>CAWFMV010000007.1:1012500-2293011 GCA_963817015.1 uncultured Alphaproteobacteria bacterium | reverse complement strand
GCCAAGCACATTCAGGAGCTCCTGCCCTGAAATTGGAATCCCGAGGTACGCCGCCGGGGGCTCTCGAATTTCCCTTATATGCTGCTCAGTACCGCCACTCCAAACCGACCCGCACGCGGTGTCATCCACGAACGCACGCGGCCAGACCACAGGAATGCGACTACGATGGGATTGCGGTGAGGCTTTACTGTGTAAGTGAGACGACGCGTCAGTAAACATCGCGCAGGCGGTGGATTGTGGGGATAAGTGGCACGGAAGGGCGAACCGAAGCGAAGGCGCCGCGTTGGCTGGCTACGCGTCCACAGAACCGAGAAGGAGAGTTCCAATGCCTAAGCCGATGCAGCTGCCCTCGCACCTTCCTGCCGGCTCAAAGTACGTCATAGAAAGGCATGGGAGAATTCAGGGTTCAATATTGACGCATCGCTACGTGGAATTGCCAGACGGCCAGCGCGTGGAGCTAGCTCCTCGCCTCGTTCCGATCCGCAAGACGGCGTCGGGCAAATCGAAGGTCGGCGGCTGTGTACGTGGAAGAGGTGCGCGTCCTTAAAGTTGGCATTCACGGGAGATGATCGATGGTTCCCAGAGAGGAATTTATACGGCACGCCGCTGAGTGTGAGAGCATGGCGAAATTTTCACGCGATCCAGAGAGCAAGAAGGTATGGAGGCGCATGGCCGAAAGGTGGATCCGGTGCGCTGAGTTGGCCCAAGAGCAGAGACTCGTTCTCGCATGGTCACAGAAAGCGAAAGGAAGACCGCCCCCGCTGGGCTCAATAACATCTTAGTTAAGCATTTTCCGCGTCCGATTCCCAATGCCGATCATCTTGACGACGGAAGAGGTCAAATATCTGAAAGAACTCGTGGCGGCCGGAGAGCGGGGCCGCACCATTGCTGCGCCAAGTCGCCGAGAGGGACTAAAACGCCTCGTGGAAGTCGGCTATGTCGTAAGTCGGCCGATGAGCATGCACGTGGCGCATTATCTGATCACCGATAAGGGTCGTAAAGCTTTGGGTGCCGAGCATTGGCATCAGCGAGAGTTTCGATCGAGAGCCATCCCGCGTAATAACTAGTTATCCTCATGTAATAATCGCGGGCGGCAACCTTTGTCATGCTTAGCCGAATGGGAGGTGACAATGCACGACCTGCCGCAACCTTTACTCGCTCACTTGCAGCGAGAGGCGAGAGACGCGCGTGTCCGAGCGAACGCGTCCAGAGAGGAGAACGAAAAGCAAATTGGAGAATCCCGTCAAAAGCTAGACGAGCTCGGACGCTCTTTGAAGAGGGAGCTCGGCAAAGGGATACATCGGTGATGGGGATGATGCTTATTCACAGAAGCAGCCAAGGCAGGCGAAACTGATTGCGGCGAACAAGCGGCCACGCTTTTCGACGCGCTCCGCCGCGACTTAGGCGCGAGGTGCTTTAGTTCACGTCACCTTTGGGCTTCGATGTGGCTTCCCCTAGACTTGCTGTATCCTTTCTCAAGTCCAGTTGCCGCAGTAAGTTCGTGAACCGCTCTAGTAAAGGCTCGTCTTGCTGGACGCGGTACAGCTCCCGAAGCTCCTCGGCAATTGCCGCCCGCATAATGGCGCGTAGTTCTCTTTGCCTTGGTGTCGTTCGTCGCACGGGTCACATCCCTCCGACTGCCCCTCCCACAAAGCTGCTTTTTGTAATCCGCCATCAGACCTGCAGGATTTAGCGTAAGCGTCAGCCCTCACGGCAGGTCTTTTTGGCGGCTCTGCCAATCCAGAAATTCCTGGTAGAGCTGCTCCTCTCTTTGAGCATCGAGCCGTGGTGGCGTGTCCGCCTTTTTCGAAGCGGGACGCGGAACAGATCGTTTGGTCACTTTCGGCGCATGCTCCGTCGCGACTTTGGGCGACGCGGAGGCTTTGGGCTGCCCCTTTCGAACCTTCGGGTGCGCTCCGTCTTGTTGAACCAACTGCTGCTTCGGTACGTCGGTCACGCCACCTGAAATCAGCTCGATAATTCCAACACTCGGGGGTGGCATATCAGCACCAGGCCCTGAACAGCTCACGGTAGGTATGAGTATTATGAGTGCGCGTACTGTTGCTTGACATATGAAGAGAAGGCGATCCCTCCTGGCGCCTGGGAGATCGAGAAGCATGCCGTTCTCCATTTCGGAGCCAACGATTTCCGATTGGGAATGGTTCCGCAGAGCTTCGCGCTGGTGGAATTATGCCATTTCGAATGTCGATATGGTTGAAATGATCGCAAGTCCGCGGCGGCTGATCCTTCCGGGGCGGCATCAGGGAGGCCGGCCGCGCTGACGAGATAGTCCGCCCGTAGAACACGGATCAGCCGGCTCCGCTTGTCTCACTGCCTGGTCACGAAGCCCGCTTCAACGACGATCGACCGCGGGTGAGCATTTGATTTTCTCGGGCGTGCCATGCTTCAGCAAACGTCGCACCCTCTCCGATACAATAGGCGCCGCTTTCGTTGTCTGTAGTCGAGACTATCCATTTGTCATTCGCGCAAACGATTGTTAGCGAGAAGATGCTGCTGCCCTGGCCACGTGCAAATTCGAGAAGCTGAGTTTCGGCGTCTTGTACCAACTCGGCAGATATCGTCATTGATCTCCTCCATTGGTGACGCACCTTTACAATTGATTCGGTTATGGCCGCACCTCAATGGGGAAAATTTAGGGCGTCGATCCGGTCGGAGAGTAAGAGAAGACCTTCCGGTTGTTAGGCTCCTCTGAGTTCGTCAGAACGGGGTAACCGGAACGATCAACTCCAAACTGCGTTTCAGAGCCCCGCGGGCATTGACATTGCCTTTCAGCGTGAAGGACGCGCGGGCAGCAGAATGATCCGAATACGCGGCCTTCCGTCAGCACGGTCAGCGCCGTCAGCAGCCTCGGATGAAGCGAGATCCCGAAATCGGTTCACCCGTTGGGCAACTGTCGCGAAACACCCTTGCCTGCTCTGGGTTTTGGCCGCGGTCGCAGGTGCAAACCATGCCCGCCGCGATGCCCGTCAATGAACTCGACGCCAAATTGCCCATCACAAGCCCGGCTTGGCAGTCGACCGCCTCGATGACCGTTGGCGACCACGAGTGCGCGATTGAATGCGAGGACGATGCGCTTGAGATGTGGCTTCATCGCCAGCCCAAAAGTTGAAAGCTCTAGCTTCGGTTTTCGCGTGAAAAGCGCGTCACCTAGTTCGTCCTCCAGCGCTTTGATTGCGTTTGTTAGGGAGGGCTGAGAGATGCGACAACGCTTGGCAGCGCGCGTGAAGTTTCGTTCTTCACTCAAGGCCACAAAATAAATGATCTGATTGATCTGCACGACTGCCTCTTGGCGTCCTGGACCGGCAAGACAACGCGCGATCACACGCCGTCTGGCCTAGGCATTAGTCGGGCCGAGACGAGGGATTGGTTCTGCAAGGAGCGAAATTTTTTTGAAGTTCCGCGCAGGTGCTCCTGTATGCTCCCTCGGAGACAGCGTGATCAATCGAGAACTCTACCAAGCACGTGGGCGCGGCCACGGATCAATCGCGAAGCGCCTTCAAGAGGACCTGTGCTACGGCCGTGTGGCCCGACGCGCTCCAATGACCGTCGGGAAGAAGATGAAGCGGATCGCCGGTCAACGCATCGTCGAGGTCGACGCATGCGTCCGCAAATTCGCAGAAGATCGTCGAGGAAAGGCCGAGCTTCGGTCCAAGGAAATCGCGGCTGCCTTGATGGGCCAGCACGATTCTCACGTCTCGCGGCACTTCTTCGCGAATTCGCCCGAGGATGAAGCGGATGATCTCGATCGATTGACTGGGATCCAAGCTCTCGGGACCCGTCGGCTCGATCAATCGTGCGATGAGCACGGCGACGAGAGACCAGTTGCTCCAGCGCTCCCACAGGCCAATGGACGGCGGGCGAAGCACATATGGGCCATCCGCCTTCTCGACGTAGGGCTTTGCTCGACCGAAGAAACGCCGTCTCAACACATCGAAGTAGTCGCTCTGATTGAGCACGATCAAGACGGTATCGCCCGGCTCCAAAAGGCGCTTCCAATTTTGGAAAGCCATGTACTCCTGGTCGGTTCCATAGCCCATAGTGCCGGTGTTGATGATCTGCGTGCCAGGGAGAGAGGAAAGCATTTTGACGTCGAACCGATCTTTGACGTCCACGCCTTCACCGAAAGACAGCGAGTCGCCGAGGATTAAGATCTTGCGTCTGGCACGAGGATCTTGCGTAATAAGCCGTTGGCCGTTCTGATCAGTTCTGATGGTCCACTTTTCGCCGGCTGCATTGATCCGCGTCGTCAGCAGATTGGGGGCATTGCTCCAGCCCGTCTGCGCATCAGACCGGAACAACCGATCACGTTTGGTGACGTAGCTCACATAGAGTCGCAGGGCTGCTTCCGCAGCGACGGGCGCCAATGCCAAGACACCGACGAGCAGGGCTACCCACTGTAGAGGCATTCTCATCTGTCAATGTCCAACCCACTTTCGACCATCAAACGGAGAAAGCACCGCCAGTGCGAAGACGTATCAGTGCTCGCAATGATGAAATCCGTTCAGCGCCAGCTCTGTTCAATTCTGCGGCGCCAACTGCTTGGCCAATGGTCCCCAGGACTGCAATTCGCTTTCCATGAAGGCAGTGTATTCCTCGGAGCTCATCGTCCTGGTCTCGATCGCGTCGCGTTGGATCCGCTCGCGCACGGCTGGGCGGCGGAGCACCTCGGACACAGCCTGATTGACCTTCTCGACGACGTCGCGCGGCATCTTGGCGGGTCCAGAGAGACCAAACCAGGTCGAGGTGGCGAGGTTTGGATAGCCGAGCTCCTTGAGCGTCGGGACCTGCGGCGCCTCGGCCAACCGCGCCTCCGATGAGACCGCGATCGGAATGACCTGGCCGCCCCGGATCTGACCAAGCGCCGAGCTCCAGGCGGTCGACACCAGTCCCACGGTGCCGGCAACGAGATCCATCATCGCGGTCGACCCGCCACGGTTTGGAATGTGCTGCATCGGAACCCTGGCTTCGCGCGAAAACCGCTCGGCGATGAAATGGCCAAGCGTTCCGACACCCGGCGATCCATAGTTCAAGGTGCCGGTGCGTCGCGCGTATTCGGCAAGATCGGCGAGTGAGCGCACGCCGATCGAAGGATTGACGACGAAGACGATGGGCGGCCCCCCGAGATAGGCGATGTGGGTGAGATCGCGCATCGGATGGAAACCGGGATTGGGCGATGCAGCCGGTGCGATGACCGTATAGGCGATCCCGGAGATCACGAGGGTCGAGCCGTCCGGTTCCGCATTGGCCGCCGCAGCAACGCCGATCAGGCCGCCGGCACCGACGCGGTTTTCGACATAGAAACGCTGGCCGAACATGTCGGCAAAACCCTCCGCCAGCATCCGCGCGAACGTATCGGATACACCGCCAGGACTGGTCGGCGAAATGATCCGCACCGGCTTGGTCGGCCAGTCGGCGGCCGAGGCAATTTGTGAAAGGTTCAATCCAACGGCAGTAACTGCAAAAGCGAGAATGCGACAGTCCATGTCGAGGCCTCCGAACACAGCCCTCGCATAGACGCAGGGCTACGCGTTCCTTGCGCTCACTCCGGCACAGCCATCCTACGCGTTTTCCATGGCGCGTGCCATTCCCATGGCGCGTTCCATGGCTTGGGCATCCTGAGCGCGCGCAATGCAGCAGCCCGAGCCCGGTGCTAAGCCTCCTTGTGACCAACGAGCTCCCAGACCTTGCTCGGCGTCAGGGGAAGCGTGCGCGGCTCGGCGCCGAATGGAGCCAAGGCATGAGCCACCGCATTGGCAAGCGCGCCACCGGCGGCGATGATGCCGCCCTCGCCTGCGCCCTTGGCACCCAGCGGATTGTTCGGCGACGGATAGTCTTCCGTGATCACGCAGCGCAGGTTTGGAAAGTCCGTAGCGGTCGGCAAGAGATAATCGGCGAGCGACCCCGTGAGGAACTGGCCCTCATCGTCATACTGCAGATGCTCGAGGCAGGCGCCGCCGAGCCCCTGCACCACAGCACCGATCACCTGGCCCTTTAGCGTGAGCGGATTGACGGCGCGGCCCACATCCTGAACCACGACATAGTCGATGATCTCGATCTGGCCGAGCTTGGGGTCGACTGCGACATACGCCGCATGTGTGCCGTAGCTGTAAGTGTGGTGGTGATTGTGGAACGTGCCTTCGGCGGTCAGGCCGGCGAGCTCGCTGAGCGGAAACGAGCGGCCATCGGAGGAAGACACCTTGTCCCCCTCGATCGCAATCGCGGACGCATCGCATCCCAATCGTTTTGCTCCTGCCGCGCGGATGGCAGCGTTCAAATTCTTGGTCGCATCGAGAAGCGCCGACCCTCCCATGACGGTCGAGCGCGAATGATAGGCTCCGAAGCCCTCGCTCACGTAGTGGGTCGATCCGTGGTGGACGTGGCGGATGCGATCGATCGGCACTTCGAGCGCGTCAGCGGCGATCTGCGCGAAGATCGTCTCGACGCCTTGGCCCACGGAGGTGGTGCCGAGATAGACCGAAAATGTCCCGTCATCGTTGATCTCGAGCCGTGCCGTTTCCTTCGGGCCGGCAGCGCCGCCCTCGATGAAACAGGAAACGCCGAGACCATGATAGCGGCCATCGATCAATCGGCCGCAGAGCTTCGCCTTCTCGTGCCAGCCGATTTCCTTGAGGCATTGCTCGAACGCAGCTCCGTACTCGCCGCTGTCGTACTGGTCCTTGGCGTCGGTCGGCTGCACATGCGCAATCGGATAGGGCTGCTCGGCCTGTGTGACGAGATTGCGCCGGCGAAATTCCACGCGGTCGATGCCGAGATCAGCCGCAACCATGTCGATCAGCCGCTCCAGGAAGAAATTCGAACTCGAAGCGGCCCGGCCCGCGATAGGTGCCGACCGGTGTCTTGTTGGTCATCCAAAGGTGCGAGTCGAGCTTGACGTGCGGCACCCGATAGGGCCCGGCCAGAAACTGGCAGACATTGCGGGCGCCAACCGCTCCATTGGTGCGCATATAGGCGCCCATGTCGTTATGGACGTCGCCGCGCAGCGCCAGGATCGTGCCATCGCGCGTGCAGGCGATCTCGATATCGGCCGCCGCCTCGCGCGCGTGGTTCATGGCCATGAGATTTTCGCGCCGGTCCTCGGTCCATTTCACCGGCCGGTTGATGTGGCGCGCCGCAAAGGGAATGAGGAAGTCTTCCGGATAGAACTCGCCGCGCGCGCCGTAGCCGCCGCCGACGTCGTTCTCGATCATGTCGATTGCGGTTTCGGGGAGCCCGATCTGCTTTGCGAGGATGCGCCGGTTGAAGAACGGCACCTTGGCGGCACCGAATATCGTGAGCCGGCCCGTTTCGGCATTCCACTGTGCCAAGACGCCGCGCGGCTCCATCGTGAGCCCATAGTGCCGCCCGGTCGAGAAGCGCTCCCGTCGCGTATAGGGCGCGTCTCGGAAGGCCGCATCGGCGTCACCTTTGCGCGCGTGAAAAACCAGCGAGCAGTTGGTGCCGGTGGCTTCGAACAGAAGCGATCTGTTCTGTGCAGCGGTCGCGTGATCGGGGATTGCCGGCAAGGGCTCGATGTCGAGCCCGATCGCCTCGAGCGCATCCTCGCCCAATCGCAACGCTCTCCGCCAGCACGACCGCCACGGGCTCGCCGACGTAACGCACCTTGTCATGCGCCAGCACCGGCTGCTCGTAGGGCTTGAATTCCGGCAGCGGCTGGAGCCGCATCGGTATGATCGGCACGCCGCCCGGCATGTCCTTGGCGGTGATCACCGCATGCACGCCGGGACACTTCAGCGCCGCCGACGTATCAAGCGAAGCGATGCGGCCATGGGCAACAGAGCTGCGCAAGATCACCGCATAGAGCAGGCCCTCGACCTTGAGATCGTCGACATATTCGCCGCGTCCGCGCAGGAAGCGCAGGTCTTCGCGCCGCTCCATCGGCGTGCCGATGAATGTGTTCTTCATTCGGCACTGCCTTTGTAGGCGGCGCGCGCATCGAGCACGGCCTCGACGATCGACACATAGCCGGTGCAGCGGCAGAGATTTCCCGAGAGCACGTCGCGCACGCGGTCGGCGTCGCAATCAGGCTCTTCGCTGAGCAGCGCATGTGCGGTCGTGATCATGCCGGGCGTGCAGAAGCCGCATTGAAGAGCATGGTGCTTGCGGAAGCTCGCCTGCAGCGGCGTGAGGCCCTCATCGTTCGACAGCCCTTCGACGGTGACGACTTTGCTGCCCTCGGCCTGCACCGCCAGCATCAGACAGCTGCGCACAGCCTTGCCATCGACGAGCACCGTGCAGGCACCGCAAACCCCGTGCTCGCAGCCGACATGCGTGCCGGTCAGCCGCAGATGATGGCGCAGGCAATCGGCGAGCGTCAGACGCGGTTCGACCGCAACTTCGACCTCGCGACCGTTGACCTCGAAGCGAACCTTCATGGAGTTCTGCTCTGCCGCCATCTTGAGCGCGCGTTCGACCATGGTGCCGGCAAGCGCCTTGCGGTAGGCGCCGCTGGCATGAATGTCGCTGTCCGGGATTGACGGCCGCGATCGTCGCCGCTTCGGCCTTGGCGATCGTGGCAGCATCGACGGCCGCTCCGTTGAGCACGGCCTCGACGCTCGGCAGCCGCAGCGGCCGGTCGGCGACGCCGATCACGCCGACATGGGCATTGCTCGCCTTGCCGGCCGCGTCCGATGTCGTAGAACAGGGCTGCTGCGGCAAGCGCAAAATCGCCACGGCGCCGCGCGAATTCCTGGAAGCCCCAGCGCCGCCCGGCCGGCCACGCCGGCAGGCGAATTTCAACGATGATCTCGTCGGCCTTGAGCGCGGTCGTGAGCGCGCCTTGGAAGAAGTCCGCGGCCGTGATGGTGCGCAGGCCTCCCTTGCCCATCACCACCATCTCTGCCTCGCAGGTCGATCGCAATGCCCGGCATTTCGGCCGCCGGATCGGCATGAGCGATGCTGCCACCGACGGTGCCGCGATTGCGGATCTGGTAGTGCGCCACGTGTGCGACCGCGGCGACCAGAAGCGGATGCGCCGTGCGCAAGCGTTTGTCGCTTTCGATGTCGCACCAGCGCACCATGGCGCCGAGCGCGACGCCGTCCTGGGTGATCTTGATGGTCCGCAGATCAGTGAGCTTGCGCAGATCAACGAGCAGCTTGGGTGCCGCCAGCCGGAAGGCCAGGATCGGCACCAGGCTCTGCCCGCCGGCCAGCACCTTGGCGTCGCCATCATGCGCGGCCAACAAAGCGATCGCCTCGGGAAGCGTCGCCGGACACGCGTAGTCGAAGGGCGGCATTTTCATGAACGCATTCCCTTCGAACGGCAATTCGGCGAGAGCGCGTCGTTAGCTAACATCGCGCTGCTCAATCGGTCAACTCGACGATATAATCGACGATGTTAAGCTGCATTCTTGGCTGTATTGATGAGCTGCCACACCCGCTCCGGCGAGAGCGGAAGATCACGCGGCTCGACACCGAGCGGCGCAAGCGCGGCCGCAACCGCGTTCGCGATCACGCCGCCGACCGGAATGACGCCGCCTTCGCCAGCGCCTTTGGCGCCCAAGTGGATTGTTCGGCGACGGCTTGTCCTCGAGCGCAACCGCGCGAATATTCGGAAAATCGCTTGCCGTCGGCATCATGTAATCGGCGAGCGAGCCGGTCAGCAACTGACCCTGCTCGTCATAGATGAAGTGCTCGAGAAACGCGCCGCCGAGACCCTGCACGACCGCGCCGACGCATTGGCCGTGCAGCGTCAGCGGATTGATGATGCGGCCGACATCTTCGACCGCCACATAGTCGATGAGCCGCACATGACCGGTCTTCGGATCGACCGCGACATGCGCGGCATGCGCGCCATAGCTGTAGGTGCGCTTGTTGCTGGCAAACACACCCTCTGCCGACATCCCTGCGAACTCGCGCAAGGGCAAGCGACGCCCGGCCCGGGCCCGACGACGTCTGCGTCCTCGATCGTCACGTCTTCCTTGGCGCAGCCCAAGCGCTCCGCTGCGGCTGCCCTTGATCGCATCCCGCAGCCGCTCGGCCGCGACCATGATCGCGGAACCGCCCATCACGACCGAGCGCGAGCTGAAGGAGCCAACGCCTTCGCTGACATAGTCGGTCGAGCCGTGAAAAACTCCCCTGATGCGATCCATCGGAATTTCAAGCGCGTCCGCCGCGATCTGCGCGAAGACCGTCTCCAGACCCTGGCCGACCGACGACGAGCCGACATAGACCGACACTGAACCATCGGCTTCAAGCGCGAGCCGCGCCGTCTCCTTGGGGCCCGACGCGCCGCCTTCGAGATAGCAGCCGACCGCGACGCCGTGATAGCAGCCATCGATCAGACGGCCCTGAAGCTTGAGCGTCTCGGTCCAGTCGATTTCCTTCAGGCATCGGTCGAGCGTGATCTGATAGTCGCCGCTGTCGCATTCGGTTTCGATGTCGAGATTGACGATCTTGGCGAGCCGATAGGGCATGTCCGCTTCGGCGATCAGGTTGCGCCGGCGAAACTCCACGCGATCGATTTTCAGATCGCGCGCCACGATGTCGAACAGCCGCTCGCGAAAGAAGTCGGCCTCATAGCGGCCGGGTGCCCGGTACGTTCCGGACGGCGTCTTGTTGGTCACGAGCAACGACACGTCGATCCGGATATCGGGAATGCGGTAGGGACCTGACATGACCTGTGCAATGTTGCGCGAGGCGGTCGCTCCGACCGTGCGCAAATAGGCGCCGACGTCGGTAAAGGCTTGGCCGCGCAGGGCGAGAATGCGGCCGTCGCGCGTGCAGGCAATCTCAAGCTCGCATTCGGCATCGCGCGCGTGATTGGTGGCGAGCAGATTTTCGCGCCGGTCCTCGGTCCATTTCACCGGCCGGTCCAGGAGCCGCGCCGCAAAGGGAATGAGAAAGTCCTCCGGATAGAACTCCCCGCGCGCGCCAAATCCGCCACCGACATCGCATTCGACGAGGCGAACGGAGGTTTCCGGCAGTGCCAGCATCTTGGCCAAGATCCGCCGATTGTTGAACGGCACCTTGGCGGCGCCCGACAACGTCATCCGCTGGTCGATCGCGTCCCATTCGCGCCAGAAGTCCGCGCGGCTCCATCGGCACGGCTGCATGCCGCTGCACCTTGAAGCGCTCGCGCCGAGTGTAGGGCGCATTCTTGAAAGCAGCGTCCGCATCGCCGCGGACCGCCGTTACGGTTATGGCCGAGATTGGTTCCGGTCGCATCGAACAGGATGCTTTCGGTCCGGCGCGCGCCATGTCGCGATCCGGCGACCGCCGCAAGCGGCTCGATGTCAACGTCGATATGATCGAGCGCGTCCTCGGCGATGCGCGGCGCTCTCGGCCACCACGAGGGCCAGCGGCTCGCCGACATAGCGGACCTTTCCGTGAGCGATGACCGGCTGCTCGTATGGCTTGAGCTGCGGCGTTGGCTCCTGCCGCATCGGGATCACCGGGATCGGCGCCGGCGCCTGCGCAATGTCGCTGCGCGGTGATGACCGCATGCACCCCCGGCCGCGCGCGCGCACGGAGGCGTCGATGCGCCGGATCCGCCCGTGGGCGACGCCGCTGCGCAGGACCACCGCGTGCAACGCGCCATCAGGCGCAAGGTCGCCGACATATTGACCGCGCCCGCGCAGCAACCGCAGATCCTCGATGCGCTCAATCGGCCTGCCAACAAAGGCGTTGCCTTTCCGCGATTGCTCCATCTGGCGGGCACCTCAATCAGGGTCAACGAGGCGGATGTGTGGAGTTACATCGCCACGCCGTAGGCAACTGTACCATTGGTGTGCGAGGACGCAGAACGGCAAGCCGACACCATGCCGGAGCCTGATCCTACCGCCGTTCTTGGTTGGAGCAGGACTGTAGCGCCTAGGTGATTTTGGACGGTCAACAAATTGAGCGTCGGTGTGCGAGCGCGGCATCTCACGCCGCTCAATCCGCCGGCACCTCGACACGCCTGGACGCCGGGGGCCAGGCCGCTGTCGCTTAAAGCCGTGCCGCCAGCGCCACTTTCTGGCGGCCGAGCGACTAAGGGACGACCAACGGAAGCGCCTCGACGCCATGATCGACCGTGCCGTCAAGCGCCTCATCCACGCCAGGGCAATGAAGCAAATGCTGGCGAGTCCCTCTCTCAATGGTCAAGCTTAGCAGCCCAAAACGATTTCAATTTCGAAGCGGGGCGAAGCACAGTCCTCTGCCCAAAAACACTAGCGGACGTTCGAAGGTCGCATTGAAAGTCGAATCATCAAAAATCCGGGGGACGAGCGACGGCACCGGCGACAGTCGGTAGACCGCAATTGATCGCCCGCTAGATCTGCCAGCTTCCCAGATGAAATCGGCGGAGCGTGCATGACAGGGGCGCAGATACCCGCGTTAACGGCCGACCTGATGATCTCGGCGAGTGGCGTGCGGCTCGATCAGCAGCCTCACGCCATGTTCGCAGGAGGCGCAACGTCTGCTTCACGAGCGCGTGGTGCGGGTCCAGTCATCCCGACCAGACCCAAGCTCGCATTATCAGTTGTTGCCTACTGGCCAGCAGCCTGTATGGCCGTATCGGCGTCAAGCCAATGTGCAGGAGCCGATGTCAGAGAACAGATCTGCAAATCCGATTGTCGGACGGCTAGCGCTTTGCATCTCTCCTTGAAGGTCTTCTCTTACCGAGGACCGATCGTGCCTTAAATTTCTCCAAATGAGATGCGGCCATAGCCGAATTGGGGTGCCACATCGAGGGGGGACCAATGGCGATATCTGCCGAGTTGATACACGACGCCGAAACTCAGCTTCTCGAACTCTTACGGGGCCGGGATCTCAGCAGCTTCTCGGTGACCATTGTTTGCGGGAACGACAAATGGATCATCTCGACTACAGATAACGAAAGCGGTGCCTACTGTATCGGACAAGGGCCGACATTCGCTGATGCGTGGCATGACAGAATAAATCAAATACTCACGCCAGTCCGACCGCCACTGAAGCGGGCTTCCTGACCGAGCGCGAGCAAAGCCGCTCAATAGGCGCGCCCGGAACATGTGCTCGCGCGAGTTTGGTCCTTTTGGTCGCGCCGCGCGCCAACCCGATGACGACCGAACATTTGCAAAAACCCGAGGCACTTCATCTTCAGGAACTCGGTCAGGCTCGGACATTCCTCCGGCAGCCATCGATGGACATGGTCGCGCATCGCGGCGTCCGTCGAACACAGCCGAAGGCCATGCTTGTCGGCCAGCGGCGCGCGATCGTGGACCTGCCGGCGCCGATGGCGCCGCCGATCCAGTAGACATGCCGCAATCGGCTGGTCAGTGAGCCGGAATCGCGACTGTCCTCGTATGCTTCATCTCGTTTCCTCGGGATCATTGAACCGCTCGCCGAATGGTCTTGCCGTAAGTTGTCGTGTAGCGACGGGCGACATTTGTCCAATCATACTCGGCAATGTGCGTGTTGTCGGCCGGCGCAAGGTGGCCACTCCCGCACGGCCCGCTAGCGGCGGATCGAGCGACCTAAGTTTTTCTGGTGGATAGAATTCCATAGCCTGTGCCCAGCCCTGGTTGTGAGGTATGAAAATACCAACATTGGGGGCTGTGTCATGGCTATGGGCTATGAGGAGCGGCGGCGCCTGGAAGCCGAGGCATGGGAGCGCGCGGACCTGCTGCCGCCTCGATCTCGTACCCCAGCAGACGTATTCATCTGCGACACGGTCGAACGGATCGGCACCGGAATCAGATACGTTTTCCGGGCAGTGGCGAGTGTTGTGCTCGGGGGTCTGTTCGTGTTCTTCGGCCTATTCTTTATCCTGCCCTATATCGTGATCGCACGGTGCGCGTCCTGCGCGCTTAAGAAGCTGAGTGCGCCCCCGCATCGGTGAACGCAGAGCGGAATTAAGCGAGCGCAAAACGGGCCTTAAAGGGGTGCATCCGGCAATATCCCAGAATGGAAGTGGCGTCCCGGAATCGGACCGGTACGGCCGATCGCCTCTCTGTTTCAATGAAAGCCGGACAAACTAGACTAGTGAGTTGTTTGAAGGCGGACTCTCGGTTCCATAAGTCTGCGTCGCCAAATCCCGCAATTCGCCAGATATTCCAGACCAAGCACGCGGGCGGGCCACGGCGTCAATCGCGAAGCGCCTTCAAGAGGGCCTGTGCTACGGCCGCGTGGCCCGACGCGCTCCAATGACCGTCGGGAAGAAGATGAACCGGATCGGCGGCCAGCGCGTCGTCGAGATCGATGCAGACATCCGCAAATTGGCAAAAGATCGTCGAGGAAAGGCCGAGCTTCGGTCCGAGGAAATCGCGGGTGCCTTGATGGGCCAAGACCACTCTCACGCCGCGCGGCACTTCTTCGCGAATTCGACCGAGGATGAAGCGGATGATCTCGATCGATTGACTGGGATCCAAGCTCTCGGGAGCCGTCGGCTCGATCAATCTTGCGACGACCGAGGCCACGAGGGACCAGTCGCTCCAGCGTTCCCACAGGCCGATGGACGGCGGGCGAAGAACATACGAGCCGTCCACCTTCTCGAAGTAGGGCTTTGCTCGACCGAAGAAACGCCGTCTCAATACATCGAAGTAATCGCTCTGATTGAGCACGATCAAGACGGTATCGCCCGACTCCAAAAGGTGTTTCCAATTTCGGAAAGCCACGTACTCCTGGTCGGTTCCGTAGCCCATGGTGCCGGTGTTTATGACGCGCGTGCCAGGCAGGGAGGAAAGCATTTTGACGTCGAAGCGATCTTTGATGTCTATGCCTTCGCCGAAAGACAACGAGTTGCCGAGGATCAAAATCCTGCGTCTGGCGCGAGGATTTTGCGCAATGAGCCGTTGGCCGTTCTGATCAGTTCTGATGCTCCACTCTTCGCCGGCCGCATTGATCCGCGTCGTCAGGAGATTGGGCGCATTGCTCCATCCCGTTTGCGCATCGGAGCGGAACAGCTGATCGCGTTTGGTGACGTAGCTCACATAGAGTCGCAGGGCTGCTTCCGCAGCGAAGGGCGCCACTGCCAAGACGCCGAGGAGAAGAGCTGTCCAATGCAGCGGCATTCTCATTTGTCGATGTCCGCCCGATTTTCAATCACATGGCCGGAGCCTTGCGCCGCTCCGACAACGGGCACTGCTACGAACCGTGCATCCATCCAAGCGAGGCCGGCGCTGCTCTGGCCGAAGCCCGCGCGTGGTCTCATCGTCGTTCTTTCCGCATACCGGATCGAGCATTCTACGCCGATGCGATCGCTAATTGATGACCGTCAAGGGTTGTCCGCGTCGTTTCGGCGACTTCCACTGAATATCTGCTTTACTCATAGAACCCGTCGTGAGAGGGGACATTCCTTCTCGGCAGCGATGGCCAACAGCCGACATACCACCTTTCCACGCACTCCCGAGCTGAGGTGTCGTGGTAATTGAGCTGGCAGGGGCGTGCCGAATCCTTTTCATTTCATAGCAGCGTTTGTGCCATCGGCAGGCGAGCACTTCCAAACACTGCAATTTGGTTAGCTGCAAGCGCAACAGTGCGCGGCCGTTGAATTTGTTGCATTTCATAGAAGGAAACGTCATGAAACTCTCTCGTAGACAATTCGTTCTAGCAGCGGGCGCTGGCGCGCTGCCAGCCGTCTCGCGCTTGGCGTTGGCTCAATTTGGCAATAGCTTAGGTCCGGACAGCGATTTAATTTGCGGTGCAAAGAAGCGCGAATGTGTGGCGAAGTACCCGATGACCCAGCCCTCTCTGCGGCGATGCCGTCAGGGATTTCATTGTAAACAAGGGCGTAACCGGCAAGCGTGGTGGGCAGATTGCCTCCTGTGTCGGCATTCACTGGCCAGGACGGTGGGGCGATGACCCACCACCAATAAAACCACGATGATGATCGTGCGCAGCTCGCCAAACGCGAGCGGCCAGGCGTCCGGCGATGCCGGTATGTACAGAGTAAAATCCCCCCAACTACGCGCCGACCTTTACATGGTCGAGCGCCAGCAAAGGAGCCCGACCATGTCGAGCACCCTCAATCGTAACAGACAGTCGCTCATCCCGCAGGATGTGCTGTTGTGTTTGGAGAACCGCCACTAATGGCAGGAGAAGATAAAGACGGCTACGAAGCCATCTTGGAGAAGTTCGCGGAGCTCGTGAAGCCTGCGGATCCCGCCGAATGGCTCTGGGCCAAGGACCTTGCCGATCATTCGTGGGAGATCATGCAGCTTCGGCGGATGAAGACGCTGTTCGTCGAAGTCCGCCGCCAGGAATGGCACGAGAACCAGGAGAAGTATGCGACCGTGCTTGGAGAAGACCAAAAGCCGATCCGCGTACCCGACAATGAAACTGACTCCGCCCGGCTCCTGATTTACCTCATCCCGCAATATGGCGCGGTTGACAAGCTGATTGCGTCGGCGGAATCGCGTCGCATTCGGACGTTGCGGGAGATCGAGCGCCGTCGCGAGGTCCTCGCGCAGCGCTTGCACAAGGTCTCGGACGAGCTCATCGACAAAGCTGTTGTAACAACATCGAACGGCGCTACCCGCAACTAGCGCTCGTCGTCGGGGGACGTAATCAAGACCAGGGTTACGTCCCTCGCGAGAGCCCCTCGTCAGCTCTCCGTCTTCAAAATGGAGATAGAACATGACGTCCGAAGCAAAAATTGCCGCCAATCGGCGCAACGCGCTACGCAGCACTGGCCCCCGCACCCCAAACGGAAAACAACGCTCGCGTAGAAATGCGCTCAAGCACGGTTTTGCTGCCTGCACATTGGTCGATCCGTCCTTCAAGAGTGCGGTGGCTCGAGTTGCCGCTGCCATGATAGGCGACGCAAGCGATTGCGCCGACTCCGAACAGCTAACGACGATCGCTCAGTGCTCGGTAACGCTCGCGCGAGTGCGACGATTTAAGATGGAGGTGATCGCACAAGCTTCACAAGAACCTTTGCCGATCAATTCGAGCGGTCCTGATACTAGCTCTGATGAGTACACCAACCAGCTGCTGCGACTTGATCGGTATGAGCGGCGCGCTCTTTCGTACCGCGACCGACGTATGCCGGCGATCTCAACGCGGAAGAAAACGGAGGAACCAATCGGTCAGGGATATTAAAGCGATCCTAAAACGAACGATACCTCCTGATGTCTGTGGTATGCACTCAGCATAATTAACAAGCGTATCACCCTTAGCCGGGACCGTTTTTGGCAGAACGAAGCCAAAATTTTCAATATTTTCAAGGCCCCCGTCTTCCGAGCTCTCTGGCCACCGGCTGTGCTTCGACAAAATGTGTTACTTTCCAAAGTTCAAAAACTCGGTACCCGGTACTCGTTAGACGGTGTCTTGGACAGTCAACGGCAACATTCCGGACAGAGACATCCAGGTGTCAGGAACCGAAGAAGGGGCCCACATGCTCATTTGAAGGCAGATAAATTGGCCTTTAACCGCCGACGAACCACTAGGAGGTGAGAATGATGGAGGGGATTCGGGACATAATTGGAGTTTTGATGACCTTAGGCGCAATTCTCCTGCTTAGACGTATCTTAATCCCGCAGAAGCCGCCGACGAAGCGTAGGCGGCCGCTCAAATAATTGAAGGCTTTGACAGGGAACTTCGCGAAGCCGATGTCGAATCCTGAACTGGAGCTGTAGGGCCCGCGTGCCTGGAAGAAGTGAACCCAGCACCGGCCAAGGCGCTCGGCTAGGTCAATCTCGGACTAGTGGCTTGGTCGATTAGGGCGCTTCAGGGGTGCTGTTCAGCCGACGCCAATTCGGGCCCGAAATCGTAAATGCAAACAAGCGGCCACACTGCTGACTTGGCAGCAAACGTCGGACTATTTGTCCGTTGTGGCAAATTGCTTCTCTATAGACGCCCCAATAATTGAGAAACCTAAAAGCACTGCGGCTACTGCCAATAGAAATCCGCCTGCCGGAAGATCGAGAAACCAGTCATATATCGTTTGGAAGTCTAACGAGGGCGGCGGACGGTCAGATACGCTTGCGGTCACATAGATCGCTGTACGCTCAATATGTGCGAGGGAAAGCGCTCTTGAGATCGGAAAGGGATCCCACTCGTCCGTCAGAATCCACGATGTGACTTGCCAGCCTAGAATCAGCCCCGCCAAAATAAAGGTTCCGATCGCCGAAATACGCGCCACGATCTTCAGGAACGGTGCCATCGAGGCGATCATAACTATCCGCGTGAATGGAGGCTCTATACGGTCCCCTTGACCCATCATGCGGGCCAAAGTGGACATATTGTGAGCATTGCTGGGCTATCTCTAAGCATATGCCTACGCTTGGTACGACAGTGAGGCGCAACAGCAACACCGTGCAGAAATTACATCGGCTGCCCTCTCGATAAGTGATTGTCCAATCAAATTACAATTTCGTTCTGGCGGATCTTGTGTGAGAGTACCGCCTAGGCGATTCGGACGTTGAACAATTCCATTTTGAATAGAGGCGTTCAACTCATACCGATCGGTAGTTTCGTCGCGCGGCGCTAAATTGCCCATGGACATTACAGCTCGCGATCGCAGCCAAACACTTGAAGCCGGCCCGGTAGCAGATGAGATGCCTCGCCGTCCGCTATGGCCGGGGCTTGTCATCGCGTTTGCGATCTCAGCCACGATGCTATGGACCGGTGTTTTGCTGTGGCTCTTCTCACGAATAATATTTTTTATGGTATTTTGATAATGCTTCTCGGGTGCTGACCGCTTTCACGGAACCCAGGCGCGTCCTGCGCTGTCTTTATGATCCAGGTCTCTGGTGAATTGACTGCCCTAGACGTCATTGGGGTGGTGAATGCGTTCTAGCAAGGTTAGCACGTTCAGACATCGTTGAGCGGCCAGAACGCTGGAGGGGTAACCCACAGGGAGCTAGGCGGCCAAGTCACCCGCATATGAGAAGTAATCCACATATGTACGGTATTTGGTTCCCGCCGTGTAAACCAAAATGTATGCTGCTCATGAACATAGTACCAGCGATTCGAGAATCTTGAGCAAATCCCAAGAATAGGACGGAACTGCTCACAACACGTCCGCTTTGGTATTCGATTGTTTTCGGCGTCAAGGAGGCGGCCGCGCCATTTTCAGAAGTGCCGACGGAGTCAATGATGGTGTTTTTTTCCGCTCGGGAAGCGGCCAACTTTGACGCGAAGACAGCTTTCGCGGCAACATTTCTGAAAGTCGCGGCGCTTGCTTGCGCGTTCTTAACGTTGGTCCTGGCTGCGATTATTCTCAGCTGGCAAGCAGGAGCATGGATCTTGACCGACGAGTGGAGTTCATTTCCGATTTCAAGAGTGCTCGCCCTTGCAGGTCTTGATGAACCTCCAGCAATCCATGAGGCTACCGGCATATTCGACTGGAGCCTTGATCTTCCGGCGAGCGGATTTCTTTTAGCGGTCGCCGCTATCCTCATAGGATTCTCGATCTTCGCTGCGTGCGTTGAGGAGCAGCTCGGCAATAGGTAACCAAGCGAGCGTTGGTCAAAGCTCGGGATTCAAACGCGACGGCACCCAATGGCGCTTAGCGGAGTTTGCGAGCCCCGCCTCGCGGGCGGCAGGTCGGCGGACGGGACTCGTCACGGATTGATTAGATCCCGGAACCGCGTCGCCGCGACTTGACGCCACCCCGCGGCTCACCGTTTAGGACGACCACGAACTCCGTATCGTTGCCGGCCTCACCGCTCAACTCCTCGTCGGAGATGATCAAAGTGGATCGCGGCGACAGCATCCCGGCGATGCGATCCAAGGTGTCCTGCGGAATGACAATTCGATCGAGCGCGTTTTTCGCGCTGTCCGAGTCCGTCGAGGTCGGCTCGATGGCTTGGCCAGCACGTCCGCGCGGCCGGCCTTGTAACTCGACCACGCCGGCGCGCGGACGTCCGTCGTCCAGCGTGACAGCACTCCAGCGCATGGCGGCGTCACCATTGGTCCGCTCCATGGCCGTGAAGACATGCGTGCCCACGGGACGATTGGCGTCCAGGATCGTGACCGGGCTCTCCCAGATTGGCTGATAGGCCTGCCGAACATAAAGGCGCTGGGTCCTGCGGCTGATGAACATCGATATTGGCTCAAGATTGCGCGCAGCGGCTTGCGCCGCCTGAGCTGCTGCAACCCGCATGGCCTCTGCTGACGCAGCCGCTGCACGCGCCCGCGCGACAGCATCAAGCTTCGGTTGCAAGTCGGCCTTGGCGGCGGCCCATTGCGCCTGCAGCTCGACGATCCTGTCGAGGGCCTTCGTCTTGGCTTCCTCTGCCTGCGCCTTTGCCTCGGCCGAGATTGCGAAGGCGAGCCTCGCCTCTGCGGCCACCAATTGCCTCTCAGCTCTGAGCCTCAAAGTCTCAGCCAAGCGCACGGGCATCATCAACGGTGCGGCCTCCCGGGAAGCGGTCACCGCGGCGAGCCTCGCCTGATTCGCCTTGTTGGCCGTCTCAACCGCCTGGGCGGCGCGGGCGGCAGCCAAGCCGCTTGCTTCCGACTTCGACGGGAGCAGAGTTGGGTGAGCGATCTCAACGGGCGCTACATCGCCCGGCGCCACGATCACCCGCATGACCAGCCGGTTCGCATCGAACAGACGTGCAGCGGATGCGAAGGGTGTCCGCACGCAGCCATAGGAGGGCGGATATCCGGGCAGGCCTCCGCCCTGCAGCGCGATGCCCGACCAGGCGAGGCACAGGTTCGAGTATTGCCCGCTGCGCTTCTGGAGAACGCTGAAGATGCCGGCAGGCGTCGCACGTCCGTTGTGACCACTTGATACCGTCGCTCGCAAGATCCAGCCGTCGGCGTCGTAGACTGTTATCCGTTGGTTCCGCAGCGAAACGATGGCCATGATCGGATCGCCACCGCTACGCGACTCGACGAACTGGACGGGACGTTTGCTCCGTGCGCTGGCAGCAGTCGCGTGATCCCCAGCCGAGATCAATAGGGCCAGCCCCACGAGGGCAAGAGGCCGCAACGCTATGTGCTTGTGTATCGGGTTCACCATGCAAGACGACATTTGCGTTTTGAATCCAGCTTGCACGTGGTCGACACATAAAGTGGTTCGCTCGAACTTGCCAACGTGAGACGTCACATGCTTGTGGATTGATGCCGCTTGTCCATTGCATCATCGCGACAAAGGTATCTCCGTAGCGGAATTCCCATGACATGCAAATGAACAGAGAGAACGTGGACCTATCGTTTCCGTCCGAGCGCAGCGTCCCTAAAATTTATTCAGCACGTTGCCTTGACGAGCGGCTGTGCACGCGAGTCCATTGGCTCTGATCACCATTCGCCGTCCAGTCTTAATTAGGACCAAAGCCGGACGACCCAACCACCCGGCGCGATTACGAATAGTGTTTCCCGAGGTCCAAATGGCGTTGGCTATGGCAAATGCTCATTGATCCGCAGTCATAGCGCTATGGCTGCGGGACGCTCACCAAGCGAAGCCTTCCGTGGCTGCTGGATGGCTGATCCTCAAGCACGAGACCGAACAGATCCTTCTCAGCGACTTGCGAAATAATTCTGACCAGTAGCTCAGTGATCCGCATGTCCCGGAACTCAGCCTCAAACGCGACTTTTTTGAGCATCTCAGCACCGAGTGGCATTTCAATCATCCGTTTCTGACCCTTGTAGTTCATGCATATGGCAAGAACTCCGGCTGCGTCGTCAGTCTTGCTCACGTTATGGCTTTGGGGTGCTACTGAGTTTTCGCTTTTAGTGGATTGCGCCTTTGCTGTTGGTCCGATTTCCTCGCCGTTCTCGGGCGACTTCGCCGCCACACCAAGTTCGTGCGGTGGAACGCTGCGAACTGCGACGCTGGAGCGAGATGGTCTACGCTCCACCTTGCCCGTCCCAACCTCCAACAATCTACGGCGCAGGCTTATTCCGAGCCTTGAACACACTACCTGCAGCGTACCCGTAGTCACGCCAACAAGTTCCGCGATCTCGTCCCTTGACTTGCCTCGCTCGACGAGATTGATGATCTGTTGAATTTTTTCAGGCGTAAATTTCGATTGTCGTACTCGTGTGGTCGACTGAGTTACAGATTGGATATCGCTCATTTGCCCGAGCTCCACGGTTGGCATTTCCGGCTACCGCACCTTGACAGTAGCGTGGTAACGCGTCGCTTCAATGACAGGGTCGATCACTCCCAACTCGTTTATGAGTATGCGGCCTGACTAATACGCATTTCGCCCCCGAACGACTTCCAGAGCTGTCAAAAGAACAATCCGCACATCCAACGTGACGCTCCAATTATCTATGTACCAAATATCGTGCTCGACCCGCTCTTTCATGGACTGAACAGTTGGTGTCTCACCGCGATAGCCACGGATTTGTGCCCAACCGGTGATCCCGGGCTTCATATGATGTCGGAAGGCATAGTGGCTGATCTGCTCGGCATAATAATCATCGTGGGCCGCGGCGTGTGGCCGTGGTCCAACCAGCGACATCTCCCCACTGACAACATTGAAAAGCTGCGGCAACTCATCGATGCTCGTCCTTCGCAGCCACGCGCCAATCCGCGTGATGCGCCGGTCACCTCGCACCGCCTGCCTTATCGTCGGGCCGTCCTCGAGATCTGTCATTGTGCGAAACTTAAAGATCTTGAATCTCCGGCTATTAAAGCCGCGTCTTGTTTGTCTGAACAGCGCGTCGCCCGGCGAGTCAAGCTTGATCGCAATCGCGATAATGACAAACATCGGCATGAGTAGCACAATCCCGCTGACGCCAAGCACGATATCTAACAGCCGCTTAACGACTCGCTCGGATAGATTTAAGGGAGCGCGCTGAAACTCAACGCCAACTGAGCTGCCGAATTGGCGAGAGGTCATCCTAAATAGAGCCGCAGTGCCCTCGTCAGGAAGCAGCGTCAACGGCAGAGGGAGCTCAGCAAGTGGCCGGACCAAACCTGGAATGTCTCGCCAGCGCCGCAAGTCGGCGGCAACGAAGATTTCCTCGACTTCGGATCCTCGCGCAAACTCCGCGACTTGTTCGATGAGCTCTTGCGGCAAAATATCTGCGCTCAGCTGGTAGATTCGGTCAATCCTGAACCCGTGGAGCTCCAGGTCCCGAGTATGTCGTTGAGCGATCCGGGCCGCCTCGGCACATTCGTGCATGCAGATCAAAATACTCTTGCAACCTCGAAACCTTCCTCTCCGACGACCAGCTTCGATGACTGCCCGCCAAAGACCATGATGGACGATCAGCGCGGCCGGGCTCGCAACGGCAAACAACAGAACCGCGCCCCGCGAAAAATCCGTACCGATCTTAAGGGCGAACGCCACGCCCGCGAGGACGAGAAATGTTACCATCCATAAAGTCGCGATATTACGGGCCTGCAAACTCCAATTCACCAGTGAGCTTGGATCAAAAAGACCCCGCCTTCGAAAGAGCAGAACGAAGACGGCACTTGCCGGAATGGCAGTCGATACGTATCGCGCGAGATCAACATCACCTTGGTTGAATTGCGCATAGGTTGCGCCCGTGGCCACGCTGACCATGATGATCAGCAGAACGTCCACCGCGCACACGATTGCTTCGATTGAGCCATACGAAAGTGGCCAGGACCGCTCTGGGCCCGCGACCTCGCCGTGCATGATCCTACCGTCTGCTTTGATAGCTTCCCGAGGAACCCGTCCCACTACTCAAAGCAACTGGAATCAAACACGGCTTCGGCAGCAACGGGCCACCGAAATTCAACGGCGACTTGTCGGCAACTGTAGTATTTTACTTCTGGTCTATTTTGAAATTAGACCGCACACTTCCACTCGAAGCGACCGCGCTTCGATGACGGTACATTCACGATGCGCGCGGTGATGCGATGGGGCAAGATTAACGGTGCGAATTTCTGTGCAAATAGTACCAATCGCTTCGCGTGGTCCGTCGCGAAGGTAAATTAGTAACGCCTGCGGTATCTTGTTGCAGTGTGTGCAAGCACTGAACGGATGTATGTCAATAGTCCAGTACCGTAGCTGAAAGCACGCACCACACGCCGATGAAAAAAGTTCGGAGTGTCTGAGACGTTGATTCGCGCGCGCAAGGAATGGCTTGCTCTGATTGGGTTGGGAACGCGCCCCTCCAGGTTTCCACCCGGAAATCAAGTGTGCGCCTCTGGCTCGAAGTCCATCTCGACCTGGCGTGATCGATCAAGTGCTAGTGGTCCGATTCTAACATTCGCATCCCTTCTCGGCGGGCTCTCTTGCGAATGTTAGAATCAAAGGACCACTAGCAAATATAGGTTTCCAGTGGAGCTTTGGATTTGACATTCGCTTCGCGAGCCCGCGATAGGTGGGCAGCGAATGTCAAATCCGCTCCACTAGCAGTCAGGTGCGGTCGTCGAACGTGTGCAATGATGGACCCGCCATGATGTAAGGGGCTGGTCCTGATACTTGACCACCGGGACCTATGTGCCCCCCGCTACCGGCAGTCCTCAAGATGCAAACCGCTTGATTTTTCAACCTTATTTCTCCTGACGCGACGCTTTGGCGCCTCGAGACGTGAGATGTCGCGGTACATCCGGCTGATTCATCGGCGTGGGTTCAGCGGTTTAGATGCGCACACACCCGATGAGGTGTGACACACAGCCAACCGGAGACCTGACCATGTTCACCAAGACCGTACTCGCACTCGCCGTTGTCGTCGGCACCGCCGCTGGCGCAGTCGCCGCGCCGAAGAACTACAGCACCAATCCCGCGCATGACGTGTACGACGTCCGCGGCAAGTACGTCGGCTCGGACCCCGACCCGACCATCCGCTCGATGCTTTTGCGCGACGTGGGAAATTGATCTCGGGCAGCTGGCGGCCAGCCGTAGCGCCGGCCGCCACGAGCCGCTCCAACGGAAGTCGTTTGATCTTGATGCTTGCGGAGGCTGCCATGAAAAAAATGTTCTTGAAGCGCTTGAGCGCATGGGTTGTTGCCGTTGTCGGTCTTGGCCTTATGGTCGATGGAGCGTGGGCAGGCTCGTTCACGCGCGGATGCGCGGCGCGCGATCTGCAGATCCTGTTTATCATCGAGGAGCAGGAGGCTGCCGGATCAGTGCCCGCCGAAAGGCTCAGCGACGCTTTGATCGAGATGATGCACGCTCGCATAGTTTGCCACGAGGGCCGCGTGCTTGATGCACTGGCAATCTACGACGCAGTGGCCGAGAGCCTTCGTCCAATTCGCTCTGGCCGCGCGCGCGTCGACGGCATCCACTGATGGCTTGCGCGCCTATGTCGCAAATGGCGCGCATAAAGGGTGCGTGTCCTTGGGGCATTGGCGTACAGCGTTCTTAATCCCGTATTCTAGAGGAAATGAGCCTACGTGTGGGCCCCAGCAACAGACGAAGTCTGTTTTCAATCAGTCAGCATTCCCGGCAAGTCTTCCGGTTTGCCTCTTCCCGCCTGCGGTCTTGCGCGTCGTCATCAGTCTCGAGCGGCTCGATGTTTTTCGTGTCAACCCTGGCCCACGGCCTGAATTCAGAGCGCGAAGCGACCGCCTCCTCCCGTTCCGCTCGATTGATGAGATCGCGAGCGACCGGCGCTCGTGGTGTGGATTTCGACATTTTGAGGCTGCGGGAGATCTCATCGCCCGTAAATGGTTCTTGTGGCATGTATTTGTGCCACTCGCCGAGATCCAGGCGTTGAACCGAGTTCGAACAGCCGCAAAGCGTGAGAATGGCGAGAGCCAATCCCGCGAATACGCAACCTCTCCCCATCGCACAAACTTTCATCCACCGCGGTTACTGACGTAACCGCGCCCTGCACAAACAGCGATGTCCCAGAGGCCCCCAGCCCCTACCCGGATGCTAAGCACGTTTCTCGACGGTATGGAAGTCCTGAATGAAGCCCTGTGGACGACCAGAAGAAGCGGCGTCGCAAGAATCACACAGAGCTAATGTCCACAGGAGAGAGTTGCCCGAGGCCGATCAACAGAGCGAACGCGACGCGCGCGACAGCCCTCCCCGGGCCTTCTCTCGCAGCTGATGAACCTGCAAGGTCTTTACCGCGGATCCTCGCGGTATCGAGTTGTACGTCGCCATCAACTGCTCCAGCTGCTCCGAAGACCTTGGCTTGGTCGAACTCATCAGCAGCAGTTGTCGCACACACGGCCAGGAGAGACCGATTGCTCTCGATACAATGAACAGCCGATCGCAGGTCGCCTCAACCATCAATCGCTCGATCTGAGCTGCCGGCAGGCGACACAATTCGGAAATTGCGATCACAACCTCCTCGAATTCTCCCTGGCGCGCAAACGCCAGGAGCTCATTTTCGGAGAGAGCGCCCGCTTCCTGCAACGCCGCGACACGCAGCCGTGCGCTTGCATAGCGGCTTGAGTCCTCCAGTGACGCTTCCTGCAGTCTTTGGCTTGCAAGCCTCAAGACTTCCGCGACTTCCCCGGCTTTCCTCCCCGCTTCCTCCTCGAGCTCGCTCCGCACCGTGGCAGATGCCTTCTCAAAGAGTGCGAGCATGTGCTGACGCGGGATATCCGCCCTGTTGAAAACGGCGCATGCCAACTGTCGGCTGTCGCGGGCGCGATCGACCATCAGCGAAAATCCATGGTCGGACAGTTGAGCACCGCTGTTCTTTGCCAAATTCAGCATGACCTGCTCATTGCCCCTCTCGATGAGGACATCGCTCAGTTCATTGCTGATCGTCGGCCGCAGCGAAATGGCGCCCAAGTGATCCTGGCTCTTGCTTTTCGCGCAGCCCACCAGAAACTCATCATCCAGGCAGGGCGACTGCTGCAAGACGGGGCCGGCAACCTCGATGGCGTCGTCGTTCGCCAGATGCCTGATGACACGTCGCGGGCCGTCGTCGAGGGATGCCAATCTGTTTGCCAGATACTCTCGCACCTCCCGGTCGACATGGTCGAGCAATTTCAACATCACGCTATCGAACAGCTCGACTTGCTGATCCGAATAGCTGGCCAGATTGCCCAGAAATAGATCCGCCGTGCGCCGGAGCACGCGGCCGCGCTCCCGGATACTGCGGCCTGACAGGCTGTCGGCCAGTGCAGCGGAGGAATCAACCAGGGTGGCGAGCGTTTCCGTCGATGATCCTTGTACGCTATTCTTCATTGCACATCACCGGATTGCCATCACACCGCTAGGCCGCCTTGGTCGCATCATCTTTCGCGTGAACGATTGAAAAATCGATATCGCCTAGCACCTTGGCCTCGCCAAAGAGATAGCCCTGGCCAAGCTCGATTCCGAGCGAAGTCACCTCTCGGAGCTGCGTTTCGGTTTCAATGCCTTCAGCGCAGCTCGTGAGCTTCAAAGCCCGCGACAGCTGGACGATTGACGCGACGACGGCCTTGGCTTCAGGCCGATCAAGCTTTTCGACAAACGACCTGTCGACCTTGACCTTCTCGAATGGAAAGGACGTCAGATAGCTGAGCGAGGAATAACCCACGCCAAAATCGTCGAGCGAGATCGATATGCCGAGATTCTTCAATTGATGCAGCGCCGCGAGATTGGGCTCGGTCTCCCTCAGCAGAACGTTTTCGGTGATTTCGATCTCAAGGCGCTCCGGCGGCATCTGCGAGTCGACAAGTGCGCAAATCACCGCGTCCACGATATTCGATTTGGCGAACTGAACCGACGAAAGGTTGATGGCGACCTTGATCTCATCGGGCATTTTCATCGCATCGTGACACGCCTTTGCCATGACCCACTCGCCAAGCTGGATGATCAAGCCAGTCTCTTCGGCCAGTGGGATGAAGTCCGCAGGAGGTACCACGCCCTTGGTCGGATGCCGCCAGCGCACCAAGGCCTCGACGGCTCTGATACGCCCCGTCTTGTTCTCGACGATCGGTTGATAAAGGAGATCAAACTCGTCGCGCCAGACCGCTTGGCGAAGATCGTTCTCCAAGGCATTGCGGCTATCCGCCTCGCTCTTGAGCTTCTCGTCGTAAACACGGAAGCAGTTGCGCCCCTCATTCTTGGCGTTATAGAGCGCGAGATCGGCATTCTTCAGGATTTCATCGCCACGGTCGCCATGCCTGGGCGCGAACGCAATGCCGATGCTGCATCCAATAGAAACCGTCTGACCTTCGATCCGATATGGCGCGCCAAGCACCTCGACCAGCCGCGCTGCCAGCCTTTCGGTTCCCCCTTTTTCCACCTCCCGTCCAAGCAGAATGAGCAAGGCAAACTCGTCGCCGCCCAGACGGGCAGCCACGTCGACTTCACGAATAGTCGACTTGATCCGGCTTGCCACCTCTTTGAGCAGCATGTCACCGGCGTGATGCCCATAGGTGTCGTTCACGGTCTTGAAGTTGTCGAGATCGAGCTGAAAGATCGCAAACTCGTTCCCTATGCGCCGCAGCCGCGCCAGGCTTTCCTCGACCTTTTCTCTGAACAGGTTTCTGTTGGCCAGATCCGTCAGCGCATCATAGAGAGCGAGACGCTCGATCTTGGCCTGCGAATTCTTCCGCTCCGTGATGTCGTCGATGAGAGAAACCAGATACTGAGCCTTCTGGTCGCTGTCTCGGACAACGGCCCTGCTTATCGTAACGAAACGACGGTCGCCGGCTCCCGTGGTGATGGGGAACTCGCCGCTGACAAGTTCATCAAAGGAGTTGAGCGCCCGGGTATCGTAATCTTCGATCAACGCGGCGACATCCTTGGGAAGAAACTCGTCAACGGTCTTGCCGATAACCTTTTCGCGCGAGATTCGCATGAATGCTTCGTAAGCACGGTTCACGAAGATGAACTTCCTGGAATCCGGGTCTTTGATGACAATCGGCATCGGAATGCTTTGGATGACGGTGTCCAGGAACGACTTGACGTTGGTCAGCTCAGTCTCCGCACGTTTCTGTTCCGTCACGTCCTCATGAGTTGAAACCCACCCACCGTCATCCTTTGGACAGTGGATGGTGTGCACGATCCGTCCGTTGACCAAAGTCATTGTGCTTTCGACCCGGCCCAGCGAGAGTAGCGCCATGAGCTCCTTGGCATAGCGCTCGCTGTTTCCCGTAAACGTCCCTGCTACCTGTCTCGCGTCGAGAAGGTCTTTAAGGCTGGTGCCGAGCTTGATCTGCGCGGGCGACACGCCATGCATCTGCAGGTATCTTGAATTGTAAGCGACAAGCGTTCCGTCTGCATCGTACATGCTCAAGCCCTGCGACATGTTCTCGGTCGCAGACTTGAAGCGAATGGCCATGCTTTTCAGCTCTTGTTGCGTTTGAGTAAGCCACGACAGATGGCGGTAGTCGGCGCATCCGGCGATGAGCAGAATCAATGACAGTGCCGTCGCCAGGAGAAAATAGATGGTTTGATGACGCCGATACTCCGAAAAGACCCGGTCTCGGGCGAGGCCCGCCGTGAAGACGAGTGGAATGATATCGGACTTGCGATAGGCAACTAGCCGGTTGATTCCATCGACCACACCACCGCCCCAGTAGGTCCCATACGGTGACTGCGCCAGCCCGGCGTCGAGCGGCGGCGAGTTGATCTCTCTTTCCAATGGCAGGGGTCGCCGTTCCGCGCGAGACGAGGACAATATTGTCGGCATTGCGCAGAACGAGGCTTCCATGCTCTCCGAGTTGCGCGGTTTCGATGAAGGCCCCCAGCTGCTCGGGATCGATTGAAGCGACGATAACACCCGCGAAACTTTCATCCTTGCCGCGCAAGGGCCGGGCGAGCTGAATGGACCACTTGCCGGATGCACGTCCCAAGACCGGAGGCGCGACATACATCGCGTCACTTTTTCGATTGGCAAGGTGAGTGAAATGGTCACGATCGCCGAGGTACAACCGCGGACCTTCATAGTCCGTGGTTGTGTCCGTCATGTAGCCATCCGATCCAATCAAGCTGATTTGGATCAGGCTCGACGAGTTCAACGAGGCCTTTTCCACCCAATATTTGAGATTGAATTCGGCAGGATTGCTCTCATAGAGCCGACGAAGCATAAGCACGGTTCTGTCGACGCCGAGAAAGACTCTTTCACTGTTCTCCTGAAATATTCGCACGACATTGGAGAGATGCAATTCTCCCTGCGCAATCGCCCGGCGCTGCTCGAGTGACAGGCCCAAGAAATAGATCAGCCAAAAGATCGGCACCATGATCAAGGCGATACGGACGCCGGCGCTTCGCTGAGCCAACGACGCCATCTCGCGCCAGGTAAGGGACTTGGCCGACATAGAACTGGCCGACATAGAACGCTCCCAAGGGACTGCTCGGGAGCATCAGCGAAAAGCTGCAAAGATACGTTTGTTTCACGGGCAAGAGCCGTAAAATGGTTTATTTCACGTCAACAAGTCGCCGGACTGGCGAGCTTTGTACGCCTTGCGTGATCGGGGGATGCCGTCGGCGTTAACGCCCTATCAATCATGCGCTCACGGATCGGCCGGGCGCTTGTTCATTTGTTGCGCTGAAGCTAGTGGAGCGGATTTGACATTCGCTACCCACCCAGCCGCGGGCTCGCAAAGCGAATGTCAAATCCAAAGCTCCACTAGAAACCTATATTTGCTAGTGGTCCTTTGATTCTAACATTCGCAAGAGAGCCCGCCGAGAAGGGATGCGAATGTTAGAATTGGACCACTAGCCCCGGTCAGCTCTGATCCATCGCGATGCTCGTTTCCGCAAACAGAAAACGTCCGTACAAGCCGAGCTTGCCGAGCCCATAAGGCACCGCCGATCTCAACGCGGCTGCCGGCACGAGATCGCGCCCGAGTGTGAACCAACGCAGTAGGACGGGCAAATACAAACGCAACAAGGGCTCGCGACGCGTATTATGAGCGTCGCCCTTGAGAGGCCCAACAAAGTAGCCCCGCCACTCACGGCAAACGCCGTGGCGGATTCGCTCTCGTGACATTGCATTTAGAGCTGTTGGCTCAAGAGATTGAACAGCGACGCGACCATATTGGAGGCCGCAAATGGGCATCAAGCGATAGAGCTGGTCTCGGAGCACACAGAAATCCAGCTTGTTTTGCTCGAGTTGAACCTGCCGGATCGAAACGGCTTTTCCGTGCTCGACGAATTACGGGGGCGTCACCCGACGGTTTCGGTGGTGGTGTTGTCGGCACGACAAGATCCTGACAGCGTTGCCAGAGAGCATTCGATATCGGTGCGCTTGGGTTTATTCCGAAGTTCTGAGCGTCAGGAGGCTGACCGCGCTCGAGCTAGTGCTCGCTGGCGGCACCTACATTCCACCCCAGCTTCTTCTTTGTGAAGCGCGTTCGTCTTCGAAGCCTAATGCACCCTTCGCCGCCAGTGGCATGAGGCCGTGGAACCAGCCGATTTCGGCCTGACCTGTCGGCAACTCGACGTGTTGGAGCTCCTGAGAAAGGCAAAAGCAACAAGGCGATAGGCCGAGAGCTGAGTCTAGCAGAACCGACGGTCAAGAATCACGTCACCGCAATTCTCAAAGCGCTAAAGGTGATGAATTCGGACCAGGCCGTAATAGCGATCAGCTCGCTCGGTTGGGAGCCGCCGCTGACGCAATAGCGTGCGGCGCGGCAGTGCGCCTCATGACCCTATGGTGGATAATTTCGGTCTCGGCTGAGACACGCATCCTGATCAAGGGTCTTGACGACGACCAGCGGCAAGGAGACGATATAAGCAATTCGATTTTCCTTCGCCTTAAGCCTACCTACTTTAAAAGTTCACTCCTCTTCTTAATTTGATGTTGTAGGTCGACACGCCCCACTAGGACCTTTCAGGGAGGAATTGATGCGCCCTATCACTCGTCGTACCGTGCTAGTGGTCCGATTCTAACATTCGCATCCCTTCTCGGCGGGCTCTCTTGCGAATGTTAGAATCAAAGGACCACTAGCAAACATAGGTTTCTAGTGGAGCTTTGGATTTGACATTCGCTTCGCGAGCCCGCGGTAGGTGGGTAGCGAATGTCAAATCCGCTCCACTAGCTGGCGGCACCGCGGCCGCAGCGACGCTTTCCCGGATGTGAAGTACTTCACAGATGCCTTACAATAAATGTGCGAGACTACCCTCTCGCTCATGACCGACGACAGAGAGCGTGCCCACTTCAAGTCATCTACAGCGTCTTTCATTCTTCTTTTTCTTCAATATTGCAGGCCGAAACACTCCATACAAATACCAGGGAGGAATCAATGCGCCCGATCACTCGTCGTACCGTGCTCGCCAGCGGCACCGCAGCCGCAGCGACAGCTCTCGCTCCAATTTCCGCGATACGGCCCGCGGCGGCCGATACGCCCTGCCTAAGACCTTTGAAAGACTTTCTTGTCGAGGCAGGGACGGCTCCGAATCAGTTGTCTGGCGCACAACGCGGCATGATTGTCGATCAAGCGATTGAGCTTATCCGAGGCATGTATGTTCACCTTCCTTCGAAGCAGCAGCGTTATGGCGCGGACCCACTCGGTGCCCTGAATATGCTTCGACCTCAGGTCGATCAGTTCAATAGCGATCCGCCATTCCACGCTGCGATGATGAAAATCTTCACCTCGCTCCACGACATGCATACACGCTATATGCCGCCAGCCCCGTATTCGAGCGCGCACGCTTTTCTTCCGTTCAAAGTCGAGGCTTGTGTCGAAGGCGGCCAGCGCAAGCATATCGTGTCTCGCGTCGCCCCCGGGTTCGTACATCCAACTTTCCGTCCCGGAGTGGAGGTTCTCTCCTTGAACGGTGTTACGATTGAACAGGCGGCAGACGATGCTGGCGGAGAGGGCGCCACCGACCCCGCCCGGCGCGCATTGGGGCTGGCGCGCCTGACCTATCGCACGCTTCAATTGCAGGCAGCGCCCCGAAGAGGAGTTGGTGCTGGTCCATTATCGAGATGGTGGCAGGGAATTTGACGTTGAGGTGCCCTGGCAAGTATTGACGCAGCTTCCTAATGCCTGTCAGAGCTCATGCAATGAAATTCAACACATCCAAGAGTTTCGGAAATTCCTCTACGCTCCGTACTATCTTTGCACTCCTTTCGCAGAGATCGAACGAATTGTAATGCCGAACCGCGATGTCTTCGGATACATTCGAATCTACTCGTTTGACGTGAGCCTACTGGGCGACGATCCGTTCGTCGGTGTGTTTAGAAATCTGGTCGCCAGTCTTACCAATGTAAAAGGTCTGATTATCGACGTCCGCGACAACGGAGGCGGAAGTACGCGAGGAAGCGAGCGCATCGTGCAATGGGTCTCGCCAACCGCCCGAATCGAACCAGCCCAACTGTACTTCAGGGCTACTGATGTAACATTGCGATTTTGCCAACTAGGCAATTCTGTGGGGGATCTGGGCCCGCAGGGACTGGGAACGTGGGTCCCTTCAATCCAACAGGCGTTGCAAGCAAGCACAACGTTTTCAGACGCTTTCGAGTACACACGCAAAGAGCTTTGCAACTCCAGCGACCGCGTAATCTTTCGCGCCCCTGTGATCGTCGTGACAAGCGCCATGACTTTCAGCGCCGCGGAATTTTTTGCCGCCTGCTTTCAGGACCACGGCGGGAAGATTCTCGGCGTCGACGAGACAACGGGTGGTGGCGGCGCCGGCGTCCGGACAGACCTACAGCTTAGAAAATACTTCACAGACGCAGGTCAGCAGTCCCCTTACATTGACCTGAATACCGCGGCCAAGGGCGCTGGGTTTCAAGTTGCCTTTCGCCGAACCAAGCGAGTCGGCCTCAACGCCGGCAAGGACATCGAAGATATTGGCGTCCAGCGGAACCTGCCATATGCCATGACGCGCGACGATTTGCTTTACGATAATCGGGACCTAAAAAATGAGGCCATCAGGCTGCTCATGACGCCATGAGACTGAGAGCCATGCTCATCAGCCAGCGCGGTCGATCGGGTTCGCGTCACGAACGCGGATCCGATCGATGTTTGTCTCGAACAACGTGATGCCGCTGCAACCAGGCAACACGAAGATTGCCGCGCGATCAAAGAAGACGACTTCGTATCCAATGTTGGCCAAGAGCAGAGGCGTGTCGAGCGCCTGACCAGAGGCGGGCCATTTGGCGAGAGCGCCCTGGGATCCCTCAATGGGTTATATAGGCGGTATATCTATGGTCCTGTCTTTGTATTTCAGGCGGTAGCCCCCACCGGGCAGCTTCGTCAATATGCAGGAGTCCCCATTGGTCTTGCGCGTAATCTCGACTTCGACGTTCTCGGGGAGGTCAATCTTTCCTTTCGCCAGTGAATCCCTGCCGATCTGTGAGATCTTCAGCGCGGCGGCGATTTCATCGAGAACATTGTTAGGCAAGCTGGTAAGCTCAGTTTTTGGCAAGCCGTTGATAGAAATGCCAATCCCACCCATTGGATATCCTCCATTTTAGAACGTCCGGCCACAGAAAATGCCGGCTTACAATAGGAAATTACCTCGCAACTCAACATAACGTTAGCTCGACCAAATATCCTCGACAAGGGGGGTGATGATTCATTACCTCGGCCCGACCTCGTCGAGCAATTCGCGTGCAGTCACGAGATCGGGCATATCCAATCCCTCGCTGAACCATGCGTAGACCGGCGCTAACGTTTCTCGCGCCGCATCGTGATCTCCCCGATCGCGCAAAAGTCTGGCGATGTCGGTCGCGGCCCGCAGCTCCCACAACTTGGCGCCCTGCTCGCTCGCCGTCGCCAGGCCGCTGCGCAGCAGCGCCATGGATTCTTCCGCATCGCGCGCGCAATAGAGAGCCTGCAATCGGGTCACTTCTGCTTGGCACCACCGGGAACCGGTGATGTCGACGATTTCAGATGCCCGCTTCAGCAAGGTGGCAGCCGTCGCGGCATCACCGCTTTTGCCACTCAATTCGGCTGTCGAAACCATGTACAGGGGCAGCAACGCCCAATTGTTTGTGGTATCGAGGCGGTGCAGAAAAACCTGCATGCGGTCGCTCAGAGATCGGATCCGGACGCGTACACATCTGCGCCCAATCATGAAAAAATGTGCCTTCCCAGCTACCCTTGTACGTTTCGTACGCAGCGCGCAGCGCTGTCATCCGGTCGGCAAGCTCTGTCACCCGACGAACATCCTTTTGTAACATCGCCTGAGCGCACGCGCGTCGTAGCGCGAGATTGAGACTGACGGGGTGATCCAAGGATTTCGGCATGCTGAATGGCGGATCGACTCATCGCGGCGCCAGAATCAACGTGGCCAAGAATTGTGAGACACATGCCGAGCAGGACAGAAATAGACGTTTTAGGATCACGGCTACTCATGCCGGAATTTGGTCCATGCCGTTCTTGATCGTACATGCCGATGAGATTTCGCATTTCTGTGCTGGCGGCATCGAAATGCCCAAACAGGAAGTTGGCTAAGGATTTAGCCCTCTTTTGCATGAACAGCGCCTGACGAGCGCCGGTGCGCTCATGAACAGACGTCATATCGTGCGTATATTGAATGATCCTTTCGGGTTGCGAACGGATGAAATGATAATTGACGACGAGGCCGTCGTAGACCCGAGGCAGTAACTCCACTTCATCGAGTGCCAGGCAGAGCTGCAGGGCGCGCTCGAACGTCGTGCGCACCGCATCGGAGTTGGCGCCTTCATGGTCGATCAGCACGCGGCCGATCTTCAATTGCAATGCGAGCTCGAGACGCTGCCGATCCGGGGAATCCGGGATATCCATGACCTGCCGCAGGGCATTACGCAGGTGGTGGACCATCTCGGCCAGTGCAAATCGGCCAGTCGCTCGCTCGGCAGCCTCTTGATAGTAATGAACTGCCCTGTCAGGAACGCAGCCCTCCGCAAAGTGCCAAGCAATCACCTGCGGCTCCACGGCTTCGCCGGACGCGTCTATTGTCAGCACCTCGGCCAAACGTCGGTGGATCGCGTGTCGTTGGTCGCGCAGCAGCGAAGCATATGCGGCATCCTGCACCAGCGCATGCCTGAAGGTATAGCTCGCCGATGGAGGATGACCGTATGCAACAATGATCTCGGCCTGCACGAGCTCCGCCAGCCCTTCCTCCAGACGTCTGGCGGGCAGCTGCGATATGGTCTGAATAAGTTCTAATGAGAACTCTCGACCGATGACCGATGCCACTCCGGGCGAGCTCCTTGCCGACCAAGAGACGATCAAGTCGCGCCATGAGCGAGGAATAGAGCGAGGTAGGAACCATATCGACCGAAAGCGGCTCCGTCGACAGTGCATGCTGGTGGGCCTTCCCGAGCGATTTCCCCACAACAGTCTTCGTTAGCTCCTCGATGAAGAGCGGCACGTTGTCGGCATGAGCAATAATGCGATCGATGACCTCTTGAGGCAGCTCTCGCCCGCCCGTGACCTGCTCTATGAGGCCGGCCGCGTGCCCGTCACTAAGCCCGCTCAATACCCTAACCGTAACATGCGGACGAGACGCCCACGCCAGACGTACCTCGGGGCGTGTTGTGATGAGGATAAGCAGCGGCAACTGCTGGGCAGCTTCGACTAAAGGATTGAGAAGCTCGAGTGTCGTGGGGTCTGCCCAGTGCACATCCTCCAGTATGAGGAGTATTGGCTGCTCCCGAGCCAGGCTGTCGACCTGACGGAGCAGCGCGGTAAAGGTCATTACTTTGCGACGTTGCGGTGGCAGCGTCTTGAGGAAGTCCGATTCCGAGTCTTGAATTGAAAGCAAATCCGCAAAGAGGATCCTGTCCTCCGAGGAGGCGTCGGCGGGAAGCAAGCTCGCGAGCTTGTGCAACCTGGCAGCTGGCGAGTCCTCACGCTGAAATTTGGCTGCACGTTCAATATGCCGGATGACTGGAAAGCAGGGGTGTATTGAGGTGATGCGGTGAGCAGAAGAAATCGAAGGCACAGATGCGGCGTGGAGCTGGCATATTGCTCCAAGGCAGCCACCAAGCGCGATTTTCCAATGCCTGGTTCACCGGTCAATAAGACTACGCGACCTTCACCAGCCTTCGCCTGCTCCCAGCGACGCGTCAGCAATTCAAGCTCTTCCGTTCGATTAACGAGGGACAGCTGCCCCCGGCGTAGCGCCTGATAGCGGCTCTGGATGACGCTCTCTCCCCGCACCACCCATGCTCGTTCGGCCCTACGTCGTCCTTTCAAATTCGGCAAAGTGAGCTCGTGATACTCAAACAAACTTCCAACCAGAAGCCACGTGGCATCGGAGATAACAACCGTGCCCGGATCCGCCGCCGCCTGCAGGCGCGCCGCAAGATTGGGCGCGTCCCCCACAACGGCGGCCTCACGGGAAGATCCAAAACCAATGAGGTCACCCGCAACCACGACGCCAGTGCCAATACCAACACGCACGGCAAGTGTGCCTGGAGGACCCGCCGCGGTGTTAAGGCGCGCAACAGCATCAACGATTGCCAAACCCGCCCGGATGGCCCGCTCTGCGTCAGCTTCATCGGCCTGCGGATAGCCAAAATAGACCAGAACGCCGTCACCCATGTGGCGAGCGATAAATCCACTAAAGCAGGCCACCAAGCTCGTGACGTGAGCATGAAACGCGTTGATAGCGTCTCGCAGGTCCTCCGGATCAAGTCGTTGGCCAAGAGCTGTCGATCCAACCAAATCGACGATCATGACACTCAGCATCCGACGTTCCGGTACCGGCACGGCAGGCGGGATTTGTGGAGCGCCGGGGGTAACGCCGTGCGCTGCGCCGCAATCGCCGCAGAACCGCTTGTCGGCGGGATTCTCGCTGCCGCACGAGCTGCAGAGCCAGGGTAAGGCCGTGCCGCAATCCCCGCAAAACCTCTTGTTTGTTGCGACATCGGCGCCACAGCGGGGACATATCATGCGAGCGGCCTCTTAACGATTCAGGCTCCGGGCGAGCCTCTTTTCCGCAATACTGCTGCCAATGAATACCGTCTTCGGTCGCATTGCGGTGTGGCATCGAGTATGTGGCATAGATCATCAACAACCGAGATTACCAGGGAGCTATTGCCGCAACTATCATACTGGAAGCTGGGGAGCCTGCGGTCCCAGTACTTTAGAACTAGCTCATCGCTTTATTGTAAATTCGGCCTGCACTGGAGGAAAGTGGATCTGTAGCGATAACACGGATCTCGAGTAGTATTGAAAGATGCCCTCCAAAAGTACTAGAGATGAAGTACTGAAGATAATATGTGTGGAATTGGATCAGATGGCGCAGAGGCTAGAGATCGTCGAGCAACGTAAGGCCAAAATCCAGAATAAGAGCAACCCTCGCGGCGCAATCGAAGGCGGCGTGCTTCCCGCTAATGTCAAGACAACATCGGTGCTGCGGCGGGTCCTGCTGCCACGCACGTTATATTACGTCAAAGCTCGAGGGATGGAGGGACAAGTTTGTGCATTCCAGTTGGCTTCGACAGCGCCAACGATCCTGGTTGAGACCGTTTTTGGACGCTTGCAATCATTGCTGCCGGGAGATGTCTTCCTCGCAACACCGGGGCATCGGGAGTCAAATATCGTGCTCGTGGGCGGCATCCCGAACGATGGCTTGGTGCCGGGACAGACATACTGGGTCATTTCGTATAGCGGTGTCGTGGGCGAGTTGATGACGGGCACGCCGCTCGCAAGCAGGTTTCTCGGCCAGGCGACTTATCTTGGTGCACTCGTCGGTGATGCTGGGGAAACCCTCACTCTGCGACAATTCGCAGTCCCCGTGGTCAGCCCTTTTAAGGATTATGGAGCCACTCTTTCGCTGATCGTTGGGACCGGGCCAGAGGTCGGCAAGACAACTGCCGGTCTCGGCGTGCTGCGTACGTTGCTGGCAAAAGGCTATGCAAAAGTGATCGTATTGAAGGCGACCGGCACTTCCTCGTTCGAAGAAGTTGCGAACTATCAGGATTATGGAGCCGCACAGGTCTTCGATTGCGTGGATTTTGGCCTGCCCACCACATATCCATCCAAGCGCAAGGGTATACGGGGGATGTTCGACAGAGCGCTTGACACTTGCCTTGCCACGCCCGCGGATGCTGTCATTATTGAATGCGGCGGCGACATGCTTGCTGCAAACATTCCTCTCTTTCTGAAGCGTCTCAAACGGCGGCGTTCGAGCGCGAAAATCGTGCTCGCTGCAGCAGATCCCCTTGGGGCCTGGGGCGGAACGCAAATGCTGCGTAACATCGGACTGCCGGTAAACTTGATCACCGGACCATGCACGGACACGCCGGCGTCACAACAACGAACTCAGTCGCTGTGTAAGATACCCGCCCTTAACATGGCCAGGGGGCAGGCCGCCGCCAGAACGATGGTATAAGGTCCGCGTCCCCATTCATCCTCCGGAGAGCAAGGATTTTATGCAGCGGGCCGGGACTAGCGGATGAGATGATGAAATCGCAGGCTTTATTCACTGGGCTTTTATGTTCACCTCGCGAATGAGGCGCCCGTAGCTTTCATATTCCTTACGAAGATGCGTGGCAAAATCCGCGCCACATATCCCAACGGGGTACAGCGCCAAGCTAATCAGCTTTGTTTTGACCTCAGGCGCTTCTATTGCTGCTTTGGCCCATTCTGAGAGTTGCGAAATGACTTCTCGTGGCGTCTTCGAGGGCGCCACAAGTCCGAACCAGTTATCGACCTCGTAATCCTGGTAACCTGCCTCGGAAACCGTGGCCACTTGGGGCAGCTGCTCAATCCGTGTCCGTGAGCCCGTAGCGAGCGCACGAAGCGTTCCCGCATTCAGCTGGTCGATAACATTGTCGTAATTCGAAAACACCGCTGTCACGTGGCCGCCCAAGAGCGCGCTCACGGCAGGACCATTGCCAGAATACGGAATGAAGGTGATGTTGACGTTGGCCAATCGTTTTAGCATCTCGAACGCGATATGCTGAACGGTTGCGGGGCCGACGCTCGCGAGCGTCAGCTCGCCCGGCTTGGTCCGTGCAGCATTGAGCAGGTCGCCGAGCGTCCGGTACGGTGAGGTACCGCTCACAACGATGACCAACGGCAGGCGCACGAGGTTGCAAATCGGCTCGAAATCCGTCAGCGGGTCATAATTCACTTTCCGCAGCAGCGGATTGATCACAAAAGATGGGGCATTGATCAGCAGGGTACTGCCGTCGGGCGCAGCACGTGACACGGCTTCGTATCCGATCACCGCGCCTGCCCCAGGCCTGTTCTCGACAACCCACGTCGCTCCTCGAGCTCGGCCAATGTGGTCGGCTATCAGGCGGGCAAGGGCGTCAGAGCTGCCACCCGCTGGAAACGGAACAACGAGCTTGGTCGTTCTGGCTGATTGTGATTGTGCCCCGTAAGGAGCAAATAGAATCGCAAGCCATATCGCTGCCTGCGCAACAGTGCGCGCCGCCAAGCAACAAGAACGTCGGTGAGAAAATTTCATCGCTTCCACGTTGTGCTTGCAGCCGCGGGTTCAATTGCCTTCAGGCTTGGTCGGCGGATGGCATTGACGCTGCCGTTGAATCGAGGGAAGCTCGATACCTCCGTCTGGTAACTTCACCTGAACGCTACATCGGGATTCGGTCGCTGCGCAAGACGTTGGCTATGAGCATTGCCAGCAGAACATTGATCGCCCCTCGGCCACTGCACGCGTCGAGGGCCAAGTTGATTGTGGTTTTCCGGTGCTTCTAATGAAACGTGCCTTTCTGTCGCATCGAATTGATTTCCTGAGCCGTGCCGAAGCCATCGCCAACCACGACAAGTACCAAATATTGTTGGCCGCACTTGATGTCGAAGTCATTTCGGTGGCGGAAACTCTCGATAGCGAAATCGGAAGCACGGATGCAGAAATCGTTGAGAAGGGTCTCGCCCTTCTGAAGAAGTGCGACTTTATGATTTTTGACTGTTCGGTCGAAAATTGGAATTACATTGGGTGTATTTTTGAGATGGCTTATGCCCACCAAATGGGCAAACCAATCATCGTCTATACCGGGACTACCACCAACAACAAACGACCGTGGCTTCGCTATCATGCAACCAGGATCGTGGTCACTCAGGATCATCTCGTTGATGCGGTGTCTGATCTAGCTAGGAACGTTACATGAGTATCGTTGGAACATTGGATAGTAGTTTGGATAAACCTCCATTCGATGAAGGCTGCGTCTTTTGTCGGATGAAATTTGACCGGGAGTTGTTCAGCGAGCCAACGAACGAGATCCTATATTCGGGAAAATTTCACTACGTGATTTGCGGGCTGGGCGCATGGGTACCCGGGTACGTCTTGCTTGTTACGCACGGGCATTTCGACAATTTCTCGTTCGTACCGGATGAAACGCATGCTGAATTCATCTCTCTGTTCACAAGCATTGAACGACTGATGCTTGCAGAGTTTGGAGAGGTCACAGTTTTTGAGCACGGAGCTATTGGTGACCGACAAAAGGCCGGAGGATGTATCAATCATGCACATGTTCATTTTATAGCGAGAAACGTTGATCTTTGTTGTGAGCTGAAGCAAGAGTTTCGTCCGATTCCGATACCAAACGGCGGCCCGTCGACTCGCCACCTTCCTCGACTGGAAACACCTTATTTGTACGTAAAGCAAAGGGACGGAGAAGCTCAGACATTTCTCGTTGATCGGCCGCTGGCAACGCAATTTCTTCGGCAGAAGGTGGCATCGAGGATCGGGATGGAAAAGTACTGGGATTATAAGCTCTATCCGTTCGAAGAGAACATCATCAAGACGATCGGGATCCTGAGAAGCAGGATCGAATGATCTGCGGCGAGGCTCTCTTCCTCTTCCAAATATGCGCGCAGGAGTTCGCTGTCTAGTTGCGGTAACTCGGATCGATGTGGTCGAGCTTCTTACGGAGCGCCGACCAGCCGCTTGCTTCACCATCGAGCCTATGCTCAACCTGTCCGGCGGCGTGCTCCATGAGGTCAGCGGATAGCTGTATCAGCTTTCCACCACTTGCCATGGCGGCCAGCTGAGCCTGGCAGCTCTTCTCCAAGTTCTTCATCAAAAAGAACGCCCGGGCGACCGTCGGCCCACACGTGAGCAGGCCGTGGTTGCGCAGGACCAGCGCATTGTGAGAGCCAAGATCACGCACCAACCGCTGGTGCTCGTGCAAATCATCGGCAACGCCCTGATAATCGTGATATCCGATGCGATTATAGAAGCGCATCGACTTCTGCGTGAGGGGTAATAGGCCATCCTCCAGGCTTGCGATCGCCATGCCGGCAACGGTATGGGTGTGCAGAACGCATTTGGCGTCAGGCCGCGCAGCATGGACGACGGAATGGATGACGAAGCCCGCGGAGTTAATGGAATATGGCGTGTCCTGTAGGATGTTGCCTTCAAGATCGACCTTGACTAAATCGGAAGCCGTGACCTGCTCGAACAAAACGCCGTAGGGGTTGAGCAGGAAATGGGTATCGGAACCAGGCACGCGCGCCGAAATATGGGTCGAGAACATATCGTCCATCTCGTAGTGTGCCACTAGCCGATAGCAGGCGGCGAGATCTACCCGCAGCTGCCGTTCCGCCTCGGTTATCGGGGTCGAGGACGGACCGCTATGCGAAATCACGGCGGGTTTAGTGGCCATTAAATATCCTTTCTTCGATAGTGACGCATCTGGTTTGCTCCAGCCGAAGCCACCCGCACCTCGCCAAAGCGCACATCTTGATCCCGCCAACGCAGACAATGACAACGTCTGATAATTCTATTACCGCGCTCCCGCGATGGACAAGCGGGCATTCTACGGGAAAATGGGCACTCGCTCTGAGCCGAGTGTGACCCCTTCACGAGGGCCGGGTCGAGAGACCGTTCCGCAGCGCGACCGCGCCCTCCACCAAGAATTCACGACGAGGAAATCGCATACTTCTGCTCATCTGGCGTGAGCAAAATGGGCGCTCGCGCCTTTCCCGCCATCGTGGCTCCGGTAAGCCGCCGAACGCATGGCTTCGGCACTAACCTGCGTAACCTTGCCCAAGATCGCGTGCCCGACCTGGCAGTACGGACACCAAAGTGAAAGCCTCAATGCGCCAAGCCGCCGCAGTTCAGCCTCGGAGGTCGCAATGCTGCAGTGAACGGTCTTGGCAGTAGTCGGGCAGCGATAGGTCAGCATGAGGATTCTTTCGATTTGGAATCGGCGCCTAGGTTTAGCATGATCCGCAGCAAGGCTTGCTGAACCAGCCGCGACCTCTGGGTTCACATGTGTTCATAAAACCATCGGTGCCTTCCAATCTGGCTGGCCGAGCGTCAGCCCCACGATGGGCATCAGCACGAATGCAGGCGTGCCATCGGCGCGTTGCTATCTCGACGTGTAGTGGACGCAGGCCCGTTCTTGCGGAATGATGACCCTCGCCGGCATTGAAAGCACTCTACTGTGGTGCCGATTCCTCGGGTGCAGCATGAACCGTCGCGATCTCCTGCAGCTTGCCAGCGCTGCATCGATCTCGTTGACCACACAGCGCATTGCAAGGGCCCAATCCTACCCATCACGGCCGATCCGCTGGATCATTGGCTTTGCGCCTGGCGGCGCAGCCGACGTCGCAGTCCGTATGGTCGCCGACGGACTCTCGGAGCGGCTTGGCCAGCCGGTCGTCGTCGACAACCGGCCCGGCGCCGGCACCAACATCGCAACCGAGGCTGTCGTGCGCGCGCCCGCCGACGGCTACACGATCGGCATCGTCACGCCCGCCAATGCCGTCAACGCGACGCTCTACGAAAGCTCCCCTTCAATTTCCTGCGGGACATCGCGCCGGTCGCGGGCATCAATCGTTCTCCGATCGTCATTGTACTGCAATCCATCGGTTCCGATCAGGTCGGTCAGGGAGCTCATCGCATATGCGAAGGCCAATCCCGGCAAGCTTGCCCTGGCGACCGGCACAAATGGCACCGCCAACCAGATGACCCAAGCGCTTTTCAAGATGATGGCGGGGATCGATATCCTCGACGTGCCCTATCGCGGCGAGGCGCTTGCTTTGCCCGATGTGCTTGCCGGCCAAGTGCAGGGCATGTTCATCACGCTGACGTCCGGGCTCGAATTCGTGCGCGACGGCCGGTTGCGCGCGCTGGCCGTGACGACGGCGACACCGGCTGACGCGCTGCCGGGCGTCCCCTCTGTGGCCGACACGGTCCCCGGCTTCGAATCGAGCACGTGGAATGGCGTTGGCGCGCCGCGCAACACGCCACCTGATGTCATCGCGCGGCTCAATCGCGAGATCAACGCAGTGCTGGCCGATCCCAAAATCAAAGGGCGCTTCGAGAAGTCTCGGCGCTACGACGCTCGTCGTCTCGCCCAGCGAATTTGGACGCCATGTCGAAGCGGAAACCGAGAAGTGGGGCAAGGTCGTGAAAGCGACCGGCATCAAGCCGGAGTGACTGCGGTGAGAGCACGCGCCGGACGCAGGCCGGCGACCGACCTGAAGTCGTGCTTGAGGGTGAGAATGGAGAGAGAACAAAGGATGACCAACTGCCTATGCGCGCGACGTGGTCGGCTACGGCGGTAAGCCGCCGAATCCGCACTGGCCGAACGGCGCGCGCCTCGCGCTCAACTTCGTCCTCAACTACGAGGAGGGATCGGAACCGTCGATCGTCGACGGCGACGGCCGGTCGGAGGGCCATGCCGAAGGCGCGATCGGCGCACCCTTCGGTCCCGGCGAGCGCGACCTTGCGGCCGAAACGAGCTTCGAATACGGCAGCCGCGCCGGCTTCTGGCGCATCACGCGGCGTTCGATGAACGCAAAATCCCGCTCACGGTGTTTGCGTGTGCGCTCGCGCTCGAGCGCAATCCGCCGGCCGCCCGCGCCATCGCCGAACGTGGCTATGACATCTGCTGCCACGGCTGGCGCTGGGTGCAGATGTTCCGTCTCAAGGAGGAGGAGGAGCGCGAGCATATTCGCCGCGCAATCGACTCGCTGCAGAAGACCGATCGGTAGCCGCCCGCTCGGCTGGTATTGCCGCTATGGGCCGAGCGTCAATACCCGCCGGCTCCTGGTCGAAGAGGGCGGATTTCTCTACGACTCGGACGCCTACAACGACGACCTGCCGTACTGGACGGTTGTAGCAGGGGAAGCCGCACCTCGATCGTGCCCTATTCGCTCTGCAACAATGACAGCAAATTCATACGCGGCAATTTCGCCACCGGCCAGCACTTCTTCGAATACATGCGGGACGCGATCGACTTGCTCCGCGCGGAAGGCACGACCGCGCCGAAGATGATGTCGATCGGCCTGCACATGCGCGTCATCGGCCAGCCCGCACGCGCGGCCGGTCTGCTGCGGCTGCTCGATCACGTGAAGTCCTATAGACGATGTCTGGCTCTGCCCGCGCATCGACATCGCGCGGCATTGGCGGGCGACGCATCCGTTCGAGGCGGCGTCATGAGGCTTGTCGATCGAGCCGATTTCTGCGGAAGCATTCGCACCGCACGGGACGGTGGTGCGCGCGCCCGCGGACATCGGTCGAAACTCATATCTATGATGCGCTCGTGAACACGCGGCCAGACGCGCGCGCCACGCTGTCCGCGTCGCGCGCGTTGCCGAAGACGCTGCCGCTCATCGGCACCGTCATGGAACGTCACTCGCTTCTCGTCGCAGACGTTCTTTCCGCTCGACGTGGCGCGCTACGTCGTCATCGTCGCGCCGGACGGCGCGCCGGCGATGCCGGATATGGCGCGCGCCCGCGCCTTCGTGGTACCGGGCGATACCGCGATCACCTATGCGGCCGGATTCCTGGCATCATCCGATGATCGCGCTGGACCGGCCGGCGTGTTTCTCGGTGCTGATGTGGCGCGACGGCACGCCGGCGGACATGGAAACCGTCATGCTGGACGTGCCGTTTGAACTCTGCTTTGAGACGATCGTCTAATCAGACGTCAAATTGCCGAGCGCTGTCAGGTCGCGATGCTGCTGAAGTCCAATCAAGCAGCCGCGCTGCTATGCCGTGCCCCCTACCCGTCCAGTGGTTCAACAGTGTGGCCAGCCGTGTCCAATTCCGGCTGCTACTTTTATGACGCAATCTATAGACGCAGATTCGACAATTTTAATTTGGACTTGTTGCTTGAAAAACAGAGACTTAGAAACCAGCCAAAGGAGCAGCAAGACAACCCCGCATCTTCACCCGCTGCCCTGCCCACGAACAAGCGCAAGCGCCTCCCCCAGCCGACCATTCGCTTGCTCGATCAGCCGCAGGCCGTCGTCGACACTGCAGCCGTTGAGCAACAGAACGGCCAATTTGACGCTGCCGTTGGCACGCCGCAGCGCGTCGCGTGCCGCCTCATGGTCGCAGGACGTGAGCCGCACCAGCATCTCCTCGCTGCGCTGGACGAGCTTCCGGTTTGTCGCCTGCACGTCCACCATGAGGCCGTGGTAGACGCGGCCAAGCAGGATCATGAGGACGCTGGACAGCACGTTGAGCGCGATCTTCTGAGCCGTGCCAGCCTTGAGCCGGGTCGAACCCGCAATCGGCTCGGCGCCGGTGTCGAGCAAAACAGGATGATCGGATTCTGCGAGCAGCGGCGTGCCCGGATTGTTTGCAATTCCAATGGTCAACGCCCCCCGCGCCTTGGCTTCACGCAGGCACGCAAGAGTAAATGGCGTCGTGCCGCTCGCCGCCACCGCAATGAGGACGTCATGGCGATCGATCACACAATCTCCGACAAGGCGCTGCGCCAGGCCCACTTCATCCTCCGCCCCTTCGACCGCGCGCAGCAGTGCCTCCCGGCCCCCGGCCATCAACAGCACGAGGCGCTCCTCGGGCCAGCTGAAGGTCGGCATCAGCTCCGCCCCGTCCTGGACCGCCAGGCGGCCTGAGGTTCCCGCCCCGGCGTATACCAGCCGCCCGCGAAAGCGCAGGCGCGCCTCCATGGCGATCGCCGCCTGCTGCAGGGCACTCCGAGCGGCCCGCGCGGCCGCGACCGCATCAAACTGCGCCTCGATCATCGCGTCGACGATCTCGTCGGCCTGCCAGAGATCGATCCCCGCATAGCGGGAACTCGGTCCTTCCGTACTCATGAGGGAACTCAAATGTTCGCTACACGACAACCTATTCGATACCTACATCGTTCTTATGGGTCGTTTCCGGAAGGTCCTGAGAATGCAGGTCGGCACACTCCTGGTCGGCGTTGACGGCGGTGGAACTCACTGCCGCGCCCGGCTGTGTGCAGCCTCAGGCGCTCGGCTCGCCGAGGCAGTGACGGGCCCTGCGAACATTCGGCTCGGGTTCAAGCCCGCCATGATCGCCGTCATGTCTGCGATCGAGCAATGCCTTGATCAGGCTGGGCTTTCAAGGCGCGATATGGACCGGGTCACGGCCTGCCTTGCGCTTGCGGGCGCGAGCGAACCAACCCAATTGGCACTCGCCCGGCGACAGAAGTATCCATTCGCGCAGACCGTCCTGGTCACCGATGCACAAGCCGCCTGCGTTGGCGCTCATCAGGGTGGCGATGGCGGCGTGATCATCGTGGGAACCGGCACGATCGGCTGGGGCGAGTTCCATGGCCGCCAGTTGCGTGTTGGCGGATGGGGTTTGCCGATCTCGGATGAAGGAAGCGGCGCCTGGCTCGGCTGTGAAGCCTTGCGCCGTGTGCTCTGGGCCCACGACGGACGCGTGCCCTGGACCGGGCTCCTCGATGAGCTGTTCGATCACTTCCGGCGCGAGCCGCACGCCATCGTGCGTTGGACCGAACGGGCTTCCCCGCGCGATTACGGCTCCTTCGCACCTCTCGTCGTCAGCCACGCGAGCAAGCAGGACCCAGTCGCGATCGAGCTCATGCGGCGTGCCGCAGGCCACATCGATGCACTGGCGGCGCGCCTCGTGGCCGCAGATGTTCGCCCGCTCGCACTGGTCGGTGGCCTGGCGAATATAATGGCGCAATGGGTTTCGCCTGACACCCGCATGCATCTGATTCAACCGGCGGGCGATGCCCTTGATGGCGCCATTGCGCTTGCACGCGTCGCGGCCGAGAATCAGTTGCAAACAACGGATGTGCACGATGCTCGGGGCTGAGCTCCAGATGGCAAGTGAGCTGCAGGAGGCTCCAGATGCGGTGCGACGACAATTCGACGTACTCACCGGACCACTGGCGGCATTGATCGAGTGGTCGCGGCGGACCAAGCCCACGCTCGTCGTGACCTGTGCGCGCGGAAGCTCCGCCCACGCAGCGACATTTGCCAAGCACCTGTTTGAACGGCACCTCGGGATCCCAGTTGCCGCCGCTGCCCCCAATGTCGCCACGATCTACCGGCGCCCGCTGCAGCTCAAGAACCAGTTGCTGCTCACCATCTCGCAATCGGGCCAAAGCGACGATCTCACGGAGTTCGCTTTGATGGCCAAAGCCGCCGGCGCGCTCACCGCCGCGATCGTCAATGAGACGGACAGTCCGCTCGCGACTGCTTGCGACATCGTGCTGCCGATGGCAGCGGGGCCGGAGCTCAGCGTCGCCGCAACGAAATCCTTCGTCGCCAGTTTGGCCATGCTGTTGCGAGTCGTCGCCGAGTGGAAGGGGGATGAGGCGCTCCGCGCTGCAATCGGGCGCCTTCCAGAAAGGCTCGCGCTCGCGACCACGCTCGAGTGGAATGAAGCGCTGGATCCATTCTCGCGCGCTGCCAGTCTCGTCACCATTGGGCGGGGACCAACGCTCGCCATCGCACGCGAGGCCGCGCTCAAACTCAAGGAAACCTGCAATCTTCACGCCGAGGCCTTCAGCAGTGCCGAGTTCCAGCATGGTCCGATGGCGCTGGTCTCGCAGCACTATCCACTGTTGCTATTCATGCCGACGGATGCCGCTGCTGCCGGAATGCCGGAATTCGCGGCCGACCTGCGGCGCAAAGGAGCCCTGGTGTTTGCAGCCGAGCATGGTCAAGCGACTGCCGGCAGGCTGCCGGTCTTGCCGCCTGAGCATCCGGACGTTGATGCCGTTTGCCTGATACAGACATTCTATGCGCTCGCGGTCCGCATGGCCGTCCGTCGCGGCACAAACGTCGACCAGCCACGCCACCTGCAGAAGGTGACACGAACGCGATGAGGCAAGCCGAAAAGCACGCCATCGTGGCAGAGAGAGTGTTCGACGGCACCGCCGTCGTGGACAATGCGGCCGTCATCATCGAAGGCCCGCGTATCCTCGCCGTGGTCCCGCAAGATGCCGCACCGGCCAACATGCCGCGATACGCCCTGCCGGACGGCGCCTGGCTCGTGCCCGGGTTTATCGACGTGCAGGTGAACGGCGGCGGTGATGTGCTTTTCAACGAGGAGCCCACGCCGGACGGAATTCGCGCCATCGCCGCCGCTCATCGCCGCTTTGGGACGACGGCGCTGCTGCCGACCCTGATCACCGATACGCCCGAGAGGATGCTGAGCGCACTCGCCGCGGTCGAGGCACTCGTCGACACAGAGTCTTCGATCCTTGGCATTCATCTCGAAGGCCCGTTCCTCTCACCTGAGCAGCCAGGCGTGCATTCGGTGCGCCACATCCGCACCCCGAACAACGACGACCTCGCGCTCCTCACTGCGCCGCGCCGCTCCGTCACCGTCGTGACGCTCGCACCCGAACGGATGCCTGCGGGCTTCATCCGTGCGCTTGCTGCCGCCGGGGTGCGGGTCTGTCTTGGCCACTCGACGGCAAGCTACACCGACACACGTGCTGCCATGGCGGAAGGGCTTGCGGGATTTACGCATTTGTTCAACGCCATGCCGCCACTCCGCAGCCGCGATCCTGGCCCGATCGCAGCGGCACTGGAAAGTGAGGGCGTCTGGTTCGGCATGATCGTTGATGGCGTGCATGTTCATCCTGCAACGCTTCGCCTTGCGTTGCGCGGGCTTGCGCGGCCCATGTTGGTGACCGACGCCATGCCGCCGGTCGGCGGCAGTCGCACGGGGTTCACGCTCTACGGGGAAGACATCACAGTGCAGGACGGACGATGCACGCGGAAGGACGGCACGCTCGCGGGCTCGGTGCTCGACATGGCGAGCGCGCTACGCAATTGCGTTCGGCTGCTAGACGTCCCGCTCGAGACCGCGCTGCAATTTGCTTCTACCAATCCGGCGGAGTTCCTTGGCCTCGGACATTGGCTCGGTCGTCTCGCTCCGGGCTATCGCGCCGACATGGTGGCGCTCGATCCAGTCGGCATTGAGGTGCTGGACACCTGGGTCGCCGGAATGCGAGCCGGAGCGTCCCCGGAATGATCGTTGATGGAATCGGACAGCTCAAAACGGCCGAAAGGAGAATGGCGCGGGACGGTCGTAAGGTGAGGAGCGGGGTCCGTTGTTGCGGCCGTCGTAGCCTCGATCACGCCAATCGTTCGCGCGACTCGGTTCGGGCTGGCGCGGTGCCCATCCCCACGCACCCCAACTCCACGGCGACCGCGCGGGCTGAACACCTGCTTCCGCCGGCGCAGGGCTATGATGTTGCCGTCGAGTGCGGGTCGTGGTGACGGTGGCTTCACCGCCTTCCCGGCGCGGGACGAGAGCGTAACGAGCGTCCACTGCACGTCCCTTGGCATCGCGGCGAAGATACTCAGTCCGTTTTCCCCGTCGCTCACCGTCAGCACCGGCACTCACGAGCAGGCGTCTCGCGTCCGGTGATGGCGGGTCGAGCTGTGCGCGGGGAGCCCGATACGCCCAGACGGCCTGCATGATGGGCTCGAAGATGGGGAGAGCCACACTCGCACCGGTCTGTCCGGCCCCGAGCGTCCGCCGCCGGCCGTCGGCGTTGTCGTAACCAACCCAGACCGCCACCGTTGCATCATTCGAAAAGCCGACGAACCAGGTGTCGTTCTCGTCATCAGTCGTTCCGGTCTTACCTGCCACATAGGGCGCCAGCGAGCCAATCCGATGGGCCGTGCCGCGCTGAACCACGCCCTGCAGAATCGTCTTGAGCTGATAAAAGGAGGCTCGATCGGCGCCACCGACTTGCTCCAAAGCGGACGAATGCCGATACACGATATTGCCGTTCTGCTCGATCGCTTCAATCGCATGCGGCAGCGGCCGCATTCCTTCGTTGGCAATTGTTGCATAGAACTGCGCGAGGTCGATCGGCCGGACAGGCTGGGCACCGAGGACGAATGGATAGTACCGCTCGCACTCCTTGTAGATCTTCAGCTCCACGGCGAGTGCGCACACCTGGTCAAGGCTCGCCGGGGCGTTGGACGCAATGCCCCCGTCAAGGAGACTCACCGTCGCGAGATTTCGAGATTTCTCGAGTGCCGATCGAAGCGTAATGATGCCTGATGTGCTGCCGTCGTAGTTCTTGGGGGACCAATAGTCCTCGCTGCGCTTGCTGGCCTGGATTGGCGGAAGCGTAATATCCTGGTCACGCACGAGCGTATTCGGCTGCAGACCCTTCTGCAAAGCGGCGAGATAGGTCAACGGCTTCAATGAGGAACCCGGCTGGCGATAGGACTGAGTCACTCGGTTGAGCTGGCTGCCGGCATAAGAGAAGCCACCGGCCATCGCGAGAATGCGGCCGGTCTTGTTCTCGATCACCACCGCGGCCCCTTGCACGACGGGGCGGACGCGCAGCTCTGCCCGTGCAGTGCTCACCCTCCCTTCAGCCACATGAACCCAGATGACGTCGTGAAGATTGAGGCTGCGAAGGATTGCTGGCGCGCCCGCGAGCGGCACAATGCGGCCATCTGACAGGCCCACACGGATTGCTCCGCCCCTTCTGCTGCTTCCCTTCTCAAGGACGACTGCGGCCTTCCATTGAATGTCACGCGGCAGACGAGCGCTTTTTAACGCCCGCAGCCAACCGGGGTCTCCCGATGAATCAGTTGTAGCTCGCTCGATCGCGGCCGAGAGATTGAGCTCGGGGCCCTGGAACTCGACGCGCCCTGCACCCTTTTCGTAGTTCGCCAAACCTTCCTGCAGCGCAAGCTCCGTCGCCCGCTGCAAATCTGGCTGCAGCGTGGACCGAATGCGATAGGAACCAACGCGAAACGCGCTGAGGCTGCTTGTGGCTGCAAGCTCGCGCCCGACATAGTCCGCAAAATACGATCCAGGGGCCCGTTCGACCTGATCGTCCGGCACGATATCCGGGAAGGCAGCGCGCGCCCGCTTGTTCTCCTCGGCGGTGATTGCACCATCGTCCTGCATGCGACCAAGCACGTATCGGAACCGCTCCCGAGCGCGATCCACATTTCGGATCGGACTGTAGTAGTTCGGCCCCTTGGTGATGCCCGCCAGCAGAGCGCCTTCGCCTAAGGTCAGGTCACGCGCCGATTTTCCGAAGTAGCTGCGCGCAGCCATTTCGACTCCGGACGACGCCCGCCCGAGGAAGATTGAGTTCAAATAGAGTTCCAGGATCTCCGGTTTGCTGAGAGTGCGCTCGACACGTGAGGCCAGAACCATTTCACGCATCTTGCGCTCGTAGCTCAGCTCGTCTCCGACCAGGAGGTTCTTCACGACCTGCTGCGTGATCGTCGATCCGCCCTGTGGACGCCCGGCCTGTGTCAGGTTGCCGATGAAACTACGCACCAACGCACGCTCGTCGATCCCTTTATGTTCATAGAAGCGCTTGTCTTCTGCCGCCACAAATGCCTGCTGCACGTGAGCTGGAACCTCAGACAAGCTGACCCAGACCCGGCGCTGGTCCCGCTCGTGGATCTCCCCAAAACGCTCGCCCTTGAGGTCCAGCACCTCGCTTGCGCCAGGCAGGCGCGCGCCCTTGAGGCGTGTATGGTCGGGGAGACCAGCGAGTGTCCGATTGTAGAATCCGATCACTCCTTGGATATCGATCACCGGGGTGGCGAACGTCTCGTTCTTGCAGAATTGTCGATAGGCGACATGCAGGTCGGAGATTTTGATCCCCCGAAATGCCGCATGGCCGCCAGAGGCGGCTTCCGGGTCATCCATTGCGGTGGCAATCAGATCGTCGATATTGATGGCCTCGACGTCAAATGCGCGTTTCATTCGCTCACAACCGGCGCGCAGGAGGTCGATCACATGCTGCTGATCCGCGGTGGGATCGAAGGATGTCCTCGGTTCTGGCTCGGTCGCAAGCTGACTGAAAGTCAACGCAACAGCGAAAATCTTGACGAGGACAGCATCCATCTCAACTCGCAGCTCATTGAGGTTCCATAGACCTTAAGAACCATTCCGACGCCTGGCCGTTCCGCTGACGAGGCCGTATTCGCCAATGTGAACACGGCCCAATTGCAAGAGCTGCCTTATGCGGGACCGGCCCCCGTAGCGGGGTCGTGGAACGGCGGGGGCTGTCAGCGTCATCAACAGCCAGACGCAAAACGAAGCGCGCAGACTAGCCCGATGCGGGGCTCAGTCACTTGTACTTACGATCATGGAGCTTGTACTTACGGTCATGAAGCCTGGCGCGGGCCCAGGCGCTACGCTCAATACGCGTCGAATATTCGCTGGATCTCGTGCGGGAAAGCCTCGATCCGCCGATCCGATTGGCCACGCTCCCCGCGGCCTCTCCTCGCATCAACTGGCGCTGAGCTCCGGCTTTCTGCCGGCAACAAGATAGCTGATACCCCCTCCCGCGCCTGCATAAGTCCGCTCGGCGATCGCCTGGTCGAACTTCCTGTCGCTGGCAATTGCGATCGACCACAGCGCATCAAAATCCTCCTCGCGACCACCGCCTGCGAGGAAATAGCGATGCGTGTCCTCTCGGCTCCAAAGCCAGAACTCGCGATGCTCCAGATCGGCGCGCTCTTCGAGCATGGCGCGCTCCTCGAGGCTCCGGTAGGGCGGCAAAAAGACGTTCGTTTTGTCGTTCAGATAGACACGGACATCGATCAGGCCGCGTGCAGCAAAGAGGCCGGGTACGAGCCCTCCAAGTGAATTATTGCCTTCGCCCAGGGCCGCCTTGCCACGCTCACACGTGAGCTGAAGACGGACGCGAGTCATGATCTCGTCGACCGGATCGTGGAAACTCAGCGAGTCCAGGATGAGCGAGTTCGCAATATTGTTGGGCTCGGCTGCCAGCACAAGCCCGCCCGGGCGCGCAACACGGACCATTTCGCCGACCACGGCGCCCGGGTCGGGCATGTGGATCAACACGGTTTGACACGTCACGAGATCGAAACTCGCCTCGGCGAACGGCAGCGTCTCGGCAACAGAGACCTGATAGCTGAAGCGGTCGGCAAGCTGACGAGCAGCGGCACGTGAGCTCGCCTTCTCGACCCAAAGTGGATCGCGATCAACACCCTGCACGCGCGCGGTGCGCGGCAGCACATTGGCGAGCAACTGCCCCCAATGACCGATACCGCATCCGACATCGAGGACATCTCGAACACGATCGAGCGAGAGCCTTCTGCCCATCAGTTCAAGAAAATCGAGATTCCACCAATAGTCACGAGTCTCGCCGAAATACTCGGCGGAGTGGGAATCGAGCGTCCGAAATTCGTTAGCCATCATGGCTCCGCGGTCAGGACAGGTGCAGCCAACATTGTTACGAACGAACATTGTGACGAACGAACATTGTGACGAACGCAAGCTCCCGCCAACCCGACGACCATCGAGTACAATTCCGATGAGAAAAAGAGGGCGTACCAACGCCCCGCTCAATACTCGTCGAACATTCGCTGGATCTCGTCCACGTTCGAGGTCTTGGTCAACCCAAGGGTCAAGAACAACGCCGCCTTCTGCGGGCTCAAGTTGTCCGCGGCCACCATGCCGGACTCGTACCAGTTGTTCCCGCGCACGATGCGCCCCTCGCCCACGCGGGAGCTCTGCACCACCACGGCACTGCCCTTCTTGATGATGTCTTCGAGCTCCCCTCCCATCATTTATGGCGGCGGCGCATTGTGGCAAATCGTCAGCATGGGCGCAATTGAAGAGGGCGATTCTTGGTTGTGCACGCTCCCGAGTAGGGATTAGATAGCTGCAAACAAAGCTTCGACAGGGAGGAATAGCCATGGCCATCACTCGCCGCGCGTTTTCCGGCATGCTCGCGGGCGCACTTGCCACGCCTCGCTCGGCATTCGCTCAGGCCAAAACCAACTGCGCCTTCTATTCCGGCGTCGGCGGACAATTGACCCACTACGAGGTTGATTTCAGCGCCGCCACGTTGGCCAAGCGGGCCGCGGTTACCCTCCCCGGCGGCATTCAATACGCATGGCCACATCCGGGCAGGAGATACCTCTACGTGGCGACAAGCTCTGGCGGAGTTGGGATCGCACCGGTGCCTGGCTATCCGCCCGACCAGCACTATCTTGCGGCATTTCGCGTCACACCGCTTGGCGAGCTCGCTCCGCACGGTGAGCTGATCAAGCTGCGGCAACGGCCGGTCCATGCGAGCGTGGACCACGCCGGCGAGCACGTGCTCGTGGCCTACAACTTCCCTTCCAATGTCTCCGTTCACAAGATCAAAGGCGACGGCAGCATCGGCGACGAGGTGAAACAGTCGGACACGCTTGAAAAGGGCATCTATTTCCACCAGATCGTGGCAACCCCCGCCGACAAAACCGTGCTGATTGTCGCGCGCGGTAACAATCCCGAGGGAAGCAAGCCCGAAGACCCCGGCTCGCTCCATGTCTACGATTTCAAGAACGGCGTTCTTTCTCACAAACGCAAGATTGCACCGAACGGCGGCTACGGTTACGGAGGCCGGCACCTCGACATTCATCCCTCACAGCCCTGGGTCTATCTGTCGGTCGAACGGCAGAACCAACTGATTGTCTACAAGATGACGCCGGATGGCGATCTGGCGCCGGAGCCGTCATTCACCAAGCCGACCCTGGCAGACCCCGCCAACAAGTTCCGCATCCAGAGCGCTGGTCCAATCCACGTCCATCCGAATGGCCGGTTTCTGTATCTCGGCAATCGCTCAGGCTTGGCCCAGGCGGCCGGCCCCGGAGTGGAGAATGTGGACGGCAAGATGGTTTTCAGCGGCGGCGAAAGCAACATCGCGGTGTTCGCCATTAACCAGCAGACCGGCGAGCCCACTCCCATTCAGCACGCCGACATTCGTGCCGCGCATCCGCGCACGTTCGGGCTCGATACCGGCGGGCGCTTGCTCGTCGCCGGCTCGCTTTCGCGCAGTGCGCGACGCGAGGAAGGCAAAGTCGTGGACATGCCGGCTGGTTTGACGGTGTTCCGGATGAGCCAGGACGGCAAGCTGACGTTCGCTCGCAAGTACGACATCGATGTCGGACCGTTCACCCAATGGTGGACCGGGATGATCCCGCTGGCGTGAGTCGGAACGTGTGGCGGCATTGATCTGCTTCGCCATCGGTGGACGCTGCTAGTAGTCCGATTCTAACATTCGCATCCCTTCTCGGCGGGCTCTCTTGCGAATGTTAGAATCAAGGACCACTAGCAAGCATAGATTTCTAGTGGAGCTTTGGATTTGACATTCGCTTCGCGAGCCCGCAGCTGGGTGGGTAGCGAATGTCAAATCCGCTCCACTATTTAGAGCCAGGGACTGCCGATGCTCGCACCAAAAGCGGGAGGTGAGCACGCGTTCATGGAAGTGCGTCACAATCAATTCAACCCGATCGCGCTACACCCGCACCCATCCGCGATCGATTGAAACATATCCAGGCCACTCAACGAGGCCAGAGCCTGTCCGAGTACATAAATCACTTCTCAGAGCGGCTGAATAAATTCCTGAAAGTGACGGGGAGCGCTCATCGCTCAACCTGCAATCACCACGTGCACTTTTCGATTTGCGCGAAGGCCGTCTGCATCTGCGTGTCGGCAGGCTCAATCGCTTGCTATGCGATTGATATCACAGCGTGCGATTGATATCACAGCGTGAGACACGCGGATCGCGTCCGTCCCGTCGCTTCGCAGACCTCCGGCCGCCGACATCTCTCGTTGCGCTTGTGCAAGACATCGTAACTCACAGAAAAATTCGCAGACCCACGCATTCCGGCCGTATGACTCAACCACCATCTCACGCGAATCAGGGGGCGTGGGGAGATGGATCGTGACACTATCATGGACAATTTCGTTGAGGCTGTGCGACAGCTGGATATCTCGGAACAGAAGGTTGCCGAGCAGCGCCGCATCGTTGACCTCTTGACAGAGTTTGGGCGCGATACGACAGCGGCACGCAAGGAGCTCATGGTGCTTGAGCAAATTCATGCGGGTAACCTCGGTCGGCGAGATCAACTTCGAGCGCTCCTCGAGGAATAAGAGCCGCAGGTCATCGCGGAGACCGCAAAGCACGAGTCACTGCGCGCTCTGGACGAAACTGCGGAAGACAGCACGCACCGGTCGTGGAGCCGTGGCGGTTCATCGCAGCTCCCTGACCGGACTGCGGAAGCGATGGGTCAGCAACCCTTCGGGTGGCTTCTGGAGTTGTCAGAAACGCGCCATCATTCGCGAGGAAACCTGCTCACTTCTCGCGCCCTTCCAGGAGGAGCTCATGACCCGTCCGACTCGCACGCGCTTGGTCGTTGCCGTCGCGTCGCTTGCGTGCACGCTCTCGGCGTCCGCCCTTGCAAAAGAATGCTACGCCCCGGACGCGCGCTCCCAAGAGCGCGCCTTCTCACGCGCCGTCATCACCGAAGGCGGAAAGACCGTATGGCTCGGCGGCCAGACCGGCTCGCCCGAGAAGAACTTCGAGGGTCAGGCGCGGGACATCTTCGCGGAGCTCGACAAGACCATCAAGGCGGTGGGTGGCGCCGGGCTGCGGGACATGGTCACCATGACTGTCTTCATCAACGACGTGCGGCTCGGTGATCGGCTGACCGAAATTCGCAAGGAGATCTTCAAGGAGTGCTTTCCGGGCAGCGCGCTCATCACTGTCACGGGCTTCGCGCGACCCGGGATATTGATCGAGATTCAGGGCATGGCTGTGATCGGCGGCAAGTAGTGGCCCGTGCGAGTTGGGGAGGCCACAGAACCGCGGCTAGGTGGTAATTGGAGTGGCGATCGGACGCGGGTCCTAGCATCGGCTTGCAATATCGACCGAATTGAGCGTGGCTCCTGCAGTCGCAGCTTGCCGGGACCTTGAGAACTTCTGTATGTTGCGGGCATGACATCGACTGTGTCCCGCGGAACCTTGCCAGATTGTACGCAGCAAGATCGGGATTACTCTCACTCCGTTCCAGAGCTGACGATCATCGTGCCGACCCTCAACGAGGCGGCCAATATCGAGGCGCTGCTCACGAAGATAGAGACGGCACTCGCGGACGTTCGTTGGGAAGTCATTTTCGTCGATGACGATTCACAAGATCGCACGCGCGACATCGCTCTGCAACGCTGCCGCATCGACCCACGGGTCCGCCTGATTCACCGTATCGGCCGACGCGGCCTGTCGTCCGCGGTCGTCGAAGGCATACTGAGCTCGTCGACCCGTTACGTCGCCGTCATCGATGCCGACATGCAGCACGACGAGCGGCTGTTGCGGCCGATGCTGGAAGCCATCCAAAGGGGGGAATGCGATCTCGCGGTGGGGACTCGCTATGCCGGCGAAGGCGGTGTCGGCGACTGGACCGAGCGCCGCCAGACCATCAGCCAGGTTGCGACCAAATTGTCGCGGCTGGTCATGAAGGTGAATATCAGCGATCCAATGAGCGGCTTCTTCGTGATCCGACGCGACCTGTTCGACTCGGTCGTGCGTGGGCTTTCGGTGCAGGGATACAAGATCCTGCTCGATATCATCACATCGTCACCCGCGTCGTTACGCATTCGGGAATTTCCCTACGTGTTTCGATCAAGGCAGCATGGCGAGAGCAAGCTCGACCCGCTGGTGTCGCTCGAGTACCTGCTGCTCCTGCTCGACAAGATGATCGGCCGTTGGGTGCCCGTACGCTTCATCTTGTTCATGGCCGTTGGCGGGTTGGGCGTGATTGTCCACCTCGCTGTTTTGACGACGTTGTTTGAAGCGGCCCAAACGAAGTTCGTGGTCGCCCAAAGCATAGCCACCATGGCGGCCATGACCTTCAATTTCTTTCTCAACAATATTTTCACCTATCGCGATAGGCGCCTGAAGGGCGTTGGGCCGGTGCTGCGGGGCCTCCTCAGCTTCTATCTGGTGTGCTCGGCCGGCGCTGTCTCCAACGTCGGCGTCGCGAGCTTTTTGTTCGTGCGCGACTTCTCCTGGTGGATTTCGGGTGTTGCCGGCATCCTGGTGGGCGCCGTTTGGAACTACGCGGCCAGCTCGATCGTGACGTGGCGCAAGACATAGTTGTAGAGCAACATCGCCCGCTCTCTCAAACATCCTTTTAAGAATCGATAGTCGCGCGCGAGCTACCACACGGCCCGTATGTAGATCATAGCCGCGGGGTTGCAGCCTGCATCTTTCTCAACGCCACTGCGCAAGCAATCGGTAACCAGCAAATTCTTGCTCACCGGATGGATCCTTGGCGCCATTGTTTGGAACACGCCGCTGCCAACGTGATCCATCCGACGCCCCGGTTAAGGTTAAGTCCCAGTGGCCTTGTCCACCAAGCCCATCGATTTTCATTTGATCGGGCTGCCCGACCGGATACTCTCGACGCGCTGGAGATCACGCTCCGTTTCAACACCATGCGTGACAGCGCCATGACAAAAGACATAACGTTTTTTTGTTCGACGGCGAGCGTCCTTTCTGGGGACGTTTCGATCATTGCTGATCGCCGTCTGAGGTGCCGGCCGTGAATTTCAACTCGCTGGAATTTCTAGTCCTCTTGCTGCCGATCACATTCGTCACGTTCTATGTCGTGCCCATGCGGTTGCGCCTCTGGGTGCTGGTCGTCTCCTCATTCGTGTTCTATGGCGCGTCCGGACCGGAGGTGCTTCTTGCCTTCCTGATCGCGATTCTGTGGGGCTACGGAACCGCATTTCTGTTCGCGCAGGTGGCCGCGAGCTCGGGGCGATCGCGATTGCGATCTCGGTGCCTGCTCTGCTCCTGATCATGTTCAAATATCTCGGCTTCATATTGGATACAGTCCAGGCTCAGCCCGAAACTCGCGATCATTTCTGGCTTTTCTTCAGCATCGTTCTGCCGGCCGGCATCAGTTTCTACACGTTCGAGATCGTGTCGTACTCTCTCGACGTTGCCGACAAGAAGATCGAGCCGGAGCGTGACCTGCTGCGCTTCACGAGCTTTGCCACCTTCTTCCCGCACCTGATCGCGGGTCCGATCATGCGCTATGCGGATCTGCGGCAGCAGTTGCAGGCGCTGCAAACCACGCAAGTTCTCAAGCCGAACATTGTTTCCGGCTTGAAGCTCCTCTCCATTGGTCTCGTCTTCAAGATATTCGTCGCCGACTTCAGCGGCACGCGGGTCGCGAAAGCGAGCGACCTGCCGCTCGATCAGCTCTCCGGAATCGACCAGTTCACCCAGGTCGCGTTCTGGTCATCACAAATCTATTACGATTTCTGGGCCTATTCGGTGATGGCGATCGGCCTCGGCCGGCTGTTCTGCATCGAGCTGCCGGTCAATTTCCGCGAGCCCTATCTGTCCCGAGACCCGCGCGAATTCTGGCAGCGCTGGCATGTCACGCTATCGTATTGGCTGCGCGACTATGTCTACATCCGGATGGGTGGCCGCGAATCCTATGTCAGAAATATCCTGATCGTGTTCGCGCTCGTCGGCCTCTGGCATGGCGCAGGCTGGAACTTCGTTGCATGGGGCCTCTATCACGCGCTCCTTGGTCATCCTGTACCACGTCACTGCCCCGGCCTGGGATCGACTCCCGCGGCCGATCGCGGTCGGCATGACCTTCACGCTGGTCAGCTTCGGCTGGCCGCTGTTCTTCCTGAACCTGGAAAAATATGCGGCGTTTCTTGGCCATCTTGCGACGGTGGCGCCGTGGCACACTTCGCTCTATCGTGTGTACGATTGGCTTTATCTGGCCGCGATCGGTCTCGTCACCTTTGGCCTTCGCGAGCGCGACTGGCTCTACAATGAGACAGGCAGTCACAACGCCGTCACCAATTCGTCAGTCGTGACGGCGCTCCTGATGTTCGTCGGGCTCCTGTTCATCTCGTTGAGCCGAACCTTTATCTACTTCCGGTTCTGACCATGCTGACCATTGAACCATTTCAGCGGCGCTGGCTCCTGACATTCGGGGCAACACTGGCGCTCCTCCTGAGCGGGGCGGTCTCCTTGAGCCTGCGTCTGCCAAGCTTCCGGGAACCGGCGTTCAACTTCTATTCCATGCAACCGGGCCAGATCTTCAACGTGTACGGCTTGACCCGCCGCCAGGAGGGCTCCGTCAAGCTTGGCTTCGCGGAGGCCTATCCGGCGCCGGAGATTGGCGCCTACGGCAATCACATCATTTTCGTTCTTCGGCGCCGATGCATTCGGCCGTCCGGAAGACGCAGAATATTTCTTCAACTACTACTACGCCAACCTGTCGTTGCCGGAGATTCGCCGCTATCTGCTGCGGGTTGCGCAGCTCAACCACCTGCCCAAGAAGCTGATCCTCGTTCAGGTCACGCCCCCGAACGCGGACAACGGCGGTGCCATCATCGATCGCGGCAATGAGCTGCCGCCCGACGTTCTCCTGAGCAGCCGCGCGGACGACCGGGGCTTGGACGGTCCGCTGCCGCTCATGGCTCTCTCGTGGGAGCTCGTCAGCAACTGGCTGCACGAGATCCTGAACTACAACACCGTGGTCATGAGCCTTTTTCAGCGCGGAGGATACGAGGAGCGCACCCTAAGCCCCGCGAATTGTCACGAGAATCCCCCGGCCTGGTTGAGCCGCCTGCCAGTCATGTTGCAGTCGCGGCTCGGCACCTACGGAGGTCTTCGCTGCGTGCCCCGCCTCTGGTCGGGTGCGCTCCGTCGCGACGGTTCGCAACTTGTCGCAGGGCCCGAGAACCGCACGCCGCTCGTTCAGAACGAGAATGCACTGAAGGAGGCCGACCGGGCGTTGCGGGCGGGTGACGAGCAAAAGATTGCTCACGAGATGCGAGCCATCGACGCCATCGGCCGCCGCTACGGCGTCAAGGTCGTTTTCATCGTGCCCCCTGTCTACGAGACCGATCGGCATGACAGCGTCGTCAATCGAATTCTTGACCGCGCGTTCTCACTCGTCCCGGACGTCGCGGTCGTCGATCATCGCAACCTGCACAGCGATGCATCGCTATTCGAAGGCGGAATTCACGCGTCAGCTCAATATTATCGCATCCTTGTTGATGAGCTCCGTCGCCGCGGCGTTGTGAACTGAGCCAGCCGCAGTCAGACTGATTGAATGAGAGAACAAGAATGTGAGAGCAATAGATAAGGTCACCGCACGCACAATGACAGCATCGAGTTTCTGCGTGCGAGAGCCGCGATGGTATTATAGCACCTCATCGCACGCTATTACTGTCAGCAAAACGACACCGATTTGCAACATGGTGACTTTATTTGACTTGATCGATGCCGAGCGATTGAAATTCCTGCGGCGCAGACGCAAGCCTTTTCGTCGTCGCGCAACATTTGCTTGGCGCGCTTTTGTCACATCAGAATTGGTCAAGCTATATGGTCAGCAATATTATTGCAGTGTCTGTTCTTGGCTTCAGCGTAATCGTGACGGTGGCGTGGACCACCTTTTTGGGCTGGGGCCTGTACGAGCTGCTTCATTGAAGTCATCGCCACTCGGCCTCGTGGGCGCGCTTGCGCAATGGGGCAGGCCAGTTGGCGGCGCACGACGCGCCGGCGCTCACTCAACGCCGTAAGACTGCACCACCGTTCGAGCCCCCGTCATCGCCCTCTTCGGCAACTATTCACGCGCTGCCCAGCGCTACTATCACACCTCAATCTGACCTATCTCGGATTGGAAGCAAGTTATACCTTTCACGAGACTGCCGACATGCTGAGGTTTTAGACCTCTGACTGGCTACGGCTTTGATTAGGCTGCATCGCCACCGCGGTCGCACAGACCCCGACCGATACCGCAAGCGTCACAGCGCAGATCACCAGCCATATCATGCTCAATCCCCCTAATTGTACCGTGACCAGAGATAGTCGAGGCATGATGTTCAAAATTTGTCGCGATCGGGCCGAAATATCGCCTGTCCAGAGGTTCTCGGCATGTATCCAATTACCGCAAAATCGCGCCCAACCGATGCATGGAACTTTTGGTCAGCACACGCTGACCAATTCATGTGGCGATAGCGATCGGGTGTTACGGCAACGAGAAGTGGACCTCGGCGCCAGGCAGTCGCTCGTGTCTGTCTGCTCTGAATTGTGATTGCTCCAGGTTCCAATTCATTCCGGGTGCGAGGCGCCGGATGGGTTTTTTGCTGTCAGCAAACCCGGCCTTGAGCATCCAGACTGCATCGCCTCCAGCATGCCGGACCACAACAACGGACGATCAATATGGTTAACGCGGCTCACGGAAGTCGCCAAGAAGGCAGCAGCGGCTTGACCGCGCGCAAAACTGAAACCGCCAGGCCCCGTCAGGTCATTCAAATAAATTTTTATGGCACCTGAACCGCCAGCCAAAGGGGACCCACTAATGCAGGAGACCAGAGCGGCAAGTCTCTTCCGGCGGCAATCGCATCATGAATGCACCCTTTCACATCGATCGCCCAGAGGTCGTTGATCCTGCGAGCTCAACCAGCACGCAGGCATCCGAGCGCGGACCCGGCTGGCTTTGCATCACGATGCTGGCTATTGCGTTGCTCGCGACAGTGGTGTGGATCGGCACACTCGGATGGCTGGTGGTCAAGGCTTTCAGCCTCTGGTGACGCTGTCAGCCAGTTATTGCCGGGCGCCCTCTCCCACGCACGAGGCTAACGACTGCAGGCTATCGATTGCGGGCTCGGCGCAATGGAGCCCAGGCAGTGGCCTAGCCAAGCACCAATCCAACTACAGCGCCTCCGCGAACGGTGGGCCCCTCCTGCCGCCGATTTGAAGTTCCTACACCGCTGCAGCAAACTCGGTTTGGAACTCCAAATCGAAATGCGGCACTACAATCATAGAGTTGTTAGTGCCCCTTGGTTTCCGAAGTTCGTGTCTGAGTGTGCTGAGGTGTATCACGAACTTCGGAAACGGGGCACTAGCTCGGCCGCATTAACGCCCAGTCTGTCTTGGCTACTCAGAGTTGGCCGTCTTGGGCGTGGGCTTTGCGGCCGCATGGATCGCCTCACCGCGCTCCGTCTCGTTGGCGAGTTGCTCATAGGCGGCGGCAAGTTCCCGATAGCCCGGTCTCGCCGACTGCAGATCGCTTGCCAAATTCTGAAACGTCTTGGCGCGATTTCGAAACAGCACCGATCGCGGCGTTTCTTCCGGCACAGCTGGCATCCCTTTGATTCCAAGGCTGTTCCACACTTCGGCGCAAACGCGACTGGGTCAACCAAGGCTGTCGAGTAAGTTGTGCACGATGCAGGGCATGAACCCGAGATCTGTGCACAACGTCTCTGCGCACAACATCGGCACAGCGCCGCTGTACGCAACTCCGCCTGTAGAGCGCGGCTTTCGCGATATGGCTTGGTAAGTCTCACCACCCCGGCGAGCAGGAAGGCAGCAGCCAATCAGCAGCCACGGCAAATGCTGCTCATGACCTCTTGGATTCGCTGCTCCCGCGCAAGCTCCTCGGCCTGCAGCTGCTTCCATTCAGGCGTGTCCCGCTTCGGCCATGGCCTGATTTCCTGGGGTCGAGCAATCGAAGCCGTGATGTCGTCGGCCGAAGCTGCGGGCTGCGTCGTTCGCGTCGCAATCGCCGGCTCCGACGACACCTCGTGCTCCCCCCGCTGCGGTTGCTGGATTTCGGCACGGATCGCCACTTGTCTCGACGCGCAGCCGCAAAGGCTCGCACCCATCCCGATCAATAGAAGAGCGTTGCCGAATCGAATCATCGGGGGGCCTCTCGGGCCACCATACGACGGGCGCGCCGCAATACCTCCGGATGACGCGTTTCATCCTCATGTTTTAGGTGAGCATCGCGGTAGCCGGGCGAACGCTTCGCCCCGGCTGACGCAACGCCCTTGATGGGGCTCGCGGGATGCGCGCAGGCGGCGGACCATCCCCGGCAAGGTCACCACCTTGCCCAGTCTCTTTAGACTCGCATTGAATGTCTCGCCAGAGCTGCCTAGCGCTTTTTTTCCGAGCATTCTCCGCAAGGCCTGCGATGCAACCGGACATCTCGCAATTCCCGGTCAGGCGGATCCCGCGCTCCACGAGCTACTCGACGGCGCTTCAATTCCATAACAAAGTCGGTGCCGCCCCTTGCGCGGAATGGCGGCAGGCCTCCTGACAGACCGGCCGTCGTCGCTCTCCCGGTATACCAAATCCTCGGCCGTAAACGTTGGGATAGTCCAGGATCAACGTAGTCGTGAGCCCGTCCGACAATACCTACGTATGAGCCGAGCCAGACCATGAGGACGATTGTCGCGCGCCCCGTTCACCCCGAAAAGTGCCATGCCGCCGACAAATTCCCAATGAGGGGAATCTTCATGCGGCACCCTTTTTAGGGCCCGGTGCCAAGTATAAAGGCGGCGATACAACGAAGCGATGCCGAGCGCGAACGACCAGGCGGACAGTGCTGGGGAACAGGAAGGCGAAAGATCGTTCCGACACCCTCGTGACGTGTCCGCGCCGACTCGATATCCTGCAAGGCATCGCTGACTATGAGGGAGCAGATGCGACCCGATCAGTTAAGGAGGCGGGGAACTCATCGCCGTTCTCGGCGGTGCTGCGGGATGGCTGCTTCTGGCGTACGCGCAGCCGTCGCGCAAGCTGCCGGCTATCGGGTTTCTTGGTGCGGACGCTTCGGGTTGGGGTCCGTGGACCGCAGCCTTTGTGCAGCGACTGGCTGAGCTGGGCTGGATCGACGGTCGCACGATCACGATCGACTATCGTTGGTCAGAAGGAACACGTGATCGCGATGTCGAGGTCGCTGCCGAATTTGTCAGACAGAAGGTCGACGTCATTGTCTCGCATGGGGCGGCCGTCCCCGCATTGAAGCAGGCCACAAGCGAAATCCCCATCGTCTTCGCCATTGCGCTCGATCCGGTCGGCCAGGGCCTTGTCACAAACCTGCCGCGACCGGGCGGCAACGTGACCGGACTGTCACGGCAGTCGACCGATCTTGGCGCCAAGCGACTCCAACTTTTACGCGAGGCTGTGCCCAACCTCCGCCGGTTGGCAATCATGTCCATGCCGATACCGGGAGCCGAGTTGGAGATGGAGGAGGTTCAGACTGCGGCCCGCCCGCTCGGCATCGAGAGTCACACTCCTCAAAATCCAGCGAGCAGATGATATTGCGCCCGCCTTCGCGGCGCTCAGAGGGCCAAGCGGACGCACTTTACGTCGTAACCAATGCACTCATCGGCGCCAATCGAACACAGATCATCACACTAGCGCGCGACGCGCGGCTGCCGACGATGTTCAGTCATCGCGACATCGTCCAGGCCGGCGGTCTCATGTCCTACGGACCAAACTTCGAGGATATGTTCCGGCGCGCAGCCCAGATGGTGAACAAGATTCTGCGCGGTACAAAACCCGGCGAAATCGCGGTCGAGCAGCCGACCAAATTCGAGTTGGCCATCAATATGAGGACCGCCAAGGAGCTTGGTCTCAAGATGCCACGGCTCTTGACCGTTTACGCAAGTGAGCTGATCGAGTAACGCACCGGCTTGGGCAGCGGCGCAAGAAATGTCGACGACACGACATGCCAAGGTATTTGAGACCACGTCCAGCAGAGCCTGCACGAGCTTCGGTTCTAGGTGGGCGACTACGGAAAGCTCCTGATCTAACCACTATGGTTGTGTTGGGCAGCTGGCCTGCTGGGTTGGTTCTGGAATTGGGCAACCTTTCGGGCCCTTGAGGGACAAGTGCATTCGTCCTTAGTGAGGTTCTTATTAAACAGCTTAAGTGGACATGCGTCATAAGTGCAAGTTCGTCATCAATCCGGTGAAACAAACCCTTCGTGTGTCCAAACTCATGGGCCCATAAAAATGGACGTTCGTCGTCCACCAGAGGTGGATTTCGCAGTTACAATCATCGTTTTAGGGAAGTTCGTATTGGGTCGAAAAGAGCATCCGGCAAACGGGGGTTGCTCCATACAAGAGCTGATTGTTTGGACAACCTTGATAGCCCTCTGGCGCAGGCCCACGCGATGAACTGCTTCGAGATCGGTATGAATTGTTAATAATCGCTGGGCGCAGAGTCGAAGGTTGGATCTTGCGAGAGCATCCAATCTAAGCCTCACATTGCAGCGGCTAAGTACATCCGACGCACGACGCAACAGGCTTTCGACTTCCGCTTTACTCACCGGGGCTGCGCGCTGCACTCCCTGTGAATGCTGACTTTCACTGGGAACTCTATCTGCGTGTTGGCTCGCTTGCCCAGCAGCAGACCAAGGCAAATGACAATGAAGGACTTAGCAATCGTTCGCACGTTTTGTCTCCCGAACATGCGCCGATAAACTAGGCGTCTATCGATTAGCTGGGCCGCGCGGGAGCGCAATCGCTGGCGTAAAAATTGGCCTTGAATCACCCTCCCGCGCGGTCGATCATGGGGCCAGAGTCGGTTACCCGAAATTAATGATGCCAAAGCAACGCTCCAAGCAACACACTTCGCCGAAACACTCACCCGGTCAGGCTGGTAAGGTTTGTCCCCCACAAGGGCTATAACTGTGAGCGAACCGCTAGCCCCGTCTATAATCGCGGTAATTTTATCTTTCAGCGCCTGCTTGTCGCGCTGCCGAATGGGCACTCATATCCTTACGAAATTCCCTTCTGTAACTGACCGTCTCACCTTTGCCGCCCATCCTGGCATCCCTCCTTAGAGTTCGCACCGACAATTGAAGTCTAGTCCGATCGACCAAAACGGTACTTATACTTCGGGTCAACGTTTCCGTCACTCAGGTACACGGGAATAGCTGAAATTGGTCGCTCCGGCTGAACTATCATATTCTCTAGCACCTGCTCGAAATGATCAAGCATACGATCGATGGTCTCGCTGGCGAACAGGCGCGGCTTGTATACGAAAGTCCCTATCAGCCCGTGGCTGCTTTCGCGCAACATCAACATAAGATCAAACGCAGTTACGGCCGCCGGGTGCGTTAGCATAGCCGGATCGAGCTCTTCGAAACACAGCCCCTGGCCGGCACGTACTATAGGCCGCAACGCGGCATTCTGCAACCATATTAACACTTGAGCCAGCGACGCAGGCTCAACACCGCGTTCGCGATCCAGGGCGGAAACGACCTGTTCGAAAGGAAGGTCCTGGTTGGCGAAGGCTGCGAGGGTTGTCGCACGAACCCGCCGCATCACCTCCCGAGAGGTAGGATCGCCACCGAGGCTCGTGCGGAGGATCACCGTGTTGACGAGCGGGGCTATCAGGCCCTCCGTTCCCGGTCGATTACGATTGGCGAGGTGTGTGGCCACTCGCAAGTCGTCTTCACCTGTATAGCGATGCAACAGTGTCTTGAGCGCGGCGATGAGCGTCATAAACAATGTCACACCTTCACGCTGGCTGAACTCTTTGGCAGCCTCCGAAAGGGTGGCCGGCAACATCACCTTCCGCTGCGCGGTGTGAAAATCGTCGGCTTTCCGTCTCCGACGGTCCGGGGCGAGCTTCATGACGGGCAATGGATGATGAAGCTGCTCCAGCCAATAGGTCAGCTGTGCAGCGGTTTCGGGATAAGACCTCCAGTGCCGCTGCCAGTGTGCGAAGTCGGCGAACTGAATCGGAAGCGGTGGCAGCGGCGATGACCTGCCTGCCGCGAAGGCGTCGTAGAGGGTGGCGAGCTCGTCGATGAGTACGCCGAGCGACCAGCCATCCTGGATGATCCCGTGCATGGCAATCAGCAAGAGATCTGTGTGCCCCGCCAGGCGCAGCAGCCGAGCCCTGATCAGGGGGCCGTTCTCGAGGTCGAAAGTATGAAGTGCTTCCTCCCTGATGATTTTTTGTACGACAGGCGCTTTTTCGGATTGCTCCACCGCCCGCAGATCATCGTTGGCCAAACGCACCGTCACCTGCGGAGCAATGACCTGCACGTATTCATCCTCAACGACCGCGAAGGTCGTGCGCAGCATTTCGTGACGCCGCACGATTTCGTTGATGCTCCGCTCCAGAATCGCTGCATCGCAGGGCGACGTCAGCCGCAGCGCATAGAGGACATTGAGAAACGGTATGTCATCCAGGACGTGCTGGAGCTTTAATAACCTCTCCTGCTCGATGGACGTCGGCGCTACTCCATTGTCGCGCGGCACGCGGACAATAGCCGAGGGAGACGAGCGGCCGGCCTCGATCAACCGCTCCAGATGGTTCGCCACCTCCGCCACGGTCGGCGCCTCGAAAAATCGCGAGACCTCGAGCTCAATCTGCGTCATGTCGTAGACGTGGCTGAGAACGCGGGAGGCCAGGAGAGAGTCCCCGCCCGACGCGAAGAAGTCATCGTGAATACCGATCTGCTCGACCCGAAGGATCTCCGCCCAGCGCTTCGCCAGCGAGCTTTCGAGCGGAGTTCGCGGAGCCACGAAGGCCTGCCGCGGCTTGGTGCCACTCGCGAGCCCTAGTTTGTCCGACAACCCGATACGCTGGACTTTGCCGGTTGGACCCTTGGGGATTTCCTTGACGATGACGACCTGGCGCGGGACCTTGAAATCCGCGATGCGCCCAATGGCGAACTGGCGAATGTCGTTCGGTGTGGCGGCCATGCCGGGCCGCAACACGATGGCCGATGCGACGTCCTCACCGAGCGTGGGATGCGGAACGGCAAATGTTACGGCGTCCGCCACCGCTGGATGTTGCAGCAGAACGGCTTCGACTTCCTGCGGCGTGACCTTCTCCCCGCCGCGATTGATCATCTCTCGTATGCGGCCGGTCAGAAACAGGTAGCCGTCAGCATCAAAGTAGCCAACGTCGCCGGTCTTGAACCAATCGCCCGCAAACGCGGCCTTCGTTGCTGCTGGATCGCCGTCGTAGCCACCCATGACGGCCGTTCCGCGGACGACGACTTCGCCGGTCTGGCCGCCGGGCAGCAAGGTGCCTCGGTCGTCCATCACCGCGACATCCAGATTGATCGGGATCCCAACCGAACCGGGCTTGCGCACGCGAGGCGGCAATGGATTGCATGCCAGCGGTGAGGAGGCCGTCTCTGTCATCCCATAGAACTCGATCACAGGTGCCTGAAACATCTGTTCCAGCTCTGCGAAAACATGGGGCGGGAGTGGCGCCGACGAGGAGCGGACCAGGCGCAGCTGACAATCCGCCGGCCGCTCGCCGATGTGCCGAGCCTGGGCGAGAATGGCCTGATGCATGGTCGGGACTGCAGAATACCACGTTGCTCGAAAGTCTCTGAGCCAGCCGAAGAACTTGTCGACATCGCAGCCGGGGGTGCACACCACACTCGCGCCGGCCGCCACCGTAGCGAGCAGGACGTTATGGAGACCATGCCCATGAAACAGTGGCACGACATTGATGCACCGATCGGTTTCTTTCAGAGCCAGCGCCGCGATCGAGCCATAGGCCGACGCACACAGATTGGCGTGCGTGAGTGGCACAATTTTTGGCCGCGACGTGGTGCCTGACGTGAGCAACAACGACGCCACGTCGTCAGCTTTGGCTGTGTCGTGAGGGCGCGCCCTCCCCTGCTCTCCTGCCAGTGCGAAAATGCCGGCATCTGCATCGGGTTCAACCAAAAGATCGACGACTTGAACCGCACGCGACAGCGCGACGCGACGTGCCGGAGAATCCACCCCACCTTGTGTGATCAAGGCGCGTAGTCGCAGATCAGCGAAATACCTGTCCAGTTCCTCGGCCCCATAGGCAGGGTTGATTGGAACGCACACGGCCCATGCCGTCACGGCGAGAAACGCCACCGCCATCTCCGGACCATTGGGCAGCACGACAGCGACCCGGTCACGACGGCCTACCCCCATGGCGCGCAGCGTGCGGCCCACGTCCTCGATGTGTTGGTAGAGCCGACCGTAGGTCAGCGGTGCACGTCCCGGAGCGAGGATTGCCAGCGCGTCCGGACTGCGCTGGGCATGATGTTCCAGCAGACCAGGAATGGATGAAAACGAAATCGTATGTCGCGGATCTGCGAGAATTTCGTCGGTCATTTTTCATAATCCACGTGCGTTTGCAGAGGACCGTAATCACTATTCTTTGAGAGTAAGTCGTAGTTCAAGGGACGGTAAGCGGAATTTGGAACTGATGGCACGACGGCGGGTTAGAACACAAATAATTTCTCACCGCAGGAGATCAGCGCATGCCGACCCCACAGGAGCTTGAGCAGAAATTCTGGAAGGCACTGAAATCCGACATGACGATGATGCTGGGTCTGGACGGCGTCGAGGATGGACACGCCAGGCCGATGACAGCGCAGCTTGAGCATGACGATCGTGGCCCGATCTGGTTTTTTACTGCTAAAGACAACACGATTGTGAAGAAGCTTGCCGCCCAGAGCAATCGTGCCATTGCGACCTTTACGTCGAAAGGACACGACCTTTTCGCTACTATTCACGGCACGGTCAGGCTCGACACTGATCGAGCCGTCATCGATCGACTGTGGAACCGGTACGTCGCAGCCTGGTACGAAGGCGGTAAGGACGATCCCAAGCTTGCGCTCCTGCGTCTTGATCCCGAGCGCGCGGAAATCTGGGCTGACGCTTCAAGCATTCTCGCAGGCGTCAAGCTCTTGCTCGGCGTCGACCCCAAGAAGAGCTACAAGGATAAGGTCGCGGAGGTGAGCCTGCGTTAGCTGTCCGTTGATCTTTTGGTAGCGGGGGCCGGATTTGAACCGGCGACCTCCGGATTATGATTCCGCTGCTCTAACCAACTGAGCTACCCCGCCGCCGATGGGGTCAAGGACCCCACGCTGTCTCCAATATAATAAGCGTGGGCGCCCAAGGCGAGCGCCGCGATTGGAGAAGCGGCCTGATAGAGAATGCCCCGCACGCGGTCAAGTCGGCAGCTCGGCTGGGTGCTTTGGCCACGGCCAGGCGTGAAAAAACAGCCGGAAACCAAGCCCTCACGGCAAAGCCACACTGCCCCACCCGCGCGCTCAAGACCCCGTCATCGCGGCTTCCCGTGCCATCGACGCCCGCGCCGGCAGCCGCTCGAACCGGATCAGCGAGAAATGCCCGAGCGGGGGCATCGGGCTGCGCTCGACCAGACGCACGCCGCCGTGCTGCGCGGCCCAGGACGCGAGCCGCTCCCAGGGGAACTCCGGCCGCCAGCCGAGCCGCCGCGCGATCGGCGCGAAGCCGCGCTCGAACAGCCGGCGGAAGCCCGCCTCCGCGCCCAGGTGGTTGACCAGGATGATCTCGCCGCCCGGCCGCACCACGCGCGCAAACTCGTCGAGCGACCGCTCCGGATCGGGCACCGCCGTGATCACGTATTGCGCCACGACCACGTCGAAATAACCGTCCGCAAAGCCGAGCCGCTGCGCGTCCATCACCGCCAGCGCCGCGACATGGTCGAGCCTGTGCTCGCGAACGCGCTCATACGCCTTGCGCAGCATCGCCTCCGAATAGTCGACGCCGACGACGCGATTGCTGCGCGCGTAGTCCAACAGCGAGATGCCGGTGCCGATGCCGACATCGAGAATGCGTCCGCCGATCCGCTCGGCCGCCGCGATCGAGGCCTTGCGGCCGCGATCGAACACCTTGCCAAAGACCAGATCGTAGACCGGCGCCCAGCGCGCATAGGCCTTGACCACGGTCGAATTGTCGATTTCGCCCACCATCCCCGCGCTCGTCGAAGCCCTGAAGGGCTGTTTCAGTTCCCTGAGGTGAAGAATCGCTAAAGTCGGCCGGCGCTCGCGGCTTCGTACGCGGGCGCAGGCTCCGACAGCGACGCCGCCTTCTGGATGATCCCGCCGCCCAGCACGCGCGCCTGTCCGTCGGGTGCATCGTAAAATACGCAGGCCTGTCCTGGCGACACGCCATCTTCGCCGGCGATGAGATCGACCTCGATGCCGTGCGCGCCGCGGCTGAGCCAGGCCGGCCGCGGCGGGCGGGTCGAGCGCACCCGCACGAACACCTCGTGCCAGCCGGCGCAGAGCGCCTGCTCGATCGTGCCCTCGCCGATCCAGTTCACGTCGCGCAGCCGCATGCGGCTGGTGCGCAACGCTTCGCGTGGGCCGACGACGACGTTCCGCGTCTGCGCATCGAGCCGCACCACATAGAGCGGATGGCCGGCCGAGACCCCGAGCCCGCGCCGCTGGCCAACCGTGAATTGAATGATGCCCTCGTGGCGGCCGAGCACCTTGCCGTTGAGATCGACAATGTCGCCCGGCTCGGCCGCGCCCGGCCGCAGGCGCTCGATCACCTCGGTATAGCGGCCGGTCGGCACGAAGCAGATGTCCTGGCTGTCGTGCTTGTCGGCGACCGCAAGACCGAACTGACGCGCGAGCTCGCGCGTCTCGACCTTGGTGCGTTCACCGAGCGGAAAGCGCAGCACGTTGAGCTGCTCGCGCGTGGTCGCAAACAGGAAATAGCTCTGGTCGCGTTCGGGATCGCGGGCGCGATAGAGCGCTCGCCCGCCCGCCGGCAGCGCACGCGACGCCACGTAGTGGCCGGTGGCCAGCGCCTTGGCGCCAAGGTCCTGCGCCGTCGTGAGCAGGTCGCGAAACTTGATCAGCTGGTTGCATTGCACGCACGGCACGGGCGTTTCGCCGGCGAGGTAGCTGTCGGCGAAACCGTCGATCACGGCTTCCTTGAAGCGATGCTCGTAGTCGAGCACGTAATGCGGGATGCCGATCCGCTCGGCGACAGCCCTCGCATCGTGGATATCCTGGCCGGCGCAGCAGGCGCCCTTGCGATGGGTCGCCGCGCCGTGATCGTACAGCTGCAACGTCACGCCGATGACGTCGTAGCCTTCGGCCTTGAGCAGCGCCGCGGTGACCGACGAATCAACTCCGCCCGACATCGCGACCACAACGCGGGTCGCCTGCGGGGAGCCCTCCAGATCCAGTGAATTGAGCATCACGCCCACGGCAACGCCGCGCTCCTTCTCGGCGCCGGTCCTCCCGGCCTTGGCACCTTCCTATTATAGGGACTTGCCGGCGCGATCGCACCGCCTGCCTACAGCAATATGCGTGGCATGAACCGGCAGTTTTTGCCGCCGGGCAATCCCTGAATGTTGGCCGCGCCCACGCGGCCACCCCTCGCCTACATTCAAGCTACTGAAATTACGATACTATTTTTAAGTTCCGCGCTGGCCTGCCGCTTGCAAAGGCCGCTCGACCAAGGACTGTTCGACGAATCCCGAGAGGTGCCCCGTGCCGCGCGTCGCGTCTGAATCCAACGGCTTGCTGCCCCCGCTCCACAATGCCGGCGTGCGTCACCGCACGGCGGGAAGCGACAGCAGCGACCGAGCGTCACCATTCGCGGCGCTGATGGACTCCGCCGATGCTCCTACGGCGAGAGCACCCGCGAGCCGCGCCCCGGCCAACCGTGCGGCTCAAGCCACGGACCGGAGCCAGCGGCCATCCGAGGCACCGGCGCCAAAGAATGAGTCCAAGCCCGATCGAGCCAATTCCACCAACGCGACCGATGCCGTCGATGTGGCACGCGATCCTTCGCAATCCAAGAGTGAGCCGGAAGCAACCGACGGAACCGAAACGAAAGCGGCCGATAGTCCTGACGAGAAGGACACGCAGGATGAGACTGCAAGCGCGACTGATCTGCTCGACTTGCTGACGACCACGGTCGTCGACAGCGGGACCACCGCCCAATCGGTGGCGACCCCACCGGCCGCCGCTGTCAGTGTCGACGCGGCGTTGACAGCTCAAAACGCGCCAGCGAGTGAGACCTCAGAGATCTCCGGCACGCCAGTGGCAGCGCCTGAGGCGTCAACAGCGCCGGCCGCCCAATCGGCCGCGCCTGAAAGTACGCCCGCCGTCGACCAGGCGGCAGCCAACAGCCAGCCAGCGACACCGGAGCAAAGCGCGCCATCGTCAGCCGCTGCTGCTGCTGACAATCCCGAAACCACAGCCACGACTGATGGCAAAGCTGCGGCAGAGACCGGCCAGCAGCACGCCGCAACTAATGCGTCTCAGGCCCCAGCGACGGCTGCGAGCGAAAAACTCACCCCCGAGCAGACCGCGTCCAACCCGCTCTCGCCGAGTGAGCAACAGCCCGCTAACGCGCAGCCAGATGCTGCCCGTCGCGCAAGCCGGCAAGCGCCCGGCATCCAAAACGGATTCGACACCGGCCGACGCTCGCAAGAGCGACGCCGCAACCAACGTCGAGGACAATGGCGACAAGACCACCACCCCAACCGAGGCCAAGGACCCTGCAGCGCCAGCCGATCGTCATGCTCCGCGGCGCGCGCACGCCGAAGCGCCAGGCGTTGAAGACAAGCAAACGGCATCGCTCGCAGCCGGAGGGCACGACGCCAGCCATAAGGCTCCGGCCGAGTCCTTCCATGCCCTGTTGCTGGCCAATGACCAGGCTGCGGCCACCACCGCAGCCCAGACTGCGTCAGCCCCCACCAGCGACGCCATGGAGCCCGCCGTCCCGATCGCTGGACTCGCGGTCGAGATCGCGGCGCGCGCCCAGGGTGGCCAGAACCGTTTTGAGATTCGTCTTGATCCGCCGGAGCTCGGCCGCATCGACGTGCGCCTCGACATCGACAGCAGCGGCCAAGTCACCTCGCGTCTTGTGGTCGAGCGCGCCGACACGCTCGAGCATCTGCGGCGTGATGCCGCCGGCCTCGAGCGCGCATTGCAGGACGCTGGACTGAAAACGGGTGAGAACGGCCTGCAGTTCTCGCTACGCGACCAGGGCTTTGCCGGACGCGACGACAACAGCCAGTCACCCGCAACAGCACGGATGCTGGTGCCGGATCCCGATCTTGCTCCCGTCGAGCCCGCCGCCAACGCCTACGGCCGCATGATGCGGACCGGCGGCGTCGACATTCGCGTCTGAGGATTGACCATGGCCACCTCCAGCGTCATAGGCGCCACCACGTCAGCGGTCACCGCAGCGGTTGTGAACAACAACACAACGTCGACCGGCTCCACGAGCGATTCGACCGGCATCGACAAGAACACGCTGGCCGGCAATTTCCAGACCTTCCTGACGCTGCTGACCACGCAGCTGAAGAATCAGAATCCGCTCGATCCGCTCGACACCAACCAGTTCACCCAGCAGCTCGTGCAATTCGCGCAGGTCGAGCAGCAGCTCAAGCAGAACGAGCAGCTCACCACCCTGGTGTCGATCGAGAAGAGCGCCCAGTCCACCACCGCCCTCGCCTTTGTCGGCCAGAACATTGCGGTCGACGGCCAGACCGCCACGCTGAAGAACAGCTCCGCCACCTGGAGCTTTCAGGTGCCCAAGCCCATCAGCGCCACCGTCACCGTCAAGAGCTCGACCGGGCAGACCGTCTATTCCGGCAGCTTCACCATGGACACCGGACTGCAGACCTTTTCCTGGGATGGCCGCGACAACACCGGCACGCTCTGGCCGGACGGCAAATACACGATCTCGGTCACCGGCAAGGACGCGAGCGGCCAGACCGTGTCGGTGCCGACCGAAGTCGAGGGCCTTGTCGATTCAGTCGACCTGACCCAGACGCCACCCGTGCTGTCCATGGGAGGGCAGGACTACACGCTCGACAAGGTCAAACGGGTCGTGCGCGCAGGCTCCTGATACGCCCCGGCTCCTGAACAACCAAAGCGCGTTATGGCAAATGAATACTGAAGGAGACATCCCAACGGAAAGTAATGGCTAGAGGCATTTAGTTACCAGAAATTCAACGATCTGACCGCCAAGACGGTAGTCCAATGGTGGATTTCTGCATCTAGCCGGCAGCATGCCTGGAGCGCGCGCGAGTCCAGTTGCGTGCGGAATTTCCCATTTGATAAGATGTGCTTAGGTAAATTTTAAGTCGCGCCAAGTAGTTTGGGGCGAAAGTTGGTCAGTCGAGTGCGTGAGTTCAATTCATGAATGAGCCCCTGCGTCCTAGGGCGAAGTACGTGATCGGCCCCGACGGAAGCCCGCTGACGATTGCGGATCTGCCGGCACCGGGAACGAAGCGCTGGGTCATTCGGCGTAAGGCCGAAGTGGTCGCGGCGGTTCGCGGCGGCCTCCTCTCGCTTGAGGAAGCCTGCGCGCGTTACACGCTCACGGTTGAAGAGTTCTTGTCTTGGCAATACTCGATCGATCAGCACGGGCTGGCCGGTCTGCGCACCACGCGCATTCAGCAGTATCGCCAGTAAGCGCTCTCTATCCCTCGCTCATGACGAACCACGCCGGCTCCTTGAGCCGGCGTTTGCGTTGTTGAGCTGCTTATCGAATTGATTGACTTGAATTGATTTGTCGCGCCGCGGCAATCGGCGGCGAATCGATCATCGTGCTCGCCGACGATCAACGCGCGCTTGCCCGGCAAAAATCGACTCACTGCCGTGGGGCGGCCAAGCCTGATCGGGCCTGCGACCGTAGCAATTAAGCAACACTTGGGCACGAGGATCACCGGGACAGCGCCCGGAGTCACACCGGCGGCCGCGATCTTAACGATCTTAACCAGACAGTAACCATGAACCGGGCAAATCTTGCCCAGTGGGAATGAGCACGGGTCAAAACAAACGTGCAGGACGTCATCCAGTTCATCCGATCCTTGGGCGCGGCGCGAATTGCCGCCATGGTCGCCGTCACCCTCGCGATGATCGGCTTCTTCGCCTTCATCATGATGCGCGTGACCGCGCCTCAGATGACACCGCTGTTCACCGATCTCTCGTTTGAGGACTCCACCGCGATCGTTAAGGACCTCGAGCGCCAGGGCATCCCCTACGAGCTCAAGTCCGACAACGCCATCGTGATGGTGCCCAAGGACAAGGTCACGCGGCTGCGCATGCGGCTCGCGGAATCCGGCCTGCCCAAGGGCGGTGGCGTCGGCTACGAGATCTTCGACAAGTCCGACGCCCTTGGGGCGACCAGTTTCGTCCAGAATATCAACCACCTGCGTGCGCTTGAGGGCGAGCTCGCGCGCACCATCCGGGCGATCGACCGGGTGCAGGCCGCGCGCGTACACCTGGTGCTGCCGGAGCGCGCGTTGTTCTCGCGCGACAAGGCCGAAGCCTCCGCCTCGATCGTGCTCAAGGTCCGCGGACCGCTCGAGCCTCAACAGGTGCGGGCAATCCGTCACCTGGTGGCCTCGGCGGTCAACGACCTCAAGCCCGAGCGGGTGTCGATTGTCGACGAAACCGGCCGGCTGCTGGCGGACGGCGCCCGCACCGACGCGGCGCTCGGCCTGAGCGCCGACGAGCGGCAGACCGCCTTCGAGCGGCGCCTGCGGGAGCAGGTCGAAACCATCGTCACCTCGGTGGTCGGTCCCGGCCGCGCGCGCGTGCAGCTCACCGCCGACTTCGACTTCAACCGGGTCACACAGACCTCCGAGAAGTTCGATCCGGAAGGCCGCGTGATGCGCTCGAGCCAGACCCGCGAGGAAAGCTCAGCCAGCAACGACGGCAAAGAGGGCCAGGTCACTGTCGGCAACGAGCTGCCGGGAGGGGCACGCCCGCCCGGCGACAACAACTCGACACGCGAGCAGAGCAAGAAATCCGAGGAAATCCTCAACTACGAGATCTCCCGTTCCACCAAGACCGAAGTCACCGAGGGAGGCCGCGTCAACCGCATCTCGGTCGCCGTGCTGGTCGATGGCGCCTACACCAAGAACGACAAGGGCGAATCGACCTATCAGCCGCGCGAGAAGGAGGAGATCGATCGGATCGCGGCGCTGGTGCGCACCGCCATCGGCTTTGACCAGAAGCGCGGCGACCAGGTCGAGGTCGTCAACCTGCGCTTTGCCGAAGTGCCGGCCAATGTCATTCCGGAGCCGACGGGCTTGATGTCGTTCCTGACCTTCACCAAGGACGACGTGATGCACTGGATCGAGCTCGGCGTGATGTTCCTGCTCGCCCTGGTCGTTCTGCTGCTGGTCGTCCGTCCGCTGGTCCGGCGCATTCTCGAGTTCGAGTCTTCGCACTCTGCAGTGGCCAGTGGCGCGGCCGCGATCGCATCCGGCGCCATCGCCGAGGAGATCAAGGCCGTCCCCAGCCAAACCTCCAAAATGATCGATATGGCCCAGGTGCAGGGTCAGGTCCACGCCCAATCGGTGCAGAAGGTCGGCGAGCTCGCCGAACTCCAACCCCAACGAGACGATCTCCATCATTCGCAGCTGGCTGCATGAGAATGCGGCCTGACCCCAGATCATCGCAACGCCAGGCCATCTCAACCAAGCCATCTCAACCCTTTCCGCAGGACATGGACTAGACGGTGAGCACACAAGCCGACATTGCGAATGTGGTCGCGACGCTCGCCAGCCGGCAAGGCGAAAATGCCTCCGCTCGCAAGCTGACCGGGCCGGAACGAGCGGCCGTTCTGATGCTTGCGCTCGGCGAGCAGCACGGGGCCAAGGTCTGGACGCTCCTCGACGACGACGAGCTGCGCCAGCTGTCCATCATCATGTCGACGATCGGGACCATCGAGTCATCGTCGGTCGAGAACCTTCTGCTCGAATTCGTCTCGCGCATGTCGGCGTCCGGAGCCCTCATGGGCAACTTCGACGCGACCGAGCGGCTGTTGCAGCAATACCTGCCGCCCGAGCGGGTCGGCGGCATCATGGAGGAGATCCGCGGGCCGGCCGGCCGCAACATGTGGGAGAAGCTCTCCCACGTGCAGGAAGACATCCTCGCCAACTATCTCAAGAACGAATACCCGCAGACCGTCGCGGTGGTGCTGGGCAAGCTCAGGCCCGAGCATTCCGCACGCGTTCTCGCCATCCTGCCGGGCGAGTTCGCGCTCGACGTCGTCAGTCGCATGCTGCGGATGGAGGCGGTGCAGAAAGAAGTCATCGAACGGGTGGAGCAGACGCTGCGCACCGAGTTCATGTCGAGCCTCTCGCAGACCCGCAGGCGCGACGCCCACGAGCAGATGGCGGAGATTTTCAACTCCTTCGATCGGCAGACCGAAACCCGCTTCATGACGGCGCTCGAGGAGGAGAGCCGCGAGAGTGCCGAGCGCATCAAGAATTTGATGTTCACGTTTGACGATCTCGTCAAGCTTGATGCCGGCTCGGCGCAGACCCTGATGCGGCATGTCGACAAGGACAAGCTCGCGATCGCGCTCAAGGGGGCAACCGAGCCGGTCCGCCAGTTCTTCCTCGGCAACATGTCCTCGCGCGCCGCCAAGATGCTGGGCGACGACATGGGCGCCATGGGACCGGTGCGCCTGCGCGACGTCGACGAGGCGCAGGGGCAGCTTGTTAGCTTGGCCAAAGACCTCGCCGCCAAGGGCGAGATCATGATCTCGAAGAGCCGCAGCGACGAAGAGCTGGTCTATTGAGGACAATGTGATGGGATCGGCACCGGCAAAATTCCTGTTCGACAACGACTTCGCGGCCGGCGGACGCACCAGCAAGCCGACCATCTCGCTCACCGACCACGCCGCCAAGGTGGCGCAGGCAGAAGTGGCCGCACACGCGCGCGGATTCGCCGAAGCGCAAGCCACCGCCGAGCACAAGGCCGCCGCCACGCTCGAGCGCATTGCCGGCTTGCTGCAGGGGCTCGATCGCAGTCTCGCCGCGGTCGAGGCACGGCTGGAGACGGAAGCCGTGGAAATAGCCATGGCGGTGACCAGGAAGCTTGTCCCCGCCCTGATCGCGCGCGAGCCGCTGGCGGAAATCTCGGAGCTTGCCTCCAACTGCTTCCGGCACCTGGTGGCAAGCCCGCACGTGGCCGTGCGCGTCAATGAATCGCTGCACGCGTCAGCGCGTGAACGGCTCGAGGAGATCATTCGCCGCCTCGGCCTGGAAAGCCGCCTGGTGATTCTGGGCGAGCCCGAGATCGCACCGGGCGACTGTCGCATCGAATGGGCGGATGGCGGCATCTGCCGCGACAGCGCCGAGCTCAGTGCGGCGATCGATCGGGCGGTCAACCGCTACATCAGCGCCCGGCTCGAGGCCGCGCCGAAATCCGACATTCCCTGGAGACTTGACCAATGAGCGACGACAACAAGCTCGGCCTCCCCGATCTGGAGAACAGCGATCAGGGCCTGCCCATGGATTCCGGCATGCTGACAGCCGATCCGGATTCGCCAAACCGGACCGCCGCGGATCTCGAAGCGGTCTTCGATGTCCCGGTCAAGGTCTCGGCGGTGCTTGGACGCGCCCAGATGGACGTCGGTGATCTCCTCAAGCTCGGCCCGGGCGCGGTGCTGGAGCTCGACCGCAAGGTCGGCGAAGCCATCGACCTCTACGTCAACAACCGATTGGTCGCGCGCGGCGAAGTGGTGCTGGTGGAAGACAAGCTCGGCATCACCATGACGGAAATCATCAAGGCGGAACGGAATTGAGTGGGTGAATAGCGAATGGTGAGTAGTGAGCGGTGAAGTGAAGCGTGAAGGTTCCTACTCACTACTCACTATTCACCGCTCACACCGGTTACCCTGGCTCAGAAGAAGAAAGGACCTTTACAATGCGCCTGCTCATCGTCGGAAGCCTCAACGGCCAGCTCACAACCGCGACCAAGCTCGCGATGGACAAGGGCGCCAGCGTCACGCACGCAGTCGATATCGATCAGGCGCTCAACGTGCTGCGCTCCGGCCGCGGCGCCGATCTGCTGATGGTGGACGTTGCACTCGACATTCGCGACCTGGTGCTGCGGCTCGAGGCCGAGCGCATCGCCGCGCCGATCGTCGCCTGCGGCGTCAGCAACGACGCACGCGCGGCAGTGGCCGCCATCCACGCGGGCGCCAAGGAGTACATCCCGCTGCCGCCCGATCCCGAGCTGATCGCGGCTGTGCTGGCCGCCGTATCCGACGACACGCGTGAGCTGGTCTACCGCGACGAGATCATGGCGCATGTGGTCAAGCTCGCGCAGCAGATCGCGCCCAGCGACGCGTCGGTGCTGATCACGGGCGAATCGGGGACCGGCAAGGAGGTGCTGGCCCGCTATGTGCACCTGCGCTCGAACCGCTCGCGCGGAGCGTTCATCTCGGTCAATTGCGCAGCCATCCCGGAGAACCTTCTGGAGTCGGAGCTGTTCGGCCATGAGAAGGGCGCCTTCACGGGCGCGATCGCACGCCGCGTCGGCAAGTTCGAGGAGGCCACGGGCGGCACGCTGCTGCTCGACGAGATCTCGGAAATGGATGCGCGCCTGCAGGCGAAACTGCTGCGTGCGATCCAGGAGCGCGTCATCGACCGGGTCGGCGGCACCCGGCCGGTGCCGGTCGACATCCGCATCATTGCCACCTCAAACCGCAATCTGGTCGATGCGGTGCGCGAGGGCGTCTTCCGCGAGGACCTGCTATTCCGCCTCAACGTGGTGAACCTGAAGATCCCGCCGCTGCGCGAGCGCCCTGCCGACGTGATCGAGCTCGCCCAGCACTTCATCAAGAAGTACTCCGACGCCAATGGCGTCCCGGCTCGTCCGTTGTCGGCGGAGGCGCGCCGCACCCTGGTGCTCAACCGCTGGCGCGGCAATGTGCGCGAGCTGGAAAACACCATCCATCGCGCGGTGCTGCTCGCGACCGGCGACGAAATCGGCGCTGACGGCATCCTCAGCCCCGACGGCTCCCGCCTCGATCAGTCAAAAACTCCGTCCGCGGTGATGCATGCCACCATGGCGGCGGAAGCCGTGACCCGCGCGCTGGTCGGCCGCACGGTCGCCGACGTCGAGCGCGATCTCATCCTGGAGACGCTCAAGCACTGCCTCGGCAACCGGACTCATGCCGCCAACATTCTCGGCATCTCGATCCGCACGCTGCGCAACAAGCTCAACGAATATGCCGACGACGGCATACCGATCCCGCCGCCCGGCAACGCCGAGGTCAGAGGAGCGGCTTGAGCAGTGGCTCGCACTGCCCTGCCCGCTATCGTCCAAACCACCACAGCGCCGCGCTGATCAGGAAGCTCAAGGCGACGCAGGCAGCGATCGGGACAAAGTAGCTCCTGCGCTCGCGCCGCACTGGCTGCGCTAGATCGCTCACGCCGTCCGGAACCCGGCCGCGTCGCAACCTGACCAGGATCGGCCATATGAGCCCGACCGCGACGGCAGCAAGCACCAGGATGATGATAAAGCGCGCCACGTCGATTCCCTTCCGCTCGGCGTGCTAGCCTAGCCGTCTCCGCGCGTAAAGGAGTACGGACCGCCATGCCCAATCTCAGTTTCAAGCACGCCCTCATCGTCGGTGCCGGCGCCGGGCTGAGCGCCTCGCTCGCACGCACTCTTGCGCATGAGGGCCTTGCGGTGTCGCTCGCGGCGCGCTCGACCGACGACCTTGCACCCCTCGCGCAGGAGACCGGAGCGCGCGCATTCGCCTGCGACGCCAGCAAGCATTCCGACGTCGAGCGGCTGTTCAGCGAGCTTGACGCCTCACCCGGCGCACCTGACATCGTGATCTACAACGCGAGCTTCCGCACCCGCGGACCGCTCATCGAGCTCAACCCCGACGAGGTCGAGCGGTCGCTGTCGGTCACTGCCTTCGGGGCCTTCCTGGTCGCCCAGCAGGCGGCGCGCCGCATGTTGCCGAAAAAAACCGGCGCGATCCTGCTCACCGGCGCATCCGCCGGCGTGAAGGGCTATGCGCAATCGGCGCCGTTCGCGATGGGCAAGTTTGCGCTGCGCGGCCTCGCTCAAAGTATCGCGCGCGAGCTGCATCCGCAGGGCATCCATGTCGCCCACATCGTGGTCGACGGCGGCATCAGGAGCGCACGCCGGCCGGTGCCGTCCGACAAGCCCGACAGCCTGCTCGATCCCGACGCCATCGCGGACACCTATCTGCATCTGATCCGCCAGCCACGCAGCGCCTGGTCATGGGAAGTGGAAGTGCGGCCCTGGGTGGAACATTTCTGAGCGCGCTGAACAACGATGCGTTGCCAGGCAGCGCGCTGCGCGACATCGCAATGCTGGTGATTGCAGATCGCAGTGCAACCCATGCACACAGTGAACTATACCAAAATACCAGCCGAATCGGGCGCGCGAATCCACAGCCCACACAACAAGGCCGCAGTTTGTCATCGGACGATGAAATCGCGAACGCCGCGACGACGGCAATCTCTCGTGCCGGTATCTGAATCAAGATTAAGGAGAGCGGCTGCACCATTTACAACGCGCGTGGCATCGTGTGACGATCGAAATTATCGTACAGAATTCGCCATTTACGCAGCGTCACATACCTTGCTACCACATCAATGCCAAGCGAATCACTTAGGTTCTTTTCCTAAGAGCGACTGAGCTTGCAACCACGCCGGCCGGGCGTCAGGTGTCCTAATTCCGGTCGAACAGGCACCTCACCGCTCACTGCGTCGAGCGCGTTCCAGCCCGCTTCGGGCAGCTGGCGAATCAGATCGCGATTCAAAGTGGGGGACATCGTAAACATGGCCAAGGTCATTGTCGTCACCTCGGGTAAAGGCGGCGTCGGTAAGACGACGACGACTGCCGCGCTCGGCGCCGCCCTTGCACAAACCGGTCAGAAAGTCGCGGTGGTCGATTTCGACGTCGGATTGCGCAACCTCGACCTGGTGATGGGAGCCGAACGCCGCGTGGTGTTCGATATCGTGAACGTCATCCAGGGCGTGGCCAAGCTCTCGCAGGCCCTCATTCGCGACAAGCGCATCGAGACGCTCTGGCTGCTCCCGGCGTCACAGACCCGTGACAAGGATTCCCTGACCGAAAATGGCGTCGCCTCCGTCATCAGGGAGATGCGCGGCAAGTTCGACTGGGTGATCTGCGACAGCCCTGCCGGCATCGAGCGCGGCGCCACGCTGGCGATGCGCTATGCCGACGCAGCCGTGGTGGTGACCAACCCCGAGATTTCATCGGTGCGTGATTCCGACCGCATTATCGGGCTGCTCGACTCCAAGACCGAGAAGGCGGAACGGGGCCAGCGCATCGAGAAGAGCATTCTGATCACGCGCTTCGACCCGCAGCGAGCGACCCGCGGCGAGATGCTCAATATCGACGACGTGATCAACATTCTCTCCACTCCGCTCTTGGGCATCGTCCCGGAGAGCGAGGAAGTACTGCACGCCTCCAACGTCGGCTGCCCGGTGACGCTGAACAACCCGGCATGTGCGCCGGCGCGCGCCTACTATGACGCGGCTGCGCGACTGCGCGGCGAGGACATACCCATGAACATCCCGAGCGACCGCAAGGGCCTGCTCGACAAACTGTTCGGACGACGAGCCGCATGAGTGTGTTCGACCGCTTCAAGCCTCGGGGCACGGCCGTGGTTGCACGCGACCGACTGCAGATCCTGCTGTCGCACGAGCGAATGGCGGGCGGGCAATCGGACCTGATCGCGCTGCTGCGCGAGGAGATTCTGGTGGCCGTCGCCAAGCACGTGCTCATCGAGCGCGATAAGATTCACATCAGCATGGAACGCGGCGAAAACGTCTCGTCGCTCGAGATCAATATCGAGATTCCGCATTCGCCCGGCATGCCGATGGCTGCAGGATTCTAGCGCCATGGTCCGGCGAGGTGGACACCGGTTCGCCGCCCAGGACCATGCGCCACTCAACGAATGGGGAGCGTGTTCCGATTCCAACGGAACAGGACATGCTCCAGGGGACCGCTGTCAGGGGACCACTATCACATGGCGCTTCGTCGCCCGCATCCTGCCTGCCGGCATGGCATTCGGATGCGTGCTCGTGCGCGCCGTCTGAAGGAGCACGCGCTTTAAGGAACGTTTCGCATGCCGGGGGAGCGATTCAGTGTCTTATACATGCGGCCTGGAGACCCCGCACCCGACAGCGCCAGAGCCCGCCACCGGATCGGATCGCTGTTCCGCGAGGCCTTGTTCCATCCGAGATTCGATCAGCTTGCCGCCTATCTGGTCCGCAACATCGGCATCTCCCTGCCCGATAACCACCGCTATCCCTCGTGCTGGCATCAGTTCATGCGCGAGTGCCGGATCGCCGATTTCATCGACACGATCACGGTGGTCTACCGCTATCTGTTCTGGCACGTGAGCGAGGACATCGCGAACTGGTGGCGCGACTCGGTCAGACAGATCATGGCCGAAGAGAATCTGGCCTACGAGATCGACGACGTGGGCGGCGTCCACCCCCGCATCGACAGCGAGTTCCAGCGCAATGTCGCATCCGCGCTCGCGGGGCTGGAGGCGGAGCGCTATCGCAATGTCCGCGATCTGCTGGAACGCGCCTCCGGCAACCTAAGCACCAATCCGCCCAACTACCGGCAGGCGTGGCGCGCCACGCTGTCGGCGATGGAAGCGGTGTTCGCACTCATTTTTCCACAAGTGCGCTTCACCATCGAGGAAATCGAGCGCTACTTGAAGCCGCGGGTCGAGCGCACCTATCAGGGCGACCCGACCTCGCAGAAGGCGGCGCTGCGGATGCTGACCTGCCTGCTGGAGTGGGTGGAGGCGTCACGCAGTTTCCGCCATTATCCAGGCGCACCGGACTGCTCGCAGCCACCACCGGACGTGGCAATCCTGTCGATCAGTTGCGGAGCCTCGTTGGTGCGCTGGCTCGCGGGCTTCGCGGACCAGCCGCCGCGATGACCGCGGATCGGCGGAAGATCCCCGCGCCGAACCGCAGTGCAGTCGCGCGTACCGAGCAGCAACCGTCATCGGAGGAAGCGTACCATGTTGATCTCGTCTCGACGCGAGTTTCTCACCCGCTCTGCCTCGCTCATGGCGCTGACGGCGGCAAGCCTTAAGCCCAGCGTCGCGAGCGCCGTCATGGGACCGGACGACAAGTTCGATCTCGTCCTCAAGGGCGGCGACGTGCTTGATCCAAGCCAGAACCTGAAGGGCCGGCGAGACATCGGCATCCGCTTTGGCGTGATCGAGGCGGTCGAGCCCGACATTCCGGCCGACAAGGCCCTGAGGGTTCTCAACGCCTCCGGCAAGGTCGTGACGCCAGGGCTCATCGATCTGCACGCCCACGTGTTTCCCTACGGCTCCGGCATCGGCATTCCGGCCGACGAGCTCATTCCGTTCCAGGCCACGACCACGCTCGTCTCAGCGGGCGATGCCGGCGCCAACAACATCGCCGCCTTCCGCCGCGCCATCGTGGGGCAGACGCGCTCGCGCCTCTATGCGTTCGTGCACATTGCCTCGATCGGGCTCACGGGCTTCCCGGTGCCGGAGCTCTACAACATCGACTATGCGCAGGTCGACGCCGCCGCCAAGGCAGTCGCCGAGAATGCCGACCTGGTGATCGGCATCAAGGTGCGCATGAGCGAGAACGTGATCGCGAAGAACGGATTGGAGCCGCTCAGGCGGGCGATCAAGGCCTGCGAGGTTGCCGGCACCGGCGGCAAGGTGATGTGTCACATCGGCGGTGTCGAGACGCCGGAGCTGATGAGCCAGATCCTCGATACGCTGCGCGCCGGCGATATCCTGACCCACAGCTATTCGGGCGCACCGAACATCGCGGGGCGCTTCACCAATATCGTGCAGGACGGCCGCCTCCTGCCCGCTGCGCTGGCTGCCAAGCAGCGTGGCGTCGTGTTCGATGTCGGTCATGGTGGCGGCAGCTTCGACTACACGGTGGCCGAGGTTGCGATCCCGGCAGGCGCCACACCCGACACCATCTCCTCCGACGTGCATGTCGTCTCGGGCAACACGCCCGGCATGCCCTATCTCACCTGGGTGATGAGCAAGTTCCTCAACATGGGCTTTACGCTCGAGCAGGTGGTGACGATGGCGACCATCAATCCCGCCAGGATCATTAACCGCGCCGCCAAGCTCGGCACGCTGCAGGTCGGCGCGCCGGCCGATGTCTCGCTGCTCGAGGTGGTCGACGGCCCGATCGAGTTCGTCGACACGCGCAACAACAAGCGGCAGGGCAAGGCCCATATCAAGCCTGCCGGAGTTGTGCTCGCCGGCGTGCCTTACGGCCGGCCGTATCAGGCGCCCTTCGCGGTGCGATAGACGATCGAATGCATTGATGGACGTGATCAATGCGGCGCGGCACCGTCAAATCGGCCGCGCAAAGCACTTATCGCTTACCGAAAGTCGCCGCCCCAAGCCTCTGGTCAAAAGACTTTCCCATCGGTCTTTTGATGATTGCGTTGGGGTGCTCCTGCCCATGATCCGCGAAAGATTCGGCCACATCGCCGTTGAAGTCGTCTGGGCCCGAACGGCGAAGAAATCCGCGAAGCCAGAAGAACCAGAAATAGAAGGCAAGAAATGCGAGCGCCACCGCCATGATGACGCTGCCCGTGGACGCCCCGAGCAGGACCAGCGTGCTGATGTCCCGCGGATCCCGAGGATTGTAGTAAACTTTGATCTGATCACCGGGCTTCATCACGGTCACGCCGATCTCGCGCCCGCGGCCTTGCCAGTCGTAGCTCTTTCCATCGATGACGTATTTGAGCGTTCCGCGGGGGTCCGGAAAGGTGTTTGGTGTGCCTCGAAACGCGGCCGCCATGTCGCCCAAGGTCTTGCGATTGCACCACAGTGACGACTGTCTGGGGCCAGGTGGCTTTTCGGACCGTGTTGGTCAAGAAAGCGTCAACGCCGGCGGTGATGACGACGACGCAGTAAAACACAACAGGGAGTTAAGCCGTATCGAAACAGCGTGAACATGGCGTCACCAGGCAGATATCCAACACCCTGTCTTACCAAAGCCATGTTTAGGATTGGTTGCGCGCCATGCTAAACTGAGTGTTTAGCCTCCTCCGGTCGACGGATAAGATCGCATTCGCCATGCATCCCTGATTTACGCGCAGCAATGGCGCTTGGAGGCTAGCGCTAAAGAAATACTTGAAAACGCGGGCCACAAGAGATCGACACGAAATCGGCGTGTGTTGAATACGGCTTGCCAATAAAAGATAAACGGCGCGGATTGCATCCCGCGCCGTTTTTTTACGCATCGGCAAAGAAGAGGTCCGTTGTCGACCGCCCCATTCTTGCGGCCTGCGCTGAGCGCCTGCTATTGACGCCCTCTACGCTTTCACGTGCCCGTGCACGAAGTGCACCATGCGCTCGAACATGTCGCCGGTCTTCGAAAGGTCCGGGGAGTGGCCGGGATGCCGGTCACCCTCGAAGTATTCGAGTGCAATCTCGCCGCCGGCCTTGCGATAGGCTGCGACGAAGCGTTGCGGCTCGTTGCCCGGGAAATCCGACTCGACGTCCTTGTAGTCGTGCATCGTGTCGCCGCGGCCCTGGAACCAAACCGCAGGCGGTGTCTCCACGTTTTCGCCGCGCTCAAGCGCCAGCGTCGGGTTGCCCTCGCCCATGTTCGCTTCGCTCTGCCAATAGGCGTCCTGGCGCGTGATCACAGACTTCGGCCATTCGGGTGGACTATCGCTTGCCAGCGCACGCTTGGCGTGGCGATAACGGCTCAAGGGATTGATGACAGGCCACGACATCACGACGCAGCGCACGCTCGCGTCTTGCGCAGGCGAGCCTGCCGGCAGTGGAATCGCGGCGTAGCGCGGATCGCGCGGACGCATGGCGGCGAGCATCGCCAGATGGCCTCCGCTCGACTGGCCCGAGAGACCGACGAGATCGGGTCTGGTTTTGAGCGCGCGTGCATTGAGCTTCGCCCAGCGCACCGCATAGTTGATATCCTGCACCGAGGCAGGATACGGAGCCTCGTTGCCCGAGCGAAAATCGAGCGCGATCGACACGATCCCGTGCGAGGCCATGAACTCATGGCGCATCTTCTCCGTTTTTCGGTCCTGGAGGCACCAGGCGCCACCGTGGCACTCCACCAGAGCCGGAAATGGCCCCTCTCCGCGCGGCTTATGCACTCGCGCCAGCAGTGGCTTGTCGCCATGGCGGAGGTACTCGACGTCTTCCACGTCGAAATCTTGTTTGGCTTCGAGAATCGCAGTGGTCATGCCGGCACCCTTTTTCACAAGACAAAGTTGACTGATACTTGCCGATGCGGACCGCAAAGGCAACGTTGACGTTCAAACGCTGACGTTCATTTGGACTGGAAATATCGGAGATCAGGCGCCGATTGACCCTTTTTGGACGGCATCAGATCGCCTTCCGCGCTCAGGAAATAAGCCTCCTTGCCGATCCGCAGCAGCGAATTGTTCTCCTCGCAGACTTCCGAGTACCAAACTGGCCTAGCGCTCTTGGTGCGCACCGCCTTCTTGTGCAACGTCCACGGCCGCACATAGGCGTTGTCGATCATCGTAATGTCATCCCAGAGCGTGTCGGGATCGGACTTGTCGACATAGATGCGCTCCTTGATGATCGTCTTGTTGTCGTCGTGCACCGGCAGGCCGGTCGATTCGACCGCGCGCGGTCCCTTGAGATGGCGGGTCTCGATCTCCAGCACATCGAATTTTCCGTCGCCGTCCTCGTCCACCCATTTGCCGATCGAATAGCCCGCGAAGGTGGCGTCGACCTCCTCCGGAGCCGGCCAGTCGCGGCCATCGGTGTAGATGCGGCGATAGGAATCGTTGATGTGGCTGATCAGGATGTACGTGGTCTTGAGCGTGATCACGATCTCCATCGGATCGAAGAGATTCATCATCGCCGGCATCCCCTGCGGGACACAGAACGTCGAGGGCCAGTTGCCGGTGCCGCCTGCCTTCTGATCGGCCAGGATCGCGTCATAGCGCGCCTGGTACTCGGGCGTGAGCGGCGCCTTCTCGCCAGGGCGCAGCCAGCGCGGAGGGCCGACCCGGCTCCATTGCCCGGAGAAATCGGGATACTTCGACTCATCGAGCGCCTGCGCGCTTCCGATCGTCAGGTAGAACGCCGCCAGCGCCATTGCGCCGAGCAAGCAGCGAGCAAACATAATCAACCTCCCATCGTGGCGTCGTTGGGTCATTTTATTCCGAGCCGCTTTCTGTGGCGACTCGGGCCATTGCGGCGACCTGGAAGACACCGGTTCGTCCACCATCAGAATAGGAGATTGGCCCCGCCGCCGGAAGGGCGTCTTGCGCGAAGAGGACAGCAGGTTTGGAGAGCGGATCGTTCGCACAAGTGCTGGAGCTGACAGAGCGTCATTGGTACGACAGCCGCAATTGTAGCTAAACCCTTTTCGGCGTAGCTGACGGCCTCGCAGAAGCCGCGACGAGCTAGCGGGCGTGTGCTGCCTACCACCCGTCGTGCGCGCGTGTTCTTCCGTATCTCTACAGACATCATGAAAGTCGCTCAACATGAGCGCAGTTCGCAAAACGGTAGTGAGATAGGTGCGTTCACTGTTTTAGGGATGACGCCATTGTTGCGCCCATCTTGCATCTGATTTGCGCCAATCTTGCATCCGACACTGAAGTGGATCGGGGACTTCAGGCAAGTTGAGTGAGTAGAAGTGGGGGACAGTCAATGAAGCTCGTGTCGGCAATGGTCGTTGTTCTCACCTTGGCGGGATGTGCGTCGTCTTCGCAGCAGTCGTCGCAGCAATATGCGCAGGCGTCGCAAACGGATGAGCAAAAATGTCGGAGTGGTACACTCAAGCCTGGCACTCCCGAATATGACAAGTGTCGCGCAATATTTGATGCTGCACGCAAGCAACCCTCATCATATTGACCGCATGGGGCGGTAACAGCTCTTTCGCACTTCACGATTTGAGCTGCCCCTTCCCTCGACCAACTGGCTGCGCCCGTTGCGCAAACGGGCCGCGCTTGGTCCTTGTGAGAGAGTGCCAATGTCCTAGGGGCCACTGGCTTCTGGTTTCCTGATTTCGTCGCTTCCGGCCTCGCTATTGCGACTGCCTGAAGGAGCTGATGTCCGGCGGCGGCTGATCCTTTCGGACCGGCATCAGCTTGCCGTCGGCGCTCAGGAAATATTGCTCGGTGCCAATCGTGACATGATTGTTGGCCTCGTGGCAATTCTTCTCGATCCAGACGCGGGTTGTGCTCGACGCAGAGTAGATGCGGTCGACGGTCCACGGCCGGGTCAACGCATGGTCGATGGTCGTGATCTCGTCATGCAGGATGTCCTGGTCGTTCTTGTCGAGATAGATGCGTTCCTTGACGACGGTCTGATTGTCCTCGTGCAGCGGAAGGCCGCTGGATTCGAAGACGCGCGGGCCGACGAAATTGCGCGTCTCGACCTCGAGCACGTCGTAGCGGCCGTCGCCGTCCTCATCGATCCACTTGCCGATGGAATAGCCGCCGAAGCTCGGCGGCTCGTCCGTCGGCCAGTCGCGGCCATCGGTATAGATGCGACGCGTCGGATAATGCAGCGGCACGAAATAGGTGATCGTCGGCCTGATGACGATTTCCATCGGCTCGCGAAAAGTTCATCACCTTCGGCATGCCGGCGAGCATGCAGGTCGAGCCGCGGCTGTTGCCCTGTCCGCCGTTCTCCTGGCTCTTGCAGGCTCGCCTCGAAGATCGCCTGATATTCCGGCGTCAGCGGCGCCTGCTGCGCGAGCCCCATGGGCTTGGTCGGGATCCCAGGGATTGCCGCCGCGGTTGGCGGTCGGATTTCGCCATTGGCCTTCCCAATCGGGATACTTCATGTCGTCGCCGCTCGCCGGCACGCCGGTGATCATCGCGGCAGCACGCGCCAGCATCGCAGCGATCGACCGACGGTAGCCAGATCATGGTGGCCGCCGCATTCGTCACCGTCTGCGACGGCTGAAATAGCGCAGGTCCGGCGGCGGCTGATCTTTGTGGACCGGCATGAGCTTGCCGTCGGCGCTCAGCGAGATACTCGCTCCTTGCCGATGAAGACCTGCGTGTCCGATTCGCTGGCAATTGTATTCGGACCATCGCGGCTTGCGCTCGCGCGACATAGTGCTTGTCGACCGTCCAGGGCCGGGTGAAGGCATTGTCGATGGTCGTGACCTCGTCATGCAGAATGTCCTTGTTGTTCTTGTCGAGATAGAGCCGCTCCTTGACGATGGTCTGGTTGTCCTCGTGCAACGGCAGGCCAGTGCGATTCGAGCGCGCGCGGACCGGTGAAGTTGCGCGTCTCGACCTCGAGCACGTCGTAGCGGCCGTCGCCATCCTCGTCGATCCACTTGCCGATGGAGTAGCCTTGGAAGGTTGGTGGCTCCGAGTTCCTGGGCCAATCGCGTCCATCGGTATAGATCCGACGCGGAAGGCGTTCTGGAAAATGAATGAGCGTGTGGATCGGCTGGATCAGAATTTCCATCGGCGCCGCGAGGCTCATGATCCGCGGCATGCCCGATAGAGCACAGGCCGCCTCATAGTTGTTGCCCTGTCCACCCTTGGCCTGATCCCGCAGGCTCGCTTCCAAGATGGCTTGATACTCCGGTGTCAGCGGCGCCTGCTTGGCCGAGGCCCATCGGCTTGGTCGGGTCCCACGGAATTCCGCCTCTGCCGGCTGTCGGACTTCTCCATTGGCTTTCGAAATCCGGGTAGGTCATGCCGTCACCGATGGCCGGCGCGCTGGCTGTCGCCGCCCATGCCACGCCGACGAGCAGCGCCACCTTGAACGCGTTCTGGAACATTTCCCTCCCCCCGATGGCATTGAGCGCGACCGGCGTCGCTCGATCGCGACACCACAATACGCGATGGAGCACGCGGTCGGAAAGCGGCTCCTTGGGCTAAGGGGAGCAGGCAGACGACAATTGCCGAGCCGTTGCTCGCGTCGCGTCAAACAAAGGCGGGAAAAGAGATCAATGCAGCGACGCGCGGGTGAGCCAGAATTGCGTAATCTGCTTGGCGGTCGAGTGCGCAAGCTTCTTGAAATCGGCCTCGGCTTCGCTCACGTCCTCCGACAGCCTCGCCTGGTTCTTCGGCCGCAGCAGGAAGACCGCGCGCGCCGTCTTGAAGCTGAACCCGGCTGCGCGACAGAGGATCACCGTTGGCTCAAGCCGATCGCTGTTGATCACCCGATCGATCACATCGACCGGCAAACCCGAAAGCAGCGAAATCGCGGCGACCGCCTCCTCGAACTGTCTCATCTCCGCAAAGACCGCGACCTCCGCCTCGCTCAGCCGACCCGCCTGACGGTCAGTCAGGCAGCGGTGGATGGCGCCGGCGTAGTCGCGCCGGATGCCGGCACTGCTGCCGGCCGCCAGCTCCTCGGAGACCTTGCTGACAACGCGATTGACGTCGGCCCTCGCCTCAAGCGGAACATTCGCAAGCAGTCGCTTGCGCACGGTCTCGGTGGCCTGCACCAGCAGCGAGCAGTAGAGGTGCGGCGGAATGTCCGTGCGCCGCGCCAGTCGCTCGGACACGGCATCGTCCTTGTTGGCACGCCGCACCAGCGCACCGAAGCCACTGTCCGAAAAGCTGGCGCCCGGATTGGCGACCACTTTCCGCACGACGTGATCGTCGCCGCGGTTCACCAGAATGTCGGTAACCATGGGCGCGATCGCGTCCCGCTCCGAGATCGCGAGCAGGTGCGCTTGGCTTTTCGTTTCGGCGATGTCGACAAGATCAATGGGCGAAAGCCGCGGCGATTGCGCAAGCACCGGCCCCGCCACCGCAATCTCGTCATCGCACGCGAGGCGCTTGATCACGTTGATCGGCGCGTTTTCAATCGGAGCGAGCTGCACACTGAGCTCGGCCCGGACCTTCGTTTCGATCGCCTCGACCAGCATTCCCATGACATCGTCAAAGATCTGCGTGACCTGATCGTTGAGATCGCCGGCAGAGATGATGAAAAGATCGGTGATGCGTCGGAGCGTATCGGCACGCTGCTCCCGCGTGCCGGTCGTAAGAGTTCTGCTCGATCTCTTCGATCAGAGACCTGCGAGCGCTTTGCGCGTGTGCGTCCTGCATCAAGAATTCTCCAGGCAAGCCCGGTGCAATTTGCAATTATTCTAAAGTTCGACCGTAAACTAATTCTCAACTCGACCCATGCGAGAAGGCAAACGCGTCGTTATTCCGCCGAGTTAATGCGTGGAAACCATCGCGTAATCAGTTCAATTGCAGCCTCAGAACTAACAGCATCATAACCATGTGCGCCTGACGATGAGTGCTTGACTGACGATAGCGCCTGGGCGCGCGCTCATCGAACTGGAAAGTCAAAATAGCTCGCCGGAAAGGGCTCATTTCGCAACGTGAAATGCCACCATTCCTGATCGTATGGCTGAAAGCCGGCCCGCGTCATTGCGGCCGCGAGCAACGCCCGACTACGCTGCGCTGCCTTGCCAACGCTGTTGTCAGCCGGCCATGACTTCGGACTGAAAAAGTCAAACCGCGTCCCCATCTCGGGATCGCTTCCGCCGCCCGCGCGTCGCACCAGCGTAATATCGACGGTCGAGCCGCGCGAGTGGCCGGAGCGCTCGGCGATGTAGCCCAGCCGAAACAGATCGCGCTTGTCGACGTCGGGATAATACTCAGGCTTGCGCGCCACATCGGCGACGTCGCGCGCCCAGCGCGCGAAGTGCGCAACCGCGCGCACAGGCCTGTAGCAGTCGTAAACCTTGAGCCCCAGCCCACGCCGCGCCAGACCTCGCTGCGCTGCCGCAAGGGCCGTCGCCGCTGGCCGCGTCAGCAGGCAGCGCGATGCCTCATAGCCATCGATGCGTTTCCCGACAAAATTGTCAGCGCCGAAGTAACGCATGTCGACCACGAGGCCATCGACCACCGTGGCGGCATCGATGAACTCGGCGGGCATCCTCTGCGCGTGGGCCGAGCGCGAAGTCAGGACCAGCAGAAGGAGGACGATGGCGGCTTGCATGGTCAGGTCAACCACACCTAAAATTCAGCATGGCAATGGTTACCAGGCGCTGATGACAACATGAGGGCGAGCGTGTTGCTTTCGAAGCTCATTGGCTTGAGGGTCCTGCGGAGACGATGATGCGACGAGCCTTCATGATTGCAGTGGCTGCCGTGCTGACGGTCGCGAGCGCATCCGCCCAGCAGCACCACGAGGGCGCGCCGGCGGCAATCGCGGGCGGCTACGCGCCGCGGATCGGCGACCTCATGATCACGCAGCAGATCCGCCACTCCAAGCTTTGGTTCGCGGTCGCGGCCAACAACTGGGAGCTTGCCGAGCACAGCCTCGAAGGGCTCAAGACCGGATTTGCGGATTTGGCCCTGCTCTATCCGACCGTCTATGGGGTCACCGCTGCACCAGTCATTACTGCGCTCAACGAGCGTGAGATCGCCGAGCTCGGCCGCGCCGTCGGCAGCCGAGACCGTGTCAAGTTCACGATCGCCTTCGATCAGCTCACCGCCGCCTGCAACGCCTGCCACCAGGCTGCCAAGCACGGTTTCATCGTGGTGCAGCAGCCGATCTCGCCGCCGTTCAACAACCAGTCGTTTACCCCCGCCGGCAGCCAGACGTCGGCGGGCGGCACACCGTCCCATCCTCACTAGAGTCTCGAACGATGATCCGAATTGTGAACCTGTTGACGCGTGCGCTGGTGGTGTCGGTCGCGCTGCTGGCACTGCCCGCTACTGTGTCCGCGCAGGAGGTCACCGTGCGGGTTGGCAACGCGCCCTCGATCGCCTCCGGCGCGCTGCTGATCGCGGTCGAGCGCGGCTATTTCCGCGAGGTCGGCATCAAGGTGGTGATCGATCCACTCGACTCCGCCGCCAATGCGATCGCGCTACTGGCGCAGAACCAGTATCAGGTCATCGAGGGCGGCATCGCGGCCGGCTATTTCAACGCGCTGGAGCGCAACCTGCCGATCACCGTCGCGATGTCGCGCGTCTCGACGCCGCTCGGCCACAACATGATGCTGCGCGCCGACCTCAAGGACCAAATCAAAGACATCAAGCAGCTCAAGAGCCGCGTGATCGCCACCAACGGGCCCGGCTCGGTGTCGACCTATGAGATCGGCAAGATGCTGGAGACCGCAGGCCTCACGATGGCCGACGTCGATGTCAAAGTGATTCCCTTCGCGCAATATGCGATTGCGTTCACCAACAAGGCGATCGACGCCGCACTCGCCATCCATCCGTTCACGTCGCAATTGCGCGATCTCGACCTGGCGGTGCCGTTTGCGGATTCCGACGATCTGATCGAGCCGCGCCCGGTCACCATCTCGGTCAACATGGTCAATACCGATTGGGCCAGGCGCAATCCCGCGGTGGCGCGCAACTTCTACCTTGCCGCGCTGCGCGGCGCCCGCGACTACTGCCAAGCGTATCATGGCGGCGCCGTTCGCAAGGAGATGATCGACCTTCTGGTCAAAAGCGGTACCGAGCGGCGGCCGGAAATGCTCCATCAATATACCTGGCCGGCGCGCGACCCGAATGGCCGGGTGGCGGTCGCCAGCATGCTCGACATGCAGGCCTGGTACGTGCGTAACAAGTTCGTCGGCGCGCCGGCGCCGGCAGCGCGGGTGCTCGATTTGAGCTACATCGAGGCGGCGATCGAACGGCTTCCTCCTTTCGCCGTGGAAAACGCCGACAGCAAGCTTCCCGGCTGCCGCTGACGCCTGTTACAAGCTATTGAATATGCAATGAATTCTCTGCAGATGCGCGCGACAAGATAGCCCTATAATCCGGGTGACGCTCGCGCCGGAGTGTGCGAAACGTCCTTCCGTCAATCGTTGTGCAGTGCCGTAGCATGGATGCCGTTGCCGCCAACCGCAGTCAGCTCGCAGCCGCGCTTGCGCGCGTCGCTGCCGGCGACCGCGCGGCGCTACGGATTGTTTACCAGGACACATCGGCGAAGCTTTTTGGCGTCTGCCTCCGTATCTTGAATGACAGAGGCGAGGCTGAGGACGTGCTGCAGGACGTTTACGTGACCGTTTGGCGCAAGGCTGGGAGTTTCGACCCTGCTCGCGCAAGCCCGATCACCTGGCTGGTGGCGATCGCGCGCAACCGCGCCATCGACCGGCTGCGATCGAGCGCGGCGAGCCGCCGCTCGGAGCCGATCGAAAGCGCCGAGGACGTGCGCGACGACGCGCCGGCGGCGCTCGACCTGGTGGTGGCGGCTGAGCAGCAGCGAGCGGCTCAAGACCTGCCTGGGCGAGCTTGAGGAGCGCCATTCGGCGGTGATCCGCTCGGCCTTCCTCGATGGGGTAACGTATGAGCAACTGGCCCAGCGCATGGACGTGCCGCTCGGCACCATGAAGAGCTGGATTCGACGCGGGCTGATGAAGCTGAGAACCTGTCTGGAGCGATGAGCGAGACCGACCATAGCGACACGCCCGAGGGCGGCGATCCGATCGTCGCCGGCGAGTACGTGCTCGGCGTGCTCGACGCGAGCGAGCGCAGCGCGGTCGCGCAGCGCATCGAGCGCGAGCCCGCGTTCGCGAGCGAAGTCGCGTCCTGGGAGGAGCGGCTTGGCGGTTTCGCTGACGAGGTGAAGCCGGTGACGCCGCCTGATGCGGCCTGGTCGCGCATCGAAGCCGCGATCGCGGCGCCTGCGCCCTCGCCTCGCCCGCAGCAGCCTGTGGCAGAACCTGTTCTTCTGGCGGATTGTTGGAATCGGCGCTTCGGCGACTCGCGACCGCCTGCCTGATCGCGCTGGCCTATCTCGGAACCGTGGCTGCGCCGGACCGCGCGCCGCTCCTCGCCACGCTCGGCCAGCAGGGCGGACAACCGGGCTTCGTCGCCGCGATCGGCTCTGGCGGCAGCCTGATGATCGTGCCGGCCTCGCTGTTGACCGCCAACCAGAAGTCGATGGAGCTGTGGCTGATCCCGACCGGCGCACAGGCGCGGCCGCGCTCGCTGGGCCTGATCGCGCCGAGCCAGCCGGTGCGCATCACGGTGCCGCCCAATCTGGTGCCGTTCGTGACGCCCGATGCATCGCTGGCGGTTTCGCTCGAGGAGCCGGGCGGATCGCGCACCGGCGCGCCCAGCAACGACATCATCGCGGTCGGCAAGCTCACCAACCTGTAAACTGCGCATCTGCATCCGCGCGCTGCGCTCTCCCGTAGCTCGTGTCGTGACCCCGCTGAAGGGACCGACACGAACCAACTGGAGAGCGTCATGCAATATCCCCGCATTGTGTTTGCTACTTTCGCCGCAGCTCTTGCGCTCGGCGCCGCCGCCCCCTCGTTCGCACAAATGATGAAGGAGCAGACCGTCACGGTCGGCGGCGCTCCGATGTATCCGTCCAAGAACATCATTCAGAACGCCGTCAACTCCAAGGACCACACCACGCTGGTCGCCGCCGTGAAGGCCGCGGGCCTGGTCGAGACGCTGCAGGGGCCTGGACCGTTCACCGTGTTCGCGCCGACCAACGCGGCGTTCGCGAAGCTGCCGAAGGGCACGGTCGAGTCGCTGCTGCGGCCCGCAGATGAAGGAGAATCTGGTCGCGGTGCTGACCTATCACGTGGTGCCCGGCCGCCTCTCCGCCAAGGACCTGATGGACGCTGCCAAGAAGAACGGCGGCCGCGCCAAGCTCAAGACCGTCGAGGGCGAAGAGCTCACGGTCGAGGCCAAGGCCAACACGCTCACGATCTGGGACGCCAAGGGCGGCGCCTCCAAGGTGACGATCCAGAACGTGTTCCAGTCGAACGGCGTGATCCACGTGGTCGACAGCGTGCTGCTGCCGAGCGGCTGATCGCGCTCTCGCGGGCGGTTCGGCGCAGTATGTCCCCGTTCGCTGCTCCGATCGTCCGGGCCCGCCGCGACCAAGCGCGGCGGGCCGCTTTTTGCCCGCTCTTTTGCAATACGAGGCTGTATTTCAACGATATTTGCGCACCCAGGCACCGCGTTAACCTCCCGCTAACCATAAGGCAGGCAAATTTTGCCGGGGTGAGCATCGAGCCTTTCACCCGACGAACCGGGGGTGGACCTTGGACGCGGGCGCGGTTCCTCTGGCGCGGACGAGCGGCCTCACGGCCGCGGCAGGCTCTTTTCATGCCCAGGATCGGGCGCGGCGGACATCAGACACGATGAGTGACGTAGCAGGCGGCGGCGGACAGGGCTTTGCCCTGCCGAAGCTCAATGACATCGGTATTATGCTTCGGCGCGGCGACCTCGCGCTCGCGATCGGCGTGATGGCGATCCTGGTGGTGCTGCTGCTGCCGCTGCCGGCCACGCTTCTCGATATGGCGCTCGCGCTCTCGATCATCCTCTCGGTGCTGATCCTGATGACGGCGCTGTTCATCCAGGCGCCGCTTGAGTTTTCCTCGTTCCCGACCGTGCTGCTCATCGCCACCATGCTGCGGCTGTCGCTCAATCTTGCCTCGACGCGCCTCATCCTGTCGCATGGGCACGAGGGCACTGCCGCGGCCGGACACGTGATCGAGGCGTTCGGCAACTTCGTGATGGGCGGCAACTTCGTGATCGGCATCATCGTGTTCGCGATTCTGGTGATCGTGAACTTCGTGGTGATCACCAAGGGCTCCGGCCGCATCGCCGAGGTCGCGGCGCGCTTCCACCTCGACGCCATGCCGGGCAAGCAGATGGCGATCGACGCCGACCTCTCCGCCGGCCTGATCAGCGAGACCGATGCGCGCCGGCGCCGCAAGACGCTGGAGGACGAATCAAGCTTCTTCGGCGCCATGGATGGCGCCTCCAAGTTCGTGCGCGGTGATGCGGTCGCGGGCCTGCTGGTGGTGTTCATCAACGTCATCGGCGGCATGATCATCGGCATCGCGCAGCAGGGCATGTCGTTTGCGGACGCTGCGCGCACCTACACGCTGCTCACCGTCGGCGACGGCCTGGTCACTCAGGTGCCGGCGCTGATCGTGTCGACCGCCGCGGGCCTCCTGGTCGCCAAGGCCGGCGTCTCCGGCGCCGCCGACAAGGCGCTGATCAGCCAGCTCTCGGGCTATCCGAAGGCGCTTGGGATGTCGGGCGCCGTGATGGGCGTGATGTCGCTCCTGCCCGGCATTCCCATGCTGCCGTTCCTGCTGCTCGGCGGCGGCGCCGGCGCCCTCGCCTATATGATCGACAAGCGCAGCCGCGTGCAGGCCGCAGTCGAGACCACCGAGGCCGAGGCCGCCAAGGCCGCCGCGCCCACCGAGGAGCCGATCGCGGCAACGCTCAAGATCGACGATCTCAAGATCGAGCTTGGCTACGCGCTGCTGCCGCTCGTCAACTCGCCGGGCGGCTCCGACCGGCTCACCGAGCAGATCAAGGCGCTGCGCCGCTCGCTCGCGATGGAGATGGGCTTCGTGATGCCGTCGGTGCGCATCCTCGACAACGTACAGCTCGAAGCCAACACCTACATGATCAAGATCAAGGAGGTCGACGCCGGCGCCGGCCGCATCTGGCCGAGCCAGTACATGGTCATGGACCCCGCCGGCGGTCAGGTGGGGCTGCCCGGCATCCACGTGCCCGAGCCGACCTTCGGGCTGCCGGCGACCTGGATCGATGCCGCGCTCAAGGAAGATGCGGCCATCAAAGGCTACACGGTCGTCGATTCCGCGACCGTGCTGTCGACCCATCTGACCGAGCTGATCAAGGCCAATGTGTCCGAGCTTCTGTCCTATGCCGAGGTCAGCAAGCTCCTGAAAGAGCTGCCGAAAGAGCAGGCCGAGCTGGTCAAGGATATCGTGCCCGCGCGCATCACCATGTCGGGCGTCCAGCGTGTGCTGCAGATGCTGCTGGCCGAGCGCGTCTCGATCCGCGATCTCGCGACCATTCTCGAGGGCATCGCGGACGCGCTCGCCTTCAGCGCCAACCCGGCGATCATCACCGAGCATGTGCGGGCGCGGCTCGCGCGCCAGATCTGCGCGCAATACACCACGCCCAACGGCTATCTGCCGCTGATCGCCCTCTCGGCCAAGTGGGAGCAGGCGTTTGCCGAATCGATCGTCGGCCAGGGCGACGACAAGAACCTCGCCATGCAGCCCTCACGCCTTACCGAGTTCATCACGCTGGTGCGCGAGCGTTTCGAGGAGGCGGCGCGCGCCGGCGAAGCCCCGGTGCTGGTCACCTCGGGCGGCGCGCGGCCATTCGTGCGCGGCATCGTCGAGCGCTTCCGGGCGCAGACGCCGGTGCTCTCGCAGGCGGAGATCCATCCGCGTGCCCGGCTCAAGACGGTCGGCGGAATTTGAGGTGGCGGGAATCTTGCGAGGACTTTGGTTTCGTTTTGCCAAAAGCACGAGCTTTGGTTTTGTTTTGCCAAAACAGATGATGCGCTCTCTCCCGCTCGTCCCCGCGCAAGCGGGGACCCAGGGCCAAACATACGGATGCCTCCGAGACTGGGCCCCCGCATCCGCGGGGCAAACGGAGAATATCGCTTCTTCATCGCTACGCACCCTCGACTATGGAACGGAGCGGCCTCAAAGTAATTACGCTACCAGTGAAGTCAACAGCTATTTCTCTCATGGTGAAGCGCCGCGTACCGAGACACGACCGGCGCTTCCAGTGGCGAGCGTAAGGGCCGCTCGGGACTCGTGAGTGCAGTAATAGCCGCGTGAGCGGGCTCCTAATTTCCGAGCGAGGCAACCCAAGTCTCGATAGCCTCGATATGAATTGCAACCGCTCCCGCGACGTCGTCCGGCATGGGTCGGCGATTGGCCTGACAGAACTCAGAAACTGTCTTGTCGATGTCGATCCATGGCGAGGCCGCCAAGCCGGATTCGGTCTGATCAACGTCGTCGCGCCGGCTTGCACGACGTTGAAGCTCGTCCGCGTCCAGGCTTTCAAGCCGCTCGACCATGCGCTGGTAGACCGCACCGTAACGATCGCCCATGTCGAAGAATGGCGCGGCGCCCTGTTGGTCGAGATAGTCGCCCACCGTGGCGCCGGCGCCGTAGACGCCCGCGGTCTTGGGGTGCGGGGTCAGATGACCGAAACTTTCTTGTCCGTCCGGATCGACCCAGCGGGCCAGCGGATAGAGTCGGCAGGCAAGCGGCCGGTCGGGATGGACGCCGCATCCTTGCTCGCTGAGGAAGATGCATGCGCGATTGTTCTCATCGCGCATGCGCAACATGGTCCCGCCAGCCTCGGTATGCCGTGCGATGAACTCCGTCGTCGTCATGCCAAGGCGACGGGCAAGCCGTAGGATCTCGTAGGGGCCGACGCGGATCGCCTTGTTGTGACAGCAGCGGGAGCAGGCGTTGCACAGATACGAGAACGCGCTATCGCGTTGAAGCGAGTAATCGACGTCGGCAAGCGTGTCTTTGTAAGGCATGACCTTGGCTCGGATGGGACGCGTCACAAGGAATTGATTACGCTGCGATATCTGCAGTTATCCCTGCTTGCCCTCCCACTTGCCCTCTCGTTTTCCTTCCCGCTTGCCCTCATGCTTGCCTTCCCGCTTGCCTTCCCACTTTCCTTCCCGCTTGCCTTCCCGCTTGCCTTCTCCCTTGCCTTCGTGCTTGCCCTCGCGCTTGCCTTCACCCTTGCCTTCACGCTTCCCCTCGAACTTTCCTTCGAACTTGCCTTCGCCCTTGCCTTCGAATTTGCCTTCGAACTTGCCCTCAAACTTACCCTCACCCTTGCCTTCGCCTTTGCCTTCACCTTTGCCTTCACCTTTGCCTTCGCCCTTGCCTTGCGCCAAGGCGCTGGTTGCCCTCATGCCCATGGCCGCGCCAAACGCGGCTACCGCCGCCGCGAGCGGGAAGGTGGCGCGACGCGTCATGTCTGACTTGATCTCTGAATTGGCCTGATTGCCGCTCGGCTTGTCTTGCTCGCTCATTTTTGCTCTCCAGGTCTGGGCTATTCGCCAACGATTGTTGCGACAGAAAGACTTTAGAGAACCGACGCCAAACTCAGCCTGAACCGATCTGTTCAGGTTGAGTTAAGCTTGGGCCACTAGGCGATTGGTTCCAAAAGATGGACAAGGCGCATGAGAGTTCTTCTGGTCGAGGATGATCGACTTCTTGCGCAGGAGATCGCGCAAGCCCTGCGTCACGAGAATTTTGCCGTCGACATCGCCGTCAATGGCGAGGATGGCCAGCACCTTGGCGAGACTGAAAGCTACGATGTGGCGGTTCTCGATCTTGGGCTTCCCAAGGTCCCCGGTGCCACCGTCTTACGCGCCTGGCGAAAGAAGGGTCGCCATCTGCCGGTGCTCATCCTGACCGCGCGCGATGGCTGGACCGACAAGGTCGATGGCTTCAAAGCAGGGGCCGACGACTACCTGACCAAGCCTGTCCGGGTCGAGGAGCTTGTCATGCGCTTGCGCGCCCTGGTGCGGCGATCGGCGGGCTTTGCCGAGCCCCGCATCGCATGCGGGCCGCTCACGTTCGACGCCCAGACCGGGGTATTCGAGCTGAACGGTTTGCCAATTCGTCTCACGGCATTGGAGTGGCGGGTGCTGGCATGCCTGACCCTGCGTCATAACGTGGTGGTCGAGCGATCCGAGCTGAACGAGAAAGTTTACGAAGGCGATGCCGACGTCGATTCCAATTCGCTCGAGGTGATCGTCGCCCGTCTTCGTCGCAAGATCGGTCATGCGATGATCGAAACCGTCCGTGGCCGGGGATACCGCCTGACGTCAGGAGCTCCATGAAACTCCGACACGCCTCTCTCAACAGACGCCTTCTGGTCGGGGCAGCGGTTTTGATCTCGCTGGCGCTTGTCGTCGCCGCAATCGTCATCGGCTTTGTTCTCCATCGCTTCGTCCAAGGTCAGATCGACCAGCGGCTCGACACCCAAATCGTCTTTCTGTCCTCGATGCTCACGGCAGGGGATGACGGTGTCATCGCTCTCATGGGCAACGCCGACGGCCCACCGTTCGACCGGCCGGCACGCGGCTGGTTTTGGGAAGTCGTCGGACCGAGAAACGTCCTGCGGTCACGTTCGCTTGAGGGTGCCAGCATCAATGCTCCGGAATTCCGTCGTCCTGCGAAGAAAAAGGGCCCATCCCCTGCCGACGGCGCCGGTCCCGGGAACGAAGCCCTGCATTTCAGAATTCAGCAGGCCACGATTGGGCTCACCCCCGTCACCATCGTCACGTCGGCTCCTCGCTCCGCCGTCAACGGCCCGCTGCGGGAGGCGATGACGACATTGGCGATATCGCTCGGCGTGTTGGGACTCGCGCTCGTGCTGGCGATCGTCCTGCAAGTCAGGCTCGGGCTGCGTCCTCTCGAACGGCTTCGCCAGGCCGTCGCCGACGTCAGGAGCGGACGGAGCGAAACAGTGCCTGCCGAACAGCCGCTGGAAATTCTGCCGTTGGTATCCGAGCTCAACGGCTTACTCGAACAGAATGCCGCCAATCTTGAGCGGGCGCGGCGCCATGTCGCCAATCTGGCACACGGACTTAAGACCCCACTGGCGACCCTCGCCATTGCCTTGTCGGAGCGCGGCCGCGATACGGCGAGCGAACTCCATTCGCTGGTCGTATTGATGGAGCGCCGCATCCGTCATCATCTCGGACGGGCGCGTGCCGCGGCCTTGAGCGGGCCCACGCGGGCACAAACACCAATCGCCCCGCGCATTGACGACGTCGTCGATGCGCTCGGCAAGATTTATGCGGACAAGCGAATTGCCTTGGCACAGGAGGTGCCGCGCGATCTCGCGGTTGCGTGCGAGCAGCAGGACTTCGACGAGATGGCCGGAAACCTGCTTGAGAACGCGTTCAGATGGGCACGCGGCAGGGTCGAGGTTCACGCGCACCGCGATGATGGACGATCGGTGGCGATCGTGATCGAGGATGACGGCCCAGGCCTGCGGCCGGATCAAATCCCTCAAGTTCTGCGGCCGGGAGAGCGACTCGACGAAAGTGCGCCCGGCTTTGGATTTGGCCTGCCGATCACCCGCGAGCTGGCCGAACTCTACGGCGGAGAGCTCAACCTCGACGCTTCTCCGTTGGGCGGTCTGCGGGTCACGCTTCGGTTGCCGGTCGCAGCGTTCTCGTAACGAATTCCGCGCTCGAAAGTTCCCCAATTCGACAAAATGCATGCCAGTCCAAAATCATCGACCGAGAATCTTGCGTTTCTTCTGTCCGCTCCCATCTTCACCGCCATGGCATTTTCATCGCAGACACGCTCATCGTCGCAGGCATCAACGTCGCAGGCTTGGCGGTTCGACGATCGCTCGGCCAATCCAACATCCCGGCAGCAGCGCCTCGCGCGCATCGACAAGCTTGCGACGTTGCTCAACTCCGCCCTTGTGGTGCCAGGCACCAATATCCGATTTGGGCTGGATGCGATCGTCGGGCTTGTTCCAGGTATAGGTGACCTCGTGACCTCGCTGGTCTCTCTCTACATCGTGCACGAGGCCCGGCAGCTCGGCGCGCCGACGCATCTGCTCGTTCGCATGGTCGCGAATATCGCCATCGACGGCATCGTTGGCTCGGCGCCGATTGCGGGCGACATCTTTGACGTCATGTGGCGCGCCAACCGGCGCAACATGACGCTCCTTTACGACCATCTCCGAAGCCGGGGAGAATTTGCGCGCCCCGTCTCGGGCACCGAGTTCTAGTCATGTCACCGCCCCTCACCGTCACAATTCCTCACCATCTCGGAAAGCAGGACGCCGTCAACCGGCTGCGGGCGGGGCTCAGCAGCGCTCGCACTCATTTCGGGCAGTTGCTCACAGTCGAGGAAGAGGTCTGGAACGGCGATACTGTTGAGTTCCGTGTGCGTGCGCTCGGCCAGACGGCAAACGGAAAGATCGAGACCTTCGAGGACCACGTGCGGCTTGAAGTCAGCCTTCCCTGGCTGCTCGCCAAGTTCGCCGAGACAGATCGCCCCTGTGATCCGCAAACAGGGGCACCTCCTGCTCGACAAAAAGTAGTCCGGGCAGACAGCTTCAAACGCCTGCTTCAAAGTCGGCTGGCCGCCTTGAACGTATCGCAGCTCGCCACGTCGCCCGACTTCAAGCCGGTCGTCAACCACTGCACCCGCTGCGCCGACGAGCCATGGGTGAAGGCATCCGGCACGACGTAACCCTGGCTCTGTTTCTGCAAACGATCGTCACCGATGGCCGACGCCGTCTGCAGCGCGGCCTCGACATCGCCAGGCTCGATGGACTTCCACTTCTCCTGCGAATGGTGCGCCCAAACTCCCGCCAGACAGTCGGCCTGCAGCTCGACCCGAACCTGCAGCTGATTGGCACCCGCTCGATCCTGGCTCTGCTGCATCTGCGTCACCTTGGGGAGAATTCCCATCAGGTTCTGCACGTGATGGCCGACCTCGTGCGCGATGACGTAGGCCTGGGCGAATTCGCAAGCCTTTCCGCTGCAGCCACGGAAGCGCCGCTCGATGTCCTGGAAGAATGAGGTGTCGAGATAGACATGCTGATCCTTGGGACAATAGAACGGGCCCATCGCTGTTTGAGCGAAGCCGCAGGCGGACTGAGTTGCTCCATTGAACAGGCGCAGCGTGGGCGGGCGGTAGGTGCGGCCGCTCTTTTCAAAGATCTCCTTCCACCTGTCTTCCGTGTCGCCGAGAACCGCAGCCACAAACTGGCCCGTCTGATCTGTCGGCGTGCCGCGCGGAGCCGGCTGCTGCTGCTGTGATTGCTGAGAGCCTCCGGTGAGAATTTCCGCGCCGCCGATCAGGACGCTGGGATCGATCCCGAACGCCCATCCGAGCAGGCCAAGGACGATGATCGTGCCGATTCCAAGCCCGCCGGCCCGGCCGGGAAAGCCGCCAGAGAAGCCGCCGCTTCCGCGGGCGTCCTCGACGTTCTCGCTCCGCCTGAAATCTTCCCAGCGCATGGCTGCCTCATGGTGTTGAAATCCGGCCAGCTTCGTGCCTGTGCCGCCCTTCAATCCGCAGGCCCAGAATTGAGTTCCCAGTTCGGGGAACAAAAGCGTGCCTCCGACCTCCGAGGGAGAGGTCGACCGCAATCGGACCGCTGTCCTGGCGGCCAAAATCAACCGATGACAATCAAATCGGATGGGGCCACGCAAAACGGGAACTTTGGCAAGTCAGCGGCGTTATCGGGTGCTGCAATGGAGGCCGCGGACGACGACTGCTGATGCTCCTGCTCAAGGACAAAAGCGCCTCAGGAGCCGGAGCGATTTTGAACGGCGCAGTCTCCTCGCGTTGAGATCATAGCTTTTGAACCAGACGGAGAGACCATTGCGTTTCGCTTCCGCGCTGCGCTTAGGGCCTTCTGCGCCCTTCCAACGCTTCACCTCAATCCTGTTCGTGGTGGCCACAAGCGTCGTCTTGTCCGGGTGCGGCATCAACACGATCCCGACGCTCGAGGAGCGCGCCAAGGGCGCCTGGAGCGAGGTTCAAAATCAGTACCAGCGGCGAGCCGAGCTCATTCCCAACCTGGTCGAGACCGTGAAAGGCTATGCGAACCAGGAGCGCGAGGTGCTCACCCAGGTGATCGAGGCACGCGCGAAAGCGACGCAGGTACAGGTTCGCGTCGACCAGCTCACGGACCCTGAGGCGTTGCGCAAGTTTCAGGAGGCGCAGGCGCAATTGAGCGGCGCGCTTGGCCGGCTGATCGCGGTGAGCGAGAACTATCCTGACCTCAAATCGAACCAGAACTTCCTGGCCCTGCAGTCACAGCTCGAGGGGACAGAGAACCGCATCGCAGTTGCACGGCGCGACTACATCCAGGCGGTCCAAGACTACAACACCGAGACGAGAACGTTCCCGGGGCGGCTGTGGGCCATGGTCTATGGCGCCAAGCCGATGGCCACGTTCGCCGCCACGGAAGAGAACCAGCGCCCGCCGCCGGTGAAATTCTGAAGTGATGAATTCTAAAGCGAGATGCATCCCGCCTCCCGGTTGCTGAGCGTTCTCCTGATCTGCCTTCTGGCGGGGCTGAGCCTCATTTGCGATGCGGGTGCCGAGCCGTCCTTCCCTGCGCTCACCGGGCGCGTGGTCGACCAGGCTCAAATCCTCGATGCGGCTGCTCGCACCCGAATCGAGAGCAAGCTCGAGCAGCTCGAAAGCAAGACCGGCACCCAGCTTGTGGTCGTGACCCTGCGCTCGCTGCAGGGCTATGACATCTCCGACTACGGCTACCGCCTGGGCCGCTCCTGGGGGATCGGTCAGAAGGGCAAGAACAACGGCGCCATCCTGCTGGTGGCACCCAGCGAGCGAAAGGTGCGGATCGAGGTCGGATACGGGCTCGAGGGCACCGTAACGGATGCAGTGTCGCGTCTGATCATCGAGAATGCCATCCTGCCGCGCTTTCGCACGGGCGATTTTGCCGGCGGCATCGAGCGCGGCGTCGACGATCTTGTGTTGTTGTTGTCCGGCAATGCCGAGGATTTCAAGCGGCGAGCGGCCGAGCAGGAGCGGCCGAGCGGCACGAGCGGCGCCGCGTCCTTCGCTTTTGTTATTTTGTTGTTCGTGATCTGGTTCGTGTTCTTCGTTCGTCGCTCGCAGCGCTCGGGCTATCCCGGCCGGCAATCACCACCGTTTTGGATTCCCACCGGCGGATCGCGATATCGAGACGGATGGCCGGGCGGCGGAGGTTGGTCCTCGGGGGGATCGGGCGGATCGGGCGGAGGCTTTTCAGGCGGCGGCGGCTCGTTTGGCGGCGGTGGCGCGTCGGGGAGCTGGTGACATGACCGACCACACCTTCAGCCCGGAGGACAAGGACCGCATTGCGGCGGCAATTGCCGAGGCCGAGTCGAAAACTGCCGGCGAAATCTATGTCGTCATTGCGCATACGAGCGACGAAATTCGATCCATACCGGTGATCTGGGCGGCGTGTGCAGCGCTGCTGTTGCCCTGGCCGCTCCATCTGCTGACCAGCTTGTCGACCACCACGATCCTCGTTCTTCAGGCGGTGGTCTTTGTCGGTGCGGCCCTGATCATGTCCCATCCATCAATCCAGCATCACGTCGTGCCGAATGCCATTGCGGCCGAGCGCACGCGACGGCAGGCGTACGAGCAGTTCCTGGCGCATGGGGTGCACCTGACCGAAGCGCGCACCGGCGTGCTGATCTACGTGACGCCGAGGGACCGCCGGGTCGAGATCGTCGCGGACGTGGGAATCCACAGCAAGGTTGGCGAGGCCGCCTGGGAGGAGCTTGCCCAGGAGATCACTGTGGCCGCTCGCGCGGGACAGCTCGTCGACGGCATGCTCAATGCCATTCGCAAGGCCGGCGCCCTGCTGGCGCAGCACTTTCCGCCATCCGCGCGCAATCCCAACGAGCTGTCGGATCGTATGGTCGAGATCTGAAGCGCGGCGACGCGACGTAGGTCAGCGGCAATAGAGGATCGTGCAGACATGCAGCGGGCTGCGCCGCTCGCACCGGCGCAGCGCCGTGATCTTGGCGACCGCAATGCTTCGGCTGCTGCCGAAGGCCGTCGCTCCTACTCCGCCAGCCCGGCAGACCCAGGCCGAGGCCTCGGACGCGCCGCAGGCCAACATGACGATCACCATCGCCAACGTTGCCAAACCTGTTCTCATCATCGCCGATCTCCCTCGAGCTCAGGAATGCCGCCCCCAAAGCCTGTTCGACGAGTCGATTTCAGCAAAGCTCAAAGCGCACGCGCGGCTTGCGCGTGCGACGAAACAAAGCCGCGGTCCTTAGAACTTGAGCGACAGGCCGACGAGACCCATCAGAAGCTTGTTCGAGAATTCGCCGCGATAGGGGCCGACCGGGCAGGTGCTGGCCGGACAGGTGACGGACGATGACCCGAGGTCGACGTAGCGCACCTCCGCGCGCGCGGTCCAGCGCGGCCCGAACATGTGCTCGATGCCGCCGCCAACGACGAAGCCGGTCTTCGTCGAATCCTGATCCATCGGCGCGCCGGGGATGGTCTGGTTGAGCGTGCCGTTGTTCTTGACGCCGCCGAAGGCCACGCCGCCGGTCGCATACAGCAAGGTCGCATCCGTGATGAGCACGCCCGCGCGCGCCCGGATGGTCGCGAGCCATTGCACGTCGAACGACACCGTCGAGCCGGCGAAAGCAGGCGGCACCGGCGCGTTCGCATCGGCCTTGGCCCAGACGCCGCTGATGTCGCCCTCAAGGCCGAGGACGAGCCGGTTGTTCTGCCAGTTGAAGCCGAGGTGTCCGCCGAAGGTGGAACCGGTCTCGGACGCCGTATAGGTCTGGCCACCGAATCCGTTCGCTCCCCGCAGGAAGCCGTCCACATCGAGGAGCTTGCCATCGTGGTCGACGATGCCGCCCTGCACGCCGGCATACCAACCGGTCCATTGCGCCGGCGCGATAGGCCGCGCCTTCAAAGGCATGTCAGCCGCCTGAGCGCCGCAGGTCAGTGCAAGTCCGGAAACCGTCGCCAGAAAATACAGTCTCATCGTCCCCTACCCCGAAGCGGAATTTCGAAAAACAGTACCATGACCCATGGCTTAAGCCGGGTTATCAGCCGCCATGCACAGGATAGTTCTGTTGGATTTCGCAGCCACGTTGCCGATTTGCAACGGTTTTACCCCGATCGGGGCAGAACTTCGGCCAGCCGATGGCGCTCGACCTTGCCGTTCTCGTTGCGCGGAAGGCGATCGACCGTCACGAATCGCGCCGGCACACACCCGACCGGCAGCCGCTGCTGGCAATGGGCGCGCAATGCTACTTCGTCGAGTGTGCCATTCGGCACCACGATCGCCCACACCTCCTCGATGCCGAGCGCGTTCGGCCGGGTGCAGACGGCGGCCTGGCCGACCGGGCCGAAGGCGGTGAGCACCTCCTCGATCACCTGCGGCTTGACCTTGTCGCCGCCGAGATTGAGCACGTCGCCTTCCCGCCCGCTGATCACCAGCATGCCGTCGGGCATGAAATGGCCGGTGTCTCCCGTATAGAAATATCCGTCCCGGAACGCCTGCGCCGACAGCACCGGATCGCCGAGATAGCCATCGACGCTGACCGGACTGCTGATGCGCAGCGCGCCCTCGCCGCCTTGCGCGACGAGCCGTCCGGCATCATCGACGATCTCGACCTTGACGTCCGGCGCCGCGTAGCCGACCGCGCCCGGGATCGACATCAGCGCATGCGCCGGCGCCGAGGTGGCGGTGCCGGTTTCGGTCGTGCCGTAATAGTAGACGAGATTGGAGCACAGCCGCGCGCGCACCCGCTGCGACAGCAGCGCCGGCAGCGCGCTGCCGGTCGCGATGACGACGTCGAAGCTGCAATGGAAGGCGCTGTTCTCCTCGTAGAACTTCAAGAAGCCGCTGAGCCCGCCGGGCGAGGCGATCAGGCCCTGCACCCGGTAGAGCTCGAAGGTCTGCAGCGTGTCCATCGGGCTCGCGCCCGGGAAGAAAAATGTGCCGCCGCGCGACAGCACATAGAGCAGATGCCGAAAGCCGACGCTCGACGGCAGGCCGAGGTCGCAGAAGATGCGTGAGCAATTCGGAAACGCGCCACCATAAGTGTGGTTGTAGCGCGCAAGCCGCGCCAGCTGATTGCTGTGACTGAAGGCAACCGCCTTGGCCTCGCCGGTCGAACCCGAGGTGAGCGCGATCCGGCAGAGCGCGTCGCCGGGGCCACGATAGAGCTGCCGCTCCTCGAGCGGGCGATCGTCACCTTCGGCCCAGCCGAGATCCGCACGCACGACTTTCACGCCGCCGGGCGCACCCATGAGCATGGCGTCGTCGGTGATCAACGCATCAACGCGTAGCCCCAACGGAAAAGCGGGCTCGCGCACCGACAAGGTCGCGATACCCACATTGGCGAGCGCGAACGCGATCGCGGCGTGGAAGATATGGTCCTTCACGTGGATCGCCACCGTATCGCCGGGCGCCATTCCGAGCGTCAGCGCGCGGCGGCCGATATTGTTGATGAAGCGCGCCAGCCGGTTGTAGCTGATGAGATTGAGCGCAGCGCCAGGCGCGCACATCGCGGGCGCCGGCGGGTTATGCTTGGCCTGAAACAGGATGGATTCGACGATATTCATGGGGGTGTACTTGGATTTGAGAGCTGGTCACGCTTGTAACTGATTTTTTCCTCGAGAATAGCCGGCCCAACCAGAAACAACCTGGGGTGTGTGCTGGCGCAGAAACGCCGGCTCTTTAAGGAGCACAAAAAGGGGTGTAAGCTTCGAGAGCAACCGTCGATGGCGGTTCCTCAATTCGAGGAGAGCGCCGGGGCTGCGCATATTCAAACATTGGTTCGCGCGATCGGCGCACTATGGCGACGGCATGTCCGCATCGCAGATTTGCGGGCAACCGCACAACGGCAAAAATCGAGGACTTTCGGAACAGACGAAGCCCATTTCCGAACATTGGAGCGATGTCACCGAGCCATCGCATGAGCACCAAGGAGAGTTGCGATGAACACACCACTGAAACGAATATTGTTTGCCGCCGGCCTGACCACCGCAGCGCTTGCCAGCGGCGCGGTTGCCCAACAAGACGACAAGCTCGGCAAGGTGAATTTCGCGACCTCCTGCGATCCCAAAGTGCAAGCGGAATTCGATCGCGGCGTCGCCATGCTGCATTCGTACTGGTTCACCATCGCGCGCCGGACATTCGACGGCATTCTGCAGCAGGATCCGACTTGCGCCATCGCGCATTGGGGCGTGGCGATGGATTACCTCGGCAACACGCTCGCAACGACGCCGACGCGCGAGGAGGCGCAAAGGGCTTGGGACGCGCTCGAAAAGGCGCGCGCCGTCGGACCGAAAACCCAGCGCGAGCGCGACTGGATCGAAGCGCTGAGCGCCTATTTCCGCGACCACGACAAGACTTCCGTCGATGTCCGGCTGACAGCATACAATGCTGCGATGGAGCAGATGGCAGAGCGCTATCCCAACGACTTCGAGGTACAAGCCTATTATGCGCTGACACTGCAAGCCTCCGCGAAGAAGTCCGACCTCACCTATGCCAACCAGCTCAAATCGGCTGCGATCCTGGAGAAGCTCTTTGATCAGAACCCGCAGCATCCCGGCGTGACGCATTATCTCATTCATACTTACGACTTCGCGCCACTTGCCGACAAAGGTGTCGCGTCGGCGCGACGCTATGCCGGCATTGCACCGGCGGTGCCGCACGCGCGGCACATGCCTTCGCACATCTACTCGATGGTCGGGCTTTGGGACGAATCCATCGCCTCGAATGCAGCGGCGCTTGAAATCCAGCCCGACTACTATCATGCGGCGGATTTTTCGGTCTATGCGCACTTGCAGCTCGCGCAGGATGCCAAGGCTGTTGCCCTGACCCAGAAATCGCTCGCGACCGCCGATCGCGGCGACAGGCCGATCAACTTCGTCAATTTCACCGCCAAGGCCGCCATGCCGGCCCGCTATGTGCTTGAACGGGCCGACTGGGCGGGCGCTGCCGCGCTTCCAATGGTGGCCACCCAATATCCGATGGCGGATTCGCTCATCCGTTTCACGCGTGGTCTCGGCATGGCGCGCACCGGCAATATCGCCGGCGCCAAAGACGAGATCGAAGCGATGAAGGTGCTGCGCACGACACTGCAGCGCGCCGACCAATCCTATTGGGCGGACCGTACCGAAGAGCAGATGCTCGCTGTTTCTGCGTGGATCCTGCTCAAGGAAGGGGCCCGCGACCAGGCGATGCGATTCATGCGGACGGCGGCGGACAATGAAGACGCGAGCGTCAAGCACGTGGCAATGGAAAATCGTCTCTATCCGTTCCGCGAACTGCTGGGGGAGCTGCTGCTCGAAGCGGGGCAACCAGCGGCCGCGCTGAAGGAGTTCGAGACCGCGCTCAAGCAGACCCCTAACCGCTTCCGCGCATTCTCGGGCGCTGCACGCGCAGCCGAGGCGTCAGGCGACCGTCAAAAAGCATCGGACTATTTCGGCAAGCTGGCCGACTTGGCCAAGAACGCCGATACCGAGCGGGCGGAAATCCGGGAGGCCAAGGCATTCCTGGCAAAAAAGTGATTGGTTCGAGACGCTAACGCGCGAGGCTTCCATGACACGCGTCATCGCATTGGCCGTCATTCTTGGAACGGTGGTCGCCAGCGGGATCGCCTACGCCATCAGCGCATCGGCGTGGCGGGACACGATTGCTCAGTGGATTGGCAAACCTGATCGTCAGGCTGAAGCCTCGATCAATACCGAAGACTGGCCGATTTGCACCACCATGTCGGCGGTCGAGACAGAGGCCGACTGGGCGCAGCTCGAGCCCGACTTCAAGGCTGGCAAGAAGGCACTGAACGCAGGCGATTGGAATGGCGCCGTCGCAGCCTTCGAGCTTGCCGCCCTGCGCGACCCTGGCAACGCCGATATCCAGAACTACATCGGCTACGCATATCGGCGACTGCGTCAGCTGGGGCCCGCCATGGGCCACTATCAGCGGGCGCTGGCTCTCAATCCCCGCCACCGGAGCGCCCGCGAGCATCTTGGCGAGGCCTATCTGGTGCTTGGCGAGCCCGCCAAGGCCGAGCAGCTCCTGGCGGAGCTGGAAAATCTTTGTTTGATTCCCTGTGAGGAATACGACGACCTCAAGCGGGCCATTGCGGCCTACAAGAAGCTGGCGGCGCGCTGATCAGCCAAGAGCTCATCAGCCAAGAGCTTAATCGAGCCGCACGCCGATCGCCGTCACGAGCGGCGCCCAGCGCGCAATGTCGGCTTCGATCAGCCGCCGGAACGACTGCGGATTCGAATCAAGGTCGGGCTCGAAACCGGACTCGATCAGCATCCGCTGGAAGCTTTGCTCGGCGAGAACGCTGCGCGAGGCCTGGTAGATCTGCTCGATGATAGCGCGCGGCGTTCCGGCCGGCGCAAGCAGGCCGATCGATTGCTCGGAGATCATGTTCGGAACGCCGGCTTCGACCGCGGTCGGAATGTCCGGCGCCGCGATCAGGCGTTTGGGACTGGTCACGGCCAGGATGCGCAGCTTGCCGGTCCGATGATATTCCAGCAACGGAGCCGTCACCGCCGGCGTGACCATCTGCACCTGCCCGCTCAGCGTGTCGGCCGTCGCCGGTCCCGATCCGCGGTACGGGACATGCACGATCGTCGGCGTTTGCGTGAGCGCTTTCAGCATCTCGCCGGTCAGGTGGTTGAGCGAGCCCACGCCGGCGTGCCCATAGGACAGCTTGCCCGGATTGGCCTTGGCATAGTCGATGAACTCTTTCAGCGTGCGCGCCGGCACGCCAGGATGAATGGCTAACGCGAACGCGGACAGCACCAGGTTGGCGACCGGCTCGAGATCCTTGAGCGGATCGTACAACGGCTTGCTCTTGAGGATCGCCTCGGTCACGTGCGTGCTCGAGCCGCCAAGCAGGATCGTGTAGCCGTCCGGGCGCGCGCGGGCGACCGCAGCAGCACCCAACGAGCTGCCTCCGCCACCCATATTCTCGACGATCATCGATCCGAGCACCGATTTCATCTTGTCGGCAAACGGGCGCCCGACAGCGTCGAAGCCGCCGCCGGGCGGAAACGGCACCACCAGCCGGATCGGATGGTCGGGGTATTTGGCCTGGCCGAAGACCGAACGCGCCAGCAACGGGGCCGACAGAGCGGCAACGCCACCCGTAAGCAGATCACGCCGTCGCATCCACACCTCCTGCAAACGGATTGCGCTTTGATCAGACCGGCCGCGCGTCGCCCTTGACCTGGGTGCGGTGCATGATGCGACGGCTGTCGGGATCGAAAGCATCGCGCCGATGCATGGTGCAGCGGTTGTCCCACAGGACGAGATCGCCCACGCGCCACACGTGCTCCCAGCTGAACTCACGCCGGTCGACGACGCTCCACAATTCGTCGAGCAGCGCCTCGGACTCGGCAAGCTCAAGCCCGACCAGATACGCATTGCGGCGGCGGCCGAGATAAAGCATGCGGCGGCCGCTCGCCGGATGGGTACAGACCAGCGGATGCACCGCGCCCGGCGATTGGCGCGGATCGTCGGTCGGCGTGACGCCCTGCCGCACATAGCCGCCGCTGTTGTAGGTGCCGTCGTGCTTGATCTTGAGCCCGGCGATACGGTCCTTGAGCTGCTGCGGCAGCGCCTCGTAGATGCCGTACATGGTGCAGAACGACGTGTTGCCGCCGGTCGGAGGAATTTCGAGCGCGTAGAGCATGCTCGCCTTCGGCGGCAGGTCGAGATACGACATGTCGGTGTGCCACACCGCCTCGCCGTCACCCAGGCTGCCGATCGGCTCGCCGTTCACCTTCACGTTGGAGACGATGTAGATCTCCGGCAGCCCTTCGACGAATCGGCGCCCGGTCTCCTGCACCGGCGCCCAGTCGAGATCGCCGAGCCTTCGGCTGAACGCGATCAGGTCCTGGTCGGTGAGCGTCTGGCCGCGGAACAAGAGCACCGAGTGCTCGTGCCAAGCCTGCATGATGCGCGCGAAAGTCGCTTCGCTCAGATGCCTGAGATCGACACCATTCACGGTCGCGCCGAGCGCTGCACCCGTCGGGATCACCTCAAACGCGTCTGCAGCGACGCGCTCCTGCGTGGCCATCTCTTGCGCGGTCGTGGTCATCGCTTCCTCCGGTGCTCACCTGACGAAGGAGTATGCTCAACACTATACCGCAAGACGCAAGGGCAGTCGATGTCGCCGATGGCATGGACAAGTTGCTTGGACCGGGTGCGCAGCCGGTATTCGATGACAGAGAATCGCATCGACGAAAAAAACATTCTTCCAAATCAGCGTTGCGCGTGACGCAGCGTGCGAACGATCACCGCAAGCGAGCATGCGCAACTAGAGCGAGGTGATTTGAGCTTGAAATCGCCTCCTAATTCCGCTCGTTCCCGCGGAAGCGGGGACCCGGTTCTTTCGCCGAGTTTCTCGGCCACTGGATTCCCGCTTTCGCGGGAATGAGCGGAGATTGGTTCAATGGCGGTGCGAACCTAAATTCATCCCGCTCTAGGCGCCGGGAAAACTGCTTTCATTGTTTCAACATGAATTCGTGCACAGTTCTGAACAATCAATATTTGATCGATGATCAACGCGCGCAATGACATGCGCGTGCTGTGGAACGTGCCAATGGACAAGACCATTGATTCAATCGACACATCACGGACCGTGGTGATCTCCGCATCAACGCTCGGCACAATATGGAAGCTGGTTTGGTCCGCGATCGGGCTTTTTGTTGCAGGCGGATTGGTCGTCGTGCTGATGACGCTGCTGCTGGCGGCGCGGCCAGGCTCCGAGGACCTTTCCTATTTTCAGATGGCCATCGGGTATTTGTTTGTTTTTCTCTTCGCTTTGATAGTCATTGCCTGCATAGGGAACATCGTCCAATGCCGAAATTTCCTGAAGATATCGGACAATGTTCTGACCATGACTCCGGACGGCATTCGTGACCGGCGCTTGCTCGAAGAGTTCGTGCCCTGGCAGGCCGTGAAGTCAGTCCGTACAGTTGAGCACGCGCCCGACTATTACCTCGCACCTCAAGGGCCAGGAAGGGTCACGCCGGTGCGCCGCTCCATGATGGATGTCGTGCTCGACCTCGACCCGGCGCTGATCAGCCAAGCGTTCAAGGACTATGCACGTATTCCGGGATGTTGGGCGCGTTTGGCGATCATGCACCGATCAAAGATACTCGTCCGTGGATGACCTTCACAATCGATCAGTGGCGGCTGAAGAATATCACTGCCAGCGCGTTGTATGATATCTGCGAGGCGTACGCGACGGCTGCTCAAGGCAAACGCGCGGCCTGACGTCTGACTTGCCTTAAACCGCTCTCTTCATTCCTCGGTGTCTGCGACGCGGGCTGGTCCCTCCAGATGTGGTGCTTGCACTTCAAACACTGGTAAATGAGGGCGCCGGTATGAGGAGGGCGCGGATTGATGCGCATGACCATGGCAGTAGCCGCACCGCACTGAGCGCATCGCAGAAGCTCGGAATCATCTTGGGATGGAGGCACGGTGCATCCTCGCCCAGGTCGGGCATCGCAGGCGGGAGCGCACCACAATCTCTCAGCCACTGGCGCCTGGTGATCCAAGCCAGCAGTCTGCCCCAACCCCTGAGCCGGCGATTGGTTCCTAGACCAGGGCGTCAAGCGAGTTTGGGCGATCGGGAACATTTTTGCCGTTAGCCCTGTTGTTGCCCTCTCGGGCGCTGGTTCTTTCTCCAGCCTGACCTCTTGGTTGCTGCTAAGTAGCGTTCCCGGTGCTATCATCCGATGAGTTCCAGAGTTCCCTGCGCTATCATCCAATGAGTCTCCCGACATCAACTCTGGAATCTCCTGAGCGGCTCGACGCCCTCAGACGTACCGGCCTCCTCGACACCCTTCCTGAAGCCCAATTCGACAGGATCACGCGACTGATTTCACGGCTCTTGAGTGCACCGGTCGCCCTTCTGAGCCTTGTCGAAACTGACAGGCAATTTTTCAAGAGCAGTTTCGGTCTACAGCCTCCCTGGTCGGAGCAGCGTCAAACGCCGCTGTCGCACTCGTTTTGTCAGCATGTCGTCGTGTCGAACAGTCCTCTGGTCGTCGACGATGCCAGGACGCACCCGCTGGTCGCAGACAATCTCGCCATCCCCGACCTCGGCGTGATTGCCTATCTGGGAGTGCCCGTGGCAAGTCCCAATGGCCAGATCCTGGGCGCCCTGTGTGCAATCGATACCGAGCCACGCAATTGGTCACAAGACGACGTGAGCTTGATGGCGGAATGTGCAGCTCTCGTGCAGAACGAGATCCAGTTGCGGGAGACCACCCGTCTGGCTTCTGAACTTGCTGAGCACAACGCTATGCTTGCCCGCGAGTATCACCACAGGGTCAAGAACACACTCGCCGTCGCGTCATCGCTGATTGGTCTGTCGGGTCGCGGAGCCAAATCGGCGGACGAGGCCGTTTCTGTCGCTCAAGGCCGGCTGATGGCCCTCGCGAGCGCTCATGACTCCCTGATTGCGCAAAGCGATGATGTCGACCTGGCGGAGTTGGCAAAACGCTTGCTGTTGCCGTATTGCCTGCCTGGCGTCGAGGCGGATGTGGAGGGGCCAACGGTGTTGCTCCGGCAGCGGCAGGTAACGCCAGTCTGTCTGCTACTCCACGAGCTCGCCACGAACTCGGCCAAGTACGGTGCGCTCAGCCACTACGGCTACGTCACGGTCAGATGGACCCAGCTGGACGATTCAATCGTGCTCGCGTGGGAGGAGCGCTCAAAAACAATCGAGCCCAAAGTAAACGAGGGCTTTGGAAGCAGGCTAATCGAAATCGCAGTCAAGCAGCTCGAAGGCACACTCACCACCGATTGGGCGAGCGGACGACTGCGTGTAGCACTTGCGTTCCCACCGCAAGACAGGCTCATTGCAGAATAACTCCGCGGCCGGGCCGTTCTCACAATTGTTCACCCTGTTATTCTGCCGGGGCCTGCACGTAGCGCGGCTCCTCGGTGGGCGGCGGGGTGAAGAAGATGAACATGTTGGCGACGATGATGGTCGCGACCAGGAAATAGAACGTGGCGAGCAGCCCGTATTGATCCGCGATCGCGCCGCAGACCAGCGGGCCGATGCCCGAGCCGAGCGCCTGGATCGCGAACAGCACGCCGATCGCGGAGCCGCCCATGTTGGCGGGCGTGGCATCAAGGAGCCAGGCCTGCAGCACCGCGCGGATCGAGAAGAAGAAGAAGCCCAGGAAGGCGATGAAGAACACGAAGGCGCTCGACTGCCCGGCCATGATCATGAAGGCGATGATCACGGCGGTCACGCCCATGCTGCTCATGATGATCTGGCGGCGCCCCATCTTGTCGGAGAGATGGCCGGAGATCGGCGACGCGATGAAGCCCGCGGTCTGCAGCGCCGCCATGGCGGCGCCGATCCAGAGCGGCGAATAGTTCATCTCGCGCGCCAGATAGATCGGCAGGAATGTCATCAGCCCGCCATGCGTCATCGAGCGGAACACCGAGCTCGCGCACAGGAAGATCAGCACGCGGTTGTGGAGCAGCGTACGGAAGTCGCGCAGCACGTCGCCGAACGAGCGCTTGGCAGGCCCCGCGGCGCGCGGCTTCGACTGCATGCCGCCCAGCAGCACCAGCAGCAGGACTGACATCGCGATGCCGGGGATGACGTTGACGATCACCACCTGTCGCCAGGTCAGGTAGGCGAGCAGCGCACCGGCCACGAACGGCGCCACCGCGTCGCCGACGTTGCCGCCCATGCCGTGGATCGACACCGCGAGCCCTCTGCGGTCGGGGAAGTGCTGGGCCAGCAGCGGGATCGCGGTCGGATGCCAGAGGTTGTTGCCGATCCCGACCAGCGCCGCGCAGGTCAGCAGCAGCCAGTAGTCGTGGGAAAATCCCATCAGCAGATAGGGCGCGCCGATCCAGAACAGGGACAGCGGCCATCAGCAGGCCCTTGCGGCCGACCGAATCGACCAGGAGCCCGCCCGGGATGTTGGAGATCGCACCGCACAGCGCCTGTGTGGTCAGGATCGAGCCGATCTGCACGTAGGACAGCCCAAGCTCGTTCCCGATCAGGGGCAGCAGCAGGTAGAATGTCGCCGGGTACCAGTGCGTCAGCGCATGCCCAATGGTGATCAGCCACACTTCGCGGAAGGATTTCCGAGGCTCCTGCCCGGAGGGGACGGCAAAATCAGTCATTGGGCCGTTTTTCGCTTCTTTTTTCAGGGTCTGCCGGGGTTCTTACGCCGACCGGGGGGCAAGTCAATCAACCACAGGATTTTCAAGGTTCCGTGAAAGGCACCGGGGAACCTTTCGTTAACCAGTGCGTTATCAGGGCAATCCGAGAGCGTAACAGGGCGCGCCGGCCCGCAAGGAGCCGGGATGGCAACCTTTCGGCTCGCCGGACCGTAACTGGATATGAACCTTTTCGCCCGTTGTGGCGACCAATGCGCAAGAAGGCCCTGGGGAATGCCCCAAGGAAGAGAGCCATGAATAACACCTCGATGTTCACCGCCGACCGCATGACCCACCTCAAGATCGTGGTGGTGTCGCTTGTCTGCGCGACGCTGGTTGCGGTGGTCGGAGTGAGTTCCCGCATCGCGGATGCCGGCAATGGGCGCCTGGATGCGACCGTGATCAAGGCCGGCGCGCCGATGACGGCGTCGAGTGAAACGAGTTTCGTTCGCTGACACCCAATGTCAGTGACACCCAACTAGAGACAACCAACTAGAACCAAGAACCCCCCGGAGATCTTTGACCCCCCCCCCGAGGATCTCCATCCCCCCACACTCAAAGCGCACCTCACGGTGCGCTTTTTTATTGGCTCCTTTGGCTGACTTTCTTGGCCGGCCGGGGCGTTGCACTATTCCTCGAACTGGGTGCCGTGCTCGGCCGGGATCCGTTCGGACGGGCTCCATTCGCCCAGTCCCAGCACGGCGATCGGCTGCAGCGGATGCGGCAATCGATCGGGCGCGAATCGCCAAGCCGCTATCAGAGTGCCAAGGCCGACAGCCAAGAATGTCATGAGCAGCGCAGCCGCCCGCCAGCGGCCGATGCGGCGCTGCTGCCTGTGGACCGTAATGCGCGCAACATCCGCCGGCGACATCAGCATCGTGCCATCGCGGCGCGGGCCGGTATCGCGGATCGGCGGCGGCAAATCCTCCCTCGCAGCGGCCTCGTCCGGCCAGGCTTCTGCAAAACGCTCGTCGTGATCAGGTTCGACCGACGGCTTGGTCGTGATCGCATCAGCCGCTTCGGATAAAAGCAAATCTGCATGCGAGCCCGCATCATGCGACGCCGGCTCAGCCAGTGACTCGGCCTGAAGTCCCTTTTCGGGCACCGGAGGTGCACTCGCTATCTCGGTCAGCTGTGTCGTGAATCTGTCGGCCTCCTCGATCAGGCTGGCCAGCTCCTGCTCGGGCGTGCGCGGGATACTCTGCTGTGGTGGTGGCGGCGGTGGCGGAAAAGACGGCGCCGAAGGCAGCGTTCGGGTCGCTTGAGGCGCCGGCTCAAACGTTGATTCGAAGCTTGGCTCGAATGCCGGGGCGACTGACGCTGACGGTGGTGCCGAGAGCGGTGTCGAGACTGTTGCGGCGAACGGCGTTGCTGCAGGCGTCGCCGCCGGCTGCGGAGCGAACGGCGGCGGAGCGAACGGGGGCGGCGCAGATGGTGGCGGGACGAATGGCGGCGGCGCAGGCGTGCGAATGCCGAGCCGACCGCGGATCCGGTCCCAGATCCGCCCGTCCGGCTCGACCGGCTCCACCATCAGATGAAGCTCGCCGAGCCTGCGCTCCCATCCCCGCACCAAGGCGCGGAAGCCCTCGTCGATTTCGAGCTGCGCGTTGGCGCGCGCGCGCTCGTCGGGGTCGAGCGACCCGATCACATATTCAGCCGCAAACGCACTGAGATCGGTTTCGTTCACGATGCCAGACATTGCTCAATCTCGGACAAGCTACGCCGCAACGACAACTTCAGCAGATCAGCCGGGGTATCAAGCTTGAGCGCCAGCTGGTCGCGGCTGAAAGCGCCATAGTACGCGAGCAGCAACATGCGCTGACGGTCAGGCTCGAGCCGCCCGATGCAGGTCAACAGGCGCTTGAGCGCCTCGGTCATTTCACGCCGCGGCAGCGCACCGGGGCTCTCGGCGTCGGCGATCTCCGGCTCGGCATCGCCCATGGCGACATCCGGGTCGCGCGCAACGTCAATGGCGCGGCGGCGCGCGATCGCCACCAGCCACGCCATCGGGCTCACCTGCGACGGGTTGAACAGCTCCGCGTCTTGCCAGATCTGCGCATAGCTCTCCTCCATGACGTCGGCGGCCATGTCATGCCGCCGCAGGATCCGCAGCACCACGCCATAGACCTTGGCGCAGCTTCCTGCGTAAAGCTGCTCGAAGGCGCCTGCGTCGCGCTTGGCCGTGGCCATGATGAGCCGCGATAGATCAACCGAGGATAGAACCGTCACCGCTGCCTCAACGTCTCTTGTCACCCCCCAGCCGGATCATGGCCGGCAGAGGCATCGCCCGTACCAGGATTTACCATGATTAATGGCACGGGGAAGGCCACCCGGCCACCACAACCGAGGCAGGGGAAAACCCGCTCCGGCCTGGCAGCCGAAGGTACAGAGCCGATCGCGACTGCCGGAATAGCAAAGCTGCCCCTTGGCACGCTCAAAGGCGCGCCAATTAAGGCGCGCCTTCGAGGCAATGCGAAAAAGCGATGGCGTCCGGGATGCCTGGGCGTCAGGCGCGCGCGGTGCTGCGCATCAGGCCGATGGCGTCGAGCTCGGCCTGCTCGCGCGATGCGACTTCCTCGCGCTCGCGCATCTGGTCGCGCTCATCGAGCAGCTCGACCTTCTTCATCTCCTCGAAGGCCTCGCCCAGCGCTCCCTTGGCGTCCTCGAGCTGGACGCGCAGTTCGTCGGCGGAACGCTTGAGATTGTCGCGCCGGTTCATGGCGGCCTTGGCATAGGTCGGATAGGCGAAATGGCCCGGGTCATGAATCCCGGCGCGCTCCTGCTCCACTTTGATCTCACGTTCGAGATCGCCCGACATGCGCTCGAACTCGGCAATCATACCCTCGATCTGCGCAACCCTGCGCCGCTTCTCGTCAACCTGAAATTTCTTCAGCCGGATGAGCGTCTCGCGTGACTTCATCGACTCATACTCCCCCGAAGTCCCTGCCTGGGATGGGCTCGATCCCGCCGGTTGCCATACCCCGCAACCACTGCGGTCCAAGCGATCCAGGAGATTGACAGCACAACGTTATTTTTCGGTTTCCGAGGGCCGCAAAATCTGTGCAAGGCGCTGGTATCCCTGTGCAAGGCTGCTCAATTCCTCCTTGGCCTGACCAAGAAACTCCTCCAGCGGCTGGTGCAGCCTGATCGCCTCATCGACCTCGGGGCTCGAGCCGGGCCGGTACGCCCCAAGCCGGATGAGCTCTTCCATATCTGCATAGGTGGCCATCACCTGCCGGGCGTGGGTCAGGACCGGAAGAAAGGCCTGGTCGGCCGCCTTCGGCATGGTGCGGGAGACCGAGCGCAGAATGTTGATGGCCGGGTAGCGGCCGCGCTCGGCGATCTGCCGCTCCATCACGATATGGCCGTCGAGGATCGAGCGCACCGCATCGGCGACTGGCTCATTATGGTCGTCGCCCTCGACCAGCACGGTAAACAAACCCGTAATGGTGCCCTGCCCGGTGCCCGGCCCCGCCCGCTCCAGGAGACGCGGCAGCTCCGTGAACACGGTCGGTGTAAAGCCCTTGGCGGTGGGCGGCTCGCCGGCCGACAGACCAATCTCGCGTTGCGCGATGGCAAAGCGCGTCACTGAATCCATCAGCACCAGCACGTCCTGCTCGGCGTCGCGGAAATATTCGGCGATCGCGAGTGTGAGGTAGGCGGCCTGGCGGCGCATCAGCGCCGGCTCATCGGAGGTGGCGACAACCACCACCGAGCGAGCAAGGCCCTCAGGGCCGAGATCGTCCTGCAGGAACTCCTGCACCTCGCGGCCGCGCTCGCCCACGAGCCCGATCACCGACACGTCGGCGTTCACGTTGCGCGCCAGCATCGACAGCAGCACCGACTTGCCGACGCCGGAGCCCGCGAAAATGCCCATGCGCTGGCCGCGGCAGCACGTAATGAACGTGTTGAGGGCGCGCACCCCGAGGTCGAGCGGGGCGCCGACCCGCCTGCGCGCGTGCGCGGGCGGCGGCGAGTTGCGGAACGAATAAGGTGCTGGCCCGGGCGGCAACGGCCCCTTGCCGTCGATTGGCTCGCCCATCGCATTGACCACGCGGCCAAGCCATGCAGGCGAAGGCCTGACCGCAGCCGGCGTGCCGGTCACGATCGCCCGGCAGCCGCGGCGCACCCCCTCGAGCGGCGCAAACGGCATCAGCAGCGCGTTGGCGCCGGAAAATCCTACCACCTCACAGGGGATAGTGGGTGCCGCGGGGCCGGTCTCGATGAGGACCCGGGCACCCACCGACATGGTGTGGATAGGTCCCGCCACCTCGACCATCAGGCCTCGCACGCCGATCACACGGCCATATACCTCGATACCATCGAGCTCGCGAATCTGGTCGGCCAGCGCTTTCATGAATCCGCGCCCAAAATACCTCAATTCTTACGCGCTTTAACGTGGTGTTTACCCGCATCGTTAATCATTGCGTCACCGTCTGGAGGGACTGTCAGGCGAGTACCGCCCGGCCAGGACGGAGGCTGCGAGACTTAGAATCGGGTAACTCCGATTCTTAACGCGAAACATGAACTAGTGCTTGGCTAAAAAACCACTCTCATGCAATATCTTAGAGCGATTCGTTGGGATTTGCATAGAAGTTTCCGGGTGACCGGAATCAGGTTTCGTTAACCAATGTCAGTTTAGGTTTGGCGTCGGTTTGTCCCAATGCGTTTTCACGGGCCGCAGCTGCGGCGCGGCTGGCCAAGCCGGCGCGGCGATGAAGGGGACTGGCATGCGCGTCTTGCTGATCGAGGATGACAGCGCCACCGCTCAATCGATTGAGCTGATGCTCAAATCCGAGAGCTTTAATGTCTACACAACGGATCTGGGCGAAGAGGGCGTCGATCTCGGCAAGCTCTACGACTACGACATCATTCTCCTGGATCTCAATCTACCGGACATGTCGGGATACGAGGTGCTGCGCACCTTGCGGGTCTCGAAGGTAAAGACACCGATCCTGATTCTCTCCGGCCTCGCCGGTATCGAGGACAAGGTTCGGGGCCTTGGCTTCGGCGCCGACGACTACATGACCAAGCCGTTCCACAAGGACGAGTTGGTCGCGCGCATTCACGCGATCGTGCGGCGCTCGAAGGGGCACGCACAATCGGTCATCCAGACCGGCGATCTCGTGGTCAATCTCGACACCAAGACTGTCGAGGTGGCGGGCGCGCGCGTGCATCTGACCGGCAAGGAATATCAGATGCTCGAGCTGCTTTCGCTGCGCAAAGGCACCACGCTTACCAAGGAGATGTTCCTCAATCATCTCTACGGCGGCATGGACGAGCCCGAGCTCAAGATCATCGACGTGTTCATCTGCAAGCTGCGCAAGAAGCTCGCCAACGCGTCGAACGGTAAGAACTACATCGAAACCGTGTGGGGCCGCGGCTATGTGCTGCGTGAGCCCACCGACGACGAGAGCAAGATCTCGGCCTGAGGCACTACGCAAGGCAAAACGCCAAGCGCCCTACCCTCCTCCGACAAATTCAAACCCCGGCCCGCAAGGCCGGGGTTTTTGCTGTTGGGCGCCAATCTGTGATTCGCGAGGGCGTGGATTCTCGGGACCAACGCCAAAAAATTGCGCGACCATAAAACCGACTGGACGGGCCACGATCACTAAGGAAAGTCCCGAAGAGTCGGTGGCCGAGCGGCAATCTCGCACCATTCCATCCATGCAATCATTGCCAGAATGGACAGAAAGATGCCCACATCGTCACGTTACACGCTCATCAAAGGCAATTTTTGGATTCACTATCCCGATCATCCGCGCCAGGGGCCGGAGCCCGATGGCGATACCGTTTCGTTCGCGGCAGACGATCTTGCCCTGGTCCGAAGCCTGCATTGGCATTCGGGCCACGGCCCCAACATCAATGCCCGTGGCATCATCCCGGTCCGCTATGAAGGCATTGACGCGCTCGAGACTCATTTCAGGGGTGCACATCAGCAGACACAGTTTGCCCGCGCGGCCCGCGACGAAAACCTGCGCCTCCTTGGATTCACCAACGTCGTCTTCTTCCCGGACCTGCCGAACAAAGTCTCGTCTGTCGACGTCAACCCGTTGCGCGGCTACGTGCTCGCCAATGGCATCGAAGCCAACGGCAGACTTCTGGGGCTCGTCTATGCAGGTGACACCGCGATGGCGGACGGCAGCCAGCCATTCGTCGATGAAGCGATGTTGGGGCAAAGCGTCAACGCGAAACTTGTCGCGGCGGGTCTCGCCTATGTCGAGCCTTACGACAGCATGCCGATCGCGCTTGTTCGGCACCTGCGCACGATCATAGCGACCGCCCGCCAGGCCAATATGGGCCTCCTGGGCATGGAGAACGTCAGCAAGACCCAAACCGGACGGGTGCCGGATCTCGCAACGTTGCAGACCCTGATCATGTGGCCGAAGCTGTTCCGCCGCCTCACCGCCTATTTTGCGGAAGGCTTCAATGGTCTCGGCCAGTTTGACAACTGGGTGCGCCTCGACCCGATCAACCGAGACGATTCGCTACGGCTTCCGGATGGCGAATTGGGAAACATGCATGACACCTATCGGGTGGTCGGAGACACGATGACGCTCGCCTACAATCCCGAAGAGCTGCTCATCGCGCCCGATCCCAGCCCGATGGGCGCCATGAGCGCACTTGTGACACCGGCATTCCTTGCGTCACGGGGCTTGTGAAGCCCGAGCTCGGGCATTCGTCCAGTGGAGGACGGAGCATCAATCCAGCCGATATGTCATTTGTGGTCTTTACTCTCGCCCTCGCGAATCAGATGATCGGTGAAGCGGGTGGGACGTAGAACATGTCGAGTAAAAGGACGGCGGCGCGCGGGCGCCGGGCGCGCGCAAGCCTTGCGCCGATTATCACGATGGCTCTGCTGTGCGGAGTGCCCCCGGGCCTCGCGGTCGAAGGTACGACCGCGGCCGGGCCGGTCGGCGGCAGCGATGTCCGGGTGGCGCTGCTCCCACCGCCCGGTCTCTACGGAGGCGTCGCCTTCTTTGCCGGCAACGCGCCCCGGCTGGTCGACGGCAACGGCCGCGACTTTCCGGGCTTGAGCCCGCATTTCACCGTCAAGGCCGCCGCGCCATTCGCCATGTATGTCCCGGACGTCCAAGTGCTCGGCGGCTCGATCGCGGTGTTCGGCGTGCTGCCCTACGGGGCGGAGTGCGGGCGCTTCCTCGCCGCCCAGCCCTGGGCCTGCGCGTGGGGCGCCGCCGACCCTTATGTCGAGATCGGCTGGTTCCGTTATTTCGGCACGCCTCGGCCGTCACGCGTCGCCGGCTCGTTCCCGATCCTTGAAGGTCTTGCCATCAGCGCCGGAATTGGCGCGGTGTTTCCGGTCGGCCAATACAATGTGCGGCAGGTGACGCAGCAGGGCATCGGGATGGGCAACAACATCTTCGATATCGCGCCGTCGCTCGCCATCACCTACACTACGCCGCCCCTCCTCGCCGAGGCGACCGAGCTCAGCGCCAAGCTTTACTGGAACAAGTATCGCATCAATTCCGCGACCCAGTATCAGACCGCAGACCTCGTCTCCGTCGACTTCGCGGTGACCGAGCGCTACGGCCGCTTTCAGCTCGGCGTCACCGGCACCTATGCGTTCCAGTTCGAGGGCGACAAGCAGTTCGGCGTGACGGTCCCGCCCGATGGCCACCGCAGCGAAGTGCTGCTGCTTGGCGGCATCTTCGTCTACGACATGCCGGAATACGCCATGTCGATGAAGATCAAGGCAGTCACCAGCGTCATCGCTGCGAACGCCGTGCAGTCGCAAGACCTCACAATAGCTTTCATCAAGAAGTGGGATTGACGACAGCAAGGCGCCCAAGACGGATAGTGACGGATACCGTGCAAAATGGGCAGCGCAACGAGCGAAACCGAGCAAGTCTCGCAGCTCATCGGCGACATCTACGATGCCGCGCTCGATCCCGGGCTGTGGATCGGCACCTTGGAAAAGACTTGCAATTACGTCGGCGGCGATGCGGCCGCGCTGCAATCGCACGACGTGCTGCAGAAAAGCGCCTGCTTCTATTTCAGCTGGAACGACAACCCCGAATACACCAAGACCTACATCGAGACATACGCGAAGCTCAATCCCGCGATCGTGCCCGCCATGATCCAGACCAAGGTGGGACAGGTCTCGACATTCCTGGATTTCGTCCCGCTCGAACAATATCGCGCGACGCGGATCTACAAGGAGTGGTCCGCCCCGCAGGGCTATATCGACGCCGTCCAGGCGGTGCTCGACAAGTCCGCCATGAGCTTTGCCGCCGCGACCGTGATGCGCCATGAGCGCCTTGGCCCTGCCGACGATGAAACGCGACGGCGCATGCGGCTGCTGGCGCCACACTTCCGCCGGGCGGTGCACATCGGCAAGACCATCGATCTCAAGACAGTCGAGGCGGCTGCGCTTGCCAACTCGCTCGATGGGCTTGCAGCCGCGATGTTCCTGCTCGACGGAGCAGGCTCTATCGTTCACGCCAACAGGGCGGGTCACGCCCTATTGGAGGACGGCAATGTCGCCCGTCTGATCGGCGCACGGCTGGCACCCGTGGATTCGACGGCGGACAAGACACTCCACGAGATCGTCGGCAGCGCCGAAGCGGGCGACGTCGCGGGCGGCACCAATTGCGGTGCCGCTGAGCGCGCGCGACGGCACACGCTGGATCACGCACATCCTGCCGCTCACAAGTGGCGTCCGCCGGCAAGCCGGCGCGGAATATTCCGCCGTCGCTGCCGCGTTCATCTGCAAGGCCGAGCTCGACCGGCCACATCCGCTCGAGGCGATCGCTTCGGTCTTCAAGCTGACGCCCAGCGAGATGCGGGTGTTGATGGCGATCGTCGACGTCGGTGGCGTGCCCGAGATCGCGCCGGTGCTCGGCATTTCCGAAACAACGGTGAAGACGCATCTACAACACGTCTTTGAGAAGACCGGCACCCAGCGCCAGGCCGACCTGGTCAAGCTCGTTGCCGGCTACATGAGCCCGCTCTCCGCATAGATTGGATCAAAGAGCCATTTGGATCGAAGAGCAATGGGCGAAGTCGAAGAGTTCTCGCGCATCATAGGTGACATCTATGATGCCTCGCTCGATGCCGGCCTGTGGCCCAGCGTGGTCGAGGGCATCGCCCACTTCGTGCCGGGCGCGTTCGTCAATCTGTTTTCCCAGGATGCGACCCGCAAGACCGCGCAGGCGTTCTACACCTACGGGATCAGCCAGGATTATCTCGATCTCTATTTCCAGAAATACATTCATCTCAATCCGATGTTTCCAACCGCGCTGTTCTTCGAGGTGGGCCGGATCCTGACCGAAAACGACATCATGCCCAAGGCCGAGTTCAACGAGACCCGCTTCTTCAAGGAATGGGTCCGCCCACAGGGCCTCGTCAATTCGATGGCAGCGATTCTGGAGAAGTCGGCCACCAGCGTCGCCGGCATTGCGGTCGGGCGCGGCGAGCAACATGGCCTTGTGAACGACGAAGCGCTGCGGCGCATGGGCCTGATCGTTCCGCATGTGCGACGGGCGGTGACGATCGGCAAAGTGATCGATCTGCACAAAGTCGAGGCGGCGGCCCTCGCCGACACGCTCGATGGCATTGCGGCGGCGACATTCCTGGTCGATGCCAATGGCCGCATCGTGCATGCCAATGTCGCGGGCCATGCCATGCTGGGTGACGGGGCGGTCGTCCAATCCGTGGGCCCGCGGCTCGCCGCGATCGACGCGCAAGCCGATCGGGCGCTATGCGACCTGTTCGCGAGCGCCGACGACGGCGATGCGGCGCTGGGCGCCCGCGGCGTGTCGCTGCCGCTGAGCTCACGTGGCGGCGAACGCTTCGTCGCCCATGTTCTGGCACTCACCGCGGGAGCACGGCGCAAGGCTGGCATTGCGCATTCGGCAGCGGCCGCGGTCTTCATTCGCAAGTCGGAACTTGACCTGCCGCATCCGCTGGAGGTCATCTCCAATGCGTACAGGCTCACACCTTCCGAGATGCGTGTCCTGATGCTGATCGTGCAGATCGGCGGCGTGCCCGAGATCGCGCCGGTGCTCGGCGTTTCCGAGACCACGGTCAAGACGCATCTGCAGCATGTCTATGAGAAGACCGGCACCCAGCGTCAGGCCGACCTGGTCAAGCTCGTTGCCGGCTACATGAGCCCGCTGGCTGGATAATTCCGGCCATCGTCGTCGGGCATTAGGCCCTTCGGCGCCAGGAGAAGTTGTGATACAAAAGTTTGCGCACGAACGATCATTCTAAAACCTGCCGGCGGCTGCGGTCCGTTCGAAATCTTCGAGCACGCGCACCAGCCGTGACAGTAACCAGGGAGGACGCCGACCATGGAACAGAACAGACGCAATGTGCTCGCAACCGGTGCCGCGGCGACGGCAGTGGCCGCGGCATCGAAGGTATTTGCTCAGCAGCCCGGACAAGGCGGAGGGGCAACCAAGTTCTATGAAAAAGGCAATGTCCGCATCCGGTACCAGGAGGTCGGATCCGGCTTCCCGCTGCTGGTCACCCCGGGCGGCGGCTTGAACTCGCGGATCAGCAATTGGCAGACCGCCGTCATCAACGCGATGGAGGAGTTCAAGACCGACTTCCGCTGCATCACGATGGACCAGCGCAACGCCACCGGCGGCGAATCCACTGGCCCGATCCCGGTCGACAATCCGTGGGATGCCTTTGCGGACGACCAGTTGGGGCTGATGGACCACCTCGGCATCCGCCAGTTCGTCTTCTTCGGCAACTGCATCGGCGGCTCGTTTGCGCTCAAGCTGATGGAGCGGGCGCCGGATCGCGTGGTCGCGGCCGTGCTGAGCCAGCCGATCGGCCATCGGCCGGAGAGCCCGGACGTGATGTACAATTCCGGCCGCGACGGCTGGGCGAAGGAGTTCCTCGACGCGACAGCCCGACGTCTCGATGCGAAACCATCGAGAAGTATCTGCACAACCTTTATCGCGTCCAGCCCGACTTCGTGTACAGCGTGTCGCGCGACTTCGCGAAGTCCGTCCAGACCCCGATGCTGGTGCTGCCGGATGATACCGCGGCGCACGCGTATCAGACAGCGGTCGACGTCGCCTCGCTGGCGCCGAATGCCGAGGTGTAGTCCGCGCCGGAACGCGTGGTCGCGGCGGTGCTGAGCCAGCCGATCGGCCACCGACCGGAGAACCCGGGCGTGATGTACAATACCGGCCGGGATGCCTGGGCGAAGGAGTTCCTGGCCCGGCGGCAGGACGTCTCGATGGAAACCATCGAAAAATACCTGCACAACCTTTATCGCGTCCGGCCCGACTTCGTGTACAGCGTGTCGCGCGACTTCGTGCGGTCCTGCCAGACACCGATGCTGGTGCTGCCGGACGACACCCCGGCACACGCCTACCAGACAGCCGTTGACATCGCATCGCTGGCGCCGAACGCCGAGGTGTCGGTCTATCCCTGGAAGGAACCGGCGGAGCTCAAGGCTCGAACCATCAACCGGGTGCGCACGTTCCTGAAGCGGCATCAGCCTTCGACCGCGGCGCGCTGAGCCTCACACCACAAAAAAACAAGCCCCGCCGAAGCGGGGCTTGCCCTTGCAGCGTAGTGTTGTTGCCGATTACTGCTCGGTCGGCTGGGCCGGCGGGGTGGTGATCTCCACCTCCGGCTGGATGACCAGCGCATCGCCTTGCGTCGGTGCGGGGATCGAGCCGGTGGGCATGCTATCTGCGTTGATGGTGTCCTCCGGCAGCGCGGCTTGCTCGGCCTTCTTGGCGAGGCGCCTCGACGACGGCCGCGGTCGTGGTCTCGATCTGAGCAGGCTCCTCCACAACAGCCGCCTGGGTTTCCACCGCGGGGGCGGCCGGTGCGGCTTCCACGACTGGGGCGGCCGGTGCGGCCTCGACCGATTCGACTGTCAATTCGACCTTGGCCGGCTCGGTGACGCTCTCGCTGACGGTCAACCTGTCGGCGGTTTTGGCCGGCTCATCGATCGCCGCGGTCTGCATCATTTTGAGAAGGCGATCGAGCTGCGCCTTGCTGATACAGGTGCGGGCGCCAGCATCGTCGGCGACGCAGATCTCGTGGACCGAAGCAACCTTCGCTTCAAGGCCGGCGATCCGGTCTTCAAGCGCCTTCACGGTGGTCGAGATCGGGTCCTCCATCATCCAGGTCGGGACGTCCGACTGGGCCCGAACCGCGGAGATGTTGGACGTGTATGCAAACGCAAGGAACGCGACGGACAAACCGCAGGATACTTTCGTCAGCAAGCGAGACTTGGTGGTCATCATGATGAGCTCCGGTTGATCGTGGAAGTTGGTGGCACCATTTCACCCCCCGTCGGGGACTTGGAACACACAGCGCCTCACGCCCTGCCGATGTCTTTCAGACGATCGCCGGATCTCCGCACCTACATCTTGGCCGAGAGCAACGCGCAATACGGCCAAAGGCATGCGCCGCGCCTGACGCACGTCTCAAAAGCTTGAATGTAAATTGTTGGAGAGCCGGTGTTCCTGGGTCGGCACACTGCTCCCCCATGCTTAAGGAATTCTTTCAAACACACTGCGCGTGCGGTTTTTTCTTCACAGCTCACTTGAACCAGATCAACTTCACGGCGAAAGAGGTGCCGCAGTGCTGAACTGCGTGTAAAATTTCACAGGCATCGATCCGACGAAGTGGTGTTCGCTGACGAAGGACCTGCACGACTCGACGAATCAAGCGCGCACTGATTCGAACGGAACCAGACGTGCTCCAAAATTTGCGCAACAAGGAAATCTTCAAATCGCAATCATGTCCCGGCTATGAAATGCCGAGCGCATTGCGAGAGCTCGCAAAGAGAATGTGTCAATTTGTTTGCAGACTCTCGCTCGCCGGAATCATTTCCGGCGATGTTCAGGCTGGCGCCGCACGGAACAAGCGGGCGAACATCTGAAGTTCCTCGAGATTGAGGTCGGAGACCGCCCAATATGTTGTGCCCTCTGCGGTCCACGCGATCATGTTGTAGCCCTGGACCGTCTGCGGCGTCGTTGAGCCAGCCGACGCATTCGGCACGGCCGTCAAGCTGATGATGTGCTGGCGGCGGCTGTAGACCAGCGACGGCACCGGCGTGCGGTTCACGACGTCAACGCGTCCACCGACCAGCGGAAACCCTTCCTGCACCAGATCAATGACGCGAGGCGCGAGTGGAATTCGGCCACTGAACCACGGCTTCACGGTGTGACGATCGGACGACGCAACATCGGCCGGCTGTGGCGCCATCAGCGACCGCAAATGCGCGGCGATCACCGCGTCAGGGACGCTGCCACCGGGGGGAGACTGCATCGTCGCATACCAAGTCCCCGTGCTCGAAGCGAAGATCGCAATCGCGACCGAGGCCGCCAGCGCCATCCATGTGGGCTGGGTACGCTGACGCGTAATCCCGACCGTGCGCCGGACCCGCTCGCGCAAGGCCGGAGGTTCCGCCTCCCGCGGAAGCTGCTCGCGCAACACACGGCGCAGCGCCTCCACGCGCGCGCGCTCGGCCGCAAGCGCCGGCTCCGAGGCGATGCGCTGCTCAATCGCGATCGCATTGGCGGGATCGAGCTCGCCGTCCACATAGGCATGCACGAGCAGCGCTGCCCGGTCGTCATTATTATCGTGCAGGTCCACGCTCATCGGTCGTCCGCTGCGATCGCCTCGATCAGGCGCTGACGCGCGCGCGCCAGCCGCGACATGACGGTTCCAACCGGGACTTCGGTGACCGCCGCTATCTCGCGATAGTCCAGGCCCTGAATGTCGCGCAACACGAGCGTATCACGAAATTGCGGTGGCAGGGCTGTGATCGCCGCCTCGAGCCTCACCGCGTCGGCCTTGGCGATCAGCTCAGTCTCGGGATTGGTGCCATAGTCGCCGCCAGCGGATGGTACAGCCTGCCCCGCATTGGCACTCTCGGCCGCCGCCAGGTCATCGACCGTCGTCACCACCGCGCTGCGGTTTCTGGCGAGCCAAGTGTAAGCCGTATTTCGCACGATGGTCAGGATCCAAGCTCGCGTATTGCCGCCGGCATAGCCACCGATGGCACGAAAAGCGCGCAGGCACGCCTCCTGCACCACGTCCTCGGCGTCGGCACGGTCGCCGGTGATCCAGCGCGCCAGCGCATAGGCGTCCCCCAGGTGTGGCTGCACGATCCGCTCGAACCGGGCCGCGCTGTCATCGCCGCTCATGCCGCAGCCCCCTGAGGAGTTGCGCCATGCGACATCTCTATGACCGCGCCCTGGGCCAATTTATTCCCGCCGGCAAGCTTCGCTTTTGTGCAGGAGGCCGGGAATTTCTCCAGCCTCGGCGAGTCTCCTTCCCGGAGACTGCACATTCCATGCGGGGAGATTTTTTCATGCACCCACGTATTCATCTTGAGTTGACGCCGGCCGAGCAGGCTTATGTCGCCACCTGGACGCGCCGGATGCTGATTGCCTACGGATTCGCCGCAATGGCGCTCCTTGCGCCAGCACTGTTTCTGCAAGCCCCCGAACGGGACACGAGCGCCTTGGGACCGGCCCGCTCGCCGGCTGTGGCCGAGAACACGGCCCCGGCCGCGCCCCGATGAGAGGCGCCTTTCGACACAGTCATCCACCGAGACAACCCCCAATGTCATCAACAGACGAGTTCAACGGCCGACGCGCGACTGTCGGTGGCCGCGGCCAAGGCAGCCCAAAAATCTCTGGCTCGAATTCGATCAAGCGTCCCTCCCCCGACTGGCAAAGCTCCCCTTATGAGGCACCCGAGCTCATCGACGCCTCATACGATCGGAGGAGAAACGATCAGGGGTTGTCGGCAATAGCCCTTATGTCTCTCGGAGATATGCCATGGTCCTTGGAAGCATTCACGGAAACGGCACAATTCTTGGAAGCATCACATTGGCAATCGCGACGGTTGGCCAAGCGCTCGCCGCCGTGACCATGCATCGGTCGTGCCTAAGGGTCGATACCTTCCAGGTTGTCGATCGCCTCGACCACCGCACGCCGCGCGAGGATGCACTGACCCAAAACATCTGGTTGTCCGGAGCCTGAGCCCGTTATGGATATGAGCACCAAGATGCCGCCCTCTCACAGAGTTGCAACAGCCAGACTGTCGTGGAACGGGTTCTTGCTGTGCGCGTTCGCCGTCATGGCATTTCTGGCATGGGCGACGCTGCGGCAGGTGATCGGAGGCTAGTGCCCCGTTTCTAAAGAAAGGTGCGCGAATCGTTAACGCCGATTGAGGAATTGGGGCACGCCGTTCATCCGGGCGAAACGCCCCCCAAGTTAGGCTCGGGCGATGATCTCGCCCGCGCCCGTCATCGACCCCGCCCTCGCCATCCGCGGCCTCGTCAAGTGCTTCGACCGCCCGGCGGTCGACGGTCTCGAGCTGACCGTGCGCAGGGGCGAGTTCTATACGCTGCTTGGGCCGAACGGCGCCGGCAAGACCACGACGCTGCGTATGGTGGCCGGGCTCTTGCGTCCCGATGCGGGCACGATTCTCATCCACGGCATCGATGCGCTCGCCGATCCGGTCGCGGCCAAAAGCTGCGTCGCCTGGATCTCCGACGAGCCGATGATCTACGACAAGCTCACGCCGCTCGAATATCTCGAGTTCGTCGCCGGGCTGTGGGGCATCGAGGCGGGCGTCGCGCAGGCCCGCGCCCATGAGCTGATCGGCTGGCTTGGGCTTGGGGCGCACGCGACGCAGTATTGCGAAGGCCTTTCGAAGGGTACGCGGCAGAAGGTGGCGCTCGCGGGCGCGCTGGTGCACGACCCGAGCCTGATCATTCTCGACGAGCCGCTCACCGGGCTCGACGCCGGCTCCGCCCGTCAGGTCAAGAGCGTGCTGCGCGAGCGCGTCGCGCAGGGCGGCACCGTGATCATGACCACGCATATTCTGGAAGTGGCCGAGCGCATGGCCGACCGCATCGGCGTGATCGCGGCCGGGCGGCTGATCGCGCAGGGCACGCTGGCGGAGCTGCGCGACCAGGCCGGCCGCGGCGCCACCAGCCTCGAGGACACCTTCCTGGCGCTCGTCGCCGAGCAGGCAGCCGCCGCGTGAGCCATCCCGGCACGCTCGTCTGGTTTGCACGCCACGAATCGCGCCTCGCCTGGCGCGACTGGCTCGCCATGATGACCGCCGGCGGGCGCTGGCGAACCCGCTCGGTCGCGATCATCTGCCTGATCGTGCTCGTGTCGATGCATCTCCTCGCGCTTTCGGTGGTCGGCCGCTACGCGGAGGTCAGCGAGCCCGACAAGGCGACGCTGGTCACGATCACCGGCTGCGTGCTGATGTCATGGTCGCTGATGGTGTCGCAGGCGCTCGAGGCGGTCACGCGCGCGTTCTATACCCGCGCCGATCTCGACCTGATCCTCTCCTCTCCGGTCGCGGCCCGCAAAATCTTTTCAGTGCGCATGGCCACCATGGCGCTCTCGATCACCGGCATGGCCATACTGCTGGCCTCGCCGGCGATCAACGTGCTCGCGCTGCGCGGGGGATCGCATTGGCTGGCCGCCTATGGGGCGATCGTGGGGCTCGGCACGAGTGCGGCGGCAGTCGCGCTCACTCTTGCGGTCGCCATGTTTCGCATGATCGGCCCCAAGCGGACGCGGCTGATCGCGCAGATCGTGGCCGCCGTCATCGGGGCGGCCTTCGTCATCGGCGTTCAGATTGCGGCGATCCTCTCGGCCGACACGAGGCTGACCAGCACGCTCGTTTCGCGCTTTGCGCTGCTCAGCTCGGACACAGTCCTGGCGCTCGCACCCGACATCGACAGCGTGGCGTGGTGGCCGGCGCGAGCCATCCTGGGCGATCTCGACGCGCTCGCCGTCGTGCTCGCGGCGGGCCTTGTGATCCTGATCGTGGCAATTGCCCTGTTCGCTCGCAATTTCGCCGAGCACGTGATCGTCGCAACCGGTGCCGCTCAGGCTGCGCCGCAACGCGCGCGCGCCGCGCACACATTTCAGCAGATGCCCCCGAAGCGGATGCTGCGGCGCAAGGAATGGCTTCTGCTGCGGCGCGACCCCTGGCTGATCTCGCAGACCTTGATGCAGCTTCTCTACCTCGCGCCGCCCGCGCTGCTGCTATGGCGCGGCTTTGGCAACCGCAGCGAGGCGGCGACCTTGATCGTGCCGGTGCTGGTGATGGCGGCCGGCCAGCTCGCCGGCGGGCTCGCCTGGCTCGCCATCTCCGGCGAGGACGCGCCCGATCTGATTGCGACGGCACCAGTGAAGGCAAGCCAGATCGTGCAAGCCAAGATCGAGGCGGTGCTGGGCGCCATCATGCTGGCGTTCTCGCCGTTCGTGCTTGCGCTCGCCCTGGTCTCGACGTGGCCTGCGTTCATTGCCGCCATCGGCGTGCTGACCGCGGCCGCCGCCGCAACCACGATCCAGCTCTGGTTTCGTGCCCAGGCCAGGCGCAGCCACTTCCGGCGCCGGCAGACCTCCTCGCGCATCGCCACCATCGCGGAGGCGTTCTCCTCGATCGCCTGGGCGGCGACGGCCGCGCTCGCGGCCGCCGGCAGCCTGCTCGCACTCGTTCCCGGCACGGTCGGGCTCATCATTCTAGCCTGCACCCGCAAGCTCAGACCGCGTGGCGCCTCGGCGCCGAGCTGAGCCCTGCCGCGCATTCCCCCGCGATCGTTAACCGTCGGCGGCACGTAACCTTTTCCCGGTCCCAACGTACTGAAAGGAGGGATTCGGTTGCCGGTATACCGCGTGTTCGGAGGTTACGATGGAAATGCACCAGGTCAGGTATTTCCTGGCGGTGGCAACGGAGCTCAATTTCACCCGCGCGTCCGAGACATGCCATGTGAGCCAGCCATCGCTCACGCGCGCGATCAAGCTGCTCGAGGAGGAGCTTGGCGGCCCATTATTTCATCGCGAGCGCGCCAACACTCACCTCACCGAGCTCGGGCTGATGGTGCGGCCGCATCTGCAGGCCATGTATGACGAGTTGCGCGCGACCAAGCGGCTGGCGCAGGACTTCATCCAGTTGAAGAGGACGGTGCTGCGGGTGGGCATCATGTGCACCATCGCGCCGACGCTCCTTGTCGACCTGATCGCCTCGATCCATACGCGCTATCCGGGCGTCGAGCTGTCGATCGTCGATGCCGGCGCCACGGAGCTCAACCGGCGGCTTCTGGCCGGCGAGCTGGAGATCGCGATCTATTGCCTGCCGGCAGAATCCGACGACGAGCGCATGCACACCATGCCGCTGTTCCGCGAGCAGATGATGATCGTACTGCCCGCCTCCCATCCGCTCGCGGAGAAGAACGCCATCCGGCCGAAGGATCTCAACGGCGGCAACTATCTCAACCGGGCCAACTGCGAATTCAACGGCTATGCCGGCAAGTTTTTCGACAGCGACGTCTCCTGGAAGATGGTCTATCGCAGCGAGCGCGACGACTGGATCCTCGCGATGGTGCGCTCGGGCCTCGGCTTCGCATTCATGCCGGAATATGCGGTGAACGATCCGGGCGTGGTGGCGCGGCCATTGGTGGAGCCGGAGTTCTTCCGGCAGGTCAACCTCGTCACCGTGCGTGGCCGCCCCTATTCGCCGGCGGTCGGCGCGCTGGTGCGCGAAGCGATGCGCATGAAGTGGCACGGCGAGCAGGCGATTGCCGTGAAGAACGCCGCGGCGTGAGCAGGCATAGGGGGCGTCAACCTCAACATGCCCTGTCACAGGCACTTTGGTCGCCATCCACGCGAAGAGTGGACTCGTTATGCTCACTTTATGCTCACTTTGAGTTCTTCTCTTCGTGACCCGAAGCTGCCCTCGTGCCGATTTAATGCTGAATGGCGCCGGTAGGTAATTCAAATTGGAAAATCGCCCCTCCGTTGGTGCGAGGCGACACCCAAATCCGACCATCGTGGTTTTCGATGATCGAACGGCAGATGACAAGGCCCATCCCCATCCCATTCGCTTTGGTCGTAAAAAACGGCTTGAAAACCCGATCAATGTTAGATGGATCAATCCCCGTTCCGGTATCTTTAATCGACACGCGCACCACACCAGGGTTGGTTTGATCAGTTTGGATTTTCAACACGCGAGTCTGAACCGATTGCATAGCCTCAACGGCATTCATGACGAGATTCAAGACGACTTGCTGCAATTGCACCTTGTCGCCTTCCACGACCAAAACTTTCTCGTCGAGTTGCGTTTTAAGCTCCACGCCGTTCTTCTTCAGATCGATTCGTACAAGTCCCAAGACTGTCAGGATGATCCTGTTAATGTCGACCGGGACTTTCTCGCTTGTGCCTTTCCTGAACATCGCGCGAACGCTCGCGATGATGTCGCTTGCGCGCTGGCTGGCAGCCACAATGCTTTCCAATGCAGTTTGTGCCTTTTCAATATCAGGCTTCTCCATACGAAGCCAACGCAGAGCTGCACTGGCCCTTGTCGCGATACCGGCCAGGGGTTGGCTGATCTCGTGAGCGAGAGTGGCTGACCGCTGCTCGGCAGACGCCCTGCGATCCATATAAGTCAGCTCGGCCATGGCGCTGCGCGACTGGATCTCAGCACGCTGGCGCCGTCCAATCTCATGGAACAGCCAGCCAACCAACGCGGCCTGCGCCAGAAGCGCAGCACAGATCGCAATGATCTGTTGACGATACAGCTCCCATGCGGTTGGGTCGCGAAAGTACATCTCGCTTCCCGACGGCAAGCGGCTCTCGGGGATGCCCCAGCGCTGCATTTCCCTCCAATCGAACTTCGGCGTTGACAATCCGACGGGTGGCATTCTGATGTCGCTTGGTGCTTCGCCGTGAAGGAGGCGGACAGCAATATTGGCCGTCTGTCGAGAATAGTCTTGTACGGAAAGAAGCGGACCGCCGACGATCCCATGGCCGAAGAACGCATCGGAGAAACCAAAGATGGGTGAGTTGGAAACGACGTTAAACCTGGTCAATGCCTTTTGCTCGTCGTGCGGGACGCCCGCCGCATCAATGGCCAGAAGAAAAAAATAGACTGCGGACCGTGGCGGAAGGGCCTCCACGCGTTTCTCCATGTCGGCGAACGACAATTCATTGAACCATGTAAACGCAACCCGGTCCCGGAACCTTTGAAATGTTTCCTGCAATTGTCCGAGCCAATATTTTTCTATTGGAGAGTTTCCAATCACCACGGCCACATGGGTCGTTTTCGGCCGCACTCGCAGAATGTTCTCGATGACAGCAATTTGATCAACGGAGGCTGCGAGAACAGTGTCATTCGCCGTAAGGCTGGCCGGCGGAACCCGTCGCTGTTCCAATAGGCCCAACAGGAGTGGAGTGGTCGGAAATAGCCTCGCCCGGTTCCGCTGGGCGAACTCCGCTGCGGGAGCGCCGATGGTCACGATGAGGTCCAGCCGTCGATCGACAAACAGGGAATGAAGATAGTCGATGAATTGAGTTTCTTTGAATTCGCTTTCTTTGATCTCATCGGAGAAGCGAGGGATCGCGAGCGAAGTCTCGTAGAGGTCCATAGGCTCGGACCATTGATGATCCAGGTCCGCGCGGAAGCGCTTGGCATATTCGTTCCAGGGTGCGAAATCGCGCCCGAAGGAGTTGATTATCAACACCCGTTTCGGATCAGCCCCCAAGGCAGCCTGACATGCAAAGGACACGATCAGGCAAAAAATAATTCCTGCGGTTACGTACTGACGGGGCATCATTGGCCCCTCGCTAAAGGAGTTCGATGAAGTCTGTTGCTTTGCCAGTGGTAACCGCAGCGCAAGCCGAGTTTGCTGGCCGATAGACCAAACATGTTAATGAAGTTGAGAAGTAAAAGTTCCTCGAAACCCCGGCGTTTTGGGGGCCTGAAAGTCCGTTCCTGCCCCGACCCGGACCTCCCGGCATATCCGGTTTCGCGCCGCAATTGGGCGCGAAGCAGACATCAAACAGCTAGCAGCGCCATTCCGCTTTATGACTACAAGCCCTGGAACATGCGCTAACGCAGACCGCCCGCGGCCGCGAGCCGCGGCGTGGCGGCACTTGCCGGCTTGCCGTTCGGCATATAGAGGCCGCGACGATCGGGATGCGGCCTGAACCGCTCGGTGAGTCCACCACAGTCTCGGCGGCGCCAAGCACCAGATAGCCATCGGGGTCGATCTGGCGCGCCAGCCGGTCAAGCACGGCGACCTTGCTCTCCTGATCGAAATAGATCAGCACGTTGCGGCAGGACATGAAATCAAACGTGCCGAGCGGCCGGACCTGCATCCCCCAGCGTGATCTCGTCAAAAAGGTCCACGTCAAAGTAAGAGAGCGTGTCCTTGTGACCGTCGCTCCAGGTCACCTCGAACGTTTCGCCCTCCTTCGAGTCAATTCGGCTGATTGTGCAGTAGATAGCTTTATCGCGATCAGTCACCCGGAGACGATCAGCGATCCTGAGCTGTTGCACCCAGCGCTTTTTTTTGCGTTGGCTCTCATATGCGGGGTCAAGCGCATAATGAAGCCGAGCGACGATCCGAGAGACCACGGTGAAGGCCACCAGCCAAAGTGTGACGCTCACGCTACCGAATATTGCAATTCTGATTGGCGCATTTAGCTCGCCGAACGAGTTGCGCATTCCGGCCCGCAACTCAGCACCTCCCATATAGAAGGCGAGAACCATGATCGCGATCACCAGCAGGCCCGTCCATATAATGGCAGCCTCAGGTGTGACCATTGGGACGATTAGCTTTTTGACCTTGTTCACGGCTGGCCTGACGGTTGCTGTTACTAGAGATGCATGCTGTCGCTCTTCCTCTGATCCTCTGACTCGCCGAGGCTAAGACCGGGCACCCGTCGTTGCGCAGCTTCGCAATGACTGTCCTCGACCAAGCACGATGCCTGCAATCGGCTCGAGGCTCCTATCTCTCTATAGGAATTTGAACTGCAGTGCCAGGGGCGATGTTTATGTAGTATTTATTGTCATTACCACCTTATAATATATTGAAATAATATATGATAATTATCAATCGATGAATATTTAGTTGTAAAGTGGCAACACGGACATAAAAATCGTATAACCACTCATGGCAACGACCCCATTCGTTATTGCTCATGTATATCCGAAATGTAAGCTTTTCAGGCGACTCCAGTCGCATGGAGTCGCGATAATTGTTTACGGAAAATTTATGGGGTGGGGGCAGAAGGTCGGGCGCTAACTCTGATGTGAATGGGGGCTTTCCCTTTAGGCGTTATCCCGGCGCGGCTGAACCGAACCCTTCCACGAACGCAAGCTGGGAGGTTCGAATGCAGATAGTGAAAAGTCTTCTACTTGGCTCCGCGGCAGGACTAGTCGCAGTTTCGGTGACGCAGGCTGCCGATCTTCCCGTCAAGGCCAAGCCGGTCGAATACGTGAAGATCTGTTCCCTCTACGGCGAGGGCTTCTACTACATCCCGGGCAGTCAGATTTGTCTCAAGATCGGCGGCTATGTCCGAGCCGACTACGGCTGGAATGTCACCGGCGCTCGCACGCCGCACTACAGTGGTGGCGCCGGCGCGCAGGATCGCACGGTGAACCCGTATTCGACGCGGCATCGCGCGCACTTCAACTTCGACAGCCGCACGCAAACCGCCTATGGCACGCTGCGCACCTATGTGGCGATCCACGTCGACAATGAGAACCTGGGCACGGTCACGGTCAACCCGACCCGCGCCTTCATCCAGTGGGCGGGCTTCACCTTCGGCCACACCAAGTCGTTCACCGACGTTCCTGGCACGCCAGGCGACACGAGCTTCAAGTCGCTGCACCAGACCCAGAACCACAGCGATACCGGTGCCAACGGCACCAACCAGATCGCCTATACCTGGGAACTCGGCAATGGCATGACGCTCAACGTCGGTGCCGACGAGCGGCGCAACAAAGGGCTCGCCAACCTGTCGAACAACGTGGTCACGGTCGGCTCCAATCCGGCCACCGCGTTCGGGCCCTACCAGCATCCGACGCCGTGGGTGAACTTCGCGGTCAACCAGGCCTGGGGCCTGTTTGGCGTGTCGGCGATCTTCAACAAGGTCAACGCAACCTACTACAACGGCAACAATGCGGTGACTGGGGTGGTCGGCTGTCCTGTTGGCGCGCAGACGGGCACCAGTCAGTGCTTCCATCCGGATGACAAGTGGGGCTGGGCGGTGTTGTCGGGCATCGACATCAAGGCGCCTTGGCTTGGCCGTGGCGATCACTTCGGTGGCTACTTCAACTACGGCGTCGGCGCGAGCGCCTACGCAGGCGGCAGCAACCTGAACAGCCCCGGCCTGTTTGGCGGCGGCAATACGGTTGCGCTCGGTGTGATCACGGATGCCGTCTTCGTCAATGGCGGTCAATTTGAGCTAACCACCGCCTGGTCGGCGGGCGCGGGCTATGAGCACTTCTGGCTGCCCAACGTCTCGACCACGGTGTATGGGACCTATACCCAGGTTAGATACAACGACACTGTCATCAACAGCCGCCTGTTCTGCGCCGGTGGCGGTGCCACAACTCAGAACCTCATCTTCACCGGAGCCAACTGCGATCCCGGCTTCAACTTCTGGACGGTCGGCACGCACAGCGACTGGTACCCCGTGGCTGGCTTCCGTCTCGCGGTTGACGTGCTCTACACGCGCATCGAAACCGCGTTTGACGGACAGACGATCTCGCTCGCCAAGGCGCAGGGCGCACGTCCGACCGGACTGTATACGGCCAAGGACCAGGGCAATCTGTCAGTCGTGTTCCGCGCCCAGCGCTCGTTCGCAACCGGCAACTGATTCGCTTGACTGAAGCGAAACGTTCGAACCCCCCACTTAGCCGGCGGATGCCCGCCGGCTTTTTTTCCGGTGGGACCACCACCGTCCGGCTCCTAGCGCAGACCGCCCGCAGCTGCGAGCCGCGGCGTGGCGGCACTTGCCGGCTTGCCGTTCGGCATATAGAGGCCGCGACGATCGGGATGCGGCCTGAACCGCTCGGTGAGTCCGACCACGGTCTCGGCGGCGCCAAGCACCAGATAGCCGTCGGGGTCGATCTGGCGCGCCAGCCGGTCAAGCACGGCGATCTTGCTCTCCTGATCGAAATAGATCAGCACGTTGCGGCAGAATAGGAGGTCGAACATGCCGAGCGGAGCAAAGTCGTTGAGCAGATTGAACGGGCGAAACTGCACCATGGCTTTGATCTCGGGCGAGAGCTGCCAGCAGTCTCCGACCTGCGTGAAATATTTGATCAAGAGTTGGATCGGCAGTCCGCGCTGAACTTCGAACTGGCTGTAGACGCCGGACTTGGCCTTCTCCAGCACCTCGGCCGAAATGTCGGTCGCCAGGATTTCGATGCGCCAGCCGGCCAGGCTCGCGCCCATCTCCTTGAAGCCCATGGCGAGCGAATAGGGCTCCTGGCCGGTCGAGGCCGCCGCACACCAGACGCGGATCCGTTTCTGCAGCGCGCGCGCCTGCAGCAGAGCGGGCACGATGGCGTCGCGGACGTGATCGAACGGAACGCGATCGCGAAAGAAGAACGTCTCGTTGGTGGTCATGGCCTCGACCACATCCACGATCAACGGCTCGGCGCTCGGCCGCTTGATGTTGTGCACCAGGTCGGACAGGCTACCGAGCCCTGCCCGGCGCGCAACCGGCATAAGCCGGCTTTCGACCAGGTACTGCTTGTCGTGCGACAGCACGAGCCCCGACCGCTCCTTCAAGAGCCGCCGCAGGTAATCGTATTCGAGCGGAGTCACAGGCGGCTCCCTGAAAAGAGACGGATGACTGCGGGGGCGATGCGATCGAGTGGAAGCACGCTGGAGCACAAGCCGGCATGCGTGACCGACCCCGGCATGCCCCAGACCACGCTGGTTGCTTCATCCTGCGCAATCACCGCGCCGCCGGCGGCGACCAGATCGGCCGCCCCATTGGTCCCGTCGCACCCCATGCCGGTGAGCACGAGCGCAAGGCACTTGGCGCCCCAGATCTCGGCCGCGGAGCTGAACAGCGGATCAACTGAAGGCTTGCAGAAGTTGACCATCGGACCGTCAAAGATTCCAATCGTGGCTTCGCCGCCACGCCGATCCACGCGCATGTGCTTTCCGCCGGGCGCAATATAGATGTGGCCGGCGCGGACCGGCTCGCCATCAACTCCTTCGTGCGCGACCCGCCCGCTCGCACGTGACAGATGCTCGGCGAAGATGGTGGTGAAGGTTGGCGGCATGTGCTGGACGATGAGGACCGGCGCTTCGTCGATCACGCGGTTGAGCTTGGCGACCACGGCGTTGAGCGCCTGCGGCCCGCCGGTCGACGCACCGATCAGCAGAACGCGCGGTGGAATCGGCGGGAACGGACGCAGCTTGACGACGCCTTCATCGGCTCCATCGGCCGGCGCATGCTCGACGCTTGCCGCCGGCACCAGCTCGCCCGCCGGCACCGTGACGGGCCGCACGACAGCCGGCACGGCCGCAGGCGTTGCCTCGCGCGCCTGCTCCGGCGGATGCTTGCGGCGCAATCCGAGCGCGCGAATCTTTTCCACCAGCTCGCGGTGGAAGCTCTCCGAGGTGGTGACCTCGCGAGTCGTTTCGGGCTTCGGAATGTAGTCGGCGGCGCCGAGCGCCAGCGCCCGCAAGCTGATCTCCGCGTTGCGGCGGGTCAGCGTCGAAGCCATGATCACCACCAGCTCAGGCTTGGCGGCGAGCAGGCGCGGCAACGCCGTAATCCCATCCATGTCTGGCATGTCGACGTCGAGGATGACAACGTCGGGATCAGTGTGCTCGATCTGGGCGATCGCCTCGCGGCCGCTGCGCAAAGCAGCCACGACCTCGAGACCCGGCTCCGACTCGACCCAGCGGACGATAAGGCCGCGCACCACGACGGCATCATCGACCACCATGACACGAATGGGCCGGTGCGCGGTGGCAGTACGCAAGTTTGGACGAGCGGCGGTGATGGTCATCAGGACACGCTAAGGGCTCAACACAGCGCCACGGGATGGATGGCGTCGAAACACCAGATGGCCGGGCGGCTGGTCAAATCAGCCCGACCTCCTGGAATTTGGCCTCGACGATCTCCTTGTCGAACGGCTTCATGATGTATTCGTTCGCGCCCGCGTGCAGCGCCCGCGCGATATGAGCGACGTCGTTCTCGGTGGTGCAGAACACCACCTTGGGGCGGTCGCCTTGCGGCATCTTGCGCAACGAGCGCAGGAACTCGTAGCCGTCCATCTTCGGCATGTTCCAGTCGAGCAGGATCGCGTCCGGCATCCTGCCGCGGCAGGCTTCGAGCGCTTGCTCGCCGTCCTCAGCCTCGGCGATCTCGAACTCGAGCCCTTCCAGGATCCGGCGCGCCACTTTGCGAATGACGCTTGAATCGTCAACGACCAAGCAGGTTTTCATCGCTTCCTCTTTCTGGCGACCAAAAGTCGCCGTTGCCACTCACCGTCCGCTTCCGTCTTTGTCCGCTCACGCCGCTTCGGCATGAGCGCCGATATCAAGCACCCGATCCACGTCGAGCACGACCAGGAGGTTGCCGTCGAGGCGATACACACCCGCCGAGACACGCGCGAGCCGCGCGTCGAGATTGACGGGATTGCTCTCCAGGCTTCCCACCGACAGCTTCATCACTTCGCCAATCGCGTCGATCAGCAGGCCATAGGACTCGCCCCTGCTCTCGATGCCGATCGCCATCCGCGCCTTGCCGGCCTCGACCGGCGGCAATCCGAGCCGCAGCCGCATGTCGATCGCCGTGACGATCCGGCCGCGCAGATTGAGCATGCCGGCGAATTCGGGCGCCGCGAGCGGCACGCGCGTGAGGCGCTCGGGCATGAACACGTCCTGCACCCCGGAGATCGGCAGGCCGAACAGCTGGCCCCCGATCGTGGCGGTGACATATTCGATGGTGTGATCGGTTGTGCTCATCGTTCGCTCACGCCGCACAATCCATGTCCGCGGTCTGCTCCTTGAGCGCCGCGATCAGGCCCTGGCGGTCGAATTTGGCAACGTAGTCGTGCAGGCCGACCTTGCGGCCGCGCTCGATCGCCTCCGGCGAAGCGAGCGACGAGAGCCCGATCACCGGGATCGACGCCGTGCGCGGATTCTTTCTGACCGCCGCCGTCAGGTCGAAACCGTCCATGCCGGGCATGTCGAGATCGGTCACCACGATATCGAAGCGCCCGCCGTCCTCGAACAGCGAAAGCGCCTCCTTGGCGGACTCCGCCGATGTCACCGCATAGCCCGCCGCCTTGAGCACGGGGGCCAGCATGTTGCGGAAGAACGGCGCATCGTCGATCAGCAGCACGCGTACCGGTGCCCGCTCGGTGCGGCCGCCGGCCCAGGCCATCCAGTCTTCGAAGGCGAGCGGCAGGTAATGCGCGATGTCGACCACCTCGGTGGCCTGCCCCTTCACGATCGCCGAGCCGAGCACGCCGGGCCGCTGGCTGGCGAGCTCGATGCGCAGACGCTCCTCGACGATGTCGACGATCTCGTCGACGATGAGCCCCATCGACCGCCCCTCGTCCGCGAACACCAGGAGCGGCTGTACGCCCTTGTCCTTGATCCGCACATCTTCGTTGACCAGCACCAGCGGCATGAGCTGACCGCGGTACTGCACCATCAAGCGGCCGTCGGAGCCCTCGATCGTCCTGGCGTCGATCTCTTCCAGCCGTGTCACCAGCGAGAGATGAACGGCCTTCGGCTGCGGCGAGCCGGCCCGGAACACGAGCAGCGACTCCGTGCTCGCAGCCTCGGTGCGCTGCTCGATCTCGCGCGCGTTCTCGGCCGCTTGCTGGGCAGAAGCCGTGCTGCCGATCGCATTGGCGAGGCCGTTCGGATCGATGATCATGATCACCGCGCCGTCGCCCAGGATGGTGTTGCCGCCAAACAGCGCGATGTTGCGCAGCCGGCTGCACATCGGCTTCACCACGATCTCCTCGGTGTGGAACACCGCGTCGACCACGACGCCGAACGTTTGATTGCCGACCTGCATCACCACGATGAAGGCGCTGGTTGTCTCGTCCTGCGCTTCGGCAAGCTTGAGCATGCTCTTGAGCGTGACCAGCGGCAGCAGCTTGTTGCGCAGGCGCAGAACGGCCGCGTCCTTGATGCGCTCGATGCGATGCTCCGAATTTGCGCGCACCCGCACGAGCTCGACTACGGCGAGTTGCGGGATCGCGAAGCGATCACCGGCCGCCTCTACGATCAGCGCCGACACGATGGCGAGCGTGAGCGGGATCTTGATGGTGAAGCTCGTGCCGCGGCCAGGCACCGTCTTGACGTCGATGGTGCCGCCGATCTCATCGATATTGGCGCGCACGACGTCCAAGCCAACGCCACGGCCCGACACGCTCGTTATTTGGCTGGCGGTGGAGAAGCCGGGCGTGAAGATAAACTTGAACGCCTGAGCGTCCGGCATCTTCTCGATCTCGGCTTCGGTCGCGAGCCCGCGCGCCACCGCGGTCGCCTTGATCCTCTGGGCGTCGAGGCCGCGCCCGTCGTCGGCGATCTCAATGATGATGTGACCGCCTTCATGCCAGGCCGAGAGGCGGATCGTGCCCTTCTCCGGCTTGCCGGCAGCCTGGCGCCGCGCCGGCTCCTCGATCCCGTGATCGGCGGAGTTGCGCACCATATGCGTCAGCGGATCCTTGATCAGGTCGAGCACCTGGCGGTCGAGCTCGGTCTCGGCGCCATGCATTTCGAGCTCGATCGGCTTGTCGAGCTCGTTGGACAGATCACGCACGATGCGCGGCAGCTTCTGCCAGGCGTTGCCGATAGGCTGCATGCGCGTCTTCATGACGCCTTCCTGCAGCTCGGCGGTGACGTTGGACAGCCGCTGCAGGGGGGCCTTGAACTCGGAGTCCTCGTGGCGGCGCACGATCTCGAGCAACTGATTGCGGGTCAGCACCAGCTCCGACACCATGGTCATGAGCTGCTCGAGCGTGTCGACGTGCACGCGGATCGACTTGTTGGCAAGGCGGCTCTCGGCGCCCTCCTCGGAGCGCGGTGCGCCATCGGCGCGCACGGACTTGCTGTCGTCGGTCACGGAGGCCTCGGCGGCCGCCGGCGCTGCCTCGGCAGGAGCGGCGCGCAGGGGCGCGGCTGGCGCTGCCTTCTGCTGCTCGACCTTCGGCGATGTAACGGGAGGCGCTCCCACGACCTGCGCGGCGGCCTGCTCGAGCTGCTCGATGAGATCCCGGTCGTCGCCCGCCTGCTCGGCCTGGTTGCGCTCCAGATCATCGAGCAGGACCTTGATCCGGTCGATAGTGGCCAGGATCAGGCTGACCGATTCGCCGGTGACCGGCGCGCCATCGCGGAAATTGCCGATCAGCGTCTCGGCCGCATGGGTGAGCGCTTCGAGCCGCGGCAGACTGAGAAAGCCGCAGGTGCCCTTGATGGTGTGAACGAGCCGGAAGATTTGGCTGAGAATCTGCGCGTTGTTCGGCTCCTGCTCAAAGCGCACGAGCTCGACGTCAACGACATCGATGCTCTCGTTTGTCTCCGTGAGGAAATCTCGCAGCAGCTCGTCCATGACAGATACTTTTGCAACGCCACAACGCGCCGCCCAGACATTTCACCGGCACCGGGATACTCTGTTGGTAAAACGGTTTAATTTTAGTTGCGCAACTTCAGATATAATTAGCGCGCATTAAGCTTCTGTTAGCCAATCAGGCTTCTGGACGCACGCCGCGCACCGCCAGCGCGCGCGCCGTCAGGGCAATACGGCCATCGGCCGCGACCGGCAGCATCGCCCGCAGCCGGTCGCGCAAAGCGGCGCGTGCCTCCTCAGTCAGTGTGCTGCAGTACGTTGGCGCCGGCCCCTGCCCGCCCAGGAACGGCGACCAGAGGTCATCGAACGAGGAGAAGACGGTCGGCACGTCGATGTCGTGGCACTCGATCTGGGCGAGACCACTCTCCCGCCAGAGCGCGCCGAGCGCCTCCCCCCGGCAGATCGGAAAGCGGCGGCCCTCATCGAGCGCGAGCGCGCCCCGATCAAGTGCGATCGCCGCATCCCAGAACAGGCGAAGCATCTGCATGCCTTCGGCATAGTCCCACACATAGGCGGCGACGGTGCCGCCGGGACGAGCCGCACGCGCCATTTCAGCCAGCGACGCCGCCGGATCGGGCGTGAAGTTGAGGACGAGGCCGCTGACCACGGCATCGACGCTCGCGCTCGCGACCGGTAGCGCCTGGGCGGCTCCGGATTGAAAGCTGGCGCGCGTGTCATTGACCTGCCCATGGGCAAGAGCGATGAAGCCAGCCGATGGGTCGATACCGGTCACGGATGCGGGGGCGCACTCCTTGAGGATCGCCTGCGTCAACGCCCCGGTCCCGCAGCCGACGTCAAGCCAGTGCAGCGCCGGCGGCAAGGCCAGCCATGTCACGAACTGGCGCGCGACCAGCCTGCTCCACCGCCCGATATAGCGCTCGTAGTTATCGCCGAGCGACCATTGGTCCTGCGGGACTTGCTGGATTGTCATCGGCTCCTCCCGCTGTCTCGCGCCGCCACAGGTGCGCGCGGAGGCGTGCTGGCTCAAGTCTGTTTTTCGAACTGGTCGACCTTGCTATGAGATGATTGAATGATCAGGAGAGAGATGCGCTCAGTGGGACGGTGTCAGGAGACGCGCTCATGGAAACGCAGTACGATCAGTTCTGCCCGATCGCAAAGGCATCGGAAGTCTTTGCCACGCGCTGGACGCCGCTGATCCTGCGCGAATTGATGGCCGACATTCACGGCTTCAACGACATCCACCGCGGCGTGCCATTGATCTCACGCGCCGTGCTGGTGGCGCGCCTGCGCGAGCTCCAAGATCACGGCATCATCGAACGGCGCGCCCGGGTCGATGGCTCCGGCCATGAGTACTGGCTCACGCCCGCCGGTGATGCATTTCGCACCGTGGTCGGCGCGCTCGGCCAGTGGGGTCTGGTGCATGCGCGCGACCGCATCAAGCCGAGCGATCTCGATCCGAGCCTTCTCATGTGGGGCTTCCGCAAGCGCGCCGATCGCGACGCGCTGCCGGATCGGCGCATCGTCGTGCGCTTCGAGTTCTCCGATGTGCCGGCCACGCGCACCAGGTTCCGGATCATGTGGCTCGTTCTCAAGCGCACCGGCGTCGACGTGTGCGCGAAGGATCCGGGCTTTGCCGTCGATCTGGTGATGCGCGGCCGGATCGCGGATTTCGTCGCGGTCTATCTCGGCCACGCCCGCTGGCGTGATCTTGCCGGCCGGGCGCTGACCGTCGAAGGCGACCGCCGCCTGGCGCAGAAGGTCCCGGCCTGGATCCGGCTCGACAAGGTCGTGGGTCGCGACTTCCCGGTGGTGCGCCCGGATGTCACCCGCCCGTCAGAGCGACATCGAAAGCGAGCAGCGATCACTGCGCCCCATAACAGTCGCCGTCAGCGCGTCGCCACCACGATGGTGTCCGCCTCGGCCATCAGGCCGACGCCGAGCCCGCAGGCGCGCGCCAACAGGCCGGTGTAGAACGGCTGGATCGCATGCGCATCGACCGTGCCGCTTTCCGAGCTGCCCTCGAGCAGCAAAGGCACGTGTTGGGGAATGCGTGCATTGAGACCCGCCGCCACGATGCGGAAGCCGGTCGCATCGCCCTGCCCGACCGCATCGACCGTGAGCGTGCCGCCGCGCGGGATCGTCTGGGTCGCGATCACCAGCATGTTCAGGAGGAGCTTGACGCGGTTCTTCGGCAACAGCGCGCGCGGCACGTTCCAGGTGAGCTTGGTCTTCTCGTCCTCCATGAAGCCGCGTGCCATGGTCTCCGCATCACCGGTGTCGACCTGAGCACTCGCGGAGCCGGCGGCCCCGAAGGCAATCCGGCAGAACTGCAGGCGCGCTGACGCGGTTTTCGCGCTTTTCTTGATCAGGTCGAGGGCAAACTTCTTGGTCTCCTCGTCACCGCCCTCCTCCAGAACCTCGAGGCCGTTCACAATGGCGCCGGCAGGGCTGATCAGGTCGTGGCAGACCCGTGAGCACAGCAGCGCAGCGAGTTCGAGCGGTTCGAGCGTAACGGGGCCGGACATGAGGATCTCTCCGGAACAGATGACTGCGTCACTCGCGCCCGCTGCGAATCACCAATCAGAATCGAATCAACAGCGTGGCGATGGCGCGGTCGTGTGATACACCGCGGCTGCTCGCCCTGCCAAGGCGAGAGAACAGGATGCCCATAGGCGATACGATGGGTGACATTCTACGAGATCAGGCCCTGATCGAAGCGCTCACCGGCATCGTCTCGCGCGCGGCCGAAGCCATTGTCAAAGCCCGCGCTGGCGCGCTTGCGACCCGCCACAAGGCTGATCGCTCTCCGGTCACGGCTGCCGACGAAGCCTCCGAGGCCGTGATCCTCGAGGGGCTCGCGCGCGTGCTGCCGGGCGTTCCGGTCGTGTCGGAGGAAGCCGGCGCAACCTCCGAGCTTGCAGGCGATGCTTATTTCCTGGTCGATCCGCTCGATGGAACCCGCGAGCTGGTGGCCGGCCGCGACGAGTTCTGCGTGAACATCGCGCTGGTCTTGGCTGGCAGGGCCCGCCTTGGCCTGATCGGCTCGCCTGCGCTGGGCCTGATCTGGCGCACGGGCGCGCAGGGCGCCGAGCGGCTGACGCTAGCGCCCGGCGCGGAGCCCGAGAGCGCCACCGAGCGCAGCACGATCCGGACACGGCCCTGGCCGCAGACGGAGGCCATCGCGGCGATCAGCCGATCGCATCTCGAGGCGCGGACCCAGGCGTTTCTGGAGCGGCTGCCGCCGACCGAAAGGATTGCGAGCGGCTCAGCTCTCAAGCTGTGCCGGGTGGCCGAGGGCAAGGCCGATGTCTATCCGCGGCTCTCCCCCGTCTGCCAGTGGGACCTGGCGGCTGGCGATGCGATCGTGACCGCGGCGGGTGGTCTGGTCACAACGCCTGAGGGCGCTCCCCTCACCTATGACATGACGAGCAAGCGCTTCCTGGTCGACGGCTTCATCGCCTGGGGCGACCCTTCCGCGCCAAAGCTCGTGTCGGCAATTTGAATGCAGAGCAGAGATCAGGGCGAGCAAGATCAAGGCGAGATCGTCGTTTGGACCGCCGGCCAGTTGCGCGCGGCCGCCTCGACGATGGTGTTGAAATTGTCGGCAAACGCCGTGCGCGCCTCGGGCGAATAGAAGAGATAAAGCCTGTTCTCGACAATCAGCCAGAGCCGGGGATTGCCTACCACTCCCACGTCCCGGGCCACCGCGACCGGGTCATAGCCCCCGAACCGCGGCATATAAACCTCGGGGTTGTCCACAAAGGCGGCGCGGTTGCCTTCATTGCGAAAGCGCCAAACCGAGTCTGAGCAAGGCATACTCGAAGTCGCCTTTTCCGAGCACCGCCTCGCCCTCGACGAAATAGGCCACCGGATCGAAACCTGCCGATCGCGAGCCCGGTATGGAGGTCGACCACAACGCGCTCGATTGCAGCGGGCGGACGCGTTAAGGTTAACAAAACCAAGAGCGCCGCAACCACAGGCACATAGAAAGCTTTCCTCAGGTTACGCGCCACCGTCATAGTATTGCCAATCCTATGGCGATTCCATTGCGTTGATGCCGTAATGTTACGTTATGGGGCGTGACGGAGGGGTTAACCCGTCAGCGGCTCGGACACGCGAACGCGTACATGCCCGACGGCAGCGTACACACCCGAACGCATAAGACGCGAAGTCATAAGGCGCGAAGTCACAAGCCGAGAAGGCTAAACACCGATGGAGCACACGATGCGCACGGTCCTGCGGACGCTCGCACTGGTCCTGGTCCTCTTTGGCATCGGAACCGCCCCGCTGGCTGCACAGCAGCAGCCGCCCGCAACCTATCAGTCGGGTGATCTGGTCTCCGCCGGGCATCACTTCTTCGGCGAAGTGTCGCGCGGGCTCGCCCAGGTCATCGAGCAGGCCATCAGCAACTGGGGACAGCCGAACGGCTACATCCTCGGCCAGGAGGCGAGCGGTGCCTTCGTGGCCGGGCTGCGCTACGGCGAAGGCACGCTCTACACGCGCAACGCCGGCGACCTGCGCGTCTACTGGCAGGGCCCCTCGCTCGGCTTCGACATGGGCGGCGAAGGCGCCCGCACCATGATGCTGGTGTACAATCTGCCGCGCACCGACGCGGTCTACCAGCGCTTCGGGGGCATCGACGGCTCGGCCTATTTCATTGGCGGCTTCGGCATGACGGCGCTGGCGGCCGACAATATCGTGGTCGTGCCGATTCGCTCCGGCGTGGGCCTGCGGCTTGGCGCCAATGTCGGCTACCTGAAATTCACGCCGCAGGCGACTTGGAACCCGTTCTGAGACTTGGAACCCGTTCTGATTTGGAACCCGTTCTGAGAACCCGCTCTGAACCGACCCCGTTACCGGCACTCACCGCACCACACCTGTGACCGGAACCGGGAACCGTTGGCGCCGATCATTCTCTCTGGATGCAGAGATCGGGCGCGTGCGCGCCGTGCGCGCATGTGGTAAGTGCTGCATGATGAATGAATGTTCAGGGGGCGCGCATGATTGAACCGATCATGTATATCGGGATCGGGTTTCTGTTCGCGGGCCTGCTGGTCATCGGCGTGATCCCGCTTGTGCATGCGCGCGCGGTGCGGCTGACCCGCAAGCGCCTCGAAGCCGCCACCCCGATGTCGCTCGCCGAGATCCAGGCCGAAAAGGACCAGCTGCGCGCCGAGTTCGCGATGACGACCCGCCGGCTCGAGATGAGCGTCGAGCAGATGAAGACCAAGAGCAACAATCAGCTCGCCGAGATCGGCAAGAAGAGCGAGGCGATCGGGCGGCTGCGGCTCGAGCTCAATGAAAAGACCGAGACGATGTTTGCGCTCGAGGCGAGAGAGAAGCAGCTCATCGAGGAGGTGGCGAACGTGCGCACGGAGCTTGCCGCGCGCACCGAGGCGCTTGCCGCGACCGAGCAGTCGCTCTTCGGCGCGAACAACCAGATGGGCGAGATCACCGGCAGGCTTGATGACAGCACGCGAAGCGCCGACAGCCAGCGGGTCGAGCTGGTCGCGCTGCGCGCCCAGGTCGAGGCGCTGCACGGGCAGATCGAGGCCTATGAGATGGAGGCCAAGGACCTCAATGCGCGGCACGCCGCCAGGTCCGCCGAGGCGGAGGCCTCGAGCCGCGCGCTCGCCGAGGAGCGCACCCGCACCGAGGTGCTCGGAAGCCGCGTCAGCGAGCTCGAGCGTCATCTGCTCGCCCAGACCACCGAAGCCGAGATTCTCGAGCGCCGGGTCCAGGAGCTCAACATGCGGGCCGACGAGCAGGGCCGCCTCATGGGCGAGCGCGACTATGCCGCGGCCCAGCTGCGCTCCGAGAGCGAGACCGCAGTCAAGAAGGAGGCCAGTGCCCGCGCCGAATTCGCCGAGGCGGAGATCCGTGCGAACGCCGCGATCGGCAGCCTGCTCGGCGACAAGGCCCTGCTCGAGAGCCAGATCAAGCGGGCGGAGGAAGAGCGCCTGAAGCTCCTGCGCGAGATCGATAACACGCGGCGCGAAGCCGAGACGGCTACCGCGGCCGAGCGCATGGAAAACGCGGTGATGCGCGATCGCATCGCCGAGCTCGCCGCCGAGATGGCGCGCATCACCAGCCTGATCGAAGGGCCGGGCAACCGGATCGAAACAATCCTGGCCGAGAGCGCGCGCGCGGGGAGCAATGGGGCGGGCAACGGTGCAGGTGCCGGCGACAAGGGGTCCCTCACCGATCGCATCCGCGCCCTGCAGGCCCGCCCGCGGGTGGCAGCGCCGAGCCAGGCGTAGGTTCCGGCGCGCAAATGTCGACCATGGTCAGCCGCGGCTGGGCAGTTGCACTGGCGACGGTCCTGCCTTACATCCTTCCCTTCTGGTCGGGCGCTTAGCTCAGCGGGAGAGCGTTCCCTTCACACGGGAGAGGTCGTAGGTTCAATCCCTACAGCGCCCACCACGAAAAGCCCCATTCTACGGGGCTTTTTTTTGCACGGGGCGCCGAACCGCTCGTGACGTCTCAAGACCCAACGAAACCAGAACACGACACGTCGTGACGGGGAAACGACGGGGAATTTGTTCACGCGGCGTTCCAGCAGAAATTCCAAAATGAACCAGCGCTACGACGTACTTGGCCTTGGCTTGATTTGCTTGCTGCCGCGCTGTTCGCCATCGCTGGCACGGCTGACGATCTCTTTACCGACAAGAGTTGGCTGTTCAGATGGCAACCTCTTATTGGCTCGTTGATAGCTGCAACGGGCACCGTCTTTGCCGGCTGGCTCGCCTTCCGACGCCAAGTCGCGCACGCTGCAGAACAGCTCGTCCAATCGCAAAAGCGGCGAGGGTCAAAAGAGAGAGGGACGCGCTCATCTTCGAAGAACTGAAAGTGCTCCTCGCCAGAGCCCTTTCTGAGGAAGACAAGGCCTCCTGGATCTTTGAAGTTGAAAGAGTTCCTAGAGAGCGGAGGATATCCGAGCGAGGCAGTGATGTTTAGGACGCACGACGACCCAATCCTCAAGCTCCGCTTGATCGTTGGCAGGATGGGCGGACGGGCCGAGGCACAGTCAGAGGTCCTCGCGGATCGCGACCAGCCGATCTCGTAGAGCCTCGCTGATCTCGTGCTCCTCCGCCACCTGCTGCTCGGCGGCCGCCGCGTCGGGCGCGTAAGCGAAGTCTACGAACTTGGCTGGTGTCTTCGTGATCAGCGACACGCGCCACCGGATCAGGTTGTCGCGCGGTTTCGTTTTCTTGGCTTTGGCCATTTCCACACTCAGGGTAACCGCCTGGCCTGACGGTCCCGCTATAAACGCCGCGACCTCAATGTAGTGACGCGACCCCTCGCGATCCACCGCGCGCGTTCGCGCCAAAGCCCCTTCCAAATAGTCCCCAGCAGTACCCCGAACAGCGCGAAGCCTGCGGCAAGGCCAAACGCGAAGTAAATTGCGTTGACGCTCATTTAGGCGCTCCGCAAAAGCGATGAGTTTTCGGGCAACGACGTTACTTGTACCTCTCCACGCTGCTCGGGCAACTACCTCAAGGTTTAGATTTAATTCTGAGCAACTTGCGAAAGGCCTGTTAACCAATTAACCTTCTTGAATCTCACGTCAAAAAGAAACTTAGGGGTCAGCTTGTCGTTATGGACAAAGACTGAATTCCTGTAGGGGGGGCACCATGAGCTGGTTCATCATATGGCTCTATGTCGTCATAGGGCAGCTTACTGTTTTATTGCTTCTGGACGAGGACGAAGGGGTCACACAGTTCCAATCGGCGAAGCAACGGGGACGGTGGGCTCCTTATGGAGCGGCGATCGCGATGGTCATCGCTTGGCCAGCCGCGGATCTCTTGCTGCGGTCTTTTTCAAGCAAATGAAGCCTTCGTGACGGCGCACGTCGAGGCCGAGCGCTTTGGCAGTCTTGAGATGATGCCCTAGCCTCCCTCGTAACCCCCTCCGCCGCAGCAGGGTCACGAGGGCCAATCTGCCTTGCTCAACTTCAACGGCCGCGATCACTACCTGCCTTGACCCGCGCCTACGGTTGCCGGGCCTGCTCGCCTGAATGTCACTTCGGAGGTCCCGGTGCCGGAGGACGGAGTGGGAACGATGTATTTCATTTCATCCCCAGCAATTGTGATGGGTCGCCTCTGCTCTGTTCCGTTCCAGTTCGGGAAAGAGCTGTATTCGATGTGAAGAGTGACGCTGCGATCCGCCTCATTGACGGTGTATCTGCCGACGTGGGCGATGCTGCCCTGCATGGCCGCCTTGTTTTCTTCTGCGGTGCCTGCGTCGCGGTTGTTGGAGGCGAATTTGGGCAGGCCCGGACGCACCACCACCGATGCATAGCGCCCATTGCCGTCGAACATCAGGAGACCGCCCGGATTGGGCCCGAACGTATCGACCTTGGTGCCGTCGGCACGGGTATTGACAGCTGAGACAAACGACCAGCTTCCGACGAGTTGATCTTGGAGTGACCTTTGTTGGCTGACGGCGCTGCCGGGTAACACGCGCCAACACCGTCATCGCAGAGATACTGAGAATGCTGTGACGATTTATTTTTTCCTCCTGTAGGGTTGAATGCAGTCAAGGGTCACTGCCTGCCTGGAGACGCGCCCACGGTTGCCGCGCTAAACCAGTATTCGACCTCGACCTCCGTCGCGGTCTGGCCCGCCTTGGGGTCCGCCAAGCCGGCCCCTCGCGTCATCCCCTGGATTCCGGCGAACTTTCCGGTGCCACCGGTGATCTGCCCGACCGTGATGATGGCGCGCTTGCCGGCCGCATTCTGCTGACCAAGCGTCGTGTTGCGGACAAAGAGCCTGTCGCCGTTCTCGAATAGATATGTGTCGTAGCTGCTGCTCGGGCCGTTGTAGTTCGTGTAGTCGGTGATGCCACGGGTCCACGTTTCCTTGAGCTTGATCCCGTTGATTGCGGGCGCGTCGGCCGGAAGCATGCGTTGAATTTCGAATACCCGCACCTGATGGCCGGGTACGTCTCCGACGTCGATCACGTGTTGCTGGGTGTATTTGCTGTTTTGCTCAGACACCCTGTAGGACACTTTCTGCTTCTCTTGGGCGAGTGCATGACCCGCCGATAACGCAACCGCCAGGCACAGGAGCGCCGCGGTTGCAATCATGCTCGATGATTTCATGGTGGTTCTCCTTTGAGACCAGTGAATTCTCCTGCCCCCGGTAAATCCTCGCGTGGCCAGTGAGGACCCCTCCGCACCGCGGCAGAGGGAGGCAGTGAAGCCGACCCAACGACCGTCCCCAATCCGTCGTCAACAAGAACGGCACTATCTCGGCGACAAGCCTACCGTTGACGCGTCGGCCCGCCTCAAACCGACGCTGATTTTGTCACCATTCAGTGAAATCGTGTCGTACTTCAGCTCGTCCGCCGTAAGCGAAGTGATGGTTCGTTTCTGTTCGCCCGCGAGCTGATTCGGGAATGTGCTGGCATCGAGACGAAGGCTGATGACCTTGTTCGCATCATCGACGGTGTACATGCCGAAGTATGCAATTAATCCGGTCATCACAGCTTTGGCTTCCTCCGGGGTCGCAGCCGTCGGGTTGTTGGACGCGATTCTCGGAAGATCGGGGCGCGCAAACATGGCAAACATGCGCCCGTTCGCGTCAAACATGACGACGCCCTTTGGATTGGTGCCATAGGATTGCGCTTTGGTGCCATTCGGCATCGTCCGTTCCCAAGACGCGAGCGTCCAGGTTCCGACAAGCTGATCCTTGAGTGACCTTTGCTGGGCGGATGCAATCGTTGCAGGCATCGCGATTGTGCCGCACAGCAGTACAGCGGCGATGATCGTCTTGGATGACATCATGGCGGTCCTCCTTTGGGATGAGTGAATCGTTTGGTTGACGCTGGTTGAAGTTATCATCGCGCCGATTGGCAAGAAGAGATTTCCGCGCTGGTCCTGCCTTGGCCCTCGCCAACAGGCGTAAGGAAACAAGCCAACTCCGCGCGGGATTGCATTTCCGACGAAAGTCGCGCGCGCCGCGCAACACTGGCGGAGGGTAATGCATTCCGCTAGGATTTGAATTACGATGTCTTGAGGTCCGTATAACTAAACCGTAAGGGTTGCGTTATGCAGGGCGACTGTCGCGCAGACCGGCTCAAGCTCCATGAATTGCGCGTTCTGCTCCAAGTGGCCCAGGCTGGAAGCATGGCAAAGGCCGCCGCACAGCTTGCAATTTCCGAACCCGCCGTCTCGAGAGCCATCTCCGACATGGAGCACACGCTTGGTGTGTCTCTCCTTGATCGCAGCTCCAAAGGCGTGGTGCCGACGCCGTGTGGCCGCGCTCTCATCAAGCGAGGCGTCGCTGTTTTTGACGAGCTCCTGCAAGGGATCAAAGAGATCGAGTCCATCGCGGACCCGACCGCAGGCGAGGTGCGTATTGGTGCGACTTCGACGATCGCGGAGGTCGGGATCGTTGTCGCGGTCATCGATCGGATATCCCAGCAATATCCGCACATCAGTTTTCATGTCGAGGCGGCTACGCCTCCGATGCTTTTCCATGAGCTGCGCCAGCGCAGGCTCGACTTGATCATCCTGCTGACATTCGATCATCCTGTTACGGACGATGATATCGTTTCCGAAGCGCTGTACGAAGACCGAATAGTTGTCGTGGCAGCGGCCAATCACCCGTTGACGCGGCGGCGCCGGATCGAGCTTGCAGATCTTGTGAACGAGAATTGGACGCTGCCTGATCCAGGACATCCCGTGGCGAAGATCGTGGCCGAAGGCTTCCGCGCGAATGGGTTGCAGGCTCCGCGGGTCACTGTCACGACAGCGCCCTGCCGTCTACGCGACACTCTGCTGACGACCGGACGATTTCTATCCGTGGCGCAGGAATCGGCGCTGCATTTCACACCGCTTTCCGCGCTTAAGGTGCTGCCTGTGGAACTCCCCGGCGGGCGAGGAACGACGAGGATCATGACGCTGAAAAATCGCGCTTTGAGCCCAGCGGCGCAGCTCTTCATCGAACACGCCCAGGAGGTCGCCACGCCGTTGGCGAAGAGACAATAGGGCTACGCTCGCTGCCGGCTCGCTTCAGAACGACCCGAAGGCCGAACCCAAGGCAATCACGGCGGCCAGCGCCAAAAGCGCGCTGACGATCGCGACCATGACGATATCGAGATAGCTTTCGCGATGCGTGGTTCCGCACACAGCGAGCAGCGTCACCACCGCGCCGTTGTGCGGCAGGCTGTCGAGAGTCCCCGAGCCGATCACGGCAACGCGATGCAAGAGCGCCGGATCGATTCCCTGCTCTGCAGCAAGGCGCATATAGGTGGCGCCGAGCGCATCGAGCGCAATCGTCATCCCGCCCGAGGCCGAGCCGGTCAGCGCGGCGAGCACGTTGGTGGCGAGAGCGAGCGAAACCAGCAAGCCCCCGCCGACTGACAACACCCATTCGCGAACCATCGCAAACGCGGGCAGCGCCGCGACGACCGCGCCGAACCCCACCAGGCTCGCCACCGTGATAGCCGGCAGCACCGAGGCGTTGGCGCCGGCGTCCATGCTCTCGCGCAGTGACGGAAGCCGCCGACGATTGACGACAACAAGTGTCAGGATCGCGGCCGCCAGCGCCACCGCCACCGACCACACGCCCAACACCGCCGACAGCGTGGTGGCGCCCCAGCGCTCCTCGCCCAGGAACGAGAAGTCGAGCCGCGGCAGAACGAAGAGCGACATCAGGAGATTGACACTCACAACGACGGCCAAAGGCAGGGCGGCGAGACCAATCGGCGGTGGGGCGTCGCCATGGCGGCCGTGCCGAATCTCAGCCGGATCGAATTCGCGCGCAGTCGTCGCCCGCTCTCGAATGATTTGATCCTCCGCAATCGTTTCGGGAGCGACATCGCTGCCGCCGCCATAACCTTCGCCGGCGCGACGCGCGCTCGCTTCGGCGCGGCCAAGCCACCACAAACCGAACCCCAGCATGACGGCAGAGGCGACGATGCCGAGGCCAGGCGCCGCGAACGGCGTGGTGCCGAAGAACGGCATCGGGATCGCATTCTGAATTGCGGGCGTCCCCGGCAGCGCCGACATCGTAAACGTCATCGTTCCCAGCGCAATGGTGGCAGGCATCAACCGGCGCGGGATGTCGGCCGCTCGAAACAGCGCCTGCGCCATCGGAGCGAGCACAAACAAGGCAACGAACAGGCTGACCCCGCCATAGGTGACCGCCGCTCCGGCGAGCACGACTGCCAGCACGGCCCGGCGTGCCCCCAAACGCTCGGTCATGAACCGCGCGATGGCCTCCACCGAACCACTGTCTTCCATGAGCTTGCCGAACAAGGCGCCGAGGAGAAACAGCGGGAAGAACTGCGCGAGAAACTGCGCTGCGCTGCCCATGAAGGTCTGCGTCCAATGGGCGAGCAGGGGCTCACGCGCGACTGCGGCGGCGACCAGCGCCGTGGCGGGCGCCAACAGCAGTACGCTCCAGCCTCGATACGCCAGCCAGATGAGCAGCCCGAGCGCGAAGAGGATGCCGAGAAGCCCCATGCGTCAGACACTTTGCAACAACACGTCGAGATCCAGGCTGGAGCGGCGCCCGAGATCAAATGCATGCGCGTCCAAGAAGGCTTGCGCGGACCTTCGCCCCTCATCGTGCAGCAAGGAGAAGAACTCCCATTCTGCGTTGAGCTTGGAGGAAGCGCCGAGCTCGGTCATCATCTCGCTCGCGACCCGGTGGATTCGCATGCCGGCCCATTGCGCACCCTCGCTGTTGCCCGGATTCGCGACTTTCCGGAGCACGGCGATCATGCGCAGCTCCTTCAGTAGAACGGCGTTGAAGGACACTTCATTCACACGGTTAAGAATCTCGGACGAGGAGCGCGGGTATCCTCCACGCTCGACCGGATTGATCTGCACGAGAATGGTATCTTGCGATTTGCACTCCTGAACGAGGGGCGTGATCGTGGGATTGCCGGAATAACCTCCATCCCAGTAGGGCTCGCCGTCAATGTCCACGGCCTGGAACATGGTGGGCAGACAAGCCGAGGCGAGCAGAACGTCAGGCGTAACAGCATCGTTCTTGAACACGTGACCGCGGCCAGTCCGAACATTAGTGGCGGTGATGAAGAGCTTCACAGGTGCTCGCGCGAGCCGCTCGAAATCGATTGTTTCGGCCAGAATGGCACGCAATGGATTGTTCCCCATCGGGTTCAAGTCATAGGGCGACAACAGGCGAGACATGAGATCCATGGCAACGTAGATGGGCGAAGAGTCCAGCGTCCAGCGGCCGAGAAGCACATCGAGTGGCCCGCGTCGGAGAGGGCTGAAGCGAGCCGCCTCGGAGACGCGGCGCCAGAAATTCTCCAGCGCCGTTCGTGCGCCAGCGGCCCCGCCTTTCGCGTGGCCATCGACCAGCACCGCGGCATTCATCGCGCCGGCAGACGTGCCGGAAATGCCGTCGATCCGCAGCCATGGCTCCTCGAGGAGCCGATCCAGCACGCCCCAAGTGAAGGCGCCATGGGAGCCGCCGCCTTGCAGGGCAAGGTCGATCAGAATGGGTTCGCGTTTGCGTACGGCTGAGACTTTGGAAGGGGCCGCCGTCTGCATCGTGCCACCTCGACAACGTTGGCGAACCGCAACCACTTCGCTGGAACATGCGCCGGCTTACTCAGCAGACCCAGACCCGCGCCGAGCCCCAGCTGGTCGGCACCCATCGCCAGCAGCTGTACGCGACCGGAATCCCTACCCCCAAGAGGCCGACACCGGCCCATCCCAATCCTCCCCATCCCCACCCGGCACGGCGCCAACCCCATCCTGGACCGCGCCAACCCAACCCCGCTACACGAGCGCCACGCCATCCCCACCCAGCACCACGCCATCCTGCACCGCGCCATCCTGCGCCGCGCCACCCTCCGCCGCGCCACCCTGCGCCGCGCCATCCCCATCCACCGACGCGGCCGACACTGCCGAAAGCGACATGGCCGCCGCCCCAGCCGCGACCGCCCCAGCGGGCGGATGCCTCGGTGCTGGAAAGCGCGACTGCGCCGCTAATCGCCGCCATCGCGGCAACGACGAGGATCATTTTGCGTAACATCGGGGTCTCTCCTTTGCACGTGTGTGTTGCCGCCCCAGATGTGCCGCGCTTTCCAAACAAGAGCGGCGCGCAGCTCCTCCGCTCCGCTCGTAATCTCTGGATCGATATCTCTGGATCGATCCCAACGCCGAGCACGAACCGCGCCCCGGCCAGCAAATAGTCCGACTATTGAACCAGCTTGGCGCGAAGATGCCTGAATTCGTCGTCGCTGATCGCACCCGACCTCTTAAGCCCATCGAGCTTCTGGATCTCATCAGCGGCACTGAATCCGACGACGCGCCGCACCTCGTCGCGTGCCTGCTGGGCATACTGGGCATTTCGCTCCGCCATGCCTCTTCCTTGGGAGATCATGTAGACGAAGATGCCGATGTACGGAATCAAGATCAGGACGATCACCCAGAACGCTTTGCCCCAGCCGGAAATGTCATGACGCCGGAACAAGTCGCCAAAGACTGTAATGAGCAGCCAGAACCATACGACGAACATGAATACCGCGAGGACGTCGACCAGAAAGTTGGAAAAACTGAAACCTCCGTCGAAGAGCATCGCCACCTCCTCTTTCACGATCCTCAGCCGATCGCATGTGATCAATTCATACGTCCGCAACATTTTCGGATATTGCACTTTGGTGCATGGGCGCTATCCGAAGGTGCAATATCGGCGAATATCTGCTTGGCCACAAAGTATCGGGATTGCGTCCGCACCAGCGGCAACGCATTTTCGTAGTCGCGCCCTTCTTTCGTGGCTCCGCTTAGTTGAGCTTCAACGTCCAACCAGCATCGCCGCACCGAGAACGATCACCAGCGTCAAGAGGGAGAGTCCTGCCGCCGGCCATTGCCGGAGGATGCTATCGGCCTGCTCAAGCGCCTCACCTGCGGTAAGGGCCATCGTCGGACCGGGCCGACGATGGCTTCGGTGAGTTCCACGCAAGGGTATGCGCGGCAGCCCATCGCTCCAGCGTCCCAGCAGGATCGCCAGCACGCCGCCAGCCAGGATCGGCCAGAGCGCGCTCGAGAGCGTCTCGATGACGGACGGACTCAAGCGGGTGCCCTGCGGGACCGGGAGATAGGCCTCCCAATGAACGAGCCCGAGCAGCAGCGAACACAGCGCCAGCGAGAGTGCCGCTGCTTCTTGATACCACGGCACGTGGACTCGCGACGCGACCGGCTTGTCTGCCGGTGCCAGCGCGTGCACGAGCACCAGCACCAGGTAGGCGCTGGTGAAAATCCCGCCCGCCTGGATCACAACCGCCCACCACCACTGCTCAGTCTCGCCCGCCGCCTGCAGCAACAACTCCTTCGCCAAGTAGGCGCCGCCAGGCGGCACGCCGATCAACGCTAGCCCGCCCAGCGCAAAGGCGAGGACGCTGATGGGCAGCGCCCGTCCGATGCCGCCCAACCCCGCAATCCGATCGTGACCCAGCGCCGCATAGATCAATCCGGCCGACATGAACATGGCGGCCTTCGCGGTGGCGTGCGAGATCGCCTGCAGCACGCCGCCGCTCAAGGCGCCGCCGCTGTGGAGCTCGCCCGATGCGGAGGCGAAAGCGAGCGGAAACATCAGGAAGAGATAGCCGATCTGCGCCAGTGTCGAGTATGCGATCAAGAGCTTCAGTCGTTCCTGTCGCAGCGCGACGACGCTGCCGAACAGGATCGCCGCCGCGCCCAACACTGCGAGGAGCTGCGTGGCTGCGAAGCCCGGCACCGCCGGCATGACATCGAACCAAAGCCGAATGACGATGAAGAACGACCCCTTCACCACCAGCGCCGAGAGCACCGCGCTGCCGGCAGGCGGCGCGCCGGCATGGGCAGGCGGCAGCCAAAGATGCAGCGGGAAGAGCGCGGTCTTGGCGAGCAGTCCCACCGTCATGAGCGCGGCGGCGACGAGTGTCGCCGGCTCGGCATGGACTCGCCTGGACAGCAGGATGATGTCGAGCGTGCCGTAGGCGCCGTAGAGCAGTGCCGTGCCGACCAGATAGAGGACCGAGCCGAGGAGCGCGAACAAGAGATAACGCAAGGCCGCCCGCAGCGTTTCCGCGCGGCCATCCAGACAGACCAACGGCACCGCCGCGAACGTCAGCAGCTCCAGCGCGACATAGAGCGTGAAGAGATCCCCGGCCAGGAACACCGTGTTCAGCGCGCCCCAGATCGCCAGCAGCAGGATCCAGAACGCGAATGGCGCACGCGCCTCGGCTGCTCCAGCGGGCGTCCGGAAATCGGCATGTGCAAAGACGCCAATCGCGCAGATGACCACTGCGGCGATCACGAGCATCACCGCCGACAGCCCATCGGCGCGCAGCGCCACGCCGAGCGGCGGCGCCCAGGCGCCGAGCAGATAGACCAGCGGCTCGCCCGTCGAGGGCATAGCGAAAGCAATCGCGACTGCGATCGCGAGGCCGACCGGCAGCGTCACGAGTGCGACCCGTTCGAGGTGGCGGCCCCCGGCGGCGAAAGCGAGCAGTGCACCTCCGAGCGGGACGACGATCGATAGCACCAGCAGGGACCCGCCGCTCGTGACCGCCTCCACGACCGCGGTTGGATGGGGCATCATGGTTTTGCAGGATCGCTGCCCGCACTCGGCGATGCGTCGGCGCGCAACGTGGCCGAGCCGGTTGCCTGCAACAGACGAAGTAGTAGCGCAATCGCGAGCGCTGTCGCCGAAAAGGCCACGACCAGACCCGTGATGACCAGCGCCTGCGGGACCGGATCGCCGCCAAAGCCTGCCGCCGCACCCCTGTGTGCAACAACGCCGAAGAACGTGAAGACGCCGGAGCCGATGAGATTGAAGGCGAGGATCTTGCGCAGCGGCTGCGGGTTTGTGATCACACCATAGAGCCCGAGACCCACGGCCACGGCTGCGCAAAGCCCGAACACGATCGCCGCGCTCATGATCAAGCCTCCCGTTCGGGCGGACCAGCGACCAGCAGACCGAGCGTCACCGCGATTGTCAGGATCATCGCAAACTCAATCGCCAGGATCAGGGGCTTGGCGTACGCCATCGAATACGCAAGAAACGCATCGCCGAACGCGAGCCCGCCGAGGCCGACCATCAGGAAGACAACCGGGCCGGCCAACAGCAGCAGCCGCAGCCGCCGCTCGCTCACCGGCGGCGCATCGGTGAGGCCCGCCATCATGACCAGCAGCCACATGGCGGCCAGGATCGTGCCGCCCTGGAATGCGCCGCCGGGATGGTCGGCGCTGGTCCAGAGGATGTAGATGCCCACGATGATGCCCAGTGGCGGCAGCACACGCGCAACGAACGCGAGCACGCCCTGCGGATCGGCATGATGGCGTGGCCCGGGGCGGCCGCCCCACAAACGATCGGGCGCCAGCGACCACACGCCGACCAGGGCCAGCAGCAGCACGATCTTCTCGAGCATGGTGTCCATGGCGCGAAAGGCCATCAACACGTTGGTGACCGGATTGCCGAGGCCGGTCGCGGCGGCGTTCTCGGCAGCGGCTGACGCAAGCGTGGGCGCTGGATCGGGCAGCATCAGCACGCTCACGGCAAGCGCCGCCGCAACCGTCACTGAGAGCACTGCGGCGAGCACGCGCAGCATCACGCCGGGACATTCCACGGCCATCGGCACCTCACTGACGCGTAGGCGCGCCGCCGCGCCGACCAGCAACGCGCCGGTCAAGCCGCTGCCGATCGCCGCCTCCGTCAGCGCGACGTCGGGGGCGCCGAGGCGCACCCACACCAGCGCGAGCAACAGGCCGTAGGCAACAAAGCCCGCGATCGCGGGCAACGTCTCGCGCGAGGCGACCGACCACACGGCGCCCGTCAACACGACGGCGGCGAGCACGATCTCAAGCGCCAATGCAAAGCTCATGGATGCGAAGGTCACAGATGCGAAAGTCATGGGGGCGCTCCCTCGCGGCGCGCCGCATACGCGATGAGCTGTGAGACCGTCGCCCCGGCCAGCAGCACGATGAGCCAGACGCAGATCAGCTTGATGCCGTCACGCAGGCTTCCGGCCCGCGGCAATAGCCCGAGCACCATGAGACCCAAGCCTAGATTGTCGGCCTTGGTGAGCGCGTGCAGTCGCGTCAACGTATCGGGAAAGCGAAGCAGGCCGACAGTGCCGGCGAGAAAGAAGAACACGCCAGCCGAGACGGCAACGATCGTCACGATGTCGAGCGCGAAACTCATCCACCCTCCGTCGATCCAGGACCATCCGCCTCCAAACGGGGTGTCCCTTTCTTGACAAAGGCAATGGAGGTGAACGCTGCGAGCAGCGCGAGGGTCAATGCCACGTCGACCGCCGCGGACACGCCGCTCACGGTGCCGAGCAGCAGCAATGCCGCAATGCCGCTGGTTCCGATCAGCTGCGCTGCCATCATGCGGTCGGCATCTCCTGGACCGCGCAGGATGCGAACGAGCCCGACGGCCAGGATCGCCAGGATGAAGCCGAGGGCAACTGTCAGGAACTCAGTCATGACCGACCGCCCGCGAAAACGCCGTTTCTTCGACCGCCAATTGCTCGACCACCGGCTGCGACACATCGAGACAATGGACAGCGAGACCGCCCTCCTCATCAGGCCCACAGGGCAGCGTGCCCGGCAGCAAGCTCATCATCGTGAGAAACGCATTGCGCGCCGGGCCCGGTGGCAGCTGCGGCCGATAGCTCACGAAGCCGGGCCGCAATGGCAGCCGAGGATCGAGCGCGCGCCATGCAACGTCGATTCCGGCCCAGATGGACTGCCGCAGGAAGCGGCCCGCGAGACCAGCCAGCACGACTGGGCGCAACGTCCATCGCCCCGGCGGCAGCAGGCGCCGGCTGACCAAAGCTGCCATGAGGGCGGCCAATGCGCCCACCAGAAGATCAACGGCGCTGAACTCAGAGAGTATCAGCCAAAATCCGAGCAAGCCCGCTGCTCGTGCAAGCAAACTCGATGACGCATTGCGGCCGACATCGACCATGCCACTCATAGCGTGAGCCCGCGGCCATGAATGCCCCCGCTGCAATGTCATGGCTTAACTTGAATTGCCCGCCACCGCTTCATGCGCACCACAGCAGCCCCCTTCAGACATCCTCGGGCCAATCGCACGTGCTCAATTCATATGTCCGCAATGACGTCGGATATTGCGCTTTGGACTAAGAGCGTTATCCGAAGGTGCAACACCGTAAGAATCTGCTCGCCCCGACGTCATCGCATCCGTACTGACCTGCCATAGGCCTCAGAACGCGGTTGGGCGCACCTTCTCGGTCCTGAATAGATCGTCAGTTTGGCTGAGTATTCTTGTAGATCTTGCCATTCTTCATAATGACAAGAAAATTCCTATTGGGGTCCGCGATGAGCCTGATGTTTTCCAACGGGTTGCCATCGACCAGCAACAGATCGGCGAGTGCATCCACTTCCACGACGCCGAGCTTGCCGGGATGTGGATTTCGGGGGCCGGATAGCTTGAGCAATTCGGCATTCGTCGATGTCGCCATGATCAGCGCTTCGGCTGGCGTATACCAGCGGGTCAGAGCGGCCAACATGGCGCCTTGCCGTTCAGCCAGCGCCTTCGAGAACAGTATGTCCGTGCCGAATGCGGTCTTGATCCCATGTTTCCTTGCCAAGGCGTAGACCTTATCCGTGCCCGCAACCACCTGCTGCATCTTAGCCTGTTCCGCAGGCCCGAGAGCGCTGGCTCCCCCCAAGTCGAGGAAAGGCTGCGTACTCAACCAAATCCCTTTCTCGGCCATGAGGCGGGCCGTGGCGTCGTCCATAAGGTGCCCGTGCTCAATGCACCTGACGCCTGCTGCGATCGACCGCTGGATCGCAACCGTCGTGTATGCATGAGTGCAGACATAGGTTCCCCAGTTCTCGGCCGCTTCGACTGCGGCACGAAGTTCGGCCTCCGTGAATGTGGACACGTCAAGTGGACTGAACGGAGAAGCCACGCCGCCGCCGGCCGTCAGCTTGATTTGCGACGCGCCTTGCATGAGCTGCTCACGCACGCGCAGGCGGACCTCGTCCGGACTATCGGCGATCATGCTCCCGCCGAGCTGCTCGATCCTGCTGAGCACTCCGCCAATGGTCCTTGGTAGTTCGGACAGTTGACGGAAGTCGCCGTGACCGCCTGTTACCGTGATCATCGCTCCTGACGGATAGATGCGCGGTCCTGGAAGCAATTCCTCGTCGATGGCTCGTTTCAGGCCGAAACTCGGCCCACCCATGTCGCGGATGGTGGTGAAACCGCGCATGAGCGTGGACCTGGCCTCGGCGCCCGCCAGCAGATTGGTGTAGCCGATATCACTTGAAAGGATCGTCGCGGGTGTGGGCCTTACCAGCATCGCGTGCCAATGCATGTCGATCAGGCCGGGCATCAGAACGCGCCCATTCCCCGCGACGACTTGGACATTGGCATTTCCGTCGACAGTGATCGGAGTTGCAGAAATACGCTTGATGACGTTGCCATTGATCAGCACGCTGGAGACAGGCGATAGCGCACTGCTCTTGCCATCAAAGATCCGGACGTCCTGGAAAAGGACAGATGCCGCAGGAGTTGAGCCCGACGGTCCCTGAGCCAGACTTGGCTGGCACACTCCGATCGTAAGTGCCACCAACACCAACGCGACCTCAATCGAGAGACGGCGGCTTGGAGCTACGACGCGTTGATCAGTTCCTTGACGCATGATCAATCCGAACCGTCACCGGAGCCGCCGTAAGCGCCGGCTCCAACGTTGCCTAATAACGAGCCGGATGCCACTGCGACAGGCGTCACCCGACAGTTGAACATCGTCAAAGGACATCAATAGCCTAGTGCGGCGCCGTCGCCGCGCGGATCGGCCCCACCTTCGAGGAAGCCCTGTTCGTGATCGACTCGGATGGCGTGGGCATGTCCCATATTGTCATTCCAGTCGGTGACCATCTGCACCGGCTGCCCGCGCCGCTTCAGCTCGCGCACGACCTCATCAGAGATGCGTCCCTCAAGCGACATGTTGCGCGAGCGCGTGCCCCAGGTCCGTCCCATCAGCCAGCGCGGTGCTTCGATCGCTTGCTGGACGTCGTAGCCGAAATCGACGAGTTGGGTCACCAGCGCGGCCTGCGATTGCGGCTGGCCTTCGCCGCCCATCGACCCGAACGCGAGATAAGGCTTGCCGTCCTTTTTCAACACCCCGGGGATCAGTGTGTGAAAGGTGCGCTTGCCCGGCTGCAAATGGTTGGGATGTCCTTCATCAAGCGCGAAGAATGCGCCGCGGTTCTGCATGATAATGCCGGTGTCGCCACCAATCACGGCGCTGCCGAAGTCGTGATAGATGGACTGGATGAGCGAGACGATCATCCCATCCTTGTCGGCAGCACAGAAGTAACAGGTATCGCCGTCAGGTGCGCGCCGCTCGTGTGGATACGCATAGGGAATGCCGGCTGGCACCTCTGCAATGTTCTGGGCGTGCTCAGGGTCGATGAGGCGGCGGCGTTCATCGGCATATTTCTTGTCGATGAGGAGCTGCACCGGAATATTCACGAAGCGCGGGTCCGTCAGCCATTCTTCGCGATCGGCAAAAGCAAGCTTCACTGCCTCCGCCATGTGATGATAATAGTCTGCCGTTCCGTCGCCCCAGTCGGCTACGTCATATCCCTCGATGAGGTTGAGGATTTGCAGCGCCGTAAATCCCTGCGTATTGGGCGGCAGCTCGCAGACATCATAACCGCGATACTTCGTCGTTATCGGTTCGACCCATTCCGCCTTGAAGGCGGCAAAATCGTCGGCCCGCACCGGTGAGCCTTGCTGCTGCAGCGCCGTGCAAATGCGCGCGGCGATAGAACCTTCGTAGAAGCCAGCGCGTGCGCCCTTCTTCGCAATTTCCTGCAGCGACCGGGCGAGATCGGCCTGAACCAGACGCTGCCCCTCGGCAGGAACGCGACCACCGGGCATGAAGATCGCCGCAGTCGGCGGATATTTTGTCAGGATCGGTACGTCCTGAACGATCCAATCAAGAAGCGAGCGGCCGACCGCTATCCCATCACGAGCATAAGAAATTGCGGCATCGAACAGGTCGCTCCAGTCCAAACGTCCGAACCGCTCGTGCGCCGAGCGCCACCCTTCGATTGCGCCCGGCACCGTGAGGATACTGAGCGGGCCGCGCGACGGAATCTCGTTCTCCACCGCGTGCGGACGATAGTAGTCGAGCGTCGCTAAGCGTGCGGCAGGGCCGCTTGCGTTGAGTCCATGGACGCGGCCGCTCGGTTCAGCGATCAGCCAAAAGCCGTCGCCCCCCAAGCCCGCCATGTGAGGATAGCCGACGCAGAGCACGGCGTTGGCAGCGATTGCGGCATCAACCGCGCTGCCCCCGCACTGCAAGGCGTTCAGCCCTGCGCTGCTGGCCAGATAATGCGGCGTCGAGACCACACCGTGTGGCGCACGCGTCGAGGGCCGGCCGGTACGCGGGCCGTTAGGAGAGCTCATAATCGCCTCCGTAGTTCGCGTTGCTGGAGCGGATCGATGGGGCCATGCAGCTTTTCTTTCTCAGCGAGCATGTCGTCTCTGTGTCGCAGCACTAGGAAGGCCGGTCGTCATACTCCATGCCGACATCTCTGATCGTGTCGCCGGAGTGATCCATGTAACGCGTCCACACCGGCAGAAGGCCACCGACGACAAGACTCAACAGGCCCAGCCACCAAACCAGGCGGTTGTCGCCGGTCGTGCCCCAGCTGGTGATCGGGAACGCGGCGAACAGCAGCAGCAACGCCCAAATCTCTGCTTTCAGTTTTTTGTCCATCGCGTCCTCCTAGCGGACAAGAACCAGCGCAATCGTCCCCAAACCTGTCAGCACGGCGACCACGATGGTCCAGGGCATAGTCTGACGCATAACCGCTCCCTCCTGCCCCTTGATGCCGGCGATGCTTGTGCCCAACACAATGTTGGCCGGAGCGATTGCATTGCCATAGGCACTGCCGGCTGCCTGCGCCGCGATGATTGTCTCCCGCGACAGCCCGTGCAATTGCGCCACCCCGCTTTGCACACCACCGAACAACACGTTGGACGCGGTGCTGCTCGACGTCATGAAAGCGCCCAGCGCCCCGATCACGCTGGCGATGCCGGCGTACACCAGGGGCGGTGAGACAGCGGCAAGACCGTAGGCGAGCGTCAGCGACTGACCACTGTGGTCAAGGATGCGGCTCGTCACCAGGAAGGCGATCACCGGCACGGAAGCGGGCACGGCGTCGACGAGCAGCGCGGACCAGATACTTTCCGATTTGTGACGTTCCGCCCATTTTCGATAGTAGCCGCCTGCATTGTACACAAGCCAGACGATGCCGGCCGTGATCAACAGCATCATGCCAGGATGCGTGAACACCGTAATGGGCGCATACCGTGCGACAGCGGCATTCTGGACGCCGAAGCCGGTTTCTACGGCCGGGAATGGCAGGCCGATCCGAACTTGACGCAGCGCATTGTTGAGCGGCGGAATCAGAAGCACGCTCAGCGTCACGGCCGTCAGGATGATATACGGCAGAGATGACATCGCGAGGCTCATCACCGGTGCAGTCTCTTTCTGCGAGCTCACCTCGCTTTCCACCATGGCGCTTTCCACCATGGCCGGACGCTCGGGGATGTCCCGGATCGGTTCGCCGAAACGCCGCCAGCGCGACAGCGGATAGAGGGCGAGGAGAGCAACGGCTGCGGCCAGGAATGTCGACAGCTCGGGACTGATGATCGCGGCCAAAAGCTGTCCAACCCCGAGAATGGTGCCGAGGATCAGCACGAGCGGCCAAGCATGGCGTACCGCCGGCCCCTTGCCATAAAGCCATACGACGAGAAGGCCACCGAGATAGGTCGGGATCAGGATCAACAGCGCCGACTCGTAGGCAGCCCTTGCAGCGTCTTGCAAGTTGGCCACTTGCAGCGTTGCCAGCCAGCCGACACCGAGCGTGCCGAAGAACCTCGCCCACGCATGCGCGACAACGCCCATGGCAACGGCGTACACCGGCTTGACACCCACGGCGAGCAACAGCGGCACGACCACGGCAACGGGGGCGCCGAAACCAGCGATGCCCTGGAGGAATGATGCAAAGACCCAGCTCAGCGACAGAATGATGAAGAGCTCGTTGCGGCTGAACTTTGCGATACCTTGCCGCAGCGCATCATACGCTCCCGCCTGCTTGGTGATTTGGTAGAGAAGCAATGCCGGCCAGATGACATACAGGATGAAGATCGCATCCCACACACCTTTTCCGCCGGCCACCGCCAAGGTGTCCCATGGTGTCTGGAACGCAAGGAGCGCGACGATCGCAGCAGTGAACATCGCCATCGGCCCAGCTTCTGGGGCGCGCCAGCGCAGCGGTACGAGAAATATGAGTAGCGCCACGATCGACAGCGTCGCCAATACCCAATGAAGGAGATCGACCGGAACCTGAGCTGCCTGCATGGCTCCTCCTTGTAGATGCGCTTCTGATCGCCACCTGCGCCGGAAGGGCGCGCTCCCTGTGCGCTATTGGAACGTGAAGGACTGTGCCTGGTACCCTTTCGCCACGATCGTTCGTAACAGGTTCTCGATCGACTCCGAACCGCGCGTCTCCACCATCAACTCGATCTCCGTTTCGCGGAACGAGGCTGATGTGAAGGTCCGGCCATGATGGATGTCGAGGATGTTGATCTTCTGGGATGCCGCGATAGCCGCCAGATCAACAATGCTGGCGGGCCGATCGGGTACGATCACGTTGAGCTTCGCCAGGCGACCATCCTTGGCGAGGCCACGCCGCAGGATGGTCGAGAGGAAGGTTGTGTCGATGTTGCCGCCGGTGAGGATGCAGCAGACCTGCCTGCCTTCCACGTTGGATATCTTGCGGCTCAGCATCGCTGCGACACCGGCAGCCCCTGCGCCTTCAGTCACCGTCTTCTCGGATTCGAGTAGCACGAGGACAGCCTGAGCGATCTCGTCATCGCTCACGGTTACAATCTCGTCGACGTATTTTTGGACAATGGGAAACGTGTAGTTGCCCGGCCGAGCCACGGCAATGCCATCGGCGATGGTCGATCCCGAGACCGTCACGATCTTTCCCGCCTCGACGCTCGCCTTCATGCTGGCGATGTTTTCGGCTTGCACGCCGACAATGCGCACGCTCGGGTTTACTTCCTTCAAGGCAACCGCCATGCCGGCGGCGAGGCCACCACCGCCAATCGGCACGACAAACACTTCAAGGTATGGGTTGCGCTCCAGGAGCTCGAGGCCGACGGTCCCCTGCCCTGCCATGACCCGGGGATCATCGAAAGCATGAATGAACGTATAGCCCATTTCCTCCTGCAGCTCCGTCGCACGCTGGAACGCCTCGTCATAGCCATCACCGTGCAGCACCACCTCGGCCCCGTACTGCTCGGTGCCGCGCAGCTTCGCGAGCGGAGCCGACTCTGGCATCACGATAGTCGCGTGAATGTTGTTGCGCTTGGCCGCGAAGGCGAGCCCCTGGGCGTGATTGCCAGCTGAAGCCGCGATCACGCCTGCTTTCTTGTGGGCATCGTCCAAGCTCAGGACTGCATTCATCGCGCCCCGGTCCTTGTACGCACCGGTTCGCTGCAGATTTTCCATTTTCAGGTAGAGCTTGCAGCCAAGTTGGGCGCTGAGCCCAAAAGAGAGATTGCAGGGCGATAGGTTTACATAATCCTGAATCTTCCGACGGGCTTCCTTGACGTCGCTCAGCGTGATGGAAATCGGTGAAGCCTGAACCATAACTACACTCGAACGGGCTGCGGCACGCACAATCGAGAAGTTCCACACACAAAGTACAAACACCAAGCAAAGCCAACCGACATTGCACTTAGGTGTAAATGCCTCGCCTTAAGGTATAGGGCTGATAGTCCCTGCCTTTGCTGTACGATCCGCGCAGCGCGTCGATCGGCAATCAATTCAGCGCGTGTATCGATCGCTGCGTGAGTCATTGGATCGACAGGGCCGATAACGGCTTGTAAAAGCGAGGACGGGGAACGCCGTGAGCGACGTCGCGATCGTATTTGCGGTCACCGTCCTTGCGGTGATGTTATTTGTTTGGAACAAGATCCCGCCCGTAGTTGTCGGCGTTGGAGTTTCACTCGTACTGTTTTTTGCGGGCATTCTCAGCGCGAACGAAGCACTGGCCGGATTTGGTGACCCCACGATCGTTCTTATCGCGGGTCTGTTCGTCGTCGCAGCCGGTCTTGAGGTTTCAGGTGTCACGGCGTGGGCAAGTAAACTGCTGGTCGAAAAATCCGAAGGCAGTGTCTCGTGGGCATTCATCCTGCTCATGTTGCTGGCCGCACTCGCCACGGCGACCATCAGCGTCAACGGCACTGTCGCCTCTCTGATGCCGGTCGTGATCGTTGTCGCGGTCCGTTTGGGTGTGCCGACCTCGCAGCTGCTGATTCCGCTGTGTTTCGCAGCACACAGCGCGACCATGCTGACGCTGCTCGGCGCACCGTTGAATGTGCTCGGATCGCAGACCGCAAAGGATGCCGGCTACGGCGGGATCGGCTTTTTCGAGTTCGCGGTCGCCGGCGTCCCGATGCTCATCGGGTCGATGCTGATCATGCTGCTCACGCGGCGTTTTCTACTGCCCCACCGCAACGGGGAATCTCTTCCGCCGGATCTCAGTGCGCACGCGCAGACATTGGTCGAGCAGTATCGCCTGGAGGATGGGTTGCACCGTCTTCGCGTTCGGCCCTCTTCTCCATTGATCGGCAAATTGTGGGCAGAGGTGGACCTGAAGGCCTATTCCGGCGTGTCATTCCTCGGCGTTCAGAAGGGCGACGGCCGTGAGCCGTCGCAGCCAGTCACGATCGCGGAAGATGACGTGCTGCTCATTCGCGGCGACAAAGATCAAGTGGGCCGCCTCGCGGGCGGGCAGCATCTTGCTTTGCGCTCGGATGGTGGAGGCGTCGCGGAGACCCTGTTCAACAAAGGCTCGGGTCTTGCCGAGGTCGTGATCCCGGCGCGCTCCAAGCTGATCGGCCAAACCGCGTTCGCCGGCATGGCCGCCCGCGACGGTGACCTGATGGTCCTCGCTGTTCAGCGCGGCGGAGAGGACCTCGGGGCCGGCCTGACCAAGCTCGAGGCCGGCGATCATTTGCTGCTGCAGGGGACTTGGCAGGCGCTCGACAAGCACCTGGCCGACCCGCAGGTGCTGGTCGTTGATTCGCCTGAGGTGGTGCGCAGACAGGCCGTGTCGCTTGGGTACCGTGCGTGGGAGGCAATCGCCGTCCTCATCGCATTGATCATCCTGCTTGCCAGCGGCTGGCTTCCCGCCGCGATCGCGGCGCTGATCTGCGCGGTCGCGCTGGTCCTCCTGAGAGTGCTCACCATTCCTCAGGTCTATAAAGGCATCGACTGGAACACGTGCATCTTGATCGGCGGCATGATGCCGCTCGCGACCGCGATGTCGAGGACCGGCGCAGCTCAAATGATTGCTGACGCCCTCATCGATTTGGTCGGCAATGCCGGACCGCGCGCGCTGATCGCCTGTCTATTTGTCGTCACTGTTGCGATTGGCCAGCTCATGAGCAACACGGCAACTGCGCTCGTGATGCTACCCATCGCGGCGGCCACCGGCATCGAAACAGGAATTTCCCCGATGCCGTTGATCATCGCCACCATCATGGCCTCTCACGCTGCGCTCTTCACGCCCATTGCCACTCCGGTGAACCTGATGGTGCTCGGGCCAGGCGGATACAAATTCGGCGACTATTGGAAGTTCGGCCTGCCGATCGCGCTGTGGTGGCTCGTTGTGGCGCTGACGGTCGTGCCGCTTTATTGGCGGTTCTAGGTCAGTCTTCGCGAGCAGAGAAAGAAAGATGGTGAATTTCGCAGCGTGGCGTCAACTCTAGCACTTTGGTTGAGCGCGCTATCCGAAGGTGCAATATCGCCAAAATCTGCTTGGCCACAAAGTTGGCGGACCGTGTCCAGACTGGAGAGACCGCGTCCGCACCGGCATCTACGGTGAGATTGGAACCGTAGGCCGGCTTCCTGGCCCTCTCGACCCGCACGATGAAAGTGCTTCTGGGTGGACGGCCTCAATCAGGGAGCAAACAAATGACGGAAATCGATCGCCGCACAGTACTCAAGGCTGTTTTGGGTGGCGTTGTAGCTGCAGCCGCCGGCATGGCCGTCACTCCGAATGGCGCGGAGGCCATTCCGTTTGTGGCCGCCAAAGCCAATCCACTAACAGACAATGAGATTGGTCCTGTCGAACCAGAGGAGCTCGCCGAGGACCTCGTTGAGAAAGCTCAAGTCGTGGTGGTCGGCCCACGTCGCCGTCGCCGCCACCGCCATTGCTTCTGGCGCAGGGGGCGCCGTGTGTGCGTCTGGCGGTAGCGCGACTCACCCAGTGACGTCCGGCGTCAAGCTGGTGCGTCCGCGCCAATCTGAAAGCTCACGGTGGATGTTCTGAGTGTGTAACTAACCAGCTACCCAACATGGCGGCTCAAGCAATGTCGGAGCGCGTTGGTGCCTTGAAGATGGTATGTTGCCGGCTCCTCTGGACCACATTGTCGATCTTGCTGTTGCCGGCGATGTTGGCGGCGTGCCAGCCCCAAGTCGAAGCGGCCGCGCCGCAAGCTCGTCCGGTTCGCACCGTAACGGCCGAGAAACGGGAGGCGGGCGTGCCGGTCACGCTGACCGGACGCATCGAGGCTGAGGACGAAGTCGCACTCGCTTTCCGCATCTCAGGCCGGCTGCTCGAAAACGACCGCATGCTCGGAGATCGGCTGGAACCGGGACAGGTCGTGGCACGCCTGGAATCGCAGAACGAGCGCAATGCCTTGCGGGCGGCGCAAGCCAATCTGGCGGCCGCCGAGGGGCAGCTGACCCAGGCGCGCAATCATTTCGAGCGCCAGGACACGCTGCTCAAGCAGGGCTGGACCACGCGCGCCAATCACGATCAGGCAAAGCAGGCGCAGCAAACCGCCCAATCGCAGGTCGACGCTGCCGAGGCGCAGCTGAAAGCCGCGCATGATCTGGTGAGCTTCACCGAGCTCAAGGCTGACGCGCCAGGTGTCGTAACCGCCGTAGGCCCGAGAGCAGGCGAGGTCCTTCAAGCCGGGCAGATGATCGTCAGGCTTGCCCGCAAGGACGGACGCGACGCCGTCTTCGACGTGCCCGCCCAATTGATACGCTCCGCGCCAAGCGACCCGCGGATCAGCGTGAGCCTCAGCGACGATCCGAGGGTGACGGCGCCCGGCCGCGTTCGCGAAGTCGCGCCCCAGGCCAATCCGGCGACCCGAACGTTCGAGGTCAAGGTCGGATTGACCGATCCTCCGGAGGCGATGCTGCTCGGCGCGACCGTGACCGGCCGCATGGAGGTCGAGGCGGTCCCGGTGATCGAAGTACCGGCCACGGCGTTGACAAAGTTCAATCAGAAGCCCGCCGTGTGGATTGTCGATCCGTCGAATCTCACGGTTTCCATTCGCAACGTCGAGGTGCTGCGCTTTGACCCAGCCAGCGTCGCCATCTCCGAAGGGCTCGATACCGGCGAGGTGGTGGTCACCGCCGGCGTACAGGCCCTGCACCCCGGTCAGAAGGTCCGCCTCTTGGGATCGGAGCCATGACCGCCTTCAATCTTTCGGAATGGGCGCTCAAGCATCGCCCGTTGACCGTATTCCTGATGATCGTTGCGGTGGTCGGCGGGATCATTTCGTTCATCGGGCTCGGCCGCAACGAGGACCCCGCCTTCGTCATCAAGACGATGGTGGTCCAGGCCGCCTGGCCGGGCGCTACCGTCGAGGACACGCTCAAGCAGGTGACCGAGCGGCTCGAGCGCAAGCTGCAGGAAACGCCGAAGCTCGACTACCTGCGCAGCTTCACGCGCGCCGGCGTCACGACGATCTTCGTCAATCTGAAAGGCAGCGCCACCGCCAGGGAAATTCCCGACATCTGGTATCACGTCCGCAAGAGCATCGGCGATATCCGCCACACCTTGCCGGCCGGCGTGGTCGGACCGGGCTTCAACGACGAGTTCGGCGATACGTTCGGGATCATCTATGGCTTCGTCGCCGAAGGTTTCACGCATCGCGAGCTGCGCGACTATGTCGAGGACATCCGCTCAAAGCTCCTGCAGGTCCGTGACGTCTCGAAGATCGAGATCCTGGGCGCGCAAGACGAGAAGATTTTCGTCGAATTCTCGATGAAAGAGCTCGCCAGCTTAGGGATTGATCGCTCGGCTCTGATTTCCGCTTTGCAGGTGCAGAACGTCGTCCAACCCGCGGGTGTCATCCAGACCGGCAACGAGACGTTATCGCTCCGGGTATCGGGCGCATTCCGATCAGAGCAGGACGTCTCGGTGGTCAACTTCGCCGTTGGCGGACGCATGCTCCGCCTCAGCGACATCGCGCAAATCCGGCGCGGCTATTCCGATCCTCCGCAGCCGATGTTTCGCGTCAACGGTGAGCCGGCCATTGGGCTCGCGATCGCGATGCGCGACGGCGGAGACATCCTGGCCTTGGGCCGAAACATCAAGAAGGCGATGGCGGAGGCCACAGCGGACCTGCCGCTCGGCATCGAGCCGAAGCTCGTCGCCGATCAAGCGGTGACGGTCGAGAGCGCCATTTCGGAATTCATGACGTCGCTCTGGCAGGCGGTCGCAATCATTCTGGCGACGTGCTTCATCAGTCTCGGCGTTCGGCCTGGACTGGTCATCGCGGCTTCGATTCCTCTGACGCTGGCAGTTGTCTTCTCGATCATGGATCTGTCGGGGATCGATATGCAGCGCATATCGCTGGGCGCGCTCATCATCGCGCTCGCATTGCTGGTCGACGACGCCATGACGACGACCGATGCCATGCTGACCCGGCTGGCGCAGGGCGACGACAAGGTGCAGGCCGCCACATTCGCGTTCCGCACCTACGCGTTCGCCATGCTCGCCGGCACGCTGGTGACGATCGCCGGCTTTGTCCCGGTCGGCTTTGCGGCAAGCTCCGCGGGCGAATACACGTTTTCGCTGTTTGCGGTCGTCGCCATCGCGCTCATCGTGTCCTGGTTCGTCGCGGTCATCTTCGCGCCGCTCTTGGGCGTCGCCATTCTCAAGCCGCCCAGCACAGGGCAGTCGGCCGATCCCGGCCGGGTATTTCGGTGGTACCGCGGTTTCCTGACGCTGGCGATGCGCGCGAAATGGGTGACAATTGCGCTCACCTTGGCGCTCTTCGTCGCGGCCGTTCTGGCACTTCCGCTCATCCCGCGGCAATTCTTTCCGTCCTCCGACCGGCCCGAGCTTCTCGTCGACCTCACCCTGCCGCAGAATGCATCGATCTATGCCAGCGAAACCGTGGCCCGCAACTTCGATGCCGTGCTCAAGGACGATGCGGATGTGGCGCGCTGGAGCACTTATGTGGGTCGCGGCGCCATTCGTTTCTATCTTCCTCTCAATGTCCAGTTGCCGAACGACTTCTTCGCCCAGGCGGTGATCGTCGCCAAGGACGTCGCGGCGCGCGAACGACTCCGGGTCAAGCTGACCAAGGTTCTGGCTGACGATTTTCCGAGTCTGGTCAGTCGCATCTCTCCGCTCGAGCTCGGGCCGCCGGTCGGATGGCCCGTGCAATATCGCGTCCGAGGCCCGGAGGTGGCGCAGGTGCGCGAGATTGCGCTCAAGCTCGCCCAGATCATCGCCAGCAACCCGCAGGCCGAGCACGTCAATTTCGACTGGATCGAGCCGACGCGGCAAGTGCGCATCCGGGTCGACCAGGATGAAGCGCGCCTCCTGGGGCTGAGCTCGCAAGCTGTGGCAGGCGTGCTCAACACGGTCATAACGGGCACACCCATCACTCAAGTGCGCGACGATATCTACCTGGTCGACGTTGTCGTGCGGGCGACCGACGAGCAACGCGCGTCACTCGCGACGCTGCGCACGCTGCAGGTGCCGCTGCCGAGCGGGCGCACGGTGGCGCTCAGCCAGTTCGCGACGTTCGAATATGTGCAGGACTATCCGCTGGTCTGGCGGCGCGACCGTGTTCCGACCTTGACGGTGCAGGCCGATGTCCGCCCGGGAACGCTGCCCGAGACGGTCACCAGCGCGCTTTCATCTGCAGTCGACGAGTTGGCCAAGAGCCTTCCACGCTCTTATCAAATCGCGGTCGGCGGCACGGTCGAGGAGAGCCAGAAGTCGCAAGCGTCGGTCGTCGCCGTGGTGCCGGTGATGCTGCTCATCATGCTCACCGTGCTGATGGTCCAGCTGCGCAGCTTTCAGCGCCTGTTCCTGGTGCTCAGCGTAGGCCCGCTCGGGCTGATCGGCGTCGTCGCAGCGCTGCTGGTGTCCCGCAAGCCGCTCGGCTTCGTCGCCATCCTCGGCATTTTGGCGCTGCTCGGGATGATCACCAAGAATGCCGTGATCCTGATCGGTCAGATCGAGGCCGAGCGTGCACAGGGGAAGGATGTCTGGCAAGCCGCAGTCGATGCCAGCAGCGCTCGCTTCCGACCGATCATGCTCACGGCAGTGTCGACGGTCCTCGGCATGATCCCCATCGCTCCCACTGTGTTCTGGGGACCCATGGCCTTTGCCATCATGGGAGGATTGCTGGTCGCGACGATCCTCACGCTGATCTTCCTCCCGACGCTCTATGTGACCTGGTTCAGAGGAAAGAAAGAAGTGCCCGCCTCGGCATGATCAGTGCGACATCGTCGGCAGGGATGCGCGAATGCGCTCCGAGAAATCGGGTGCGCCATCGGCCGCTTCCGCGGCCTCGTTGATCTGGGAGCGCCGCCGCAGCTCGTCAAACGGCAGCGTCGTGTCCACCCGGCCTGAGTGGTAGAGGTAGCTATCGATCAGACCGTTGAGGAGATGGCGGACGTCGAACCGGCCGACCCGGCCGGCGGCGTTCGCGTAGCGTATGATGTTGATCGTGCAGCTGTTGGTCAGCAGGTGATAAAACTCCGGCCGATCGGCAAGCTCGTTGATCCGCGTCAGGTAGATCAGCAGGAGCCGGCGCGCATCGTCGGCCGAGCTGTTGAGGCGATAGAGGTACACCGCCTCCCGGCGGTGGTTGGTGCGCACACCCACGAGGTCACGTTCGTCACCCACCACGTAGATCAACTCGAATTGCTTGAAGAGGGAGGCGACGGGCGCAAAGCCCTCGCCCACCTCCGGCCGCGTCTCGATGGAGATGCTCAGCGGCGGGGCGTCGTCGAAGATGAAGCTCAGGAACGTGTGTGCGACCGGCCCTTCGCTAAAGTAGGACACGTAGAAATCGAGGCCGGTCAGGTGCGACAGCCGCACCTCGCGCTCCTCATAGCGCACCGTGAAATCATTCCGGCTACGGTAGTCGAAGTTGCGGACGCCGGTGAGGCGCACACGGTCGCCGTCGATCACCGCCCGCGGCATCACCGCCACTTCCGGCCGCCACGGACGATCGTGCGAGGGACTGATCGAGCTCCACCACACGACCACGCCAAGGAACAGCACAATGAAAGCAACTGACATGCGCCGTTGGCGCGAGAGCCAGAGCGCCCAGATCGCGAACGCCGCAAAGGCCACCGCCAGCCCCAGACGCAATCCGGCCCACGGGAGGTTCGAGTAGTAAATGGCTAGGGTGGCCCACGCCACCAGCACGACCTGGCAGAGAAACCAGATTCCCCTTTTCAGCCAACCCAGAAACCTGGATAGGAACCCGCGACGTGAACTCTGTGGCTTCTCCCTCTGGCCTAGCTGCGAACGCATGCCTGTGCTGGGGGTGATTGCCATCAATGAAGACGAGCCAACGGCGGGTTTTTCTCGTTTAGTTCATTGTGCTATCGCCTGGCCACTATCCAATTGGATATGTCCGTAAACCAATAGGCGCTCAAATTCGCCTTGCATGGAAGAGAAGTCGCAGGTTCGACCCTACAGCGCCGGCCGTTGAAACTGATCGCGCTTTAACCCGTGGCCATTCCGGCCGCCGTGACGATTACCGAGCTTCCGTCCTCGCGCGTCAGGATCGCCCGTGTTCCGGGATAGGCCGCAAGCAACATCGGCGCGCGCGCCTCACCCGCCACACAGATCGCGGTCGAGAGCGCATTCGCAGCCGTCGCGCGCGGGCCGATGACGGCAACTCCAATGAGCGCGTTGGCGCTTGCGCCGGTGTGCGGATCGAAGATGTGATGGAAGCGTCCGCTCGGCTCGAACGTCGTGCCGTAGCCGCCGGAGACCGCGAGCGCCATGTCGGCCAGCTCGACCGTGCGGCCGGTGTCGCCCGCCGGCGTGCCGTTGCGGATGCCAAGCCGCCAAGGCCGTCCATCCGGATGGCAGCCGAGCGTGCGAAACTCGCCAAGATCGACGACCGCGCTCTCGAAGCCTTCATGGCGCAGCAGGTCGGCGATCGCATCGGTGATGTAGCCTTGCGCCAGGCTGTTGAGGGTTATCGCCATGCCGGGACGCGTGAAGCCAGCCGATGCTGCGCTGCTCTCGATGCGGCGGAAATCAACGAGCTGCTCGGCGACCTCGCGCGCGCGCGCCGCGATGTCCGCCTGCACGTCGGAGCGCGACCAGAAATGCGCCTCGTAGAGCCGCCACAGCGGCTGCACCGAGATATCGAAGGCGCCGCCGCTCAGCGCCGCCATGCGCTGGCTGTCGTCAACGAGCGCGCGCAACTCGGGCGATGGCCGTGCGAGCCTTCCGGCCGCATTGAGACGCGCGATCTCGCTGTCCGGCCGATAGAGACTGAAGATGCGCTCGTAACGCTCGATCTCCTGGCGCACCTTGCGGATCGTGCGCTGCGCGAAGGCCGCGTCGGCGTGCCACAAGGTGAGCTCCGACCAGGCGCCGAGCACGTCGCCCTGCCAGCCATGGAATTGTCCCTTGGGCGCGCTCGCGCGCACCGCCGCGATCAGCAGCGGCACGCCGGCAGCCGCCGCCATGATGCGGATGGCGCGCCGTCGCGTCGGATGCCTATGCTGACCGTCAGGCATGGTCCACCATGGCGACAGCAGGCTTGGCCCCCTTGGCTTCCTTTGCCTCATTGCTCAGCTTGGCGGCCCACACCAGCGGCGGGCAGCGCTTGTCGTCATAGTATTCGACCTGGCAATCCAGGCACTGGAAGCACTCCGCGGTCTTGATCTCGCCACTCGGCACGATCGCGCGAACCGGACACGAGCGCTCGCAGAGGTGACAGGGATTGCCGCATTCGGGACGGCGCTTGAGCCGATTGAGGAGATGCAGACGATCAAGCGCCGCCAGGACGCCGCCGAGCGGGCACAGGAAGCGGCAATAGGCGCGCTCGGAAAAGAGCCCGATCGCCAGCAGCGCGCCGGCATAGACGAGATACGGCCAGGCGCGCGTGAACTTCGAGGTGATCGCGGTCTTGAACGGCTCGATCTCGATGCTGGCGCCCGAGGGGTCGATCTCGGTCATCACCAGCAGCAGCACGGCGGCAGCCGCAATGTACTTGCCCATCCACAGGCGCTGCTCGAGCGCGTGCGAGGGATTCCATTGCGGCACGCCGAGCGCACGCGACACCTGCCCGAGCAGCTCCTGCAGCGCGCCGAATGGGCACAGCCAGCCGCAGAACACGCCGCGCCCGATCAAGACCAGCGAGATCAGCGTGTAGCCGGCGATGATGATCATCAGCGGCTCGGCCAGATAGAAGCCGATCTCGAAGTGTTTGAACGGCGCCATGACATAATTCATGACGTGGACGATCGAGAGCTGCGCGCCGGCAGTCCAGCCGAGCCAGACGAGCACGATCACCAGGAAGCCGTTGCGCACCAGCCGATGCGCCAGGCGATGACGCGCCAGGGTCGCCTGGAACACGAAGATCAAGCGTCAGCGTGGCGAGCAAGACGACCAGAATGGCAACGTTGAGGCGCGCTTCGCTCCAGGCCTCGACCCAGGGCGCGACCGCCACCGGCTCGGGCTCCGGCTCTGCCGGCTTGAGAACAAGCGCGTCCGGGACCTGGTAGTCGAGACCGAACGCGACCGTGGCGGGCGTTGCGCCCGTACCATGGACCAGAAGCTCCAGCCGCCAGGGCTTGACCGGATCGAAGCCCGACCCGGCCGCAAGCGCGAACACGCCGGCATTCTGCTGACCGCGAAAGCCCGCCGCATAGGTGTAGTCGCCCTGCACGAAGCCGAATGTGCGCCCGTCCTGAACGATCCGCAGCCGATCGAAGCGATTGCCCTCGGACGCGCGAAAATATTTGGTGCCGAGAATATCGTATGGCCCATTGGAGGCGATGAAGATGGCCTGGCTGCCGCTTGGCTGCTCGCGCTTGTAGTCCTCGAATTTCGGCAAGCCGATGAGATTGCCGCCGATCGCGGGTGGCGTGAATAGCCCGGTGATGAGCTCAATGTAGAGATCATCGCCCTTCGCCCGCAGCGGCACTTCGAGCTTGGGATTGGACGCCCCGGCCTGAGTGAGCGCCGCCGCGACCTCGCCCGAGGTCACCCGCCGCCGCACCACGGCGCCGTCCGCAAGGAGCTCGTCGAAGGACTTGGCGCTGTAGCTCTCGACATCGAGCGTCGGCACCGTCACGGCAGCGCCCGCGACGCGCGCGCGCAGCACCAACGCCGCCGTGGCGAGGACGGCGGCGCGCATGGCGCGTGCACTGATGGTCGCGCCGGCGACAAAGTCCGGCGGCAGCAGGCCCGTGGGCGCGCCACGTAGCGGCCGGCCGGCTTCACGGGCCAGAAAGGTGTCGAGCAGGCGCTGGCGCACGCGGTCGTGCACGATGTAGTTCTCGTTGTGAAAGACGACCTTGGCGCCGGTGATGCGGCCGTCGAGATCGACGCCGGCGATCACGTCGAACGGCGTGGTCGAATATCCGGTCGCCGCCACGATATCGAGCGTGGAGAACACATAGGCGACGGCCTTGTCGTCCTTGAAGACCGCGATTGCGGGCGGCGCCCCCTCCTCCGGCCCGAGCCGCTCGGCGCCCGCCGGATAGACCACCGCCATCACCTCGGGCGTGAGCCGCTCGCGCAGCTTGCCCTTCTCGGCGAGCGCAGGCGCGGCGAGGACAAGGGCCATGATCGTGATGCCGATGATCGCGATGCAAATGCGCGCGAGCCAGCGCGCAGGTGCCGGCCCGACACTCAGCAAAGCGGGTGCCCATAGAGATGCACGCGGCCGCTCTCGCGACCGCGCGCGCTGTTACGAGGAACGACACCTGTGCCACGTCTCAGACCGTCAGCAGCCGTCGGCGGTGAACGGCGGTATGTGAAACGGTGCGGTCTGGTGGCCAAGGTGACGGACGATCTGTTTCACAATGAGGTCTTTGCTGTCGCCGGAGGCCTTGGTGACGCAAGACCTTCCCGATGGTTCCGACCGGAATATTGTCGAACGGCCCCATATTGCCGACGAGGGTGCTGGTGTCACCGGGCTTCTCATTGCCTTGCGGCGCGCGATCAGCCCACGCACACTCGCCGGCCCCGGGATTTTCCTTCATCGCGGCCTCTTTCGCCCACTTGAACGGCGTCTTGACGACCTTGCCGCCGTCCGTCCGGAACGTGGTCAGCGGACCGCGACAGTAGATTGCATGAGGAGGCTCCTGCGCTTGCGCGTATGTGACCCAAACAGTTCGTAACCCAAGCAGGAGCGACGCTCAGGACCGCCACGCCCGCAACTGCGAACCACCTCAACTTGACCATGACGCAAACCTCCCTATGACTTTCAGTTTCATGAGCGGGTTTCTCACGACGAGTTTTTGTCCCGCCAAAAGGCTTGCGCGAGCCTCACCGTCCTTGAGGGACGCCGGGCCCGCGCAAAACGTCTGGATTGGCGAGCACCGCGTCGTGGCGGTGCTCGTCAGGCGCTATTCTTGCGCTATTCCTGCGTGCCGTCGCGTCCCAGCTCCAGATCCCCGGTGCGCTGGAGGACAACCACGACGCCGGACTTGTCGAGCGGCGTGGCGCCGAGCCTGAGCAGCTGCTCGGCCACATCGCGTGCGATAGCGGCGCGGGATCTGCAGACGGCGGGCGCCGATATCCTGCACCAGCACGGCGAGCGCAATGCTGAGCGGCGTCTGCCCGAACGAGTCCATCTCGTTGACGTCCGCGCCCTTGCTGACCAGGTACTCGATCACGTCGGTCAAGCCCTGGTAGGAAGCGGCATGCAGCGCCGTCCAGCCATATTGCCCGGTGGCGGTGACGTCGACGCCGCTCGCTCCACCAGCAGCTTCACCGTCTCGATCGCCATGGCCCGCTCTTCGGGCGCCCGCATGCCCGCTGGATGTCGGTGCCGGCTCCGGCCGCCATCATCAGCGGGGTGATGCCCTGCTCGGTGGTGATGCGCGGATCCGCACCGGCATCGAGCAGCGCCTTGACCACCTCGGTGTTGTTCACCTCGGCCGCCAGGAGAATCGGCGTGGCGCCGTCAAGCGACACGTCGTTGGCGGTGAGCGCCTTCGGCTGCTTGAGACGGATGTTCGGGTTGGCGCCGTGCGCCAGCAGCGACTTGACGATGGCGACGACCTTGTCCTTTCTGGCAAGGTCAATGCCATAGTGCGAGTCGCGAACGACCAGCAGCAGGGCGCTGTAGCTTCTCCAGTCGACTGTGTTCGGATCGGCGCCGTTGTCGAGCAGGAGATCAACGGCCTGCACATGGTTCATGGCGCTGGCGATGATCAACGGCGTCACCGTCCCGGGCTCGGAGCCATTCAGCTTCGCGCCGGCCTTGAGCAGAATGCGGATGCTATCCACATCGCCTTGCTGGGCGGCGAACATCAGCGGGGTGAAGTCGCTCTTGGAGCCGAGCCTGAGCGTTGGCGCCACCGCGTATGAGCTCCTCGGCCACCGCGGACTGACGCTGCGACAGCGCCCACATCAAGGCGTTCTGTCCGCCGTTCTTTTCCTTGGCGTTGGGATCGGCCTTGGCCGCCAGCAGCGCGCGCACCATATCGACGTTGCCGCGGCGCGCCGCCTGCATCAGCGGGGTCTCGCCCGACAACAGGCCTGCATTGGCATCGGCGCCTGCCGCCAGGAGCTTCTGCGCCATCGGCAGCTCCGCATCCGCGGCGGCCGCGTAGAGCGGCGTCGCACCGAATTCGTTGGCGCTCTTCACGTTCGCGCCGGCGCGCAGAAGCAGATCGGTCATCTCCAGATCATTGCGGGAGACCGCCCACACCAGCGCCGCCGTGCCTTCCGGCCCGGCGATGACCTTCTCCGGGATGCCGTTCAGCAGCGAACGGACCGCAGCGCGATCGCCAGCCTTTGCGGCTGTCACCAGCGGCACATTGCTTTTGTTGACGGAGTTCGTATCAGCGGCGAGCGCGGCACCCGTAAGGATCGAAGAGCTCAGCAGACCCGCCAGCATCATGGTCCACTTGTTCATCAGCGTTCTCCCACATAAGAGCATTCTGATTGAGAGCGTGTGATTGTCCGTTTGACTGCCCGTTACAATTGCAGCCTTGATCATCCAACTGCAGTGAAGCAAAAGCCCATCGACCAGCGATCGCCTGCTCAAGCCCTGCCGAAGATTCCCGTCGAATGGTCAGGCGATTGCCCTGCAAGGAGCTTGCGCCTGCAAGAGGCTCTGTGGGTCCCCGCTCTTCGGCGGGGACCCTTTTGCGTTTTCAATCCCCGTCAGGCCGGCAGAGCCAGCCGCTTCGTGCTGTCGCCGAGGCTCTCCACGCCCGTGACACCGGCCTTGTCCAGCATGGTGAGCAGCAGGTTGGTCAGTGGCGTGCGCTTCGGGATAGCGGACATGCTGCCCGCCCTTGATCCCCGCACGCCGCCGCCGATCAGCAGCAGCGGCAGGTCGGTGTAGAGATGCAGGTTGGCGTCGCTCAGTGCTGCCCCGTAGAGGATCAGCGAGTGATCGAGCAACGAGCCGTCGCCATCCGGCGTGGAGCGCAGCTTGTCGAAGTAGTAGGCCAACATCTTCGATGTGGAAGGTGTTGATCTTGACGGTCTTCTCGATCTTCTCGGGATCGCCCTGGTGGTGCGTGCAGGGATGATGGGCATCGCCGAATCCGACTTCCGGATAGGCGCGGCCGCTCATCTCGTGACCCATCATGAACGTGATGACGCGCGTCATGTCGGTCTGCCAGGCGAGCACCAGGAGGTCGGTCATCAGCTTGAAGTATTCCGAGAACACTTCCGGCGCGCCGGCAGGGCCTTCGATCTGCGGCATGTCGCGGTCGCCCTGCTTGTCGGCGAGCTGCATGCGGCGCTCGACGTCGCGGATCGCTTCCAGATACTGGTCGATCTTGCCGCGATCGGTTCCACCGAGCTTGCCGCGCAGTCGTCTCACATCCGACGAGTGATGGCGTCGAGGATGCTGCGGTCTTCCTTCCGCAGCGCCATGCGCACTTCCGGATCGGTCGTGCCGGCCTCGCCGAACAGCCGCTCGAAGATCGCGCGCGGACGGTTTTCCATCGGCAGCGGCGAGGTCTCGTTGCGCCACGAGATCGTGTTGTAATAGGCGCAGCCATAGGCGGACTCGCAGGCGCCCACGACTTCCGGCGACTCCAACCCGATCTCGAGCGAGGCGAGCTGGGTGTACTTGCCGAACTCGCGTGCCGCGATCTGGTCGACGGAGATGCCGGCGCGCAGGTCGGCACCGGAGGTCATCTTCGCATGCGTTCCAGTCAGCCACGCGGTGCAGGCGCGCGGATGGTCGCCGCCCACTTCGAAATTGAGGCCCGCGGCCTGCTGCGGATCGAGCCCCGACATCACCACCATGCGGTCCTTGAAGTCCGCGAGCGGCTCGAGAATCCGGGTCATCTCGTGAGCGGGCCCTCGGCCTTGGGCGCCCACTCATTCTTCAGGTTCATGATCCCGTTCGGGACCTGGATGAACGCCCAGACGGATCGGCCGCTTCGTTTCGGCCGACAGAGCTGGAGTCATGGCGTCGAGCACTGGGCAATGCAAGCGCCGCACCCGCCCCGCGCAAGAAGGTCCGGCGGGGAATGTATTTCCTAGTTATTACCATCGCTTACCCTCCTCATTTGGAACGGGGTGCTGTTGACGATTCCAAGAATGATGGATGACCACCGGTAGTCTTCCGAGGCAGCTTCACGCATGATCTGGCGAAGAACAGGGCGGTCGTACTCTTCCACGCCACGACCCAGCGCGTAAGTCAGAAGCTGCTCGGTGAACGTCTCGACAAACATGTCCTGCTTGCTCACCAGGACATCACGCAAGCCCGCCGGACCATCGAACTTGGTGCCGTCAGGCAGGACTCCGGAGGAATCGATCGGCTCCGCCGATCCCGATGAACTTGCGCCACTGGCCAAGACCATCGAAGTTCTCGAGCGCGAAGCCGAGCGGGTCCATCATCCGGTGGCAGGCGGCGCAGGTCGGATTGGACCGGTGCAGCTCCATGCGCTGGCGCATGGTCAGATTCTTCGTGGTCTCATCGTCCTTCAACGACGGCACGTTCGGCGGCGGCGGAGGCGGAGGCGTGCCCAGGATCTGCTGCAGCACCCACTTGCCGCGGATCGTCGGCGCCGTCCGGTTGGGATAGGACGTCACCGTCAGGATGCTGGCCTGTCCAAGCAAGCCGTGCCGCTTCGGATCGGTCAGCGCAACACGGCGGAACTCGTTGCCGTAGATGCCCTTGATCCCATAGTGCTCAGCCAGACGCTGATTGAGGAAGGTGTAGTCCGTCGTCAGCAGATCGGCGACGCTGCGATCCTCGCGCAGCGTGCTGTCGACCAGGAGCTCCGTTTCCTTGGCCAGCGCCTGGCGCAGGTTCTCGTCGAAGTTCGGGAACGAGCCCGAGTCGCGGCGAGATCCGCTCGATGTTGCGCAGGAACAGACACTGGCCGGTGAAGTTCTTCACCAGCTCCTCGAGCGCGGATCGGCTCAGCATGCGCTTGACCTGCGCCGCCATCACGGACTTGTCGCTGAGCTTGCCGCTCTCGGCCACGCGCGAGCAGTTCGTCGTCCGGGATGCTGCTCCACAGGAAGAACGACAGCCGCGAGGCCAGCTCGAGGTCGCTGACCCGGTGGACGCTGCCCGGCGCCGCTCCCGCCGGATCATACTCCGCGCGGAAGATGAACTCAGGCGACACCAGGATCTTCTGCAGCGCCAGCCGCACGCCCGATTCGAAACCGCCGCTGCCCTGGGCGCCCTGCCGATAGAGCGCCATGCAGCTGTGACATGTCCTCGTCGGTGACCGGCCGCCGATAGGCGCGGTGGGCGAGGTTCGACAGGATCTTCTCCGCGCAAGCCTGCCTCATCGCGCGCCGGCTGGACGGCAGGTGAAGATCTTCTCGCGGCTCGCGTGACGCCCGGTCCCTTGCACATTGTACGGGCCGGCGATCGTGATCGTGCCGACGCCTTCGAAGTAGGTCCGCACCTGGTCTTCGCGGACGCGCTCGATGATGCCTTCCTGAAGCATCGTAGTCCTTCAGGAAGGTCGCGGCGATCTCGTGCGTCCCGGCCTTCACCGGCAGGCGGACCTTGAGATGCGCGTCAGGCGGCGGTGCCAGTGCCAGGCCCTCGCCTCGCGATTGGCCGCAATGGTGAACAGGCCGAGTCGCTGATCATCGAGCCGCAGATCGAGCTTGCGCTCCTTGTCCATGCCGAGGATCGTCTTCCAGGCGACCTCGCTGCAGCTTGACCGAAATCTCGTATTCGGCGTCCACCGGGAAGCGATGACGAACGGCGGTGCCGCCGCGCGAGCCGACCGGCAGTGCCTCGCTCGATGCGATCGAGCTGAATGAGCCCGTGCGGAACCGTATAGGTCTGATAGTTCACCGGCATCGTGGTGTCGCCGATCGCCGCGCGGCTGACCTTGCCTGCCGTCGCGAGATAGCGCTCCAGCAGGAACGGCGATACCGACAGCACGTCGCCGATATTGTCGAAGCCGTAGCCGATATCGTCGGCCGGCAGCAGATCGGTGACGTCGATCTCCAGCGCCAACAGATCGCGAATGGCGTTGCCGTATTCCGTCCGATTCAGCCGATGCAGCGTGGTGCGTCCCGGATTGGGCTTCACCTCCGCCATGTGATCGCGGCCGCTTCTCGACGATACTTGACGAGCGCCTCGTAGCGTGGCATCGTCCGGCCGCGGCATGCCGGCTGGCGGCATCTGGCGTGTCGCGCAGCTTGCGAATCATCTTCTCCCAGATCTCACCATTCGCTTCGAGATTGGCGAAATCCAGCGGCTCAAGATTGAGCCCTGCAAACGGCGTCGGACCGCTGTGACAGCCGACGCAGTACAGCTGCAAGGTCGTGCGATAATCGTTTGCAGCAGATGAGTTGGAGCTTGAGTTCTGCGCTTGCAGTGTTGCTGAAGGCAACAATACAGCCGTCGCAACCGCGACGGCGATGGACGCCAGTGATCGCGCTTGAAGCATTCGTCTCCTCCCGAAGCGAAGGAATTTTTTAAGTCGCTTTACGTAGAGAATGTATGACGAAGTGTCGCACCCTACGCCGGCATTTATCTCTTTGCAACTTAAGATCGCGACTATTTCCAAAATAGCTGCCAATATAACGGGCGCTTACTAGTCATCAAAAAGATATACAACCGCAGTGCAGCGAACTTGCAAAATCGATCTGACGCAGCGCGCTCGATGCAATGAGTCTCTTGCCTTCGCAAATCTCTTTTTCAAAGATCGCGCCAAAGTCATGAAAAGCATTCGCACTTCAATGACTAAGCGTGACTGAGATGGCGCAGAGATTGACACCACTCATGTACGCGTTTGCACAACAAGCGGCCTGATGCGCAATGACGTCGCGGCAAAATTGCAATTGCGGTGTCATGGACTTGAGCACAGAGTACTCCTTTGCACCGCTTGCACATTTTCTGAAGCCAGTTTGTCCTTGATCATGCGTGAAAGCGCCAAAGCGGAGGCGCTCGGCATCGAGAGCGCGAGCATCGCTCAGCAATAGCAACGTCAGGCCAATGCCTTATCGGGTAAGTGCGGTATCAGGATCGCGCGCGGCCGCGTCTCGTATGTCTAGTACACCGTGAAGCCCCGCTTCTCGAAGAACGGCTCGGCCTTCGGCGAAAGCAGATACTGCACGTAGACGGGCGCCACGCCGTTGGTCGAGCCGGCGAGAATCGCCATCGGATAGACGATGGGCGGGTGCGATAACTCCGGGAAAGTGGCAATAATCTTGACGTTTTTGTCGGCGGCCGCGTCGGTCTGATAGACAATGCCGAGCGGAGCCTCGCCGCGCGAGACGAGAACAAGCGCCGCCCGCACGTCCTGCGCCGGCGCAATTTTGCCTGCGACCGAGTCCCACACACCAAGCTTCTCCAGCGCGGCCTTGCCGTACTTGCCAGCCGGAACGGCGGATGGGTCCGCCATCGCCAGCCGATTGTTGCCGAGCGCCTGCGCGAGCGGGAAGTTCGGACCGATCGTGAGCAAGATCTTGCTGTCGGCGTTCGCAACGAGCACCAGCCGGTTGCCGAGAAACTTCGCGCGCGTGTCCGGCTTGATCAGCTTGCGCTCGGCCACATAGTCCATCCAATCGAGATCGGCGGAGATGAACACATCAGCCGGCGCGCCGTTCTCGATCTGCTTGGCGAGCGCCGAGCTCGCACCGTAGGACACCCTGACGCCACTGCCGTTCTCGAACAGAAAGAGCGAGTTGGCTTCATCGAGCGCGTCCTTCAGGCTTGCAGCCGCGAACACCAGAACATCACGGAACTGAGCCCGCGACGGCAGGCCGGATACCGCGAGCAGGAGCGCCACTGTTACTCCCCACAGGACCGGACGCCAGATGCCCACCCCGCCGGCGGCGCTCGCACGTTTATTGAATGGATCGCGATGAAGGCTTCTTGCAAATGTCGGCATCGGAATGCTCCGCGCTCCCGGCAACTTTAGAGATGCAACTTTAGAGATAATGACGCGGTCGATCGTTCAAGACCATCAGCATTTTGACATTACCCGCCTTGTCCGCACCGCTTCGCTCCGCCTCCTGCAGGAGCGGCACGGGCGTGGCGCGCGACCGTGCTCGGCACGGTATTGTACGATCCGCACGTGAGGCATCAGCAGGAGAGACAGCAACCATGTTAAGTGCGGCGGCCGAGTTGTCACCGATCGTCACTGCGGGGATCGCGCTTCTGGCGGCGCTCATTGCGGTGGTCTCCATTCTCAACCAGCGCAGCATTGCGCGCAGGCGCGCCGCCATCGATTTTTTCCTGAAGACTCAAATGGATGCGACCGGCATCGAGCTCTACAACGAGTTCCGGCGGATCGCCCCCGGGCTGGCGGCGATTACCTCCATGGAGAGCTTCGTCGCCACGCCGGAGCATTCGCGGGTGCGCGCGTTCCTGAACGTGTGCGAGCTGATCTCGGTCGGAATCAATGAGAACGTGTTCAGCGAGCGGGTAGCTTACGCCTACTGGGGCGACGTGCTGCCCTGGAGCTTTCAGGCGGCCGAGCCTCTGATCCAATATGTGCGTCACCGGCCGGGCGAAGGCACGCCCTCCACGTATCGTGATCTCGAGCGGGTCGCCAGGCTGTGGGCCGGGCGCAACGCGCGACGAAAGCGCTAGCGGCTACACCCCCAATTCCCCTGTGCTAGGCTCTCCCGGTTCAGTGCCAAAAGGCGCGATCAAGGGAGGAGCCCATGGAACGATTCATCGCCGATCTCGTCAAACAGTTCGAAGGCGGCGCCATCGACCGCCGCGAATTCTGCCAGACCGTCGCGCTCGCCGCCGCGGTCTATGCGGCGGGTGATGCCGCCAACGCCCAGACCGGCACCGGCTTCAAGGTGCTCGGCATCAATCACCTGTCCTATTCGTGCCCGGACTACACCAAGGCGCGCGACTTCTACACGTCCGTGTTCGGGCTCGAGAACGCGCCCGGCAAGGACACCGGCAAGCGCGCCAACCTGATGTTCGGACCGCCAGCCCGGCAAGGGTGGCTCCTTCCTTGTCGCCCGCAATGCAACGCCGAGCGATCGCCCGGCGGCGCGCGCGGTCGTCGACCACATCTGCTTCACGCTCTCGAACTGGAACGAGGAGCGCGTGCGCGGCACCATGAAAGCGAAGGGCCAGGAAATCTCGGGCGGGCGCGACGGCAGCCTGCACGTGCTCGATCCGTTCAACTACGACGTCCAATTCGCCAACATCGTCGAAGAAGACGCATTCCGGCGCGGACAGTGAGGAGGGATGTCATGGAAGGGTTCGTTGCTCACAAGCTCAACGAGTTCGAGACCGGCAAGATCAGCCGCCGCCGGCTGATCGAGACGCTGACACTCGCCGCGACCTCCGCCTATGCGGCCGGCAGCGCCTCCGCGCAGAGTGAGTCGCCGCTCAAGGCGCAGCTCATCAACCACGTCTCCTACACCTGCCCGAACTTCAAGGAAGCCGCCGACTGGTACTCGAAAGTGTTCAACCTCGACCAGGTCGGCCCGACCGCGCGCGACGTCGCGCTGCCGTTCGGCAAGAAGGGCGAGCAGCCTTATGGGGTGAGCGCCAAGGACGTGCCGCTCGCGCACCTGATCATCCGCACGCCCAACCCAAATGCGCCGCCGGCGCGCGGGGGCGAGCGGCCGCGGCCGGCGCCGCAGGCGGTGATCGACCACATCAGCTACACGATCGCCGACTTCAACCGCGACCGTGCCAAGGCGGCACTCACCGCCATGGGCGTGAAGAACCTGCGCGAGGCCGGCCGCTACAGCCTGCACATGGACGATCCGTTCGGCTACGACGTGCAGATCAGCGGGCTTGAGGCGAACGCGCTGAGCGACGGCTGAACAAGACGGGTGAGGAACAAGCCAAACCGCGCGGCGGCGAAGTCGCCGCTGCGCGGCGCGACACTGGGACCAACCTTCATGGCGTAAGGGGAATCAGGGCAGCCACGCGGCGGCGGACAGGGCAGCCGCTTTCAGAGAGCCCTCGCGCGACACCGGCCCGATCCTCAGCGCTGCGGTTCTGGCTCATCTTGCGCTTGGCCACGAGGCGCATGATCGGCATACGCACGCCGACGATACCCCTAAGCTGTGCTTGGATAAAAGCTGGCGGGGCGTCGCTGACGCTCCATCGATTGACGCGCTCCCTCTCGTGCCGTTCCGTGAGCCTTGTAACAACATCCAGAAGCCTGTCGGCATCTTCGAAGAATTCTGCAGGACCGAACGCCTGGACCGCCTCATAATTCCATGTCGGCACCACCCTGCCATGCTCTTGCTTGGATGCGTACCAACTCGGTGTCACATAAGCATCCGCACCCATGAAGATGGCCAAGGCGTCGCCAATCACCGGCTCCTTCCATTGTGGGTTGGGTTTTGCGAGATGGCCATACAGGGTTCCGTATTCGCCCTCTCCACTGTCAATGATCATCGGCAGCGGTGTCGCGATAGGCCCACCGGCTGTTGCGGTGACGAACTGGCAAAGGCTGGCGGCTCGCATCATTGCGCTAATCGCATCCTGATCTTCTTCGCGGAAGGCGGTCGGGACGTGCATTTGCTCGCCAAATCTCTGAATACGATTGATCTGATCGGTCGGTTTCTTTCGTCGCCAAATCAGTCGATTTGGTTCAAAGCAGCGACAAAAAAATCATAAGTGTCGCCCCTGGCGTTTCAGCAACAGCCCGCTGGTCCTGCTAGGTTTGCGCCCTGTCCGTCAATTTTGCCAGTGCTGACGGGAGGTCACTGATCTGACTGATAATATCTCCGCCGCTGGCGCGGATAAAATATTCCACCTGTAGATTTACGATTCCGCCTTCGTTGTCAGCGGAGAGACGGGAATCACCTCGATAGCCGAGAATGGGTTTGTGCTTCGCGAAGCCGTAACCGATCTCGGCTGCAGTGCCGCTGTCGACATCTGTTCCATCAAGCACAGCGAAAATAACGTTACATTCGTCGATCAAGCGTTGGTTCCTACGGCCAATCTCGGGATTGATCCTTCGCCAGGCATCACGGCGCTCTGCCCCGAATGGCAGCTTCAACACGGCAGCAACATCTCCCGGGTCAGCCCAAGGATCCAGGAGCTGATGACCTAGCTTTTCCAATGTCGGAATGATGCGCTGTTCATGAAAAGCGCGCCCCACCTCTGAGAAGCCCAATGGTCCGGCCAGATAGATTTTAATGGATATCCCCTCCATCGTGCATGACAGCGCTAACGGCTGCCGGACAGCAGGTCGGCGAGTGTGAGCGCCACGATCGTGGTCGCGGCACGCAAATCCGAGAGCCGCAGGTTTTCGTCGGCATTGTGGGCATTCGCCTCAATAATCGTACGCGGTCCCGCGCCGTACAGCACGATCGGGATGCCGCGCGCCGCATAGTGGCGCGCGTCGGTGTAGAGCGGAACGCCGGTCGTCGGCACGTCGACGCCGAGGACGTCACGCGCATGGTTCTGGATCGCACCGGCGATGCGCTCCCATCCCGGCTGCGGAACGAGCGGCATGGCGAGCAGCACACGGCGCACGTCGATCGTGATGCCAGGATATCGTGCCGCCGCGGCCGCGAGCTGCGCTCGTAGCGCAGCCTCGACATCGGCCGGGGTCTCTTCCGGGATCATCCGCCGGTCGAGCCGGAACACGATCCGATCCGGAACCACGTTGGTGTTGATGCCACCCTGAATGAGCCCGACGTTCAGCGTCGGCGACGTGATGCCCTCGACCCTGGACAGGCGCTTGCGCGAGCGCGGCGCGGCTCGCATAAAGGTCAGCCAGAATCCCGGTCGCCGCCTCGAGCGCGTCAATGCCCGTTGCCGGCATCGCGGCATGCGCCTGCTTGCCGGTCACCGTCACTTCGAGATGCAGGCAGCCGTTGTGCGCGGTGACGATCGCATAGGAAAAGCCCGCCGCAATCGCAAAATCCGGCCGCGTGATGCCCTGCTCCAGCAGCCAACGCGGGCCGACGTCGCCGCCGGTCTCCTCGTCATAGGTCAAGTGCAGCTCGACCGTACCCGCAAAGGCCTGGCCCAGCGCCGCCGCGGCCTTGAGCGCGAGCAGCGCGAACGCATAGGTCGCGAAGTCCGATTTCGAGACCGCAACGCCGCGCCCGAACATGGTGAGGCCATGCGGCCCGTCCTCGACCGCCGCGCCATAGGGATCGTGCCGCCATCCGAGCCCGGGCGGAACCACATCGCCGTGGGCGTTGAGCGCGATCACCGGGCCGTCCCCGAACCGGTGGCGCACGACCAAGTTGGTCGCGCTCACCATGCCGGCAGCCGTCACCGCCTCCTTCGGAACTGGATGCACTTCGACCGTGAGGCCGAGACCCTCCAGGAGCCGCGCCGCCGCGGAGGCATGGCGCGCGCAATCGCCCGGCGGATTGTCGCTTGGCACCTTCACAAGCTCGGCGAGAAATGCGGTTTCGCGCGCGAAGCCGGAGGCTACGATTTCCACGATGCGGTTGGATTCTGTCATGCGAGACTCAAGATCACATCAAGCAGCACGCGTGCGCCCAAGTCGGCATCCTCGGCAGTGACGGTTTCGCTCGGGTGATGACTGATGCCGCCGTTGCCGCAACGTACGAACAGCATACCGATATCGGTCACGCCCGCGAACATTACCGCGTCGTGGCCGGCTCCGCTCGCAAGATAGAACGGCTCTACGCCGGCGCCTGGCAAGGCTTGCGCCATCAGCGCCTGCAGGTCCGGAGCACAGGCAATGGCCGGGTTGCGGGACAATTCGTCGACATCGACCGCAACGCCTCGGCGTAGGGCAATCTGCGCGATCTCGGCGCGCACGTCGCGCTCGGCGGCGTCGCGCACCGCATCGTCTCCGGCCCGGATATCAAACGTCAGCTCGCAGCGCGCCGGGATCACATTGATCGCTCCACCCGGCACCGAAAGCTTGCCGACGGTCCCGACCAGGCCCGGCTCGGCATTGCAGCGCCGCTCGAGCGCGAGCACGATCTCGGCCGCCGCCGCGGCAGCATCCTGGCGCAGCGCCATCGGGACGGTTCCGGCATGCCCGGCACGGCCGTGCACAGTCACCTGGTGACGCGCGCCGCCCGCGATCGCGGTCACGATCCCGGCCGGCCGATTGCTGTTGAGCAGCACCGGCCCCTGCTCGATATGGACTTCGAGATAGCCCTTGAGATCCTCCGGGCGCCTGGCGAGCGCTGCGATGTCGCCGGGCTTGCTGCCAATGCCAAGCAGCACGTCGGCGAGCGTCATACCGTTCGCATCACTGCGCTGCAGGAGCGTGTGATCGAAACGCCCCGCGACCGCGCTGCTGCCGAGATAGGGCGCCGAGAAGCGCACGCCCTCCTCCTCCGCGAACGCGACCACATCGAGATGAAACGGCAGCGCCTGCCCGGCCCGCTGCAGCTCTTCGGCGACCACCAGCGCGGTCAGGATGCCAAGCCTTCCGTCGTAGCGGCCGGCATTCGCCACGGTGTCGTAATGCGAGCCGACGATGAGCGCCTTGGCACCCGGAGTAGCGCTGCGGTAGCGGCCGACGACGTTGCCGAGCGCATCGATCGTCGTGTCGAGCCCGGCCACTTGCATCCAGGCCCTGCAGATCCTTCGCCACGGCCCGATGCGCCGCGGAGACAGGTAGGTGCAGGTCAGACCACCGGTCATCTCGGAATGAGTGGCCAACCGGTCCGCGAGTTCGAGGATGCGGGTCCCAAACGTGCCTGATGGGGCACTCGCGCCGGATGCCGCCTGTTGCGCCGGTTCACGCATCATTCGGCCTGCTCACCGGTGGGCATCGCAGCCGCGCAGGCTTGAACAGCGCCCGCGCCCTCTGCCATGGTGGCGGCAATGCCGGGCAAGCGGGACTGGAGAGAGTGGACACCGTCCTTACCGAGGCGTTGAGCGTCGTTATCAGATGGCTGCATGTGGTCGCCGGCATCGCGTGGATTGGCAGCTCGTTCTACTTCATTCATCTCGATCTTAGCCTGAAACCCGGGCGCAACGCTGCCAGCGGGCGTGCGGGGCGAGGCCTGGCAGGTCCACGGCGGCGGCTTCTACCATATGATGAAGTATCTGGTCGCGCCCGCCCGCATGCCGGACGAGCTCACCTGGTTCAAGTGGGAGGCCTACACCACCTGGTTGTCCGGCTTCTCACTGCTGATCGTCATCTACTATGTCAGCGCCGAGCTCTTTCTCATCGACAGCTCCGTGCTGGCGATGACGCCGAAAATGGCAATTGCCATCAGCGTGGGCAGCATCGTGGTCGCCTGGCTGATCTATGAGGCGCTCTGCCGCTCCCCTCTCGCCCGCAACGATATCGCGCTGGCGCTGGTCGGCTACATGTTCCTGGTCGCGTTCACCTACGGCTTCACCCATGTCTTCAGCGGGCGCGGCGCCTTTGTGCAGATCGGCGCGCTCGTCGGCACCATCATGGTGGCGAACGTCTTTGTCATCATCATCCCCAACCAGAAGAAGACCGTCGCAGCGCTCATTGCGGGCCAAAAGCCCGATCCCATGCTGGAGCGGCTCGGCAAGACGCGCTCCGTCCACAACAATTATCTGACGCTGCCCGTCGTGTTCCTGATGATCAGCAATCATTACCCGCTCCTGTTTGCCACGCGATTCAACTGGCTCATCGTCGCCATCGTGCTCGCGATCGGACCGGTCATCCGCCACTTTTTCAATTCGCGCCACCAGGGCCTGGGCAGCCCGTGGTGGACCTGGGGCGTTGCAGCGGCCGGCATGATTGCGATCGCCTGGCTTTCGGGTCTTGGCCCGCGCGACAGTGCGGCTGGACGCGCCGCGATGCCGCCGTTCTCCGAGGTTGCCTCCGTGATTCAAACCCGTTGCAGCATGTGCCATGCGCCGCAACCAGTTTGGCCGGGGATTGGCACCGCGCCGAATGGCGTGCTCCTCGACAGCGAGACCAATATCCGCAAGCATGCCCGCCAGATCGACATCAATGCGGTGCGCTCGCACGCCATGCCTCCCGGCAATATCAGCGCCATGACCACGGCGGAGCGACAAGTGCTCGCCGCCTGGATCGGGTCGCAATAGAGGTTCTCCTGATGCCTGACCCTGCACTACCCGCGCGATCTTGCCGGCTACGGCCGCACGCCGCCCGACCCGCGCTGGCCCGGCCGAGCCCGCGTCGCCGTGCAATTCGTGGTGAATTTCGAGGAAGGCGGCGAGAATTCCATCCTGCATGGCGACGGCGCATCCGAAGCCTTCCTGACCGATATCTTGGGCGCGACGCCATGGACGGGCAAACGCCACATGAATGTGGAATCCACGTTCGAATACGGCTCGCGCGCGGGATTCTGGCGCCTGTGGCGCATGTTCACGGCCCGCCGGCTTCCGGTCACGGTCTTCGGCGTTGCGACCGCGCTCAAGCGCAATCCCGACATCGTCGCCGCGATGCGCGAAGCGCAATGGGAGATCGCCTCCCATGGCCTCAAGTGGATCGACTACAAGGATTTCTCCGAAGCCGACGAGCGCGCCCACATGCACGACGCGGTCCGTATCCACACGGAGACGACCAGCGAGCGGCCGCTCGGCTGGTACACCGGGCGCTGCTCGGTGCACACGCTCAAGCTTGTTGTCCAGGAAGGTGGCTTTCTCTATTCGTCCGACTCCTATGCCGACGACCTGCCCTATTGGGTCAACGGCTCCAACGGCCCGCACCTGATCATCCCCTATAGCCTCGATGCCAACGACATGCGCTTCATCAATGCGCAGGGCTTTGCCAACGGCGACGACTTCTTTGCGTATCTGCGCGACACCTTCGATGTCCTCTATGCGGAGGGTGAGAGCGCGCCCAAGATGATGTCGGTCGGGCTGCACTGCCGGCTGGCCGGCCGGCCGGGCCGCGCCGCGGGCCTTGCGCGCTTCCTTGACCATATCGCAGGCTTCAAGCAGGTCTTTGTGGCGACCCGGCGCGACATCGCGCAGCACTGGCACAGCGAGCACCGCGCGCTCGCCGCTTCCGCGCCGACCATATCCTGAAGAGCGACCATGGCCGCACTCACGCTCGATGCCTTGAATGCAATGGACCAGCGCAGCTTCGTGCAAGCGCTCGGCGACACCGTGGAGCACGCGCCGTGGGTCGCCGAAGCTGCCGCCGCGCGACGGCCGTTCGCCGACATGGCGGCGCTCTTGCGCGCAATGACGGAGGCTGTGAATTCGTCGAGCGACGAGCGCAAGCTCGCGCTCATCAAGGGCCACCCCGACCTTGCCGGCAAGGCCGCGCGCGCCGGCACGCTCACCGCGGACTCTACGGCCGAGCAGGCGAGCGCCGGCCTCGACCGCCTGAGCGAGAGCGAGTACACGAGCTTTCACCGGCTCAACGACGCCTATCGCGCCAAGTTCGGCATGCCCTTCATCGTGTGTGTGCGCCGGCACGGCAAAGAGTCGATCCTGCGCCAGTTCGAGCGTCGCCTGCAGAACGATGCCGCCTCCGAGCGCGAGACCGCGCTTGCCGAGATCATGCGCATCGTCGCGCTGCGGCTCGACCAGCGCGTCGATGCGCCGGTGCGCCTTGCGGTGAATGGCCGGCTGTCGACCCACGTGCTCGACCTGCATGGCGGCAAGCCCGCGGCCGGCATTGCGATCGAGCTCTATGAGATATCGGGCCTGGATGACGCCATCCGCATCGCAAACGCTGTGACCAACAGCGACGGCCGCACCGACCGCCCGCTGATCGCGGATCGGCCGATCCCGATTGCGCAATATGAATTGCGCTTTGCGGTCGGCGACCACTATGCGCGTATCGGTACGCCGGTCGCCGACCCTCCTTTCCTTGGGGTTGTGCCAATCCGCTTCTCGGTTGCCGAGCCGGAAGGGCACTATCACGTCCCGCTGCTGGTCACGCCCTGGAGCTATTCCACCTACCGAGGAAGCTGATAACCTGATGTCGATTTAGGCAGATTGGCCAGCCCTGCCTATGCGGGAGGCATAACGGGCGCCTAATCGCCTCGATCGTCGGCAATCCGCCACGGCAGTCGCTGGCACACAGATTGCTCAAAACGCATCAACCTGCCGGGGTTTTGCCGGTCTCGATTGGGAGCGACAGACAATGGTCAAGTCTTCCGCGGTCAAGCGATCCGCACTGCCAGTCCTGCTGATAACCTTGTCCACACTGGGCAGCGCATCGGCGCAGACCGACGTGAAATTCGCGCTCGACTGGAAGTTCGAAGGCCCGGCAGCGCCCTACTTCGTCGCCATCGACAAGGGCTACTACAAGGCCGAAGGGCTGAACGTGACGATCGACTCCGGCCCGGGCTCGGTCGCCGGCATCGCGCGCGTCGCCGCCGGCACCTATCCGATCGGATTCTTCGACATCAATTCGCTGGTCAGGTTTCAGGACCAGAATCCCGAAAAGAAGGTCCAGGCGGTGCTGATGGTCTACGACCGGCCGCCGTTCGCGATCGCGAGCGTCGCCAAGACCGGCATCAGCAAGCCCAAGGACCTGGAAGGCAAGGTGCTCGGCGCGCCGCCGCCCGACGGCGCATTCGCGCAGTGGAAGGCGTTCGTGCACGAGAACAAGATCGACGCCTCCAAGGTGAAGATCGAGTCGATCGGCTTTCCGGTGCGCGAGCCGATGCTCGCCGACGGCAAGGTCGATGCCATCACCGGCTTCTCGTTCTCCATGCACTACAACTTGCTGGCAAAGAACCTGAAGCCTGAGGACATCAAGATGATGTTCATGACCGACCACGGCCTCGTGCTCTATGGCAACGCCATCATGGTCAACCCGGACTATGCCAAGGCCAATCCGAAGGTGGTCGCGGGCTTCGTGAAGGCCACCATCAGGGGCGTGCTCGATACCATCAAGGATCCCGACGCCGCGATCAAATCGGTGATGAAGCGCAACGACACCGGCGACGAGAAGATCGAGCTCGATCGGCTCAAGATGTCGCTGCGCGACAACTTCGTCACGCCCTGGGTGAAGGCCAACGGCTTCGGCGGCATCGACCAGGCACGGCTTGCGAAGTCGATCGACCAGATCGCGCTGACCTACGACTTCAAGAACCGGCCGAAGGCCGAAGATATTTTCACCAGCCAGTACCTGCCGCCGGCGGCCGAACGGAAGCTGTGAGCGGCGATCCCCGGAGACGCGTGCGAGACACGATGCGGCGCGACCCCGATCCGAGACCTTCCCGCCCATATGGGCCGGGAATGGTCCCGGGTTGGTCTATCTCGCGGCGGACCGGACGCGTTCGCGGCCGGCAGTCATGACCCCCTCGGTCGATATCGGCAACGTCACCTTGACCTATCGCAGCGCGTCGGGCGGCGTCCTGGCGCTGCAGGGCACGACCCTCAACGTGCGGCGCGGCGAGTTTGCCGCCGTGGTCGGGCCGTCCGGCTGCGGAAAGTCATCGCTGATGAAGCTCGTCACCGGGCTGGTGCCGCCCGACACCGGCGACATCACGATCTTCGGCGACAAGGTGCGCGGGCCGGTCAAGATCGCCGGCATGGCGTTCCAGAACCCGAACCTGCTCCCTTGGCGCAAGGTGATCGACAATGTGCTGTTGCCGCTCGAGATCGTCGAACCGCACCGGCGCCGGTTCCGGCGGCACAAGCTTGAATATCGGAGCAAAGCGGAGGCGCTGCTCAGGACGGTCGGGCTTGACGGATTCAGCGAGCGCTATCCGTGGGAGTTGTCCGGCGGCATGCAGCAGCGGGTCTCGCTCTGCCGCGCGCTCATCCACGAGCCGGCGCTCCTGATGCTGGACGAGCCGTTCGCCGCGCTCGACGCGTTCACGCGCGAGGAGCTGTGGTGCGTGCTGCGCGACCTCTGGCAGAAGCTTGCCTTCACGGTCATCCTGGTCACCCACGACCTGCGCGAAGCGGCATTCCTGGCCGACAAAATTCATGTCATGAGCGCACGGCCCGGCCGCATCGTCATGACCAAGACGGTTGAGCTGCCGCGCCCGCGCGATCTCGATATCTGCTACGAGCCGCGCTTCACCGACATCGTGCACGAGCTGCGCGGCAAGATCGCCGAGGTGCGCAAGGCATGATGGAAAAGCTCTCACCCTGGCTGTTCACGATCGGCCTGTTCGTCATCTGGGAGGCGGCGTGCCGCATCTTCCACATCGACAAGTTCATCCTGCCGACGCCGTCTGAGACCTTCGCCGCCATGGCGCAGTATTGGTTTCCGCTGTTACGCCATTCGCTGGTCACGCTGTGGACCACCATGGCGGGCTTTGCGATTGCGGTCGCCTTCGGCATAGTGCTCGGACTGATCGTCGGCTGGTCGCGCACCATCTATCGTGGGCTCTACCCGGTGATGATCGGCTTCAACTGCATCCCCAAAGTGGCCGTCGTTCCCATCCTGATCATGTGGTTCGGCATCGGCGAGGTGCCGGCGATCCTCACCGCGTTCCTGATCTCATTCTTTCCAATCGTGGTGAATGTCGCGACCGGGCTTGCCACCATGGAGCCCGAGCTCGAGGACGTGCTGCGCGCGCTGGGCGCCAGCAAGATGGACATCATGCTCAAGGTCGGCATTCCGCGCACGCAGCCTTATCTGTTCGGCTCGCTCAAGGTCGCGATCACGCTCGCCTTCGTCGGCACCGTGGTGTCGGAGACCGTCGGCGCCAATGCCGGGCTCGGCTATCAGATCGCGCTCGCGGGCTCGAATTTCCAGATGCCGCTGGTGTTCGCGGCGCTCCTTCTGCTCGCGGTCGAAGGCATCGCGATGTACGCGGTGTTTGCCTATGTCGAGGTCTATTTCACCCGCTGGGCCTTCCGTTCGTCCATGAGCGCGGCGGCGTAGCGGACTTGAGCCCCGCGTCTGCGCCCTACCTGCCACGCCCGCTAAGCCGGTTTGCAACCGCCCGCCCCGAGGACTACATTTGTCCCACCAGGGCGGGTCGGCCGCATACACCCTTGTTCAGGCTGCCCGAATCGCAACTTCAAGAATACGAGGAAACCTATGTCAGGTACGCAAGTGAAAGCGACCGTTAAGATCGCCCCGAACAACCCCGTCTTCGACCTGCCGGTGATCGTCGGCATCGAGGAAGGCCTGTTCGCCAAGGCCGGGCTCGATGTCAGCTTCTCGGCCACCTACGCGGACCGCGAGAAGGACAACGCGCAGACCGCCTTCATGGCGCGCCTCAAGGAGAGCCTGTTCGATTGCGGCTCGGCCGACAGCTACAATGTCTGCGAGTGGGCGAGCATCGACCGGCTCGAGCGCGGCAAGCGCGGCGGCAACATCGCGGCGCTGCGCGCGGCAGTCGCGGCGCAGGCGATCCTGACCTTCGACGACAAGCTCCAGGTGCCGCGCGACCTGGCCGACGTGCCGGTCATGGTGCAGGAGCTCACCGGCTCGCACTACACGGCGATCCAGATGCTCGAAAGCGCGGTCGGCGCCGAGCACGTCAAGATCGAGAATGGCGGACTGCCGCAGATGCGCTACGCGGCGCTTAAGAACCGCACCGCCCGCGCGATCGCCGTGATGGAGCCGTTCATCAGCCTCGGCCTCAAGGAAGGCGCCCACATCATCGCGGCCTCGTTCTATCGCGGCGGCGAGGTGATCGCGCCGGATCTGACGCCGGAGCAGCGCAAGGCCTACTACGACGCCGAGAACGAAGCGGTCGATATGATCAACGCCGACTTCTACAAGTACGCCCATCACGTGACCGCGCACGCCAAGGGCGCGCTGAAGCCGAACGAGCTGCTGCGCGCGTTCGTGCACTACAAGCATGTCGACTATTACGACGTGACGACTTTCAACCGCGCCTATGACTGGATGAAGGCGCGCGGCATGAGCGAAGGCCAGAGCCAGCACGCCGCGCTCGTCGTCGGCTGAGGCTTCGGTATCAGACGGCGCGCCGGGCTCGACACGGGCCCGGCGTTGTTTCTTGGACAAGAACGATTCTCTTGCGAAAGAGCGATGAGGGCGGACCATGGACGCAGTCACTGACAACGAAACGCAAAGCCGCGCTCGGAGCGCGCCTATCCCGACCTGCACGACCACATCCGCTCGCTCGATGAGGCTGGGCTGCTGATCAGGGTCGATCGGCCGATCAACAAGGACACCGAGATGCACCCGCTGGTGCGCTGGCAGTTCCGCGGCGGCATCGCCGAGAAGGACCGCAAGGCGTTCCTGTTCACCAACGTGATCGACAGCAAGGGCCGCAAATACGACATCCCGGTGCTGGTCGGCGGGCTTGCCGTCCAACCGCGAAATCTATCGCATCGGGCTCGGCTGCGCGTTCGAGGAGATGGACGAGCGCTGGGTGCGCGCGATCCAAAGCCCGATCCCGCCGCGCATCGTCGAGGACGCGCCCTGCCATGAGATCGTCATCGACGGGCAAGGCGCTCGACAAGCCCGGCAACGGGCTCGACGGCATTCCGCTGCCGATCTCGACGCCCGGCTGGGACATCGCGCCCTATGCGACGCTCTCGCAGTACATCACCAAGGACCCGGACACCGGCGTCCAGAACATGGGCAACTACCGCGGCCACGTGAAGTCGCCGACGCCGGCTCGGCATGAATCCGTCGCTTGAGCTGCGGCCTGGCATCTACAATCATTGGGAAAAGCTGCGCGCGCGCGGCTTCAAGAAGCTGCCGACCGCGGTCGTGCTCGGCGCGCCGCCCTGCGTCACCTTCGCGTCGGTGCAGAAAATCCCGGAGCGGCTCGACGAGCTGCATGTCGCCGGCGCGCTGGTCGGCTCTGCCGCTCAATGTGGTGAAGGCCAAGACCGTCGATCTCCTGGTGCCGGCCGAGGCCGAGATCGTGATCGAGGGCTTCATCGACACCGAATATCTCGAGCCCGAGGCGCCGTTCGGCGAATCGCACGGCCACGTCAACCTGCAGGAGTTCAACGCCTATATGGACGTGACCTGCATCACGCGCCGGCGCGACGCGGTGCTCACCTCGATCATCTCGCAGGTGACGCCGAGCGAATCGAGCCTGATCAAGCGCGTCGGCATGGAGCCGCTGTTCCTCAACTTCCTGCAGAACACGCTCGGCATCAAAGGCGTCAAGCGCGTGTCGATGCACGAGCCGCTGACCAACATGCGCAAGGTGCTGCTGCTGGTCATGGAGCGCGACATGCCGACGACCGAGATCTGGCGCGCGCTCTATGGCGCCGCCATCCTGCATCGCGCCGCCGGCAAATACGTGATCGCGGTCAACGACGACATCGATCCGGAAAACGCCGACGCCATCCTCTGGGCGATGTCCTATCGCGCCAATCCGAACCTCGACTTCCACATCCTGCCGCACCGCGACCAGGGGCATGGGCCGCGCAGCAAGCGCAACGGCGGAGAGGATGCGTCGGTCCTGATCGACGCCACGCTCAAGGAGAACTTCCCGCCGATCTCGCTGCCCAAGCGCGAGTACATGGAGCGCGCCAAGGTGATCTGGGAGGAGCTCGGACTGCCCAAGCTCAAGCCCGAAGTCGCCCTGGTTCGGCTACTCGCTCGGCGAATGGTCGGAGGAGATGGAGCAGGCCGCGCAGCGCGCGACCCGCGGCGACTATTTCGAGACCGGGATGCGCCTGGCGCAAGCGCCGGCGCAAGGACGTGCCGCATGAACACCGAGGTGCGCAACGTCGACGAGTAGCTGGCTCACTCGGATCGAGTCCGCCGACGCGATTTCGCACCCGCTACTTGCGTGCCGTCAGATTGATGACTGCTGACATGCCGCCATGGGAGGTGCCTTCGTGCAGCTCCAGCTCTTCCTCGACAATGTGCATGTCGTGGAAATCGCGGAACGCTTCCTCGAGCATGACGCGCGTATAGAGATTCTCGATCTGCTTTGGCCCGCCGGTGCCATATTGCAGTTGCTTTGGCGTGTAGCCCTGGATGATCAGCAGTCCGCCTGGCTTGAGTGCCTTGCGCATGCCGGCCCATTTCATGGCCCGCTCGGCCGGCGTGCTGAACTGCGTGAAGATCTCGGCCACCACATCGAACGCTGCCTCCGGATACTCGAACGTGTGCACGTCGGCTTGCAGGAAGGTGACCGTTACCCCGCGCTCCTTCGCCAAGGCGCGCCCTTTGCGCTGAGCCGACGGCGAAAAATCCAGCGACACGACGTCGAGGCCCTGCTCCGCCAGCCACACGCCGTTGCGCCCTTCGCCGTCCGCGACCGCAAGGGCTCTGCCGGAACGAGGCAGCAATGGCTTGCAGGACGCCAGGAAGTAGTTCGGCTCCTTGCCGAACGCATAGTCCGGAACAGCAAACCGCTGTTCCCAGCGCTGAAATTCACTCGAATTCTGCGTCACGATTTCCCTTTCGATGCCAGCGATTGAGCTTTGCGGCTTTCTGCAGGCCGAGGTTCCCTGCCGCACGGTTGGTTGCTTCTGCCCACCAGGTGGCCCACCGTTGTACGACCGGTGTACGGCCGGCCCGGTTTGGTCTAACATTGGTACAAAATAAGTGGCTGCTGCTCCTAACGTAGATCAATCTTTCACCAGCGGCGCCACAACGGGGAGGACATACCATGACCGCCGCAGGTGATTCCTCCTTGGCACGACGCCAGTTTCTCGGCGCCTTAGGCGCGGGAGTGGCATCCGCCGCCGTCCTCACACAGCCGGGCGAAGCGCAGGAACGCTCCGCGCCGCCGCTCAAGGTCGTCGACTTCCACAACCACTTCGTGGGCCCGTCGTTCAATCTGACCACGATGAGCAATACGCCGCCCGCGCAGCGCGAGGCGCAGGGAAGAGTGAACGCCCTGCTTGCAGACCCGCGCGCCCTGCTCGACTCGCTCGAGCCAACCGGCACGAGCGCGCGCGTGATCAACACGCCCACGGCCTTTCTGCAGGACGCCGATGGCGAAGTACCCAAGGGAACAATCCCGCGCATCAACGACGAGGTTGCAAACCTCATCGCCAAGAACCCGGGCAGGCTCCATGGCCTGGCGACGGTCGACGCCTATGGCGGCGACGACGCTGCGCGCGAATTGACCCGCGCGGTGCGCGAGCTCGGCCTGCGCGGTGTCTTCATCGAAAGCGCCAAGGGCGACCTCCTCCCGAACGCCAAGGAGGCGCGCCCGACGCTCGCGGCTGCCGCCGCGCTCGGCGTGCCGGTGTTCATCCACCCGATCACCGACCCGCAGCTGCACGCGCGTTTCCGCAAGACCGGCCGTCAGGGCGTGCGGCTGGCGCGCGCGACTATCAATTCGCTGGCGCTGATCTCGCTGCTCGAAGGCGGCGTTTTCGACGAATTGCCCAAGCTGCGTGTCGTCGTCACCACGCTCGCGATCGGCGGTGTGCTGATGGCAGGTGGCTTTGGCGACGGGTATGCAGATCAGGCGCGATACGCCCGAGCTCGCGCGCCGGCATATCTATATCGACACGATGGGAATCCATCCGGCGCTGGTGGCTAGCATGGTCGGCTTCCTCGGCGCCGACCATGTGATCGCCGGCACCGATTGGCCCATCGTGGTGGAGAAGGACGTTCCGGCGCGGCTGCAGAAGGCGCTCACCTTTGCGGGCCTGAGTGCCGAGCAGCAGCAGATGGTGGCGGGCGGCAACACGCTGAAGCTTCTGGGTCTTGGATGAGCTATTGAGTGAATGGATCAATATGGCCGTTGCTTCGAGTGCTGACGGCGCAAGGGAGGACCTTCAATGAAACGAAAGAGCGACCAAACCCTGCCGACCGTCGAGCCGGCGGCCGGCAATGGAATCCTCAACCGCCGCATCTTCCTTGAAGGCGCGCTGGTTGCGGGCGCGACCGGCGCCGGGCTCGCCAGCGCCGCGGCCGAGCCGCTTCCAGTTCCGCGCTGGATCGAAGGTGCCGGGCGCGAACTTCGCGCCTACGGCCAGCCGTCGCAATTCGAGAGCAAGGTGGTGCGAGCCATCGCGCCGCCGGCCAATCCGGCGACGCACGGGATCGGCACCGCGCGCACGCCGCTGCATCTGCTTGAAGGCATGATGACGCCCTCGGGCTGCACTTCGAGCGCAGTCATTCCGGCATTCCGGACATCGATCCCGATCAGCATCGGCTGGTGATCCACGGCCTGGTCAAGCAGCCGCTGGTGTTCACGCTCGAGGCGCTGTCGCGCTATCCGATGACCTCACGCATCGCCTTCGTGGAATGTGCCGGCAACAGCGGCGCGCTCAACTCGCCGCAGCCGCAAGCGCTCAACGTGCCGGCGATCCATGGCTTGCTGAGCTGCTCGGAGTGGACCGGCGTGAAGCTCTCGACGCTGCTTGACGAAGCCGGCGTCGAGCCGTCGGCGCGCTGGATGATTGCGGAGGGTGCCGATTCCGCCGGCATGAGCCGCAGCGTTCCGCTCGCCAAGGCGATGGATGATGCGCTGATCTGCATCTACCAGAACGGCGAGCACGTGCGGCCATCGAACGGATACCCCGTGCGGCTGCTGCTGCCTGGCTTCGAAGGCAACATGAACGTCAAGTGGCTGCGCCGGCTCAAGCTCACCGCCGAGCCGGCCATGACCAAGGACGAGACCTCCAAGTACACGGTCCTGCTCAAGGACGAGAAAGCCTGGCAGTTCGTGTTCCCGCTCGAGGTCAAGTCGGTCATCACCCGGCCCTCCCCCGGCCTCACCCTCAAGGGTCCGGGCTTCTATGAGATCTCCGGCCTCGCCTGGTCGGGCAACGGCAGCATTCGCCAGGTCGAGGTCTCGGCCGACGGCGGCCAGAGCTGGGCGCCGGCGGCGCTATCGGGCCCGATCCTGCCGAAGGCGCCGGTGCGCTTTCGTACGCCTTGGCAATGGAACGGCGGACCAGTCGTGCTGCAGAGCCGCGCCACCGACGACACCGGCATGGTGCAGCCCTCGCGCGCGACGTTCATCGCCGAGCGCGGACTGCGCGGGCAGTATCACTTCAACGCCATCCAGAGCTGGCGAATCGACGAAAAGGGGGAGGCCGCCAATGTCTACGCTTAAGCATCTCGCAGCCGGCGCGGCCATCATCGCGTTGACCGCCGCGGCCTCGGCGCAAGCGCCAAAGTTCGGCCAGCCGATCGCGCCTGCGGACATTGCGCCCTGGGACATCAGCATCGGGCCGGATGGCGCAGGCCTTCCGCCCGGCCGTGGCACCGCTGCGCAAGGCGAAGCGGTCTACGCAGCAAAATGCCAGGCCTGCCACGGCGAGAAGGGAGCGGGCCGACCAAACGACGCACTCGTCGGCGGCAAGGGCACGCTCGAGGCCGGCAAGGCGCCGGTGAAAACAGTGGGCAGCTATTGGCCTTACGCGACCACGCTGTTCGACTACATCCGGCGCGCCATGCCGTTCGTGGAATCGAAGTCGCTCACCAACGACGAGGTGTACGCGGTTTCGGCCTACATCCTGAACCTGAACGAGATCATCGGGAAGGACGACGTGCTCGACGCACAATCGCTGCCCAAGGTGCGGATGCCGAACCGCGACGGCTTCATCCCGTTCCCGCGCAGCCCGAAGTAGCCGCGCGAGCAACACTCGATCTGTGGCCGGACGTGCTCCGGCCACAACTCAAGCTGCAGAGTCTATGATGGCCGCAGCAGGCGTCGCTTGCGCCGCCGTGCTTCGTAGCCAAGCCCCAGGACGACGCCGATCGCCGAGACCGCGAGCAAGAGCAGCGTGGTCGCCGCCTCCCCGATCGATGCCGACAGCGGCCGGCCCGCCACCCAAAAGTGGACGACCGCTGTAGCGATCAACGCCATCACCGCAGCAACGAGACCGGCGGCCGCATAGCCGAGCTTGACCCCAAGCCGGCCGCGATCATCCCACGGCCGCGCACCCGCGGCGACGCCCAGCACGGCCGCCACGATGTTCTCGACGTCGTCATCGAAACTTTCGTGCCGCAGCGGCAGCGCGTTGCGCGACGTGATCGCGCGGATATCGTCGGGCAACTGATCCGGCTGCGGCATGCGCGCGCCATCGACCAGCACCGGCAACACCAGGACGGAGCGCTGCAATGCGGCGCTCACCTCCGCGCGCACGTAGTCGCCGGGCTCATCGAGGCGCACGCGGCCGCCGTCCAATGCGAGCCACGACTTGCCGATGAACACCAGCACGGCATCGCTGCGCTCGATCTCGGACATGAGCTTGCGGTCGAAGATCTCGCCGCCCGCGATCGTGCTCACGTCAAAGAACACGTTGGGCTTCGACAGCAGCTGACACAGGCGGTCATAGACCCGCCCGGCAGCAGGTGCGGTGTCCTCACGCCGATAGCTGATGAACACGCGCTTTGCCACGACCGCAGCCGTCAGTTGGGGCGGCCGAGCGTGGCCAGCACGCCTGACTTTTCAAGATGCTGCAGGCCGGTCAGCCTGCTTTCGACCACGCGCACCGCCGTGCCATCGCTGGCAAATTCGTAGACCAGCACCGTGCAGTCGCCTCGATAGCCGCGGTCTGCCAGCTCGCGCGGCAGCACATTGGCACCCGTGCGCAGCCATGTACGCGCCTGCTGGCCGCTGACCGGCTGCTCGGTGGATTGGCGGAACGGGGCATCCTGCAAGATGAACACGATCACCCGATAGCGGCCGGGATCGACATAGAACAAGCCGCGCAGAAACTGCGCGAAGCCGACCGACGACCGGGCGGCCTCCCCCACGGCCGGCCAACGCTGCAGATCGGCGGCTGACGATCCATCGTCGTTGATGCGCTCGAGCCGCGTGACCAGGACCACGCCATCTGCCGGGGTCGTGAAGAACGAACGCTCGACGTAGCCTTTTCGCTCCAGCGCCGTGATGATCGCCGCCACCACCTGCCCGGTGGTGCGCCCGCGCTCGAACACGTTTTCTGGCAGCACATAGGTCGCCGATGCGGCCGGCGGCGGCCATGGGAATTGCGGGATCGCCTCGGCGCGGGATGGTGCACCGCCGGGCGCACCCGGCGCCGTTGGCGTGGGAGCGCTTGTTGGTGGAACACTTGGCGGGGGAGTACTTGGCGGTTGAGCAGTTGGCGCGGGCGTGGGCGTCGGTTGCGGCGGAGGCGGAGCCGGAAGCGGGATTTCAGCGGTTGGCCTGGGAGGCTCGCGCGGCGCGGTGCTGGCCCCGGACTGGGGCTCGCGCATCGGCCCGGCGGCGAGCCATACGCCAAAGCCACCAATGCCGACCAACACAATCACGGCAAGGGGTGCCAACAGCCGCGCGGAGGCGCGCCGGACAATAAGCCAAGCTGCAACGCCGGCGAGCAACGCCGACGCTGACAGCCACAACGCAGGAGCCAAAGCACCCGCGCGCAGGAGCGGCACCGTTGCACCGAGCACCAAAACAATAGCGACCCACAGCGCCAAGAACAGCAGGCCGCCGGTCACCACTTTGAGCCAGCGCGGCGCTTGCCGGGCATTCGTCGGCGCGTTGGGCGTGACTGTCATCGGGGAGCACTTACCGGTTAAGACGCGGCGGCAGTCTCTTTCATGCCGGCCACGAGTTAAGTACGGAGGTTGTGGGTCTGTGAACGCGCAGGGTATCGGGCTCTTGGGGGCGCAAAAGCCATGGACTGTCAAGCTCTAGACCGACGCACGTTCGTGATCGGCTCGGCCGCCGCGGCGGCGAGCGCAGCAGTTCCCCGCATTGCGGCAGCCGACGTTCCGAAGCCCTATAGCTGGGACGCCTCGCCGCCCGCGGCCAATCGCGAAGCCTACATCCGCTGGATGGTGGAGAACCGTGGCGAAAATCCAAAGACTCCTGACGGCGCGCTTCGATCGCTACCTCTTCCTCAAAGCCAACCGCGATTTCGTCAACGACCGCAACGGCCGCGCCTTCCTGCTGACGCCGCGCGACGAGTTCGTGCTCAAGCGCGATATCGCGCGCGCCTACGAGCGCGACTTCCACGACATCGGGTTTCGGGGTCACCATCTCGGGTCCGCTGGTGGTGAGCCGCATGACCTCGACGGTCGATGTGCAACTCGGCGAGAAGGTGCTCGAGGTCGGTACCGGCTCCGGCTATCAGTCGGCTTACCTTGCCAACCTGACCGACAAGGTGTGGTCGATCGAGATCATCAGGCCGCTCGCCGAGCGCACGCGCGCGGTGCACGATGGCCTGATCGAGCGCGGCTATGGCGAGCTCAAGGCGATCACCAGCAAGAACGCCGACGGCTACTACGGCTGGGAGGAAGCAGCTCCCTTCGACAAGATCATGGTGACCTGCGGCATCGATCACATTCCGCCGCCGCTGCTGCAGCAGCTCAAGCCGAACGGCGTCATGGTGATCCCGGTCGGCCCGCCCGGCCAGCACGTCATTTTGAAAATCGTGAAGCAGCAGAACCCGGACGGCTCCATCCGGGTCGCGCGCTCGAATGTCTACAACAAGGTGGTGCCGTTTGTGCCATTCACAAAGCTCGTCGACGAATCGATCAAGGGCACGCACGACGGCACGCGACGATAAATGACGGACGGGCAACAGCGTGGCGCCCGTCCATCTTCATCCTAGGACTTATGCATCGCCACGGCACGATCAGCCGGGTTTAGCCACATCGCACTTGTTTCAGAGCGATCCCTATCTGGCCTTCTTAGCAGCCTTCTTGCCGCCCTGTTCGCCGCCACCGGCGGGATCATAGACATGTCGATAGGTGGCTAGTTCGCGGCCAAGGTCGTCAATTGCGCGGACGATGTCGGCAAATGGCGGCTTCGGGCCGATTTGCTCAGGCGCGGGCGGGGCCTTGGCGACCCTCTTCGCCTTCTTGGCAGCCGCGTAGCCATCTGTTGTCATGGCTGCAACCACCGGTGCGGATGCCATCAGTGCCGCTGCAAGCAGAAGTGAAAGTTTTTGCATGATAATCACCAAGCGTTTCTCAACCGACCTGGCAACAATCGAACGCGCGCACTCCTTTTTTCTTTAGTTCCGTGCTCCTTTGCGTGCTTATCTGAAGGTTTATTGGCTTCGCTTGAGGGATATATCTCCAACCAACAATTCGGAAGACTGCTCGGGTTGGTCGCAATGGCCGGGATCGCGGCGAATTGACACGCAACAAACCCGGGAGATCGAGACAATCTAGTGGAGCATCCTTCGTGGCGGCGGACCGGCCACGACGCGCAGAAGCGCAACGTTCTTCCCTAACGTATCCCGGACCTACTCTCCGCCCTGTGAGGGATCTCGCGCCAGTTGATTGCGCACGCGGGGATCCGGATCCGAGCCAACGTAACTGGCCACGAACGTCGTAGACGCTGTATGGGTACGGTGCGCGGTAGCCGTAGAGGTCGTAGGTGGTAGGTGTCGGAGCCTGAGCGTAGGCAGCCATAGGCGGCATACGGTGGCACCTGAGCGTAGGCGCGGTTGAAGCCGTTGGAGCGATACGCGGCAGGTGGCGGGACCTGAGCGTAGGCGCGGCTGAAGCCGTTGGAGCGATACGCGGCAGGTAGCGGCGCCTGAGCGTAGGCACGGTTGGAGCCATAGGAGCGATAGGCAGCAGGTGGTGGAACCTGAGCGTAGGCACGGTTGACGCCATAGGAGCCATAGGCGGCATACGGCGGGACTTGAGCGTAGGCACGGTAGTCGCCTCGCCAATTGCCATATTGAGCGTCTGCAGACGAGCTCACCAGCGTCGCCAATGCAGCTGTTGCAAGCAATGTTTTCATCGGAAACTCCTCCGTGTATTGAAACCTGCCATTCGGCGCAGGTCGTAGACGGAGGAGAGTTAACGAGTGTGCGACAAACTTCCATTGTACGTGAGGAGCGAAAGCGTAAGCTAAACATATGGAACGACGTATCTTGGTTTAGCTCTATCACTTTCGAGCGAGACCGCGCGCCAAGTTCCAGCAAGGTCCATTCTGCGTTCTTGTTCGGCTAAGCAATTCTTCGATGTCGCGAAATGTAAAAAGCGGCTTATCGAGCCGCAAGTGTGGCATGGCCAATAGGCCATCACGGCACGCCACGGCGGCGACCGTATTCATCTTAAGACTTGTGCGTCGGAAAGCGCTTCGGGTTTGACCCGTTCCAGACATTTGTCGGAGTTTTCTGAAGAGCGCATTGCCATTCGGGCGGCTCCAACCAGGACCTATACTCAAAGACAGCTTGACTAACCCATGGATTGTTTCGGCCCGCTCTTGCTCGGTGCCAGCATGCTGTAACTGAGGTGCACACTATGAGGTCGAGGTTGAAGCGTTGCAGTTGCGCACCGCCTGTGTGATCGGGACCCTTCTCTCAATGCTGGTGGGAAACAACGGCCGCTGTCTTCGGCCTAACTCTAGGAGGACGTCATGAACCGACTGAGTACCTTCACGATGGCCACCGTAGCATTGCTGTGCTTGGGAATTGCCCTTCCCGGCGACGTCGTCGCGCAGACCGCCAAAGAATACGTCGGAACCTGGGCCCTGGTTTCGAGTGATACCGTGCGTCCCGACGGGAGCAGGGTTCCGACATTTGGTGGCAAGGCGACGGGAACGCTGATTTTCGGCAATGACGGTCGATTTTTTTATCTATTCTCGCGCGCGGAGCTTCCAAAATTTGCATCCAATAATCGCAATACGGGTACGCCCGAGGAGAACGCAGCGGTTGTGAAGGGAAGTATCGCGACTTACGGCACCTACTCAGTGGCGGACAAAGCCTTCACAATCAAAATCGAGCACAGCACGTTTCCGAACTGGATAGGTGCTGAGCAGACACGAACGATCACGACCACCAGAGATGAAATGAAATGGAGCAATCCTGCGGGGTCCGGTGGTGGGGTCGTTGAACTGGTGCTCAAGCGAGTGAAATAGCCAGATAACGTCTAGTGCCGGCACCGAAAGACGTGAAAGAGCATCAAAAAGATTTCGCTGAGCCCTGCGATGCTTTCACCATGGTCCGCAACCATACGGACGGAGGCCGAGGACCGCTTCTGGTCTGGTCTCGACCTGCAACGGCTTTATTTAGGCCGCCGGTCTAATAGAGTATTTGGAGGATCAACGAATTCTCCCGGCCATGCACTCGGTCATGAACTCGCGATGGTTCCGCCCGCCGCTTGTAGTGCCAGCTCCTCTTTGTTCAGAAAGGGCCGCACACCTGTCATAGCTTTCAGCATATGCCTGTGGTGCCGGAGCAACTGCCGGCCCCCCTGTGGTGAAGGGAACCCTCCCGGCCAAACAATCTCGCATGAACCCGGTATGGTTTCGATGTCCACTTTCGATGCCTGCTCCTCTTTGCTCCGAGAGTGCGAGGCAGGCGTCGAAGTTCGCCGATTGCTGGGCAAACACCGCAGAAGAGCAAACAGTGAGCACGGCACCGATCACGATAGTCGATAAGCGCATTTCTCTTCTCCCTAATTTGAGGAAATTCAAATATTATCAAAACGGGAAACTTGGCGCTTTGATTGCGCAAATCGATCCCGCGTCAGCGCTTGGCCTTCTGCTTGCCGCCGCCGAGAAAATGCGACGACGACACTGTCCGCAACTCCATTTGCAGCCGCGGTAGCGCGTCAACCACGGGAACGCGGAGTGGTTCCATGCCAACACATGCGCGCCGATCGAAAGAGGCGACGTCTATTGAACGTCTGCGTTAGTCCTTTCGCATCGGCTCGGGTGCAAAGTGAGAAGCTCCGGGCGCCCGCTCGGAGCAAAGCGACCCAACTCGGACATCACGACAGAGCGTCGGCCCTCTGACCGTGGAGGGGCGAGCCGACCTAAACCTAGGCATAAGCCGTTCATCCCATTGGTCATATGGGGCGATTGAACGCTCGCTTGTAGGTTCCAGGCAGGAGAACATCATGCAAGGCCGTCTGCCGAGATCTCGGGCGCGCCAGACCGATAGCAGATGACGGACGACGCTCACTTCGCGAAACGTGCATCTGACTAGGGAGCATTTCGGGTTGGTTGCCGCAAAGGCAGGAGCTTCATCATGGCCACAAGCACTGTTCAAGGCCCAATGCTTTTCATCAAGAAGCTCTGGGGCCTACTGTACGTGGTTCTCGGTTGCCTAGGTATCGCGATCGGTTTCGAGACCGGATCAAATTGGCTCATTGCAGCAGGAATTGTTGCTCTTGTCGTTGGCGTGAGCCTTCTCGCGCTCAAAGTCATTCGACGCAATACTGTCCAGTAGCCTTGATAGGCGTGGTAGGCGATGCGACGCCGCGACTTCATCATCAAAGCGATTGCCGGTACAGCGACCGTGTGGCCGCTTGTCGGGCGTGCGCAGCAGGGCCAGCGTATGCCGCGCATCGGAGTGCTCATGAACCTGGCCGCAGATGACAAGGAAGGGCAAGCACGACTGAGCGCGTTTGTGCAGGCGCTATCGGATCTGGGGTGGAAGAATGCCAGCAACGTGCAGATAGACACCTGCTGGGGAGCGGGAGACACCGACCGCTTTCATCAGTGCGCAGCGGAGCTGGTCGCACTCGCGCCCGACATAATCCTGGCGGCCTCAGCTTCCACGATGGACCCATTGCTCAACCGGATACGCAACATACCGATAGTGTTCGCACAGGTGCCTGATCCAGTTGGTTCCGGCTATGTCAAAAGCCTCGCGCGCCCCGGTGGTCACGTGACGGGATTTACTCAGTTTGATTTCAGCATCGCCGGAAAATGGATTGGCCTTCTCAAAACGATGGAACCGAGTCTGACGCGAGCGATCGTATTGCGCGACGTCGATACGACAGGCGCTGGCCAGTTTGGTGCAATTCAAACCGCGGCCCGGTCGTTTGGGGTCGAGGTAAGTCCAACCGGAGTTCGCAATAAGAGTAATATCGAGAATGCAATTATGGACTTCGCCCGCTTCCCGAAAGGAGGTCTGGTCGTTACAGGAAGTGCCCCTGCGGCAGTGCATCGAGACCTCATCATCACGCTTGCGGCTCGACACAGGTTACCGGCGATCTATCCGTTCCGCTATTTCGCCGATAGTGGCGGTCTCCTCTCCTACGGGCCAACGACGATTGATCCCTACATACGCGCAGCAGGTTACGTTGACCGCATCCTCAAAGGCGAGAAGCCAGCCAACCTTCCAGTTCAAGCACCGACCAAGTACGAGCTCGTCATCAATATGAAGACCGCCAAGGCGCTCGGCCTCGACGTGCCACGGACCCTCCTCGCCGCCGCCGACGAGGTGATCGAATAAGCATGTTGGTTGCACGGCTATACGCGAATGACGTTGTCCCGCGTGATCTGGCCGATGTTCAGCGCCCCACCTGCCGCATGATCGTGGGAATGAGGGAAACGCTTAACCGCGCTCCTTCTTGATCGCTTCCAGGAACGACCGGATTTGCACCGGCGACTTCAGGTGATGAACGCGCTTTGAGGCGGCTGCGTCCGCGACAAGCTGCCGATACTTGGGAGTCAGGTTGCGGTGGCAGAGCGGCAGCACGCGATAGCTGCTGATCGTGCTGCTCCACATGGGGCTTTTCTCTGGCCAACCTTCCGGGAGCACGAAGAGCCCCTTGATGAAGCGCTTGGTCACCCACCTGTAATGAGTCAAGAGTGGCAGATCGACGTAGATCAGCGTGTCGGCCGCAGAGAAACGCTCCCAGGCGGAAGCGACACAACCGAACCCATCAATGATCCACGCTTCACGGCGTAGCAGATCAGCGTGGGCTTTTAGGTATTCATCATGCGGAACTTTATGCGCAACCTTGTCAGGACCAACTCGAAACTGGATCATGTCGAGAGCGTATAGCGGCAGCTGCGTCAACTCCGCCAAATGCTTGGCGAGCGTGGACTTGCCGCCGCCGGCATTACCGAACACCGCCACTCTTTTCATGTGGCACGCTCCGTGACCGCGCGCAGTATTCGAAGCCCCGAAGCGGTAACAAAATCACTCCGGCTTGATATTCGACGTTCGGATGACCTTGCCCCACTTCTCGGTCTCGTCCGCAATCAATGTCCGAAAATCGGCAGGCGAGCCAGCCAGGATCATGCCACCGAACTCGGTGATCTGGGCCTTGAGCTTGGCGTCAGCGAGGGCGGCATTGATCTCCTTGTTGAGCCTGTCGACAATCTCGACAGGCGTGTTCCTGGGCGCGCCGACGCCAAAAAAGCCGCTCGATTCATAGCCCGGAACGAAATCATTCATGATCGGCACATCCGGCAGCGCTTGTGAGCGTGTCAGCGTCGTAACAGCAAGCGCGCGCAATTTGCCGCCTCGGACGAACTCGATTAATGCAGGCATGGTGTCGAAGCCGACATGGACTTGTCCGGCCATGAGATCCGTCAAGGCGGGCGCATTGCCGCGATACGGCACGTGAACCAATTGCGTGCCGGTCATCGCCTTGAACAGCTCGCCCGCCAGGTGGCTTGAGCTTCCGGCGCCCGGCGACGCATGGTTGACCTTGTTCGGATTGGCCTTGGCATAGGCAATGAACTCCGGAACAGTCCTGGCAGGGAATGATGGATTCACCACCATGACGTTCGGTACGCGCACCAGGCCTGCGACCGGCGCAATGTCCTGGAGAAAATTGAAATTGAGTTTCTCGTAGAGCGTCGCGTTGATCGCGCTTGGCGTGCCAATCAGCAGGAGCGTATAGCCATCCGCCGGCGCACGGACGACCGCCTCGGTTCCGATATTGGTGCCGGCGCCTGGCCGGTTCTCAACAACGAATGACTGGCCCAGCCGCTCCGACAACCACTGACCGATCAGCCGCCCCAGTATGTCATTGGTGCCGCCAGGCGCGAAAGGGACGATGATCCGCACCGGCCGCGTCGGATAGGCTTGCGCTCGCGCGAGGCGCGGTGCGAACGGCGACGCGGCGGCGCCTGCGGCGACGGACAGAAACTGGCGACGATGCATTGTAATTCCTCTTTTCTATCGAGGATGCGACGGGTATTGCGCCAGCAAAGACCCTAAGCACACCCATCAAGCTATCTGAGCACTTGTGACTCCGCTCATGCGCATTTCAATAACACTCTACCAAAGAAATCGCCCCACCCTCGTCTGCCGAGAATGGGGCGCATTACTAAGCCGTCCGGCAATTCGTTATGCCGTCGCGTCGTTGCGTTACGAGCGCTTGAACGAGTTGTAGACCTGCTTGAGGAAGTTCGTGGCCTGGGCTGGATCGGCGGCCCAGCTTGTATTGAGATCCTTCAGCGGATCGAGCGCTACGACCTCGGCCTCGCTCTTGCCCTCGCGGACCAGCTTCTCGACGCGCTCGCGCGCAGTCTTCGCCATCGCGTTGTAGTCGGCGATGACCTTCTTGTCAGCGAGCGGGCCGTGACCGGTCTGCACCTTGGTCTGATCGTTGCCCATCTTGAGCCACGCGTCAGTCGCACGGATCATGCCGCGGATGTCGCCGCCGTTGGCGAAGTCGACCTGCTGATAGCGATGGTTGCTGTTCATGATGTCGCCGGTGCAGATCACGTTGGCGTCCTCGAAGAACACGCCGGAGTCGCCATCGGTATGGGCATTATAGAAATGCGTCACGATCGCCTTGCGGCCACCCACCTCGACCGTCATCGTGCCGCCGACATAGGTCTGCTTCGGAATCGCGTCGCCCGAGAGCGGCGCCATCTTGTTGCCGGTCGTGCCGTTGGTGGTGCCGCCGAGCAGGCGAAGGCGGATATTGTCCTGCGCTATCGCAATCACGCCGTCCTTCTGGAAGTTCGCCACGCCGCCGGTATGGTCGCCGTGGAAGTGAGTCAGGATCGCGTTCTTGATCGGCAGCGGCGAGATCGCCTTGATGGCGGCCTTGATCTTGTCGCTGAGCGGCGCGAACTGGGTGTCCACCATGAGGATGCCGTCGGTGCCGATCGCAACCGTGATGTTGCCGCCCTGCCCTTCCAGACGGTAGGTCTTGTTGCCGAGATCGATGGTCTTGATCTGGATCTTGTCCCAATCCGGCTGTTGCGCATATGCGGGTCCCGTAACGATGACGGCCACGCCCGCCAGTGCTGCCAATGTAATCCGTTTCATGCTTCTCTCCCTTGTCTTCCTGACTCGCTGAACCCCACCCGGCTCTGGCCGCGATTGGCTCCGGCTGTGGAGCAACCTCGACAGTGCCACAACTGCGGCTACTGCGAAACCTCAATTGCCAGACATGTGATCGAGACGAGTGTGCCCGGCGACAGCGCTTGCCATGACGTTTTCAGTCCCTTTCCTCGAGTCTGCGCTCGGCCGAGCATTCGCGCACACTTTGCCATGAACGACGCCTGCGACGACGAGATGACAACAACTTTAAAGTGCCTGTAGCCGTGGTGGGTGAACGAGCCGGCCAGGCAACGGGCGACATTTACGAGCAACACAAGGAATGTTCCCCGCCACATTCTCTGCGGCAAATTTGTGATTTGCGACGAGGCGGAATTTGTGGCCTTGCTACGCCACATCGAGGCAATCGGGGAGCATCGCGATGATCTGGCGTTTGGTGTTCGGTCTGATCTGTGCCGCAAGCTTTGCCACCGTGACCGTCACGGATGCGATCGGCGCAGCGCCGTCCGGCAAATTACGACCAAACCATCACCGGCAACGATCCAGTCGCCAACTTCTTCGGCTTTGGCGGTGGCTCGAGCGGCGGCTCGCCAGTTGCGCGCACGACGGTGAGCTTCCCCGACAATTACAAGCCCGGCACGATCGTGATCAGAGCCGGCGAGCGGCGCCTCTATCTCGTGCTCGGCAACGGCCAGGCGCTGCGCTACGGCATCGGCGTTGGACGCCAGGGCTTCGGCTGGAGCGGCGTGAAGCGCGTGAGCGCCAAGCGTGAGTGGCCGGCCTGGACGCCGCCCTCGCAGATGCTGCGGCGCCGGCCTGATCTGCCCCGCCACATGGCGGGCGGTCCGGACAATCCGCTCGGCGCCCGCGCGCTCTATCTCGGCTCCTCGCTCTATCGCATCCACGGCTCGAACGAGCCCGAGACCATCGGACAGGCGGTGTCGTCAGGCTGCTTCCGGCTGACCAACGCCGACGTCATCGACCTCTATGAGCGCGTGCCGGTGGGCGCGACGGTGATCGTGCAGCAGTGAGATCAGTCGTCGCTGGTAGGATGGGTTGAGCTGTAAGCGCGTTCACGCGCGTCCATAGCCCGTCGAAGACGGGCGTTGACGCCCTTCAGGACGCGCTATAGCGAAACCTATCAGCTTTCTCGCCTGCGATCGTTCAGCATCCCAGCGGTGGGTTCGCTTTCGCTTAACCCACCCTACGTCATCGCCCCAATCCCTTCTCGCGCAGCTCGTCGAGATACGCCTGCCAGTTGGCCTCGCGATCGCGGCCGAGCTCGCGCAGATAGTCCCAGCTGTAGATGCCGGTCGAGTGCATGTCGTCGAAGGTGAACCGCACCGCGTAGTTGCCGACCGGCGTCACCTCGATGATCGCGACGTTCTTCTTGCCGCCGACCGTCTTGCGCTCGGCGGGCGAATGGCCCTGCACCTCGGCGCTCGGGCTGCGCACGCGTAGATACTCCGCCGAGAGATCAAAGCTCTCGCCGTTGTCGAAGGCGACGCTCAGCGTCTTGCCGTCTTTGTGCAACCGCAGCTCCGTCGGCCAGGGAGCGGGTGAGGCATCGGCCATCTTATTGTCTCCCTGCACGTCGTGAGAAACTTCTCTCAGCCTCATGCTGAGCAGCCCGCCAAAGGCGAGCGTCTCGAAGCATCGCAAGTCGGCTATAGGCGACTTGCGCTCGAATAGTGCCGATCTCGAATAAATCCGAGATCGGTGGCCGCCCCATCCTTCGAGACGCGGTCTTTTGGACCGCTCCTCAGGATGAGGCGGAATATAGCGCTCAGTCGTTGGTCGCGCGGTGGCCGAGACCGTGATTGGCCTGCCGCTCCGCCGGCGGATCGACATGGAAGTCGATCACGCAGACGCCGCCCTTCTTGAGCACATCGACGCCCTTGGCGATCGCGGCGGCGGCATCGGCGGCGCTTGGTCACCGGGCCGATGCCAACCGCGCCCTGCGCCTCGGCAAACTTGGCGATGTTGGGAATCGGATCTTCCATGCGCAGGCCGATCCAGCGGTTCTTGACCTCGCGGCCGCGAGTGCGGGCGACACCATCCTGATGCAGCTCGTCATTGAAGTAGGAGCGGTTGTTGTTGATCAGGACCAGGAGCGGAATGCGATGCTTCACCGCGCTCCAGATCGCGCTGACGCCCATGCAGAAGTCGCCGTCGCCGAGCATCGAGATCGCATAGCGGCCAGGGAACTGGTGATGCAGCGCGAGCGCGGAGCCGACCGAGATGCCGGGGCCTGAGCCTAGCCCGCCGCCGCCATCCTTGCCGAGATACGACATGCCGTTCTGCAGCGGCCACACGTCGAACGGCCAGCCGCGGCCGAGCGTGCAGAAGGTGACGTTGTCGGGATCGTTGAACTGGTCGCGCAGCGTCTGCGCGATGTGCTCCATGGTGAGCGCGCCGCCATTGGCCTGCTTGGCCTTGGCCGGCACCTTCGTCTTCCAGGGATCCTTGCGGCCCTCGCCGAGCGCCGTATTGAGCTCGGCAACCACGACATCGCCGGTCGACGCCATCAGCACGTCGACCGCCGGCAGCGCCTGATACTCCATATTGGCACCCGTGTGCAGGTGCTGGTCGAGCGTGGCGCTGATGATCTTGGCAGTGACCGTGCCGGCGTTCTTGGCCTGGCGCAGCGCGCCGCCGAGATCCATCCAGTCGAGCGCGAGGATGACGTCCGCCTCGCACATCAGTGCACGCGCGTCATTGCCGAGCACGTTGAACGGCTGCGTGTAGTGCGCGGCATGATCGGTCGGGAACATCGCGCCCTGCTTGAGATCGGTGAACACGCAGGCACCGAGCCGCTCTGCAAGTCGAATGCGCGGCCGCCAGAACTCATCACGGCGCGAGCCGCGGCCGAACATGATCAAAGGCTTCTTTGCATTCGAAAGGAGGGCCACAGCCTCGTCGAGCGCATCCTTCGAAGGCCGTGGCGGCTTCGGCGGCCCGAAGCGCTTCACGTCCGGCCATTCCGGCTCCTTGTCGAGGCGCGTCTCCTGGAAGCCGGCGTCGAGACAGATATAGACCGGCGCCGTCGGCGCTGCGCGCGTCAGCTGGTTGCCGCGCACGAGCGACTCCACGAGCGCATCTGCGGAGGTCGGCTGGTCGTCCCATTTGATGATCGAGCGGATATAAGCGCCCTGGTCGCGCGAGGTATGGATCCAGTCGATCCATGGCCGGCGCTTCTCGGCCGCCACCGGGCCGGTCGCCCCCAGCACGATCATCGGTGTGCGGTCACACCAGGCATTGAACAGCCCCATCATCCCGTGCAGAAGGCCGACATTACTGTGCAGCACGCAGGCCATCGGCTCGCCCGTCGCCTTGGCATAGCCGTGCGCAATCGCGACCGAGTGATCTTCGTGTAAACACAAAATAATCCCGGGGTTCTCATTGCCGAGGTGGTTGACCAGGCTGTCGTGGAACCCGCGATAGCTCGCGCCAGGGTTGAGGCTGATAAAGGGAATGCCGAAGCGGCGCAGCATCTGCGCCGCGATGTCGCTGCCCCAAGCGACCTTGTCATCAGGCTTTCCCTCAATTCGATCCAGTTTCATTTCTTCAACCCTCGTGATTTGACGCAGACTAACTGCGAAAAGCCCCAGTAATCCGTCCCTGCAGGCGGAATCCCTAGAAGCGACCTACCCCGATGCCCCGATTCTCCGTGGCATGCCACGAACCCGTAACCGTGCGTCACCTGTACCGTTTGCGTTCGCCTCAAACGTCTTTCCCATCACGCAAACTTCTGCTTACATAACGGAAAAGAGGGGTTGGCTACCACGGTTTGGCGGCTCCTACCAGTGGAGCAGTTCTGCGCGGGTCGAGTGCTGCGAGCACGGAGGAACGTTAAAGCTCCACGTTCATGGCTGCCGTTTATGAGGTCCAGGCTGCAGCGGCTGACGTCGCTGCGGCCGCCGACCAGACGGCGTTTGCTTGCTTGCCGCGTGGGCGCGTGATTGAAGACGGGCGCGTTGAGCAATGACGCGTTCGTTGCGGGCTTCGAATGAAACTGGGGATAGCTGAGATATGGATGCAGTAACCGCCGAAATCGCCTTCATGGCGACTGCCGCGGGCAAGGCCTTCGTGATTTTGATGGATCCGGTTCGCCTGATGTATCTGGCGGCCGGCTGCGTCATGGGTCTGGTGCTCGGGATCGTGCCGGGTATCGGCGGTCTTGCTGGAACGGCCATGCTGCTGCCGTTCACCTTCAACATGGACCCGTACACCGCGTTCGCGCTGCTCCTGGGTCTTGGATCAACCACCGCGACCGGTGATCCGATTCCGGCGATGCTGTTCGGAGTGCCGGGCGGCGCGGCCTCAGCCGCGACCGTGCTCGACGGCTTCCCGATGGCCAAGAAGGGCGAGGCCGGCCGCGCGCTCAGTGCGGCCTACATGTCATCGCTGATGGGCGGCGTGTTCGGCGCGTTCCTGATGGCGATCTCGATCCCGATCCTGCGCCCGGTCATGCTGTTCCTGGGCTCGCCGGAGTTGCTCGCCTTCTCGGTGCTCGGCATATCGATGGTGGCCGTGCTCTCCGGCAATGCGCCGCTGCGCGGTCTGACCGCCGGCTGCATCGGCATCATGATCGCGATGATCGGCACCGATCCGCAGTCGGGCACGCTGCGCTGGACCTTCAACAGCCTCTATCTGTGGGACGGCCTGCCGCTGACTCCCCTGCTGCTCGGTGTCTTCGCCCTGCCCGAGCTCTGTGACTTGCTGATCGCACGCACCGCGATCGCGACCGACACCAGCATGGCCAACATCTACAAGGGTCAATGGCAAGGCGTTAAGGACTGCTTCAAGCACTGGTGGCTGATCCTGCGCTGCTCCTGGATCGGCGGCGGCATCGGCTCGATCCCGGGCATCAGCGCCTCGGTGGTCGACTGGCTTGCCTACGGCCACGCGCTCAAGACTGAGAAGGGCGCGGCGCTAACTTTCGGCAAGGGCGACGTGCGCGGCGTGATCGCGTCGGAAAGCTCCAACAACGCCAAGGAAGGCGGCGCGCTGGTGCCAACCGTCGCATTCGGCGTGCCGGGCAGCGCCACGATGGCGATCCTGCTCGGCGCCTTCCTGATCCACGGGCTCGTGCCCGGGTCCCGACATGCTGACCAAGAACCTCGACATCACCTACGCGATGGTGTGGTCGGTGGCCTTGGCCAACATTCTCGGCGCCGGCATGTGCTACGCGTTCAGCCCGCAATTTGCGCGACTTTCGATCCTGCGCTTCAGCCTCATCCTGCCGGCCGTGCTCGGCATCGTCTATATCGGCGCGTTCGAGGCGACGCGGCAATGGGGCGACCTTTACTCGCTGCTCATCTTCGGCCTGCTCGGCTGGATCATGAAGCAGTTCAAATGGCCGCGTCCGCCGCTCATCCTCGGCGTCGTGCTCGGCGACACGATCGAGCGCTATCTCTTCATCTCGGTCGAGCGCTATGGGATCAGCTGGTTCGCCCGCCCGGTGGTGGCGATCCTGTTCATCATCGCCATCATCGGCCTGGTGCGGCCATTCCTGCAGGACATCCGCATCCACGGCGGCCTCAAGAAGATGGTGACGAACTTCCAAAGCCCACAGTTCCATCTCTCGCAGCTGTTCACCATCTTCGTCATCACGGTCCTCGGCGCCGCCTGCTACATGGCGCTGAGCTGGGACTTCAGTGCCAAGATCGTGCCGCTTGTCATCGGCATCGTGGCGCTGCTCGCAGCCGGAACGAGCCTATTCAACGACATGTGCCGCAAGCCGGAAACCGGCATGGAGAGTCTCATCGACCAGACCATCCATGAGGTGGAGCGCCAGATCGGGGCCAGCGGCAGTGGCGGCGGCGGTGGCGGCGGTGACGCGGCGGTAGTCGACCAGAAGATCCACATGGATCTGACATCCGAGACCGGGCATCTGCCGTTGAACGTCATCGTCACGCGGGCGGCGCGCTTCTTCGGCTATCTGCTCGTGTTCATGGGGATCATGTCGGTCATCGGGCTCATTCCGACGATTGGGCTCTTCGTGGTGTTCTTCATGCGCTACGAAAACAGCGAGCGCTGGACGCTCGTCATCACCTACGCGACCGTGCTGGTTATCGCCGTCACGTTCGTGTTCGAGCACATCATGCACATACCCTGGCCGCCGACGTTCCTGGGGCAATGGTTCCCGGAGCTCAAGGCCTTCATCCCATCGCTTTCGTGATGCATCCAGGACAGCAAAGAGGATAGCTCAATGATACAGATCGATCCTATCCAGTTCCTGATGCAGGCCGGCGGCCTGTTCGTCTGGGTTTGCATTGTGGCGGTTGTCTACGCGGTGGTGGAGAAAGCCCTCGGCGGACCCGCCGATCAGGACGTGCCGACCCCCATGTAACGGCGACACGTCCTGAACATCAAAAAGATCGGGCCGGCCCGCATGCGCGTGGCCGGCCCGTTTGTTTGTTAAGAAGCAGAGACTTATTCAGCGGCCTGCAGCGTGCCCGAGGTGTGGCCCGTCGCTTCGATATCGGAGAGGTCGGGCAAGCCGTAGTGCAACAGCAAAGTCTCTTCGCTGGCCTCGATAGTGGCTCGCTCATCCGCCAAGACATAGACCGTCGAGTATTGCTTGAGCGGATCGCCCGCGCAGGCGCCAGCACCTGACAGCACCAGATAGGCGCCATGGCCAACGGCTTCGAAGCGCGCACCTTTGGCGAGCTTGAACAGGCCGGCCTGCGTGCGACGCTCGGTCCACACACCGAACAGCTTTTCCGACACACCCTTTGCACCCTTGACCGGCACCCAGTCGAAATGCGCGGAATCGAGCGAGATCGGCGCGGCATACCGGCCCTTGGGGTAGTGCATCTCGCGCCCGTGCACGTGCTCCCAGATCGCCTGGAACGCATCCATGTTGCGCTTGCCGGGAACGCCCTCGCGGCGATGGAAGACGCCGTCCTTGAACTCGCCGAACTGCTTGAGCTCCTCCATGCCGGCCTTGACCTCGCGCGGCAACAGATAGCCGGAGCCGCTGGCGCCGCCGAACTGCAGCACCGCGCAATAGATGTCGGTCTTGTTGACCTGCGGGCCGTAGTGCACGCCCTCCGGGTAGTAGCCGAGCATGCCGGCCTTGAGCGGCCCGTCCTGGCCATAGTCGGACTCGCCCTCGATCATGTAGCGGTACTGATCGAAATTGTGCCGGTGGCGGGGGCCGGAATAGTCGGTGCCGAGGCGGCTGAGCGAGAACTTGAAATTGCCCGGCGTGCCGGGTTTCCCCTCCACGATAGTACGGGCATAGAAAGTGCCGCCACGATGCTCAAGGCCGCGCACTTCGGGGGTTGTTTCAAGCTGTACGACTTTCATGGAAACGCTCCTGCAATCAAACCTCAAGCTTTACGCCTAGTGGCGTATTTTCCGTTCAAGCATGATCATGCTTTAAAGCCCGCGCCCCGCAATGATCGCCTGGGTGCGATCGACCACGTCCTTGGGCGTGGCCATGATCTGCATGACCGCCTGCTGGACCTCTTCGCCGCCCATGGGATCGATCTCGGACCCGCCCCTCTCGGCATCTGCCAGGAACGCCGCATCTTTCATGGTCTCGTCGAAGGCGCGCCGCAGCAGGCGCACGCGTTCCTCGGGCACCCCGGGGGGCGCCGCCAAAGGCCGTGTGATCGTGAGCGACAGCGACATGAAACGCGCGATCGGCTCGTACACCGGATTGCCCGCCACCAGGTCGTTGAGGAGTGGCGCATGCATCAGGTCGGGATCCTTGCGCAAACCGATCTGCATGAGAACATTGAACCTGTGGCCACGAACCTCGGCGGGCGAGCTGGCCTTGTAGCTCGCCCAGGTGTTGGCGCCACGGCCATGCAGCTCGCCTCGGGCCATCGCGAGATTCATCTCGGCGCCGCCCTTGTAGCCATAGATGATCCGAAAACGCGTCCCCAGCATCGCATTGAGGAGGTTCGGAATTTGCACCGAGATCGAGCCGGCGCCGGTCGAGCCGACGGTGACATCGCGCAGCTTGGCATCCTCGATCGCCGCAACGCCGGTGGCATGCCAGGTGACGGTCACGATGTTGGACTGGCTGAGGTTCCCGATCCACGAGAAATCCCGCAGCGAGACCTGCATTCCCGGCTGGCCGGTCGCTTCGTGGACCAGCAACCCCTGGCTCACCAGCGTCAGATAGGTTCCGTCGTGCGGCGCCACGCGGCCGGCTTGGTTGAACGCCAACAGCCCCCCAGCACCCGGCATGTTGACCACCACGATCGACGGCCGGCCTGGAATATGGCGGGGCAGATGCCGCGCCAGGAGACGGAGATAAGTGTCATAGCCTCCGCCGGGACCGGTATGGGTCGAGATCGAGATCGTCTTGCCCGCGTAAAAATCCTCGGCCACGGCCGGCACGGCCTCGCCAAGGGCGGCGACCGTCAGGGCAAGGCGGATCAGCGGCGTCGGTGACTGCATCGCGCTCCGAACTTCTGCCCCGCGGACTTTGCCTCACGGGTACTCACACCATGCCCAACACTATAGCGGCCCTGCAGCCCGACCGCCATGCCGTCGCGGGGCCCAGGCTTGCCAATGCCGGGGAAATGTCGCACGAAACTTTCGCAGCCCGCACTCACGGGCACGATCTCATTGTGGTTAATAAAAAGGCAAGAACGAAGGCAAGAACGATAGGGGAGTAGACTTGGAAGTCGGAGGACATTTGGGGGACGACCTCGCCAGCCTGTTTCGATCACCCGCGAGTGTGCTTGCGCCGTCCTCGGTCGCGATCGTCGGCGCCTCCGAGCGCGGCCAGTGGCAGGGGATGATCTATCGCAACCTGCGCGACTACAAATTTCCCGGCCGCGTGTTCCTGGTGAACCCTCGCCAGCAGGAGGTCTGGGGCGAACGCTGCTTCCCCTCGCTGCGCGAGCTGCCCGAGCGTGTCGATCATGCGATGGTGATCGTGCCGGCACCAGCCGTCTCCGGCGTGCTGGAAGACGCCGATGCGGCAGGCGTGACGTCTGCCACGGTCTACGCGGCCGCCATGGGTGACGGCCACGATCCAGAATCGAAGAAGCGCGGCGCCTGGCTCAAGGATTTTCTCAACCGCAGCAACATGCGCATTGCGGGCCCCAATTGCATGGGCGCGCACAGCTATCATGAGCGGATGTTTGCCTATCCCAACACCGAGCTCGGCCGCTTCCCGGCAGGGTCCGTCGGCGCCATCTTCCAGTCCGGCGGCACGCTGCAGTTCTGGCTGCGCACCGGCGCCGACCGCGGCCTGCGCTTCTCCTATGGCATCACCTCGGGCAACGAAGCCGACCTCGATCTCGCCGACTATTTGAACTTCCTGGTCGACGACCCCGACACTCACCAGATCGCGCTGTTCATCGAGGGCATCCGGCGGCCTGACGCATTCATGCACGCGGCCGGCCGCGCGCTCGCGGCCGGCAAGCCGGTCACCGCGATCAAGACCGGCGCCACCGCGAAGTCGCGCTCGGCCGCGCAGTCGCACACCGGAGCGATCGGCGGCGACTATGCGGCTTATCTTGCGATGTGCGAGCGCTACGGCATCGTCAACTGCCGCTCGCTCGACGACATGCTGGAGACGTGCCTGGCGTTCGACGGCCACCGGCTGCCGAAGGGGCCGCGCATCGGTTTCGTCACCACATCCGGCGGCACCGTCGATCTCCTCTACGACTACGCCGAGGCGGAAGGCGCGACGATGCCGGACTACGCGCCGCAGACGCTCAAGGACCTGATGCCGTTCATGCAGGAAGGCATCGAGCCCAAGAACCCGCTCGACCTCGGCATCCCGATGGGGCTCAAGCATGCCGCCAGCGTCTGCGAGGTGGTGGCGAAGGACCCCAACATCGACATGATCGCCTGGGCCGCAATGCTGCCGAGCAAGGCCGGCGCCTGGGAAGGCGTCGAGGCGCTGCAGGCCATGGTGCGCGGCACCGACAAGCCGATCGTCGGCTTCGGCCGCATGAGCTACCAGATGACGCCTGAAGCCGTGGAAGCGCAGAAGGCCGCGCGCTTCCCCTTCCTGCAGGGCCTCGAGCCGACGCTGCGCGCCATGAACGGGCTCTGGTTCCATGCGGCGCGCAGCGGACGCCAGCCGGCTGCGGTGCCACCTGCCCCGGCAAGCGATCTCACGTCGGCAACGCTCGACGCCACGCTTGCGCGCTACGGCATCGCACTGCCCAAGAGCCGCGAGGTCGCAAGCCCTGCGGAAGCCGCGACTGCGGCCGAGGCGATTGGCTTTCCGGTCGTGCTCAAGGTCCGCTCGCCCGACATTCTGCATAAGACCGAAGCCGGCGGCGTGGTGCTCGATCTGCGCAGCCGCGAGGCGGTGCTCACTGCCGCCGATGCGCTGATGGCGGCCGCACGTGCGTTCCATCCAGGAGCACGCATCGACGGCTTCCTGGTGCAGGAGATGGTCTCAGGCGTCGAGGCGATCGTCGGCGCGCGCAACGATGCGCTCTATGGCCCGATCCTCCTGGTCGGCGCCGGCGGCATCCTGGTCGAGCTGGCGCGCGACGTCGCGCTGCGGCTCCTGCCGGTGAGCACGCAAGATGTGACCGCGATGATCGATAGTCTGAGGCTCAACAAGCTCCTCTCGGGCTTCCGCGGCCGCCCGCCCGCCGACCGCAAGGCGCTCGAAGCAACCGTACGGGCGCTGGCGCAGTTCTATCTCGATCACCGTGCGCGCATCGAGGATATCGAGATCAATCCGTTGATGGTCCGCCCGAACGGCGCGGTTGCGGTCGACGTGCGCGTGATCTGGCGGAACCGGGGAGATGCGTGATGGAATTCCAGCTTCCAGAAGAGCTCCGGATGTTCAAGGAGTTGCTGCGGCGCTTCGTCAACGCCGAGCTGATCCCGGTCGAGCGCCAGACCGTCACGGCCGAGGGCGAGGAGATCAAGCCGGAGTTCCTGTCGCGCTTCCAGCAGCGCGCCAAGGACCTCGGCATCTGGATGATGGAGGTGCCGGAGGAATACGGCGGGCCCGGCCTCTCGCTGTTCCAGCGCGCCATCGTGGTCGAGGAGCTCTCGCGCACGATCGCGTTGCCGGCGCGCGGCGAGGGCATCACCGGCCCGTCGGTGCGTCACATCCTGTTCACGCTCACCGGCGAGCTGAAGGAGAAATATCTGCTGCCAGTGCTGCGCGGCGAGAAGAAGGTCGCGTTCGCGCAGACCGAGCCCGACGCCGGCTCCGACCCTGGCGGCATGCGCACGACAGCCGTGCGCGACGGCAATCACTACGTGATCAACGGCACCAAGCGTTTCATCACCGGCGCCAACAAGGCGCATTTCATGCAGCTGATGGCGGCGACCGACCGCTCCAAGGGCTCGCACGGCGGCATCTCATGCTTCCTGGTCGACATGGACACGCCCGGCGTCAAGCTCGGCACCTCCTATCAGACCATGATGGGCGACCGGCCCTGGGAGATCATTCTCGACAATGTCCGCGTGCCCGCGACCCAGCTCATCGGCGAGGAAGGCAAGGGCTTTGGCCTGGCGCAGAAATGGCTCGGCGCCGGCCGCATCAAGCATGGCGCGCGCGCACTCGGCGTTGCCGAGCGCTGCCTGGAGATGGCGACGTCCTATGCCAAGCAACGCTCGACCTTCGGGCGCCCCCTCGCCGACCGCCAGGCGATCCAATGGAAGCTTGCCGACATGTATATCGAGCTGCAGGCCGCGCGGCTTCTCGTGTACAAGGCCGCGAGCCGCCTCGACGCCGGCGAGGATGCGCGCGAGGACTGCTACGTGTGCAAGTACTACGCCGACGAGATGGCGTTCCGCGCCGCCGACGAGTGCATGCAGATCCACGGCGGCATCGCGCTCACCACCGATCTGCCGATCGAGAAGATGTGGCGGCAGCAACGAAGCTACCGCATCACCGAAGGCGCAAGCGAAGTGATGAAGATGGTGATCGCCCGTCATGTGCTGAAGACGTACGGCTGAGTCTGGCACTGCGCGCGCGGCGTGCTACCTTGCCCACGAGCGCGTGCTTGCCGGCAAGGGGTACCCGATGCACCGGCGCGAGTTCGTCAGCGTCCTCGGCGGTGCGGCGGTTTGGCCGCTCGCTGCGCTCGCGCAGCAACGCGACGCGACGCGCCGCATCGGCTTCCTGATCGGCCTGCCCGCTGATGATGCGGACGGCCAAGCCCGTCTGGCGGCCTTCGTGCAAGGATTGGCACGATTAGGCTGGATCGTCGGCCGCAACCTGGAGCTTGCCTATCGCGCGGCGGGACACGATCCCGAGCGCTATCGCAAATATGCCCAGGAATTGGTCGCGCCCGCGCCAGACGTCCTGCTGGCCGGCGGCGCCTCAGCCTTGGCGGCGCTGCAACAGGCAACCAGCCGCTTGCCGATCGTATTCGCCAATGCCACCGACCCGGCTGGCGGCGGCTATCTCGGGAGAGTGGCTCGTCCGGCGCGCAATACCACCGGCTTCCTGAATTTCGAACCCCGCTTCGGCTGGAAGTTCCTCGAACTGCTCAAGCAACTCGCGCCGAACGTTACGCGCGTTGCTGTCCTCTTGGGCGCCACATCCACCGCGATGGGACCGATGATGGAGGCGCTACGCGCCGTCGCACCGAAGCACGGCGTGGAGTTGGCTGCGTTCGGAGATCACGACGCTGGCGAAATCGAACGTGGCATCGCTACCTTCGTGCACGGCCCCAATCACGGTCTGATCGTGGCATCACAATTGGATCGGGCCGGCCGCGAGCAGATCATTACGCTGGCCGCCTTGTATCGGCTGCCCGCAATCTATGCGTTCCGCCGATATATCGAAGAAGGCGGATTGATCTCCTACGGCACCGATCAGATCGAACCATTTCGACGAGCCGCCGGCTATGTCGACCGCATCCTCAAGGGCGAAAGACCGATCGACCTGCCAGTGCAGGCGCCGATGAAATACGAGATCGTGCTTAACATGAAGACCGCTACAACACTCGGTCTTGCGCTGCCCGACATCGCACGCCTGCGCGCGGACGAGGTCATCGAGTAGCTGCCGCGTGATCGATCACGTTAGCGTGCAGGCAGGAGTATCAGATTGCTGCGCACTTGCTGCAATGCAGAAATCGACGACCGTTTCTTCAATACAGCGTCTCTTCAATGCAGCGGCAAACTTGACAGGCGCTTTCACCGGGGCATACGCTCAACATCACAACCATAATTTGCAGGGAGGTTCGAATGAGAAGGGCCTCGTCTTATATCGTCGTCGCGGCGTGTCTGTTCGCGGCGGCGACCGGGTTGTCGACACAGGCTGGGAGCCAACCAGCGTCTTCCCCCGCCGCATCGCCCTCGCTGGATTACGAGTTTTTCAGAACCAAGGTCCAGGCGGTGTTTCTTGCCAGGCGTCCTGGCCACGCTCGCTGCGTTGTTTGCCATACGTTCAACAACGCGGCGTTCAAGCTGGTGCCGCTCTCGCCCGGGAGCGTGACCTGGAACGAAGAACAATCGCGCCTGAACTTCGAGCTGGTCAAGCGGGTGGCCATGCCCGGCTACTTGGAGAGCAAACTGATCAAACATCCGCTTGCCGAAGAGGCCGGCGGCGACGCTCACCACGGCGGAGCGCAGCAGTTCGCCTCGCAGCAGGACCCGGATTGGTTGACATTGAAGGCATTCGTGATGGGAGAGACGGCGAAATAGCTGCGTGCAAGTGCAGGTGAATCTGTCTCCTCGTGAATGCCGCAAGACGATAACGGTTGTTGCAAACATGGGATGACGAATATGACCAACAAGCACATGTTTCGTGGTAGTCTCGCAGCCCTCGCCGGGATCGTTCTGTGCACGGCATGTTTCTCATTGGCGGCCGCGCAGCAATCGAAGCTCCGGATAATCCAGACGAACTCGGCCGGAGACAACATCCACATCATCGATCCAAGCACAAACAAGGTGGTGGGAGAGATCAAGGGAATCGAAGCGCCTCATGGCCTGGCGGTCGCCCCCGACGGCGGCCGAATCTACGTCAGTGAACAGGCGGACAAGACGCTCATCGTCATCGACGGGAAGACGCTCCAGGTGACCAAACGAATTGCTCTGAGCGGGAATCCGAACCTTGTCGACGTCACGCCTGACGGGCGATGGATCTATGTGGCGATCGCCCTGACGTACGACGACTATTCAGAATTTCCGCAGATCAAGGCCAATCCGAGTGGCGGCGTTGACGTGATCGACGCAGCATCGCTTGAGAAGGTCAAGACCATCCCGCTCAGGGGCGGCATCCATGACCTGAACGTCACGCCGGATGGCAAGTACGTGATTGCTGGCTCCAGCAGAGGGGCCAAGCCGCCGGCGAACTTGATGAACGTAATCGATGTACGGACCAACGAGGTCGCCTGGAGCCTGCTCATCAATCCAGCGCCCTCCCCGATGGCGATCTCGTCAAATCCGGACGGCTCCACCAAGTGGGTCTTCGCTCAAAACGGTACGGCCAATGGATTTGCGGTCCTGGATTTTGCGACGCAAGCGAAGATCAATGAGATCAAGCTTCCAGAGATAGCCCCTGAAAAGCAGAACCGCCACGGCGGGCCCTCCGTCTCTCACGGCATCGCCCTCACCGCGGATCAAAAGACGTTGCTGATCAACAGCAGACTGAACAGCACCCTCTACGCATACTCGGTGCCGGACCTGAAGCTCTTAGGCGGTATCGCGCTTGGCGGCAAGGGTGCGGGCTGGCTGGTGATCACGCCGGACGACAAGACGGCCTACGTGGCCAATGAACACACCAATAACATCTCGGTGGTCGATATCAAATCTCTGAAGGAAATCGCTCTTATCCCTGTCGGGTTTGCCCCGGCACGGAACGCTGCCTGGATGGCCCCATAGGCAATCCGAAAGTGCATTGCCGGTCGCCGAATTAACCTTGTTTGGCGACCTAGTGCTCCCCTGCTTCCGAAGTTAGTGTCGGGCCACTGCGACGGCTCACGAACATTGGAAGCAGGACACTCAACATGATCAAAGTGCGGCAGATCTCGCACGCGACCTTCGAAACGCCCGATCTCGAGGCGCAGATCGAGCACTACACCAAGGTCACCGGCCTCGTGGTCGCGGCGCGCGAGAAGGATCGCGCGCTGCTTACCAGCAAGGTCGGTCAATTGGTGTTGCAGCTCAAGCGCGGCGAGCGCGCGCGCTGCGCCAAGCTTGCGTTCCAGGTGACGCCGAACTCTGATTTCGGCGAGATGAGCCGCTTCCTCGCCGCGCAAGGCATTCAGAACGAGGAGCGCAGCGACGATATTCCGGGCATGCCCAGGTTGCTCGCGTTCGACGACATCAAGGGCACGACCATCGAGCTATTGTCGGAATGGCGTCATCTGACGCCCAGCCAGTCGACCGCGGGCGTTTCGCCGTTCAAGCTCGGCCACGTCGCTTTCGTGGTGCCGGACGTGCATGCGGTCGCGGACTTCTACCAGCGCATCCTCGGCTTTCGCGTTTCCGACTGGATCGAGGACGTGTTCGTGTTCATGCGCTGCAACCCCGACCACCACGTCGTGAACTTCGTCAAGGGCAAGCATACCAACCTGCATCACTTTGCATTCCAGCTGCGCGACTTCTCGCATCTGGAGAACGGCTGCGACGTGCTTTCACAGAATCGCATCCCGATCATCTGGGGACCACTGCGGCACGGCCCCGGCCACAACGTGTCGATCTATCATCGCAATCCCGACAAGCAGGTGATCGAGTTCTTCGCCGAGCTTGATCAGATTCTGGATGAGGAGATCGGCATCTTCGATCCGCGCCCCTGGCACGAGGACCAGCCGCAGCGGCCGAAAGTATGGACGCGCGCCAACCGCTCGATCGCCGGCTGGGGCCCGCCGCCGAGCCCCGACTGGCATATGAATCCCGACGAGTAGGGGTTGAGGCAGCGCGCGCTGCAATGTTACGCGTGCAGCAGTCTCCGTTCGTCCCCGCGCAAGCGGGGACCCAGTGCCAAATACGAAGGCCTAGTCTAGAAAGCCTGGGTCCCCGCTTGCGCGGGGACGAACGGGGGATGTGGCAATGCCTGCCACTCCTTATCGTCCGATTTCGCCCTTCCTTACTTCACATCCAAATCACCTTGGCGCGCGCGATCACGGCCGGCGGCGTATTGGCGATCATGTCGGAGAATTTCTGCGCCTCCTCGCCGGTCGAAGCGCTGATGTCCATGCTGGACTTTGCGGCCTCGTCCAGGAACGCCGGGTCCTTCATGGTGGCGTCGAAGGCGCGGCGCAGCGCCTGCACGCGATCGGGCGGCGTATCGGGTGTCGTCACATAGGCGCGACTGATCGGGATGTCGGCCGAGAGGAACTGCAGCACCGTACGGTCGTCGTCGTTCTTCGCAAGCTCCGATCATGGTCGGCACGTCGGCCAGGTCGGGGTCGCGCTTGAGCGCGATCTGCACCAGGATGAAGATCTTCTTCTCGGTCGAGCCACTGCGGATGGGTCGATTTCCAGGAGGCCCAGGAATTCGAGCCGCGTCCACCGACCTCGCCGCGCTCCATCGCCAGATTGACGTCGTTGCCGCCCGGATAGCCCGACACGATCTTGAACTTGGTGCCGACCAGCTCGTTGAGCGCCTTCGGATAGTAGACCGACGAGGTCGCGGTGCCGGGCGCCCCGACAACGAGCTCCTTCGTCATCACATCCTGGATGGTCTTGATCCCGGTGGTATGCCACGAATTGATGACATTGGGCGTATCGGTCGTGTTGCCGATCCAGAAGAACTTGCGGGTGTCGAACTCGACGCTGGCGCCGCCGAGCGCCTGATAGGCCGACATGTTCTGCATGATGGCGTGGATGACGGTGCCGTCGCGCGGCGCCTGCACTGGCAAGCCAGTTCGCCGCCTGCACGCCGACCGCGCCCGGCATGTTGCGCGGCATGATCGCCGGCTCGCCCGGGATGTGGCGGCCGATATGGCGGGCGAGCAGCCGCGCGCGCAAGTCATAGTCGCCACCCGGGCGCGGTCGCGATCACCATGCTGATCGTCTTGCCGCGATAGAAATCGGCGACCGACTGGGCGCCCTGCGGTTGACGACGCCAGCGCCGACAAGGCAAGGATGGCTCGCACCAATGGCTCCCCTGAACGTGCGCATCTTGCGTGTCCCTCCTCGTCTCGCCGGCATTTTGTCTGCCCGCGCGTCAGGCACGGGATCGATCAGTATCAGCTTTCGACCAGGTGCCGAACCTGGACCGGTCGCCGCAGGGATGGGTTACACGCATGAGCGGCGCGCGCGCTACCGGCTGGGCGTCGACGTCGGCGGCACGCACACCGACCTGGTGCTGCTCGACACCGTCGACCGGCGCGCTGCATGGTCGAGAAGGTGTCGAGCACGCCGAAGAACCCGGCGCTCGGCGTGCTCAATGGCGTCGGCAAGTTCGTCGCGCGCGGCATCGCGCCCGGCGACATCGAGTTCTTCGCGCACGGCACCACGATCACCACCAATGCGCTGCTGGAGATGCGCGGCGCCAAGGTCGGGCTGCTCATCACCAAGGGCTATCGCGCCGTGCAGGAGGTGCAGAACCAGGCGCGCGACGGCAACCTGTTCGACTATTTCTATGCCAAGCCGCAGCCGATCGCGCCGCAGAGCCTGACCAAGGAAATCCCGGAGCGCTCCGACTATGCCGGCAACGTGCTCGTTGCCGCTCGACCGCGAGGCCGTGCGCGCGGCCGCGCGCGAGCTCAAGGCGGCGGGCGTCGAGTCGATCGCGGTCTGCTACCTGTTCTCGTTCATGAATCCGGCGCACGAGGAGGAGACGCGCGCGCTCATCCAGCGAGGAATTTCCCGGCGTGCATGTCTCGCTGTCGAGCGAGGTGCTGCCGCGCATCCGCGAATGGGCGCGGCTCTCGACCACGCTGCTCAACGCCTATCTCGAGCCGGTGATGGTGCACTACATCGACCATCTCAACCGCGGGCTCGACGAGGCCGGCGTCGGCACGCAGCAGCGCTTCCTGATGCAATCGAACGGCGGCGTGATGCCGTTCTCGGCCGCGATCGCGGGCGGCCGCACCGTGCACACGCTGTTCTCCGGCCCGGCCGCCGGCGCGCAGGCCGCGCGCCTATCTCGCGCGAGGACGACGCGCGCAGCCGGCCTCGTCACGCTCGACATGGGCGGCACCTCCGCCGACATCGCCTTCATCGAAGGCGGCATGCCGCTCGAGACCACCGAGGGCGACGATCGCGCGCCGCCAGATCGACGTGCCGGCGCTCGACATGACCTCGATCTCGGCCGGCGGCGGCTCGATCGCCTGGATCGACGGCGGCGGCTTTCTCAATGTCGGCCCGCAGAGCGCCGGCGCCGATCCGGGCCCGGCCTGCTACGGACGCGGCGGCACGCGGCCGACCGTCACCGATGCCGACATCGTCTGCGGCTATCTCAACCCGGACTATTTCCTCGGCGGCGCGCAGACGCTCGACGTCGCGGCGTCGCGCGCCGCGCTCAAGACCGCATGTCGCCGATCCGCTCAAGATGGACGTGCTCGAGGCCGCCGCCGGCATCCAGCGCATCGTCGACATGCGCATGGCCGACGAGGTGCGCGTGTTCGCGGCCAAGCGCGGCGTCGATCTCTCCGCCTTCACGCTGCTGCCGTTCGGCGGCGCCGGCGCGGTGCATGCCGCGGCGGTCGCGGAGGAGCTCGGCATGCGGCGCATCCTGGTGCCGCCGCGGCCGGGCGCGTTCTCGGCGCTGGGGCTGCTCTGCACCGACGTGGTGCACGACTACATCCGCTCGGAGCTGCGGCCGCTCGCCGAGGTCAGCGCCGAGCACGCCGAGGAGCATTTTCCGGCAGCTCGAGGCCAAGGCGCGCGAGGAGCTTGCAGCCGAGGGCATGGACGGCCGCCGCCGCGCGGTTCGCGCGCGAGCTCGATCTGCGCTACACCGGCCAGGGCTACGAACTGCGCACGCCGCTCGACGGCCTGTTCACGCAGCGGCTGACCGCGGCGTCGCTGGCCGCCGCGCGCGAGCGCTTCGACGAGCGCCACGCGCAGATCCACGGCCACGCCGCCAAGGAGCGCCCGGTCGAGGTGGTGAGCTATCGCCTGCGCGTGCGCGTCACGGTGCCGAAATACGAGCCGCGCGCGGAGCCGCACCGGCGTCGCCGCGGCTCGCCGACGTCGCCGTCAAGGGCAAGCGCGCGCATCCATTTCGGCGGCGAAGCAGTCGGTCGAGGCGACGCTCTACGAGCGCGACCGCCTCGACATCGGCGCGACCATCGCCGGCCCCGCCATCGTCGAGCAGTTCGACGCCACCACCGTCATCCCGCCGGCTGGAGCGGGCGCGTCGATGGCATCGCAATCTGATTCGGAGAAGATGTAGCCCGGATTGAGCGTTAGCGAAATCCGGGATCAGAGACCCGGGTTCGCTTCGCTCTACCCGGGCTACAAGAGGGCGACCATGGACGCCATCACCATCCAGATCCTGCGCAACAAGATCGCCAGCCTGGTCGATGAGATGCACTATCATTTCTATCGCTCGGGCTATTCCACCATCATCCGCGAGTCGCGCGACTTCTCCTGCGTGATCCTCGACCGCGACGGCCGCCTGATCGTGGCGCCGCCGATGTTCTTCCATGCGCCGGTCTATCGCCATCTGGTCGGCCGCATCCTCGAGGTCTACGGCAAGCGCGGGCGCGATCCACGAAGGCGACGTGTTCGTCTCCAACCATCCCTACGAAGGCGGCCTGCCGCATGTCTCCGACATGGCGTTCGTCGCGCCGGTCTTCGCCGACGGCCAGATCGTCGCCTTCTCGGGCTCGATCGCGCACAAGGCCGACGTCGGCGGCACGGTGCCGGGCTCGACCTCGGCCAACGCGACCGAGATGTATCCACGAAGGCCTGCTGCTGCCGCCGATCAAGATCTGGGAAGCCGGCGAGCGCGCTGCCCGACATCGAGCGCATCATCCTCACCAACAGCCGCCAGCCCGAGCTGGTGCGCGGCGACATCCATGCGCAGATCGCGGTCACGCAGATGGGCGCCGCGCGCGTCAAGGAGCTGTGCGGCCGCTTCGGCGCCGCGACCGTGACCGACGCCTTCGCCGCGATCCTCAAGGGCGCCGCCGACGAGCTGCGCGGCCGCGATCGCGAAGCTGCCGGAAGGCACATCATCGGCCGAAGGCTTTCTCGACAGCGACGGCATCGTGGTCGACAAGCCGATCAAGCTCGCCGTCACGATCGCGATCAAGGACGGCCTCGCGCAGCTTCGATTTTTCCGACAGCGATCCGCAGGCCAAGGGGCCGGTCAATCTGCGGCCCTCGATGGTCGAGGCCTGCGTGTTCTATTCGCTGATCGGCAGTCTCGGCCCGACCTGCACTTCAACGACGGCATGCGCGACGTGGTGCGGCTGACGCTTCGCGCCGCGCACCATCACCAATGCCGATCCGCCCGCGCCGGTCTCGAGCTATCAGATGGTCAACCTGCTGCTGGTCGACGTGATCCTGGAGGCGCTCGCGCATTTCAATCCGGCCCGCGCCATCGCGCATTCGGGCGCGTCGAGCGCGCTCGGCATCGCCTGGAGCAAGGCCGCGCCCCGGCCAGATCCACCATGCAATACGAGATCGCCGGCTCGGCCTATGGCGGCGGCATCGGCCACGACGGCGCGACCGCGACCGCGACGCATCTGAGCAACCTGCACACCACGCCGATCGAGATTCTCGAATCCGAATTTCCCTGCCGCATCACGCGCTTCGATCTCGTGCCGGATTCGGGCGGCGCCGGGCAGTGGCGCGGCGGGCTCGCGATGCAGCGCGAATACGAACTGCTGGAGGACGCGACCGTCATCCGCCGCTTCAACAAGACCCGCTTTCCGCCGAGCGGCGTCGCCGGCGGCAAGCGCCGGCGAGCGCGCCCGCTTCGTGGTGCGGCTCGGCACGCCACAGGAATTCGAGACGCACGGCCTCGGCGCGCGTCGAGATGAAGGCGGGCGAACGCTTCCTGCTGCAGAGCGCGGGCGGCGGCGGCTATCGGCGATCCGGGCAAGCGCGACCGCGCGGCGCTTGCGCACGACATGGCCGAAGGCTATGTGTCGGCCGACGCGGCGAAGAGCGACTACGGCGAATAGCGCCAGCTCCGTCGCTTGCCCGCCGTCAGCGCAGGATACGTCTCGCCAATAGCGCGGGTCGATAGCGCGGCTATCTGCACAGCGCATTCGCGCCCGGCTGCACGCAGGACGAGAACGCGGAAGGAAACGTCTCATGTCATTCTCCAGCTGGCGCGGCGTCGTCGGCATGGTCAATCCGACCATGCGGCCCGGCATGACCGAGGAGGTCTGCCGGCTGCTGCCCGAAGGCATCGGGCTCATCCCGCTGTTCCTCAACATCAGCCGCGGCACCGAGGACGAGTTCGAGACCATGATGCCGCACTACGAGAAGCTCGATCGCGGTGCTGGCCGAGCAGAAATGCGACCTCATCCATCCCAACGGCGCGCCGCCGTTCATGGTGCACGGCTTCAAGGGCGAGGCCAAGATCGTCGCCGCCTGGGAGAAGAAATACAAGACGCCGATCATCAGCGTGGCGCAGAACCATGTGCGCGCGCTCAAGGCGGTCAAGGCCAAGAGCTTCGTCGGCGCCACCTATTTCCCCGACAAGCTCAACACGATCTTCGCGCAATACTTCACCGATGCCGGCTTCAAGGTGCGCGGCATGGACGGCATCGACGTGCCGTTCAACAAGGTGCAGGAGCTCTCCGGCGAGCAGATCTACGCCCATATCAAGAAGAACTTCCTCAAGACGCAAGGGCGCCGACGCGATCTACATGCTCGGCTCCGGCTGGCGCACGCTCGAGATCATCGAGACGCTGGAGCGCGACCTGCAGGTGCCGGTGGTGCATCCGGTGACGGCGCGGGTCTGGGAGTTCCAGAAGCGGCTGCATGTGCGCGAGCCGCGCAGCGGCTTTGGATGTATGCTGCGGGAGCCCTGCCGTAGCTCGGATTGAGCGCAGCGAACCGGGAATGACAGCGCGACGCCGTCCCGAGTTTGCTGCAACGGCACGAGCGAAGAAACAGGAGAGACGTCCGATGATGGCACGAACACTGGCGGCTATGCTGGGCGGCCTGGCCATGGGATTGATCGCGATGCCATCCGCGAACGCGCAAACGGTCGAGCAGTTCTACAAGGGCAAGACCGTCACCATGCTGGTCGGCACCTCGCCCGGCGGCATCAACGACATCACGGCGCGCTTCGCGTCCAAGCATCTCGGCCGCTTCATCCCGGGCAATCCGATCATCGTGGTGCAGAACACGCCGGGCGGCGGCGGCCTCGTCACCGCCAACCGCATCTACAATGCGTCCGAGCGGGACGGCACCGTGCTCGCCAAGCTCGAGCGCGCGACGCCGCAGCTCGCCATTCAGGGCGATCCGCAGGCGCAGTTCGATCCGACCAAGCTCGTCTGGCTCGGCAGCATGTCGTCCTATGCGGACGACGCCTACCTGATGCTGATCAACGCCGATCATCCGGTCAAGAGCGTCGACGACATCAAGCCGGGCGGCGCCCAGAAGCTCACGCTCGGCGCCAACAACGCCGCATCCAGCAATCTCATCTTCGGCATCATCGCCAAGGAGGTGCTGCGCCTCAACGTCAACGTGGTGCGCGGCTATACGGGAGCTGCGCCGCTGTTCCTCGCGATGCAGCGCAAGGAGATCGACGGCCAGCTCGTCGGCATGAGCTCAGTCAAGACCGGCCAGCGCGACATGTGGGACAAGCGCGCGTTCCGCGCGCTCCTGCAGTTCGGCCGCACCACGCGCCATCCCGAGTTTCCCGACGTGCCGACCGGGCGCGAGCTCGCGCCAAGCCCCGACATGCTGTCGCTGATCGAGTTTGCCGAGATCCCGTTCTTCATGTCGCTGCCGTTCGTCGCGCCGCCCGGCGTGCCGGCCGATCGTGTCAAGGCGCTGCAGGACGCCTTCATGGCGATGTGCCGGGACCCGGGAGTCCTGGACGAAGCGGCCAAGCTCGGCATCGACATGAGCCCGATCGACGCTGAGCGAGATTCTCCAGCTGGTCGGGCGCATGGCGGCGACCCCGAAGGACGTGATCGCGCGCTACAATGTGATCGCGGGAGAGAAGTGATAAGGGCGAAATGGCGAATGGCGAGTAGCGAATAGGGAGGACAATGACTCCCGAGGAATACTCGCCAAGTCCTGCAGAGTGGCGCTTGGTTCAGGCATAGTCCGGCTTCAACGAAGCTGCGCGGGTGAAGCACTCCAAGGCCTCATCGAGCCGTCCCATGGCTCTCAGCACACAGCCGCGGCCGTTCACGATTTCCGGGTGGTCCGACACGAATACAAGCGCAAGATCGAAGCTCTCGAGTGCTTCGTCGAGGCGCTTGAGCTCAAGCAACGCGAGACCGCGTTTGTTGAGCGCACCCGGATCGCCGGGCGTGATGGCGAGCAGCCGATCATAGTCGGCCACGGCCTCATCCCAGCGACGAAGCTCGTAGAAAGCGTCACCGCGAAACTTGAGCGCCGCCGGAAAATCACTCTCCAGCGTGAGCGCCGCCCCGAAAGCTGCGACAGCATCGACGGGCCGCCGCAGCGCCAGCAAGGTCAGACCACGGTTGACGTGCGCCTCAAGGTGGTCCGGCTTGCGGCGCAAAGCCTTGTCATACATCGCAAGCGCCTCCTCGAACCTTTTCTGGTTGCGGAGGGCGTTGGCCAGATTGGAATAGTATAGCGGATTGCGCTTGTCGGACGAGATCGCGCGCCGAATGAGAGACTCGGCTTCGCTCGGGCGCTCGTTGAGAAAAGTCACCCCGAGAAGATGCAGCGCGTCCGCCTGGAGCGGATCGATCGTCAATACGACCTGATAGGTGTCGCGCGCCAGTTGGAGGTTGCCGGCACGGTGCTGTGCGAGACCGGCCGTAAGCAGGTCTGAGACCTGCGGTGTAAATGGGCCGGCCTGGTGGCGTTGCTTTTCGAGACGGGGCTCGTTGCGAATCATTGTCCGCATAGTGGTCTTTTAATACCACCGTTGGCCAGTGTTTTTTGCTTCTACGCTGAGACTGCGAACAACGGCGATAGGGAAATGCAACGGCCCGCTGCTTTTGTCCCTCCACAACATTAGAGCGTTACGCCCGTCCTCGCGGACTAGGGGCGGACGGAACGATGTGGCAACGCTCTGCCCCCATCGCAGTCTAGTATCTGCGTGGGTGCCGAAAGAAGTGTGTGAAGACAACCGCCGAGACTGCGCCTCACACCGCTTCCAGGATCTTGTCCTGCTTGCGGAAATGATAGCGCGGCAGTTTGTCGAGGTCGGTGCCGGTGACGCGGATGACCCACGCCTTTTCCTTGTGCTCGGTTGAATGGATCACGCCGGGGCCATAGGCGCGAGTCTGGCCAACACCGAGACCGTACTGGCTCGCCATCGTCAGCTCGTAGTGCTCGTCGCTCGCCGGATTGACGCGGCGCCACTCGGTCATGCCGGTGACCGCCTTGGCGTTGCCATAGATCGCCCACGAGCTGCCGTGGCTGTGCGGCTTGCCCTTCTTGCCGCCCTCCTGCACATGCGCCAGCACATAGAAGTCGAGCTCCTTGTCGTGAAAGAGCACGCGCTTGCCGGGCGGCATGTCGTCGTTGAAGGTTTCGGCCACGAATTGCGGATTGACCAGCAGGTGGGACAGGCGATCGGCCACCTGCGGCAGCGCCTCGGCCAGGGGCTTCGCCTTCAAGAGCGCATGCGCATCCGTGCAGAAATTATCCAGGGTATAGGCCATAGGCGCGTCTCCTTGATCGTTCTTCTGAGCTCCAATCTACTCCGCGGCCTGCGCGGCCAGCAATCCCGCGGCGCGATAGGCCGCGATTGCGCCCGGATGGAGCCTGACGCCCCCGAACTCGAGCGCCGCCGCCCCCTGCGTCGGCAGCGGCGCGAACAGCTTGCGGAGCCCCGCAAACAGGGGATTATGGCGGGCAAGCTCGTCCGCGCCGGCTACGATCGCGGTGACCGCTTCGCGCACGATCGGCTCAGGCACACGCGCATGAGTGGCCAGGATGTTCACGACCGCGGGTTGCGCCACGTCGGCATCCAAGCCGCAGATCGCGTCCCTGGGCATAGTCACAGGGCGATAGAACGACACCGCGCGCATCAACCGGTCGAGATCGCCGGCCGCATAGGGCAGCACCCTGACTGCAATGCGCTCGGACAGATCGGTCATCACCTTGTTCGGGATCGGGCATTGGAACTGGGCATCGACCTCGCCGAGCGCCAGCGCATCGGCGCCGGCGGCAAAATCGAGATAGACCGGGGTGAAATCCGAGAAGCTCAGTCCCAGCACGCCGAAAATATTATGCGCGTGTTGCACCATGCCGCTCGTCTTCATGCCAACCGCAACCCGGCGGCCGCGCAGGTCGGCGACCGTGCGGATATCGCGAGCCGGCGCGCACGATGAAGAACAGGGGGCCGGCGTTCATCGGCGCCACCATGCGGATCTCGATCGGCTGCGCGAATGGCGGCTCGCCGTTCTTCGCACGTCCGATCCAGTTCGAGGCCATGAAGCCGAGCTCGATCTCGCCTGTGTGCAGCCGGTTGGCATTCTCGATACTGGCCGAGCTCGATTCGAGCACCTCGACCGGAGCAAGCGCAGCACGCTGATCGAGCACGGCTTTGAGCGCGATACCTTGGCTGTGAAAGGTGCCGTCCCGCTCCGCGGTGCCGATCCGAATACCCATTCAACTCCCGCCTTCCTGCGCGACGCCGACAAGCCGCCGCTGTAGCAGACGCCGCCGGTTGCGTCGAGACGCGGCCGGCGGCGCGATCGCTACAGTGATCGTTAATGACCGTGTTTCGGCATCGCCGGACCGCCGGCGCCAATCGACTCGACCTTGAATTCGACGTCCACAGTGCCGGCCTTCTCGAAGCGCAGCTGCCCCTTCAGCTTGTCGCCCTGCTTGAATGGCGCGCGCAGGTCCATGAACATGATGTGATAGCCGCCCGGCTTGAGCTCGACCTTCTGGCCGGGCCCAATCTCCAGCCCGCCCTTGACCTCGCGCATCTGCATGGTGCCGCCTTCCATCTTCATTTCGTGCACCTCGAAGCGAGCCGCCTGCGGCAGCGTGCCACCCAAGAACCGATCAGGCGTTGTGCCCGTATTGGTGATCGTCACGTAGCCGCCACCAACCTTGGCCCCACCCGGCGTAGCGCGAACCCAGGGCTGGTCGACCTTCATCGGGCCGACGGAGTAGGTCTGTGCGAGCGCCGCGCCGACCGTGGCGGCGAGCGTGCACATCGCGAGCAAGAACTTACGTGCTTGTGACATTGTTAGCCTCTCATATTTCGGTTGAGCTCAAGGATGGCCGAGGATCTCGCGCCTGCGCGGCAATACTGAAGCCACCGGCGACTGCCAGTCGTTGATGCTGAGGCGGCAGATCCCAGAAGAAACGCGCAACTATGCAGTCGGCGGCGCGCGCGCGCGGCCGGGCAACCACGCCATCGTGTCGTGATGATGCACACCAAGCGGCGCCAACAAACGAGACGACAAGCCCTCGACCGCAAGCTTCAACGCGCTGACGTGATCGAGCAGCGCGGGAGCGGGTGCTCCACACAGAATGCAGCAATCCGAGCTGTCGTGCTCCAGCGGAGCGACCGGGACAGGCAGGGAAGACGCAACGCCACCTGAACAGATCACGCCCGCGATGGTCGCCGCCTGGTCGCGCACCAGCGCCGCCCCGACACCAAAGCTGGCAAGCAGCGCCTGCAGCGCCAACGCATAGGCCGCGACCAGCGCGACCCCTGCCCTGCGCGGGCTCCATCGACGTCTCATTCCATCTCGGTACGTCATGCGATGCGTTTGGCGATCCGGCGCCGCGACTTCGATTGCTATAGCACCGCTGACCTTCACTCGACAATGTAGCGCAGTCGTTAATAGTCGCAATTACAGCGCGAGGTTTATGAAAGATCGGATACCGATCACAAAGGCCAACGATCACGTGCGCGTGAAAGCGTCGCCCGCCAAACAAGAGTGACGAGTGCCACCAAAACTCGAAAGGGCACACGAAGCGCGCACGTGGACCCTATGGGCCGTCTCGCGCGCGGGTGAACATTGCGGGTGGTCTGCCGTTGGCGAGCGGGCCTACTTGCTACGGCGCGCCGGCCTCGCCGGCACCTTCTTCCCCTTCTTGCGCGCCTCGGACAGCCCGATTGCAATCGCCTGCTTGCGACTCTTCACCCTGCCACCCTTGCCGCCTGGACCGCTCCTGGCTGTGCCACGCTTGTAGCGATGCATCTCCTTCTCGACGTCCGCGCCAGCGCTCCGCGAATATCTCCGTGTCTTTCTCTTGGTCCTTCTCTTCGCCATGTCGCTCTCCAGGATCAATCAGCAACAAAAAACAATACGAGGCATTGGTTACAAGTCGGAGGCAGGCGTAAGGTTCCTGGCAGCACACGCCCGCCCGACGATCCGCCCACGCGCAGAGCCGGATCACGACCCGCCGTCCAGCAAAGGTAAACGATCTCATGAAGCGTTATGACCTTGCCATCTTTGACTTCGATGGAACGCTGGCGGACAGTGCTGCGTGGCTTCGATCGACGATCAACGACGTTGCGCGGCGCTACGGCTTCCGGCAGATCACCGACGCGGAGCTGGAGGAGCTGAGGGGACAACGAACCACCGACATCATTCGCTATCTGGGAGTTCCGATCTGGAAGATCCCGTTCATCGCGCGATATATGCGGCAGCTGGTCGCCCGTGACGCGCACCTGATAGGGCTGTTCCAGGGTGTCGATGCCCTGCTGTCGGGGCTGGCTGAATGCGATGTCGCCATCGCGATCGTGACATCGAATTCCGAGGCGAACGTCCGCCGTATTCTGGGGCAGGACAATTCCAGACGAATTCGTGACTACGCATGCGGCGCGTCTCTGCTGGGCAAGGCCTCCAAATTCCATGCCGTCATCAAGCGGCAAGGTGCGAGCGCCGACCGTACCATTGCGATCGGTGACGAAGCCCGTGATATTGACGCTGCACGAAAGGCGGGGCTCGACGCGGGCGCCGTGAGCTGGGGATACGCAACAATCGATCTGCTGCGCGACCATCAGCCCGACTATCTGTTCGCCTCCATGGATGACATCCACCGCGCGATTGTCGGCTAACTCGCGTTCTCATTGCGCTCGCTCGCGCGCTTGTACCTTGACGGGCCCGTGACCAGGCTCCAGCGCATTGCGCGCCGAGCATGTCAGCTCCCAGCGCAAGCCGGCCGGGTTGTAGTCGACGGACACGTGCCCCGAAACAGCCGCCTCGGCCAGCGTGGTCAGCACGGTGTTTCCAAAGCCGCGGCGTGTCGGCGGCTCGACCGCAGGTCCGCCGCGCTCCTGCCAGGATATGGAGAACAAATCATCGTCACACGTCCAGGCGATGGAAATTCGTCCATCCTCATTCGATAGCGCGCCGTGCTTGATGGCATTCGTTGCCAGCTCATGGAGCGCCATGCCGATGGCCTGCGCGGCCTCCCGGCTCAGCCGGAGCTCGGGCCCTTCGATGGTGATACGGGTTCCAATCGAGTTGGAAAAGTAATCCAGCTGTGCATGCACGAGGGGCTCGAGATCGACTCCCTGCCATTCGTTCTTCACCAGCAAATCGAGATTGACGGAAAGCGCCTGAATCCGCTGCGTGAGCTTGCCCAGAAAGTCGCGCGGACTCGTCGACGTGGTCTGGCGTGCAATGGCCAGCACGACGCCCAGCATGTTCTTTGCCCGGTGATTGACCTCGAGCATGAGCAGGCGCACCTGCTCCTCCGACCGCTTGCGATCCGTAATGTCGACGCCGGATGGCACCACAGCGGTGACGCTGCCATCAGCCGCAAAGATAGGCGCCGCCTGGAAATCGACCCACCGTAGTTGGCCATCCACCGAATACTGCAGATCGCAGCGCACGGTCTCCCCAGCCAGGCAGCGCGCCACGATGTCGCTCATGCGCTTGCTGGCGTCCGGCGAATGCGACCACCAGGGAGCGTCAGCCATGAGCCGGCCGAGGACATCCTCACGCGTGGCGCCTGCGGCCTCGAGTGCGCGCGCATTCACCTCAATGATCCTGCCGCTCGCGTCGAGCAGGCCGACGAATGCATTCACCGTATTGATGATCTGGCTCAGACGCTCCTCGCTCTCCCGCAGCCTCCGCTCACGCTCCTTGCGCTCGGAGATGTCGCGGGCGACCTTGGAGGCGCCGATCAGCTTGCCCGTGCCATCGCGAAGGGGCGAGATCGTCACCGAGACATCGATCAAATGACCATCCCTGGTCAGGCGCACCGTTTCGAACGACTTGATCATCTCGCCTCTCTGCAGGCGTGCGATGATGTCGTCTTCTTCCTGCTGCCGATCGGGCGGAATGAGACGACGAATGGATTGCCCAACGATCTCCTTTTCAGAGTAGCCGAACAAACGCTCGGCACTTTCATTCCAGCTCGTGATTGTGCCGTCGAGCATCTTGGTGACAATCGCATCAAAGGACGAGTTCGACGATCGCGGTCATTCGCGCACTGAGGCGCTTCAACTCCAGGTCTGCGCGGTTGCGATCACCGACCGCGTGGCTCAGCGAGTCCCAAAGCTCTCTGATCTCCGGAGAATCCGGGCGATATTCTATGGGCGAGCCATGCACCAACGCGACTGCATTGTTTTGCAGGATGTTGATCGGCTGGGAGATGGAGCGAGCCACCTGTGCCGCCAACAACAGACTGGACAGCGAGATCAATGCGCCGAGAATTGCGGACCACCGCACGGCGCGCCAGGCGGCTCCAGTCAGCTCGCTCTTCTGCATGCCAATGCCGATGCTCCAGTCGCTGAGCCGCGAGAGCGCATTGGCGTTGACGACCCACTCGCCCTCAAGCGCGTGAAACTCGGCGATGCCTTCCTGGCGGCGGACATTGCGCCAGCCTTCCGACGCAAGCTGACCGACCCGCTTGTCGTTGTCCGGAACCCGGACAACAAATCGACCATCCCCGTCGATGATGCCGACGAGCCAGGCATTGGGCTTATCGAGCTGACCTACGATCGTGAGAAAGGCCGGCAAACTGATCGCAACCGATATCACCCGAAACGGCTCGCCACTCTTGAATACCGGGGCCTCGACCGTGGCAACCCAATCGCCAACCGCAGTGCTGCGCCGAACACCCGTGATGATGACCGATCGGGTTTTGATGGCGCGCTCCTGGGCCGCCAATGCCTCCGCTCCGCGACGCGGCAGCGGATGCCCGGCACCTATCGATGTATTGACGAGTTGCTGACCGGAAACATCGCTAAGCGCGATCCAGGCATCGGGAACTCCAGTCAAAGCCTGACGCGCTTCCGACTCGAAGGCTGTGGCATCGTCCGCGAACAGAGCCGGAGACTTCTGCAGATCCGCCGCTATCGCCATATACTTGGCGAGTTGAGCATCGACGCCAGACGCCACCGAGCGGGCCGTATAGAGGAGGCTCGTGCGCTGCAGCTCGATCGAAGAGCTGGCGAGGCTGACAATGACCGCAACGATCAGGAGATTGAGCGGTAGCGCAATAGCCACCACCAACGCGATCAGACGGTGCCCGACCCGCCAGTGATCAGGCCGGAGCAAGGCAAGACCTGCGCGCTCTGTAGGCGTCGTTCTCAGGTTCTCCTGCATTTTGGCTGGCTGATGCTGTGGGCCCGGATTTGAATCACGATGCCCCACCCGACAAGTTCCACTGTCAGGATGACACCGCGTGGTGGTTAACACAAGACGCAACCAGGATCGTGTCAAATTGGACTTCGATGACGGTCGGAGGATACTATATATGGACCGCGATGAGCAGTGACAGGTCTGTGTGCCCCCGATGTTGTCCGGTTGGATCCCAAGACTGACGCACGGCGACAATGTCGGGTTCTCACGTCAACGCATACTGGCCCTGGCCGCCGCAATCGCCTTGATGTGCTTTGCGGGCGCAGCCGCGGTTGGCGCCCTGTTTCGCGCCGCCGACGCCGAAAAGTCGGTCAACCGCACCATCGACATTCGCCAGTTAGCGCGCGATCTGCTGACGATCACGCTCAACGCCGAGACCGGCATCCGCGGGTTCCTGCTGTCGGGTGACGAGGCCTTTCTGGAGCCTTACCAGGCCGCACCGCGGCAGATCTCCGAAACCGTCGAGCGGCTCACCGCGCTGACCCGCGACAACCCCATTCAGCAGCAAAGTCTCAAGGCCATCTCCAGCACGGCCGGGCAGCTGATGGACTTCTACCGCGACGTTCTCGCGCTGACCGGTCAGGGGAAGCGGGATGAGGCCATCGAGCTTGTCAGGCTCAAGACTGGCAAGTCGATCATGGACGAGACGCGGACGCTCATCGACGCTTTCAATGGCCGGGAGCTCGCGCTGCTCAACGAACGCCAGCACATGGCCAGCTTCTGGGAGACATTCCTTGTTGGAGCAGGCGGCAGCGCGCTCGTGCTCGCAATCGGGCTGGTGGTGTTCTTCGCCCGCTCGACGTTTCAGTACATCGAGGACCTCGATTTCCGCACCGCCGAGCTCGAGAACGAGGCGCGCCGCCGCCGTGAGTCGGAAGAAACGCTGCTGCAGGCACAAAAGATGGAATCGGTCGGCCAGCTGACCGGCGGCATTGCGCACGACTTCAACAACATGCTGACGGTCATCATCGGCAGTCTCGAGACCCTGCTGCGCCGCATCACGCGCACGCAGCCGAATGGACTAAGCATTGAAGCTCTGACCGCGCTAACCAAGCCCGCCGAGCTCGCACTCCAAGGCGCGCACAGCGCCGCCAAGCTGACGCATCGCCTGCTGGCCTTCGCGAGGCGCCAGCCGCTCGCCCCCGTGCGGGCCGATCTCAACAAGATCGTCAGCGGCGTCTCGGACCTGCTGCGGCGCACGATGGGGGAAACGATTGTCTTCGAGACCGTTCTGGCCGCAGGACTATGGCCGACTTTTGTCGATGCCAATCAGCTGGAAAATGCCATTTTGAATCTCGCCGTCAACGCCCGTGATGCAATGCCAAAAGGCGGCCATCTCACGATCGAGACCGCCAACTCCCATCTCGATGAGGCCTACGCGCGCCAGTTTGGCGACGTCACGCCTGGCCAATATGTTTTGCTCAGTGTCACCGACACCGGGACTGGAATTCCGCCCGACCTGATGAGGCGAGTGTTCGAGCCGTTCTTTACGACCAAGAGCCACGGACAAGGCTCCGGCCTCGGGCTCGCGATGGTGCATGGATTCGTAAAGCAGACCGGCGGCCACATCCGCATCTACAGCGAGATCAATGAAGGCACGACCGTCAAGATCTATCTGCCGCGGCTTGGTCAGGCGGCGGAGGTCGCGGCCAGTCCCGAAGAAATGCCGCAACGCACCCCGCCCGTCATATCAGCACGCTCGTCGGAAACGATCCTGCTGGTGGAAGACAACGAGGATGTGCGTGAATATGCCAGATCAGCGTTGGAGGAGCTCGGATACAAGGTGCTGGTGGCACACGACGGCGGCGGCGCGCTAAGAATTGTCAATAATGGCGCACACATCGATCTCTTGTTCACCGACATCGTCCTGCCGGGCGGGATGAATGGACGGCAGCTCTCGCAGGAAGTGCTGAAAGCGCGCCCAGGCTTGGCGGTCCTCTACACGACCGGCTACACGCCCAACGCCATTATCCATCACGGCCGGCTCGATCCGAATGTGCAGCTCCTCTCCAAGCCCTATACGCAGGACGACTTGTCGCGCAAGATTCGCCAAGTGCTTGAGCGCTGAGGTGCTTGAGCGCTGAGCTCCTTCAGCGCTGACGTGTTGGAGCGCTGACGAGCGTGTCCTAACGCCCCGCCCGTCACGCTCCATCCCATATTAGTGCAGGCCGCCGAACGCCCAGATCAGCAACAGGATCGGGATCGGGACTCCAAGCAACCACAGCAAAGCGTAGCGGCCCATCAGTTTCTCCTCTTTCTTGCCCGCTCATGTCTGAGCAACGGCAGAAGAAAGCGCTCCGCGCGATAAAGTTCCGTCATGCAAAGCGAAGAGTTCCAATCGCCGCTGGAACTCGATGGAACGCTTGTTAGTTAGAAGAGCGCGAAATCCCCGACATGACGCGCGCGTGATACATGCAGCGCCTGAGACATTTGACGCTCATGAAGAAGCCTGCTCTCGCCTCAGACCAAAAGCATCCCGAGACAAATGCTCAAGGTCATACCTTCAACCAATTCTTTTCACGCTTCGCGCATATGGCAGCTCGCGCTGCGGGCTCGCCAACTGCTTTCTTGCTTGCGACAGCCTCCATCATTATTTGGGCTGTCACAGGTCCCGTGTTTGGATACAGCGACACTTGGCAACTCGTGATCAATACTGCGACGACAATCATCACCTTCCTGATGGTCTTTCTCATCCAGAATACTCAGAACCGCGACTCGTTGGCGCTGCAAGTAAAGCTGGCTGAGCTGATCATCGCGATGAAGGGCGCCGAGAACAGGATTGCCACGGTCGAGGATCTATCGGAAGAGGAGCTCGAGAAGCTTCACAAGGATCTTTGCGCGCGCGCCGAAACAACGAGCGACGTTCTCAATGTTCGCCGTAGCAAGAAGAAGCAGGCTCGCTGAAGACCGGAGGCAGTTCCAGAACACCCAATTTCAATTCTTGCCGCCCACAGCGCTATCGTTGGGTCCGGCGCGGTTCCTTGAACTCAGGACAGCACGAAAAAATAGGCAAGCGTCAACGCCACAATCGCACACACAGTGCTGATGATCAGAACATAGCGCACATTGTGACCGGTCACGCCTTGCCGCGCCTCGGTTTTCGGCAAGACCACCCTATCCTCAGCTTCGCTCGCGTGATGTCTTGACGCCCCAGCATCACTCATGAGTCACCTCTCCTACAAATACCGTCTTCGGAGAATGACCAAGAGCCGCTTTAGTTCCTTTCCGAGCGCGGATTGGAACCACAACGCTCCGCTGCAACGCGCCGGCCTATGTGGTCGAAGGCCGCGGGCCTATGTTGTCGAAGGCCTATGTTGTCGAAGCCGCGCTCGAGACACGCTCAATCGTCACGCGCAAGTTCTCAAAATCATAAGGCTTGGTCACAAAGGCAACATTTGCGAGCGAGCGAACATCGCCATCCATGGCGTCAGCGCCCTTTCCTGACGCGATGATAATCGGAAGCGTGGGGTAAAGGCCACGGAGCTCGCACACGAGCTCTTCGCCGGGACGATCGGGCAACCCGAGATCGACCATGGCAAAAGCAATTACGCCCCGATGGGCTTGTGCCAACTCGAGCGCGCGCGCCGCCGATGATGCTTCCAGCACGCGAAAACCCAGCTCATCAAGCGCGTCCATTGCGACCATCGCAACGAGAAGCTCGTCCTCTACCAGCAGCGCGTAGCGTGTTTCTGTCGTCACAACCGGAACCCCGAGCAAACAGCACATCGACCACAAAGCAGCACATGAGCCACAAAGGAATCCCGGGCCACAAAGGGATCCCGCTCCTTGCAGCTCATGCAGGCACTTCTATTTCAGACAAGACGGAAACCCCAAGCGGCCGGAACCAAACGTCGCGTTAGGCATTGTATCAGCATCCCGGCCACGCCCCCCCCTCCCCTGTGGCCGGCTTTTACGAGGCGCCATCAGCCCCCCCTGATGGCGCCTCATTTTTTCTGCAACGGAAGGCTCTCCACTCTCGAGCCGCGCATTGCCCTTTCCCGGAGGAGGCCCGGCAAGCGGGCCTCCGACCGCGATGCGTATCAGACTACGGCATGGTCCTGCCGCTTCTGCGCCTTGCGCTCAAAGAACAGTGCCTGGCTGATGACAGCCGACACCATCGCGGGCTGGTAGGGCTTGGTGATCAGGAAGGTCGGCTCCGGGCGAATACCGGTCAACAGCCGCTCCGGATATGCGGTGATAAAGACAACCGGCACCTCAAACGTGTTGAGGAGATCGTTGACGGCATCGATGCCGGAGCTGCCGTCGGCGAGCTGAATATCCGCCAGGATCAGCCCGGGCTTCTTCTCCTTCGCCAGCGTCACCGCCTCCTTGCGGGTGCGCGCCACGCCCTGCACGTCGTGCCCCAGATTCTCGACCAGCGATTGCAGGTCCATCGCGATGAGAGCCTCATCTTCGATGATCATGATGTTGGTCGCGATCTGGCTGGCGAGCTCCCTGCCGCATTCGTCGATCAGCTCACGCAATTCTGACAACCCCAACGTCCAGAATGCGTGACGCCTCCTCCTCCGAGAATCCTTCCAGCGACACCAGCAGAAACGCCTGCCGGGGCATGGCGCCAATCTGGCTGAGATGCCGGTTCGCCGGATGGGAGTCGATGGGGTCGGTCTGGCCGTTAACCGCGAGAGAATTCCAGATCTTGGAGAAGATCCGGAACATTTCCACCCGGACGGACGTTTTGTCGGTGATCAGTTCCGGCTGATTGACCAGGGTGTTAAGCGCGGCTTCGACGTACTTGTCCCCGGAGACCTGACTGCCCGTCAGCGCCCGCGCGTATCGCCTCAGAAACGGCAGGTGGCTGCTAACGGATTGAGATATCGACATAATTCCCTCCAAGCCTTTGGCGAGCGGCCATCGCCCCACCAGCTTCGCGCCCGTTGTGAACGCGCCAACAGAAAGAAAGTTCCTGCCCGTGGAACCAGCTCGGCGATTTCTGACTTATAGACTCGCGACATCCCGCCGCCAGGGGGCGGCCGGCTCGGGAGAAAGCACAGTGATGAATGAGAGGACACGGCAACCGCCGGAAGAGCCCATGCCGCAAACCGAAAAGCTCGATGAATCGCCCAAAGGGCGGCTGAGCCGAGATGTCCAGCGCAAGATCGGGCAGCAACTCCGTGCCATGTACACCGACGTGGTTAACGAGGGGGTACCAGACCGCTTCGCCGACCTTCTTCGGCGTCTAGACGAAAAAAAGTAGAGAGGCGTCATGCCTGCTCAGGATGACATGCGCGAGGCCATGCTGGCCGCAGTACCGAATCTTCGGGCCTTTGCCGTATCGCTATGCGGTGACATGGACCGTGCCAACGATCTCGTCCAGGAAACCCTGCTGCGTGCATGGGCTCACCAGGATTTGTTCGAGCCTGGCACCAACATGTCGGCTTGGCTCTTCACAATCCTGCGAAATCATTTTCGCACCGAATACCGTAAGCGGCGTCGCGAGGTTGAGGACGCCGATGGCGGATATGCGGAGCGCCTGACGTCGCCCGAAGCGCAGACCGGGCATGTCGAGTTCGGGGAGCTTCGCGAGGCGCTGCTTCACCTCCCGCCGGATCAACGCGAGGCGCTCATTCTCGTTGGCGCGTCCGGCTTCTCCTACGAGGAGGCCGCTCATATCTGCGACTGCGCAGTCGGCACGATCAAAAGCCGCGTCAATCGCGCACGCAAGAAGCTTGCCGAGATTCTCACGATCGAGCTCGGGCAGGAAACCGCGATCGAACATGAACTCCTGATACGTCGCGCCGTCTAACGGGGATGCTTAACGACTGTTGCGTTGCACAGGGCATATTTTCCTGGAACGAAATAGATGCGTTGCTCATTGGCGGTTTGAACGTTAGAAAAAAACCGTCACAGCAATAATACGGCGCATCTAATGGCTGAGCATCATTCGGGATTGAATCCGGTTGCTTGGCTTGCCGCAATTGTTGAACATTCCGATGATGCAATCATTAGCAAGGATCTCAACGGGATCATCACATCTTGGAACATCGGAGCGGAGCAGATTTTCGGCTATAAGGCTGCTGAAATTGTGGGGCAGTCTATCCTGAAGCTGATTCCGCCGGATCGCCACGGCGAGGAGGATTTCATCCTCGAAAAGATGAGAAAGGGCGAGCGCATCAAACAATACGATACTGTGCGCCGTCGCAAGGACGGAACGCTGGTCGACGTTTCGCTCACGGTGTCCCCAATTTTCGTCGATGGGCAGATTGTTGGAGCGTCCAAGATCGCGCGCGACATCACGGCACGAAAACAGGCGCAGCTCGCCCAGACCCTCCTGCTCAGGGAGCTCAATCACCGCACCAAGAACCTGCTGGCGGTCGCCGATTCAATCGTGCGGCAGACGTCGCGGTCATCCCCGCCAGAGGAAATGGTTGATCGGATCAGCCGCCGTCTTCATGCGCTATCCGTAAGTCAGGATCTGATGATCGATTCCGAATGGCGCGGCGCCGACATCACCAACATCATTCAATGGCAACTCGCATCGATCATTGACGATCATGCAAGTCGCATCAAGCTGACCGGCCCCGTCTGCACCCTCACCCCCCGCACAGCTCAAGCCCTGGGCCTGGCCATCTTCGAGCTGGCGACCAACGCGCTCAAATTCGGTTCGCTGTCTGCGAAAGCCGGTACAGTCCAGATTATCTGGTCGATTGGCGACAATGCCGGCAAGCGCGAGTTTCACATGAGCTGGCAGGAAGTGGGAGGTCCTCCCGTCATCGAGCCGGCCCACTGTGGATTTGGCTCAACAATCATTGAGCGCATGATCGCTCGCTCCCTGCTTGGCTCGGCCAAGGTGACCTATGCGCCAGCGGGACTGATCTGGGAGATCGTGGCCCCGGAATCCGCATTGATCGAAACCAGCGGGTTCTCCGTCGTTTGACGGCATCTTTGTTCGATGGGCACGGGCGCGTAACCAGCGTCGGATCAGGCCACGTCGTCGGGATAGAGTCCCTTCAGCACGATATCAAAATGCGCCTTCACTGATTCATTGCACTGGCAGGCCCGCCTCTTGAGCGCATCGAAGTCGCGAACCAGGAGCGACGCCCGCCTTGTCTCGAGAATGTTCTCAGCCTTGAATGTCTGAATGACGCGGCTGGTATAGCTGCGCCCGACGCCCAGCATCGTGGCCAACTGCTCATGGGTCAGGGGCACCGTTCCGTCGCCGGTTCGTTCAATCGCGGCAAGAATCCATTTTGCGGTTCGCTGCTCGATCGAATGGATGGCATTGCAGGCCGTCGACTGAAAGATCTGCGCCAAGAGGCAATCAGCGTAACGCGCGAACAGAAAGCGCAGGGAGCTCGATTTGGATCTTGCCTCCTGCAGGACGTTGATGCGCAACTGCGCCACAGGCCCGGGGTATTTGACCACAATCCTGCAATAGGCCGGCAGGTGACCCAGACTGACGATACCACCCACGGCCCCCTCGCGCCCGACCAAGACCGTCTCCACGTCCCGGCCGTCCTCGTTGGACACCAGATAAGACACCAAGCTCAGGGCGCACGGGAAATAGACGAGCTCGACATTGTCGCCCGGGTTGTAAAGAAGATCCCCAACCGGCCGCAGACGCTCCTCGAGGTGGGGCGCCAGCAGCGCGTAGTCATCGGGGCGGAGCCGCCGAAGCAGGTGATTGTAGGGTCGAGTATCGGCGCTCTCTTGAGTTTTCACATGCAAAGTTCCCAAACGTCTCCTCCGATGGCGACACCAAAATAAAGGGGCAAACGGAATTGCTGTGTTCACAAGTGAACAGATAACGCGAAAAAAGCCTGCTAGGTTCCAAACTGGAACCGGCGCCAACGCTCTTGGTAGCGCCGGGGCGCCGGCGTTAAGCATGAGGCCGCGATATATCTTAAAGTGCCTGGCTGTAGTGGCGCTTTCGGCCTCCTCCAAGAGTTCGCGCACGTCGTCATGCATTGCCGCACCATGCATGCCGCGCGAACCAGGCAGCACGCGTATTGGCAGCCTCGCTTGACCGGTGCCGTTCCATGCTCCATCCAAAAGCAGTTGTCGTGAGAGGTCCGACCTAAACGCCAATGCCATCACGCGTAGTCAAATGAAGAGCCAAGGATTCTGGCTCACGGACAGGCTGGGAATGTCCCCCGCTGATCGATCCATTCGCGCCTTTCTTCGCGGAGCGACGGCGGACAGGATTCGACGCGCACCCGACGAGACTGTCGCCCGAGCGAGGAGCGCGTTTGCGGTATTCGCCGCAGCGTATGCAAGAACCGGCCAGCCCTATCCATGTGGCCCATGTGACAGTATTCATGCGTGATTCATCGGCAAGCACTGTCGACCTGACGAACTGCGATCGTGAGCCCATTCACCTGCTGGGAACGGTGCAGCCGTTTGGATTTCTTATCGCGGTCTCCGTCACCGACTGGCTGGTGGAGCGGGTCTCGCAGAATATCTCCCAGTGGATGAACGCCAAGCCGGACGATCTGTTGGGAAAGCCGATCCACGAGGTGATCCACGGCAATGCGGTTCACGCCATCCGCGGCAATCTCCACAGCGCGATCATGGGCAATACGACGGCCCGGCTGTTCGGACTTGATCTGGCCGAGGGGTTGACCTGCGACGTCGCCGTGCATCTGGTCGAGAATACCGTCATCATCGAATGCGAGCCCACCAGCAACGACCAGTCGTTCAACGCCGCCGCCACCGTGCAGGGCATGATCGCCCGCCTGCTGCAGACCGACAACGACCGCGCATTCTACCGTGTCGCGGCGCGCGAAGTGCGCGCTCTGACCGGCTTCGATCGGGTCATGGTCTATCGCTTCGATCCGGACGGCGCCGGCGAGGTGATCGCCGAGTCGGCGCGCAGCGGCATCAACTCGTATCTCGGGCAGCGTTACCCGGCGTCCGACATCCCGCGGCAGGCGCGCCAGCTCTACGAGCGCAATTGGCTCCGCATCATTGCCGACGTCAATGCCGAGCCAAGCCCCATCGAGCCTCCGCTCGACAGGCAGGGCCGCCCGCTCGATCTGTCGATGAGCACACTGCGCAGTGTCTCGGCAATCCATATCGAATATCTGCAGAATATGGGCGTGCAGGCATCGATGTCGGTCTCGATTCTGCGCGAAGGCCGGCTATGGGGCCTGTTTGCCTGCCATCACTATGCTCCTCACCGGGTCAATTTCGGCAGACGAACCGCCGCTGAGCTTTTTGGCCAGATGTTCTCGTTGCTGATGGAGAACCGCGAGCGCAAGGCGGAGGCGGAATACGAGGGACGCGGACAGACGCTGCATCAACGCCTGATCACGATGATGGCGGGCGAAGGCCTGCAATTTGAAAGCATCGTTGCACACCTCGACGATATTGCCGACCTTCTGACGTGCGATGGCGTTGCGCTCTGCATGAACGATCGCGTGATCCTGCGCGGCCGAACCCCCAGCGAGGCCCAGCTGTCCGGACTTATCCACCATCTCAAAAGCAAGGACATCACCGGTATCTATGCCCGGAATGACATCGGGAGCGAGTATCCCGCCGGGCGAGAGTTCGCGGAGCGGGCGGCCGGCATGCTGGTCGTGCCCCTGTCACGGACGCCGCGCGACTATTTGATCTTCTTTCGCGAGGAAGTTGCCCGGCACGTGAACTGGGCGGGAGATCCCTCCAAGCCCGTGACCGCAGGCCCGCTCGGCGACCGGCTGACGCCACGAAAAAGCTTCGAGCTCTGGAAAGAGACCGTGCGCGGCCAGTCCCTGCCCTGGAGGCCGGTCGAATGCCGCATTGCCGAGAATCTGCGCGTCAGCATGATCGAGGTCATTCTGCATCTGAGCGATGTCACCGCCGAGGAACGGCGGCGCGGACAGCAACGCCAGGAGCTCCTGATCGCGGAGCTCAATCACCGCATTCGGAACATTCTTGGCTTGATCCGGGGCGTGATCAGCCAAAGCAAGGACCCGAGCCATACGGTCGAATTGTTCACGACTTTCGTGGGTGGGCGCATCCAGGCTCTCGCGCGCGCCCATGATCAAATCACCGTCGATCAGTGGGGGCCGGGATCCTTCCAGGCTCTCCTCAAGGGAGAGGCTGCCGCCTACATCGGAGGCAAGGCCGAGCGCCTGATCTTCCAGGGGCCGGATGCGCTGATCGCGCCCGACGCGCTGACCACGCTTGCGCTGGTGATGCATGAGATGATCACCAATTCTGCGAAATACGGAGCGCTGAGCGACAATCGAGGGCGCGTGGAGCTCTGCACATCCTTTGATCGGCTCGGCCGATACGCAATCGAGTGGAGCGAGCACGGCGGGCCGCCGGTCAAGCCCCCCACACGGCGTGGATTTGGCAGCACCGTGATCGAACGATCCATCGCGCACGATCTCAAGGGGGAGTCGCGCCTCGAGTTTCTGCTGACTGGACTGCGCGCCCATTTTCTCATTCCGGCGGTTTGCGTCGTGCCTGTGGAGGACACTCCGTCAGCGGCTATCCCGGCACACGACGAGACGCCGGCCGGACCGCTTCCAGGCGACGTCCTCGTGGTGGAAGACAATCTCATCATTGCCCTCGACACCGAGGATATGCTGCGCAAAGCAGGCGTAAAGACCGTGCGGGTGGCCAGCGGGGTCGGAGAAGCCCTACGGCTGATCGAACAGCAGCTGCCCGACTTCAGCCTGCTCGACGTCAATCTGGGCGAGGAGACCAGTGTCGATATTGCTGAGAGGCTTGCAGAACGCGGCTCGCCATTCGCATTTACATCCGGCTACGGCGAGCCGGTTGCATTCCCTGAGAAATTCTCTCACGTCCAACGGCTGCGCAAGCCATATTCGCTCAATTCGCTGCGCGCGTTGCTCACCTCATCGCGCTAGGCGCATCACTTGAATTCGAAAGAGGCGCCCCCTGGGCGCCTCCATCGACGAATTCGATTCGATCTCGCTTAGAACTTCTGCGAGGTGTACCAGTCGTCCACTTCCTTGCTGACCTTGTCCTTGGCGTATCCATAGCGCTCCTGGAGCTTGCCCTCGAGCTGGTCGCGCCGGCCTTCGATGACATTGAGATCATCGTCAGTGAGCTTGCCCCACTGCTCCTTGACCTTGCCCTTGACCTGCTTCCAGTTGCCTTCAACCCGATTCCAGTCCATTTACACTCTCCTTGCAGGGATGATTGTGTGACGCGATAGCTTGTGTGACCTGTTAACGTTCAACGGGCCGCAAAGTTCCGGTCACGTCGAACGAGTTCCAAAATATTTCGATCAGGCGGCTTCCGCCTCGACATTGATCGCACTTTCCGCGATTTTCGTGAGGTCGGCGTCAGTCTTCTTCTCCTGTTGAAGCGTCTCATCGAGCAATGACGCTGCCTGCTTCAGCCCGAGCTTTTCAGCCCACGCCTTCAACGTGCCATAGCGTGAGATTTCGTAATGCTCGACGGCCTGGGCGGCCGCCAGCAGTCCGGCATCGAGGGCGGGTGAGCCTTTATACTCATCCATGATCTCCTTGCCCTCGTCGAGAATGCCCTCTATGGCGTCGCACTTCTTGCCGCGGGCGGGCGCTTCGATGATCTCGAACACCTTCTCCAGGCGATCGACCTGGCCCTCGGTCTCCCGCTCATGTTTTTCGAAGGCCGCTTTCAGCTCCGGCGACTGCGCCGCCTTGGCCATCTTGGGAAGCGAAGAGAGAATTTTCTTCTCCGCATAGTAGATGTCTTTCAGAGTGTCGTGAAACAGCTCATCCAGCGTCTTGTTGCTTTTTATCATGTCCGTTTTCTCCAGAATTTAGGCGCTCTTGCCGAGAAGGCACACAAAGGCCGAAGCGCACCAGCTGCGCTTTGGGGGCTAACTTCGGTTCCGCCTTATGGTTTCAACGACTTCGCGCTCAAGCCGCCTTATTCGCCCATTGCCCCTGCGAAACGTCGTGAGCCTTCATCAGTTCGGCAATGCGTCGGCGGGCATAGAACATGCGGGCCTTCACCGTGGGCTCCGGGACACCGACGATCTCGGCGACCTCACGGATTGACTTTTCCCGGTAGTAAACGAGGTTGATGATCCGACCATGTGCCGGCGACAGCTGAGCGAGGCACTGTCCGAGCGCCTTGCTGCGGTCCTTCTCCTGCAGCGCCCGTTCGGGATCCGCTTCGGGATCCACCAGCGTGGCGGCCATATCGTCATCGAGCCCGACCTCCGAACGCCGACCGAGCGCGGTCAGCGCCTTGTGGCGCGCGATCGCGATCAGCCACGTGAGATACGGAGGACTGCTCTTTGAAATTTTCCGCCTTGCGCCACACGTCCAGAAATACTTCGCTGACGACATCCTCGGCGAGCGTCTCATCTTTGACGACCCGAATGAGGAACAGGAAAACCCGTCGATGATGGCGCGCGAACAGGACTCTCATCGCCCGCGCATCCTTGCGGGCAACACATCGCACCAGGATCTCATCCGTAGCGCTGTCAATCCCGATAAGAGAGCTCGCCATGAGACCCATCCTCCCGCGTCCACCCTTCGCACTGGCAACCCATTGCCATCGCGCTGGTTCCGGCAGGACCGGGCGTTCTCCACGGCTAAGGCGGCGCTGCATTACCCTTTGCAGCAATAATTTTCATCGATGAAAAAGCAAGCAACGCGGACCACTGGCCCGCGCTGCTCACCCACACGCCATCATGCCAATCCAAACGTTCCAGCCAATCAACGCCAGAACAAAACAAGCAAGATGATGATCGGCAACGGCACCCCGATCAGCCACAGCAACGCACCTTTTCCCATACCCATAACAACTCTCCTTTCACATTCGCTGGAACAACGCGCGACATCGACGAAAGTTCCAAATCACAGGCGAATTCAGATGGCGAATAGGCTCTCGGCCATGTCAGGCCGCTGCTTTGGGGCCGGCGCGGAAGCGCAGCCAATCCCGGATCAGCCGCCCGCGCGGCTTCGGCGTCAATTGAATATCGGTCACGAACTTCGCCCCGCCTCGCCGGCGCTCGAGAACGATCTTGCGGCTATGGAACGCTTCGAGCTCCGGCCGGTGCCCGACACTCACAACGGTCAGGGAGGCGAGCTCCTGGGTGAGCAACTCCATCAGCTTGTCCTGGCTATCCGGGTCGAGTGCTGACGTCGCCTCATCAAGCACCACGATGTCCGGCTGGTGCAGGAAGATCCGCGCGAAAGCGAGACGCTGTTTCTCGCCGCCTGACAGCGTGCGGTCCCATGCAAAGTCATCATCCAGCCGATCCACAAGATGACCGAGCCCGACCATCTTCAGCACCCGCTGAATGTCCTCATCACTCGCGCTCTCCGGCGGCTCGGGATAGGTCGCAGCCCGTCGCAGCGTGCCGACCGGAATATAGGCCTTCTGCGGCATGAGCAGTATCTTCTGTCCGCGACCCGTTTCGACCTGGCCTTTGCCCCAAGGCCACAAGCCCGCGATGGCGCGAACCAGCGTGCTCTTTCCGGTTCCCGATTCGCCCGCGATCAGAACCCGCTCGCCGGGCATGACCACCACCTCGGCGTCCTTGACCACGGCCGTACCGTCATCGAGCATGACCGACAGATCGCGCAGCCGCAGCGCCACGCCTTCCGTCTCGCCGCGCTCGATGCGCTCGACGCCTTCGCCACCCTCCGCCCGCTCCAAGGCATCGAGTGACACCATCATCGAGGACACGCGGCTAGCCGAAGCGGTCCAATCCGACAATCGCGGATAGTTGTCGACCAGCCAGTTGAAGGCCGCCTGCACGATCGTAAATGCAGATGCAGCCTGCATGACCTCGCCCAGCGTCATCGAGCCGTTCAGATACTTTGGCGCGGAAAGAAGTATGGGCAGAACCGGCGCGATATAGCTGCTGGTTTGAGACACGATGGTGGTCCGCATCGTCTGGACCGCGATGTCACGCCATCGCCTCAACACAGTGCTCAGCGATTCATTGACACTGGCCCGCTCCTCGTCTTCGCCGCCCAGCACCGCAACGCTCTCGCCATTCTCGCTCAGCCGGGTCAGCGTGTAGCGATATTCAGCCTCGGCCTGGTTCTTCTGTTCCGAAACGGTGACGAAGCGCCTGCCGATCCAAGTCATGAACCCGCTGGCAAACACGGCATAGATCACGGCAGCGATGACCAGAAAGCCCGGAATCGTGATGGTGGTGCCGCCGATCTCGACCGTGAGCGATCCGCCGATGGTCCACAACACGGCGATGAACATCAGGGCCGAGAGAACCGCATTGGTCAGTCCCACGGAGAAATCAACCGGGGCATCGGTCGCGAGCCGCACGTCCTCGGCGATGCGATATTCGGGATTCTGGTGATCTCCCGTCACCAGATGAAGCTGGTAGTAACGGCCGTTCCGCAACCAGCGATCCAGCAGATGGTGGGTCAGCCACGCCCGCCAGCGCCGCTGCATCGTCATCTTGCCGTAGACTTGCGCAATGGTAATACAGACGCTGGCCGCGAGCAGCGGGAAGTAGATCAGCGCGATAAACAGGACTCTGCCGGAATCGTGCTTCTCCAGCGCATCGAAAATCTCTCGATTCCAGATATTCATGCCAAAGGAAGCGGCAAGATTGAGAAGGACCAGAACGAGTATCAGACCTGTCAAGAACCAGGCGCGACGCTCGCCACGTGTCTTGCTCCAGAAGCCGAATGCGCTTTGCCAGAAGCGCCGAAGGAGAAGTCGCCGCTTTATCTTGTTGGAATTCTCGTCACTGGGATCGAGATCAACGATGACTTCGTTGAGATCCCCTTTTGAGAGGGCCTCTTTTGAGAGATCTTCCTTTGAGGATTTGGCGCCGGACTCGGTCATCCAGGTGCCCCCCACCTATCGTCGTTTTGATACTGAGTGACTTGTTGCCTGGTTTGTCGTGAACAATTTCCGAATTCGACAATGAGATCGCAAGTTCAAAAGCCTGATTGCAAACAATGAGACGAAAGCTGCCACTTTTACGTACGAGTCCGGCACGCGCTGACCTGCGCGTGCCGGTTGGGAGAGTGAGCGACCGTTAGCCTTGGGTATCCTTGACCCACACTGTGTTGGTCCGGTCGTACTTGAAGCCAGGCGCAGCCTTGAGCTCGTCCTTCGACGAATTCATCGCGAGCTGCCACTTGTTGTCCTTCCGATCAGCCTTCACCGCAGTGAAGGGCACGATGACGTGCTTCTCGCCGATGCCAAGGAAACCGCCAACACCGATCACCAGCGCGTTGATCTTGCCGTCGGCGCCGAGCAGCACGTCGTCAACCTCGCCGATCTTGTTGTTGCCGGGGTCATAGACATTCTGCTTGTAGAAATTGGTAACGGGCATGGAGTTAGGAGGCACGTCCGTCATGATCTTGGTGTCGCCACCGACCCCCACGGTCGCGGTGCCGGGCGTCGGAGCAGGGGTAGGAGCCTGTGCCGTCTGATTGCGGGTCGGAGCCTGCCCCGTCGTCTGATTGCAGATGCTCGACGCCTTGAGCGCAGCGTCAGCCTCGGCCTGCGACGCGTACGAGCGCTCGGCGCCGACGATGACCATCGCGGGGCCCGTCGGACGCTGCTCCGCCACGCGGCATTGCTTCGTCGCGGTGTCTTGAACCACGTAGAAGTCCGCTGCCATGGCGTAGCAGGTGCCAGCAAGCACGGCGACGCCTGCCAACAGTGATTTCTTCATTGGAGGTCTCCCTGTGTGAGTAGAATGACTAATCAAGTCGAAAGCAAATGTTTAGTTCCCCAAACAGAGCGGCTTGATACTTGAGTTCGACTGATGCAAAGCGCGAGCGCTATTCGTTTGATAACGCTCGATCGTCTTTGCTTGCGCGTCGACGCTCGTCAAATTCTCCCAAGGAGAAGAAGAATGAGCACAATCACCAAGACGAGTCCGAGGCCGCTGGAAGGATAGTATCCCCACCCGCCACTGTACGGCCACGTCGGAAGCGCGCCGACCAGCAGCAAAATGAGAATGATGAGCAGGATCGTGCCGAGTGACATTGGTCTTCTCCTCTGGACGCATCCGGTAACAGCGCTTCCTTAGTCAACGGATCGCGCAACTCCGAATTGCCATCGCTAACGACGGAATATTGAAAAAGTTCCCGAGTTTGAACTCGGCAAATTGTGTCAGCGCAGTGCAAAAGAGGAACATTCGCGCCACTCATGTGTTGCTGCCTCGCATCGGGGAAGAAACACCAGAGGAGATTCTTAATGCGAACACGTTCAATTCTCACAACCGCGGCGTCTGTCTTGCTTGCAAGTACAGTCTTCGCGTCGGCCCAGGGCATGCAGAAGCAAGGTCCCGGTGGCGAAGGTGGTGCCGCGCCGGCTCAAACGCAGCAGCACGAGGGACAGCAGGGCAAGCAGGCCCCTCAGAAGGGCGAGCCCCAGAAGGGCGAGCGGCGTGAGAATCCCTCGCAGAAGGGCGCGCAGGCTCAGGAGCGCGAGGGTTCAGGCAAGCAGCAGCAGGGCAAGCAGGAAACACAGAAGGAGCAGCGTGGCGAGCCGAAGGGCAAAGGCGAGCGTAACGACGCGGCTCAGCGAAATGAGCGCACCGATGGACAGCGCGGTGAGCGTAACGAAGGCAAGGACGCCAGCGCGGTGAACGCAACGAAGGCAAGGACGCACAGCGCGGCGAGCAGCGGACGGGCGACGCAGGCCACAAGACCTTGACCGGTGAGCAGAAGACCAAGGTGCGCGAGACCGTGCTGCGCGGTGGCAGTGCGCCGAGGGTGACCAGCGTCAACTTCAACATCTCGGTTGGCACCGCCGTGCCGACCACGGTTCGGGTGGTGGAATTGCCGCCGGTGCTGATCGAGTACTACCCCGATTGGCGCGGGCATCTGTACTTCGTCTACAATGACGAGATCATCATTGTGGACCGCAACCACCGCATCATCGCGGTTCTGCAGGTCTAATTGACGTCCGGCGGACGAGCCCTTGTAGGCAAGCCAAAGGGTGGTCTCAATGAGACCACCCTTTTTTGCTGCTCGAATTTTAAGCTGTGCGAAAGCCGCCAATACGATGGTCTTGCGGTTCGTTGGTCAGACGGCCATCTCGGCTCGTCGAGGTTCGTCTGTCCGCTAACGATTGATCCCGGGATCGCCGATGACCCCGTGCGCGACCAGGCGGTTCCAGATAAAGAGGACCGCAATCGCGCCAAGCGTCGCCGCGATGAAGCCGGCGCCCTGATCGGGCCTATACCAGCCAATGGTCTGACCAATCCAGGTTGCAAAAAATGCCCCGGCGATGCCGAGGGCGGTGGTGAGAATGAACCCCGCAGGTTTGTTGGGCCCATGGGAAATGATCCGGGCGACGATCCCTGCCACGAAGCCGATCAGTATGATCCAGAGCAGTCCCGACATAAATGGTCCTCCTGTGTGGTGCGAAATTGCGGCGCCTGAATCAACCGACTGTAGCACGACTGTAGCCAAGTATGCCGGCGCGCGCGCAACGTGACAAATGCCAAACTGACGCTTGGCAAATCGTTTCAGCGAAGTCCTAGCAATGAAAGAATCGCCAGGACAATGACCACCAGGCCGACGAGATAGATCACGCCATTCATCTCAGCTTCCTCCGGTTCCGCACGCTTACGCCGGGCCAGACAGCTTGATGTTCGCGCGCGGGCCCGAATTGCCGATCAGTCCCAGCTACCGTCAGCGATTTCACTTCTTCTAGCCTCCGATTGCCGTGAGGGAATGATCTTGGGCCGCCGAGGTTCCGCGCGATGGAACAGAAATGTGGCCTCGCAGCGTTAATGAGCATCGCTCCGGTTCCACTGATGGATGAAGCACACATGAGACCTGCAGCAAAAACCGCCCTGACTGTCACGGATGTGGGCGTCGTGCTCGGCTACACGGTGCTGAACGCAATCCTGCCGCGCAAGAAGGAAGAGGAGCAGCAGCAGCCCGCCGTGGCATTCGGCGGCCACTCGAGCAGGCAAGAGCCGGCCGTTGTCCAGGTGAGCCGCGCGGCCGAGCCCGGTCGCGGCCGGGGGGCGACGACACCCGGCGAAATACCCTGGCGTGGATGGAGCGACGTGCTGTGGCGAACATACGAGCAAGTGCAGGAGGACCGGATCCTGTCGATCGCGGCCGGCGTCGTCTTCTACGCTCTGCTCGCGCTTTTTCCGGCCATCACTGCGTTGGTGTCCCTTTATGGCTTGTTCGCGCAGTCCTCGACCATCCAGGATCACCTGGCCTTTCTGACAACGCTGATGCCCGCTGCCGCGGTCACCGTCGTCGATGAGCAGATTGCCCGCGTGGTGTCCAAGGGCAATACGCAATTGGGGTTTAACTTTCTCATCGGCCTTGGGATTGCGCTTTGGAGCGCCAATGCGGGCATGAAAGCCCTGATCGACGCGCTCAACATTGTCTATGAGGAAGAGGAGCAGCGCGGCTTCTTCAAGCTCACCCTCGTGGCCCTCGCGTTCACGGTGGGCGCCATTCTGTCGCTGCTGTTTGCGATCGGAGCTGTTGTGGCGCTGCCGCTACTGCTTGACCGCGTCGGACTTGGCCGCTTGACCAACTTGCTCATCGAATACGGCCGCTGGCCCATCCTCACGCTCGGCCTCATCGTGGGCCTCGCGGTGCTCTATCGCTACGGCCCCAGCCGGCGAGAGCCGAAGTGGAAATGGGTGAGCGTCGGAAGCCTGGTCGCCAGCGTCCTGTGGATCATAGCCTCGGCCGTGCTCTCTCTTTACCTCGAGAAATATGCGCACTACGACGCGGCCTACGGCACGTTGGGCACAGCGATCGGGTTGATGATATGGATGTGGATGACCACGATCGTCATTCTGTTAGGGGCTGAATTGAACTCCGAGATTGAGCACCAGACCGCCGCCGACACGACCGAGGGCAGCCCGAAGCCACTGGGGACGCGCGGGGCCACGATGGCGGATACGGTGGGTGCAGCGCAGAGCTGAGTCCGACAAAGTTGCGCGACGCGCGGCAACACACTCACGCTTCACACTCACCCCTCACGCTTCACACTCACCTGGGCCGACAGCGAAAGGCGCGGCCGGAGCCGCCCCTTGCCATTACCAGTCCAGCCTTCCGCTACTGCTGACGGGGCTGCTGCCCGCGCGGTGTAGCGCTTTGGCTCAAATCTTCGCCACGCGGCTCCTGCGGAGTCTGGGTCTGAGCTGACGCAGTCAGCGCGCCACCGACACAATCGGCTTGCGCGTCGCGGCGGCGGAGGGCGGCGCGGGTGGTGACGCGGCGCTCGCCCTGATCTTGTCAAGCAAAGCCTTTGCTGACGAAAAGACATTCTCCTGTGCGAATGGCTCGCTCACGACCCGCGAATTATCGTGGTCCTTTCCCATCAAGATGCCGATCGGCATCGAGATTGCGCGATTCAGGCGCCGGATCAGGAGCCGCAACTGGGCCGGTGTCGCCTCACCAACAGACAGAACAGCGGCATATTGAAACGTCTGCACGTTTTTGTTCTGAAGAGCCGCGTTGATGCCCATCAGACCGCCACCTGATGCCAGCGTCACATCGACACGCGCTTCCAACCGGCCCGCGAGCGCCACCAGCTTGCCGGCGGCAAGATCAAAAGCGCCGCGCGCAGGGAGGACGAATGCCTCGACGCATGCAGGCTGCGCCGCCTGCCCTTCTCGCTCTTTTTGCTCTTTTTGCTCTTTCTGTCCAATCCGGTGCTCGATCAGATCTTCCGCAAGCTCAACGTACTCGCTCACAGCGTTTTTCAACTTGTCGAGCTGGTCCGGCTGCAGGACCTCGCGTGCGGTGTCGTTGGCCGCAATCGAGAGAGCGGGAATGGCGACTTGATCAAGATAGTCAAGCAAGGAGCGATCGTCCTCCAGCCAATCCTCCATCTCCTCTGCCGACGACGAGGCATCCCCTGCCAGGAGCAGGTGATAAAGGCGCTGCTCGGGACTGAGCGCCGGCGTGTTACCGAGAAGAACACCGACAAAAGAGAGCATGGGCATATGCTCGGCAAAGACCACCAGAGAGATCGTAATCGGCATTGCGAGGATCAGTCCGACAGGTCCCCAGATCGCGGTCCAGAACGCCGCAGACAGAAGGACAGCGAGCGGCGATACCCGCGTATTGGAACCGAACAGGACCGGCTCGATCACCTGGGCCGTGACGAGCTCGGCAACGCCGAACAGCGCTGCGGTGAGAAGCAACATGGTCCAACCAGGCTCCACCGCGGCTGCCAACGCCATGGGCAGCAGGGCTGACAATGCGCCGCCGATATAGGGCACGAAGCGCAGGATCGCGGCAATTGCGCCCCACAATGGAGCATTCGGCACTCCGATTACCCACAGGCAGGCACCAATGACAATACCGAAGGCGAGATTGAGCCCCAACTGCAGGCGGAAGAAGTGAGCAAGCTCCAGGGCCGCGTCATTGAGCGCCTGCGCGGAACGACCAATCTCCGCTGGCCCCATCACCCGCACGATTCGGTCTCGCAGATCATGATATTGCAGGAGGATAAAAATCGTGAACAGCAGCACAAGCGCTGCCGACGTCAGGGGTGAGATCGAAAGCTGCAGATATTTCGCGAACACCATGAACGGACTTGACTGCTCGTTCTGAACCTCGACCTTGACCGGCTCGCCGCCCTTGGGCCGCTCCGTGAGCTCGCCTCCAACATTGCGCAGCACCTCGGTCGCGGTGCGCCAAATCCCGGCGCTTCCGAGCGTGCCCGTCGCGTCCTTGATCTTGGTGCGCAGGTTCTCCTGGTAACGCGGCAGCTCTTCGGCGAACCCCGTGACCTCCTTCGCCAGGAAGGCACCTGCCGCGACCGCCGTCGCGATCAGCGAGAGCACAACCAACGCGACAGCGACCGGCCGGGGAAGCTTATAATCCTCAAGCCACCGCACCGCTGGCTGCAACGCGAAGCTCAACAGAGTTGCGAGCGCCAGCGGGAGCAAGAAATCGCGGCCAAGGATGAGCGCCGCGATCACCAAAGCTGCGACAATGAGCGCCGCCGCCGCATTGACGACGTTCGACGATGAAGCCCCTGCCCACATGGCGCGCCTTTCAATTTGCCCCGGCGCGTTAACAATTTCGATGGAACTCGGTTCCCGTTGGCGCGTTCTAGATGTGACGAAAGTCGTTCCAACCGGCAGGCGGCCGGCCATCAGGCCGCAATCACGATCACAGGAGTATGCGATGAATATCCATGCCGATCAGCGCCCAGGCTATGGCGCCGACAACAAGACCGGCACGACTGGATCGTCCGGGCGAAGCACAACCGGCGACATCAATGCCGATCTCAATACACTGCGCTCCGACTTTAATGCTCTCAAAGACACGGTGACGGACTACGTTTCCAAAACCGGCAGCGACGCGTTCGACAGCGCCAAGAAGGCGACGACCGATGTTGCCAACAAGGCGTCCGACCTCGCGAGTGCGGCGTCCGAGCAGGCCAAGACGTTTGCGTCCGAGCTTGAGCGGATGGGTCGCAACAACCCCCTCGGCGCCATCGCGGGCGCGGTGCTGGTGGGCGTCGTAATCGGGCTGATCGGGCGCGGCGGCCGAAGCTGATGCTGCACAGCATCCTCCAGATCACCGGGATCGAGCAGAAGCTCGAGGCACTCCGGAGCCGGATCGAGGGTCAGGCGCAAGGCCTGATGCAACACGGCAAGGCGGTCGCCATCCAGATGGCGGTCGCTTCGGCTCTTGGCGTGGGCGCCGCGATCCTCGGGCTGATGGCGCTCGTTGCGGCACTGATCACGCTGTTCTTCTGGCTTGAGCCGCAAGTCGGAAGCATCGCGGCCATGGGCCTGATCGCCGCAGGGCTCCTGGTGATCGGCATTGTCCTGGCGGTCAGCGCCGCGATGATCGGCCGCAAGGAAACGCCGCGCGTTCCAGTCGTGGTCGCCAATCCGGCAGCGACGGCTGACATTGCGGCGGCAAGGATGGCTGAGGCAAAGATGGACCTTTCCAAAGACGACCCCCCGGGCCGCGATTATCTTGGCTTAGGAGGTTTTCAACCCGCGCGGCCGGTGACGGCTGCTGAGGTCGAATCGCTGTTTGCTGTCGCTGGACAGTTTACTCGTCTGCCTAACACCGGAATCGAGCAGGTCGACAATATGCTTCGATCGCTCGCTCCAAAGGCAGAAGAGGCGACCCGAGAGGCAGTGGCACGTGCGGCCAATCTGATACGGCACGGTGACCGATCGACCGTGCTGACCATTCTCGGCGCTGCGCTGGCGATCGGCTGGGCGATGACCAAGGTCGATCAAGTGAGCAAAGCAAAGACCGCCTGAGGCCTCGGCGCTATCAGAGGCGAGCGCAAGCGCTCGCCTCAATTGCTCACATCATTGCTTACATCTTCCATGGCGGCCGCGTGCTGAAGCGCGCCCGCAAAAACTTCGCCAGTGCAGTGATCTCCGCTTCCGATAACTGCGAGCCAAAGGCTGGCATGGATCGGCCAAGCGCACCGGTCGGCGGCCTGATGCCATCCCGGATCACCTCGACCACACTGTCAGGTACCGGCGCCTGAATCGACGTTTGCAGCGCCAGCGGCACAGTCGCGCCTTTGCTGCGATGGCATAGCACGCAGCGCGCCTCGAACACCTTGGCGCCCTCGCTCACTTCGTTTGGAACGGGCGGCGCATCCGGGTGACCCCACTCGAGCTTGAGTGCGGCGGTCCTGGCGGCTTCGGCATCGATCGCTTTTTCTCCGGCGCGCAGCGTACCCACATAGGCCGCGATGGCGAAGACGTCGATCTCGTTCTGCTTGTGCAGGGCATTGACCACCGGCGTCATCGGCCCGGCCGACATGCCATGGTTCGCGTGCCAGCCGTCCATCAGGTAGACCACGAGCTCGACCTTGGTCCACGGCTGCTGCGAGAGGTTATCCTTGTTGAGCGGAGGCGCGTACCAACCTTCCGCGCTGCCGCCGCCGTAGGCCGGCGTCGTCCGCGCACCCATGAAGTTGCGCGGCGTATGGCAGGCGCCGCAATGGCCGAGACCTTCGACCAGATAGGCGCCCTCGTTCCACTCGGCGTCCTTGGATGGATCAGGCTTGAACGGGCTCTTGTCGAGGAACAGCGCCTTCCAGACCGCAAGCGTCGCGCGGATGTTGAAAGGAAAGCCAAAATCGTTGCCGCGGGTCGTCTCCCGCACGGGCTCGATGGCCGCCATCAGATACGCATAGATCGCGTCGATGTCGGCGTCCTTGACCTTGGTGAAATGGTCGTAGGGGAACGCTGGATAAAGATGATTGCCCTTGCGGTCGACGCCGTCCTTCATGGAACGGCGGAAGGCCTCCCTGGACCAGGTTCCGATGCCGGTCTCGGCGTCCGGCGTAATATTAGAGGTGTAGATGGTGCCGAACGGAGTCTTGATCGGCAGGTTGCCCGCAAATGCCGGTCCGTCGGGACGCGTATGACAGGCGGTACAATCGCCATAGTTGGCCAGGACCCGGCCACGCTCGACCAGCGCCTTGTCAAACGACGTGGGGTCAGGCCGTGCGACCGCCGCCATTTCGGGCTGGTAAGCCAGGAATGCAAATCCCGCAGCCCCGGCCAAGGCCAGGCCCGCGACGGTCCACAAAGCAATTCGGCTGATCCTCAAGCGACTTCCTCCCCGCGAAAGCTATTCCCCAGCATATCGCCGCGGCTTTGGGACTGCATCTGCCCCCCGCCTTGATCGTTAACCCAGGCAACATTAGCATTCCTTATGGGTTGGTGTAGAATTGGTCATAGCGCCGCGCGCCGCCTTTGAGGCCCGCTGCGGGTTAAGAGGGAACGCATTCATGCAACTCACCTTGAACATCAACAACAAGGCCGAGACGGTGGACGTCGAGCCGGAGACCCCGCTTCTCTGGGTCCTGCGCGACAATATCGGGCTCACCGGCACCAAATACGGCTGCGGGATCGCGCGCTGTGGCGCCTGCACCATCCATGTCGACGGCCAGCCGATGAAGGCGTGCCAGCTGCCGGCGTCGGCCGCGGTTGGCAAGCGCATCACCACCATTGAGGGGCTCTCAGCCGACAGCTCGCATCCGGTCCAGCAGGCCTGGGTGGAGATCGGTGTGCCGCAATGCGGCTATTGCCAGAGCGGTCAGATCATGTCGGCCGCCGCCTTGATCGCCAAGCGCAAGAATCCGACGCTGCCCGAGATCGAAGCCGCAATGGCCGACAATCTTTGCCGTTGCGGGACCTATCAGCGGATCGTTCAGGCGGTCCGTCGCGCCTCCGAAATCGCACAGGCATAGGGAGGCCGACATGACGAAACAAATTCTTTCTCGCCGCTCCTTCATCCAGGCCTCCGTCGCCGTCGGCGGCGGGCTGATGCTGGGCTTCCATATGCCCGAGGCGTTGGCCGCGACCATCGGTCCGCGCACGCAGTCGACGACGACCGCCGTCGGCACCGAGATCAACGCGTGGATCGTGATCGACAAGGACGGCACCGTCACGCTGCGCATCCCGCATACCGAGATGGGCCAAGGCGGCATCACATCCGTCGCGCTGCTGATCGCCGAGGAGCTCAACGTCGACTGGAGCAAGATCAAGACCGAGTTCGCCGACGCCAACCGGCATCTGCGCAACAACAAGGAATACATTGTGATGAGCACGCACGGCTCGCAGCTCGTGCGTCTGCAACATCCGCACCTCATGGGCGCCGGTGCATCGGCGCGCGAGCGCCTCAAGCAAGCCGCCGCGGAGGCGTGGGGCGTCGAGCGTTCCGAGGTCGAGGCAAAGCTTGGCGTGCTGACGGCGGGCAACCGCACCGGCACCTATGGCGAGTTCGCCGAGGCCGCGGCCAAGGTCAAGCTCGACAAGGAGCCGGGGATCCAGACGGATCCGGCGAAGTGGTGGCTGCTCGGCAAGCCGAGGCAACGCCTCGACATCCCGAACAAGGTCAACGGCAGCGCGCAGTACGCCATCGATACGCGCGTGCCCGGCATGGTCTACGCCGCCGTGAAGGCGAGCCCGGTGCCGTGGGGCACATTGAAGAGCTACGACTTCGACGCGATCAAGAGTCGTCCCGGCGTGATCGCGGCGGTGCCGATCAAGGCCGTTCCCGGCAAGCGCGGCCAGCCCGATCTGCAGGATGCCATCGCGGTCGTTGCCGACACCTGGTACCGCGCCAAGACCGCGCTCGAGCTGATGCCGGTCGAATGGGAGTTCGGCGAGAGCGCCAAGGCCACCACGGAGAGCTATTACGCGGAAGGCCGCAGGCTGGTGGAGCAGAAGGGGCTCGTCAGCGGAAAGGAAGACCCGAAGGCGGCCGAGGTCATCGCGGCCTCCAACAAGGTCGTCACCGCAACGTATGAGCGCCCGTTCGAAACCCATGCCCGCATGGAGCCGATCAACGCGACGGTGCACGTCCAGCCCGATCGCGTCGATGTGTGGGCGCCCACGCAGGATCAGTCGGCGGCGATCCTGCTGGTTGCCGATCAGCTCGGCGTCGATCCGAAGACCGTCTATGCCCACACCATGTACCTGGGCGGCGGCTTTGGCGGCAACGGCGGCGGTGGCACAGGCGTCACACGCCAGGCGGCCCTGATCTCCAAGCATGTCGGCAAGCCCGTGAAGGTGCTCTGGCCGCGCGAGGAGGACATCGCGCAGGACAAGCAGCGTCCGCTCGCGGTCGCCAAGCTCACTGCGGCGATCGGCGATGACGGCTTGCCCACCGCGCTGTTCACCCGCGGGGTGTGGTTCACCCAGGACGCCATCAATCAGGTCGGCGGGGCGACCGCGGACTACGGCATCTACAACGTCCCGTACAAGATCCCGCATCGGAACCACGAGCGGCACAACGCCAAGACCCACATCCCGAGCTCGACGCATCGTGCTCCTGGCGCCAACCAGCTTGGCTTCATGGCCGAGGTGTTCGTTGACGAGATGGCGATCGCGGGCGGCTGGGATCCGCTCGAGTGGCGTCTCAAGATGACGGAAGGCATGCCCGACTGGCAGCTTGTGCTCAAGACGCTCAAGGAGAAGTCCGGTTTCCGCACCGACCTGCCGAAGGGCGAAGGCATGGGCGTTGCGGTCGTCGAATCGCACGGCACCATCGCGGCGGCTTGTGCCACCGTCACGGTCAGCCGCCGCGGCCGGCTCAACATCGAAAAGCTCCTGGTCGTGCTGGATGCGGGTCGCGTCATCAATCCGCATGCCGCCGCCGAGCAGTCCGAAGGCTCGGTCGTTTGGGAGCTCTCGCATGCCTGGACCGGCGGGCTCGAGCTCGAAGGCGGCCGCTTCGTCAACACCAACTTCGACACCTACAACCTGCTCCGCATCGACCAGCATCCGCATGTCGAGACGATCTTCGCATCGTCCGGCGGCACGAAGTGGGGCGGGCTCGGCGAACCTTCCGGTCCGCCCGCGCCTCCCGCGGTCGCCAACGCGATCTACTACGCGACCGGCAGGCGCATCCGCTCGACGCCGTTCCGCAGCCTCGATCTGACGTGGGCGTGAGCTGGGCGTGACCTAACGCCGTTTCGACGGCGAGCAATTGAGACGCGGCCGAAGCTTTCGAAAAGCTTCGGCCGTTTTTATTTTGGAATGCGGTGATCCCTCGCTGAATCTCCACTGCAGAGCGACGGCCGTTGCGTGGATCAGTCTCTGCGGCAGGCCCCCCAATCGCGCCAGCACAAGTGCGCCTCCCGGACCTCCGGCCTCCCATTGACTTTATGTTCCCTTTTTGTTCTCATGATGCGGTAGGGAGTCAAAAACGCGTTATGAGCGGCAGTGCGTCAGCGGCCGCGGCTGATGACGAAAGCTTGTGGGGTACCGGGATGGAAACAACAGCGACCATCCTGCACGCGGACCTCGATGCCTTCTATGCATCAGTCGAGCAACTCCTCGACCCCTCCTTACGTGGCAAACCCATTGCGGTCGGTGGTGGTGTCGTCCTCGCGGCGTCATACGAAGCCAAGGCATTTGGCATCAGCGGCGGCATGTCAGGACGGCAGGCACGCGAGCTTTGTCCACAACTGATTTTTGTGGGCGGTCATTTCAAGGATTATCAGCGGCTCGGCGATGCCGCCATCAACGTGCTCAACGATTTCACGCCCCTGGTCGAACGAATCTCCATTGACGAGGCCTTCGCCGATGTCGTGGGCTGCACCCATCTGTTCGGCTCGCCGGCTGACATTGCGACAGCAGTCCGTCGCCGCGTGCGGAGCGAGATTGGCCTTCCAATCTCGATCGGCGTGGCGCGGACCAAACATCTCGCGAAGATTGCCTCGCAGGTGGCCAAACCCGACGGCCTCGTGGTTGTCGAGCCGGAGACCGAGCTTCGGTTCCTGCACGATCTCCCTGTCGAGCTGATGTGGGGTGTTGGTCCGGCGACCAAGGCGCGACTGGCCGAGCGCGGCATCCACACCATCGGCCAACTCGCGCAGATGCCAGGATGGTCGCTGCAGCGGGTGGTCGGCCGTGCGATTGGAGCGAAGCTGACGGCGCTCGCCTGGAATCGCGATCCTCGGGACATCGAGACGCGCCGTCGCGCGCATTCGGCCGGAGCCCAGTCCGCGCTCGGCAGGAAGCCGGCGCAAGCGAAGGTGTTTCGACCTGTGTTGCGTCACCTCGCCGACAGGATCGCCACCAGGCTTCGCGCCAAGTCTCGGCCTGGCCGGACCGTAGCAGTCCGCGTCCGCTTCGCCGATCTCCGCGCTGTCACACGCTCCATAACGCTCGATGCGCCGATTGCAGCAACTGCAAGTCTCGCCGAAATCGCCGAAGAGCTCGTTCGCGCCGCGCTCGCGGACTATCCCGCACGAGAGGATCATCTCGTTGCTGGGGATCTCGGTGTCGCAGCTCGAACGACACTGGGATGTGCAACTGGAGCTCCCATTGGGGCTCGACGATGAAAAGCGCCGCCCGGGCAGCAAAAGTGGAACGGCACGTTGGATCGCCGATCGTGCGGTCGACAAGATCCGCGATCGTTTCGGATGGGAGGCGGTCGAATACGGATCAGCGCTGGGACTTTCTCGTTCAGTCCCCGACGAGTTTCGCGAGCTTGCGGAAAAGGATTTGTGATTGTCGCTGCTGCGGTATGCGGCGATGCCGCTGCGCTCTCACGCCACTTCCAATGTCGGAATTGCCTTGATCTTCTCTCCGAGTTCCTGCTCGGCGCGGTGCAGATCGAACCGCTTCTGCAGATTGAGCCAGAGATCGGGACCGTTTCCGCACAGCTTCCCCAACCGTAATGCCATGATCGGAGTGACCGGCTGCCTTTCCTCGAGGATGTCATAGAGCGTCTGACGCGACACGCCGAGCAGCTTGGCGATCTGAGTCTTCGGCCGAGCAAGCGCCGGCAAAATCTCCTCGCGCAAGAGTTCGCCTGGATGCATAGGCGGCAAGCCGCGCTTTGGGAGTTTCTTGGTCATCGCGCCCGTCCTCAGTGATAGTCTTCCAGATCGACGTCGATGGCGTCGCCATCCTTCCATCCGAATGTGATCCGCCAGATCCCGCTGGCGTTGACCGCATAGCGCCCTTTGTCGCGGCCGACCAATGCATGAAAGCGGAAGCCCGGCAAATTCACGTCCTCCGGACGCGACGCGCCGAATCAGTCCGATCAACCACCGCGCGTAGCCAAAGTCTGATCAAGCTGGGGTGCAAAAGACCAAGCCGCAACGCATGCCTACCAAATCAACCGCCAAAATCAGTTCCTCGGTGAATAGGAGCGGCCAACACATTCAGACGCTCCTGCACGGACGGCGTATCCGCGGTTGCGAACGCTGGTGGGTTGAGCCTGCGGACAATCGGCTCCGACACGCCTCGCGGCAGGAGGACGGCGAACCAAGGTTGGCGCTTCACAAGCCCCTGCTCGGCACTGGCCAGATTTGGCAAGGCCGCGTATACTCTCGGCCGCGGGGACGTGATTGCGTCGTCGTGTCATTGATAAGAAACCACTTTCGAAGGAGAGACTGATGGGTCCGAAGGAAACGCCGATGGGTTCGAAACGAACCAGCCGCAGAGAGCTGCTGAAGAGCGGTGCCGCGGTGGCCGGTGGGTTGACGCTGGGAGTGCCGGTCCACGCACAAACACACGATCATGCATCGGGCCCGGCCTCGGGCAGCGGGAACGCTTATCCGATGCTCCCGAGCGACAAGGCGATGGTCGCCTACGGCGAGCGCTCTCATTTCGTGACCTCGGTACGCATACCGCACGGCAGCAACGGTTCACCCGACGAGTTCGGGAAGACGTTCCACGTGGCCTCGCCGATCCAGGATCAGGTTGGCAACATCACGCCGTCGTCGCTCCACTACATCGCGACGACCCGCCAGGCCTTCCTTCCGGACATCGATCCCAAGCAGCATACTTTGATGATCCACGGCCTGGTCGATCGGCCGCTGACCTTCACCATGGATGACTTGAAGCGCTTCCCGTCAGTCAGTCGGTTGCACTTCGTCGAGTGCGCGGGAAACCGGCACAATGCGCGCCATAAGACCGTGCAGGAATCGCACGGGATGACCAGTTGCTCCGAATGGACCGGCGTGCTGCTGTCGACGCTGCTCAAGGAGGCCGGCCTGAAGGGCAGCGCGACGTGGTTCGTCGCTGAAGGCGCCGAGGAAGTGAAGGGCGCCTCGAGCATGCCCATCGCCAAAGCGATGGACGACTGCCTCATTGCCTACGGACAGAACGGCGAGCCTCTGCGGCCGCAGCAAGGGTTTCCATTGCGGATCGTCGTGCCCGGCTTCGAAGGCATTTTTAATACGAAGTGGCTGCGGCGCATCAAGGTCGTCGACCGTTATCTCATGAACTATAGCGACTATGGGCATCTCAGGGAGGATGACGAAGGCGCTGCGCTCGGCTACCAGATCGGGCCGAAGTCGGTCATCACCTTCCCGTCCGGCACACAGCAGTTGCCCGGCAAGGGCACCTACGAGATCTCCGGGCTGGCCTGGTCCGGCGGCGGCGCCATCAAGACCGTGGAGGTCTCCACCGATGGCGGGAAGAAGTGGAACCGCGCCGAGCTCAAGATGACTCCACAACGCATGGCGCACGTCCGATTCGCTTATCAGTGGAATTGGGATGGAAACGAGACCGAGCTTCTGTCGCGTGCCACCGACGAGATCGGGCAGCAGCAACCGATGCTGGCGCAGATCGCCGAATTCTTTAAGAAGCCTGTTGGGTACGTGCCTGGCCTCAACAACAGCATCATGCCGTGGAAGATCGCCAAGGACGGGAAGGTGACCAATGGGCTCGCTTAAGCTTGCCGCGGCACTGTTGCTCCTGGGCAGTCCCGTCCTAGCCAGCACCGCGTTGGCGCAGTCGGCGCCAACCTATGGCCTGGGGCGCGTTCCGTCCGCAGAAGAAGTCCGCGCCAGGGATATCAACATCAGTGAAACGGGGGAGGAACTCCCTCCCGGCCGCGGCACCCCCAAGGAAGGCGAAAAGGTCTTTACACTCCAGGGCTGCATCGTCTGCCACGGCCCAGAGGGCGTAGGGGGCGTCGGGCCCGAGTTGAAATCGAGCACAAGCCAGGATCTTCCCATCTGGAGACGGGAGCGCATCCTGCCGCTGCGCTCGCCGTTTGCGACGACCGTGTGGGACTACATCAATCGCGGCATGCCGCTCGGGCGAGAGGGAACCCTCAAGCCCGATGAGGTCTACGCGTTGACGGCCTACTTGCTGTTCGTGAACAAGGTGATCCCGGAGGACACAGTCCTCGACGAAAAGAGTCTGCCGAAGGTCAAGATGCCGATTGGCGAAGGTTACGCCCGGCTGCCCGACTGGAAGCCCAACACGCCAAGGCTTACGGGTTACCCCTACTGATTGAAGACTTGGGGGCTACCCCTGCTGACCAAGAGCAGCTTCTGTTTCCACGGAAACAGAAGCTGCTCTATTTTTCTGATGCGGTTGCATTATCGGACGGGCCGGGCAGGCAGGCAGCGCTGCTGGCCGCGAGCCGTCCTTCAGCCCGGAAGCGGAGCTATATGCGCATCTGGCTCGCGCCAGCCCTCCTCAAGGCAGGCGTGCAATTGTTTCATTGCCAGTCGGGCCTCGACGTCGCGCCAAACCTGGAGCAACATGCGTTCACCGCCTCAAGGAGGGGCCCTGCGTTCATGGTTGTCAGTCTCAAGGTGAACGGCACAGTGCACAGCGTGATCGCCGATTTGGACACGCCGCTGCTCTACGTGCTGCGCAACGATCTTGGGCTCAACGCCGCCAAATTCGGCTGCGGGCTTGGTCAGTGCGGCGCCTGCACGGTCCTTGTCGACGGTGCCGCGTTGCGCTCCTGCATCGCGCCGATCGGTGCGCTTACGCAATCCGAGATCATTACACTCGAAGGTCTTGGGACGCTTGAGCAACCCCACCCGCTGCAGTCTGCTTTCATGGCGGAGCAGGCGGCACAGTGCGGCTACTGCATCCCCGGCATGATCATGATGGCCAAGGCGATTCTCGACCGCAACCCGCGCCCGAGCGAGGCCGACGTCCGACTCGGACTGAGCGGCAATCTCTGCCGCTGCGGGACCCATAACCGGATCGTCCGCGCGATTCTCAAAGCGGCTCAGGCGATGCGGCGAAGTTAATGAGATCGAGGCGATATTGCGCCGCGCGCCCGAGTGTGGCAAGCCTGCTCTTGGCGCTTTATGGGCGCCGCGGACTTGAGGCACTCGCGTGGGACGGGGCATCATGACAAACAATTGCGTTTCCAGAATTTTAGGTGTGCTCGGCGTTCTCGCCGCGCTGACCTTCCCGGCCACTCCGGGAAATGCCGCCGAAGCCCAGACCGCCCTCGGCGGCAAGCTAGTGGTTTGTGGCGTGTGCCACGGTGTGGACGGCGCGCCAAAATTGGAGGGAGTTCCAGTCATTTGGGGTCTGCAGGAAAATTACATCCTGAAGCAACTGCGTGATTTCCGACGCGGAGATCGCGCCGGCGATGTCATGAAGAAGGTCGCGATAACCCTCACCGAGGAAGAGCTGGCGCCCGCGGCCGCTTATTTCGCGGCAAAGCAATGGCCGGAACCCGCGAAGTACGTCTCGTCCGCCTCGCCGCCCGCCTCAATGGCGATATGCGAGGCCTGTCATCAGCAAAAACTGGTTGGCGGCGTAGCGGCGCCGCGGCTCGCAGGCCAAAAGTACGATTATTTGGTCGAGTCGATGCGCCACTTTGCGGACGGCCAGCGAAAAAACAGTCCCGAAATGAGCAGCATCATGCCGGGGATTTCGGTGTCCGATCGTGCGGCGATGGCGCGTTACATCTCGGGCCTCTGACTTGGGCGCAGCCAGGCGCTTCTTGCCGGCCTCCAGAAAATCCTTCGACCAGCGACGAGACCGAGATTCTTTCCCGCTGCACCGACGAGATCGGGCAGCAGCAACCGACACTGGAGCAGATCGCCAAGTTCTTTAATAAGCCTGTCGGGAACGTGCCCGGGCTGAACAACAGCGTCATGCCGTGGAAGATCGCCAAGGACGGGAGCGTGACCAATGGGCTCGCTTAAGTTTGTCGCGATTGCGCTGCTCGCGGGGCTCCTGGGAAGCCCCGCGTTCGCGCAGTCGGCGCCCACCTATGGCTTGGGGCGCACTCCGTCCGCAGAAGAAATCCGCGCCAGGGATATCAACATCGGTCCCACGGGGGATGAACTTCCTCCGGGTCGCGGCACCCCCAAGGAAGGCGAAAAGGTCTTTACACTCCAGGGGTGCATCGTCTGCCATGGCCCAGAAGGCGCGGGCGGGGGACCGGCGCCCGCGTTGAAATCGAAGACAAGCCACGATCTTCCCATCTGGAAACGGGAGCGCATACTGCCACTGCGCGCCCCGTTTGCGACGACGGTGTGGGATTACATCAATCGCGGTATGCCGCTCGGGAGAGAAGGAACTCTCACCCCCGATGAGGTCTACGCGCTGACGGCCTACCTGCTCTTCGTGAACAAGGTGATCCCGGAGGACGAAGTACTCGACAAACAGAGTCTGCCGAAGGTCAAGATGCCGATTGGCGATCAATACGGCCGGCTGCCTGACTGGAAGCCTGGGACCCCAAGACTTGAGGGTTACCCTTACTAGCGAGTGCTTCCCTAAGTCCGGCAAAAAAGTGAGGGAGTGTCGGCATGCCAGTTCCGAACACTCCCTCTGCTGTCCTCTATCAGCCATTGCGAGACTGTTAGCCGCCTAGGCCGAATCTCCCTGTCGAGTTGATGTGGGGAGTAGGTCCAGCCGCCAAGGCGCGGCTCTTCGAGCGCGGCATCCACACCATCGGCCAACTTGCGGACGTGACGGGCGCGCTGGCGGAACGGCCGCGCCTTCGACCCATCCTGGACATGTGATGAGGTGTAGGCGAAGTCTCGGAGGGATAATGCGCTCGCGGCCTACTTGGATTTCCAAAGGCGAATAGTGGCGATCGACGCTTGAGTATATCCCGACGGATCCGTATCGCCGCCAAAGGCGGCTTTGCTTGTGATCGTATTTGTCGTCAAAAGTCCCCCGACATAAGGGGCCGGTAGTCCGCTCAGCATGAGCTGACAGCGAACCGGGAAGAGACCGGCGTCCGGGAAGTCGACCTTGAGCGCGAGGCACTCGCCGTTTCCGCGCAAGGACATCGAGCCCAACTTGATTTCAGCGTAGAAGTTCTGTCGCGCAGGTTCGCTGGTCGCGCCAAAGCAGGCGCGCAACTCGGCGGCGCGCCTGTACTTTGTTTCAGCGACTCTCCCGTCAGGCCGCAACCGAAGGCTCCAGAACGAGAAGTAGCGCTCGGCATCCGTTGGAAATGGCTCGAATCCGGTTCTGGTGGAGGAGCACCAGCCCGCGATGGGTTCATGCCGTTCTCTGATACTGCGAAGAATGTAGATCTCTTCCAGCGCCGCCTTTGCACGAGGCGCAGCATTGCCGGAAGGCGTTGTGCAAACAGACAGCAGTGTGACAACGCCAACGATTGCAGCCGTTGCAATTGAGCCGCGGCGCGCCGATGGAGTGAGCCGGTCAGTCTTCCAAATCACGACAGCCTCCTTGCATGCCCGATTGCTGCATGCGGTTGGGTGCGGTCGCTACAGCAGCCAGCCGATCCCGTGCGCATGCAGGCTGTGGATGTAGACGCGGCGAAGCATTGAGAATGCCTTCGTCAAGACGCCCATGCGCCATTGCACCAAGAGCTTGATGGCGCGCGGAAAGCCGCATCAGGTGGTTTCGGCCTTGCCGGCGCCGGGACCCAGGACAAAAAACCAATGGCAGAAAAGACCGATGCCCCAGCCCAGCAGCACCCACAGACTCCAATAGGGCGAGCCGATCAACAGATTGATGATAAAAAGCACCACGATGGTCGGGACGAAAACCATCGCATGGATGCGGAAGCCAAGCTTCTTCTCCGACTGGGTGAGGTGACGCTCTCCGAAGCCCATCGAGTTGACGATACCTTTCCGGCGGAGCCGGGCCAGTTCCACCGTCAGAAGTCCTCATTGTGCGCATCATCGCGGCAGCCAACCGATTCCGTGCGCATTCAGGCTGTGGATGTAGAGGCGATCGGCGGTCTCGGTCGCGCCTGTGGCCTCAGGATAGCCGCCGCTCGGGTCCTGCAGGCTGGCCGTGACGCGGCCGTCCTCGTCGATGGCGAAGACGTGCCCGTACGACTTGCCAAGCGGCAAAAGGAACCGCGGTAGCCTCAGCAATATCTTTCGAAGGAACGGCCTCTCGGCGAGGCTGTCCGCCGCCGGGTTGCGCGGCTTGAACAGCCCGACCCAGATGCGACCATCGCGTCCGCGCATCAGATTGTCCGGGTAGCCCGGCAGGTTGTCGAGCAGCACCCTGGCCTGCGGCGATCCGCTTTGCACGTCGAGGTCGCTCGCCCGGCCGTCGATCTTCCAGAGGCGGTAGCGGCCCGTCTCGTTCACAAACAGGGAATGGCCGTCGGATGACAAGGCGATCCCGTTGGCGAAAGAGAAGCCACGCGCCACGATGCGCGTTCTCCCCGTCGCCGGGTCATGGGCGAGCACACGCCCGCGTCGCGGATTGCTCCATGATGTCGAGCACGCTCGCCGGGTACGTGCCGCCCCATTGCGCAGGAGCAAAGCGCGTCGACGCGTCGGTGAAATAGATCGTCCCGTCCGGCGCCACGACGACGCCGTCGGCATAGCGGATCGGATCATTGGGGCTCACGCGATCGGTAAGCACGGTCACGTGCCGGTCGGGGGTGATGGCAAGCAGCCCCTTCATGGCGTCCGCGGCAATCATGCGTCCCTGAGCTTCGAAGTCGAAGCCGAGCACGCGCCCGCCGGTGTTTGCGAACACCTCCTGCTTGCCGCCGTCCGGCTCCATGCGGATCAGGTTGCCGCTATGCATCGCAGCGTAGAGCTTGCCGTCCGGCCCGATCGCGATGTGTTCAGGCCCGACCTCGCTGCCGGTGTCGATCATGCGCAGACCGGACAACCGCGTGTTCGGCGCGAAAGCGCCGGTGTAGCCGGGCGGCGTCTGCGCCGACCATGACACGGGCTCTGCGGGAACGGGCCAGAGACAGAGATAGGCAGCGACCCCCAACAGCACGATCACCACCGCGGCAGCCGTTTTGAGAATGATGGATCGCCCCACGTGATTTTCACCTCGTTTTGGGGATGATGCTGCGCGGAGGCGGCTGAGGCAACAGTTCAGAATCAGCGATCAGGGGCAGAGCACGCGCATTTGCAGCGACGCGCACCAGCTCGTCCGTTGCTGGCTCTTGGTGGACTGGTTCTGCATCTCATGAGCCGTCGCTGTTGGTACGACAGCAGACTTTGAAGTCTACTTTCGCCCAGATCGTGATTTGACGCGTGATAGGCTCTTGCGCGGAGGGCCGGATGGCGCGCCCGGAAGGATTCGAACCTCCGACCCCCAAATTCGTAGTCTGGTGCTCTATCCAGCTGAGCTACGGGCGCTGAGCGCTTCGCGCGGGAACCCCGCCAGCGGCGGGGAACGGCCGCATAGCTATAGGCTTCGCGCCGCAATGGCAAGGCGGGCAGCGCCCTCGGCGGCCCCTGCCCCTTACGCGCTCGCCCGCTCGTCGCGGCGGGCGCGCAGCTCGACGGCGCGGTCCGGGATGGTGACCCGGAAGGTCGCCCCGATGGTGCCGTCGACGAGCCTGATCTCGCCGCCATGGGCACGCACCAGCTCGGCCGCGATCGCAAGCCCGAGCCCGGCGCCGCCGGAACGGTTCGAGCTCTGGAACGCCTCGAACAGGTGCGCGCGCGCCTGCGGCGTCAGGCCCAGGCCGGTGTCGGACACCTCGATCACCACCACCGCACCCTCGCGCAGCCCGATGATGCGGACCTGATCGCGGCCGGGATCGGGATCGGCTGCGGCGCGGCTCTCCAGCGCCTGCACCGCGTTGCGCGCGATATTGACCAGCACGCGGAACAACTGGTCGGGATCGCCGTCCACCATGAGCCCGCGCTCGATCGCGCTGATCCAGCGCACCGGCGTATCAGCGTCGAGCCCGAGCGTCTCGCGCACCTCCTCGACCAGGGGATCGAGCGGCACCATGCGCCGGTCGGGCTGCGGCTCCTGCACGCGGCCATAGGAGAGCGTCGATTCGCAGAACGAGATCGCGCGCTCGAGCGCGCGCACGAGCTTGGGCGCGAAGCGCTGCACAGTCGGATCGGTGAGCCGCGCGAGACGATCGGAGAACAGCTGGGCTGTCGTAAGCAGGTTGCGCAGGTCGTGATTGATCTTCGAGACCGCAAGCCCAAGCGAGGCGAGACGGCTCTTCTGGGCCAGCATGCCGGCAAGGTCGCGCTGCATGGCGGCAAGCTCGCGCTCGGCGGTGCCGACCTCGTCCTGCCGGGTGGAAACCGCAATCACGCTCGCCGGATTTTCCGGATCATTGTGGAACGCGATCAGGTTGGCGGTGAGCCGATGCAACGGCCGCACGAACTGGTAGTGCAGCGTGAAATAGACGAGCGTCGCCGTGATGCCGGAAATCAGCAGCGACAGCAGCAGGATGTTGAACGAATAGGCCCACATCGCTTTGCGCAACGGCACCTCGTCGACGATGATCTCGACGAACTCGCCGCCGCGCGGCGCCGGCCCGACTGCCAGGATCACGTCGTTATCGGTGGACGCGAGGGTGCCGAAGGCATCGATGATGGCGCGATGCCAGGACACGCTGCGCACGTCGACCTCCTGGTCGACCCTCGCCGGAAGCTCCGCAACGGCGAGAAGGCGGCGCTGATTGCCGGTCTTCATGGCGACCGCGCGGGCACCGATCGAATCAAGAAGCTGGCGCGAGAGCGTGTCAGGCACCATGCCCTCGGGCGAAGCCGACAGCACCAGCGCAGCCGTATAAGCGGCCGATAGCCGATCGCTCAGCCAGCTCACGCGAAAATTGGCAATCGAAGGCACATAGATAAGGATCTCCGCGATCATCACGAACAGCGTCGTGAGAACGAGGAGCTTGCCGGAAAGTCCGAAGCGGGGAGCAGGCCCCTTCGCTGCGGCCGGTATCATGTCCATCGCGTTGCCCGCGTGCCGCCGATCAGCGGCCCATCATCCCAGAATACGCTGTGCCCACCTGTACCTGAAGCCACCGTCAGATATGCCGTGCCCGCGCGATGTCCAGTATCGCCCAGGATCGAATACGGCAGCAAGATACCAGTCCACACACGAATATCGCAGCGCACGCAGACGGCGAAATCTGGGCGATGTCGTTAAAGTAGTGTGAATAATTGAACACACGCCCGCCAGGGCATTGCCCTTCGCCATAGCTCATTGCGGCGGGTTATGGTCGCTCGATCGCGGCGCGACGCATCAACAGGCGTCTCGCCAAAACTGGCGCCAGTGCGAGCAGGCCGAGACCGGCGAGCGCCGCGATCAGCGTGGGCGTCACCACGTTGGCCGGGTCGAAATCGATCGGGCAATCGAGCTCGCCGGCCGCGAGACACGCGCGATAGGCCACTTCCTGCGTCGCGATCATGCTGTCGAGCCCGGCTCCGAACAGGGCGAGCAGGAAGCTGCCGGGGATGCGGCCGATCGCGGTCGCGCCGACGAATGTCCGCAGCCGCACCGCGAACAGCGGCAGCGGTGAGATTGGTGAACCACGACGGCACCGGCATGAGCCGCAGAAACATGACGTAACAGAACGCGTCGGCCCGAAATCCGGCCGCGAAGCTTTCGCACCCGCGGGCCGAGACGGCGCAGCAGCCGCTCCCCGAACGCGCTGCGGGCGATGAGGAACACGGCGGTCGCGCCCAGGGTCGAGCCGATCATGGCGGCGCCGCCGCCGATGAGCGCCCCGAACAGGAAGCCGCCAACCACTGCCAGCACAGCACCAGCCGGCATCGCCAGGATGGCGCCGATGGCATAGATCACCACAAAGCTCAGGATCGCAGCGATCCGATGGGCCGCGATGAACGCGTCGATCGCCGCATTGTTCTCGACCAGCGTTTGCAGTGTGAGGTTGCGGTGCCAGCCCATGGTATAGGCGAGCACCAGCAGGCCCAGAAGGCAGCCGAGCGGGGCGAGCCGAACGAGCACACGGCGCAACCGGCGGCTAGCGTCAGGTCCGGGCTGCTGGGGGAGCATGGTTCCGGGGGCTTGATGGCAGGCGCTCGAACACCCGCTAATGCCAATCCGGGCACGCGGCGTGGGTACAGGGGCTTGTATACATAAGCCTGGGCCACTCGGGCAGCCAGAGCGGCAATTTGCCTGTTCCCATTTGGCCTAATCAATTTGGCCAATTCCTAGGGCGATTCTTGCGCCGAAACGGCGGCCGCCTTGCATGGCGGGCGCCCCTCCCGTATAAGCCGCGGGACTTTTGAGCGGCGGCGACCGGCCGGTTTTCCAAGATTGAAGACCCGAGTCAAAACCCTCCATTTATGAGCCTTGAAAGCCGAGCTGGGGCCCTGAGGGCGCGCCACCGGCGGCCAAAAACGCGGAGAAAGACCCGTGAAGCGGACCTATCAACCGAGCAAGCTGGTGCGCAAGCGCCGGCACGGATTCCGCGCCCGGATGGCAACCAAGGGCGGTCGCACAGTGGTTGCCAAGCGGCGTGCCCAGGGCCGCAAGCGGCTGAGCGCCTGACCTGGACGCCGGCCATCTCCATGGAGCGATTGCGGCAGCGCGCCGATTTCCTGGCCGCCGCCCAAGGCGCCAAGGTGACCACGGCGGCCTTCGTGCTGCAGGCGCGCGAGCGCGAAAAGGCCGGCCCCATCCGGGTCGGCTTCACCGTGTCGAAGAAGGTCGGCAACGCGGTCGAGCGCAATCGGGTGCGGCGGCGGCTGCGCGAAATCGTGAGGCTTACGGCCGCGGCTCGACTGCGGTCCGGTCATGATTATGTGTTGATTGGACGACGATCGGCACTGTCGCTGCCCTTCGAGCGGATGACCCAAGATTTCGACCAGGCCCTGCGGCGGCTGCGAGCTCCGAAATGAACGACCAGAAAAACACCCTCCTGTTCATCGTGCTGTCGGCGGTCATCCTGATCGGCTGGCAGCTGTGGTTTGGGATGCCGCAGCAGAAGCCGGTGGCGCCACCGCAGAACGTGCCGGGCACGACCACCACGCCGGGGACGCCGCCTGTACCAGGCGCACCATCCATACCCGCCGAGCCCGCGGCCAGGCCGCTGACGCGAGAAGAAGCGCTCGCACAGTCGCCGCGCGTGTCGATCCAGACGCCGCGCCTGTCGGGCTCGGTCGCACTCAAGGGCGGGCGCATCGACGACCTGTCGCTCACTCAATATCGCGAGACCGTCGACCCGCAATCGCCGCCGATCGTGCTGCTGGCGCCGTCGGGCAGCCCGCATCCGCTGTATGCAGAATGGGGCTGGATCGCGCCGTCCGGCACGACCGTCAAGCGGCCGGACAATACGACGCTCTGGACCCAGCAGGGCTCAGGCCCGCTCACCGTCGAGCAACCCCTGGTGCTCGTCTACGACAATGGCGAGGGCCTGGAATTCCGCCGCACTATCTCGGTCGACGACAAGTACATGTTCACGGTTCGCGACGAAGTCGCGAACAAGAGCTCAACAGCGGTCGTGCTGCATCCGTTCGGACTGATCTCGCGCCACGGCACACCAAAGCTCGAAGGCTATCTGGTCAGTCACGAAGGCTTTGTCGGCGTGCTGGCCGACAGGGTGCAGGAGGAAAAATACGCCGACGTCGAAAAGAAGAAGTCGATCGACTTCCAGAACACGCAGGGCTGGCTCGGCTTCACCGACAAATATTGGGCGACGACCCTCATCCCCAGCCCGAATGCCAAGATCAGTGCCCGTTTCCAGTCCGGCCAGCTTGGCGCGATCAAGACCTATCAGGCCGATTATTTTCTCGAGACCGTCACAGTGCCTCCCGGTGGAAGCGCCGACGTGACCACGCGCCTGTTCGCCGGCGCCAAGGAAGTCGCGCTCATCGATATCTACAACAACGCGCTCAAGCTTGACCGCTTCGACCATCTGATCGATTGGGGCTACTTCTACTTCATCACCAAGCCGCTGTTCATTGTGATGGACTGGATCTATCACGTGGTCGGCAACTTCGGCATCGCCATCCTGCTGATCACCGTCCTCATCAAGCTCATCTTCTTCCCGCTCGCCAACAAGTCCTACGCCTCGATGGCGAAGATGAAGGCGGTGCAGCCGGAGATGATGGCGATCCGCGAGCGCTACGCCGACGACAAGATGAAGCAGCAACAGGCGATGATGGAGCTCTACAAGAAGGAGAAGATCAATCCGATCGCCGGCTGCCTGCCGATCGTGATCCAGATCCCGGTCTTCTTCGCGCTCTACAAGGTGTTGTTCATCACGATCGAGATGCGGCATGCGCCGTTCTTCGGCTGGATCCAGGATCTCTCCGCGCCCGACCCGACCACGGTCTTCAATCTGTTCGGCTTGATCCCCTGGGATCCCTCGCAGCTACCGGTCATCGGCCACTTCCTGGTGCTCGGCGTGTGGCCGCTGATCATGGGCGTCACGATGTGGGTGCAGATGAAGCTCAACCCGCCGCCGCCCGACCCGACTCAGCAGATGATCTTCGACTGGATGCCGGTGATCTTCACCTTCATGCTGTCGAGCTTCTCGGCCGGGCTGGTGATCTACTGGGCCTGGAACAACACCCTCTCGGTGATCCAGCAATCCGTGATCATGCGCAAACATGGCGCCAAGATCGAGTTGTTCGACAATATCAGGGCCTCAGGTGGAAAACTGGTCAACTTCTTCAAGAACCTCTTTTCCAAAAAAAAAAGTGACACCAGCGTGAGCAGCTGATCGGTGTGTAACGCGTAGGGTGGGCAAAGGCGCGATCCAAACGAACAGGCTTCCCAATGGCACAACGCAGCGCCGTGCCCACCTGTTCTTGCGCAATCTGTTTCAATCTCTGCTGAGGTGGGCACGGCGTACGTCAGGCCTTATCATGCAGAGCGGCAGTGCCATCGCCTTTGCCCACCCTACGAATTCCGCATGACCGACTTCACCCCCGACGAGATCGAACGAGGCCGCAAGCTGTTCGCGAGCGACTGGCGCTTCATTGCCGCCGCAGGCTCGCTCGCCGTATTGCCGGCCATGCGCGGCATCGAGATTGCGTTCGCGGGCCGCTCCAATGTCGGCAAGTCGAGCCTGATCAACGCGCTGACGGGACGCAATGCGCTCGCACGCACCTCGCACACGCCCGGCCGCACCCAGGAGCTGATCTTCTTCGAGACCAATGGCCAGCCGATCCTGGTCGACATGCCGGGCTATGGCTACGCGTCCGCGGCCAAGCACAAGATCAAGTCCTGGACCGCGCTGATCCATGACTTTCTCAGGGGCCGCGCCAATCTGGCGCGCGTCTATGTGCTCGTCGACGCACGCCACGGCTTCAAGCCGGTGGACGATGGCGTGCTCACAACGTTGGATAAGGCGGCGGTGAACTATCAGATCGTGCTCACCAAGGCCGATCAGGTTCCCCCGGACGAGCTCGCAAGCCGCCTCACCGAGACGCAGGTGGCGCTCGCCAAGCATCCGGCAGCCTACCCCGACGTGCTGGCGACCTCGTCCCGCACGGATGCCGGCATTGCGGAGCTGCGTGCCGCCATCGCCCGCCTCGTGGCGGAGCGAGGCTGACGACCGCGCCATCGCATTTGTCACAGTGATCCGCTTGCCTCAGAATGCTCGCCGATAGCGTGGAGCGAAACCCGAATGGCCAATGGTCTTGAAGGTGTGGTGGCCGCTGAGACGGTGCTAAGCCACGCCGACGGAGAACGCGGCATCATCTGGGTGCGCGGCCACACGATTCCCGATCTCGTGGCGCAGGGCTTCGAAGCCGCGGTCGCACTCATGTGGGAGGGCTTTGCGGGTGAGAACCTTACGCGCGGGCGCATGATCGAGATGTTCGGCTCAGCGCGCACGCTCGCCTTCTCCCGGCTCGGCGACTGGCTGCCGGCGGCCGCACGTCGTGAGCCGCTCGAAGCGACACGCCTACTGCTCGCAGCTGTCCCTGACGAGAGCTCGCCGGCGCAGATCGCGGCGGCGCTGCCGGTCGGGATCGCGGCACTGATCCGCAGCCGCAACGGCAAGCCGCCGGTCGCGCCCGATCCGTCGTTGACCACTGCCGCCGATTTACTGCGCATGGTCGCCGGCGCAGCGGTCGAGGAACGCTTCGCGCAGGCGCTCGACGCCTATATCACGACCGTCATCGACAATGGGCTCAGCGCTTCGACCTTCGCGGCGCGCGTCATCATCTCGACCCGTGCCTCGCTGGCGTCGGCCGTGGTCGGTGCCTACGGCGCATTCACCGGCGCGTTGCATGGCGGTGCACCGGGACTGGCGCTCGACCTGCTCGACGACATCGCGAAGGACGGCGACGATGTCGACGCGACCCTTGAACACAAGCTGGCGGCCGGCGAGCGCCTGATGGGCTTCGGCCATCGTGTGTTCCGGCTGCGCGATCCACGCGCCGACATGCTGCGGGCCGCCTTGCTGCGGCTCGATCCAAACAGTCCCCGCCTCGCCTTCGCCAAGCGGGTCGAGCGCGCCGCCGTCGCGGCGCTCGAGCGCCGCAAGCCCGGCCGCCGTCTGGAGGCCAATATCGAGATGGACGCCGCGCTGCTGCTCGATGCCATCGGATTGCCACGCGCCGCCTTCACGCCGGTCTTCGCCATGGCGCGGTCGCCGGCCTGGATCGCACATGCGCTGGAGCAGCGTCGTTCCGGCCGCATGATTCGCCCTGCCTCGGCCTATGTGGGGCCAACGCCAACAGCCTGAATGGCCCACCGCCAGCCCTCTTTCGCGGCCGGCGGCGGGTCGCTAAAAGCGGGGCGCCTATCAAAGCGTGGCCCCTCCGGACCGCAGGGAACAACATGACCGTCTCTCCCCACGACATTGCTCACATCCTGTCGGAAGCGCTGCCGCACATGCAGCGCTACGACGAAGAGACCGTGGTGGTGAAATATGGCGGCCACGCCATGGGCCAGGAGGCAATGGCGAAAAGCTTCGCGCGCGACATCGTGCTCTTGGAGCAGACCGCCATCAATCCGGTGGTGGTCCATGGCGGCGGACCACAGATCGGCGAGATGCTCAAGCGGCTCGGCATCAAGTCGGAGTTCGCCGCCGGGCTGCGCATCACCGACGCGGCCACCATCGAGATCGTCGAGATGGTGCTGGCCGGCTCGATCAACAAGCAGATCGTCGGCTTCATCAACGAGGCCGGCGGCAAGGCGGTCGGGCTGTGCGGCAAGGACGGCAACATGGTCACGGCGCGCAAGATCAGCCGCACGGTCGCCGATCCCGGCTCCAGCCATCGAGAAGGTCGTCGACTTGGGCTTCGTGGGCGAGCCCGAGAAGGTCGACACCATGGTGCTCACCCAGATTCTCGGCCGCGACCTGATCCCGGTGCTGGCTCCGCTCGCGACGTCGACCGATAGTGTAACCTTCAACGTCAACGCCGACACCTTCGCGGGCGCAATCGCTGGCGCGCTCAGGGCCAAGCGGCTCCTCCTCCTCACCGATGTTGAGGGCGTGCTCGACAAATCAAAGTCGCTCGTTCGCGAGCTCTCCGCCAACGATGCACGCCGGCTGATCGCCGACGGCACCATCTCGGGCGGCATGATCCCCAAGGTCGAGACCTGCCTCTACGCGCTCGACGCCGGTGTCGAAGGTGTCGTCATTCTCGACGGCCGCGTGCCGCATGCGGTGCTGCTCGAGCTGCTCACCGACCACGGCGCGGGAACACTGATGATGCGGTGATGCTGCTATCGACGATGAGGTTTGCGCGATGGTCGCGCGGCATACTCCGAACCCTCCCCCCGCGTCAGCGGGGAGAGGGTGCCGAGCGCCGAAGGCGCGAGGCGGGTGAGGGGCAATTGATCTGGCCCCCGCGCGCTATGGAGTATTCAATGCTGGAAACGGTTTCGTCGTCATTAAACTCATCGCGAGCTGAACCTGGATGACGCCCCTCACCCGGCCCTCACTTCGTTCGGGCCACCCTCTCCCCGCTTCGCAGGGAGAGGGTATGTGCCCCATGCACCGCAGAATATGACCTCCATTCCGCCCCGCCCCGCCCCTCGCGATTTTGCCCAGGTCGAAACCTGGGTGTTCGATCTCGACAACACACTCTATCCGCATCACGTCAATCTCTGGCAGCAGGTGGACGAGCGCATCCGCGACTATATCGCCGAGTTCCTCAAGATCAGCCACGACGAGGCGTTCCGGCTGCAGAAGGATTATTACAAGCGCTACGGCACCTCGATGCGCGGGCTGATGACCGAGCATGGCATGAAGCCCGACGACTTCCTCGACTTCGTGCACCAGGTCGATCACTCGCCGCTCGAGCCAAACCCCGCGCTCGGCGCCGCGATCGAGAAGCTTGAAGGACGAAAGCTGATCCTCACCAACGGCACTCGGCACCATGCCGAGAAAGTGCTTGCGCGCCTTGAGCTCGAGACGCATTTCGACGACGTATTCGACATCATCGCAGCCGAGCTGGAGCCGAAGCCTTCGGCGCTGACCTATGAGCGCTTCCTCAAGACGCACGGCGTCGATGCCACCCGCGCCGCCATGTTCGAGGACCTCGCGCGCAACCTCGCGGTGCCGCATGCGCTCGGCATGACCACCGTGCTGGTCGTGCCGGAGAATACGCGCGAGGTGTTCCGCGAGACCTGGGAGCTCGAAGGCCGCGACGAGCCGCACGTTGACCATGTGACCGACGACCTCGCGGCGTTCCTGGAAAAGATCGCGGCAAGGCGCTAAAAGACGGCAAAGAGAGACTTATGCGCCTGCGGAAGGACACCTCGATCGCGATCATCGGCGCCGGCATCGGCGGGCTCGCCGTTGCGGCAGCGCTGCGGCAGGCCGGGATCGACGCAACTGTCTACGAGCAGGCGGAGACCTTCGCGCGGGTCGGCGCCGGCATCCAGCAGAGCCCGAACGCCATGAAGGTGCATCGCGGGCTTGGCATCGAGGCCCGGCTGCGCGATGTGGGCTACGCGCCCACCTCCTCGCTCAACCGCGACGCCATCAGCGGCAAGGTGACCAACGACCATCCGCTGGGCCTTGCGGTCGAGGAGCGCTACGGCGCGCCCTATCTGACGCTGCATCGCGGCGACCTGCATGCCGCGCTCGCAGGCATCGTGCCGGCTGACACCATCGTCCACGGCAAGAAGCTCGTTGGCATCACGGAGCATGGCCGGCGCGTGACGCTCGCCTTTGCGGACGGCAGCGCGGCCGAGGCCGATCTCGTGATCGGCGCCGACGGAGCCCATTCATTGGCTCGCGATTATGTGGCGGGCCCTGAGCAGCCGCGCTTCACCGGCAAGCTCGCCTATCGCACGACCTTTCAAACCTCACGGCTGCGCGGCGTCGACATCGGCAGCCCGCGCACCAAGTGGTGGGGCAAGGACCGCCACATCGTGATCTATTACGTCACCGCCGCGCGCGACGAGATCTACTTCACCACCAGCCAGCCCGAGAAGGCCGAGTGGATGACGCGCGAATCCTGGTCGACCAAAGGCGACCTCTCGGAGCTGCGCGCAGCCTTTCTGCACTTTCATTCCGATGTTCAGGCCGTGCTGGCGGCGGCGCCCGAGGTGCACAAGTGGGGCATCTATGAGCGCGACCCGCTGCCGAGCTGGAGCAAAGGCCGCGTTACGTTGCTCGGCGATGCCTGCCATCCGATGACGCCCTACATGGCGTCGGGCGCCGCCATGGCGCTCGAAGATGCGGTCGTGCTGTCGCGCTGCCTTGCGGACGAGGACTTCGAGACGATCGAAGCGGCACTGCGCACCTACGAGGCAGTCCGCAAGCCGCGTGCAAGCGCAGTGCAGGCCGGCTCCAGCGCCAATAACTGGATGCGCCGGGAGACCAATCCGGATTGGCTCTACGGCTACGATGCCTGGCGCGTGCCGCTGCGCTCCGAGAGCGCCGCTATTGTCTCCACCTACTGGGAAGCCTGATGTCTCCTGCCGAATATATTGCTGCGCTCGATCGCGCCAGCACGCAACGCACCTCGCCGCTTGGGACGTCTCTTGTGGCGCCTCTTGGCGACGGCCATATGGTCTGGCGATGCTGGGGCCCAAAGGGACAAGGCACGCCCCTCGTGCTTCTGCATGGCGGCACCGGCAGCTGGATGCACTGGATCCGCAATGTCGAGGCGCTCTCGCGCGACATGATGGTTGTCGTTCCAGACCTGCCCGGCTCGGGCGACTCCGCAAGCCCACAGCCGCCGTTCTCGGCCGAGAGCATCGCCGCGATGCTGCTGCAGGGGCTCGACCAGATCATCGGAGCGCAGACGCATTTCAGCATCGGTGGTTTTTCGATGGGCGGACTGATCGCGGGCTATCTCGCGCAGCAGGGCGGCAGCCGCGTCGATACGCTGGTGCTGGTCGGCTCGACCGGCATGGGCGGCACCGCGCGCCCAAATGGAGCCGCTCAAGTCGTGGCGGCGACTGCCGACTGACGACGAGAAGCGCGCCATCCATCGCGTGAACCTCGGCATCCTGATGATCCACGATCCAGCAGAAGATCGACGCGCTCGCGGTCGAGGTGCAGTCGCGCAACGCGGCCGTGTCGCGCATCCGCGGCAAGCATGTCTCCCACACCGGCACGCTTGCCAACTGCCTGCCCGGTTTCACCGGCCGGCTCGCCGGCATCTGGGGCGAGCATGACCCCACCGCCGCGCCCTATCTCGCGGAGCGGCGCGAGCGGCTGCAGTCGTTCCAGCCCGGTGCTCCGTTCGACATCGTGCCGGGAGCCGGCCACTGGGTGCAGTATGAGGCGTATGAGACAGTCAACCAGCGGATGCGGGAATTGCTGATCGGCGGCGGTTGACCGGCGTTTGATCTTGCTGTCGTCCCCGACCCTGCGCGGGACGACACCGGAGAATGCGGCGCGACTCGAACGCCACCTGCTTGACTCCTCCCCGCCTTGGCTCGACAAACCCGCGCCACACCATCAAACGCCAAAGGGCCGCCATGTCGCACGCCGAGCTTGCCAGGACCATCGACGACGCCTTCGAGAAGCGCGACGGGATCGGGCCATCCACCAAAGGCGCCGTGCGCGAGGCCGTCGAGGCCGCGCTTGATCTGCTCGACCGCGGCACGGCTCGCGTCGCCGAGCGCGGCGCAAATGGCGCCTGGTCGGTCAACCAGTGGCTCAAGAAGGCGGTGCTGCTCTCGTTCCGGCTCAACGACATGACGGTGATCCCGGGCGGCCCGGGCAAGGCGGTGTGGTGGGACAAGGTCGCGTCCAAGTTCGAGGGCTGGGGCGAGACCCGCTTCAGGGAGGCCGGCTTCCGCGCGGTGCCGGGCTGCGTCATACGCCGCTCCGCCTATGTGGCGCCGGGAGTGGTGCTGATGCCCTCGTTCGTCAATCTCGGCGCCTATGTCGACAGCGGCACCATGATCGACACCTGGGCGACCGTCGGCTCCTGCGCGCAGATCGGCAAGAACTGCCACATCTCGGGCGGCGCCGGCATCGGCGGCGTGCTCGAGCCGCTGCAGGCGGGCCCGGTGATCGTTGAGGACAACTGTTTCATCGGCGCGCGCTCGGAAGTGGCCGAAGGCGTAGTCGTGCGCGAGGGCTCGGTGCTCTCGATGGGCGTCTATCTCGGCGCCTCGACGCGCATTATCGATCGCGAGACCGGCACGACCTATCAGGGCGAGGTGCCAGCCTATTCGGTGGTGGTGCCGGGCTCGATGCCAGGCAAGCCCGGCAAGGATGGCGCCGCAGGGCCCAGTCTCTATTGTGCGGTGATCGTCAAGCGCGTCGACGAGAGGACGCGCGCGAAGACATCAATCAACGAGCTGCTGCGCGACTGAAGCCGTGCATTGACCAGTCCGGTCGTTGGCCGCAAGCTGGCGGTGCATTCTCGTAGTGCATTTTTGGAGCGGGCCAATGAATTGGGTCCATCTTTTCACGAGCTTCGAGGGCCGCATCAGCCGCCAGCCGTTCTGGATTGCATTTGCGGTGTTCATCGCGATCGAGATCGCCATCTCGTTCTCGGGCGGGGACGAAGCCCGATGGAGCACCGTGCTCGACCTGGTGCTGACCTATCCGCAGTTCGCCGTGTGCGCCAAGCGCGGGCACGACCGCAATACCCCGATGTGGATCGTGGGCCTATTCTTCGCGATCGGAGTGGCCTTCGACATTTTGCTGCTCGGCGGGTGGGTTACCAGCGCTGATGTGGCCAACCCAACGCCGCTGATGCTCGCGTTTCTGATTCCATACGCGGTCTTCGGTCTTGTCCTCATTGTCGATCTCGGCTTCCGTCGCGGCACCGTCGGCCCCAACCGCTACGGCCCCGATCCGCTGGAAACGAGCCCTTGAGGGCTGCCAAACTCACGCAACAATCGTACTGTGAGTGACGGGTCACAGTCGCACCCCGAGGCCTCGCGTGTCGTACCAAACGCTCAACGCCGCCTGTATCGTCGAAACGCTGCTGCGCCTGGAGCATCGGATCGGAGAGCGCTTCCCGGGCACGAGCCTGGCCGCAGTCTGCCGCGAGTTGATCGGCATGGCGGAGACGGTGCAACAGCGCTCTGTCGCGATCGCCTCGCCGCATTACGTGCTGCGCGCTGGCGTGTTTCTGGTGGTTGCGGCAGCGCTCGCCGGGCTCTTGCTCGTGGCGTTCAAATTGAACGTCCAGGTCGGAACGGTCGAGATTTTCAGCGTGTTTCAGGGCGTCGAGGCGGCGATGAACATCGTCGTCCTCTCCGGCGCGTTGCTGTTCTTCCTGGTGTCGCTGGAGACCCGGATCAAGCGCCGGCGCTCGCTCAGCGATCTGCACGCCTTCCGCTCGATCGCACATGTCATCGACATGCATCAGCTCACCAAGGACCCCAGCACCATCCTCGGTGGCGGCACGCCCACCGCATCGTCCCCCAAACGAACGATGAGCAGGTTCGAGCTCACCCGCTATCTCAATTACTGCAGCGAAATGCTGTCGCTGACCAACAAGCTCGCTGCGCTCTATGCGCAGCATCTGCCCGATCCGGTGATCATTGACGCCGTCAACGACATCGAGGATCTCACCACCAATCTATGCAACAAGATCTGGCAGAAGATTACTATTCTTGATACCGGCCGAGCGCTGTAAAGCATGATCCTGAAAGCTCGCACCGGACTTCATCCGGGGTGAAAAGCCGGAGTCGGCAACACAAAGGCGGGGCGGCAGGCCGGCACATATACCGCAAAACGATTTGCGAGGAGGTATGAATGACCGACCTTCCCCCCGGCATTCGGCACCAGATCAACCAGAGTGGCGGTCTGTCCAACGACACGCGCGTGCTGTTGCTGTACGAGGCCAACAAGAAGACCGCGCTGGTCGCGTATCTGCTTTGGTTCTTCCTGGGGTTGTTCGGCGGCCATAATTTTTATTTGGGACGCACTGGCGTCGCCGTCACGCAGCTCATTCTGAGCCTTATCTTCGTTGGCCTGATCATTACCATCTTCTGGGTGCTGGTCGATGCCTTCCTGATCCCAGGCTGGGTCAGACGGCAAAACAACCTGCTGGCGACGCAGCTGGGTGCCTAAGCTGCCTGCAAGTGGGCCTGCATCCACTGAAAATTCGGGCGTGATCTGCCATCACTCGTAACAGCGCTTTCTTCTTGCCCTCGGTTTGATAGAGTCCCCGCCGTGAAACACAATGGAGGGGGGCGCCATGGGCTTCACCGACGCAATCAAGACCGGCTTTCAAAAATACATCGGATTCAGCGGCCGAGCGGCACGATCCGAGTATTGGTATTGGGTGCTGTTCGTCTTGCTGCTGCAGATCGTGGCCTGGCTCGTCGACATGACGCTGTTCGGCTTCAACACGACCGGCGTCAATCCGATCGGCGTGATTGTGTCATTGGCCACGCTCTTGCCGGGCCTGGCGGTGTCGGTCCGCCGGCTGCACGATATCGATCGGGTCGGCTGGTGGATCTTTCTGGCATTGATCCCCGTAATCGGGGCGATCGTGCTGATCTACTGGGCCTGCCTGCGGGGCACTGTGGGAGCGAACCGCTTCGGCCCCGACCCCCTGGAAGGAAAAGTCTAGGCCATAGCTCACGGTCGCCCTGGAAAAGGTCTGACGGCAGAACAACCTGCCGGCAGACCTTATTCGGCGCAGGCCAATTCGTTCCGATTGTGATCGGATCGGATGTCTGAGCGGATCGTTCAAGCGAGACAGGAAAACGGCGCACATGAGTTGGGGACATTATCTGTTTGGTTTCAGTGGCAGGCTCAACCGCGCCAGATACTGGCTGTGGATCCTGATCTATTTCATTGTTGTCGCCGTGGTGTCAGCCGTCATTTACGCGATCAACTCCCCCATGGCCGGCGGCATCGTGCAGCTTGTTTTCAGCATCGTCGCCCTGATCTCAAGCCTGGCGGTGGTGACCAAGCGCCTGCACGACCGTAACAAGTCGGCCTGGTGGCTGCTGATTTTTGTCCTTATCCCTTCGCTCTTGCTCGGGGCCGGGATTGTCGCGTCGGTCTACGGCGCGCTTATGACCGATGACACCAGCAATCTCGGCACGTTGGCACTTGTCGGCGGCGCCCTCACGCTTGCCGCCGGCGCATTCCTGATCTGGAGTTTTGTGGAGCTGGCCTGCCTGCGCGGCACCATCGGTCCCAACCGGTACGGCCCCGACCCGCTTGAAGGAAAGATCTAGCCAGCCCGAAACATCGACGGGCCCAAAGATTGACGGGTTCATTGTCGGCGGCTAAAGCCCCGTGGCCATGGCTGCCGATCCACTCGCTCTTGCCGCCGAGCTTCTGCGCTGTCCGTCGGTCACTCCGGCGGAAGGCGGCGCGTTGGCCGTGCTTGAGCGCGTGCTCAAGGCTGCAGGCTTTACGATCCACCGCTTGACCTTCGCGGAGGCCGGCAGCGCGCCGATCGAGAACCTCTACGCCCGCATCGGAACGGCTTCTCCCCACATCGCCTTCGCGGGACATACCGACGTGGTGCCGCCTGGCGATGAAGCGACTTGGCGCTACCCGCCGTTTGCTGCGGCTGTCGAGGGCGGCACGCTCTATGGCCGTGGCGCGGTCGACATGAAGGGCGCGATCGCCTGCGCCGTCGCGGCAAGCCTCGACCACCTCGCGGCCGCGGGCGGCAAGCCGAAGGGCTCGATCTCGTTCCTGATCACCGGCGACGAGGAAGGCGTTGCGGTCAACGGCACTGTGAAGCTGATGCAATGGGCGAAGGAGCGCGGTGAAGCCTTTGACCACTGCCTCCTGGGCGAGCCCAGCAACGCCGCGGAGCTGGGCGACACCATCAAGGTCGGCCGGCGCGGCTCGCTCAACGGCACGCTCGTGGTCACCGGCAAGCAGGGCCACGTGGCCTATCCGGAGCGGGCCGACAACCCGGTGCGCGGGCTGGTGTCGCTGATGTCGGCTCTGATGGCGGAGCCGCTCGATCACGGCTCGGCCAATTTCGGGCCTTCGAACCTCGAGTTCACCTCGATCGACATCGGCAACACGACTGTCAATCTCATTCCGGGCGAGGCGCGTGCCCGCTTCAACATTCGCTTCAACGACTGCCACAGCCAGGCCTCACTGCGCATGCTGATCGAAACGCGGGCGCGGGCGGCCGCCGGCGAGCTCCTGCGCTGGCACATCGACTGGCAGCCTTCGAATGCGGATTCGTTCGTCACCAGCCCGGGACCGTTTGTCGATCTCGTGGTCGGCGCGATCAAGGACATCACCGGCCGGGCACCGACGCTGTCAACGACAGGCGGCACCTCGGATGCGCGCTTCATCAAGAACTATTGTCCGGTGCTGGAATTCGGCCTCGTCGGGCAGACCATGCATCAGGTCGATGAGCGCACGCCGGTCGCCGATCTCACAACACTGACGGCGGTTTATCGGCAAATTCTCGACCGTTATTTTGCTTGACGGTTTGTTGGAGCATGATCTTTTCCGAAAACCGGTTCCCACTTTTCGGGATCATGCTCTACGGGCTGAGGTTGATGCCTGCGCGCCGCGCGAGCTCGAGCCATTTCACGATATCCTGCTTGATGAATGCCGCGAACACATCAGGCGCGTTCGGCGCAGGCTCGGCGCCGACCTCGACCAGGCGCTGTCTGGCCTCCGGCAGCGCAAGCACCTTGCCGACATCGGCGCTGACCTTGTCAACGATGGGTCGTGGCGTGGCGGCGGGCGCGAACAGCCCGAACCAGCCGAGCGAGTTGTAGCCCGGCAAGCCCGTCTCCGCGATGGTCGGAAAATCCGGAAACAGCGAAGATCGCTCCGCTCCCGTTGTTCCAATCATGCGCAGCTTGCCGACCGCGATATGCTGCGTGACCACCTGCGCGGGCGCGAACAGCAGGTTGATCTGGCCGCCGAGGAGATCATTCACAGCCGGACCCGTGCCGCGATAGGGCACGTGCACGAGCCTGATGCCGGCCATCTGGGCAAACAGCGCGCCGGAGAGATGGGAGGCTGAGCCGACGCCGGAGGAGCCGAACGTCAGCTTGTCCGGATTGGCTTTGGCGTACGCGACCAGTTCCGCCGCGGTCTTGACCGGCACCGATGGATTGACCACCACGATGTAAGGCGGAGCGGCAACGAGCGACACCGGCGCAAGCTCGCGCTCAACGCGATAGTTGGCATCCGCGTTCTGGCTTGCAGCCAACGAGAGGATGGCGCCGGTCGAGGCGAGCAGCAACGTATAGCCGTCTGCCGGCGCGGTCGCGACCTGCCGGCTGCCGAGGAGCCCAGAGGCACCCGGCTTGTACTCGGCAACGACCGACTGGCCCCACAGGGCCTGAAGCTCATGCGCGACCACGCGGCCGAGAACGTCGGTAGCACCACCCGGAGGAAACGGCACGATGATGCGGACCGTGCCGGACGGAAAGCCCTGCGCATGAGCACGCGGCGCAAGCAAACAAAGCCCCAGAGCAAGCGCTCCCAGCGCCTGCAACGACAGATGACGTCGTGAGACCATGATCGCTTTCCCTCGATCGACGATTTCCGATATCACCCTGATCTCGCCAATTGGTTCGACGACCAACCTGCTCCCGGTGAAGGCCAACCAAGTTCGAGAGGCGACACGTTACGGGAGAGCGCCAGTCAGTTGCCGATAGAGTCGCCGAATGACCGTTGGCCTTTGGGCTTCGTAGCCGCGCAGCTTTTCATACTGTGGCCATTGGATCGTGGCGAGAGCCTGCTCCTCCGTTGCGCCGCGTGTAATCGCTAGCTGAACAAAGTCACGGACATCTACCAGCATTTGTCGATAACGCAGAAACTCTTCCCGGCTTTGCTTGGGGTCGGCGGGAAGCAAACTATGTCCCGGCACGAAGATATCTGCATCGAGGCCTGCGGCCGTCTCCACGGTCTTTAGCCAGTCAAGGCCGTAGCCATCGTTCATGAATAGAAATTGGCCCGCGGAAAAGATTTCACTCAAATAGACAATCCGGTCCTGCGGAACATAGATGATACTGTCGCCGCGTGTGTGAGCACGGCCCAGATAGAGCACCTGGATCTCCTTGCCCCCGAGGTAGAGCGTGATCCGGTCCCGGAAAGTCTGATTGGGAAGCCTGGCTTTCTGCTCCTCTGGCGGCGCTTTGTCCCGCTCCATTTGTCGAACGAGATCGGCTCGATAGAGCTCGTGTCCAATCTTCCATACATCCGCGTAGGCAGCGTTCCCTTTTGTAAATGGGTTATGGTAGGGCGAAGAGACCAAGAAACGAACTGGTTGTCGAATTGTATTGGCTATCGCTTCCCGTTCGGCCCGCGCTACGGCCTCGGAATCCAGGGCATCAAATACAACCACTCCCTCGCTGGTCGCAATGATCCCGCTGTTCAAATCGCCGGAACTGAACATGTAATGGCCGGGAATGATCTCGCGTATGCTGCTGGTCTGGCCGCGCTGCGTCTGCTGGGAGTATGCAGAAGCGCAACACAGGAGCGCGACAACCAGTCCTATGGTTGATTTTAGCACGGCCGTTCCCTCCAGTTGTCACGGCTCGACAGGAACGTTCGCCTGCCTGCGGTGTGAGTGCTGCCGTTTAGCATGCCCCGTCCGTGGCAGCTCATTGTAAAGACTACACACTATCCTGTGGGTTAGGAATAGTCGCGGCATCGCCGAATGTCGTAACGCCGCATGTCGCGGCACGCCAGCCGACGCGCTCCACGCTCGAGCGCGTTCGACGCTTTCAATAATCGACTTGCACCAGATAAAGCCCCTCAGGCGGCGCGACCGGCGCGCAGGCGGTGCGGTCGCGCGCCGCGAGCGCGGCGGAGAGATCATCGGCGCTCCAGCGCCCCTCGCCCACGAACACAAGCGCGCCGACCATCGAGCGCACCTGCGAATGCAGGAACGAGCGCGCGGAGGCGCAGATGCTCAGCTCCTCGCCCTGCCGCGTCACATCGAGTCGGTCGAGCGTCTTCACCGGCGACTTCGCCTGGCAGTCAACATGACGGAAGGTCGTGAAGTCATGCCGGCCGACGAGGCGTTGCGCTGCCGCGTGCATCGCCGCGTGGTCGAGCGGCCGCGGCAGCCGCCAGGCACGACCGCGCTCGAGCGCGAGATCGCCCCGGCGGTTGACGATGCGATAGCGGTAGTGCCGCTTGATCGCAGAGAAGCGCGCGTCGAACGTGTCGGGCACCTTCTCGGCCGCAAGCACCACCACAGGCTGCGGGCGCAGATGCGCCGTGATGGCGTCGCGCACCGTGTCGGCGTCCCAGTCCTTGGCAAGGTCGATATGCGCCACCTGGCCAAGTGCATGCACGCCGGCGTCTGTGCGACCAGCCCCGCCGACCTTGACCCGCTCGCTGCAGAAGGCCTCGATCGCCACCATCAGCGCGCCCTGCACCGAAGGCGCCAAGCCCTGCACCTGCCAGCCAACGAATGGCCCGCCGTCATATTCGATCGTGAGCTTGTAGCGCGGCATGGGCGTCAACCGAGATCGTCGAACGCTGCAGGATAGTGCAGCCTGCCACCAAACGGCGCGCTCATGTCAGCCGCGTTCCACGCGGCAGCGACTGACCACGCAGAAAGTCCTCGGCCTTCATCGCCTGCCGGCCCGACCGTTGCAGCTCGAGAATGCGCACGGCGCCTTCGCCACAGGCGACGGTGAGCGCATCATCGACGAGCGTGCCGGGCGGCGCCGAGCCAGCCGCAACAGTCGTGCGCAGCACCTTGAGCCGCGTGGGCTTGCCATCAATCACAAGCTCGCACCAGGCACCTGGAAACGGCGAAAGGCCGCGGATGTGGTCGTGCACCGCCTGCGCCGGGCGCGACCAGTCGATGCGGGTCTCCGCGTTCGTGAGCTTCGCCGCGTAGGTGACGCCATCCGTCGGCTGCGGCGTGAGCGTGAGCGTGGAGCGCTCGAGCGCCGAAAGCGCGCGCACCATCAGATCGGCGCCGAGCCGCGCCAGCGCGTCGTGGATCTGCCCGGCCGTCATGTCGGGAGGAACCGACACGCGCTCCGCCATCGCGACCGGGCCGGTATCGAGCCCCTCCTCCATCTTCATGACCATCACGCCGGTCTCGCGGTCACCCGCCATGATGGCGCGGTTGATCGGCGCGGCGCCGCGCCAGCGTGGCAACAGCGATGCGTGCAGGTTGAAGCAGCCGAGCGGCACAGCGTCCAGAATAGGCTTCGGCAGGATGAGGCCATAGGCAACAACGACCGCCGCATCAGCGCCGTGCGCCTTGAAAGCGGCCAGCGCCTCCGGCGTGCGCAAGGTCGTTGGCGTGTGCACCGAAAGCCCAAGGCGGCGTGCCTCGCGCTCGACCGGCGTTGGCTTCGGCTCCATGCCGCGCCCGGCGGGCTTGGCGGCGCGCGTATACACCGCAACAACCTCGTGACCGCGCCCGACGATCTCGACGAGCGTCGGCACCGCGAAGTCGGGCGTGCCCATGAAGATCAGGCGAAGGGGCATCGTGGTCTACCGGTTTAGTCGATGTCTTACGGCATCGTCATGGCCGGGCATAGCGCGTCGAAAGACGCGCGTGAACGCGCTTGTGTCCCGACCATCCACGTCTTTGATTAGCAACACGGCCGTAAAGCAAGACGTGGATGCCCGCGACAAGCGCGGGCATGACGGCGGAGAGGTCTTGCCATCGGGTCTACCCCGTCGCCGCGCGCTTGGCTGCCTTGGCGAATTTCTTGACCACGCGTTCGCGCTTGAGCCGCGAGATGTAGTCGATGAACAGCACGCCGTTGAGATGGTCGATCTCGTGCTGCAGGCAGGTGGCCAGGAGCCCGTTCGCTTCCAGCTCCTGCTCGCGGCCCTCGAGGTCGAGATACTTGACGCGCACCTGCGCGGGCCGCTCGACCTCCTCGTAGAATTCCGGGATCGAAAGGCAGCCTTCCTCGTAGGTCGCCTTCTCCTCCGATTTCCACAGGATCTCGGGATTGATGAAGACGCGCGGCTCCTTCTCGTCCTCCTTCTTGGCGAGATCCATGGTCACCACCCGGCGTGGCACGCCGATCTGAATGGCCGCAAGCCCGATGCCGGGCGCCTCGTACATGGTCTCGAACATGTCGGCGACCAGCGTCTTGGTCTCCCGATCGATGGTTTTGACCGGATCGGAGACGAGCCGCAGCCGCTTGTCGGGCAAAATGAGGATTTCGCGCACCGCCATGACGGCGATTTAAGGGGCTGCGCCAAGCCCGTCAATGCAACCGTGCTCGCCGCCGTTTGGCAGCGGTCTGGCCGCGAAATGGCGGATTTCGCACCAACCTCTTGATTGTATGTTCACTTTTTGTTCTTATAGGCCGAATCGCTGTAGAGTGGCGTGATGACCGATACCTCTCTGATGCTGCTGTCCGGGGCGGTCCTGATCGTGGGCCTGCTCACGATCGGGGTGATCGCGTTGCTCAATGGGCAGCGCCAGCGCGAGCGCGACAGCACCGAGATCGCGGCGCTCGCGCGCTTGCAGGCGGACACCGCGGTGCGGATCGACGCCATGCGCGAGATGATCGCCGGCCGCCAGGCCGAGCTCCAGCGCGCCGTCAATGAGCGGCTCAATTCGGTGACGCACCATCTCGGCCAGTCGATGACGGCCAATCGGCAGCACACCGTCGACAGCATCTCCAAGCTCAACGAGCGGCTGGCGGTGATCGATGGCGCGCAAAAGAACATCACCGATCTCGCCACGCAGGTCACCTCGCTGCAGAGCGTGCTCTCCAACAAGCAGCAGCGCGGCGCCTTCGGGCAGGCGCGCATGGAGATCATCATCCAGGATGGGTTGCCGAAGGGCTGCTACGAGTTCCAGTTCTCGCTCTCGAACCGCACTCGGCCCGACTGCGCGATCTTTTTGCCCGACCAGCGCCCGCTGATCATCGACGCCAAGTTCCCGCTCGAGGCAGTCACCGCGCTGCGTCAGGCCAAGACCGACGAGGAGCGCCGGCAGGCCGCCGCGCGCATGCGCAGCGACATCGGCAAGCATGTCTCCGACATCGCGTCGAAATACCTGATCCCGGGTGAGACGCAGGACCTCGCCCTGATGTTCGTGCCGTCGGAATCGGTCTACGCCGAGCTGAACGAGAGCTTCGACGATCTCTTGCAGAAGGCGTTCCGCTCGCGCGTGGTGATCGTGTCGCCTTCGCTGCTGATGCTGGCGGTGCATGTGATCCAGTCGATCCAGCGCGACGCCCGCATGCGCGAGGCGGCTGACCAGATCCACGCCGAAGTGGGGCACCTGATGGATGACCTCAAGCGCCTGCAGGAGCGCGTGCTCAGGCTGCAGACGCATTTCGGCCAGGCCAATGAGGACATCCGACAGATCCTGATCTCGGCCGAGAAGGTCGAAAAGCGCGGCACGCGCATCCGGGAGGTCGAGTTCGACGACACCGTGGAACCCACCGCGAGCGTCATCCCGGTGCCGGCTCCGCGCCAGGTGGTGGGAGAATAAACGCCCATATCGCGGCCGTCTCGAGCCAGCTACCGGTAACGATTGACTGAGGGAGCCCGGGTTCCGGCTCGCTCCGCGCGTCACCCGTGCTATCAAGCCGTATGACGGCCGCCCCCGAGAGCCACCCCCGCCGCCCCTGCACGCTCCTCGTTCACGGAGGCGCTGGCGGTCTATCTCAAGCCACGGGTGCTGATCGTTCTATTTCTGGGCTTTTCGGCCGGGCTGCCGCTCGCTCTGTCGGGCTCGACGTTGCTGGTCTGGATGCGGGAAGCCGGCGTCGACCTCGGCACGATCGGGCTCTTTGCTCTCGTCGGCACACCTTACACGATCAAGTTCGCATGGGCGCCGATTGTCGATGCGCTCGACGCTCCCATCCTGTCGCGCCTGCTCGGCCGCCGGCGCGGCTGGCTGGTGCTCTCGCAGCTTCTGCTGATCGCGGCGATCGCGCTGCTCGCGGTCTGCGATCCGACACGATCGCCCTGGCTTATCGCGCTTGCCGCCCTGCTCGTCGCCGCCGCCTCTGCGACGCAGGACATCGTGATCGACGCCTTCCGGATCGAAAGCCTGCCCGAGAGCGAACAGGCCGCCGGGATGGCGTCGTACGTGGCAGCCTACCGCATCGGCATGCTGGCCTCGACTGCGGGCGCGCTATTCCTCGTGACCGGCTTCGAGGATTTCGGGCTCAGCAAGATCGTCTGCCTGGACGGCCGGTTATCTGGCGATGGCTGCGCTGGTCGTCATCGGTATCGTGACGACGCTCATCGCCACTGAGCCTGAGAAATCCGCCGCCGCCGAGATGGATCACGCTGCGCATGCACGCGAGAACCCGCTCATTCGCGTCACTGTCGCCGCCCGCGGTGCATTCTCCGATTTCCTGACCCGTGAGGTGGCTTTCGTCGTTCTCACCTTCGTGGTGCTCTACAAGCTCTGCGACGCCTTTGCCGGCGCGATGACGGCGCCTTTCGTGATCGACCTCGGCTTCACGCGCAACGACTATGCGGCCATCGTCAAGGGCGTCGGCCTCGCCGCGACGCTGATCGGTGGCTTCGCCGGCGGACTCGTGGCTCGCGCGCTGCCGATGTCCACCAGCTTGTGGATCGGGGCTATCCTGCAGACGTTGTCAAATCTCGTCTTCAGCTGGCTTGCCTTGGTCGGCACCAATCATTGGGCGCTGACGGCCGCCATCATTGCGGAGAACTTCACCGGCGCAATCGGCACCGTCATCTTCGTCGCCTACCTTTCAGCGCTCTGTAACAATCCCCTGCATACGGCAACGCAGTACGCGCTGCTGACTGCGCTCACGGCAATCGGTCGCACCTATCTCTCGGCGGGCGCTGGCTACGTCGCGCGAGGCGAGCGGCTGGCCGATGTTCTTCGTGATCAGCGCGCTCACTGCAATCCCGAGCCTGTTCCTGCTCGCCTGGCTGCAGCGACGCGGGCATTTCGAGGGCCTCGCCAAGCCCACGCGCATCTCGGCTGACGATTAGAACGCCGTGCGCTGCCTGATCGCGGCCGCGAGCGTGCCCTCGTCGAGATAATCGAGCTCGCCGCCGACCGGCACGCCATGCGCGAGCCGCGTGACCTTCACATTGGCATCGTGCAGGAGGTCGGTGATGTAGTGCGCGGTCGTTTGCCCGTCGACGGTGGCGTTGAGCGCAAGAATAACTTCAGTCACCGCCGGATCATGCGCGCGCTTGACCAGCGCATCGATGGTGAGGTCCTGCGGGCCGATGCCGTCGAGCGGCGAGAGCGTGCCGCCGAGCACATGGTAGCGCGCATTGACCGCGTGCGCGCGCTCGAGTGCCCAGAGATCGGCGACGTCCGCGACCACCACGATGATCGAAGGCTCGCGCCGCGGGTCGGTGCAGACCGTGCAAGGACTGCGCGTATCGATATTGCCGCAGACGCTGCAGATCTGGATCTTCTCCAGCGCGGTCTGCAGCGCGCCGGCAAGCGGCCCCATGATCTGCTCGCGCTTCTTGATCAGGAACAGCGCGGCGCGCCGCGCAGAGCGCGGCCCAAGCCCCGGCAGGCGGGCCAGCAGCTGGATCAGGCGCTCGATCTCGGGTCCGGCGACGGCAGTGGGCATCGCAATTGCAGCAACTAGAACAACTTCATCCCGGGCGGCAGCGGCAGGCCGCCGGCGACCGCTTTCATCTTCTCCTGCATCACGGCTTCCGCCTTGCGGCGCGCGTCGGCGTGTGCGGCCACGATCAGATCCTCGACGATCTCGCGGTCGGAGGGCTTGAACAGCGACTCGTCGATGTGCACTGTCTTCAGCTCGCCCTTGCCGGAGAGTGTGACCTTCACCATGTCGCCGCCGGAGGTGCCCTCGACCTCGACGCTGTCGAGCTCGGCCTGCATCGTCTCCATCTTGGACTTGAGCTCGGCGGCCTGTTTCATCAGGCCCAGAAAATCGGCCATCGTCACTCCTACTCTTTCGATTCTTTTGAATGGCGCATGTCCTTATCGGATACCGGTTCCCGCTCCGGGACATGCGCTATCGGTCGTCGTCCGCACCATAGTCCATAATGTCGTCAACAGGCGGCGGTTCCGGCATATCGCCCCTGGCGCCCTCGTCGGGTATGTCGACCTCGGGATCGCCGGTCGGCAGCACGACCTGCTGCTCCGCCTCCCGCACGCCCACGATCTCGGCACCCGGAAAGCGCGCCAGCACCGCCTGCACCAGCGGATCGGCCTGCACGCCGGTCTTGAGCTCGACCTGACGCGCCTCGTTCTGCGCCTTGATGGTCGGCTGGCCTTCCTCCGCCGACACCACCACCATCCAGCGCCGGCTGGTCCACAGCGAAAGCTTGCGCGCGAGGTCGTTGACCAGCGTGTTGGAGGCGCTCTTCTCGAGCTTGACCTCGAGCCGGCCGTCCTCACAGCGCACCAGCCGCACGTCGCGCTCGAGCGCCGCCTTGATGCCGAGATCGCGCTTCTGCGCCGCGAGCGCAATCACCTCCTCGAAGCGGTTGATCAGCAGCGCCGGCGCTTCCGCCGCCGACGCCGCCGGTTGTCCGGCCGGCTGAGCAGCCAGCGCCGAGCGCTGCGGCACGGAACGCAGCGCCTCCGCACGCGGCGGATCGCCGCGGCGTGCAGATGGTCCGTTGGCCGATGCAGCAGCGCTCCACCAGCCGCCACCCTCCCCGCCCGCGAGCGAGCGGATCACCTCGTCGGGCGTCGGCAGGTCGGCCGCATAGGCCATGCGCACCAGCACCATCTCGGCTGCGGCGAGCGGGCGGCCGGCCGCCTCGACCTCGCTGATACCCTTGAGCAGCATCTGCCAGGCGCGCGACAGGACGCGCAGCGACAACCGTTCCGCAAAGCCGCGCCCGCGCGTGCGCTCGACCTCGGCAATCGAGACATCATCGGCGACTGACGGCACGACCTTCAGCCGCGTGACGAAATGCGTGAACTCGGCGAGATCAGCGAGCGCGACCGCGGGGTCGGCGCCAGTGTCGTACTGCTCGCGCAGCTCCTTGAGCGCGGCCGCGGCATCGCCCTTCATCACCGCTTCGAACAGATCAATCGTGCGCGTGCGATCGGCAAGGCCCGAGCATCTGCCGCACGTCCTCGGCCCGCACCGCGCCCGCCGCATGCGCGATCGCCTGGTCGAACAGCGAGAGCGAATCGCGCACCGAGCCTTCCGAGGCGCGCGCGATCAGCGCCAGCGCCTCCGGCTCGACCTTGATGGCTTCCTTCTCGGCAATGCCGCCGAGGTGCTTCACCAGCACCGCGGCATCGACCCGCCGCAGATCGAAACGCTGGCAGCGCGACAGCACCGTCACCGGAACCTTCCGGATCTCGGTGGTGGCGAAGATGAACTTGGCGTGCGGCGGCGGCTCCTCGAGCGTCTTGAGCAGCGCATTGAAGCCCTGCGAGGTGACCATGTGCACCTCGTCGAGGATGTAGACCTTGTAGCGTGCGCTCACCGGCGCGTAGCGCACCGCCTCGTTGATCTGGCGCATGTCGTCGACGCCGTTGTGGGAGGCGGCGTCCATCTCGATCACGTCCATATGCCGGCTGTCCATGATCGCCTGGCAGTGCACGCCAAGCACCGGCATCCTGATCACCGGTCCCTTCACCGAGCCGTCCGGCAGCTCGTAATTGAGCGCGCGGGCGAGGATGCGGGCGGTCGTGGTCTTGCCGACCCCGCGCACGCCGGTGAGGATCCAGGCCTGCGGGATGCGGCCGGTCTCGAACGCGTTCGAGATCGTTCGCACCATGGCATCCTGGCCGATCAGGTCGTCAAAGGAGGTCGGGCGGTATTTGCGCGCCAAAACCCGATAGGCACCGTGCTGCGAACCGGCTTGGGTGGCGTCGTTCATCGTCGCTATGCGCTCTGCCGAGGTCTCACATCGTCGGAGGCGGGCTTGCCCCGCCCAATCCTACCCATCCGCAGGGAGATGGCATTATGTGTGAATTCGTGTGTGAATTCGGTGGGAGGCTGACGAGCGACCCGAACCGGAGCTCGTTAGGGCTGCTTCCTTCCGGACCTGACCCGGTTGGCGAGTGGCTCGTCCACCGCCAACCTCCCAGGCTCTATATCGGCCGCCACAGCCGCAAAGGCAAGGACGGACCGATATGCTATCGTATTGTCCAACGTCCGGCCCCGGTTCCTGGGGATAACCTCAATCTATAGTTGTTCTTGCGACGCGGACAATTCCGCACCCGGAGGCAAACCATGGCACGAGGGCGCGTTTCCGCCCCATCGTTCGGTATCGCGGCAGCTGTTTGCGCTTGCCTGCGCAGGTTCTGCCCTCGCGCAGAACGGCAATCTGGCGATCGACTGGGAGGTCGCCAATCGCTTTCGATTGTTCGCCGTGCAGGAAGATTTTGACGCGCAGGTCAGCGCGTTTCGCGCCATTCGCCACAAGAGCGTGTTCGAGCTCGAGCAGGAACTGGCCAAGGGGCGCGGCAGTCGCGGCTGGGCCGCCGGCGTCCATCGCCTCTGCTACGACGATGGGACCGGCCGGGTGATGAGCAAATGCAGACGTGACGGCGTCGAGGAGGATTACCTCAATCCGAGGGACACGCGGGTGAAGCTCACAGCGCGGCTTCCGGCCAACTTCGGCAGCGGGATGTGCACGTGGACGATCGGCACCGGCACGTCGGGGAGAACCATCGCCAACCAGGATTGCGCCGTGACGGTCTATGAGCGGGTGCCGACCCGTCAAGCAACCGCCGTCTCGGTCGTCGCGCAGAATCAATCCGGCGTAACTTTGCAAGGCACCACCACGATCGAGACCCGCGACGTTCTCATCGTCGGGCTTGGCGATTTAACAGCATCCGGCGAAGGGAACCCGATCGAGCCGGTCGCGCTCAACGACATCGGCTTCTGCTTCCGGCGCGTAGCCGGAACCGATCGTCAGCGGTTCTTCCTTCCCGGCCGCGCCAAGGCCAATGTGGTCGCCGACTGTCCGCTGCCGGGAGATGTCGGCGACCAGCGTGACGCATGGGAGACCGCCAACGCGCGCTGGCTGTTCGCGCCGTGCCATCTTTCGCTCTACTCATATCAAGCGCGAGCCGCGCTGGCGCTCGCGATCGAAAACCCGACGCTGAGCGTGACCTACTATCCCATGGCCTGCACCGGCGCGACCATCCGGGATGGCCTGCTTGGCAGCCAGGCTGCGCGCGAGCGGCCGAAGCGTGGCGGCAGGCCATTTCCGGCCCGCGTGAGCGGCCAGATCGAGCAGCTCTCGTCCTACCTTCAGGCAAGCGGCAACAACCGCCGTCCCGATCTGATCTTTCTCACCATCGGGGGCAATGATCTCGAATTCTCCGGTCTGGTGGCCGACATCCTGCTGGTCGAGAGTCGGGAACGCCGGATCCTTGTGCGCCAGAAGCTGATCTCGACGCCGGCCGATGCGCGCCGCAAGTTCAGCATGCTGGCAGATGACTTCAAGTCGCTGCGTCGCGCGCTCTCGCGCTTCACTGGCGGAAGCCTCGAGCGGGTCGTGTTCGTGAACTACGGCAACCTGGCCATGCACCAGGGCGACCGCATCTGCCCGGCAAGCCGACGTGGCTTCGATGCTCACCCGACCTTCGCCATCAATGGCGACAAGCTCGGGCTGACCTGCCCGGTTCGTCGAGGACGAGCTTCTGCCGAAGCTCAAGAGCCACGCCACCTGCAGCAATGGCGGCGGCTGCGAAAACCCCGAGCGCGACCGCATGACTTATGTGGACGAGCACCGCGACGCATTTCTGGAGCACGGCTTTTGCGCAACCGATGCGCAAGATCCGGCCTTCGACCGCGACTGCTTCCGCGACGGCGACAGCTTCAACAACGCAGCGCAGGGCGGCTTGAACAAGCCGCTCAAGTGCAACATCTCGGCGACGAGATTCCAGCCTTATGCCAAGCGAGCCCGCTGGATCCGCACGGTGAACGATTCCTTCTTCGCTGCCATGACCTATCCGGCGATGGGCGGCCTCGCCGATCCCGCCGACATCCACGACGCACTGTGGGGTGTCGCCAGCGTGGTCTATGGTGGCGCCATGCATCCGACCGCCGAAGGCCAAGCCGCCATGGCGGACGCGGCGCTGCCAGCCGCCCGACGGCTGCTCGGTCTTGCGATGCCCGCCCGCGACGAGGAGCCGAAGTAGAGCATGCTTCGATCAAAGTTGAGTGGCGACAATCTTGCCGTTCGTCCCCGCGAAAGCGGGGACCCAGATTCTTTGCGAAGATTGCTGGATTCCCGCTTGCGCGGGAATGAACGGAGCGTGTGGCTCGACTTCCAATGACATCTCCGGCCATCTCATGATCATGGCGAACTTGCCCACGTCCGAACCCTGGTCGCTGCATCCTCAGCTTGCGCGCGACACCATCGCGATCGGAGACCTGGCGCTGTCGCGCCTGCTGGTCGTCAATGACGCGAACTGGCCCTGGCTGCTGCTCGTTCCGCGGCGCCCGGGCGTGAGCGAGATCATCGATCTCGACGAGGTCGAGTGCGCGCAGCTGATGACCGAGATCGCGCGGGTGGCGCGTGCCCTCAAGGAGGTGACGGCCTGCGACAAGCTCAACGTGGCGGCGCTCGGCAATGTCGGTGCCGCAGCTGCATGTGCATGTGATCGCGCGGCGCTCGGGCGATGCCGGCTGGCCAAAGCCGATCTGGGGCGTGGCACCACCGCTTGCCCACGATGCGGGCGAGCTCGACCGGTTCATTACCGCCATCAAGGGCAAGGTCTGGGTCGCGGCAGAAGGCAGTTGACCAACGGAAAGCGCGGGATCAAGAAGACGCGAAACGAGGAGCCAGCACATGACATTCCGCATCGCAGTGCTGCAGCCGATCGCGCACCGGCCGGGCGAGGATGAAGCCAATGTCGCCGACGCGGTCGCCCATATCGAACGCGCGGCCGCGCAGGGTGCGCATTTCGTGTGCCTGCCGGAGACCTATCCGGGGCCGTGGCGGATGCCGGCGACGTTCGATCCGACCGCCGCGATGGTCGAGGCGGCAGCGCGGCTTGGTGTGCATGTCATCTTCGGCACCATCGAGCCGATCAGATGAGAAGGCCGCGACCGCCTACAACCTGATCTGCATGGCCTATCCGGATGGCCGCCCGCCGGCGCGCTACCGGCGCACGCATCCCAACGGCCCCTGGATCTATACCGGTGGCACCGCCTGGGAGTTCCAGTATGTGCCCGGCAACGAGTTTCCAGTGTTCGACACGCGTGCACGGCAAGGTCGGGCTTGCGATGTGCAGCGAGGTCTACATGCCGGAGGTCGCTCGCGCGCTGGCGCTACGCGGCGCCGAGCTGATCTTCATGCCGGCCGGCAAGGACAAGGGGACGCTGTGGGCGACCTGGCGCACGCTCATCTGGGCGCGCGCCATCGAGAACCTGGCGCTGGTCGTCACCACGCAGAACTTGTTCACGCATACGGAGCGCGGCCTCGCCATGGTGGCGGCGCCGGAGGAAATTCTGTTTGAAAGCACCGCCGCCGGGCTCAGCGTGGTTGATGTGAGCCTCGATCGCATACGCTTCCTGCGCTCCACCCGCGACGTGGTCGGCTCGTCCAGTCATTGCGCCGCCAAGCAGGGGCTGCTCGGACCGCAATGGCAGCGCCCTGAGCTTTACGATTTGATCTACCCGCGGCCATTGCGCGAAGCAGCCGAGTAATGGCACCACGCTTCGACCTCGGCCCGAGACCGCGTCTCGGCTATTCCGCGAGCCGCGTCGATCGCGCCGCCGAAAAACGCACCGACGCGGAGGCATTGCGCGCACTCGAGAACGACAGCCGAGCTCGCGCCTATGTAGTCGGCGGCGAGTTGATCGTGCTCAGGAAGACCGAAGCTAACCCGGACCCGCTGTTTACCTGCGCGGCGGCACGCGGCTTCGCGGGCGCGGCGGAAATCGCTTTTCTGGGGCTGGTCGATGGCGCGCCACGGTTTGCGGTCGCGATCGAGCCCGCCACCGCCACGGCACTCAAGGACGGCAGCACCTTCGAGGTCACCGACCTGCGCTCGATCGCGGTGCGCGGCCTGATCGAGGCCGACCATCTGCCGCCGCTGGCGGAAGGCAAGGCGCTGCTCAACTGGCATGCGCGCCACCGCTTCTGTCCGAACTGCGGCTCCGCCACGTGGCCAGTCGAAGCCGGCTGGCGGCGCGACTGCCCGGCGTGCAAGTCCCAGCATTTCCCGCGCACCGATCCGGTCGCCATCATGCTCCCCGTTGCGGGCGATCGCTGCGTGCTTGGCCGCTCGCACCGGTTTCAGCCCGGCATGTGGTCGTGCCTCGCCGGCTACATCGAGCCGGGCGAAGCGATCGAGGACGCGGTGCGGCGAGAGACACGCGAGGAGGCCGGCATCGTGTGCGGGCGCGTCGCCTATTTCCGATCGCAACCCTGGCCGTTTCCGACCTCACTGATGATCGGCTGCCACGCCGAGGCGATCTCACATGACATCGTGATCGATCAGCAACGAACTGGCCGATGCGCGCTGGTTCGACCGCGAGGAGGTCGCGTCGATGATCGCCAGGAAGCACCCGGAGGGGTTCACCGCGCCCGCACCGGTGGCCATCGCGTATCACATCATCCGCGCCTGGGTGGAAGATGGCGTTGAGTTCGGATAGCGCGCGCGGCCGGCGTCCGGTGGTGTTGTGCGCCGGCATCGCGGTCGAGGACTTCATCTTCAAGGTCGAGCGCTTCCCACAGCCGGGCGAGAAGGCGCAGGCCTCCTCCCTGATCGCGACGGCGGGCGGCTGCGCCGCCAACGCGGCGATCGCGGTGTCTCGGCTTGGCGGTGAAGCGCGCTTCACCGGCCCGATCGGCACCGACGACGCCAGCGCCCGCTTCCTCGCCGGCCTCGCGCGCGATCATGTGGATGCAAGCCAGGTCGAGCGTGTCGACGGCGGCTCAATCTCCGTGTCTGGAATCATGATCGATGCGACGGGCGAAAAGCTCGTGGCCACGCGCCGCGGCGAAAGGCTTGGCGATGCGCGGCCGCGCGATCCCGCAGCGCTCGTTGCCGATGTCGACATCGTCATGGCGGACAACCGCTTTCCGGATTTCGTCCAGCCGATCCTGCAGGCCGCGGTCAATCGCGGCATTCCGGCGGTGCTCGATGGCGACCGGGCGACGACAACCGAAGACCCGCTGCTTGCGATCGCGACCCACGTCATCTTCTCGGCCGAGGCGCTGCGCGCCACCACCCGGCTGGATGACCTTTTGGCCGCGCTCGCGGCGATCACCAGGGTCGCGCCAGGCTTCCTGGCCGTCACCAACGGCCCCGACGGGGTGTGGTGGCTCGAGAACGGGCGGCCGCGCCACCTGGCGGCCTTTCCGATCGAGGCAGTGGACACGCTCGGCGCCGGCGACACCTTTCATGGCGCCTTTGCGCTGGCACTGGCGGAAGGCTGCGATCTCGACCAGGCGATGCGCTTTGCGGCTGCCGCCGCCGCCCTCAAATGCACCCGCTTTGGCGGGATTTCCGGCACCCCGACCCGCCGCGAGGTGGACGCTTTCCTGGTGAGCCGATGAGGGATTGAAATAGAATTGTTTTCCTCATATAGATATCTGGAGCCAGAAATTAAGAATAATTTTCTAAACAACACTACTTTCGTGACGAAATACCTCACGAAGGGGATCGGCAAGATGGACTCGATCGACCGCAAGATTCTCGCGCTCCTGCAGGACAACGCCTCGCTCTCGGTGGCCGAGATAGGTAACAGGGTAGGCCTGTCCTCGACGCCTTGCTGGAAACGGATCCAGCGCCTGGAAGCGGATGGAGTGATCCAGAAGCGGGTGGCGCTGGTCGATCAGGACAAGCTCGGCCTCGGCGTGACCGTATTCGTATCGATTGAGACCGGCGACCATTCGCAGGATTGGCTCGCCCAGTTTGCCGACCGGGTTGGCGCCATGCCGGAAGTCATGGAGTTCTACCGGATGGCCGGCGATGTGGACTACATGCTGCGAGTCGTGGTGACCGACATTGCGGGCTATGACGCCTTCTACAAGCGCCTGATCGCGTCGGTGCCGCTCAAGAACGTCACCTCGCGCTTCGCCATGGAGCGGATCAAGTCGACCACGGCGCTGCCAATTCCGGAGCGAGGAAATCACGCGGCGAGCAGGACGTGAGGCATCGCCGCTCGCCGCCTTTCGTTCAGGAATTGACTCTCGTTCAGGAATTGACTCGGGTGATCGAGTCCGACAGCCGTGGGCGCATGTAGATCTGGTCGGACAGATTGAGATTTCCGGTCAGCACATAGCCGAATGTTGGATTGTAGAGGTAGCTGACCTCGCTCCAGATCAGTTGCGTATTCGGCACACTAAGCACCGACGGCAGTGTTACCGTCGATCCGACACTGCGCTTGGAGCCGCCAAGCGTGTCGCTCCAGGCGACCGTGGCGTTTCCGTTGGCATCGACGTTCACGGCCGAGAGCACGATCTTGAGCGGGCTGGACTGGTAAGGCGCAATCACCGCCGCCGAAGCATTCAGCAAAGAGCTCATGTCGGCATTGTTGATGCTCGTGACGCGCGACGCCAGATCTGCCATCGTCCGCGTGGTGAGCGTGACCTTGCGGTCGATCGCCACGCCTTTCGAGACCTCGACGACGCCCAGATACATCGTGACCATCAGCGGCAGCAGCATCGCGAACTCGACGGCCGAGATGCCGCGGCGATCCCTCGCGAAGGAAGCGAGGCGTTGGATAAGCTCAGAGGCTGAAACAAGTGATCTCATGACACACCACTCAACAACCGGAGGCGCCGTAGGGTTCATTGCGGAAAGCAGACGTGGCGATCAGCATTCGCTTGCTGCCCCCACCATCGCCGAGCCCGAGCAGCGAGACATAGACCGGCCACTGGTAGAATAGGCGCACCAGCACGATCGAGCATGGAACGCCCGGGTCGTAGCCGAAATTGTTGACGATGTTGCCGTTGGCATCGAGCGTCGGCATTGCTGTCGGGTTCATAGCGGCGAATGACGGATAGGATTTCACCTCGAGAAAGACGCCGCCAGCGCAATTGAACAGGCCATAGATCCTGGCACAGACCGAGTTTTTGAAGGCGGTCTGATCGAAGCCCTGCGTCTGCGCCTGCCCGGTCATGATCAAGCGGCCGGAATCGGCGACGGCTGTTTCCAGCGCCTGGCCGGCGAAGAAGATGATCGACGTCTCGAGGATGGCAAAGATCAGCGCGAGGAACGGCACGGCAATCATGCCAAATTCCACCGCCGCGACGCCGGACTGCTGCCGGACAAAACGGCGCGCCAGACGAACGGACCTGAGCCCGCGCACGCTCGTTGCAAGTTTGGCCCACATATCACTGACCCTGGCTACGACGAAGCTTGGACGAAGCTTGGCGGCAACTGCACCGCAACAGCCGATCAATACCTGAAAGGCGTTTGTGAAATGTTGTGGCAGTCGCCGACTGGAACGGGGCTCGATTAACGATCCGTCAACCAAGAGCCAGGCCGCAGCCCTTCGCTGCCGGCCCCTGCCAGACCTTCGGCCGCATGGCGCCGTCAGGCGCCTGAGCGCTATTTGTCGGACTTGGCAGGCGGGTTGCCCTGGGCCAGGCCGCTGCGGTTGGTCGTCTGGCCGATGATCCCGTCGAAATGCTTTTCGCCGTCGCCCGGCATGATCCGCGGCTCGCAAATCGGCGAACAGGTGTAGGTCTCTCGCACCGTCCCGCGATAGACCACCATCAGCTCCTCGCGCGGACCGACCACCTCAATCGTCTTCTCCATCACGACCGCGCCGCCGCGATCAAGCGCGATGACGTTGGTGACGCCGTAGCCTTTGCCGGTGATCACCATCAGGCCGCCAGTCTGCACCGCGGCATCGGCGATCAATGGATTGCCGACCACGATCGTCGCCACCCGTTCCGGCAACCGCACGAGCCGTGCGTGGTCAAGCACCACGCCAATATCAGCAGCAGCCGCTTCTGTCGGCGCAGCCTGCGGCGCGAGCAGCAGCGTGCCCAGGACTGCCAGAGCGAAACGCGCAGAACCCATTGCAGGCCCGCGGCCTTCGATGAAGAACGCCATCATGCTCCCCCGCGCCTTACGCCTCGAGCGTCCAACATATGCCGGCCGCCGAATGGGCAGGTCACTCCGCCGAGTTCACCTCAAAAGGGTGAATGAACTGCAAACAAACGAGCGATGGCTGTTCATTGTTTGAACGGATGGATCATCTGGGCCCCGAAATCGTTGGGAAAAGCCCGATCGTCCACGCCGTAGGAGGCCGGCAACATCTTCTTGGGCAGGTAGAACGTCCCGAAGATGAGGTCGAGCACCGGAAAGGTCGGCGCGAAGTTCTTCTCGCCACCCTGATCGGCCGATGTGTGATGCCAGCGATGGAAGACCGGGCCAGCGATCACATAGCGCAATGGTCCGAGCGTCCAGTTGAGATTGGCGTGGACGAACGCCGAATGCGCGATTGTGAATGGCCCGAGGATCACCAGCGCATTGGGCGATATTCCCGCCAGCAGCAGGACGACGTCGGCTAGCAACGCTGCCAAGCGCGATGTTGACCGGATGAAAGCGGGCCGCCGAGATCCAGTCGAGATCCGTCGAGGAATGATGAACCGCATGATACTTCCACATCGTCGGACCATGAAAGATCCGATGACTCCAGTACATGATCACATCGGCGCCGACGAGGAAGATCACCGCCTGCAGCCACAACGGCAGATCTGCCAACGGGCCATGCCCATCCTCGTAGAACGCGATCAGACCCTCTGTCGTGGTGATGCCGAACAGCAGCGCCGCGCCCACGATGAGGAGCCCGATGCGCAGATAGCGCGACAGCAGCGGGATGATGAACCAATAGCAAATATCGGTCACGAGCTCGCGCTTGCGCCACCACGGGCGTCCCGGATTGCAGGCCCAGAAGAAAGTCAGAGCCGCAAACACCAGGCCAAGCAGGATCGAGATCGGGATGAGCCGCAGGAAGGTCGCGCCCAAGCTTTGGATGACCGCAATGAGACCGTCGACCATGATACGCAACCCACAAACCCACCTCGTTTGTTCTCAGGGGGCTGCAGTTAAGATGCCGTGAAAGCAGGGTTTACCGACCGCGACGACCGTAATCGCCACCCTGGGCGTTGCGCCGCCGGGCCTGCGGCAGGTCGTTGCTGCAATTCCTCACCCGTACGCCGCGTCTAAGCGGACCCGCACTACAGAAGCGGACACACGAAATCTCAAGTACAATTCACGAAAACGCACGTATTATGTGATGTGTGATCGTACAACGTAGGCCATATGACAGCATAATTCGCCGTTAACCACGTATTTCTGGCGGAAACAACTTATTAACTGCGCTATTTATTCGATTTTGAAACTTATCCTACCGAGTTTCGCAAATTAACCACCACGCAAGGGCGCCTCGATACGGTCGGCCCTGCCCCTGCACCGGCTGAGCCATAACAGCACCGGGGGCATCTTCCGGCAGCACGCAAAGACTTGGAGGCGCTGCAGAATGACGATGCTCGTGAAGTTTGTCTGGGACGAGTCGGGCGCCACCGCCGTCGAATATGGGCTCATTGCCGCGGGCATTTCCATGTCCATCATCGCGGTCATGCATGGGCTTGGCACCAAGCTCGCCACGACATTCACAACGGTCTCGACGACCGCCCGGTAGCGCCAGCGCGGCTGACCTTGGGATGCGGGCTTCGGTCATTCGCCGGGGCCTTTTTGCTTGGCTCTGCCGCTCGCTTGGGAAGGCCGCCGAGGACCCCAAATGGTGACCAGGGATGCGAAAAGTCGAGGGTTTCGGGGTACCTTTTTTTCAGATTTTCCCCGTACAACTCGCATTGTGCAGGCAACCAGAACTTTGGACCTAACGCGTCAGTCAAGGAGTTTGTTCATGTCGAAGATCTTCGCCTTCGTGAAGGACGAGAGCGGCGCCACTGCCATCGAGTACGGCCTGATCGCCGCCCTCATCTCTGTCGTGATCATCACGGCCGTGAAGCTGGTCGGCACCAACCTCAGCACGACCTTCAACTCGGTCGCGACTGCGGTGAAGTAAGTCAGCCGTAGGCGGCTCATACCGCCAGACGTAGTGGCGCCCGTCGAACCCTCGGCGGGCGCTATCATTTTCTAAGGCCCCCATTCAGCGCCGGATCGGGCGTTTTCAGGATTGCTGGCGGCTTTCTGCGTGCGCCTGCCGCAACCGCAAAGTCCTTAAAAGTCGAGGCTTTCGGAGCATCCTACCTTCAGTTTTGTTCCGTAGAACCCGTGTTGTGCAGGGAACTCAACGTCCGGACCAACACCGACTAAGGAGCCATCTATGTCGAAGTTCTTCGCGTTTCTTAAGGACGAAAGCGGCGCCACTGCCATCGAGTATGGCCTGATTGCTGCGCTCATTTCGGTCGTGATCATCACGGCGGTCAAGCTCGTGGGCACCAATCTCGACACGACCTTCAACTCGGTCGCGACCGCGGTGAAGTAAGAAAACGCGCCAATTGGCGCCTATCTGATCGGCAAGCTGGCGCCCGCCGCAATACTGCTGGCGGGCGCTTCCATGTTGGAAACGCTAACTGAACCGCAAGGGACCGGGATCAGAATTGGCTTCGCGCTGAATCACGGTCGACGTCGCGATCGACGTCTTGGGGAGAAGTCAAGCATGGTTGCCACCGCACTCGGACTGGTGCTGTTTCCGGCGATGATGGCCTTTGCGGCATCGAGCGATCTGCTGACCATGACGATCTCGAACCGCGTGTCACTGATCCTCATCGGCGGTTTCTTCCTGTTCGCGCTCGTCATCGGAATGAGCGGCAGCACAATGCTCTGGCATATCGGCGCCGGAGGCATGGTCCTGGCCGTGGCCTTTGGCTGTTTTGCCATGGGCTGGATCGGCGGCGGCGATGCCAAGCTGGCAGCGGCGACGGCCCTCTGGTTCGGCTTCGATCACCTGATGCCCTATCTGTTCTACGCCTCCCTGCTTGGCGGCGCGCTGACGCTGCTGCTGCTCTGCTTCCGCACCCTGCCCTTGCCGCAATATCTGGCCGCCCAGCAATGGGTGCAGCGCCTGCATGACAAAAAGGGCGGCGTGCCTTACGGCATCGCGCTCGCGGCGGCCGCCCTCCTGGTCTACCCGGACACGCCTTGGATGCAGGCTGTTCCGGCCTGATGGCAGACCGCCCGGCTCCCTGCCCGATTAGTTACTATGTGTTAACTGGATTTAGATACCCGCCATTAACCATGCCTTGACGTTTAGCTGATCAAATCGCGCATGCACGACCACGGTATACGGGTCAGGGCACTCGGTGACCCGTGCGCACCGTCCTGGTCGCAGCGTGATTTGTGGAAAGTGAAGCGTCATGAAACCAGCGCGCATCATCGTTCTGATCATCGCCATCGCGGCCGGCGGCATCGCCGCGCTGCTCGCTGGACGGTCGGAAGCTCCGCCGCCGGCGCCAGCGCCGATCGCGCAGATCGAGACCGTTGACGTCCTCATCGCCGGCAGCGACATCGGGCTCGGCAGCACCGTGTCGAGCCAGGACCTGCGCTGGCAATCGTGGCCGGCAGAGTCCGCCGGCTCACAGTTCATCCGCAGGAGCGACAATCCAGACGCGATCAATCAGACTCGCGGGCTCGATCACCCGGCAGTCTTTTGCCAATGGCGAGCCAATCCGCGAAGCCAAGCTGATCAAAGCCAAGGGCTCCGGCTACATGGCCGCGATCCTGCCGAAGGGCAAGCGGGCGATCGCGATCGACATCACGCCAGACACCAGCGCGGCGGGCTTCATTCTTCCGAACGATCATGTCGACGTCATCCTGGCGCGGCGCGACGCCAAGGAGACTGACAAGGCGGCCGGAGCCGATCCCCATACTGGCGAGATCATCCTGTCCAACATCCGGGTCCTGGCGATCGATCAGACCGTCGAGGACAAGAACGGCCAGCGCGTCGTGGTCGGCAAGACCGCGACGCTCGAGCTCTCGCCGCACCAATCCGAAATGCTCGCCCGCGCCAAGTTGATGGGGGTGCTCACGCTCTCGCTCCGCAGCATCGTCGACTTTGACGGGGCCAGCGACGACGACGGCAGCAACACGGAGGCGCGGCAAAGCATCAATATCGTTCGCTTTGGCGTCAGCGCGACGACATCGAAATAGCCCGTACAAAAAGGGGACCGTCATGGCGAATGTGCCGCTGATCCGAACCATGCAGATTGCTGCCGTGATCTTCACGTTCGGGTTCATCGCGTCCGGGCAGACGCCCGCGGCCGAGCAGGGCACGCCGGTCGTCCAGCTTGTGGCGGGGGACAGCAGCTCCCGCTTTGTTCCACTAGGCGTCGGCAAGTCGGTGGTGATCGACCTGCCGCGCGAGATCAAGGATGTGCTGGTCGCCGACCCCACGATTGCCAATGCCGTCGTACGCACGGCGCGGCGCGCCTATATCATCGGCGTCAAGACCGGCCAGACCAACGTCTTCTTCTTCGATGCCGACGGTCAGCAGATCGGCGGCCTCGATATTGCGGTGACCCGCAATCTCAACGGCCTGCGCGCGGCGCTCAAGCAGGCGCTGCCCCAAGCCGACATTCAGGCCGAAGGGCTTGGCGAGGGGGTGGTGCTGTACGGCAATGTCTCGAGCCCACTCGAATCGCAGACGGCGTTCGACATCGCCGCCCGTCTCGTGGATGACCCCAAGAAGGTCGTCAACAGCATCAATGTGCACGGGCGCGACCAAGTGATGCTGAAGGTGACCGTCGCGGAAATGCAGCGCGACGTCATCAAGCAGCTCGGCATCGACCTGACCGGCAGCATCGGCGGCGGTGCGACCGTCGTCAACTTCAACTCGACCAACACATTCACTGCGTTTGGCCAGACGCTGAGCCCGTCCAACTTCACCGGCACCTGGAAATCGGTCAATGCCACGCTGCGCGCCATGGAGCGCGCCGGCGTCATCCGCACGCTGGCCGAACCCACGCTGACGGCGATCTCGGGTGAAAGTGCCAATTTCCTGGCCGGCGGCGAATTCCCGATCCCCGGCAACTACACCTGCGATCCGCAAACCCGCAGCTGCCAGATCTCGGTGCAGTTCAAGAAGTTTGGCGTGGGTTTGAATTTCACGCCAGTGGTTCTGGCCGAGGGCCGGATCAGCCTCAAGGTGATGAGCGAAGTCTCCGAGCTCTCGAACGAGAACTCCCTCACTCTGACGCAGTCGATCGGCAACAATCAGACCCAGACGCTGACCATCCCGTCGATCCGCACGCGCCGTACCGAGACGACGCTGGAAATTCCCTCCGGCGGCTCGCTGGCGATGGCCGGCCTCATTCAGGATCAGACCAAGCAGCAGATCAACGGCATTCCGGGAATGATGCAGTTGCCCGTGCTCGGCGCGCTGTTCAAGAGCCGCGACTACGTCAATCGCACGACCGAGCTTGCGGTGATTGTCACGCCCTATGTGGTGCGTGCGGTGGCGCAGAAACAGCTGTCGCGCCCGGACGACGGTTTCGCCGACCCGAGCGACCCGGCAACCGTGCTGCTCGGCCGCCTCAACCGGATCTATGGCGTTGCCGGGAAGGTCGATCCCAAGCGCACGTACGGCGGCAACTACGGCTTCATTCTCGACTAGGCGCGCGTAACGGAGACGATCCATGAGCTCGACACGCATGATGGTCGCAGGACGGCGCGCAAACGCCTTTCGGCTTGCCTTGATGGCGACCTGCGCGCTCACGCTCGCCGGTTGCTATACGGCGCCGCAGGAGGTCGTTGTCGGCAGCGTCGGCACCGACGTGCGCCAGCGCCACCCGATCGCCATCAAGGAAGGACCGCGCACGGTCGAGCTTTTCATTGGCGAAAGGCGCAGCACGCTTAATGGCTCCCAGCGCGCCGAGGTGCTGTCGTTTGCCGCCGAGTGGCGACGGGAAGCGACCGGCGGCATCCTGATCGACGTGCCGGCAGGCACCAGCAACGCCGGCGCGGCCGCAAGTGCGGCACGCGAGGTTCGCGCCATCTTGTCGGCCGCCGGCGTGCCATCGGATGCGGTACAGCAGCGCGAATCCCGGCCGCAAAGCCAGGCCAAGCTCGTCACCCTGCGCCTCCACTACCCGCGCGTGATGGCCGACGTCGGTCCTTGCGGATTGTGGCCGCACGACCTCGGCCCAACGTATGACCGCGAGCACCTCGAGAACCGTCAGTACTGGAACTTCGGCTGCGCCCATCAGCGCAATATCGCCGCGATGGTCGAGAACCCCGCCGACCTGGTGCAGCCGCGCAGCGAAGTGCCGCCCTACAACGGTCGCCGCACGACCGTGCTTGACAAGTATCACCGCGGCGAAGCCACCGCGACCCAATATCCCGATGCCGACAAGGGCAAGATCAGCACGATCGGTCAGTAGCCATGAGCAATTCTTCGATGTCCCCGCCTGAAGACGCAGAGGCCGCCTCGGCCGAGCATATCGCGCCCGCGCCCCGCGTGTCGGTGCAGGCCTTTTGCGAAACCGTCGAGACCGCAGCCGCCGTTCAGGCGGCGGGCGAGGATCGCAGGCTGAGCAGGGCGCACCTCAAGGCTCAGATGGGCGGCATTGCTGCCGCCAACGAGGCTTACAGCACCTCGCCGACGCCCAACGTCATCGTGATCGAGACCGAAGGCCGGGGCAATGACATCCTGACCGGGCTCGATCAGCTCGCCAACGTGTGCGATGCCGGCACCAGGGTCATTGTGATCGGCCGGCTCAACGACGTGCTGCTCTATCGCGAGCTGATGCGGCGCGGCATCAGCGACTACCTGATCGCCCCGGTGGGCGCCATCGACGTAGTCCGCTCGATCTGCGGACTGTTCTCCTCGCCCGATGCCAAGCCGGTCGGCCGCGTCGTCGCGGTCATCGGCGCGAAGGGCGGCGTGGGCGCTTCGACCATCGCGCACAATCTTGCCTGGGCCGTGGCGCGCGATCTCAAGCTCGACACGGTCGTGACCGATCTCGACCTCGCCTTTGGTACCGCCGGCCTCGATTACAATCAGGATCCGCCGCAGGGCATTGCAGACGCGGTGTTCTCGCCCGATCGCATCGATTCCGGCTTTATCGAGCGCCTGATGTCGAAATGCGCCGATCATCTCAGCCTCCTGGCCGCTCCCGCCACGCTCGACCGGGCCTATGACTTCCGGGAGGATTCGTTCGACTCCATTCTGGACAATCTGCGCGGCAGCGTGCCCTGCATCGTGCTGGACGTGCCGCATCTATGGACCGCCTGGACGAAGCACCTCCTCATCGGCGCCGACGACATCCTGATCGTTGCCGGTCCCGACCTTGCCAATCTGCGCAATGCCAAGAATCTCCTCGACCTGCTCAAGGCGTCCCGGCCAAACGACCGCCGGCCCTACTACTGCCTCAACCAGGTCGGTGTTCCGAAGCGCCCCGAGATCACCGCCGCCGATTTCGCGAAGGCGCTCGATATCGATCCGGTCGCCATTGTTCCGTTCGATCCGCAAGTGTTCGGAACGGCCGCCAACAACGGCCAGATGATCGCTGAATTCTCGCCCGGCCACCGCGCCTCGCAGACGTTCCGTCAACTCGCTCAGGTTTTGACCGGACGCATCGAGACGAAGAAGGCCAAGGCGGGATTGCTGACGCCGATACTCGAGAAACTGCGCAAGCGGGCCTGAACTAGCCTGGAGGGGTCTTTGCGTGTTTGGAAAGCGTAGCCAAGCCGACAGCCACACCGCGGTCGCGGCACCGAGCCCGCAGCCGGCGCCCGCCGCTGCGCAACCGTCAGCCGCGTCGCCACCCGCGGCCAGCCAGGGCGTGATCGAAGGCGGCCGCGCTCCGATTCCATCGGCCGGTCTCGGCGCCCAGCTGATGCCCGCACCGTCCGCCGACAAGCGGCAGGGCGGGCTGCCCAATGAGCCCTCGCCGCCGCTGGTGCCAACCGCGACCAACTCGCGGCATTCCGAGGCCTACTACGAGACCAAGGGCACGATCTTTGGCGCTCTGATCGAAGCCATCGATCTGGCGCAGCTCGCCAAGCTCGACGCCGAGTCCGCCCGCGAGGAAATCCGCGACATCATCAACGAGATCATCGCCATCAAGGCGATCATCATGTCGATCTCCGAGCAGGAGGAGCTGCTCGACGACATCTGCAACGACGTGCTCGGCTATGGTCCGCTCGAGCCCCTGCTCGCGCGCGATGACATCGCCGACATCATGGTGAACGGCGCCGGCACGACCTTCATCGAGGTCAAGGGCAAGATCCAAAAGACCGGAATCCGCTTCCGCGACAATCAGCAGCTGCTCAACATCTGCCAGCGCATCGTCAGCCAGATCGGCCGCCGCGTCGACGAATCCTCGCCGATTTGCGACGCGCGCTTGCCCGACGGCTCGCGCGTCAACGTCATCGTGCCGCCGCTCGCCATCGACGGCCCGGCCCTCACCATCCGCAAGTTCAAGAAGGACAAGCTCACGCTCGCCCAGCTTGTGAAATTCGGCAGCATCACGAAGGAAGGATCGGACATTCTCCAGATCATCGGGCGCTGCCGCGTGAACACGATCGTGTCGGGCGGCACCGGTTCCGGCAAGACCACCCTGCTCAACTGTCTGACGCAGTTCATCGACGACGACGAGCGCATCATCACCTGCGAGGACGCGGCCGAGCTTCAGCTCCAGCAGCCGCACGTGGTCCGGCTCGAAACGCGGCCGCCCAATCTCGAAGGCGAAGGGCAGATCACCATGCGCGACCTGGTGAAGAACTGCCTGCGTATGCGACCCGAGCGCATCATCGTCGGCGAGGTGCGCGGACCGGAGGCATTCGACCTGCTGCAGGCGATGAACACGGGCCACGACGGCTCGATGGGCACGCTGCACGCCAACAGCCCGCGCGAGGCCCTGTCGCGTATCGAATCGATGATCACGATGGGCGGCTATTCGCTGCCCTCCCGCACCATCCGGGAAATGGTGTGCGGATCAGTGGACATCATCGTGCAGGCGGCTCGCCTGCGCGACGGCTCCCGCCGCATCACCCACGTCACCGAGGTGATGGGCATGGAAGGCGACGTCATCATCACGCAGGACATCTTCCTCTACGACATGACCGGGGAGGATGCCGACGGCAACATCATCGGCAAGCATCGTTCGACCGGCATCGGCCGCCCGAAATTCTGGGATCGTGCGCGCTACTACGGCGAGGAGAAGCGCCTCGCGGCCGCGCTCGACGCCGCCGAATCCGTCAGCTCGATGAACACCTGACCGAGGCCGATGCAGGCATGAACACGATCTCATTGTTCTTCCTGGTGAGCGTCGCGATCGGTGGCGTCGCCTGGGTATTCCTCTATCCGCTGCTCTCGGGCGACAGGAAAGCCGAGAAGCGCAAGGAAACCGTAACACGCAACACATCTGCGGTCCGGGCCACCGCCGTGGCGCGCAACACGCAGCGCTCGCGCCGCGAACAGGTCGAAGGATCGCTGAAGGAGCTTGAAGCCAAACAGGCCAAGTCGCCACCGCTCAGCACACGGATCAGTCAGGCAGGCTTGAGCTGGTCGACCAACCAGTTCATGTTCATCAGCGCCGGGCTTGGCCTGACCGCGTTCGTGGTCTTTCTCGCGATGGATGCTTCCTTATGGGCGGCGCTCGCGGCCGGCTTTGCGGCAGGCTTGGGACTTCCGCGCTGGATCCTGGGCTTTCTCAAGCGGCGTCGGGAGGCGAAGTTCATTGCCGCCTTCCCGGATGGCGTCGATGTCATCGTCCGCGGCATCAAGGCCGGCCTGCCACTGCTCGAGAGCCTGAAGGTGATCAGCGTCGACTCGCCGGAGCCGCTGCGCAGCGAGATGCGCACCATTCTCGATATCCAGGCGATCGGTGTTCCGCTCGGTGAGGCGTGCCTGAAGCTCTATGATCGAGTGCCGGTGGCCGAGGCGAACTTCTTTGGCATCGTGATCGCCATCCAGCAGAAAGCGGGTGGCAATCTGTCGGAAGCGCTCGGCAACCTTTCCAAGGTGCTGCGCGAGCGCAAGAAGATGAAGGCCAAGATCCAATCGATGTCGCAGGAAGCCAAGGCTTCGGCAGGCATCATCGGGAGCCTGCCCGTCATCGTGATGGGGCTCGTCTACCTCACCAGCCCGCAATACATCGAGCTGCTCTGGACCCATCCGACTGGGCGCATGCTGCTTGCAATCAGCGCATTCTGGATGTCGTGCGGCATCTTCGTCATGCGCAAGATGATCAACTTCGACTTCTAACGGTACACCATGATCGAATATCTGATTCAGCAGATCTCGAATCCACGCAGCATGGCCATGCTGTTCGCCGCTGTCGCGGCCGTTGCCACCGTCCTGACGCTGGCGATGCCGCTGTTGGCGGGCGACGATCTGTCGAAGCGCATGAAGGCCGTCGCGCTCGAGCGCGAGAAGATCCGCCAGCGTGAGCGCGAGCGCCTTGCGCGAGGCGAGAAGGTCGCGCTGCGGCGCTCGCCCAAGCAATACATGCAGACGATCGTCAACGAGCTCAATCTCGGTAAGTGGGTTGGCCAGGAGGAGGCTCGCGCACTGCTGGTGCAGGCCGGTCATCGCGGACAGGCGCCCTATATCACGTTCCTGTTCTTCCGCCTGCTATCGCCGATCGTGATGCTCTTCGGCTCAGCGTTCTACGTCTTCTTCGTGACGGAGCTCGATCAGCCGACCTCGATCAAGGTCGGCATCTGCATCGTGGCGACCTATCTCGGCATGTATTTGCCAATCCTGTTCGTGAAGAACCAGATCTCGAAGCGCCAGCTGTCGATCAAACGGGCATTTCCGGATGCACTCGACCTGCTCCTGATCTGCGTAGAATCCGGCATGTCAATCGAGGCCGCCTTCCGCAGAGTGTCGGTCGAGGTCGGCACGCAGTCGATCCCGCTGGCCGAGGAGCTCACGCTCACCACCGCGGAACTCTCCTATCTGCAGGAGCGACGCCAAGCCTATGAGAACCTCGCCAAGCGCACCAACCTCGACGGGGTCAAGGCCGTGTGCATGGCCTTGCAGCAGGCCGAGCGCTACGGCACGCCACTCGGGCAGACTCTGCGCGTGATGGCGCAGGAGAACCGCGACATGCGCATGGCCGAAGCCGAGAAGAAGGCAGCAGGCCTGCCGCCCAAGCTCACCGTGCCGATGATCCTGTTCTTCCTGCCGGTGCTCTTCATCGTCATTCTCGGCCCGGCCGGCATTCGGATCGCGGAGATGAAGTGAGGACCACACCTAAACTGTGGTCTTATCGATCGATTGGAACAGTGCAGCTCGACAGTGTTTCGGCCAAGGACGAACTAACGGCCCACACCTCGGATTGTGTTTCGAGCGCAGTTTCCCAAGGCACGGCTTGCAGTAGGCTCGCTGAGCCCCCCAACTTATACACAAGGACAATCGGCCTTAACCTATGTCGTATTGTGCAGTTGCGATTTCGGGCGCGAAGATTGCTTAGACCAGTTCCAAAGAGCCGTTCTCCATACAGCAATCAGGCGCTTGCGAAGACGTAAACGCAATCTGACGTGCTCTACGATCGCGTCGACAAGAAAATCGTTAGCGGTCGGGGCTGCGCCCCTTCGGAACGAAGTCATCGACGTCGAGGCTTGGCAGTCGATCAGCGGAAAGTGCTGCTCGGCGGGATGTGCCGAAACGCCCTTTCCAGTTCGCTGCACGCATGTCTTCGATTTAAATCCTGCCAGGAGGAGGACGATGAAGCTGACTCACTATGTCATGCTAGCTGCCGCGGTCTTGGCGGCGCAGAGGGCGGTCGCTGCAAACTCAGACAATGGCAAACGTCTGGCGCAGCAGCATTGTTCGCCATGCCACATTGTTGAGCCAGGCTCGCGTCGAGAGCTAGCAAACTCACCGCCCTTTGAGACGGTCGCCCAAAAATTCGCTGGTGCACCTGAATTGATTGCGTTTGCCATACTGTCCCCGCACCCAAGGATGAATTTGACGCCGTCTCGCCGCGATGCCCAGGACATTGCCGCCTATATCGCCACGCTCGCCAAATAGCTTTTGCAGGGATTCTTGCTCGTACGCCGCTGCGCGGAGCCGCGCGGTTCTGGTCCTACTATGAGCAAGCGGTTGTTCCTTGCCCTCGACCAAAATCTCAAGAGTCCACATTGATCAGAATCAAACAGCCCTTCGCTTTCTGCTGGTTTAACTTCGAAAGCGTCCGCAGCGAAGCGGCCGTTATACCCATACACGCTGGTCCGTTGAAACAATGCTCGCCGCTCCATTCGGACACAATTCACGCACATAAACTGTTATTTAGCGTATGAAGAGTTGAGGATGTCCCATATCGAACGATCGAGTGAATTCGAGTTTTCGGTTGTAACCGCGCATCCGACGTTGCGGGAACGCCAATTGGCGCTTGCAGCAGTCGGGATGATATTGGTCGGATCTGTAACTATTGCTCCATTTGCAGACACGCCCTTGGCGCGCTTGGATAGCTTCATACCAAGCATCCAGGTCATCGTTTCGATCACAAGCATCATCACCGCCGTTCTATTGTTTGGTCAGTTCTCGACGATTGGATCGCGTGGGGTGCTGGTGCTCGCGGGCGGCTATCTTTTCATCGCACTGATCGTCGTTGCACATATTCTGACGTTTCCCGGCACATTCAGTCCAACGGGACTTCTCGGAGCCGGACCGCAAACTGCTGGATGGCTCTATTTCTTCTGGCATTTTGGCTTTCCCATCTCTGTCATCGGCCATGTCCTGCTGAAAGATGCAAAAAGTCCAATTCGGTATTCGGCGGGTTCCACGATTGTCTGGACAGTGATGGCCGTAGTCGGGTTGGTTTGTTTGCTGACCTGGATCGCTACGGCAAAGGAACAGTCCCTTCCGGTTCTTTTTATCGACGCGACGACCTTCTCGCCTCTTACGACCTATGCCACTGGAACAGATTTATTGTTGAGCGCGCTTGCTTTCGCTTTTTTGCGGAAGCGCGGCAGGTCGACACTCGATTTGTGGCTCTCGGTTACGGTATGCGCATTCTTGGCCGAACTGGTGATCAACACCGTGTTCATTTCGGGCCGCTTCACCCTTGGATGGTACTCGGGACGAGTGTTCGCAGTTCTCGTTCCAACAATCGTGATGATATTGCTGCTCGCGCAAACATTTGCGCTCAATACCAGGCTCATGCACCTGACCACGATGCTTCAGCGTGAGCGCAGCAACAAGCTTGCGAACCTCGAAGCCGTGGTGGCATCAATCGCGCACGAAGTGAGACAACCTCTGGCCTGCATCGCCGTGCGCGGCGCTGCAGCCCAGCGCTATCTTGATCGGACGCCGCCCGACGTGCGTAAGGCACACAACAGCGTTGGCGCGATAGTCGATGCCAGCATGCGCGCCAATGAAATATTCGAGAACATTCGCGCTCTTTTCTCGAATGCCGACCAGGAGAGGCAACCGGTCAACGTGAACCAGCTGACCGCCGAAGCGTTGGATTTGCTGCGTGAAGAGCTCAATGCTCATGGAATTGAAACCAGCGTGCAGCAGGCTCCACAACTCCCATCAATCATGGCACACAAGGGCCAATTGCGTGAGGTCATTCTTAATTTGATACAGAACGCGATCGACGCGATGAAAGCGCTTTCAGGTCGGCGCAGGATTCTGCGAATCAAGACGGACCGGCATGGCAATGAGGCAATCATCATTTCGGTGGAAGATACCGGACCGGGGATCGAGCCCGAGAAAATGAAAAGCATATTCGATCCCTTCTTCTCCACGAAGGCGAAAGGAATGGGATTGGGTCTGGCGATAAGCAAATCAATCGTTGAGCGTCATCACGGTGAGCTGTCAGTATCGTCGGAAATTGATGGTGGAGCGCGTTTCCAGCTCATATTGCCGATCGAACCGACAGCGCAGCAGGAGTTGCCAGTTAACCCCGTGAATGTGGTCCACATGGCCATCAGCTGAACTAGGAGCAGCCAGCGCCGCGCGCTCCTGCAGCGCCCTCAGCTTCGGCTTGCCCGCTGCTGCGCAACGCGCGGTTCTTGTCGTCTATGAGCAAGCGGTTGTCTTGCCCTTCAGCCCCCCTTTGACCGAAATCTCAAATTGCGCATTGACTAGAATCAAACACCCCTTCGCTCTTGGCGTCCGCAGCGACGACGTCCGCTTCCCAAAGCGTGCACCGTTCTGTTGACACACAATGCTCGCCACCATATACGGACGCAATTAACGCACATAAACTGTACTTTTCTTGTCAAGAGTTGAGGATGTCCCATAACGAACGATCGAGTGAATTCGAGTTTTCGGTCGTGACCGCGCATCCGACGTTGCAGGAACGCCGATTGGCGCTTGTAGCAGTCGGGATGATATTGGTCGGATCTGTAACTATTGCCCCATTTGCAGACACGCCCTTGGCGCGTTTGGATAGCTTCATACCAAGCATCCAGGCCATAGTTTCAATCACCAGCATCATCACCGCGGTTCTATTGTTTGGTCAGTTCTCGACGATTGGATCGCGTGGAGTGTTGGTGCTTGCGGGCGGCTATCTTTTCGTCGCCCTGATCGTCGTTCTACAGATTTTGACCTTTCCCGGCGCATTCAGTCCAACGGGGCTTCTAGGAGCCGGCGCGCAGACAGCCTCATGGCTCTATATCCTCTGGCATTTTGGCTTCACCGTCGCTGTCATCGGCTATGTCTTGCTGAAAGATGCAAAAAGTCCAATCCGGTATTCGGCGGGTTCCGCGATTGTCTGGACAGTGATGGCCGTAGTCGGATTGGTTTGTGTGCTGACCTGGATTGTGACCGCAAAGGAACAGTTCCTTCCGGTTCTTTTTATCGACGCGACGACCTTCACGCCTCTTACAACTTATGCCAATGGAACAGACTTGATCTTGGCCGCGCTTGCTCTCGTTTTGTTGTTCAGGCGTGGCCGGTCGATCCTCGATTTATGGCTCTCCGTTACAGTATGCGCATTTCTAGCGGAACTGGTGATCAACACCCTATTTATTTCGGGCCGCTTCACCCTCGGATGGTACTCGGTTCGCGGGTTCGCAGTTCTCGTTACAACGATCGTTATGATGTTGTTGCTCGCGCAAACATTTGCGCTCAATGCGAGGCTCATGCGCATGACCACCATGCTTCAGCGTGAGCGCAGCAACAAGCTTGCAAACCTCGAAGCTGTGGTGGCATCAATCGCGCACGAAGTGAGACAACCTTTGGCCGGCATCGCGGTGCGCGGAGCGGTCGCCCGGCACTGTCTTGAGCGCACGCCGCCCGACTTGCATAAGGCCTGCGATAGCGTTGGTGCGATGGTCGATGCCAGCATGCGCGCCAATGAAATATTCGAGAACATTCGCGCTCTTTTCTCGAGCGCCAATCAGGAGAAACAATCGGTCAACGTAAACCAGCTGACCGTGGAAGCGTTGGATTTGCTGCGTGAGGAAATCAATGCCTGTGGAATTGAAACCAGCGTGCAGCAGGCTCCACAACTCCCATCAATCATAGCACACGAGGGGCAATTGCGGGAGGTCATTCTCAATTTGATGCAAAACGCGATCGACGCGATGAAGGGCTTTTCAGGTCGGCGCAGGATTTTGCGAATAGAGACGGATCGGCATGGCGATCGAGGCAATTGTCATTTCGGTGGAAGATACCGGGCCGGGCATCGAGCCCGAGAAAATTAAAGAGCATATTCGATCCTTTCTTCTCCACGAAGGCGAAAGGAATGGGATTGGGTCTGGCAATAAGCAAATCAATCGTTGAGCGTCATCACGGTGAGCTGTCAGTATCGTCGGGGATCGACGGTGGAGCGCGTTTCCAGATCATATTGCCGATCAAACCGACATCGCACCAGGAATTGGCGGTTAACCGCGTGAATGTGGTGCAGGTACCTGTCAATTGAACGAGAGGGTGTTGCCAGCGCAGCGCTCCTGCAGCGCCCTCAGCTTCGGCCGGCCTTCGATGACGCCGGCAACTTGATTTGGTTCTGCTGCGCCAGCATCTGCTGCAGATAGGCGACATTGGCCGCCGCAAGATCGGGCGGCAGATCGGCACGCGCGATGGTCTCGGCTTCGGCGAAGCGGCCCTGCAGCCCCACAACCAGGGCCAGATTCTGTCGCACGCGCGGCTCCGCGCCGGAACGCGACACGGCCTTTCGCAGCGTCATCTCGGCCCGCACCAGGTTCTTGGACAACGCATAGGACAGGCCGAGATTGGACAGCACCGAGGGCTCGTCGGGCACGATCTTGAGCGCGGTCGCGTAGTAGCGCTGGGCTTCATCGTGGCGGCCCATCTGGTCGAGCACAGCGCCCTGCACCGACAGGATGCGCCAGTCCGGCCGCTCCGGCGTATGCGCCTGATTGAGCACGTCGAGCGCCTGCTGGTAGTTGCCCGCATCAGCAAGCGCGCGACCGTAGGCTCCGAGCACGCCTGCGTTCTTGGGATTGTTGAGCGCCACCTGCTCCAGCACCGCGACGGCCTGTGAGCGCTGGCCGGAGGCGCGCAGCGCCTGAGCATAATTGATGGCCGCCACTGTGTCATTTGGGTTCGCCCTATGGCGCTCGCCCCAAGCCGAGGCGGCACCACGCGGGTCGGCGTCGTCGTGCGACGTTGCAACGGCAGCCATGGCCGAGGCAGGGTCCGACGACTGCGTGGTCTGGCAGCCCACCGTCACAAGCCCCACAGCAAGAAGAAGGGCGGTCGGGGCGAGCAGCCTTGCGGGTCTGGCGCGAGCTGGCGGTACGACATTCATGGCTAAGGGTTGACTCCAGGCCCCACCCGATACCTCCAGAAATAAATTGTTAATATTAACGGGAGGTTAACGAGGCTGGACTAGGCCCTGGACCTGGCCTCCCCCGCATGGCATTTCCTGCAGGAATCATGGCCAATTCCTCGCTCCACCCCGCATTTGTCGCGCGCGACGGCGCCGGCATTCCAGTCACATTCGTGACCTCCGCCACATGGGCCGATGTCCGCAGCCGGCTCGATGCGCACGCCCGGGCGTTCGCCGAGGCGGCAGGCTTTGAGCCGCGCCCCGGCCGCCACCTCCTCCTGCCAAGCCCCGACGGATCTCTGGCTGGCGTGCTGTTTGCGATCGAAAGCACAAGCGACACTTATGCCGATCCTTTCCGGGCGGGGGCGCTGCCAACCTTGCTGCCGGCGCGCACCTATCGCTTCGCCGAGGCGCCGCCCGATGCAAGGCTTGCGGCGCTGGCGTTCGCGCTCGGCACCTATCGGTTCGCCCGCTACCGAAAGCCGGACGAGCCCATGGCCCGGCTCGAGCTGCCCGCAGGCGTGGACGGCGAAGACCTGACGCGCATCGCCGAGGGTGTCTTTCTCGCCCGCGACCTCATCAACACGCCCGCAAACGACATGGGACCGGCCGAGCTCGAGGAGGCCGCCCGCACGCTTGCCAACCGTCATGGCGCGAGCTTCAGCACGATCGTGGGCGACGACCTGCTGAAGCAGAACTTCCCGCTGATCCATGCCGTCGGCCGCGCGGCCGATCGGGCGCCGCGCCTGATCGACATGATCTGGGGCGATCCCTCGCACCCCAAGATTACGCTGGTCGGCAAGGGCGTCTGTTTCGACACCGGCGGTCTCGACATCAAGCCTGACAGCGGCATGCTCAACATGAAGAAGGACATGGGCGGCGCCGCCTCGATGCTGGCGCTCGCCCACATGCTGATGTCGCGCAAGGCCAGGATCAGGCTGCGCGTCCTGATCCCGGCGGTCGAGAACTCGATCTCCGGCAACGCCTTCCGGCCGCGCGACATCTATCGCTCCCGCAAAGGCATCACCGTCGAGATTGGCAACACCGACGCCGAGGGCCGGCTCATTCTGGTCGATGCCTTTGCGCTCGCCGACGAGGAGCAGCCCGAGCTGATCGCCGACATGGCGACGCTGACCGGTGCCGCACGCGTCGCGCTGGGGACCGAGGTGGTGCCGTTCTATACTGACGACGATGCGCTCGCGGCCGAGCTCGCCCGCCATGCGCAGGCGCAATGCGACCCGCTCTGGCGCATGCCGCTGTGGCGGCCTTACGATCAGCTGCTCGAATCCAAGGTCGCCGACGTCAACAATGTCTCGAGCGGCGGCTTTGCGGGCTCGATCACGGCCGCGATGTTCATGCGCCGCTTCGTGACCGCCGCCAAGGCCTGGCTGCATTGCGACATCTACGCCTGGAACCAGACCACGCGGCCGGGCCGCCCGGAAGGCGCCGAATGCCAGGCCGCACGCGCGCTCTATGCGTTGTTGACCGCGCGCTACGGATAACCTGTCGAGGCCAAAATGACCTCGTACGATCCGCGCGTCACACCGGCCAGGCCTGATCTCGCGGCGAGCCACCTCGCCGGCAAGGTGGAGGCCGCGCGCTTCGTCGATGGACATGTGCGCGAGGTCGCGGAGCCGCAGGCACCTGTGCGGCGCTCGCCATCGCCCGATGCGCCGCTCGACACCGAGGCGCTCAAGGGCGAACGCATCACGATCTACGAACTCAAACGAAGAGGGCTGGTCATGGGGCCAGCTTGCCGCCGACGGGTATGTCGGCTGGCTGCCGACGTCGGCGCTGCGCGATCCGGGGCCATCGCCGACCCACCGCGTCGCGGTCCCGCGCACGCTCGTCTTTCCGGGGCCTTCGATCAAGCTGCCGCCGCTCGAGGGGCTGTCGTTTGGCTGCCGGCTCGCGATCACGCGGATCGAAGGGTCATTGGCGGTGACCGACAGCAACGGCTTTGTGCCGGCGTGTCATCTCAAGCCGGTCGACAGCAGCGAGCGAGACTTCGTCGCGGTTGCCGAGACATTCATTGGCGTGCCGTATCTGTGGGGCGGCAAGACCAGCCTCGGTATCGACTGCTCGGGCCTCGTGCAGATCGCGCTCACGGCGAGCGGCGTCGCCTGTCCGCGCGACAGCGACTTGCAGGAGCGCGCGCTCGGCTCGGGGGTGTCGCTGTCCGAGCTGCAGCGCGGCGATCTCGTGTTCTGGAAAGACCATGTCGCCATCGCGCACGACGCGACGACGCTCGTCCACGCCAATGCGTTTCACATGGCGGTCGCATTCGAGTTGAGCGCGAGAAGCGATCGAGCGCATCGCTGCAGTCGGCGGCAACGTCACGAGCATTCGGCGCATCAGTAGCCGATAGCGCGGTCGATCGTATTCTCGGGCGGATGACCGAGCTCGATGCGGTCGATCTGCCGCAGCACGCTCAAGGCAAGCGTCTGCGGCACCGCCTGCGCGGCATTGTGCGGAGTGATCGTCACCTTGGGGTGACCCCACAGCGGGCTTTCGATCGGAAGCGGCTCAGTCGGAAACACATCGAGGACCGCGCCCGCGAGCGAGCCTTCCTCGAGTGCAGCCAGGATGTCGGCATCGACCTGCAGCGAGCCGCGCCCGGCATTGATCAGGTAGGCGCCTTGCAGCGCACCGTGCTTCCTGAGCGTGCGCAGCAGATCGAGATTGATGATGCCGCGCGTTGCCGGCGTCGCCGGCAGCAGGCAAACCAGGATCTCACTCTGACGCAGAAACGGCTCGAGCCCCCGCGCGCCATGAAATGTCTCGATGCCCGGAAGCGTCTTCAGCGTCCGGCTCCATCCTGCGACCTTGAAACCAATCCGCCGCAGCATGTGCGCTGCGCTGGTGCCGAGCACACCAAGCCCCATGACGCCGACCACGACCTCGCTCGCGACCGGCTGGCTGTGCTCATGCCACACGCCCTCGCGCTGCTGCGCGTCGTACAGGCGCTGGCGGCGATGACACATCAGGACGTGCAGGACCACATACTCCGTCATCCGCATGGTGAGATCGGGATCGACGATCCGCACCACCGGCACGCCGGGCAGCTTGAGATCGGCGAGCAGATCGTCGGCGCCGGCGCCTAGCGAGAAGATCGCCTTGAGATTGGGAAATCCGGCAAGCAGTCCGGCCGGCGGTTTCCACACGCAGGCATAGCGGATGCCGGTGGGATCGCCGACCGCATCGGGCCACACCCGAATGACGTGCTGCGGCGCAAGCGTGCGAAAGCGCTGCTCCCATCCCTTCGGGTCCCAGCCCATGATCGCGAGGAGAATGCTCGACATGGCACCGTCTCGGCCGGACTGCCAGGAAGCTGCGGCGCGAGGATTGCCCTACTGCGCCACGACGCCAACGGGCGCGGTGTCCAGGTTGAAGGCGGCCGCAAACAGGGCGCGGGTATAGTCGCTCTGCGGGCGCGCGAACAGCTCCTTGGCGGGCCCCTCCTCCACCACCTTGCCGTGGCGCATGACAATGAGACGGCTCGCCAGCGCCGCCACCACCCGCAGGTCGTGCGAGATGAACAGGTAGGTGAGGTTGAGCCTTTTCTGCAGGTCGCGCAGCAGATCGACGATCTGCGCCTGGATCAGCATGTCGAGTGCGCTCGTCGGCTCGTCGAGCACGATGAAGGTCGGCTCGAGCACAATCGCACGCGCCACGGCGATGCGCTGGCGCTGCCCGCCGGAGAACTCATGCGGATAGCGGAACCGTGTCGCCGGATCGAGCCCGACCTCGCGCAGCGCGCGGATCACCTTCTGCTCGCGCTCCTCGGTCGAGAGATTGGGAAAATGGACCGACAGCCCCTCCTCGATGATGTCGGACAACGACATCCGCGGGCTGAGCGACCCATAGGGGTCCTGGAACACGACCTGCATGTCGCGGCGGATTGGCCGCATCGCCTTGAAGTTAAGACCGTTGATCGGCTTGCCCAGGAACGTGATCGGGCCTTGTGAGGAAATGAGCCGCAGAATGGCGAGCCCGAGCGTCGTCTTGCCGGAGCCTGACTCGCCGACAATGCCTAACGTCTCGCCCTGCCGCACCTCGATGCTGATGCCGTCGACAGCCTTGATGTGACCGACGGTTTTCCGCAGCACGCCGCGCTTGATCGGGAACCAGACTTTCAGGTCGTTGGCGGAGACCACGATCGGCGCATGTGGCATGAGCGGCGCCGGGTCAGGCTTCGGCTCGGCCGCGAGCAATGCGCGCGTATAGGGATGCTCGGGCGCGGTGAAGACGCGCTCGACCGGTCCCTGCTCGACGATCTTGCCCTCCTTCATCACGCACACCCGGTCGGCGAGCTTGCGCACGATGCCGAGGTCATGGGTGATGAACAGCATGGCCATGCCGAGCCGCTTCTGCACATCCTTCAGAAGTAGCAGGATTTGTGCCTGCACCGTGACATCGAGCGCGGTCGTTGGCTCGTCCGCAATGAGCAGGTCGGGCTCGTTGGCGAGCGCCATCGCGATCATCACGCGCTGGCGCTGCCCGCCCGAAAGCTGATGCGGATAGCTCTGCAGCCGGCCGGCCGGATCGGGGATGCCGACCTGCTTCAACAAGTCCACGGTGCGGTCGCGCGCGGCCGCCCCGGCGAGCCCCTGATGCAAAAGCAGGATCTCGCCGATCTGCTTCTCGATCGTGTGCAGGGGATTGAGCGAGGTCATCGGCTCCTGGAAGATGATGCTGATGTCGTTTCCGCGCACATCCCTGATCTGCCGCTCGCTCATGGTGAGCAGATCCTGGCCCTTGAAGCGGATCGCGCCCGACGGGTGATGCGCAGACGGCGGCAGGAGCTTCATGACCGACAGCGCGGTCGCCGACTTGCCGGAGCCGGATTCGCCGACCAGCGCCACCGTTTCGCCTTCCGCTATGTCGAAGGAGATGCGGTCGACCGCGAGCGTTTCGCGCGTGCCTTGGCGAAAGGCGATCGAAAGGTCTTTCACGTCGAGCAGCTTGGCGGCCATGCCCGTCACCGGAAGGTCTTGCGTGGATCGAAGGCGTCGCGCACCGCCTCGCCGATGAAGATCAGGAGCGACAGCATGATGGCCAGGGTGAAGAACCCCGACATGCCAAGCCAGGGTGCCTGGATGTTGGCCTTGCCCTGCTTGAGCAGCTCGCCGAGCGACGCCGATCCCGGCGGCAGCCCGAAGCCGAGGAAGTCGAGCGAAGTGAGCGTCATCACCGAGCCCGACAGGATGAACGGCAGGAACGTCATGGTCGCCACCATGGCGTTGGGCAAGAGGTGCCGGAACATGATCACCGCATTCGACACGCCGAGCGCGCGCGCCGCCTGGATGTATTCGAAATTGCGCCCGCGCAGGAACTCGGCGCGCACCAAGCCGACCAGCGACACCCAGGAGAACAACAGCAGGATTCCGAGCAGGACGAAGAAGCTCGGCACCAGCACCGACGAGATGATGAGCAACAGGTAGAGCGACGGCACCGACGTCCAGATCTCGATCACCCGCTGGAAGATGAGATCGACCCAGCCGCCGAAATAGCCCTGCACGGCACCGGCCGCGACGCCGATAATCGACGAGATGCTGGTGAGAATAAGCCCGAACAGGACGGATATCCGGAAGCCATAGATCAGCCGCGCCACCACGTCGAAGCCCTGGTCGTCGGTGCCGAGCCAGTTGTATTCGAGGTCGCGACAGCCCGAGAGGCCCTTTTTCTGGACTACCGCCGCACATTCTTCCTCGGTCAGAAGCCAGGTGGGCTTCGAGGGCGCCGGCGTCGGCAGATCGAGATTGTGGGTGTTGTAGGAGTAGCGGATCAGCGGCCACACCATGAAGCCGCCCGAGTCAGCGACGAGCTTCTGCAGATAGGGATCGCGGTAGTCGGCCGCAGTCTCGAACTCGCCGCCGAACGTGGTCTCGGAATAGGTGCGGAACACCGGGAAGAAAAAGCTGCCGTCGTATTTCACGACGAACGGCTTGTCGTTGGCGATGAACTCGGCACAGAGCGAGATCACGAACAGCACGAGGAAGATCCAGAGCGAGACATAGCCGCGCCGGTTCGCCTTGAAGTTCTGCCAGCGCCGCTGGTTGATCGGCGACAGAGTGATGCGCCACCGCCGGGACGCGGCAGCGCCGACCTCCGGGACCGCCGCCTTGGGAGCGACGCGAACGCTGGTGCGGTCGTCCACGCTCACACCTCCCGGGTCTCAAAGTCGATGCGCGGATCGACCAGGGTGTAGGTGAGGTCGGAAATCAGGTTCACGACCAGCCCGACCAGGGCGAAGATATAGAGCGTCGCGAACACCACCGGATAATCGCGATTGAGCACGCTCTCGAAGCTGAGGAGACCGAGGCCGTCGAGCGAGAAGATGGTCTCGATCAACAGCGAGCCGGTAAAGAACGCGTGCACGAAGGCGCTGGGAAAGCCCGCAATCACGATCAGCATCGCGTTGCGGAACACATGCCCGTAGAGCACCTGCCGCTCGCTGTTGCCCTTGGCGCGCGCGGTCAGCACATATTGCTTGCGGATCTCGTCGAGAAACGAGTTCTTGGTCAGCAACGTCATGGTGGCGAAAGCGGCAAGCCCCATCGAGATGATCGGCAGGACGAGATGCCAGAAATAGTCGAGGATCCACGCCCCCCAGGACAGACTTGCAGCACCGTCCGAGTGAAGTCCGCGCAGCGGAAAGCAGCTGCAGCCGAGATGGAAGCCGTAGAACTGACCGCCGATCGTCAGCCCAATCGGAAAGCTGTTGCCCCCGGCGAACAGCACGATCAACAGGATCGCAAACAGGAAGCCCGGGATCGCATAGCCGATGATGATGACGCCGGAGGTCGCCACATCGAAGCGCGAGCCGTCGCGCACCGCCTTGCGGATTCCGAGCGGGATCGAGATCAGGTAGGTCATCAGCGTGAGCCACACGCCGAGCGAGATCGACACCGGCAGCTTCTCGCCGACCAGCTGCAGCACGCTCACATCGCGGAAGTAGCTCTTGCCGAAGTCGAAACGCATGTAATTCCAGAGCATCATGAAGAAGCGCTCGTAGGCCGGCTTGTCGAAGCCGAATTGCACCTCCAGCTTCTTGATGAACTCCGGATCAAGGCCTTGAGCGCCCCGATATTTCGATGAGGCGTCGTTGAGGCCGGCGCCTGGCTGGCCGCGGCTTCCGAAGTCACTGCCCGAGCCGCCGGTGCGGGCGCCCGCGCCCGTATCCGCGCCGGAAAGCACCGCGATCACCCGCTCGATCGGGCCGCCGGGCGCGAACTGCACGATCACGAACGACACGAACATGATCCCTAGAAGGGTCGGGATCATCAGGAGGAGGCGCCGGATGATATAGGCAGTCATTTGTTCATCGGTTTCTGGTCGCCCACCCTAATGTACGACAACTTACAGGTCACGTTGCGCACCTTGGCCGCCTTGGCGGAATCGTACCACCAGGTTTCAGGAATGCCGCGCGCATAGCGCGGCTTTTCCGGCGGTCGCCCAAACATGTCCCAGTAGGCGATCCAGTGCGAGGCCTTGTTCCAATGCGGGATCCAGTAGCGACCGGAGCGGAACACGCGGTCGAGCGCCTTGCAGGCGGCGATGAGGCCGGGCCGCGTCTCGGCCGCGATGACCTTGTCGACCAGCGCATCGATCACCGGGTCGGCGATGCCGGCGAGGTTGTACGAGCCATTGATGGCGGCGGCCTGCGACGTGAAATAAGTGCGCAGCGAATCGCCCGGAATGCTCGAAAAGCTGAAGCGCTGGATCGCCACGTCGAATTCGCGCGTATCGTTGCGCAGCTTGTATTGCGCATGGTCGATGACGCGCACCGATGCATCGATGCCGAGCACCGCCAGATTCTTGATCAGCGCCATGTGGTGGGGCTGGAATGACGCCTCGTCGAGCAGGAACTCGATGGTGATCCGCTCGCCCTTGGGCGTGAAGCGCTTGCCATCGCGCAGTCCATAGCCTGCCTGTTGCAGTATCGCGCTTGCCTTGCGCAAGAGCGCGCGATCCTGTCCAGAACCGTCGGAAACCGGCGGCACGAACGGCTCGCCGAACACTTCGTCCGGCACCTGGCCGCGGAACGGCTCGAGCAGCGCGAGCTCCTCCGGCCCGGGCTTGCCGACTGCCATCATGTCGGAGTTCTGGAACACCGAATGCGTGCGGTCATACGACCCATACATGATATTCTTGTTGGTCCACTCGAAGTCGAAGGCGTAGTTGAGCGCCTCGCGGAACCGCGGATCCTTGAACTTCTCGCGCCGGGTGTTGAAGAACCAGCCTTGCCCACCCGAAGGCGTTTGGTCAGGGATGACTTCCCGCTTGACGCGGCCGTCCTTGAGGGCGTCGAAATCGTAGCGGGTGGCCCAGATGCGCGAGGTGAACTCCTCGCGGAACAGGTAGCTCTTGGCCTTGAGCCCTTCGAACGCGATTTCGCGATCGCGATAGAACTCCCAGCGCAGAACATCGAAATTGTTGCGCCCGCGCATCACCGGCAGGTCGGCGCCCCACCAATCCTTCACGCGATCGTATTCGATGAAGCGCCCGGTCTCGAGGCGGCCGACCTTGTAGGGACCGCTGCCGAGCGGCACGTCCATGGTGCTCTCGTCGAACTCGCGCTTGCCGTAATAGGCGCGCGAGAAGATCGGCAACTCGGCCACGAACAAGGGCACGTCGCGCCCGCGCCCCTTCGCGAACAGCACCACCAGCGTCCGATCATCGACCGCCTCGACCGCGGTGACGTCGCGCATTTGCTGAGTAATGATCGGATGGCCCTTGCTCTTGAGCAGGTTGAGCGAGAAGGCAGCATCATGCGCGTCGAGCCTGGTTCCGTCATGGAACTTCGCTTCCGGACGCAGCAGGAAACGATAGGTGAGGCCATCGGGCGAGATCACGACCGCGCGCGCGGCAAAGCCATACATGGCGTCGGGCTCGTCGAAGGCCCGCACCATCAGGGTGGCGAAGGTCAGCTCCATGCCGAGCGCGGCGTCGCCCTTGAAGATGAAGCTGTTGAGCGAGTTGAAGGTGTTGAAGTTCTGATTGTACCACCTGGTGGAGCCGAGCTGCGAGAACTGCCCGCCCTTGGGCGCGTTCGGATTGACATAGGCGAAATGCTTGAAGTCGGCCGGATACCCGAGATCGCCGAACCCGGACATGCCGTGCCGCTCGACTTCTGCTTGACCCTCCGACTGCCCCAGAGCCGGCCGCACCACCAGCATGGTGGCCACGCCGGCTCCCAGCGCCAGCGTGTCGCGGCGCGTAACCTCGCCGGGCGCCCGCCTCACGATCGAGCCCTCGACTTGACCGCCTTGTCGGCGTCCCACCACCAGATCGTTGGAAACGCCGCACGGCCGTATTTCGGCATCTCATCGGGGCGGCCGAAGCGGTCCCAGCGCGCGGTGCGCGTCTTGGGATAGGTCCACTGCGGCACGACGTAGTGGTTCCACAACAGCACGCGATCGAGCGCACGGGTGGCAGCAACCAGCTCGGCGCGATTCTTGGCAAAGATGACGCGCTCGATCAGCGCATCGACCCCGGGATTCTTGACGCCGATATAGTTGCGCGAGCCAGGCTGATCGGCAGACGCCGAGCCCCAGTAGTAGCGCTGCTCGTTGCCGGGCGACAGCGACTGTGCCCAGGATGTGATGATGATGTCGTAATCCCAGCTGCGCAACCGGTTCTCGTATTGGGAATCGTCGACGGTGCGCACCGTCACGTTCACGCCGAGCCGCTCCAGGCCAGGCTTGTAGAACAGAATGATGCGCTCGAAGCTCGGATCCGGGGTCAGTATCTCGACGCTCAGCTGTTCGTTGTTCACCGCGCGCATGAGCCGCTGGTTGCGGACCTCGAGCCCGGCCTCGCGGAGAAGGCGCGTGCCCTCGCGCAGGTTGGCACGCGACTTCTCCGGGCTGCCGAACTCCGGATTGGTGTAGGGCGTGGTGAAAACCTCCGGCGGCACCTTGTCGCGCACGGTCTCGAGGATCGCGAGCTCCTCGCCCTGCGGCAAGCCTGAGCTCGCGAGCTCGCTGCCATGGAAGTAGCTTGAGATACGCTGATACTGACCGAAGAACAGCTGCTTGTTGGCCTCTTCGAAGTCGAACGCATAGTTGAAGGCGCGCCGCACCCGCGGATCCTGGAACTTCTCGCGCCGGGTGTTGAATACGAACCCCTGCATGACCCCGCGATCACGCACCGGGAACTCCTCGAGCTTGACGCGCCCTTCCTTAGCGGCAGGAAAATCGTAACGGGTCGCCCAGAACAGCGCGCTGTTCTCTTCGCGATAGTCGATCTGGTCGCCCTTGAACGCTTCGAGCGCGACGGTGGAATCGCGGAAGTACTCGTATTTCAGCTCGTCGAAATTGTCGCGCCCGATATTGACGTTGAGATCCTTGCCCCAATAGTCCTTGACGCGCTCGTAGACGACCGTTCGGCCGGCGAACGATCTCCTTGATGCGGTAAGGACCGCTGCCGAGCGGTGGCTCGAGCGTAGTTGCGCCGATGTCGCGCTTCTTGCCGGACGCATCAGTCCCTTCCCACCAGTGTTTCGGCAGAATGGTGAGCTGGCCGATGATCTGCGGCAGCTCGCGGTTGCCCGGTTCGTCGAAGGTGAACTTGATTTCACGCTCACCAACCTTCTCGGCCTTGGTGACATGCTGATAATAGGCGCCCCTGCGAGGATCGATGCTTCTTGTAAGCATCAAAGGAAAAGAGCACGTCCTCGGGGGTCACCGGCTTGCCGTCATGCCAGCGCGCCTCGGCACGCAGACGGTAAGTCGCCGAGGAGATGTCCGGCGGGACGCTCACCGCCTCGGCAAGCAGGCCATATTCGGTCGACACCTCGTCGAGCGACGACACCATCAGCTCCTCGTAGATGTTGACGATGCCGTTCGCCTCAAGCGAGCCGCGCACGCTGCCGACTGCGATGTTGAAATTATCGAAGGTGCCGAGCGCGCTGACGCGCACGACGCCAGCCTTCGGCGCTTGCGCGTTGACGTAATCGAACTGCTTGAAGCCCGGCGGATATTTGACGTCGTCAAACAGCGACAAGGCGTGCCGCCATTCCGGCGACTGCGCAAGCGCTCGCCGGACAAACGGAAGCCGTTCAAGAGCGGGGGCGGCAGCGGCAAGCAGGCCAGTGTGAAGCAGGAAGCGGCGACTCAGGCGCACGGGGGCCTCCAGTAAGGACCATTGGGGCCGGCACGTTTTATTCACGCACCACGTTTTCAGGTACACATCTTCTAACAGACGTTTTCAGGCGCACGTTTTGCAGACATTATGTCTGTTTTTGGAAAGATAGCCACCGGTTCGCTCGCCGGTATGGCAGCGGGCCTTCACATTCGCGTGGACCCATATGCTGCCCGGATATCCCGGAACAGCCTGAAAAACCGGCCCTTTCAAGGCCGCTACGCCGTGATCGACGACGCGTGAGGTTACCGCGTTGTAACGTCATGCGGCGCTTCTGCCGCACGCGTGGAGGCTGGGATTTCCGCGCCCTTGTTCAGCGGAGTAGGATTATCAGCCAAGCTGTTGAGGTAGGCCATCAAGTCGGCCCGCTCGCCGGCCCGCGAAATGCCGGTGAAGGTCATCGCCGTGCCCGGCACCATGGCCTTGGGATTGGTCACGAAGTTGAACAGATCGGCAATCGTCCAGTTGCCTCCGGCCTGCTTTAAGCCGGGCGAATAATTGAACCCGGCCACAGAGGCCTTCTGTCGCCCAACGATCCCCCAGAGCGGCGGCCCGACCAGAGCCCGACCGCCCTTCTCGAAGGTGTGGCAGATCGCACACTTCTTGGCCGAATCGGAGCCGCGCGACACATCGGCGCTGGCCAGGAGTTGGCCTAGCGGCACCTCGGGCTGTGCCTGAGGCTGCGTGGTTCCGCCACCCGGTGTCGACTTCGGCACATCGATCTCGAAGCCTGGCTTGTCGAGCTTGCCCGGTGTGAACACGGCACCCGCCGCGATGTTCAAAGCGACGACGCCAAGGCATGTGCCGAGAACTGCACCGAGAACTTTGTTCATCTCGAAGGAATCAAGCACGGTTCGATCTCCGCCGGAGGAAAAGGTCGATATTGGCCGCACAGATAACCGGTTTGCGTCACCCCTGGCAACCCGTATAACGGGCATGCCCCCGAGACTTTTGCGCGGGTTTAGGCCCCGCGTCGAGGCTCCCTCAGACTTCGCTGAGAGCAATGGCCAGCAGCGACATTTTGATCATCATCCCGGCCCGGATGGCCGCCTCCCGGCTGCCCGGCAAGCCGCTCGCCGATATCGCGGGCGAGCCGATGATTGTGCACGTGATGCGACGGGCACGCGCGGCGGCCGTCGGGGAAGTTGTGGTTGCGACCAATTCCGAAGCCGTCGCGGCCAGCGTCGAGAAGGCCGGCGGTTTCGCGATCATGACGCGCGCCGATCATGTGTCCGGCTCCGACCGGATCTTCGAGGCGCTCGCCGCCGCCGATCCGTCCCATCGCTGCCGCATCATCGTCAATGTTCAAGGCGACCTGCCGACGCTTGCGCCCGCCGACATCCGCGCCGCACTGCGCCCGCTCGACGACTCAGCGGTTGATATCGCGACGCTGGCGGCCGAAATCGTTCGCCCGCAAGAGCGCAGCAATCCGAATGTAGTCAAAGTCGTGGGCTCACCTCTCAGCCCACATCGGCTGCGCGCGCTCTATTTCACCCGCGCCGAGGCCCCCTGGGGCGAGGGCCCGCTCTATCACCATATCGGGCTCTACGCCTATCGCCGGGACGCGCTCGCGCGGTTCGTGTCGCTGCCGCCATCGGCGCTGGAGAAGCGCGAGAAGCTCGAGCAGCTGCGCGCGCTCGAAGCCGGCATGCGCATTGACGTCGAGCTCGTCGAGAGCGTGCCGCTCGGCGTCGACACCCCCGAGGACCTCGCTCGCGCGCGTGAGCTCATCGCCCAAGGCCAGTGACCAAAGGCCGCTCGCCAATGCTGCTATCCTGGGGCGGCCGCCGGACACCAGCAAGTTAATGATTCCAGTATGGTTTTGGATTTGAAGCAGCTGTACGAGGCGCCCGCCGCAGTGATAAGGAACGGGCCCATCACAGGACTGGACTGCGGGGTAGCAGAGCGGCCATGAGCACCACGACCACCAAAATCGTGTTCCAGGGCGAGCCGGGTGCCAACTCGCACCTCGCCATCCGTGAGGCCTATCCGGACGCCGAGGCGGTGCCCTGCCCCACCTTTGAAGACTGCTTCGCGGCGATCACGTCGGGCGACGCCAAGTTCGCCATGATCCCGATCGAGAACTCGGTCGCCGGCCGCGTCGCCGATATCCATCACCTGATGCCGCATTCCGGCCTGCACATCGTCGGCGAGCACTTCATGCCGGTGCGCCATCAGCTCCTGGGGGTGAAGGGAGCCGCGCTCAGCGACATCAAGACCGTGGAAAGCCACGTTCATGCACTCGGCCAGTGCCGCAAGGCGATCCGCAAGCTCAGCGTCAAGCCGATCGTCGCTGCCGACACCGCGGGCTCCGCGCGCGAGATCGCGGCCGCCGGCGACAAGAGCCGCGCCGCCATCGCGTCGCGGCTCGCCGCCGAGATCTACGGTCTCGCCATCCTGGAGGAAGACATCGAGGACGAGGCGCACAACACCACGCGCTTCATTGTGCTCGCGCGCGATGCCAAATGGGCGCCGAGCGGCTCCGGTCTTGTCGTCACCACGTTCCTGTTCCGCGTGCGCAACGTGCCGGCCGCGCTTTACAAGGTGCTTGGCGGTTTCGCCACCAATGGCGTCAACATGACCAAGCTCGAGAGCTACATGATCGAGGGCAACTTCTTCGCCACGCAGTTCTACGCCGACGTCGAAGGCCATCCGGAGGATCGCAAGCTCGTGCTCGCCTTCGAGGAGCTGTCGTTCTTCTCCAAGGAGATGAAGATCCTCGGCGTCTATCCGGCGCACAAATTCCGCGCGACGTTCGAGGAGCCGGCGGATTGAACGAGCCCGCGTGGAAACAGCAAACCGGTATTGCGTGTAGCGTCTCTCCAGTAGCGAGCCATACCAGCGCACTTATCCAGTTCTTGCCCACACCCCGCGCCGTGCCGGCTTGCTGGTGCGGGGCCGCTGCTTTAAAGTTCCGGCTCGCCGGATCATCATACAAGTCGCCGAGATGGGATCATGCCGAAACGATCTCGCGTAGCTTCAATCGCTTGTAACATCGGCCTGTTGGTGCTGGCGGTCGCCTGCACTCATTCGTTGGCGCGCGCTCAATCAGCCGATCTCGCTCTTTGCGACCGGGTCGCCGCCGACCCTGCCGATCCGGACAAACCGAAGGACGTCAGAGGCGTTGCCGAAATCGCTCCGTCTGATATCGCGACAGCCATCAAGTTCTGCCGCACCGCATCGGCAACGTCACGCCGTGCGATGTATCAGCTTGGGCGCGCCTACGCGGCCAACAAGCAACCAGCGGAAGTCGTCAGCGCCTACCGCAAGGCAGTCGACAAGGGCAGCACGTCCGCTATGGTCGAGCTCGGCGTCATGTTTGGCACCGGAGCGGGCGTCCCCAAGGATGAAGCGCAGGCGCGCAAGCTGTTCGAGCGCGCCGCCGAGGCGGGCAACCCGCGCGGCATCACCAATCTCGCTGCGATCTCCGGAACCGGCGGCGCTCCTGCGGATCCTGCGAAGTCCAGAGTCATGCTCATGCGAGCCGCGGAGAAGAACTCCGCGGAAGCGCAGTATCAGCTTGGGCTCATGTTCGCGGATGGCGTCGGCGGGCCGCAGGACGATGTCGCGGCGCGCAGCTTGTTTGAGAAGGCTGCCGCGCAAGATCATCCCGGCGCCCTGGAGCGGATGGGCGAATTCGCGCAAAGCGGACGCGGCGGGCCGCAGGACTCAACCGCCGCCAAGGCCTACTACGAGCGAGCCGTAGCGCTCGGCAATGAGGACGCCAAGGACGCGCTCAAGCGCGGTCAGTGCCGTTACGTGATCAAGGACAAGCGCGGCAACGTCGTCACCAATCTTTGCTTTTAGACCGCATCAGAAATTCGGGCAGTTGTTATCGCGCCCTCTCCCACCCGGGCGCGCGCAAGCGCGCCCGGGTGGGAGAGGGCGCAACAATTAGCACCCGCATTTTCTGGTCGGGGTAGCTCGGATGGCTCAAGCGGCCTGAGGTTGCGGTGTCTCGTAGGCAGCGCGTTTCATGACACGAGACAGCAAAGCTCGACCTCTGTGGAAGGCAGATTTGGTTCAACGCGAGCGGCCGAAAACTGCGGCCTCGATCTCCGAGCGTCGGATGCCCATATCGTGCAGGGCGCGGTCGTCGAACTCGTTGAGCTCGCGCATAGCCCGGCGCCGCGCGTGCCAAAGGGCGACGGCGCGCCATCCAGCGACAATCGCGAAAGGGACACGCAGCAGAAGCTCGAACAGGCTGCGCAACAGGTCATGCATTGCTCGAGCCCTGGCGGCGTGCGCTTGCGCCATGATGAGTGGAAGGTTCGGCATTTGGTGTTCGGGCTCGCGCATGGCGCTCTCCATCGGATCGAAATCGTGAGCGAGCGCTTTACGCCCGCCTACACATCACGTAAAATGAATAATAATGATCATTATCATCTCAATTTGAGATCGAAAGGACGCCATGGACCTCGCCGATCTTCAGATCTTCCGCTCGGTCGTGCATGCGGGCGGCGTCACGCGCGCAGCCGAGCAGCTCAACCGCGTGCAATCGAACGTGACCACGCGGGTGCGCCAGCTCGAGGCCCAGCTCGGCGTCGATCTCTTCATTCGTGAAGGCAAGCGCCTGCATCTCTCGCCGGCCGGCCACCTGCTGCTCGGCTACGCAGACCGCCTGCTCGATCTGGCCCAGGAGGCGCGCGAGGCGCTGCATGACGACATGCCGCGCGGACTGTTGCGGCTCGGCTCGATGGAGAGCACGGCATCGGTGCGGCTGCCCGTGCCGATGAACGATTATCTTCAGCGCTATCCGGACGTATCACTCGAGCTGAGCGCCGACAGCCCGATCAAGCTCTCGGCCGCACTGCTCAACGGCGCGATCGACGTCGCAATCGCGGCCGAGCCGCTCCCCGACGCGCCTTTCGAGAAGGTGCCGCTCTACAACGAGGAGCTGGTGATCGTCGCGGCTAATGGGCACACGCCGATCAAGTCACCCAAGGATGCACGCCCGAACGTGGTGCTCGCCTTCGAGACGGGCTGCCCCTACCGGCTGCGGCTGGAGGACTGGTTCGCGCATTCGGGCGAGATGCCCGAGCGCATCATCGAGATTACGTCCTACCACGCCATGCTCGGTTGCGTGGTTGCCGGGATGGGAATCTCGCTGTTGCCGCGGATGGTGCTCTCGACATTCCCTGACGCCCGACTCTTGAGCGTCCATCGTTTGCCGCCGGGCCTCGATCGCGCCATGACGGTGATGATGTGGCGCAAGGGCGCGCTCTCTCCCAAGGTGCGCACTTTGCGTGATGTGCTGGTGGAGCACGCAGGAACGAGCAAGGTGAAAGGCCGCCAACGAACGGACGGCAAACGCACGAACGGCAAGTGACGTCACGACCTGCGGTCAACTCTGCGACTTGACTTTCAGCTCATCGATTTCCGGCCGGAGCTGCTGGCCGGATACGCCGATCCTGGCGATCGAGACCGGCAGCTTGAACCGACGAGGGCCGGCACTGCCCGGATTGAGAAACAGAACCCCGTCGCGCATTTCGATTGAAGGCCGATGCGAGTGGCCATACACGACCGCGGCATAGCCAGCGGCTGCCGGGTCCAGGTCGAGCTCTGAAATGTCATGCAGCACGTGGAACTGAAGCCGGCCGACCTCGACATCGGCTGTCATTGGGAGTGCGTCCGCCCAATGCGCCTTGTCCACGTTTCCACGGACGACGAATGTGGGCGCCAGGTTGCGGAGCGCATCGATCACTTCGGGAGCCCCGACATCACCGGCGTGGATAATCAGGTCCGTTCCCCTGAGCGCCGCGACTGCCTCCGGCCGAAGCAATCCATGGGTATCAGAGATGACCCCGACGAGGATTTCGTCTCTGGGCATGATCCCGCTCGATTTAATGATGTGTTGGCGCGTTCACGTTTCTTTTCGATACTGCGCGTCGATCAGCGCCTTGGCGGTGCGTGCAAGCGAGTTTGCCGGCCCAGCTGGCCCGCAGGTCTGGCTGCTGGCATAGCCGCCCTCCATCAGCAGGATCAAAGACTCCGAGAGCGCCTCGGGGTCGTTCACTTCCGCCGCCTTGGCCAGCTCGCACAGACGGCGCCTGAGCTCCTGCTTGTTGCGCGTGATGACAGCGCGAGCCGGATGTTTCGCATTGCTCAATTCCGCCGCCAGGTTGACGAACGGACAGCCGCGATAGCCCTTGTGGGTGACGCGTGCCTGCAGGTCCTCGAACAGGCCGTAGAGCTTTCGGCGCGGACCGTCGTGGCGCTGCATCACCCAATCCCACCACTCCCAGTACTGACGGTCGCGGTCCTCGAGGAACGCCGTGATCAATTGATCCTTGGAGCCGAAGTTGCGGTAGAGGCTCATCTTGTTGACGCCGGCGCGTTCGATCACGGCATCGACACCGACGGCCTGGACTCCCTGCCGATAAAACAGGTCGTCCACGGCTCGCAGAATGCGCTCGCGAGCCGCGCTCGCCGTCATGACGGCGCGCCGCTCCGGCTGTTTGGCCTCCCGCTTCGTCTCCCGCTTGGACCGCATAGCCATCATGAACTCCACGCAATTGACTTTGTGACCGATCGGTACGATTGTGTCAAGATGTGACAGACCGGTCTGTCACAATGATTTATGGATCATAGCAATCGGCCGCAAGGCCGGCAGCCACAACCCTCATCTTTCGGTCTTTTCCTGGAGAAGCCTATGTCCACCACTCCCGCCGCCGCGCAGCGACCATCGGTCGGCTGGCGCACGCCCGCCGTGATCGCGATCTGCGGCTGTCTGGTCTCAATGGTGGCGTTCGGTCCGCGCTCCGCGCTCGGCTTCTTCCTGACGCCGCTGTCACAGGCGAACGGGTGGGGTCGCGACGTCTTCGCAATCGCGCTGGCGGTGCAGAATCTGCTCTGGGGCGTAGCGTTGCCGTTCGCCGGCGCGATCGCCGACCGGCTGGGCGCGAGTCGCGTGATTATCGTCGGGGCGATCCTCTATGCGCTGGGACTTGCCGGCATGGCCTATTCGCCGACAGTCGGACTGCTCAATCTCACGGCCGGCGTCCTGATCGGTCTTGGCCTCGCCGGCGCCTCGCCGCTGATGGTGATCGGCGCCTTCGGCAAGCTGCTGCCGGAGCGCTACCGGGCGCTCTCGTTCGGCGCCAGCACCGCCGCCGGCTCCTTCGGCCAGTTCCTGTTCTCGCCGCTCGCGGTCGCCTTGATCGCCTTGTTTGACTGGCATCAGGCGCTCGTCATCATGGCGTTGCTGGTGCTGGTCTTCATTCTGCCCGCATCACTGGCGCTGTCCTCGCCGCCGACCACCGCGGCGGCTGCACCCTCGGCGGCGCCGCAATCGTTCACGCAGGCGCTCAAGGAGGCGCTGAGCCATCGCTCCTATGTGCTGCTGGTGCTCGGCTATTTCACCTGCGGCTTCCAGCTCGCCTTCATCACGGTGCACATGCCGGCTTATCTCGTCGATCGCGGCCTCTCGGCCGAGGTCGGCGGCTGGACCATCGCGGTGATCGGATTGTTCAACATCGTCGGCTCGCTCTATTCGGGCTGGCTCACCAGCCGCAAGCCGAAGCGACTGATCCTGGCCGCGATCTATTTCCTGCGCGCGGTTGCGATCCTGGCGTTCATCTCGTTCCCGGTAACGCCGGTCACGGCGCTCGCATTCGGCGCCAGCATGGGCTTCCTGTGGCTCTCGACCGTACCGCCGACCTCGGCGCTGGTGCAGGTCATGTTCGGCAGCCGCTGGCTCTCGATGCTGGTCGGCTTCTCGTTCTTCAGCCACCAGGTCGGCGGCTTCCTCGGCGTTCTGATCGGCGGCATCGCATTCGAGCGCACCGGCTCCTATGACGTTGTCTGGTGGCTCTCGATCCTGCTCGGCGTCCTTTCGGCGCTGATCAACCTGCCGATCGTCGAGAAGCCGGCCCCGGCGCGAGTCGCTGCTGCGGCGGCATAGGCCACCGGCCGACGCGTCGTCAAAGAACGTTCGGGTCTGCGCGCCGCGAAGGAAGAAAGATAGGAAGAAACATTACATCGCGGTAACCTCGCAGACCTGAGCCTCCTACGTCACACTGGCGACACGAACGCTACTACGCTTCCGCCCACGTTGCACATGCCGCCTCTCAAGGGAGAGGGGCAGCAATCGGAGGCGCATATGCGTTCATTGACAACTCTATCGTTATTGCTCGCGTCCACTGCAAGTGTGATGTCCGCCGAGATCAAAGGCAGCTCGCGCATTGATGCAGTGACGGTCTATCCCTCGGGCGCCGAGGTGACGCGCATCGGTCGCGTGACGATCGAGCGGGGCGAGCACGTCGTCCTGTTCAGCGACCTGCCCGCGCAAGCCTTGTCAGGCTCGCTGCGAGTCGAGGGCAAGGCAACCGGCACGCTCGAGATTGGCTCGGTCGACACGCGGCGGGTGTTCGTGCCGCGCTCCGACAGCGCCGCCGCCGCAACCGAGCGCAAGCAGATCGAGGACGCGATTGAAAAGCTCAAGGACGAACGGGCACTGCTGCAGGCTGCGGCCGATGCCGCGCAGGCGCAGAAAGTGCTGATCAACAACCTGGCGAATCTGCCGATGCAGCCTTCCGCGCCGAACAGCGCGGCAACGCAGCCCGACTGGTCGCAGCTGTTCACCCTGATCGGGCAACGCAGCGCCGAGGCGCAGAAGACCATCCTTGATTCGCAGATCAGGATTCGCGAGACCGACCGCCAGATCGCCGACCTGACGCGCAAGCTGACAACGGTGGCGCCGGCCCAGGAGGAGCGCACAGAGGTCAAGGTGTTCGTCAACGCTGCGGGCGTGCTCGATGCCGATCTGACTATACGCTACCAAGTGCGGGCGGCGTCATGGACGCCGTTCTACGATGCGCGGCTATCGACCGGCACCCGAGATCAGGCGCCCAAGCTGCAGCTCATCCGCCGCGCCTCGATCCAGCAGCGGACCGGCGAGAGTTGGGACGACATCCAGCTAGCCTTGTCGACGGCGCGGCCCGGCGCGGGCAGCGCCGCCCCCATCCTCAACCCCTTAACGGTCGACTACGCGCCAGATGCGCCACCGCCACCACGCCAGCCGATGGGCTACGGCGGCGGCCTCATGGATCGGGACGCCGCCGGCGAACGCGCTGACGGCCAGACCAATCTCTTCGCAAGGGCCGCCAGAGAGAAGAATCGGGCGGAAGAGCCCCCCCTTGATATTGTCGACGAGGTCCGCACCGGGGTGGAAGCGCAAGCCTTCCAGGCGGTCTATTCCATTGCGGGACGCGTCGCTGTGCCTGCGACAGGCGAGATGAAGCGCGTGCAGATCGATGACATGGCGCTCGATGCTGCGCTGACCGCGCGCACGGTCCCCAAAGCCGAGCAGAAGGCCTACCTCTATGCCAAGCTGACCATGGCGCGCGGCACGCCCGTTCTCCCCGGCACCGTGTCGCTGTTTCGCGATTCGACCTTTGTCGGCAACGGCCAGCTGCCGCTGCTCGCGCCGGGCGAGGAGCACGAGCTCGGCTTCGGCGTCGACGACATGATCCGGGTGCGCCACGCCGTCGTCGAGGACAAGCGCGGTGAAACAGGCTTGATCGCGACCTCGAAGACCGACGTGCGCAACTATCGCATCACCGTGAAGAACCTGCACGAGCGGCCGATCCAGCTGCGCGTGCTCGACCAGATCCCGGTGGCGCAGAATGACGCGATCAAGATCGAGCTGCAGGGCCGCACGGCGCCAACGCGGCGCGATGTCGAGGACAAGCGCGGCGTGCTGGCCTGGGACATGACGCTGACGCCTGATGAAGAAAAGGCGGTCGAGTTCGGCTATCGGGTCACCTGGCCGGGTGCAAAGAAAGTCATATACGGGGCGGGTTTGTAAGCCACGGATCGATCGGCTCTCCGTTCGTCCCCGCGCAAGCGGGGACCCAGTTCTTCAAGATGCTTGGCCCTGGGTTCCCGCTTGCGCGGGAACGAACGGAGCGCTGCGGCGATTCCGCGTGAACGAAACACGCTAAATCGTCTGGTTATACTCGCCGACTTCCTTGTGGGTGCGCAGCACGGCGTCGACCGCCTTGAACATGTCGCGCATGCGCGCTTCGGAGACCGGGCTCTCGACCACCACGACCAGCTCGGGCTTGTTCGACGATGCGCGCACCAGCCCCCAGGTGCCGTCCTCGACCGTGACGCGCACGCCGTTGACGGTGACGAGATCGCGGATCGGCTGGCCGGCGACCTTGTCGCCCTTCTTCTGCTCCGCCTCGAAATGCGCCACCACCTGGTCGACGATGCCGTACTTGGTCTCGTCGGCGCAGTGCGGCGACATGGTCGGCGACGACCAGGTCTTCGGCAGCGCGTTCTTGAGATCGGCCATGCTCTTTCCCGGGATTGCGATCGAGCATGTCGCAGACCGCGAGCGCGAAAATGAGCCCGTCGTCATAGCCGCGGCCCATCGGCTTGTTGAAGAAGAAGTGGCCCGACTTCTCGAAACCGGCGACCGCGCCGATCTCGTTGACGCGGCGCTTCATGTAGGAGTGGCCGGTCTTCCAGTAGTCGGTCTTGGCGCCGTTCGCCAGCAGCACCGGGTCGGTCATGAACAGGCCGGTCGATTTCACGTCGGCCACGAAGGTCGCGCCCTTCTGCAGCGCCGAGATATCGCGTGCCAGCATGACGCCGACCTTGTCGGCAAAAATCTCATCGCCCTCGTTGTCGACGACACCGCAGCGATCGCCATCGCCGTCGAAGCCGAGGCCCACATCGGCCTTGTGCTCGAGCACCGCGTCGCGCATGGCGTGCAGCATCTTCATGTCTTCGGTGTTGGGATTGTAGCGCGGGAAGGTGTGATCGAGCTCGCAGTCGAGCGGCACCACCTCGCAGCCGATCATCTCCAGCACGCGCGGCGAGAACGCGCCGGCGGTGCCATTGCCGCAGGCGCACACCACTTTGAGCCGCCGCTTGAGCTTCGGCCGCTTGGTCAGGTCGGCGATGTAGCGTGCCGGAAAATTCTCCACGAAGTGGAAGGAGCCGCCGGCCTTCAGGTCGAAGCGCGCCTCGAGCACGATCTCCTTGAGCCGCGTCATCTCGTCCGGTCCGAAGGTGAGCGGACGATTGGCGCCCATCTTCACGCCGGTCCAGCCGTTGTCGTTGTGCGAGGCGGTGACCATGGCGACGCAGGGCACGTCGAGCTCGAACTGCGCGAAATATGACATCGGCGTGACCGCGAGCCCGATGTCGTACACCTTGCAGCCCGCCGCCATCAGGCCCGACACCAGCGAGTTCTTCACCGAGGCCGAATAGCCGCGAAAGTCGTGGCCGGTGACGATCTCTGGCTTGACGCCCAACTCGCGGATGAGCGTGCCGAGCCCCATGCCGAGCGCCTGCACGCCCATCAGGTTGATCTCGCTGCCGAGCAGCCAGCGGGCGTCGTATTCGCGGAAGCCGGTGGGCTTCACCAGCGGCTCGGACTCATAGGCATAGGTATTGGGCGTCAGCGCGGGCTTGGGCTTGGGAAACATGTTGGTCCTCGGGCGATCTCGCCGGCAACGAGGACATAGCGCAGCAAGGCCCGGGTGTCATCACCCGGTATCAGACGTTATCGGCTACTGCTCCAGCATCAGCCGGCCGCGCTCATGCGACCAGCGCACGCGCGACAGGAACGTCATGCCGAGGAGGTTCACGTTGAGCATAGTGTCGGGAACAACCAGCGCAGGCACGTCACGCACCAGGATGTCGCCGATTTCGACCATGCGCAGATCGACCTGCGCGGCACGGCCGACACCGTTCGCGGTGTTGATGCGGATCGTGTAGTCGCGCTCCTTCGGATGGAACCCGAGCCGCGACGCGTCGCTTTCCCGGATCGTGATGTGCGAGGCGCCGGTGTCGATCATGAACGGGATGCGGCGGCCATCGACGCGCGCATCCACGGCGAAGTGCCCGCCGCTCGCATGCACGACGAGGCTGCGCGTGTTGGACGACGGCGTGTTGGACGATGGCGAAACGGCCTGGACGGGCGCGGCATTGGCGGGCGCGCGGCCCTTCTGATCGAGGTAGCGCACCGACAGCACGCCGACGCCGAGAAACAGCAACGCACCAAGGAGAATGCGATCCATAGGGCTCACCCAAGTGTGGCCCGTCATCTTGCCCCCGCGCGCACCAATACCGGCCTAACGGAGTTGCGCTTCCCGCAACGTGGTGAGGCGCCGCTGAACCGGTTCGTTAAAATTTGAATCTATTGCCCGCGCGGCTTGGCGCGCCGGGTCGCCGGCGCCGACAGCGGGTCGTCGGGCCAGGGGTGGCGCGGATAGCGGCCCTTCATCTCGGCTTTGACCGCCGCGTAGCTGCCGCGCCAGAAGCCCGGCAGGTCGCGCGTCACCTGCACCGGCCGATGCGCGGGCGAGAGCAGCTCGATCACCAGCGGCACGCGCCCGCCCGCGATCGCGGGGTGGCGGTCGAGACCGAACAGCTCCTGCACCCGGATCGAGAGCTTCGGCCCTTCCTCGGCCTCGTAGTCGATCGGCACCGAGGAGCCCGACGGCGCGGCGAAATGCGTGGGCGCCTCGGCGTCGAGCCGCCGGCGCAGGTTCCATGGAATCAGGCCGCGCACGGCTTCGCCGAATTCCTCGGCGCTCACCGTCGGCGAGCGCAGTCTTGCCGGCGCAGAGCGACGCAAGCCAATCGGCGTCCGTGCCGCAAGAGCCGCATCGGAGAGGTCCGGCCACTCCTCGCCTTCTGCCCGGCGGAGGAACATCACGCGGTCGCGCCACTGCAGCAGCGACTTGCGTCCAGGGCAGTCGTTGCGATGCCGAGCGCGCGATGCCCTCGGCCAGCAGGCGCGCGGTGTCATCATTCGGCTCGACCTTCATCGGTCGCTCGGCGAGCGCAAGCGCGCCAAGGCGGCGCAGCCTGCCGCCCGCGCAGGCTCGCGCTTTGCTCATCGAACACGACCTCGTCGCGGCTCTCGATACGCGCGGCGAAATGCGCCTCGATCTCAGCGAGCGTAAGCGCGGCCGCGAGCAGGATGCGGCCCTGCGCGGCGGTGCCGGCGATCTCGCCGACCGCGAGAAAAGGCTCGCGCGACAGCGCCGACGCCGGATCGAGATTGGCGCCACGGCCGTTGGCGAGCAGGAACGCGCCGCCGGCGCCGCGGCTTTTCGCGATGCGATCCGGATAGGCGAGCGCGAGGAGAACGCCGGGGGAAGCACTCTTGTTTCCATCATCATGGGCACGGCGGTCCCGTTCACCACCCCACGTCGGGCCTCTCCGCTCCCCTCCTCCCATTCGCGCAGCGAATGGTGGGGAGGGGTCGGGGGTGGGGGGCGCTTTCTTTTCATTCGAAATGCCTTGCCCAGCGGCACCACCCCCCACCCCAACCCTCCCCACCGCTTCGCGGGGGGAGGGAGCGCGCCCGTCGTGCTGAATCTCCTTGGCACTCACTCCTCCCGTATTTGTGCGCGCCGCCTCCGCCCAGCGCTTCGCCATCGCGCGCGCGTCCTGCGCGCGGCGCGAGCGGTCGCGGCGCAGTTCATCGAGGCGATGCGCGAGATCGACGTCGTTGCCGCCAAGGCCGCGTTCGGTGAGCAGCAAGCGCGATGTCGGCGGCGAGCGGAGCGTCGTCACCAGCGTCCACCACCATGCGGGCGAGCCGCGGCGGCAGCGGCAGCTGCCGCAACTGCTGCCCCTCCTCGGTGATACGGCCATCACGATCGATTGCGCCAAGCTCACTGAGCAGCGCCTTCGCCTCAGTGAGCGCGGCACGCGGCGGCGGGTCGAGGAACGCGAGCGTCGACGGGTCGGCGACGCCCCAATGCGCAAGGTCGAGCGCCAGACTTGAAAGATCGGCCGCGAGAATCTCCGGCATGTTGGCGGGCGCGAGCGACGCCGTCTGCGGCTCGTCCCACAGCCGGTAGCAAACGCCTGGCTCGGTGCGGCCGGCACGGCCGCGGCGCTGATCGGCAGACGCGCGCGAGACGCGCACGGTCTCGAGCCGCGTCAAACCCACGTCCGGCTCATAGCGCGGCACGCGCGCGAGCCCGCAATCGACCACGATGCGCACGCCTTCGATGGTGAGCGAGGTCTCCGCGATCGCGGTCGCCAGCACGACCTTGCGCCGGCCTGGCTGGCGCGGGCGCGATGGCGCGGTCCTGCACCTCGGCCTCGAGCGCGCCGTAGAGCGCGACCACGTCAATCGCCGGATCGCTGATGCGCTCGCGCAAGAGCGTTTCAGCGCGGCGGATCTCACCGGCACCCGGCAGAAACGCCAGCACCGAGCCCTTCTCGGCTCGCAGCCCCTCGATCACCGTGTCGGCGACCGCGCGCTCGATCGGCGCGCGCGGATCGCGTCCGCGATAGCGCGTCTCGACCGGATAGGCGCGGCCCTGGCTTTCGATGACCGGCGCGTCGCCCAGAAGCTTGGCAACCCGGGCGCCATCGATGGTCGCCGACATCACCAGAAGCCGCAGATCCTCGCGCAACCCCGTCTGCACGTCGCGCGCGAGCGCAAGCCCGAGATCCGCATCGAGCGAGCGCTCGTGGAACTCGTCGAACAGAAGCGCCGCCACGCCCTCGAGCGACGCATCCTCCAGCACCATGCGGGTGAACACGCCTTCGGTGACGACCTCGATGCGGGTCCTGCGCGACACCTTGGAGGCGAAGCGCACCCGGTAGCCGACCGTGTCGCCGACCGACTCGCCCAGCGTCGATGCCATGCGGGCCGCCGCCGCGCGGGCCGCGAGCCGCCGCGGCTCGAGCACGATGATCTTCTTGCCCGCCGCCCACGGCTCGCGCGCCAGCACGAGCGGCACCCGCGTGGTCTTGCCGGCGCCGGGCGGCGCCACCAGCACCGCCGCGTTGCGCGCAGCGAGCGCCGCCGCAAGCTGCGGCAGCGCGGCATCGATCGGCAGCGGCTCGGCGAAGGTCATGTGGTTAAGGCGCGCTTAACAACGTCCCTGGCTCTGTCGGTGAATCGGTAAAGAAGAGTGAAACCCGTTCCTGCGTATATGAGACAAAGTCGATTGGAAATAGCAGGTCTCATGAGTGCAATTGACACAACGGAGCAGCGGGTCGACTGGGTCGACTACGCCAAGGGTTTTTGCATCGTCTTCGTGGTGATGATGCATTCGACGCTTGGCGTCGGGAACACGCTTGGCCAGGAGGGCTGGCTGCACACCGTCGTGGCCTTCGCCAAGCCGTTCCGCATGCCGGATTTCTTCCTGATCTCGGGCCTGTTCCTGGCGCGCGTGATCGACCGCGACTGGCGCACCTATCTCGATCGCAAGGTCGTGCATTTCGTCTACTTCTACCTGTTGTGGACCGCCATCCAGTTCGGCGTGAAGGCGCCGATGTTCGTTCAGGAGCATGGCGCGCTCGGCACTCTCTGGCTCTATTTGGAATCGTTCGTCGAGCCGTTCGGCACGCTCTGGTTCATCTATCTGCTGCCGATCTTCTTCGTCGTCACCAAGCTCGTACACGGGCGCGTCCCCGCCTGGGTGATCTGGCTCGCCGCCGCCGCGCTCGAGATCGCGCCGATCGCGACCGGCTGGACCGTGATCGACGAGTTCGCAAGCCGCTTTGTCTACTTCTACACCGGCTACCTGCTCGCGCCGCGCATCTTTGCGTTCGCGCAGCAGGCGCAAACCTTCCCCGAAGCTGCGCTCGCTTTCCTTGGCGCGTGGGGTCTGGCGAACGGCATCCTGGTCTTCAGCGGCTATGCCGAGCTGCCGTTCATGTCGCTTGCGCTCGGGCTCGCCGGCGCGGCGGCGGTCGTCACGCTGGCGGCCCTGATGGCGACGATCGACCTGCTCAAGCCGCTGCGCTATTGCGGGCAGAACTCGATCGTCATCTACCTGGCGTTCTTCCTGCCGATGGCAGTTAGCCGCGCTCTGCTGATCAAGCTCGGCTGGATCAGCAACGTCGGCACCATCTCGGCCTTGGTGACAGTGGCTGGCGTCCTCGGTGCGCTCATGACGTTCTGGGTGGCGCGGGCGATCCACCTCAATTTCTTGTTCGAGCGCCCCGCACGATTCTGGCTGGCGCCCAAGGAACCCAAGGCCAAGCTCGCGCTGCAGCCGGCGCGGTAAACCACAGCCGTCGAGTTATCCAGGGCCAGACCTGCGACCGTTGCCAACGCGGGCGGGACGGACCACATTGGGTCCATGCCAGCATCGAAAACCAAGCCCGCACCGTCCACTGCCGCCGTCCGCGCGCCCAAGGAGGGCGACCACGTCTTCCTGGTTGACGGCTCGTCCTACATCTTCCGCGCCTATCACGCGCTGCCGCCGCTCACCCGCAAGTCCGACGGGCTGCAGGTCAACGCCGTCCTCGGCTTCTGCAACATGCTGTGGAAGCTCCTGCGCGACATGAAGCCGGAGGACCAGCCGACTCACTTGGCGGTCGTGTTCGACAAATCGGAACACACGTTCCGCAACGAACTCTATGCCGACTACAAGGCCCACCGTCCGCCCGCGCCCGACGACCTGATCCCGCAGTTCGGATTCATCCGTCACGCGGTGCACGCTTTCGACCTGCCGTGCCTGGAGCAGGCCGGCTTCGAGGCCGACGACCTGATCGCGACCTATGTGCGGCAGGCCTGCGCGATCGGCGCCAGCGCCACCATCGTGTCGTCCGACAAGGACCTGATGCAGCTCGTGAACGACTGCGTCATCATGTACGACACCATGAAGGACAAGAAGATCGGCATCCCGGAGGTGATCGAGAAGTTCGGCGTGCCGCCCGAGAAGGTGATCGAGGTGCAGTCGCTGATCGGCGATTCGACCGACAACGTGCCGGGCGTGCCCGGCATCGGGGTCAAGACCGCGGCGCAGCTGATCAGCGAATATGGCGATCTCGAAACGCTGCTCGCGCGCGCCGGCGAGATCAAGCAGGAGAAGCGCCGCCAGAGCCTGATCGACAATGCCGACAAGGCACGGCTCTCCAAGAGGCTCGTCACGCTCGACGACAAGGTCAAGCTCGACGTGCCGCTCGCCGACCTCGCCGTGCACGAGCCCGACTACAAGCGCCTCGTCGCCTTTCTCAAGGCGATGGAGTTCAACACGCTCACCCGCCGGGTCGCGGAGTTCTCCGGCGTAGACGCCGCCGAGATCGAGGCCAATGCGGAGGTCGGCCCGGGCGCCCGCCCGGTCGATCGCGAGACGGCGCAAGAGGGAGCCAAGGGCGTACGCGCGGCGCCGGCAGCATCAGCATCGGGCGTGCCGACGCTGCCGCTCGAAGGCGGCGCGATGAAAATGAAAGAGCGGCCGAAGGGCCCGGGGCAGCAGATGCTCACGCCCGAGGCGCTCGTGGAAGGCCGGCTCGGCGCCGGCCGCAAGGCCAAGGTCGACCGCACCCGCTACGAGACTGTGCGCACCCTCGAACGGCTCCACGAATGGGTCGCGCGCGCGATCGACCTCGGCGTGGTCGCAATCGACATCCAGGCGACCAGCATCGACCCGATGCAGGCGACGCTCGCCGGCTTTTCACTCGCGCTCGCGCCGAACGAAGCTTGCTACGTGCCGCTCGCGCACCGTCAGGGTGGCGATGGGGCCGGGGCCAATGGTGGCAACGGCAGCCTGTTCGCGGGCGAGATCGCGCCCGACCAGATTTCCGAACAGGACGCGCTCGCGGCGATGCGGCCGCTGCTCGAGGACGCGGGCGTGCTCAAGATCGGGCATGACCTCAAATTCGATCTGCAGATGTTCGCCCTGCGCGGCATCACGCTTGCGCCCTATGACGATGTGATGCTGCTGTCCTATGTGCTCGACGCCGGCCGCTCCGGCCACGGCATCGACACGCTGGCGGAGCGCTACCTCGGCCACACCGCGCTCGACGCCAACGCGCTCAAGGGTTCAGGCAAGTCCCGCATTACGTTCGATCATGTTCCGATCGAGCAAGGCCGCCGAATGCGCGGCCGAGGTCACCGACATGGCGCTGCGGCTGTGGCTCCTGCTCAGGCCGCGCGTCACCGCCGAGCACGTGACCACGGTCTACGAGACGCTGGAGCGGCCCCTGGTCGAGGTGCTGGCCAGCATGGAACGGCGCGGCATTTCCATCGACCGCCAGGTGCTGTCGCGGCTGTCCGGCGAGTTCGCGCAGCGTGCGGGCGCGCTCGAAGCCGAGATCCAGGAGCTTGCCGGCGAGCCGCTCAACCCGGGGAGCCCCAAGCAGCTCGGCGATATTCTGTTCGGCAAATTCGGGCTGCCGGGCGGGACCAAGACCAAGACCGGCGCCTGGTCGACCGGAGCGCGCGCACTCGAGGAGCTTGCCGAGCAGGGCCACGTCCTGCCGCAGAAGATCCTCGACTGGCGGCAGGTCTCGAAGCTGCGCTCGACCTATACCGACGCGCTGCCGGGCTACGTCAATCCGACCACGCATCGCGTGCACACGAGCTACGCCCTCGCCGCGACGCCGACCGGCCGCCTCTCCTCCTCCGAGCCGAACCTGCAGAACATTCCGGTCCGCACCGAGGAAGGCCGCCGCATCCGCCGCGCTTTCGTGGCGGCGCCCGGGACCAAGCTCGTCTCGGCCGACTATTCGCAGATCGAGCTACGGCTCCTGGCCGAGATCGCCAACATCGAGCAGCTGAAGAAAGCGTTCCGCGATGGCCTCGACATTCACGCCATGACCGCCTCGGAGATGTTCGGCGTGCCGGTCAAGGGCATGCCGGGCGAGGTGCGCCGGCGCGCCAAGGCGATCAACTTCGGCATCATCTATGGCATCTCGGCGTTCGGGCTGGCGGCGCAACTCGGCATCGCGCGCGAGGAGGCCGGTGCCTACATCAAGAAATACTTCGAGCGCTTTCCCGGCATCCGCGACTACATGGAAGAGACCAAAAAGTTTGCCAAAAACAACGGCTACGTGCTCACCCTGTTCGGGCGCAAGTGCCACTATCCGGACATCCGCGCCTCCAACGCCACGATCCGCGCCTTCAACGAGCGCGCCTCGATCAACGCGCGGCTGCAGGGCACCGCGGCCGACATCATCCGACGTGCCATGATCCGCATGGATGAGGCACTCGCCAAGAAGAAGCTCAGCGCGCAGATGCTCCTGCAGGTGCACGACGAGCTCGTGTTCGAACTGCCCGAGGGCGAGGTCGATAAGACGCTGCCGGTGATCAAGAAGGTGATGGAAGAAGCGCCGATGCCGGCACTGTCGCTGTCGGTGCCGTTGCAGGTCGATGCGAGAGCCGCGCATAATTGGGACGAGGCGCATTGATGGTCGTTTGTTCGCTGCTTTTTTCGCTACCGTAAGATGACGGACTCAATCGGCCTCATGCTGAGGAGCCCAGCTTGTCCGCAGGACAAGGTGGGCGTCTCGAAGCACGAGGCCGCCGCATCCTTCGAGACGCCCGCCTGTCGGCGGGCTCCTCAGGATGAGGCGGAGTTGCGCTGGCGTCCGGAATACTCTTTTCATCTGGTGGGGCGTGCCATCCTGACACTGTTTGTACTTGCCGCGGCATTGGCGCCCTCCGCCGCCCAGGCGGCCACGCTCGACGGCACGAAACTCTCCTGGCCCTGGGCGCTGCCGTTCATCGGCATCCTGCTCACCATCGCGACCGGCCCGCTGCTGTTCCCGCGCCTCTGGCATCGCCACTACGGCAAGCTCGCCTTCGCGTGGGCGACGCTGACGCTTGCCCCGATGGCGGCGCTTTTTGATCTGCCGACCGCGCTCACGGCGCTGGTGCACACGCTGCTGGCCGAATATTTGAGCTTCATCGTGCTCCTGTTCACGCTCTATGTCGTGGCCGGCGGCATTCTGGTGACCGGGAACCTGCGCGGCACGCCGCTCGTCAACACGGCGATCCTCGCCTTCGGCACCGCGATCGCGAGCCTGGTCGGCACCACCGGCGCAGCCATCATCCTGATCCGGCCGCTCATCCGCGCCAATGCGGCGCGGCTCAACAACGTGCACGTGATCGTGTTCTTCATCATCCTGGTGGCGAACGTGGGCGGGGCGCTCTCCCCGCTCGGCGACCCGCCGCTGCTCGTCGGCTTCCTGCACGGCGTCGATTTCTTCTGGGCCACGCGGCACCTTCTGATGCCGACATTGTTGGTGGCCGGCCTCGTGCTCCTCGCTTTCGTGGCGGTCGACCTCTGGCACTACCGCAAGGACCGCCTGATCACGACCGTCGGCGAAACCGACCCGCCGCTCGATCTGAAAGTGCGCGGCACCATCAACCTCGTGCTGATCGCCGCTGTCATCGGCGCGATCCTGGGCGCCGCCTTCTGGCAGCCCGGCATCAGCTTCGACATCTACGGCACCACGGTCGAGTTGCAGAACGCGCTGCGCGATGTCGCGCTGCTGGTGATCGCGTTCCTGTCGCTCGTCCTCACTCACGACGAGCATCGTGAGGCCAACGGCTTCACCTGGGACCCGATCCTCGAGGTCGTGATCCTGTTCGCCGGCATCTTCGCCTGCATCATTCCGGTGGTAGCGATGCTGCAAGCCGGCAAGGATGGTCCCTTCGCCTGGCTGCTCGAGGCCGTGAAGGCGGGCGACGGCGCCCCGAGTAACGTTGCCTATTTCTGGCTTACCGGCGCGCTGTCAGCTTTCCTCGACAACGCGCCGACTTATCTCGTGTTCTTCGAGCTTGCCGGCGGCGACGCGGTCAAGCTCATGGGTCCGCTTGCCGCGACGCTCGCGGCCATCTCCATGGGCGCGGTCTACATGGGTGCCATGACCTACATCGGCAACGCGCCCAATCTGATGGTCTATGCCATCGCGCTCGAGCGCGGCATCAAGATGCCGAGCTTCTTCGGCTATCTCGTCTGGTCGAGCGCCGTGCTGCTGCCGGTTCTGGCGATCGTCACCGTCGTGTTCGTGTGGTCGCCCTAGTGTGGCGGTTTAGAAGTCCGCATCATTCTTGCCGCGAGTCGGGGATGCGGACTTCTAAACCAAAGCCACACTAGATCAAGGAGCTGCTAGTGTCCTTCGCTTCCGAAGTTCGCAAATGAGGTCACCGCAAAATCATGCGAACTTCGGAAGCGGGACACTAGCCGTACCTGACTGGACCATGAACATGTCGGCCCCGGTTCAGCCACGTTGGCGGAATAGCAGCATGGCACCATGAGATCGCTACCCTGAGGAGGCAAGCATGGTAGGGAATGTGCCAGAGCAGGTTTCGACACTCGTCGCGGAAGCCACCGCGGGCCAGTCGTTTCGCCGCTGGTATACGCTGATCAAGGTGGCGGTGATTGCCGTACCTGTCATCGGGGCCACACCAACCGCCCTCAACGTCTACTATGCCTGGAAGCACGGCATCCCCTACTCGCAGGTCTCACACCGGCTGCAGCAATACGAGCTTTGGGTGAAGAACGGCAGCTGCGCGATTGACTACAACGAAATCAACGCCGGTAAAGACGCAAAGGTCAAAATCGGAGCCTGTCCGACGACGGGCGACATATCGATTCAGGTTTCGCTGGCCGCGGGGTCGTCCTTTTTCGAGTGGATCGATTTCAATCAGCTTCAACAAATAAACACGGCGCACTCTGTCCTGATGACTCCGGCGTTGGCAGCAGAGGCGGCCACGGCGTTGGCCGGCACTCGCGTGGCCGAGGCTGGCAGCCGCGTTGTATGCCAGGGATGGGAAAGTAAGACACAGCTCGTCCGCATCGTGAATGAGGGTGGGCGCTGCTTCAAGGAGTCGATTGCCGCCTATAGCGGTCGCGCCGACAAGCGCGTGGAAGTGCCGTGCACGACGACCTGTCCGCAGCATAAATAACTGATACGCCAGCGCCGCGCCCCCCGTCCTACGTCTTGAGCGGCAGCACGGCGACCGCCTCGATCTCGAGCAAAGCGCCCGGCCGCGCGAAGCCCGACACCGCGAGCGTGGTCGAGGCCGGCAACGCCTGGGCGTTCAGATAGCGCACGCGCACCTCGCGCAGCACCGGCAGGTCGGCAATGTCGGCGAGATAGCTGTTGAGCTTCACCACGTCGGCGAATGTGGCGCCGACCGAAGCCAGCGCGGCTTTGAGATTCTCGAATACCTGCACGGCCTGCGCCCGGAAGTCGCCGACCACCTGGCCCTCGAGATCGATGCCAAGCTGACCCGAAATGTGGACCGTGCGGCAGGCGCCCACGACCTCGACAACATGCGTATAGCTTGGCGGCTTGGCGAGCGTTTCAGGATTGATGAAGCGAACCTCGGCCATCGGCGTCCCTCCCTGTCGCGATACAGAAGAGACTAGCACTCAAACGGCGCGCGCTTAGCGGTTGTTTACCAACAATCGCTAAACTGTGCTCAGACGGTTCCTTGGGGAAAACTCGAAGCAGGTCCGCGCCCGCTGCGGGCGAGCCGCAACTTTTTTGATCTGGGCGCGTTGAGCCAGCGCACGTGCCGAGAAACGGCGCGTGTGTAGGAGTCAGCCGTGATTTTTCTTTTTCGAACCGCGCCAGCGCGCGCGACCATCGTCATTGCCGGCCTCGTTGTCGGATTTATCGCCTTCGCATCCGCTCCGGCAGCGGCAGAGGGGCTATTCGACTTCCTGTTCGGTGGAGCGCGACGGCCAGCACCGCCGCCCTCGGCCAACTCCTATTCGGATCCCTATGGCGGCCAGGCGAGCCAGCGTCCGGCGGAGCCGGCCTTGGAGGCGGGCCCATCGGTTGCCTACTGTGTGAGGCTTTGCGACGGTCGCTACTTCCCGATCCAGCGCACCAGCAATTCAAACCCGGTCAAGACCTGCAGTGCCTTCTGCCCGACGGCACGCACAAAGGTGTTTTCCGGGAGCGAGATCAACACCGCCACCGCGAACGACGGCGCGCGCTACAAGGAGCTGCCGAATGCCTTCGTGTACCGGGATCGCAAGGTCGCGGACTGCACCTGCAACGGCAAGGACGCCTATGGCCTCGTGACCGCAGAGGTCAACGACGATCCGACCTTGCGGCCAGGCGACATCGTGGCGACCGATCGCGGCTTCGTGGCGTATAACGGCAGCTCGAAGCGCAGCAAGGAATTCACGCCGATCGCCTCCTATGGCGGATTGTCGGCCGAGCTGCGTCAGAAGCTCGCCGGCGCCAAGATCGCGCCGCGTGAAACGACCTCCCGCCCTGACCCGGCCGACACTACCGGCTCGACCGCGGACCAGCGCGCTCAGCTCGACAAATAGCCGGCGACTTCCTCGCCGAGCGACAGCGAGGACGTGAGACCTGGCAACTCGATGCCGAAGAGCTGCACCAGCCGCGGCACGCCGTGGTGCTCGGGCGCATCGATCATGAAATCGGCCTGCGGCTCACCCGGCCCGGTGATCTTCGGCCGGATCCCGGCAAAGTCAGGGACCAGCGAGTTGTCGGGCAGGCCCGGCCAATAGCCGCGCACGCGCTCATAGAAGGACGCCCCCCGGCCGGCATCGACATTGTAGTCCTCGGTGCCGATCCATTCGACGTCGGGCCCGAACCGCATCCGTCCACCCATGTCGAGCACCACGTGCACGCCGAGCCCGCCCGGGATCGGCACCGGATAGATCAGCCGCGAGAACACCGGCCGCCCGCCGTAGGAAAAATAGTTGCCTTTGGCGAGATAGAGCGGCGGCACCCGCTCCTGCGGATAGCCTTCGGTGGCGCGCGCAAGCTTCTGGGCGCCGAGGCCGGCCGCGTTGACAACGGCATCGACGGTGATCGTCTGCGGATCGGCGCCGCCGAAGTGCACCTCCCATTGATCGCCGGACAGCACCATCCGCTCGATCGGCGTGTTGAGCGCCACCATGCCGCCGTGGTCCTCGAGGTCACCGCGCAGCGCCCGCATATAGGAATGGCTGTCGATGATGCCGGTTTCCGGCGACAGCATCGCAACCGTGCAAAAGGCATGTGGCTCGAGTTCGCTTGGCCGTCGCGGCATCGATCATCTCGACGTTCTCGCAGCCGTTGATCTGCGACTGCTTGAAGATCTTCTCGATGCCGGCGTTTTCCTTGTCGTTGGTGGCAACGACGAGCTTGCCGCACTTCTTGTGCGGCACGCCGTGGGAGGCGCAGTAGTCGTAAAGCATCCGGCGCGAGCGCGGGCAGTGCACCGCCCGCTTGGTTCCGGTCGGGTAGTAAAGCCCGGCGTGGATGACCTCGCTGTTGCGCGACGAAGTTATCGTGCCGATGGCATTGGCGGCTTCCGCGACGATGACCTCATGTCCCCTGAGTGCCAGCTCGCGCGCACACGCAAGCCCGACCACCCCAGCCCCGACCACCAGAACTTGCATGGAGCTCCCTACCGTAATGACGCTGCGGCAAACCGACGCCTGACAACACCGGCCTGCGATACCGCTACCCTCGTTGATCGGCAAGTCGGTACCGGAACTCGTTATCGGTAACAACCAAATTGATCTTGGTCATTGTGCTTAGCCATGGCGCCGCGTGCAATCGCGCCTTACTTGACAGAGCGATCCAGCTTTGGGGAGTGAACCAAAAAGGCGTCCGCACGTTGTAGTAGACGTCCGGGGCGCGTTGAGAGGTTACCATGCTCACAATCAATCTTCGTATCGCGGCAGCCTGTCTCGTGGTCGCGTCAGTGGTCGCGACCACCGCTGACGCCCAGCACAGAGGCCGCGGTGGTGGGGGCGGCGGTGGCGGCGGTCACGGTGGTGGCTTCGGCGGAGGTGGTGGAAGATCGATTGGTCATTCCGCACCATCCTTCCGCGCTGCGCCATCCACGCGTTCCGCACCACGGGTGCATATGAGCTCTCCGTCAGTCCGGCGGAGCGCTTCGCCGCGCAATCTTCAGCTCTCGTCGCCACGCATCAACAAGTCGGTTGGCAGCAAGCGCAGCATCACGACCACACGCATCGGCAAGGGCCCGAACAATGTGCGGCAGGGACTTGTCTCAGGCAAGTCGTCGGTGACCAACCGCACCGCCGCGATCCAGAAATCGGTGCTGCGCAATCGTTCCCTCACAGGGGCCCCGAAGGGCATCAACCGGCAGCTTGCTCGCTCGAATTTCCGCGGCCAATTCGCAGGCAAGCACATCGGCGATCCGCGCTGGGCACGCTTCCATCGCCGCCATGTCTTCGTGATCGGCTGGTTCGGCCCGCTGTTCTGGCCCTACGCCTATGACGACTTCATCGACTACACCTTCTGGCCCTACGCCTACGATACGTTCTGGCCGTACGCCTATGACGATGTCTATGTGAGCTTGTTCGGCCCGTACGCCTATGCGGGCAGCGCCTATGCCAGCGCTCCGGCCTATCGCGAGGGCGGGCGTGTGCAGCGCGTGCCGGCAGGTGGCGTCGCGCAGATCTGTTCCGCCGAAGGAACGGGCCTGACCGATTGGCCAATCGACCGGATCTCCCAGACGGTCGAGCCGAACGACAGGCAACGCGCTCTCCTCGACGAGCTCAAGAACGCGACCGCCAGCGCAGTGGACGAGATGAAGTCCGCTTGCCCGAGCGATCTCCCCGACACGCCGACCGGGCGGATTGCCGCCATGCGGAACCGGCTCGAGGCGATGCTCAAGGCCGTGACGCTGGTACGGCCGGCGCTCGATCGTTTCTACAATTCGCTCAGCGATGAGCAGAAGGCGCGCTTCAATGCGGTGCCGGAGGCCACGCCAACGCGCCGCCGCACAGCGCGCGCGCCCCGCTCACCAGAGCAGTCGCAGGCATGCGGTGCCGACGTCACCGCCCCTGTGCCGATTGATCGCATCCGGCGGGTGGTTGAGCCATCGCAGGAGCAAGCGGCGGCGCTCGATGAGCTCAACCAGGCGACACGCAAAGCCGCCGAGGATCTCAAGGCGAGCTGCCAGGGTGACCAGAACCTGACGCCGCCCGGCCGCATTTCGGCGATGGAGCAGCGGCTCAAGGCGACGCTGGACGCGCTCAACTCAGTGCAGCCGGCGCTCGATCGGTTCTACGGCTCGCTGAGCGATGAGCAGAAGGCGCGCTTCAACCGGCTCACCCGTCAGGGCTGAGCAGCGCCTCGTGCAGGATGACGAAAAGGACGGCCACCCGGCCGTCCTTTTTGTTCGTTGCGAGGGAATGGCTACCGGTCGCGAGCGAACTGAATTTCCTTGCCGTGCTGCATGAGCACCATCGCGGTGATGGCACCGTCGCTCTCCATTTCGAAGTGCGCGAACAGGTTCAACACCGCGGCGTGAAACTCCACCTCCGAGCTGGCTGCCAGTGGGACCGGTGTCTGGCCGCCAAGCCTCAGCGCCAGTCCGTCCGCCGATTGCGTCACCTCGGCCACGACATCGTGCTCACTTCGGTAGCTGCCTGCATAGTTGATGCCCGGCGGCATCGCGATCGAAGCAGCGCGCAGCGGCGCGGCGGGCCAGCCGTATTCCCGCCCGATCGCCTTGAAGATTTCGACCGGCAACAGCCAGCCATGGGCGTTAATGATCACCGCAGCCGCCTTGCCGCGGGCCGGAAGGACGCGCATCTCCGCCAGGAAGCCCTCGTCGACGCCCTGGTGGCCGAAGCAGAAATCATCGCCCTCGCCGCTGCAGTACCAGCCGATGCCGACGAAATGCTCGCCGATCGTCTGGTCGGGAAGCTGCGGCTGCAGCATCGACTGGACGCTCTCCGTGTTGAGTGGGAGCGCCGACCGCTCGCCGCGTAGCGTGCGCATGAGCTCCACGGCAAGACGCGATAGATCGGCGGCCGTGGTCCACAGCCCCGCTGCCGCCATTTCGGGATAGACGTTGGCGCCGCCGGCAAGCGGCTGCCCGTTGAGCGGATGCGCAACGGCGGCGCGCGCCGCCATCGGGGCCGGCAACGGCTGCTCGAAGGTGCTGTCGGCCATGCCGAGAGGATCGAGAATGAGCTCGCGCATCAGGCCGGGGAACGGCCGGCCGAGCACGTCGACCACGACCTGCTGGGCGATCGTGGTGCCGCCGCCGGAATAGCGGAACGCCAGGCCGGGCATCAGATCAACGATCACCTCGGGCGTATTCGCGGGCGGCACGCCTTGCAGCACCTCGAGCGGCGTCGGCCACGGTCCGCTCGCCGGATAGCCGCGAAAGCCGTGCACGGTCACGCCGGCGGTGTGGCTGAGCAGCTGACGCAGCGTGATGCGCGGCTGCCAGCCACCATTCGCCGGCACCCGCCAGGAGGTGAGATAGTCGTTCACATCGGTGTCGAGATCGAGCGTGCCCTGTTCAACCAGACGCATCACCGCGAGCGCGAACACCGGCTTGCTGATCGAGCCGGCCTGGAACGGCGTCGTCGCCGTTACGGCGTCCGCCGATCTCATGGTGCGGACGCCGAAGCCGCTCGCCCACGCGAGCACGCCATCATCGACCACGCCGATGCTCGCGCCGGGCGTCGCGTAGTACTCCATGCGTTGCGCTAGGGCCTGTGCTGGGCTTTCGCGCGCCGAAACCGCGGTCTCGGGCCGCAGGTCAGCGAGCACGCGGGCGATGCGCACATCCGCACTCATCGGCAAGCTCCGTGATTGCAAGGTCACAGCATCATCGTCAAAAAAAGGGCGGCCCGAGGGCCGCCCTTTCGATAACGGTACGGCGACTGCCGTCTACTCCGCCGCGATGCGCACCTCGGGCGCGGCGGCGCGCACGTCGGCGTCGACGTGCTTCTCGTACTTGACGAAGTTCTCCTGGAACATGCGCACCAGCTTGCGCGCGGTCTCGTCGAACGCGGCTTTGTCCTTCCAGGTCTTCATCGGATAGAGCAGATGCGGCTCGACGCCCGGCACCGAGGTCGGCACCGAGAAGCCGAAATACGGATCGGTGCGATAGCTCGCGTTGCGCAGCGAGCCGTCGAGCGCGCCGGTGACGAGCGCGCGCGTCGCCTTGATCGGCATGCGGCGGCCGACGCCGTAGATGCCGCCGGTCCAGCCCGAGTTGACCAGCCAGCAATCGACCTTGTGCTTGGCGATCAGGGTCGCGCAGCAGGTTGCCGTATTCGGCCGGCGGGCGCGGCAGGAACGGCGCCGCAAAGCAGGTCGAGAACTCCGGCTCGACGCCGACCAGGCCCTTCTCGGTGCCGGCGACCTTGGCGGTGTAGCCGGAGAGGAAGTGATACATCGCCTGCGCCGGCGTGAGCTTGGCGATCGGCGGCATGACGCCGAACGCGTCGGCGGTCAGGAAGATGATGTTCTTGGGCTGACCGGCGCGGCCGGTGCGCGAGGCCTTCGGCATGAACTCGAGCGGATAGGCCGAGCGGGTGTTCTCGGTCTTCGACTCGTTGTCGAAATCGCACACCCGCGTAGCCGGATCGAAGATCACGTTCTCGAGCACGGCGCCGAAGCGATTGGTGGCGGCGTAGATCTCGGGCTCGGCTTCTTCCGAGAGCCTGATGCACTTGGCGTAGCAGCCGCCCTCGAAGTTGAACACGCCGTCCGGGCCCCAGCCGTGCTCGTCGTCGCCGATCAGGATGCGGTTGGGATCGGCCGAGAGCGTCGTCTTGCCGGTGCCGGAGAGGCCGAAGAACAGCGCGACGTCGCCGTCGTGCCCGACATTGGCGGAGCAGTGCATCGGCATGACGCCCTGCGCCGGCAGATAGAAATTGAGCGCGGTGAAGACCGACTTCTTCATCTCGCCCGCATAGGACGAGTTGCCGATGAGAATGATCTTGCGCGTGAAGTCGATGGCGATGATGGTGTCGGTGCGCACGCCGTGGCGCTTGGGATCGGCCTTGAACGACGGCAGGTCGACGATGGTGAATTCGGGGACGAAGTCCTCGAGCTCGGGCGCCACCGGCCGGATCAGAAGCTGGCGAATGAACAGCGAATGCCAGGCAAGCTCGGTGAAGACGCGGGTCTTGATCCGGTACTTCGGATCGGCGCCGCCATAGAGGTCCTGGGCGTAGAGCGTCTTGCCGCGCGCATGCGCGATGAAATCGTCATAGAGGAGCTGGAAGTTCGCCTGGGTGAGCTTGCGGTTGCCGTCCCACCACACGGTGTTCTCGGTGGCCGCGTCGACGACCGTGTGCTTGTCCTTGGGCGAGCGGCCGGTATGCACGCCGGTCTCGGCGCAGATCGGGCCGCCCTGCACGATGGTGGCTTCGCGGGCCGCAATCGAATGCTCGTAGAGCTCGGGCGCGTCGAGATTCCAATGAACTGCAGCAAGATCCTTGAAGCCGAACTTGTCGGCGCCGTGGGCACCGTTCCTCACACCCGTTTCCTTCACGCAAAACCTCCGCTCAAAGCATCCGACCGCCGCCGGCAACTCGTCCTCTGGCGCCGTGTTAAGGCACGGCATTGCCTTAACTATAGCGCCGTACAAAGATGGGCGCGAGCTATAGTGGGGATCAGCCGCGCTGCCAAGGCCTCGCGCTGCATCTTAGTTTATACCGCAGCGCATAATGATATCCTGGGGCAATCAGAGTCACTTTTGCTGCAGTGCAAACTTAGATCAATCAACTAGTCCTTTGCCGGCTAACCATTTGTGAATGACGTCGGCGACCTCCGCATTGTTCTTTTCCATCATCGCGAAGTGTGAGTTGCCCTTAATGCCAAGGTCCGGAAGGTTGACGATCTCGATGCTACCGCCGGCAGTCTTGGCAAGCTCCGCCATCTTGCGATTGTTTTCGCGTTGCGCGGAGAACATCGGGCTCTTGTCGACGTTGTCGCCATAGAGAACCATGATCGGCACATTCTTGAGCGTGGCAGCCGTCGCGGCATCGCCCCGGATCGTGCCTTCGACGATCACCAGCGCCTTAACCTTGTCGGGCCGCTTGAGCGCGGCCGTGTAGCCGAACGCACCGGACTGGCTGTGCACCAGGAGCACGCAGGGGCAGACGCGGTCGACGAGCTGGTCGTAAGCCGCCTGGATTGCATCGTTGGTCGAGGTCCAGCGCGGCACGATCTGGCGGATGAGATTGTCATAGGCCTCGAAGGGAAACTGGCTGCCCGGATAAGGCCTGCGCTTGGCCGGGTCCTTGTCGAAGCTTCCCGGCGCGCCGAAGCGCCAGGTCGCCCAGGGTGCATCGATGGTGAGGAACACAGGATCGCCTGCGAACACTTCGGGCATCGCCCAGCCGGCGCGGCCGCGCTCGACGGCGTCCGACACGTAGCTGTCCCAGCCCTTGCGCACAAAAATGTTGAGCCAGCCTTCGCGGCCGTCAGGTGTTGATTCATAAGTGACGCCGGTGAAGCCGCCGCCGTGCCACATGAGCAGCGGCACCTTGCCCTTGCGGTTCTGCGGCAGGAGATACTGCACGTACATCTGCTCGACGAGATAGGTGCCGTTCGGATTGAGCGTCTGGGTCGCGCCGCCGATCGAAACCTCGCGCGTCGGCTTGCCGCTGATGTCGACGAAGCGTCCGCCGAGATGGAACGAGCCGATGTCGCGGAGTGCGATCGGCTCCTTGGTCTGCGCCATGGCGGCCGAGCCTGCGAGCATGAGCAATGCTGTGACGAGCAAGCGTCGCATGATATGTCCTCCCTATTCGGCATTTATTGTTGCGCCCTCTCCCCGCAAGCGGGGAGAGGGCATGTTTGACAGTTCAGCGGAAAGAACTGGGTGAGGGGCAGGCCGCGCCCCCTCACCCGACCGTGTTTGTTGAACAATCAGCACTGCCCTCTCCCCGCAAGCGGGGAGAGGGCGCAGTAATAACCGCCCTAGTCAGTCAGTCCTTTGCCAACCAGCCACTTCTGGATCAGGTCGGCGACCTGATCACTGTTCTTGTCCATCATCATCATGTGGGAATTGCCCTTGATGCCGGCATCGGGCAGATCGACGACGTCGACGCTGCCGCCGGCCGCTTTGAGCACGCCCGCATAATCGACGCCGCCCTGGCGAATCTTCGACCAGCGCGGATGATCCTTGGCGTTGTCGCCGTACACGACCAGCACCGGCGTTGACTTGATCGACGCCACCTTGTTGCGGTCGCCGCCGATCGTAGGCTCGATCGCCACGAGCGCCTTGATCTTGTCGGGCCGCGCCTCCAGTGCCTTGAAGCCGAACGCGCCGGACTGGCTGTGCACCAGCACCACGCACGGGCACACCTTGTCGACGAGCGCGAGATAGCCGGCGACGATCTGATCATCGGTCGTGAGCCAGCGCGGCACGCCCTGCTTCATGAACTGGTCGTAGGCCTCGATCGGGAACTGCGCCCCCGGATATGTCACGCGCTTGGCCTTGTCGTCATTCCACGATCCGGCCGGGCCGACACGGAAGCGCTCCCAGGGATCGCCAAGCGGCAGCACCACCGGCTCGCCGAAAGTCGGCGTCCAGCCCGAGCGGCCGCGCTCCATCGCATCGGACACGTAAGTGTCCCAGCCCTTGCGCACGAAGTATGAAAGCCAGCCATCGCCGCCGTCGGGCTTGGTCTCGTAGGTCACGCCCGACAGCCCGCCGCCATGCCACAGCAGGATCGGCAGCCTGCCCTTGCGGTTCTGCGGCAGGAAGTACTGCACATACATCTGCTCGACCTGATACTTGCCGTTCGGATCCATCTTCGCCGGCACACCGCCAGGCGTGAACACGATCTCCTTGATCGGCTGGCCGCTGATCTCGATCACGCGCCCGCCGATATGAAACGAGCCCATGTCGCGGAGTGCGATCGGCTCCTTCGTTTGGGCGATGGCGGTCGATCCTGCGAGCATGAACAAAGCGGTGACGAGCAAGCGTCGCATGATGTGTCCTCCCTCTTTCAGAGTTTGCTGCGCCCTCTCCCGCAAGCGGGGAGAGGGCATGTTGCAGTTCAGCGGAAAGAACTGGGTGAGGGGCAGGCCGCGCCCCTCACCGGGCCGTGTTTGTTGAACAATCAGCGCGCCCTCTCCCCGCAAGCGGGGAGAGGGCGCATTAATAACCGCCCTACTCCGTCAGTCCCTTGCCGACCAACCATTTCTGAATCACGTCCACGATCTCGGCGTTGTTCTTGTCCTGCATCATCATGTGCGAATTGCCCTTGATGCCGATCTCGGGAAGATTGATCCAATCGACGGTGCCGCCGGCGGCGCGCACCGCTTGCGCATATTCGGTGTCGATCTTCTTGAACGTCGCCCAGCGCGGGTGCTGGTCGACATAGTCGCCGAAGATCATCAGCGTCGGCGTGTTCTTGAGCGCGGCGGCCTTGCTGACATTGCCGGCGGTCGCCGACTCGATCGCCACGATCGCTTTTACTCTTGTCGGGCCGTTCCTCGGCCACCTTGAAGCCGAACGAGCCGCCCTGGCTGTGCACCAGCAGCACGCACGGACACACCTTGTCGACCAGCGCGATGTAGGCCGTCATGATGGCATCGTCGGTCGAGAGCCAGCGCGGCACTTGTTGCTTCATGTAGCTGTCATAGGCCTCGGCCGGAAACTGGCTGCCCGGGATCAGACGACGCTTGGCCGGATCGGCGTTCCAGGAGCCGGCGCCATCGCCGATGCGGAAGCGCTCATAGGGATCCTGATAGGTCAGGAAGGTCGGCTCCGAAGGCCACACGTCCGGCGGCGCGAAGCCAGCGCGGCCGCGCTCGACCGCATCCGACACATAGGTGTCCCAGCCCTTGCGCACGAACATGTTGAGCCAGCCTTCGCGGCCGTCGGGCGTCGAACTCGTAGGTGACGCCGGTGAGCCCGCCGCCATGCCACAGCAACAGCGGCAGCTTGCCCTTGCGCTCCTTCGGCAGGAAAAATTGCACATACATCTGCTCGACCATGTACTGGCCGTTCGGATCGAGCTTGGTGAGCGGTCCACCCGGCTGCCGCACGATCTCGCGCACCGGCTTGCCGCTGATCTCGACCACCCGCCCGCCGACATGGAACGAGCCCATGCCGCGCAGCACGATGTCCTGCTCGGCTGCCGATGCAGCCGCGAGGCTCACGGCCAACGCAGCGATCACCATCAGAATTCGATGCATTCTGTTTCCTCCCCTCAACTGCCGTTCGTCCCCGCGCAAGCGGGGACCCAGTTCTTCATAATACTGGCCCCTGGGTTCCCGCTTGCGCGGGAACGAACGGAGTATGTTGCGCGCTGCGCGATAGTGACAAATCCGCGCCGCTGCTGGAAGCGCAAGCGTGCGTGCACGGCCTCGATTTCGAGGCGTGGGCAGCAGCCCGCACCCACCGCTCAGGCGCCACGGCACTAACCAGCCGCGATAGCGCACAATCAGCCCGGTGAGTGGATGGCTGATCTCGACATGGAAATGGAAGCGGCCGTCTTCGACATGCTCATAAGCGTCGATGCGCGGCGCCAGCGCGAGCGGCAACGGCAGCCCGAACAGAGTCCAGCGCCGCATCACCAGCCGCATTCGCTCCCCCTCGACCACCAGCGCCATGACAAAATTGAGCGGGCCGAAGCGTTCGCACAGCAGCCGCGCGCTGCGGCCCTTCCCTTCCTCCTGCGTGCTCTCGAACCGTTGTCCCGCAAAATTGCGCTGCCAAAGCTCGCGTCCGTCCTTCAAACGAAAGGCGACCTCGACCGGCACGTCATCGCCCGCGGGCGGAAAGCCGACAATGGCGGCCGCCAGCCGCGCAAGCAGGCCTTTGCCCCGCTCGACGCTCGCAACGCCGGTCGCCGTGAGCTCGCTGTTGAGATCGTGCATAACCTGCAGCGGCCGCGGCAGCATCGCGTATGCGTCACCGAGGATGCGACGGTAGAGCGGCTCGCCCGGCTGCGGCGTCTGCCGCGTTCCGGTGACGATGCGGCGGCGCGCGAACGTCGCCTCGTAGTCGGCAAGCTCCACATCGTTCACTCCCGCCCGCGCACCCGGTTTAGGCATTCGCCCGGCGAGGCAATGACGGATGATCACCTCCGCCGCCATCGAGGGCACGAACGGCCCGTCGTCGCCTTCCGCAATCATGTGCCAGGAGCGCTCGACCGGCGCGCCGTTTGCGAGCGCGCCGCTCACGGTCACGAACATGCCGCCGCGATGCTCGCCCCAACTGAGTCGTGTGCGAGTGCTCGTGGATCAGCGCGGCGATTGGAAGGAGCGACGGCAGCAGGCGCAGCCGCACCAGCCATGCCAGCACATTGAGCCCGCGCAGCCAGATTTCGGGCACGGTTCCCACCCCCATCCAGACTGTGCGCAAGCTTGGCCACAGCTCGGGCAGCAACTCCAGATCCGGCACCTCGACCAGCGAGAAGCGCCGGGCATAGAGCGGCAGCCGTCCCGGCGGCGCAATGGTGAAGGAGCGCGAGTTGATGATGGCGTGCGCCGGCATCTTGCGGCCGCCACGCAAAAGCGTCACCGGCTTGCCGGCATAGCTCGCGATGGCGCGGATGACATTGTGTCCAATATCCGCATAGGGCGATGGCGCAATCCCGCCTGCGACACTCTCGACGCGCGCCATGCCGTCGCTGAGCCGGCGTACCACCGCAGCGGTGAGCACCGGGCAGCTGCTCACGCCCGAGAGCACGAACACGCCGCGCGCGCGAGCCGCCTCGTCAAAGCGCGCGATACCGCGCACGAAGTCGGCGCCGTCCGACAAATCGAGATAGTGGATGCCGAGCGTGATCGCGGCTTCCACCACGCGATAAGGATTTTCGCCATAGGCCTGGAACGGCCCGCTGGCATCGACGACGAGATCGGGCGCGATGGCACGCAGTTGCGACTCGAGATCACGCGCGCGATCAAGTTCCGCAGGAATGACGGTGCCCAACGAAAGGAGTTCAGCGCACAATCTTTGTGCTTTCGCCAGCGAGCGGCCCGCGATAACAAGCGTGAGTTGCGATTTATCGGTAAGCAGTTGCGCCAGACGGCGACCGAAGGTTCCGTAGCCGCCCAGGATGAGAATCTTTTGCACGCTCGCCGTCATGGCTCACTCAATCGCCATCATGCGTGGCAGCTATGCGGCCGCGGCATAAGTTCGTCCGGACCGGAGTGCTGACCTGGCTGAATGGTGAAAATGTCGAGTAAATGCCATGAAGGCATTGTAGGTGTTGCGTCGCCGGCTGTGACAACTACGAGAAGCGATTGCACGCGAAGCGATTCGCTCCCTCTCCCGAACAGCGTGAAGTCTCGAGAAGGTATTACGCTATGAAGCTGGCTGGAAGTCATCCGAACAAATTCGGGATGACATCCCGACTGGACGTTCCACCGGGAGCCCGTCCGGTTGCGGCCAATTCGCCACGTCATTTTCGAGATTGTCATCCGCCTGCAGCCGGTCACATCGCATAGGAATTAAACAGCACTGCCTCAGGGAATGCGATGCTTCGTCAGGCCAACGCCGTCGACTTCTGGCGCGGCTTCGCGCTCGCCACGATCTTTATCAACCATATCCCCGGCATCTTTTACAGCCGCTTTACGCACGCCAAGCTGTCGTTCTCCGACTCGGCGGAAATCTTTGTATTCCTCGCCGGCTGGGCGCTGCGCTACACGACAAGATCGCGAGAGGGACAACCCGTGTATCTGGCGCTGCGTCTGGGCGGGCGCGCGATCGAAATCTATACCGCCCATATCGTGATCACGATGATCGCGATCGCGATGCTGGCCGCGAGCGCGACGCTTCTCTCAAACCCGCAGCTGCTCGGATGGCATCACGCGGCCGCTCTATTCCAGGAGCCACTGCTGTCCTATCTCGGGCTCTCGCTGCTCACCTATCAGCTCGACTACTTCAATATCCTGCCGCTCTACGTGGTTCTCATGACGGCGGCGCCCCTGCTCGCAGTCATTGATCGTCAGTCGCCGAACCTCCTGCTTGCGCTCTCCCTGGCAATTTACTTGATCACCCTCTCGACTCCGGTGCCGATCCCCACTTGGCCGGTGGACGGCCAGTGGTTTTTCAATCCGCTCGCCTGGCAGTTGGTGTTCGTGCTCGGATTCGTGCTGGCGCGAGCGGACGGCGTCGGCGGCTTCGTGCGCCGGCATATTGGCGTGATCCGATGGCTGTCTCTGCCAATCGTGCTCGTCAGCGCGCTGATCGTCGGGTTTGGCTGGTGGGCTGATCCGTCGACGATGCCGCAGCCGCGGCTCTTATTCATCTCCGACAAGACCTACGCGACGCCAATTCGCCTTGTGCAATTCCTTGCGCTGGTCGCAATTGCCACGGCGGTCTACCCGGCCATCAAGCGGGCTGTGCCATCGGTTGTCGAATTCCTGTCCCTGCTGGGGCGACACTCGCTGTCAGTGTTTTGCGTCGGCTCCATCCTGAGCCTGGCCGGATACATCACCAGATTCGTCTATGGGCCCGATCTGGTTGTCGACACGCTGGTGGTGGTCTCGGGTATTGCCGTCATGGCACTCACCGCACAGCTCGCAGAATGGCACCAGCAGATGAGAATCCCGGGACTGCGGCCAGTCCGCCCGATCCCCCAGGCTATCCCTCAGCCTGAGCGCCCGCTCGCCCTGCAGCACCTGGACGCCTCGCAACCGGGCTGAAAGCGTCCGCCTTTTGCGCGCATGTTTTCGGCGCGCCACAGCGACCAGCGTTGTCGCCCACGGCGGAATCAGTTACGTCAACAGCCAACGTGCTTGCGGCGCGTCGCTCCTATGACAACCCATCCTCCATGGCCTTTTGTGGCAACGGGCTCCTACCCGACGCGCGGAGGCAACCTCGTGCGGCCCCTGATCGATGGCGAGCCGGCTTTCCACCGGATCTGCGAGGCTATCGAGGAGGCGCGTCACAGCGTGTGGGCGACGATCACCTTCATGTGGCCGGCATTCCGCATGCCTGGCGGAAGAGGCACCGCCCTGGAAGTGCTCGATCGCGCTGCGAGACGCGGGGTCGATGTACGCGTCATCTTTTGGCGGCCTGATGCCGAGACAGAGGCGTTGAAGCGCAATGCATTCTGGGGCGCGCCCGCGCACCTCGAACTGCTGAGACGGCATAACTATCAGGTGCGCATTCGATGGGATCGCGCGCACGCCGGTTTCTGCCAGCACCAGAAGACCTGGCTCATCGATGCCGGCGAGGACACCGAAACCTCCTTTGTCGGCGGCATCAATCTCAATCCACATTCCTTGGTCTCACCTGGACACAGCGGCGAAGGGCAGAACCACGACGTCTACATTGAGCTTGCTGGCCCATCGGTCGCGGACGTTCATCAGAACTTTGTCCAGCGCTGGAACGAATTGAGCGAGCGTCATCAGGACAATGGCCGCTGGGGCGCAGGCAGCGAAACTGATCTGCCGTTTCCGCATCGCGTGCCCGCCAAGCGCGGAACCGCGTGCGTGCAGATTTCAACGCACAACACATCCCGGCCGTTACACCGACGGACGGGCTCCGCCGGAGGGAAGTGCCTTCGACATCAAATTCGGCGAGCGAACCAATTTCGACCAGTATTGCTCGGCAATCCGTTCAGCCCGTCGCACCATCTACATCGAGAACCAGTATATCGAGGTCGCCAAAATCGTTGCAGAGCTGCATGGAGCAGTGAAGCGTGGCGTCGAAGTCGTGCTGCTGGTGCCCGCGATTCCCGAAATCTCACCGACCGCTTACGAAGCTCCCGAGCGCCGGGCCTTCTTCGAGGCGCGTGCCGCGCTCGCCAAGCATGACAACTTCACGCTCGCCGGGATTGCCGGCGTCGGCTCAGGCGGCCTCCGCAAGCCCGTCTACGTCCACTCGAAACTGATGCTGATCGATGACGCCTGGGCGACGGTTGGCTCCTGCAATCTCCATCGTTTCTCGCTTTTCGGAAACGGCGAATTGAACGCCGCATTCTTGGATCCACAAATCGTTCGCGCCTTCCGCGTCGCGCTCTTCCAAGAGCACTTGACGCAAGACACGTCCGCACTCGACGGTCGCACGGCCCTTCAATTGTTCGGCCAGATCGCACGCGAGAACCGGCTGCGGCACGAGAACGGAGATGCCGTCTGGCGAGGCCTCGCTATCAGCCTCGATCCGGCGACCTACGGCAAGGCCGTACAGTTCTGATCACCCCGCGCGCGCCTTGTCGGCGAGCTCCTTGAGGACTGCGCGTAACGGGCCGGGCGCGCGCACGCGCTGCGGAAACGGCAAACGCAAGGCCGTGCGGTCGAGCTGCAGCTCGAGCCCTTCGGGGTCGCAACCGACGCAGCGCCAGGCGCCATCGGTGGCGCCGAGAAGCTTGGTGGCGTAGAGCCGGCAGGTGTCGGCGTGGTCGGCATTCATATGCGCCAGGATATCGGGCTCGGCGGCAGTCAGCTCGGTCGCATCCTCGACCGGTGTGAGCACGTCTTCCGGCTTGAGGTCGACGATGCGGCCGAAGCCAGCGACCAGGTGCGCGCCCTTGAGCGCGATCCGGTAGAAGGCGAAATCGCCGAAGCCCGCGAACATCTCGGCCTCCGGCTGGCGCTCGAGATAGCGGCGGCGCACATCCTTGTCGTCGCTGACAGCAGCGGTCCCCATCAGCATGATGCGCGCGCCCTGCAAGGGATCGCCGGGCTTGCGCTCGTCCAGCATCAAGAGAGACCCGCGGGTCGGCGAGGATGTTCTTGGTGTGCACCGCGAGCCGAGAGATCAGCAGGAGCGGCGCGCCGTCAGCAGCGGTCGCCACGTTGACCAGCGAGCAATAAGGATCGCCCGAGCCCAGCATCAGCGTCGCCAGGGCTCCACTGCGGCCTTCCCGGAGCAGTTTCTTGGCGGTGGCCTTGGGGTCGAAATCCGAAGTGGGCTGCACCGTGCGCCTCCATTAACCAAAGAGCGGACCGCCAATCAAAAAGTGTGGCCGCGAGCCTGGCCGGTTTGGATGAATTCTAGCAACACCCGGCATTTTTTATCGGTCGCTAACCGCTTTACGGCGTTGCCACAATTCGCGTATGGTGGGCAAAGCCTTTGACAAATCATGCCTTTGTCGAGGAATAGACACACTTAGGCCTAGCTTTCCGGGCTTCAAGGTCCGGGGGCTACCGTCATGGATAGGGTATATGCCCACGATCGCCTTGGTTGACGACGACCGCAACATCCTGACTTCGGTTTCGATCGCACTCGAGGCCGAGGGCTATCGCATCATGACGTACACGGACGGCGCCTCCGCGCTCGACGGTTTCAAGACCTCGCCGCCGGACCTCGCCATCCTGGACATCAAGATGCCCCGCATGGACGGCATGGAGACGCTCCGCCGCCTGCGGCAGAAGTCCGATATGCCGGTGATCTTCCTCACCTCCAAGGACGAGGAAATCGACGAGCTGTTCGGGCTCAAGATGGGCGCCGACGATTTCATCCGCAAGCCGTTCTCGCAGCGCCTGCTGGTTGAGCGGGTGAAGGCGGTGCTGCGCCGCACGACCCCGAAGGACGGGACCACGCCCAAAGAGGTCGATGCCCGGGCGCTCGAGCGCGGCCAGCTGCGCATGGACCCCGAGCGGCACACCTGCACCTGGAAGAACGAGCCGGTGACGCTCACGGTCACCGAATTCCTGATCCTGCAGGCGCTTGCGACCCGGCCCGGCGTGGTGAAAAGCCGTAACGCCCTGATGGATGCCGCCTACGACGATCAGGTCTATGTCGACGACCGCACAATCGACAGTCATATCAAGCGCTTGCGCAAGAAATTCAAACAGGTCGACGACGACTTTGACATGATCGAGACGCTGTACGGGGTCGGCTACCGCTTCAAAGAGATGTAATACCGCCCTGCCCCGCAGCGGCCCACGCCGGGTGACCTGTGCGGCCGCTCGCGCTACAATGTCGCGCCTAGAGGCAAACGGGCAGGCCGATTGTGCTTGAAAGAACCACGCAGCTTGTTGACAGCAAGTTCGAGGCCGACGCCACCGGTGCTGGCGGGCCTCCGGCTTTGCCGACCGCCAGCCTGTCGCGCCGCGCCTGGCAATTCTTCGTCCGGCAGAGCTCATCGAGCCTTACTCGGCGGATCATCTTTCTCAATCTCGCTGGCCTCTTCACCCTTGTGCTGGGGATTCTCTATCTCTCGCAGTTCCGCGCCGGCCTGATCGACGCGCGGCGCGAAAGCCTGCTGGTGCAAGGCGAGATCATCGCGGCTGCGATCGCAGCCTCCTCCACCACGGCCGACCCCGACAACACGCAGATCGATCTCGAACGGCTGCTCGACCTTCAGGCCGGCGAGACCTACAAGCCGCAGGACGAAACGCAGCTCGATTTCCCAATCGATCCGGAGCGCGTCGCGCCGGTGCTGCGGCGGCTGGTGTCTCCGACCAATACCCGCGCGCGCATCTACGATCGCGATGGCACGCTGCTGCTCGACAGCCGCACGATCTATGACGTGATCCGCTTCGACCTGCCGCCACCGGACGAAGATCGGCCCAACTATTTCCAGCGCCGGTTCCTCGCGTTCAAGCGCTGGATCGCCAAGGGCGACCTGCCGAGCTATCGCGAGTTGAACAGCAACGGCAGGGGCTACGACGAGGTCGGGCAGGCGCTCAACGATCTCAAGGCCAGCATGGTGCGCATCAACGAGCGCGCCGAGGTGATCGTCTCGGTCGCGGTGCCGGTGAAGCGCTCGCGCGCGGTGCGCGGCGCACTGATGCTGCAGACGCAGGGCGCCGACATCGACGAGATCGTGACCGAGGAGCGGCTCGCGATCTTCAAGGTGTTCATGGTCGCCGCCGGCGTCATGGTGGTGCTGTCGTTCGTGCTCGCCAGCACCATCGGCGGACCGATGCGGCGCCTTGCCGAGAGCGCGCAGGTGGTGCGGCGGCGCGTGCGCTCACGCGGCGAGATCGCAGACTACACCTCCCGGCGCGACGAGATCGGTCACTTGTCGGGATCGCTGCGCAGCATGACCAGCGCGCTTTATCGGCGCATCGAGGCGATTGAAAGCTTTGCGGCCGACGTCTCGCATGAGCTCAAGAATCCGCTGACCTCGCTGCGCTCGGCGGTCGAGACGCTACCGCTTGCCAAGAGCGAGGCGAGCCGCGCCCGCCTGCTCGAGGTCATCCAGCACGACGTGAAGCGGCTCGACCGCCTCATCTCCGATATCTCGGACGCGAGCCGGCTCGACGCGGAGATGCAGCGCCAGGAACTCCGAGCCGATCGATCTGCGCAAGCTGATCAGCACCGTGGTCAGCGTTGCCAACGACGTGCCGCGCGAGGATGGCACCGTGGTCACGGTGAAGTTCGAAGGCAACGGCGGCTTCTCGGTGCTTGGCAACGACTCGCGGCTTGGCCAGGTGATCAACAACCTGATCGACAACGCGCGCTCGTTCTCGCCGCAGGGCGGCACTGTTCTCGTCACCTGCAAGCGCCACCGCCGCGATATCGATGTCGTGGTCGATGACGATGGCCCCGGCATCTTTCCGGAGGCGATGGAGAAGATCTTCGACCGCTTCTACACCTATCGTCCGCACCAGGATTTCGGCCAGAACTCCGGCCTCGGCCTGTCGATCTCCAAGCAGATCGTCGAAGCGCATGAGGGCCGCCTGTGGGCGGAGAACCGCATCGACACGCAAGGCTCCGAGCCGTCGAAAGTGCTGGGCGCCCGCTTCACGGTGCGGCTGCCGGCGGCCTGATGACGGAGCGGCCGACCGTGCACGCCTGCGCGGTGCTCGTTGGTGCACACGCGCTTCTCATCAGAGGACCGTCTGGCTCCGGCAAGTCGCAGCTCGCGCTCAAACTCATCACAGCGGCGCAAAGCGGATTGTTGCCGTTCGTGCGGCTCGTTGCCGACGACCGGATTCGGCTTGAGCCCTGCCACGGACGGCTGCTGGTGCGTGCGCCGGACGCGCTCGCCGGCCTGATCGAGGTGCATGGCCTCGGCATACGCGAACTGCCGCATGAGTTCGTTGCGGTGGTCGGTGGCGTGATCGACCTTGCGACGCCCGAGGCGGAGCGCCTTCCCGAACGGGCTGAGGTCGAGGTTGAGGGCATCAAGCTATCGCAACTCAAGATAGCGAAGGGTCGACGATCCCTATCCGTCGGTGCTGACATGGCTGACCACCAAATCCGCAGACCAGCGCTTGGTTGCAGAAAAGTAACCATATTGGCGGCATCATCATGCCTCTTGCGGCCCTTGCCGAGCGGCCGTTAAAGCGCCAGATACTGCAATGCAACATGGTCGCAAAAACAACAGAAAGACCCCTTGCGCGCCCACTTCGGATCGTGAAGATGGCGGACCTTTCGTGCGGCGCACCGCGCCCGCGGGGAGATCTATGATCGGCTTAGTACTTGTCACCCACGGGCGGCTTGCCGTTGAGTTCCGCTCGGCGCTGGAGCATGTGGTCGGCCCCCAGCAGCAGATCGAGGCGGTGACCATTGGGCCCGACGACGATCCTGAGCAGCGTCGGCGCGACATCATCGAGGCGGTGAAGCGAGTCGACAGCGGCGACGGCGTCGCTATCCTCACCGACATGTTCGGTGGCACCCCATCCAATCTTTCAATCTCCGTGATGGGGCGGCCGCAGGTCGAGGTGCTCGCCGGCATTAATTTGCCGATGCTGGTCAAGCTCGCCAAGGTTCGCGACGAATGCCCGCTGCAGGATGCGGTGCTGGCGGCGCAGGAGGCGGGACGAAAATACATCACCGTCGCCAGCCGCGTGCTGAACGGCAAATGAGCGAGGCGGACGCCAGTCCCGATCCCGCCGGGCCCACGCCCACCGTCAGTCGCGTATTGGAGATCTGCAACAAGCGCGGCCTGCATGCCCGCGCCTCCGCCAAGTTTGTCATGACGGTGGAGCAGTTCGATGCCGAGGTCTTCGTCACCCGCGGCTCCGAGCGGGTCGGCGGCACCTCGATCATGGGCCTGATGATGCTCGCGGCCGGGCCCGGCACCAGCATCACGGTCGAGGCGACCGGCCCGCAGGCCACCGAGGTGGTGGAGGCGCTGGCCAAGCTGGTCGCCGAGCGGTTTACCGAAGGCGAGTAGGCGCCTAGTGCGGCGAATTTGAAGTTCCTGCACCAGTTGCCGCAAGCTCGTTCAGGAACTTCAAATTCAAAGCCGCACTAGAATCAAAGAGTTGCTAGTGCTCCCTTGTTTCCGAAGTTCGCATTGAGCGTGCTGCAGTGTCAGGCGAACTTCGGAAACGGAGCACTAGCGTCGACATAAAGAAATCTTTATATCTTTATTGTGCTACTGGGCGGCGTTTGATATAGGCACGCCCCAAGGGGCCTTCCCGCCTCTCATCCGAATTCCGCTCACACCACAGGAACCGACATGTCCGCTTCTTCAAAAGGCGCCGCTGCCGATTACGTCGTTCAGGACATTGGCCTTGCCGAATGGGGTCGCAAGGAAATTGCCATCGCCGAGACCGAGATGCCCGGCCTGATGGCGACGCGCGAGGAATATGGCCCACAGCAGCCGCTGCGTGGCGCCCGTGTCGCCGGCTCGCTGCACATGACGATCCAGACCGCGGTGCTGATCGAGACGCTGAAGGCGCTCGGCGCCGACGTGCGCTGGGCCTCCTGCAACATCTACTCGACGCAGGATCACGCCGCCGCCGCGATCGCGGCCGGTGGCACGCCTGTGTTCGCGGTGAAGGGCGAGAATCTCACCGACTACTGGGACTATCAGCACCGCATCTTCGAGTGGGCCGATGGCGGCACGCCCAACATGATCCTCGACGACGGCGGCGACGCGACGCTGCTGATCCATCTCGGCATCGAGGCGGCCAAGAACCCGGCGGTGCTCAACCATCCGACCAACGAGGAAGAAGAGATCCTGTTCGCCTCGATCAAGAAGCGGCTCAAGGACAATCCCGGCTGGTACGAGAAGAACGGCAAGGCGATCCGCGGCGTCACCGAGGAAACCACGACCGGCGTGCACCGCCTCTACGAGATGCACAAGAAGGGCACGCTCCTTTGGCCCGCGATCAACGTCAATGACAGCGTGACCAAGTCCAAGTTCGACAATCTCTATGGCTGCCGCGAATTGCTCGTCGACGGCATCCGCCGCGGCACCGACGTGATGATGGCCGGCAAGGTCGCGATGGTGGCGGGCTTCGGCGATGTCGGCAAAGGCTCGGCCGCCTCGCTGCGCCAGGCCGGCTGCCGCGTGCTGGTCTCGGAGGTCGATCCGATCTGCGCGCTGCAGGCCGCGATGGAAGGCTATGAGGTGACCACCATGGATGAGGCAGCGGCGCGCGCCGACATCTTCGTCACCGCGACCGGCAATGTCGACGTGATCACCATCGATCACATGCGCAAGATGAAGGACCGCGCCATCGTGGCCAACATCGGTCACTTCGATTCGGAGATTCAGGTGTCGTCGCTGCGCAACTTACAAATGGGTGAACATCAAGCCGCAGGTCGACGAGATCGAGTTCCCGGACAGGAAGCGCATCATTCTTCTCTCCGAAGGCCGGCTGGTGAACCTCGGCAACGCCATGGGGCATCCGAGCTTCGTGATGTCGTCGTCGTTCACCAACCAGATGCTGGCGCAGATCGAGCTGTTCACCAATCCGGGCAAGTACGAGAAGAAGGTCTATACGCTGCCCAAGCATCTCGACGAGAAGGTCGCGCGGCTGCACCTCGACAAGATCGGCGTCAAGCTCACGCAAGCTCAGCGACAAGCAGTCGAAATATATCGGCGTGCCAGGTGAAGGGCCGTTCAAGCCGGATCACTATCGGTATTGATGGGATCAGCGGGGTCATACCAACGCTGTTGGATGATGACTCACAGCGTAGTCATGGCCGGGCTTGTCCCGGCCATCCACGTCTTTCTTGAAAAAGTGAAGCAAGTCGTGGATGCCCGGCACAAGGCCGGGCATGACGCCGGAGAATGTGGCGCGGGTGGTTTGACACACGCCAATCGCGTCCCCCGCCTTTCAATCAAATGCTCGAGACAACGTCCGTTCCGACCATGCTCGCCGCCACCGCTTCGGCGACGTTGATGCCATCGACGCCGGCCGACAGAATGCCGCCGGCATAGCCCGCGCCTTCGCCGCCGGATAAAGCCCGCGCGTGTTCAGGCTCTGGAAGTCTGTCGTCGCGCCGGATGCGGATCGGCGACGAGGTGCGCGTCTCGACGCCGGTCAGCACCGCATCGTCCATGTGCGAAGCCTTTGATCTGGCGGTCGAAGGCCGGCAGCGCCTCGCGGATGGCGGCGATGGCGATAATCCGGCAGGCAGGCCGCAAGATCGGTCGGCGTCACGCCGGGCCGATAGGAGGGCATCGACCTCGCCCAGCGCGGTCGATGGCCGTGCCGCGCGAGGAAATCGCCGACGCGCTGCGCCGGGCGCGGCGTAGGTTCCGCCGCCGGCCGCGAAGGCGCGCTCTTCCCAGTGGCGCTGGAACGCGATGCCCGCCAGCGGGTGGCCCGGATAATCGGCCGGGCGTGATGCCGACCACGATGCCGGCATTGGCGTTGCGCTCGTTGCGCGAATACTGGCTCATGCCGTTGGTGACGACGCGGCCGGGCTCGGAGGTCGCCGCCACCACCGTGCCGCCCGGGCACATGCAGAAGCTGTAGACCGAGCGGCCGTTGCTGGCGTGATGCACGAGCTTGTAGTCGGCCGCGCCCAGCAGCGGATGGCCGGCGCGTTCGCCGAAGCGGCAGCGATCGATCAGCGACTGCGGATGCTCGATGCGAAAGCCGATGGAGAACGGCTTGGCCTCGATGGCGACGCCGCGATCGATGCAGCATCTGGAACGTGTCGCGCGCGCTGTGGCCGACCGCCAGCACGACATGATCGGTCGCGATATGCGCTCGCCGTCTGCCAGCACCACGCCGCGCACCTGCCGCTGCCGTCCGCCTCACATCGATCTCGAGGTCCGTCGACCTTGCTCTGGAAGCGATATTCGCCGCCCAGCGCCTCGATGGTCGCGCGCATGCTGTTCCACCATCGTCACCAGCCGGAAGGTGCCGATATGCGGCTTGGCGACGGTGAGGATTTCCGCCGGCGCGCCGGCCTTGACGAACTCGGTCAGCACCTTGCGGCCGAGATGGCGCGGGTCCTTGATCTGGCTGTAGAGCTTGCCGTCGGAGAACGTGCCGGCGCCGCCTTCGCCGAACTGCACATTCGATTCCGGATTGAGCACCGACCGCCGCCACAGGCCCCAGGTGTCCTTGGTGCGCTCGCGCACGACCTTGCCGCGCTCCAGGATGATGGGCCGGAAGCCCATCTGCGCCAGGACAAGGCCCGCGAACAGACCGCACGGGCCGGTGCCGATCACGACCGGCCGCGATGCCGGCGATGCCGGCGCGCGGGCCTTGAGGCGGTAGCCCTCGTCCGGGGCCGGCGCGACATTGCGGTCACGCGCGAACCGTTTCAACAGCGCCGCTTCGTTGCGCACCTCGATGTCGACCGTATAGATGAGCGCGATGGCGGAGCGCTTGCGAGCATCGACGGCGCGGCGAAAGACCGAATAGCCAAGGAGATCCTGCGGCTTGAGATCGAGCCGCTTGAGCACGGCGGCCTTGATCTCCCCCTCCGCGTGATCGAGGTCGAGCTTGAGGTCGGTCAGGCGCAGCATTCCGCAGCGGACTCCATCGATAGACACACGTGCGACCCCTCAACCCATTTGGGTCGCGCGCATGCGCCTTGCTATACCCGAGGTCCGATTGCCGGCACCACGGCTAAGTGACAGGACCGATGACAGCCCAATGACGAAAGCGGCCGAGGCGTTCGATGTCATTGTGCTCGGGGCGGGCGCGGCCGGGCTGATGTGCGCGCTGACGGCCGGCCAGCGCGGCCGCAGGGTCCTCCTCCTCGACCATGCCGACAAGGTCGGCGCCAAGATTCTGATCTCGGGCGGCGGGCGCTGCAATTTCACCAACCTGCATTGCGCGCCCGACCGGTTTCTCTCCGGCAATCCGGACTTCTGCCGGTCGGCGCTCTCCCGCTACACCCAGGATGATTTCATCGCGCTGGTCGAGCGCCATCGCATCGCCTACCACGAGAAGACGCTCGGCCAACTGTTCTGCGACGGATCGGCCCGCGCCATCGTGGCCATGCTGCTCGCTGAATGTGCGCAGGGGGGCGTCGATGTCCGGGTCGGACACACCGTCACCGACGTGTCCGCGTGCCGACAGCTTCCGTCTCACGACCAGCGGCGGCTCCTTCACCGCGTCAGCGCTGGTGCTGGCGACCGGCGGGCTGTCGATTCCCAAGATGGGCGCGACCGGCTTCTCCTACGATGTCGCACGGCGCTTCGGCCTGCGGATCGTCGAGCCGCTGCCCGGCGCTGGTGCCGCTCAAAGCCACGCCGGAGATGCTCGGCTTGCCAGCGCTGCTCGCCGGCGTATCGCTGGACGCGATCGCGTCCTGCGCCGGGCGCAGCTTTCGCGAAAATATTCTGTTCACGCATCGTGGCCTCTCGGGTCCGGCGATCCTGCAAATCTCCTCCTATTGGCGGCCGGGCGATGTCATCGCCCTCGATCTCGCGCCCACGCACGATGCCGCAGGCTTTCTGCTGGAGCGCAAGCAGTCGCGGCCGCGAGCCGAGCCCAAGACCGTGCTCGCCGAGATCCTGCCGGCGCGCCTTGCGCAGGCGCTGGCCGAGGCCTGCCTGCCGCCCACCACGCTGGCCAATATCCCCGACCGCACGCTCACGTCCTTTGCGGAGCACCTCAAGCGCTGGGAGGTCCAACCCACGGAGTCGGAGGGCTGGCCCAAGGCGGAAGTGACGCTCGGCGGCATCGACACCCGCGACCTGTCGTCGAAGACCATGGCGGCGCGCAACGTGCCGGGGCTTTATGCGATCGGCGAGGCGGTCGACGTGACCGGCTGGCTCGGCGGCTACAATTTCCAGTGGGCGTGGTCGAGCGGCTGGTGCGCCGGCGAGGCACTCTCGTCCGATCCGTGATCGGATCAGCGCACCGGCGCCACTGCGGCGATGAGATAGCGCACGGTGCGGCCGCGAATTCCGAAATAGCTGCGCGCAAGCTCGACCTCGCGGCGAATGGCGGTGCGTGCCTGATCGATTCTGTCGATCTCGTCGATGCAGCTCTTCTGCTCGACCGGGCACACCAGCGCGATTCCTTGCGTTGCGATGCGCTCGCGCGCGATCCATGGGGCACTGTGTGGGTTGAACACGATGAGCGGCGCCGCATCCGCCAGATAGAAGGCGAGACCGTTGAGCGATTCATGCTCTCCGCCGACGAGCCGCAACGGCTGCGTGGTGGCGGAGCGCCAGGTGTCGTTGATCGCGTCTGCGGTGAGCCGGTAGCGCGCGGCTTGGTCCGCCCGTCCCAGATGATGAATGGTCAGGGCGATTACCGGCGCCGCGAGCACGGCCACGATCGGCAGCGCGAGCGCGGCCGCGAGGATGCGCACTGCGGCCTCGCGCGAAACCGCAATCAGGGGCGAAGCGAGCAGCACCACCGGCAGCAGCGTCCAGTTGGGAATGGTCCAGATCGGCGTGAGGCGCACGGGTCGCACCAGGTTCACGATCGCAGGCAGCGCGAGCGCAATGATCAGGACCAGGATCATGAGCCGGCGTTCGGGCGCTTCCGGCAACAGGATGTCGCGAATCGCCGACCGGGGCGGCTGCAGCAGCGCGATGATGACAATCGGGACCGCCACATAGGCGATCACGCCCAGCAGATACGACACGCTCTTGGACACAGCCGAGGCGTCGGTGCCGAGCGTATCCTGCGCGAACGCGAATGTGGACGAGCCGCCGCTCGCAATCCAGGCGAGGTGAGGCGCCAGCACTAGCAATCCAGCACCGGCCGCGATCCAGGGCACCGCCGAGCGCAGGAAGCGCCAGCGGCCGGGAGCAAGCAAAGGAGCGAGCGCCAGCGCGGCTACCAGGTACACCGACCAGTACTTGGCGAGCATGCTGGCGCCCGCACTTGCTCCCGCAAGCACTGCATCAGCCGGCCGCCGCTCTCTCCATGCGCGCAGGAAGAACAATGTGGCGGCGGCCCACACCGGCATCATCGCGGTATTGGCGTTGTAGACCAGAGCCTGGAACGTATAGAGCGGGACGAGCGCAAGCATTGCGAGCGCGACGACGCGCTTGGTTTCATCAAGCCAGTCGCCGAACAGCTTCCAACAGATCCACAGCGTGACACCGGCATTGGTGGTCGCGAGCAAATAGGCGGCCCAGTCGGCGCGCGGAAAGATCGTGAACCAGAACGTCACGACCCAGACCCCGAGCGGAGGGTGGTTGTAGCCGAGCCCGGGCTCTCGCGACCACCCGACGAGCTCGCCGACATCCTGATGGACGTCCTGGCTACCCTTGGCAATCACGGCATAGAGCGTCCACACCGCGACGAAGCCGACGATGCACGCAACCGCGGTGCGTTCGCGCCGCAGCGGATCAGTTAGGGCGTCGAACAGGCGGGAAACCGCCCGCAGCGGCGCGCGCTTGCGATCAGATGCGAACAAGGCGCTCACAAGGCGCTCCATGACATGACGCGACGTCCTCGCAGACCTCGGCTAGCCGAGACGGGCGAAGCAGCACATGATATTCCTGTCCGCAAGGGGGAAACATCATGTCTGTCGCGCCATTCGACTTCTCATCGCTGTTGCCAACGGGCCTCCCGCCGGCCGCCGCCAGGTGGACCGGCGCCGCGCGTTACAACTTCATCGGCGGCAACAACGATCCCGCGCAGATCCCGGTCGACGGCCTCGTGGCAGCGGCAACCGCCGTGCTCGCGCGCGAGGGCTCAACGCTCGCGAGCTACGGCATGAAAAGTGGGCCGCAGGGCTACCGGCCGCTGCGCGAGTTCATCGCCGGCAAGCTCAAGCGCGATGCCGCCATCACGTGCAGCCCCGACGACATTCTCGTTGTGTCGGGCTCGCTGCAGGCGCTTGACCTGATCAACGGCGTGCTGCTCGCGCGCGGCGATACCGTGATCATCGAGCAGGACTGCTATCAAGGCACCATAAACCGGCTCAAGCGGCTCGGCGTTCACGCGGTCGGGATTCCGCTCGACCGCGACGGCATGTGCATCGATGTCCTGGCGCAGGAGCTGGCGGCGCTGAAGCAGCGCAACATCAAGCCGAAATACATCTACACCATTCCGACCGTGCAGAACCCGACCGGCACGATCATGCCGGAGGAGCGCCGGCGCGCGCTCCTCAAGCTCGCGAGCGAGTATGGCGTGCCGATCTTCGAGGACGACTGCTACGCCGATCTGATCTGGGATGGACGGCGGCCGCCGGCGATTTATGCGATGAGCGAGGCCGGCAATGTGATCCATGTCGGCTCGTTCTCGAAGTCGATCGCGCCGGCCCTGCGCGTCGGCTACATCGTGGCGCCCTGGCAAATCCTTTCGCGCGCGCTCGCGCTCAAGGCCGATGGCGGCACCGGCGCGCTCGAGCAGATGGTGCTTGCAGAATTCTGCGCCCCGCAGTTCACGACGCATGTGCCGCGGCTGCGGCGCGGGCTGCGCGCCAAGCTCGAGGCCCTGATGGCTTCGCTCAACGAGCAGTTCGGCACCGCGGCCGAGTTCGACGATCCCAAGGGCGGCATCTTTCTCTGGGTCAAGCTGCCCGATCAGGTCGACACTATGAAGCTCAATGCGGCCGCGCTCGCAGCCGGCATTGCGATCAATCCGGGGCCGGAATGGTCGACCGACGCGGCGCATGGCAGGAGCCGGCTGCGGATCTGCTTCGCGAGCCCGTCGATCGAGGAGATCCGCGACGGCATCGCACTGCTTGCCGAGGTCTGCCACAAGGAGTTCGGCATCCCGACCCGCATCGCCAATGTGGCGCAACGCTAGAGCATGATCCCGAAAAGTGGATACCGGTTTTCGGAAAAGATCATGCTCAAATAAAGAAAGTTAGACTTTGATCCGATTCAATCTGATCGGATCGAAGTCTAGTCAAATGACTCGGGGCTAATAGAGTCCCCGCAGCAGCGAGAGGCTGGCCTGGCTCTGGTCAGGCCCCGTCCGCTGCGGTCTCACGACCAAGCTGATTTCACTGAGGATGCGGAACGCGCCATCCGAGAGCACGACCTCATACTCGAACTGAGCCATTCCGCTTGCTGACGCTGCACGCGCACTGCTGCGCGCCCGCCAATCCAACAGTCCGCTGACCCTGCACACATCGGTCTTGCACTGGGCCGTGATTGAGCTGTGGCGCAGCTCATAACGCCGCTCAGGCCAGCGCTCCAGGAAGCGGCGCTTGTCCTGAAGAACCGCCTCGCGGGATTTGACGCTCCCGTAATAGGACACCTGATCAGCATAAGCGTCGACGTACGAAGGAAGGTCTGACACGTTGGCGGAAGACCAGCTCGAAATCCGCGCAGAAATGAAACTGGCGGCACGCACCTCCAAAGCATCGGCGGCAGGCACGCGGGACTTTTCGCCCACCGCGCGCGTGCCCACGCGACTGGGGCGTTGCTGCGCCGGCCCGGTGATCACGTCTGCGATGCTGTCGGGCAGGAGCTCGCCTTCGGGCGCGTTCGGATTGCCGACGGCGGAGGTCCACATCGGCATGGGATCGGAGTGCGTTTGCTCCCATTCCATATCGAATGACAGCCGCTCTTGCGCCTGGCTCGCGGTTGAGCCCGTGGTGTCGCTATCATCGAGCGCCGCCATTTGCTGGCTCGCGCGTTGCGCGACCTCTGCTTCGACAAACCCGGATGCGTGCGGCGGTACGGTCCACAGCGAGACTCCGAGAGCCACGATCCCGCCGCTGACCAGGGCCGCGACCGGAGCCGCCGCGAAACGCTGGATCATCTGCCACCGACGGCTTCTCAGATACTGCTCATACTCGGCGAGCAACCGGTCATAGGCCGACCGCTGCTCGGTGTTCTTGAGGAACTTGTACGCAGCGATGACCTGCTTGAGCTTCTGCTCGTTGGCCTGGTCGCCAGAATTGAGGTCGGGGTGATAGGCCTTGGCGGCCTTGCAAAACGCCGTCCTGATTGCGTCGCCACTGGCCTTCCGAGACACGCCAAGAACATCGTAGGGCGTCTGTATCATCGAGGTACTCTTTTACAATGTGCCGCTTTCCCGGCGATGGCCCCGGCTCTGCACAGAAGCTTCGTCAGAATTGATTTCGGCCGTCCGGCAGCCGTCGAACAGCACGGCGGGCAATAGCCAGCCATGGAGCTACGTGATGGAGCTACGTGATGGAGCTACGTGATCACGTCGCCATTGGATGCTCCGGTTGTCGATCAAACCGTGTGACAGCGCTTTGCTGACGACGAGGCCCCATCAACCGTCATTTGCGGCGGGCCGGGTTAACGGAGGATGTAGGGCGCTCGTCCTAAATTCATTTCGGTATGTTAGTATGGCAACTCATCCGACGAGAAAGATCGTGGGCTGCTCAGCAACCGACATACGCCCGATCTGTGATCGCCATCACAGTCACTGCGGGCGCACTTCATAAATTCGGCTCCCGACCCCGGGGCAATTGGCCTCGGCCTTAGGGACAGGAGCCTGCCATGTCATTTCACCTCTTGCCGAATGGGCTGGAGGAAGCCCAGTTCAAACGTGTTCCCGAGGGCTGGCTGTTCACGACTGCCAGTCCGTGGATCTTCGCGCCGCGCCGCTCCTATCTGGTCAGCGACGCGCAGAAGCCCGCCCTCGCCGAGCGCGTGCGCCGGGGGCGATATCTGCGGTTGGTCGTGATCCTTCTTCTGATGGCCTTGATGGCCGTCGGCATCATCATGAATCCCGTCGTGCTCATGCTGGTGAAGACCTTCTCGCTCACGGGCGCGATTGTCTTTGCATCGTTCGTCGTGCTGACCGTGGCCGCGATCACGGTCTGCGACTATCTCAACGTCAGGCCGCTCATCGGCGATCTGCCGCGCTCGTCCCGCAAGATCGGACATGCCGACATGATGCAAAGCCAGACACAGGCGATGTCGGCCCCGGCGATCGCGATCTTCGCATCGTTGTTCGTGGTGGCCACAGCCGGCAAGACCTACGAGGCCTTGACCTCGGCGAGCGGCAACTGGATGGCGGCGGTAGCGGCGGCCTGTTTCGCGCCATTCGCGCTCGTCTTCATCAGCATGCTGGTGGTCAAGCTGCGCAATCGGCACGCCAGCTAGTCTTGTCCTATCGTAAGTCTGGCTCGGGCCGGCGGGCGTGGCGCCCGCCGGCCTTTTTGCACCCGCTCCTTGCATCTGGAGCGGCGCCACTATCTGCGGCCCCGGCTCAGGTTGGCATCAGACAGCCTGCTTGGTGTGCTCCTTGACGCTCTACTTCGCGCGCTTGAAGGCGTAGCTGATCTGTCCGCCTGAAAGCACGGTCGTATTCACCATCTTGAGCTCGTCCGCGCTGACACTCGTGACGGTGCGCTTCTGATCGCCGGTGATCTGGTTGGCGAAAGTGCTGGCCTCGACCTTGAGCGTGATGATCTTGCTGCCTTCGTCGACGGTGTAGGTGCCGTAATAGGCGATCGACCCGTCGACGATGCCTTTCGCCTCTTCGGGCGTCGGCGTCGAGGGATTGTTGGACGCGATCTTTGGCAGGTCCGGACGGCTGAACAGGGCGTAGGCGCGACCGTTGGCGTCAAATACCTGGACGCCCTTCGGATTGGCGCCGAAACGCTGCAACTTGCTGCCGTCGGGGCGGCTCTGCTCCCACGCGGTGAGCGTCCATGTGCCCACAAGCTGATCCTTGAGCGACTTTTGCTGGCTGACTGCGCTGCCCGGCAGTACGGCGAGGCCCAACGTGGTGACCGCCGAAATACGAAGAAGATGACGTCGGTTCATGGTGTTCCTCCTTCTGAGTTAGGGTGAGAGACGCCATGCCCATCCGGGCATGGGTCCCCTCATTCTCGTTAGTGGCTTCAGCGGAGCATTCGGATTTCTTTTTTCTTTTCACACTGCGCTGCGGCATCCCTCATCGTTGTCGATCCTGCAAACGGGAGCCATTCCACGATGGAATCGGCGGCTCACCAGAAGGTTTATTTGGATTGGTTTCCCTTCCATCATTGCCACTTCGTCTCAAACGACACGATTGGTGAGCTCCGCGGTACATCCTGCTGGTCCAAAGGATCGACATACGCGCGCTCCGGTTGATGAGCCGCCCGCGCCTTGCGCTCTCGTCCTTGACCTAGGTCAAGGCCCCTTGCGGCCGATCGCATCAGGCTTCGGTAGCAAATAAAACAAGGGGGACGCCTTGCCATGCTGGCATTCGCCGATTGGATTGCCGATACTTGGCTCAGCCTCGCGATCCGCAAGAGCGTGTGGCTGATCCCGACGATTCAGATCACCCACATCGTGGCGATCACCATGATCGTCACCGCGGCCGTGATGATCGGCGCGCGCATCGCCCGGCTTGCAGGCCGAACCCAGACCATGTACGAGACGGCGCAACGCTTCCTGCCCTGGATCTGGGGCGGGCTTGTCGTACTGGCGCCGACCGGCATCATTCTCATCATCGCGGAGCCGCAGCGCACGCTCGGCAACGCAACCTTCTGGTGGAAGATGGCGATGCTCCTGGTCGGGATCGGCCTCACCGCCTGCCTTCCAGGTCTCGCTGCGGCACGACCCGGCCGCATGGGAGGATCGGAGCCAAAAGGCTGCAGCCAAGCGCGTGTTCGCCGCTTCCAGCATCCTGATCTGGCTCGGGATCGTCGCGACCGGACGCCTGATCGCCTACACGTATTGAGTTGCTTGAGTTGCGCTTGCTGAGATGCACGGACCACGAACTGAAGGAAACAGGAGGACACGCCTTGGACACCGTGACGGCACTGCTCAGCTGGCTCGAAATCCACACCGCTGGCGCTCTATATCGCGGAATCGACCGTCGCGTTTCCGGTCATCGAGATCGTCCACGTCGTCGCTATCACGCTCGTGTTCGGCACCATCGCGATCGTGGACTTCCGCCTGCTCGGGCTCGGCTCGAACAATCGCGCTGTGACAGAGCTCTGTCGCGACGTGCTGCCGTGGACCTGGAGCGCCTTCGTGGTTGCCGCGATAACCGGAACCTTGATGTTCATCCACCATGCCACCGAATATTTCTCGAACACCGCGTTCCGGGTGAAGATGCTCCTGATGCTCTTGGCCGGCATCAACATGGTGGTGTTCGAGCTCATCACCTTCCGCGGCGTGGCCAAATGGGATCACGGCGTGCCGGTCGCTCCGGCCGGCAAGCTCGCGGGCGCGATCTCGCTCGTCTGCTGGCTCGGCGTCGTCGGCTTCGCCCGCTGGATTGGCTTTACGGTCGGCGTGCCGGAGTAATAGCGGCCGCCGCCGCACTTGATCCGCTCGTGCTATGCAAGCGATACTCGGCAATGACTCACCACGTCGTCATGGCCGGGCATAGCGCGTCGAAGACGCGCGTGAACGCGCTAATGTCCCGGCCATCCACGTCTTTATCTTGCCGAAGGAAGCAAGACGTGGATGCCCGCGACAAGCGCGGGCATGACGGGCGGAGAACTCGGAGCCATTAGCCCTACTCCGCCGCATTTCGCGATGCGGCTGCTCAGCAATTCTGAGCCCTTTGAGCCGGCGCCTTATTGGAAGGTGATCATGTCCGTGCGGGTCAGCGTCGGGGCCTTTGGCTTCAGAGGCACGTTCGTCAGGTTGCCGTTGCCCTGATTCAATATTTGATAGAAGCCGATGGTCTGCTCGTAGTCGGTGGCGGCCGCGGTCGTGTCCACCGGGATCACGACGGTGTAATCGCGCAGCGTCGCTCCGACCGACGAGTAGGCCAGCGAGCCGCTGACCTTCCAGCCGACCATGATGATCGTCGTGATGCCCTTCGCCTTCAGCGCCTTGTCGAGATCGGTGTTGTAGAACCTGTCCTGGGCAGTGTTCACGATCTTGATGTCGCCCGGAGCCGGAGCGACCTCCGGCAGCCAATTGGACATGTTCTGCTCACGGGTGCCGTATGCCACGGTCATGCCGGCCTTGCGGACCTGCGCCATGAATGGGGTCATGGCCGGCAGCATCTGGCTCTTGCATTTCGGCTGGGTGTTGCAGATCTCCTCGACGTAGTCGAGCACCAGCAAAGCGGTGGTAGCGGGGTTCAGGGTAACGCGGACCGGGTCCGGCAGCGCCGGCATTTGCAAGGTCAGCATAGGCTTGTGTCGGCTGCGCTTGAGCCGCTCCATCACAGAGCGCGAGAGCGAGACCGCTCGTGAGGAGGACATTGTGAAACCGCGTCATGTTGGAATCTCCTTAAGGGGCTGGCGTTCCGGTGCTCAACGTTCGCAAGGCTGGCCGCGCGCCCACCTGCGAGTTGGAGCAGGAACTAAGAACTACACCAAAGCAAGGTCCGATGGAATTGACCCACTCGCCCTCTGAGGTTCTACCGCGCCCGCGCGACCATCAACCGTCGTCTCTGCCGCGCTAACGCGATGGGAGGAGTGCTGTCTCTTTCGCGCCTGCGGTCGGTGCTCGAAGGCGGAACGGCGTTTTCCGACATCAACGTGACGGCCATCACAGCATTTGCCGGCCTTTCACGTAGGCTCGATTCCAAACCGGAGCGATCGGCGCTCCGAAAATCGAAACAGGAGCAACGTCCATGCAATTCCGTCTCTTACCGGCTGGGCTCGAGGAAGCCCAGTTCAAGCGTATCCCCGAGGGCTGGCTGTTCACGACCGTCAACCCCTGGGTTTTCGCACCGCGCCGCACCTACCTGGTGAGCGACGCGCAGAAGCCCGCGATCGCCACCCGCGTCCGCCGCGCCCGATATCTTCGGGCGGCCGTGATGTTGCCCATGATGGCATTGATGGTCGCCGCCATCGTCATGAATCCCGCTCTCCTCACCATGGTTAAGACATCCACGCTTATGGGCGTGCTCGTCTTCGGCGCGGTCGGAGTCCTGACCGTGATCGCGATCACGGCCTGCGATCATCTTACCGTCCGATCGTTGCTCGGTGACCTTCCGCGCTCGTCGCAGAAGATCGGCTATGCCGACATGATGCAAAGCCAAGGCAAGGCAATGTCAACGATGGCCATTGCGATCTTTGCAGCGTTGTTTGCGCTGTCCGCTGTCGGTCACACCTACCTGGCGCTGACGTCGCCGGGTATCCATTGGCCCGTGGCAATCTCCGCAACGGCCTTTGCAGTACTCGCCGCCGTATTTATTGGAATGCTGGTCGTCAAGGCGCGCGCGAGGCACGCGGGCTAGTCTGCCGGCTTGAACTCGACTTGGTCGGCGGACGCAGCGTGTCTCCGCCGACCTTGTTTGCCGTGTGCGCGGCGGCGCTCTATCCGGGTCGGTCGGCCGCCATGGTGACCGTGATCGGTACGCGGGAGGCCGGGCTGCCGGCTACACCGGCTGCAGCGCACGGTGTTCCCCCGCCGGCAACTCCACCGTGATCACGTCTCCTGCCTTCACATCGCCGCCCGTGATGACAATCGCCATGACGCCGGCCTTGCGGATGAGGTGCCCCTCCGAGTCCCGCCCGAGCACTGCCGCAGTCAAGCCCGGCTGAAACGCGTCAATCTGCCTGCAAGGATTGCGCAGACCGGTGACCTCGATCACAGCCTCGGCGCCGAGCCGCAGTCGCGCACCCGTTGGCAGAGCCAGAAGATCGAGGCCGCGCGTTGTCACGTTCTCGCCGATGGCGCCAGGCTGCACATTGAAGCCGCCGGCGCGCAGTTCGTCGAACAATTCTTCGTGCATGAGATGCACCTGCCGCAGATTCGGCGCGTCCGGATTTTTCACGGCGTGATAGCGATGCTTCACCTTTTCGCCCAGATGCGCATCCCCTTCGACGCCGAGGCCTGCGACGAGGCGGATCATCAGCTCATTGGGTTTGCTGAACGTGTGGCCCTTGCTGCGGCTCACCGCGGTGACGATGGCGGGCATGGTCATCTGCTAGTTTCAGATCAGTCCGGCTTGATGCCGACGAGCTTGATCACCTTGCCCCACTTCTCGGTTTCCTCGGCGATGAGCTTGCCGAAGTCGGCGGGCGAGCCTGGAAGGACCGGGCCGGCCGCTTCGGCGAGTCGCGCCTTGATCTTGGGATCGGCGAGGCCCGCGTTGATCTCCTTGTTGAGCTTGTCGATGATTTCGGCGGGCGTGTTCCTGGGCGCGCCGATGCCAAAGAAACGCGCTCTGCTCGAAGCCCGGCAGAAAATCACCCACGGTCGGCAGGTCCGGCAGCATGCTCCGAGCGCGTCGCCGTGGTCACCGCCAGCGCGCGCAGCTTGCCGGCCCTGATGTGCTCGATGGACGTCGATATGTTGTCGCACATCATCTGCACCTGTCCGCCGAGCAGGTCGGTCAGCGCGGGCGGCCGTGCCGCGATAGGGGACGTGAACCATGTCGATGCCGGCCATCATCTTGAACAGCTCGCCGGCCACATGGAGCAAGGTTCCGGTGCCGGCCGACGCATAGTTGACCTTGCCGGGATTGGCCTTCGCGTAGGCGATGAACTCGGGCACCGTCTTGGCCGGAACCGATGGGTGCACCTCCATGACATTGGGCGCGCGGAGAAGTCCCGCGACTGGCGCGATGTCGCGGATGAAGATTGAAATTGAGTTTGTCGTAGAGCGTCGCGTTGAGTGCATGCGCCGGGTTTACCACGAGCAGCGTATGGCCGTCGGCGGGCGCACTCGCGACCGCCTCGCGGCGATATTGTTGCCGGAGCCGCCTTTGTTCTCGATGACGAATGGCTGGCCGAGCCGCTCCGACAGCCATTGACCCATCACGCGCGCGAGGAAGTCGGCCGTGCCGCCGGGCGGAGAGGAGACCACGATGCGCACCGGCCGCGTCGGATAGGCTTGCGCCCGCGCGATGCGCGACAGTGCACGGGAGCGCGACATGCGCCCGCTGCCAGATGCAGAAATCGTCGACGGGAAAGGTTTCATGGTGTCTCCTCTGATTGTAGTTGGCTGAGATGCGGAATTTGCCGGAATCACTCCGCCCTGATCCCCGCCGCCTTGATGATCGGCCACCACTTCTCGATGTCGGCCTTGTGGTAGGCGGCGAGCGCCTCCGGGGTCTGCTGCTCGCGCGGGAAAATCTCCAGCCCGAGATCGGTCAGCCGCGCGTCGCACCGCCGGATCGGCCAAGGCCTCCACAGTCGCAGCGTTGAGCTTGCCAATGATAGGTTTTGGCGTGCCCTTGGGCGCAAAGAACGCATACCAATGCGAAAAGTGGAATCCGGGCAATCCCGCCTCGTCCACCGTCGGGATATCGGGCGCTTCTGCCAGGCGGGTCTTGGCCGCGACCGCGTAGGCCTTGATATTGCCGCCGCGAACCTGCGGCAGCGCATTGGACGTCTGGTCGATCATCAAGTCGATCTGCCCGGCCACCAGGTCCTGCATCGCCGTCGCCGCGATAAGGCACGAATTGAAAGCGCGTGCCGGTTTGCTTCTGGAAGAAGACGCCGGCGAGATGTGAGTAGCCGCCTACGCCGGAGGTCCCCATCGACGCCTTGTCCGGGTTTGCCTTCAGCCAAGCGATCAACTCCTTCAAGTCGTTCGCCGGCATTGTCTTCCTTGCGACGATGAGCTGCGGAGTGTCCGCGAGCAGCGACACCGGCTCGAAATCCTTCAGCACGTCGTAGTTGAGCGTGTAGACAGCGCCGTTCGCCATGTGCGTGCCGGCGCTGCCGTGGCCGAGCGTGTAGCCATCGGGTGCCGCGCGAGCGACCCGGCCGGTGCCGGTCCTGCCGGCGGCGCCGCCCACGTTGTCGATGATGACCGGCTGACCGAGCGACGCCGCATGCGCTCGGCCACGATGCGCGTGAGCACGTCGCTCGAGCCGCCCGCAGGGAACGGCACGATGATCGTGATCGGACGCGACGGATAGACTTGCGCCATTGCGCTCGCCGCAAATCCCAAAGTGGCGGCGACGGCCAACGATCCCAGAACCATTTCTCGCATTCGCATGGTCGTGATCCTCCGCTGGCGAGGATCGTTGCGCGATGTTGATGCGTACGTTGATTGAAACCCTAGCGGCGCTCAGATATAAGGGGAATTCCCCATTTATTTCTATCCATATAAGAATGTTCCTATGCCACGGAAGATCGACTGGGAGAGCCAGATCGGTCGGCGGCTCAGGCTGCGCGACCTGCACGTGTTTCACATGGTCGTTCAGCACCGCAGCATGGCCAAGGCGGCGGTGCAGCTCGGAGTTTCCCAACCCGCCGTGTCGGAAGTGATCGCCGACCTCGAGCATGCGCTCGGCGTGCGGCTGCTCGATCGATCCCCGCAGGGGGTCGAGCCGACCATGTATGGCAACGCGCTGCTCAAACGAAGCATTGCAGTGTTCGACGAACTGAAGCAGAGCGTCAGGGACATCGAGTATCTTGGCCGATCCGACAACGGGCGAAATCAGGATTGCATGCCCGCTGGCGATCGCATTCACGGTCATCCCGCACGTCCTTGAACGGTTCGTTGAAAAATATCCGCGCGTGGTCTTGCACTTCGACGAAGTGGCTTCTGCTTCCGGCACGCGTGACTTTCGGGAACTGCGTGATCGAAAATATGACCTCATCCTGGGACGGGGATGGCCGCTACAGGCCGAGGAGCCGCCAACGGATGATTTGAATATTGAAATCTCTTTTCGATGACCAATTGGTGATTGCCGCCGGGCGCCAAGAGCAAATGGGCGGCCCGTCGCCGCAAGATCGATCTTGCCGAACTTGTCGATGAGCCTTGGATCATGCAGGCGACCGCAGACATGGAACTACCGGAATTCTGGCGGAGGCTTGCCACGCGCGCGGCCTCGCCATGCCGAGGGCCAGCCTGGTGACGCTGTCCATGTCGGTCATTACCCATTTCCTTGCCGACGGCCAGTTCATCACCGCGATGCCGCGGTCAGTGGCGTACTTCAAGTCGCTCAAAGTATTGCCTGTCGATTTGCCGGTGCGGCCATGGCCGGTCAACATCGTGACGCTGAAGAATCGAACGCTCAGCCCGGTGGTCGAGCGCTTCATCGAGTGTGCGCGCGACGTCACGCGGTCGATGCGCGAGGGCAGCGCCCGCCCTACTTCCCCGTCACCTCGAAGGCGAAGTGGAACGCCGGATAGTCCTCGCCCGGATGGTCGTCGTACCAGGTGAGCTGCGGGATGCGGAAATTGTTCGGCCGCGTCTCCTCGCCCTTGTAGATGCCGGGATAGAGATCGATGAAGTGCCAGCCGGGCTCGCCGGTCGCCTTCATGATCAGCTCGATGTCGCCCTGGCTGTTGAAGCCGCAGGCATAGCCGATATAGCCGTTGTCGTAGACCACGTGCATGATGTTGGACGTCTCGGTCCAGCCCGTGCCCTTGAGGTGAATGCGGAACTCGGTGCCGGCCGGTCCGCGTCCGACGTCGAGCGGCAGCGCTGTCGGCTTGATCCAGAACGTGCCGGTCTTCTTGCGTTCGCCACCCATGTCGACCCACAGGCCGTGCGTGCCGCCGAGATCGTCCGGCACCGTGAACCGTGAATTCGGCGCGGCCGGCGCGCGTCCGCGCGTGGCCTCCGCCACGACCTGCGAGCCCTCCTCCCAGCCGCCGGCGCTGATGCGGTTGCCGACCACGCGCGTCCAGTTGAGCGCATAGGTCTTGCCCGGCTCGAAGCCCTCGCCGCGTACGACGACCGGCTCGTGGATGCCGGAGAATGCCGGCGTCGCGCACCAGCTCGCCCGGCGGCGGCAGGCCGCGCACGATCGTCTGCGCCTGCGTCTGCGGCGGTGGCGGCAGCACGGCGGGTCCGGCGTGACCGTGAACGGGATCGCCCAGCGCGGCCGGTCGGGTTCCGGGTTCTGCTGCATGTTGCGATACGGGAAACGTGAGCTCGCCGTGCAGCACTTCGAGACGTGCTCGCCGGCGCGGCCGGTCGCCGGAATCGTGAACTTCGCCGGAGCCGCCGGTCGTCACCGCCGACATCCAGCCGGTGAAGTGATTGTCGTAGAGCAGGAGCCAGGAGTTGAACAGCGAGCGCCAGCCGATGCCCTTGACGCTCGACCGTGATCGGCGTGCCGAGCGGGCCCTCCTTGGGCGAGATCTCGACCGTCATGTCGATCGAGAAGTTCACCTGGGTGAGCAGCCGGTCGCCCTGCTGCAGCACGATGTCGTGCGCGAAGCCGAAATCCTCCGGGATCGACGAAACTCGCGCTGAGGCGGCCGTCATGGTCCGACTTCACCTTGGCGATCTCATAGGCGACCGGCTTGAAGTCGCGGCCGTGATATTCGGGGCCGTCGACCTTCCAGCTTCCCTTCACGGTGCGCCAGACCAGCTGCAAGCTCCTGGTTCGGCGGCAGCTGGTCGGCCGTGACCGTCACCGTCGTGCCGGCCGGGCCGTTCTCGGGCGTGACATTGAGGCGCCCGACGTAGCCGTCGCGCGGGCGCGTCATGGCAACTTCGGGCCCGAGCTGCGACGGCAGCGGCGCGGCAGAGGCCTCGATCGCGACGAGGCAGCTCAGCAGAGCCAGCGCGAATGATGCGGCGCAAACTATCAACGCGTCGTCCCCGCGCAGGCGGGGACCCATACGCCGTGTCCAAGCGATATGGCACAGCTTTCGAACAATGGAGACGCTGCGGAGTATGGGTCCCCGCCTTCGCGGGGACGACACAACATATTCAGCCGAATTTAGCCGGCTGCTCTGAATCGTCATGGAAGCCGACCCTGAACTCCGCCGCCAGCGCTTATTGCTGCGCCTGCTTGACGTATTCCACCGTACCCGCAATCACGCTCGGCCAAGAGCGGAACTCGCGCAGCGGCTCCCATTTGACGGTGTTGCCCTCCACGTCGGTCGCCGTGATGCTGTATCCCAGCGAGCCGGTCGGGTAGTTGTCCGGGATCATCCAGGCCGCGGTCCAGAAGAAGTCGGTGGGCTGGCGCGGCGGGTGGCCGCCGTAGCGGGTGGGCAGCTTGCGGCCATCCGCAAGCTCGACCTCGATCGACTTGATGCCGGCGGTCGTCGATCGGCTTGCCCTGCAGATTGCGCACGCGGATGCGGAACACGACGTTCTCGCCGCGCTTGAACTGGCTGGTCAGCACGCAGATCGGGCCGGTCGCGCCAAGCGGCGTGTTGCCGCGCACGATGTCGCCTTCGACGAACAGTTTCTGAATGTCCTGCGCCTGTGCAGGGACATGGGCGATAAGGGCGGCGACAGAGACTGCGACAGCAAACGCTATCCGCGCGGCTTGCATCAGAACCTCCCCGGCAATCGATATATTGCGGCCGCCAAAGCCGGCGCCGCTTAGCACAGCATATAACGAAACTTGCCGCCGCAATAAGCAAAATCTGGGTGTGGCAAGGGCGCGGACGCCCGCCGACGAGCCCGGTCAGTCCATCCCTCCAGTCGACGGCGTCAGCGTCGCACCGGAACCAAAGCCTTCACCTGCGCCAGATCGAGCGGGCGCAAGGTCGTGCCGTCAAAATACATGAAGCGCAGCCGCTTGCGGCGCGAGACCATGCGGGCCGGGAGCGGATCGAACCGCATGCTGCCGCCGCCGAGGTGTGGCGTCAAAGAGCCAACATCAGTCACGGCCTCGACCTCGACGCGGAGCAGCGCGAGCTTTGCACCATCGTCTGCTACCGCTTCGAACGGAATCTGGGCGAGCCGCAGGAAACTTGTCGGATCGCTCGCTTCGGCAAATCCCTCCGCGAACGCCGCCTCGACGAGGTCGAGATCGGGTTCGGCGCGTCGCACCGCTCTTGTCCTGCGTGCGCTCGCGATGCGGCGCCTGCCATTGCGCGGGCTGGCCCGGTACCGGTTGATTGTGATGGATGTCGATCGCTGCCGACCAACCGCGGCCACCACGGTCGTACTCTGTCCTACGAGACATGTCGTACTCGGTCCTACGAGACATAACGTCCCCTGATATGAGACTGCTCCTCAATACGCGACCGGCTTATCGATGAGCCGCTTGTGGCCGCCAAGCTTGCCGTGGGCGACCAGCGAGCCGAGTGCTTCCACCACAACCCGCACACCGACAAGTGCCGTAATGTCAGACGTGTCATAAGGCGGTGACACTTCGACAACTTCAAGGCCGCAGATGCCTTCAGCGGCGACGAGCCCAAGAATTTTCAGCGCCTCGCGCGGCAAGAAACCACCGGGCTCCGGCCAGCCGGTGCCCGGCACGAAACCGCAATCGAGCGAGTCGACGTCGAAGGAAATGTAGACCGCGTCGGCATCCTTCCAGGCGAGCTCGAGCGCGATCTCGGCCGTCTTGTCGAGGCCGAGCTTCTCGATATCGGCGATGGTCAGCACATTGCTGCCGCGCTTGCGCGCCTCCTGCACGCCGGCGCGCGGCACCTGCCAGCCGCCGATGCCGAGTTGCACCAGGTTCGAGGCCGGCACGTTCGGCAGGCTCGTTGCCCAATACCAGGGCGTGGTGTGCATGCGCTCGTCCAGGTCCTTCTCCTGGATGTCGATGTGACGGTCGAAATGAATGATTCCGATGCGTTTCGACGTGCATTGCGCGATGCCACGCACGCAGGGAAATCCGATCGAATGGTCGCCCCCGAGCATCAGCGGCAGCGCACCCGACGAGAACACATGCGCGACGCCGCGCGTGATCTGGTCGAAGCTCTTTTCCAGATTGGCCGGGATCGTGAATACGTCGCCCGCGTCACAGAGCGTCATCTGCTCGCGCAGATCGACACCGAGCTCGTAGTTGTAGGGCGTGTAGAGCGCGGAAATGCGCCTGATGCCCTGCGGCCCAAAGCGCGTGCCGGGGCGGTAGGTTGTCCCGGAATCGAACGGAATGCCGAGCACCGCGGCATCATACTTCGCCACATCGCGCACGTTCTCGACATAGGGCGCCTTGAGAAACGTGTTGATGCCGGCGAAGTGCGGCAGCTCCCCGCGCGCAAACGTCGGAATGGTCTTGTCGGTCAGGCAGTCCGCCCCGGGCAGCCCCATGTCGAGCGCCCACTTCTGCTCCCGGCGCCAGCCCTGCTCCGGCAGGCGGCCTTCCGCATCGAGCGCTTTCCAACCCTGCGTCGCCATCCGGTCGAAATCGGGATGATGCCGCCGCAACCTTTCGGGCGGCCGCCGCAGGCCGGCCTTGCGCGAGCGGCGGCGAGGCGGATCGAACATCATGGCATGTCTCCCTGGAACTGATTGGGCTCTTGCTTGGCGGTTAAAGGCTTGAGGAAGCCGAGCACGGGCACGGGCCCATCGCGCGTCAGATCGAGATCGTAGGTGACAGTCGCGCCGAAGCGCCCCGGCGCCTGCGGATCGCGGCGGGTCTTGTCGAAGGCGATGAGCCGCGTGCCGAGATTGAAAGCCTCCTTGAGATCATGGGTGACCATGATCACGGTCATCCCGCAATCGCGCCACAACGCCCTGATCAGCTGATGCATCTGCGTACGCGTGCCGGGGTCGAGCGCGCCGAACGGCTCGTCGAGCAGAAGCGCGCGCGGCTTGCGCGCCACCGCCTGTGCGATCGCGAGACGCTGCTGCATGCCGCCCGAGAGCGCGCTCGGGTACTTGTCGCGATGCGGCGTGAGGCCGACTTCCTCGATCAGCTTCTCGCTGTCCGCGATCGCGGTGCGGCGTGCCACCCCGGTCAGTCGCGACAGCAGAGGGCTGCCGGCAAACTCGAACGCGATCAGCACATTGCCAAGCACCGTGAGATGGGGGAACACCGAATAGCGCTGGAACACAACGCCACGGTCAGGCCCCGGCTCGTCCGGCAACGGCTTGCCGTCGATCAGGATCGCGCCGCGCGAGGGCCCTTCCTGGCCGAGGATCAGGCGCAGAAAGGTGCTCTTGCCGGCTCCTGACGGTCCGACCACCGACAGAAAAGTACCGGCCGCGATCTGCAGATTGACGCGCTCGAGCACGATCTGCTCGCCGTATTCGACCCAGACATCGCGCAGCGAGATCGCGCTCATCCGGTCCGTCCCGCATAGGCCCAGGCGAAGCCGCGGCGCGCGAGCCATGCCAGCGCGAAATCCATCACGTAAGCGAGCAGCGTGATCCAGGCGACGTAGGGCAGGATGACATCCATCGAGAGATAACGCCGCACCAGGAAGATGCGATAGCCAAGCCCGAGGTCGGCGGCGATCGCCTCGGCCGAGATGAGGAACAGGAACGCCGGCCCGAGCGACAGCCGCAACGCTTCGATCAGCCGCGGCATGATCTGCGGCAGCACCACCCGGATCGCGATCTGCCAGGTCGAAGCGCCGAGCGACTGCGCCTTGATGAGCTGCTCCCTGGGCAGGCTGTCGACCGACAGCGCAAGGTCGCGGATCAGGAACGGCGCGATGCCAAATACGATCAGCACGACCTTCGAGAGCTCGCCCAGTCCGAACACAATGAAAAGAACGGGCAGGATCGCCATTGGCGGGATCATCGACAGCACGGCGACGAAGGTGCCGAGACCCGCGCCCGCAACCGGAATGAGCCCGAGCGTCAGCCCGAACGCAAGACCGATGAGCGTCGCGACCGCGAGGCCTATCAGCAGGCGCTGCATGCTGGCTGCGGTGTCGGCCCATAGCACGATCTCACCGGAGCGGCGGTCCTCCTCGAACGCCAGGCGCCCGATCGACTCCACCATCTCGCTGACTGGAGGCAGGAGCTTGTCGTCGGGATTGGCAGCGCGGCGCTCCGCCGACCCCACGACATAGACGAATGCGATGAGCACGAACGGGATCAGGGCCAGCAGCAAACGGCTGCCGCGCCGAGGAATGATGTTCATCACGCGGCGAATGGCACGGCCCCGCTGTCGGCGCTGGCGTACGATCGGCGTCAGAGCTTGCCGTCTGCCGCGAGCTTCATGTAGGTCGGATCGAAGCGCAACTTGACATTCTGCCGTGACCCGAGCGTCGCCCCTGGCATTGCAATGCCGATCGCGTCCTTCGACTTCACCTTCTCGCCGAGCAGATTGTGCTCGAAGCTGAACGTGCGCACGAGGTCCATGATCTTGGGCATGTCCGGCGAGCTCATGAACGCGAGCGCGTCCTTGGGCGTGTAGAACATCTTCGTGGTCTTGAGCTGGGCGTCGAAGCCAGGGAGGTCGGTGCCGGAGAGCTTCGCCATCGCGGTGCGCGCGGCCTTGCCCTTCTCGCCGGGGTCTTCCATCAGCGCGATGGTCTCGTACCAGATGCCGACCAGCGCCTTGCCGAGGTCGGGATTGTCCTTGAGCGTCTCGGTCTTGATCACCAGCAGGTCCTGGATCTCGCCGGGGATCTTGCTCGAGTTGAACACCTCGGTCGTGTTCGGCTCCGCCTTCACCTCCATGAGCTGCGGATTCCAGGTCACCACCGCAGTTGAATCCGCCGATTTGAAAGCGCCGACAATGTCGGCGTCCGAGGTGTTGATGATCTTGATGTCGCGTTCGCGCAGCTTCACGGTCGCGAGCGCCCGTGCGAGCAGATAATGCGACACCGACAATTCGACGATGTTGATCTTGCGGCCCTTGATGTCGGCGAGCCCCTTGGCGTTCTTGAGCACGATGCCGTCGTTGCCGTTGGAGAAGTCGCCCAGCACGATCGCGCTGGTGTCGACGCCGCCGGCGGCCGGGACCGTCAGCGAATCCATGTTGGTGACAGTGACACCGTCGAACTTGCCGGCGGTGTATTGATTGATCGATTCGACGTAGTCGTTGATCTGCGTGACCTTGATGTTGATGCCGTATTTATCGCCCCATTTCTTGACGATGCCGGCTTCCGCCGCATAGGGCCAGGGCATCCAGCCCACGTAGATCGTCCAGGCGATGTCGAAATCCTTCTTGGGCGCCGCTTGGGCGGTTGCGCCCAGGCTTGCCGTCAGTGTCGCCGCAGTCAGGAGGCCGATCAGAGATTGAGAAAAGCGAGTCATTTGCGAAAAACAAGCCATGCCACACCTCGTTCGAATTCGACGTGAATAGGTCGAGGATTGGCGCGAGACCGATCGACGCCAATCCTGGCGACCGAGGTCTCCCGGGCTTTTATCCCGCCGTGCACTCGGACGGATGTCTCCCATCCGAGCGGCAGCTCTCGGACCAGTCGCCTTACGAAAAGGCCGGAACCCTAGCCGCCAACTCTATCGGGGAAAGCAGCAAGCTCCGTGCCAAAGGAAATCATTGGCGTTTGTTGTGGAGCTTGCGGTTCTCTGCCTAATTGCGCGGCAGAACGCACAGCCCGCAGGCAATGCTGGCGGCATAGCCGCGGGCCGCAGCGGTTATTGATGCGCCCTCGCCCCGCCTGCGGGGAGAGGGCAGTGCTGATTGTTCAGCAAACACGGTCGGGTGAGGGGGCGCGGCCTGCCCCTCACCCAGATCTTTCCGCTGAACTGTCAAACATGCCCTCTCCCCGCTTGCGGGGAGAGGGCGCAACAACATGCGCCTCAATTTCTGTCGAAGTAGCGTTATTGCGTCCGCGGGAAATAGCTCAGGTCTGGCGGTGCTTGGTTCTTCTTCGCAGGCATCAGCTTGCCATCGGCGCTCAGATAGTAGTTTTCCGCGCCGATCCGAACATGCGTGTTGAATTCCGAGCACACGTCCGACTTCCAGACCGGCCGGGGGTCGGGATTGCGGAATCCCGTCTGCACCTTGACGTAGGGCTTCGTCAGCGCGTTGTCGATGACGGTGATCTCGTCGTACATCTTGTTGGGATTGGCCTTGTCGAGATAGATGCGTTCCTTGATGACGGCATTGCCGTCTTCATGAAACGGAATCCCCGTGATGTCGTAACCGCGCGGCAGCTTCATGTACCGCGTCTCGACCTCGAGCACGTCGTACTTGCCGTCGCCATCCTCGTCGACCCACTTGCCGATCGAGTAGCCCGCGAAAGTCGGCTCGGGCTCCTTCGGCCAATCGCGGCCGTCGGTGTAGATGCGGCGGTAGGAATCGTCGTTGTGGCTGACCAGGACGTAGGTGAGCTCCGGAGTCACGATGATTTCGGCCGGATCGTAGAGGCTCATCATGGCAGGCATGCCGGCCGGGATGCAGAACGTCGACGGCCAGTTGCCGGGCCCGCCGGCCTTCAGATCGGCCGTGATGTCGTCCCAGATCTTCTTGTACTCGGGCGTGAGCGGAGGCTGGCCGGCCAGCGGAACCCAGTTGTTCGGGCTGCCGGGACCGCGGACCCATTGGCCCTTGAAGTTGGGATACTTCCCGTAGTCAATCACCTGAGCGGTGGACGGCGTCGCCAATAGCGCAACGGCGAACGCAGCGGCGAACATCAAGCCTCGGTCGCGTTTCTTCTCCATAGGCATCCTCCAGATCGGCCGATCGGCGCGTCGTGACAGCACGCGCCTTCGTGCTCACGTTATTGGTCGTCGATGGCCGAATAAAGAACCGGCCACCTCGCACGATACACCCGTCCCCAGTCGCAGTGGAAGGGCCGGCCCTGGGCAGCAGGCCAGGACAGTTCTTGACCTTGCGCAATCGCCGATCTGCCCACAGTGGGCAGGATGACCGAGTATCCACAGGCGAATGCGAAGACACGCGAATGCGAAGGAGGTGGTCCCGATGCCATCACAGTAGGACGTGCGGCTTCGGAACCACTCCGACTCTATCGTACTAACCCGCTTCTCTTATGCACGCGCATACTGGTTGAACCACTCGATGGTGCGCGTCCACGCCTGCTGGGCCGTAGCTTTGTTGTAACGTTCCGGCGTCGCGTCGTTGAAGAAGCCATGGACCGAATTCGGGTAGATATGGCCCTCGTATCGGATGTTGTTTTTCTTCAGCTCAGCTTCCTGCGCCGGATAGGCCTCCGACAATGTCTTATCGAGAGCACCGTGATGGACGAGGATCGCCCCCTTGATCTTCGCCACGTCTTCCGGCTTGGGCGCGCTGCCGTAGAACGGAGCGGCCGCGGCCAGATCCGCGCCCAGCAGAACGGCCAGGTTGTTGGCCAACGAGCCGCCAAAGCAAAAGCCGGTTGCGGTGATTTTTCCAGTGCAGTCCGGACGCGACTTCAGCCACTGCGCGGCGGCGATGAAATCCTGGGTCCGCTTGGCGGGATCGATCTTGGCAAAGAGCTGGCCGCCCTTGAAGTCATCGCCCGGATAGCCGCCGACTGACGACAGCGCGTCGGGCGCAAACGCCATGAAATTCTCCAACGCAAATCGCCGCGCAACGTCCTCCGTGTGCGGATTCAGTCCACGGTTCTCGTGGATGACGATGACTCCAGGCAGTTTCGCAGCCGTATCGGTGCGCGTATCGGCGCTGAACGGCCGGACGAAGTAGCCACGGATGTACCCATTTCCGTTCGGTGACGGAACGGTTTCATAGCTCGCCTTGATGCGCTCGTCGTCCTTGCGCACCTGCTGCCCCAAGGCGTAGTTCGGCATCAACGCCTCGACGATCGCCGCAGCCGACAGGCCAGCGACGGCGAAACGCTCCACCCCCTGGAGAAAGGCTCGACGATCGATCTCGCCATGGATAAAACGCGAGTAAAGCTCCACCGCTTCCGCGGGAATTTTCTTCCTGTATTCCATAAAGCTCTCCCTTCAGCGATTAACGCTACCATTGTTCGCGCAACTCCTGAGCCCATAGCTGGATTGGGTTCAGCAACGCCCAGTTGCCCCGTTGCCAGCCGATCCACTCATGGAGCCGCCACAGCAGAGAATGCCGGGTTTTGGCCCCGCGCAACAGTCCTCTCGACGGCCAAATGTCGCGTTCGGAAGCAAGCGGACATCCAACAAAGTCCGTTTTAGAACTACACGACCTCACAATTTCTTGATCTAGTGTGGCAGCGTTGCGCGCAGGCTCGAGCACCCAAGACGATTGCACAAGGTGCCGATAGCCGCTTCCGGAGGGACCGCCATGAAGCATGCCCGCCGTACTGTCTTGCGCCTCGCAATGGGCGCTGTTGCATTGCCGGCCTTGTCACGAGTGACTTCGGCGCAAGCCTATCCGACGCGGCCGGTCCGCATCATCGTCGCCGTCCCGCCCGGCGGCCCGATCGACATGTCGGCGCGGCTGATCGGGCAGTGGCTGTCGGAGCGGCTCGGCCAGCCTTTCATCATCGAGAACCGCGCGGGCGCCGCCGGCAATATCGGCACCGAGGCGGTCGTACGCGCGCCGGCTGACGGCTATACGCTGCTGCTTGCCTTTGCGGCGAGCGCGATCAACGCGGCGTTGTTCGACAATCTCAACTACAATTTCATCCGCGACATCGCGCCGGTCGCCAGCGTCAATCACATTCCCCTCATCCTGGAAGCGCATCCCGCATTCCCGGTGCGAACCGCCGGCGAGCTCATCGCATACGCCAAGGCCAATCCGGGCAAGGTCAACATCGCGACGCCCGGGACCGGGACGGCGCCGCATGTGGCGGCCGAGCTGTTCAGGATGATGACCGGCGTCGACATCGTCACGGTGCGCTACCGCGGCACAGCGCCGGCGCTGATCGATCTCCTGAGCGGCCAGGTCCAGGTGATGTTCGATGCCGTGCCCACATCGATCGAGCACATCAGGGCGAACCGGTTGCGCGCATTGGCGGTGGCGACCAAGACGCGGCTCGCGGTTCTGCCGGACGTGCCGACCGTCGCTGACTCGGTGCCGGGCTACGAGGCGGCGGGCTGGTGCGGCCTCTGCGCGCCCCGCAACACGCCGCGCGATATCGTCGACATGCTCAACAAAGAGGTCAACGCGGCGCTGGCCGATCCGAGGATCAAAGCGCGGCTTGATGACCTGGGCGCCACGCCGTTTGCTGGCTCGCCCAGCGCCTTCGCGGCCTTCATCGCCGCCGAAACCGAGAAGTGGTCGAAGGTCATCAAGTTCGCAAACATCAAGCCGGAGACAGGGGCATGTTCTTGATCATGGACATTGGAACTCGGCCCAGCCCCTGCGCCGGTTGCGTGGTGTTCAAGCGCACAAGAAGATTCGCATAATAGGGCAACAGCCGCATCCGGAGGGTCCGCCATGAAACCCTCAACCCCCCGCCGCGCCATCCTGCGCCTTGCAACGGCCGCTGTCGCCCTGCCGGCATCGTTGATTGACCTGGTTCCGTCAGCCGGGCGCAGGCCTATCCGTCGCGGCCGGTGCGCATCATCGTGCCGGTGCCGCCGGGCGGCGCGCTCGACATCCTGGCGCGCCTGACGGGGCAATGGCTTTCGGATCACCTGGGGCAGCCTTTCGTCATCGAGAACCGGCCGGGCGGCGGCACCAATATTGGAGTGGAGGCGGTCGTCCGCGCGCCCGCCGACGGCTATACGCTTCTGCTAATCCCCGGATCGGTGACGGCCAACGCCACGCTCTACCAGCATCTCACCTTCGATTTCATCCGCGACATCGTTCCGATTGCGATGATCAGCAGCCTGCCGCTGGTCATGATCGTGAACACATCGATAATCCAGCCAAGACCGTGCCCGAGTTCATCGCCTGGGCGAAAGCCAATCCGGGCAAGGTCAGCATGGCGTCGGGCGGCACCGGCAGCACATCGCATATCGGCGGCGAGCTGTTGAAGCTGATGACCGGCATCGACATGCTACACGTGCCCTATCGCGGCGGCGCGCCCGCGATCACGGACCTGATGGGCGGACACGGTGCAGGTCTATTTCAGCCCGCTGCCGGAATCGATCTCGAACATCAAGGCTGGCAAGATCCGCGCGCTGGCGGTGACCACGGCCAAGCGCTCGGCAGGCGCTGCCGGACGTGCCGACGATTGGCGAATCCGTTCCGGGCTTCGAGGCCAATACCTGGCAGGGCATCGGCGCGCCCAAGGGCACGCCGGCCGAGATCGTCGCGCTGCTCAACAAGGAGATCAACGCGGGGCTCGCCGACTCCGAAGATCAAGGCGCGCCTCGCCGAGCTTGGCAGCGTGCCAAGCCCGATGTCGCCCGCCGAATTCGAGAAATACATCGTCGACGAAACCGCCAAGTGGGCCAAGGTGATCCGCCAGGCCAACATCCCGCTGCAATGAGCGAGCGGTCGGCATCACGGGACACGGCATGCGCCTGCGCGATTGCCATAACTTTCACGACTTCCGGCAGCTTGCCAGGCGGCGGCTTCCCGGTCCGATTTTCAACTATATCGACGGAGCCGCAGACGACGAGGTGACCTATCGCCGGAACACGGCGAGCTTCGAGCGCTGCGACCTCGTTCCCAACATTCTGCGCGGCGTCGAGACCGTCGACATGTCAGTGACCGTGCTGGGCCAGAAGCTCGCGATGCCGATCTATTGCTCTCCCACTGCGCTGCAACGACTGTTCCACCATCACGGCGAACGCGCCGTCGCGGCCGCGGCCGCAAAGGCCGGAACGATGTTCGGCGTATCCTCGCTGGGAACGGTGGGCCTGGAAGAGCTGCGCAAGGCGCACAAGACGCCGCAAGTCTATCAGTTCTATTTTCACAAGGACCGCGGCCTCAACCGCGCCATGATGCAGCGCGCGAAGGAGGCTGGCGTCGACGTGATGATGCTGACTGTCGACAGCATCACCGGCGGAAACCGGGAGCGCGACCTGCGCACCGGCTTTTCCATTCCGTTCCGGCTGACGCTCGCCGGAATGCTCCAATTCGCGATCAAGCCGATGTGGGGCATCAACTACGTCACGCACGAACGCTTCAAGCTGCCGCAGCTCGACGAGCACGTCGACATGAGCGGCGGCGCGCATGTCGATCGGGCGCTATTTCACCGAGATGCTCGACCCGTCCATGAACTGGAACGACGTGGCCGAAATGGTGCGCGCTCTGGAACGGCCAGTTTTGTCTCAAGGGCGTGATGTCGGTGGCGGACGCCAAGCGCGCCGCCGAGATCGGCTGCACCGGCATCGTGATCTCCAATCACGGCGGCCGGCAGCTCGACGGCTCGCGCGCGCCCTTCGATCAGCTGGCCGAAATCGTCGATGCCGTCGGCGATCGGATCGACGTGTTGATGGACGGCGGCGTCCAGCGCGGAACCCATGTGCTGAAGGCGCTGTCGCTCGGCGCCAAGGCCGTCGGCGTCGGGCGCTTCTATCTCTTTCCCCTGGCGGCGGCCGGCCAGGCCGGTGTCGAGCGCGCGCTCGGCCTCATGCGGACGGAAATCGAGCGCGACATGAAGCTGATGGGCTGCTACCTCCGTCAGTCAGCTGTCACGCGATAACTTGCGGTTCAGGTAGACGGCCATCCCTGCCATCTGGCGAGGGAGCACCATCTCTTGTTTGACGGTCACGCTCACTTGCGAAGGGCCCTGGAGGACTTCAGCTTCCGGCGTGCCTGTCAGGAGCGATCTGCATCTAACCACCCAGTAGACCTCTCCCAACTCGACGGTTTCACCGCTTTTCAAGGCAACCGTTGGCGATCCCCAGACGGTCTGGGCTTGCGCTTCAGTACCTGCAAGAGCTGCGGCAACTATGCAGACGATGCCAAGAAGTGCTTGAAACAACCGCATGGCCCCTCCAGTCTAAATCAAATGCGAGTATTGCACACTTATAACTTGCAAGTGTGCGTAAGTCCAGCGACCGCCTCATCTGGTTACAAGCGCGGTAACATCCTTAGCTGTGTCTTTTGTTACGCCAAGGTAAGTCCGTTCGTTTCGAGATTCGCCGGTTTCGACCCGGAAGGCGGACTTGGTTACGAGCTGAGCGGACTCCGCTTGCTGATCTTTGTTCGGCTTGAGCGAACAGCACGCAGCGGAATCCCAAAGGAGCTCATCATGAGATTACCTGCGATCAGGATAAGTCTTTGCATCCTCGCCATGTGCGCCGCCCTGGAGGCGCAGGCGCAACAACCAGCTCAAGAGAAAGTTCACGAGCTGAAGGCGTCGCCGACCACCGTGCACCGCGGCTTCTTCGACGCCTCGCTCAGCCCGGTGCTCACCATCGATTCAGGCGACGTCGTGCGGCTGTGGACCACCACCGGCAACCCGCGTTACTTCGAAAGCCTGGGTGTGCCGAAGGAGAAAATCCCGCCGGAGCTTTATGCAGCGTTCGAGGGCGCGCCGGGCGCCGGCCGCGACGATCATACGCTGAACGGCCCCATTGCGGTGCGCGGCGCCGAGATCGGCGACACGGTCGAGATCCGCATTCGCGCGGTCGATCTCTGGCTGCCGATCGGAGCGATGAGCTTCCGCGCCAATCGCGGCACCTTGCCCGAGGACTTCCCCTATTCGCGCGACCGCGTTTTCTTCTTTGATCCGGCCAAGAAGGAGATCGAGTTCGCGCCGGGCGTGGTGGTGCCGACCAAGCCGTTCTGGGGCGTCATCGGGGTGGCCCCGCCGCGCTCCATGGGCCGCGTGCCAAGCGGCCCGCCCAACATCTTTGGCGGCAACATGGACAATCACGACCTGCAGCCCGGAACGAGCCTGTTCCTGCCGGTGCACGCGCCAGGCGCATTGATCTCGGTCGGAGATGGGCACGGCGTTCAGGGTGGCTGGCGAGGTCGGCCTGTCCGCGCTCGAAACCTCGCTCAAAGGCGAGATCCAGGTGGTGCTGCACAAAGGCATGCGCACGCTCTGGCCACGCGCCGAAACGCCCACTCACTATATGACGATGGGCCTGCACGAAGACCTCAACCAGGCCGCCAAGATCGCGACCCGCGAGATGCTCAACTTCGTCGTCGCCACCAAGGGCCTGCCGCGCGACGACGTCTATATGCTGCTCAGCGCCGCCATGGATCTGCACGTGACCCAGGTGGTCGACGGCACCAAGGGCGTTCACGCCCTGCTGCCCAAGGCGATCTTTCGAAATTAGACAGCATTCGAACACAGTTGAATGGTTCACCTTGGCCGCTCATCCCCGCGCGGGACCAGTCGCCTCGCAAAGGCGCGAATGACGGGGACGAGCGACCAAAATTGATTTTGGCAGAACGAAACCAAACTGGCTGTTGGCAGAACGAAACCAATTCGGCCGCCGCCGAACGAGGCCGGTGGACCAAAAAGCACCAATGCTCAAGGACATATTGCCGATTTTCTAGACACCTGATGAGCCATGAGCGAGCGCAAAACGAGCAAGCGCAAAGCGAGCACAGCGCAAAAGTCCATTCCCACTTCTGCTCAAAATGCTTTAGTGTTCCGATTCTCGAAGCTTGCATCGTTCGGCGGCACCCTCGTGTGCGGGCTTCGGAATCGAAAAGACATCGGTAACGTATTGCTCTAGTGTGGCTCTGGTTCAGAAGTCCGCAGCTGGGATGAGCGGCAAGCTGTTGCGGACTTCTGAGCCGCCACATGAAGGATCGCGGGTTGCGCTGATTTCTTGCGCGGGAGCAGGTCTTGCGACGCTGGACGATTATTGTTGCCGCACTCGCGGCTGCCATTACGGTATTGTTCGTGCGGGTTGTCGTCGTCGCCCGCGATTTCTCGGTGGTGGTGACGGCCGCCCGCTTCGACTCCATGCGAGACGACCACACCGCCCTGCGCAACTTCCTGCGCCGCATGCCCAAGGGCGCCGACCTGCACATCCACCTCACCGGCGCGGTCTTTGCCGAGCACGCGATCGAATGGGCGATCCTCGACGGCTACTGCGTGCGCACAGCCGACCTCACCATCGTGCCGCCGCCGTGCGCGGAAGGCACAGTGGCGGCGAGCGACGCGCAGAAGGACCAGGTGCTCTTTGACCGGCTCGTCAACGCACTGTCGATGCGCAATTTCCTGCCGACAAACGCGACGCCGTCGGGCCACGACCAGTTCTTCGCGAGCTTTGGGCGGCTCAATATCGCGCCGCACCGGACCTTCGAGCTGATCATGGATCAGCTGGTCCAGCGCCAGGCGGACGGGGTGCAATATGTCGAGCTGATGCTGACGCTCATGCCGGCTCGCGATCGCCAGACCTTGGCCAAGACCATCGAAGGCGAGACCGATCTTGCCACGATGCTGGACACGCTCAAGCGCAACGGGCTCGACCGCGCGGTCGAGGAGGCACGCCGGCGCGTCGTTGACCTGATCGAGCGTGTCAATGCCGCGCTCGATTGCGGCAGCGAGCGGGTGAAGGCGGGCTGCGGCGTGAGCTACCGCTTTATCGCGCAGGTCTCCCGCAACAATCCGATCGAGGAAGTCTTCGTCCAGACCGCGGCCGCCGCCGCGCTTATTCGCGCCGAGCCACGGGTCGTGGCGCTCAATTTTGTCGGTCCCGAGGACCATCAGATCGCGCGCCACGACTACCGCGCTCACATGAAGATCATCGAATTCCTCGCCAAGGATGTTCCGGTCGCGCTCCATGCCGGTGAGCTGTGGCTTGGACTGGTGCCGCCGGAGGACCTGACCTTCCACCTCACCGAAGCGGTGACGACCGCCGGCGCCCGCCGCATCGGTCACGGCACTGCACTTGCTTTCGAGCATGACGTCGGCGGGCTCATTCTGGCGATGCGGCGACAATCGGTCGCGATCGAGATCAGCCTCACCAGCAGCGATCTCATTCTCGGCGTGCGCGGCAAGGACCACCCGCTCTCCGCCTATCTTGCCGCCGGCGTCCCGGTCGTGATTGCAACCGACGATGCCGGGGTCGCGCGCATCGACCTGACGCACGAATACATGCGCGCTGCGCGCGAGCACAGGCTCGGCTACCGGACCCTGAAGGCGATCGCCCGCAACAGCCTGGTGCATTCCTTCCTCGGCCCGGACGACAAGCGCAGGGAGCTGGCGCGCTTCGATCAGGCGAGCGCCGAGTTCGAGCAGTCCATTGCGGGGCGACACTGGCAGCTCCAGCACCTCGTGGAGCTGGTGCGGGCCGCGGTCCAGCAGCTGCCGTGAGGCATATTCTAAGCAAATTAAAGACTTCTTGATCGTGATCGTCATCACGTTTGATTGTGACCTGATCATCACTTTGCCGCATCGGCGCTCGATGGTAGATAGGGGGCGAAAGGAACTGGGCTAGCATCGGAGCCCCCCCAATGTGCCGCTGGATTGCCTATCGCGGAGAGACCATCTCGCTTGAGCACTACGTCACGGCGCCTGCCCACTCGCTGGTGGTGCAGAGCCTGAAGGCGCTGGAATCGACTGCCAGCACCAATGGCGACGGGTTCGGGATGGGGTGGTATGGCGAGCACCCGGAGCCCGGCCTCTATCGCGAGGTGCGTCCGGCGTGGTCGGACGAAAACCTGCGCTATCTATGCCGCCATATCCGCTCGCATCTCTATTTTGCACATGTGCGCGCGTCGACCGGCACCCCGATCACGCGGCCGAACTGCCATCCGTTCGCCTGCGGGCGCTGGATGTTCATGCACAATGGCCTGATCGGCAACTGGTCGCGGCTGCGCCGGAAGGTCGAGCAGCTGATCCCCGATGATTTCTACGGCTCGCGCATCGGCACGACCGATTTCGGAAGCCGTGTTCCTCGCGATCCTGGGTGCCGGCGGCGACAAGGATCCGGTCGGCGCAACCGCACGTGTGCTCGCCGCCCTCACCGACATGGTGAGCAGCGAGGACCATAGCGAGCCGCTCCGCTTCACCGCCGCGCTCGCCAACGGCCAGGATCTTTACGCTTTCCGGTACGCCGCCAACGACAAGGCCAACACGCTCTACTATCGCGAGTTCGGGCGGCCACGTCGTGATCGTGTCCGAGCCGCTCGACGGCAAGCACGCGCAATGGAAGACCGTGCCTCCCGGCCATATGCTTGCTGCCGTTGCGGGCAAGCCGGTCCAGCTCGAGCCGTTCCTGTCGGCGCATCGTGTCGCGGCTGAATGAATTGACAAGCCACCAGCGCCAGCGTTCGATGCCAGCCTGATAAAGGCTTGGGAGGATCGATCGATGGCGCGCCACTTCACAACTGCCGGATTGTTGGGTGCGGGTGCCATACTTGCTGCGACCTGTGCGCAGGCGCAGTCGGTCGCCGATTTCTATCGCGGCAAGACGGTTAACGTTCTCATCGGCGTTGGCGTCGGCGGCGAGTACGACCTGCAGGCGCGGCTGGTCGCGCGCCACATCGGCAAGCATATCCCGGGCAATCCGCTGGTGGTGCCGCAGAACATGACCGGCGCCGGCGGCATCAAGATGGCCAACTATCTCTATCACGCAGGCGGCCCGCGACGGCACCAATATCGGCATGCTCGGCAACAATTTTCCGGCAACGCAAGCAGTCGGCGGCCAGGGCGTGCAGTTCGACTCGGTCAAGTTTCTCTGGCTCGGCAGCATGGCGCGCGGTGGTCGAGACCATGGCGGTGTGGCACACCGCGGGCGTGAAGACGGTCGACGACCTGCGCAAAAAGGAGATCATCGCCGGCGCCTCGGGGCGCGGCGCCATCACCTATATCTATCCGTCGATGATGAACGAATATCTGGGCACCAAGTTCAAGCTCGTCACCGGCTACGAAGGCGGCAACCAGATCAATCTCGCCATGGAGCGCGGCGAGGTGCAGGCGCGCAACAACACCTGGTCGAGCTGGAAGGCGACCAAGCCGGTCTGGATCCGCGACAAGCTGATCACCGTCGTGGCGCAGGCCGGCCCGCGCGTTCCTGATCTCGATGCACCTTCGGTCGAGGAGCTGGCCAAGACACCGGATGAGCGCAAGCTGATCGAGCTCGTCACCTCAGGCACGCATCTCGGCCGTCCGATGGCAACGACGCCCGACGTGCCGGCCGATCGCCTCGCGGCGTTGCGCGCGGCCTATCGCGCCACCATGACGGATCCGGAATTCCTGGCTGATGCCGCCAAGGCGGGCTTCGAGGTCGCGCCGGTCCACGGCGAGGAGATGCAGAAGATCGTCGAGCGGATCATGAGCACGCCCAAGGAGCTCGCGGCCCGAGCGAAGCATCTGGTGGAGTGAAACGAATATAGGTTGAGAATGGATATTCGTCGTCGTCCCCGCGCAAGGCGGGGACCCATAACCACCGAGGTTTGAATTTTAGCTGTGCGGCAAGTCGAGAGGGCACGGCGATATGGGTCCCCGCCTTCGCGGGGACGACAACAACAAAGGCTGTGCAACGGGGCAACAGGGAGGATTAGAAGTGACTGAGCTTACGCATTGCATTGGCGAGCGTGGCGCTCCTCGTCTCCGCGGCGCCTTCCAGTCCACGCACAGCCCTATCCATCGCGTCCAATCACGCTGGTCGTGCCGTTCCCGGCCGGCGGCGGCAATGATGCGCTCGCGCGGCTCGTCGCCGAGCGCATGAGCAAGACGCTCGGGCAGCAAGTGGTGGTCGAGAATCGCGGCGGCGCCGGCGGCACAGTCGCGACCCGCGCGATCGCCAAGGGCCCTGCCGACGGCTACACCATCCTGCTCACCTATACGGGCACGCTTGCCATCAACCCCTCGCTCTATCCCAACGCCGGCTACGACCCGCGCAAGGATTTCGCGCCGATCGGCACGATCGGCACGCTCCTGAGCGTGCTGGTAACGCATCCATCCCTGCCGGTGCGCTCGACCGGCGACCTGATCACGTACAGCAAAGCCAATCCGGGCAAGGTCAACTACGCATTCGTGCCCGGCACGGTCGGGCACATCTCGACCGAGATGTTCGCGCAGACCGCCGGCATCAAGCTCACCAACATTCCCTATCGGGGCAACGGCAACGCGATCGCCGACCTGCTCGGCGGCCACGTCTCCATGATGTTTCTCTCCATCCTGCCGGTGATCGGGCAGATCCAGTCCGGCAAGCTCAACGCGCTCGCGGTCGCAAGCCCGGCGCGCTCGGCGCTCATCCCCGACGTTCCGACGATTTCGGAATTGGGCCTGCCGGGATTTTCCGCCGTCATCACCTACGGGCTCGCGGCGTCAGCCGGCACGCCGCGCGAGATCATCGCACGGCTGAACAAGGAGCTGCGCGCCGCGCTCGAGGATGGCGAATTGCGCGCCCGGCTTGCCACCGAGGGCGGGCAGGTGATGCCCGGAAGCCCCGAGGATTATGCGGCCCTGATCGACAGCGAGGAGAAGCGCTGGGGCCCGCTGGTGAAGAACCTCGACCTCAAGGTGGAGTGAGCCATGGCGCGGCAATCGGCGCGGCGATCGGCGGCGTTTGCTCTCGCTCTCGCGAGCGCAGTGATGGTGTCGAGCGCGCCCGCCGACGCCCAGGCGGTTGCCGATTTCTATCGCGGCAAGACCATCACGCTCCTGGTCGGCGTCGGCGCCGGCGGCGAGTACGACGTGCTCGCGCGCCTGCTCGCCCGCCATATCGCGCGCCACATTCCGGGCCAGCCGACTGTGATCGTACAAAACATGAGCGGCGCCAGCGGGCTCAAGATGGCGAATTTCCTGTACACGCAGGCGCCGCGCGACGGCACGCATATCGGCGTCGTGCAGAACACCATGATCGCCTCACAGGCTGCGGGCCTTCCGGGCGTGCAGTTCGACGCCGCGCGCTTTCGCTGGCTCGGCGCGATCGCGCCGGTGGTCGAAACCATGGCGGTGTGGCACACGACTGGCGTGAAGACCGTCGCCGACGCCAAGACAAAGACCATCGTGGTCGGCAGCACAGCGCGCGGCGCCATCACCTATGGATTTCCGTCGCTGATGAACGAGCTGATCGGCACGCGCTTCAAGATCGTCACCGGCTATGACGGCGGCAACCAGATCAACCTCGCCATGGAGCGCGGCGAGGTCGAGGCGCGCAACAATTCATGGTCGAGCTGGAAGGCGACCAAGGCGGCCTGGCTCAAGGAGGGTAAGATCACGGTCATCGCGCAGGCCGGTCCGCGCGCTCCCGATCTCGACGCGCCCTCGCTCGAGGACATGGCACGCAACGCGGACGAGCGGCGCATCATCGAGCTGGTCGTCTCGGGCACTCAGTTCGGGCGCCCATTCGCGATCACGCCCGACACGCCGGAGGATCGCGTCAAGGCGCTGCGGGACGCCTTCCTGGCCACCATGCAGGACAAGGATTTCCAGGCCGAGGCAACGGGGCTCAATTTCGATGTGACGCCGGTCACCGGCGAAGCGCTGGAGCGAGTGGCCGCGCAGGTCACCGGCACGCCCAAGGATCTCGCCGCGCGGGCGCGGCAATTCCTGGAGTGAGCGCACAGCGCGGGCCTTAAGTTCATCGAATTGCCAGAAAGGTGATGCGGCGTGTCTCCGGGCGCGTGCGGAGAAAGCCATGGCGAGCCGAACCGCTATTGTGAAGTGGCTGCTCGATTCCGATCCGTCGATCCGGTGGCAGGTCATGCGCGATCTCACCAATGAGCCCGACGAGATCGTCGCGACCGAGCGGTCGCGCGTGGCCTCGGAGGGTTGGGGCGCGCAGCTCCTCGACCTTCAGGCGCCCGGCGGCCAATGGGGCGCCGCCGACGATGAAGGCTGGATGACCACTGTCTCCGCGCTGGCGCTGTTGAAGGATCTGGGTCCGGATCCTTCGGATGAGAAAGTCCGCAGCGCGATCGGCCTGGTGCAGGACCGCATCACGTGGTGGCAGCTCGACGGCCGGCCGTTCTTCGACGGGGAGACCGAGGCCTGCATCAACGGCAGGATCCTGGCCGCGGGCGCCTATTTCGGTGATGGCAGCGATCGGCTGGTCGACCGCCTCCTCAATGATCAGCTCGAGGACGGCGGCTGGAACTGTCAGGCTCCACCCAGCAAGCGATCCTCGTTCCACTCCACGATCTGTGTTCTGGAAGGGTTGCTGGAGTACGAGAAAGCGCGGGGCACCTCGGCCGCCGTGACAAATGCCCGGGCCAAGGCCGAGGACTATCTGTTGGAGCGGCGCATGCTGAAGTCGCTGACAACCGGCGAGGTGATCGACAGCCGCTGGACGCGCTTCGCGTTCCCGACCGTGTGGCGCTACGACGTGCTGCGCGGGCTCGACTATCTGCGCAGCGCCGGCGCCAAGCCCGACGAACGGATGGCCGAAGCGATCGAGCTGGTCGAGAAGAGACGGCACCAGAACGGACGGTGGCCGCTCGGCAGCCTCCACCCCGACCGGATCACCCTCGACATGGAAGCAGGGGTCGGCAAGGCCAGCCGCTGGAACACGCTGCGGGCGCTACGCGTGCTGGATTGGTATGGAAACTGAGCGTGCAGCATGGCACGCTGCCACTCGGGAGCGTCGGGAGTATCCGTGAGTGCCAAAGCCGCTTGAACGAAACTATGACGGCATCATCATCGGCGCCGGCCATCACGGCCTGATCCTCGGCAGCTATCTCGCCAAAGCCGGTCTCAAGATTCTCGTGATCGAGCGCCGGCTCACTTATGGCGGCGGGCTCGCCACGCACGAGGTCACCGAGCCCGGCTTCCATCACAATCTCCATTCGATCAATCATTTCCATATCAGCGAGACGCCCTGGTTCAAGGACCTCGGCCTCGACGACAAGGTCACCTACATCACGCCACGCTACGAGTTCGGCCAGGCGCATCGGGACGGCACCGCGCTCGTGCTCGGGCGGGATCTCGACGAGACACTCGCCAATATCGCGCGCTTTTCGCCGCGCGACGCCAAAACGTTCCGCGAATGGAACCGCCAGGCGGAGACGATCACGGCGCGCATTCTCCTGCCCGAGCGCTTCTCCGAGCCGCTGCCGCAGCACGAGCGCGAGGACCTGCTGTCGCGCACCGCGATGGGTCGCGACTTTCTGGCGACCACGCGCCGGCAGCCGCTCGACCTCGTCGAGGAGCTGTTCGAGAACGAGCATGTGCGCCTCCTCATGCTGTTCAAGATCTCGCTGTTCGGCACCTGGCTGACCGACACGCTATCGAAGACGAGCCCGATGGGCTCCGTGATCCGCGCCTTCGACCTGCAGACCGGCTATCAGCTCTGCCAGGGCGGCTCGTTCAATCTGGCACGCGGCCTGATGGAGACCTTCATCGCCGCGGGGGGCACCTTCGTGCCGCAGGCGCATGTCGCGCGCATTCTGATCGAAGGTGGCCGCGCGAGCGGCATCGAGCTGGCCGACGGCCGCAGCGTGCGTGCGGGTGCGTTCGTGGCAAGCACGATCGATGTGCACCAGACCTTCGAGACGCATGATCGGCCGCGCCCAGCTCCCGGAGGAATTCGGCCGCAAGCTCGATCGCTTTCAATACACGCCGTGGACGCTGTTCGGCCTGCACCTGGCGCTCCACGAAAGTCCGCGCTTTAGGGCAGCACGCTTCGATCCCAATATCGACCGCGCGCTCAAGTGGAGCATCGGCGCTGACACCATGGAGGAGCTTGCCTCCGCGCACCGCGACGTGCAGGCGGGCCGCGTTCCCACGATCGTGCAGTTCGGCGCCGGGCCGCTCAGCCTGATCGACCCGACACAGGCGCCGGCCGGCAAGCACACGACCTATGCGTGGCACGTGATGCCGCTTGATCCTGATCTCGGCGGGCGCAGCGAGGAAGATTTCCGCGCCGAGTTTGCGGACGCGATCATCGAGACCTGGGCGCGCTACTGCCCCAACATGACCAGCAAGAACATCATCGGCCGCCATGTCTATACGGCGCGCGACTATACGCGCGAGCTCATCAACATGCGCGACGGCGACATCTTCATGGGCGCGTTCAACGCCGAGCAGGTGATGTACAACCATTTCGGCTATCGCACGCCGATCCCGAATCTCTACATGGCGGGCTCGCCCTGCCATCCGGGCGGCGCGATCTCGGGCGGCGCGGGCTATATCGCGGCCGGCCTGATCGCGCGCGACCTTGGCATCAAGACCTGGTGGCAGCCGTGGGACGCGCGAGTGGCGATCGAGGCCTTGGCGGATGAGAGCGTGAGCGCATGATCACGGCATCGCTGAAGGATCGCGTGGCCATTATCACCGGAGCCGGCCAAGGCATCGGGCGCGCCTTTGCGAAGGCGTTTGCCGCACAGAGCGCCATTGTGGTGATCGCAGAACGCAACCGCGAGCGCGGCGAGGCGGTAGCCGCCGAGATCGCAACCGCAGGCGGCCGCTCGCGCGCAATCACGACTGACGTCGCCGATCCGGATTTGGTGGCAGCGATGGCGAAGGCAGTCGACAGCGAGTTCGGCCGCATCGACATCCTGATCAACAACGCAGCGATCTTCTCGACGCTCGAGATGCGGCCGTTCGACCAGATCCCGCTCGAGGAATGGGAGGCCGTGCTGCGGGTGAACGTCACCGGCGCTTTCCTGTGCGCTCGCGCCGTGGTCGGCGCCATGCGGCGGGCGCGCTTCGGCCGCATCATCAACATGGCGTCGGGCGCCGTGACGCTCGGGCGGCCGAACTACCTGCACTACATCACCTCGAAAGCCGCGCTTGACGGCATGACCCGCTCGCTCGCGCGCGAGCTTGGGCCCCATGGCATCACGGTCAACGCCATCCTGCCGGGCGCGACTTTCACCGAAATCGAGCGCAAGACGCGTGACGCCCGAGCAGAAGGAGCGAATCATCGCGCTCCAGTGCATCCCGCGCCCGGAAGGCCCGGACGACCTCGTCGGCACCGCCCTATTTCTGGCCTCCGACGCCGCCTCCTTCCTGACCGGCCAAGCCCTTACGGTCGATGGCGGGGCAACGCATCCCTAGCCAGCTTGCCTGACCGCTTGCCGCTCCCCCGGTCGAGTGTTATCTGCCGCCCATGACGGCTTCCCCCATCGACACCATCCGGAACTTCGCGATCATCGCGCATATCGACCACGGCAAGTCGACGCTCGCCGACCGGCTGATCCAGCTCACCGGGGGGCTCGACGCGCGGGAGATGGCGGGGCGCGAGCAGGTGCTCGATTCCATGGAGATCGAGCAGGAACGCGGCATTACCATCAAGGCGCAGACCGTGCGGCTGACCTACAAGGCGCGCGATGGCAAGACCTACACCCTCAACCTGATCGACACGCCCGGCCACGTCGACTTCGCCTACGAGGTCAACCGCTCGCTCGCCGCCTGCGAGGGCTCGCTCCTGGTCGTCGATGCCTCCCAGGGGGTCGAGGCGCAGACACTGGCCAACGTCTACCAGGCGCTCGACAATAATCACGAGGTCGTGCCGATCCTCAACAAGGTCGACCTGCCCGCCGCCGAGCCCGAGCAGGTGCGCAAGCAGATCGAGGACGTGATCGGGCTCGATGCCTCGGACGCGATCCTCATTTCGGCCAAGACCGGGCTGAACGTGCCCGAGGTGCTCGAAGGCATCGTCAAGCGACTGCCGCCGCCAAAGGGCGACCGCGCGGCGACGCTCAAGGCCCTGCTGGTCGACAGCTGGTACGACAGCTATCTCGGCGTGGTGGTGCTGGTGCGCATCGTCGACGGCGTGCTCAAGAAGGGCCAGCGCGTGCGCATGATGGGCACCGCCGCAGCCTACGACATCGACCGCGTCGGTGTATTCACGCCCAAGATGATCGACACCGACGAGCTCGGGCCGGGCGAGATCGGCTTCCTCACCGCCTCGATCAAGGAAGTGGCCGACACCCGCGTCGGCGACACCATCACGGACGACAGGAAGCCGGTGTCGGAGATGCTTCCTGGCTTCCGCCCCTCGATTCCGGTCGTGTTCTGCGGGCTGTTCCCGGTCGACGCCGCCAATTTCGAGCAGTTGCGCGCCGCCATGGGCAGGCTGCGTCTGAACGACGCGAGCTTCACCTACGAGATGGAAACGTCCGCCGCACTCGGCTTCGGCTTCCGCTGCGGCTTCCTCGGGCTCCTTCACCTCGAGATCATCCAGGAGCGGCTGGCGCGCGAGTTCAACCTCGACCTGATCGCGACCGCGCCGTCGGTGATCTACAAGATCAAGCTCAAGAACGGCAAAGCCATCGAGATCCACAATCCGGTCGACATGCCGGACCCGGTCTATATCGAGGAGATCGAAGAGCCGTGGATCCGCGCCACCATCATGACGCCGGATGAATATCTCGGCAGCGTGATCAAGCTCTGCCAGGACCGCCGCGGCAGCCAGGTCGAGCTCACCTACGTCGGCAATCGCGCGATGGTGAAGTACGACCTGCCGCTCAACGAGGTGGTGTTCGATTTCTACGACCGGCTCAAGTCGGTGTCGAAGGGCTATGCCTCGTTCGATTATCATCTCACCGATTACAAGACGTCAGACCTGGTGAAGCTGCAGATGCTGGTCAACGGCGAGCCGGTCGATGCGCTTTCCATGCTGGTGCACAAGACGCGTGCCGAGCAGCGCGGCCGCGCCATGGCGGAGAAGCTCAAGGAGCTTATTCCGCCGCACATGTTCCAGGTGCCGATCCAGGCCGCGATCGGCGGCAAGGTGATCGCGCGCGAGACCGTGCGCGCCTTCCGCAAAGACGTGACCGCGAAATGCTACGGCGGCGACGTCACGCGAAAACGAAAACTTCTGGAGAAGCAGAAGGAAGGCAAGAAGAAGATGCGCCAATACGGGAAGGTCGACATCCCGCAGGAGGCATTCATTGCCGCGCTGAAGGTGGATGTGTGAGGGCGCTGTTTTTTGATTTGCCCGTGCCGCATTCTCCGCTCATTCCCGCGTAAGCGGGAATCCAGAGCTCCGATCAAGTGTTAGATTTTTGCACTGGGTCCCCGCTTTCGCGGGGACGAACGGAGAAAGACTATCAGCTAATCTACTGCGCCTTGATGTTCGCTGCCTTGATGATCGGCCACCAGCGCTCGATCTCGGCGGCCTGCCGCGTGGTGAGCGCCTCCGGCGTCAGCTGGTCGGGCGGAAACAGCTCTTGCCCGAGCTCGCCAAGCCGCTTGCGCACGGTTGCATCGGCGAGCGCGCCTCTCACCGCGCTGTTGAGCTTCAGGATCACGTCGCGTGGCGTGCCCTTCGGCGCCCACACGCCGCGCCAGTTCGACAGCTCGAATCCGGGCAGACCCGCTTCCTCCATCGTCGGAATATCGGGCGCCGCCGCGAGGCGTGTCCTCGAGGTGACCGCGAAGGACTTCACGTTGCCGGAGCGCACCTGCGGCAGCGAATTGGCCGAGGTGTCGAACATCAGATCGATCTGGCCCGCGATCATGTCCTGCATCGCGGGCGCAAGGCCGCGATAGGGCACGAACTGGAACTGCGTGCCGGTCTCCTTCTGAAAGAACAGCCCGACAATGTGCCCGACGCTGCCGGGGCCGGTGGTGCCGGCCGACGCCTTGCCGGGATTCGCGCGCAGCCATGCGATGAACTCGCTCAGCTTGGTCGCCGGAAAATCCTTTCTGGTCGAGAGCACAATGGATTCGGTGGCGACCAGCGAGATCGGCTCGAAATCCTTCAGCACGTCGTAGTTCAAGGGATAGATGGCGCCGTTGAGCACGTGAGTGGGCCAGTTGCCGGAGACGATCGTGTAGCCATCAGGCGCAGAGCGCGCGACCCGGCCGACCCCAATGCTGCCGGCGGCACCGCCAACATTCTCGACTATGATGGTCTGGCCAAGCTCGGTGCGCATATGGTCGGCCAGGATGCGCGTGATGGTGTCACCCGATCCGCCGGCCGCGAATGCGACCACGATCGTGATCGGCCGCGACGGATAAGTCTGCGCCGCAATGCCGCCGATTCCGGCGAGCAACACGGCGAATGCGGCAACCAGGGACAGCTTTCTCACATCGGCCTCCTGTGGACTGGAACAATGACGTCAGTCTGCCATACTAGCGAGGAAACGCCTGCAACGCATACGCCAACTTCGACAGGCGCGCGCAACCGGGAGGACAGCCATGCTCAATCGAACCGAGATCGCTGCCGCCGTGGTCGCCGTGGCCCTGTCACTGACAGCAGCCGCCGCCCAGGATGATCCGCGCTATCCGGACTGGTCCGGCCAGTGGCGCAAGGCGCCCGATGGGCGGCCCGCCGCGCTACGACCCGAGCAAGCCCGACGGTGCCGGGCAACAGGCGCCGCTCAAGGAGGAGTATCGGCGCATCCACGAAGCCAGCATGGCCGACCAGGCGCTCGGCGGACCGGGGCTCTATGTCATGAGCGTGAAATGCATCCCGATGGGCATGCCGTTCCAGATGAGCATCGTGTTTCCGTTCGAGTTCGTGATCACCCCCAAGACGACATACGTCCTGTTCGAGATCATGACCTCGCAGCCCCGCCGCATCTACACCGATGGCCGCGACTGGCCGAAGGATCCTGATCCAACCTTCACCGGCTACTCGATCGGCAAATGGATCGACAGGACGGCGACGGCCGCTTCGATGTGCTGGAGGTCGAGACCCGGCACCTGCGGGTGCCGCGGCTGTTCGACCAGACCGGGATTCCATTTCATCGAGGACGGCCAGGCTGTCATCAAGGAGCGCATCTACGCCGACAAGGCCAATCCCAATATCATCCATGACGAGATGACGACGATCGACAACGCACTGACGCGTCCATGGTCGGTGAAGAAAACCTACCGGCGCGAGCCGAAGGTCGTCTGGCCGGAGAACAATTGCACGGAAGGCAACAACGACGTGGTCATCGGCAGCGAGAGCTATCTGTTGAGCGCGGATGGCTACCTGATGCCGGTGAAGAAGGACCAGCCGCCGCCGGATTTGCGCTATTTCAATCAGACAAAGAAGTGATGAGCGGCCACGTCTCTGAAATCCGCCCACATGCACATTGCGTGAGTTGCGAAGGTGCGTGCCCCACGGTTCCCTCCCCCTTGCGGGGGAGGGACAGGGAGAGGGGTAGACCAAGCACTGCGATACCGTGAATTCGACGTCGCAATCTCATGATGTTCAAGTTTGCAACTGCAGATCTGCTTCACACGCCGTGCGTTGTCTCCACCCCTCTCCCTGTCCCTCCCCCACAAGGGGGGAGGGAACGCTGGGGCACCGTTCTTCACATCTGCAGCACCACATTCTCGTGACGTGCCCGCGATGCGGGCCGCGTTGTGACCCTACTTCTGCTCTTGCGGGAAGTAGCTCGTGTCAGGCGGCCGCTGTCCCTTGCGGGTCGGCATCAAGGAGCCGTCCGCGCCCACCAGATAGAACTCCTTGCCGATGGTGACATAGCCGGTTCCTTCCAGGCAGCTGGACCGGCTCCAGCTCGGATATTTGTCGTTGCCGCGCCGGTAGGTCTTGTCGACGGTCCAGGGCCTCGTCAGTGCGCGATCGAACACGGTGATCACATTGTGCAGGATGCGCGGATTATTCTTGTCGAGGAAAATTCTCTCTTTGAACGTCGAATCGTTGTCGAAGTGCAGCGGCAGCCCGGTCGCATCGTAGGTGCGCGGCCCCTTGAACGGACCGCGGGTCTCGACCTCGAGCACGTCGTAGACGCCGTCGCCGTCCTCGTCGATCCACTGGCCCATTGAGAAGCCCTGATAGGTCGGCTCGATATCCGTGGGCCAGGGACGTCCATCGGTGAAGATGCGACGCAGGTCGCTGCCGGCGATGTAGGTCGTCTCCGGCGTGATGATGAATTCGTGCGTTCCCGCCGACATCATCGTTGGCATTCCGGCGGGCAGACAGGAGGCATGATCGAGGAACAGGCCCTGCCCGCCGAGAGCCTGTTCGGCCAGGTTGGCCTCGTAGATCCTCTTGTATTCTTCGGTCAGCGGAGCTTCCTGCGCCTTCCCGTAGGATTTGTTTGGATCGAACCGCAAATTCTGGCCCGGCAGGCGCGCCGTGATGGTGCTCCACTCGCCTTTCCAGTTCGGATACTTTTTGTCCTGAGATTTGGCGTCACCCACCGTCAGTGTCAGCGCGGTGGCCAGCGCAAGCAGCGTGAGCGTGCTTCGATACACCATGGTCACCCTCCCATCATTTTATTTCGTCGTGCGCAAAAGGCCTGCCTGATCGCCGTAGCCGCGATCTTGATGCAGCAGCGGGAGCCTATCGCGTCCGCCTGGAAAAAGGAACGATGATCGTCGGCGGTATCAACTGCGCGATGATCAGCCTCCGATCACCGCCACGCCCTGGATCTCGATCAGCATGCCCGGACGGGCGAAGTGCGACACCGTGATGAGCGCGCTCGCCGGATAGTTGCCATCCGGGAAGTAACCTTTGCGCAGCTCCACGAACTTGTCGCCGTGGCGCGGATCGTTGATGAACACCGTCATGGTGACGAGATTGGCAAGGCTGCCGCCACAGCGCCGCAGCGTCTGGTCGATCAGGCCGAAGATCGTGCGCACCTGCGGCTCGAACTGTCCGGAGATATCGTTGCCGGCCTCGTCTCTGGTCGCGGTCTGACCGGCGAGCCAGGCGATTCGGCCGCCCTGCGTGATGACGGCAGGCGAGTACGCGCGCGCCGCCTGGAACTCGGTCTTTTCAAGATATTCAGGCATTAAACTGTCTCCTTGATCAGCGGAAATTTGCCAAAGCACGGCCAAAACTGCCGCAGTTGACTAGCCGGGAGTTTGACATATTCTTCCGGCGTTGCGTTGGGTGTGCGTTGGCGTTGCCGGGGCGGCGGATAGCAAGACAAAACCCAAGCAGGTTCCCATGATGATCGCGCGACGGTCGCTGAAGACACGTGTGAAGACTTCTTGAGACACGTGTGAAGACTTCTTGGCTGTGCCGTTTTGCTGGTGTCGGCCATCGGCGCGCCGGCCTTGGCGCAGGACAAAGGCAGCCTCACTCCGCGGCCGCTGCCGGCGCTGGCCAAGCCGGACGATCCCAAGACGCCCGCCAAGGAGCTGTTCGGCCGCAAGACGACCGCCGCCGCGATGAAGGCGCAAACCATCGGCTTCTACTCCAAAGGTTGCCTGGCCGGCGCCGCGGCGCTGCCGATCAACGGCAAGACCTGGCAGGTGATGCGGCTCTCCCGCAATCGCAACTGGGGGCACCCGAAGCTCGTGGAGTTCCTCGAGCGCCTGTCCGCGAAAGGCGCCAAGGTCGGCTGGCCCGGGCTCCTGGTGGGCGACATGTCACAGCCGCGCGGCGGACCGATGCTGACCGGCCATGCCAGCCATCAGGTCGGGCTCGATGCCGATATCTGGCTCACCCCGATGCCGAACCGTGAATTGACGCGGGCCGAGCGCGAAGAAATGTCGGCGACCATGATGGTCGCGCCCGACCGCAAGGATGTCGATCCCAATGTGTGGACGCCGGCGCACACGGCCGTGATCAAGGCAGCCGCCGAGGAGCCGGAGGTCGAGCGCATCTTCGTCAACGCGGCGATCAAGAAGGCGCTTTGCCGCGAGGCCGGCGACGATCGCGCCTGGCTCAACAAGGTGCGGCAGTATTGGCAGCATGACTATCATTTCCATGTCCGCATCCACTGCCCCGCAGACAGCCCGGACTGCAAGCCGCAGCAGGCAGTGCCGGCGGGCGACGGCTGCGGCAAGGATCTCGACTGGTGGTTCACCGACGCGGTGCTGCATCCCAAGCCGGCGCCACCGCCGACCACACCGCCACCACCCAGGCCCCAGGTCACCTTGAACGACCTGCCGCCGGCCTGCCGGCAGGTGCTGCACGCGCCGTAGCGGGAGAGTTGCTGCTCAGCGGCTCATACTGAGCGGCTTACAAAGATCGCCGTCTGAATCGCGCCGAGCACGATCGCGAGGATCACCGCACACACCACGACCGCGGCAGCGTAGGGCAAAGCCTTTTGGCGCGGCGCCTGCATCAGGGGCGGCAGGCCGAGCCACATGAGATACAGGCCATAGAGGCCGAGAATCGTGAGAAAGCTCAGTCCCGGAATCAGATAGAAGATGCTGGCGAGCCAGCCTGGGGTATAGGAGTAGACCGTCAGCTTGAGCGCGTTGGGAAAGTTCTTTTGCCCCTCGAAGGTCGGGGCCAGCGCGTCAACGATCATCGCCATGACGTACACCACGACGAATGTCATCACATAACCGAAGATGGCGCTGGCGAGCCCGGAGAAGAACGGCACGTAGCGGCCGACCACGGACATGCCGATGAAGCTCGCCAAGGCCGGAATGAGCGCCAGGATCGCCACGTAGCGGGGGAACAAGACCGAGGCCTCACCCGGCTCGCGCGCGATGACGGGCCACTCGGTTTGCGGCGTCAGCAAGATGGCTTTTACCCGCTCGATCAGCTGTTCCATGACACCCCCTGAAAAGTTCCCAATCACTTTCGCGCAAGACTTGGCCCCAATCAACGCCACGCCGGCTCGATTTCCCCGTTCGAATCAAATGGTAAACGCCCAGCACGCGCCTTTGCCATCGAGGCGGCGGCCTTGCTAGGGTAGCGAGTGACCCGCGGCGCGCCGTCACGCGCTCCGCCGGCCCGGAACGGCGCTTCCGGATCGGTCGCTCCCGCAACAGTCCTGGATCACGGCGCGGTACGACGCGTCCGGGGATCGTCAAGGGCGCTTTGGCGCGCGAAGGTCAATACGTGCTCGATCTCACTCCCGACGAATGGACCGCCATCGCGCTGTCGCTGCGGATTGCACTCGTGGCAACGGCCGTGGGGCTGCCATTCGGTGTCGCTGTCGCGTGGCTTCTGGCGCGCAAGGATTTCTGGGGCAAGTCGCTGTTCGACGGCATCATCCACCTGCCGCTGGTGCTGCCGCCGGTCGTCACCGGCTATCTGCTGCTGATCTCGTTCGGCCGGCGCGGACCGATCGGCGCGTTCCTGGCCGACTATCTCGGCATCGTGCTCTCGTTCCGCTGGACCGGAGCCGCGCTCGCCTGCGGCATCATGGGCTTTCCGCTGCTGGTGCGTCCGATCAGGCTTGCCATCGAGGCGATCGATCGAAAGCTCGAGCAGGCTGCCGCGACGCTCGGCGCCAGCCGGCTGCGGGTGTTTGCAACGGTGACGCTGCCGCTCGCACTGCCTGGGCTGATCGCCGGCTGCGTGCTCTGCTTTGCGAAGGCACTCGGCGAATTCGGCGCGACCATTACGTTCGTATCCAACATCCCGGGCGAGACGCAGACGATCTCCGCCGCGATCTACACTCTCACACAGTCTCCCGGTGGCGATGCCGCCGCCGGACGCCTGGTGCTGGTCGCGATCGCGATTTCGCTCGTAGCGCTGGTGCTCTCCGAATGGCTGGCGCGCCGGGCCGGCATGCGCTTTCACGGAGAGTAGCATGCTGAGCGTCGATGTCGAAAAGCGGCTAAGAGCGCGCGATGGCGAGTTCACGATCAGCGCATACTTTGCGACCGCGAATGGCGTGACTGCCCTGTTCGGGCCCTCGGGTGCCGGCAAGACCACACTGGTCAACATGATCGCCGGCCTGGTCACGCCTGACCGCGGCCGCATTGCCATCGCGGACACGGTGCTGTTCGATTCCAAAGCCCGTATCAACGTTCCCACCCACCGGCGCCGGATCGGCTATGTGTTCCAGGAGGGCCGGCTGTTCCCGCACCTCTCGGTCGCGTCGAACCTCGACTATGGCCGGCGCATGAGCGGACTTCCCGCCGATCCCGCCGAGACGAAACGCATTATCGAGCTTCTCGATATTGCCCATCTGGTCGACCGCCGGCCCGGCAAGCTCTCGGGTGGCGAACGGCAGCGCGTGGCAGTCGGTCGCGCGCTGCTGATGCGCCCTCGCCTGCTGCTGCTTGATGAGCCGCTTGCGGCGCTCGATGCTGCGCGCAAGCGCGAGATCCTGCCCTACCTCGAGCGCCTGCGCGACGAGGTGCCGATGGTCTATGTCAGCCACCAAGCCGGCGAGCTGCGCCGCATCGCAACCTCTGTCGTGCGGATCGAGGGCGGGCGTGTCGCAGCGGTGGGCGGAAAGGAATTGCTCGAAGAGCTCGATGCCGACGCGGTGTAAAGATTATGCGCCGGGCGGCTTGCAAGAGCTTGGACAGAAGCCGCCCGGCGCCAACGCGGCGTGGGGAAGCGCCGCGTCACTATCAATTGGTTGGATCAGTTCGCGTTTCGCCTCCACTCATTCCCGCGCCAGCGGGAATCCGTAGCAATCCGGCTATTCGTCTCGATCATTTGCGCCATGCTCCGGAGGTCACGTTCCAGCATCTCTGCATCGACGCCATCGGCCCGCATCACAACCTTGACAAGGGAATCCGACAGGATCTCCGCAATGGTCGGCTCGCGCTGATACCAGACGCCGTTGTTTTTACATTTCAGCATTTTCATCACCTGCAACCTCCTGCTATTCCATTTCGTGCTACTCGGCGGCGATCCGGAACGGGATCAGTTCCAACTCCGATTGATCCATCAATGCAGCAGCAGCCGCATTGGGCTCGTCCTTCTTGACTCTGAACCACAGCGCGTAGAGGGCCGGCACCACCAGCAGGGTGAGCGCGGTGGCGATGAACAGACCACCCATGATGGTGATCGCCATCGGCCCCCAGAACGCACTCTCGGCGAGCGGGATCATGCCGAGGATGGCGGCGAGCGCCGTCAACGCCACCGGGCGGGCGCGCCGCACAGTCGCGTCGATGATGGCACGATAGCGGCCGTGGCCTGCCGCGATGTCGCGGTCGATCTGGTCGACCAGGATCACGGTGTTGCGCATGATCATGCCGGCAAGCGCGATCAGGCCGAGCAGCGCCACGAAGCCGAACGGCGCCCCGGAGATCAATAGTGCGCCGGTCGCACCAATGAGCCCGAGCGGCGCAGTGACGAACACCAGCGCGAGCCGCGAGAAGCTCTGCAGCTGGATCATCAGGAGCGACAGCATGACGATCGCCATGATCGGGAACACCGCCGCGAGCGCCGCATTGGCCTTGACGCTCTCCTCGATCGATCCGCCGGTCTCGATGCGGTAGCCGTAAGGCAGCGCATCCTTGATCGACTTGAGCTTGGGCAGCACCTCGTTGGTGACGTCCGGCGCCTGCACGTTGTCGACGATGTCGCCGCGCACCGTCAGCACGATGTCGCGGTTGCGCCGCCACAGGATCGGCTCCTCGTAGTCATAGTCGAGCCGCGCGATCTGCGAGAGCGGCACCGCGACGCCGTTTTGGGTTGCGATCGTCAGCTCACCCAGGCGGCCGAGCTCGAGGCGCTCATCGGAAACCGCCCGCGCCATCACGTCGATCTGCTCGATGCCCTCGCGATAGTGAGTCACGGTGAGACCTGAGAGCAGCGTCTGCAATGTCTGGGAGACGTCCTGCGGCGTGAGATTGAGCGCGCGGGCGCGATCCTGGTCGACCACGAGCCGGATCGACTTCACCTGCTCACTCCAGTTGAGGTGCGGATCGATGATCTTGCGATTGTCCGCCATGACGGTGCGCACCTGATCGGCGATGCCACGCACCACCATCGGGTCGGGGCCGACGACGCGGAACTGCACCGGGAAGCCAACCGGCGGACCGAAGACGAAACGATCAACCCGTACCCGCGCCTCCGGCACCGCACCGTCCGCGATAGCATGCTCGAGCCGCGCCTTGACGCGCTCCCGTGCATGCAGGTCCTTTGTCACGATGACGATCTGAGCGAAGTTCTGATTGGGCAGCACCGGGTTGAGCCCCAGCCAGAAGCGCGGCGAGCCCTGACCCACATAGGTCGTATAGGTCACGATGTCGGGGTCGCCGGCGAGCAGGCTCTCGGCCTTCTTCGCTGCCGCGTCGGTGACGCCGATCGCGGTGCCTTCCGGCAGCCGCATCTCGAAGAACAATTCAGTGCGGGTCGAGGTCGGGAAGAACTGCTGCTGGACGAAGCCAAACCCGGCGATCGACGCAACGAACATCAGCACGGTCGCGGCAACGACCGAGCGCCGCCAGCGCAGCGCGAACTCGATCGCGCGGCGCAGCGTGCGGTAGATGCGCGTGTCGTAGATCGCGTCCGGGTCGCCATGCGCGTCGACCTTGCGCAGGTTCGGGAGGAGCTTGAAGCCGAGATAGGGCGTGAACACGACGGCCACGATCCACGACGCGATCAGGGCAAGTCCGACCACCCAGAAGATGCCGCCGGCATATTCACCCGAGCTCGACTTGGCGAAGCCGACCGGCAGGAAGCCCGCGGCTGTCACCAGCGTGCCGGTGAGCATGGGGAACGCCGTCGACGTCCAGGCGAAGGTCGCGGCGCGGGCCCGATCGAATCCCTGCTCCATCTTCACCACCATCATCTCGATGGCGATGATCGCGTCATCGACCAGAAGACCGAGCGCGATGATGAGCGCGCCGAGCGTGATGCGGTGGAGGTCCATATTCCAGGCGTACATGACCGAGAACACGATCGCGAGCACGAGCGGCACCGAGAGCGCCACCACGATGCCGGTGCGCCAGCCGAGCGACAGGAAGCTGACCACCAGCACGATCAGCAGCGCCTCGACGAAGGTCTTGAAGAACTCGGAGACGGAAGCTTCGACGATCTGCGACTGGTTGGCGATCTGCGTCACCTCGATGCCGACCGGCAGCTCGGCCGTGACCGCCGCCATCGCCTGTCTTCAGGTTCTCGCCGAGCGCGATGATGTTGGCGCCGTCCTGCATCGACACGCCGAGCCCGAGCGCGGGCTTGGCGCCTTCGCGCACGATGAAGCTCGGCGGATCCTGATAGCCGCGCTTGACGGTCGCGATGTCGCCGAGCCGGAACACCCGGCCATTGGCCTGCACCGGCACGGCCGCGATCGCGTCAACGCCCGAGAATGCACCCGTCACCCGCACATTCACGCGATCGGCCGCGGTGTCGACCGAGCCGCCCGCCACAACGGCGTTCTGCTTGGCGACGCTCTCAAAGATCTGCTGCGGCGTGACGCCGAGCGTCGCGAGCTTAGTGTGGCTGAACTCGATGAAGATCTTCTGCGGCTGCTCGCCCAGGATGTCGACCTTGTTGACGTCAGGCACGCGCAGGAGGCGCTGACGGATATCCTCGGCACGGGCCTTGAGATCGGCAAGACTCAGGCCATCGGCGGTGAGCATGTAGATCGACGAATAGACGTCGCCGTATTCGTCGTTGAAATTCGGGCCGGTGATGCCGGCGGGCAGATCCTTGATGTCACCGACTTTCTTGCGCACCTGATACCAGAGGTCCTTGACCTTGGCGGGTGGCGTGGTGTCGCGCAGCGTAATCTGGATGAAGGCAATGCCAGGCTGGGCATAGCTTTCGATGCGGTCGAGATAGGGCAGCTCTTGGATCTTCTTCTCGATCTTGTCGGCCACTTGCGTCTGCATCTCTGACGCAGTGGCGCCCTTGCCAGGAGACGTTGATCACCATGGTCTTGATGGTGAAGGTCGGATCCTCGGCGCGACCGAGCGCGAAGTACGAATAGGCTCCGGCCGCACCCAGGATCATGATCATGAACAGGACCAGCGCGCGGTGCGTGATTGCCCATTCGGAGAGATTGAAGCGCTTCATCACACGTCTCCCATTCGACCGTGGATCGCTATTGAGTGGCACATGTACTTTTCGGGAAACCGGTTCCCACTTTTCCGGGACATGCGCTGCTTTTACTGATGATCAACGCGCGTTGATCGCGCGCACCTTCTGTCCTGCAATGAGCTTCTGCACGCCGAGCGTCACAACCTTGTCGCCGTCCTGCACGCCACCGGTGACAAGGGCGGTGTCCTCCGTGAATGACGCGAGCGTCACCGGCTGCAAAGACAACTCACCATCCCGCGCGACGACATAGACCGACGGTCCGCTGCCGCGATTGATGATGGCCGAGAGCGGCAGCTTGGCGACGTCATCCTCGCTCATGTGCGAGAGCGTCACGATCGCGGTCATGCCGAGCGCCACGAGGTCGTCGGGATCGGCGATCGAGAAGCGCGCCGCATAGGTGCGGGTCGCGGCGTCAGCCTGCGGGGAGAGCTCGCGCAGCTGCGCGGTGAAGCGGCGCTTGGGATCCGACCAGAGTCTCACACTGGCAACCGACTGGCGCGCCTCGCCGAGCCAGGTCTCAGGCAGCGCAACCAGCGCTTCCTTCTCGCCCCGATGGGCGAGCCGCACCACGCCTTGCCCGATGGCCACGACCTGGCCGGGCTCCGCCATCGTGGCGGTGATCACGCCGTCGGCATCGGCTTTGAGCTCCGAGTAAGCAAGTTGATTGCGCGCGAGATCAAGCGCGCGCTGCGCCCGCTCCAGGCGGCCGTCGGCCTCATCCTTGGCGGTCTTCTTGCGATCGTAGTCAGCGACCGCCGCGTAGCCGCGCTCCCGCAGCGTGCGATAGCGCAGCTCGTCGGCCGCGGTCTGCGCGACGCTCGACATCGCGGCGGAGAGCTCGGCGCGCGCGCTCTCGACCTGCAGCTTGAAATCTTCGGAGTTCGACGCGCGCGACCACGTCGCCGGCGCGCACCCGGTCACCGACATTCACTGTTCGATTGACGATCTTGCCAGCGACCCGGAAACCGAGATCGGTCTCGTAGCGGGCCCGCACGACACCGACAAACTCGCGGCTGACGTCGCTCGGCTCGAACGCAACCTTCTGCACCTGCACCGGGCGCTCCGGCTTGGCGTCGGCGGACTGCGCCAGGTCGTTACAGGCGGCAAGGAAGGGAAGCAGAGAAAGCGCTAAGAGCGGGCTCAGGCGAGATGTGAGGCGTTGCATGGCGGTCGTCCTTCTCTGATCACTGTCTTTTGATAACTGATGAAACTCGTATTTCGTCAGTCATCAGGCATGAAAGAGCGCCAACGCTGTCGGCATCGAGATCACCGGCGGCTGATGGCGCGTAGCAGGAAACGGACGGAGTCGCGGGCCTCCACCTCGAGGTCCGAAAACTCCTCCAGGCAGCTGCCGAGAAACATCGGGTTGGTGAAGACCACCATGGCGCGCATGAACAGCTCGGCCGTCCGGCGCGGATCGAGCGGCTCGAACTCGCCGGCCTCGATCCCGTCACGCAGGATCAACTCGGTGACGTTACGGAGCGCGTCCTTGTGGTTACGGATTGTTTCCCAGCTGTGCTCGATGGCGGCGACGACCAGCTCATTGACGCGCTGCTCGGTGGCCAGATTCGCGCGGTGATACGCGAGGATCTCGAGAATCAGCCGTTCCATGCGTTGGGCCGCGGGCGACTTCGAGCGCGCGACCGCCCAGGCCTTCTCCTCGACCTCACTCAGGCAATGCTTGCATATCGCCTCGACGATCGCGTTTTTGGAGGGGAAGAAGCGGTAGACATTGGCGGGCGACATCTTCAGCTCGGAGGCGATGTCAGCCACAGTGGTCTTGTTAAAGCCAAGCCGACGGAACAGCGCCTCCGCGGTCTCGATGATCCGTCCCCGGGTGTCGTCTGGCCTGACTTTGGCCGATATGGTGGCAGGCGGGTTCATGGGCGGGGCTACTGTTCCGTCGCTATTTGATGACTGATGAAATTTGTAATTCGTCAGTCATCAGGTGTCAAGGGCCTTTTTCGCCCTGGGCGCAGCATCCTCGCCGGGTCGCGAAACGCCCTCGGAATCAAAGGCATAAAAGGCATGTACCCACCCGAGCGCATCGTCTGCCTGACCGAGGAGACCGTGGAGACGCTCTACCTCCTGGGCGAGGAGCGCCGCATCGTGGGCGTGTCCGGCTATGCGGTGCGGCCGGCGCGGGTGCGCAAGGAGAAGCCGCGGGTCGCGGCCTTCATCTCGGCCGATGTCGACAAGATCCTCGCGCTCGAGCCCGACCTGGTGCTGACCTTCTCCGACCTGCAGGCCGATATCGTTGCGGCGCTGATCAGGCGCAATGTCGCGGTGCATGCGTTCAATCAGCGCGACATCGCCGGCATTCTCGCCATGATCCGCACGCTCGGCGCGCTTGTCGGCGCGTTCAGCAAAGCAGATACGCTCGCGCGGACGCTCGAAGCGCGGCTGAACGAGGTCCGCGCGCGGAACGCTGCTGGACAACGACCGCGCGTCTACTTCGAGGAATGGGACGAGCCCATGATCTCCAGCATTCGCTGGATCGCAGAACTGATCGAGATCGCGGGCGGCAGTGAGATCTTTCCAGAGCTATCGCGCAATAAGAACGCCAAGGATCGCATCGTTTCGGCTGCTGACGTTATCGCGGCGGCGCCAGACATCATCGTGGGTTCCTGGTGTGGCAAGAAATTCGTGCCGGCGAAAGTCGCGGCACGTGATGGCTTTGCCGCGGTGCCGGCGGTGCGCACCGGATGGCTGCGCGAGATCAAGTCGCCGCTCATTCTGCAGCCCGGCCCGGCGGCACTCACCGACGGACTCGACGCGCTGGTCGCCATTGTCGATGAGTGGCGGAAGGACAGGGGTTAACCTTTCGGCGCTCGTTGTTGCGCCCTCTCCCGCAAGGGGAGAGCGACTGTCTTGACTGTCAAGCGGTTTGCCATGGCCGATTGTCTCTGATGATGGCGTTGAGGATTGTCAGCAGCTTTCGGGCGACCGCGATGAGTGCGACCATCTTTGGTTTGCCAGCAGCGACCAGACGATCAAAGAACGCTTTCAAGACCGGATTGTGCCGCTTGGCGACGAACGCTCCCATGAACAGCGCGGTTCGCACGGCGGTACGACCGCCGCCGATGAAGCTTTTGCCGCGCCATTTGCCGGACTGGCGAGTGAACGGAGCAAGACCAGCAAGCGCTGCAATCTCCCGGCGGCCGAGTTGCCCGAGCTCGGGCAGCTCGGCAATCAAGATGCTTGAGATAACCCGCCCGACGCCCGGCACCGAAACCAGCAGGTTTTCCTTCTCTCGCCAGGCCGGAGAGCCGCGCACGGCATCACCGATATCGGTGTTCAGGCTGGCCAGCTCCTTCTCCAAGGCCTTGAGCAAGCGCGTGATACTCCGGCGCAGATGGGGGACTGTTACGCGTTGCTCGCGTTGGCGTTCGGCGCCGATCATTTCGATGATTTGCCGTCGGCGGGCCACGAGATCACCCAGCAACCGGGTCGCTTCATCCGGCAGCGGTCGTGGTACCGGTTTGGTCGCCTCCGCAAAGTGGGCAATCGTGGCGGCATCAATCGGATCGGTCTTGGCACGCTGTCCGATCGCTTTCGCAAAGGCCCGGATCTGGGCCGGATTGACGACAACGACCGGAAGCCGGGCGGCGGCCAGGGCTGCCGCCGCAATGGTCTCGAAGCCGCCGGTGGCCTCCAACGCGATAACCTGCGGTGCAAGCTCTCGCAGCCGGATCGTCAGTTGTTCCAATCCGGCCGCGTTGCGTTCAACCGCAAACGCCTCTCCACTCGGACGCACGGCGACATCGAGGCGGTCTTTCGATACGTCGATACCAACGGTGATGCTTTCCATGACGACCCGTCCTTGCCTAATCGGGCTTCGCGCTTTGCGGCCCCGGCGACTGTTCGGGTTCGATGGATTGACAGGCGGGGCGCCACGCTCTCCCACGGTCTTCAAGGACCCAGGGCTCATCGGGCTCCCGCCCGCCACCGCGGCCCGCATACTAGGCGAGTTGCGACCAGCAGAGTTACAAGGGCGCAAATACGAGCGCCTGCGCTTCCGACAGAATAGCCGCGACTACTTCGCCGCGTCGGCATCCTCGTTGAAATAGAAATAGCCGATCTTGTTGTTGACCGAGCTCGCGTACCACATGCGCCCCTTCGTATCGACGAAGAACTCGCGCATCGAAATTTCCGAATGCGGGTACGGATACTCGATCACCTCGCCGGTCTTGGGATCGAGCCGGCCGAGCGTGTCCTGCTCGTGCGAGGAGTACCAGATCATGCGATCGCGATCGATGCCGATGGCGTAGGGGCTCGCTTCCGGACCGGGCAGCGGGAATTCCTTGAAGGTCTCGGTCTTGGGATCGAAGCGGCCGATCTTGTTGCCGCGCCGCTCGGTGAACCAGACGATGCCGTCGTCGTCGATCTCGCAGGCGCTGCGGCTTGCCCTTGGTCGGCGGATAGAACTTCGACAGCACGCCGTCCTTGATACGCGGCCGATCGGGCCGTCGTCGCGGAACGAGGTGAACCACTGCTCGCCGTTCTTGCCGACGACGTTGCCGTAGGTCGCGCCGAGATCGAAGTGCTGGAACTTCTCGGTCTTGGGATCGAACATGGAGATCGCGGGGCCGCCGCTCGCCCACACCAGCCCGCGCTCGTCGACCCGAATGGTGTGCGCGCCGGTGCGCGTGCCATTGGGCAGCGGCTGGTTCTGATATTCGGTGATCTGCTTGGTCGCCGGATCGAGCCGCCCGATGCGGCCGAGCGCGGCTTCCGTGAACCAGACGCTGCCGTCGAGCGCAGGCACCGCCGAATGGATGCCGGCCTTCTTGGCGAAGCCGAGCGGAAACGAGGTCTGCTCGCCGGTCTTGGGATCGAGCCGCACCACCGCGTTGCCGCGGCCGTAGTAGGGGATCCACATCATCCCGTCCTTGTCCTCGACCGCGCTCCACGGCCCCATGCCGTTGAGCGCCGGAAGTCATACTCGACATAGGCGATGTTCATCGCGCGTCGGGCTGAACGGACGCACCAGCGACTTGTATTCCGGCATGGTCTTCGGGCGATGCGGGCTTCGGCGAGTTGGGGCCGAACGCAAACGTGAAGTAGGACGACGAGATCCTCCGTCACCTCGTCGCTGAAGCGGCGGCCCTCCATCATCACGTCGCGCATGTAGATGACGCGCGCGCGCCAGCCGTTCTCGTCCCAGGTCTCGGTCGCCATGCGCTTCTGGAACGAGTGGCAGGACTGGAAGCAGGTCGTGAAGAGCTCGTCCTTGTGGCTGAGATCGTGCTCCTTGGTCTTGGGCAGGAGCTTGCGGCCCTGATAGGTGCTGAGATCGCTCCAGCGCACCTTGGATTTCTGCGAGCGCGAAGTCGAACGACGTCTTCTGGTCGGCGGCAAGCTGCACGTCGTTGCGCGGCTCGCCCTTGTAGCCGATGGCCGTGATCTGCACCGTGTAGGTCGCGGCCGGCAGATTGCCGATGTGATAGCGGCCCTGCTGCGTTCGACAGCACGCTCACCGTCATCTTGGTTCTGCGGATTCTCGGCGACCACGAACGCGCCCATGAAGGGCTTGCCGTCGGGCCCGGTGACGGTGCCGGTGACGGTTGCGGCCGAGGCCGCCGAGGCCAGCAGGCTCAGGGTGAGTGAAAGGAGCGTCTTGTTCGCGAAATGCATGTCGCCTCCCGTGTCGCGTCCCGTCTTGCGTCCTTTGGGCTCGCGAGGTGTTTGCCTGGCGAGGCTATGAAGCGGCCTCGCTGTTGGAATCCTTGTAAACTATAGCCAAAGCTGCTCGCGGGGAAAACGCCCCAATATCCCTTCCAAATGGTTACCGGCCAGGCGCAAGCCCTTTTCTCCACACCAGTCAGATAGTCGAGCGCCAAGCAGCTGGTTGAGACGTGGGGCAGCATCGCAAGCTGAGCGTGTGCCACCCTCGTTGGCGGCACTTCTCAAGCCGCCCGTGACCCGCAATACTGCCGGCCAGCGTCGGCGACCACACGCGCCGGCAACTCACACGCCTTGATAAGGGAGGATCAACCATGACCGTCAACAGGCGCGATGTGCTGCTCAAGGGTGGCGCCACCGCCGCCGCACTGGCGACGACCGCCGCGGCGCAGCCGGCGGCCGCGCAGGCCATGCAATGGCATCACACCGCCGACGTTGTGGTGATCGGCTCGGGCGCCTCCGGATTGCCGGCCGCGATCGTGGCCAAGGAGGCCGGCTCCTCGGTGATCGTCGTCGAGGCACAACCGCATGTCGGCGGCCATGCCCGCTGCAGTGGCGGCAACCTGCCCCTCGGCGGCGGCCACAGCGTGCAGAAGAAATACGGCATCGAGGATTTGCCCGACCTCGTCTTCAAGGATCTCACCGACTGGTCGGTGGTGCAGCCGAACGGCTTTCCGGACTATCGCTACAACGATCACGAGATCATCCGCGCTTTTGCCGACAACAGCGCCGCCACTGTCGAGTTCCTGCTCGCGCACGGCGTTGTGTTCGTCGACCGGGCGCCGGACCGCCGCGGCGGCTCCTCGGTCGGCAACTCGGTGCTGCGCACGCTGCATTGCGCCCCGATGGACTGGCCGCTGATCCAGACCGGCGCGCCGGCAAACCCGAACAACCGCGCCACCATGTCGACCGGCAACGGCCTGATGCAGCCGCTCGACGCCGCCGCGCGCCGAATCGGTGTCGAGTATCTGCTCGAGCACAAGATGACCAAGATCCACCGCGAGAACGGAGCGGGGCGCGTCATCGGCATCACCGCTGACAACAAGGGCACGGTGGTCAACATTCGTGCCCGCAAGGCCGTGATCGTCGCGACTGGCGGCTCGACCGGCAATGTCAACTTCCGCCGCATGTTCGATCCACGCCTGACCGAGGAATATTGCGGGCTCGCCGGCATGCCCTATTCGGATCAGGACGCCTCCGGCGAGATCGCCGCCATGGGCATCGGCGCCGCGCTCTGGGGGCTGTACAACCAGACCGCGGAGACCGGCTCCTCGCTCACCAAGCCCGGACAGATCGGCACCCAATATGGCTATGTGAACCTGCGCTGGATGCCGGGCAGCCCGATGTTCTCGAAGGCGCGCGCCACCGGCCTGCGGGTGACCGACTGGCAGAACGTCATTACGGTGAACATGCTGGGCAAGCGCTTCTACGACGAGACCGGACGCCAGTTCACCGCCAACGCCTATAAGGGCATCGATCCCTACAGCCACGGCAGCTATCTCAACGCCAAGAATGTGCGCTTCGATCCCAACAACTGGATCAACGCCGCGATGGCCGGCATCGGCGATGGCAAGAATGGCGGCGGCCCGATCTGGGCGATCTTCGACCAGGCTGCGGCGGAGCGCGAGAAGTGGGACCCGAAGCCGCCGAACGTCGACATCGACAACGGATTCTTCTTCGTGGCCGACACCATCCCGGAGCTCGCCAAGAAGATCGTGATGAAGTACCAGCGCGTGCCGATGCCGCCCGAAAATCTCGCCAGGACTGTCGGCGACTACAACTCGTACGTCGACGTCGGCCGCGATTTCGATTTCGGCAAGCCGCGGCCGCTTCACACCATTGCCAAGCCGCCGTTCTACGCCGCCTGGGCAACGCCGGTTCTGCATGACACGCGTGCCGGGCTGCGGATCAATGCGCGCTGCCAGGTCGTGGACATGAACGGCGAGGTGATCGCGGGCCTCTATTGCGGCGGCGAGTCGGCCGGCGGCTTCGGCATGCACGGGCTGCCGCGCTGCACCTGCCAGGGCTACATCGCGGGCAAGAACGCAGCGGCCGAGACGGCGCCGGCGTAAGCCTCAGTGGTGCCATCGGGGTGAGGCGCGCCTCACCCCAGCCGCGCCAATAGCTTTCGCCAGGCCTGCTTCAAACGTCGCCGCCACGGCGGCGGCTTTTCGTCCGGCTCGACCTCGGCGAGCCGCAGGCCGACACTGACGACGCGGCCCTCGGTCACCTGGTGCGCGACCAGCGCAATCTCGCCGAGCGGCAGCACGTCGCCAGCGCGTGGCACGCGCCGCCCATGCGCCGCGAAATGATCGGCCAGTGTCGTGGCCGTCTCCTCCTCCGCAACCGTCAGCCCGTAGATCTCGGCAAGCTCGCCGAGCGTGTGATCGCCGGTGACGAAGAAATCGCCGAGCAGACGCGGATCCGGCGCGTGCCGGCGGCGGCATGTCGACGAAGAAGCGGTCGAGCGCCTGCGCCTTCTCGGGCGGCGCCAGGAGATAGATATAGTCGCCCGGCCGCACCGGGTCGGCCTCGGCGGGACTGAGGATTTTCTGGTCGCGCACCACCAGCGTCGGCCGTGCCCAGGACGGCAGCAGCCCGCGCCGCAGATAGGGGCTGTTGGCGGCCAACCGGATAGCCGACGATCTCCTGCGCGAGCTGGCCCGGCAGATCGAGCTCGACGCGGCGCGGCATGTGATCGTGGCGCGGCAGCGCGACGTGCAGGCGCCGCGCCGCACACCCGATGGTCCAGCCCTGGATCAGGAGCGACGTCGAGCACCACCACGAATGCGATGTCGAAATAGAGATCGGCCTTCGGCAGGCCGCACCAGCAAGCGGGATCGACGCCAGAAAGATTCCGACCGCGCCGCGCAGCCCGACCCAGGAGATGAAGGCCTTTTCGCGCCAGGGAAATGCGAAACGGCGTCAGGCAGAGGAACACCGCGACCGGCCGCGCGAACAGCATCAGGGTCACCGCCACCGCCAGCGCTGGCCAGGAGCGTGTCGATCAGGCGCTCCGGCCAGCACCAGCAGCCCGAGCAGCACGAACATCACGATCTGGGCGAGCCAGGTCGACTGCGTCGAGAAACACGACGACGGTGTTGTGGGCCCGCGTCGCCCGGTTGCCGACGATCGAGCCCGGCGAGATAGACCGCGAGGAAGCCCGAGGCGTGCAGGACCGAGGCGAAGCGCAAAGATCAACCAGCGCGCTCGTGGTCACGAACGGCGCGTGCAGGCCCTGCGCGCAGCCCGAGATCGGTTGAGCACGAACACGATGGCACGGCCGCCGAGCAGCCCGAGCAGCGCCCCGAGGATCGCCTCGTTCGCGCCAGCGTCGAGCGACGACCTGCTGCCAGGTCTGCTCGCCGATCAGAAGGAACTCGACCAGCACGATGGTGAGCAACACCGCGAACGGATCGTTGCTGCCCGACTCGACCTCGAGCGTTGCGGCCGACCCGCGGGCGCAGCCGCAGGCCGCGGGCATGGAGCAGAAAGAACACCGCGGCGGCGTCGGTCGATGCCACGACGGCGCCAACCAGCAGCGCCTCGATCCAGTTCAGGCCGAGCATGAACTTGGCGACCGGCGCGGTCAGCGCAGCCGTGAGCAGCGACGCCGACGGTCGCGAGCGCAACCGCAGGGCCGAGCACGCTGCGGAAGGTCGCAAAGCGCGTGCGCAGGCCGCCGTCGAACAGGATCAGGGCGAGCGCGATCGAGCCCACCATATAGGTCGTGCGCACGTCGTCGAACGTGATGCCGCCGGGCCCGGCTTCGCCCGCCAGCATGCCGACCAGCAGAAATACGAACAGCAGCGGCGCGCCGAAGCGCATCGCGACCAGGCTCGACAGGATGCCGGCGAGCACCAGCAGCGCGCCAAGCAGAATGCCGATGCTGACGGCGTCGAGAGCAGCCATGAGTCGCGGTGGTCCTTGTGGGTTCGATTGCACAGTGACACGACAATCGCGCCCAACGCAAACCGCGGAACGTCGCGGCCTGCGGAGCTGACCTCAACGGCTGAGCCACAGCGCTCTGCGCGCCGTTACGACTCCGGCCCGGCGTATTTGCCTGCCGTGTGCGGAAACATCGCCTTGACGATCTTGAACTTGGAGACGTCGACGGTGCCGTCCATGTGCGGGAAGATCGCAGCGTCGCGCAAAAGCTTCTCCACGCCGAAATCGAGCATCATGCCGTTGCCGCCATGCAGCTCGACCGCATGGTGGGCGACCTTGAGGATCTCCTCGGAGGCAAACATCTTGGCCATGTTGCAGAGCGCGTCGGCCTCCGGCGCCTTGGCGTCGACGGCTTCGGCGGCGCGCGCCGTGAGCGCGCGCGTCGCCTCGATCGCGGTCGCCATCTCGGCAAGCCGCAGCGCCACCGCCTGATGTTTGATCAGGATGCGGCCGCCCTGCACATAATTCTGCACATAGTCGGAGGTCACCTCGAAGGCGCGCACGCCGACGCCGAGGTTCTTGGCCGCCTGGATGATCTTGCCGGGCTGGAAATAGACGCCGGCGCGCCCGAGCGCGTCGTTCTCGACAAGGAGATGGTCCTCCGGCACGCGCATGTCCTCGAACACCAGCTCGCCGTTGTTCATGAAGCGGCAGCCCAGCGTCTCGTTGCAGCGCGCGATGGTGAGGCCGGGCGTGTCGCGCGGCACCAGGAACGAGGACGTGCCCTGCAGCATGCCGACCTTTGGATTGGTGTTGGCATAGACCACGAACAGGCCGGCGTCGTAGCCATTCGAGATGAACTGCTTGCGCCCGTTGATCACCCACTCGCGCCCGTCCTTCACCGCCCGGGTCTGCATGGCGGCCTCCGGCACGTTGTAGGGGAGCCAGCGGTCGGAGGCGCCGCGCGGCTCGGTCAGGCAATGGGCGAGCAGGAACTGCGGGTCCTCGGCAATGCGCGGAAACCAGCGCTCCTGCAGATGGCGCGGCGCCAGGTTGCGCAGCAGCACCGAGACCTTCCAGATCTGCACCAGCTTGTCGGACAGCCCGGAATCGCCGCGCGCGATCTCCTCGGCGATGATCGCGAAGGTCTGGGTCTCGGTCGCCTTGTCGAGCTCGACGCCGCCGAACTCCTCCGGCACGCCGAGCGTGCGGATGCCGACCGTCTGGGCGCCCTCGAGCACCTCGGCCGGCAGCCGCTCCTCCGGCACCATATTCCATTCCCGCTGCCAATTGCCGCGGATGAACGGGATCACGACCTCGTCGACAAAGTCGCGGCAGCTCTGCCGCATCATGCGCTGTTCGTCTGAAAGCACGGCCATCCTGATCTCCCGTTCACAAGGGTACGGCGGTTATATCCTCCGCCTGTGGCCGGGCTCAACCGCGCGGGCGGCGCCATCACTTCGCCAAACCGCGACTATTGGTGGCGCTTTGACGATGCCCGGTGAACCGCTAAGACACCATGAACCTCGCTAAAACTCCTGGCGGGAAGCGGGCACATGGACGATCTGGACGAAATCCTGGAAGCACTGACCACCGCCTGGACCGGGATGGCGGCGAAGGTCGCCACCATATGGGTGCCGATCCAGCTCACGCTCATTGTGCTTGCCGCGCTCGCCGGCTGGGGCTTGGCGGCGCTCATTCGCAAGCGTGTCGATTTCGCCAAGCTGACGGCAAGCTGGCCCATCTACCTGCGGATTGCGGCACTCACGGCGGTCAAGAACCTCGGCATCATCGCGACCATCGTGCTGCTGCTTTCGATCTACGGCGGCATGCGGGCGGTAACGGTGCCGAGCCGCTTTTACCTGATCGGCGTCGCCACCAACCTGGCGACGGCCTGGGTGGTGATCGCGATCCTGGCGAGTGTCATTCACAACCAGCTGTTCAACCGCCTGGTGTCGATCGCAGCGTGGTCGATCGCGGCACTCAGCATTGTTGGCCTGCTCGAGCCGGTGGAGGACGCGCTTGATACCGCCGGCATCGCGATCGGCGGCCTGCGGATCACGGCGCTGGTGGCGATCAAGGCCACCGTGCTCCTTCTGCTTGCGCTCTGGGCTGCCACCAGCACCAGCAATTTTCTCGACCGCCGGCTGCGGAGCTATCCGGATCTCACCCCCTCGATCCAGGTGCTGCTCGGCAAGCTCGCCCGCGCCGGGCTGATCACGCTAGCGGTTCTGATCGTCTTGAGCTCGGTCGGCATCGACTTCTCGGCGCTCGCGCTGTTCTCTGGCGCGGTCGGCGTCGGTGTCGGCTTCGGCCTGCAGAAGATCGTCTCCAACCTGGTGAGCGGAATCATTCTGCTGGCCGACAAGTCGATCAAGCCCGGCGACATCATCACGCTCGGCGACAACTATGGCTGGGTCGACACCATGGGGGCGCGCTACACCTCGGTGGTGTCGCCCGATGGCCGCGAATACCTGATTCCGAACGAGGACTTCGTCACGCAGCGGGTGATCAACTGGTCTTACTCCAACGAACGCGTCGGGCTCGATGTCCGCTTCGGCGTGAGCTACGCCAGCGATCCCCACCGCGTGCGCGAGGTTGCACTCGCCGCCATCGCCACGGTGTCGCGGGTGCTGAGCGAGCCGGCGCCGGTCTGCAATCTGGCGGGCTTTGGGGATTCCTCGCTCGACTTCGCGCTCTGGTTCTGGATCGGCGACCCGATCAAGGGCGTCGGCAATGTCCGCAGCGCCGTGCTGTTCGCGCTGTGGGATGCCTTCAAGCGCGAGGGCATCGAGATTCCCTATCCGGTGCGCGATATGCGCCTGGACAAGCCGGTCACCGTGATCATGGATCGGCCGAGCTAAAGCGAGTTGAGGGAACGCTCCCAGCCAACGCCGGACAAAGTCAGGGCTGCAAAGGGAACGAGGACCCCGATCTGTCGGTTACCTGACATGACGACCGATAGAGAAGAACAAACAATGCTTTGGAACGCGGCTATCAAGGCGATTGGCCGCGCGTTGAAACAAGAGTTCCAAACAAAAGAGCAGGAAATGCCCGATAACATTCAAAAGCTGGTGTCTCAACTCGAAGCCAACGGGAACTCCAATGACGAGAGATGAGGTTCCAATCGCGCGGCGTCGCGCGCACCCAAACATCATGGAGCAGCCGAGCTAGGACCGGGCGCCGCGCTCGGCGTGAGCGCGAATGTGCTCCAAGACGCGGGCGTTGTTCTGCCGGACGATCCAACGCGCCATCGGCAGCCAATAGGGAACCGGATCGAGCCGAAGCTCGTGCGAGGTGCGCTCCACGATATCAGTTCCGCCATCGGCACGAGGAAGGAGCTCAAAGCTCGTATTGGTCGTGCGGAAGTAGCCGATGACGTGCGGAGCATGCACATGCTCATACGGGCTCAGCTCGCGCATTCCCGGTATGTCGCGGACCACCACGAACGCGAGCTTCCGGTTCGGCACCCATTCCGTGACGCGCTCGATGGCGGTTCCGGTCGAGAACTCGCCGAGGCGCTCGGCACCGACGCCTTCACCGCGGACCTCGCCACGTAGCGGGTAGGCAACACCAAGGCGAAACGGCAGCGCGAGCGGCCCTTCGATCGGGTCCGTGGACAGAATGGATTTCCAGACCACTTCGGGCGATGCCGCGACCGTGATGGTCTGATCCGTGTCGAGATGAGCGACCGGCGGCAGAACATTCTCAACTGCGAACATCAGCGGCAGGAGCGCGAGGCACGGCAACGTCTGCGCGGCAGGCCGCCTCCTCTGCAAGGCCATTGAACGCCCCAGAACGCCGCCGATCAGCGCCATGACCAAGCCGAGCGGCGCCGCCATGATGATGCAGATGAGGCCCTCTATCGCGACTGCTACAAGGGTCAGGCTGCCAAGCAGGACTGCGATCACGACCGCCCACGCGGTCTGGCCGCCCGCCGATATCTCCCCTGTAGTTCGCGATGTAGCCTGACACGGTGCCGATCACGAACGGGGTGAGCAAAAACAACGAGTAGCCGTAGGTGCCGAAGACCAGCGTGCCCAAGGCAACGGCGACCAGCGTCAATCCGACGCCGGCGAGACACGCCCAGCACGGCCGCACGCCCATATCGAACACCGGCTCCGACGTGCACGACATCGGCGACAACCGTCGGCGAGCTCGGACGCCCGTCACTCGGCGGCGCGACGCAGAGAAAAAGGATCGTCGGAATCTGAATGATGGTGCAATCGCAAACGCTGCCATCCAACCGCCGACATTGGCATCGTCGGCCCGCCGGAAGGCAAGCGCAGCGAGCGCCCAGGCCACGATCAGCAGATAGGCAGCACCGAGCGCCTGCACGAGATCCGCGTTGGCGCCGACCCTCCGCAGAGCGCGATGCGGTATGAGATAGACCCACCATATCCGACTTCAGCAGAGTTGCCGGCGGCAAGCGGGACAGATACTGGCTGAAGAATATCGCCACCGACCAGGCCGCATAGGGCGCTCGCCCGATCTTTCCTTTGAACGTAAACGGCGTGATCACAGCCAATCCTCACCGCTCGAGAGCAACCAGATTGGGCCGGTACGGCAGCGTCTCCGGCGTCTTCACATTCCAGACCAGGCCGACCCGGCGCAGAGCGCTCAGCACCCACCAGCCGGGATCGAACTCGCCGTCGCGCACGCCGAGCCGTGCCGAGCCCGGGAAGGCGTGATGATTGTTGTGCCAGGCTTCGCCCATCGTGATCAGGCTGCAGTAGGGCACGTTGTAGCCCTGCACGCCCGCGCCATCGACATGCCAGGAGCGCGGCCCGCGATTGTGGGCGAAGTAGCCGACCAGCCAGTGGCCGGTGACGCAAGCGGCCACCCGCATCGCGATGCCCCAGACGACCCACGGCATGCCGCCGATCGCAAAGAACACGATCGCCCACGGAAGCTGCTGCGCCATCCAGGTGCGCTCGATGAACTGATAGAAGCGATCGTCGCGCACGCGCCGCTCCATCACCAGCTCGGGCGGATGCGCCAGCACAATCTCGCAATGCAGTTGCCAGAAGCCGTCGCGCAGGATCGACGAGCGGTGCGCCAGATAAGGGTGGCAGTGCGGCTTGCGTTGTGCCCAGTCGCGAATGTCGTGCTGGCGGATCATGCCGTAGGGGCCGGCCATTCCGACCAGCGTGCCGCAATAGACGAAGAATCGCTCGAGCCAGAGCGGGCAATCGTATGACCGGTGGATGAGCCGCCGATGCATGCCGAGCGAATGCCCGAGGCACACCGTGACGGCGCTCATCACGACGAAAACCGCGAGCGCGCTCCAGCTGAAGAAGAAAGGCCCGCCCGCGAGACCCGCGATGGTCATGGTGGAAATCCAGAGCGACTTGCCAGCCTTCCACCGCACCACGCCTTCCACCGCGTCGGTGTCATTGGCATCGACCATGCGGGGCGAGCGAAACGTGCTTTCCGAGCGCTGCAGCGCCTCATCAACGGCATCAAGATCGGGGTTTCCGGCAGTCTCAGCCCATATCGTCACGGCCAGCTCCACAGTCACCCGCACATATTGCTTGCAACTTTATAACTAAATAATTATATAATCAAGCGCCTGTTAACGAACGGAGCACTCGAGACACGAAGCGTACACGAGACACGAAGCAAAGATGTCGATCGACAAGATTTTCGAAGCGCTATCGTCGGCACCGCGACGCCGCATTCTCGCCTATCTGTCGAAGACCGACATGACAGCAGGCGAGATCGCGCAGCGCTTCGCCGACACGATGTCACAACCGGCCATTTCCAAGCATCTCTCGGTGCTCGAGAACGCCGGCATCGTGTGGCGCGAGAAGCGCGGCCAGAACGTGCACTACGGCCTCAAGGAGGAGGCCCTCACAGCGTCGCTGGTGCACTTCCTGGCCGAGGTCTGCCCGCGCTCGCGCCCCTTCCGCAAGGACAGCGTGGAGGCTGCGAAGCGGAAGAAGCAGCGAACTTGAGCCCTTATGCCGCCTTTCGGCTCGCCAGGAAATCACCCATTCGGCTGAGCGCCTTCAGAATGTTCTCGGTCGAATTGGCGTAGGACAGCCGCACATAGCCTTCGCCGAGAATCCCGAAGTCGGGACCGCCGATGATGGCGACGCCGGCATCGTCAAGGAGCGCATTGGCGAGCGGCTTCGCCATCCACCCGGTGCCCTTGATATTCGGAAATGCATAGAACGCGCCCTTCGGGATCGCGCAGCTCACACCCGGCAGCCTGTTGAGCCCCTCGACCACGACTTTGCGCCGGCGGTCGAACTCGGCGACCATCTTGTGCACCTCGTCCTGCGGACCGGTGAGCGCCGCAAGCCCGGCATATTGCGCCGAGGCGTTGACGCAGGAATGGAGATTGACCGCGAGCTTGCGCGCATAGTCGTAGAGCTTGCCCGGCCACACCGCATAGCCGAGCCGCCAGCCGGTCATCGCATAGGTCTTCGACCAGCCATTGAGCAGGATCAGTCGATCGCGGATCGACGGATAGCCAAGCAGGCACACATGGCTCTCGCCGTCATAGACCATGTGGTCGTAGATCTCGTCGGAGAGCACGCAGACGTCAGGCCAGCGCTCGAGCCCGGCAACGAGCTTGTCGACCTCGGCCTTGGGAGTCACGCCGCCGGTCGGATTGGCCGGCGAGTTGACGATCAGCAGCCGCGTCTTCGGCGTGATCAGCGACAACGTCTCCTCGGCCGAGAACGCAAAGCCGTTCTGCTCGCGGATCGGCACCGGGATCGGATTGGCGCCGGTGAACTCGATCATCGAGCGATAGATCGGGAAGCCAGGGTCCGGATAGAGAATGTCGACGCCCGGCTCACCGAACATCATGATCGCCATGAACATGGTGGGCTTGCCGCCGGGCTGGACCATCACCTCGTCGGGCGAGACCGTGACCTTGAAACGCTTGTGCAGATCGGCCGCAACGGCCTCCCGCAGCGGCGGAATACCAGTCGCCGGCGTATAGCCATGGTGGCCGTCGCGCAGCGCCTTCACGGCCGCCTCGACGATGAAATCCGGCGTGCGGAAATCGGGCTGGCCGATGCCGAGATTGATGATGTCGCGGCCCTGCGCGATGAGCGCGTTGGCACGCGCCAATACCGCGAAGGCGTTCTCCTCGCCGATGCGATCGAAAGCCGCAATGGTGCGAAGCATGGCGTTCCCCATAACGATTGATTTCGCGCGGCACTTCAGCCCATCCTCGCCGCGAATGCAATCAGGCCGGGGCTTAGTGCAGGCCTCAATCCCGATCGTTGCTGTCGCGCCCGATCTGCAATTCCGCCATCCGCATCACCTCGAAGATCACGGCGACCGACCAGCCGATCAACAAGAGCCCGTTGAGAGACGTGATCGGCCCGATCAGGCGATCACTACCGATCGCCCGCGCATCGCCATATCCCAGCGCCGTGTAGTTTTCGAAGGCGAACTCAAACGGATCGGCGCTCAGGATTTCTATCCCGGCACCGCTGTAATAGGCCGCCCATATGCCGATCTCGGTGATGTGGGCCACCATCAAGGCGGTCATGGTAATCGTCAGCAATGCCGTCAGGCGCGTGAACAGGCCGAGATGGTCAGTCAGGTTGGCGGTGTGCTTGGTGGCCACCACGATCAGCCCGGTCATCGCGGCATGAATGCCGAAGTTGAAAAAGCTGACTGCAGCGCCTGCGAGAAGAATTCTTCAGCATCCGATGTCCGCGGCTAAGCCTTCATGCCGACCGGGGCCACTTGCGACGTCTTCAGTCCCATCGAATCGAGGGCGCGGCGGATGAGCCCGGCGTCCTTCGCCTCCTCGATGAACGCCGTCACCGCGGCAAGCGCGGCCGGCTTGTTCTTGGCGACCGCGACCGCGGTCGTCGAATTGAGAAAGCCGCCATCGAGCACACGCGAGCCAGGGAGCGCATCGACAAGGCCGCCGACCGCCTCGCGCGAGAGCGCGATCGCATCGACCTTGCCGGCGCGCATCAGCTCGACGCCTTCATCCGGGCCCTTGACGTTGACCGGCGTCGCGTTCGGCGCGGTGCGCTGCGCGGCGCGAAATGTCGCGGTTCCCTCGACGCCAGCGACCCGCACGCCCGCGCGATTGACTTCTTCGACCGCTTTGATCACAGAGCCGGGCGCCACCAAGTAGGTGCTCTGCAACAAGTGATAGGGCGCCCCGAAATCCACCACCTTCTTGCGGTCGTCATCAACCGGTACGAAGGTGACATCCCAGGCGTTGGCGTCGGTGGCTGCGATGACCTTGCCGGAGGAATCGTATTCTACAAGCTCCACCGGCACTTTCAGCCATTGCGCGAGCGCAGTGCCAAGGTCCACCGGGACGCCGCGAGGCTTGCCGGTTGCCGGGTCGCGCACGCACCAGAGCGCGGAAGCCGCCGGCCCGACCGCGATCCCGACCCGAAGCTTGCCGGTGGGTGCGAGTTCCTTGATCGCCTGGTCCGTGGCGGCAGCCATGATCACAACTCCCAGAATGCCAACGATAGTGGGCAGCTATTAGGCGGTAAGCGGAAGGGAGACAAGCAGCCGCTATCGTGACGCCTTGCTGCCGCGCGGGCAAACGCTACGATGCCGGCCGTATAGGGTATGGCAGGCGATTGCGGGTCGGCGGCCCGCGCGACAATTTGAGCGTGCCTGCATTTGCGAGGAGGTCTGTCTTGAAGCGCATCGTGATTTGCTACGACGGCACTTGGAACGCGCTGACCAATCCCGACGAGGTGACGAACGTCGTGCGCGTCGCCCAAGCCGTGGTGCCGGTCTCATCCGACGGCATCACCCAGGTTGTCTACTACAACGCCGGGGTCGGCAGCGGCGGACCGCTCGATCGTTTTCTGGGCGGCGTCTTTGGCGCTGGCCTGCGCGACAACGTCAAGCGCGGGCTCGCCTTCCTGTCACTCAATTGGGAGGCGCCAGAGGAGGGTGAGAGCGCCGATGAAATCTACATCTTCGGCTTCTCGCGCGGGGCCTACACGGCGCGCGCCCTCGCCGGCGTCATTTCCGCGATCGGCGGCATTCCGAGACAAGCCAGCTTCGATCAGCTGGAGAAGGTCTGGAACCACTATCGAAATAGCAAAGAGCAGCGCGAGGCTGACCAGCAAGGCATTGATGACTTGATTTGGAAGATGCCCAAGGACGGGAAGCCCCCGATCATCAAGTGCGTCGCGGTTTGGGACACGGTGGGCTCCTATGGAATTCCGGCTGGTTTCGGCTTTAGCGGGCTCGCGCGCAGATTGACCGCATGGACCCGAGGCTTTCACGACAACGAGATCGGACCGCACATCGAGTACGGCTTGCATGCCATGGCCATCGACGAGCGGCGCCGTGCCTTCACGGCGACCGCGTGGGTCAACAAACCAGGCGAAGACCGGCAGAACGTGGAGCAGGTCTGGTTTGCCGGAGCTCACTCGAACGTGGGCGGCGGCTACAAGCAGGCCGGGCTGTCCGACCACGCTCTCATCTGGATGATCGCACGCACGCGCGAGCTCACCGGATTGGAGTTCGACACCGACTATATTGCCGAGCACTTCTGGCCGTGCGCCGCCTGCTCGTTGTTCCGCTCCTATCGCAGCTGGGTTCTTGACCGTATTCGGCCCTACGTGCGGCCGGTCTCCACCGGGGTCCGTGTTGCTCAGCAGTTGATGGGGCCGGATGCAAGCGCAGACCACATCATCAATGCGAAGGTGCATTGGAGCGTCAAGGATCGCGTCGGCAAGCTCGGGCTCGTCGATGAGACCAAATATCGGAAATACAGCCCCAAGAACTTGCCCAAGGACTACCCGATCGCGGAGAAGAGCAAGCTCGAGCAGGAGATCATCGGCTTGTGCCGGGCCAACCGAGAGCTTGCCAAAACTGACGAGAAGCGCGGCCGGACCATGCACTGCGTGCTCCATCGCGAGCTGACCAAACGCGAGCAGGGCTGGCGCGGGAAAAGGCTGCGGCAGCTGCGCGAGCAGTGGAAGGACGTCCTGGCCGCGCGCAACCCGGGCTCTGAACCGTCCGCGTGAGTGCAGGCGCAGGCCCAGCGAGTGAACCGATCAGTTAATTGCGGCTGAGCGCGTCCCAGTCCCTTGCTGGCGGATGCGGGCGGGCGCTACCATACCGGCCGGATACGACTGGGCGGCCATCGCGATGCGCGGCCGCGCCCAATGAATATTGAACGAAACCGAGAGGAAACATGCGCATGACCCGAGGGCCCTATATGAGTGCAGCCATGCTGGCGATCACGCTGGCGCTGGCCGGCCCGTCCACGCAGATCAATGCGCAAACTCCACCGGCGCTGAGCGTCAGCGCCGCCGAGATCGGCGGCGTCGTCACCGGCCCAGCGGGGCCGGAAGCCGGCGTGTGGGTGATCGCGGAGACAACCGACCTGCCCACCAAGTACGCCAAGATCGTCGTGACCGACGATCAAGGCCGCTACATGATTCCCGAGCTGCCGAAGGCTAAATATAAAGTGTGGGTGCGCGGCTATGGGCTCGTCGATTCTGCGAAGGTCGACGGTGAGCCGGGCAAACTCACCAATCTCACAGCCGTGAAGGCGCCGAACGAGGCCGCCGCGGCTGAGTACTACCCGTCGGGCTACTGGTACGCACTGATGAAGTTTCCGGAGAAGGGCGAGTTTCCCGGCACCGGCGACAGCGGCAATCGCATCCCGACCTCGATGCGCTCGCAGCACCAATGGCTCGACAGCATCAAGACCAATGGCTGCTGGGGTTGTCACGGGCTCGGCAACAAGGCGACGCGCACGATCCCGGAAGACCTCGGCTCGTTCGAGAACTCGCACGCAGCCTGGACCCGGCGCATCCAGTCCGGCCAGGCGATGAGCAGCATGATCGCGACCATCAATCGCTTCGGCGCGCAGCGCGGCATCTCCTATTTCGCCGATTGGACCGACCGCATTGCGAATGGTGAGCTGCCCTTTGCCAAGCCCGAGCGACCGCAAGGCATCGAACGCAACATCGTGGTCACGATGTGGGACTGGGGCCGCGAGAAGGCCTACCTGCACGACGAGATCGCGACCGACCGGCGCAACCCGCGGGTCAACGCCAATGGCAAGCTCTACGGCTCTCCGGAGTATTCGACCGACTGGATCCCGATCCTCGATCCGATGACGCACACCAAAAGCGAGGTGAAGATCGGCGTGATTGATCCGAAGACGCCTTCCTCCAAGGACGACCCGATGGCGCCGTCGCCCTATTACGGTGAAGAGAAGATCTGGGACAGCCAGACCAACTCGCACAATCCCATGATGGATCAGCTCGGGCGCACCTGGTTCACCTCGCAGGTCCGTCCCGCGGAGACAGAGGCATTCTGCCAGCAAGGCTCGAGTCATCCTTCGGCAAAGGCATTCCCGACCAAGTCGGCGAGCCGCCATGCCGCCATGTACGATCCGAAGTCGAACAAGTTCACGCTGGTCGCGACCTGCTTCGGCACGCACCATCTGCACTTCGCCGAGGACGCCAGCAACACGCTCTGGTTCTCGGGCGGCGCGCAGGTGCTGGGCTGGATCAACACCAAGGTGCTCGACGAGACCGGCGACACTCAGAAGTCGCAGGGCTGGACCGCGTTCGTGGTCGACACCAACGGCGACGGCAAGCGCGGTGAATATACCGAGCCGAACCAGCCGCTCGATCCCAACAAAGATCGCCGCCTCAACGTCGGCACCTACGGCATCGGCGTGGCGCCCGACGGCGGTGTGTGGACAACGGTACGCGTATTCCCGGGCTTCATCATGCGCACCGTGCCGGGCAGCGATCCGGCCAACACGGCGCTCACCGAGATCTATGAGGTGCCGTCTGACGACGCCAAGACGCCCGGCTATGGACCGCGCGGCATGGACGTCGACCGCAACGGCGTGGTGTGGACGCCGCTCTCGAGCGGCCACATGGCGAGCTTCGATCGCCGCAAGTGCAAGGTGCTCAACGGCCCGACTGCCGCGACCGGCCGGCATTGTCCGGAGGGCTGGACGCTCTATCAATTCCCGGGTCCGCAGTTCAAGGACTTCAAGGAACCGGGCAGCGTCGAGTCGAGCTACTACACCTGGGTCGATCAGCACAACGTGTCGGGTCTCGGCGCCAACACACCGATGGCGACCGGCAACGCCAACGAGTCGATCCTCGCCCTCGTTGACGGCAAGTGGGTCAACATGCGCGTGCCCTACCCGCTCGGCTTCTACACCAAGGGCATGGACGGACGCATCGACGATCCCAACACCGGCTGGAAGGGCCGCGGCATCTGGACGACCTACGGCCAGCGCACGCCATTCCATCTCGAAGGCGGCAAGGGCACGCTGCCGAAAGTGGTGAAGTTCCAGATCCGGCCTGATCCGCTGGCGAGGTAGCTCTCTCACCTCGTGTCCCGGGCGAGCGCAGCGAGACCCGGGACCCAGTGTCTTTGAGCCTCGGTTGAAAAAGGTGGGTCCCGGCTCTTCGCTTCGCTCGGCCGGGACACGATCTATGTCTCACACATGCGCTTCCCCACCCCACTCATTCCCGCCACGCTCGTCAAACGCTACAAGCGCTTTCTCGCCGACGTCACGCTTGCGTCGGGCGAGACCATCACGGTGCATTGCGCCAATCCAGGCTCGATGATCGGGCTCAATGCGGCGGGCGCGCGAGTGTGGCTGTCGAAATCCGGCAACCCCAATCGCAAGCTCGCCTATAGCTGGGAGCTGATCGAGGTCGACCTCGGCAGCAGCGCCGAGCTTGTCGGCATCAACACGACGCATCCCAATGCGCTTGCGGCCGAAGCGATCGCGGCGGGCGCGATCCCGGAGCTCACCGGATACAAAACAATTCGCCGCGAGGTGAAGTACGGCAACGGCTCGCGCGTCGACTTTCTGCTGGAGGACCCGGCGCGCCCCCCTTGCTATCTCGAAATTAAAAACGTCCACCTCATGCGAGGCGCGGGCGTTGCCGAGTTCCCCGATGCGGTGACCAAGCGCGGGGCCAAGCATCTGCACGAGCTGTCTGTCATGGTGCGGGCCGGCGCCCGGGCGGTCATGCTGTTCCTGGTGCAGATCGGCTCGGCCGGCTCGTTCGTTCTTGCCCGCGACATCGACCCGGCCTATGGGCGCGCCTTCGATGCCGCCCGCGCGGCTGGCGTCGAGGCGCTGGCCCGCCGCTGCCGGGTAACCCAAGACGGGATCGAGATCGCCGAAGCCATCCCCATCCAAGAAAACCCGCTGAGAATAACCGCTGAGAATAGCCACTAATTTGTTGTGCTTGCGTCCCGCCCGTCGTTGCTTACATTGCGGGCAGCGGCACCCTGCCGCCAGGAGGCGGCACCGCCGCAGTCCCTAATGAGCCACCTCACATGAGTTACGTCGACGCGGTCCTCGCTCCGCAACGCAAGACCGGACAGATCAAGCTGCACGGTCCGCAGGCCTTCGAAGGCATGCGCAGGGCCGGCCGGCTTGCGGCCGAATGCCTCGACATGCTCAGCGGCGAAGTGCGCCCGGGCGTCTCGACCGAGAAGATCGACCGCCTCGTGTTCGAGTTTGCCATGGACCACAAGGCGCTGCCGGCGACCTTAATGTATCGCGGCTATCGCAAGTCGACCTGCACCTCGATCAATCACGTGGTCTGTCACGGCATCCCGAACGACAAGCCGCTGCGCGAGGGCGACGTCGTCAACATCGACGTGACACTCATTCTCGACAGCTGGCACGGCGATTCAAGTCGCATGTACGCTGTTGGTGCGATTCCGCGCCGCGCCGAGCGGCTGATCGAGGTCACCTACGAGGCCATGATGCGCGGCATCGCGGTGATCCGGCCGGGCGCCACCACCGGCGACATCGGCGCCGCAATCCAGGCCTATGTCGAGGCGCAGCACATGAGCGTGGTGCGCGACTTCTGCGGCCACGGGCTCGGGCGCCTGTTCCATGACGAGCCCAACATCGTGCACGTCGGCCGGCCGGGCGAAGGCGTGGTGCTGCGTCCCGGCATGTTCTTCACGGTCGAGCCGATGATCAATCTCGGCCGCCCGCATGTGAAGGTGCTTTCCGACGGCTGGACCGCCGTGACGCGCGACCGCTCGCTCTCGGCGCAGTTCGAGCACACGGTGGCGGTGACCAACAACGGCGTCGAGATCTTCACGCTATCGCCGCGTGGTTTGGACCGGCCGCACTTTGCGTCCGAAGGGCGGGGCTAACCGCCTCCACTTTCCCCCCCCTCCCCCCATTCTCCCCGCACGACCGCTTCCGCGCGCCCATCGCGGCCGATAGACGGTCCCTTCCAGCCAGGCAATCATGCGATGCATGATCTGCTTGTTGTTCTTTTCCAGCATCATCGTATGGCCGTTGCCGTAGATGCCCGCCTCAGGCAGCACATCGACCGTCACGCGGCCACCGATCGCGGCCATTTCTTTTTGAAACTTGCGCGAGGCGTCGACCCGATCCTGGGCGTGGTCGCCGATCACGATCAGGATTGGAATGGCCGCTAGCTTCTGCCGGCCCGCCAGTGGAATTTCATCGAAAGCCGTGACCGAAGTCTCGATCGCCAGAATGGCCTTCACCCGATCGGGCCGCTCCGCGGCCGTGAGATAGCCGAGCAAGCCGGATGATGACCAGCTCTGCAGGATGACAGGCTCGGGCACCTTGTCGATCAGCGCCGTGAACGCCGCAACGGACTTCAGTGTCTCCTGCGGATCACGATAAGTGCTCACCGTCTGCGGAAAATATTTGTCGGCGGCCTCGATCGGAAACTGCGTGTTCGGATAGGGCTCGCCGTATTTCGGGCCCCAGCGGAAGGTGACCCAGGAGGATTCGGCGGCATAGCGATTGATCGCCGGCAGCTGCGACGTCGGCGCCAAGCCGAGCTTCACCGCGTTGATCTTGCAGATGTCGGTGCCCGAGCGCCCGGTGTTGGGGCGGTCGACGCCATAAACCGCAAAGCCCTCGCGCACAAACAGCGTCAGCCAGCCCTCGCGGCCATCCGGCGTCGTGTCATAGACGCGCGCGGTGTGTCCACCGCCCGAATTGAACAGGATCGGATGCGGGTGGCGCATCTCGGCCGGGTATTGATAGGTGGCATAGACGTTGTCGACCATGACGTGGCCAGCAGGCCAGCGCGTGCTCTTCGGATCGCCCCCGTCATTGGTCGCGCAATTGATCATCCGCCCACCCGCCTCCATGCTGCCCTGCTTGGCGATGCGCAGGACTGGCTCCTCGGCACGGGCCGCCAGATTGGCGACCAGTGGGGCAATGGCACCCAAGGCGACCATGACGATGGCTGCACTGGATTTTCTCATCACGAACCTCCGTTTCTTCGCAGCGTGGCTCCGCCTGAGAAGTAATTGGACCTCGATCCCTCTTTATGACCAAAGGCAGCGCGTGTTGCAAATCGCAGCATTATCGGCATCCTGCCTGCCTCCTGCGGCGGGAGCGCGCAGGATGTGGCGCGAGGCAGCAGCAATCATGTCGGGCAAGAGCAACGACCAGGGTGCAACCCCGACCGAAAAGGCGCCGCACTATCACGGCCACCGCGCCCGCCTGCGCCAGCGCTTTCTCGATGCCGGCAGCGAGGCGGTGAGCGACTACGAGCTTCTGGAGCTCATCCTGTTTCGCGCCATCCCGCAGCGCGACGTGAAGCCGCTGGCGAAGCAGCTGATCGCAACGTTCGGCTCCTTCGCCGAGGTGATCGCCGCGCCGCGCCATCGCCTCGCCGAGCTCAAGGGCCTGGGCGACGCCGCCATCACCGAGCTGAAAGTCGTGCAGGCTGCCGCGAGCCGGCTCGCACGCGGCGCGGTGAGCAGGCGACCGGTGCTGTCATCGTGGTCGAGCGTGCTCGACTATTGCCGCACCGCGCAGGGCTTCGCCGAGAAGGAGCAGTTCCGCATTCTCTTTCTCGACAAGCGCAACGCCGTCATCGCAGATGAGGTGCAGGGCTCAGGCACCGTCGATCACACGCCGGTCTACCCGCGCGAGGTGATCAAGCGCGCGCTCGAGCTCTCCGCGACCGCCGTCATTCTGGTGCACAACCATCCCTCAGGCGATCCGACACCATCGCGCGCCGACATCGACATGACCAAGGCAATCGTCGACATCGCCAGGCCACTCGGGATTTCGGTGCACGATCACATCATTGTCGGCAAGCACGGACATGCGAGCTTGAAGGGGTTGAAGCTATTCTAGCGCGCCGCGGCTTGTCGCCATCCGGCACCAGCATCTTCCCAAGGAATAGCTTGACCACGCTTGGGAGCGAAGGAAACATAGTAGCTCAATGGGAGTAGAAAATGAATTGCTCGAAGTGCAAGGCCAGGATGGAAGATGGCTTCATCCCCGATTCCCAATTGGGCCCGGAGTTCTGGGTTGCAGGCCCGAATCCGCCCTTTTGGAAGAGATTCCTTGCCTACAAGAATAGCGTGCCGATCACGACGTATCGCTGCACGAAATGCGGAGCGTTGGAATCGTACGCGGTGAAGCCCTCGTAGCGGTATCCGCTCTGGCGTGGAGCGGGCACACAATTGCGGAGCAGCGCGCATCCTAATTTGGCGTCCTTCCGCCGGACGTTTTCAATTGCTATCATTGCGATCAAGGCTCGTCCGCATACAGGTAGCGGAGCTCGCACGCATCCCAATGGCGCTTGCCTGGGTAGAGTTGCCGGCTTTTCCATTGTCGGACAATCGGAACCTGTTCGAGCGAAGAACGAAAGCGCATCATGGCCTGCAGCGTTCTGGCGTGGCCATGATGCAAAGAAAAAGGGAGTGAGTCCTATGCTTCGTCAACTGGCATTCGCATCATTCATCCTGCTCGCACCAGCGCTGGCCACGGCGCAGACTGAGAAATTCCAAATCGAAGAAGCGACGATCGAGGATATTCAAGCCGCGATCCTGCGTCGCGAATTGACATCGACAGGCGTGCTGCGGCTCTACCTGGACCGTATCAAGGCGTACAACGGCAAGTGCGTCAATCAGCCGGACGGCGTGCTCGGGCAGGCGCCGATCACGCCCATTAAGAACGCGCATCAGCTCAATGCCTTGATGACCTTGAATTTGCGACCAGCCACAAGAGAAAAGCTGGGGTTTGATCCGCACAAAGCCCGCAGCATGACCGATACGGTCGATGCCGATCCGTCGATGCCCGATGCGCTGGAAGTGGCGGCGCAGCAAGACGCCTACTTTGCATCGACCGGCAAGCTCATCGGCCCGCTCCACGGCGTCGTGCTCTCCATCAAGGATCAGTACGATACCTTCGATATGCGCACGACGGCCGGCATGGATATCGCCTATGCGAACGATCGTCCGCCGCACGACGCAACGTTCGTCAAGCGCCTGCGCGACGCGGGCGCGATCATCGTGGCCAAGGCGAACCTGGGAGAAATGGGAACGCCGAACTCGCGCAGCTCCTTCGGCGGGCCGTTCTGTAACCCTTACGATACCGAACGCAGTCCCGGCACCTCCAGCGGCGGCTCCGGATCATCGGTGGCCGCAAACCTGGTGACGTGCTCCATCGGCGAGGAAACCGGGGGATCCATCCATCACCCCGCCAAGAACAACAGCATTGTGGGGCTGGCGCCGACGCAGGAGCTGGTCAGTCGCGACGGAATGGTTGGCGCGGGGCTGAATACGCGCGTGGGACCGCTATGCCGCACCGTCAAGGATGCCGCCCGCCTGCTCGAGGTCATAGCCGGCTACGATCCAAAGGATGAGCTGACGGCTTTCAGCATTGGCCGGATTCCCTCGGAGCCCTATCAAAGCTTCGCGAGCGAGCGGACATTGAACGGAATGCGGATCGGCGTCATTCGCGAGCATATGGACAAGAATGCGTTCAACGAGGCCGACGCTGAAACCATCGATATCACCGAGCGTGCGATTGACGACCTGCGCCAGCTGGGCGCCACGATCGTCGACCCAGGGCCGGGGGGAGCATTATTTCAGAGCTGCATCGGCAAGTATGTTCCGCTCTATCGCAACCGGGTGTTCACCGAGCAGTTTCCAAAGCTCTTCCCCCTCGATGCCAACGGGAAACCGGCAACGGACCAGATCTCTCAGCTCGTGGACATGTTTTACGATCAATCGCTGGTCCCGGCCGGTTCATCGATCCGGACCATCGGGCGAGCCTCCAATGATGGCGTGACTAAATACATGCTCACGCGCTACCTGCGGGAGCGCGGCGATGCGAATATCAAGTCCATCAGGGATTTGATCGACAAATCGAAGTACTACGCGGATATCCGTGTGGACGCAGGTTTTGTGGATCGCAAGGCGGCACTCGAGGAGATGAACAAGAACCAGACGCTCGATATGGCAAGCCTCTTCCAAGAGCGGTTTGTCACTCAGCAGGTCGTATCGCAATGCATGGCGCTGGCGGACCTCGACGCCCTGGTGTCTCCGGCGGGGAACATTCCGGCTTATGTCCTGGGTGCACCCATGGAGCCGCCGCTGGCCGGCAGGACGAATTCTGTCTGGGGCCTGTTGGGACAGCACGGCATTCCGACACTGTCCGTGCCGGCGGGTTTCACCACTCACGTGTTTGATCGAGTCCGCGATGCGGCGGCTCCTGGTGGCACGCGCCTGGCAGGGCCCATTCCGGCAAAGCTCCCGGTTGGGATCATGTTCTTCGGAAGGCCCTTCTCCGAGCCGACGCTGCTTCGGATCGCTTCGGCCTACGAGGCCGCAACAAGACATCGCATTGCGCCGCCCGACTTCGGACCGGTGTCAGAACGGTAGGCATGATGGCAACTCCCTCTCCCCGTGACCGGGGAGAGGGAGAACGCCTTCAACTCAGCGCGCTGTCGTGCCTTACGTCCCGCGGCCCCAGACGCCGCAATAGCGCCGGCCGATGAATTCCAGGCCGGTCTGGTAGCCCGGCCAGTCCTTGAAGCTCGAGAGCTTCAGGTCCTTCTCGGCGCCCCAACACTTGCCGGAAATGCCGAGCGGCTTCATCTCTGCGGAAGCTTCCTCCAGCAGGCGGAGCTGGTCGCGCGCGTCCTGCTTGGTGCCGAGACGGCCGTTGACGCCGGGGTGGCCGGGGATCAGCCGGTCCCAGTCCATCGCGATCACCTTCTTGATGAAATCCTCGGCTTCGAGCGGATACATGTCGATGAAGCCGCGGCCCGGCACCTGCCCGACCGGGATCGTGTCGACGATGAACACGATTTTCTCACGCGGCAGCCGCATCACGATGTTCGAGTCGGAGTGGTTGAGGCCGATATAGCTGAGCTCCAGCGTGGTGCCGCCGAGCTCGATGGTCTTGGTGGTGTCGAAGGTCTCGTCGACCGGCGTCACCAGCGGGTTCTGCACCTGGTCGAGCCGCTCCTTGGCGCGCTTGTGCGCGACCACGCGGGCGCCGGCGTCCTTGAAGGGCTTGCCGCCGGAAATGTGGTCGAAGTGATGGTGGCTGTAGACCAGGTAGCGGATCGGCTGGTTGGTAACCTTTTTGATCTCGTTGACGTAGTCCTGCACCCCTTCCGGCCGCGCGTAGCCGATCGGATCAGTGGCGATGACGCCGTCACGCGTGACGATGAACATCGACTGTGCGCCGCCATTGCGGAAGATGTAGACACCATCAGTGCCGTCGACCTTGGTGGTCGCGAACGGCGGTTGCGGCGGCTGTTGCGTGAGCGCCGGCGTTGCCAGCACCGCCGCGGTCAGCGCGGCGGCGCCCGCCAGCAGGGCGAATTGATATTTTGACATTGTCGCTCCCTCTCATTGCTATCGTTGTTTGAAACGCCGCGGTTGCCCGACGGCGTGTCATTATAGCGGGCCGGGAGTGGAAATCATCGCGCTGACATTGAATTGACCGGGCAATTGTCGGCAAGCGCAGGCATGCGAGTTGCGGGGACTGAGGCTGATGTGATGTCCCCGTTCAAGCTCCTCGCACAGCCCTTTCTTCTGACAAGCTCCCTCTTTTCGGACAACCAATACGGGTGTATCTTACAGACCTACGTTTTTTGAGCAGATTTTGTCATCGGCCACATAGACGATCATTTGTTCTCGATTAGAAGAGGCATTTCATGGGGAAGAAACGACGCAGGACGGCGTCTCGCCGGTCCTTGCAATCCGGAAATGAAAGCGACCGATCAGGCGATACGACAAGGGCCAATTCGGCAACCCAGCGCGAGCCCATCGAGCTCAAAGACGAGTTTGTTGAGCAGGCCCTGGCGTCCGGCGAAAATGCCGGCCTGCTGGAAGACTATTTCGGTCCAGCACAATATGCCGAGCTCAAGCGGCTCGCGCAGGAAGCCGGATTGCGTCGCGCCCGCAGCGGTGAGCGCGTACTGATCCTACCCGGGATCATGGGCTCCAAGCTCGGCAATGATGGTCCGGGACCTTTCGACGACGTCATCTGGGCCAACCCGATCAATATTGCGCTCGGTCGACTGGGCGAGCTTGCGCTCAATGGCGGGCGTTCAAAGATCGATGCCCTGGGCGTCATTCTGTTTTCTTATCTCAAGCTCAAGCTGAAGCTGAAGATCGCTGGTCACGATGCCGACTTCTTTTCCTACGATTGGCGGCTCAGCCTGCTCGGTCTCGGCAAGAAGCTTGCGCTTCAGATCAAATCAGGGGAATCCAAGGTCCATCTGGTGGCGCACAGCATGGGCGGCTTGGTCGCGCGCTCCGCTCTGCTCGAGAAGCCGAAGAATCTCGGGCGCATCGTCATGCTCGGAACGCCGAATTTTGGATCGTTTGCTCCGATTCAGGCCATGCGTGGCCAATATTCCATTGTCAACAAGATCGCTTTCATCGACATCCGGCACTCGAAGGAGGATCTCGCCAAGATCTTTTGTACCTTTCCCGGCCTATGCGAGATGTTTCCTTCTCCGGAACAGTATAGGCAAAATCTCTTCGATCTCTCATCATGGCCGGAGAGCGGCGTTCGTCCGGACAAGGCGGCGCTTGCCGCCGCGCTCAAGACGCAGCGCCAGCTCCCAACCGAGTACGATGAGCTGTACATCATTGCCGGAGTGGACCAGGAGACTGTCGTCGACGCGAACGTCGCGAATGGCGAGTTTGCCTATACGACCTCCACCGCCGGCGACGGCACTGTCCCGCTACAATGCGTTTTGCTGCCGAGCGCAAAACAGACTTATTATGTCGCCGAATCTCACGGCAGCCTGCCGAACAACGCGGACGTGGAGCGCGCGGTCGACGCCATCCTGGCGACCGGCGAGACATCGGTTCTCCCCACCAAATACGAAGCGCGCCGCGCAGGACCAATGCGGACCCTGCGCGAACAAGACCTTGCGGCGCCGCCCTATCAGGGCAATCGCGGCCGGGCGCTGAGTGTTGCCGAAAAGCGGAGTTTCATCAAAGAAGTCGCCGCCCCCGATGTGGCCCCGATTGGAGGCACGGTCCAACCCGCTGTCGCGGCAGCGACGATCGCCGCGGCTCCGGCAGGGGCGACAGTCATGTCGAATTCGGTCGTGATCGGCCGCCGTCGTCAGCACCGTCTCGATGTGACGCTTGCCTTGGGCAGCATTACGGAGGTGCAAGCGGACGCATACGTGCTCGGCATCTTCGATGCCGTGCCGCCTGGCGGCGCCGCCGCAGCCATTGATCAACTGCTCGACGGCGCCATCAGCAAAATGAGCGCGCGCAGGATGCTCAACGCCGCAGTCGGCGGCATCTCGATCCTGCCGACCGGAAAGCACCCGGTGCGGGCCAATGCCATTGCATTCGCCGGCCTCGGATCTTTCGACACTTTCAAGCCGGAGACGCTCGAAATTGTGGGCGAGAATCTTGTTCGCACCTTCGTCAACACGCGCATTGACGATTTTGCGACCGTACCGATCGGCGGGGCATCCGGCGCATTTACACCAGAAGCCCTGTTCCGGCTGCTGACGGGATTCCTGCGCGGGCTGCAAGACGCGGATGCGGATCAGCACTTTCGCGGCATTACGATCTGCGAAACCGATCGCGACCGCTTTAAAGCGATCCAGGCAGAGTTCTATCGGCTGTGTGGGACCAAGCTGTTCGATGGCGTCGAAGTCACCTTGCACGAAGTCGAGCTTCCGGTAACCACCGCCGCGCCGCGACGGGAGGCCTTGCCTGAGGTTCCACAGAGCGTCTTTCTGATCGTGCGGGATGAAAGCAGGGAGCGCGACCCGGTGGAATATGGCTTCTCGGTCTTGACCGCGGGCTCCAAGGCGGCGGTGTACAAGGCCCGTCAGACCATGAAGAGGAGCGAGCTTGACGGCATCCTGGCTGAGCTCAAAGGCGACGCCCTGGAAAGCTTGACCGAGGTTCAGAAGTTCGGTGCGAAGATCAGCCAGCTCGTCTTGCCCGAGAGCATCGCCACAATTCTGGCTCGGCATCCTGAGCAGCCGCTGGTCGTCGTGCACGATGCGTTGTCTTCACGTGTTCCCTGGGAGACTTTGTGCGTCAATCGGAGATTTCCTTCGCTCGAGGCAGGGCTGTCGCATCGATACGAGGCAGAGGATCTGGCAATTGCCAAATGGCTCGAGGAACGGCAAAGGAAGTCGACGCTCAATATTTTGCTGATTGTCAATCCTACAAATGACCTGGCCGGCGCAAAGGCCGAAGGCGATCGCATCAAGGCGATTTTTGAGAAGCTCAGGCCTGCCGTCGCGATACGGGAGCTCCGAGGTGACCAGGCGCGCAAGAACGAGGTTGCGTCGTGCCTCGCATCCGGACAGTTCGACGTTATGCACTACGCCGGACACGCCTTCTTCGAGCCCGCCAGTCCATCAAGGAGCGGAATCCTTTGCGCCGGAAAGGAAGTCCTCTCCGGTGCCGATCTTGCAAATCTCGGCAACCTGCCGAGCCTTGCCTTCTTCAACGCCTGCGAAGCAGGCCGGCTCCGACGAGGTGCCACAGCGGCCAATGTCGACCCCAAGCTGCCAGCCGAAGACCGGGTGAAGCGAAGCGTGAGTTTCGCTGAGGCATTCCTGCGTGGCGGGATTGCCAACTATATCGGGACCTATTGGCCGGTGGGGGATGCCGCTGCGCTGACGTTTGCGGACACGTTCTATACGCGTCTGCTGAACGGAGAGGCCCTTGGCAACGCTCTCCTCACCGCCCGCAAGAAAGTTGAAGAGAGCGGATCGGCGGATTGGGCAGACTACATTCTTTACGGCGATCCGGGCTTCATCCTGAAGAAGTCCGCGACCAGCCAAACATCGGTCAATGCCTAGCGCGACCGGAATTCGTGGGACGACCGATTGAAGACGCGGCCCGCCGTGGATCGATGAATGGCGGGCGAGCGCGGTTGGGGAACGGTGTTCCTTGTTCCTAGTTCTTCCAAGCACGGGCACGCGAGCCTGAAGGGGCTAAAGTTGGGGCAGAACGAACTCGGAAAGAGCGCAAGTGGCCCTCTGTCAGCTTCCGCGGTAGCTCGAGTGGGTCCACGGCGTCGCCACGAGCAAAGCCGGGACCCGGATATTTCAACCCGATCCTGAGAGAGAATCCCACATGGACATGTTACTGCTGTAACGGGTCTACTGGAACCTCACCCAGTGTCAGCGCTCCCGTGACGTTGTCTTTGGTTGCGGGATCGGGACCTCGTCCTTGCGCAAAGGCGGCATCTTCCACACGCCGTCCATGCAGCAGACCTGGCAGGCCATAGTTGCCTTCGAGGCAGCGCGGCTCGGTATAAAATCGATTTCTTGATCGCTCTGCTGACCGAGTTCCTGCTTGACGGTCCAAGGACGCGTCCACACCGTCGGATCTTCGACTGTGACCTCGTAGGCAAGCGTCGTTGGACCGGTGCGGGTCCAACGCTCAACGAGGTGCAGGTTCTCGCGCGATCCAAAGACCTCGGTTTTCGGACTGAAATTGGTCACGTCGATCACCAGCGTATCGCCCTCCCAGCGGCCGCGGGAGTCGCCGAACCACTGGCGGATGCTGGCCGGCAAATGCGGGCGCCCGTCCATGATGATGTTGCGTTGCCACCCCTGCCCCTGACCCACGTCGTAGAACATCGTGATGCCACCTGGGGTCTGCACGATCCGCCGAAAACTGCCGGTGGCGCCGCCAAATTCCGGCAGTCCTGCGGTCAGGCAGCGTTCCGCCAATGCACTGTCTTCCGGGCCATCGTTGCGATTCATCCGCGCAGTGTTGTAGCGAGGCGGAGCCTCGGCGCGCCGCGGCGATGGGGTCGGATCGTATGTCCCGCCGGCACAGCCCGGCAGCTTGTTCTTACAGGTGTCGGTCGATCGTACCAGCGCGAGACGATACTCTCGTTCGGCGACGGCCCGCTTCTGAGCCTCTGGCGTCAAAGGTGGAAAGCGACCATTGGGCGGATCGACAATCTTCGAGGTGCGCGCCCCGGTCCGCTTCGTTGAGAAGAACGTCGCGGCATTGTAGGCGCCATTGATCTCACGCTCGTTCGCGAACCGGGTGAGGATCGCCGATCGCTCTTTGTCCAAGTCAGCGCGTTGCTGCTCGGTGAAGAACTCCTGGCTCGAATATCGGGGCGAGCGTTGCAGGGGCGTATCGAACTCGTCAGTCCAAATTCCCTGCAGATCGGGTTCACCCCATGGGGTTTTCAGTGTCGAGCTGGAAACCGCGGGGGCCTGAGCAGAGGCGCGGACGACAGACGCTGAAATGGCAGCGCTGGCAACGGCGGCGGCAATGGCGAGATTTACGATCGAGCTTGCGAAGCGGTCGCTCATGACGATCTCCCTTATGCCTTGCGTGTGTGACTTCGATCAACATTCTCCCGTTCAACTTAGACTGCTCTGACGTAGGCTTGGCCCAAAATTGGCCCAAACAATTGGCCCAAGAATTTGGCTCAAGTATATCGTGGTTTGTCTTGCAGGAAAAAGATAATTCTGCGTGGCGCGCGCAACTGTCACCTCCTGGCTACCGGTCTTGAACATCATCGGCGCACCACCAAAAACATTGACTAGCGCACCCGCGATTGCAGTTGATTTGAGCTGCCGGTTCACCAAGTAAGAACAGTGATGCGAATTGCGGCTAGACCAATGCAGAAAGGAAGGAGAGACAACTCATGATCACCGACGCCCTCACGAACGCAACGGTCAAAGCCGCTATCGAGGCGCTGCAAAAGGGAGACCGGAAAGCCTGGTCGGCACTATTCGAGCCCGATGCAAAGCTCTACGACGACGGCAGCCCTCGTCCGCTGCAAAAATTCACCGACGACGCTCTGGGCCACGAGCGCTTCACTTCAATTGAGCGCGTCGAAAATCACGGGCTCGATGTCATCGGCGCATTTCATTCGGACACGTGGGGCGACTTCCGAACGTACTTCAGGTTTCGACTGTCGCCGGCAGGCAAGATCGAACGTCTTGACATTGGGCAGGCCGGATAGCGCCATCATCTCGTCGGCAAGCCGCGCAACGCGGCGCAGGCGTCAGGCCGCTTCTACTTCATTCGCGCCTTCACCGGATCCTTCACGTTCTCGAACTTTTCGATCTCCACATTCTGGAGCTTTCCGCCGACCTTGTCGACCTTGCGGATGTAGACCGTGTTGACGATGTCGCGAGTCTCCGGATCGATGGATATGCGGCCACGCGGGCTTTCCCATGCCAGCCCTTTCGCGGCATCGATGAGGCTCTGAGCGTCGGCCTTGCCGCCGGTCCTCTTCAGCGCCTCATAAATGAGGTGCATGCCGTCATAGCCGCCAACAGAGTAGATATCCGGATTGCGCTTGTAGTCGCCATTATAGGCCGCGAGGAATCTCCGGTTCGCCGGCGAGTCATGTGCGTAGTCGTAGTGGTAGGCAGTGATGATGCCAATCGCGGTGTCTCCCATGGCCCGGAGCGCGTTATCGTCGGTGAGCTCGCCCTGCCCCATGATCCTGACCTTGGTCGGATCGATCCCGCGCTCGACCAAAGCCTTCGCCAGAGCCGGCGGCTGCGAGCCTCCCGGCACGAAGATGAAAATTCCGTCCGGTGCAGTATCCTTGGCGCGCTGCACGAAGGCAGAGAAGTCTGGATTGGCGACCGGCATGCGAAGCGAGCCGACGATCTCGCCGCCGGCGGCCTTGAACCCGCGCTCGAACGAGGATTCTGCATCATGGCCGGGTGCATAGTCCGCGACCATTGTGAAGGCTTTCCTGACTCCATTCTTGTATGCCCAGGTTCCCAGCAGCTCACAGTTCTGCGGCAGGGTCAGAGACGAACGTGTGATGTAGGGCGACTTGGTGGTGATGATTGCGGTCGCCGCATTCATGACAACCATGAACTTCTTCGCTTCGGCGGAAAGGTCGGCGACCGTGAGCGCCTCTGGCGTGAGCACGAAGCCGGCCAGAATGTCGACCTGGTCACGCACGACCAGCTCCTGCGCAAGCCGCTTTGCGGCATCCGGCGCGCCAGCGGTATCCTTGCGGATGAGCGTGATCTTACGGCCCGCAACCGTATCGCCGTGCTGCTTCATGTACAGCTTGATGCCGTTGTCCATCTGCGTGGCCGGGTCCGTAAACTGGCCCGTGAAGCTCATCAGCAGACCGACCTTCAGCACCTGCTGCGCATGCGCGACACCAACGCTGTAGCAGAACAGCAGAAAGCAGAGACCCAGAGCTGCCTTTCGCATTGTTTCCTCCCATCGTCGGCGCAGCACCGCTCACACTGCGTGCTAACGATACCACAAGCCACAGCTTGCTGCGCTGATCAACAATGGGTCATGGGAGGCTGCCCACTATGCACCGGATATTATCGTCGCACCTTCAGACAGAAATTGGCGTACCTCACTGACGAATCGTGATCCACGCCAGATCGATGACAAAGCGCACGCTCAAACGAGAGCAGCCTCCGGCGCGCCAACCAGGCACGCCGGAGCGCATTCGCCTCAAGGCTTCAGCAGCAGCTTCTGCACCCGCCAGTTGGAGCTCTCGGCTGCATAGATCTCGTTCTCAGACGGACAGGCGAGCTGGTGGGCGCCGGAGAATTCCTTGAGATTGCGGCCGGACTTGCCGATCACGCCCAGCACCTTGCCTTCGAGCGAGACTTTGAAGATGCGGCCCGGGAAGGTCAACTCGCCGACGAACATCACCTGGTTCTGGCCGGGCGTGATGCAGATCGAGTTGGGCGCGCCGATCGCCTGCGCAAGACGCTGACCGGTCGGCGTGTTGCCGTTGGTCGAGCGCGTCGTCGGATCGGGCGGAACGTCGATCGTGAACATGCGCAGGAACTTGCCCTCGGTGTCGAACACCTGGATGCGCCGGTTGGCGCGATCGCCCACGTAGATGTTGTTGTTGCGGTCGGTCGCGATGGTGTGCGGGGTGCGGAATTGCCCAGGACCCGTCCCCTTCTCGCCCCACGACTTCACCCAGTTGCCGCGCTTGTCGATCTTGGCGACACGCGAGTTGATATAGCCGTCACTGATATAAGTGTTGCCGTCGGTGTCCCAGGTGACATCGGTCGGCTGGCGGAAGAGACCGTCGGCGTGCGGCAGCGGCGGCTCCGGATGCCCCCAGGGACCGGCGTGCTCATCGGCCAATTCCTTGCGGCGACCAAACACCCATTGCACGCGGCCAGCCGGGTTGAACTTGATGATCATGTCCGAGCCCTTGTCGACCGCCCAGATATTGTCGTCGCGGTCGACGCGCACGGTGTGGGCGAACGACCAGCCATAGAGCCCCTTGCCGATCTCGCCGACGAACTCACCGTTCTGGTCGAATTCCAGAAGCTGCGCGGCCGCAGGCGCATAAGCAGGGCCGTTGGCACTGTTCGACCGCGTGAACACATAGACGTGGCCCCTGGAATTGACCGCAACGCCGGGGACCTCGCCGAAGTTCATGCCCTTTAGGCAGCTTGGGATAGTCCGGCACGGAGTCGAAGTTGATCTCCGGCACGCTCTGGGCGAGCGCCGGACCTGACAGCAGCATGGCAAGTGCGAGCAACGTGTACTTCATCGTGGATCCTCCCGGAGGTCCCGTAATCGCATAGGGCGCACAGGATCGCTGTTTTCAGTGGTTGCACGGCGGCGTCTTTGCGCCGGTTGCACATTCCATCAAATGCGCACTGCCAACTCAAGCCACGAAACCATGCTCCGTCACGGTCGTGCGGGCAGGTGCGCGACGCATCCTACGACTGCAGGACGTCCAATGTGAGGATGCACCCAGCCCAAACCGCCATCGAGCGGCTTCCGATACCTCCCGCGGCGCCTCTTTCGCCCTTCCTGTGATGACCAACACATCGCGAGGCCGGCTGCTCCAGTAGGACCCACATCGGGTGCGCGACGATGCGTTTCGCTGCTTGTTTTTAAATGGGGATCACAATGTCGAATCCAAAGCATATTTCTTCGCTTATCGGTGAAATCTACGACGCAATTCTCGATCGCGCACGGGGGACTGAGGCACTCGGCAAGGCAGCGCAATTCGTTGGCGCACAGGCGGCCGCATTGCTTTGGCGGAACCCGGTATGCAGAACCGCCAACGTCATCCACGCGTTCGGCATCGAGCCTCGTTATCTTGATCTGTATAGACAACACTACGCAAAGCTCGATCCCACGACTGCGCCAATGTTCTTGCGCGGCGTGGGCGAGGTGGCGACCACGACTGATCTGCTGCCGCATAGCGAGCTCCACAAAACGTGCTTCTATAAGGAGTGGCTGCAGCCGCAAGACTTTGTCGACACGCTGCAGGCAAGCCTCGACAAGTCAGCTACAGACTTTGTCGATCTGTGCTTCATGCGCGGCGGCGAGAGCGGCATGTTTGACAATGCAGCGAGAGATCGCTTGCGGTTGATCATTCCGCACTTGCGCCGGGCGGTGCTCGTCGGCAAGCTGGTCGACCGCACCACCGCGCAAGCCGCCACGTTCGGCGATGCCCTCGATGGGATCTGCGCCGGTCTCTTCCTCGTAGATGCCGGCGGACAGATCGTCCACGCCAACGCCAGCGGCCAGGCAATGCTGGCGCAAGGTGTGCTGGTGCGCGGCAGCAGCGGCAAGCTCACGACCCATGACACAAGCGCGGCGCAAGGTCTCAGCGAGATCTTCAGCTCCGCTGCGACAGACCGCGCCGGCTCAGGCCCACAAATGGGCGCGGTGCCACTGACCGGGCGTGGCGGCGAGCATTACGTAGCACACGTCTTGTCATTGAGCGCCGGAGCGCGACGCCTCGCCGGTGCCGACGACAGAGCGGTCGCCGCGCTGTTCGTGCAGAAAGCGTCGCGCGATCTGCCATCTCCGCAAAACGCCATCGCCAAGCTCTACAGGCTGACGCCGACCGAGCTGCGCGTGCTCGCCGGCATCGTCCAGGTGGGCGGAGCGCCCGAGGTCGCCCTCGCCATGGGTATCTCGGTGAGTACCGTCAAGACTCATCTGCGCCGTTTGTTTGCCAAGACCGGCACCGATCGCCAAGCCGACCTGGTCAAGCTCGTGGCCGGCTACGCCAACCCCCTGGTCGCGTGATCGCACATCCTATCGCGGCTTGGCCGGCCAATTTGGTCGCGCCAATCCGCATAGGACAGCGCCCGACAATCCGGCGCTGAGGCGGTACGCTGAGCGGCGTCCGCAAGGTCCCGCGTCAGCGCTCGCCCCGGCGCGAGGCCTGTGGCAGAGTGCCCACTAGTGCCGCCGATTTGAAGTTCCTACACCACCTGCCGCGAACTCTGTTAGGAACTTCAAATCGAAAAGCGGCACTAGAATCATAGAGTTGCTAGTGCCCCTTTGTTTCCGAAGTTCGTGTCAGAGCATTCCGAGACGTATCACGAACTTCGGAAACGGGGCACTAGCCTAGAGCCGCCGCAGGGCGGGACACCAACAACCGGGGAGGATGACGACATGACAACGCCCGGGCTGATCGTCGCGCCGCTGACGCCGTTCACCGCCAATCTCGACGTCGACGAGCGCGCCCTGCGACGCCAGATCGACTATGTGGTCAAGGACTGCGCCGCCACGATGGTGGTCGCGGCCGGCGTCGAGACCCAGGAATACACCTATCTCAGCTTCGAGCAGCGCAAGGCGCTGATCCGCGCGACCATCGAGCTCGTCGACAAGCGCGTACCCGTCATGGTCGGGGTCACACACCCTTCGTTCAAAACCTCAGTCGAGCTTGCGAATTTCGCCAAGACACTGGGCGCGGAGGCGGTGCAGCTGCTGGCGCCGCTGCGTCCATTCGCAGGCCCGCCTACGCAGGCTGAGCTGATCGCCTATTTCGAAGCGGTCGCGCGCGAAACCGATCTTCCGATCACGCTCTATCTCAACCCCGGGCCCGGCGCCGACGTGTCGATTCCGGATACCGTCGCGCTCGCCAAGCTCCCGCGCGTGCAGCTCATCAAGGAAAGCTCGCGCGATCTGGCGCGGGTGTCCCGGTTGATCGTGGAGATCGATCGGGCCGGCCATGCGCGCTATTTCACGACCATGCAGATGCTGCTTGCGAGCCTGCAGCTCGGCGGCTCCGGCGCCACCATGCCGCCGCCCGGCTCGGAGATCGCGCGCCACATCATCGATGCCTTCGTGGCCAGGGACCACGAGCGCGCCGCCGCCTTGCAGCTCCAGTTCGCGCTGTTTCCCTCCAAATGGATGCACCGCGGGCTTGCTCCGACCATGAAGGCGGCGCTCAACCTGATCGGCGTGCCGGTCGGCGATCCCTATCCGCCCTATGCACCGCTCAATCGCGACGAGATGGAGGCGTTGGCCACGGTCTTGCGCACCACCGTGCTGGCGCATCGATTCGCCGCAACCGCCGCCGCCTGAACGGCGCCAACCACACGACGTCAAGCACGCGACACCAAGCACACGGCCACGCATGAGGGATCGATGACTCAAGCTCCCCCGCCCACGACCCCCTATGGTCCGCCGCTGTCGATCGATGCTGCCAAAAAAGCCATGGCGGCTGCCGAGGCCGACGCGATGTGCAACAACTGGGGTGTCTCTATCGCGATCGTGGATTCGGGCGGCAATCTCGTCATGCTACATCGGCTCGACAATGCTCAGCTCTCCTCGATACGGATCGCCGAAGCCAAAGCGCGGACCGCGGTCGAGTTTCGCCGCCCCACAAAAGCGCTCGAGGATGCTGTCGCCGGCGGCGGTGTGGGCCTGCGCGTGTTGACATTCGGAGCATCGGTCGCCGAAGGCGGGGTGCCGATTGTCACCGATGGCAAGATCGTCGGCGGCATCGGCGTGTCTGGAGCGGCTTCTCAGCAAGACGCACAAGTGGCGACGGCAGGAGCAGCCGCCGTGGCATGATGCCTAACCGAGCCGATAAAAGAAGAGCTCGATCCCGATCGAGGAGACGCCGATGCAACGCCGTGAATTTCTGACGCATCTCGGTTGCGCGGCGGCTGCCACGTCAATGCTCGCCACTTCGGCAGCTCGCGCGCAGCAGCAGGCCAAAATCTGGCGCGTTGGCATCATTCTCGCCGGCACCCGCACGCTGGCGATCGAAGGCTTTGTGCAAGGCATGCGTGAGCTTGGATATCAGGCCGGCCGCGACTATCACGCCGAGTGGCGCTTCGCCGACGGGCGATATGCGCGCTTTCCGGTCTTTGCGGAGGATTTCGTCCGGCTGCAGGTCGATGTCATCTTCGTCGAAACCGCCGCAGCGGTCGACCTCGTGCGGCAGGTCACGCGCACCATCCCAATCGTGATGGGTTACTCGATTGATCCGGTCGGCAGCGGCCTGGTCACGAGCCTCACGCGCCCGGGCGGCAACGTGACAGGCCTGGCTGGCTCCAAGGAATCCACTCTCCCGAGGCAATTCGAGCTCATGAAGGCCCTTGTGCCGAACCTTGCGCGCGCCGGTCTCCTGCTCAATCCCGAGATCTCGGAATACACCGGCGTGCTTGCCGAAGCGGAAACCCTCGCACGGAAGGCCGGCGCGGCGCTGATAGCAGCCGATGCGCACAATCCGGACAGTCTTGATGAAGCGTTCGCGCGATTCAACGGCCAGGGTGTCGAAGCCCTGATCGTGATCGATGACGCCTACTTTCTGAACCAACGGGACGAGCTTGCCGGGCTCGCCCTCAAGCATCGTCTGCCATCGATCTTTCCGAAGCGCGAGTTCGTGCAGGCCGGCGGGCTGATGGCCTACGGCGAGAACCTCACGGAGTTCTACCGCCGCGCCGCTTACTTCGTGGACCGGATTCTCAAGGGCGCGAGAGCGGGCGAATTGCCGATCGAGCAGGCTCCGCCGCAGCTCGCCATCAACCGCAAGACCGCGCGGACACTGGGTGTGACGATCCCCGCACAGGTCTACGCACTTGCCAACGAAGTGATCGAGTAGATGTCAGCAGTTCGCCTGTGTCCGATCGCCGGACCTCAGGCAACCTTTGCATCCCTGGGCACGGCCGGCGCGCGATCGAACGACAGATTGGACAACGGGACCGGACGGCTGAAGAAATATCCCTGCGCCAATTGGCAACCCGTCGTTCGCAGGAAGACGAACTGCTCCATCGTTTCGACACCTTCCGCAGTCGTTTCGATATCCAGATTGCGCCCAAGGCCCGCAATGGCGCTGACGATCGCGGCGCAATCGACGCGGCTGGTCATGCTCTGAATGAAGGACTTGTCGATCTTGATCTCATCGATGGGGAACATCTGCAGATATTTCAGAGACGAATAGCCGATGCCAAAATCGTCGAGCACGATGGAAATTCCCAGGCTCTTGATCTCGCGCAGCAGAGCCGGAATGTGCTCGCTGCTCAAGAGCACTGTCTCGGTGATCTCCAGCTTGAGCCGCTCGGCTGACAAGCCGGACTGCGCCAGCGCGCTCCTCAACACGGCCAGCAAGTCACCATGTTCGAATTGCGCGGGGGCAAGATTGACCGCAAGCTTGATATGGGGCGGCCACGTTGCCGCGTCGGTACACGCCTTCCGCAGGATCCACTCGCCGAGAGGGACGATCAGCCCGCTCTCCTCTGCGAGATCGACGAACCGGCTCGGCGGCAGCAAGCCGCGGCTCGGATGACGCCAGCGAACCAGCACTTCGGCGCAACGACACTCCAGTGTCTCCACATCGACAATGGTCTGATAATGAAGCTCAAACTCGCCACGCACGATTGCCCGTCGCAAGTTAGCTTCGAGCTCCTGGCGCTCGCGCGCCTCGGCCTCCATTGACGACTCGAACAATCGATATCTGTTGCCGCCGTCGGCCTTGGCCTTGTACAGCGCGAGGTCGGCATTCTTGATCAGCGCGTCGGCGTCGGTCCCATCCTTCGGGGCATAGGTGATGCCGATGCTGGTGCCGATCGTGACTCTTCGGCCGTCAAGATCGTACGGCTCGGTGATCACGGCGAGAACTCGCATGGCCAGCGCCTTGGCGCCGTCACTGTGTTCCAGGCCGGCGCCGTGAAGTATCGCAAACTCATCACCGCCAAAGCGGGCAACGGTGTCATCCATCGACGTCACCCGTTGCAGCCGCTCGGCAACGATCTTCAACAATGAATCGCCGACCGAATGACCGAGCGAATCGTTCACGCTCTTGAAGCGGTCGAGATCGAGCATCAGGACCGAGAAGCCCTTGCCACCATCGCGCATGCGCGCAAGAGCGTCATTCGCCTTCTCGGTGAACAACGCGCGGTTGGCAAGGCCGGTCAGCGCATCGTAACGTGCCATGTGGGCTAGCTCGGCTTCCGCACGCTTCTGCGCAGGTGATGTCCTGATGAATTTCGACCCAGCCCCGATCGCTCATCGATTGACGATTTACGGAGACAACACGGCCGTCGGCTAGTGTCTCAATGGTGCACGCATCAGGAAGCGCGATGTCATACTGAAGGTTTGCGACAATGCTCTCCACCCCGACCGGCAGGTTGCCAGAAGCCAGGCGCGCCGCAACGATGTCGCTGTAGGAGACGCCCGATCGCGTCGCCTCCGGGCCAAGCCCGTACATTTCCGAGTAACGCATGTTGCAGGTCACAAGCCGGTGCTGCGCATCGAACATGCACAGGCCCTGCGACATGTTGTTCAACGCAGTGTCGAGCTGATGCGACTTCTGCGACAGCGACGCCTCGGACGTGCTGAGTTGCCGAACCTTCCTGGTGACAGCAACCAGAAAGTAGATCGAGCACAGCAGCAGGATCGTGCTTCCCAATCCGATCGCGGCGGCGCGGCCCCACCAGCCCGCCAATGCCGCATCCTCGGTCACCGAGATGTTTACAAAGAGCGGGTACTCCGGCATCTCGCGCACCGACACATATCGAACATTGCCGTCCGATTGCGCACGCACGCGGAAGCCCTGCTTCTGGCGCGACCAGTCCTGCAACCGGCCCGCTTCAGTGGATAGCCGCCGGCCGGCAAAATCCTGACCTTGCGGATAGCGGAGCAGAATTGTTCCATCCGCCTTGAGCATCGTGAATATGAGATTCTGGACGGAATGAACGGAGCCGTAGATATCTTCGAAATGCCGCGTGTTCACGCCCGCGAATATCACTCCCGCGAAGTCCCCTCTCGGATTCTCGAGCCGGCGCGCAAAGACGATTGTCTGGGATCCATCGATCCTGTTCTTGATCGGAATTGACGTCACGAGACGATCGCCCGGGCGATCGCGCGCTTCCTGAAAATAGTCGCGATCCGCGATATTGATCGCCGGCGTAGGCCAGGCGGCGGTAGACACCGTAAGATTTCCGTCACGATCCGCGATCGCGAGATTGAACGTCTGCGGCAGGCGATTGCGATATTCGGTTAGCGATTCATGAAAGTCCTGATGCTCGAAAGCAGTCCGAAATCCTGAGGTCGTTTCCAGGCCGGAGCCCTTCGTGGAGCGCTTGACCTCCATGAGGACGGCGTCGATCGACTGGATGGAGCGCGACAACTGGCCGGCCAGGAGAGTGGCGATATTCCCCGCTTCGGCGACAGCGGCACCGACCGCATCGTTCCGCAGCTGCCAGATCGTAAACCCAACCGCGCCGGCCGACACTCCGAGCAGCACGATGGCCGCCCACCAGAGCCGCCGCAACGACAGAATCCTGCCGCTTCCGCCGGCGATCGATTGCAGCACCGGCATCGAGCCGATGAGCTCGCCAAAGGCTCTCGTTTGCACCTCACCGGGCATCTGATACGGACCAACTCGAGAACGCACGCGCGCGACGGTAGGAGCATACAGGGCTGATGCCCACTAACCGTTAAACCGGAGAGTTAACCACTTCCTAAGCTGGCGGCCGGAGGGTGCAGCCGGGGAATGGCTGCTCGGTTCCCAATAAACCGCGCGAGAAGCTTATTGGAAGAAATCCGCGATCGTGGCAGGCCGCTCCGGGTCGGCGTTGGGCTTGTTCCACCAGCCGCCGCCGAGCGCCTGGTACAAGGCCGCCGTATCGGCAAGCCGATTGGCTCGGGCTAGCACGACATTGAGCAGCGCCTGCTGATAGGTCTGCTGGGCATTCAGCAGCAACAGATAGTTGATGTCGCCGAGTTGCATGCGCTGCCGCGCAATGTCGAGGCTACGCAAGGCCGCGCGCTCGGCCGCGATGGTCTTTTCCACGGCAACCGCATCGGTCCGTAGCGCGCTCAGCACATCCGCAACGTTCTGAAAAGCAGTGATGACCGTGCTGCGATACTGCGCAGCCGCCTGGTCGAACGTAGCACGTGCGGCCAGCTCCCGATGATAAAGCGTACCGCCGCGAAAGACCGGCTGGACCACGCTGCCAGCCAATGTCCAAAAGCCGGTACCCGGAGAGAACAGTTTCCCTATGTCAAAAGCCTGGCTGCCGTCGGTCGCGCTGAGGGTGATGTTCGGCAATCGATTGGCGATCGCAACCCCGATGAGCGCGCTGGTGGAATGCACATTGGCCTCGGCGGCGCGAATATCGGGGCGTTGCGAGACCAAGGTCGAAGGCAGTGTCACGGGCAGATTCCGCGGCAAGGTGCAGCGACTTCAAGCGTGAATTTACTGCGAGTCGGCTCCTGGCTTGGCAGACGGCCGATCAGGGCAGTGATCAGATGTCGCTGCTGCTCGAGCTGGCGTTGCAACGGCGGGAGCGTCTGCTCGACCTGGGCAAGCGCCGCCTCCTGCGCCACCACATCGGCTTCTGCAATCTGGCCAAGGCTGCGCTGCTGCCGCATCAGATCGAGCGACGTCGCGCACGATCTTGATGATGCGCTCGGTTGCCGCGATCTGGCCGCGTAACGACGCCTCCTGGACCGCTGCGAGCACGATGTTGGTCGCCAGCGTCACATGCGTCGCCTCGAGCTGGTAGCGCTGATTCTCAGCCTGCGCCTCGAGCGATTCGACGTTGCGAAAGTTGGCGCCAAACACATCGGGCGTGTAGGTCACGCTCACCTGCCCGGTGAAGACATTGAATGTGCTGGGACTGGGCACTTCCCCGGGTGACATCCGCCGGAACCTTTTGCCGGACCGCGTCGAAGCTCGCATCGACGCTGGGAAAGTAGAAGCCACGCTGGGCAGCGGTGTTCTCGCGTGCAATGCGCAATGCGGCTTGTGCCGCCTCCAGGTCGGGATTGTTGCGCAGCCCCTCCTCGATCAGCGCCTGGAGCGCTTTCGACCGGAACAGCTGACCACCACTCGCCAGGAATGTCGCGGCCCTCGATGAAAGCGTTGCGCTGCGCCATCCGCGGATGCGGTGCTCGCCGGCAGCCGGCCAACCGTATAGCCACTGACGGGCGGAGCCTCGGGGCGCTCGAAATCCGGTCCGACCGCGCAGCCGGACATCAGCATCGCGGTGAACAGCATCAGATACGACGCGGCACGCCTCCGCACGCGACCAGCGCCGGCCACAGACCGGCGCAGCTTCGGCGGAGATCGACGTGTTGCCACGAGCATGACGTGACAGGTCCCAATACGACACGGCACTCAGACGGCATGCATCGTGGTCCCCGCTCTGCCGTCGCGAGTGCGCTGATTCGCTCCTTGGAACGCTAGACGCTCGCGCAACTCGCGACGAGCGGCCCGGCAACAAGTCTGTGGATGAGGTCAGAAAAGATGTACAACGTCGGCCGCCACTAGGCCGACGACGTCACCCCGATACGGGTGCGGTCTGGGCTTCGCTCGCACGCGAGCGCCGTTCTACCCACCGCTCGATCACGAAATAGAGCGTCGGGATGATGAACAGCGTCAGCAGGGTCGCCGGGATGAGCCCGCCCGCCACGACCGTGGCGACGCTGCGCTGGACGTCGCTGCCGACACCGGTCGCCATGCGCGGCCGGCAGCATGCCGACGGTCGCAACGGCTGCGGTCATCAGCACCGGCCGCAGCCGCTCGCTGGCTCCGGACAGCACTCGCCATCAGCCAACGGCTGCCGCGAGCTCGCGGACGCGATTGAGGTTCGCGACCATGATCACGCCGTTCATGACCGCGACCCCGAACAGCGCGACGAAGCCCACGCCGGACGCGACGTTGAGAGTCGTACCGGTGGCGTGGAGCGCGATCAGGCCGCCCAGCGTCGCGAGCGGCACGACGCCGAGGATGAGCAGCGCATGACGGAAGATGCCGAATCCGGCGAACAGCAGAACGATCATGCAGTCCGAGGATCATGCGATGATCAATCCTGAAGCGCGCCTCGGCGCGCTGCTGCTTCTCGAATTGGCCGCCCCATTCGAGCCGATACTGTCGCGGATCGAAGGTAACCTTGTCGGCGATGGCCTTGTTGGCTTCCGCCACCAGCGACGACAGATCGCGATCGCGGTAATTGAGCTTGACCGTCATGCTGACGCCGGTTCATCTCGCGCGTGATGGTGCTTTCGCCCAGCTGCGTTGGATGCGAGCGACCTGGCGAGAGCGGGATGAGGGCGCCGTTGCTTGACGTCAGCAGCAAGCTGCCGATCGCCTCCGATGCTGTTGCGCGTGCTTTCGGGGAAACGAACGCGTCGTATCGTAGCGGCGCTCGCCAATGAAGACCTGGCTCACTGCGCCGCCGCCGATGCCGGTCTGAATCAGGTCCGCCGACATCCGCCGACGTTGATGCCGTAGCGCGCAATGCGCGTCGCGATCGACGCTTGATGACGATCTGCGGCAAGGGCGGCTGCTGATCGATGTGCGAACGTCGCTGGTGCCGCGCAGTCTTCGAGGACATCGACGATTTCATGTCCAATCCGGCGCAGTTCGTTGAAATCGTCGCCGAATATTTTCAACCGACCTGGCTGTGCGGGTCGAACATCTTGTCCGCAACGCTGTCGATGATCGGCTGGCTGAACGTGAGTATCAAGCCGGGCATCTGGTGCAGCCGCTCGTCGATGCCGGCGGATCAGATCCTTCTTGTGCCGCCGTTCGGCCAGGCGCTGTAGGTTTGCAACCAGATGCTCGCTTCGGTGTGCGACGGCGGCCACGGATCGGTTCCGTCGTCGTTGCGGCCGGTTGGGTCACCACATAGGACTGACTTCCGGAAATTCGCGCAGCGACCTTGCGCAGATCGCGCAGCCATCTCCGTCGGCCTTTCGCAAGCGATAGCCCGGCGGCATTTCGCCATGCAGCCTGATCGAGCCCTTCATCGAGATCGGGCAGGAACTCCGCGCCAGATCGTTGAGCCGAGTCACACCACCGCCACCGCGGCGCAAAGGCACCAGCACATAGGCGATTCGCGGACGGTCAAGCGACGTGTCGCAGGCCCGGCGATATCGCACTCCGAGCCACAGCCAGGACCGGATTGTGAAACACGCGCTGCGGCCTGCGATAGGCGATAGTAGGCGATCCCGGGGATCAGCAGCAGCGTGAATGCAAGCGCGCCGAATTGCGCAAATCCGACCGCATAGGCCATCGGGTAGAAGAGCTTGGCCTCGACCCGCTGCAGTGCGAACAGCGGCAGATAGGCCGCGATGATGATCAGCGTCGCAAAGAAGATCGGCCGCGCCACCTGAGTGGCGGTCTCGCGCACTTCGTGCTTCGGTCAACGGCTCGGTCGGCTTGGCCTCGCGCCGGCGCAGGATCGCTTCCATCATCACGATCGCGCCGTCGACGATGATCCCGAAATCGATCGCGCCGAGCGACATGCAGATTGGCCGGGATCTTCAAGAAGTACATCAGGATGAAGGCGACCATCATGGCAAACGGAATGGTGATGCCGACGATCAGCGCGCTGCGCGGGACTGCCCAGGAACAGGATGAGGACGATGAGGACGAGGCCGACACCTTGGAAGATCGTGTGCGATACCTTGTCGATCGTCGCGTCGATCAGATCGGAACGATCGAGGTAAGGCACGATGCTGGACGTCATCGAGCTTCAGCCGCTCGTTGAGTTCCGCGACCTTGGCGTGCAGGCCCTCCATGCACCTGCGAGGGGTTCTCGCCGCGCAGCAGGAGGACGATTCCCTCGACCACGTCGTTCTTGTCATCTTGCCCCAAGGACGCCGTGGCGTTCCAGAATAGCTCAGCTTGAGCTTGCCGAGATCACGCACGAAAAATCGGTATGTCATTGCGCTGCGTGACGACGATATTGCCGTAAGTCCTCCAGTTTTGGACCAGGCCGATGCCGCGGATGACATAGCCAAGCTCGCCGCGCGTCAAGCACGCTGCCGCCCGCGTTCGCACTGTTGGCATTGATGGCGTCGGTGACGTTCTTGAGCGACAGGTTGAAGCGCATCAGCTGCTGGGGATCGAGTTCCAAGCTGGAACTGGGTCGTGATGCCGCCCCAGGTCGTGACGTCGGCAACTCCGGGCACCTGCTTGAGCGCCGGTGTCACCACCCAGCGCTGGAACTCGGACAGCTCCCGCAGGCCCTTGCGTGTCCGACTGCAGCGTGTAATTGTAGATCTGCGCCGATCGGCGAGGACAACGGATCAAGACTCGGACGATATGCCCAGATGGCAGCGTCACATCCTCGATGCGCTCCAGGATGCGCTGCCGCGCCCAATAGTCTTCGATGCCGTCACGGAAGATCAGAGTGATCAGCGACAGCCCGAACGTGCTCCTGGAGCGCATGATCAGGAGCCCGGGCGTGCCGTTCAGCTCGCGCTCGAGCGGGATGGTGATTTGCTGCTCGACCTCCTCCGCGGCCAGCCCAGGCGCCTGCGTGACGACCTGGGTCGTTGACATCCGCAATGTCGGGATAGGCTTCGACCGCCAGCTGAGTCCAGGAATAGTAACCGAAGATGCAGACGAAGATGCAGATCATCGCTACGATGAGGCGCTTCCTCAGTGCGTAGCCGACCAGCCGATCAATCATTGAGCAAGAACTCCGCCCTTCACGACGGCGCGCTCGCCGGCGTTCAGGCCATTTTTGATGATAGCCGAGTTGCCCTGTTGATAATTGATCTCGACGTTGCGCGGCTGAAACGTCCACGGCGCGACTTCGACGAAGACGCGGTCACCGTCATTTTTCAAGACCAGCGCGGTTGCCGGCACCGTTGCGACCTTCTGCGTCGGCGCGAAGAAGCTCACGGTGGCGAACATGTTGGGCTTCAGTCGAATCTCGGGATTGGAAAAGCAATACGAACCTTGGTGCGCCGACTGTCGGAATCGACGATGTCGCTGACAAACAGAACCTGGCCCCTGAAGACCTCGCCGGGATAGGCTGCGAACACGACCTCGACGGCCTGCCCTTTCGAAACCATGGCAGTGTCCTTCTCGGGGACATTCGCAGTCACCCAGATCGAGCTGAGGTCAGCCACCGTCATCAGCGAGGCATTCGGGTCGTTCCAGAACGCACCGGCTCCTACATCGAGCTCGATGACACTGCCCGCAATCGGCGCCGTGATGGTCAGCGTCTTCGACGGGTCCGTCGCCTCCGGGTTGACGCCGATCTGCCGCAAGCGAGCGTCGGCGCGGTGATGCTCCACGTCGGCGGTCACGTAGTCGGTCTCCGCCTGCTGCAGGTCCCGCACGGCCGCGCCGCCGATCTTGGACAAGCTGCGCGCCCGGTCACGATTCTTGCTGGCGAGCTCCAGCAGCACTGCGGCCCGCTCGTGGTCGGCGTAGGCGCTGCCCAGATCGGGTGAATCGAGGACGACGAGCGGCTGGCCTTCCTTCACGCGCTCGCCGAGCTGGACCTTGAGCTGGGTGATGCGGCCCGCCAGTGGCGGGACGATTTTGACCAGCCGGCTCGGATCAGCCTCGACGATGGCCGGCAGAACCAGCGACCGCCGGATTTCCTGCTCGGCCACAGCTTCTACCGTTAGCTTGGAGCGTAATGGCGAGCCTTCGGGCACGATAATGCGGTCGCCTTCCCGGACGAGAAGCGGTTGGCTGTCGGGCCGAGCCGGGCCTTGGGCAAGCGCCCTGGTCCAATAAGACGTGAGGACCTGCCGATAGGCACCGGTCATGAGCACGACGGCAAGCCCAACGAGACCGAGCCCCATCACGATAGAGGTGAAGCCAAGTCTCGAAGGCTGAGAACTAGGATGCTCAGAGCTAGGCGGCGATCCGGGCTCGGTCATCTGCTGTCCCTCGTCCGCTGTCGGCCAGGATAGCCGGGAAGATGGCCGGAGCCCTGGGCAGGTCCCCCCAGTTCTTGCGACTTACTGGCATCTATCCGACGGAGCTACGCCCTCGGCCACACGGGCGAATTTCGAGGGAATTTCATGCCGGAGCGCGTCTGTGTCAACGGCTCACCGCGTAGCTCAGCATTAAGATTAAGAAACATGCCCGCGAGTGCAAGACCATGCAAGGCGGCCAGAGCGATAGTTTACGGCCCTTCGCTCTTGCGAGGCGGAGCAGGCAGGCTCACCTCCCTCAATAAACCCTCCACGATCCCGTGGAAAGCCTCCCAGGGCGCCTCGCGGTCGCTCTGGTTGCGCACCACCAGCGAATTGCCGGCATAAAACTTCTCATAAAGCATGTGGCGGCCGGCAAACTCGGTGCCGACCAGGTCCCAGGCGAGCTTGTAGAGCTTGTGGCGCTCGATCGCCGCAATCGACGGTGTCTTCCACCAGCGCTCGAAGGTGTTGCCCAGATTGGCGTCGGCAAGGACGTCGATCGAGGCCGGCATGAGAAGCGGAATCCCGCCTAGAAGCGTGCGTAGCATGTCGACGATCTCGGAGTGGTGTTCCTGACACCAGTTGAGCGCCGCATACATGATGCGCCGGTTCGGCGTGGCGTAGCCTTGTGGCCATTCCTCCCATGCCTCGATCTGGCCCTGCACCAGCCCCCCGATCGTCGCTTCCAGCGCAGCAAGACGGCCGAGCGTCTCGCGCACTGCCGGAATCTTGTCGATGCCGTTGGCCTCGCAGATGCGGCTCGCCACCCCGACGATCAGGCCGAGCTTCGACCAGAAGCGGATGTTGGAATGGTGGTTCTGGTAGCAGTTTGCGGGCGTCTCGATGTAGATGCGCCGCGACATGGCGCCGTTGTCATGCAGGAACACGCGCTCCCACGGGATATGGACGCGCTCGCAGACCAAAACGCTGTCGGTCTCGTCAAAGCGGTAGGACAACGGATAGTCGGCTTCCTGCGTGACGCCAGCCGCATAGGGCTTGCGGGACCAGAGCGATACACCGGGCGCGTTCAACGGCAGCGCCGCTGTGATGCTCTCCTTGCCGAACTTCTCGTCGAGCGGCGTCAGATTGCCGATCCAGACCTCGTCCGCGAACACCGCGCCGGTGGCCAGCATCTTCATGCCCGATACCACGACGCCGGAGTCATTCTCCGCAACGACCTGCAGGCTCGGATCGTCGCGCTCCTGCCCCGGAAACAGCTCGCGGCTGCGCAGGCCGGTCGGCGGCACCACCGCAAAGCAGAGATAGAGATCGTCACGCCGCGCGCGCTCGTAGTAGCGCATAAGGTTCTCGCCGAAGCCCGCATGCAGGCGCTCGAGCACCGATGGGTTCATCGCCAGGCCGGTAATCAGGCCCGCGACCTGCTCGGGCGAGCGACCGATTAGACCATAGGTGAAATCCGCGCTGGCCTTGAGCGCGCGCATGCGGCGCGCGAGCTCCTCGCGTGTGCGGCAGCGCAGCCATTGCAACGCGTAGCGCTCGCCGTCCTCCTCATAGGAAAACAGGTCGTGCTTGGCCGGATCGGCTTTCAAATCGTAAAGCGCTGCGATCGTGTGCGCACCGGCCCGGAACGCAGGATGGGTGGTGACGTCGTCTACCCGCTCTGCGCCGATATAAACGGCGCGGCCATCCTGCATGCGTTCGAGCTTCTGGCGGCCGGTCGCGAGCATTTTAATAAGTTCCCTACTTCAGACAGGCGACGAAATTCCAGCAAAATCCCTTTAATTTCAATGCATGAACATCGAAAGGCGCCTCTTACCCAATCCTTCCCAGGCCGAATGGCCAGTTGAATTGATCCTCTCCGTAACTAAACTGAAACCGCATATCCTTTAGTAACGGGACATGCCAATTAAAGGCTCCGGGGACATGAGCGGAAGAGAGCCCAGCCGCTTGGGCCAATTTGTCGAGACCAACGCCAGCGGCGAGAGCGTGCGGGCCTTTTTGCCCCCGCCGCTCCCACCGATCCCTCCGCTCAACCTGCAGGGCTTCCTTACCCTATACGACACCGCCCGCGGCGCCGTAGGGCGGCTCGATGGCGTGACGACCATCCTACCGTCCACACCGCTGTTCCTGTACATGTACGTGCGCAAGGAGGCCCTGCTGTCGTCCCAGATCGAGGGCACGCAGTCGTCGCTATCCGATCTCCTGCTGTTCGAAAGCGACGAGATCCCCCACGTACCGCTGGACGACGTAGCCGAGGTTTCAAACTACGTTGCAGCGATAGAGCATGGACTAAAACGAATGCGGGAGGGATTCCCCCTTTCGCTTCGCCTGATCCGTGAGATACATGGCATCCTACTTCACTCTGGCCGGGGCGCGAGCAAGCAGCCCGGGGAGTTCCGTCGCACCCAAAACTGGATTGGCGGTACGCGTCCCGGGAACGCCCTGTTCGTTCCACCGCCGCCCGATCGCCTGAACGAATGCCTTGATGCGTTCGAGAAGTTTCTGCACGTGGACGATCCACAACTTCCACCTCTGATCAAGGCAGGACTCGCGCACGTGCAGTTCGAGACGATCCATCCGTTCCTTGATGGTAACGGACGTCTCGGCCGTCTACTGATCACGCTCATGCTCTGTGATGCTAGCGCGCTGCGTGAGCCCATCCTGTATCTCAGCCTCTACTTCAAGGCGCGCCGCGCCGACTATTATCGCCTGCTACAGGAAGTGCGTGAGAACGGCGCTTGGGAAGCCTGGATGGAATACTTCCTAACAGGCGTGCGGGACACTGCGGCACAAGCTGTCGATACTGCCCGCGAGATCATGGCGCTCTTCGATGGGGACCGCAGCACAATACAATCCCTTGGACGCAGTGCAGCCTCCGCATTCCGTGTCCACGATCTAATGCAGCGCCGACCACTCATCACGATCCAGGCCGCGTCCAAAGAACTCAAGCTATCGCTTCCTACTGTTGGAAAGTCGCTCGAACACCTGGTCGACCTCGGGATCGTGCGTGAGGTGACGGGCAAACAACGACGCCGTGTCTTTTCTTACCGTAAATACCTGGATGTCCTCGACCGCGGGACCGAGCCGCTGCCCAGGTAACCTAGTGGTCCGATTCTAACATTCGCATCCCTTCTCGGCGGGCTCTCTTGCGAATGTTAGAATCAAAGGACCACTAGCAAGTATAGGTTTCTAGTGGAGCTTTGGATTTGACATTCGCTTTGCGAGCCCGCGGCTGGGTGGGTAGCGAATGTCAAATCCGCTCCACTAGCCTATTGCTTCATCAGCAGCAGCGGATCGGTCGTCAGCGGCGTACGCTCCCAGGTCGTGGGATCGCTCTCGGCAAACCGCAACGAGCCGCTGCGGCCCGACAGCACGAGCTGCTCACGGTCGAGCCGCCATGTCGTCAGCCCGAAGCCCGCAATGCGCGCCTCGCAGCCGGGCTTCACCACGATCTTGTAGGTATTCTCCGGGCCCGCGGCCGTATCAGCGAGGGTGAGCCGGCAGAGCGGCTTGTCGAGCTCTTGCACAATCTGCCATTCGCCAAAGAGCTGGTCGGGATTGCGGATCTCGGCCTTGAGTGCGGCCTGGGTCTGCATGAAATAGAGGCCCTCGCCCTTGCGCTCGGCCTCGAGAATCCCGCTCTCGACCTCGGCAAACTCGAACACCGGAGTTTTGTTGCTGTCGACCAGCCGCAGCTGATCCTTGGGCCCGAGCATCCAGGCCACGACCTGCTTGAGCGGCACGATGGTGCAGGCCGGGTCGAGCTCGAGCTTGAAGCCACCACCGCCCGGCGCCGGATCGACGCTGAACGTCACCGGACAGCGCTTGTCGCGATCGGAATTGGAGATTTCCCAGGCGGTGGCGACGAGGTCCTTGGCAAAATCGCTCACCGGGGGCGTACCCTGGGCGCGCGCCAAGGCGAACGTCAGCGCCAGCACCGCAAGCGCCAGCACTGCATGCGCCATGCCCCCCCGAAACCCAATGCCCATCCCGACCGTCATGGAAAAATGCTAGCACGCTGAGAATGGCGCCGTCATGGCGTCTTGCCGGGCCGCCACGGGGTCTCCGGCACCGGGGTCAGCGGCGGCTTGCCGGCCGCCCAGGCCAGGAGGTTGTCGACCACAAGCTGATCCATCTGGGTGCGGGTATAGACCGAAGCCGAGCCGAGATGCGGGAACAGCACGACATTGTCCATCGCGATCAGCTCCGCCGGCACCTCCGGCTCGCGCAGGTAGACGTCGAGGCCGGCCGACAGGATGGTCTTGTCCTTGAGCGCCTGGATCAGCGCCTCCTCGTCGACCACCGAGCCACGCGCCATGTTGATGAGGATGCCGTCGGGCCCGAGCGCCTTGAGCACCTCGGCGTTGATGAGATTCTTGGTCTCGGCGCCGCCCGGCGTGATGACGAGCAAGACAGTCGCGTCGCGCGCCATGTCGAGGAGCTTCGGATAGTGGCGGTACGACACGCCCGCAGCCGGCCGGCGCGAGTGATAGACGACCGGCACCTTCATGGCATCGAGCCGGCGCGCGATCGCCTGGCCGATTGCGCCCATCCCGACCATGCCGACGGTGCGGTTGCGCAGCGTCGCCTTGCTGAGCGGATAGCCGCGCTCCGGCCATTTGCCGGCGCGCAGATAGCGCTCGGCCTGCGGGAATTCGCGCACGGTGGAGAGGAGAAGCCCGAGCGCGGTGTCGGCGACCTCCTCGGTGAGCACCTGCGGCGTGTTGGTGACGGTGACGCCATGCGCCGCGGCCCATTGGACGTCGATGTGGTCGTAGCCGACCCCGAAGGTCGAGACGATCTCGAGTCGCGGCAACTTCCCCATCAGCTCGCCGCCGATCGGCTCGGAGGTGACGCTCGACGCAATCGCGCGCACGCGCCCGCCGATCTCCTTCAGCAGCGCGTCGCGATCCTTCGCTTCGCCGAGCCGATGCAGCGTGAACGCCGCCAGGCCATTCACGATCGTGGGCTTCGGCGGCCCGACCAGCAGGACTTCAACCTTGTCACCAGCCATGACTCACACCAGCATCGTCACCGGGGTTTCGACCAATCCTTTGAACGCAGCGAGAAGCTCCGCCCCGAGCGCGCCATCGACCACGCGGTGATCGCATGACAGCGTCACCGTCATCATGCTGGCGAAGGCAACGCCGCCATCGGCGGTCTCGACCGCCTGCCGGCGCGCAGCGCCGACCGCCAGAATGGTCGCGTGCGGTGGATTGATGATGGCCGCGAACTCGCGCACGCCGTACATGCCGAGATTCGAGATCGCCGACGAGCCGCCCTGATATTCATGCGGCTTGAGACGGCGCGAGCGCGCCCGCTCGGCAAGCTCGCGCATCTCGGCGGAGATCGCCGTGAGCGATTTCGCTTCGGCCTGCCGGATGATCGGCGTGATCAGCCCGCCATCGATCGCGACCGCGATGCCGATGTCGGAATGCCGAAAGCGCAGGATGCGGTCGTCCGCCCAGGCCGCATTCGCCTCCGGCACGCGCTGCAGCGCGACGCCCCACGCCTTGATGATGAGATCGTTGACCGAGAGCCGAAACGACGGCTGCCCGTCGTTGTCCTTGGGCGCACCCGCATTGGCCTCCTCGCGCATCGTCAGGAAGCGGCCGATCTCCACATCCGCGGTCAGGTAGAAATGCGGAATGGTCTGCTTGGCCTGGATCAGGCGGGCCGCGATGGTCTTGCGCATGCCGTCGAGCGGCACCTCGACGAACGCCGCGTCGCGATAGAGCGCCATCACCTCGCCGGCGCCCGCGGCCGGTACCAGCGCACGTCCGGAGCGCGAAGCAGACTGAACGTCGCGCGCCACGATCCGGCCATGCGGGCCGGACCCCGTCACGCCGGCGAGATCGATGCCGGCATCGGCCGCCAGCCGCCGCGCCAGCGGCGTCACGACGGCGCCGCCGGGAAGCTTGGCCGGACCGTAGTTGCGGTCGGGCGTGCGCACCTCGAAGAACGGATCGAGCTTGATCGGCGCCGCGGTCGCCGCTGCCGTCGGCGAAGGGCTCGTACGCGCGGCGGTGGCGATTTCCTGCTTCGGCGGCGTTGCGGCCGCTGGAGCGGGGCGCCGCAGCACCGCCCTCACCCGCGATCACCGCCACGATCGCGCCGACCGGCGCGACCTCGCCGACGCCGACGCGGATTTCCGACAGCACGCCGGCTGACGTCGACGGCACTTCCATCGACACCTTGTCGGTCTCGATCTCGAACAGATTGTCGCCCGGCTTCACGGCGTCGCCGGCCGACTTGAACCACTTGGTGATCTTGCCTTCCGCGACGGTCTCGCCGAGCTGCGGCATCAGCACGTTCATGATCGATGGCTCCCGCCGCTCACGTGATCCGCTCCCAGATGATCGCGGTGTTCTTTGCCTCAACCGGCCGCAGAATCAAGCGGTCACCGGCGAACTCGTAAGCGCGCACGACATTGCCGCCATCACCCGGCTGCACGCTGGCATGCTTGTGATGCGTCACAGTGCCGGCGCGCTCATCAATCGAATAGGCGCCGAAATAGGCCACCACGCCAGCCAGCGCCGCCTTGGCGTCCGCCGGCGTGAGCTCGCCGCCCACGGCTTTTACGGGTTTCTCAGGCGCGACATGGACCGCCATATGGCCTGACAGATCATAGACAATGAGACCTTTGGGATTGGTCCCGCGCGCCGCATCGGGCTTGCCGTCGACGGTCGCGCCCACATAACGCCACGCGCCGACGAAGCGGCGCGCAACGTCGCTCTCGGGATTGATTGGCTCGCTCACCACGACACCGAAACGTATTGCGTCTCGAGGAACTCCATCAGCCCCTCGTGCGCGCCTTCGCGGCCGATGCCGGATTGCTTCATGCCGCCGAATGGCGCGGCGGGATCGGAGACGAGCCCGCGGTTGAGCCCGATCATGCCGAAGTCGAGCTTTTCGGAGACGCGCATGCCGCGGCTCAGATCCTTGGTGTAGAGATAGGCGACGAGGCCATATTCGGTGTCGTTGGCGCGGCGGATGACCTCGTCCTCGGACTTGAAGGTCTGCAGCGAGGCAACCGGTCCGAAGATTTCCTCGTTCAGCATCTTGGCGTTGTCCGGCACGTTGGCGAGCACGGTCGCGGGATAGAAGAAACCCTTGCCGCCAGTCGCCTTCCCGCCGGTCAAGACCTTGGCGCCCTTGCCGACCGCGTCGTCGACCAGCTCCACCACCTTGTCGAGCCCTTCCTTGTTGACCAGCGGTCCGAGGCTCACACCCTCGTCGAGGCCGTTGCCCATCTTGAGCGAGCCCATCTTGGCGGTGAGCTTCTTGGCAAACTCGTCGTGCACCTTCTCGTGCACATAGAACCGGTTCGCCGCCGTGCAGGCCTCGCCCATGTTGCGCATCTTGGCGATCATGGCGCCCTCGATGGCGGCATCGATGTCGGCGTCGTCGAACACGATGAAGGGCGCGTTGCCGCCGAGCTCCATCGCGGGCTTCACCACGTTGTCGGCGGCTTCGTGCAGGAGCTTGCGGCCCACTTCCGTGGAGCCGGTGAACGAAATGACGCGCACGCGCGGGTCATGCAGCATCGCGCTCACCACGGTGCCGGACGAACGCGACGGAATGACGTTGACGACTCCAGCCGGCACGCCTGCCTCCTGCAGGATCGGCATCAGCGCCAGCATGGTCAGCGGCGTATCGGAGGCGGGCTTGAGCACGACCGTGCAACCGGCCGCCAGCGCCGGGCCGATCTTGCGGGTCGCCATCGCGGCCGGGAAATTCCACGGCGTCACCAGCACTGCGACGCCTGCCGGCCTGTGCTGCACCACGACACGCGCGCCCGACGACGGCGCGTTGTAGAGCTGACCGAGATTGCGCACCGCCTCCTCGGCGTTCCAGCGGAAGAACTCGGCCGCATAGGCGACCTCGCCGCGCGAGTCGGGCAGCGCCTTGCCGTTCTCGAGCGTGATCAGCTTGGCGAGCCGCTCCGCGTCGCGCATGATCAGATCGAAGGCCTTGCGCAGGATCTCGCCGCGCTCGCGCGGCTTCCTGGCGGCCCAGGCTGGGAACGCGGCGCTCGCGGCATCAACCGCCGCCTTGGCATCGTCCACAGTCGCGCTGGCAACCGACGCGACCATGTTCTCGGTCGCCGGATCGATGACGTCGAAGCGTTTGCCGTCGGACGCCTTGCGCCATTGTCCGCCGATCCAGAGATCGGTCGGAACATTGGCGAGGAGATTTTCGTACATGCGGACTAATCCTCAAACTCGACGCTGTAGGATGGGTTGAGCGCAGCGAAACCCATCAAACAAGCAGATTGCAATTTGATGTGGCGATGGGTTTCGCTCCGCTCAACCCATCCTACGAATCCGTGCCATCCTACGATTGCATCGAACGTCGCACGCGCTCGACGATGCGATCGGCCGTCGGCAGCGCGATGTCCTCCAGAATGTCGGCCGCCGGCAGCGGGATATGTGGCGTCGTGATCCGCACCGGCGGGCCGTCGAGATCGTAGAACGCCTCATCCGCCACGATCGACACGATCTCGGCGCCCCAGCCGCACAACCGCGGATTTTCCTCGACCGTGAACAGGCGATGGGTGCGCGCCACCGAACCGAGGATCGTCTGGGTGTCGAGCGGCACCAGCGAGCGCACATCGACAACCTCGCAATCGATGCCATGTTCCGCCTTGAGCCGCTCGGCAGCCACGAGCGCGCGCGGCACCATCAGGGCGAGCGCCAGAATAGTGGCGTCCTTGCCGGGTCGGGCGATCGAGGCGGCGCCGAGCCGGTCGACGATCTCGCCGTCGGGAACCTCGCCCTTGGTCGCATAGAGCGACTTGTGCTCGAAGAAGATCACGGGATCAGGATCGCGCACCGCCGCCGCCATCAGGCCAATGACGTCACGCGGGTTTGAGGGCGCCACCACCTTCAAGCCCGGGATCATCATGCACCAGTTCTCGACGCTCTGCGAATGCTGCGCACCAAAGCGCGAGCCCGCGCCATTGCCGGTGCGCACCACCAGCGGGCACTTGAGCTGGCCGTTCGACATATAGCGGCTCTTGGCGAACTCGTTGGCGATATAGTCGAAGCACACCGCGAAGAAGTCCGAGAACATGATCTCGGCGATCGGCTTGAGGCCGGTCATGGCCGCGCCCATGGCGGCGCCGAGGATCGCCTGCTCGGAGATCGGCGTGTCGCGCACGCGTAACGGGCCGAACTGCTCGTAGAGTCCGACCGTCGCCTTGAACACGCCGCCGGCCTTGCCCACGTCCTCGCCGAGGAACACGACGTCGGGATCGCGCGTCATTTCCTGCGCGATACCGCGGGCGACCGCATCGCGATAGGTCAGTTCCGCCATGCGAATCCCCCGTCGGCGTAGACATCGGTGGTGAGGATATCGAGCGGCGGCATCGGCGCCGCCTTGCAAACTTCAGTCGCCGCATCGACGACGCGTTGCACGTCGGTCTCGATCGCCGTGATGGCGCTCTCCGCGATGCCGAACTGCTTGAGCCGCTCACGATAGATCTTGATCGGGTCACGCTCCTTCCATTTCTCGAGCTCGCCCTCGGGACGATATTTGGCGGGATCGGCGCGCGAGTGCCCGCTGTGGCGATAGGTCAGGCATTCGACCAGCGAGGGACCGCCACCGGCCCGCGCCTTGTCGTAGGCCGCCACGGCGGCGCGGTAGACAGCGTCGGCGTCGTTGCCGTCGATCAGGATGCGCTCGAGCCCATAGGCGGCGGCGCGATCGGCGGCCGGATGCTTGACCGAGGTCACGTCGCCGATCGGGGTGTACTCCATATAGAGATTGTTCTCGCAGACGAAGATCACCGGCAGCTTCCAAACCGCCGCGAAATTGACCGCCTCATGAAAGGCGCCGATATTGGTCGTGCCGTCGCCGAAGAAGCAGACCGATACGTCCTTGTGCCCCTTGTACTGCGCGCGCCAGGCGGCGCCGCAGGCGATCGGCAGATGCGCGCCGACGATCGCGTAGGAGCCCATCACGCCATGCTCGGTGGAGGTCAGGTGCATCGAGCCGCCCTTGCCGCGCATGAGCCCGTTGTCACGCTGCATCAGCTCGCCCAAAACCTTCTCGACCGGCACGCCGCGGGCGAGCGTATGAGCATGGCCGCGATAGGTGCAGAACGAGAGGTCACCGGGCTTCATGGCGCAGGCAAAACCCGCCGCCACCGCTTCCTGCCCGAGCGACAGGTGGCTCGTGCCCTTGACCAGGTTCTGCAGAAACAGGTCGAAGGCGCGCTGCTCGGCTTGGCGCAGCAGCACCTGCGACCGGAACAATTGCAGTCGCATTTCCTCACCGATGTCATCGTTGAGGCCGGACGCGGCCACCTTCGACTTGGGGGCGCGATCCTCGATCTTTGCCATGAGAATCCTCGGTAATACTTGGTAATCCCTCGGGGGTCGGGCGGACCTTACCCCTTCCGTCGAAGCCTCGGCAACACTCCGATTTGCCTACCCCGCCGGCGAAGCTGTGCTGCATGCTTTCGTTGGATTTGACTGCCCAGGTCTTCATTTCTGTCGTCCCCGCGAAGGCGGGGACCCATACGCCGCAGCAGGAGTGATGTGGCGAGGAATGCAAGATCGCTGAGGCACTGGTGGTTATAGGTCCCCGCCTTCGCGGGGACGACACTAAGCTGGTGGTGGCTACTCCTGCATCGCCTCCTCGCGCTTGGCGCGCAGCGTCGGCAGGGCGATCACCACCAGCAGCGCCACCGAGGCAATCAGGAAGGCCGCCGAGATCGGCCGCGTTACGAACACCGTCACGTCGCCGAACGCGATCATCAGCGAGCGCCGCAGATTCTCCTCCATCAGCGGGCCGAGAATAAAGCCGAGAATGAGCGGCGCCGGCTCACAGTCGAGTTTGAGTAACACATAGGCGAGCGCGCTCAGCACCACGATCGCGTACACGTCGAAGATCTTGCCGTCGACCGTGTAGACCCCGATGCAGCAGAACACGAAGATCGCCGGAAACAGCAGCCGGTAAGGCACGGCGAGAAGCCTGATCCAAAGCCCGACCATCGGCAGGTTGAGGATGAGCAGCATCAGGTTGCCGACCCACATGCTGGCGATAAGTCCCCAGAACAGCTCGGGCCGCTCGGTCATCACCTGCGGGCCGGGCGCGATACCCTGGATGGTGAGCGCGCCGATCATCAGCGCCATCGTGGGATTCGACGGGATGCCGAGCGTCAACATCGGAATGAACGAAGTCTGGGCGCCGGCATTGTTCGCTGATTCAGGCGCCGCCACGCCGCGGATGTCGCCCTCGCCAAACATGCGCGGCGGCTTGGCGACTTTCTTCTCGACCATGTAGGCAGCGAACGAGGCGAGCAGCGCGCCACCGCCCGGCAGGATGCCGAGCACCGAGCCCAAGCCGGTGCCGCGCAAGATCGCCCAGAATGACTGGCGCAGGTCATCGAGAGTCGGCAGCACGCTGCCGATGCGCGAGGTGAAGATTTCCTGCTTGTCGCTGCGCTCGAGATTGATCACCACGTCGGCAATGCCGAAGAACGCCATGGCGATGCGCCACGAAGCCGATGCCGTCGCTGAGCTCCGGCTGGCCGAAGGCAAAGCGCACGGTGCCGGAATTGACATCGGTGCCGACAAGGCCAAGCAGGATGCCCAGGCAGACCATGGCAATCGCCTTGATGAGGGAACCGCGCGCCAGCACCACGGCCGCAATGAGCCCGAACACCATGAGCGAGAAATATTCGGCCGGGCCGAATTTGAGCGCGACCTCCGCCAGGAGTGGCGCAAAATAGGCAATGACCAGCGTGGCAATGCAGCCGGCCGCAAACGAGCCGATCGCCGCAATGCCGAGCGCGGGGCCGGCGCGGCCGCGCCGCGCCATCTGATGGCCGTCGATCGTGGTCACGACCGACGACGTCTCGCCCGGAATGTTAATCAGGATCGCGGTGGTCGAGCCGCCGTACTGGGCACCGTAGTAGATGCCGGCGAGCATGATCAGCGCGGGCGCGGGCCCAAGATGAAACGTGAACGGCAACAGCATCGCCACCGTTGCAACCGGCCCGATCCCGGGCAGCACACCTACCACCGTGCCCAGTATGCAGCCGATCAGGCAGTAGAGAAGATTCTGCCAGCTGAGTGCAACACCGAGACCGAAGACGAGATTGCCAATCGTTTCCATGACCGACTTATCCCGACGGCCACAGTGGCAGCGGCAAGCCCAGGAGCCACACGAAGATGGCCACCGAAAACACGACCAGGAACGCCGCCAGCGCCAGCACCTGCGGAATGCGCACGTCGCGCGATGCGTAGGCTCCGACCAGGACCAACGCCGAGATGGCGGCGACAACGCCGAGCCACTGCAGCGCGAGCGCGAACAGTAAGATCGCCACGAGGCTGACGATGAGCGGGCGCGCCTGAATGCGCTCGATGGAGGGGCCATCGAGCACAAGCGCGCGGACCGCAACAATTAGACCGAGGCCGATCAGCAAGCTGCCAACCAGCGTCGGAAACAGACCTGGCCCGATGCGATGCAGGTCGCCCAGCCGATATTGCAGCGCCAAGCCGACAAACGCCGCTCCGAGCGCGACAAAGATCAGGCCCGACCAGAAGTCTTTCGGGGAGCGGATGTGCATCGTCGACGGATTGTACCAACCCCGTGCTAGTTCAATATAGCCAGCATGCGAGCTTCGGCTTCTGGCTGCGGCATGGGCGAAGCCAAGAGCTGCTCCAGCGACCAATGCTCATGATCGAGAAAGAAAGCCACCAGCAAGCGATAGCGCAGGTAGAGACCAGAGCGCTTGGGATCCAGCTCTGGATCGCCCGCGCGCAGGCGTTCGATCAGGTCCTCGAAATCAACCGTCTCCGCCAGGCCGATGTAGTCCGCCACCCCTTCCCGGATCCAGGCCGGCAGCGAATGATAGGCCAAGGGGCCGACCGCTTCGCCAGCGAGACTATGCGCGATCTCATGCGCCGCATAGTAAGCCAGCGTGCGTGGCGGAGGCACCGGTCCGGCGGCACGCAAGACGCGATTGTTATCGATGTCGGATTCTCGGATGAACACATTGCGAGTCAGCGGGTAGTAATTGACGCCGCCCGCGCCAGAATTCCACAGGAACACGAGGCGCGCCCGCCAGGGCGAATTCGTCACAAAGATGCGATGCTCGCCATCGCCATGGTCAAGCGATGTGAGACGCAGTCGGCGATCCACGTCCGCCAGCAAACGTTTTGATTTTTCGATATCGAACGGTTTGTCGGAGAACAGCGACAGACGCCCCGATTGGACATGATAAGCAAAGGCGGGCTGCGGATGCACCAATGCGGCCATGCCGGCGGCGACGGGCGCCAGAGCCGCCAGGAAGACGGCAGTCACGACGTGACGAATTCTCATGACGTACCTCCTCATCGCGATTGCTGGCAGGCCAGGCCGTCGCAGACGATCTCTCTCGTCATCAATCCGGCTTCATATTGGCCTTTTCGACGACCTGCTTGAGCCGCTCGGAGTCAGCGCGGACGCGCGCATCGAGCGCCGCGCTTGTCATAGTGAGGGTCTCGGCGCCGCCCGCCGCGAAGCGCTCCTTGAGGTCAGGCATCGCCAGGATCTTGGCGATCTCGGCATTGAGCTTGTCGACGATCGGCTGCGGCGTGCCCTTCGGGGCGAACATGCCGACCCAGTTGGACGCATCGACCTCCGGTACGCCGAGCTGCTGCAGCGTCTTCCATTCGGGATTGAAGGACGAGCTCTTGGCAGTCGTGAGCGCCAGCACACGCATTCGTCCCGCCTTCACATGCGGAAGCGCCGAGGAGATCGCAAGCGTGCCGAGCGGCACGTCACCTGCCGCCACTGCCGCGCCCGCCGGCGCGCCGCCGCGATAGGGAATGTGCTGAAACCTGATGCCGGTGCCGATCCCGAGCCATTCGATGGCAACGTGATTCATGGTGCCATTGCCGGGCGATGCGACGGAGATCCGTCCGGGCTGCGCCTTGGCGGCCGCAATGACATCGGCGACCGAGTTGAACGGCGAATTGACGTTGGCGGCGAGCACGATCGGCGTGTCGCTGAGCATGGCCACCGGTACCAGATCGCGCTGGACATTGTAGGGAATGTCCTTGAACAGCGCCGGATTGATCGTGATCTCGCCCACGGTCGGGACCAGCAGCGTGTAGCCATCGGCGGGCGCCTTCATCACCGCGGTGACCGCGATGAAGCCGTTGCCGCCGGTGCGGTTCTCCACCACGACCTGCTGGCCGAGCGCCTCCGTGAGCTTCGCCCCCACCAGGCGCGCTGCGATGTCGGCAACGCCGCCCGGCGCATAGGGCACGATCAGGTGGATCGGCTTGCTCGGATAGGTCTGGGCGAGCGCCGGCGCCGCCCAAAGGGCGAGCAGCGCCACGACACCATTCACGATCCAAAGCCTGGTCCAAGGCTTGCTCAACGTCATACCAATCCTCCGCTCGTGAACGGCATCCAAACTGCCCGAGACCCCGCCCCCGGGCAAGGCGCGTGTTGGCGCATCTTTGGCGCATCTCGGCGCAGTTTAAAGCCTCACGCCTCGCGGCTGACGGCGCTTTCGTGCCAGCGGCGCAGCATGAGGTGCGACAGAAACGACAGCGCGAAGTAGATCAGAATGCCGACGACCGACAGCAGCACCAGCGCGGCGAACATGCGTGGGATGTTGAGGCGATAGCCCGACTCGGAGATGCGATAGGCCAGCCCCGAGCCCGCGCCAGCTGCGCCCGCCGCAATCTCGGCAACGACCGCGCCGATCAGCGACAGCCCGCCGGCAATCTTCAGGCCGCCGAGAATGTAGGGGAGCGCCGACGGCAGCTTCAGCCGCCACAGCACCTGTGTGCGCGAGGCGCCATAGAGGCGAAATAGATCGACGAGGTTGTGGTCGACCGAATTGAGGCCCAGCGTGGTGTTGGCGAGCACTGGAAAGAACGCCACGATCCAGGCGCAGGCGAGCACCGCCGCCTGCTGCGGCAGATAGATCAACAACAGCGGCGCGATCGCAACGACCGGCGTTACCTGCAGGACCACCGCATAAGGATAGAGCGAATATTCGACGAGACGCGAGAGATTGAAGAGCAGCGCAAGGCCTACTCCGCCGATCAAGGCAAGCACAAATCCTTCGAGCGTGGTGATCAGCGTTACGGCCAGCGATTCCGACAGGATCGACCAGTCGGAGACGAGCGTCGCAAACACCAGGCTTGGCGCCGGCAGCACATAGGGCGGAATGCCCTTGAGGCGCACGATCAGCTCCCAAACCAGGATGCCGAGGCCCAGCACCATGATCGGCAGCGCAAGGCGCATCACATCCTCGGTTCGGCCCTGCGGTTTGATCAGCCCCTCGCTCATGGTCTTGTTTCTGGCTTTGCTTCCGTGGCCGCGGCGAGCGCCTCCGAGGCCTGCCGGCAGAGCGCGCCATACTCAGCGGAAGTTCGAAAGCGGTGATCGCGCGGGTAGGGAGCATCGATCGCAAGCTCGGCGAAGACACGTCCCGGCCGCGGCGTCATCACCACGATGCGGCTCGAAAGATAGACCGACTCGAACACCGAATGGGTGACGAATACCACGGTCTTGCGAAGGCTCTCCCACAATGACAGCAGGTCGTCGTTGAGCTTGAAGCGTGTGATCTCATCGAGCGCCGCAAATGGCTCATCCATCAGGAGGAGCATGGACTCGGTCACGAGCGCGCGCGCGATCGAGACCCGCATCTTCATCCCGCCGGACAGCTCGCGCGGATAGACGTCGGCGAAATCCGCAAGCCCGACCCGCGCCAGCGCGGCCGCGACGCGCGGAGCCGCCGTCGCGGCGTCGATGCGCTGCAGATCGAGCGGCAATCGCACATTGCCGGCGACCGTCGTCCACGGCATCAGCGTCGGCTCCTGGAACACGAAGCCGATCTCGCGCTCGCTGCGAGACGCGTCAGAGCGCGGCCAGACCACCTCGCCGCTCGTCGGCTCGCTCAGCCCCGCGATAATGCGCAATGCTGTCGACTTGCCGCAGCCCGAGGGCCCGAGCAGCGACACGAGCTCACCCGAACGAACATCAAGATCAAGCCGATCGAGAGCGACGACGCCGTTCGCGTAACTCTTGCCGACAGCGCGCAGCGACACGGCGCAATCGGTTGCGGCCGTTGCGGACATGCGCCGTCAATTCCTCGGCCGCAGATCGATGCCCACCTTCTTGTTCACGAACTGCAACGTATAGGCCTTGGCGGGATCGACCGAGCGCTTGACCACGCCGGCACGCACCATCTTGTCATAGAAGCTCTTCATGCGCGCGTCCGTCATGGCACCGACGCCAAGCGTCGTGGCATCGCCCGAGTCGACGATGCCGTGTTCCTTCATGCTGGCGACCGAATAGGCCAACAGGTCGTCGGTCATCTCGCGATTATGCTGTTTGATGAGCGCGTTGGCGGATTTGTTGTCGCCATAAATATAATTGTACCAGCCGATGATCGAAGCATCGACAAAGCGCTGCACCAGCGCGGGCTTGCGCTCGACCAGATCGCGGCGGGTCTCGATCAAGGTTGAATAGCTGTCAAAGCCGTAATCGGCGAGCAGGAACATCTTGGGCTTGAAGCCGGCGATCTTCTCGATCGCATAGGGCTCCGAGGTGACGTAGCCCTGCATGCCGCTGCGCTTGTCGGCCAGGAACGGCTGCGGGTTGAAGGTGTAGGGCTTCACCTTCGCCTCATCGAACCCGTAGTCGGCCTTGAGCCACTGGTAGTAGCCGGCAATGCCTTCCTTGGAGATGTACAGCGTCAGCCGCTTGAGGTCCTCGAATTTCTCGATGCCCTGGCCGGGATGCGCCATCAGGACCTGCGGCTCCTTCTGGAACATGGTGGCGACCGCCAGCGTCGGAATGTTGTTCTCGACCGCATCGAACGACTGCAAGGTGTTGGCGCTCATGAATCCGTCGATGCGGCCCACCGGCAAGAGCAGCCGGTTGTTGATGTTCGGCCCACCCTGAACGATGGTCACATCAAGACCATGACGGCGATAGGTGCCGTCCGCCAGCGCCTGATAGAAGCCGCCGTGCTCGGCTTGCGCCACCCAGTTGGTGCCAAACGAAAACTTCTCCAGTGGTTGTGCGATCGCGGGCGCAATGAAAAGGCCGCCTGCGACCGCCAAAACGACGCCGAGCAATCGCCGCATTCTCATTGCTGCCTCCTCGATCATTCAGAGGGTATAGTACGGATCTGGCAGCATGGGGAGGGATTCGATGGAGACAGACGCCAAAAGCGAGAGCGCCAACAGGCGCCTCAATGACCTGGTCGCCGTTACCGTCGTGATCCTCACCGTGTTCATGGCGATCTCGAAGGTCAAGGACGACAACATCAACCAGGCCATGCAGAAGGCAAAATCGGAATCGGTCGACGCCTGGGCCGAGTATCAGGCCGCGCGCATCAAGCTGCATGTCGACGAGAACGGGCTTTCGACGCTGCGTCTGCTCGAGACAACCGGACAAATCGACAAGACGCTCGCCGCCAAACAAGTCGCCGAATACGAGTCCGACATCAAGAAATACACGTCTCGCTCCGCCGAGACGATGGCCAAGGCCAAAGCACTCGAAGCCGAATACGACCGCCTCAATTTCCGCGACGACCAGTTCGATATGTCGGACGCCTTCCTATCCATTGCGGTGGCGCTCTCGGCGGTGGCGGCATTGGTCGATTCGTTCGTGCTGCTCTACATCGCCTGGGGCTCCGGCGCGTTCGGGCTTTTTGTGGGCGGCGCCGGCTTCCTCGGCTTCAGTGTGCGGCCGGAATGGATCGCGACCCTGCTGGGGACGTAAGGCGCCCGCGAGACGAACTAATAGGGTTATTCCAATGCGCGGATTGTTTCACTCGTCATGCCCGCGCATAGCGCGTCGAAGACGCGCGTGAACGCGCTGACGTCGCGGGCATCCACGTCTTGCTTTGTCAGCGTTACTAAAGACGTGGATGGCCGGGCATAAGCGCGTTTACGCGCGTCTTCCACGCGCTATGCCCGGCCATGACGCGGAGAGTGTGTCGATCATCGCGACAGTTGGTATCACTGCTCGAAGCGCTCGGTGAACCACTTGAGCAATTTGACCCAGATCTCGTCCTTGCCGACCTGATCCTCGATGCCGTGCTCGAGGTTGGGATTGTCGTTGACTTCCATCACCACGATGCCGCGGTCGGTCTGCTTGAGGTCGACGCCATAGAAGCCATCGCCGATCGGGCGCGCGGCGCGCACCGCGATGTCGATCACCTCGGGTGGCGCCTGCGAGACGTCAAAGGCGCGGAAGCCGCCCTCGTGCGAGGACCCGTCGGCGCGATACTTCACGACCTGCCAGTGACCGCGCGCCATGCGGTACTGGCAGACGAACAGCGGCTCGCCGGCAAGCACACCGACCCGCCAGTCGAACTCGGTCGGCAGAAACTTCTGCGCCAGCACGAGGTCGGTCTCCTCGAACAGCTCGTCGGTGATGCGGCGGAGCTCTTCAGGCGTGCTCACCTTGTGCACGCCGCGCGAGAACGAGCCGTCCGGGATCTTGACCACCATTGGCAGACCCAGCTCGTCCATGGCTTTGGCAAGGTCGCCGCCCTCCTGCAGGATCACGGTCGGCGGCGTTGGCACCTGATTGGAGCCGAGCAGCTCCATCAGGAACACCTTATTGGTGCAGCGGATCATCGAGATCGGGTCGTCGATGACCGGCATGCCCTCCTGCCAGGCCCGCCGCGCAAAGCGATAGGTGTGATTATCGATCGAGGTGGTCTCGCGGATGAGCAGCCCGTCGTATTCGGCCAGCTCGGCAAGTTGCCGCTTGGTGATCGGCTCGATGTCGACCGACAGCTTTTCCGCGATGCGGGCGAAATGCTTGATCGAGGCCGGCGAGGATGGCGGCATCTTTTCGTTCGGATCGTAGAGCACCGCCAGATCGTATTTCGAGACCGCGCGGGCCTTGGGATTACGCCAGTCGCGCTTTGTATGCTGGTGCAGCGATTCGCGTAAGAACTCACCCTCGCCGTTGGCCAGCCGGTTGATATTGCGGGGCCGGATGCGCTCGATCGACAGCCAGGTCCCCGGCTCCACGGTGACTTCGAGCGCAGGACAGCGGAACCAGTCGAACAGCAGCCGGCCAAATGACTCGAAGCGCGCGTCGCGCGCAATCCCGAAACAGATCAGGAGCTTGAGCTCACCCTCCGGCTGCAGATCGGCGCGGCGGGCGCAGCGGTTGAGCTCGTCCTCGAGATCCGGCAGCGCATGCTCGTAGAGCTTCGCTTCGCGCAGCTCCAGCATGGTCTCGACCGTCGGCACCACGCGGTGGCCGCGTGCTTCGGCGAGCAGCGACGCATAGTAGCCCTTCGACTGGTAGGCGTAGGAGCGCGCAAGGTTGACCAGCTTGGGCCGCCCCATGTCGAACAGTCGCGGACGGGCGAGATACTCGCTCGTCGTGATGACCTTGTGGGGGGTCTCGGCGTTGGGAAGATCCTTGGGCTGGTCGACCAGAATGACCCAGCCAGTCATGGGGCACCTTTCCGGGTGACAGCTGCCGGCCACGCGAGCCCGTTCGCCCGTCGGGACATGCACGCACGCGCAGTGGTGCCTACCACTGCGGTCTCAGACGCCGCCACTACCTGATCGTCGATGATGATCGCGAATATCTTCACGCAGTCTTGCCGCCCAGTGCGGCCATGAGGCAAATGCCCAGTGCGGTGCCTCTCCGGGGCAACATATAACTCGAAACGGGGCGCCTCGCCACGTTTCCGGCATCGCAACCGACATGAGAGCCGATTCGCACGCCGGAGTCAGCCCGCCAGCACCACTTGTAACCCGTAAGCTCCATCCTAGTGCCGCCGATTTGAAGTTCCTACACCACCTGCAGGAAACTCGGTTAGGAACTTCAAATCGCAAAGCGGCACTAGAATCATAGCGTTGCCAGTGCCCCTTTGTTTCCGAAGTTCGTGCCAGAGATTGCTGCGACGTATCACGAACTTCGGAAACGGGGCACTGGTTGCTAAAGATTTTTGTGGAACCGCAGCGCGTCGCCCCCATCGTCGTAGTAGCGGCGGTGCCGGCCGAACTCCTGGTAGCCCTGCTTATGATAGCGCGCGATGGCGGCGTGGTTGGTCTCGTGGACTTCGAGCCGGATGGTGGTGCAGCCGCGCCGCCGCGCCAGCCGCTCGACAGCCTTGAGCAAGAGCGTCGCCACCCCCTTCCCGCTCATGTGCGGCGCCACCGCTATCGAGTAGAGCCGCGCCACCGCCGAGTTGGGCCGGAACAGCACGATCGCGGTCCCCGCCAGACCATTCTTCTCGGCCACCATGAAAGCCGCATTCGCCGAGGTCAGGAACCGCCGCAGGCTGCGCCGCGACAGCCGGTCGGTCGCGAAGACCCGGCTCTCGAGCTCGACCAGCGCCTCGAGGTCGCGGGCTTTGGCCGCGCGGATGCGCACAGGGGGGCTATGGGCGGGGCGTGACGCCATGGTTACCGGAAGGGCGACACACTATCAGGATCGCCACCACCCCTCGCAAGCGGTCAGCATCTTTTCTGAACCGCTTTGAACCCGCCCAAAGCGGGGTGCGACTAATGTTCGAACGGGCCGGCAGCCGGCAAGCGCGGGGGGTTGTCAACGAAATGCGGATTTTCGCACCGTCGCGGTGCGTCCTGACTACTGGGGCGCTGCCTCAGGCCTGATAGTTGCGATCGGCGCGTGCGCCCCCATCCACCCCCGCGTCGGTCAAAGCGGCCCGCCCGGACCTTGTGTCCGGGCGGGTTCGCTTTGTGCGCCATCTTGTCATGCATATCGTCTCAGCACGTTATGTCGCGCGCTGTTTGCGCATATTTCCGCCTAATCTCAGCCAGCTTTCGCCGATCAATGGCCGCCGTCACGCGCGGGCCGCGGCGTGCTGCCGGTGTCGCAAGATTCCTTTCGCCGCCTATCCCCAGAGGGGAAACCCCCAAACTCTCCTGTGACCATTAAATGGGCTGCTCAGCAGCGAGTGCGCCAATGGTAGGAAGTTGATACACGTAATACCTGACACACCTGACATATCTCACCGGGACGGACCCCCATGCAGCGCGTGACCATCACCGTCGACGACGAGCTCATGCTGGAGCTCGACCGCATCATCGCCGCCCGCGGCTACCAGAACCGCTCGGAAGCGATCCGAGACCTCGCTCGTGCTGGCATCCGCCAGGCGGCGGAAGCGCTTGACAAGGAACGCGACTGCGTTGCCGCGCTGGTTTATGTCTACGATCACAACGCGCGACAGTTGTCGAAGCGGCTGGCCGACACCTTTCACGACCACCACGAACTGTCGCTCGCGTCGATGCACGCGCATCTCGACCACGACAGCTGCATGGAGGTCACGATCCTGCGCGGGAAGGCCGACAAGGTGCAGCATTTCGGCGAGCACGTGATCGCCGAGCGCGGCGTGCGTCACGGCCGGATCGTGCTGGTGCCGACCGATGTGCTGATCAAGCCGCATACCCACACCGACGGGACCGCGCACGACCATTCCCACCAGCCTGCCCGCAAGCGTCGCCGCCGCGCGGCCTGACTATCTAGGGTTTGCAGCCCATTGGGCGCGTGCTAGCCTTCCCGCACGCGCTGGAGGAAACGCGGAAGGCTGCGATGAAACGAACGCTCGTCGTCGCGACCACCTTTGCTGTTGCCGGTCTCCTGTTGGGATCGGCGGCCATTTTCGGCGTGCGCACATTTGCCAATTCAACCGCAGCCAATCCAACCGCAGCCAATCCGACCCTGACAGCGGAAATGGCGCCGGTTTGGACCGAGGCCAAATGGCCATTCCCGATGGACCAGTGGGGTCAGGGCAAGGCCTTCGTCTGTTCGGCGGCTGATTGCGGCGGGCAAGTCGACCTCTACGTGCGGCCAAAGATCGGCTTCTGCAATTGCGCCACCGGCGTCTCCGACGAAACCGAGCTGGAACGGGTCGCCGACACCGAGCTGTTGCGCGCAAAGACCAAATCGGTCGGACCCGGCCGCCCGATCAAGGTTGGCTGGATGCGCGGCTTGAGCCGGGCCTATTCGGCCTCCGATGGAGAGACTGGCGAGCGGCTGGTTTCAGTTGCCTTCAACGATGAATGTGACGTGGTCGTCGCAGTGGCGCGGTTCGCAAATGGCGATCCGGCCGTGCTCGAACCCGCCATCCTCGCTTTCCTCAATACCACTCCGATGGTGCTCTGGGCCAAGAAAGAGCTCGGCCTGGAGTTCATTCGCCGCGAATGGTGATCAGGAACAACGCAGCAAAGGAAAGGGTGCAACGCTATCGGGGTGACCAAGAATTGCGATGAATTCGGACGATGCGGACCCATCGTTTGTCTATACTCGTGTTGGTCCGCGTTTCTCTAAACACGAAAAATCAGGGAGGCTCCCAGTGACCAAGCGTACAAATCTGCGGAATCTGGCATCCGGCACTGCGCTTATCGCCGGCATCATTGGCATTGGCATCGGGGTGACGGTGTTGCAGCAGGCTGCGACGGCGCAACAGGACATGGTCGACGTCCCGATGTTCGAGGTCGACCCGCTGTGGCCGAAACCGATCCCGGGCGAGAAACTGCTCGGCATGACCATCGGCGCGTCGGTCGACGCCCAAGACAATCTCTGGGTCGTGCATCGCGGCGCTTCGACGCTGCACAACAACGAGAAGGGCGCGGAGCTCAATCCGCCGACCGCGGACTGCTGCACGGCGGCGGCGCCGGTACTCGCGTTCAACCCGGCTGGCGAACAGATCCATGCCTGGGGTGGCACCGGGGCGGGCTATGAGTGGCCGGAATCGATGCACGGCGTGTTCGTCGACCACAAGGGCAATGTCTGGCTCGGTGGCAATGGCGCCAAGGACTCACAGATCCTGAAGTTCACCAAGGACGGCAAGTTCCTGGCGCAGTCCGGGCGTCAGGGCAAGAATACAGGCAGCAACGACCCCGAGAACTTCGGACGGGTTGCGCAGCTCTATATCGATCCCAAGACCAACGAAGGCTACGTTGCCGACGGCTATCGCAACCGGCGCCTCGCGGTGATCGACGGCGACACCGGCAAGATCAAGCGCTGGTGGGGCGCCTACGGCAAGAAGCCCGACGATGGCGAGCTCGGGCCGTACGTCGCATCCGCCGCGCCGGCACAACAATATCGCAACCCCGTGCACTGCGTCGCCCTCGCGGAGGATGGCCTGCTCTATGTCTGCGACCGCGTAAACGATCGCATCCAGATCTTCCACACTGACGGCACGTTCGTGAGCGAGCACTTCTACGCCAAGAACACGCTCTCCACCGGCTCGACCTGGGAAGTGGCCTTTTCCAAGGATCCGCAGCAACGCTTCATGTACCTGACCGACGGCCAGAACGAGCGCGTGCGTATCCTCGATCGCAAATCGATGGCCGAGCTGACGTCGTTCGGCCGCGGCGGTCGCCAGCCGGGTCAGTTCTACGGCGTGCACAGCATCGCGGTCGATTCCAAGGGCAACATCTTCACGACCGAGACCTTCGAAGGAAAACGCATCCAGAAGTTCGAATACAAGGGCATGGGCAAGGTCATGCGCGGAACGCAGCAGGGTTCCGTGTGGCCGAAGCGCAGCAGCTAGGCGGCTGCAGCAGCGAAAGTCTCGTCAGAGCTTCGTCGATTTGGCCCCGGCCTCAAAGGCCGGGGCTTTCCTTTGGCGGGTAGCCCTTCCGCGTGTTCGTTGATGTCAGCTGAAGCCCAAAGATTTCCTCGCACCAGTCTCTCGATTGTCGTCCCCGCGAAGGCGGGGACCCATAACCACCGCCCTGGGATATGGGTCCCCGCCTTCGCGGGGACGACAGCGGAGAGGTTTGGGCTTGGTCAATACGAGGATTTTGCTTGATGATCCTATCGTTGTATGATGTTTGAAATCAGTACAGCATACCAGCAAATGGGCCCGGCCAACGGGCCTCCGATGATCGAGGTGCCATGCCGAACGCCTTTCTGCGGTCGTTCAACGACAACGATGCAAGCCTGACGCGCAAGATCATCACCATCGGCACCCTTCTGGTCGCCGCCAATGTGGCCGCCTGGGCGTGGGCGCTCCTTGCTTTCCATGATCATCCGCTTCTGCTCGGCACGGCTGTGCTGGCCTACAGCTTCGGGCTTCGGCACGCAGTCGATGCCGATCACATCGCGGCCATCGACAACGTCACCCGCAAGCTCATGCAGGAAGGCAAGCGCCCGCTGACCACCGGACTTTTCTTCTCGCTCGGCCACTCGACGGTGGTCATCCTGGCAACCATCGGCGTCGTTCTGACAGCGGCCGCGTTCAAGGATCAGCTCGAGAGCTTTCACACCGTTGGCAGCATGATCGGAACGTCGGTCGCGGCCGTGTTCCTGCTGATCATCGCGGCGATCAACGTCGTCATTCTGCTGAACGTCTACCGCGCGTTTCGGCGCGTGAAGCAGGACGGTGCCTTCGTGCCTGAAGACCTCGACCTGATGACGGCAAAGGGCGGCCTGCTCGCACGCATGTTCCACCGGCTGTTCCGCATGATCCGGCAAAGCTGGCACATGTATCCGCTCGGCTTCCTGTTCGGCCTCGGCTTCGACACGGCAACCGAGATAGGACTGCTTGGCATCGCCGCCACCGAGGCAACGAGCGGACTGCCGATCTGGTCCATTCTGGTTTTCCCGGCGCTGTTCACCGCCGGCATGACGCTCGTCGACACCGCAAACAGCGTGCTCATGACGGGCGCCTATGGCTGGGCGTTCGAGAACCCGATCCGCAAGCTCTACTACAACCTCACCATCACGTTCATTTCAGTCGTCGTTGCAGTCGTCGTCGGCGGAGCGCTCGCGCTCGGATTGATCGCCGAAAAATTTCATCTCGAGGGCAGATTCTGGAATGCCGTCGAGAATATCAACGAGATCGGAATTCTTGGCTTTGTGATCCTCGGCATCTTCATCGTCAGCTGGCTCGTCTCGACGTTGCTCTACCGGATCAAGGGCTATGACCGGCTCGCGGAGACGCCGATCCCACATGGAGAGCCGGCGGAATAGCGCCGGGGAAATCCGCAGCCACGCCGACTATGAGGTTCATCGACGAAACGTCATACGCGAGTATGACAAAGTCTTGATCTTGTCATATCCTCCCGCTAGGTTGCGCATGGGAATGGGGGAGCGGAATGACAATAGTATTGCGTAAGAGGGTCATCGCGTAGCGCGTGGCCCGCCGGAGAGGCGTGGCCGCATTTGGCATCTTGCTCGGTTGGCCGATCGCCATCGCCAGAAGCCCAGGCACAGACGCCCAATCAACAGGAGCTGCCTCCGGTCGTCGTGACCGCGCCGCGCCCGGCACGCCAGGCGCCGAAGCGCACGACAGCACGACCGGCACCCGCACCGGCCACGACTGTGGCTGCCCCCCAAACGCCGAGCGAGCCAGCCAGCGGTGCCGCTCCCTCCGCGGCGGCGAGCGAGGTCACGCTATCGCGCGAGCGCGTCAACGCGCAGCCGGCCCTGCGGCCCGGCGAGGTGCTGGAAGCAACGCCCGGCCTGATCATCACCCAGCACAGCGGCGAGGGCAAAGCCAACCAGTACTTTCTCCGCGGCTTCAATCTCGATCACGGCACCGATCTCGCCATCACGGTCGACGGCATGCCGGTCAATATGCGCACGCACGGTCACGGCCAGGGCTATGCCGATGTGAACTTCCTGATCCCCGAGCTGGTCCAGTCGATGCGGGTGCGCAAAGGCCCCTACTTCGCCGAGGAAGGTGACTTCGCGTCGGCGGGCGCATTGCGCATCGACTACATCAACACGATGAATCCGGGACTTTGGCAGGGCACGCTCGGCATGTACGGCTACGGCCGTGCGCTGGCGATCAAGTCCTATCCGATCTCGGCAGGCACGCCTTGGACGGGCAACTCGACAGTCACCAATCCTCTTGCCGGCAATCTCCTGGTCGCGGCGGAAGCCACCGCCTATGACGGACCGTGGGACGTGCCGGACCGGATGAAGAAATTGAACGGCGTCGCTGCGCTACTCGTCAGGCACCGCCGAAGAGGGCGTGTCGGTCACCGGCATGGCCTACAAGAACAGCTGGACCTCGACCGACCAGATCGCGCGGCGCGCTGTCGATGAAGGCCTGATCAGCCGCTGGGGCACGCTCGATCCGACCGACGGCGGCAATTCCAGCCGCTACAGCCTGTCGACCAGAATAAGCGGGATCAACGACGCTCGGCCGCACCCAGCTCGAGGCCTATGCGATCCGCAGCACGCTCACGCTCTACAACAACTTCACCTATTTTCTCGACGATCCGACCGACACCATCGGCGACCAGTTCAGCCAGGGCGACAAGCGCACGATCCTGGGCTTTCATGGCAACCACACCTTCAAGGGCCGCCTCGGAGTCTTCGACAGCGAAACCAAGGTTGGCATCCAGGGCCGCTTCGACGACATCGATGTGGCGCTGACCAAGACCGTCCAGCGCGTCATTCCAGGCGGACATCCGCCGCGACAAGGTGCGCGAGGACAGCATCGGGCTCTATGCGGAGAACACCACCAGATTGACCGACTGGCTGCGCACCATCGTGGGCGTCCGGCACGACCAGTTCTGGGCGAACGTGACGAGCGACACCCCGGCAAACTCCGGTAACGCCGATGCCTCGATCACCAGCCCGAAGGTCGGCCTGGTGCTGGGGCCGTTCCGCAACAACGAGATCTTTCTCAACGCCGGCTACGGCTTCCACAGCAACGACGTGCGCGGCGTTACGATCAGCGTCAACCCGGCCAATCACGCCGGAGCCGGCCGACAAGGTGCCGTTCCTGGTGCGGGCCAAAGGCGCCGAGGTCGGCTGGCGCGCGCGGCCGGTCCAGGGGCTTGAGACGTCGGTCGCGCTGTTCGTGCTCGACTATGCGTCGGAGCTCCTGTTCGTCGGCGATGCCGGCACCACCGAGGCGAGCCGTCCGAGCCGGCGCACCGGCGTCGAATGGACGACCACATACAATCCTGTGTCCTGGCTGGGGTTCGAGCTCGACATCGCGGCAACGCGCGCGCGCTTCACGGATTTCGATCCCGCCGGCAACCGCGTTCCGGGCGCTCCCAATATGGTGTCGTCGCTCGGCGTCACCTTCGGTGAGCAGCTTGGCTGGTTCGGCGCCGTGAAGATGCGCTATTTCGGACCGCGCCCGTTGATCGAGGACAACAGCTCCCGCTCGCCATCAACCACACTGGTCAATGCGCGGCTCGGCTATCGCTTCGACAACGGCATTCGTGTCCAGCTCGATGCTTTCAATCTGTTCAACGCCAAGGCCGACCAGATCACCTATTTCTACGAGTCGCGGCTGCAGGGCGAACCCGTCGGCGGCTTCAACGACCAGCATTTCCATCCGGTCGAGCCATTGTCGCTCCGCTTGAGCGTTGCCGGACGCTTCTGAGCCGTGTGCTACTCGCCCTTGGGCGGAAAGCGCAGGACTGTCGCGATCGTCAGCCAGTTGGTGTTCTCGCCCATAATGTTGCGGCCGTAGATGAGATCGATGTTCCATCGGTCGACCGGCCGCCAACGCAAGCCCGTCTGGAAGCGCGGTTGCGTCGTGCTGTGCAGCTCCGCACTGTTGCCCGTCTGTCCAAACACTTCTGCGGTCAGCGTCCAGACATTGTCGGGCGTCCGCCAATCCATTCCCACCCCATAGGTCAGGAATTGCCGATCGAGGGTGCGATCGAGCATCCAGCCGCCGTTGACATTGATCCGCACAACGTCAGAGAGCCGCAGCGTGACCGGAACGGTCAGGTTGACCTGCGTCGCATCGCGCGAGCTGAAGTCGTAGGTGACCGTGCCGGTGACCGCCAGGCCAGGCGTGCCGATCGCGCTCGATATCAGGTTCACCTTGAACTTCGGCGTTGCCGCCGTGTCCCACTCCCCGTCCGAGCGTGAGCGGTTGAACTGGGCGCTCAGCTCTAAAGGCCGCACAAAAGGCACCGAGCAGGCCGGACTCACCGCACCGAAAAAATCCCGATTGCTCGCAAACGAGGCCCAGGACTCGACCTTGCAGGATCCGGCTTCCGAGACCTCGGCGGTGTCGACCTGATAGGCGGCGCCGGCAGCGCGCGCCTCAATCGGCGCCATCACGGCCAAGCTGAACCAGGCCGCCATTCCACTCGCGCGGATCAAACCCGGATCAATCATCGAATCGCTCGCCCCTCGACGCGATCATATCGGTCGTGACATCGCGAGACAGAACGTAAAGCTGTTGGTGCAGGTATCAAATTACCTGAATATCACTCCCAACCGAGAGATTGCAATTGCGAATTATTTGCAATATGGGAACTGTTCCAGTAGCGGGCTGCCCCGATCAGGCGGCCCTTCGGGGGAAGTGTCATTTCGGGGAAATGGACGATGTATGCGGGGGGTGGCGTTGCGTAAGCAGGTTGCGTTTTTGTCGAAGGGCTTCAGTCTCACCATGACGGCGCTTGCGCAGGCGGCGGAGCCGTCTGGCCAGGTGCCAAAAAAGGCGCCCGCACCGTCAGACTATTGGAGCGGATACTACGTCGGCGCTCATCTGGGCCATGCGTGGGGGCGGGCCGATGTGAGCGTATCGGAGCTCGGAGGTGGCATTCCGGCAGCCGGCTCGCTCAACCTCCATAACGGCCACGACGGCTTTGCCGGGACCGGGAGCTACTTCAGCGGGCTTCAAGCCGGCTACAATAAGCTCCTCCCCTCCCGTCTGCTGGTCGGCCTGGAAGCCGATGTGACATTTCCGAATTCGATCAGCGGCAGCCAATTGTTCTTCTCGGCCACCAACGGCCAAGCTCGCTACGACCAGCTCGTGCAGATGTCAGGCACCGTGCGCGGCCGCATTGGCTATGCGCCAGGTGGCTGGCTCTTGTACGCGACGGGCGGGCTGGCGTGGAGCTTCGAGAAATTCAGCAGGACGCAGCTCGCCGGCGTGCCGGCGAACGGCACGGCGCTTCCCGGCACCGTCGAAGACCAGCTCATGGTGCCGCGGATAGGCTGGGCCGCCGGTGTGGGAATCGAAGTTGCCCTCACATCGTCCTGGAATGCCCGGCTCGAATATCTGTCGACCGGTTTCGCCAATCGCAGTGTCTCATTTCCGGCAGGAGCGCAGACGCTTAGTTCCGACCTCGCCCTCCACAGCATCCGGCTCGGCCTGAACTATCGAATTGGCCAGCCGTCCGATTTTCTTGTGAAGGGTCCTGAAGCGCTGGACATGGATCGCTTCGCTTTCCATGCGCAGACGACCTTTCTCGGCCAATACGCATTTCCATTTCGGTCGCCCTATCGCGGCCATAACAGTCTCAGTCCCAATCACGGCCGCGAGACCTGGGATGTGACCTTCTATGCGGGTGCACGGTTGTGGCAAGGCGCCGAATTCTGGATCAATCCGGAAATCGATCAGGGCTTTGGCCTGAGCGGCACGCGTGGCGTGGCTGGATTCCCGAGCGGTGAAGCCTACAAGGTCGGCGAGTCGGTACCGTACACGCGACTGCCGAGGATGTTCGTCCGCCAGACCATCGATCTGGGTGGCGAAACTCAGCGAGTTGAGTCGGGCATCAATCAGTTTGCCGGATCACAGACTGCCGACCGGATCGTCATCACGCTTGGAAAGTTCAGCGTTGCCGACATCTTCGACACCAACAAATATCGCTCACGATCCCCGCACGGACTTCATGAACTGGGCGCTCGTTGAATCCGGGACATTCGACTATGCGGCGGATGCCTGGGGATACACCTACGGTGCCGCGGCCGAGTGGTATCAAGGCGCTTGGACGTTGCGCTTCGGCATGTTCGATCTGTCGATCGCTCCGAACAGCGCGAAACTGGATCCCTCGTTCAAGCAGTTCCAGTCAATCGTCGAGCTCGAGCATCGCCACCAGATCGCTGGACAGCCGGGCAAGATTGCGGTCACCGGCTTTCTCACCCGTGGCCGCATGGGGCGCTTCGACGATGCGATCAAATTGTCGCGAGCTGACTGGAGAGCCCGCCGACACCGCACTCGTTCGCCGCTATACCAGCCGCAGCGGAGTGAGCCTCAACCTCGAACAGCAAATCATCTCCCGATCTGGGCGTGTTCGCTCGCGCTGGAATTGCGCAGCGGCGGGGTCGAGCCATACGAATTCTCCGACATCGATCGAACCCTGGCGGCTGGCATGTCACTCTCCGGCAAACAATGGGGACGGCCTGACGACACGATCGGCATCGCCGGCGTGGTTAATGGCATTTCGGACGCACACAAGACCTATTTCAATGCCGGCGGTCTCGGCATCCTGGCTGGCGACGGACAGTTGCCCAATCCAGGACCGGAAAAGATTGCCGAAATCTACTACAGCTTCCCGATCGCAAACTGGCGAGCGACGCTGGATTATCAATTCATCGCCAATCCGGCCTACAACCGTGACCGCGGTCCGGTTTCAGTGATCGGGACCCGACTGCGTGCACAATTCTAAGCGGCGGGCGCGGGCTGTTCCGTTTGCTCAGCACCGGCAGCCGGCGTCTCGTGGCCAGGGACGGTCCCGGGCACGTACGGCATGAAGATGCGCGCCAGCATCGGGATCACGAGCAGGCTGCAGATCGGCGACAGCAGCATGCCGCCCACGATCACGCACGCCAGCGGCTGCTGCACCTGCGCCCCGATGCTGGTCGAGAACGCCGCCGGCACGAGGCCGATAGCAGCCGAAAGGCCGGTCATGAAGATCTGCCGCATGCGGGTCTGCGACGCGGTGATGATCGCCTCCTCGGTGCCGATGCCGCTATGGAGATTCTTGCGGATGTAGGACATCAGCAGGATGCCATCCATCGACGAGACGCCGAAAAGCGAAATGAAACCGATGGCGGCCGAGATGCTGAAATTCAGTCCCGCGACGGTAAGCCCGAGAATGCCGCCCGCAGACCGCGAACGGAATGCCGGACAGCGCCAGCAAGCTCACCCGCGCCGAGGTGAACAGGGTGTAGAGCAGCATGAAGATCAGGAGCAGACTGAGCGGCACGATGATGGCGAGCCGCTTCTGCGCCTCCACGAGAGCTCCGAACTCGCCGGTCCAGTCGAGCTTGTAGCCTTCCGGCAACTTCACCCTGTCGCCGATGCGCTGCTGCGCCTCGGCCACGGTCGAGCCAAGATCGCGGCCGCGTACGCTGTACTTCAGCGGAACAAAGCGCTGATTGTTTTCACGGTAGATATAGGCCGCACCGGTCTCCAGCCGCACGTCGCCAAGCTCGCCAAGCGCGATATAGGCGGTCGGTGCCCTAGGATCGCTGTTGGGCAGGGCAACCGGAACGGAACGAATGGCGTCGACATTGCGACGATACTCTTCGGCAAGCCGCACGGTGAGCGCGAAATTCATCTCGCCTTCGTAGACCCGGGTGATCTCCTGGCCACCGACCGCCGCCTGCACGACCGAGTTGATATCGCCGACTGAAAAGCCATAGCGCGCCGCTTTCGCGCGATCGATCCGGACCACAAGATTGGGCTGGCCGAGCAGATTGAACACGCCCGGATCGGTCACGCCGGGCACCTCTGCAATCTCCGACTTCACGGTCTTGGAGAGGCGCGAGAGCTCGGCGAGATCGCGGCCAAAGATCTTGACCGAGTTCTCGCCCTTCACGCCGGAGACGGCTTCCTCGATGTTGTCCTGAATGTATTGCGAGAAGTTGAAATCAACGCCCACGAACTCGCGATTGAGCTGCTCGCTGAGCTGCTTGACCAGCTCTTCCTTGGTCAGTCCCTTGGGCCACTCTTCCTGAGGCTTGAGCGGCACGAAGAACTCGGCCACGAAGGAGCCGTCGGGATCGGTCGCATCCTCACCGCGGCCCTGCTCCGAAACGACCGTGCGCACCGGCGCATAGCTCCTGATGATGTTGCGCATGCGCGCGACGCTGTCCATGCCGGCTTCGAGCGTGATGGTCGGTGGCAGCAAGGCGCGGATCCACATGTTGCCTTCCTCCAGCTTCGGCAGGAACTCGGTGCCAAGCCGGGCGCCCAGCACGGCGCAGACCAGGAGGAACACGGACGCGATGACCGCCGATATGCGATAGCGCCGGACGACGAACGGCAGGGCAATGTCGTAGACGCGCCGGATCTGCCGCACCAGCCAGGTCTCGATTTCGGTCACCCTTGCGGGCAACAGAATCGAGGACATGACCGGCGTCACCGTGAAGGTCGCGATCACGGCACCAAGCAGCGCATAGGCATAGGTGCGCGCCATCGGACCGAAGATCTGGCCTTCCACGCCTTGCATGGTGAACAAGGGCAGGAAGGCTGCGATCGTAATGAGCACCGAGAAGAGGATCGCTTTATCCACCTCGATCGCGCCGTTCAGGATGCGGTGCAGCCGCTCAGGCAGGCTCAACGGCGTCGACTCGTGTCCGGGGCTGTGGTGCGCCAGATGACGATAGATGTTCTCCAGGATGATGACGGTCGAATCGACGATGATGCCAAGATCGATCGCGCCGACTGAGAGAAGATTGGCCGACTCCCCGCGCAACACCGTGATCATCACGGCCAGCAGCAGCGCCACCGGGATCGTCGCCGAGACGATCAGGGCGCAACGCAGGTTGCCCAGGAAGACCCACTGAATGAGAAAGATCAGTGCAATCCCGAAGAACATATTGTGCAGCACGGTGCGTACCGTGACTGCGACCAGATCGCCGCGATCATAGAACGTGTCGATCCGCACGCCCGGCGGCAGGCTGCCGTCCGTGTTGAGGCGATCGATGGCAGCGCGCACGCGCGTGACCACGTCCATGGTCCGCTCGAGCTTCTGCATCAGGACAATGCCGAAGATCACGTCGGTCTTGTCATCACGCCCGGCAATGCCTAGGCGTGGCGTAAATCCGATCTGGACCTTGGCCACGTCCGACAGCAGCACCGGCACGCCGCCCTGCTGCGTCAATACGATATTCTCGATATCTGACAGCGAGCCGATGACGCCGAGCCCGCGCACATTGACCGACTGCTCGCCGAGCGCGATGGTGCGGCCGCCCACATTGGAGTTGCCGGCCGAGATCGCGTTCATGATCTGCGGCAGGGTGAGGCCATAGGCCATCAACTTATTCAGGTCGATCTCGGCCTGAAATTCCTTGGTCTTGCCGCCGAGCACCGAGACATCCGCAACGCCAGGCACGATGCGCAACCGGCGCTCCACCACCCAGTCCTGCAAAGTCTTGAGCTGGATCAGGTCCATGCCCGGGCGGACCGACGAGCTGATAGCGGAAGATCTCGCTGATCCCGCCGGCGGGAGAGATCACCGGCTGGACGCCATTCGGCAGCTTCGCGTCGCTCAGCCGGTTGATCACCTGCTGACGGACGAAATAATAGTCGCGGCCATACTCGAACTGCAGCCGCAGGAAGCCGAGCGCGAAGACCGTATTGGACGCGGATATATTTGAGACCAGGCGTGCTGGAGACGGCGATCTCCAGCGGAATGGTCACGTAACGCTCAACTTCCTCCGGCGACTGGCCCGGCCATTGCGCGATGATCTCGATGATGGGAGGCGCGGGGTCGGGATAGGCTTCGATGTTCATCGCGCTGAAGGCGAAGATTCCGATGCCGACGAACGCAGCGTATGCGGTCAGCACCAAGGGCCGCCGCGACAGGCAGAACACAATCAGGCTACGAAGCATCGCTTCACCGCGCCTGACGTCGGATCATTGATCGCAGCTCGTTCTGCACGAATATGGCGCCGCGGGAGACAACAAGGTCGCCGGACTTGAGGCCGTCGCGAACCTGCAGTCGCCCGTCCTGCTCCATCCCGACCTTCACCTTCCGGCGCTGGAGGACCATCGGCTCGCGCTCGATCCAGACCACCGCCTGCTCGCCTTCCCAGATCACCGCTTCTGACCGGGATCGCGGGGGCGTCCTCGCCTGCGCTGGTCGCGATCTTGAAGCTTGCGAACATCTCCGACTTTGAGCACGTGGCCCGGGTTGGGAATTTCCGAGCGCACGACGACCCGGCGCGTGGAGGCGTCCGAGGCCGCGCCGATCGCAATCACCTGCGCATAGAAGACCCGGTCCGGCAGCGCCGTGACCTTGACCTCGAGCTCCTGACCCACGCTGATGTAGCGGAATGTCCACCTCCGGAACATTCGCCTTCAGCCACATGGTCGAGAGATTGGCGATCGCATAGAGCGAGTCGCCGGCATCGGCGCGCACATATTGGCCTGGGCCAACCTTGCGGGCGATGACGGTGCCTTCGATCGGCGAATTGACCGTCACCAGCGGATTGATGATCCGCTCGCGCTCCAGCCGGTCGACCTCCGCCTGATCGCGCCCGATGAAAACGCGCAGGCGATTGCGCGCCGCATGCAGCGTGCCTTCCGCCGTCTTCAGATCGGATTCGGCGATCGCCTGATCATTGCGCGCCTGCTCGGCCTCGCGCATCGAGATCGCCTTGTCGGCAAGCAGCCGCGTTCGTCCGCTCGGCCTGCCGTTGCGCGATCATCAAGCTCGATGCGCGCCTTTTCCACTGCATGCAGCGCCGCAGATCAAGTCGGTCTGCGCCTGCACGACCTCGGGACTGTCGATCTCGAACAGCGGATCGCCAGGTTTGACGACATCGCCGATCTTGGCGATGACGCGTGTCACCCGGCCGGAGAACGGCGTCAGCACGACGGTGCTGGCATCTTCGTTGAAGGCGATTTGACCGACCGCAAGCTTGTAGACGCGAAACCTGTGGGGCTTGACCGTGAGTAATGTCGAGCTGGTGCATCTGGTCCTGGGAGACCCGGACGATATCTGGATCCCGTGGCCGGAGGCTGGGCTGGCGTCACCGCCGACGCCGATGGCCAGCAGCCGGCCAAAGCAATCGCCAACAGTAAGGCAACGCTGGCGCCGGCAGGACCTCTGCCGGAAGTCAAAGCAGGTCGGATCGTCCGAGCGACCGACGGGCGACGCGGGCACGCTATCATTGAACCTGTGCTCAGAGCTTGCTCTCAACCTTGGGCGGACAAAACTAGCACAGTCCGTTCCCGCCCCTCCCCAACCAACAGATAACCTATCGGCAAGTCATGTGCCAGCGTCGCGCCAGCGTTCCAGATAAAAATAAATTGTCTATTTCAATAGCTTATCGATGCTGCACTGCGGCACCAATTATCGATTTGGCAACTTTCCGCCAATCGTTCCTGAATCTTCGGCGGCAATCGGCCCATCCGATGTCTTGAACCGCTGACGATCGATGCCCAGCCGCACCATTTTTTCACTCAAAGTCCGCCGCGGGATCTCGAGCCGGTCGATCACCGCGTTGATCCTGCCGCCCGTCTCAGCCAGGCAGCGCTCGATCAGCGCCCGCTCGAACGCCTCGACCTGCTGCGCCAGCGAAAGGCGCTCGCTGCCGGTGTCCGCCGCCTGCGGCATCAGCGGACCCGAGAGCCCGAGCGCATATCGCTCCGCGGCGTTGCGAAGCTCGCGAACGTTGCCCGGCCACTGGTGGGTCATCAGCATGTTCAAGGTTGCGGACGTCACGGGACGCAGCTCGCGCTCGTGCGCCGCTGCCGCGGAGGCGGCGAAGTACTCGAACAGCAGCGGCACGTCCTCGATGCGGTCACGCAGCGGCGGGATCGTCAGCTCGACCACCGACAGCCGGTAATAGAGATCGGAGCGGAACCGGCCATCGGCTGCTGGCCGTCCGCAGATCGAGCTTGCTGGCCGCGATCGGCCGGAGGTCGACCGGAATGTTCCGGTTCGACCCCAAGCGCTCGATGACGCGCTCCTGCAGGGCGCGCAGCAGCTTGGCCTGCGTCGACAGCGGCATGCTGTCGATCTCGTCGAGAAACAGCGTGCCGCCGCTGGCGTGCTCGATCTTGCCGACACGCGCCTTCGCACGCGCTCGTAAAAGCGCCCGCCTCGTGTCCGAAGAACTCGCTCTCGACCATCGTCTCCGGCACGGCGGCGCAATTGACCGCGACATAGTTCGCTTTGTGCCGGCGGCCGAAATCATGGATGCAGCGCGCTACGAGATCCTTGCCGACACCGGTCTCGCCATAAAGGATGACGCTGACGTCGGTGCCGGCAAGCTCGGCGACCGAGGCGCGCAGCTGCTCGGCCGCCTTCGACGTGCCGATGATGCGGGAGCTCAGCGTCTGCTCGCTGACGACGCGCCGCAGGCGGCGATTCTCGACGACGAGCTGGCGCTTCTCGCTGGCTCGCCGCACGACCTCGAGAAAGCGCTCGGGCGCGAACGGCTTCTCGATGAAGTCGTAGGCGCCGAGATCGCATCGCCTCGACCGCGGTCTCGACGTCGCCGTGTCCGGTGATGACGACCACCGGCAGCTCCGGATCGATCTGCTGCGACCGGCGCAACAGCTCCATCCCGTCCATTCCCTCCATCTTGAGGTCGGTGACGAGGATGCCGGAAAAGTCGGTGCTCAAGCGTGCTGAGCGGCCGACGTTGCCTTGTCGTGGACAAGCGTTTCGAAGCCGGCGAGGCCGAGCCACTGCGTCACCGCGTGGCGCATCGGCGGCCTCGTCGTCGACGAACAGGATCTGGCCGGGCTCAGGCATGGATGCGCCATCTCGGCCGGCGCGCGCTCGCGCCGATGGCGCGGTAGCTCGACCGTCAATTCGGCGCCGCCCTCGGGCAGATTCCTGGCGTGAATCTGGCCGCCGAAATCCTGCACGATGCCGTACGAGATCGACAGCCCCAGGCCAAGCCCCTTGCCGAGCGCCTTGGTGGTGAAGAACGGATCGAAGATCCGGTCGATCTGGTCCGCCGCGAATGCCGGGCCCGTTGTCCGCGACTCTGATCAGGACATGACTTCAGACGGTGGCTCTCCGACGCGCTGCGCCGTGATGCGTGATCCGTCGCATCGTCCTGATCGGCGACTGCATCGAGCGCGTTGCGCACGAGATTGAGGATGACCTGCTCGAGCTGGACCGCATGGCCGAGGACCCAAAGGTCGGGCGCGACCGTCTTGTCGATGCGCACACCTGCGGCCTTGATCTGGCTTTCGAGCAGGAACAGCGTGCCATCGATCGCCCGGTCGACCTGCACCGGCTCGGGATGGCCGGGCTCGCTCTTGCGCGCAAATGTCTTGAGATGACCGGTGATGCTGGCCATGCGCTCGGCAAGATCGGTGATGAGGTCGAGATTGCTCACGACCTGGGCGAGATCGCCGCGCTGCGCGAATATCTTCGCGCTCGCCATGAAAGTGCGGATCGCCGCCAGCGGCTGGTTGATCTCGTGCGCCAGCGCCGCCGACATCTGCCCGAGTGCCGCGAGCTTGCCGGCCTGCACCAGTTCGTTCTGGGTCGTGCGCAGACGCGATTCGGTGCGGCGATGCTCGTCGATCTCGGTCTGCAGACGAGGTGTTCGATCTCGCTGAGTTCGCGCGTGCGCTCCGTCAACCTCGCGTCTTGAGCTGCGTCGCCGCGGCTTCGCTCGACCATGTAGGCCCGGTGCCGCTGAGATCACGTAGAGCAGCAGCGAAATGATCAGCGCCGATGATGGCGCCGCCGATGATGGTCCCGTCGCGCTGGTCCTCGCGCACGGTGGCCAGATCGGTGAAGCGATGGATCGTCCAGCCGTAGGGCGGCAGCTGCATGGACTGATAGAGATAGGTAGCGCCCGCATCGGGCGCCTCGATTTCGATGATGGAATCCGGACCGCGGCGCTCCAGCGCCGAGAAGTCGATCGGCGCTCCCAGCACACCCGGATAGCGTTTGGCGACCTCGGCGCTATCGCTGACGGTCTTCGCCGCCAATGGAGCGATATTTGTAGTTCGGATCGCTTGCCAGAAACACGATCCCATCGGGATCGGTCACCAGGACGCGCTCGGCGGCCCGCTCCCACGCCGCCTCGAGCGTGTCGAACTCGATCCGGACGACCGCAATGCCGAGCAGGTCGGGACCGGCCCGCACCGCTTCGGCGAGATAGTAGCGCGACGCGATTGCTTTCGGGCTCGACGCCGAGATCGCTGCTCCTGCCGTTTTCGACCGCCTTCTTGAAATAAGGCTGATCCGCAAGATTGCGGCCGACCAGCGTAGTCCGGCGCCTGCCAGTCGTCGCTTGCAACCACGATGCCGTTGGGCGCGATGAGATAAAGCGCGCGCGTATCGGCCTCGCGGCTCACGACCGTCGAGCTTGCGACTGAGCATGCTCCAGGCTCGCGGCGTTGCGCGACGCTGAGCGCATTGCGCACATCCGGATCGAGCGACAGCACGACCGGGAGATGGTCCTGGCGTCCGACCTCGGCCGTCAGCGCATTGGCGACGAGCTGCACGCGCTGCTCGTTGACCGCCTGCAGCGATTTCAGCCCCGCTTCTCGCCAGACATATTGCGACGCAAAGGCGGACGCGCCGATGACGGCGACCGCGCCCAGGAAGGTAAGGACTTGTCTGCGCCGAGTTCGCAGCATCTTTGCGCTTTCCGCGTCTCGATTTGAGGTCCTGACCAGTGGCCGCGAGGAACTTCAAATCGGCGGCAATGTCGATTTTGTTGCGGTCCGCGTCCGCAGTCAATCGGCGGGCATGGACCCAAGTTGCGCAGCCTTAACGCTTACAGCCTTAACACCCGCTTTAACACTGGCCTCAACGCTCATGGCCAGAAGGCGCGCGACGTGCAGCGCTTCGCGGCCGGTGCCGTCCTTGATCTGATGCCGGCAGGACGTGCCGTCCGCGACGATGATCGTGTCGGGAGCGGCCTTGCGGACGGCCGGCAGCAGCGACAGCTCCCCCATCTTGAGCGACACGTCGATCGTATCGGCACCGTAGCCGAAGGCACCGGCCATGCCGCAGCAGCTCGATTCGATCGGCTCCACCGCAAGATCAGGAATGAGCTTGAGCGCCGCCATCACCGAATCCATGAGCGCCGAACGACTTCTGATGGCAGTGCCCGTGCAGCAGCGCCTGTTTTCCGACCGGCGCGAGCGGCAGCGTGCCGCCAAGCTCTTTTGTGATGAATTCCTCGAACATCAGCGCACGGGATCGCAAGGTCGCGCGCGTCCTGGCTCCTGATCAGCGCCGGAATCTCGTCGCGGAACCCGATCAGGCAGCTTGGCTCGAGCCCGACCACCGGGATGCCGCGCTCCACATAGGGCGCGAAGGCGTCGAGGCAGCGCTGCGGCCTCGTGCCGCGCCTCTTCAACCTGCCCGATCGAAAGGAATGTACGTCCGCAACACAGCGGCCGATCAGTCGGCCGCGGCATGTGCACCCGGCAGCCGGCCGCTTCGAGCACCATGAGCGCAGCCTCGACGTTCTCGGGCTCGAAATAGCGACTGAACGTATCCACGAACAGCACCACCTCGCGGCCATTCTCCGGCCCGATCGACGCCTTCTCACGAGTTTTGGGCTCACGGAACGGCCGGCGCCACCGTGGCAGGCTGCGCCGAGCGCTGAAGCCCGCGACGCGTTCCGACAGCCACGCCAGCCCCGGAATCCGGTCGCGCAGATTGAGCAACCACGGCAGGCGCGAAACGACCGGCGCATAGCGCGGCAGATAGCCGACGAAGCGGTCGTGCCCAGACAGGACTCCGCGTGCCGCCCGCGCCGCCAGCACCTCGATCTTCATGCGCGCCATGTCGACGCCGGTCGGGCATTCGCGCCGGCACGCCTTGCACGAGACGCAGAGCTTCAGCGTCTCGGCCATCTCGTCGGAGACAAATGCATCGGGCCCAAGCTGGCCGGTGATGGCAAGCCGCAGCGCATTGGCGCGCCCGCGCGTGACGTCGCGCTCCTCGCGCGTGACCCGATAGCTCGGGCACATCACGCCGCCGGCGAGCGAGCGGCAGGCGCCGTTGTTGTTGCACATCTCGACCGCGCCCTGGAATCCGTGGCCGGCGCCCGGATAGGCCCGCCAGTCGAGATGCGTCGTGAGCTCATCGGCGTGATAGCCCGGCGCATAGCGCAACAGGCTGCGGTCATCGAATTTCGGCGCGCGCACGACTCGCCGGGATTGAACAGGCCCTTGGGATCGAAACGGTCCTTCACCTCCTCGAACGCGCGCACGAGACGTTCGCCGAACATCACCTCATGGAACTCCGAGCGCACGATGCCGTCGCCATGCTCGCCGGAGTGCGAGCCTTTATATTCGCGCACCAGCGCGAAGGCCTCCTCGGCGATCGCGCGCATCGCCTTGACGTCCTTCTCAAGGCGCAGGTTGAGCACCGGCCGCACATGCAGGCAGCCGACCGACGCGTGCGCGTACCAGGTGCCGCGCGTGCCGTGCTTGGTGAAGATCGCGGTCAGCCTGTCGGTGTAGTCCGCAAGATGATCGAGCGGCACCGCGCAATCCTCGACAAAGGAGACCGGCTTGCCTGCCGCCTTCATCGACATCATCACATTGAGGCCGGCGGCGCGCACCTCCGCGATCGCCGCCTGCAGCTTGGGTCCGAGCACCTCGACCACGCCGCCCCAGTGCGGCGCCGCGCTTGTCGAAGGCATATCCCAGCGTGCCGATCAGCTCGCTCAGCGCAAACAGGCGGCGCAGGTTCTCGCCTTCCTCCTCCTCGCCGAACTCGACAAACAGAATGGCTTCGGGGTCGCCGCGCACGACGCTCGCAATGGTCGGCTGGAACATCTCGATCCCGCGCGCGAGGCCGAGCATGGTGCGATCGATCAGCTCGACCGCGATCGGCCCGAGCTGGACGATGTGCTGAGCCGCCTCCATGGCGCCGCGGAAGCTGCCGAAGTGACAGGCCCCGATTGTGCGCCGGCTGGCCAGCACCGGCGAGAGCTTGAGCTCGATCCGGTTGGAGAAACCGAGCGTGCCCTCGGAGCCGACCAGGATATGCGCGAGATTGAGCTCATTGCGCCCCGGCATCAGCGAATCGAGATTGTAGCCACCGACCCGGCGCTGCACCTGCGGGAAACGCTCGGTCACGGCCTCGGCCTCGCGCGCGCCGAGCGCCAGCAGGTCGCGCGCCAGCGGCTTGAGCGGCGACGTATCCGGAATGTCCGAGAGGTCCGGATTGACCTGCCCGAAATGCGCGAGCGTGCCGTCGGCCAGCACCGCATCGATCGAGAGCACGTTCTCGCGCGTATTGCCATAACGCAGCGAACGCGCGCCGCAGGAATTGTTGGCGGTCATCCCGCCAATGGTGGCGCGCGACGCAGTCGAGATGTCGACCGGAAACCACAGGCCATGCGGCTTGAGCTGACGATTGAGGTCATCGAGCACAATGCCGGGCTCGACCACGCAGCGGCGTGACGCAACATCGAGCTCCAAAATCCGGTTGAGGTATTTCGAGCAATCGACCACCAGCGTGGTATTGACCGTCTGCCCGCACTGCGAGGTGCCGCCGCCACGCGCCGTGACGCTCACGCCCTCGTCCCGGGCAATCGCTATCGCCCGATTGGCGTTCTCTATCGTGCGCGGCGCCACCACGCCAAGCGGCATGACCTGATAGTGCGAGGCATCGGTCGCGTAGCGGCCGCGCGCGAAGCGGTCGAACATGACGTCGCCAACGCGCTCCGCCCGCAGGCGGCGCTCCAGCCCAGGCACGACCGTTTCGCTCATCCGCACCATCTCGCGAGGGGCTACTGCCCCTATCCGCCAAAAGCCTTGACTGACTCTCGCATTCGTCCTTCATGGCGGCAAGTTGCGACCGGGGCGGCATAGACCCCACGGTCGTCGATCAACCACCCATGCCGGGAAGAAAGACGATGCCGAAGAACTCCTCACGCCCCGTTGGCCGCCATTTCCTGCATATTCCGGGGCCGTCGCCGCTGCCCGACCGCGTGCTGCGGGCGATGGATACCCCGATCATCGATCACCGGGGTCCCGAATTCCAGGCGCTCGCCAAGCGGGTGCTCGAGGGGGTCAAGACCATCTTCAAGACCACCAACCCGGTGATCATCTACACCGCGACCGGGACCGGCGCCTGGGAAGCCGCGCTGGTCAACACCCTCAACGCGGGCGACCGGGTGCTGATGGTGGAGACCGGGCAGTTCGCAACGCTGTGGAAGAACATGGCCGGGAAGCTCGGCCTCAAGCCTGAGTTCATCAGCACCGACTGGCGTATCGGTGCCGATCCGAACGCCGTCGAGGATGCGCTGCGCAAAGACAAGGCGCACGAGATCAAAGCGGTCTGCATCCTGCACAACGAGACCTCGACCGGATGCCTGTCGCCGATTGCCGAGATCAGGAAGGCGATCGACGCCGCCGGCCATCCGGCGCTGCTCTTTGTCGACACCATCTCGTCGCTCGCCTCGACCGACTATCGCCACGACGAGTGGGGCGTCGACGTCACCGTCGGCGGCGCTCAGAAGGGCCTGATGCTGCCGCCCGGCATGTCATTCAACGCGGTGAGCGACAAGGCGCTCGCGGCCGCCAAGAACTCGACGCTGCCGAAGTCGTTCTGGGCCTGGGACGACATGCTCAACATGAACAAGATCGGCTTCTTTCCCTATACGCCAGCGACGCAGATGCTGCACGGGCTCGCGACCTCGATCGAAATGCTGCACGAGGAAGGGCTCGAGAACGTGTTTGTGCGCCATGACCGGCTGGCCGAGGCGACGCGGCGCGCGGTGCGCGGCTGGGGGCTCGAGATCATGTGCCGCGAGCCGAAATACTATTCGCCGACGATCACCGCGGTGATGCTGCCTGAAGGCCACGATGCCGACGCCTTCCGCAACCTGGCGCTCGACAATTTCAACATTTCCTATGGGGCGAGCTTCGGCCGCTACACCGGAAAATATTTCCGCATCGGCCACCTCGGCGACATCAACGAAACCCAGCTGATGGGAGCGCTGGCCGCGACCGAGATGGGGCTTGCGCTCGCCGGCGTGCCGCACAAGAAAGGCGGCGTGCAGGCCGCGATGGACTATCTCGTCGCTGCCCACGGCCGCAACTCGCGAGCGGCGGCGGAGTAGCTTCAGAATCAGTTGCGAGCCGTAGCAGCAACAGAGCCGACAGCAGGAGCGGTCATTGATGCGCCCTCGCCCCGCTTGCGGGGAGAGGGCAGCGCTGATTGTTCAACAAGCACGGTCGGGTGAGGGGGCGCGGCCTGCCCCTCACCCAGTTCTTTCCGTTGAACGGTCAAACATGCCCTCTCCCCGCACGCGGGGAGAGGCCCAACAATAGGCGCCCATGTTTCTGGAGCTCAGGGCGCCTCCGCGTAAGCGGCCTTGATCGCGCCAGCGAGGCGCGCACGATCCGGGAAGCGGGCGACAAGTGCCGCCGTGACCGCTTCCACCGCCTGATCGACGGTGCGCCCGGCGCGCTTCTCCGCTGCCGTACGGTCGCGCACCTCAGTCAGATAGGCGCGATAGCTGGTGACGAAGGCTGTGTCGTCGCCGGTCGGGCCGTGACTCGGCACGATCAGGACCGGCTTGGAGCGCCTCCAGCCGATCAAGGCTCGCGAGCCACTGGCGCAGGCTGGAATTGGGAGTGGCGAAAGCCGGCTGAGCCTTCATGGCGAGATCGCCGGCGAACAGGATGCGGTCAGGCTCGATCCAGATGGCGATGTCGCCGCGCGTATGGTTGGGGCCCATGGCGGACAGCCGCGCCTTCACCCCGCCGAGATCGAGCTCATAGTCCTTCTCGAAGGTGATATCCGCCTTGCGATAGTCCGCGCCCTTGAGCAACTCGGTGTTGATCGCGGACCGTGACGCGAAGTTCTTCGCGGTCTCCAGGCCGAATTCGGCGATATCCTTCAGCTGGTCGCTCGAACGGATCATCTTGGCGGTGGCCGGGAAAGCCTGGGCGCCGAGATCGTGCTCGGGATGAAAATGAGTGACAACGACGTAGAGCGCGCGGGAGCCGCCGAGCTTTTGCGCCACGTTCAGCACCGTTGCGCCATTGGGCGGCCCGAGGCCGGTATCGACCACCAGCACGGCCTGCTCTCCGACAATAATGCCGACATTGGGCACCATCGGAACACTGTTGTCCGGGATCACATGGACATGGGCGGAGACCTGGCGCAGTCCTTCCGGCTTGATGAGCGGCGGCGGAGGCGTTTGCGCCGCGCCCTGGTGTGTCGCCAGCACGGCAACAACGAAGGCAGCAGCCATTGCGCCAAACAACTTACGCATGATCATTCTCCCGGTGACATGGGGCCCAATCTACACCGGCGGGCGATGCAGGACGAGGGTGCCCTCGCGGCGGACGCTATGCATCAACACGCGAGCTGAGATGCTGCTTGAAGAAGTCGACGGTCAGCGCCAGGGCGCGATCGGCCTCCGGCTGGCTATAGGTCTTGCCGCCATGACGCGCGAAAGCATGGTCCGCGCCGGGATATTTGTGAATGGCGACCAGCGGATTGGGTGACAGCCGCCGCTCCAGGAGATCGTTGACCTCCGCCTGCACCCAGCGATCCTTCATGGCCATGTGCAACACGAACGGTCGGTGCAGGTTTTTCACCTCGCGGATGTTGTGCTCGATATAGGTGCCGTAATAGGCGACGGCGCAATCGATGTCGGTACGGCAGCACATCAGATAGCAAAGCTTGCCGCCCAGGCAGTAGCCGACGGCGCCGACCTTGCCGTTGCACTCCTTGAGCCCTTCCAGGAAATGCCGCGTGTCCTCCATATCCTGAACCGCGAGGTCATAGTCGAAGTCGTAGTAGAGATCGAAAGCCTTCTGCACGTGCGCGGGGTTGTGGTCGCTGAGCTCGGCGCCCGGCTCCTGCCGCCAGAACAAATCCGGGACCAGGCAGACGAAGCCGGCTTCGGCGAATTCATGCGCATGACGCCGCATGGTGTCGTTGACGCCCCAGATTTCCATGATGGCAATGATGGCGCCGGCCGGAGCTCGATCGGGCACCGCCAGATAGGCGCCCATCACGCCGTCGCGCAGCTTCACCTCGATGGTCTGCGTCTTCATCACTTTGTCCTTTACAGCTTCAGCAATGCTCGCGCATTGCCGACGAGAATCTGCTCCCGCTCTGCCGCCGAAATCTCGAGCGCATTGACCGCGCGCAGCGAATTGGCAATCAGCCCGCGTCCTTGCTCGGCATCGAACGGCGCATCGGTGGCAAACAGGCAGCGACTGGTGCCGAAGAAAGCGTGTCCGCAGCGCGTGGGCGCGTCCTCGCCGAGCGCGGTGTCGGCATAGAGCATCTTGAAATAGTCGAGCGGCGGCCGCTTGAGGCCGCACTCCTGCGCGACCGGATTGATGTCCGGCGTGCCGAAAAAGATCTGCTTGAAGCCGAGCTTAATCTTGCCGGCGAAATAAGGGATCATGCCGCCCATGTGATGGCTGATGATCTTGAGCGCAGGCAGCTCATCGAAGATGCCGGAATAGATGAGCCGCGTCATGCAGGCGGTTGTTTCATAGGGCCATCCGAAGCTGAACCAGATCTCGTTGGCTGATGTTGTCTCGCTGGCGTAGTCGGAGAATTGCGGCCCGCGCATGGGATGCACGAACACCGGCAGATCGTGCTCCACCATCTTTTTGAAGATCGGCCGAAACTCGGGCGCGCTCAGCGGCTTGCCGGCCACATTGGTGAACACCTGGATGCCGCGCGCGCCGAGCTGCGTGACGGCGCGATCGATCTCGTCCAGCGACGCCTCGAGATTGTTCATCGGCAGCGACGCGACAAAGGCCGGAAAGCGATCCGGATGGCGCCGGCAGACCTCGGCCAGCGCATCATTCGCAGCGCGCGCAAGCTCCGGAGACTGCGCCGGCGTTGCGACCAGCTCGAGCGGCGGATTGGCGAGCGAGATGACCTGCCGCAGGTCGCCGAACTGATCGAGCAGGCGCAGGCGCGCATCGACGTCGACCAGCGGCTTGAGCCTCGGAAAAGCCGTTACCGCAATATGGTCGGGCGCGAGCCGCGCCAGCCGGTCGAGATACGCCGCCGGCATGAAGTGATTGAACACGTCGATGACCACGGGTCTCCCCCTCAGCGCATGCAGACCCTTAAAGACAGGCTCTGCGGCATTTTTCCGTGAATACAGGCCGGAGCGACGCTATATCATGAGTTGCCGCTATGAGTTAACGAGAGGCTCGCACAACTCGCGGCGGGCCGGCGGTTTCAGCCAGGGGCTCGCATTGTGCTATCGTGCGGGCCGGTGTCCTCTCGCAGGAGCGCTTCGATGAGGCGGCTCATTGTTGCTCTGGTTCTTGTGCTGGCCGCGCTTGGCCCGGCCAGTGCGCAGAGCTATCCGTCAAAGCCGATCCGGGTGATCGTGCCGTTCGCGCCGGGTGGCGCGGTCGACGTGCTGGCACGCCTCGTCGGCGCCAAGATGTCGGATTCGATCGGCCAGCCCGTCATCATCGAGAACCGTGCGGGCGCAGCCGGCAACGTCGCGGCCGACGCGGTCGCCAAGTCGCCACCCGACGGCTACACCATCCTGCAGAACACCAACGGCCAGGCGATCAGCCCGTCGCTCTACAAGCGCTGCCGTTCGATGCGGTCAAGGACTTCACTCCGGTCACGCAGCTCGTTGCCTCTCAGCTCCTGCTGGTCGCCACCCCCTCGCTGCCGGCGAAATCGGTGCAGGAGCTGATCGCGCTCGCGAAGGCGAAGCCCGGCAGCCTCAACTACGGCATGACCGGCATCGGCAACCCGCTGCACCTCACCGTCGAGATGTTCAAGCATGCGGCCGGCATCGAGCTGCAGGCGGTGCCCTATCGCGGCGACGCACCGCTCAACACCGCGCTGATCGCCGGCGAGGTCCACTTGGCCGTCGTGCCGTTCGCGACTGCCAAACCTCATGTCGAGGCCGGCAGGCTGCGCGCGCTCGCGATCCCCGGCGCCAAGCGCTCGCCCGCGCTGCCGAATGTTCCGACCATCGCGGAAAGCGGCCTGCCAGGGTTCGAGTCGTCGAGCTGGCAGGGCTGGTTCGTGCCCGCGAATACGCCGCGCGAGATCGTCGCCCTGATCCAGCGCGAAGCCGCCAAGGCGCTGAACGCGCCCGATGTGCGTGAACGCATGGAGGCGACCGCCAACGAGGTCGTCGCCAGCACGCCCGAGGCTTTCGCTGCCGTGTTCAAGAACGACCTCGCGAAGTTCGCCAAGGTGGTGAAGGACGCCAAGATTCCGTTGCAGGACTGAGGACGCCAATGTCGATTGAAGCTCTCGGATATGTCGGTGTGCGCGCGAAGTCGCTCGAGGACTGGTCGGGCTTCGGCGAGAAGTTTCTGGGCATGCAGCTCGTGGACAAGAGCCGCGACATGCTCGCCTTCCGCATGGACGACCGCAAGCAGCGGCTGGTCGTCACTGAAGATGGCGGCGAAGGCGTCGCGTTCTTCGGCTGGGAGGTCGCTGACGCGGCCACGCTCGATCGCTTTGCCGCCGCGGCTCGAAGAGCATGGCGTTGCGGTGACGCGCGGCACGCGCGCGCTCGCCGACGAGCGGCGCGTGAAGGACCTGATCGCCTTCTCCGATCCGCTCGGCAACCGCCTGGAAGTCTTCCATGGCGCGGAGAGCACGAGCGAGCCGTTCAAGCCCGGCCGCAACATCTCCGGCTTCCGCACCGGGCCGCTCGGCATGGGCCACGCCGTGCTGCACGTCAAGGACATCAACGATGCGATCCCGTTCTATCGCGACGTGCTCGGCTTCCGGCTGTGCGACTACATGACCAAGCCGTTCAACGCCTATTTCTTCCACGCCAATCCGCGCCATCACTCGATCGCCTTCATCGAGACCGGGCGCAACGCCATGCATCATCTGATGGTCGAGCTCTTCAATCTCGACGATGTCGGCCAGGGCTACGACCTCGCGCTCGGCGTCGAAGGGCGCATCGGCGTCACGCTCGGACGGCACATCAACGACGAGGTGACGTCGTTCTATTCCAACTAGCCGTCGGGCTTCATGGTCGAATACGGCTGGGGCGGGCGCGTCATCGAGCCCGACAACTGGCAGACCGAGGAAGTCACCTGGGGCCCGAGCATGTGGGGCCACGATCGCATGTGGATGCCGCCCGAGGGCCGCGTCGAGGCGCGCAAGATCAGCGTCGCGGCGGCCGCCACCGGCCTGCGCAAGCCGGTGAACGTGATCGAAGGCAACTACGAGCGCATGGCGGGCGTCTGTCCGTGGTGGGATAGCGCTCGCGCCGGCGAAGCGGCGGAGTAGTCGCGGAGACGGCCCCGATGTGTTGCTGGCGGTTGGCGATAGTGACGCTCTTCGGCGCGCTTGCCGTTCTTGCTTTCGGGGCCGGCGCGGCGATCGCCCAGCCCTATCCGAGCAAGCCCATTCGCATCATCGTGCCGTTCGCGGCCGGCGGCGCGGTCGATGCGCTCGCGCGCATCATCAGCGCGCAAGCTGCAGGAGTCGCTCGGCCAGCCGGTGATCGTCGAGAACCGCGCCGGCGCCGGCGGCATGACCGGCTCCGACCTCGTCGCCAAGTCGCCGCCTGACGGCTACACCATCCTGCAGAACACCAACGGCCAGGCGATCAGCCCGGCGATCTACCGCACGCTGCCGTTCGACACGCTCAAGGATTTCATCCCGGTGACGCAGCTGGTCGCGACCTCGACCGTGCTGGTGGCCAATCCCAAGCTGCCGGCGAAGACTCGTGCAAGGAGCTGATCGCGCTCGCCAAGGCGCAGCCGGGCAAGCTCAACTACGGCATGACCGGCGTCGGCAACTCGCTGCACCTGACGATGGAGATGTTCAAGCGCGCGGCCGGGATCGACATCCAGGCGATTCCCTATCGCGGCGACGCGCTCGCTCAATCCCGCGCTGATCGCGGGCGAGATCGACGTCGCGATCGTGCCGATCGGCACCATCGTTCCGCTGATCGAGGGCGGCCAGTTGCGCGCGCTCGCGGTCAACAGCGCCAAGCGCTCGGCGGTGCTGCCGGACGTGCCGACGGTTTCCGAAGACGCCATCCCGGGCTTCGAAGCGGCCGGATGGCAGGGCTATTTCGTGCCCGCAGGGACACCGCGTGAGATCGTCGAGCGCATCCAGCGCGAAGACCGCGAAGGCCATCGCGCTGCCCGACACCCAGGCGCGCCTCAAGACGATGGGCAACGATCCAGTCGGCCTCGACGTCCGACGAGTTCGGAACGCAAGTTCCGCGCCGACGTCGCGAAGTTCCAGCAGGTCGTGCGCGAGGCGGGCATCCCGCTGCAGTAGGCGTAAGCGTCGCCGGCGCTACGCGCCAACCTCGGTGAAGTGGAGGACGATCGCGAAGGCTGTCATGCCGATCGCGATGGCCGCCATTGGAAGCAGCACCTCCACCGCGGCATTGCGACCTCTGACGCGGTCCTGCCAGGTGTCGAAATCTCCCGCCATCCATTCCCGGAACGACGTTTCGGCGGAGCTCTTCTCGTCCGAATTGCTCTGACGATGCACCATCAGGGCCAGTGTTGATGGGATCGCCACCGCGATTACAAGAAAGCCCGTCACGATCGCCAGCAGATAGTCGGTCTGGCCGTCATACCCAAAGCCCCAGATCGCCAATACAAGCCACAAGGTGAGACCGACAAGAGCCACATACACCGCCGGATGAAGAACGCTCAAGACGCGTTTGCTCGCTTGCTGGCGGTTCTCTTGCTCGTGATTGCTCATGGTGCCCTCCATCGTGCGCGCAATAGTGTGCGAGGGGCAGTTGGATATATTAGGCACATGGGCACGGGTGCTAGCGACGACAACCCCGCATTTGGCTCACGTTTGCGCGAATATTGGCCGGGTGTTCCCGCCAGACGGCTACATCTAAATGCGCGTATTCCTGACCTTTGTTGTTAGGAACGATGTCTGCGCGCGATCCATTGTGCATGGGAACATCAAGGAGTTCCTCATGCGAACGCTGATCGCTTCATCAAGCCTCCTGGCCGCGCTCGTAGCCGCGCCCGCGGCGTTCGGGCAGGCCTCCCCCGTCTGCCTCAAGGACGTTTCAGGCATGGCCAATTGTGCCTTCCAGACAGTGGCCCAATGTGAGGCGGCAAAAGGCATGAACACAGCGGCGCAGTGCGTTCCCCGCGCTGATGCGGACAGCGGGCTGACACCTGCAGGCACGACCGGCCAGGGCAGCCCGCAACCGGTCGACCCTTTGCCTCGTCCATCGCCTCAGCGCTGACGATTGACGCTTACGCCGCGATTTTCACATACTCGAAGTCGCCCGGCTTGTTGTCGATGCCGACGCGCGGCGGCGCGATCCAGCTCGCGAACTTGCCGGGCTCGGTGACGGGCTTCATCAGGCTCTTGATGAACTCTCCGTCAGCCGCCGACGGCAGCCACTGGTCCTTGTCGCGCACCCAGCTGGCTTCGTCGACCATCCTGCCCTCCGGCGTCACCTTCACGTCCTTGAACTCGCCAATGTGGCGATGGAATGCCACATGCGGCAGCTCGAGCTTATACGCAACGCCGGTGCGCTCGATGATCTTGTTCCAGCGCTCAAGCCCGCGCTGGCAGTCAGCGGTGTAGTCGTCACGCAGCCGCATGTTGATCGCGGTCAACGCCGGCTCGTCCACCCGCTTGATCACGCCATCGACAAGCTTGAGCACCGGATAGGTCGCACTCTCGAGCCTGTGGTCATCCTCGATCTTGATCTCCTGGAAGCGGCCCTTGAGGCTCGCATTGAACGCATTGGCCGCGTTGGTCGAAACCTCGGAGCCGAACAGATCGAGCGACAGCGTGTAGTGCAGGTTGAGCTTCTTCTTGAGGGTCGGCAGGTCGATGACACCGAGCGCGCGAATCTTCTCGATATCATTGGGGTCATCAATGCCGGCCGCCATCATGGCCTCGCAGGTGCGTTGCAGCGTGCGCCCGATGCCGGTCTCGCCCACGAACATGTGGTGCGCCTCCTCGGTGAGCATGAAGCGGCAGGTGCGCGAGAGCGGGTCGAAGCCCGACTGCGCCAGGCTCTCGAGCTGCATCTTGCCGTCGCGATCGGTGAAGAAGGTGAACATGTGGAACGACAGCCAGTCCGGCGTCGCCTCGTTGAAGGCGCCGAGCATGCGCGGCTTGTCGGGATCGCCGGAGCGACGCTTGAGCAGCTCGGCTGCCTCCTCGCGTCCATCACGGCCGAAATATTTCTGCAGCAGATAGACCATGGCCCAGAGGTGGCGGCCTTCTTCCACGTTGACCTGGAAGACGTTGCGCATGTCGTAGAGCGACGGCGCAGTCGTGCCGAGATGGCGCTGCTGCTCGACCGAGGCTGGCTCGGTGTCGCCCTGGATCACCATCAGCCGGCGCAGCATGGCGCGGTACTCGCCCGGCACGTCCTGCCAGGCCGGCTCGCCGTAGTGGTGTCCGAACGGGATCTTGCGGTTCTCCTCGGCGGGCGCGAGCAGGATGCCCCAGCGATAGTCCGGCATCTTCACATAGTCGAACTTGGCCCAACCCTTGGGATCGACCGACACCGCGGTGCGCAGATAGACCAGCGCCTCCTGGAAGCCGACTGGCCCCATATTCATCCACCAGTCGATATAGCCGGGATGCCAGCTCTCGAGCGCGCGCAGCACCTGCCGGTCTTCGGCGAGATTGACGTTGTTCGGAATCTTGGTCGAGTAATCGACGGCTTGAATGTTCATGACTATCTCCTGTCTGTTTGTGTTCATGAGCCGCGCACGGGTCGGCGCGCTGCCTCATCACACTCTCTTGGTGTCGTAGTTAGGCTTCTGGCCGGAGCCGTAGCGGCGCAGCGCGCCTTCCTCGCCGACCGCATTGGGGCGCTGGAAGATCCAGTTCTGCCAGGCGGTGAGGCGCGCGAAGATTTTCGATTCCATGGTCTCGGGCCCGCCAAAGCGCAAGTTGGCCTCGAGCCCAGTGAGCCCGTCGGGCGAGAAGCTCGCGCGCTCCTCCAGGAACACCCGCACCTCGTCGTCCCAATCGATATCGTCGAGCGCGAACGTGATGAGGCCGAGCGCGGCCGCCTGCTCGGCATCGAGCGGCTTCCCGGCTTCAGCCTTGGCGCGATCGAGGTCGGCCGGATCGGCCAGGAAACGGCTCGCGAGCCGCGACAGGCCGTTCGACATCGGATAGGGGCCGAAATTGACATCTGCGAGCATGAGCGACGCTGGCGGCCTGTTGTCGCCCTCGCGGTTGCCGATCAGCATGTAGGAGCGATCAGTCGCGAACGCGAGCTCGGCGAGCGTGCCGGCGAAGCAAGAGCCGGGCTCGATCAGCGCCACCAACGTGCGGGAGGTGAGATCGACGCGCTTGAGCACACGCTTCCACAGCGCCCTGATCTCGCGCGCGAGCCAATGCGTCCTGGTTCGCGTCGAGAAAGCGATCGTAGGCGACGCACCTGCTCGGGATCGCCCGCCGACTTGAAGATGATGGCCGCGGTGTCGAGCTCGTTGAGGCGCAGGTCGAGTATCGCATCGTTGAGCTCGCGCGCGAGCCGCAGCGGCCAGAACTGCGCCCCCTGCTCGACCATCGCGCCGGCCGAAGCCGGCGGCGGCGCATCGGGCCCGCGCACCGTGATGGTGGCCAACCGGTCCGCGACCGCGACCGACAGCGTGCTGTAGTCGGCGCCCGACGCAGTGCGCGTGCGCTTGAGCGGCTCGAGCTTGATCCCCTTGGCGTCGGCCGGACGCTGCGAGCGCGCCGCAAATTCCTTCGCGCGCTGCAGCCACCGTCGCATCGAGCTTCGAGCCCGGCACGACCTCGTCGACCAGCCGCCAGTCGACCGCGCGCTTGCCCTTGACGCCTTCTTCCGTGGTGCAGAACACATCGGCAAGATCGCGCCGCACCTTGCGTTTGTCGGTGACGCGGGTGAGCCCGCCGGTGCCCGGCAGCACCGCAAGCAGCGGCAGCTCGGGCAGCGACACCGCGGAGGAGCCGTCGTCGACCAGCATGATGTGGTCGGCCGCGAGCGCGAGCTCATAGCCGCCGCCTGCGGCCGTGCCGTTGATGACGCAGATGGTCTTGAGATCGGAGGCTGCGCTCGCGTCCTCCAGCCCATTGCGGGTCTCGTTGGTGAACTTGCAGAAGTTCACCTTGTGGGCATGGGTCGAGCCCGCCAGCATGCGGATATTGGCACCCGCGCAGAACACCCGCGGCTTGCCCGAGCGCAACAGGATCACGCGCACCTGCGGATGCTCGAAGCGCAGCCGCTCGATCGCGTCGGCCAGCTCGATGTCGACGCCAAGATCGTAGGAGTTGAGCTTGAGCTCATAGCCCTCGAACAGCGAGCCCTTCTCGTCGACATCCATCAGGAGCGTCGCGACATCGCCGTCGACCGTGAGCTTCCAATGCCGGTAGCGCGACGGATCGGTCTCGAACTCGACGCGCGTGCGGCCGTTGGTCATCTTGCGTTCAGCGTCGGCCATCTCACCCTCCCTGTTGGCGCGCGGCGCCGGCTGTTGCAGACAACTCACCTTCGTGGTGCCCGTGCAGCAGGCGAGTGGCGAACTCCGAGACGCTGGCAAGCAGCAGCTCCGGGCGCCTCGCGATGCGGCGAATGCCGCACGCCCGGATAAAGCGCGACCTCGACCGGGCAGTAGCATTCCTGCCGCGCCACCTCGATCTGGCGCTGCGTGCCGTACTGGTCGTCCTCGCCCTGCACGATCAGGATCGGCACGCGGATATAGGCAAGCGGCTCGACGATGTCCCACTTGCGAAACTCGGGATCGAGCCAGGCGTCGTTCCAGCCGCGAAACGCATTGTCGACGTCGCCGTGCCAGCGCGCGAGCCTCTGCCGCAGATCGGTCGTCGCGTAGAGCTCCTTGGCGCGCGCGATCTCCGCGATGCCCATGTCCTCGGTGAAGAAATGCGGCGCGATCAGAACGAGCCCGCGCACGCGATGGTCCTGCACCGAGCCTGCATAGATGGCGGCGATCGAGGCGCCGTCGCTGTGGCCGACCAGAAGCCCGCGCCGGAATCCGATCGCGTCGAGCACTTTGCGGCAGCACCTCGCGCGCTTCCTCGTGCATGAAGGTGAGCGGCCGCGGCAGCTTGACCGGCGACGAGCGCCCATAGCCGGCGCGCGAATAGACGAAGACGCCGGCGCCGGTCGCGGCCTGCAGCTGGTCGGGGAAATCGCCCCACAGCCCGACGCAGCCGAGCCCTTCGTGCAGCATCACGATGGTGGGCGCCTCGTTCGGATGCGGTCCGATCATGCGGTATTCGAGCCGCATGGCGCCGAGGTCGAGCATGCCCTCGCTGGCGAGCGTCATCGCCGGTCTCCTCCGCGATAACGCGCCGCGATCTTCTGAAGTTTCGCGAAGCTCTCATCGACCGTATTGCCCGAGGTGTCGAGCACGGCCTCCGCGCGCGCATAGTCGTCGCGCCGCGCCTCCAGGATCGCGACCAGATCGGCCATCGCTTCGCGATTGCGCGCCATCGGGCGGAAATCGCCCTGCGCCATCACGCGACGCATGTGCTCGTCCGGCTTCGCCTTGAGCCAGATGGTGTGGGTACGGCGAAGCAGCAGCGCATAGGTGTCAGGATTGGCCACGATGCCGCCGGCCGTCGCGATGACGGCCGACGCGTGCTCGCCGATCACGCGTTCAAGGCAAGTGCGCTCGTAACGGCGGAAGGTCGTGATCCCAGCGATCTCGATCAGGTCGGGAACGCTGGCGCCGTATTCCCGCTCGACCATGCGATTGAGCTCGACGAACGGCGCGCCCATAGCTGCCGCTAGCCGCTCGCCCAGCGTCGACTTGCCGGCGCCACGCAGCCCGACGAGCGCGATGCGGCGCGCTCGATCAGTCAGCGGGCGCGGCGCGCCCCTCGATCAGGTCGGCGATCGCGCGGCAGCTCGGATTGCGGCATGCGTCGCAGCACATCGACGATGCGCTCAAGCGTATCGCTGCGGCCATCGGTGCGCGGCAGCAAGTCAACGATCGACACGTCGAGCGCCTCCGCGATCGCCTTGAGCACGATGACGGAAGGATTGCCCTGCCCGCCTTCGATCTGCGCCAGATAGCGCTCCGAAGTGCCCGACTGCTCGGCGAGCTGACGCCGCGTCATTCCGCGCTTGGCGCGCGAAGTGCGCACGATTCCGCCGATCGCGGCTGCAAAGGCGTCCGCGTACGGGTCGCTACGGCCCGCTTCGCTACGGCCTCTTTTCGCGCGGCTTACGGCTCGGCTTCCCGTCCGCCATAGACCTCACCAACATGAACTATAGTGCATGAACTATAGTTCATGTAGCGGGGGCGGTCAAATCACGCTCAGCGACCGGGCTGCATGCCCCGTTCGACATAGACCTTTGCGGCCTCCGGCCCGGACAGATAGGCGAGCAGGGCCTTGGCAGCGGCAGGATCCTTGGCGTGCGCCGCCACGAATGCGACCAGCTCGGTCCGCGCCGATATGTCCCGCGGCAGCGGACCGACGACTTCAACACCGGGCTCGGTGATGATCTCGCTGATAAAGGTCAAGCCGATGTCGACCTCGCCCTTGGCAAGCATCTCCATGGCGCCTCGACCGCCCTGGGCGATCTTGATCTTCGGCTTCATCTCCTCGGCAATACCGAGCCGTGCCAGCGTCTCGTTGAAGCTCACGCCAGCGGCCGCACCGCTCGCCGCGTTCGGGTAGGCGATCGCCTTGGCGCCGAGCAGCATTCGCTTCACCGCATCGGCGGTCGAGATGTCGGGCTTCGGCGCGCCGGTGCGGACCGCGACACCCACGGCAACGTTTGCCAGCGGTGTCTCGCTCGTGGCAACCACGTGCCCGGAAGCGATCACCTCAGGCAACGGCGGTTGCACGACCGGTACGTCGAACGGATCGCCTTTGACGACACGCGCCTTGGTGCCGCCGCCCGAGCCGAACGTCGCCTGCACCTTGTGGCCGGTCTTCTGTTCGAACGCCGGGATCATCTGCTCGATGGCGGCCCTGATGCCACCGGGGGCAATAAGCGTGATCTCGGCCGCACCGGCACCGCTCACGCTGCAGACCACGGATGCGACGGCAATCAACACAATGCAGTGACGGTTCATAACGCTCCTCCCATGCCCGGCCTTGTGAGACCGGCGATCCAGGACTGTCGCATCGATCGGCGGCCCGGCAAAGAGCCCGGCTCAGCGGAAATCGGTGGCCCAGAGCTCCTTGAGCTGGCCGATGGCAGCGGCCGGCAGCGGCCCCTGCTCGACCGCGAGCAGCGCGTCATTGAGATCGAGAAAGCTGGAAATACCAATCACGCGTGCCGCGAAATCGCGATTGCCGAGCACGAACCGCAGCGCCGCCTGCGCCGGCGTGCCATGGTTAAGCCCCAGCACCTGATGCACCGCAGCCGCACAGCGCATTTCGTTGTCGACGTCGGTGCCGGACGTGAGCACGGCAAGCTTTTCGGGCCGCTTCGCGCTCGCAAGCGGACCGCCGGCAAAGACACGGATGGCGAGGACGCCCATGTTCTGGTTCCAGCATGCCGCCATGATGCCGGAGAAGTCCTGCGCGCTCCACGCTTGCGGAGCGCGCTTCCAGGCCGCGCTCGGATTGATCGCGTTGTAGTAGACCTGCGCACAGTCGAAGCGGCCGCTGTTGATCACGTCCAGGCACGCCTTCGTCTCGCCGGCCGCCGTGATGCCGCTCGCCTGGAACAACCCCTGCCCTTTCAGGTGACTGAAAATATCGGCAACGCCGCCGCGGCCGATCACATCTGCGACGGGAAGACCTGGCCGGCCACCCACCGCCTCGCCGAGCTGATTGTGCAGCTGGAACAGCGCGACGCGGTCGGTGCGCAGGCGCTTGAGACTTTCGGTGAGGCTGCGCTCGATCGCGCCGCGCAGGTCGGTCATGTCGTCGCGCTCGATCCGCACCTTCGTGGAGATTTGCGGCCGCGGCGACAACGCCCCGACGTAGCGCCCGATGGCCTCCTCGGAAGCGCCGTTTCCATAGAGCGCCGCGGTGTCGATCCAGTTGATGCCGGCCTTGACCGCGCGGGCTAGCGTCGCGACGCAAGCCGTCTCCTCGCCCCTGATCAGGATTCCGCCGGTATCGCCACCGCCGAAGGCAATTTCAGAAATTTCGAGGCCGCTACGGCCGAGGAAGGTCTTACGCATACCCTCTCGCTATCACGCTCCAGGTTCACGCTCCAGGTTCACGCTCCCGGCAACTCCGCACGCAATCGGAAGCGCTGGATTTTGCCGGTCGCCGTCTTCGGCAGATCGCTGCGAAACTCGATCCAGCGCGGATATTTGTACGGCGCGAGCTTGGTCTTGCAATGATCCTGCAGCGCCTGCGCCAGCTCATCGCAAGCTTGCTCCGGCGACTTGAGCACCACGAACGCCTTCGGCTTGATCAACTCCTCCTCGTCCGGCCACGCCACCACCGCGGCTTCAAGCACATCCGGGTGGCTCTGCAATGCGCCTTCGACCTCGAACGGCGAGACGTAGATGCCGCCCACTTTCAGCATGTCGTCGCGCCGGCCGCAGTAGACGTAATAGCCGTCCTCGTCCTCCAGGTACTTGTCGCCGGAGCGCGTCCATTCGCCCAGGAAGGTCGTGCGCGACTGCTCGCGGTTGTTCCAGTACATGATCGCGCTGGTCGGGCCGCGCACCTGCAGTTCGCCCATCGCGCCCTTGCTCCTGATGACCTCGCCGTCGTCGTCGATCAGCCGCACCGCATAGCCCGGCACCGGCTTGCCCGTGGTGCCGTACTTCACCTCGCCGGACCGGTTTGACAGGAAGATGTGCAGCATCTCGGTCGAGCCGAGCCCGTCCAGGATGTCGACGCCATAGCGCTCATGCCAGCGCCGGCCGACATCGGCCGGCAGCGCCTCGCCGGCAGAGACGCAGCACCGCATGCCTACCTCCTTGCTGGTCGGCGCCACCGCGCTCGCCAGGAACGCCGCATAGAAGGTCGGCACCGCGAAGAACACCGTGACCTTGTATTTCCTCAGGATCAGCGCCACCGCTTCCGGCATCGGACGATCCGGCAGCAGCACCGTCGTGGCACCCACTGAGAGTGGGAACGTCATCGCGTTGCCGAGCCCATAGGCGAAGAACAGCTTGGCGACCGAATAGACGACGTCGTTCTCGGTGAGGCCAAGAATCGGCGCGGCGTACAGATCATTGGTGAGCCGCAGATCAGCGTGGACATGCACCGCCGCCTTTGGCTTGCCGGTCGAGCCCGAGGTGTAGAGCCAGAACGCGATGTCATCGCGCGTGGTCGTCGGCCCGCGATAGGGCAGGTTGTCGGCCACGCTCTTGAGCAAGTCTTCGAGCAGCTGATGGCCATGCGGGTTCTGGCCGGAGACGATCACCTTCAGCCCGTAGACCGTGCCGATCAGATTGGCGAACTTCGGATAGAGCTCCTGCGAGACCACAAGCACGCGCGCACGGCTGTCCTCGAGCATGTAGCGATAGTCGTCCTCGGTCATCAGCGTGTTGACCGGGACGGCGACGCGGCCCGCATAGAGCGTGCCGAGGAACACGGTCGGCCAGTCGATGCTGTCGAGGAGGCACATCAGCACGCGCTCCTCCGGCCGCACCTGCAGAGCCTCCAGTACGTGCGCGAAGCTTTCGGCGCGCTGGCGCAGCTGCTGATAGGTCCAGGACCCGGACTGATCGATATAGGCAATCCGATTGCGCCGGCGTATTGTTGCGCTCGAAGATGTCGCGCGCGAAGTTGTAGGTGCGCGGAATGGCCTCAGCGGTCGCGGCAGACAGCAGTCCCGACACTGCGTTCATTCAAGCCTCCCCGGCAACCCAAGCCATTATGGCGGCGCCAGAAAATGGTCGCAACTCGATTGACCCTCGGTTGCCCTCCATTGCCCCTCCATTGCTTTTGCGGCCCCGTGACAGAGCTTCGGGACAGGCGTAAAGGAGCGCGATGTTCTATGATCTTCGCTAGCTTACCAAGTCGCGCCCGCCAGGCGCTCGCTTCCGTCAGGAGACACCACCATGGACGACCGGGTTAGCCAAATCCGCGCCGAGGACATCAACCCCCGTTTCAACTGGGGCCGCGCGCTGCCGGCGCTTGGCATCATGGGGGTCGATTTCGAGGAGCGCGTCGACTATCGCCGGCTCCATCGCTACCGGCTGAGCCGCGTGCGGCAGGCGCTGGAGGCTTCCGAGCTCGGTGCGCTCCTGGTCTTCGACGTCAACAACATCCGCTACATCACCTCGACCAAGATCGGCGAATGGGAGCGCGACAAGCTCTCGCGCTGGGCGCTGCTGACGCGCACCGGCGAGCCGATCCTGTGGGATTTCGGCTCGGCTGCCGTCCACCACAAGCTCTACACGCCCTGGCTCCTGCCCGAGAACTGCAAGGCAGGACTCATCGGGCTGCGCGGCACCGTCAATCCCGCTTTCGGGCTGATGAAACGCCACGCCGAGGAGATCGCCTCGCTCCTTCGCGAGGCCGGCGTCGCCGACATGCCGATCGGCATCGACATCGTCGAGCCGCCGATGATGTTCGAGCTGGAAAAGGCGGGGCTGAAGATCCGCGACGGCCAGCAGGTGATGCTGGAGGCGCGCGAGATCAAATGCGCCGACGAGATCGCGCTGCTCAATCGCGCCGCCGCCATGGTGGACGGCGCCTATCATCTCATTCACGAGGAGCTCAAGCCTGGCGTGCGCGAGAACGACATCGTCGCCAAGGTCAACGAGTTTCTCTATCGCCACGGCTCCGACGACGTCGAGGCGATCAACGCCATCTCGGGCGAACGCTGCAATCCGCATCCGCATAACTTCACCGACCGCATGGTGCGCCCGGGCGATCAGGCGTTCTTCGATATCCTGCAGAGCTTCATGGGCTATCGCACCTGCTACTACCGCACTTTCAATGTCGGCCGCGCCACGCCGGCGCAGCACGACGCCTACAAGAAGGCGCGTGAATGGCTCGATCTCGCGATCGACCTGATCAAGCCCGGCGTCTCCACCGACCGTATCTGCGCCGTGTGGCCGAAGGCGCCGGAGTTCGGTTTCCCGGACGAGATGAGCGCATTCGGTCTGCAGTTCGGCCATGGGCTCGGGCTGGCGCTGCACGAGCGCCCGATCATCTCGCGCGTGGTCTCGATCGACCATCCGACCGAGATCAAGGAGGGCATGGTGTTCGCGCTCGAGACCTATTGCCCGGCGACCGACGGCTACTCGGCCGCGCGCATCGAGGAAGAGGTGGTGGTGACCGACAAGGGCTGCCGGGTGATCACGCTGTTCCCGGCGGAGGAGCTGCCGATCGCGGCGAAGTATTAACGAGGCCGGCGCCCTGCCTTCTTGAAGCCAAAGAGCAAAGGCAGGACGGCGGTATCAGCGTCGGCGCTCGCGCCGGCGCTGTCGTCTGTGGAACCGTTTCGTGTGCCCGTGCGTTTTCTGCTTCGGGCCGCGCGAAGCGCGGCTTCACCAAAGGACCCGCTGCGGGGACTTTGTCAAACCTTGCAAGGGGATTGCGTGATGAGAACAGTGTTTTCGAGTGATTGGCGTGCGCCGTCGATGGCTGCTGGCTGCCTGCTTGGGCTCGCATTGATGGTCGTGGCTTCACCCGCGGCTTCGCAAGGCACGCCGGAGCAACGCGCCGCCTGTGAACAGGACGCGTATCGTCTTTGCAGCCAGTACATTCCGGATGAGAACCGCACCGCGAGTTGTCTACGGCGCCACCGCATCAGTCTCAGCCCGGCTTGTCGTACGCTGTTCAGCGGCGGCCGCAAGTCGCGACGCTGAGCGGCGTTCGCTTCACGCGGGGCGTTCCTCGACCTTGAACAGCGTGAAATAGACCGCCGGGCTTGCCTGTTGCAGACCGCGCCGCGTTTCGACGCCGACCACCAGTACCTCGACGATCTCGAAGGTCCCGGCCTTGCGGCGCGCCGTGTCGGCCTTGGCGCCGCGCACATGGGCCACGGTAGCAAGTGCGCAGGCGTTGGGGGCGTGCGCCTCGGCATTAACCGTTCGGATCGCGGCCTGCGCATCATGGTCGAGCAGGAGAGCGAGGCGCTGTGCCTGCTCGCGCGTGTCACAGATGACCCCGCCTCCGGTCTCGATCTCATGCGTCTCGACCTCATGCGCCCCGACAGGCGCGGCGAACAACAGCAGCGGCAGGGCCTATCCAGACAAAATCAATCGATGCGCGGCCAATCGATGAGCAAGAGTCACGGGTGTCATGCGAACCTCCATCACCTGAATGGAGGCACGTCTCATCCCGCCCAGGGTTGCGGCAGATCTGAAAGATATCGATAGCGGGCGCGTATGCTTCCGCGCCCTTTACTAACTGTGCTTATGCTTTTGACGTGCTACCGACGCTATGCTTGCAACGCTTGGCCTTAGCCGACAACGCGATACGTCAATAATGTCCTAGCTCTCGCTGTCGCAAGGAAGGTTGCTGTCCGTAGCCTCACCCTCGGTCTTCACGACAAACCGGCTGATTTCCCGCTCAATCGCCACCAGGGCGCACAATACGGTCGGGTTCAGCGGCGTTCGATCCGGATTCTCCTCCGGAAACTCCGCGAAATAACGACTGCCATCCAACATCCGATCCCCTCCTCGGTCCGGCGCTCCCAAGCGCCCGCCGCGAATCACCGCCACCATCTGAATCTGATTCATCGGATGCAAGTATGGCAAGAGGGCTCACAAATGTGCCCGGTTTGATCAAACCGTCGTGACGCGGATTTGACCGGTGGTTCGGTAGGGGTAAATCAACTCAGGGAGCGCGTTGAGCCGAACCCACACGCACCTCGCACGCGAGCCACTCGCTTCGCTCAACGCTACTTGTAAGCGTTATTTGGACTTCGCCTTGGAGTCGGGACGGCCCTTGCTCCCCGGCCCGCTCTGCCCAGTCGTCGAATATTTGTTGACCACCGACTTATCGAGCTGCGCCATCGCACCGTCGGGCAAGCGGTGCCAGATCTCGTCCATGCCCAACAGCGGGATCCCGAGATAGCCGCGCACGGTCAACGTCTGCCCGTCCGGGCTGAGCGTCATGATGGCGTTGTAGACCTTGCCGTCACGCGGATCGAGGATGTTGCCGCCTTCGTATTTCAAGCCGTTCCGGCGCATGTCGCGCACAAACGACAACCCAAGCATCGGCGCATTCTGACGATCCCCCACGCATTGGGTGCAGGCAGGATTGGGCTCGTCGCTCGGTCGCGGAAACAGCTTGGCGATCGCCCCTTCAAAAATGCTACTGCCGCGATCGACAAACAGGAACCAGACGATCGGCTGATTGGAGTCGTCGAGCTTCTGCCAGAGCCCGGCAACAGTGGGGTCTTGCGCTGCAGCAGGACGCGGGGTCACGACGGCCAGCGCCGCAAGGCCCGCTATGCCCAGCCATGTCAATGGTTTGTTCACTGCGAAATCCCTCGGCTGCTCATCTCGATACCAACTTGATACCCCCTTGGCATCGCTCCGCAATATGGCCATTTCACGGAGCTGGGGAACTCGCAATGGACTTGGCGAGCCGAACGTTGTACCACGCGTTTACGCGTTCGCGTCATCGTTCAGCGTCATCAGTGGGTCGTTACCAACGGAACATCTTTGCCGTGTCAGGCACGCGCTGAGGATCCGGCACCATTGGCCCCAGAAGTCCACAGCTATACGAGAATCCGCGATTGTGCGGGACGCCGAAAGCAGGCTTGCTTTGGGCTGGCGATGGGACGCCTCTATACTGCGTATGCGATCCACGACCAATCGCTGACATCGACATCACTCCATGGGGCTGGAGGGCTGAATGTCTAGGACCAGCTTGGCGCTCGGCAATCTACGCGGCATCGTCATCCTGATCGTCCTAGGGTTCCATTCCGTCCTCGCCTATCTCGATTTTCTGCCAGCAATGGCACGAAAGTTCGATACTCCGCCCTACGAGTGGGAGGCCTCGCCGATCATCGACAGTCAGCGCTGGCTCGGCTTTGATATTTTCTGCGCCTGGCACGACGTCTACCTGATGTCGCTGATGTATTTCCTCTCGGGTCTGTTCGTGTGGGGGAGTCTAACGCGCAAAGGGAGCCGTCTCTTCCTGTCGGACCGCTTGCTGCGGCTCGGCTTGCCGCTCATCCCGGCTGTCTTCGTCTTGATGCCGATCGCCCTCTATCCGGCCTATCTGGCGACCGCGAATGAGCCGAGCGTCGCCGAATATTGGCAGCAATTCACGGCGCTGCCGTTCTGGCCATGTGGACCCCAATGGTTCCTGTGGCAGCTTCTGGTCTTGAGCATCCTGGCTGCGGCCGTTTACCGCCTCGCACCGCAAGCCGGAGACAGGCTCGCGCGCTGGCTGGGCCGCATGAGCGCGCAGCCGGGGCGGTTCTACGCCGCATTGGCGTTTGCTTCAGCAGCGGCCTACATCCCGCTCGCACTCATCTATTCACCGTGGTCATGGTTCCAGCTCGGCCCCGTTGCATTCCAGTCGAGCCGCCCGCTCCACTATCTGGTCTATTTCTTTGCCGGCATCGCGGTCGGAGCCTATGGCCTCGATCGCGGACTGCTGGCGACCGATGGCGCACTGGCGCGACGCTGGCCCGTCTGGATCGCGGTCGCGATCGCGACATTCCTCGCCTGGATCACGCCTACCGCCCTGGTGATGGGGACGGATCAGCCGCATTTCGCTCTTCTGCTCGGCTCTGCGGTCGGCTTCGTGCTGGCTTGCGCGGGCGGCGGCATGGTCGTGCTCGCGCTGGCACTGCGCTTCTCTACCCGGCGCCGCCGCGTTCTCGACAGCCTGTCGGAGAACGCCTACGGCATGTATCTCGTGCATTACCTGTTCGTCGTCTGGCTGCAATACGCGATGCTCAGCATAGCGGTGCCCGCCATCATCAAGGCGGCCGTCGTGTTTGCCGGCACGCTGCTCTTGAGCTGGGGGACGACCGCGGCGCTACGCAGCATCCCGCTCGGGTCGCGGCTCATCGGCAACGATGGTCGCGCGCTCGCGAAAGCATCATAACGGCATGACCGTCATGACACAGCTGTTGGCACGGCCATTCGCGATGTCGCTCGCTTTCAAGCTGGCACGGCGAAACCTGTTTCACGACCGGCTGCGCTTCATCGCCACTGTCATCGGCATTGTGTTCTCGATCGTGCTCGTGACCGTGCAGCTCGGCCTCTATCTCGGGTTTGGGCGGATGGTGACGACCATGATCGACCACGCCTCCGGCGCGCTCTGGATCATGCCGGCCGGGACCAAGAGCTTCGAGGACCCCTCCCCGCTTGATGAGCGCAAGCGCTTTGCGGCGCTCTCGATCAGCGGCGTCACCGACGTGACCTCGGTGGTGATCGGCTTTGCGGAATGGCGGCTACCGGCCGGCGGCAGCACGCCGGTGTTCGTCGTCGGCTCGGATGTCAGAGGGCCCGGCCTGCATCCCTGGAACGTCGTCGCCGGCAACATCGAGGCGCTGTCGGTCCCCAACACGGTCGCGGTCGACCAGACCTATTTCGATCGCCTCGGCATAAAAGGAGTCGGCGCGACCGCCGAGATCCGCGGCCAGAAGGTCGAGGTGGTGGCGGTGACCAAGGGCATTCGCTCCTTCACCACGACTCCTTATGTGTTCACGTCGCTCGAACGCGCGCGCTCCTACACCGGCACCTCGGCCGCCAAGGCCACCTTCCTCCTGGTCCATCTCGCTCCCAATGCGGACGTGGACAACATTCGGACGAAGCTGCGCGCGTCTTTGACAGATGTCGAGGTGCTCACCCAGGCCGAATTTCACGATCGCAGCCGGGAGTTCTGGCTGTTCGACACCGGCGCCGGCGCCGCCCTGTTTGCGGGCGCGCTCTTAGGCATCATTGTTGGTACCGTGATCGTGGCGCAAACGCTCTATTCGAGCACCAAGGACCACATCAACGAGTTTGCGACGCTGCGCGCGATCGGCTCGTCGGGACGCTACATCCACACCGTGATCATCTGGCAGGCGCTGATCAACGCGGTCATTGGCTTTTCATTGGCGGCCGCGATCGGGCTGGTCATCGTGCGCATGACGGCCGAGTCGGCGCTGCCGATCCTCATGACGCCGGGCCTCACCATCGGCCTGTTCACCCTCACCGTGCTCATGTGCGTCACCTCGGCCATTGCCGCCATCGTGAAGGTGATGCGTATCGATCCTGCCATGGTGTTCACACGATGACCGCAGAGGTGATCCCCGTTCATCAAGGCGCCGCCGCAGCCGTGCTCGAGGCCACCGGTGTCGTGAAAGTGCTGGGCGCAGGCGCCGGACAGGTGCGCGCCCTCAAGGGCGTCAGTCTGTCGCTCGCTCCCGGCGAGCTGACCCTGCTGATGGGTCCGTCCGGCAGCGGCAAGACCACGCTGCTCTCCGTGCTCGGCTGCATGATGACGCCGACCGAAGGCAGTGTGCGGGTCTGCGGCCAATCCACCAAGGACGCCGGGCCCGAGCAGCTGGCGATGCTCAGGCGCAACCACATCGGGTTCATCTTTCAAAGCTATCATCTGTTTCCGACGCTCACCGCGCTCGACAATGTGCGGCTCGCGCTCGACGTGCGCGGCGAGCATGGCTCGTCGGCTACGCGGCGAGCGAAGGAAGCGCTCACAACCGTCGGCCTCGGGCACAAGACCAAGTCGTTTCCGAGCGAGCTTTCGGGCGGCGAGCAGCAGCGCGTCGCGATCGCGCGCGCGATCGTCGGCAACGCACCCATCATCCTCGCCGATGAGCCGACCGCCGCGCTCGACAGCAAGAATGGACACGCCATCATGGACGTGCTGGCGAAGATCGCCGCGGATCCGACGCGCGCCGTGTTGGTCGTGACACATGACCCGCGTATCGTGCCGTTCGCCAAACGCATCGTTCGCATCGAGGATGGATCGATCGTAAGCGAAGAGCGCCGCAGCGAGGGACGGGGCACGGGCGAAGACCACAGCTTTGGCGACGACCACGACATGAAAAAAAGAGAACAAGACGTCGAAGAAGAAGACAACATCAAGACCAAGCGCGTTCGGATGCAAAGGTGATGGTGGCGGCCAATCCGTCAAGATCACGATGCAGACAAAAATTTTGATTCCCACGGCCACTGGCCTGTTCCTCCTCGGCGCGTGCCTTCTGGCTCCATCGCTGGTCGCGCAGGAGCGCGGCAGCACCGACGATCCCAAGCGCTGGCAGGCGGTCGCGCCCGGCCGGGTCGAGCCCTGGTCGGGCGAGATCAAGATCACGGCTGCGGCCATCGGCGCCATTGGCGAGCTCTTGGTCAAGCCGACCGACAAGGTATTTGCCGGCGAGCTGCTGATCAGGCTTCGCGACGAGGAAGTGGTGACGCGCCTGGCGACCGCTGAAGCCCAGGTCGCGATGCGCAAGCGCGCACGCAACGACCAGACCGCCTCGAACCGGGTCGCCGACCGGCGGCGAGCCGAGGATCTGGTCTCGGACGCGGAGCGTGCGGTGGTGGACACGCGCGCTGCGATCGATACGGCCTCGATTGCGAGACGCGCCGGCACCGGCTCGGAGGGAGACGTCCAGGCGGCCCGCGCTGCGCACACGCGCGCAAACGAGAAGCTCAAGCAGGAGCGCGCCGACCTGAAGCGGTTGCTCAACGACAGCGGCGTGCCGCTGCCGGTGGCAGTCGACGGGCAGCTCAACATCGCGCGCACCGAGCTTGCCACTGCGGAGGCGGCGCTCGAGAAGCTGATGATCCGCGCCCCGATCGACGGCAGCGTGCTGCAGATCAACGGCAAGATCGGCGAGCTCGCCAGCCCCTCGGCGGCGCAGCCGCTGATCGTGCTGGGCGATGTCTCTAAGCTGCGCGTGCGCGCCGAAGTCGACGAGCGTGACTTCGGAGACATCAAGGTCGGCCAGGCCGCACTGGTGCGCACCAGCGCCTTCAAGGACCGCGAGATCGCCGGCAAGGTGTCGTCGATCGCGCCGATCGTCGATGCAGGCCGCATCAACTTGCGCGGCCAGCGCAACATGACCGACGTCAATGTCGTCGAGGTGGTGATCGACCTCATCGAGCCCGGTCCGCTCGCCGTCGGGATGAAGGTCGATGTCTATTTCCGCCTGGAAGGCCAGTAAGAATTGAGCCGATAGTCTATCGCGCGCCGCCGCCGAGCCTGTAGTTCACGCCGAAGCGTGCGATGTCCATCGTGACCTTCGCATCATTGCGAACGTGAGCGAGGGGAAACACGAAGGACTCTGCGCCGAGCTCCACATGCAGGTACTCGACGCGGGCCGACCAATTCTGCGCAAAGCCCCACTCCAAGCCACCGCCAGCCGTCCATCCCTTGCCGGTGCCGGAGGCCTTCTCGACTTACGTCCCCTGGACCTGCGTTCGGGTCACCTTTTCATCGGCCCAGGCAAAGCCGCCCGAGCCGAAAAGCAGCGCATTGCTCCATGCGTATCCGACACGACCACGCACCGTGCCGAACAGATCGATCGTGTTGTCGTGCTGGACCGAGCCGATGCTGATATTGACCGAGCCCGAATTATTAGACGCGGAGCTCTTGAGATCGGCGCCGGAAACATCGGCTTCGATGCCGATCACCCAATTGGGCGCAAATTGGTAGTCGAGCCCGACTTGACCGCCCCCCAGAAAACCTGACGCCTTGGTCTTCCCAATTCCGACCTTTTCGCCGGTGTTCGTGTTGAACAGGCCGACGTCTCGATCGTCCCAGCCGCCTCCGACATGACCGCCGATATAGAGGCCAGTCCAACTATAACCAGAGCCGTACGGAGTGGAGGCCATATCGGCGGCCGCGTTGCCACATGAGCGCTTGCCACAAGCGCTGCAAGCCCAACGCTTCCCAACCATAGCTTTCGCATCGCGTTCCCCCCCACTCAACGCAACTGAATGCGCACTGACGCAACGGTTGCTGCCCCTTGGTGGTATAGCGTCGTGCGCGCGTGCAGGTTTACTACCCTGCTACCCGACGCGATTGATTCAGATACCGTTGCCGCAAAAGCGCACTTGTGCGTGGAATCGAAATCGTGATCTGCGATGCTTATTGTCTATCAACGCGACAATGCTAATGCCAAAGCACGAGCAGTTGGTGTGAATGCTCGCCGACTTTGTCGTGCCCGCGGAAGCACTACTTCCCGCCAATCCCCATCGCCTTCTCGAACGCGCGGCGCACCTCCGCCGGCTGGCCGTAGCAGTGGCGGAAGCCCTTGAGACGCACCTTCAGCAGCGGATAGTTCTCGTGCTCCGCGAGCGTGATGCCTTCGACGCTGGTCTTCTTGGTGATGTTGGGCAGCTCGATGCAGCTTGCGACGTTCGCATTGCGGATCGTCGCCTTCGGCTCCGCGCCGCGTCGCCACCGCATCGAGCTCGTCGAACAAGCGCTTGCGCATCATCGCGATGCCGAGGTCGCTGGCGCCGAGCGTCTCCTTGGTGCGATCGGCGATGGTGCCCTGCCCGACCCAGGCGATGATGTCCTGGTTGATGACGTGGCTCGAAATCCAGCGCCCGTTCGCATCCTTGATCGGGCTGATCCAAGTCGGGACCTTGTCCTGCACATAGGGCTCGCGCCCCTTCGGCACCCGCATGAAGAACCAGCAGACGCTGAGCGTGTTCTCGTCGTCGATCGGCACGCGCCATTCGAAATGATTGCCGAGATAGAAGCCGTTCGGCCAGAGCGTCACGCGTCCGATGGTCCAGACCGGATCGCCCTCGCGCTGGCCTTCGCGCACGCGCTTGTAGACGAAGCCGTAGTCGAACTCCTCGAACACGAGCTTGAGATGCTTGGCTGCATAGGGCGCGGTCTCGCCGTTGAGCCGCGTGTTCCAGTTCTCGTGCATCCATTCGAAATGCACCGGATCGCAGGAGTTCTCCTGGCACTGGAACCAGTTGCAGGGAATGTCCGAGATCACGACCTCGCGAAAGCCATTCTCCCAGGTGAACGGCTCCCAGATCGGCAGCTCGGGCGCCGGCTGCGGTCCCATATAGGCGAACAGCAGCCCGGCGCATTCCTTCACCGGATAGGCCTTGGTGGTGCAGCGCTTGCGCGCGGCCGCGCGGATTGACGATGTCGTCATAGGGCTGCTCGATGACGCGGCCGGCCTCGTCCATCAGCCAGCCGTGATAGTTGCAGCGGATGCCGGTCTCCTCGACCAAGCCGTACGAGAGGTCGGCGCGCCGATGCGGACAATGCCGGTCGACGCAGCCCGTAGCGGCCGCCCAGGTCCTTGTAGAGAACGAGATCCTCGCCGAACAGGCGAACGGCCTTGATCGGATTGGCGTCGAGCTCGCTCGCGCCGCCGATCGGCATCCAGTAGCGCCGCAGATAGTCGCCCATCGGCGTGCCGGGGCCGACCTGAGTGAGGATCTTGTTCTTTTCAGCGCTGAGCATTGCGGCGCCTCGTCCTTCAGCTCTCCAGTCCGGTCGGCACGTTCTTGTTCTCGCTCTCGAGCTTCATGCCGGACGCCAGCGCCATGGTCTCCATCAGGGCGGCGAAATCCTTCTGCAGATATTCATCCGGATTCTTCTGCAGCGTCGCGGCGCCGAAATGATTCTGCAGCACTTCGCGCGCCGCCGCCGTCACCGGCATCGGCACGTCCCATTCGCGGCCGAGCCCAAGGCCGAGGTCCATGTCCTTGCGCAGCAGCTCCGGCGTGAACGTCGTGGTCCAGTCGAGATTGACCAGCGCCGGCGACTTGTAGCGCGTGAACATCGAGCCCATCACGCTGTTGTTCATGAACGCCAGGAAGGCGTGGCGCGGCACGCCCATCTTGTTGGCGAGCAGCGTGATCTCGATCAGGTTCTCGATCACGACGCCGAGCATCACGTTGTGGGCGATCTTGCAGACGCGCGCGAGCTCGCCCTCGCCCACGTAGGAGACGCCGGCGGCGCGATCGCCTCCATCATCGGCATGACGGTCTTGCAGGCCGCCTCCATGCCGGAGATGACCGAGGAGAGCCGCCCGGCCTTGATCACCTTGGCGTTGCCGGAGATCGGCGCGGCGACGAAGTCGGTGCCGAGCTCCTTGAGCTTCTCGCGGATTTCGGCGGAATCCTCGACCGCAATGGTCGAGCAGTCGACGAAGATCTTCGGCAGCTTGCCGTTGCGGCCGGTGACGACGCCGTCCTTGCCGAAATAGACCTCCTTGAGGTCCTTGCCGGTCGACACGATCGAGAACAGCACATCGACGCCGGCGAGGTCGGCAAGCTTGTCGACCACCTTGCCGCCCTTGGCGGCGAGCGGCTCGGCCTTGGAGCGGGTCCGGTTCCAGATCGAGACGTCGTAGCCGGCCTTCAGCAGGCGCTCCGCCATGGGGAAGCCCATGCGGCCCATGCCGATCCAGCCGATCTTCTGCTCGTTCTTCGCCATACCCGTCTCCTCGCTGTCACGAATTGCGGCCTGTCATTATGACACCCGGCCGCCCGCATCAACAGCGGTGAGATCGTCACGGTGAACGCGCAACCAGCCGCTCGAAAAGCCGACAAGCCCACGCCGCCCCGAGCGGCACCATCAGCGCGTAGGGCGCAACCACTTTGTTGCGCCGGCTGCCCTGCAGCATTCGTCGCCTACGCGGGTTGGTCGGGACGCCAGCGCAAAGGTGATCGCGTCCCCCTAGCCCGCGACGCTATGGAATGAGCGCGTCCGCAACAGCTTTTGGATTCCGGGCGATCACAGTGAGGTAGGCTCGTGCAGCCTGATCAGGCTCGGCTGCGCCCTGTTCCCAATCTCTGAGTGTTCCGAGCGGTATGCGAAAGCGCGCAGCGAACTCTTCTTGAGTGAGCCCAAGCGCGCGTCGAATAATCTTCGCGCGTGGAATGCGCTTCATACGCTTGAGGTCCGCGGGCGTGAGCGGCTTCGCGTCGGGATCGGCCAGTGCCGCAGCCATCACCTCCGCCTCGGTCATCGTCCGCAACGGCTCAAGGGGCTTGCCCGTTTTCTTGGAAGTAGTCGTCTTGCTCATCTTTGGTTGCTCGTCTGGCGCTGATAATGCGCACCCGCTCCCCGCGCTCCGTGTAGGCCACAAATATCAAAGTGCCCTCGACCATGCCGACCAGGGTGAAACGCTCCTCGCCGTAGTCCTCGCGGTCGTCGACCTCGCCAACGCCGCAGGGATCGGCAAATACCAAGCGGGCGTGCTCAAAGAGACGCCATGCCTGACAAAATTCCGCGCGGCCTTGTCGTCGTCCCATTCGAAGTCGGCATCTTGCATAGATATACTGCTTACCAGTAGCCGGGGTCAAGACAAACCCCTAGCGGCCCACCAGCCGCTCGAACAGCCGACAGGCCCAGCGCAGCCCCGAGCGTCACCATCAGGATGCGAACGACCTGGAAGCCGGTGATCAGCGCAGCATCAAGGCCGAGCACCTTGCCGGTCAGCGCCATCTCGGCAATGCCGGCGGGCGCCAGCGCCAGGAACATGGTCGGGACCGGCAGCGTCAGCAACAGCGCATAGACGACGGCAACGACCCCGGTCGCCAGCAATGCAAACGGCACGGTCACGAGCGACGCGAGGAGCAGCCGCAGCAGGCGCGTCAGAAATTCGTGCCTGTATTGCGTGCCGATCGAGACCCCGATGATGACCTGCGCCAGCACCAGGATCACATCCGGCACCCGCCCCTGGACCAGCCCTAGCGCTCCAATAATGGCAACGGCAGCAATCGAGCCAAGGAACCAGCAGTTGGGCAGCCGGATCAGCCACAGCGCGAACCCGCCCACCAGCGAGGCAACCATCAGCATGGCGATGGTCAGCCAGGACATGACCTCAGCGCGCGCGATCTCCTGCGCGGTGCCGTGCTCAGCCAGGACAGTCGCCAGAAACGGCGCGACGGTCACGGTGAGCCCAACCCGCATGGTCTGCAGCACCATGATCGGCAGCGGGTCGGCGCCCACACGGGCCGCCACATTCGCCATCTCGATGACGCCACCGGGCATGGCGGCGAGGAAGGCGGTGTGGCTGTCTATTTTAACGAGCCGCATCAGGATCAGGGCGCCGGCGGCGCCGATCGCGACCGAGATCGCTGCGCCCAGCACCAGCATGGGCAGCAGTGTCAGGATCGTCAGCAGCAACGCCGGCGTGAACGAGGTGCCGATGGCGGTGCCCGTCACGAACTGCCCAGCCGCACGCGCCTGCCAGACCGAGCGCACCGGCACGCCGGCAAGCCCGAGCGCCGCGGTCGTCAGCAGCGCACCGGTCATGTAGGGCAGCGGAAAGTGCAAGAGCTTCGCGACGTAGCCACCCACAAGCCCGATCGCAAAGGTCGCGAGCAGGGCCATGCCGGTGCGCAAGACGGTGGCGGAGCCGGCCCACCCCGTTGGCGCGGACGCCGTATCATCGGTTTTCGTGGCGGTTTCGTCGGGAGAGGACATTCGCTTGTCGGATCGCGGTTGGCGGCTTTATCCTCGACTTTGCCCCGTTAGACCAGTGGAGCCGCTCAATGGCAGCCCTTCCGGAAACGCTTGCGGCCGGCCGCGTCGCCATGCCGGGCGAGAGCCATCTGCGCGCATTTGCCCGCAACGCCTTTCCGTTCCTGGTGCTCGGCGGCGTGTGGGAGATCGTCGCCCACCTCGGGCTCTTTCCGTGAAGCTGTTTCCGCCGATCGAGACGATCGCGGCCGCATTCTATCGGCTCACCGTCTCCGGCATCCTGCCGCTGCAGGTCGCCGAAACTCTGTTGCGACTCGCGGCCGGCTTTGCGCTCGCCGCCGCCATTGGCGTGACCCTTGGAATTCTGATGGGCCGCTCGCGCCGCATCGAGGACATCGCGCTGCCGCTCGTGAGCATCGGGGCGCCGATCCCCGGCATCGCCTATGCGCCGCTGTTCATGCTGTGGTTCGACCTCGGCAACAAATCCGCGATCCTGCTGGTCGGATTCGTCTCGGCCTTCCCGATCATCTTCAACACCTGGACCGGTGTGAAAGCCGTGAAGGAGATCTGGGTGCGCTCGGCGCAGGTCATGGGCGCGGACAATCGCCGCCTGTTCCGGCATGTGATCCTGCCTGGCGCGCTGCCCTATGTGCTCACGGGTTTGCGGCTCGGCCTCGCGCAAGCCTGGCGCATCCTGGTGGTCGTCGAGCTGCTGGCCGCGGTGCCGAACGGGCTCGGGCTCCTGATCTTCGGAGCGCGTCAGTTCCTCGCCACCGACGTGATGCTCGCCGGCATCGCAGTGATCGGCATCATCGGGCTCGCGTTGGAGAAGCTGGTGTTTCAGCGGCTCGAGCAGGCAACCGTCATTCGCTGGGGCATGATGACGTCATGAGCACCAAGCTCGCAAGCATTGAGCGCACGCGTTCAATCCTGCGCGGCACCGCCACGATCATCGTCGTGGCGGCGCTTTATGAAGTGACGGCCCGCAGCGGCGTGTTCCCGCGCGCCCTGATGCCGACGCTGGCCAAAGTTGCGAGCACGTTTGCCGACATGGTCGCCGACGGCAGCATGCTGCACCACGCCGCCTACGACGCTCGCCCGCATGCTCGCGGGCTTCGCGCTCGCGGTCGTCGTCGGCCTGCCACTCGGCATTCTGATGGGCCGATCTCGCCGTGTGGAGGGATTCTTTCTGCCGCTCACCAGCGCCCTGATGCCGATCCCGTCACTCGCCTGGGTGCCGGTGTTCATCCTGTGGTTCGGGCTCGGCAACGCCGTGACGGTGCTGATCGTGCTTTATGCCGCGCTGTTTCCCATGATGTTGAGCGCCTGGTCGGGCATGCGCTCGGTCAACCGGCTGTGGCTGCGGGCGGCCGGCGCCATGGGCGCCGACGAGCAGGCGATGTTCTGGAAGGTGATCTTGCCCGGCGCCTCGCCTTTCATCATCACCGGGCTGCGGCAGGCGTTCCTGCGTGCCTGGATCGCGGTGGTCGGCGCCGAGATGCTCGCCGCGTCCGACTGGGGGCTCGGCTGGGTGATCTACGACTCCGCGCGAATTCCTCAACGTCGACGTCATGCTCGCCTCGGTGGCGGTGATCGGGATCATTGGCTTTGCGTTCGAGCGGCTGGTGTTCGGCTCGCTCGAGCGCTTCACGGTGCAGCGCTGGGGCATGGTGCAGGTTGCAAAAGGATGAGGAGATAGCGACACGCTGACGCGGCAACCCAAATTTTCCACCGGCTACCGCCAACTCCGACACCGTTCGTCCGCAGTTTTGCCTCCTCTCGCCGGAACAATACGGCAGGGCGACTTTATTGCTACGGGAGGCGAGCCATGCCGCATCGCACGGTCGCTGCATTATCGATATTCGCTGTTTTGCTTCCGGCCGCTTTGCTTCCGTTTGGTGCGGCCGCTGCCGACAAGCCGGTCACGCTTGAAGCGCGGCTTGCGCAGCCAGTGATGAAACCCGGCGAAACACAGAAGAACTACTTGCGTGTCGCGCTCAACGGCTGCGAGCCCAAGCGCAGCGACGACCGCACGCCGGTCAACGTGGCGTTCGTGATCGATCGATCCGGCTCGATGGGGGGCGCCCGTATCGCACAGGCGCGCGAGGCCGCCATCATGGCGGTCAACCGGCTCGATCAGAACGACATCGCCTCGGTCGTCATCTTCGACGACAAGGTCGACGTCCTGATCCCGTCGCAGCCGGTCAACGACCGCGCCATGTTCGCCGATCGCATCCGCCAGGTTGGTGTACGTGGCAGCACGGCCATCCACGACGGAGTGATGGAAGGCGCACGCGAGGTCCGCAAGTCCAAGGACGCCCGGCGGCTCAATCGCGTCGTGCTGCTCTCGGACGGCCAGGCCAATGTTGGGCCGCGAAATCCAGCTGACTTTGCACGATTGGGCCGCGAGCTCCTGGGCGAGGGAATCTCGGTCAGCACCATCGGCCTCGGGCTTGGCTACAACGAGGACCTGATGCTGCAGCTCGCGCGCGCGAGCGATGGCAACCACGCGTTCGCGAACGCGCCCAACGACCTGATCCAGATCTTCAACCGTGAATTCGACGACGTGCTCGCCGCCTGCGCCCAGACGGTATCGATCGACGTCGAGGTGGGCTCGGGCGTCAAGCTGACGCGTGCGCTGAGCCGGGAGGGCGACGTGCTGGGCGATCGCGCCGCCTTCAAGATGAACCAGGTCTACGCGGCAACCGAACACTATGTGCTGCTGGAGCTCGAGGTCGAGGGCGCGACGCCTGCCGACGAGCGCGACCTCGGCCGCGTCCACGTGTCCTATACGGTGCCGGAGACCGGCGCGCGCGAAGTCATCGAGGTGCCGATCCGCGGGCGCTTCAGCGCCTCTGCCGACGAAGTGAAGAACTCCCGCGATCAGACCGTAATGGTGGCGGTGGTCGAGCAGACGGCCCGCGAGCGTGCCCAAGAGGCGGTGAAGTTGCGTGACCAGGGCAGGCACACCGAGGCTGCCAGGCTGTTCCAGCAGAATGTCGAGGAGATCCAAACCGTCCAGGGAACGTTCGCGCGGCCGTCGAAGGCTCTGGATGGCCTGCAGCGCCAATACGACGCGTTCTCCAAGACCGCGCCGGCGGCTCCGGCAAGCCAGTTGATGATGGAGCGCAAGGTCCTGCGTCAGATGGATTCGGGCAACAGCACCGGTGGCGCACGGTATTAATCTGCCTCGGAACGCGCGTCCCATACGCGCATGTGGCGGTGCATTCCACCGCCGGTGCAAGTTGCAAAAGAATAGCGAGACGCGCGGCTCGTGCGTCTCGCTGGTAATGCGCGGCTCGGCTCACGAAGTCACAGCTTCCGTTTGGAAAATAGTCAAATTGACACCCCATTTCGAGCGTTCATGCGTCATGACAATTTTCTGATGCATACAACTTGATGTGTGAAGCGATCGGCTCGTTGCCCCCGCGAGCTTCATGACCGCAGCTTACAAGACGGCTCCTTAAGAAGTACAACTTAAAGAAAACACATCCCGAGCGCGTTGCTTTCACTTGGGGGCAAATATGAACTTCGTGCGATTGCTGGTCCGCGGCGGCATTCTGGCGCTGTTCTGTATCGCCGCCGTCGCTGCCATGACCATTCTGTTCAGTGCGCAGATTCGTTTTGATCAGGCGGCCGAGCTGCAGATCAGGGGCCACACCGTGCCCAGAGCGGCGCCCATGATCGTAACCGCAGCGCACGGCCTATTCGCGGATTCTGGTGAGGCGCGTGCATCGCCCGGCGACAATCTGTCCTCGGGCGGCGAAGAAGAGGTATCGCGGGATGCGACCGCGAGCTTCAAGCCGCTGGTTCACAGGCTTGACCACCCTCTCTCAGACCCGCTGGAGTCACGCGCACAGTCCGTGGATCGGTCGCCAACACGGCCGGCAAGCGTCTCTGAACCGATCGAAGCCGGTCCACCGCCCAACGCGGACTCGCGTTTCACCTCGGTCAGAGTCACTCGGCCGGGCGCCGAGCCCACGGTCTATCGCGTTCCGAAGGAGCGCTGATCCGGCGCCACGACCGACAGCCGTTTCTCAAGCCCGCGCCCTTTGAATGAGGTCCCAGGCTACATTGATCTGCTGTATGCGCAGCGTGCAGCGTTGGCGCTCGACGTCGTTCTGCGCCAGATCGGGGTGCCAGACGCGCCGATAGGCGTTGATCACCGATTTGATCACGTCGAGCGGCGTATCTTCGCTCACGTTGAGAACGCGGAACGCCTCGGCTGCCGTTTCCGGCATCGCGCGCTCACGCGCACCCAGGTTCATGCCAAAGTCCAGGAGCTTGCCGAGATCGGCTTGGATCGCCTCGAGCAGCTCATGTGCCTGTGGCCAGCGGGCCTCTTCCAAGGCATCGACAAGCGGCCGGGCACGCATGCGGTCGTCGAGCTGATCGAGCGCATCCGGCGGAGCGCCCAGGCCCTGAAAGGCGATGCGCGCCCGCTTGAGCGCGATCCGGGCATCCGCAGACAGATGCGCGAAATACTGGATATTGCGCAGGTCGTGATCGGCCCTGGTCCTGATCCTGATGACCTCCGCCAGGGCGGAATCGCGGCCAAGCCAGGCGTGTGCGAGCAGCGCCTCACGGCCGAGACGCACGATATCGACGCGCGACCGCAGCCCCATCGAGGCGTAGGCCTCATCGATCTCGCGGCCGACCTCGCCGATCTCGTGCATCGACTGTGCAGCGAACGAGAGTTTCGCATTGGCGTGCCTGCCGAGCGCCCGCTCGACGGAGCGGCATAGCGGACCTTTGCAGATCCAGGCGACGACGAATGGCGCGGTCAGCACCAATGCCGAAGCAAACGCGCCAGCCATATACCAGAGATCGGGCACGCCGCTGCGTGAGGCAAACGTCGCGGTCTCGACCGCCGTGACCGCAAGCCCAGCCAGAGCCGCCACCGCAAGCAGACCGTATGGCAAGCGAGGCGGGGTGGTCGGATCGGGATCGATGACCCAGGCAAGGCTGCCGCCAGTGACAGCAAGGCGCAAGCGCTGCTGCACCGCCGGATCGGATCGCAGTCGTCGATCGATCCACCATGGAAGCGCGACGAAAAAAATACCGATGCAAACGAGCAAAGGCAGCACGACCGTGAGCAGTGTAGCAATAAATAAGAGCCGCGCGGACATGTTGGGGATACAAGAAAGAAGAAAATATTTTGAATTCAGAGGCTGGATCGGCCACGATTTTTCATGACTATCTGGCTCGATCAAGGCGCGCCCGAAAAGCTTTTTTGTTTGCTACACGCCGGCCTGTATTTGAACACCGCGCCCGTTAACACTTATGGCATGCGTTAACCATAAGTAATCATGCATCACGCGGTATCACTTTCTCCTTGGTTTCCTTTATAGTGAGGGTGACAGAAGTTTATGTCTGAAACGAGAACCGGCGGGACCGGGTAACGTTAAATATCGACGTTAAAAAACACTTCGTCGTGCAGCGGGCTTCCACATTGTGCACTAGTCGGGCTGAACAGTAGCCATAAACGTTAGGACGCAATCATGCTTGCCTCACCATCCGGGCCTCATGTGATTTTGCTCGGCAACCACAAGGGTGGCAGCGGCAAGTCGACCCTTGCGATGCACGTTGCGATCGCGTTGCTGAGGAGCGGACACCAGGTCACCACCATCGATTTGGACTACGAACAGCGCACGCTCACCCGCTACTTCGAGAACCGGCGCATCTCGGCGATGACCGAGCGCCACCCGCTCGACCTGCCCGACCATCATTGCGTCGACGACATGAGAGAGCGTGGCGAGAGATGGAGCGACTCCGATCGCATCGATGCGCTCTCGGAGGTCCTGCGCAACGTTCACCAGTCGTGCGACTTCATTCTCATCGACACGCCGGGCGGCGGCAGCGCCTTGAACCTGTTCTCGCACGGGCTCGCCGATACCCTCATTACCCCCGTCAACGACAGCTTCCTCGATCTCGACGTCATCTTCAGCATGGGGCCGACGCCGGAGACCACGTTGAAGCCGTCACGCTACGCGGAAACCGTCACCCGCGCCTTCGAGGCGCGGCGCGCGATCAACCAGCAGGAGCCCGACTGGATTGTCGTGCGCAACCGCATCTCTCCACTCGCGTCACGCAACGAGCGCAGCGTGGTCGAGGCGCTCGACAAGCTCGCGCGCAGCGGCATGTTCAGAACGACCAGCGGCCTGGTGGAGCGGGTAGTCTATCGCGAGTTCTTCCCGCTTGGGTTGACGACGTTCGATTCATTCGAGACCTCGCTGCTCGGCGTCAAGCCGAGCATGTCGCACGTGCTTGCCCGCCTGGAAGTGCGCCAGCTGATCACGGCGCTTGGCCTGCCCATCAAAGCCGAGGATGTGCCCGCCACGGCGGCAGGACCCGACGCGGAAGAGCCGCAGGATGTCACCACGATGGACGGCGATCTGCGACAGCTCGTTCAACCAGAGCAATAAGTGAAAGGCGTAGAAGGTCACATGAACATGGAACGGCAAAGAGACTTCAGCGACCTGCGCCAGGCAGCCGAAGCAGATCCGGCCGCACCCGGGCTCGACCTGGTCGAGCGCACGGCCGAGCTGATCCGGGCAACCGAAGAGCACGCCGCCGAGATGGTGGCGCGCGCGGAAGCAGCCGCCGCACACCTGCAGGAGGAGATGCGGCTCGCGGAGCGCGTTCTGGAAGCGGCGGAAACACGCCGGCGCATCGCCGAAGGCGAGGTCAAGGAGCTCAAGACCCGGCTGGATGAGGTCGACAAGGAATATCAGGAGCGCATCGACACCCTGACCGCGGACCTCGAGGCCACGCAGGAGCGCGCCAAGACGGCCGAGGCGCGGGCCGACGAAGCCGAGAGCGCACTCGACCGCATCCAGAACGCGATGCAGGGCATCCTGAAGGTGCGTCCGCCAGGCAGCGAGGCTGCCGGGTCGTAAACGCATACGACAGCACTACGTCCTGATTGCCCGCGCTCGCAGCCAAGCATGCGCGGGCAATGTCATCTTAAACGATCGGATTGTGAGGCCGGATCATGGACGGGGAGGTGTCCGGCCACGATCGCGCCGCTGGCACTAACCTCTCCAGACGGCAGGCGGTGGATCCCCTTTCCACCACGGCGGCCGCGGCGGCGTCGGCCAATGCCTCGGATACATCTGGCGTAGCTTGGCCTTGTCGCCATCGGTAAGTTGAAAGAAGCCCTTCAGAGGGAAAGGGTTGCCTGGAAACGGAGCCCAACACCAAGCCGCTCTCCCGCACATGAGCGCGGACGTGTCGTCGTTGTGACCCAAGCCGATAGCGTGTCCCAACTCGTGAGCAACCACATTTTGAGGAGTGATCTTCCATGTTGCGTTGGGCATCGCGCGTGGTTCGGCAAGGTCATTGTCGATGACAACCAGAACCTTTCTCGGCTCAAGCGAACCGGTCGTGTACGACCTTAACTTTCCATCCGTCAAAGCAAGCACAATATCAGCGCTCAGCCTGCTGATGCTCTCCGGGAAATCCAGACGATAGGAACCATTGTGCCAGCGGGGTCGCACAGGACCATCGTCGCGACCGCTGACTGGTCGCAGGTCATCGTAGGGTATCGATCCGGCAACGTGCGTTACTGGTCCCAAGCAAAATGGGCTGCCAAGTTCAAGCAGTGTAGCGTTCCAGAAGCTGACAGCCGCGCGAACGGCGGACAGGCGCCTATCATCTTCGCCTGACACAACGATGATGGAAGGTATTTTCTTCCACGCACCCCAGCCGGGAGCGCGATACGCGGTCTGCGCTTGGCAAGGCGAATGGACGCTTGCGACGAACGCGCCGAGAGCTCGCATGAACGTCCTGCGGTTCACGGTGCCTCCACCGGAAGCTGCTCACTCAACCACCGACTGATGTAGCTCTATCCCTTCTCCCCGCCGCAACAGTACGTCAGCACTTCCACGCTCGATCACGCGCACGATCGATTTCAGCTGCGATGGCTCACTCCGGCTTGATGTTGGCATCCTTGATGATGCCCGAGAAACTTCTCGCTTTCCGCCTTCACGAAGGTCGCGAACTGATCCACCGTGGTCGGCATCACGTCGGCGCCGGCCTCGAGCAGGCGCGCCTTGACGTCCGGCTCCGCCAGGATGCGGTTGATCTCTGCGTTAAGCCGCATGACCGTCTCGGCCGGCGTCCCGCGCGGTGCGAAGAAGCCCTGCCAGAGCGCGATGTCGAAGCCTGCGATTCCACTCGCCTCGGCAACGGTGGGCACGTCGGGCGCGGACGCCGAGCGGCGGCCGGTCGACACCGCCAGAAGCTTGAGGTTGCCGGCCTTCACCTGCGCGATCGCCGCCGGGAAGCCCGGAAAGAACAGGTCGACATGCCCGCCGAGGAGGTCGTTCAGGGCCGGACCGGCGCCGTTGTAAGGCACGTGGGTCATGTTGCTCTTGGTCTTGAGCTTGAGCACCTCGCCGGCGAAATGGCCAGGCGTGGCGGTGCCGGCCGAGGCGAATGAGAGCCCGCGCGTCTTCGACGCCTGCAGCATCTCGGCGACCGTCGAATAGGGCGCCTTGCCGGGCACGACCAGCGCCAGCGGCACCACGGTCGCAAGGCCAACCGGCACCAGGTCCTTCTCCGGATCGAAGCCGAGATTCTTGGCCCAATGCTGGTTGATCGCCATTTCGCCGGTCTGGCCGACCAGCAGCGTGTGGCCGTCAGGCGCTGCGGCCGCAACCGCCTTCGAGCCGACAGCGCCGCTCGCACCCGGCCGGTTCTCGACCACGACCGATTGCCCGAGCGCGATCGACAGTTTCTCCGAGACCACCCGAGCCACGATGTCGCCGGTGCCGCCCGCCGCATAGGGGACGACGAGGTGGATGGCCTTGGACGGAAAGGTTTGCGCCGCAACAGGCGCGGCAACCAGCGCCGCCAGACAGCCCAGTATCGCGGTAGCTCGAGCGCCCATCATCATCTCCCCGCTGGCGTTCGTTGGTCGTGTTGCGGAGGGATCATAGCGGCTTCAGGCCGCGCGAGGCAGGGCTGCGAGGTAGGATTCTCCAGCACCCCGGATGCTCATGACGGATCGAGCCATTCAGCCGGACCATCGCAGCGAATGACCGCCTGTTCCACATCCGCTGATGATGCTATTGTTTATTTCACAATCGTTACTTGAAAATCCTTCGGTCAAGTCAATCGCGGATCAAAGCCCGACATGTCGGCGCATGGCGTCACTCCACCGTGGGCGAAAACCGAGCCGATCGGGCCGAGCGGTCATCACCTGATATTCGATAGCTTTCATCGTACTGCGCCCTTCAACGACGATCGGTATCATTTCAATTTCATGGGAGCGCGCATCGCGCACGAATTGGAGCGCGACCTCATCGAGGTCGTTCCAGGCTTCAACCCCGATCTCGCCAATGGCATCAAGGCCAGCGGACGAAGCGCCAGATATGGTGACGACCCGACTTTCCCGCACCAGAACAGTGAAGACTATTTTGAATGGATCGATCTGCTGACCGCCATCGAGCGCTCTCGTACGCAATTCAACATGATCGAGGTCGGCGCCGGATACGGACGCTGGATCTCCAATGCCGCCGCTGCGCTCAAGCGCCGGAAAAAGGAGGAGCTGCTCCGGCCGAAACTCGTGGCACTGGAGGCCAACAAGGCGCGTTTCGACTCTATGGTCAGGAATTGCGAGCAGAACGAGATCCCCGGCTCGGACCTCACGCTGCTGCGTGCCGCCTGCACGCCCGATGGCAGCCCGGTGTTCATGATTTGCAACGATGACTATGGGGCAAGCGTCACCAGGAATGACGACGTCATGCGCATGTTCGAGCTCGCGAACAGCGACGTGATCTCGGCAAGGGACAATCGAGGACAAACCTTTCTTGTCGAGAAGGTGCCGGCTGTTCGCCTGGGCGACCTTCTGACGGAACCGATCGATTTTCTCGACATCGACATTCAGGGTGCCGAGCTCGACGTGGTTTTTTCCTGCATCGATGCGATGGATGAGTTCGTCAAACTGGCCCACATCGGCACCCACTCGGCGCAGGTCGACGCCAGGCTCTCGCATATCTTCCATTTGCATGGCTGGAAGCCACGGCGCATCTTTTCCTGCGGCGCCATCAATCAGACCCCGTACGGGACCTTTCAATTCATCGACGGCATCCAAAGCTGGGAAAACCCAAGGTTCGATTAGCGACTTGGCCTATGCTGAGAGGACAATCCACGCGGCGCGGATCGTCATGATCAGCAGGACGAGCGAGGCCACCGCGTAAAGCGCAAACCGGATCATGACCTTGTTGATGAGTGCCTGCACGAGGCTATGGGCGATCCGCAGCGCCACATAGGCCCAAGCCAATCCGGCATTGAAACCAGAGCCTGCCTCGAGAAGCGCCAGCGTCAGCGCCACCGCATAAAACAGCGTCGGCTGTTCCAGCAGATTGTTGTAGTTGTCAGCCTTCCAGCGCACCTCGGCGGGGAGCTGAGCATGAAACTCTTCCGCAGGGCGTTGCGGATCGTAGACGATCCGGTGCTTCGTCAGCGCCGGGATACGGGTCGCGTACAGCCAGACCCCGATCACGAAGGTCCAGAGCACCAGCGCAATCACCGGAGCAAGAATGGGACTTGGCACAGCTCAACCTCCCAAGCTCAACCTAACAAGCTCAACCTAACAAGCACCAACGACAACCCAACCCGGATTATCTCCGGCCCCACTACTGCTTGCGATCCGAGCCGAACAACTTGCTGAAAAAGCCTGTCGGTCGTTCACTGACGGCTGCTCCGCCAGCTCCAACCAATAGACGTTCTCGTTCACATCAGGCCGAAAGGAGCGAACGTAGCGAACCTTGATCCGCTGCGCTTCACTCAGGCCGAACGTCTCGCCGTCTTTGACGACGGGACCCTTCGCAATAATGTAAGAGCCAAATTTGCGGACCAGATCGAAGGTCTGATCGAGAGGCAACGTGCTCTCCGTTTCAATCTCCATTTGCCCAAAGTCGCGCATGCCGATGGTGGAGATCAGAATATTTCCATTGGGCTGCTTCGAGAACTGAATCAGAACCCAAAGCGAGAACGGAAGCTCGCTCTGTTGCAAACGATTGAATTCGGCATTGAGGACACTGGGCTGGATCAGCACTGAGCCCCATACAACACCGATGACCGGCAACTGCTCGACCAGCTCGCGCACGAGAATCAGGTGGCGGATGTGCGCATCCAGTCGTGAATGCCGGCACCAGCTGCAGGTGATGGCGGCAAAGGACGTGCTGCGGGCAATGTCTTTCATGGCATCGGGCCACCAATACGCAAATTGGGCCATTGGCTCGAGCGGCCATGAAAAGGGCGTATCGACCCTGATGCCCATGATCAAATCTCCGTCCGCGGGCAGCAGCATCGGAAAATCAGACTTGTGCGTCGAAGCTATTTCCAAATTGAAATCCAGCGGCTTGCCGATCCGTTCGGCCAGCAGGGCATAGTCCGGGGCGGCGGGCCGCTCCAGCAGGAGTGTGGCGATCAACTGCTTCGGCTTATCGGACGGCGCTGATGTCGCATCGGCCATGTTGCTCAAAACCCAAGTTGCGCAAGACCCAGTGCTCAAAACCCATATGGCTCAAAACCCGTAAAGCCGTGCCGGGTTGTCGATCATGATCGCTTGCGCGGCAGCATCATGGCCGAGCGCGGCCAGGAAGTCGTCGACCAGGGTCGCATAGGACAGCGGCCGATAGGGCCGCTGCAGATCGGCATGCCCTTGCTGCGCGTGCACTGGTGAGTGCGGCCAGTCGCTGCCCCAGACGCAACGATTGGGCGCGGCCTCCACGATGGCGGTGAGCCAGGCCGGGTCCGGTCGCGTGCAGAGCGGATCGTCGCTCACCCGGTAGGGCGCAGACAGTTTGATCCAGATATTGGGCAGCCGGAAGAAATCGAGCAGCGCCCGGCCGCGCTCGCTCTGCGGCGTTGCAGGGCCGCAGAGTCCATAGTGGTCGATGACGACGGGCACGCGCGAGCGCGCGAGCAAGTCCGCCGCGCCCAGAAGGACATCGATGCCGGCGATCACCTCCACGTGCCAACCCATGCCGGCCGCGATATCGGCCAGCGGCGTGAACAGGCCACCGATCTGGCACTGCTCGCGCCCCGCGGCGGTGCTGTAGAGGTTGAGGCGCAGCCCCCGCACGCCTCGGCGGGCAAAATCCGCGAGCAACGCCTCTGGCGTCGCCGGGTCGGTCACCGCGACCCCACGGCCATCCCCCGCGAGGGCATCGAGGCTTTCGAGGAGCAGCCTGTTGTCGGAGCCATAGAAGCTCGCCTGCACGACCACGAAGCGCGTAACCCCGCGCGCCGCCCCGTGCGCCTTAAGCGCCGCAAGCGGCGCCTCCGCGGCCTGATAAGTCCGGGTCGAGATCTGCGGATAACGCCCGATCGGCCCGACGACGTGGATATGGCAGTCGCAACGCATCAGTGCAGCCCTTGAGGCACGCACGAAGTCTCTCTCCAGACTGCGACCTGCCAGACGACCAGCGTACTATGTTACCACAGTCGATAGGGCGCCGCGCTCACGACCTGGAGCGTTTGCCACGCTTGCGCTTCCTGCTTCGCTTGTGCTTCGAGCGCATCACAAATTTCTTCTGGTGGCAGGCCGCACACCTGCAGCCGTGCTGCTTGATGAAGGCATTGAAATAGTCGCGGCCGTAATTGTAGGTGATCTCATCGCCCGGATTGATCGTCTTGATCGCGGTGATCAGGATCTTGCGCTTCTTCACATCGGCTTCGGCGTTCGGCCGGCAGGAGTGGTTGACGTAGCGCGCGACGTTCTTGCGGCTCGATCCGTCGACGGTCCAACGGGCGTTGACCTCGAACAGATACTTGGTGTCAAGCTCGTCCGCGATCCGGTTGGGCAGCATGCGGCCGATGTACCGGACAATGAAGCTTCCCCTGCGGATCAGCTTGGTGGCGAAGAGGCCCAGGCCCGTCTTGGCACGACCGACACGGAACGGCCGGCGCGAGCTTGACGTTGTCTTTGAGCTTGAAGTTGTCTTGGAGCTTAACGTTGTCTTAGGCATGTCGGTTGCGATGCTTCCCCTGCTACGAACATCGACGCGGGCATCTTCGGCTCTCGCGTGCTAGGCTGCTTTAAATCACGTGCGCCGCTAGGGCCGCAACTGATCAAACCAGCGAATGTTCCCTCAGCTGTTCTTCCCACAATGCAAGAACCAGACCCCTCAAACGCATATCACCTCCCCATCGGACCGAACAATGTCGACGCGAACGCATGACGCCATCATCATTGGCGGAGGGCACAACGGCCTCGTCTGCGCCGCCTATCTCGGCATGGCCGGGCTGAAGGTCAAGGTCCTTGAGCGACGGGCGGTCGTGGGCGGTGCAGCAGTAACGGAAGAGTTTTATCCAGGGTTCCGTAACTCGGTCGCTGCCTACACGGTGAGCCTGCTCAATCCAAAGGTCATTCACGACCTGCACCTTCACGACCATGGCCTGCGAATCGTCGAGCGCCGTGCGCAAAATTTCCTTCCCACGCTCGATGGTCGCCATCTTCTCGCCGCCGAGGGACGCACCGAGCAGGAGGTTGCCAGGTTCAGCCGACGGGATGCCGAGCGGCTCGACGCCTTCAACCGCGAGATCGACACCGGCGCGGACGTGCTGCGCGATCTCGTCCTGCAGGCGCCGCCGAATCTCACGGCCGGGCGCTCCTTGCGTGGCCTTGGCGAGCTCCTCAGAGCCGGGAAGCTTGGCAACAGGCTGCGCCGGCTGTCCACCGAAAATCTGCGCGTCATCCTCGATCTCTTCACCAAGTCGGCCGGCTGACTATCTCGACCAATGGTTCGAGGGTGACCTCATTAAGGCGCTGTTCGGCTTTGATGCAGTGGTCGGCAACTATGCCTCGCCCTATACGCCCGGCACTGCCTATGTGCTGCTGCATCACGCCTTCGGCGAGGTGAACGGCAAGCGCCGCGTCTGGGGTCACGCCATCGGCGGCATGGGGGCGATCACGCAGGCGATGGCGAAGGCCGCGGCGAGCCACGGCGTCGAGATCGAGACCGACGCGGCGGTGCGCGAGGTCCTCATCGAGCGTGAGCACGCCTGCGGCGTCGTGCTTACGGACGGGCGCGTGATCCGCGGCCAGGTGGTGGCGGCCAATGTCAATCCGCGGCTGCTCTACACCACCATGGTGGCGGAAGGCGCGCTTTCCGCCGACGTTCTGCGGCGTATGCGCAACTGGCGCTGCGGCTCCGGCACCTTCCGGATGAATGTCGCGCTCTCAGGCCTGCCGAGCTTCACGGCGCTGCCGGGCAATAGCGTTGCCGACCACCACACATCCGGGATCATCATGGCGCCGAGCCTTGCCTATATGGATCGCGCCTACGCGGACGCGCGCCAGCATGGCTGGAGCCGCGAGCCGATCATCGAGATGCTGATCCCGTCCACTCTCGACGACAGCCTCGCCCCGAAGGGCGCCCATGTGGCGAGCCTGTTCTGCCAGCACGTCGCGCCAGAGCTGCCGGACGGCCGCTCCTGGAGCGATCACCGCGACGAGGTGGCCGACCTGATGATCGACACGGTCGACCGCTATGCTCCGGGCTTCAAGGCGAGCGTCATCGGCCGCCAGGCGCTGAGCCCGCTCGATCTCGAGCAGACCTTCGGGCTGATCGGCGGCGACATCTTCCATGGCGCGCTCACGCTCGACCAGCTGTTCTGGGCCCGCCCGCTGCTCGGCCATGCCGACTACCGCAGCCCGGTGGCGGGCCTCTACCACTGCGGCTCGGGCGCGCATCCCGGCGGCGGAGTCACCGGTGCGCCCGGCCACAATGCGGCGCGTGCGATTCTGTCGGACCTGCGCTGGCGGCGCTGGCGGCGGGCTTAAACAGCTCCTGGGCGTCTGGCGGGCCGCACGTTTGGTGGGCATGATCGCTGCGGCGGGCGCTGGTCGCGGCGCCCTCGCGCTCGGCGCCGGGAGAGATCGCGCATGACTGCTGTGAAGACCATCGGTCTGCTGGCGTCGGCATTCATTGGCGTCGGCGGCCTCTTGTCGGATGCTCACGGGGAGGCCGCGCAAGATTTCTACCGCAACAAACAAGTCCGCCTGATCGTCGGCCACCCGGTCGGCAACGACCACGACGTGGGCGGACGCCTGCTCGCAAAATACCTCGGCAAGTACATTCCGGGCCGTCCCAACGTCATCGTCCAGAACATGACGGCGGCGGCGAGCGTCGCGGCGGCCAACTATGTCTACGGACAGGCGCCGCGCGACGGGACCGTCATGGGCACGTTCTCGCGCAATTTCCCGAGTCAGGCCATGATGGGCCAGCCCAACATCGAGGCCGACCCGCGCCGCTTCCTGTGGCTGGGCGCCACCTCGTTTCCCGGCCGCGTCTGCACGGCCTCGGCGACGGCCGCAGTGAAGACGCCCGCCGACCTGTTCACCAGCGAGCTGATCGTCGGCGGCTCGGGCGCCGCCTCGACGCTGAGCATCGTGCCGACCGTGCTCAACCATGTGCTCGGTACGAAATTCCGCATCGTCGAGGGCTACAAGGCCGCGCAGGATGTGCTGCTTGCCATCGAGCGCAGTGAGGTGCAGGGCGTGTGCTCGTCCTACAGCCAGTTCCGCAGTTACGACCGGCTGTTTCGCGAGGGCAAGCTGCGCATCCTCTTCCGCGTCGAGGAAGCGGCGCTCCCGGACCGGCCCGACGTGCCGACCATTTTCGGAGAGGCCAAGACCGACGAGCAGCGCCAGCTCATGCGCTTCGTGTTTTCGAGCGTCGAGTTCGGCCGCCCCTATGTGTTCCCGCCCTCCGTGCCGAACGAGCGCGTGGAGATCATGCGTGAGGCGATTGCCAAGGCGGCCCGGGACCCGGAGCTGATCGCGGAAGCCGAGAAGATGAAACTCGACATGGCCTATCGCCCGCCTGAGCACCTGGAGCGGCTGATCGCCAATCTCTACCGGACCTCACCGGCCATCGTTGAAGCCGTCAAGAAGCTCGTTCCGAATCTTGACTAACTGCGGGCCGGCCCGCGAACGCCGGTGATCTTTTCCGATGTGCCCCCAAGCTGGATCTTGTGCCTGCTTCGAGCACACGTCCCAGAGCAGCTCCATGATTCTGGCGCCCGGGCCCTAGCACCATGCCCACCCTGGCATCGCCGAGACCGGCATGGCAGCATGACTGAAACGCGCAGGCGTCGGGACCGGGGGAAAATGCATGGCGGAGGCGAAGGAGCGCACGATCGAGGATCGGATCAGCGCGATCGAGGATCGGCTCGCGATCTACAATCTCATCGCCAGCCATCCGCCGAGCGCCGATACCGGCGCGCAGTCCTACATTCGCTCGATCTTCGCCGACGACGGCGTGCTCGATCTCGGCGGTGCCAAGACCGCGACCGGCAACGATACCATCTCCGAGATGTCGCAGCGGCCGGCGCACCAGGAGGCGATCCGCGGCGGCCTTGCCCACTTCGCCGGCCTGCCGCATGTCGAGCTCGACGGCGATCGAGCGGTCGCCACGTCCTACCTGCAGATCATCAGTCCGGATGCGTTGGCCGAGCCGGTCGAGGTCCCGGCGCATGGCGTGTCCAAGGGCTATCGCATCCACCGTGTGGGCGCCAACCGTTGGGAGCTCGCACGCACTGCGGAGGGCTGGAAAATCAAGCGCCGCGTCTTTCGGTCGCTCGACGGCAGCAACGATGCGCTTGATATTCTGCGCCAGGCGCTCGCCGGCTAGGCGCACCAATGCCGCACATTGAAGTCCGCAATGTCTCGCTCGTCTACGACACGCCGGCCGGGCAGCGTGCAGCGCGGTCGACGGCGTCAGCTTCGACATGGAGCAGTCGCAATTCCTCTGCCTGCTGGGACCATCGGGCTGCGGCAAGACTACGCTCCTTAACATCATCGCGGGATTTCTCGCGCCGACCGGCGGCGAGATCCGCATCGGCGGCGAGGCCGTCCGCGGACACGGCACCGACCGCGGCATCGTGTTCCAGGATTTCGCGCAGCTCTTTCCCTGGCGCACCGCGCTCGGCAACGTCGCCTTCGGGCTCGAGATGAAGGGCATCGGCAAGGCCGAGCGCGAGGAGATCGCGCTCAAGCAGTTGCGCCTGGTCAAGCTCGAGAAGTTCGCGCAGTCCTATCCGCATCATCTGTCGGGCGGCATGCAGCAGCGGGTCGCGATCGCGCGTGCGCTCGCCTACAACCCGTCCGTGCTTCTGATGGACGAGCCGTTCGCGGCGCTCGACGCGCTCACGCGCGACGCCATGCAGCGGCTGCTTGGCCGACGTCTGGCGTGAGACCCGCAAGACCGTGATCTATGTGACCCACAACGTGGCGGAAGCGGTCTATCTCGCCGACCGGGTGATCGTGATGACGCCGCATCCTGGACGGATCAAGACCGAGGTGCCGATCACGCTGGCGCGCCCGCGCGATCCGCTCAGCGTCGAGTTCCTGGAGTACCAGAAGGCACTGCTGCGTCATCTGGGCGAGCAGCCCGATGACGCTTGAACCGCGTCCGCGAAGGGAACTTGCAACAAAAAGGCCGCATGGCCAGCCAGCCGTCCGGATGATTAAATCAAGCCATCAAGCCGGCCAAACCAGCAGGAGGAACCGCCATGACCATTCCTTCCCCCGCGATCACCCGCCGCCAAGCGCTCGCGGCGACTGGCGCCGCCGCGCTGAGCAGCGGTCTCGGACTGCGGCCAGCATCCGCCCAGATGGCGACCATCCGCCAGGGCTATCAGACCAACATCTGGGGCATGCCGACCTACTACCTGCTCAAGTCGGGCGCGCTCGAAAAGCGCGGCATCAAGTTCGAGGAATTCGCGGTCGCCTCCGGCAATCTCACCATGCAGCAGATGGTGGCGCGCCAGGTCGACATGGGCACCTATGCGGCGCAGTCGTTCATCATCGGCCACGACAAGGGCGGCCTCGTCGCCATCGCGCAGATCGAGTACGTGGGCAAGACCGCCCAGATCGTGGCCCGCAAGGACCTCAACATCACCAAGGTCGAGGAGCTCAGGGGCCGCAAGGTCGCCAACCAGACCGGCTCATCGATCGGCAACGTCTTCGTCGACATCATCGCTCCCAAGGCCGGCCTCAAGAAGGGCGACTTCCAGGAGGTGCGCATGGACGTCAACAACATGGTCGGCCGCGCTCGCCGCCAAGACCGTGGACGCTTTCGTCGGTGTCGAGCCCTACAACGAGATCGCGGTCGCCGAAGGCATCGGCGTCTCGCTCATGGATTTCTCCAGCATCGACAAGATGCCGGTGTTCATGGCCGCCACGCCCGACTTCGTGCAGAAGAATCCGGACACCGTGATCGCCTATCTCAAGGCCTGGCAGGAAGTCGCCAGCGACTTCAAGAACAATCCCGGCAAGGTCTCCGATCTGATCTACAGCTACTTCAGCTCCAAGGGCTTCACCATATCGCGCGAGACGCTCGCCAAGGCGCTGGCGCGCGTCGAGGTCAGCCCGGGATTCCCGAGCGGGCTCGAGCCTGATCTGCGCCGCGATGCTGAGGTGCTGCTGCGCGAGAAGAAGATCGACGCCATTCCGGACTGGAAGAAAGCGCTGCGGCCGGACCTGTGGGCCAAGGCGGCGGCCTAATCTTGCTGCATCAGTAGCCTTGCGTGTCCCGGGCGACCGAAGGGAGCCCCCGGGCACGCGGGGTAATCAATCGGAGCGGCCCCGCCTCAATCCTTCTTCAAGTAGACGCCATGGCAGGAGTCACAGGCGACGCGCAATTGCGCGACCTGGTCCTTGAAAGCCTGCTCGGTCTCGGCGCGGCTCGCCTTGTAGGCGATCTGCGCCGCATCTTGGACGCGCTTGTAGAAATCCGCAAAGCGGCTCCAGATCTCGGGGGCCGCATAGGTGTCGCTGCCGGGATCGCGATCAACGTTGGGCTTCCACTCATTGGTGGTTGGCGGGAAGAGATGCGGGAACGCCATCAGCATCACCGAGACGATGTCGGCGTGACTGTGCCCCTCGGCCAGGTCGACCTTGGCGGAGCCCGCATTGGCTTCGAGCTCGTCCATGTTTTGGCTGATCGAATCCATGAGGATCTTGCGCGCGAAGATCGTTTCCTTGGGTGGTGTCGCACCGCGATCCTGGCCCCAGGCGGCTGGGCCCAAAGCGATTGGGCTCAACGCGCCCGCGCAAAGGCCCACCATCCCGATCATCGCCGCCGCTCGCGGCCAACGCCGCTTTTGCTGTCCACTCATCGCAAACACCTCCGTTCAATCAGATTCAAGCTCGCGACCTGACATCTGGCGCGTCCTGCGCCGCAAGACCTGGCGTGCGCTTGCGGGCGGGCTGTAGCGCCGCCGCGAGCGCGATCGCGAGCCCGAGCACCAGCATCTTCCAGGCCGCGGGCACGCCCAGCTCCAGGCTGAAATTGGCGCCGAGCGTTCCGACCGGCTCGTAGCCGTGATAGGCCCAAACCCAGCCGGCTTCGAGCAGCGCCGTGAACAGTGTCGACACGACCGCAAGCGCCGTGAGCGCAAAGGCATCAGCTCCCAGCCGTCGGCGGGCGAGCAGCCGCCAGCTCATCAGCCAGAAGAACATCCCGCACGTGAAGTACTGATCCGGAAATATGCCGGGCGACAGCAGGTAGTGGATGAGCGCCAGGGCCGTAACGACATAGACCGTGTTGTGCAGCCGCTGCCAGCTCACGCCCATGCGCTCCACCATGACATCGAGGGAGGTCGCGCCCAGCGCAATCAAACCGAGCGTTGCCGCCGTCGCCAGGATCAAGCTTGGTCGTGTCACCATCTCACGGCCGATGCGCGTGAAGTCCCATAGTCGGAGTGCGAAATAGATGACGAGATGAGCGAGGGAGTAGACGAGCGCAGTGACGCCGATCATTCGCCGCACGATGATGAGCCTGCCCCAACGAAAGATCGTCACCGCCGGCGTGATCGCGAGCGCCAGCAGCAGCAGCGCGGTCGCCCACAGCCCCGACCAGTAAGTGAGGCCGCCAAGCGGAACCGGCCCGAACTCGCCGGTGCGAACCTGATCGATGATCCAGATCGCGGGCGCAAACATCAGCGCGAATGTGCCGGCCTTGAGCCAGGACCATCCGTGTCCCCGGTCTTGCCACGGCCAGATCACTCGCACACGCGCCTACTCCTCAGCTCGGATAGAGCGACCCGAGATAGGCGGTCAGTCGCCCTCCGACAAGCACCGCCGCCCACAACAGGCCGGTCGCCACCGCTAACCGCGCGCCACGCGGTGTGGCCTTTCGGCCCGTATCCCAGCTTGATACCTCACTCCTGACGATGCGCTGGAACATCACGGTCACGATAATGCTGGCGAGAAGAAACGTCATCTTTACTTCGAACATGCCATCGCCCAGATACTGCGCTGGCTTCGTCATCCAGAGCGTCAGGCCGCTCGCGACCTGGACCGCCAGTGCAACCCAGATGAACGGGATCAGCCACTGCACCGCGCTGTACGGGATCGTCCGGAACAAACCCAGCATGCGCAGGGTGATAATGGCCATGAGGCCCACGATGGTCGCCGTTCCGAATGCATGCAACGTCAGGGCTACCGGCCAACCCCACGATTCTTGAACCCACTGCACATATGGCGTCTGCGCCAGCCATTCGAAAAAGCTCATAGCGCTAGCCCTCGCTCTGATCGACGGTTTTGTTCAGACAGTAGACGGCCAGACCGGCCAGCCCCAGCACAGAGCCCGAGACCAGAATGACCATGAGAATGATAAAGCCGTTTCCGGATAACATCGCTTTCTCTCCATCAAAGGTAAGGCAGCAGCCGGCCGCCCATGATCACGATGGTCCAGGACACCAGCACCAAGGCTGCGACCCACTTGGCACCCATCGGCGCCTCCTCCCCGGCCTTGACATCCCACAGCCGCTCCGACAGCGAGAAATAAAGCACCGCAAGCGCGCCGATCGCGATGAAGATGATCTTCGGCACGAAGGTGATCTCGTTCAGATAGCGGCTGGAATCCGCCTGCAGGATCAGCATGCCGCTGAACACATTCATCATCACGCCGAAGACCCCGATCGGCAGCAGCCGGTGAACGGCGGCAAACGACATCGATTTCCAGAAGCCAAGCACGCGCAGCGATATCGCCAGCGCCACGCCGAAGACCAGCGAGAAGCCGAAGAAATGCAGGGTCTGCCAGGGCACGAACCAGATCACCTGATTGATCGCCAGCTCGATCGCCGGCGGTCCAGCCGAGCTTCGGATCGGTCGGCAGCACGTCGGTCGGCAGCACGATCTCCGGATGATTGATCTGCCCGCCGCGATGCCCGGTCTCAGCCATGATGGCGAACGTGACGACCGCGAACGCCAGCACCAGATAGAGCGACAGGTTGGAGAAGCGCCCGAGGTACCGGTAGCGCCAGAGCTCGATCCAGGCCGTGACGCCGGTGAACGCCAGGCCGAACAAAGCCAGCAGCGCCATATCGCGGTGCGCATTGATCACGGCCTTCGAGACGCCTGGCGATCGGCGGATCGGTCACCGCCCACATCGAGGCATTGCCGGTGACATAGGTCGGAACGGTCAGGATTGCGCAGGCCACGAACAGGAAGAGGCCCGCACGCTTCAGGACGATATTGTCCAGGATCAGCGCGCCGACATAGACCCCGAGCCCGATCACGAACCCGATGGTCGGGAAGTGATTCAGGATCATGTGCGACGTGTGACCATAGCTGCGACGTCTTTTGTGTCGCCGGATCGAGCCGAAGCTCGTTGTGATTGATCTGCCAGCCGAGCTCACCGGCGACCATCATCAGCGCCAGCGTCACCAGGCGCAAGCCCCAGCACCAGATGCAGCGCGTTCTGGGACGGGCGCCCGTTCCAGGAGCGGACCAGCTCGAGCCAGGCCACGATTCCGGTCGCCGCCATGAGAAACAGTGCAGCAACGCTCCAGCTGAAGTGGCTATTCATCATACCCTCGGGGAACCGAGGATTGCCGGCCAGCGCGGTCATCGAATGATCGCCGCTGAGATAGGTCGGAACGGTCGCCAGAGCGATCAGGACAAAAATGATGAGGCAGGCGCGCTTGATGATGTCCTTGTCTGTGTAGATCCCTATCCCATACAGGCACAGCGCGAAGAACAGCCCGACGGAGGGCAACAGGCTGACCAGAATGTGCCAGTGCTCCCATGAGTGCGGAATTAGATGCATGTTAGCCCCCTCGAATTCCCCGGTTCATATTTACGAGTAAGGTCTTCCGATGATCGCCTCGCCCCCGAGGCGATCATCAGGCGTTGGCATTAGCGGCTTGGCGTGAAGTAACGCAGATCCGGCGGCGGCTGGTCCTTCCGGGTCGGCGAGAGGAAGCCCTCATCGCTGATCGAATAGACCTCATCGCCCAGCGTCACATACTGGTTGTTCTCGGCGCACAGGTGCTCGGTCCATTCCGCGTCGCGATCGCGACGGTAGCTTCGCGTCACGGTCCATGGGCGGGTCAGCGCATGGTCGATGGTCGTGATCTCGTCATGGAGAAGATTGGGGTCGCTCTTATCGAGATAGATGCGCTCCTTGACGACCGTCTCGTTGTCCTTGTGCAGCGGGATGCCGCTGTCGTCGAAGCGTGCGCGGCCCCTTCATGCCGCGGGTCTCGACCACCAGCGTGTCGAAGCGCCCGTCGCTTGTCGGTGTCCTCCCATGTGCCGATCGAAAAGCCCGAGAACGCCGGCTCGATGTCGTCTGGCAAACTTGCGGCCGTCGGTGTAGATGCGACGGAACTCGCTCATGTAGGTCAGCATGATGTAGGTCGTGTCCGGCATCACGATGAGCTCCATCGGCTCGGGCACGATCATCGAGCGCGGCATGCCGGGCGGCAGGCACGACGTCAGATCGATGCCGGCGGCCTTACGCGCGAGCGCAGCGTCATACATGGCCTGATATTCGGGTGTGAGCGGCGCCTGCTGCCCGCGCCCTGGCGGCTTGGACGGGTCCCAGGGCGTTGCCTGGCCACGATCGGCCCTGATCCACGCACCCTTGAGATCGGGATATTTCCCTTCGTCGTGCGCAATGCCAGACGCCGTCGCGGCGCCCAAGATCGTCACGAGCGCAACGGCGCCGATGATGCAGTCGATTGAACATGATCTCCTCCCTTTTTCTGCCTGCGTTCTCGCGCGCGGCTATTTCGGTTGATTGAAGTATTTCAAGTCCGGCGGTGCCTGCCCCTTTTTGACAGGCATCAGGAAGCCGTCGGCGCTGACCATGTAGTTCTCCTTGCCGAGCAGGAGCTGCTGGTTGCCCTCATTGCAGATGTACTCCGACCAATGCGGGCTGTGCTCGCGCTGATACTTCCGCGCGACCGACCAGGGGCGCGTGAGCGAATGATCGGTCACCTTGATATCGGCGTGAAGAACGTCGGCGATCGCTCTTGTCGAGATAGATGCGCTCCTCGACGACGGTCTGATTGTCAGAGTGCAGCGGGATACCAGGCGTGCCGTCGAAGGTGCGTGGGCCTTTGAAGCCGCGCGTCTCGACCACGAGCGTGTCGTAGCGGCCGTCGCCGTCCTCGTCGAGCCATTTGCCGATGGAATAGCCCGCGAACGTTGGCGTGATCTTGGCCGGCCAGGCGCGCCCGTCGGTGTAGATGCGGCGCAGCTCGTTCATGTACGACATCCGGATGTAGGTCGTCTCCGGCAGCACGATCACGTCCATCGTTTCGTAGACGATCATCGCCCGCGGCATGCCGGACGGAATGCAGGTGACCGTCATGTTGCCTTCGAGCGACCCGGCGGCCCGCGCAGCCAGGATGTGGTCGAGCAGCGCCTGATATTCAGGCGTGAGCGGCGGCTGCTGGCCGCGCCCGCCGGGCTTGTTCGGATCGAACGCGGCGGAGCCGATCCGCGTCCACTGTGCCCGCATGTCGGGATATTTCTTTTCGTCGTGCGCGTTCGCGCTGGTCGCCGTCACGCACAGCATGGCCGCCATTGTCAGTGCACCGATCGAACAGAAAGCACGCATGGCCGCACAAAACTCCACTACTGAAAGTGCCGCAGGTCCGGCGGCGACTGATTCTTCCGGGTCGGCATCAGCAGCCCGTCAGCGCCGATGACATAGTTTTCCGATCCGATCTGAACATGCCGGTTGTTCTCGGAGCAAACGTATTCCGACCAGATCGGCTCCTTGACCGGCACCCGGCGATAGCTGCGCTTCACGGTCCAGGGCTGCGTCAGCGCGCTGTCGATCGAGGTGATCTCGTTGTGCAGGACATTCGGGTTCGTTTTGTCGGAGAAGATGCGCTCGCGAATGATCGCGCGGCCATCCTGGTGGAAGGGAATGCCGCTCGAATTCGTAGCTGTGCGGGCCCTTGATCGCGCGCGTCTCGGCCACCAGCGTGTCGAAGCGGCCATCGCCGTCGGCGTCCTCCCACTTGCCAATGGAGTACCCGGCAAACGAGGGCTCGATGTCCTTCGGCCAGTCGCGTCCATCGGTGAAAATGCGGCGCAGCGTGCCAAACAATTCCAGCATCACGTAGGTGGTGTCGGGCGAGACCACGATCTCCATGGGCTGCACGGCGATCATCACCCGTGGCATGCCGGTCGGGATGCAGCGGAAGGAAGGATCGGAGCCCTGCCCGCCGGCGGCCTGGTCGCGCAGATTGGCTTCGAACAGCGCCTGATAGTCGGGCGTGAGCGGGGCCTGCTGGCCCGCCCCCCAAGGTTTGGCGGGATCCCAGGGGGCGCCCTGGCCGCTGCCAAGCCGCATCCACTGGCCCTTCCAGTCGGGGTACTGGGGGCATCGAGCGCCGCGCCTTCGTCAATCGCGAACGCAAGAATGGCGAACGCGAGCGCCAGCGCGACCACCCCCATCAAGACCCGACCTTGCATTCCTTGACGCTCCCGGAGAGGCTCGCTTGGCGCGGTGAGCCTCCCTAGTTTTGGTTTTGCTTTTGGTTGAAGTATCTCAAATCCGGAGGCGGCTGACCCTTGCGCACGGGCATCAGCAGACCGTCGCTCAGCGCATAGTCCTCCTCGCCGATGCGGATGGTCTGGCCGTCCTCACTGCAGACGCGCTCGGTCCATAGCGGCCGCGCAGCGGCAGCGCGACGGTAGCTCTGGATCACCGTCCAGGGCTTGGTCAACGCGTTGTCGATCGTCGTGATCTCGTTATGCAGAAGGCGCGAATCGCTCTTGTCCAGGCTGATCCGTTCCTTGATGACCGCCTGCTCGTCGGTGTGCAGCGGAATGCCGCTATCGTCGTAGCTGTGCGGCCCCTTGATCCAGCGCGTTTCGATCGCAAGCGTATCGAAACGGCCGTCGCGATCGGTGTCTTCCCACTGTCCAATCGAGAAGCCCGCGTAGCTTGGCTCGCGCTCCTTCGGCCACGCCCGCCCATCGGTGAAGATGCGGCGCAGCGTCGAGGAGGTCTCGATCATGATGTAGGTCGTGTCCGGCAAGATGACGATCTCCATCGGATGGATCGCCATCATCACGCGCGGCATCGCAGCCGGAATGCAGCGCGCCGTCGGGTCGCTGGCCTTCACGCCGGCGGCGAGCTGCTTGAGATTGGCTTCGAAAATGGCCTGGTATTCGGGAGTTAGGGGGGGCTGCTGACCCAGCCCCCAGGGCTTACGAGCATCCCACAGCGCAGTTTCAGCGCTGTCGGCTCTGACCCATTGGCCTTTCCAGTCCGGATACTTTGTCTCATCAAGCGCCCATGCACCGTTCAAGGTGGCACACAGCACTCCGATCAGCGCGACCAGGCTGATCGAACCTCGCATGAGCATGACTTATCATTCCCTGACCGCAACCGGCGGCCGAAGGTCGAGCGATCAATTCGCGCCGGAGCCCTAGTGCGTCGCGCTGATCGCCTTTCCGTCCTTCATCTTGGTGTTCTTGACGTTCCAAGCGCCGCCCGGAGCGCCGCTGCGGAGCGGATCGATCTTCATATTCAGCTCGTCGCCCGGCTTGATGGTCTTGCTGGTCCAGCCGTCACGCACCAGCGCGCTCGGGCTCGCACCCTCAAGATTCCACACGACGTCCTTGCCGTCCTTGCTGACCTTCAGCAGGATGAACGTATGCGGGCTGGTGAACTTGAACTCCTGCACCGAGCCGGCGAGCTCAAGCGGGTTTTCCTGATCAAACATCGCGAAGGAGTGGTGGGCAATCGCCGCTCCGCCCAACGCCATCAAGCCACCGGTTACCAAAAGTGCAGTCAACTTCCGTCCCATGCGAATCTCCCTTGTTTTTGCTTCAAGGCCGAATGACCTAAGGTATTCTGCCGTGACAATCTAACACATGCCCAACGGGCGCGCTACACCCCCTCTAGGTCCGGTCACAGGTAGATCGGTCGGGCCGCCCTGGCTTTGCGCCAGATCAATGATTTCCGAAAGTTAGGCCGCCTCGCCGGTTTCTTCGGCCGCCGAAACGCGCTAAGTGCAGCCCCGCCCGTAACCCCATGGAGAGTACTATGTCGGCGACTGACAAAACCCCGCTGCGAAGCACCTACGAGCCCATCTGCTGGAATTTCAAATTGCTGGCCCAGCATGAGCTTGACGGGTTCGGGGGCATGGGCGAGGGCATGGCGGTGCAGGTCGCACCGGACGGGCGCCGCATCATCTGGCTCGCGCATGAGAGCGCGCCGAAGAACTTTACCGGCGTAGACGTCTCCGACCCGCGCAAGCCCAAGGTCGTGGTGCAGACCGACCTGCCGCAGCCTTACATGCGATCGAACTCGCTCGAGATCGCCGGCAACATCATGGCGGTCGCCTATCAGTGCCAGAAGGTTGGGCAGAAGCCAGCGGGCTTCGAGCTGTTTGACATCTCGGTGCCGGAGAATCCCAAGTCGATCGCCTTCGTGGACTGCGGCGGCGACTATTCGCGCGGCGTGCACCAGCTCTGGTTCTGCGACGGCGAATACGTCCACATGGCCTCCGGCGCCCCCGACTTCAAGCCGACGCATCCGCTCGATGACCAGATCTATCGCTGCTTCGACGTGCGCAATCCCACCAAGCCGGTGGAAGTGGGCCGCTGGTGGCTCCCTGGCACGCGCGAGGGCGACAACGTTGCGCCGCCTGCCCGTCACGCCAAGCCCGCGATGGACAAGGGCAACCGCGCGCACAACACCAACGTCTATCCGCAGCGGCCCGATCGCATGTACCTCGCCTACATCGATGCCGGCATGTTCATCATGGACATCTCCGACAAGTCGAATCCGAAGCCGATCTGCCGCTTCGACAACTCGCCGCCCTACACCGGCTTCACCCACACGGTGCTGCCGCTGTTCGAGCGCAATCTGCTCGTCATGACCGACGAATCGACCGGCGACAACGCGGTCGACTGGCCGAAGCTGATCTGGATTCTCGACAACCGCAACGAGGCCAATCCGATCCCGATCTCGACATGCCCGCTGCCGAACCCGGACGACTACAAGGATCGCGGCGGCCGTTTCGGCGCCCATAACATCCACGAGAACACGCCCGGCCCGAACTCTTGGAAGTCGGAGGAGATCGTCATCGGCACGTTCTTCAACGGCGGCCTGCGCGCCTACGACCTCTCCAATCCCTATCAGCCGAGAGAGGTCGCCACCTTCGTGCCGCCGGCGCCGCGCATGACCAAGATCAACTCGATCCAGCTCAACGACGTGTTCGTCGACGAGCGCGAGATCGTCTACGCGGTCGACCGCTTCTCGGGCGGGCTCTACATCCTGGAGATGGATTTTTGAACGAGCCAGGACGACCCGGGCTGATGCAGCCCGTCACGTTCTCAGCTCACTCTGATGCAAGCTCGGGCGCCGTCTCCGGTGCGGCTGGCGCCTGGGCGCAAATCATTGGCACTCGGTGGCAAGATTGCTCCCGGCTGGCGCTGTTAGATATCTGCTTTGAAGGGGAGCACCAAAGAACGAGGAAACTGTCATGAAATGTTCGAATCCGAACTGCAGTCGTGGCGTCGGCCTCGTCTCTTATCGGCGCGGCTGGTTCAACAAGTGGCGATACTGTTCAAAGAAATGTCGAGACGATATCGGGGTTGAGAGGCCAAGACTCCGCCCGCAAGCCGTGAGGTGTCACCACAGTGCAGGACGATAGTGAGGATGACCCGTGCCGATTCGCCTCGACGCTGAAGGGATAGCGAACCAGAGGATCGGCGGTGGCGTCGATAGACGATTAATCTTTGCGCTCGCGCCTCGCGGCGGTCTCTTCCAAAAATCGATCAGGTGTTTTTAACCGGCTGAAATCTCGCGGCCCCATTTGTCGAGCTCGCGATGGCAATTCGGGCAGGTGTAGCCGCCCCAAAGCGCTTGCTTGAGGGATGCTGGGCTTACGGAACGCAGGTTGAGGAGTTTTGCAACCGGGGCATACGACCGTCCCAGTGTTGATACCCCATTTGTTCCTCGCGAAGATCCCGAAAATCACCAGCGCCAGTACGAGACCGGTGACGACCGAGATAATCAATCCGACTTCCGCGCCGAACATGTTCCTCTCCCTTGTCGATGTTGGAGAGAACCTTGGCAGGAAAATTCTTCTTTTGAAGTGATGGCAATCACAATTAGAACGATTACGCGCCACACCCATCTCGAATTGAAAGAACGACAAGCCTCATCCCGCTTCTTGCCCAGCCGCTTCTTGAAACCAGGCTCGCGCGAGCCTAGGACGGTCTCAGCAGCAAGGACGAGCGTGCATAGCATGATATCTACAACCAAGAGCCTAGGGTCCTCTGACGGTCTGAGCCTCGCCAGATGACCACGCTCGACCTCTTCCCATCACGCGACCTCGGTCCGTTCGGGCGGCGGCAGAAGCGCGCGCGCGGCGCGCGCATGCCGGTCACGATCGTCACGGGCTTCCTGGGGGCCGGCAAGACCACGCTGGTGCGGCGCTTCCTCACGACGCCGGAAGGCCGCGCAACTGCCGTCATCATCAACGAGTACGGCGCGGTTGGCATCGACGACGCGCTGGTGCGCGGAACGACCGACGAGGTCGCGCTTCTGGGCAACGGCTGCGTCTGCTGCATCACGCGCTCCGATCTGCAGGTGACGTTGCGCCACCTGGTGATGGATCGCGACCGCGGCGCGCTGCCGCCGTTCGAGCGCGTGCTGATCGAGACCTCAGGGCTGGCCGATCCGGGGCCCATCCTGCAGACCTTCGCGACCGACCGCGCGCTCGGGGCTGAGTTCTTCGTCGAGGTGGTGCTCACGGCCGTCGACGCGGTCAGCGGCGTATCGACGCTCGAGTGGTCCGCTGAGGCGCGCAAGCAGGCGATCCTCGCCGACCGCATCGTCATCACGAAGTCGGATCTCGCCGACCCGGAGGAGCCCGCGCGCCTCACCGCGCATCTGCGCACGCTCAACAAGCAGGCGCCGATCGAGGTTGCCGTCGACGGCGCGCTCGATCCGCGCTGCCTCACCGAGCCGGGCGCCGCCGAGCGCTCGGGCTTCGTGGCCGAAGCCGAGCATTCCGACGGCATCCTGAGCTTCGTCATGACCGAAGAGGAGCCGCTCGACTTCAACGCGTTCGCGCGCGCCATGGAGACCCTGATGGCGTTGCGCGGCGGCGACCTCCTGCGGGTGAAGGGCTTCCTCAACATTGCTGGCTGCCGCGGCCCGGTTCTGGTGCAAGTGGTGCAACATCTCTCCCACCCGCCGATCGAGCTGGCGAGCTGGCCGGACGAGAGCCGCGTGAGCCGGCTCGTGTTCATCACCCGCAACGTGCCCGAGCAGCAGGTACGGGACCTGTTCGCGGCAGTGCAGGCGCTCGCGGGCGCAAGCGATGCTGCGGAGCCCGGTTTCGTGCGACCGGCCGCACGTCAATAAATCGTCAGGTTCCGTTAACCGCGTGCTGTCGCCGCAGGCTGCCAACCCCCGTTCCCATGGCACGGGGGTTGGTTTAGTCTTTGGAAATAGTCCAAATCTCGGCTAGACACTGCGGCCGGCGAAGGCCCCCTCTCTCAAACGAGCGCCAATCAGGGAGATATGCACCCATGGCTCGAATAAACCTCGACGTGAACGGCAAGGTCCATACGATCGATGCCGATCCCGACATGCCGTTGCTCTATGCGCTGCGCAACGACATCGGGCTCAACAATCCGCATTTCGGCTGCGGGCTCGCGCAATGCGGCGCCTGCACGGTGCATCTCAACGGCCAGCCGATCCGCTCCTGCGTGACGCCGGTCTCCGCCATCGGCAGCGGCAAGGTGGTGACGCTCGCCGGCCTTGGCACGCCGGAGAAGCCGCACGCGATCCAGAAGGCCTATGTCGAGGAACAGGTGCCGCAGTGCGGCTACTGCATCAACGGCTGGATCATGACGGCCGCCGCCCTCCTCAACGAGAAGAAGAAGCCGACCGAGGATGAGATCAAGAACGCGCTCACCGGCCTGAAATGCCGTTGCGGGACCCACGTCAGCATCCTTCGTGCAGTCAAGCGCGCCGCCGAGATGATGGGCTAAGGGGAGGCAAACATGACCAAGATGGAAAACAACATCTCCCGTCGCGCGCTGCTCAAGGGTGCAGGCGCGCTCGTCGTTTCGATCGGTGCGCCGATCGGCCTCGACACCGTGCTCGGCATCGATGCGCGCATTCGCGCAGGCGATCGCCAGCAAGCCACCGCTCACGCCCGACCAGCTCTCGACCTTTATCGCCGTCAACGCCGACGGCAGCGTCTCCGCCTTCTTCGGCAAGATGGACATGGGCCAGGGCCTGTTCGCCGCCATCGGCCAGATCGTCGCCGAGGAGCTCGACGTACCGTTCAAGGCCGTCAAGGTGCTGATGGGCGACACCGCCACCAGCGTCAACCAGGGCGGCGCCTCGGGCTCGACCGGCGTCCAGCTCGGCGGCAAGCAGATGCGCGTCGCCGCCGCTGAAGCGCGCCGTGTCCTCGTCGAGATGGCGGCCGAGAAGCTCGCGCCTCCCGGCCGACCAGCTCACCGTCACCGACGGCGTCGTGCATGCCAAGAGCGATGCGGCGAAGAAGGTCTCCTATTCGGAGCTCATTGGCGGGCGCTACTTCAATGTTCCGCTCGAGTGGAACAAGGAGATGGGCAACACGCTCTACGCGCCCGGCAAGGCCAAGCCGAAGGATCCGAAGGACTACAAGATCGTCGGCAAGCCGCTGCCGCGCGAGGACATCGCGCCGCTGGTCTATTGCCAAGCGGACTTCTGCACCGACGTGAAGCGGCCCGGCATGCTGCATGCCCGCATGATCCGCCCGCCGGTCGCGGGCTCCGACGCCGGTGAAGGTCGACGAAGCCTCGATCAAGGACATTCGGCGGCGCCAAGGTCTATCTGGAGAAGGGCTTCCTCGCCGTCTACGCCGAGAACGAGTGGGACGCGATCAAGGCCTCGCAGGCGCTCAAGGTCGAATGGTCGGATGTAAAGCCGCCGTTCGTCGAGCAGGTTGCGCTCTACGACCACATCCGCAAGACCGCGGCGCGCAAGCACGAGGACGAGGGCAAGCAGGCCGGCAATGTGGAAGAGGCATTCCGCACCGCCGCCCGCGTGGTCGAGGCCGAGTACGAGTGGCCGTTCCAGTCGCATGCCTGCATGGGTCCGGCCTGCGCGCTGGTCGAGATCAAGGACGGCAACGTCACCTGCTGGACCGGCTCGCAGAAGCCGCACTTCGTGCAGAACGGCATTTCCCGCACCATCGGGGTGCCGACGGACAAGGTCCACGTCATCTGGGTCGTCGGGCCCGGCTCCTACGGCCGCAGCGATGCGGATGACGCCGCGATGGATGCCGCCGTGCTTGCAAAGGCGACCGGCCGGCCAGTGCGCGTGCAATACACCCGCGACCAGGGCACCGGCTGGGATCCGAAGGGCCCGGCCTCGATCCATCGCGCCCGCGCTGCGATCGACGCAGACGGCAAGGTCGTGGCTTACGAGTTCATCAGCAAGGGCTTCTCGCGCGTCGACGTCAACACCAACGGCAGCCAGCCGTTCGACACGCTCGCCGGCCACTTCCGCGGCATCGAGCTCAAGTCGGGCGACAACTTCGGCATTCCGGCGGAATCCTACGAGTTCGCCAACAAGAAGACCTACTGGGAGACGATCCCGCCGCTGCTTGACCGCGCCTCGCCGCTGCGCTCCTCGCATCTGCGCGACCCGGTCGGGCCGCAGATCCACTTCGCGAGCGAGTCGTTCATGGACGAGGTGGCGCACACGCTCAATGTCGATCCGCTCGAGCTGCGGCTGCGTCACGTCAAGGATGCCCGCGACGTCGCGGTGCTGAAAGCCGTGGCCGAGAAGGCCGGCTGGCAGTCGCGGCCGTCGCCGCGACGCGACCAGACCGGCAACAAGGTGTCCGGCCGTGGCATTGCCTACTCGCAGCGCAACGGCACCCGCTGCGCCATCGTGGCCGAGATCGATATCGACCGCACGACCGGCAAGATCTACGGCCGCAAGTTCACGGTCGCGCACGACTGCGGCCTGATCATCAACCCGGACGGCCTCAAGCACGCGATCGAGGGCAACATCGTCCAGGGGCTGAGCCGCACGATCTGGGAAGAGACCAAGTTCGACACCAAGAGCGTGACCAGTGTCGACTGGGTCAGCTACCCGATCCTCGACATCACCGAGACACCGGCGGTGATCGACATCGTGCTGATCGACCGGCCCAACGTCGCCTCCTCGGGCGCCGGCGAGCCCTCGATGCGTCCGCTCACGGCCGCGATCGCCAACGCGATCTTCGACGCCACCGGCGTGCGCATCCGCCGCGTGCCGTTCACGCCGGATCGCGTGAAGCAGGCGATGTCGTAAGACGAAGCGCCCGACCTAACGTGACAAGGGCCGGCCCGTGAGGGCCGGCCCTTTATCTTTGTTCACCCTGCAGCCCTACTGCCCTCCGGGGGGCAGAGGCGGCCGCAGCCCGCGCATGAAGGGCGGCGCTCCACCTGGTCGCATAGGTGCTCCGACCGCAAAGAATCGCCGCGCCGGCCTGCAGAAGCCCGCACCGCGATCCGCAAGGTCGGAAACCAATTCGTCGGTAACGACAACATCGACAGCAGGCTGCCCGGCGCTCTTCCAGAACTTCTTCACCGCCTGCCGGGTCTGATCGCCGAGCTTGCCGTCGACAGGTCCCCTGAGGCAGTCGAGCCGCCGCAGCTCGTTTTGTGCCTTCCTGATCTGCTCCGGTGAATTGACCGACACATTGGTCGTGCCGCTCGCCTGAACAGCACTCGCCGGCAACGCATGGAGCGAGATTGCGATCGCAATCCCGCAGGCTCGCCAGACATGCATCGCCAACCTCGTCGTCCTGACATCCCGAAAAGGCGTTGGCCAACTTTAGGACCGATGGGGCCGCGGTTGCAATCTGGCTCACTCCTCCACGAACGCCCTCAGCCGTGCCAAGGCATCGTCCCACTGCGCCGACACAGTCTCGAGATAGCGGCGCAGGTCGTCGATCGGTTTCGGCTCGAGCGCATACAGGCTTTCGCGCCCGGCACGCACGCTGCGCACCACGCCGGCGGCCTCGAGCACCCGCAGATGCTTGGTGACCGCCTGGCGGGTGAGCCGCGTGCCCGCCGTGAGCCGAACGATCGACTGCGGCGTGCCGCGACTCAAGCGATCGAGCACCGAAAGCCGCGTCGCGTCGCCAAGCGCCGCGAAGATTTCCGCGCGCGCTTTCAATGCCGTCGAAGCGCTAGCGCGCATGGACGAGATACTCCGCGATATTGGTCAGCTGTATCGCCCAGCCGCCCTCGTTCATGCGGAACGCTTCGTCACGGCGATGGGCGGGTAGCTTGTCGAAGCCCGAACTCGACAACGCGCAGGAGCGTTCCGGTTGCGGTCGGCTGCAGAGTGAACTCGACCAGCGTCGGCGGCTCGCCGGAATAGTCCTTGTTAGCGTCCACCGCATAGGGATGCCAGGTGAAGGAAAACAGCCGCTCGGGCTCGATCTTCTGGACCGTCGCCTCCCAAATCAAATGCTCATAGCCCGGCTTCGTCACACGCGCGCGCATCACCTGTCCGGCGATAAACGGCCCTTCGAACTCGGCGCGGAACCACGTTCCGAATTCCTTGTGATCGGTCAAGGCGCGCCAGACGCGCGACACCGGGGCGTTGAGCTCAATGCTCTTCTCGATGCGATCAGTCATAGCGAGTACCTCACTCATGTGCGAGTTCCTGACCCAGAAGCAACCTTATGGTTGCCTATTCAAATAGCCTCGATTAAATCGAAGCGCAACCGTTTTGTTGCATTTCGAAGAAGCGGGCTGTTGCGGCCTGATCGCTGATAGCGGCGTATGACGCTACCCCTCCCGCAAACCCCCTTTGCGGCCGGGCCTCAATCATGGTTCTTATCGCCCGCGCCACCCTCCCTCCCCATCCCGATGAGAGGCCATTGCAGTGAAACAGGTTGAAGTCGCGGTCATCGGCACCGGCTGGTGCGGCGGTATCCGTTCCGAGACGCTGTCGCGCTCGGCGCTGGTCGACAAGCTGCACGTCTGCGAGATCCGCCCGGACCGGCTGGCCGAGATCAAGGCGCTCACCAGGCCGGCGACCGCCACGCTCGACTACCAGGACATCATCAAGAACCCGAATATCTCGGTCGTCTATATCTGCACCACGCCCGAGCAGACGCATTTCCCGATCGCGCGCGACTGCCTCAAGGCCGGCAAGCACGTGCTGCTCGAGAAGCCGATCGCGCTCGAGCTGTGGGAGGCCGATGAGCTGATCACGATCGCCGCGCCGCGGCGGGCTCAAGTTCACCATCGGCTATTCGCAGCGCTTCAATCCCAAGTTCGCCTACGCCAAGAAGAAGATCACCGACGGCACGCTCGGCAAGGTGGTCTCCGTGATGGTGAGCCGGCATCTCTCCCGCAGCCTCGGCAAGAAGATCGCAAGCCGCGTCAAGCTCTCGCCGGTGGTGATGGAATCGACCCACGACCTCGACTTCGTGTTCTGGCTGCTGGAGCCGGCAAAACCTGTGAAGGTCTACTCGCAAGGCTCCTACGGCTACATGCAGCCGGTGAACGGCTCCTACGACTGCATGTGGTCGATCGTCACCATGGACAACGGCATGGTGGTGACGATCGGCGGCGGCTGGAACCTGCCGCCGAGCTATCCGAACTTCTGCACCACCTGGGTTGAGATCACCGGCACCGAGGGCGCGCTCATTCTTGACGACACCCACCGCGAGCATTGGCTGAATACGGTGTCGGGCGGCACGCAGTTTCCGATGTCGACCATGCCGGGCGAGCAGGTCGATCATGTGTTTGCGGGCCAGATGGGGCCGGAGACGATCCACTTTCTGGAATCGTGCATGCTCGACCGCCCCGTGATGGTGACGCCGGAGAGCGCGCGCACTGTGATGCAGACCTATCTCGCAGCCGATCTTTCGGCCGCGCGCGGCGAGCCGATCGACCTGCCGCTCACCAACGAGACCATCTCGGCGATCTCCGAAATGACCGCGAGGAACAAGCAGTGAAACAGGTTCGAGGTGATCGAACTCATCTCCTGTTCGTCCCCGCGAAAGCGGGGACCCAGAACAGTTGCTGGCATAGAAAGAGGAAGTCGCCCCTGCGATTCCCGCTTGCGCGGGAATGAACGGAGAATGCGGCTGCTTTGTCCAACAAATAGAAATCGCATGAAACGCAACGCCAAAGGCATCGGTCTCGCGATCATCGGCGGCGGCCGCGTCGGCCTGTTCCGCGGCGAGGTGGCGGCACGCCATCCGGCGGTGGAATGGATCGGGCTTGCCGAGAAAAACCCCAACCGCGCCGGCGAGGTCGCGCCCAAGATCGAGGCCGATTTCGTCACCCAAAGCCATCGCGAGCTGCTGAGCCGGCCGGAGGTCACCTGCGCGATCATCGCGACTGACGAGCACCTGCATGTCGATCCGATCCTGGCGGCGGTCGAGCGCGGCGTGCCGATGCTGATCGAGAAGCCGCTCGCGACCGATCTCGCGGAGTCGGCGCGCGTGCTCAAGGCGATCACCGACGCCAAGCTCGACGCCGTCGTCGGCTACACCCAGCGCTTCCGCCGCAAATGGCTCGGCGCCAAGGAGAAGGTGCGCACCGGCGCGCTCGGCGATGTCACGCTCGTCACGTCGCGCGCGTTCATGAACCGCCTGGTCGCGATCGACAACTACAAGCGCACCGATGATCCGACGACGATCTCGCCCATGGTGATCTCGGGCACGCACGCGCTCGATATCGTGATGTGGTACATGGAGAAGAAGACGCCGGTCGAGTGCTACGCGCGCTCGATCGACAAGGTGCTGGGCCCGCCCTACCAGGGCATCGACGCCACCGCCGGCATGATCATGTTCTCGGACGGCAGCGTCTATCATCTCAACATCTCGTGGGCGCTGCCGGTGACCTGGCCGGGCGCGGTCTACAGCCTCGAGGTCGCGATCAACGGCACCGATGGCGTGCTCACCATCGACGACACCCACCGCGACATGGTGCTCGCGGTCTCGAAGCCGCAGCTCGAAGGCTACAATCCGGACACCAGCCGCCTCGTCGATTTCATGGGCAGCTATCCGCCCGGCGACATGGCGCTCGGCGAACTGCGCGGGCCGATGCGCGAGGAAACCAATTCCTGGCTCAACCGCATGGCGCTCGGCGTGCCGACGCAAGCCTGCACGGCCGCCGAGGCGCACCGCAACCTGATGCTCACCAAGGCGCTCGATCTCTCGGCGCGGCTCAAGCGGCCGGTGAAGCTGCCGCTCACGCCCGAGGACGAGCGCGCGGCGGCCTGAGGCGCAAATAGCCGCATGCCGTCGCAGCGACAGCTACGGTAACAGTGAAGGCAACAAAGACAATGGTCATTCGGGAGTGATGCCGATGCGAAAGGAAGCCCTGATCTTCTGCGCCGTAATCGGCGCGTCATCGAGCTTGCCCGCGCAGGCGCAAGACAATGTCGCGAGCTTCTTTGCCGGCAAGAGCATCCGGCTGGTGGTCGGCATTGATGTCGGTTCCGGCTATGACGTGAACGCGCGGCTGCTGGCCCGCCATCTCGGCAATCACATCCCGGGCAAGCCCACGATCGTGGTGCAGAACCAGCCGGGCGCCGGCTCCGCCATCATGACGAGCCAGCTCTATACGACAGGTCCGTTCGACGGCACCGTGATCGGCGCAGCCTTCGCCGGCATGCCGACGCAGCCGCTGCTGCAGCCCGGCAGCGGCGTCCGGTTCGATCCGGTCAAGCTGTTCTGGCTCGGCAACACCAACCGCGAGACCCATGTGACTTACGTCTGGCACACCGCGCCGGTGCAAAGCCTGGACGAGGTCAGGACCAAGCAGCTGATCGTGGGCGCGCAGGCGCCGGGCTCCTCGCAGGTCGACTTCCCGCTGGTCGCGAACGCCCTGTTCGGTCTCAAGTTCAAGGTCATCGCCGGCTATGGCAGCACGGCCAAGATCAACCTCGCGCTCGAAAGCGGCGAGGTGCACGGCACGACCGCAGCCTGGACCAGCGTCAAGACGCTGAGCCCACAGTGGCTCGCCGACAAGAAGGTCAAAGTCATCACGCAATGGGCGCTGCGGCCGAACGCCGAGCTTCCCGGCGTGCCGAACGCGTTCGATCTGGCCAAGACCGACGCCGAGCAGGCCGCGATGCGGCTGGTGATGGCGCGGCTCGACACCGGGCGGCCGTTCTTCCTGCCGCCGGGCGTGCCGGCCGAGCGCGTTGCCGCGCTGCGCAAGGCATTCGACGAGACCATGAAGGACCCGGCCTATCTGGAGGAGGCCGAAGAAGCTCAGCATCGATGTCGATCCGCTCACGGGTGTCGAGCTCGCGGCGCTGGTCGAGCAGGTGGCGAAGACGCCGGCCGACACCGTTGCACGGGTGCGCACCGCGCTGGAGAATAAGTAGCGCCGGAATAAGTAGACGTGGATGGCCGGGACTTGTCCCGGCCATGATGTGGAGATGCCCGTCCTCTCATCACGAAGGCGATCGCGGCCGGCGAGCCTGGGCTATCACTGCCCCGTAATGGGAATCCCAGCCGCCTTCACCAGCGTAGCGTTGGTGGTGATCTCGTTGCGAATATAGGTGTCGAACTCGTCCGGCCGCATGAGCATCGGCTCGGCGCCGAGCTTGGCCATGCTCTCGCGCACCTCTTTGACCTCGAGCGCCTTGGCGACCTCCTGCTGCAGCCGGTTCACGATCTCACGGGGCGTCTTCGACGGCACGAACATGCCGACCCAGAAATTGTAGTCCGAGTTCGGCACCCCGGCCTCGAGCGTCGTCTGCAGGTCCGGCAGCGCCGCTGACCGCTTCGAGCTGCCCATGGCAAGCCCAAGCAACTGCTTTTCCGCGATCATCGGCAACACCGCATTGACCGGGCAGAAGTAATACTCGACGCGGCCGGTCATGATCTCGGTCAATGCCTCCGGCGTGCCCCGGAACGGCACGTGGACAACCTCGATGCCGGCACCGAGACGGAACCGCTCGGCGTTGAGCTGCGTCGCAGTGCCAACGCCGGCCGACGCATAGTTCATGGCGCCCGGCTTTGCCTTGGCGGCGCGCACCAGGTCCTGCACGGTACGGATGTTCTTGTTTGGCGAGATCACCAGCACCTGCGGCAGCAGCGCCAAGGGCGTGATGCCGACGAGGTCGCGGACCGTGTCATAGGGCGTATTGGGATAGGTCGTGGGCGTGATCGTGTAGGACGACGAATGCACCAGGATGGTGTGACCGTCCGGATCGGCCTTCGCCACGGCCCCAACTCCGAGCGTCCCGCCTGCCCCGGGCCGGTTCTCGACCACGAACGGCTGACCCAGCTGTTCCGACAGGCGCTGGGTTACCGTCCGCGCCATGATGTCGGTGGAGCTGCCGGCTGTGAACGGCACGACGACCGTCACCCGCTTGGTCGGCCACGATTGCGCCAGCGCAGCGTCGGAAACGACGCACATCGCAATGGCCGCAACCCACATCCAAGATCGTCTCATGACGCCCCTCTTCGAATATGCCCGCGCAAGTTTGCGCAATTTACCTTCTCAAGCCGAGCTTCTCGACTTGCTCCACGGCCGTCTCATACTCCGCCTTGAGCGTGCTCTTGAACCGCACCGGGTCGAGATAGGCCACTTCAGCGCCCAACGCTTCAGTCTCCGCGACGAACGCCGGGTCGGCGGCCAGCGCCTTGATCGCCTCGTTCCACCTGCCGACGATGTCGGTCGGAAGTTGCGATGGACCAACGATGCCATTCCATCCTATGAGCGTGAACGTGTCAAAACCCGCCTCCTGTGAGGTGGGCGTGCTAGGCAGCTGCTTGACCCGCCCAGGCGTGCTCACGGCCAGCGGCTTGAGCTTCTTGCTTGCAAGCAGCGGGCCCATCTCGGCCAGATATTGCGCCGCAAAGTCGGTGCGGCCGGTGACCACCGCCTCGAGCAGCCCGGCCCCGCCCTGCAGCGTGACACGACCAAGCGCCTGGACATCGACTCCGTTGCTGCCGAACAGCAGCGACAGCGCAATGCTTCCGACGCCGCCTGGACCTGAGGTGCCATATTTGTACTTTGCGGGATCCTTCTTCACGTCGTCGATCACCTCGCGAAGCGAGCTCCAGGGCGAATCCCCCTTCACGACGAAGACCAGCGGACTGATGCTGGTGCGGGCGACCAACGTGGGCTCGTCCCACTTGTAAGGAAGCTTGCTGTCGATGGCGGGGTTCTGGGTGCCCTGCCCGGTCGCGCTCATCATCATGGTGTAGCCGTCTTTCGGGGAGCCCAGGACGAACATGGTGCCGTCGGTGCCACCTCCGCCGGGCATGGAGGAGACGGTGACCGGCTGCCCCCAGAATTTGCTCAGGTGCTTGGCGAGGATGCGTGCATTGAGGTCGGTGACACCGCCGGGCGGGAACGGCACCACAAACTTGATTTCCTTATTCGGATAGCTCTGTGCCGCCGCGGGATCCCCGGCGACCATGGCGCCCACAATGGCGCCCAAGCCAATCAGCAGTGCCAATGGCAATGGCTTGCAGGCCCTCGTCGCAATATCTTGTGTCCATAATGTCATGGCGCCCTCCCGAATTTCTGCAACGGCGACGCGACGCGTTCTCGCGCGGCGGCGGCTCGCCTACACCGTGGCGACGCGTGATTTTCCGCCCTAATAGGGTTGCGGTCAAACGCGCTTGAGAATATCGGATCGGGCAGCGTCGTTGAGGTTGCCCATTGAAATCGCCCCCCTTTGAATACGCCCGTGCGGCCTCGATCGAGGAGGCCTGCGGGCTGCTGCATCAGCACGGCGATGCCGCAAAGCTCATTGCGGGTGGGCAAAGTCTTGTCCCGATGATGGCGTTCCGGCTTCTGCGTCCGAGCTGGCTGATCGACATCAACGAGATCGCGGCGCTGAAATTCGTTGCGATCGAGGACGATGCTAGTGCGGATGGGCGCATGCACGCGCCAATGTGTCGTTGCAGCGTGACGATATGCTGGCGGCGCGCGTGCCTTTGCTGCGGCAGGCGCTTGTCTTCGTCGGCCACACGCAGACGCGCAATCGCGGAACGGTCGGCGGCAGCCTGGCGCACGCCGACCCGTCGGCGGAGCTGCCGCTGGTCGCGCAAATCCTGGAGGCCCGCCTGGTGCTGCGCGCCAAGTCAGGCACGCGGACGCTGCCGGCCGCTGAATTCTTCGCCGGACCGATGATGACGAACCTTCGGGCCGGACGAATGTCTCGAGGAGATCCACTGGCCGGTCTGGCGTGAGCGCAAGACTGGCTCCGCTTTCACCGAGATCAGCCGGCGCCATGGCGACTTCGCCATGGTCGCTGCCGCCGCCCAGATCGCGGTCGACGACGACGGACATTGCACGCGCGTGACGTTCGGCGTCGGCGGCGCAGCGCCGATGCCGGTCGCGTTTCCCGCATTGGCGCAAAGTCTGGTCGGCCATCGGCTCGACAGAACGAAGGCACGTGCGCGTGGCGCAGGAGGCCGCGGCAACGCTCGAGCCCGACTCCGACATCCATGCCAGCGCCGCCTATCGGCGCCACCTCGCCGGCGTGCTGGTGTCGCGCGTGCTGCTTGAGGCCTACGACGCCGCGAGGTCGGTGCCATGAGCGAGGCGCTCTATTCCATCGCGGTCGAGGTCAACGGCACGAAGCGCACCGGCCACGTCACGGCCCGCACGTCGCTGGTCGACTGGCTGCGCGAGCATCTCCATCTCACCGGCACGCATATTGGCTGCGAGCACGGCATCTGCGGCGCATGCTCGATCATGCTCGATGGTGAGCCGGTCCGCTCCTGCCTGATGTATGCGGTGCAGGCCGACGGCCACCGGATCATCACGGTCGAGGGCCTGGCGCGCCCGGACGGGCAGTTGAGCATCCTGCAGGACAGTTTTTGTGAAGCGCACGGGCTGCAGTGCGGCTATTGCACGCCCGGCATGCTGATCGCCGCGCAGGCGCTGCTCGACGCCAATCCGCGCCCGACCGAAGAGCAGATCCGCGACGCGATCGGCGGCAATCTCTGCCGTTGCACCGGCTATCAGCAGATCGTCGACGCCATCGCGCTCGCGGCACAGCGCATGGCTGAAGGTGCGACATGAGCACGAGCCACGCCGCCAACCCTTATGGGTTCCGCTACATCGGCGCCAAACGCCGCACCAAGGAAGATCCGCGCTTCGTCACCGGGCGCGGCCGCTATGCCGCCGACATTGCGCTGCCCGGCCTCAAGCATGTCGCGCTCGTGGCCTCGCCGCATGCCTCAGCCCGCATCCTGTCGATCCGTACCGACGCGGCGCGCACGGCACCTGGCGTCCACTATGTGCTGACAGGCGAGGAGCTCTGCGCCGCAACCGATTCGCTTGCAACTGGTGTCGATGCCCCGAAGCTGACGCGCTGGCCGCTCGCGCACGACCGAGTGCGCTACGCCGGCGAATGGATCGCCGCCGTGGTGGCGGACAGCCGGGCGCTCGCCGAGGACGCCGCCGAGCTGGTCGAGGTCGAGTACGAGCCGCTGCCGCACGTCACCGACCCCGAACAGGCGATGGCGGACGACAGCCCGCTGGTCCATCCGGCGCATGGCTCGAACGTCATCCTGCATCGGAATTTCGTCTGGGGTCCGGTGGAGGACGAGCTCGCCAAGGCGGAGCATCAGCTCGCGTTCCGCGCGGTGTGGAGCCGCAACGCGACGGTGCCGATCGAGACCTTTGCGGTCGTGGCGCAATGGAATCCGGCAACTGAGATCCTCGACGTCTGGGCATCGATCCAGATGCCGAAATATCCCGATCAGACCGCGAAGGCGCTGCGATTGCCCGGCAATGCGGTGCGCGTTCACTACGATGTCGACGTCGGCGGCAGCTATGGCGTCAAGCGCGGAATCAAGCACACGGTGCTGGTCGGCTATCTGGCCAAGCGGCTCGGCCTGCCGGTGCGTCTCATCGAGGACCGGCTCGAGAACATGCGCGGCGGCGACATGCATGGTCCCGACCGCAGCTTCGACATGACTGCCGCCTTCGACAGCGACGGCACCATCCGGGCGCTCAAGATCCGCGCGATCGACAATGTCGGCGCCTATGCGGGCCGCGCGCCGTTCCAGCTCGGCAAGCCGGTCAGCGCGATCTGCGGCCCCTATCGGATCGGCGCGATCGCCTACGAGCCGGTCTCGGTGCTGACCAACAAGACGCCGCAGGAAGCGGTGCGCGGCTTCGGCCAGTCGCCGACCAACTTCGCGCTCGAGCGCACCATGGACCGCGTCGCGCAATTCCTGAACATGGACCGGATTGCGTTGCGGCAGAAGAATCTGATCCGCCAGGACGAGTTTCCCTACACGATCCCGAGCGGCTCGACCTACGATTCCGGCGACTACCACACCGTCCTCGACAAAGCGCTCGCCGCAATCGACTATCCGGCGCTGGTGTCCCGTCGCGACGCGGCGCGCCAAGCAGGGCTGCTCGCTGGCATCGGCATCTCGACCTGCCTCGAGCCGAGCGGCGGAAACTCCGCTTTCGAGCCGCTGCTCAATCCCAAGAATGAGACCACGACCTGGATGGATTCCTGCCTGGTCCGTGTCGATCTCTCGGGCTCGATCACCGGCATCATGGGCACGTCGTCATCCGGCCAGGGCCATGAGACGCTGGTGTCGACCGTCGTCGGCGAGATCCTGGAGCGCGATCCAGCGCACATACGCGTGATCCATGCCGACTCGCTCAACGCGCTGCCGTCGAACAGCCCGGTCGGCAGCCGCATGGCGATCATGCTCGGCGGCGCCGCCGCCGGCGCGGCGCGCCGGATCAAGGACACGCTGATCGCGATCGCCGCCCACAATCTCGAATGCGCCAAGGAGGACCTCGACTATCGCGACGGCAATGTCAGCCTGAAGGGCGTGCCGGAAAAGGCGTTGAGCTGGGATCAGCTGGTCGAGATCGCGCATCGCAAATTTCATCAGATGCCGCCGGACATCGAGCCGGGGCTGCAAGCCACATTCGTCTGGGAGGTGCCGACCGGCGGCGGACTGCCGACGCCCGATGGCCGCGTCCAGATCTACCCGTGCTATGCGTTCGAGACGCACATCGTCTATGTCGAGATCGACCCCGAGACCGCCACGCCCAGCATCAAGCAATATGTCTGCGGGCATGATTGCGGCGTCATGATCAACCCGGATATCGTGCACGGCATGACCTATGGCGGCATCGCGCACGGGATCGGCGCCGCGCTCTATGAGCACTTCACCTACGACGACAATGGCCAGCTCACCAGCGGCACGTTCATGGACTACCTGATTCCGAGCGCGCTCGAGGTGCCGCCGATCACGGATCGTCGACCACTGCACACCCTCGCCGCTGACGACATTCGGCCAGAAGGGATCCGGCGAGGCCGGCTATCTCGGCGCGCCGGCCGCGGTCGCCAATGCGGTGAATGACGCGCTCGCGCCGCTCGGCGTCGAGGTCAACACACTGCCGATCTCTCATCTCGCGATTTGGGAGACGCTCAGCAAGGCAACGCGAGATGACAAATGAACCAATCTTGGCAACGATCGCACACACTCTCCACGTCATGGCCGGGCTTGTCCCGGCCATCCACGACTTTGTCGCTATGAATGAAGGAAGACGTGGATGCCCGCGACAAGCGCGGGCATGACGCAGAATTTGCCGCGACTACTATCAATCACCTCCACGTAAGCGCACACAACAAGCGAGTACTCCGTGACGCAGCTCATCATCGACGTCCACGCGCATTTCGTTCCCAAGTGTCTCTTCGAGCGCTTCGATGCACAAGCCGCTGAAGTTTCCCGGCGTCAAGCTCATGCGCGACGACAAAGGCGTACGCATGCAGTTTCCGGGCACCGAGCCGACGCGACCGGTTTCGCCGAAGCTTTCCGATCTCGCCGACCGCCGCGCCTGGATGGACAAGAACGGCATCGATCACCAGCTCGTCGGCGGCTGGCTCGATATCTTCGGCTACGAGCTTCCGGCCCAGGAAGGTCTCGCCTGGAGCCGCTTCATCAACGACTGCATGTGGGACGCGCTACGCGATGAGCCGCGCTTCACGCCGCTCGCCACGGTGCCGTTGCAGGATGGCGCGATGGCCGCCGAGGTGCTCACCGAGGCGATGGCCAAGGGTTTTGGCGGCGTCATGATCGGCACGCTGCCCAAGGGCACCGGCGGCAACCTCGACGATCCGTCGCTCGAGCCGTTCTGGGCCGCCGCATCGAAGCTCGAGGCCGCAGTCTACCTGCACCCGATGTTCATCTGCGGCGAGCCGCGCCTCAATGACTATGATCTCGTCAACGCCATCGGGCGCGTGGCCGACACATCGATCGCGGTCTCGCGGCTTCTGTTCTCAGGTCATCTCCTGAAGTTCTCAGGGCTGAAGTTCATTCTCTCGCATGGCGGCGCGGCGCTGCCGTTCGCGCTCGGGCGGCTCGCGCGCAATCACCAGATCGCGCAGGGCAAGTACGCCGATCCGCGCAAAGGCTTCGAGGCCATGTATTTCGACTCATGCGTGTTCGACGCCGACTCGCTGGAATACCTGGCGAAGAAAGCGAGCGCCGATCGTGTGATGCTCGGCTCCGACGCGCCGTTCCCGATCGGCGACCCTGAACCCACCAAGGTCGTGCATGCCGCGCGCTTCTCCGACGGCGAGCGGGCGAAGATTCTCGGCGCCACCGCGCAACGCGTGTTCCGTTTGCGACCGGACTGCCTGTGCCACCGCGCCGATCCGAGCGCCGTCGCGATCAAGCCTTAAGTCATGACACGCCGAGCAGCGCGAGGGCGTTGTCGCAAAGGAGCTTGGCCTTGTCGGCCTCGGCGATCGACAGCGCCTTGACCTGGCGCACGCATTCGCCGGTGCCCATGTCATAAGGGTAGTCGCTGCCGAGCAGCACGCGCGCGGACCCGACCGACGACGACCAGGAACTCGAGCTGCGGCTGCGCGTGCAGGATGGTGTCGTAATAGAAGCGGTCGATCCACGGCTGCGGTGATTGCTTGACGTTGACCTTCGGCTCCGGCCGCACCTGCCAGCCGTGCACCCAGCGTCCGGCCTGGAAGGGCACGAAGCCGCCGCCGTGCACCAGGCAGCACTTTCAGATTCGGATGACGTTCCAGCACGCCGCCGAACACGAGACACGCTGCCGCGATGGTGGTGTCGAGCGGATTGCCGATCAGGTTGTTGAGATAATAGGAGCGCAGGCGATCGGTGCCCGCGACGTTCATCGGATGCACGATCATGAAGGCGCCGAGCGCGGCCGCCTCCGCCCACAGCGGCTCGAGCGCGGGGTCGTCGAGGTTCCTGCCCTGCACGTTCGAGCCGATCATCGCGCCGCGCAACCCGAGCGAGCGCACGGCGCGGCGAAGCTCCTCGGCGGCGCGCTGCGGCGCCTGCATCGGCAGCGTGGCGATACCCATAAACCGATCCGGATGCGCCTTGACGAGCTTGGCGATCTGATCGTTCTGCAGCGCCGCGCAAGCAACCGCGAGCGACGGCTCCTGGTCGTAGAAATAGGTCTGCGGCGTCGCCGAGAGCACCTGCACCTCGACCTCGGCCGCCGCCATGTCGGCGAAGCGCCGGTCGATGTCGAAGCCGCCGCGCGGAAACGGCCGGTACGGAACGCCCGCCACGTCGAGCACGGCGAAGTCCGCATCGATCGGCGTCAGCTTCGGGCGCGATCTTGGAGGACTCCTTCTGCAGGAGCCCCATCGTCTCCTCGGTCAGCACATGGGTGTGAATGTCGATAGTCCGCATGTTTACCTTCCATGGCGGCCAGCGGCCGGTCGCCGCATTGCTCCGGGACCCGGCTTCTTATGGTATAGAAGGCGCAAAGGCTACAGGAGAAAGTCCATGAAGATCACCTTGCTGGCGCTGTCCGTCGCGTTCACCACTCCGGCGCTGGCGCAGCAGGATGTCGCCGACTTCTATCGCGGCAAGACGGTGCGCATCGTGGTCGGCGTCGGCGTCGGCTCGGGCTACGATATCAACGCGCGCACCATCGCCCGGCACCTCTCCACCCACATTCCCGGCAACCCGACCGTGATCGTGCAGAACCAGCCCGGCGCCGGCAGCGTCGCCATGGCGAATGCGGTTTACAACAACGGGCCGTTCGACGGCACGACGATCGGGGCGCCGTTCAACGGCCTGCCGACGACGCCGCAGCTGCAGCCAGCGGGCGTTCGGTTTGATCCGGTCAAGCTCATCTGGCTCGGCAGCAGCAACCGCGAGACGCAGATCACGTATCTGTGGCACACCGCGCCGGTCGAGAAATTCGAGGACATCCGCAATACGCAGATCGTGGTCGGCTCGCAGGCGCCCGGCACCACGCAATACGATTTCCCGATGGTGGCGAACGCGCTCTTTGGATTCAAGTTCAAGGTCATCAACGGCTACGAAAGCACGCCGAAGATCCACCTCGCGATGGAAAGCGGCGAGATCCAGGGCAACGCCGCCACCAACTGGACCACGGTGCGTTCGCTCAATCCGCACTGGATCGCGGAGAAGAAGATCAAGATCCTGGCGCAGTGGGCGCTGCGCAAGCATCCGGATCTCCCCGACGTCCCGCTGGCGCTCGACCTCGCCAAGACAGATGCCGAACGGCAAGCGCTGTTGCTTCTGCTCGCGCGGCTCGAATACGGCCGGCCCTACTTCCTGCCGCCGGGCGTGCCGGCCGAGCGCGTCAACGCGCTACGGCGCGCCTTCGACGCCACCATGAAGGACAAGGAATTCCTGGCTGACGCGGAAAAGCTCAAGCTCGATGTCGATCCGCTCACCGGTGAGCAGGTCGCTGCGCTAGTTGAGCAGGTGGCGCACACCGCGCCGGAGACCGCCGCACGCGTGCGCGCCGCGCTGGAAGCGAAATGACGGACGCCCCTCGTCGTGCGCATAGTCACCGCCGCGCTTGCGAACGCGTGGCCATCGATTTCGCAACCTCGCGAACGTGACCGATGAAGAACGCGGCAAGCGGATTCAAGACGCGATGTTTGAGAGTCAAGATCGCGACCGGATATCCCCGGATGTCCAGGTCGATCGGCAGCAATTTCAGCGAATGACGGCCGGCGTTGAGGCGCAGCACTGAGCTTGGTATCGCCGTGACAAACGGGCCCGTCGCGAGCAGGCTGACGCGAAGGAGCGCGGAGTTGGCTGCGAGGTGAATCTTCGGCATGGCAAGGCCGTGCGCCTGGAAGGCTTCCGCAACGCTCCGGTAAACCCAAGTGTCGGGCGCCGTCAGTATCCAGGGTGCATCGATGAGCTCGCGCAGATCGATCTTGCGGCGGCGAGCCCATGGACTGTGTACATCAGCCGTCACGACCAGAGGGTCCTGGAACAGGATGTCCACGTTCAGCTGCTGCTCGTCGGCCAGAGGCTGAGCTATTCGGGCCAGGACGAGATCATGTTTTCGCTCCATCAAGCCGGGGAATTCGGTGCTCGGCGCCGGAACCTCATCGAAGGTGAGCACCGCGCGCGGATACTGCCGACTGAACCGCTCGATGGCGGTCGGAAGGATCGCGGCCGCGACCGATCCTGGGCATCCAATTCTCAGCTCGCCCACGGTCGGATCGGCCAGGAACTCGATGTCTCTTATTCCTTGCCTCAGCTCGTCGAATGCCGCCTGTCCGCGCGCAACGAGCGCCCGGCCATAGACCGTCGGCTCGACCCCCTTTGGATTGCGCTCGAACAGACGCACCGCAAACATGTGCTCAAGACTGGACACAATGTCGGAGACGGCGGGCTGTGTCAGCCCTAGCCGGACCGCCGCCTTCGCCATGCTTCCCATTTGCACGACAGCGAGAAGCACCTGCAGATCCCGAAACCGCAGGCGCCGGCCGATGTGCTCCTCCGACCCGATCTTTGACATAGCGAATTTCTATAGGGATAGAAGCTATTGCCAGCTTCCGCTTATATAGAGCCCCGCCTACCGTGGCAATGAAGGCGCTGAGGAAACGACGGCATCGCAGCGATCAGTGCCTTGCTCGGAGGGACATGTCATGCGGAGAGCTTTCCAGGCATCACTTGCGCTCGCGACATTGCTGGACATCGGCAGCGCGACGGCACAGGTCTATCCGGTTCGCCCGATCACCGTCGTCAACCCGTTTCCGGCTGGCGCCCCGCTCGACACGATCTGCGCGCATCGTCGGCGAACGAATGAGAGTGTCGCTCGGTCAGCCCGTCATCATCGAAAACATGACCGGCGCGGCCGGCACGCTTGCAGTCGGCCGCGTGGCACGCGCGCTGCCTGACGGCTACACGATCAGCATCGGCAACTTCAGCTCGCACGTGCTGACAGGAGCGATCTATCGCGTCCAGTACGATGCGCTGAAGGACCTGCAGCCGATCGCGCTCCTCGCAAGCAATCCGCAACTGATCATCTCGAAGAACGCCCTGCCCGCAAGCGACCTGAAGGGCCTCATTGCCTGGCTGAAATGCCAATCCGGACAAGGCCTCGGCAGGCACCGCCGGTCCCGGCAGCGTGTCGCACGTGACCGGCGTATTCTTCCAGAGAGAAACCGGCACGCGCTTCCAGTTCGTGCCCTATCGTGGCGTCAACCTGGCGCAGCAGGACTTGATCGGCGGGACAACTCGATCTGCTGTTCGACCAGGCGCCCAGCGCCCTCCCGAGCGTGCGCGCAGGCAAGGTCAAGGCCTATGCCGTCACGGCCAAGACGCGGCTTGAGCTCGGCGCCCGACATTCCGACCGTTGCTGAGGCCGGCGTGCCGGGGCTCCACATGTCCATCTGGAGCGCGCTTTGGGCCCCCAAGGGCACTCCGCCGGGACGTCATTGCGAAGCTCAATGCCGCCGCCGTAGACGCGATGGCCGATCCGATGGTGCGCGATCGACTGAGCGACCTTGGGCTCGATATTCCTCCGCGCGAGCAACAGACGCCTGAGGCATTGGCGCTGCGCTCCACAAGGCCGAGATCGAGAAGTGGTGGCCCATCATCAGATCGGCGAACATCAAGCTCGAATAGCGGCGATCACGATGATGACCGCGTCACTGCGCAGCAGGAGAGGTCCGATGCCGAACGCTAACTCAAGCGCCCGGCGCGAAGCGCGCAGCCCCAGGCGAATACTTCTTCGATCTCGCCAAGCTCGACAAGGTGCACGGTGGGCCCGACTACACGACCGCCATCGGCCCGTGCGTCGAGGGCGACCGCATGATCGTTGCGTTGATGCGGATGCCTGCCGGTTCCGGAGCGGAGCCGCATTCGCACCCGAACGAGCAATGGATATTCGTCGTCGAGGGGACGTTCAGGGCGAGCATCGGCGACCAGGACATTGAGGCGACGACCGGGAACGGTTCTCTATGTCCCGGCCAACACAGTTCACTCAGTCAAGGCCACGCCGCAAGCCGATGGACTGTTCTTCACCGTGAAGGACGCCTCGCACGGCCTGCAAGGCGTCAAGGCTGGCTGACGCTCAACGCCCACAGAACCATCTCGCTCTACCGCCCGCGCAGCGGCGTGATGCCCGTCTCGCCGGCGAGCTTGTCGAGCTCGCTGACCAATTCGCGCGGCATCGGCACGCCGTTCTTGAGCCGATCGGCGCGGCGCGTGCGGCGCTCCTGCCCGGGCAGGCGCACGGCGTCGAAGCCCGGCAACGGCTTCGAGGTGCGCAGGTCGCGCAGATGGCGATCCATCTCGGCCTTGAACGTGTCGAGCGGCGTGAAGCGCGCGACATCGAGCGCGATGATGAAGTGCCCGGTGTTGCAGGCGTCGGTGTCGTTGAAGTTGAAATCGAACACGTCGCGGCCGAAGGCTGCGCCGTTGAGCGGGCCGGCCAGCAGTCCGAGCACGAGCGCAAGGCCGCTGCCCTTGTAGCCGCCGATCGGCAGCAGCACGCCCTCGCCGCTGCGCGCGGGATCGGTGAGCGGCTCGCCGTCCTTGGTGTTGACCATCCAGCCTTCCGGCATCGGCTTGCCCTGCAGCCGATGCGACTTGACCGTGCCGTAGGAGACGACCGAGGTGGCGATGTCGAGCACGACCGGCGCCTCCTCGCCTGCCGGAATCGCGATCGCGACCGGATTGGTGCCGAGCAGCGACTCGACGCCGCCCCAGACCGGCATGTGGTTGGCGCTCGCCACCACGCCATAGATGCCGACCATGCCGTGCGGCAGCGGCAGCGCCGCATAGACGCCGGCCGCGCCGGCGTGGTTCGAGCGCCGCGCGCCGACCCAGCCGATGCCGCTCGCGCGCGCGAGCTCGATCGCGGTCTCGGCCGCGCGCGCCATCACGAGATGGCCCATGCCGTTGTCGCCATCGACCAGCGCGGTCGCCGGCGCCGTGCGCTCGACGCGGATGTCCGGGCGCGGATTGATGCCGCCGCCGCGCAGGCGGCTGCACATATTGCGGCAGCCGGAACACGCCGTGGGCGTCGGCGCCGGTGAGGTCGGCCTCGCACATCAGCTCGGCGACCTTGCCGGCATCGGCGGCCGGCAGCCCGATCTTGACCAGCGCCTCCTCGATAAAGCCCGCGATCGCCCGCGCCGAAACCCGCTCGGCCTTGACCACCTGGTTCATGCCGCTCTCCGCCCCTGTACCTGTCACAAGTGTCGCACCACGGTCCCGGCCATTGCATAGCCGGATGGACGTCGAAACGTCTAGCCGCAGCCGCCGTTTCGGCTATAAACGCCAGCCCTCGAAACCCTCCCAAAAACCCTGGAATTCGACATGGATGCAAAGACCGCCGTCAATCGCGCACGCCGTGGCCCGCGCATCGAGGACGACTATCTGGTGCGCGGCGCCGGCCGCTTCGTCGCCGATGCGCCCGAGCCCGGCCAGGCCTATGCGGCCTTCGTGCGCTCGCCGCATGCCTTCGCCCGCATCCGTGTCGGTCGATATCGACGAGGCCAAGGGCGCGCGCGGCGTGGTCGCGGTGCTTGACTGCCGAGGACATGGACGCGGCCGGCGTCGGCAATGTCGGCCGCCATGCGCCGCTCTCGGGCCGCGGCGGCAAGAAGCTCGTCATGCCGAACCGGCCGGCGCTCGCGCGCGATCGCGTGATGCATGTCGGCGAGCCGGTCGCGATGGTGATCGCCGAGACCGCGCTCGCCGCGCAGGACGCCGCCGAGCTCGTCATCGTCGACTACGAGGAGCTCAAGCCCGTGATCGACGTGCGCGACGCGGTCAAGCCGGACGCGCCGCAACTGTGGCCGGAAGCGCCCGGCAACATCGCGGTCGACTGGCCGGGCACTGCGCCAGATCCCGACGCGAATGCGCGCGAGGTCGAGCGCGATCATCGCGGCGGCCGCGCATGTCGCGCGCGTCGCGATGCGTGAACCAGCGCCTGGTCGTCGCCTCGATGGAGCCGCGCGGCCTCACCGCGAGCTACGACAAGGCGACCGATCGCTACACGCTGCGCGCCTGCTCGCAGAGCGCGGGCGCGCTGCGCGACAACATCCTCGGCATCATGAACTGGCCGAAGGAGCGGCTGCACGTCATCACCGAGGACGTCGGCGGCGCCTTCGGGCTCAAGACCGGCGCCTATCCGGACTACATCGCGGTCATGGTCGGCGCCAAGGCTACGCGGCCGCCCGGTGCACTGGATGTCGACCCGCTCGGAGGCCTTCTCTCAGCGACGGCCAGGCGCGCGACACCTTCACCGAGGGCGAGCTGGCGCTCGACGAGAAGGGCAAGTTCCTGGCGCTGCGCATCCGCCATCTCGGCAATATGGGCGCCTATATCGGATCGGTCGGCGCCAACATCCAGACGCTCAATTTCGCGCGCTGCCTGCCCGGCATGTACGACATCCAAGCATCGACGTGAGCTCGCGCTGCGTGTTCACCAACACGGTGCCGACCTCGCCCTATCGCGGCGCCGGGCGCCCGGAGGCCAACTACGTGCTCGAGAAGCTGGTCGACGAAGCCGCGCGCGTGACCGGCATCGATCCGGTCAAGCTGCGCCGGCGCAATCTCATCCGGCCGTCGGCCATGCCGTACAAGACCGCGATCGGCACGACCTACGACTCCGGCGAGTTCGAAGCGGTGCTCGACAAGGCGCTCGCGCTCGCCGACTACGACGGCTTCAAGCAGCGCAAGCGCGAATCCGCCAAGCGCGGCAAGTATCGCGGCATCGGCATCTCCTGCATGCTCGAGCATGCCGGCGGCGCGCCGCTCGAAAGCGCGGCGCTCTTGTTCCCCGGTGGCGACACCGCGGTGCTGGCGCTCAACGTGCAGTCGACCGGCCAGGGACACGCCAACGATCTTTCCGCAGCTCGCGGCCGGCGCAGCTCGGCATCCCGGCCGACAAGGTCACGCACCGGCACGGCGATTCCGATCTTGAGCTGCCCGGCATGGCCTCGGTCGGCTCGCGCTCGGCGATGACGGCCGGCAGCGCCACGCTCAAGACCGTCGACACCATGCTGGCGAAGGGCAAGACGATCGCGGCCACCGTGCTCGAGGCGGCCGAAGCCGACATCGCCTATCGGGACGGCCACTTCGAGGTGGTCGGCACCGACCGCCGCATCTCGCTGTTCGAACTTGCGGCGCGCGCCGCCGAGATGAAGGAGCGCGGCGAGATTCCGGAAAGCCTCGACACCAAGGCGCAGACCGAAACGCCGCAGACATTTCCCAACGGCTGCCACCTCGCCGAGGTCGAGATCGATCCGGACACCGGCCAAGTCGACGATTATCGGCTTACACGGCGGTCGACGACTGCGGCAACGTACTCGACCACACGATCGTCGAGGGCCAGACGCACGGCGTCGCTCGCGTCCGGCCTCGGACAGGCGCTGCTGGAGCACGCCGTCTACGACACCGAGGGCGGCCAGCTCGTCACCGGCTCGTTCATGGACTATGCGATGCCGCGCGCGGAGGACATGCCGCCGCTGCGCGATGCGCTGCATCCGGTGCCGGCGACCACCAATCCGCTCGGCGTCAAGGGCGCGGGCGAGGCCGCCACCACCGCCGCAATCGCGACTGTGATGAACGCGATCGCCAACGCCATCCCGGGCGAGGCCGGCGCCAAGCTCGAAATGCCGGCGACGCCGCAGCGGGTGTGGGCGGCGTGCCAGCAGGCGAAGGCCGGCGTCGACGGTTGACCGACGACGCCACCGTTTCTCGCACGGTCCATTGTCGCCCATGTGCTGGGACCCGTGGCCGCCGACTGCAACAACAAGCGATCTCTGTGATTCCGAAATCGCGTCTTGAACAGATTTACGTTTCGGAAACTTGCTTGCACAAGATTTGATCTGAGTGCCAAATATTTGGGCACTGACCATCGCCGCCGTCCTAAACAAATACTTAAATAGTCTTAGGTATTTTCCTGCGACTTTATTCGTCGAGGCGATTCCCCTGCTCCAGCGACATGCGCGAGAACCCGGTCGTTGTTGAGAGAAGCTATGGCAAGATCGTTTAAAGGCGTCGATCTCCATGCCAATTTAGCTCGTCTCGTCCCGCACATGGAGATCGCAGACGAGTATGGAGGCGCGCTCCAGCATCTCCAGACCGTTTGGGACAATCTGATTCTCTTGGGGCAGCTATCCGGCGTCGGCGCGGAAATGAACGGCACACGGAGTGCTTTCAGCGAGCTCGCGGCCGATCTCATCAATCAGTTGGGCACGGAAGCTTTCAGGAAATGCTGCCAGGAGATGACGTCCAAGGCCCAGGTTGCCATCAACATCCTGGTCAGGAACCTGTTCGAGCGGACCGCTGATATTGGCTTTCTCTCAACCGATGACGACATTCGCGCATTTGCAAAAAATTCCGGAGACAGCGATGCGCGCGCGGCGCTGCAGCGGCGCTTTGAGGAATATGTTCGCAAATACTCGGTCTATTCCGACATCATCCTGCTGAATCCGGAGGGCCACGTCCTCGCGCGGCTGGATGAGACCGTGCCGGTCGACCGAAGCGCCGACCCACTGATTCACGAGGCGATGACGACCAGGGCCGCCTACATCGAGAAATTTGGCGAAAGCGATCTGATCCCCGGCCAGAAGCGATCATTGCTCTACGCATTTCGCGTCACGGACGCTAACAGCGCAGCCCTTGGCGTCCTCTGCCTCTGCTTCCGACTCGAAAACGAGGCAGAATTGATATTCTCCAATCTGGCTGCAGAGGGCGATTGGTCCGTGATCACAATTCTTGATCAGACCGGCGTCGTCATCGCCAGCTCGGATGCCCATCATGTTCCGCTCGGAGCCAAACTTTCCCTGCAGCACGGCAGCGAATGCCAGATCGTGCGGTTCGGCGCCGTCCAGTACATTGCAACGAGCCGCGCGGCGCAGCCCTACCAAGGCTACGCCGGCCCGCCTTGGCTTGGGCACGTGATGGTGCCCCTTCAGCATGCGTTCAACAGCGACCCATCGCAGGTCGAGCAGGAGATCGATTCTGGAGTATTGAGCCGAGTCTCGGGTGCTTCGGAATTGTTCACGCAGGACATTCGCAACATACCCGCGAAGGCAAATCGGATACTGCGCGACCTGAGCCGCTCGGTGTGGAACGGAAGCGTATCGCAAGGCGGCGAGAGAGATGCGCAGACAACGGCATTCTCAAGAATTATCCTGAAGGAGATAAGCGAGACCGGCGCACGAACGAAAGACGTCTTCGAGCGCTCGATCGCAGACCTGCACAAGACGGTCGTGACCTCGCTTTTGCGTGGCAACCAATTTCATGCGGCGCTCGCCATCGACATCATGGACCGGAATCTCTATGAGCGCGCCAACGATTGCCGCTGGTGGGCGCTTTCATCCACCATTGCCGAATCGCTCGCCCGGGAGCAGCGCTCCGATCAGGATCCCGAGCTCGTCGACTCGATCCTTCGCACGATCAACGGCCTCTACACCGTCTATACGAATATCCTTGTGTTCGACGCACAGGGCAGAATCCTGTCGTGCTCCAACAATTCCGCTCTCAAGGGCACCGTGCTCACCGATCGCTGGATCTCGTCTGTGCTGTCGTTGCGCGACAGCCAGGGTTATTCGGTGTCCGAATTTGCTCCGACACATCTCTACGGCGATCGTCCGACCTACGTCTACGGCGCGGCCATCCGCAGCTCGCAAGGACTACCCGCGATCGGCGGGGTCGCGATCGTCTTCGACTCGGAGCCGCAATTCAATGCCATGCTGAATGACGCGCTGCCGCGCGACAGCGTCGGCAACATCAACAAGGATTCGTTCGGGCTCTTTGTCGAGCCAAGCGGACGGGTGATCGCCTGTTCCGGCACAAGGTTCAAGCCCGGCGACGCGCTCTCCGTAGATCGGGCGTTCCTGTGCCTCGATCCCGGGGCCGGCCATTCGGGCATCACGATCATCGACGGCGCCTATTATGCGGTTGGTGCCCAATGCTCCTCCGGCTATCGCGAGTACAAGGACAAGCGCGACACCTACAAGAATCCCGTGATAGCGCTTGTGTTCACCCGCCTTTGCGACGCGAATGCGCAAGAATTGTACGTGCGTGGTCGAAGCAGCGTTATCCGATCCGACCGCATGCGGGCGGGGACCAAGGAAGACATTGCAACGTTCCGGATCGGGCAGCGATGGTATGCGGCCCGCGTCAACGAGATCGTCGAGACGATCAACGACGCGAGCCTGTTCCCGCTCCCGTTCATGCCGCCCATGATGGTTGGATGCACGACCTATAAGGGCTCACCCCTGCCGGTGCTCGACCTCCGGCGGTCGTTGGGCGGCTCTGCGAGCGTTTCGGAAGGCCGGGAAACCTCCAACCAGATCGTGATCATGAAAAAGCCCGACGGCACCTGCTTCGGGCTTTTGGTCGACGATCTTGGAGAGATCACGGAGGTGCTGACGGATCGGCTGGCACAGTTGCCAGCCATGGTCGCAGACCAGCAGGCGTTCGCCGATTCGGTCATCGCGCCCAACGACACCGACGAGGGCAACCTGATCGTCGTGCTCGGTGCCGAGCGTCTGCATGCCAACCTCACTCGTTCGGCCGCAGGTGCCACTTCGGTCGCGGACGACACGGCTTCGACGGCGCAGGCGCCGCTTCGCGAGCCGATCGCCAAAACGGCGTAAGATCCGAGTCCATCTCGCACGAAATCGATGCCGCCCGGTTGAGCTGCCCGGCATACCGATCAAACCGCGTAGCCCTCGTGCGCGACGTTCACCGTCTCTCGAAGTTATGCGGGCAAACCGCCGCAGCGCTTGAAAACCCCATGAATCCGGCTTGCGACACTTCGTCCGAGGCCCGATACTGCCCATGAACGTCCAGGCTGCCCACCCCAGCCCATCAGGCAAGGCGCTGCGTGCAGCCGTGGTCGTTTCGGAATTCCGGCCTGCCGCCAAGCCTTTGTTTTGAATTTGGAATGCGGTGGCCGTGGGGAATAAAGGTCCGCAATCCCAATCCAGGGATTCAAGTCTAGGGAGAAACTTCAATGCGACTGCGACACCTCTGCCTGCTGGCGACTGTCAGCGTCCTTCCGTTCGGCCTGCCGCACGGCGCGCTGGCGCAATCCGGCGCAGCCCTGACGGGCGTCGTTTCCTCGCAGGAGGAAGGCAACATGGAAGGCGTTCTGGTGAACGCCAAGAAAGAGGGCTCCAACATCACCATTACGGTGGTGACCGACGAGAAGGGCAACTACCGCTTCCCGGCCGACCGGCTTGCGCCCGGCAAGTACACGATCTCGATCCGCGCCTCGGGCTACGCCCTGGTTGGCCCGAAGGCCACCGAGGTGGCGGCGGGCTCGACCGCCACGGCCGACCTCAAGCTCGGCAAGGCGCGCAATCTCGCCGCGACGCTGTCCAACGGCGAGTGGCTCAGCAGCCTGCCAGGCTCCGATCAGCAGAAGCAGTTCATGATCCAATGCGTCGGCTGCCACACACTGCAGCGCGTGCTCACCTCGGCGCATGATGCGGCCGAGTACGAGCAGGTGTTCAACCGCATGGGCCGCTATTCGCCCGGCAGCACGCCGATCCACCCGCAGCCGCTCCTGCCCGGCCCGCGCGGCGAGCGCCCGCCGGTGTCCGGCAATGAGGCCAAGGCGGCCGCCACCTATCTCGCCAGCGTCTCGCTCGGCAATCCGGATTCGACCGAATACAACTTCCAGACTCAGGCGCGTCCGAAGGGCAAGTCCACCCGCGTGATCATCACCGAGTACGATCTGCCGCGCAAAGAGGCGCAGCCGCACGACGTGATCATCGATCGCGACGGCATGGCCTGGTACTCCGACTTCGGCTCGCAGTTCGCCGGCGTGCTCAACCCGAAGACCGGCGAGGTCAAGGACATTCCGATCCCGGTGCTCAAGCCCGAGCAGCCGAAGGGCTCGCTCGACATCGAGTTCGACAACGACCAGAACGTCTGGCTCTCGCTGATGTACCAGGCCGGCATCAGCAAGATCGATCGCAAGACCCATCAGGTGACGATGTACCCGTTCCCGAAGGAGTGGCAGTCGCCCTCGACGCAGGCGTCGATGGTGTCGCCGCAGAATTCGCACGTGGACGGCAAGGTGTGGACCAACAACCAGGAAGACCACTTCACCTACCGGCTGGACGTGAAGACCGGCCAGTTCGAGAATATGGGCCAGAACCTTGATCCGCGCGGCAAGCGCATCCGCGCCTATGGCATGCCGACCGACAAGGAGAACAATCTCTACCAGCTCGAGTTCGGCGGCTACAGCATCGGCATCCGCAACGCCAAGACCAACCAGGTGACCATCTACGAAACCCCGACCAAGGGCTCGAAGCCGCGCCGCGGCCGCGTCGACGAGCAGAACCGGTTGTGGTTCGCGGAATACGGCGCCAACGCGATCGGCCTGTTCGATCCGAAGACCGCCGAGATCAAGGAGTTCAAGCTCCCGACCAAGTGGGGCGCGCCCTACGACGTGGTCCCGACCAAGGACTCCTCGGAAGTGTGGACCGGCTCCATGCTGAACGATCTGGTGGCCCGGCTCGACGTCAAGTCCGGCCAGGTCACCGAGTATCTGCTGCCGCGCACCACCAACATCCGCCGCGTCTTCGTTGAAGAGACCGGGCCGCGGCCGGTGCTCTGGGTCGGCAGCAACCACGGCGCCTCGATCGTGAAGGTCGAGCCGCTCGATTAAGCCGCCGCGAGTTCGGCGCGCATCAATGCGCCCTCTACCCGCTTGCGGGGAGAGGGCAGCGCTGATCGTTCAGCAAACACGGTCGGGTGAGGGGGCGCGGCCTGCCCCTCACCCAGTTCTTTCCGCTGAACTGTCAAACATGCCCTCTCCCCGCTTGCGGGGAGAGGGCTCATTAACAACCGCCGCAACCGAGTTCGCACTCTCGCGCAATAGTCGCACGTCAGTGGCGCTGTCCGAACGCGGCCAGATGTGTCATACATTGCGCAAATCATCCGGGAGGAAACCATGAAGCTGAAACTGCTATCGCTGGCGGCGAGCGTCAGTGTTGCCGCGTTAACGGGTGCCCAGGCGCAGATACTGACCGGAAAGGTCTCCTCGGCCGAGGAGCCGGCGATGGAAGGCGTCCTGGTCAGCGTGAAGAAGGAAGGCTCGACCATCACCACCACGGTGGTGACCAACGACAAGGGCGAGTACAGCTTCCCCAACGGCCGGATCGATGCCGGCAAGTACACGATCACGACCCGGGCGGCCGGCTACGTGCTCGATGGCCCGAAGTCAGTGGAGATCCCGGCGGGCGGCAACGGCAAGGCCGATCTCAAGCTCAACAAGACCCGCAATCTCGCGGCGCAGCTGTCCAACGGCGAGTGGCTCGCCAGCGTTCCCGGCTCCGACCAGCAGAAGCAATTCCTCACCGGCTGCACCAGCTGCCACACGCTGCAGCGCATCTTCAGCGCCCCGCACGACGTCGAGGAATGGAAGCAGGTGTTCAACCGGATGGGCCGCTATTATCCGGGCAGCACGCCGATACGCCCGCAACTCCTGGTGAGCGGCGGCCCGCGCAGCGAGCGTCCGCGCGTGCCGGCCGCGCAGCAGCAGGCGGCTGCCGAGTTCCTCTACAGCCTCAGCCCGGCCAATCCGGACGCCAGGGAATTCGAGCTCAAGACGCTGCCGCGCCCGAAAGGCGCCGCCACCAAGGTCATCGTCACCGAGTACGACCTGCCGCGCAAAGAGGCGCTGCCGCACGACGTCGTCGTCGATGCAGACGGCAAGGCCTGGTATTCCGATTTCGGCTCGCTGTTCATCGGCGAGCTCGATCCCAAGACCGGCAAGGTGACCGACTATACGCTGCCGGTGCTGCGCGAGGAGCAGCCGAAGGGTACGCTCGATCTCGAGCTTGATCCGGACGGAAACCTCTGGGTTGCGATGATGTATCAGTCCGGCATCGCCAAGATGGACCGCAAGACCAGGGAGATGAAGGTCTATCCCTATCCGAAGGAATGGCTGTCGTACAACACGCAGACCTCGATGGTGTCGCCCAATTTCTCCAACGTCGACGGCAAGGTGTGGGCCAACAATCAGGAGACCCGCGAGCACTACCGGCTCGACGTGAAGACCGGCCAATGGGAGAACGCCGGCATCTCCAAGGATCCACGCGGCAAGCAGATCAGCGCATATGGCATGCCGGTCGACCGCAACAACAATGTCTTCCTGCTGGAATTCAGCGGCACCAGCATCGGCCGGCGCGACGCCAAGACCGGGCTGGTCACCATCTGGCTCACTCCGACGCCTGGCTCGCGGCCGCGGCGCGGACACGTGGACGAGCAGAACCGGATGTGGTTCGCCGAATACGGCACCCACGCCATCGCGATGTTCGATCCCGCCACCGACAAGATCACCGAATGGGTCACGCCCACCAAATGGGACAGCCCCTATGACGTCGTGCCGGCCAAGAACGGCGAGGTCTGGACCGGATCGATGCACACCGACCTGGTGACGCGCCTCGACCCCAAGACCAACGCCATGACGCAATATCTGCTGCCGCGCACCACCAACATCCGCCGCGTCTTCGTCGAAGAGACCGGCCCGCGGCCGGTGCTCTGGGTCGGCAGCAACCACGGCGCTTCGATCGTACGCGTCGAGCCACTGGACTAAACGAAACGATACACAGATCAACGCGACGTGATGGCCGGAGACCGCTCCGGCCATCATTTTTTGGTCCCTGGCCCTGTCGGATTGGGCCGAAACATGCGAGCATAATCGCTTCAATAAGGTGTCGACGTCCGCTCGACCCCACAGGGAGAAGAGGGCAATCATGCGATTGAAAGCTCTGTTACTTGCAACCAGCGTATTCACCGTCACCGGCCTCGTCGGCGCTCAGGCGCAGAGCTTGAGCGGCACCGTCTCCTCAACCGAGGAAGGCCAGATGGAAGGCGTGCTGGTGAGCGCCAAGAAGGAAGGCTCGACCGTCACTACGACGGTGGTCACCAACGACAAAGGCCAGTTCAGTTTCCCAGCCGGTCGGCTCGAGCCCGGCAAGTACACCATCGCGACTCGGGCGGTTGGCTTCACGCTGGTCGGCCCCAAGACAGTCGACGTCGGCGCCTCGGACACGAGCGCCGAGATCAAGCTCGCGAAGGCGCGCAACGTCGTCCCGCAGCTCTCCAACGGCGAGTGGCTCTTGAGCGCGCCGGGCTCCGATCAGTTCAAGGCGTCGTTCCTCATCGACTGCCAGGGCTGCCACACCCTGCAGCGCGTATTCACGGCCGTGCATAGCGCCGATGAATGGAAGCAGGTGTTCACCCGCATGGGGCGCTATGCGCCCGAGAGCACGCCGATCCACCCGCAGCTCATCGTACAGGGCGGGGCGCGGAGCGAACGCCCACGCGTTGCAGCCAACATGATGCAGCAGGCTGCCGAGTATCTGGAGAAGGTGAGCCTCTCGAACCCGGACCGGCAGGAATACGACTTCAAGACCCTGCCGCGCCCCAAGGGCAAAGCCACCAAGGTGATCATCACCGAGTACGACCTGCCGCGCAAGGAAGCACAGCCGCATGACGTGGTGATCGATGCCGACGGGCACGCCTGGTACAGCGATTTCGGCAACCAGGTGATTGGCGAGCTCGATCCGAAGACCGGCAAGGTTTCCGACTACAAGCTCGAGCTGCTGCGGCCTGATCAGCCGAAGGGCTCGCTCGACATCGAGCTCGATCCCAACGGCGATCTCTGGATCGGCATGTCGTACCAGGGCGGCGCGTCCAAGATCGACCGCAAGACCAAGCAGGTCACGACTTATCCGCTCAACAAGGAATGGCTGGACCTCACCACGCAGACCAACATGGTGACGCCCACCCACATGAATGTCGACAACAAGGTCTGGATGACCGACACGGCGACCCGCAACGTCTACCGGCTCGATATCACGACCGGGAAGTGGGAGAACCTCGGAGTCTCCAACCTCGCCGGCCGGCAGATCTCCGGCTACGGGTTGCCGACCGACAAAAACAACAACGTCTACATGCTGGAGTTCGGCGGCAACAGCATCGGCATGCGCAACGCCAAGAACCCCGCCGAGGTCAAGATCTGGTCGACGACCGCTGCGCGCACGCGCCCGCGCCGCGGCAGGCTCGACGATCAGGGCCGGCTCTGGTTCGCGCAGTACGGCGGCAACGCCATCGGCATGTTCGATCCCACGACCGAGCAGATGAAAGAGTGGAAGCTGCCCAACGCGTGGGGCAACCCCTATGACGTCGTGCCCAGCAAGGGCGGCGCCGAGGTCTGGACCGGCTCGATGTCGAACGACTACGTGTCGCGGCTTGACACCAAGAGCGGCGAGATCACCGAGTATCTGCTGCCGCGCACCACCAACATCCGCCGCGTCTTCGTCCAGGAGACTGGACCGAAGCCGGTGCTCTGGGTTGGCAACAATCACGGCTCCGCGATCGTCAAGGTCGAGCCGCAGGACTAAGCGCGCAAGAACAGCGTTAGGAAATTCGATGGCTGGGCTTGTCCCGGCCATCGCTTTTTTGTGCCCCGCCCCTGTCGGGAGGAGGCAAAACATGGCACCATGATTTCCTCGACAAGGCGTCGACGTCAGTTCGACCCAAGGGAGGAAATCATGAAATTGAAACCTCTTCTGCTCACGACCAGCGTGCTCACATTCGCAGGACTGCTCAGCGCCCAGGCGCAGACGCTGAGCGGCCAGGTATCCTCGACCGAGGAAGGCCTGATGGAAGGCGTGCTCGTCAGCGCCAAGAAGGAAGGCTCCACCGTCACCACCACGGTCGTGACGAACGAAAAGGGCCAATTCAGCTTCCCGGCCGGAAAGCTCGAACCCGGCAAGTACAACATCACAATCCGCGCGATCGGCTACACCCTCGTCGGACCGAAGTCCGTCGATGTCGCCGCCAGCGGCGCGACGGCCGAGGTCAAGCTCGCGAAGGCGCGCAGTGTCGTCCCGCAGCTCTCCAACGGCGAATGGATGCTCAGCGTCCCGGGCCAGGACTCGTTCAAGGCCTCGTTCATGCTCGACTGCCAAGGCTGTCACACGCTCCAGCGCGTGTTCACCGCGCTGCACGACGCCGCGGAATGGAAGCAGGTCTTCACCCGCATGGGTCGCTACGCGCCCGAGACCACGCCGGCGCATCCCCAGCTCATCGTGCAGGGCGGGGCGCGCAGCGAGCGCCCGCGCGTTGCCGCCAACATGATGGACCAGGCGGCCGAATACCTGGAGCGGGTCGGCTTGAGCAACCCGGAACGGGTGGAATACGACCTCAAGACCCTGCCGCGCCCCAAGGGCAAGGCCACCAAGGTCGTGATCACCGAATGGGATCTGCCGCGCAAGGAAGCGCAGCCGCATGATGTGGTGATCGATGCCGATGGGCACGCCTGGTACACCGATTTCGGCAACCAGATCGTCGGCGAGCTTGATCCGAAGACCGGCAAGGTCGTCGACCACAAGCTTGAGCTCCTGCGTCCCGAGCAGCCGAAGGGCTCGCTCGGCCTCGAGCTCGATCCGGATGGCAACCTCTGGGTCGGCATGTCGTATCAGGGCGGCGCGTCCAAGATCGACCGCAAGACCAAGCAGGTCACGACCTATCCGCTCAACAAGGAATGGCTCGACCTCACCACCCAGACCAACCAGGTGATCCCCACCCACATGTATGTCGACAACAAGGTCTGGCTGAGCGACAACGCCACGCGCAACCATTACCGGCTCGATCTCAAGACCGGCAAGTGGGAGAACATGGGCCCTGCGAAGGCCGCCGGTGGCCGGATCATCACGGGCTACGGCAATCCGACCGACAAGGACAACAACGTCTACATGCTGGAGTTCAGCGGCAACAGCATCGGCGTGCGCTATCGCCAGACCGACGAGGTCAAGATCTGGTCGACCACCGCTCCGCGCACGCGGCCGCGGCGCGGCCGGTTCGACGACCAGGGTCGCCTCTGGTTCGCCCAATATGCCGGCAACGCCATCGGTATGTTCGATCCCGAGACCGAGCGGATGAAGGAATACAAGCTGCCGATGCCGTGGGGCAATCCGTACGACGTCGTTCCGACCAAGGGCGGCGCCGAAGTGTGGACCGGCTCGATGTCGAACGACCACGTCTCGCGACTCGACACCAAGACCGAGGAGATCACGGAATATCTCCTGCCGCGCACCACCAACATCCGTCGCGTCTTCGTCGACGAGGCCAGCGGAAAGCCAGTACTCTGGATCGGCAACAATCACGGCGCGGCGATCGTCAAGGTCGAGCCGCTGGAATAGGCGCAGCCGACGAGGCGTCACGAATTGCGATGGCCGGGCTTGTCCCGGCCATTTGCTTTCTTGGCTTCGTTCGAGCCGTGCGGCAGCAACGCCATTGTGGCGCGGACGCGTTCGGCGCAAGATGTCGCTCAAAAGAACATGCTTGAAGCAGCGCCTTCGAACTCAGGGAGAAACAGACATGTTGTCACGACGCGATTTCCTCACCAGCACCGCCGCAGCCGGCACCGCTATCGCGACGCTTGGGCCGCAAAGGGCCGCCGCACAGCCCAACCGGCGCATGATCGTGGATGCGCAGATCCATCTCTGGAAGGCGGAATCCGAGGACTGGAAATGGGTGCCGGGCGCGCAGCCGCAGCTGCCAGTGCCCTTCACCATCGAGCGGGCCATATCGATGATGGATGAGGCCGGCGTCGACCGTGCCGTGGTGGTGCCGCCGAGTTGGCCCGGCGATCGCAACGACTATGCGCTCGAGGCGGTGAAGCGCTATCCCGACCGCTTCCGCGTGATGGGCAGGGTGGCGATACAGGATCCGAAGTCGCTTGACCTGCTGCCCAAGTGGAGAGAGCAGCAAGGGATGCTGGGCGTACGCGTGATCTTCAACAGCCCGCAGACCCTCGCTTGGCTCACCGACGGAACGGCGGACCGGTTCTGGGCGGCAGCCGAGAAAGCTGGCCTACCGGTGATGTGCTTTGCCCCTGGCTCCACATCCGCATTCGGGCCGGTTGCCGAGCGGCACCCGCAACTGCAGCTCATCCTCGACCACATGGGCGTGTCGGGCGCGATGCCGCCGGACAAGGTCGCGGAAGGGATCGGGCAAACAGCCGCGCTCGCCAAATATCCCAACGTCAGCGCCAAGGTATCGGCATCGCCCGGCCTCTCACGGCAGCCCTATCCGTTCAAAGATGTGGCCGATTACGTCAAGCGCGTGTTCGACGCCTACGGGCCGCAGCGCAGCTATTGGGGCACCGACATCACCAACTCCTACGCCAAGGCGAGCTATCGCCAGCGCATTACGCACTTCACCGAGGAGCTGGGCTTCCTCAGCGACAGCGACAAGGACCAGGTGATGGGCCGCGCAATCGTTGCACGCCTAAAGTGGACGTGAGACGCGCAGCGCTTCTGCGCGACTGAGCGGAGGTTGAGGCCCGTGTCCCGGACGCGCCGAAGGCGCGAGCCGGGACCCATCTTCCCCTGACATTAGTGGCCCCTGGGTCCCGGCTCTCGCTTCGCTCGGCCGGGACACGAGATAATCACCCCTGCGAGATGAACTTGCGCGACAGATAGGCATCGAGGCCCTCGATGCCGCCTTCGTGGCCGTAGCCAGATTCTTTGATGCCGCCGAACGGCGTCTCCGGGGTCGAAATCATGACGCTGTTGACGCCGACCATGCCGGCCTGCAGCGCATCGCCGATCAGGTTCGCGGTCTGCGCCGACGATGTGAAGGCATAGGCCGCCAGTCCGTATTCCAGCGAGTTCGCACGCTCGACCACCTCGTCGAAGCTCTTGAAAGTGACGACCGGCGCGATCGGCCCGAATGGCTCCTGCGTCATCAGCTTGGAGTCGTCCGGCAGATCGGTCACTACGGTGGGCTCGAAGAAATAGCCCTGGTTGCCGTGCCGTTTGCCGCCGGTGACGATCTTGCCGCCGCAGCTCTTTGAATCCTGCACGATCGCTTCCATCGCTTCGAGCCGGCGCGGATTCGCGAGCGGACCCATGGTGACGCCGGACTCGAGCCCGTCGCCAAGCTTGATGGCGTTGGCGAACTCGGTGAAGCGCTTGAGGAAGCGGTCGTAGACCGGCTCCTGCACATAGAAGCGGGTCGGCGAGATGCAGACCTGGCCGGCGTTGCGATATTTGAAGGCGCCGATGGTGTCGGCGGTCTTTTCCGGGTCGGCATCGGCGAACACCACCACCGGTGAATGCCCGCCAAGCTCCATGGTGGCGCGCTTCATGCCCTTGGCGGCAAGGCCGGCGAGATGCTTGCCGACCGGCACCGAGCCGGTGAACGACACCTTGCGCACCGCATCCGACGCGATCAGGTGCGTCGACACATCCGACGGCACGCCGAACACGAGATTGAGCACGCCCGCCGGCAGGCCGGCATCGACGAAGCAGCGCACCAGCTCGACGCAGCTTCCGGGCGTCTCCTCCGACGCCTTGAGAATGAGCGAGCAGCCGGCCGCCAGCGAGCCACCGATCTTGCGCGCCGGCGTGAGCGTCGGGAAGTTCCAGGGCGTGAAGGCAACGCAGATGCCGACCGGCTCCTGGGTCACGAGCTGGCGCACGCCCTTCTGGCGGCCCGGCACGATGCGGCCATAGGCGCGGCGGCCTTCCTCGGCATACCACTCGATGATGTCGGCGGTGACCAGCACCTCGAGGCGCGCCTCGGCAATGACCTTGCCCTGCTCCTGCGTCATGATGCGCGCGATGGCGTCCGCGCGCTCGCGCACCAGGTTGGCCGCCTTGCGCAGCAGCTTGGCGCGGTCATAGGCCGGGGTCGCCCGCCAGACCTCGAAGCCCTTGGTCGCCGCGGCCAGCGCCTCGTCGAGATCGGCCGTGCTGGCGTGGGGGAGCCGCGCCAGAGGCTTCTCGGTCGCCGGGTTGATGACATCCTCGCCCTTGCGGCTGCCGCCATTCTTCCATTCGCCGCCGACGTAAAGCGCGAGATCGGGGTACATGGGAACCTCACTGGGGATACATGGGATGGCGAGGGTCTAGCACAGTTCGTCCGGCGCGGTCATCGGCGATAACCTCGTGGCCACGGCGCTCGACCTGATGGCGCCTGTGCTGGGAGCCGATCGGGAAAGCGCAAGATTGTCCCTGCTGCAGCAAGTCAGATCAAGAAAAGCACCGCCTCCTGAGACAGGGTTGCGCTGTCGAACGGCTCAAGCAAGCGCCACAATTCAGTCGGGGAACAAGTCAATGTCCAAGGCACGATCAGGCACACATGCCAACCGTCGGGGCACGGTGAAGGAGTTTTTCACGGAGGCGACCCTGCCCGCGCTCAACGGCGTGCTGGTCAATCGCGGCATCGACCCGCATGCGATCATCACCATTGTCGAAATGCACAGACATCCCACCCGCCCTCAATTTCGGGTGCTGTACGAAGTTCACTAGCCCCCGGCACGGCCGTTAGACTTCACTCACAGCCACACGGAGCCCGGCAAAGAGGAAGGCATGATAGATGCATATGCTCCTCTAGCGACTGGAACCGTCATGGCCAGGCTCGAGACCGCCTACGGCTATTGGGTACCGTCCATATCCATGCCAATGTTCGCTACTAAAAGGTTACTGGCGACAACCCATCCATCAGGCGACAATTCTCATGTGGAACCGATCCACGCTGTGCTGGAGAGCAATCCCATGACCCGCGTAATCTTCTTGGGCGCACTGGTGCTCATGGCCCATGCCCTGGCAAGCTGCAGCGACAGCAAGCCGGTTGCGGCGGCCGCGCCTCCTCCGCCGCCGGTGACCGTTGCGCGCCCGCTGCAAAAGACGATCACCGAATGGGACGAGTATACCGGCCGCTTCGTCGCGGTCGAGCACGTAGAGATCCGGGCACGCGTCTCCGGCTTCATCGATGCCGTTCACTTCAACGAAGGCCAGCTGGTCAAGCAGGGCGACACTCTGTTCGTCATCGATCCGCGCCCCTATAAGCTCGCGGTCGAGCAGGCGCAGGCCGATCTCGAGCGCGCCAAGGCCAAGCTCCAGATCGCCTCCCTTGACGTGCAGCGGGCGGCCCCGCTGGTGCGCAACCAGACCGTGACCGAGCGCGAGTTCGATTCCCGCAGGGCAACCGAGCGTGACGCCGCCGGCCAGGTGAGCGCGGCCGAGGCTGCCTTGAAGCAGGCGGAGCTCAATCTCGAATGGACAGAGGTGCGCGCACCGATCACCGGGCGCATCTCGGACCGGCGCGTCGATCCCGGCAACCTCATCACCGGTGGTCCGAGCGGCGCGACGCTGCTCACCGTCATCGTGTCCATCGACCCGATCCACTTCGTATTCGACGGCAGCGAGGCAGACTTCCTGCGCTACATCCGGCTCTCGAAGGCGGGGGGACGCCCTTCCTCCCGCGACGTGCAGAACCCGGTCGCGGTCCGGCTCGCGGACGAGACCGAATTCAAGCATCAGGGCCACATGAACTTCGTCGACAACGTGCTCAACACAAGGACCGGCACCATTCGCGGCCGCGCCGTCTTCGACAACAAGGACGGGCTGCTCACGCCGGGTTTCTTCGGACGGCTGCGGCTGTTCGGCGGCGAAAGCAACGCGCTGCTCATCCCGGACACCGCCATCGCCTCCGACCAGTCGCGCAAGATCGTGTTCACGGTCGCGGACGACGGCACCGTTGGCACCAAGCTGGTCGAGCTTGGTCCGATCGTCGACGGCTTGCGCCTGATCCGCTCCGGCCTCGCGGCGACCGACCGGATCGTCATCGACGGGCTGCAGCGGGCGCGCCCAGGGCAGAAGGTCAAGCCTGAGGATGGCACGATCGCTGCCGGTCGCGACCGCGCAATAGGTCATGGACCGGTCCAGCAAAATCATCCGTTCGTCCCCGCGCAAGCGGGGACCCAGGGCGACAAGCGAAGCGCCGCGCAAGTGGCTCCTGGGTCCCCGCTTGCGCGGGGACGAACGGAGTTTTCAATAGCGACCGTAGGTAGGGCATCGGATGCGTTTTTCTCATTTCTTCGTCGATCGGCCGATCTTTGCCGCGGTGATCTCGATCATCGTCACGCTTGTGGGCTACATCTCGTTTCTCGCCCTGCCGATCACCGAATATCCGCAGATTGCCCCACCGACCGTCGTTGTGAACGCGAGCTACGCGGGCGCCTCCGCCGAGGTGGTCGCCCAGACCGTGGCGGCGCCGATCGAGCAGGAGATCAACGGCGTCGACAACATGCTCTATGTGGTGTCGCAATCGACCGGCAATGGCGCGGTGTCGATCAATGTCGTGTTCAAGACCGGGACGAACATCGATCAAGCCCAGGTGCTGGTGCAGAACCGGGTCGCGGTCGCCCTGCCGCGCCTGCCGCAAGAGGTGCAGCGCGTCGGCGTGACGGTGCGCAAGAGCTCACCCGATCTGCTGCTGGTCGTGCATCTGGTCTCACCTGACGGGAGCCGGGACCAGCAGTACATCTCGAACTACGCGACCATCAACGTCAAGGATGTTCTCACGCGCCTCGACGGCGTCGGCGACATCATCGTGTGGGGAGCGCGCGATTATTCGATGCGGGTGTGGCTCGACCCTGCGCTCGTGCAGGCACGTGGGCTGACCGCAAGCGACGTGGTCGCGGCGCTGCGCGGCGCCAATATCCAGGTCGCTGGCGGCGCCATCAATCAGCCGCCGGCCCAGTCGCCGGGCGGATTTGAGCTTGCGGTGCAGACGCTCGGGCGGCTGTCGAGTCCGGAGCAGTTCAACGACATCGTCGTCGCCACCGACAGCGACGGGCGCGTGACGCGCGTGCGTGACATCGCCCGAGTCGAGCTCGGCTCGCTCAGTTACATCAACAACGCCTACCTCGACAATCAGGTGGCCACCGCCATCGGCATCTTCCAGCGGCCCGGCTCCAATGCGCTCGCGACCGCCGGCACCGTGCTCGGCACCATGCAGGAGCTCTCCAAGAGCTTCCCTCCGGGCATGGGCTACCGGGTGGTCTACAACACGACCGAATTCATCCAGCAGTCTGTCCACGAGGTAATCCAGACGTTGCTCGAGGCGGTCGTGCTGGTCGTGATCGTCATCATCCTGTTCCTGCAGTCCTGGCGGGCCGCCATCATCCCGATCGTTGCCATTCCGGTCTCGCTGATCGGGACCTTCTTCATCATGACGGCGTTCGGCTTCTCGCTCAACAATCTGACGCTGTTCGGTCTCGTCCTTGCCATCGGCATCGTGGTGGACGACGCCATCGTCGTGGTCGAGAACGTGGAGCGCTATTTGCGCGAGGGCATGAGTCCACGCGACGCCGCCCACAAGACGATGGACGAAGTCGGCGGCGCCCTGGTCGCGATCGCGCTCGTTCTCTGCGCGGTCTTTATTCCAACCGCTTTCATCACCGGCATTTCGGGCGAGTTCTACCGGCAGTTCGCGCTCACGATCGCCGCTTCGACCGTCATCTCGGCAATGGTGTCACTCACGCTATCGCCGGCGCTTGCGGCCCTGCTGCTCAAGCCGCACGGCCACGACGAGCCAACCGGCATCTGGCGCACGATCAGTGCGCCGTTCACGCTGTTCTTTGCCGGCTTCAATAAGGTCTTCGAACGGCTGTCGTCAGGCTATGCGTTTCTGACCCGGCGCCTGCTGCGAGTCTCTATCGTGATGCTGATCATCTATGGCGGGCTGATCGGGCTCACCTATCTGCAATTCGCCCGCACCCCGTCCGGCTTCATCCCGCAGCTCGATCGTGCCTATTTCATAGCCGCCATTTCGCTGCCGCCGGGCGCAAGCCTCGAGCGGACCGATCAGACCGTGCGCAGGGCATCGGATATCCTTCTGTCGCGCCCGGGCGTCGCCCATGCGGTCTCATTCGCCGGCTTCGATGGCGCGACGTTCACGAACGCCCCGAATTCGGGGGTTGTGTTCGTGACCTTGAAGCCGTTCGAGGAGCGCGAGAAGGCCGGGCTCAAGACCGACACCATTCTCAATGACCTGCGTGCCCAGATGCAGGCGCTGCGGGAAGCCTTCGTGCTGGTGATCCCGCCGCCGTCGGTTCCCGGCATCGGCACCGGCGGCGGCTTCAAGCTCTACGTCCAGGACCGCGCCGGCCGCGGACCGCGCGCGCTCGAGCAGGCCGTCGGAGGCGTCCTCGGGCCCGCCAACCAGACGCCCGGCCTGGTGCAGGTGTTCACGCTGTTCAATACCTCGACGCCGCAGGTCTATGCCGACATCGATCGCACCAAGGCCGAAATGCTCGGCGTGCCGATCACGCGTTTCTTCGACACGCTCTCGACCTTCATGGGCTCGACCTACATCAACGACTTCAACATCCTGGGACAGACCTATCGGGTGACCGCGCAGGCCGACAACCCATTCCGGCTCTCGGTGCGCGACGTGCAGAACCTTCGGGCCCGCTCGACCGCGGGCGACATGGTGCCGCTCGGCGCGGTCGCCAGCTTCCACGAGATCACCGGGCCCTATCGTGTGCCGCGCTACAATCTGTTTCCGGCCGCCGAAGTGCAAGGTTCGACACGGCCGGGTTTCTCGACCGGCCAGGCCATCGGGGCCATGGAGCGGATACTCGCCAACCTGCCCGCTGGCTTCGGCTTCGAGTGGACCGAGATTGCGCTGCAGGAAAAAGCCGCCGGCAGCACAGCGGCAGTCGCGTTCAGCCTCGCGGTCGTGTTCGTGTTCCTGCTGCTGGCCGCGCAATATGAGAGCATACTCTTGCCGCTCGCCGTGATCCTGATCGTGCCGATGTGCCTGTTAGCCGCGATCAGCGGCGTGCTCTTGCGCGGAATGGACAACAACATCCTCACCCAGATCGGATTCGTGGTGCTCATCGGCCTCGCGGCGAAGAACGCCATCCTGATCGTCGAGTTCGCCAAGCAAGCCGAGGAGCAGGGCATGAACCGTCAGGATGCGGTGGTGCAGGCCGCGCGTACGCGCCTGCGGCCGATCCTGATGACATCGTTCGCCTTCATCCTCGGCGTGGTGCCGCTGGTGATCGCGACCGGCGCCGGCGCCGAGATGCGGCAGGCGCTCGGGACTGCAGTGTTCTTCGGCATGCTCGGCGTGACCGTGTTCGGTCTGCTGTTCACGCCGGTGTTCTATCTGCTGGTGCGCTGGCTCGGAACGCGCAAGCCGGCAATGCCGGCAGTATCCTCGCCAGACCTGTCCCCGCAGGCCGACGCAGGTTCCCGGTCCTGACAGTTGATGCAGTGGCCGAAACGCCGGCCTATCGCACTTCCACCAACTCGATCGCCTCGCGGCTCGGGCCTTCGATCATCACGGCGCGCGTGTCACCCAGCCGGTAGGGTTCCTGCAGGATGGTCACGCCCTCGCGCCTGAGCTTGGCGACCCAGGCGTCGAGGTCGCTGACGCTGAGCCCGATGTGATCGTAGACATGGCCGCGCGTGCCGACGAGCGGCTCGCGGCCTTGCCGCGCATACCAGGTGAGCAGCACATCGCTGAACTCGACCGCAGCGCGCGGCGTGCGAAATTGCCCCTCGATCTCCAACGCCGGCCAGGAGGGATCGGGCCCGCGCGACACCTGGCAGTTGGCTTCCGTCATCGGAGTGGCCGGCGCCCGGTCCTGCACCACCGGGGCATTGAGATGCTTCTGGTACCAGAGCTGCGCGCAGAACGGATGCTCCTGGAACATGTGGACATGATTGAACCGCTCGGCCGGGAAATTGCCTGAATACTCGATGATCGCGCCGTCGGGGCCCTGCATGTAGGCAAAGCCACGCGTGCGGGCCGGCTGCACGCCCTTGGCCTTCGCTTCGGCGATCTCGGCCTTGGTGAGGCCGAGCACGCCGGGCGCGCCCGGCCAGGTGTCGCTGCTGATGAAGACGCTGCCGCCCTCGTCCGTGGTGTAGAGCGGGAGAAGCTTCACGTCGGGCCGGGTCTTGTAGAGCTCGAGACTTTTGCGCGAATCGACCGCGTGCCAGCCGAAATGCCAGATCGCAGTCTGCGGCGAGGTCGCGGGCGGCGTCGCGACCTTGTTGAACAGAACCAGCACATTGGTCGGCGACTTGAGCGCCGGCAGGTCCGCTCCAACTCGCCTTGGATGTCGTGGCGAACTGCCGGGTGTAGAAGGCGATCGCCGCATCGGGATCGAGTGAGTTGAGATGGAGATGATGGAACGCCGGAGCCGGCAGCGGAGCGGGTTGGGAGATGGCAGGAGACTGCGACGATGTGACCAGCACTACCGACAGCAATGCCGCAAACGTTCCGACCTTCACGACCACCTCCCTTTGTTCACTTTTTTGGTTCACTTTTTGGCGCCCTTAGGGGCCGTCTTAGCGCGCTCTGATGCCGGGCTCATCATCCCGAGCATTCACGGTAGCCGAACTTTGAGATCATGTCGCCTCCCTGAGATCGTATGGAAGGCGAGCGTCTCCATGACATGGTTCGCGACCAGATAGGCGCGCAGCTTCCCGTTGTAGGCGCTCATCAGATGATTGGTGGCCGAGGCGCTGATGTTGCGGCTGCGATCATGACCCGCGTGAAACAAGAGCCGGGCGCTGCGCACGATGCAGACGTTCCTGATCCCGAGGAACAGCGTGCACGACGATTGGCAGTGCCCCTCGATGCGAAACTGCTCGCCGCTCTGATTGTACTGCTGCACGATCGGATCAAACTGCGCAAACCATCCGCCTTTGCCATACGGCTGCGACGACCCGACTGCGAGAGCCGGAATTGACGTACTCAACAACACCAACACCATGCCGACAAAGACTCGGCCGACACAGACTCGCATACGACTACCTCCTCAGTGATGCGAGATCGATCCTGCCGTCATAAAGCGTGCGCATGAGCGCGAGCGCCTCCTTGATGTGGCCTTCGTTCCAGCCTCCGTGCGCTGCGTTGAGCGCAAACTTGTCCTCGATGTCCTGCCGCGTGAGCGGCTCATGCGCGCCGCCGCGCATGTGCGGCTGGCGCTCCTCGACCACGCGGCCGTCGTTAAGCACGGCGCGGATGTGGCCGGTGAAATTCTTCGGATAGGGATTATTCGGATCGATCTGGTAGCGCACCTTGCCGGCCAGCTCGACCACCGCCGGATCGCGCACCGCATCGTCGGCGAAGTCGCCAAGCCCCACATTGCCGCGCACGAAGCCCGCCGCGATGCAGTAGGGCGTCGAGAACTTGCCGGCATAGCCATTGGACGGCTTCTGCTTGGCGGCGAGCGGCTCCCACAGCCGGTGCACGGTGCCTTCGCCAACCTCGCACACCATCTCCTTGATGTCGGAGGCCTTGATGCCTTTGGCAGCCAGCCTGCGTGCGCAGTCGATATAGGGATGCGTCATGGTCCCGCAGGGATAGGGCTTGAACGCCAGAGTTTCGGTCACCCAGCGCTCGCCGAAATCGCCCGTGATCGCGTCATAGTCGCCCTTGGTGGTGTTGGCGAAGCCGTGGAAGAAGCCGTGCACGCCTTCGAACACCGTGCGCGGGCCGACGAAGCCGGCACGCCCGAGCAAGGCAGAACGCAGGCCTGATTGCGCGGCCCAGCCTGGATGCAGCCTCTTGGTCCAGGCGCCCTCGGCCAGATACTCGATGATGCCGCTCGCCATCGACCCGACAGTGCCGAGCGCATCGACGAGTTGCCGCGCGCTGAGCCCCAGCGCCGCTCCGACGCCGGCGGCCGCCCCCATGGCGCCGAAGATCGCAGTCGGATGGAAGCCGGCCTTGTGGGTGAGCGTCGGCGCCACCAGGCTCAGCCGGCACATGGTCTCGACCCCGACCGCGATGCCGAGCAGCGCCGAAGGGCCGTCCGGCTTGTGCCGTTCGCACGCTGCCAGCACCGCCGGCACGATCACGGCGCCGGCATGCACCGGGCCGCCCTCGAAGGTATCGTCGAAATCCTCGCCATGGATGGCGGTGCCGTTGACGAAGGCTGCGCCCGCCGCGCTCATAGTGCGGGCGTGACCGATGGCCGTGCACGGCCCCTCGTCGTCCCAGGCCGCGATCGCGGCCTTGATGTAGTTCTCGTTGCGCACGGTGACGCAGAGACCGACCACGTCGATCAGCAGATCCTCGCATTTGCGCCGCACCGCCGTTGGGAGCGCGTCGGCACGCAACGCCGCGATCTTGCCGGCCAGCACCTCGGCGATGGCCGTCTCGGGAAGCTTGTCCGCCATTTTTACTGATTCCGCGTCACTGATTGCGTAGCCGATGGGCGCCGCCGAGGCCGGGCACGCGGTTGACCGCGACCACGACCGCGAAGGTGATGACCAGCATGGCGAGCCCCAGCACCGCGATGGCGCCGAGATCGCCCGATTCCTTGAGATCGAAGATGAGCACCGAGATCACCTTGGTCTCCGACGTGAACAGGATGACGGCAGCGGAGAGCTCGCGCATGACGCCGACGAAGATGAAGCACCAGGTTGCGATCACGCTCGTGCGCAGAAGCGGCGCCGTGATGTCGCGCAGCGTGCGCAGCCGCGTAGCGCCGAGGATGCGGCCCGCCTCCTCGAGATCGACGTGCACCGAGCGGAACGCCGACTGCATCTGCTGGTAGGCCGCCGGCAGCGCGATGGTCACGAACGCGATCAGGAGGATCCACAACGTGCCGTAGAGCACGAACGGCGGCCGCGCATAGCTCAGGAACAGCCCGACGCCGAGCACGATGCCCGGGATCGCAACCGGCGCGGTCGCCAGAAACCCGAGCGCGCGGTGGCCCGCAATCGCCTTGCGCGACGTCACATAGCTGATCACCACCGCCAGGATGGTGCCGATGGTGGCCGCGAGCATGCCGAGAATGAACGTGTTCTTCACCGCAAGCTTCGTCGCGGAGAGCTGGAAGAACACGAAATCGAAATTCTGGAAGGTGAAGTTGTCGAACCAGATGAATTGCGAAGCCACGCGCGAGAACGCCGCGTTGATGAGCGCCGCATAGGGCAGGAAGATCGGAAGCGCCAGCACCAGGAACACGAACCCGAGCGCGACCCAGCGCAATGCGCCGAGCGGAACCAGCCGCGGGTTGCCCTGCTTGCCGCCGACCACCGAATAGCCGCGACGGCCGAGCACCATGCTTTCGGCGCGCAACAGCACGATGGTGAGCACGAGGAGCGGCAGCGAGGCGGCCGCCGCGAGCTCGAGCTTGGGCGGGAACTGGAACAGGCTCCAGATCTTCGTGGTCATGGTGTGGAAGCCCGCCGGCAGCGCGAGGATGGCGGGCGAGCCGAACAGCGTCATCGACTGCAGGAAGGCGATCAGCGCGCCGGCCAGCAGCGCCGGCATCGCGAGCGGAATAGTGACGCGACGCGCGGTCGTCCAGGCGCGACCGCCCAGGATCGAGGACGCATCCTCGAGATCGCCTGGAATGCGGTCAAGCGCATTGGCGATCAGCACAAAGACATAGGGAAAGGTGTAGCAGGAAATCACGAAGATCAGGCCGGGCAGCGTGTAGATGTTGAGCAGATACGTGTCCATCTCGGCGCCGGTGAGCGCGCGCCACGCCTTGTTGATCAGCCCGGAATTCGGCGCCGCCAAAAGCTCCCACGCAATCGCGCCCAGGAACGGCGGCGTCACGAACGAGGCCGTCACCAGCGCCCGCACCACGTTGCCGAGCGGCATGTCGCTGCGCGCCACCAGCCAGCCCATCAGAGCCGCGAAGGCGCAGCAGATCACGCTCGATGAGGTCGAGATGATCACGGTCGTGATGAGCGGATCGACGAAGGTCGGATCGGTGGCAAGCCGGGCAAAGTTCTCCAGCGTGAAAGTCCCGTCCCGGTCGACGAAGCTGTAGTAGACGAGCCACGTCATCGGCAGGATGATCAGCACGCAGAGCAGCGCCGCGAACAGCATCAGCACCGGCCACGACAGATCGAGCTTGTGCGCCGACCGCAGGCCCTCGGCAGGCAGCGCGATCGTCATCGGGATCCCCCCAAATCACTTGCTCTCACGAGGTCATGTGCTTCCCCGAGGTCAAAAATGCGCACGGCCATAACTTCCTTCCGGGAGGGCCGATTGCTAAGCTGCACAGCCCAGGCATACCAAACACGGTGTGCCAAACATGACATGCCTCTAGCCATACCGTCTATCCATATCCTCGATTGGTCGCATCCACCATTTGAACCCAATCTCCGGAGAGCAAAAATGACCATCCGTGCCCTGCTCGCCGCCCTCACGCTGCTCGTCATGGCCCCAGCAATCCCCCCCGCGGCCGCCCAGACCGCATGGCCGAACCTGCGTGAAGGCGACGTCGTGTTCAAGGACTTCGCCTTTGCCAGCGGCGAAATTCTGCCTGAGCTCAAGCTGCACTACCGGACACTCGGAACGGAGAAGCGCAACGCCGCGGGCGAGATCACCAACGGGGTCGTGCTGCTGCATGGGACCAGCGGCAGCGGCGCCGATTGGCTGCGGCCCTCGCTCGCCAACGAGCTGTTCGGCGCCGGTCAGCCGCTCGATGCGGCGAAATATTTCATCGTACTGCCGGACGGCATCGGGCGTGGCGGATCGTCGAAGCCGAGCGACGGCCTGCGCGCCAAGTTTCCGCACTACCGCTACCACGACATCGTAACGGCAGAGCACCGGCTGGTGACCGAGCACCTCAAGGTGCGGCATCTGCGCCTCGTGCTCGGATCGTCGATGGGCGGCATGCACAGCTGGATGTGGGGCTACATGTTCCCCGACCTGATGGATGGCGTCGTGCCGATCGCGAGCCAGCCAACCCAGGTCAGCGGCAAGAACTGGGTCCAGCGCCGCGTCGCCATCGAGGCAATTCGCAACGACCCGGATTGGAACGGCGGGAACTACACCAAGAACCCGTCGCATTACATCTACACGGTGCCGTATGGCTTCGTGCAAACCGAGAACGTGGTGCAGATTCAGAACATGGCGCCGACGCAGGCGGCTGCCGACGAGCTTTACAAGAAGCTGATCGAGGACGCGAAGAAGCGCGACGCCAATGACGTGCTCTGGGGCATCGAGGCGGTGATGGACTACGATCCCGGCCCGCATCTCGAAAAGATCAAGGCAAAGCTGCTGGCGATCAACTTCGGCGACGATGGCACCAACGCGCCCGAGCTTGGGACGCTGGAAGACGGCGTGAAGCGGATCAAGAACGCCCGTTACGTGATCGTACCGGGCACGAAGGAGACGCACGGCCATTTCACCCATCTGCGCGCGAAGTTCTGGGCGTCCCACTTGGCCGAGTTCATGAAAGAGCTCGGAGAGTAATGACAGGCTCGTAGCTGATCGGCACTGACGCGAGCCGCCTCATCCTGAGGAGGGCGCAAGCACATGCGCGTCAGGGATTCGCAATCATCAATTGCGCCCGTCTCGAAGGATGAGGCGGCCCATGGTTCGAGACGCCGCGCACGAGGTTGAGTAATCAGGACAGGCACAGTGTCGCGGCTCCTCACCATGAGGCCGACAACAACCGCACTTGCATCATGCCCTGATCAAACCCCGAAGATCTTGCCGTAGCGCGTCTTGACCTCGTCGGCTGTCTTCTCGACGCCTTCGGGGTCCTCGCGCATCAGCTTGATATCGGCAAGCTTGCGCACCCCCGGCTTTTCGACGGTCTGGCCGTGCGGAGAATATTGCCGAGCGTAGTCGACCAGCAACTGCTGGCCCTCGCGCCCATGCAGCCAGCTGAAGAACAGCCGCGCGGCATTCGGATTGGGAGCGCCCTTGAACACCGTGCTGGGGCTGGTCGCGAGCGGCGTGCCCTCGGCCGGGTAGATCACATCGACGGGCTCGCCTGCCTCCTTGGCCTGGATCACCAGATAGCCCGCGCCGTCGATCATGATGGCGCGCTCGCCGAGCGAAATCTTCTTCGGCGTGTCGGTCGCCGACTGCACCTGCATGACGCGCTGCTTGGCAAGCTTCTCGAAGTATTCCCAGCCGAGATCACGCGCGATCTGGAAGGTCGCATTCATGATCGTGCCGCTGTAGGCCGGATGGGCCTTGACCATCTTGCCCGCCCATTTGGGATCGAGCAGGTCGGCGAAGCTCTTCGGCGCGTCCTCGGGCTTGACCAGCTTGGTGTTGTAGCCGAACGGCGAGACCAGGACGCGCGTCGTGACGTCCATCGCATCCGGGTCGTAGAAGCGCTTGTCATAGTTCTTGGCCACCTCCTCCGGCAGATAGGCCGCCAGCCAGCCGTTGCGCTTCCAGATGATGCAGTGCGCCTGATCGGCCGTGTTGACCACGTCGACGGCGCGGATATTGCTGCGATATTCCTGGTCGATGCGCTGAAACACGCGCTCGGCGCCGGAGCGTTCCACGCGCACCGCGATGCCGGGATATCTCTGCTCGAAGGTGCGGCCGAAGCGCTCCGCGAGCTGCAGATCCATGGCGGTGTAGAAGACGAGCTTGCCTTCCTTCTTGGCCGCCTCGATCAGCGCAGGCGTGACCGGCTCGGGCGCCGGCGCCTGCGCGCGCAACGGCGAGGCAAACACAGTGGCAGCAATCGCGCCCGAGCCCTTGAGCACATAGCGCCGAGAGAGTCGCGATCCGGCCATGGCTTGCCTCCACTCTTTTGGTCTTTCGACTTTTTTAGTTTTAGCGCCGCCGAGGCACTTCAGGCCAAAGGCGGCACTCGGCTCAATCGAGAGGCGACACTCAGACGCCGAACAGCTTGCTGTAGCGCGCCTTGATCGCTTCGCCTTCCTTCTCGACCGCGGCGGCGTCCTCCTTGAAGGTCTTGATCTCGGCGAACGGCTTGCGGCCGGGCTTTTCCTTGGCCTGCGGATGCATCGAGCGCATCCCGCCGACCTCGATGATCAGCTGCTGGCACTCGGGCGTGAAGCAGAACAGCTGGAACAGCCGCGCGGCGTTCGGATTGGGCGCCCGCTTGAAGATGCCATTCGGGCCGACGACCACCGGAACGCCCTCGGTCGGATACACGACCTCGACCGGCTTGCCGGCCTCCTTGAGCTGCAGGAGATTGTACTCGTTGCCGTCCGCCATGACGGCGCGCTCGCCGAGATCAAGCTTCTTGGGCGGATCGGAGGCCGACTGCACCTGCATGACGCGCTGCTTGGCGAGCCTCTCGAAATATTCCCAGCCGAGATCGCGCGCCATCTGCTGGGTCGCGGTCATGATCGTGCCGCTGTAGCCGGGATGAGCCTTGACCAGCTTGCCCACCCACTTCGGATCGAGCAGATCGGCGAAGCTCCTCGGCACGTCCTCGGCCTTGACCATGCGGGTGTTGTAGCCAATCGTGACCAGGCCAACGCGGAATGCCGCGAACATCCCGTCTGGATCCTTGTGCTCATCCTTGTAGAACTTGGCGACATCCTCCGGCACGAACGGCTCGAGAATCCCGTCGCGCTTCCAGACGATGAAATGCGCCGCATCCGATGAGTTGACGACGTCGACCGCATAGATGCGGCTCGCATATTCCTGTCCGATGCGCTGGAACACGCGCTCGGCGCCGGTGCGCTCGACCCGCACCGCAATGCCGGGAAACTTCGCCTCGAAGGCCTTGGCGATACGCTCGGCGATCGGCAGATCGACCGAGGTGTAGTAGATCACCTTGCCTTCTTTCTTGGCGGCCTCGATCAGCTGAGGCGTGATCGCGGTCGCCGGTGGAGCGGCGGCCAGGACCGTGGCAGGCGTCACCAGCGCACCCGCCGCCGCAACCGCGGACGATGCCTTGAGCACGTCGCGCCTTGACCATGTCGGCTTCTGCATTGCGTTTCTCCTTGTCCGTCTCGCTCCTAAGACCGCTTTCCGGCGGCATCATCCAGCTGAGTGCGCGGCAACGCTCCGCCGGCATATCGAGCCAAACCGCGGCTCCTTGCGGGATGTTCTCGTTCGGCCCCGCCACCACGCGGATCTGCGTGCCGTCCGCCGTCTCGACCATGTAGTCGCGGCTGGCGCCCAGGAACACCTGCCGCGTCACTGTGCCCGGCACGACGTTCTCCGCCTTGTCAGGCTTGCTGGCCCACAGCCGGACCGCATGCTGGCGGATCGCCACCGCGCCGTCGCTTCCCGGCACCAGCTTGCCGCCGGTGCAGCGCAACGTGCAACCCGAAAACGAGAGATGGCTCTCGTCGAGCGCCTTGCCCTTAACCACGTTGCTCGAGCCGATGAAGCGCGCGACGAATTCCGAGCGCGGCCGGTCGTAGATCTCTTCGGGCGATCCGGCCTGCTCGATCTTGCCCTGATTCATCACCGCGATGACGTCGGCGGTCGTCATGGCTTCCGACTGGTCATGGGTGACGTAGACCGTCGTATAGCGATATTCGTCATGCAGGCGGCGCACCTCGAAGCGCATCTCCTCGCGCAGATTGGCATCGAGATTGCTCAGCGGCTCATCAAGCAGGAGCGTCTCCGGCTCCACGATCAGCGCACGCGCGAGCGCGACCCGCTGCTGCTGGCCGCCGGACAGCTCGCCCGGATAACGGTCGGCCAGCTGCTCGAGATGGGTGGTGGCGAGGATGCGCGTTGAGCTTGCGTCTTGATGGTCTCGCGATCGACCTTGCGCAGCTCGAGCCCATAGGCAACGTTCTGCGCGACCGTCATGTGCGGCCACAGCGCATAGCTCTGGAAGATCATCGACATGTTGCGCCGCTCGGGCGGCAGGGTGCGGCTCGGCGAGGAGATGACGTGCTCGCCCACCCTGATCTCGCCGGCCGAGGGCTCGACGAAGCCGGCGATCAGCCGCAAGGTCGTGGTCTTGCCGCAGCCGGAGGGCCCAAGCAGGCACACCAGCCGGCCATGCTCAATGGTGAGCGATACGTCATCGACCACCGCAAGCGTGCCGTAGCGCTTGACCAGCCCTCGAAGTTCCACCGAAGCCACGCCGTTTCCTCCCGCCCGGCTGCAGCCGATTGCACCGGGGCGCCTTGCTATTGAACACCGAAACCGGCCGCCGCACTCCGTGACAGCTTGCCGCCACCCCGTAGCCTTGTTTACGGTTCTTTACGGCTTAAGCCGATCGCTCACGTCCCGGTGAATGCCGGTTTACGCTTCTCCATGAAGGCCCGGCGGCCCTCGGTGTAGTCATTGCTCTTGAAGCACTGCTCCACAAGCTCCGTGCAACGGGCGAGGTTGCGCTTGCTTTCGTCCCGCACGGTCTCATTGGCGATGAACTTGGCGGCCTTGACGGTCAGCGGCGCGTTGCCCGCGATCGTGTCGGCATAGTTCTTCACATAGGCCTCAAGCTCGGCCGACGGCACGACCCGGTTGACGAGCCCCATGACGCGCGCCTCTTCAGCATCGAATTGGCGCGCCGTGAAGAAAATTTCCTTGGCGAAAGAGAGCCCGACCAGATCCGACAGCCGCTTCACGCCCGGGTAGGAATAGCCGAGCCCGAGCTTGGCGGCCGGAATTCCGAACTTTGAATTGTCCGAGCAGATGCGCAGGTCGCAGCACACCGCGAGCCCCAGGCCGCCGCCGATGCAATAGCCGCGGATCATCGCGATCGTCGGCTTGCCGAACTCGTAGATCGACTCGTTCGCCCTGGCGACGGCTGCATTGTAGATCTTGGTGGCATCCAGCGAGGCGCGCTCGCTCTCGAACTTCGAGATGTCGGCGCCCGACACGAATGACTTACCGCCCGCGCCGGTGATCACCACCACGCGCACCTCGTCATCGCGCGCGAACTCGTCGAGGATCTCGGCCGTGCGCGACCACATCTCGAGCGACACGGCGTTGTGACGCTCGGGATTGTTGAAGATCACGTAGCCGACGTTGCCCGTCCTTGCGCGAGAGCATCTTGTCGGTCTTGGTCACATCATCCATGGTCGGTCTCCGCCGCGCTCGTGAGTCGTTTCTCAGATCGCGTTCGCCTTGCGCAAGGCCGCGATCTCGCCCGCCCTGAATCCGAATTCCTTGAGCACCTGATCGGTATGCTCGCCGAGCGCGGGCGGCCAGGACACGAGCTTGCTGGGCGTGCGCGACAGCGACACCGGCTGGCCGACAAGCTTCATCTCCTTGCCCTTCTTCTTGACCGGTTGCGCCATCTTGAGGTGCTCGACCTGCGGATCGCCAAACATCTGGTCGATCGAGTAGATCGGCCCACTCGGCACGCCGGCCTCGTTGAGCCGCTCGACCCAATCGGCGCTGGTGCGCTTGATCGTGTGCGCGTCGATCTCGGCATTGAGCGCGTCGCGGTTCTTCGAGCGCGCCGCCGCCGTCGCGTATTCGGGGCGTGTGATGCAGATCGGGGTCGCCGAGCGCATGACAGAAGCGCTCCCAGATCTTCTGGCCGGTCGAGGCGATGTTGATGTGCCCGTCAGAGGTCTTGAACACGCCGGTCGGAATCGAGGTCGGATGATTGTTGCCGGCCTGCTGCGGCACCTCGCCTTTCACCAGCCAGCGCGCGGCCTGGAAATCGAGCATGAAGATCTGCGCCTGCAGGAGCGAGGTCGTGATGTGCTGGCCTTTCTTCGACTTCTCGCGCTCGAGCAGCGCGACCATAATGCCGAGCGCGCAGAACAATCCGGCGCAGAGGTCCGCGATCGGAATGCCGACCCGCACCGGTCCCTGCCCGGGCAGGCCGGTGATCGACATCAGGCCGCCCATGCCCTGCGCGATCTGGTCGAAGCCCGGCCGGCCCGCATAGGGCCCGTCCTGGCCGAAGCCCGAAATGCTGCCGAGGATGATCTTGGGATTGACCTTGCTCAGCGTCCTTGTAGTCGATGCCGAGCCGCTTCTTCACGTCGGGCCGAAAGTTCTCGACCACCACGTCGGCCTTCTTCACCATGCGCAAGAAACGCCGCGAGCCCCTGCTTCGACTTCAGGTTCAGCGTGATGGCGCGCTTGTTGCGGTGCAGGTTCTGGAAGTCCGGACCCTCGCGCGGACCGCCCGGCGGCTCTCCGGTCACCAGCTCGGGCGGCTGCTCGACCTTGATGACATTGGCGCCCCAGTCGGCGAGCTGGCGCACGCAGGTCGGCCCCGACCGGACCTGGGTCAGGTCGAGAACGGTAAAGCGTTCGAGCGCGCGCGAAGCCCGTGGGAATCGGCATTTTCAGCACCTGTCGAGGCGATTTTTCGAGGCGTTTTCCCTGATCCCGGCGGGAGGGGCCGGGCGGGCCAGACATTCCCCGATCTTGCGGGTGTTGTCTACCGCGGAACGGCGCGCGGCATCGGGTCTGCTTGCGACGGCAGGCCCCCTTCTCTACCGTCAAGACAATGGCCAGAATCCCTTCGCCCTGCGCGCTGCAAAAAGTGCCGGCCCGCATTGCGCCAGCGCCATGGAGTCAACCCGTGACCCGGTCCGCCTTGTCGCTCTCTGTCGTCACGCTCACTCGCTGCGACGTTTGCCATCACGCCCGCGCGGCACAACCGCACAGACGATGGCCGAGATCGCGAGCTATCAGGGTGCCGATCGCATGGAGCGCCTGATCGCAGGTGCCAAGAAGGAAGGCGTGATCAGCATCTACGGCTCGTCCGTTTCGGAGGACATGAAGCCGATCTCCGACGCCTTCAAGGCCAAATACGGCATCGACTTTCAGTACTGGCGCGCGAGCTCGGAGAACCTGGTGCAGCGCACCGTGGCCGAGACACGCGCGGGCCGCTGCCTGGTCGACGGCTTTGCGACGGTCGCGGCCGAGCTCGAGGCGCTGCATCGCGAAAAGCTCCTGCAGGCGGTCAAGACCCCGCTCACCGCCGGCCTGATGCCGCAGGCCTTGCGGCCGCATGGCGAATGGGTGGCGAGTCGCCTCAATATCTTCTCGGCCGCCTACAACACCAATCTGGTGAAGAAGGACGAGGTGCCGCAAGAGCTACGAGGACCTCAAGCATCCGCGCTGGAAGGGCCGCCTCGCCGTCGAAGCGGACGATGGCGACTGGTTCGGCACCATCGTCACGCAAGATGGGCCGCGACCAGGGCGTTGCGCTGTTCCGTGACATCGTGCGCACCAATGGCATGCGGTGCGCAAGGGCCACACGCTGCTGTCCAATCTCGTGGTCGCGGGCGAAATTCCGCTGGCGCTGACGACCTACAGCTACAAGCCCGAGCAGCAGAAGCGCGAGGGCGCTCCGATCGAGCCGCTCTATCTCGCTCCGGTGGTGGCGCTTGGTTATGGGCCCGCGGTCGCGAAGTGCGCGCCGCATCCGCACGCCGCCGTGCTGTTCAACGAGTTCATGCTCGGCGAGGGCCAGGAGATCTTCGCCAAGCGCGACATGGCGGTGACCAATCCGAAGATCCCCTCGATGCCGCCCGGGCTCGAGATCACGCTGATCGATCCTGCCGACATGCTCGACAACCGGTCCAAGTGGGACGAGCTGTGGGCCAGCACGGTGACCAAGCCCAGATAGCTCGATCGCTCGCGAGATAAGAGTAAAGGCGGCGCGCAAGCGCCGCAGACACGGGGAGACCATGCGCCAACAGAACCATTTCCGCTTCGGGTGCGCCGTTGCGGCCGGCCCTTGCTCGCTGGCGCAGCACACGAGGCTAGCGCTCAGGAGGCGCTGTTCAAGGACAAGACGGTGACCATCATGGTCGGCGCCGCTCCCGGCGGCGGCCTCGACACCTATGCGCGCCTGCTCTCGCGCCACATGCAAAAGCACATCCCCGGCAATCCGATTGTCATCGTGTCCAATCAGCCGGGCGCCGGCGGCGGCATCGTGGCGCGCACTGTCTATTCGACCGCGCCCAAGGACGGCACCACGATCGGGCTGGTGTTCCCGAGCGTGCTGATCGATCCGCTCTACAGCGACGCCGCGCGGCCGTTCGATGCCAATCAGTTCCGCTACATCGGCAATGCCAACCCTGAGACGCCGATCTGCTTTCTGCGCCAGGATGCGCCGGTCAAGACGCTTGCCGACATCCTGACGACCGAGATCGTGCTCGGCGGCACCACGCCCGGCAGCCCGGTGGTCGACTTCCCGAACGTCACCAGAGCTCTGCTCGGAGCGAAGTGGCGGCTCATACCGGGCTATCGCGCCACGCGCGATGTGCTGCACGCGATCGAGAGCCGCGAGGTTCAAGGCGTCTGCGGCATCGGCTGGGCGACCATCAAGGTGGCGGTCCCGCAGACGCTGGCGGGCGGCGGCTTCGGGCGGGTGTTCGCGCAGGAGGACAATCGCGGCCATCCCGACCTCAATGCCGCGGGCGTCCCGCTCATGACCACGCTGGCGAAAGAGCCCGCGACCCGCGCGGTGCTGGAGTTTCTCTACGAGCAGAATGCGATCAGCCGCCCGTTCATCCTGCCGCCGGGCGTTCCCGACGACCGCCTCGCCGCGCTGCGCGAAGCCTTCATGGCAACGACACGCGATCCCGAGTTGCAGGCGGAAGCCAAGAAGATGCAGATCGACGTCGAGCCGATCACGGGCGCCGAGGTGCAGGACATCGTGCGCCGTCTCTACGACACGCCGGCGCCCGTGGTGACGCAGCTCAAGCGCCTGCTCGACCGCAAGTAGTTGAGCGAGATGAGCTGAGATTGAACCGCGCTCCGTAATTCCGCTCGTCCCCGCGGAAGCGGGGACCCAGTTCTTTAGCCGAAATCCTCGACCCCTGGATTCCCGCTTGCGCGGGAATGAACGGAGATTGATTCAATGGCGGTGCAAACTTATAATCACTGTCCGCTAGCAAGCGTCAGTGGGCCGCGATGCGGCCGCGCAGCCGCTTGAGCGGCCCGCCGCGCATGATCGAGCCCGGCAACGCGTGGCCGACGACGCGCTCGGCGAGCTGAGCGGCCTCGATCAGGCGCTCGACATCAATGCCGGTCGCGATCCCGAGCTCGTCGCACAGAAACACCAGGTCCTCGGTGCAGACATTGCCGGCCGCGCCCTTGTGGCCCGCGAACGGACAGCCGCCGAGGCCGGCGACCGACGAATCGAAGCTGTCGACCCCCATCTCAAGCCCCGCATAGGCATTCGCGATCCCGAGCCCGCGGGTGTTGTGGAAATGCAGGTTGATGCGCAGCGACGGCCAGCGCTCGCGCACCGCGCCGACCGCGCGCTTGACACTCTCGGGCGTGGCCCAGGCCATGGTGTCGTTGAGCGACACGCGCTTGAGCGTGATCGCATGCGCGCCCGCGATCTCGAACGCCTCCTCGATCGTGCGCATGAGCTGCGGCATGCTGATGTCGCCTGCGAAGTTACAGCCGAACGCGGCCTGCACGATCGCGCTCTCTGCCGCAATGCCGTTCTGCTTCAGGAGCGCGACGTGATTGTGCTGGCGCTCGGCATTCTTGGCGGCATCCGAGTTCTGGTTGCGGAGCAGGAACGGCTCGGAGGCGGACATCAGGATGGCGTCGCGGTAGCTGAGCCGGTCGCGATAGCGCAGCGCGCGCTCGAGCCCTTTCTCGTTCAGCCAGAGCGGGCTGTAGCGCACGCCGTCGCGCGGATGAAAGCCCTGCACCACGTCATCGGCGTCAGCCCAGCCGGGCACCCGGCGCGGGTCCACAAATGAAGCGATCTGGATGTGCTGCAGCCCGGTCTGCGACAGTGCGTCGATCAGCGCGATCTTGTTCGCAGTCGGGATCGGCCCCGGCTCGATCTGCAGGCCCTCGCGCGGCCCTTTCTCGCAGATCTCGACAGCCTTCGGCAGGTCACTCATGTGTGCACTCCTTTGCGGGCACTCCTTCAACAGGCGGGCGCGGGACGATGAGCGCATCGACCGCGATGGCACCATCGTCCAAGAGGATTAATGGATTGAGGTCAACCGCTTTGAGTCGCGTCGACGCGATGCTCGCGAACTCCTGCAGGCGCTGCAAGGTCTCGAGCACGGCGACGCGAGCCGCGTCGCTGCCCCAGCGCGCGCTCGCCAGCATGCGCCCGAGAGCACTCGCCGCCAGCTTGTTTTCGAGGTCCTCGCCCGTTGCCGGCACCGACCACATCACGACCTCGCGCAGCGCTTCGGCATAGATGCCGCCAAGCCCGGCCATAAGCATCATCCCCACATCGCTTGACCAGGTGACGCCTACGATGGCTTCCGCCTTGCCTCTGATGAAGGGCTGGATCGCCACACTGCTCACAATTGCCAAACGCCGCGTAGGCGGCACGCAGCGCATCCGGTCCGCGCAGATCGAGCCGCACCAGACCGGCTTCGGTCTTGTGAGCAACGCCCTCACGCACGCCCTTGGCGACAACCGGCCAGCCCAGCTTGTCCGCGGCCGCAATCATCTCGTCGACATCGCGACACAGAACGGTCGGAACCACGCGCACGCCGAATGTGCCGAGCAGCGCTGAGGCTTTCCGGCTCGGTGAGCGGCCGGCCCTGGCCGAGCAGCGACGCGGCAAGCGCGGCATCGCCGCTCCCGGCGTCAACGCGGTGCTGGCTGCTCGCGACTGGCGGCGCCAGCAAGCGCCCCAAGCCCCGCGATAGTGCTTTCGGTGTCGGAGAACACACGCATGCCGGCGGCCTCATAGCGTTCGACCTGCGCCGCCGGCAGGCCGCCCGGCACAACGACGACCAGTGGCTTGCCGGAGGATTGACGGCCAGCGCCAGGTCCTCGGTCAGGGTCGGAACGCCCGAGTTCGGATCGAGCGGGTTGACCAGCGCCATCATGGCGCCGATCGCCGGATCGGCGGCGACCAGCGAAGGCACCATCCCGGATCGGCCGCGCTCGAAGATGCCGAGATCGACCGGATTGCCGGCTTGCGAAAACTGCAGATGTGCCAGAGATGCTCGCGAGCGTAGCCGGTGGCAGCTCCGGCAGTGAAACGCCATGCCGGGCGGCAATGTCGGCGACCAGCGACGCGCCGGCGCCCGACGTGGTGAAGGCGCCGAGCCCGCCGACGGCGCGGCCATAGAAGCCGAGAATGGCCGCGGTGGTCATCAGCCCTTCCAGCGTGGCAGCCGCGGCAACGCCGCTCGCCTCGAACAAGGCCTGATAGGCGGCGGCACTGCCCGCGAGCCGGCTCGAATGCGCGAGCGCCGCCTTGGCGCCCAGGTCGGACACGCCGACCTTGAGCGCCACGATGCGCTTGCCGGCCGCGCTCGCCCGCTCGCCGAGCCGCCGAAAGCGCTCGCCATCGCTGAGCGCATCCAGCAGCAGGGCGACAACTGAAGTCTCCTCATGCTCAATCGCGAATTCGAGATAGTCGAGCAGATCAAGATCAGCCTCGTTGCCGGCCGACACGAACAGCGAGATCCCGGCCCGCAGCGTGCGCAGATAGCCGGCCATCACCGAGAACAGCGCGCCGCTGTGCGACAGGATGGCGATGTTGCCGGGCGCGAGCTTCGTCGCGTGCGCGGCATTGAAGCCGAGCGCGAGGCCGTTGTGCGCATTGTAGATGCCGTTGCAGTTCGGCCCGACGATGCGAATGCCGAGCTCGGCGGCGACCTTTCGCAATTCGGCCTGGCGCGCGATCCCCTCCGGCGTGCCGTTCTCGGCAAAACCGGCGGCGCCCACGATCGCCACCTTGACGCCGATCGCCTTGCATTGCCGCAGCGTCTCGCAGGCGGTGTCGGCCGCGAGCGCCAGAAACGCGACGTCGACCGGCTCGGGGATCGATCGCAGATCCGGCAGGCAGGGCGCGCCGTCGGCTTCGGTCAGGCCGCGCCCCACGCCGTAGACCCGGCCCGCAAAGCCGCCAGCCATGACGTTGCGAATGACCTGCCGCCCGCGCTTGATCGGATCGCGCGACACACCCACGACCGCAACCACCTTGGGATCGAACAGCGTGCGCAACGCCGCGATGGTCGCCGAGTCTGACACGAGCATCGTCATCCGGGCGTCGTGACTTACCGGCCCTTCCAGCTTGGCTCGCGCTTCTCCAGGAAGGCGCGCGTGCCCTCCATGCGATCCTCGGCCAGATACGGATTGATGCCTTCGTCGAGCCGCATCGCAGCCGCGAGCGGCATGCCGGACGACTTGACGGCGGTTTCCTTCATCCGGCGCACCGTCACCGGCGCGTTCTTCGCAATCGCATGCGCCATCTCGAGCGCGGACGCGAGCGCCTCGCCCTTCGGCACCACCCGGTTGAGCAGCCCGATGCGCAGCCCCTCCGCGGGCGTGATGTAGTCGCCGCGAAACAGCATCTCGAGCGCCAGCGCGCGCGGAATGATGCGCGGCAGCATGACGGTCGAGAAATGTGCGCCGCGTCCGCGCTTGGCTTCCGGCAGGCCCATCACGATGTGCTCGGCAGCGATCCGCATGTCGCACGCGACCGCGAGCTCGAAGCCGCCGGCGACGGCAGCGCCGTTCAGCGCCGCGATCGTCGGCTTGTAGGTCTCCAGCACGATCTCGTAGAAGAAGCGGTTCACCGTCGTCATGAAATAACGATAGGGCTTGCCGGCTTCGTCGGACTCACGGCTGAGCTTGAGATCCTGGCCAGCGCAGAACGCCCGGTCTCCTACGCCGGTCACGATCACGGCCCGGACATTCGGATCCATGTTGGCGTCGACGAAGGCCTCCGAGAGCGCCTGCACCAGCGTCGGCGAAAACGAGTTCATCCGGCTGGGCCGGTTGATGGTCAGAATGCGGACGTGTCCATCGGTGTCGACGATGAGCTCAGGCCCTTCGTCCAGCGATGCCGGGGCGTTGTCCGAGGCCGTCGAGGCCATGAGCGTCTCCTTGATTCATGCGCCTTGATTGGTGCGCCTGCACGGCAATCGCTATCCCTTGTATCCGCTCAGGTCGGTCTCGTAGTGCTCGGCGCAGCAGGGATCGTCGGCCTTGCCATGCAGGCGGCACCAGGAGCGCACCAGATAGTTGAACACGTTGGTGTAGAGGTCCTGCCTGTGGCCGCGCTTGTTTTTGGCCTGGAGGTCCTCGCCTTCGGCGACGAATTTCGGCCCGCCCGCCCACTCGGCCATGAGCTGGACCCGGCAGGCGCGCTCGAGCTTGAGCGCGATCCACACTGCCTCCTCGATGCTGCGTCCGGCCGTGACGATGCCGTGGTTGCGCAGGATGACCGCGCCGTGCTGGCCGAGGCAGCGCGCCACCGACTTGCCGCGGTCCTGGCGTGACGATGAGATCCGAGGTCTCGGAGAAGATCGGCAGCTGCTTGTAGAAGTAGCCAGCCTCGTTGTTGACCGGCACCAGCTCGCGCCCGAGCGAGGAGAACGCCACCGCATGCGGCGCGTGAGTGTGAATGACACACTGGATCTCCGGGCGTGCCCGCAGCACTTCCGAATGGATGAAGACCTCGTTGTGGCGCGGCATGGTGCCGCCGACCTTCTGGCCTTCGAGATCGACCGTAATGATGTTGTCGAGCGTCATCTCGTCGAGCCCGATGGTAGCGGGCTTCATCAGGAAGCGGCCGGGGTCGTCCGGCAGCCGCACCGTCACATGGCCGGCGACGAAATCGCCCTGGTCCTGGCTGGTGAGAACGCGGCCTGCATTGGTCAACTTTCGCTTGAGCGCCTCGGTCATTCTGCCCGTCTCCTCGATTGTCCAAGCGCCTGATCGTCTTGCCGCGCCCTATCAACTCTACTAGCCTTTCCAAAACAACATGCGAAGCCGGGATCGCAAGGCCCATGCGCGCAAACACAATGAGGAAAGGCCTATTCGCCCTGTTGGCGTGCGCATCATGGGTTGTGGCGGCCCCAAAGGCCCTCGCACAGACGCGCACGCTGGCGGAGATCGCGGACTATCAGGGACCGGACCGGCTGCAAATACTGATCGACGGCGCCCGCAAGGAGGGCTCGCTCTCCCTCTACACCTCGCGCGTCGCCGAGGACATGACGCCGGTCGTCGAGGCGTTCACCAGGAAATATGGCGTCGAGGTGCAGGTCTGGCGCGGGAGCAACCGCGCCGTGCTGCAGCGGGTCGTGCAGGAACGCCGCGCCGGGCGCTGCCCGGCCGACGTCGTCTCCTCCGGCACGCCGTCGCTCGAGCCGCTGCATCGCGAGCAGCTGCTGCAGGCGGTGCACTCACCCACCCTGGCGGAACTGATGCCGCAGGCGTTGCGGCCGCATGGCGAATGGGTTGGCATCAGCATCAACATCATCTCGGCCGCCTACAACACCAACCTGGTGCGCCCGGGCGAGGTGCCCAAGAGCTACGACGACCTCAAGGACCCGCGCTGGAAGGGCCGCCTCGCCATCGAGGCCGACGACGTGGACTGGTTTGCGGCAGTCGTCGGCAAGCTCGGCGAAGCGGCCGGCCTGCAGCTGTTCCGCGACATCGTGCGCACCAACGGCGTGTCCACGCGCACGGGCCACACGCTCATGTCCAATATGGTGGCGGCCGGCGAGATACCGCTCGCGCTCACGGTCTACAGCTACAAGCCCGACCAGCTGGCGCGGGCGGGCGCGCCGATCCGCACGCTCTATCTTGCTCCCGTCATCGCGCTCGCGACCGGGGTCTCGGTCACCCGCTGCGCGACCCGGCCGCACGCGGCGCTGCTGTTCTACGAATTCATGCTACGCGACGCCCAGGACATCATGGCCAAGCGCGACATTGCGCCGACCAATCTGAAGGTCAAGCCGCTGCCGGAAGGCCTCGAGATCACGATGATGGACCCGGACCAGATGCTCGACCATGGCGCCAAGTGGTCCGAGCTTTGGCACAAGACCGTCATCAGACCGCAATAGCTTCCACGGCATGTGGCGGGCGAGCGGGCGCCCGCACAAAGCTCAATCATCACAAAGCCATAAAGCCATCATGAAGAGAGCGGGTTCCATCGCTCGCCCTCAGCGTTCCGCCCTAGTTTGAGTCCGAAGCGCCTTATCGAGTATGGTGCGGACGGGGGAGCGAAAACCTGGACAAACCGGCATGACCGCTTCGCGTCTCGTCACGTTGCAACGAAACCTGCTGGCGCTGCTGATCGCGTTCGCCATCGGCACGACCGGCGCATTTGCGCAAGGGCGGCCACAACGCCAGGCGCAGGGGCCGGGCGAAGCCCCGCAACAACAGCAGCAGCAAGCTCCAGGCCAGAGCGTTCTGCGGCTGCTGCCGCCGAACTCGGTCACCCAGCATTCGATCGAGACCGCATGGGGCAAGGTCGACTATTCGGCGACCGCCGGCACGCTCTCGCTCATCGACCAATCGGGTGAGCGCATCGCGGCGATCTTCTATACCGCCTATGTGGCGAAAGGCGCCGATTCCGCAAAGCGGCCGCTCACCTTCGTGTTCAACGGCGGGCCGGGCGCGGCCTCGGCCTATCTGCATCTCGGGCTGGTCGGGCCACGCATCGTCGATTTCGGGCCCAACAATCGCGACGCGAACGCGCGCCTGCAGGACAATCCTCATACCTGGCTGCCGTTCACCGACCTGGTGATGATCGATCCGGTCGGCTCGGGCTGGAGCCGGCCGGCCAAGCCCGACGGCGGCAACGCGTTCTATGGTGTGCGCCGCGACGCCGAGGCAATCGCCAAGGTGATTGCGCTCTATGTGGCCAACAACCAGCGCTCCGCGTCGCCCAAATATCTCCTGGGCGAGAGCTATGGCGGCTTCCGCGCCGCCAAGGTGGCGCAGGCGCTCAGGCGCGAGCAGGGCATCAGCGATTTCCGGCATCATGATGGTGTCGCCGCTCGTGGAGAGCGCGGCTGATCTTCGGCGGCACGCGGTTTGCGCTCGGCGCGGCGCTGCAGCTGCCTTCGCTCGCCGCCGCCGAGCTCGAGCGCAAGGGCGAATTCAGCAAGGAGCGGATCGCCGAGGCCGAGCGCTTCGCGCTGACGGACTATCTCTCGACGCTGGCCGGTCCAGCTCCCAAGGGCGAGGCCGCGCACGCCTTCTATGCCCGCGTTGCCGACATCACCGGCCTGCCGGTCGAGCTCGTCACCCAGTCGCGCGGCTTCATCCGCGACGCCTACGTGAAGAACCTGCGCGCCAAGGAGCGCAAGATCGTGAGCCGCTATGACGCGACCTTCACGGCCGACGATCCATTCCCGGACCAGCAGACGTCGCGCGGCCCCGATCCGCTGCTCGACGGCATGACCCGCGCCTACGGCTCAGCATTCGCGACCTATGCCCGCGAGGAGCTCGGCTTCAAGACCGAGATGACCTATGTGCTGCTGGCGAATGACATTGCCGGCAAATGGGACTGGGGCGAAGGCGGCGGGCGCGCGACCGCCGGCGTCAGCGACGATATCCGCGAGCTGCTGTCGCTCGATCCCGGCGTTCCGCCTGCTGATCGCGCACGGCTACAGCGACATGGTGACGCCCTATTCGGTCAGCCAGTACATGCTCGACCATCTCCCCGCGATCGGCGATCCGACGCGCGCGGGGCTGCGCAACTATCGCGGCGGACACATGTTCTATATCGACGCCAACTCCCGCCGCGCATTCAGCACCGATGCCAAGGCGTTCTACGACGGCGAGCCATGACAACAGGGAACGGTCACGACACCACGCCCGACGGACGGGATCAGTTCATCCCGGTCCGTAAGAGCGACATTCTGGACGCGCTGGTCGAGAATGGCCAGCTCGGCGACGATACGCTCAGGGCGCAGTTTCGCCAGGTGTGCCGCATGCTTGGCGCGATCTATCACTACGAATATTTCGAGCGCCTCGAGGCTCTGCGCCGGGACTATTACTACTTCGATCCCGCGCTCGACCCGCGGGCACGCTTTGACGCTGACCTCGCTCGAGCGCTCCTATGGCCAACTGATTGAATCCTTCACGGCCGTGCTCAAGGGCGCCAATTTCGTCGAAGTGTCGCATGAGGAAGTCGAACGAAGCCACCGTGAGGACGTGCTTGTGCGAGTGTCGCTGCGGGCCCCGGTCGAGGAGTTCCGCGAGGTGCGGTTCTTCCGCCGCGGCCATCACCAGGAGACTTTCGAAATCCCGCGGTGGTTCGGGCTTCGCCGGCGGAAAGTCGAGGCGATGGTCTACGACGATGTCGTGCTGATGGTGGCGATGAAGTCGGAAGCCGCCCTTGGCGCCAAAGCGAGCAAAAAGCGGCGGGCTCAGCGCAAGAGCAGGGCGGGTTCGGTGCTCATCAAGTACTTCCGCGACATCGCGAGTGCGGATCTCAACGCACTGTTCCCTAATGTCCAGGTCGTCATGAGCGGCTTCGACAAGGTGCTGCTTGGCGTGCCTGCGCTCGCCGGCGGCGTCCCAATCCTGCTCAACCTCTGGTCCACCATCACCGTGCTGTTCCTGGTCGTGGGCTTCTATCTCGGTATCTCGGCCGCGGTGGAGGAAAGCCAGCTCAAGACCGCGCTGGCCGCCGTCAGCGGCCTGGTCGCGCTCGGCGGCTTCATCATGACGCAATGGGTTAAATACCAGCGCCAGTCGCTCAAGCACCAGAAGGAGCTCGCCGACAACGTCTACTACCGCAACGTCAACAACAATGCGGGCATCTTCGACTACATCATCGGCGCCGCCGAGGAGCAGGAATGCAAGGAGGCGTTCCTGGCGTACTATTTCCTGAGCACATCACCCACGCCGCTGACCGAGGCGGAGCTCGACCAGCGCATCGAGAAATGGCTTGCGGACAAGTTCTCGATCGATATCGATTTCGAGGTCGACGACGCACTGGCAAAGCTCGATCGGCTTGAATTGCTCAGGCGCGACGGCGATCGGCTCTCGGTGCCGCCGCCCGCGGACGCGCTGGTGCGGCTCGACTACCATCTGGGACAATTACTTCCAGTACAACGTCCAAAGCCAGCCGGCGCCGGCCGCAACCACAGAGGCAGCCGCCGCTTCGTGAGTGCCGGGCTCACGCTGTCCCGGTGTATTCCAGAATGTCGAAGCCGACGTTGCGGTCGACGAGGTAGATCAGCCCGCGATCGTCGAGCGCCACGTCGTTGCTCTGCGGCGCACGCCGGCCGGTCACCGGCTCCGGGATGAAATGCCCGATCTCGCGCGGCGCCAGCGGATCGGCGACATCGATGATCCGCAAGCCGCCGCCGAACCAGACCGCGTGCACGATCGTGCCGGACATGCGCTCGCAGAACTGATGCGCGCCGAAGCGCGCGCCGCTGACGCGGCTGAACGGCGAATCGAGCTCGCTGACCTGGAACTGGCCGATCGGCTTGATCGCGGCCGGATCGGTGACGTCGAACGTGAGAATGCAGGCATGCGCGCGCCCGCGCCGCGCGCTCTCCTCGTCCGCGCTCTGCGCCTGGTCCTCCTCGTCGATCGCAAGCGCGATGCGGCGGCCGCTTGATGCGGTCCGGCACCGGCATCGCGGTGTGCGTCGGCTCCGGGAACAGCGGATGATAGTTGTAGCTGCCGACGCTCTTCGGCTTCGACAGGTCGGAGCATGTCGACGATCCAGAAGCCGCCGTGCCAGCAGCTCGCCCACATCTCGTTGCCGAAGCGCAGCGCATGGTGCAGCCGATGCTGCCGGCCCGGCCAGGTCGGCGTCTCGCCGCCGGCGATGTGCTGCCCCGGCATCCACCAGCGCGCCACTTCGCGGGCGCTTGCGGATCGGCGATGTCGTAGATGACCAGGATGTTGCCGACATAGCCCTGCATCTCGGTCGAGATGTAGGCGTAGCGCTCGTCCATGTCGAAGCGATGCACGCCGATGCCGCCGGTCTTGCTGATGCACGATCTCGCGTCGGCTGCGACGGAGTCGACACGTCATAGATCTTGAAGCCGCCGTTGTGATAGCCGCGCTTGGCCTCGGCCTCGATCTCGGCAACGTCCGCTTCGGTCACGCGCAGCCGAGCCGCGAGCTCGCCATGCGTCGGCTCGCGCCCGAGCGCGGCGGCGAGCTCGCGCCGCACCGTCGGCAGCTCGTCGGCGCGCCGCCCGATCGCGGTCGGGTTGCGCTCGTGATTGACGATCATGATGTCGCCGGCGACGCGCACCTTGTGGCTGTGCGAGGTCTGGTCGTCGAGCGTGACGGTCGCCACCACGCGCGGATTGCCGGGATCGGAAATGTCGATGATCGAGGTGCCGAGATGGTTCTTGTTCGGGATATGCCCGACATAGGCGTAGCTGCCCGCGACCGTCACCTGCCCGGCGCCGGGCAGGTCGAGATGGCCGAGGCGGCGCACATTGCGGGCAAGCGGCACAGGCTGGCGTTCGACGACGTTCATGATCACCTCAGTCCGAAATCAATTGGGCTCATGGCCGCTAAGACTGACCGGAGCAGCGCCTCGCATGAGTGCTCTGCTCCGCCTCATCCTGAGGAGCGCTCCGAAGGAGCGCGTCTCGAAGGGTGGGGCGGCCACATGCTTCGAGACGTCCACCTCGCCCTTCGGGCAAGGTGGACTCCTCAGCATGAGGCCGATTGAGTTCGTCATACTCCTACGACAGCGCTGGGATCAATCCAAAGTCGCGCCGGACGCCTTCACGATGGCGGTCCATTTCGGGATCTCGGCCTTGATGTAGGCAGTGAACTCCTCGGGCGTGTTGCCCACGATATCGACGCCGAGATCGCCGAGCGACTTGCGCACGGCCGCATCGGCAAGCGCCGCCACGGTCGCGCGATGGAGCGTCGCGACCACGTCCTTCGGCGTGCGCGACGGGCGCGACCAGGCCGTGCCAGGTGGTGGCATCGAAGCCCTTGAGGCCGAGTTCATCGACGGTCGCAAGCTCCGGGAACACCGCCGTGCGCTTGAGCGTGGTCACGGCGAGCGCCCGCACCTGGGCGCTCTGGATATGCGGCACGACCGAGGCCGCGGTCGCAAACATCATCTGCACATGGCCCGCGATCACATCCTGCAGCGCCGGCGCCGCGCCCTTGTATGGCACGTGCACGATGTCGATCTTGGCCTCCGCCTTGAACAGCTCGGCGGCGAGATGCGCGGCCGCGCCATGGCCCGAGGAGGCATAGTTGACCTTGCCCGGATTGGCCTTGGCGTAGCGCGATCAGCTCGGCCATCGAGCGCACCGGCAGCTGCGGATTGACCACCAGGATATTGGCCTGCGAGCCGACCAGGCTGATCGGCGCGAAGTCCGCCTCCGGATCGAAATTGATCTTCTTGTAGAGCGCCGCGTTGGTGGCGAGGATGCTGTTGTTGCCCATGAGGAGCGTGTGCCCGTCGGCCGGCGCGCGCGCGACCTGCTCGGCCGCGACATTGCCGCCGGCGCCCGGCCGGTTCTCGATGATGAACGGCTGCCCCAGGAGCTGCTCGAGCTTCTTGCCGACGATGCGCGAGAGCACGTCGCTCGGCCCGCCCGGCGTGAAGGCAACCGCCAGCGTGACCGGCCGGACCGGATAGTCGGCGGCCAGTGCTGCCGGGACCGCCCAGGTGAAGGACCAGGTGAAGGCCCAGCTCAGCGCCCCAACGCCGGCCACCAGCAATGTCGTTATTCTCGGCATCAGGATTCTCCGCTTGGCCGGCAACGGCCGAATGATCATGCGGGCATATTATGGCGCCCGTGTCCCGGCGGCTACCGGGTCAGCGCGCGACCAAAGGACCATCAGCAGCAGCCAATCGGAGCTAGCCGAGTCAATTCGGCGCACCGCAAAGGCGAGCAAACTGCATCACCGCCCGAGGTTCTCCGGCGGCCAACCGGGCACCTCCATGCCGAGATGAAGCTCCAAGCCGGCCAGCATCACCTTGATTTCGTGCAGCGCCGTAGCCCCGACGTGGGGCGTGCGCAGCAACTCGATTTCGATCATCTGAACAAGCTCACCTATGTACGTGATGTTTGCAGTTGTCAGGCACAACGCCGTACGCTGGGAGAGCCCCACCTCGTCAGTTCTTCTGAGCAGAACGGGATTGAGAGCATGTTGTGGCATGGCACTCCTCGTTTCGCCAACTCGGTTGGGCACTTTTGACGCTGGGAATACGGCAAGAATTGCAGCCGACGCCACGAACTTCACCAGCTCGCGTATGCTCGCGGGTTAAAGACGTAGCGCATATTCTCGATGGTCACGCCCATCTGTTCCAGCTTCGCGATCTCGCTGTCGAACAATTTCTCCGAATCCAACCGCAGCTTTCCTGAGCGCAGCTCATTGCGCTGCTCAAGGACTTCGAACAGTCCATCCACGTCATCGAAGCACGGGTCCATGATGCAAAGTGTCCACGGGAGCGCCGCCGTCCCGATCATGCCCAAGAACTCAACCACGGTCACCCCGTCGATGTAGACCTCGCGAAGGCGCGGCGCATCGATGGCGCGGAGCGACGCCGCGACCTTCTCCGCTCGGAGCCCAAATTGCTCAAGCACCAGCCTTTCAAGCGAGGGGAACTGCGAAGCCGCAAGCCCCGGGATAACCGAGGCGTCCAGCGGCTCCCCGATGAGATAGAGTTCGCGGAGGTGCTCGTGCCGCGTCTTGCGCATGCTGCTGCATCCGGTGACGAATGCGCGCTGCAGCCTCGGACATGCTCCCAGCACATCGCAGATATCGCCGACAGTGTTGCGGCTTTGGCGCGCGGTCGTGTCGGAGGGCGCATCGAATATGAACGCCTCGATGGATGGATTCAGCGCTTTCTCAAGCTGCTGCACATGTCGCGGATCGCGCCAATCACGAGCCTGGGGATCGCGCCAGTCGAACGCCACGATGACGTGGAGCGATCGCGCCCCGTCGTTCCTAAGCCGGGCGGAGATCGCCTCCAGCGTTGCGAACGTCGGCGGCTCATGAAACTCGATCGTCATCCGCCTCGCGACGTGTCGAACTTCAGCGTGGGCTCAGCCATGGGATCAAGCCTCCAACCAGGAAGGGAAATCCGCAGCAAGCTTTTGGAGAAACGCCGCGTCCTCATCGTACGCAGCAAGAGTAGTCAATAATGCGGCTGCATTGGCCGGCTATTGACTACCTTCGCGTCGGGAAAATCTGCGGACCCGTCAGTTGGGCGCCGCGATCGACGCCCTGACCGTCGCCAGCACCTGCGGCGTCACGTCCGCCAGCGAACGGAAGATCGCCTGCCCGCGCGGCACGTTGACGAAGGTGAACGGCACGCCGTTGCGCTTGATCGCGTCATCGACGAACTCGGGATCGTTGCGAGGCGCCCTCGAAGCCCGTGCGCAGCGCCGCGAGCGCGGCCGCAGGCGTGCCGCGCGGCGCAAAGCCCACATAGGTCATCTCGCCGGTCTGGTTGGTGAGCCAATTGAGCGCGTCCCAGATCGGGGCCCGACGGCAGCTTGCCGTGCACCTCCTTGTAGAGATCGGGGAAGGCCGGCATCTCGGTGACGTAGCGGCTCTTCTCGTAGGCGCCGTCGCGATCGACCGGCACCAGATAGGCGATGCCGATCCCGTCGCCGGACTTGACGAAAGCCGCGTTGCGGCCGCGGAAGGTCGAGATGCTGGTCGAGTGGAACTGCACCTCGTTGCGCTGCATCGCCAGGAACACGTCGTTGCCGCCGCGATAGCCGACGATCATGCGATGCTTCACGCCGAGCACCTGCAGGGCGAGCTTGCGGCAGAAGGCCGGAAATGTCGGTCTTGTTGAGCGCGCCGACGAGGACGTTGCTGGCCTTCATGATGTCGCGCGGCGCCTTGATGCCGCCCGGCACCGTATCGGTGCGCGCATAGTTGACGCGGATGTCGCCGGTGCCGCCGAGATAGTCGAAAGTCTCGTAGCGCACGCGGAGCGTCTGATCGCCGAGCGCCTGCGCGAGCGGATCCCACGGGCCGTAGAGGATGGTGAGGCCGTCCGCCGCCGCGCGCTCCTGCAGATAGTTGGTCGCGGTCGATCCGCCCGCGCCCGGCATGTTCTGGACGACGATGGTCGGATTGCCGGGGATGTGCTTGCGCAGCTGCACCGCGAAGGTGCGCGCCAGCGTATCGACCGTGCCGCCGGCCTCGAGCCCGACGATGATGGTGAGCCGCTTGCCGGCATAGAACTCGCCCTGCGCGCGCGCCTCGCCGGCAAGCGCAGCCACCGCAATCACGCAGCCCGCCAGGGTCAAAGCCTTTGCAGTCATCAGGTCCTCGTCAGGTCGAAGGCGCGGTGCGCTCGGGTGGACGCGACGCCGCTCGGCCATGCCGGCGAAACAGCCCTCGCAGATCGGCGCGCACGCGGCGCACGCCGAGATAGCACCCGGTCACGCTGATGGCGAGACCGCCGAGCATGAGCGCGAGGACCAGCACGTCCCAAAACGGCCGCGAACGCATGGCAGCAGTGAAGTCGAGCCGATGCAGGCCGCCGAACAGCCAGCGATGCCAGCGGCCATTGGCATCGGCGCGCTGAAGGAGCGCGCCGGAGGCGGGATCGAGATAATAGCGCGTGCGGTCCGCGTCGTTCAGGATCACGCGATAAACTGGCAGAACGAAACCATCGCGCCGGTTGAAGTAATAGGCGTCCTCCTCGGCGAGCAGGCCCTGCTCCGCGATGCCGAGGGCACCCGCAAGGCGCGCGGCGGCATCCGTGAGATCGCCGCTCGACGGCGCCGCCGTGTGGCCCTGCGCATCGACGCGCTCGCTGCGGCCATCCTGATGCGTCACCATCCAATGCAGCCGCCCGGCGAGCGGCGCGCTGGTGAGGCTCACCGCATCCTTGAGCGCGGGCTGCGCACGCAGTGCCGCGAGCGATGTCTTGATCTCGCCCCACGTCGGCGGCGCGCCCTGGATCAGCCCGGCCTCGCCCGAGCCGCGGCTCTCCAGAAAGCCCCATGGGTTCATCGAGACGAGGCCGCTCACCACCCAGGTCAGCGTCACCACTCCGAACACGAGGCCGGTGAGGTGATGCCAGTAGAACAGGCCGCGATAGGGCGAGCGCCCGCGCCGGAACTGGATGACGCCGAGCACGATTCCGACCACGGTGAGAAAGGTCCCGACGATGGAGGTCCAGATCACCACCTGACTCCAGAGCGCAACGTCATTGCGCAGCGACGTGAAATAGAGCCAGTGCGGAATGGTGCCGAGCCAGTTCCAGAACCGCTGCGTCGCCGTCGTCGCGAGCACGACCTGTCCGGCGGTGCCGGCGACGTAGACGCTGGTGCGATCGGGATCGTCGAAGTCGACCCGATGCAGCGGACGCTCGCGGAAATAGCGCCCCACGCTCCATTGATCGGTCGTGATCTCCTCCTGCGCCACGACCGTGGCCTCGCGACCGATGATGCGCGGCGCGGCCATGAGCGCCACACGGCGCGCCGCCTCGGCATCGATGGCCACAGGTGCGCCGCGGGCGAGATCGAGAAGCCCGTCGCGCGCGCCAATGCGCCGCAGCCGCAGCGCCGGCTCGCCCAGATGGCTCTCGAGCTGGGCCCGCACGATCGGCTGATCATCGGCCAGGAGTTGCTCGCCGAACTGGCAGCAGGCCTGCCACGGGATCGGCGCCAGCGCGCGCACGCGCTCAGCTTCGGTGAGGCGCGGGAACCCCACATACATCATGACGATGCCGGACACGAACCAGACCGCCATCAAGAGCCCGACCGCGATCCCGAGGTAGCGGTGCAGAATGACGAGCGCGCGCCACAAGCCGTTCGCCATGGTTCCTCCCTCTGAAGCAGGTCTCGGCGAACCGGTGTCCACTCCGCCGGACCATGCGCTGGTTGCGGGGAGTATCCACCTGACCTAAATTCGCTTCAACCAGGAGATTCCGGATGGACGCACCCTTGAACGTCACCCGCGAGGAGGTCGTCGCGGGCCTCGGCGGCGAAGACGCCGTGAAGCGCATGGACCACGACACGCGCGCGGACGCGCTCGAGGAGTTCCTGTCCGGCCGGCTCGACGCCATCGTGGCCGCCCAAAAGCGCGGCAAGGAGTTCCCGACCGTCGCCGAGCTCGCCGACAAGGTCGACACCCGCGGCTATCGCCGCGGCACCGGCAAGCTGTTCATGCATGACCGCAATATCCAGAACCCGGATCCCGGCAACACCGGCAAGGTGCGGCGGCTTCAGCCGATGCCGGAGAAGCCGACGCTGATCGATTTCTTCAAGCTGCGCTTTCCGCCTGCCGCGCATCTGCTGCAGAGCGCACGGCTCGCCCGCAAGAACGGCCTCTCGGAGGAGATCATCCTCGCTTGTCTCCTCCACGATACCGGGCAGTATCTCTGCTACGCCGACCATGGCTACTGGGGCGCGCAGATCATCGAGCCCTATGTGTCGGAGCGGGTCGCCTTCGCGATCCGATATCACCAGGCGCTGCGCTTCTATCCCGACCATTCGGTCGGCTACTCCTATCCGGAGGGCTATCTGCTGATGTTCGGCACCGACTATGTGCCGCTGCCGCATGTGCAGGCCGCCTACACCTATGCGCGCAATCACAAATGGTACATGGACGCGCGCATGGTCACGACCAATGACCTTTATTCCTTCGATCCCAATGTGCAGGTCGAGATCGACGAGTTCACCGACATCATCGGGCGCCACTTCAAGCAGCCGAAGGAAGGGCTCGGCAACGACAACACGCCGGTGAGCCATATGTGGCGGAGCATGGTGGTTCCGGACGCGCCGTTGTGAGGCAAGGTGCGTTGCGAACAACCATTTTCCAAGATTCAGCGGACGTGGTAGATTAATCAGATGGTCGCGAAAATTCTCCAAGCCGTCATTGAGCAAGCTGAGACTTGGCCGCAACAGGATCAGGAAGATTTGGCGGAGTATGCGCGCGAGATCCAGGCGCGCCGGACGGGCGTGTACATCATGAGTGATGACGAGCGCGCCGCGGTCGGACGGGGCTTGGCCGAGGCCGATCGGGGGGAATTTGTTTCTGATGAAATCGTGGCGGAAGCAGACAAGCGCCATGACTCATGAGGGTTCGGTACACCCCTGAAGCTTTCGCGGACCGCGAAAGAATTTTTGGGTATCTGCGGGAACGTTCGCCGAGCGGGGCGCGCAACGTGATGGCGAGCATCCGCGAGGCAGTACGGCTACTCCGCGATCAGCCATACAGCTGGTACAAGACGGACGATCCCGACATACGGGTCAAATTCCTCGTCCGCTATCCCTACAAGATGTTCTATCGCGTTCGCCACGGTATGATTGAGATCGTGCACATCCGACACACATCGCGACGGACCCTGGGTGGGTGAACGATAGTCCCGTTCATGCGCTCTGGCCAATCACCGCGCCTTTACGGGCACCGGACACAGCTTGGCCCCGACCGCGTCAAGAAGGAGCGCGTGCGCGCGATCGGCGATGTCGTCCAGCGAAGGCGTCGAGGCATACATCGCCTTCGCCTGCGCCAGAATATCCTGACGGGTCGGAAGGTGCGGCAGATGCACGCCGGCGAGCACATCAGCGGCGCGGCGCTGCGTCGCCGAGAGTTGCTCCTGCAGCGCCGCGAGATTGGCGCTGGCGAGCGCCGACGCGATCACGGCGGCGATGCGGTCGGCGTTGAAGGTGGCGGCAAGCTGCTGCGCGGCGCGGTCAATGACTCGGGCACCCAGCCGCTGCTCGTTGCGTAGCACCGCCTCCGGCGGGCGCTTGAGATCCCAGACCACGCGCAGCCATGACAGGACTTTGAGAATGTAGAAGGTCGGGTCGAACTCCCACCAGCGGAAGCCCTGCCGTACGCTGCTCTGACAGGCGTGGTGGTTGTTGTGCCAGCCCTCGCCCATAGTGAACAGCGCGAGCAGCCAGTTGTTGCGGGAATCGTCGCCGGTGACATAGCGCTTGCGCCCACGCACATGCGCGAGCGAGTTGATGCAGAAGGTGCCGTGATAGAGCATGACCGTGCTCCAGAAGAACCCGACCACCAGGCCCGGCCAGCCTTCGATCAGCCAGCACAACACGCCGAGCGCAATGGCCGGAACGAGCTCGAAGCGGTGCAGCCACATCAATTCGGGATAGCGCGCAAAATCGGCGACCTTCACGAGGTCGGTCTTGGCGTGCCGGCGCGCGAAGATCCAGCCGACATGGCTGTAGAGAAAGCCCTTGTGGCGCGGCGAGTGGACGTCTCGTTCGGTGTCGGAATGCAGGTGATGGTGGCGGTGCTTGGCCGCCCACCAGAGCACGCTCTTCTGGGCCGAGCTCTGCGACAGCAACGCAAGCACGAATTGGAAGGCGCGGCTGGTCGCGAACGCACGATGCGAGAAATAGCGATGATAGCCGGCGCCGATGGCGAACATGCGCAGCCAATAGAGCGCGATGCCGATCGCGACCGCCTGCCAGGTGATGCCGGTCCAGATCGCCGCCACGCAGGCGAGATGCACCAGCACGAACGGGATCGCGGACGGATAGACGATGTCGCCGTGATCGTCGTCATAGATGTCGCGAGGAGCGCTGCTGCGCGCGGCGGACGGGGTTTCATCCGCTGCTGTATCGGTGCCATCGAGCGGCATGAAAGAGGTTCTCCAGGCGGCGCTTTGCAATGGACGGCCGCATGCGCCTTCACGGCCCGTCCACAATCGCAACCAGCGCCGATACACCAGCGCTTGCGCTTTCAAGCTTTCATACTTGAAGCTTTCATACCATGGCGGCGATAACGCGGCCATTGGTAGCAAAGCGCCCAGAGAGAATACAGTATACTAAGAAGAAAACAGCACGCGGCCTTGCCAGTTCATCCGTGGTCAAGGCCGCGCCTTATTGCCGCTATCAGGCCGCCTGCAGGTTCTCGGCCGACGCCTTCCCGGTCTTGCGGTTGGCAACAACCTCGAAGGTGACCTTCTGGCCTTCCTTGAGCTCATAGAGCCCGGCGCGCTCGACCGCGCTGACGTGGACGAAGACGTCCTTGCTGCCATCCTCAGGCTGGATGAAACCGTAGCCCTTCTGGCTGTTGTACCACTTCACAGTGCCTTTGCTCATTTCTGGTCTTTCATATACGTGTCGTTTGAGAGCCAAGCGCGAGCCTGGCCCGGTTAGTCTCGAGATTTTGGGAAGGTCATCAGTCAGGCGCGTCAATCGCGGCAAGGCCAAGTCGTTCGGCCGAAACTCGATGGCGAGCCATATAGTGGCAGCGAACGCAATGTGCAAGGCCGCAGTCCCCGATTATCACCAACATTTCCGGGCAAAACCGCGGCTCCGGCCGAGTTTTCCAGCCTGCGAACGTGCCAAAACGGTCAAGCACTTGTCCGAAATTCGCTTTGCTTCGAAATCAGGCCGGTGCCATGGCGGCAGGTTCTCGCCGCCATGGCTGCATCGATGGAACGCCTCGCGGTGGCGGAGGAAGACCGCTATTTCACCGCAAAAACATAGACCGCACCGCCCTGTGGCACGTCCGGATACTTTCCCGGGAACAACAGGTTCATGCGCGTCTGCATCTTGGCCGCATCCACGCCCCAACCGGTTTGGACCGCGACATATTGTTTGCCGTCAACCTCGAAGGTCGATGGCACAGCTGTCACGCCCGAGATGGTCTGGAACTCCCACAAGACCTTGCCGGTCTTGGCATCGAAGGCGCGGAACATGCGGTCATTGGTGCCGCCCGAGAACAGAACATCGCCGCCGGTCGCCAGCACCGGACCCCAGTTGAACGACGGCAGGTTGGTCGTCCACACCTTCTTGCCGGTGTCGATGTTCCAGGCCTGCAGCTCACCGATGTGATCGGCACCGGCGACAATCTTCAAGACGTTTTTCGCGACGCCCATGAAGCGCTCGCCCAGGACGTATTTGGGCACTTCGCCAGTCAGCTCCGTGCACAGGTTCTCGTTGGCCGGGATGTACATCAGCCGCGTCCGCGGACTGAAGGCAACCGGCGGCCAGTCCTTGCCGCCCCACAAGCTTGGGCAGAACTCCGCGGTTTTGCCGGCGCCGGCCTTCTTCGTTTCGTCAACGTCAGGCCGCCCAGTCTTGGGATCGAGGCTCTTGAACACATTCTGGCGCACATAGGGCTGGCCGGCCACGAAGTTGATCTTTCCGTTAGTGCGCTCCAGCTGCCAGATGTAGCCACTGCGCGATACGTTGATGAGGCCTTTCACGGTTTTTCCGTCGCGCTGATAGTTCACGACGATCGGCGGCGAGACTTCGTCCCAGTCCCATGAGTCGTTGGGGTGATACTGGTGGTGACCCTTGATCTGCCCGGTCGTGGCGTCGAGGGCGATGACCGATGACGTGTAGAGATTGTCGCCCGGCCGCTGATCGCCGAACCAGGGCGCAGCATTGCCCGTACCCCAGAAGGTGAGATTGGTCTCCGGATCGTAGGTGCCCGTGACCCAGATCGAGCCGCCGCCACGCTTGTAGTGGTCACCGCCCGCCGGCCAAGTCTCACTGCCGGGCTCGCCCGGCGCCGGCACCGTGTAGGTCTTCCACAGCTCCTTGCCGGTCTCGGCATCCATCGCGGCTACGAAGCCGCGCACGCCCAATTCGCCGCCTGATGCACCGAGGATGACCTTGCCGTCGACGATGAGCGGCGCGAGCGACATGTAGTAGGCCTTCTTGTAGTCGTCGACGTTTGCAGTCCAGACTTCCTTTCCGGTCTTGGCATCGAGTGCGACCAGCACACAATCGGCAGAGGCAAAATAGACCTTGTCGCCGTAGAGCGCGACACCACGGCTGGTCGGATGCAAGTTGACAATGTCTTCGGGAAGCGGGCGCTTATAGCGCCACAGCAGGTTGCCGGATTTGGCCTCGATGGCGAGCACCTGATTGCCGGGCGTCGCAACGAACATCACACCGTTGTTTACGATCGGAGGCGCCTGGTGGCCCTCGATCTGGCCGGTTGCCGTGCTCCAGACTAGCTGCAGCCGGTTGGCGTTGTCCGGCGTGATCTCTTTCAGCGGACTGTAGCCCCATCCGTCATAAGTGCGCCGGAACAGCAGCCAGTTGCTGTCCTCCGGGTTCTTCAGCCGGTCGGCCGTGACCGGCGCATATTTCTGCAGGACGTCCGGCACCGGACCCGGCCCCGGCGTGTTCGACGCAGGCCCAACTGTTTCTTGCGCCGCCGTGCCGTGCATGCCGGCAGCAAGAACGATGGCGGCCACGCAGACGTGCAAATACATCCTGGGATCGACCATGGGCATTTCCTCCGTTGTTTACTCGTGAGCGAGCTTATTCAAATTCGGCGTTGAGCTGCCGTCTCAAGTCGGAAGGACACCAACGCGTGCGGTGAATGGCTTGGCCACTGCGAGATTGCCATCCACGATCTTGAGCGGAAGCGCCGGCAAAGCGCGCGGGGCTGGACCGTCAAGGACCGCAGCGCCATTGCGCGGATTATAACGCGAGTAATGACAGGAGCACTCGAAGAATCTTTTGATCGTCGACCCACGCGTCCACCTCACACCCCGCGTGTGGGCAGATCGCCGAATAGGCCACAACACCATCCGCTGCGCGCTCCTGGGTTATACCAACGAGTGTTGCGGGATCGAGCCGCAGCAGCAGCACCTTATTGAGGCGAGAGCCCTTCCGCACGAGATTGCCCACCTGGTCCATTGCCCACGCCACCACCGGGGGACCGCCAGTAGGAATATCCTTGGGCTGGAGCGGAACGGGACTCTCACTAAGGACTGAGACAAGCAAGTCTCCCTCCTTGGGCCGTTCGTTCTCGGGCTGAGCCAATGCGGGGCTTGCGATCGCGCGGGCGGCGACATCCAGGCTGACGAGCGACACAACGCTGAGAAAATTGCGCCTCGTGTCCCCGCTCTTACACGCAGCCATCGGGTCGGTCCTTTGACTTCCGGAAATATCTCTTCAAGTTGAGTCTCGGCATCTTAGCTCGCAATCGCACCGAGCACTACACGAAGCGCTGGCCAATCCGAAAACGAGGTCGCCGAATTCGGTCGTGTCCCGTTAGCAATGGAGCCGGTTGCGCGTTATGCGTTTGCTGGCCACGATAATGACTCCTTACACCGTTGCCTCCAGGACACGCTTGCGAACCTGCCTGCGGGTGGGCAGCGTACCGCCACGGATTAGCCGTGGTGGCGGCTGACCAACGCTGCCGGATTTCTGGCAGAGTTCATGGCATACGCGTTTCTGGCGTACGCGTGGGATGTTGGTGACACGGGATTGGTGACGATGGATGCTGATCATTTTCCGGGCCGCGATCTGACACCCGCCGAAAGGCTTTGGCTGGATGCGGTCCTCGCCGGCCGCACGCTCGACCTGAATGGCGAAACGATCCGGGCTTCGATGCTCCGCTCACTGGTCAGCGGCGAGATAGCCGACGCGTCGCTTCCGCCCGTCGGCGTCGTCCTCAACAACGCGATCGTCCAGGGCAGCCTCGATCTGGAGGGATGCCATGTGACGCGCCCATTGGTATTCCAGCGCTGCAAGTTCAGCCCGATTGAGGCCGCCCAAGCAGCCATCTCGCTGCGCGATGCCACCCTCAAAAGAGTGGCCTTCTACGAATGTCACATTGCAGGCGCCCTGAAGGCGGACCGCGTCGTCATCGAAAGCGCGCTGTTCATGACTGGAACCACGCTCGACGGCGTGCTGCGCTTGCGCGGGGCCAGTATCGGCGAGGCGCTCGCCATGGACACCGTCAAGATCAACCATCGTGGCGACACTGCGGTGCTCGCCGATGGCATGCGGCTCGGCGGCCCGTGGGTGCTGCGCAGTGCGGAGATCGCGGGTGAGGTCCGGTTTGCCAGCGCGCGCATCGGCGGCGGTCTGCTATGGGAAGATGCCAAGATCCAGAACAGCCAGATCGCGGTCGCCGGCGACGGTGCCGTCTGCAACGGTCCCTGGGTCCTGCGCCGAGCAGTCATTCAGGGGCCCTTCCGTCTGCGCGGCATGTCGGTGAAGGCAATCGACGCGCAGCAGATGACGATCACCGCCGCTTCGGAAGGCTTCAATGCCCGGGGCGCTGAGATCGGCAGCGACCTGATCCTGGATGGGGCGACCATCAAGGGTGGTTTGCTGCTGACGCGTATGCAAGTGAACGGCGAGCTCAGCGGCAAGGGCGCAAACATTGCCGGCGCCGGCCAGGACTGGGCCATAGCTGCCAACGGCCTGATCGTCGGCCAGGGCATCGCGCTTGCGGGCGCGCGGCTGCAGGGCGGCCTCATGCTCGCCGGCGCGCGCATCAAGCAAGGCATCAATGCAAGCAACATCAAGATCGAGAGCAGCGGCCGAGCGCTCGAAGCCGACACCATGCACGTTGGTGGAAACTGGATCATGCGCGGCGGCGACATCTCCGGCAACATTCGTTTCGCGGGGGCTCGCATCGATGGTCAGATCGCCTTCACGGAGTGCAAGATTCGCGGTGGCGGCGACCTCGCCATTCGCGCGGACGGCGCCAACATCGGCGGCGGCTGGTTCATGGGACGTGCGACGATCGAGGGCATGGTGCGCTTCCCGAGCGCGTGTGTTGGCAACGAGATGCGCCTGCGCGGCACGCGCATCGTGGTGTCGAGCGGCCCGGCGTTGTTCGCAGCGGGCGTCACTATTGCCCGCGAATTCGTGCTCGATGGCGGCTTCAACACCCAAGGTGGAATTGTGCTCGATCGTGCCGAAATCGACGGCACTCTCGATCTGACCGCCAGCCGGATCAAATCGGCGGTGCTCGGCCGCGCCGGCGCGGCCGCCCCAAAGACCCACGATGAAATGCTGAGCGCGCGCTACGATACGGTCGCGCTCAGCCTGGTCGATGCGAGGCTCGATCGTCTGGTCATGCCGGCCACCGCCGAGGACCGCTCACAGGGGATCATCGATCTGTCCCGCGCGCGTGTCGGCAGCTACGAGGATGCGGCGGCGGCGTGGCCGCCTCCCGGACGCCGCCGCGCCCTGCGCGAGCACAACGACTTGGACCATCTGGTTCTGGACGGGTTTGTCTATGACCATCTCAAGACCCCGACCGGATTGCCGCCGCAGGCCGGCCGTGCGCGCCGCGCGGGCGCGGCCCGCATGCGCATCCTTTGGCTCGAAGCGCAATCGCGCAACGATGTGCAGCAGCATTTCAAGCCGCAAGCCTGGGTACACCTGTCGCGTCGCCTCGCCGCGCAGGGCTACCATGACGATGCGCGCGAGATCGCCATCGAGCGCCGCCGCCGCCAACGCCGCAGCGCCTCCGTCACGCGCGGTGCGCGCCTGCAGGGCTGGCTGCTCGACGTCTTCGCGCTTTATGGATTCAACCCCTGGCGCACGGTGCTTTGGATGACGGCGTTCGTCATGCTGTTCGCAGGCATATGGTGGTGGGCGGCACAGGGATGCGAGCGCGATTCCTGCAAGGACGAGACCGTCTATGCGATGTCCCTCAAAGGCAATTACGGCCAGGACGACAAGAGCGCCGAAGAAAAATATCCCGGCTTCTCGCCCGTGGCGTATTCGCTCGACGTCTTCCTGCCGTTCGTCAATCTTGGCTACAAGGAGCATTGGCGTCCGCGCACGAGCTATTGGGTGCTCGCCGACGTGCCGCTTCCCGGAGCCGAGCTGCACGGCCAGCAACAGCTGACCGTGACGGTTGGCGGAATCCTCTATGTCCTCTATGTGCTCGAAATGTTGGTGGGGCTGATCCTTGCGTCGCTCGCGGTCACCGGCTTCGCCGGCCTCCTGCGGGGCGAGGACGAGCCGAAGTAGTCGGCTTTATCGCTCGTGCTTGATTGAGCTGGCGATCCCGGCAGGGCTCGACCTGCGACCCCCGGTTTAGGAAAATTCGGCTCCGTGCCGACGGACCGCCAGCAGCCGCCCCGAGCCGCCAACCTCTTGAAAAATCAAACGCGTCCCGACAGCTGAATTGTGGCGACTTGAGCGATTTCGTAACGATTTCATTAGCTTGTCCGGGATGGACCTAAACTTCGCGCTCACTCGCGGGCCAATGCCTCTTCGCGCAATACATGTGAATTTTAGCTTGACCAATGCTGCTGAAGGGGAATTTGAAGGGTCCCATCTTAGGGGAGGTTGGGAGGAACCCAAATGGTTAACAAAACCTTAAAAGGGAGCTAGGAGTTGTATTCGGCAGGTGTTGGGTTGCGGGGGGCTCGATGCGAGGCTTGAACCATGCTCTCTTTTGGATGATTTCTATGGGGCTTGGCCTATTGGCCCTGAACAGCTATCCGCAATCCGACATAGCTGGCGTAGTCCTTGGCTTGTATGTTTTCGTCGCGTCCACCGCCCTGACCGTTCTCCTTAACTTTAAGTAGCCGGCCTCGTTTCGTAATTGAGTCCCATCGGCAAAGCATGGTTAGGGAGCCTCAGTGACAGTCAGGATCAGCGAAAAGTGGTTGCGCATAGGCGGGTGTGCCAGATGACGCTGTGGTCGATCTTAGCCTGGTAAGGCTGCCCCTGATGCCCTGATGTTTCCGGCACCGCCCGACAGAGGCTAGGAATTTTCGGTGCAAAGCTTCGGGGTCCGCGGGCCGTTCGTTCAGGCGACGCGCGCGCAAGCTCGGCTTCAAGGAGCTGCAATAGAAAGACCTGCGCGGCACGCGTGAAAACGTTGCCGCTCGACGCTGGCGTGCCGCTGAAGGTGGTGGCTGATCGGCGCGGCCATGACCCTGCCGTGCTGTTGCGCAATTACGCGAAGCGCAGCCGCAAAGGTGACATGAGTGCAGCCGATGTGATCGGAGAATTAATCAGAAAAGATGTTTGGGGGGCTAGACTAGCGCAGCCCCTATGCAATGGAGTCCGCCTAATGGCGCTCGCCGATATGAATTAGAACGCAATCACTATCCACCAGGTCGTTTTGGATTTCCTGCGTGCCGAAAGATCGAAGTTCAGCTTTTATCCACCCTGGCTGCCTCTGATCGATAATCCAAACCTGAATGACCCGATGGAAAATCATCGGCGGTTGCGCTTGCTCTACATGTTGGCCCTTCGCTGATCCAGTGTTGCACCTGGGACAGGGCTTGTTTAGCGAGCGGATCAATGAACTGGTCCCTCACGATAACTGGCTGTTCGTTCGTTGAGGGGCATAGGGACCGATGGCGACCCGATCATTGTCGAGATGTTCTCGCGCTGAAAATCTGGCGATCCCGGCAGGGCTCGAACCTGCGACCCCCGGTTTAGGAAACCGGTGCTCTGTCCAGCTGAGCTACGGGACCGCTCACCCCATAAATGGATGATGCGCCGCGCCTTGGCAACGACCTTATGGCGCAGCCGCAAGCCGTCCTGTCCAGTCCCAAAGTCTGGCCTTGCCTGGCGTTCCTGTCCTACCATTCGATCGCTTTCATCCCCGTGTCAGGAGCCTCTCAAGTGACGAGCGAACGAACCGCCAAACTGGCCAGTCATAATTTCTGGAGCGAGCTGATCGCGCTGCGCGACCGCCAGCGCGAGCAGCGCAAGAGCGCCGTGCAGGTGGTGCGGCTCTCCGAATTGCCGCTCGAGAGCAACGAGCAGGGCCTGATGCGCTGGTACCTGCACCCCGCCATCATCGACACAGTCCTTTCCACGCTGTCGATCTATCGCCAGGAGATCCCGCCCGGCAGCCGCTCCGGCCGGCTCAAATTCCAGGGCGGGCAGATTTCTTCGTCGTCGAGGGACGCGGCCACACCATGCTCGACGGCGTCAAGCATGCCTGGGAGGCGGGCGACGTCGTCAACCTGCCGTGCAAGCGCGACGGCATCGTGGTGCAGCACTTCAACGACGATGCGCAGCAGACCGCGATCTTCATGGCGGTCGAGCCCAATCTCTTCGCCGCCACCAGCGTCGACCGCGGCTGCGGCTTTCATCAACTGGAGCAGTCGCCGGACTTCCGGCGGCCGGCGGCGGAGTAATCACCATGGCCGAGATCGAACGCACGCGCGAGCGCGAACGAGGCACGATCCCCGAGACGCCCTACGAGATCTTCATCCGCAGCCGGCGCGAATTTCTGGAACGGCAGGAGACCGGGCAGGTGGTGGTGAAGCCATCCGACCGCGAGTTCTACATCACGCGGCAAGGCCGGCTGATGTATCATCTCAATCCCGAGATCCATAAGAACACGCCGCTGCAGGACTGGCGCGTGTTCTCGCACGACCTTAAGACCCAGTCCGGCAAGCATCGCCATCAGGGCGGCCTCGTCATCTATGTGATCATCGGCAAGGGCTATTCGGTCGTCGACGGCGAGCGCATCGACTGGCAGGCCGGCGACCTTCTGCTGCTGCCGATCAAGCCGGGCGGCGTCGAGCACCAGCACTTCAACATCAATCCGGGCTCGGAGTGCCGCTGGATCGCGTTCTCCTATATGCCGTTCTTCGATCACGTGGCGTCGGAGTTCACGCAGACCGAGGTCTCGCCGCTGTTCAAGGCGCAGCAGGGCTGATGCCGATGACAAGAATCGCCTCCGCGCTTCTCGTCGCGGCCGCAATTCTGGCCGCTGCGTCTGCGCGCGCGCAGACGCCCGAGGAGTTCTATCGCGGCAAGACCATCAATCTCATCATCCCGAACGCGCCCGGCGGCTCGTTCGATCTCTATGCGCGGCTCGCCGCCAACCATCTCGGCCGCTTCATTCCGGGCAATCCAGCGATCGTGCCGCAGAACATGCCGGGCGCAGCCGGCATGCAGGCCGCCAACTATCTCGCCAGCGTCGCGCCCAAGGACGGCACCGTGCTGGCGGTGCTCGTTCCCAACATTACGCTGGCGCAGATTCTGGGCGTGTCGTCGATCGCCTACGACACCCGCCGCTACAACTGGATCGGCCGCATCATCGCGACGACTGCGACGCTGTTCACCTGGCACACCTCAGGCACCAAGACGCTCGCCGATCTGAAAGCCCGCGACACGCTCGTCGCCTCAACCGGCCCCCTCAGCCAGGCCGAGATCAACTCGACCATGCTCAATGGCGTGGTCGGCACCAGGTTCAAGCTCATCCGCGGCTACCGCGGCAGCGGGGAAGCAGCACTTGCGGTCGAGCGCGGCGAGGCGGACGGCACACTGATGCCGTGGGAGTTTCTCAAATCGGCCCATGCTGATTGGGTCAAGGACAACAAGATCGCGATCGTGACGCGCTATGTTCGCCGGCCTATCGCTGAGCGGCCCGATGTGCGCTCGGTCTACGACCTCGCCGAAACGACCGAGCAGGCCAATGTGCTGCGGCTTTTCCTTGGCGCCGACGAGATGGGGCATCCGATCGCGATGCCGCCGGAGACCCCGCGCGACCGGGTCGAGACGGTGCGCAATGCGCTGATGACGATGGTCAAGGACCCCGAGTTCCTGGCCGATGCGCAGAAGCGCAAGCTTGATCTCTTGCCGGGCCGTCACGACGAGCTGGAGAGGACGGTGGCCGAAGCGTTCGCGGCCTCGCCTGCCGAGATCGAGATCGCACGCAAGTATTACAAGCAGTAGCGAGCGCAGCCGTTCGTTCCCGCGAAAGAATATGTGAAGCAATGAATCTCCCGCTGTCGTCCCCGCGAAGGCGGGGACCCATACGTCGTGTCGTTGCAATGTGGTGTGGCCGGCGAGAGATCGAACGTTCGGTGGGTATGGGTCCCCGCCTTCGCGGGGACGACAGCGGATAGTTCCGTGCCAACGTCAACACCGTCCCGCCTCGATCTCTGCCCTGAGCCAAGGAATCACCTCATCGAGGATCGTGCCGAGCGGCGTCGTCGCCTCGAAGTCGAGGAGGCGTTTCGCCTTCTCAACCGACGGGATGCGCTTCTGCACGTCGTAGACGAACGGCTCGTCGCTGACATAGCGGAACGGCTTGTCTTTGTTGATCCGCTCCCAGATCATTTGCGCGAGCGTCAGCACGTCAGTCGCCACTGACGTTGACAGGTTGAAGTCCTCGTTGAGCGCTTCCGGCCGCTCGATCGCAAGCCTGATGCCGCGCGCGAGATCGCCTCCGTAGGTGTAGCAGCGGATCTGCTCCCCGCTGCCGAGGATGTGCAGCGGGTCCTGTCCCTTGAGCACCTTCTGCACCAGGTCGGGAATGACATGGCTCATGGCGAGACGAATGTTGCCGGACGTCACCTCCACGTCAGTTAGAGCGCGCCGCTCGCCGACGCCGGCGCAGTTGAACGGCCGCACGATCGTGTAGGGCAGCCCATATTGCTCATGCGCGCCCTTGGCGAAGTACTCGCAGGCGAGCTTCTGGAATCCGTAGGTCGAGGATGGCGCCGGGATGCGCCCGAGTGCACCTTCCGGCGTCGGCCACTCGGTCGCGTTCTCGAACACCATCGAGGACGACAGCACCGTGATCTTCCTGAGCTTGCGCTCGCGAAACGCCCACAAGGCGGCGTCGAAGATCGCCGCCGTGATGCGCTCGTTCTCGGCGATCAGGTCATAGGCGAGCGCATGAAAGTAAGAGATGCCGCCGATCTTGGCGGCAAGCGCGACTGCATGATCGCAGTCGGCGATCAGACGGCGCAGCAGCTCGGCATCCTTCGCATCGCCCTGCGTGAAATGATAGTTGGAATGACCGTCATAGCTCTTGGCGATCGGGCCATACTTGCCGAAGTTGTCGATGCCGACCACCTCGTGGCCGGCCTCCAACAGCTCCTCGACCAGATAGCCGCCGATGAAACCCGCCGAGCCGGTGACCAGGATCTTCATGCCAAGTTCTTCATGCAACGAACCGACTACGGCAACGCGCGCCAAAGGTCGACGACGATCTTGCCGGCAAGCCTGTCGCGCTCCAGTGCGCGATATTGCGTGTGCGGCGTCGCCACGATCACAATGTCGGAGCGCTGGATGAGATCGTCGAGCGGCGTAAGCCCTTCCTGCGGCAGGTAGGGATCGTGGCAGAGCACCTCCCTGGCTTCGATCAAGGCGAGCTTGCGCAGCTTGAACGACAGGCTGTCGCGCGGATCGTCGCTGTCGGCCTTGAAGGTCATGCCCAGGATGCCGATCGTCTTCTTGTGCAGGTCGTCGCACAGGCGTTCCTTGATGTGCTCGATCAGGAACTGCGGCAGGCCTTCGTTGACCAGCATGGCGGCATGCCCGATGAAGAAATGGTTCTGGCTGAAGGCCGCGAGCTGCATCGTGTCCTTGAACAGGCAGGGCCCGGCCGCAAAGCCAGGCGACGGCAGGTCGCGATTGCGCTCATAGCCGCGCACCATCGCATCATAGAGCCGGCCATAGTCGACACCGCGCTGCGTCGCCATGGCGTAGAACTGGTTGGCGACCGCAAACTTGATGTAGCGCCAGGCGTTCGAGAACAGCTTCGAGAGCTCGGCCTCGAAGGGACTGAGCTCGATCACATCGCTCTTCGTCACCTTGGCAAACAGCCGGCGCACGGTCTCGCGCGCTCCCTCGTCGAACGCCGAGACGATCTGCGGCAGCGCAACGAGCTCGAGCAGCGCTTCGCCCTCCGCGATGCGCTCCGGGCAGAATGCCACCTGGACTTTGCGACCCTTGCTGTTGAAATAGCTCTGCAGCCGCTCCGACGTGCCGGGATAGACCGTGCTGCGTAGGAGGAGGACCTGGCCATCGCGGAAATACGGCAGATAGCCGTCAATCACGGCGAACAGGTCGGCAAGGCGTGGGTTGAGATACTCATCAACCGGCGTGCCGATCACCAGCACAACGATGTCGCTCTCGCCGATCACCGAGGCTGGCCCGCTCACGGCGTGCAGATTGCCGCTCTTGAGCGCCCGCGGCAGCGCCTGTTCGCCGCCCGCTTCCTTGAATGGAAAGCGGCCCGCCTGGATCTCGGCGATCGCTCGCTCGTTGATATCGATCAGGGTGGTGCGTACGCCGACCAGAGCAAAGCTGATGCCGAGCGGCAGCCCCACGCGCCCCGCTCCTCCGATAATGCAGACACTTGAGTCATGAACGTCCATCATCACAGCATCAAGGTGATCAATCCGAACGGATCAGCACAGCAGCGCCTACCACGGCACCCGGCCGAAGGCACGCTGCAGCAAGGCGTGCTCGTGCTTGCTGCGCTCATGATAGGACGAATTCTCCTCAAGCTGCTGCATCACCGACGACTGATGCACGAGCCGGATGACCAGCGGCCAGGGCAGCGCATGCCGATACAGGCGGATCGAAGAGCCGCCGAACCTGAGCACCGACGCCAGCCACGGCCGCACCGGTGCGATGATTTCAGGAATGATCGGGGCCGTCGCCTCGACCAGATGGAGCCTCCGGCATCCGCTGTCACCGAGCCGGCCCAGCCATTCGTTATCGTGGTGGATGCGGTAGCCCTCGTCGAAGGCGCCGACCCTGTTCCAGGTGGCGCGCTTCATCAGCCAGGTTGACGCTGTGGCGAAGTCCACGGTCCGGATCACCTCGCCCTGCTCGGTGACTTCAAGCTGGGTCGACGACACGAAATCAGCGTTTTGCAGGGCCGTCAGCGCGGTCTCCAGAAACAGGGCGTGCCACTGGTCGTCATCCTCGAGAAAGCCAAGGTAGTCGCCAGTGCAGCGGCGCGCCGCGGCATTGAGCGCCGCCGTTACCGATTTACCTCCACTCTCGACGAACTCGACCCCGAGCCGCTCGGCCAAGCCTTCCGGGACGTTGGCGCCGGCGCCCGCGTCGATGCCGATCACGATTTGAAACGTGACCCGATTGGCCGCGGTCTGGGCGCGGATCGACGCAACCGCCTGCTCGAGAAAAAGCCGTCCCGACTGCTTGGGATCCGTGAAAGACTTGAGCAGCGAAGGGATTACGACGGAGACCGTTGCCAATCACGCCCTCCCGGGTTCCCGGACGGCCCGGACAGGTGAGTTCTTCATGCGGCCTGCACGTTATCGAGTGCACCGCAGAGCGGCAACCAGCCTCGCGCCCTGCGCCGAGTTGGACCCGTGGCAAGTTCGCCCGTGCCAAGCTCACCCGTGCCAAGTTGCCGACCCTCGTGCTCGCAACCGGTGTCTCTACGATACCGCATAGCGGCTGCCCGGCATTTCATGGCGTCTGGCGCAAAATTACCGTAATATTGCCCCAATATCGCCTTTGGTTTTAATCCTATGAAAGCTGGCATGAGTATCGTATGTGCGTCGCTCGGCTTTTTCATTGCCGCGGCTGAGGCCTCGCGCGCCGAAGATATCCACAGGGGCCTGGCCTGCCGCTTTGAGCTGCTGGGCACCGGTAAAGTCCTTCAGGTTGTGGATGGGCGCAGCCTCGTATTGGACGACGGTCGCGAAGTTCAGATTTCGGGTATTGAAATACCTCATACGTCCGTAGCGGGAGAGCTTCAGGCCGCGCCTGCCAAGGCCGCCCTCGAGGCCATGCTCCTCGATCAGCTCGTAGAGCTTCGCGGTCTCCAGGAGGTTACGGACAGGTATGGAAGAACCGTCGCTTTCGTGGTGCGCCAAGACGGCCCGATCGACGTAGCGGGAGAGTTGCTCGCCCGTGGTCACGCAAGGGTTGCGGCCCACATCGGGGACGCCGCCTGCGCGGCTGAGCTTCTCTCACGAGAGCGTGTGGCGCGTACCTCCAAGCTTGGTCTCTGGAGCGAACCATATTATGACGTGATCGAGGCACGAAACGCCCCGGATTTGTTGGCGGCGCGGGGCCGGTTCTCGCTGGTGGAAGGTAAGGTCTTGTCGGTCCGCGAAAGCGGGGGCACGATATACTTAAATTTCGGGCGGCGGTGGTCGGAGGCGCTGACGGTCACCATATCGAAACGGCATGAGCGCATCTTCTCGGGGGCCGGACTGTGGCTCAATCGGCTTGAGGGCCGGACGGTGCGCATTCGGGGCTGGATCGAGGAACGCAATGGTCCGAGGATCGAGGCCAATCGGCCCGAACAGATCGAGGTAGCCGGACTGAACTGATGCGCAACGATTGGGGCACGGGCGGGATGCAAAACGGGGCGCGCGGCATCGGCCGGGCGTTGCCGGTGTTGCTTGGCCTGTCGCTTGCGCTCGGGGGCTGCTTCGCGGTCGGCGCGCCCACCAATCAGCGCGTGACGTTGCCGGATCCGCCCAGAGACCTCCGGCGCGCCGCCGCCAGCGGTCCGCGAGCATCAGCGCATCCTCTGCCGCCTACAGCGGAGCCTACGACGATCCCCGCCTCGAAGGCCTGGTCAGGCAGACGGTCGACAAGCTGGTGGCCGCATCCGAGCGGCCGGACCAGCGCTATCGAATCACCATCCTGAATTCGCCAGCCATCAACGCCTTCGCGCTGCCGAGCGGACAGCTCTACGTCACGCGCGGCCTGATCTCGCTCGCCAACGACACCTCCGAGCTCGCCTCCGTGCTGTCGCACGAGATGGCGCACGTGATCGCACAGCACGCGACCATCCGCGAGGACCGCGCGCGTCAGGTCGCGCTGGTGACGCGGGTCTTCGACAATCTCGGCAGCGATCCGGAAATGACCGCGCTCGCGCTCGCCAAGTCCAAGATCGCGCTGGCGAGCTTCTCGCGCGCCCAGGAGTTCGAGGCCGACGGCATCGGCGTCGGCATTGCGGCGCGTGCCGGCTACGATCCCTACGGCGCGGTGCGCTTCCTGACCTCGATGGGCCGCAACTCCGAGCTCAAGCCCAGCCACGCAGGTGCAGCTCGATCCGCGCGCACCCGACTTCCTGTCCTCGCATCCGGCCACACCCGAGCGCGTGCGTAATGCGCAGACCAATGCACGCCAGTTCACCGCGCCGGGCAGCGGCGAGCGCGACCGTGAGCGCCTATCTCACGCAGCGTCGATGGCATGGTCTATGGCGAGGACCCGAGCGAAGGCTTCGCGCGCGGCCGCCGTTTCCTGCATCCCACGCTCGGCTTCACGTTCGTGGCGCCGCGAAGGCTTCACCCTCGACAACACCGCGCAGGCGATCCTCGGCGTCAAGGAAGGCGGCGGCCAGGCGCATGCGGCTCGACGTCGTGCGCGTGCCCGCCGAGCAGCAGCTCTCCGAATACCTGACCTCCGGCTGGATCGAAGGCATCGAGGCCAAGCTCGGTCGAGAACTCGGCATCAACGGCTTCACGGCCGCAACCGCCATCGCCAAGGGCGACCAGTGGTCGTTCCGGCTTTACGCGGTCCGGTTCGGCAGCGACGTCTATCGCTTCATCTACGCGATCCAAGCGCATGACGCCGGACATCGACCAGACCTTCCACGATTCGGTCGTGAGCTTCCGCCGCATGAGCCTCGCGGAGACAAGCTCGGCCAAGCCGTTGCGGATGCAGGATCGTCACCGTGGCCGAGGACGACACGGTCGAGAAGATCGGCGGCCCGCATGGCGATCCACGATCGCGCGGCCGAGCGCTTCCGCATGCTCAACGGGCTTGCGGCCACCGGCAACGCGTCAAGCCGGGCGACCAGGTCAAGATCGTGACAGAATAGCGCGGCGGCCGTTCGGACCGTGTGAGGACTGTCATGCGCTGCCGAGCTGATCGGTGCTGTTGCGCCCTGCTGGCGCTGATGCTGCGCGAGCCTGCCGGCGCGCAGGCGCGACGCAAATATCCCGACTGGAAGGGCCAATGGCTGCGCAAGAGCGCCGGCACGTTCGATCCCGGACAAGCCTTTGGGCTCGGGCAGCAGGCGCCGCTGACGCCGGAATATCAGAAGGTGCTGGAGGAGAGCGTCGCCGACCAGGCCGACGGCGGACAGGGCAACAACCCGATGGCCGCCTGCATTCCGCCCGGCATGCCGCGCATGATGATCGGCTACGGCGGCGGCTTTGAATTCATCGATCACGCCGGAGGTCACCTACATGATCCAAGGCGAGCCGATGATGCAGCTTCGCCGCATCTTCACCGACGGGCGCGAGCTGTCCCACAGAGATCAAGCCGACATTTTCCGGCTACTCGATCGGCCGCTGGGAGGGCGACGCGACGGACGCTACGACACGCTGGTGATCGAGACCCGCTTGCATCGAAGGCCCGCGCGCCTACGACAGCAGCGGCATGCCGTTCCACAGAACAATCGGACGGTGGTGCACGGAGCGCATCTATCTCGACAAGAGCAACCCGAACGTCCTGCGCGACGACATCACGGTGATCGATGACGCGCTTGACGCGTCCGTGGTCGGTGTCGCGAACCTATCACCGGCAACCGCGAAGCCGCCTGGCTCGAGACCATCTGCGGCGAGGACGAGCACCAGGTGAAGATCGGCAAGGAGCAGTATTTCCTCGGCGGCGACGGATTCCTGATGCCGACCCGCAAAGATCAGCCGCCGCCGGACCTGCGAAAGTTCAAGTGAGACCGAAGCTGTGAGGCGCCCTACTCGCTCTGGGTCGCTCGCTCCGCATTCTTGACGATGTCCTTCGGCGTCGCGAGCGCGGCCGCGACCAGCGCGGCGATGCGCTCTCCGCTCTGCGGCGCGACCTCGAAGCCCATGCTCTCGGCCTCCTTGAGAAACGCCGGATCCTGTCATGGTCGCATCGAAGGCGCGGCGCAGCGCCTCGACCCGATCGGCCGGCACGCCGGGCGGCGCCATCAGCGGCCGGCCGAGCTGCATGTTGCTGGCGAAGAAGGTCGAGCACCTGCGCGCTGCTCGTCGGTCTTGAGAAGTCGAAGATCGTCGGCGCGCCGAGCCACGGCACCGCCTCGGGCTCCATGTTGAACAGGATGCGCATCTGCCCGGATCTCGACCCATTGCCGGCGCGCGCCGTCCGGTCCGCCGACGCTGTTGACGAAGCCGCCGACCTCGCCGCGCGTCACCGCGAGCACGACGTCGCCGGTCGAATGATAGCCCTGCACGATCTTGAGCTTCATGCCGAGCAGGTTCTTCAGCAGGATCGGCGCCGCGGTGACGCCCTGCACGCCGCCGGGCGCGCCGACGATCAGCTCGCGCTCGAACAGGTCCGACACCTTGTCGAATGCCGGCGCATCGTGCTGACGAACATCACGCGGTGATTGATCTCGGGGCTGCCGAGCCAGTTGAACTTGCCCGGATCGAAGCGCACGTTGGCAAGCCCCATGACGGCGGCATCGGTCATGTTGCGCGACACCATGCCGATCACGGTGCCGTCGCGCGGCGCCACGTTGAAGAGATAGTTGGTCGCCAGGATGTGACCGGCGCCCGGCATGTTCTCGACGATGAGCGTCGGATTGCCCGGAATGTGGCGCGTGATGTGGCGCCCGATCAGCCGCGCCCAGAGATCGTAGTCCTGCCCGGCCGCAGTGCCGACGACGAGCCTGATCTGCTTGCCCTTGTAGAACTCGGCCGGCGCCTGCGCCGCCGGCGGACGCCCGCCAACGCCACCAGCGACAGACAGCAACCAGGATCGACGCACGCAAGCCTTAACATCCTGGCATCCTATGACTCGTCTTGCGTCGACGTGCGACGCGCATACGTGTCGACGAACGATAGCGTCCATTGCGGCATGCGCGCGATAGCCTGCGGCCTTCGCTGAACTGCCGCAACTGAACGGCGCACCGAAACGCAGTACCGGAGGAGCGCATGGCCAAGATTCGTCACATCGTGTTCCACACCACCGACGTCGAGCGGATGGTGAAATTCTATGTCGAGGTCATGGGACTTGACGATCAAGCATCGCGCCAGCAATGGCGGCGTCTCGCTCACCGACGGCTATCTCGACCTTTCGATCCACACCAACAAGATGGACGGCAAGCCGTCGGGCTTCAACCATTTCGGCTTCGAGGTCGAGGACAACGACGAGATCGTCGAGCGCTTCAAGGAGCAAGGGCTATCGCGCTCCGCTGAAGCGGCCGGGCGACCGCCTCTATGCCGAATATCGCGCGATCGATCCGGACGGCAACAATTTCGACATCTCGGCCAACGGCTACGACGAGCTGCGTCCCGATCGCGACGACACCAAGACCGTGAAAGCCGCAACCACCTGACTGCGACATGACAGCGGCTGGTACGGCGCCGCCGCCGTCTGATACTGCCGCGCCGTGACACACGAACGAGAGCCATGAACATCGGATTCATCGGGCTCGGCGCCATGGGCGCCGGCATCGTGCCGCGGCTGATGGCGGCGGGCCACACGGTCACCGGCTGGAACCGCAGCCGCGACAAGGCCGAGCCGCTGATCAAGGCCGGCATGCGCTTCGCCGACACGCCGCGCGCGGTCGCGAGCCGCCTCCGACATCGTGTTCTCGATCGTGACCGATGCCGCGGCCGTGCGCGCGGTCGCGCTCGGTCGCCGACGGCATCATCGCCGGCCTCAAGCCTCGCCGGCATCTACATCGACATGAGCACGATCGCGCCCGATGCCAGCCGCGCAGTCGGCGGCCGAGTTCGCCGCCAAGGGCCTCGCCATGCTCGACGCGCCGATCTCGGGCAGCCCGGTCACGCTCGCGCAAGGCAACGCCTCGGTCATGGTCGGCGGCGACAAGGCGGCGTTCGAGCGCGTCGAGCCGGTGCTGCGCGCGATCGGCCCGAAGGTGACCTATATCGGCGCGAGCGGGCTTGCGGTGCAGATGAAGATCGCGGTCAATCTCCTGCTCATGGTCGAGGTGATCGCGTTCGGCGAAGCGGTCGCGCTCGCCGAGAAAGGCGGCGTCGCAGCGCGAGATCGCGGTCGATGCCATCCTCAAGAGCGTCGCCGCATCGCCCGTGCTCGGCTATCGCGGGCCGTTCATCCTGGAAGGCAAGATGCCGGAAGTGCCGCTCGCCGACGTCACGCTGCAGCAGAAGGACATGCTGCTCGCGCTCGAGCAGGGCCGCAAGCTCGGCAGCCCGGTGCCGCTCGCGGCCGCCGCCAACGAGATGATGAACGCCTGCCGCGGGCTTGGGCATCGATCACCACGACTTCGTCACCGCGCATGAGGTCTACCGCCGCTTGGGAGGACAGCAATGACATCGAAGGTCGAGAAGCTTGGCGTTGCTTTGGGCAAAGCTGTCAAGATGACCGTCGACGCCGCCAAGGGTGTTGCAGAGGGCGCTGCTGCCGACAAACCGGCACCCGCGGCCACCAAAGGCCCGTCGATGTACCGCACCAACCTTCGCAACGTGCCGAAGGTCGAGGGCCTGCCGCGCGAGGACGGCTGGGTCGACATGCAGGTGCAATTCCTGATCGACAAGAAATCGGCTGGCGCCAATCATGTGGTCGGCTGGACCGTGCTCAAGCCGGGCGCGCGTCACGAGCGCCACCGCCATCACAACTGCGATGAGTTCTTCATCGTGATCAAGGGCAAGCGGCCACATCTACAGCGATCTCGGCGAGGAGCCGTCGGTCGAAGGCGACGTGGTCTATTCACCGCGCGGCTGCTGGCACGGCTTCAACAACACCTCGAACGAGGACGTTGTGCTGGTCTGGGGCTGGATGGGCGCGGGCTCGATCGAGGATTCCGGCTACGAGGTCGATCCGACGAGCCATAAGCCCTGAGCATAGTTCCGCGACGCGAGCGCCTCACCCGTTCGTCCCCGCGCAAGCGGGGACCCAGGGCCACATGCACATGCAGACTGGATCCCCGCTTGCGCGGGGATGAACGGAGGTTGCGGACCGCTCGGCGGAAATCTCTCTCGGCCATTCACTTGGAGAATGCAGAAAGAGTCGCAACATGAATCTCTGGGACGATCCACGCATCGTGCGCGGCATGACGGCGCAATTCGCGCTGCGGCGCCAGCGCCTCGACGGCGGCGACAAGCTGCTCGGCTGGAAGGTCGGCTTTGGCGCGCCCGCACAGCTCAAGCAGTTCAACACCAGCGGTCCGCTCGTGGGCTTCCTCACTCAGAATGCGCGCATGGCCCCAGGCAGCACCGTCTCGCTCGCTGGCTGGGCGAAGCCGGTGGCCGAACCCGAAGTCGCGGTCCACATCGGCCGCGACGTCGCGGCTGGCGCGACGCCCGAGGACGCCGCGGCTGCCATCGCCGGCATCTCACCTGCCATTGAGCTTGCCGACCTGCACGAGCCACCCCTGGAGCCGGAACGCATCCTCAGCCACGACATCTACCAGCGCCACGTCGTGCTGGCGGGCTCGACGCCCGGCGCGCGCGGGAGCTGCGGCCGATGGTCTCACCTGCCGCATCATGCGGCGTGGCGCGGAGTTTGCGCGCACCACCGATCCGCAGGCCAACACCGGCCTCTGGGTCGACATCGTAAGCCACGTCGCGAACGTGCTCGCGGCCTTCGGCGAGCGGCTGCGTGCAGGCGAAGTGATCATCACCGGCTCGGTGGTGCCGCCGATCGCGATCGAGCCTGACGAGAACGAGCCTTGCGTTTGCGCTTGATCCGGTCGGAACGAGTTTCGGTCACTTTCAAGAGGTGACCCACCTGGAGCGGGCTTAGCGCGTCCTAAAGGGCGTTAACGCCCGTCTTCAACGGGCTATGGACGCGCGTGAACGCGCTTGTGTCCCGGCCGTCCACGTCTTTAGACTTGAGGTCCGACCAACGAGAAACCCGTACCAAGAGTAACCGTACCAGAGTCATCGTATGTTTGTTCGGCTCGTCGCCTTCTTCCTCTGTTTTACGAGTGTAGCGGTCCATGCGCAGACCACGGCTCAGCCGTGGCCGCAGAAAACCGTGCGCTTCATCGTCCCGCTGCCGCCTGGCAGCGGCATGGATCTCTCCGCGCGGCTGATCGCCGAGCGACTGACCGCGCGCTGGGGGCAGCCGGTCGTGGTGGAGAACCGGCAAGGTGCTGACGGCATTCCGGCGGTCACTGCCTTTCTCACCGCGCGCGACAACCACACCTTCCTGTTCTCGTTTGCCGGCATCGTGACATTCAATCACCTGCTGCACGAGCGGCTGCCCTACGACCCGAAGGAGCTCGTGCCGCTCGCGCCCGTGATCGACAATTTCCTCGGCGTCTCGGCCAGCGCGACCTTGAAAGTCAACACGCTCGCCGAGCTCGTCGCAGCCGCCAAGGCGCAGCCCGGCAAGCTCAACTACGCGGCAACGCCCGGTCTGCCGGTCTATGTGCTGCTCGCGCTGCAGCGCTACGCCGGCATCGAGATGTCGAGCGTGCCCTATCGCGATTTCGCGCCCGCCTATCAGGACCTCACAACCGGCCGGCTGCATCTCGCCAGCACCGGCGTGCCGACGCTGGTGCCGCATCATCAGGCCGGCACCGCGAAGCTCCTGTTCGTGACCAACCGCGAGCGCTCGCCGCAGGCGCCCGACGTGCCGACCGCCGCCGAGGCCGGCTATCGCGATCTCACCTTCGAGGGTGTGTCCGGCATCTATGGCTGGCGCGACATGCCCGCCGAGATTCGCCAGCGTGTCGTTACCGATGTCGCCACCATTGTGGCTGATCCGGCGTTCCGCGCGCGTGTCATCGGAGTTGGTACCGCGCCGCGCAGCGGCACGCCCGAGGAGTTCGCCGCCGCGATAGAGGATCAGCGCGCCCGCGTCACCGCCATTCATGAGGCAACCGCCAAGCGATAGAGTTTGACGGAGCCATCTCAGCGTTCGCAAGAAACGCATCATCCTACAAAATCACTTGAAGGATCACTTGGAGGAATTGCCATGAGCCAGATCGCATTCCGGATGACGGCCGCAGCTCTTCTTGCCGGTCTCGCCGCGCTTTCTGCACCGACCCTCTCTCAGGCACAAAGCTGGCCGCAGCGGCCGGTGCGGTTGATCGTACCGTTCGGGCCCGGCGCAGGCGCCGACATCGGGGCGCGCCTCCTGTCGGAGCGACTGCCGGCGCGCTGGGGCGGCAAGGCCGTCGTGATCGAGAACCGCCCGGGCGGCGACGGGCTCGTCGCCATCCAGACCTTCCTCTCGGCCAACGACGACCACACTTTCCTGTTCACGCCTGCCGGCAATTTCACGGTGCACCCGTTCCAGTACGACAAGCTGCCCTACACCACCGCCGATCTCGTGCCGGTCGCCCGCGTGTCGAACACCATTCTTGGCGTCGGCGTGCCGGCCGCGATGAATATCGGTACGGTTGCGGAGTTCGTGGCGCGCGCGAAGGCCGAGCCCGGCAAGTTCAATGCCGCGGTCGTTCCCGGCATTACCGAGTTCACATTCGACTATTTCGTGAAGACCGCAGGCCTCACGCTGACCAAGGTGCCCTATCGCGATATCGTGCAGGCCGCGACCGACGTGGGCGAAGGCCGCCTGCAGATCTACATGGCCTCCTACGCGATCCTGCAGCCGCAGACCGAAGCCGGCCGCATCAAGACAATCGTCGTCAATGGCCGCGAGCGCACGCCGATCCTGCCCAGCATTCCGACCGCGCGCGAAGCGGGCTTCCCGGCGCTCGAGCTGGAAGGCCTCGTCGGCATGTTTGGCTCCCGCACGCTGCCGAAGGAGCTGGTCGAAAAGATCGGTGCGGACGTCGTGGCGGCCACGAAAGACCCTGCTGTGTCAGCGCGCCTCTCCGCAACCGCACAGATGGTCAATCCCGGCATGCCCGCCGAGTTCGCGGCCGCGATCCAGGCCCAGCGCGATCAGATCGCCAAGATCGCGCAGACCCTCGGCATCAAGCCGAAGGTGCAGCCCTAGTACGCGTCAGTTCTCGAGCGTGGCGCCGCTTGCCTTGATCGGCCCGGCATATTTCTTGATCTCGCTCGACACGAAGCGTGAGAGATAGTCCGGGCTGCGTCTTGCCGGCACCGCGATGCGAAGCCCGTTGGCCTCAAGCCGCTCACGCACGTTCTTCGTGTCCAACGTGTTGGTAAGCGCACCATTGAGCCGGCGAATGAGAGTGGGGGGCGTGTTCTTCGGGAAGAACAGCGCAAACCAAATCGACGCGTCGAAATTGGCAAGGCCCTGCTCGTGCGCGCTGGGCACGGCCGGCAGTACCGTTGCGCGCTCGCGGCTCAGCGCTGCCATCGCCTTGACGGTCTTCTCCTGGATGGCCGACAATGACGTCTGCACCGGATCGCACAGATAGTCGATGCGCCCGGCCAGCAGATCGGGCATCGCCTGCGACGTGCTTCGATATGGTACGTGCGTGACCTCGATCCCGATCGCGGTGTTCAGCAGCAGGCAGGTGATGTGAGTGCCCGAGCCCTGCCCGCCTGAGCCGTATTGCAGCTTGCTCTGGTTGGTCTTGGCGTAACCGATGAACTGCTTGAGATCGGCGGCGGGATAGTCTGGCCGCGTGATCAGCATATAGGGCGCTTCGGCAATCAGCCCGACTGGAGCGAAATCAATCGTGGCATCGTAGGGCGGATGCGCATAAAGGAGCTGGTTCTGCGAGTGAGTGCCGGTGACGCCGAAGGCAACCTGATATCCGTCCGGCGCTGCGCGCGCCACGCGCAGCGCGCCGTTGGTGCCGCCCGCTCCCGCCACGTTCTCGATGACGATCTGCTTCGTCAATATCTCGCCAAGGCGCGGCGACAAGATGCGCGCCACCACATCCGAGGCGCTGCCCGCTGGAAATGGCACCACCAAAGTGATCGGCTTGGTCGGCCACGCCGCATTGGTGGATGTCTGGGCGGCGGCCGGTAACGATGCGAATGCGAATAGCACGACGACAAGCAAAACGATGCTTGGCACAAGTCCTCCCTTGGTCCGAATCCGGACACTCTGCGGTAGCAAATTACTATCCAGCGGCGATAGCTAGCCAATAAATCTACCGGTAGTTGATACAAACACAAGTGGAGGAACCGTAAACAACAAGTGAATGGTTGAGTTGGCAAGGCGCCGGAAACGCCCGGTATAGTTGCAAGAAGGCACAGTAGTCCCGGCCAATCCGCAAGGTGAGATGAGCTATCATCGAGCCTACGATAGTCGTAGGCAGCACCTGATATCGCTGCGTTGGAGGGTGCGATGTCGGTCACCATGGACCGCCGCGAGATGATCGGCCTTTGTGGCAGCGCGGCCGCGTGGCCGTTCGCTGCCCACGCGCAGCAACGGCGCCTGCTCTATCTCACCCATTCCGCCGGATATCGGCACGAGGCCATACCGGTGTCGCGGACCATTCTAACCCGGATCGGTCAGAGTTCCGGGCTGTTCGACGTCACCGCGACTGAGGACGTCTCTCAACTTTCGACTGAAAACCTCGCGCGCTATGCCGCGGTGATGTTCTACACGACCGGCGAACTGCCGATGAGCGCGGCACAAAAGTCAGCACTCCTCGATTTCGTTCGATCGGGACATGGCTTTGTGGGCGTGCACCCTGCGACCGACACGTTTTACGAATGGCCTGACTATGGTGCGCTCATCGGCGGATATTTCGATGGTCATCCCTGGCACCAGAGCGTGCGAATTGAGGTCACCGCCCCCTCGGATGCGTTGGTGGCCTTCCTGGGACCCTCGTTTGAGATCAAGGACGAGATCTATCAGATCAGGGATTTCGACGAGCAAGGATCGCGGGTTCTCCTGCGTCTTGACGGAAAGTCAGTAGACCTGAGCCGAGAGGGTGTGCACCAGCGATCGTATGGCTGGCCGCTGGCCTGGACCCGCTCCTACGGCCAAGGGCGCGTGTTCTACACGGCGCTCGGACACGAGGAGGCTGTCTGGCGCGATACGCGGTATCAGCAGCTGCTGCTGAACGCGATCCGCTGGAGCAGTGACCGCTAGTCTAGCCTGCTCCAACCACCCGTGCGATCACAGCGTCTGCGCGCGCAGGCGCAGCGTCACTGAGCCAGGCGACATAACGATCGGGCCGCACCAGCATCAGCTTCGCCTCATAGGCGGTGCGGCCGTCGCGATAGCTGTCGCGGATCACCTTGAGCGGCACGCCCCGCGCCTTGGCGGCGCGCTCGAAGCCTGTCACCACTTCGTCGTCGGCATCGAGGGCGATGAGCGTGAAGTCGCGGCCGAGCTCCTCGAACACATTACGCCCCGACGAGAGAAGCTGCGGCGGCAGATGATGGCCGGCGCGCGCCTTGAAGGTGTGCGAGCCGTGTGCGCTGCTCGCGCCGCCCGGCGGCCCGAGCACGATCGGCGAGCCTTCGTAGTGCGGCTCGTAGGCAACGACGCGCGGCGCCGCGTGATCGGAATGCTCATTCCAGGCGCGCTCGAATTCCGCGCGATCGCGCTGCGGGCTATAACGCTCGAAGAATTCGCGATCCTTGCGAATGTAGGCCTCGATGAAATCATCCGCCGTTTCCTTGAAGATCGGGCGCCGCTCCTCGGTATAGGAGTTGAGCAGCGCCGCACCGCCCCAGCCCTTGAGCGTCGCGGCGATCTTCCAGCCGAGATTGGTGACGTCATCGAGCCCGTTGTTGAGCCCATAAGCGCCGTAGGGCGGGTGACTATGCGCCGCATCGCCCGCGATGAAGGCGCGGCCGACCTGATATCTCTCGGCGACCGCGATGCGCAGGTCCCAGAATCCCACATAGTCGAAATCGCAGGCGAAGGTGAAACCGGCCGCACGCTGCAGGAGGCCATGAAAATCGTAATTGTCGCGTGTCGTGTCAGCTGGCACCGGCGCATGGAAGAACCAGCTCTCCTCGACGTCGACGCGGCCGAAGAATTGCCAGTAGCCCTTGAGGTCAGGATGCATCACGCGATACGTCGAGCGCGGCGGAAAACGCCTGAGCTTCTCGTTGAGCTCGCGCGAGCGAAACAGCGCGAGCACCATGATCTGGTCGAAGTCGGCGCCGGTACGCTCGATGCCGATCTGCTGGCGCACCATGGAATGCCCGCCGTCGCAGCCCACGACGTAGTCGGCCGCGATGGTCTCGCGTCCGGAGGCGCCCTCCCCCACAATGGTCATGCGCACGCCGGCGTCATCTTGCACGATCGCCTCGGCCGACCAGCCGAAGCGGCCTTCGACGTTCGGCAGTCCAGCGATGCGCTGTCGCATCACCATCTCGGTCTGGTACTGCGGCAACCGCTCGTTGTTCTGGAAGTAATAGGCGTTGACGATCTCGCGCAGCGGCGGCGCGTACCAGTAGTCGGTGGCGAGGCTTTCGTACGCGACGATGCCGTTCATCGGGTAATCGGGCGGCAGCACGCGCGCGGCGCGCAACTCGTCCGCGATGCCCCAGAAATAGAAATGCTCGACCGAGCGCTGGGTGAGGTTCTGCCCCTTTGGGATCCGCTGCGGCTCGGTGCGCCGCTCGATCAGGATGCAGGAGATGCCGCGCAGCCCGAGATCGATCGCAAGCGCCATGCCGACCGGACCGGCGCCCACGATCGCGACTTGATAGCGTTTGTTGTTCATCGCCCTCTCTTGGCATTGAGAGGTTAAAAAAGCGAGCCTCCCCGTTCGTCGCCGCGAAAGCGGGGACCCAGGCGTCAAGGGTTGTGATCGTTGCAAGACTGGCCCCCCGCTTCCGCGGGGGCGAACGGAGTATGGCGCGAGTTACGTGACGCTGCCAGTCGAACTCTCATCCTCGAAAATCGTGATCATCGGCGGCTCGCCCGCAAGTCCGAGCTCCTGCCAGCGGCCCACGACGCGGTCATAAGCATCCTTCGAGAGCTTGGTGCGCTTGGAGAAACTCTTGTAGTAGCGATAGTCCATGCAGGCGTTGATCAGCGCCTTCGAGCCCCATGGCCTGATCTCGGGCGGGTTGAGGCTCGGATCGAGATAGGTGCTCCAGGTCTCGCGCAGGATGTCGATCGACTGCGCGGGCCGTGAGCGCGTCGCCATCGCCCACAGCACCTGGTGCACATTGGTCGGATCGATGTCGTCGTCGACCACGATCACGTATTTGCCGAAATAGGCGCCGGCGGTGCATTGCGCGGCGAGCGCCATCACCTGCGGGGCGTGGCCGGCATACATCTGCCTGATCGACACCACCGTGATGCCCCAGCCCGCCGCCTCCGGGATCGACCACACGCCCTGAATGCCCGGCACGCCGAGCTTCTGCAGGTCGGCCCAGATGCCGGCCGAGCGCAGCGCCGCCCAAAAGAGACCAGCCTCGTTGGCGGGGCCGTCGGCCATCAGCGCGCAGGTGAGCGTCGGGTTGTCGCGATAGCGCACGCGCTCGACCCGCATGTAGGGCGTGGCGCCCGAGGGCCGTCCATAATAGCCGGTGAACTCGCCGAACGGGCCTTCCGCAAAGGTCTCGTCCGGATAGAGGAAACCTTCGAGCACGATCTCGGCGCGCGCAGGCAAAGGGAGCCCGGTGAGATCGCTGGTGAAGACTTCAATGGGCGCACCCGCGATGCCGGAGTAGTAGTCGTACTCACATTCGGTCTTCGGCAGGCTCGTGGCAGCAACGAGAAACAACAGCGGGTCGATGCCGTAGCAGGCCGCGATCGGCATCGGCTTGCGCAGCTTCCACCACTTCTCGCGATCAATGGTGGCGTCCTTGCCGGGCGAAGTATAGACGCCGACCTCGCGCGGCCCCTTGATCATCATGCGGTAGGTGCCAACGTTGATGCGACCGGTCTCCGGATCCTTGGTAATGACGGCGTCGCCAGTGCCGAGATAGAGCCCGCCGTCGAGCGGCCACATGCGCTGCGCCGGGAACATGCGGATGTCGATCTTGTCGCCCTCGACGATGTTCTGGTTGCAGATCGCCTGCGCGGCGGGCACCTCGCGCGGCGGCATCTTGCGGCCAAGCTTGCGCTGCAGCGCCTGCACGGCCTTGAGCGGATGATCGACCGGCTCCTCCCCGATCATCAGGCAGAAGCGCGAAAGATTGCAGCCGATCATGTTGTAGAGCGCCTTGTGGCCGGGATGGCCCTTGATGTTCTCGAACAGGAGCGCGGGCGATTTGCTGCTGCCGACCAGATACGTGATGGTGGCGGCCTCGAGATCGGGATCCACTTCCGCAGTGATGCGCTTGAGCTCGCCCAGCGCCTCGACCTTCTCGAGCCAAAGATCGAGATCGCTCGCGTTGGCGGCGCGCGGCGGCTTTGCCGCCGGGCTCGCGGCCTCTCCGTCCTTGCTCGGGCTGATCGTGACGCTCATGTCCATGGTGCTGCTCCGGCGGCGTTTCTCGCCGGCATCGTAACGGGTCGAGAGCGCCACGCAATCGGGCAGCCGTCACGGAATGAGCAGCACCGAGCCCGCGACGCTGCGCTCCTCGATAGCCCGATGAGCGGCAGCCGCATCGGCAAGCGCAAAGCTCGCGCCGATCTCGATCGTCAGCGCGCCGCACTGTACGAGGTCGAACAGCTCGGCAGCGGCGGCACACATGGCGGCGACGTCGGCGGTGAGGCGGCTGAGCGCCGGGCGCGAGACCGAGAGCGAGCCTTTCTTGGCAAGCAGCAGAAGGTCGAGCGGCGGCGGATGGCCGGACGCATTGCCGTAGTTGACCAGCATGCCGAACGGCTGCACGCAATCGAGCGAAGCAAGTAATACATCCTTGCCGACGCCGTCATAGACCGCCGCCACGCCAGACGGCGCGATCGCCTTCACGGCAGCGACGAAATCGCGCTCGCGATAGAGGATCGCATGATCGCAGCCGTGGCGTTTGGCGATCTCGGCCTTCTCACGTGAGCCGACGGTGCCGATGACGATGGCGCCGAGATGCTTCGCCCACTGGCACAGGATGAGCCCAACGCCACCGGCCGCGCCATGGATGAGGATCGCGCCGCCGGGCTTCGGCTTGTACACGCGATTGATGATCATCGAGGCTGTCAGCCCCTTGACCATCATGGCGGCCGCCTGCCGCTCCGAGATCGCATCGGGCAACTTGACCAGGCGCTCCGCCGGCACGTTGCGCATCTCCGCATACGCACCGGTGTCCTCGAAGAACTCGCCACGCATGCCGGCGTAGGCGACACGATCGCCCACGCGCAGGTCGGTCACACCTGCGCCCACGCTTTCGACGACGCCAGCCGCCTCGTTGCCAGGAATGAGCGGAAACTGCTGCGGTCGCGCGATGTAGAAACCGCCGCGCCGCACATTGATGTCGGAGAAATTGACCCCGATCGCACTCTGACGCACGCGCGCCTCGCTCGCGCCCGGCGGCGGCAGCGCGATGTCCTCATAGCGCAGCACCTCGGGATCGCCGTTGACGTGAATGCGTACGGCTTTGGTCATGGTCCAGGCCATGGCGCACTATGCGCGGAGCATTTCAGGGCACCAAGCGAAAGGCCCGGCGTCACCGCCGGGCCTTTGGTCGTTCCCAATCCCGCGCGGGAGGATCAGAACTGCGCAGCGAGCTTCTGCAGGCCCATGACCTGCACCAGCTGGCGCACTTCGTTTTTCTGCTGCTCACTGAACATCATGATCAGCGGGATCGCGGCGCTCTTGAGCTGCTGCACCTCGGGCCCGTCGGCCTCGATCGAGGCAAGCTTGCCGCCCGACTTGTTGATCTTGTAGGCGATGCCACGCAACGCGGCCTCGACGCCGGGCCAATAGCGCTGCTGATCGGGCGTCAGCTTGAGGCGAGCCTTGATGCTGGTGATCTGCGCATCGTTGAGGATGTGGTTGTCGGGCTTGGGCCGCGCCGGCGCGGTCGGGACCAGTGAGGCGTGACGCTCGGCCGGGCGCGCTTCGGGAGCAGGCGCCGTCTTCGATGGCGCAATTGATTCGACCGGATCGCCGTAGGCCAGCACGCCGCTCGGGATCACGGGTTTGGAATCGGCAGACGCAAGGTCATAGGACGGATTGGGTTCGAACAGGATCTGGTTCTTGGCGACCGCGGTCACGGCCGGTGCAGACCGTGCGGCGAGATTGCTCCAGGCGCTCGGGAAACGCAGCGCCACCACTTCCGCCGGTGTGAGATCTTTACTCTGGGCTTCGCTCCACCCCACCAGCAGACCGGCAAGGCTCGCAACAATGACCGCTCCAATCACCGCGTAACGACGGCGCGCGCGCTGCTGCGCGCTCAGGTCGACCCACTGCATGCTTAGCTGTCCCCGACTACGTCCCGATTCGAGGTATCACACTGATCATGAACCGAGGTTAAACTGTGGCGCGCTTTTGCCGACCACCGCTCTCCACAGGCATAAAGATACTTAATTTCGGAACATTGGGCGAACATACAATCCGTTGTTAACGATTGCGGCCGCGGCCGGCGCAAGGCCGATATGCGCTGTCCGTCAAAGCCGGATCACACCAAGCCGCGCCGCCTGCGCGACCGCGTCGGTGCGGCCGGTGGCGTCGAGCTTGTCGATCACCGAGCCCACGTGGAACTTGGCAGTGTGCACCGAGATGCCGAGCGCGCGTGCGATCATCTTGTTCGAGGCGCCCTCCGCCATCAGCTCAAGCACCTCACGCTCGCGCGGCGTGAGCGCCGCGTCGGGATCAGGCGGCGCGGAAGACTGCGGCGGTGCAAGCACCACATCTGCAGCCTCTCCGGCCGGTACAAGCCGGACGCCGGGGATCGCACCGAGCAGATCGACGAGCCGTTCCTTCAGCTCCGGCTCGTCGAGCTCGAGCGCGATCACGATCGTGTCCGGCGGCTCGGTCAATGGCGCGGCCTCTCGCCGATGGTGATCGTCACCTGCGCGGGCGCACCGGCGCGCTTGAGCGAGAGCACCGCGTTGCTACCGACGCTCTCAGGGCCGAGCGCACGCCGCAGCGCCGACACGCTCTCGATCGGGCGGCCATCCCAGGCGGCGATCACGTCGCCTTGTGCCACTCCGGCGGCCGCGCCCGGTCCGTCGCGATCGACATTCATCACGATCGCGCCGACACCCGCCATCATCGAGCCGCACCGGCTGCAGCCCGAGGCCGAGGTAGCCGCGCGCCACGTGGCCGTGGGTCTCGAGCCGCGGCGCCACCCGCTCGATCGTTGCGGAGGGAATGACCAGCACGCGCCGGCGCGGCCCGAACACCGCCATGCCGATGGCGCGGCCCGCGGCATCGATCACGAGGCCGCCTTCGGCTGTGCGGCTGAGCGACAGGCCAAGCTCGATGCGGGCGTCGATCTCGCCGCCGCGCAGCGAGCGCCACTTCGGACCCGCGAGCGAAACGATGCCGAGCGCGGCGAGCGATGCACCGTCGCGCGCACCGATGGCGAGCGCGAGAGCGCCGGGCTTGACCGAGGCTATGTCGAGCCGGGCGGGCGCAGCGTCGGCGCCCTCGACGCGCAGCAGGGCCACGTTGGTCGACGAATCGCGGCCTGCGAGCGTGGCTTTCTTCGTGGCACCGCCAAGCAGCACCACCGCGATCTCGCCCTCCTCGGCCAGCGCCTCGTCGGCGGTGACGACGAGGCCTTTGCGCCAGACAAAGCCGCTCGCGCGCGAGCGATGCGAATGCACGGAAACGACGGCCGGCGCGGTGGCGGCGACAAGGCGCTCGAGCTCAGCGGAGAAGGACGACAGTGAAAGTTCAGACATGGGGGGACCCTCCTGGGAACGCGAAGTGGAACATGAAGTCCCCTCTCATGTGCGCGCAGCAGGCCGCCGTGCCTACCGCCCGAGTGGGTAGGGATGTTGCGGCTCACACCAGTCGGATCATCACAACGAGATGTGGGCACACGCCTTGGCCGGCGAAAGGCAGTGTAATCGACGCACGAGAAGCACGCCAAAATCAAAAAGCCCGGCATTGCTGCCGGGCCCTTCGACGTTGTGCAGGTAAAATCGTTGGCGCGCTTACGCCGCCTCGTCCTCGACCGCCTCTTCCTCCTCGGAAGGCTTGGCGGGGCCGCGGCGCGGGCCCTTGGCGAGCGCCGCCTCGATCTCCTTGACCGCCTCGGTCTCGGTGACGCGCTGGACAGCTGCGATCTCGCGCGAGAGCCGGTCGAGCGCGGCTTCATACAGCTGGCGCTCGGAGTAGGACTGCTCCGGCTGCGACTCCGAGCGATAGAGGTCGCGCACGACCTCGGCGATCGCCACGATGTCGCCGGAATTGATCTTGGCTTCGTATTCCTGGGCCCGGCGCGACCACATGGTGCGCTTGACGCGGGCACGGCCCTTGAGGGTCTCGAGTGCGCGGCGCACGAGCGGCGGCTCGGCCAGCTTACGCATGCCGACCGAAGCGATCTTCGCAGTCGGGACCCGCAGTGTCATCTTGTCCTTGACGAACGTGATGACGAAAAGCTCCAGCTTGGCTCCCGCGATCTCCTGCTCCTCGATCGAGACAATCTGCCCGACGCCATGCGCCGGGTAGACAATGAACTCGTTGGTCTTGAAGCCCTGTCGTTGAGTGGCCTTCTTGCTGGTCATTCCAGGAACTGCTCCTTCCGCGTCCGGCTTGCGGCGAACGCTGGTTACGGGAGCCCGGCCGCGGACAGCACCGCGCACAGGCTGCGAGGCCCTCCGCCGAGAGCCGCTTTTTTTAGCCCGCCGGGTCACCGCGGCGGTTTTCTTAGGTGACCTATGACGCGTTCTTCCTGCCACGACACGCAGCGTAAATAAATCACGCCCCTACCTGACGATTTTGCCTGGAATGACCCCAAAAAGAAGGCTCCCAGGGGGGAGCATCCGGTTCGCGGGGCTTCCGTCATTTTTTTGTTTATATAGCACATTTTCCGCAGAAATCAAAGTTTTAGGTCGAAATAAATTGGTATATCAGGCATCCGAACCCATTAATTTTAGGTCAGGTGGTTAACGGCCCGGGTCCCGCCCAATGATAGGCGATTTGCCCAACCCTAAAAGGCCTGACAAATCAGTCGCCGGTCCCGGGATTGGGGGAGAAATACTGATCCTTGCCCGGCACCCCCTCCCAGGCCTTGGAGTTGGCCGGGGGGGTCTTCTTGGTGGTGATATTCGGCCAGGTCTTGGAATACTCGGCGTTGAGCGACAGCCATTTCTCGAGCCCGGGCTCGGTGTCCGGCTTGATCGCCTCGACCGGGCATTCCGGCTCGCACACCCCACAATCGATGCATTCGTCAGGATGGATGACGAGCATGTTCTCGCCTTCATAGAAGCAGTCGACCGGACATACCTCTACACAGTCCATCAGCTTGCACTTGATGCAACGTTCATCGACGATGTAGGTCATCTGCAGCTCCAGATCCGCCCGGGGGTCACTAGCGCAAGGCTTCCCAGCGGGCAAGAGATTGCGGCCATTCGCGGCCATGGATTGTTTTTCTTTCGCGACCGGAACCCTGGCTTTTATTGCTCGCCCGTAAAGCGATCGATGGCGCGGCGCTCGCGCTTGGTTGGGCGGCCACTGCCCGCCGGACGGGCGGCAGACTCCGGTTCGCGCTCAGCCGCACGTACCGGCGGCGGGGAGAGGTCCTCGTAGAGCAACCGCCCGGCCTGCGCATCGCCGCGGCGCTCCGAGAACCCCGCCACTTTGAGAACACGCACCGTGCGGTCGAGCGCGACCGTGATGACGTCACCCGCCTTCACGGCATGGCTCGCGGCAGAGATCCGCGCGCCGTTCACGCGCACATGTCCGGAACCGGCAAGGCCGGCAGCCGCCGTGCGCGTGCGCACGACGCGGGCGTGCCACATCCACTTATCTATGCGCTGGCGGTCCAACGACCAGTGCCCCGTTTCCGAAGTTCGTCATACATCTCAGCGCACTCCGACACGAACTTCGGCGGCACTAGGGGCTGATGATCATCGCCCCTCCTTGGCCTCGAGCTGGGCCTTGAGCGCCGCGAGCTTGGCAAACGGCGAATTGGGATCGGGCTCGCGCTCGCGCCGATCGCGGCCGTCGCGACCCTTGATGTATTTGGCGCGCAGGTCCGGATCGCGATCCGGACGGTCGCCACGGTCGCGCTGCGGACGATCGCCACGAGGCGGCCGGCGCTGGTCGCGCTCGGGCCGGGCCGGTCGATCCGGCTGCTCGGCACGCTGCTCGGGCCGCGGCGGACCCTCCGAGCGCTCGGCACGCTGCTCGGGACGCTGCTCGGTACGTTCGCCACCGCCCTCACGGCGCTCGCCCCGATCGTGCTGCCGGCGATGCCGGCGGTGATGCTCGCGTCCCCGCCCTCGCGCGCCTCGGCTCCGCCTTCGGGCGCCGCAGCAGCGGGAGCGCCAGGAGAGCCCGCAGCGCCCTCGGCCGTCGCCGGCGCCTCGCGGCGGCGATGCGCATGCTGCTGGCGTTGCGGCCGGCGCTGCTGGCCCTCAAAACGTCCACCGGGCCGCCACACCTCCACGAGATCAGCCTCAGCGGGCTTGGCCTCAGCGGCCGCGCTCTCACCTTCCGGCGTCTCCACCGGACCCGATGTCGCTTCCACGCTGGCGGCAGGCTCGGCGACCGCTTCAGCGCCAGCCTCGACAGCGGGCGCAGCTTCCGCCGCCTGCTCGGGCTCGGCGGACGACACCACTTCGGCGGCGGGTGCCTCGGCAGAATCTTCAGAGGGATCGGTCGCCGCGGCCAGATCCGCCATCTTCATGGCGATGTCGGCCATGGCGGCTTCCACAGGCGTGGCTGCGGCATCGGCGGCGGTCGCCTCGACGGGCGCCGCATCCGCTGTCGCTTCAGTTAGTGTCGCTTCAGTTGGTGTCGCTTCAGTTGGTGTCGCCTCAGCCACAGTCGCTTCGACCGCTGCCGAATCCGCGGATGTCGTCTCGGCCGCTGGAGCAGCCTCGGCAGCCGCTGCGCCGTCAGAGGCCGGCGTCGCCACAGGCGGAGTTGCTGCCGGGCGTGGCCGCTTGTCCATGCGATAACCGAGCGAGCGCAGGATCGAAGCAAACTCCTCGCCCGCGCAGCCCGTGAGCGACGTCATCGCGATCGTGACGGTGAATCCGCGGCCATCAAAGGCGGCTGCCGGCTTTGGCCCGGGCGCGGCTTCGCGCCAGGCGAGCGCCGGGCGGATGATGTCGGCGAGCCGCTCGAGAATGTCGACGCGAACCGCGCGCTCCCCGCTCACGCGATAGCCGGCGATGCGATAGAGCCCGCGGTCGATCTCCTTATCGAGCGCAATCGAGGTACGGCCGCTCGCGGCAAGCCGCTCGATCAGCTCGATACCTTTGGTCTCCTGGCCGTCGTGCTTGAGCGTGTAAAGCTGCACAGCGAGCACGCGCGGCGCCGGCTTGAGCAGCAGCGGCAGATAAATGTGATAGGCGCCAAAGCGCACGCCGTGTTTGCGCAGGCTCGCGCGCGCGGGCTGGTCGAGGCCCTTCACGTCCTCGGCGACCTTCTGGCGCTCGAGCACGCCGAGCCCTTCGGAAACCTGGAACGCAATGCCACGCGCGATGCCGGTGATATCCTCAGCGGCGGCAAGCTGAAACAGAGGACCAAGAAATTTCTCGATGTGGGCCTTGAGCCAGAGATCGAGCCTCGCCTGCACGGCATCGCGCGAGGCGCCGGTGAGCTGCTCGTCCGCAACGATGCGCACGCGCGGCTTGAGCACTTCCTCGGCGGCAACGATCTTGCCGACCGGCTGGCCTTGCCAACGGATGACACCGTCAGTGGCAAGCACGAACTGCTCGTCGGGCGCCTGCCCGAGCCGGCTCGCGCGCGCGTCGATCTCGACCGCCAGCACCTTCTGGGCGGCGCCGGCGAGCGCCTTCGCCTCGGTGCCGGCGGCGGACGCCTCGGGCGTGAAGGTGAAGCCGTCGAGCCGTCCGATCACGTGACCTTCGACCACGACCTCGCCGGTCTTGCGGATGTCGGTCTCGAGTGCAGTGTTCTCGCGCATGCGCCGCATCAGCACGCTGGTGCGGCGATCGACGAAACGCTCGGTGAGTCGCTCGTGCAGTGCGTCGGAGAGCTTGTCCTCGACCGCGCGCGCGACGCCCTGCCAATGGTCCGGATCGGCGAGCCAGTCGGGCCGGTTGGCCGCGAATGTCCAGGTGCGGATGTGCGCGATGCGATTGGACAGGGTGTCGATGTCGCCTTCGATGTTGTCGGCGAGCTCGACCTGGCGCGCGAACCAGTCAACCGGGAGCTTGCCTTCGCGCATCAGGTAGCCATAGAGCGTCATCACCAGCTCGGCATGCGCGGCCGGCGAGACCTTGCGATAGTCAGGGACCTGACAGACCTCCCACAGCCGCGCGATCGCCTCCGGCGTGGTCGCCATGTTGCGCACGTCGTCGTCGCGCGCGGCGTGGTCGAGCACCAGGATGTCCTCGGCGACCGGCGCGCGCGTGAGCCCGCCCTCCTTTGGCGTCTCGGCAAGCGAGGCCTGCAGCGCGCCGAGCGAAAAGAAATCGAGCGCAGTGTTGCGCCACTGCAGCACCTGGATCGGCTCGAACGAATGGCTTTCCAGAGCCTGCGCAAGCTCGGTCTCGAACGGCGGACAGCGGCCGGTGGTGCCGAAGGTGCCGTCGCGGCTCGCCCGCCCGGCACGGCCTGCAATCTGGGCGAGCTCGGCCGGATTGAGACGACGGAACTGATAGCCGTCGAACTTGCGGTCGGACGCGAATGCGACGTGATCGACGTCGAGATTGAGCCCCATGCCGATGGCGTCGGTCGCGACCAGATATTCGACGTCGCCCGACTGATAGAGCGCGACCTGCGCGTTGCGGGTGCGCGGCGAGAGCGAGCCCATCACCACGGCGGCGCCGCCGCGCTGGCGGCGAATGAGCTCGGCAATCGCATAGACCTCGTCAGCCGAGAACGCGACGATTGCGGACCGGCGCGGCAGCCGCGTGATCTTCTTCTCGCCCGCGAAGCTGAGCTGCGACAGGCGCGGACGCGTCAACACATGCGCGCCGGGCAGAAGCCGCTCCACCATCGGCCGCACCGTGGCGGCGCCGAGCACCAAAGTCTCCTCGCGCCCACGGCGGTTGAGCATGCGATCGGTGAAGACATGGCCGCGCTCGAGATCGGAGCCGAGCTGCACCTCGTCAATCGCCAGGAAAGCGACGTCCAGCTCGCGCGGCATCGCCTCGACGGTGGCGACCCAGAAGCGCGGGTTTGCGGGCTTGATCTTCTCCTCGCCGGTGATGAGCGCCACCGCGTCGGCCCCGACCCGCTCCACGCATCTGTTGTAGACCTCGCGCGCCAACAGCCGCAGCGGCAATCCGATGATCCCGCTCGAATGCCCGAGCATGCGCTCGATCGCGAGATGGGTCTTGCCAGTGTTGGTCGGTCCAAGCACGGCCGTAACGCCAGCGCCGCGAGCGCGGGCGTCGCGATTGATCGGAGAAGAGAAGGAGATGGGCATTGATGATCGAACTCGATCTTAAAGGCGCCGGCTGGCTTGGCCGGGCGCTAGCTGCGGTGGCTTGCCATCGTCAATGGCGGAGCGTCCGTCGCGCATCTGGTTTCACGTCGTGTGTCTCCAGGGCTCGCGTGAAGGACCTCGCGTGAAGGGCCTCGCGTGAGGACATCTCGCGTCGAGCCATGCGGTTCAGTGTGCGGCATCTTAGCGGTCTCATCTACGATGCGGTGGATGACTTTGTAAGGGGACCTATCAGGGACCAGCGAGCGCAACCACTCCTCCCGAAGCCAGATGCGCTCCAAAGCCGAGGCGCCGTCGCCCGATCGTTCTGGGTCGATTTTCTCGCCGGGTCCGAAAGCGCTCTCTCACTCTAGACGATCTTTGTCGCCGGCGGAATTTGGCAAATGCCGCATCGACGAATTCTTCAGTCGCGGTTGGGACGTCGAGCTGCCCCATCGATGGTGGCTCGGTAGGGCCTGTCGCTCTTCATCTGCAAGGCGCCGTGCAAGCGTTGAAATAGAGCGGCTGTTGGAGCCATCCAATCGCTGCACCGCCGACCGCCGTTGCGGGACCTCACTTGTCGATGCTGACCCACATACAAGCACCGGCTTCTCATCCAAAATCACATCAGAATCATGATGTTGCGGTTGCGGCTCGGGGCATAATGATCGGCAATGTCGCGAACCGACGCCGTCATGCGAAAGGTGCCGCGCCTTGCGGCGCTCGCAGCTTTGTCTCACTTTGAAACAGCGAACCAGCTGTGGAGAAGCGATTGGCATGGATGTGCGTAAGATGTGGAACGAGTCTCGAACGAATCGCGGCCGAATCGCTGACTCGCCCTGAGTTCGAGTTCGTTCACGGCGACATGTCGCGGCACTCTATCAAAGTAATACAAGATCGGGTAGCCGCATGAATCGGCCTTTTGCACGACGCTGGAAGAACGCTCGGTCGCGCGCGTCTCGACCCAAATTACTGCGAGCGGACGCTGTTCGCTGAGGCACGACGGGGGTAAGGCACCGACTCGAACTGGGTGGCCTGCAGAACACCCGTGCCAAACGGCGTGGGAACCGAAGCGCGGTAGGGGACCATCAGGCGCGTGCCGGCGATCGGGGCAAGCCAAAGCTCGGCATCGCGCAGCTCGGTCAAGTACTTGATCACGGGGCGATCCGGCACGTGGCCCGCAACAGGCGTGAAATAGACGGCACACACAACGACGGTGCCTTGGTAGCCCTTTTCCGATTTGACCTTGTCGAGCCGCTTGAACGCAAGGCTGAGGTCGTAGCGCATGCGACCGTCAAAGACCCCGACCTTGCGGTGGCAAGCCTCGGGACTGAAAGTATCGCCATTGCCCGGGACCCGCATAATGGCGGCCGTCATCGGATCGGTTACGCCCTTGCGATGCGCCTCGGTGACCGGAATGCGGTCCGGACTCGGGGTCGACGGCGGTTCGGCGAGGGTCTCCTTCACGGAGCCGCCGTTCAGCAGCATCCGAACCTCGTCATATTTCTTGTCGGTCTGGATGGTTGAGGCGTAGGAGTTCACCAGCAGCTGACCGTTGGCGACGGTTCCGCGTACCGCGCTGGAACCCTGGCCGCTGGTGAAAATCCGCATCACGCCAACCGTCGAGCCACTGATGGCCGCGGTATATTGGTCGTCGTGAACGTCGATAGTCCAGTTCCCCTGGCCAAACGACACCCCTCCGAGCGTCACTGAATAGCGGGCTTCGAGCTTGCCTTGCGCGTGGGCGGAGCCACTCCCATCGACCAAAGCCACGCCGCCAAGGGCGAGTCCGGCGACAATGGCGCATCGCACAATGGCGCGTCGCACAATGGCGTGTTGCCCTGTGACGTTTCGTGCAATGGCAAGCCGTGCAGCCAGACGTGTCATCACGTGGCTAGTCCTTCTGCTCGCGGGTAACCACTGAAAGACCACCATGCCCGCCGGCACAGGTCCTTCGAGCAAGGACTGGTGGCCTCCCCCGCCGCCCCCGCACGAATCCAATCACCATTTGCCCTGCCATCTTGGCTCGATCAAGGCAATTCAGCGGGGATTACCATGCCTTAGAATGACGTAGTTGCTGGCCAGGCATGCCGGCGAGCCCCACATGGCAATCCCCTGGCATCCCCTTGGCATCTGGCATCCCCCTGAGCGGACTACACCTTCTCTTGACGCTACCGCCCCCCGCCACTATACGTCCGCGGTCTCCTGCCAGCCGCATAGCCGGAGCCGCGCCGCCGTGGTGGCGAGCAGACCCGGCATGTGCCTGCGAGACCCCTGATCTCAAACGAGATTTTTGATCGCAAAGAAGGATTTCGCCATGTCGCGGCGATGCGAACTGACCGGCAAAGGCCCGCAGGTCGGACATAAAGTGAGCCACTCGAACCGCAAGACCAAGCGGCGGTTCCTGCCCAACCTGCTCAACGTCACCGTGATGTCGGATTCGCTCGGCCGCTCGGTGAAGCTGCGGGTATCGGCGAACGCTCTCAAGACCATCGACCATCGCGGCGGCCTCGATGCCTTCCTGATGAAGGCCAAGGACGTGGAGCTGTCGCCGCGGGTGCTCGACCTCAAGCGCCAGATCAAGAAGAAAGCCGCCGAGCAGCGAAGCCGCGAAATAGCGCCCTGCTTGCTGTCCCTTACGGCTCGGCCAGCGTGAATTGCAGCAGCAGCGTGCGCTGCAGCGCCGAAAAATTGTCGTCCGACACGAGCGTCAGCACGGTCTCGCCGTTGGGTCCGCGATGGACGCTCAGTCCTTCCAGGTTGTCGATAGCGTAGCCGAGATCGGCTTCGAACAGCACTCTGCCGTCGACCAGCGCGCCGGGCTGTATATCGAGCAGCGCGATCCGTCTGATGCGAACAAACAAGCCGGTGGTCCAGCTGAATTTGCGCTCCAGCACCAGGAGATCGCCGGACGGCAGCAGCGCCGCATCGCTGACATCGTAGTCGGCCGTGCGTCTGAGTGCGAACGTGCCGGGCCGCGGCCCGCCGATCAGGAAGGCCGAGAGATTGCCGTCGCGCGTCAATCCGCGCTCCGAAATCGCGATCAGCGTGCCGCCGAGCGGCAGGCCGCGCGGCACAAAGACGAGCGACTCGAGGCCCTTGTTGTTGGGCAGGCCGCGCACCCCGGGCGGCACATCGATCGGCTGACCGCGCGCCAGCACGCCATCCTTGCCGAAATCGAAGCGGACAATGCGATTGACGCGCTCGATGCCGACATAGAGCGTGCCGCCATCCTGCGCGATCGAACTCGGTGTCGTACCAGCCGCGTGACGAGAGCGCGAGCCCGTCGGGCCCCAGGATCGGCGCCATCTGGGCGTCCGCAATGGCGCTCGGGCGGTTGCCGTCGTAGACGATCCGCCCCTTGAGCCACCATCCCCTGTCGGAGGCCGCAATGAAATTGGCGCCGTCCGGCTGTACCCGAATGGCCGAGAGACCGCCGAAGTGCTTGAACGAGGCGGTGAGAACGAGCCCGCCGCGAAACTCGAGGAGCCCGAACTGACGGCGCGTGGAATCGGTGTGGTCAAAGGCCGGTAGGCGCTGGGCCACGATATCGATCGACGTCGGCGGATCGGGCGCGCGCTGTGCCTGACCGACATTCGGAAGCGTACTGAGCGCGAGCGCGAAGAAAAGCGCAGCCACCCGACGCGTTGAGCCCGGAGTCTTCGGTCGCGGGGCCGCCCATGGATCAGCTTCCGCCGGCTGCGAACGATGTGGCAGCATGCTCGCCCCCCTCACGTGACCAATCGACGCCCAGCGTCCCGGCGCGCACAAACCGGCTTCCTGCCTGTCCAAGATGACCAACCGTTCCAGGCTAGACTTTGATCCGATTGGGTCCAATCTGATCAAAGTCCAACTTTTTGTTTGAGCATGATCTTGTCCGAAAACCGGCTTCCACTTTTCGGGATCATGCTCTAAGCGCGGCGCGGATCGGGCGGATCCAGGAAGGTGGCGGTGGCGCGCGACCATCGGTCTGGCTTGCGCACCGGTGCGCGCTGATCGTCGGCCGCGGCCGCCTGCTCGTCGAACAACTCGGCGAGCTTGTCGGTCATGGCGCCGCCCAGCTCCTCGGCATCCACGATGGTCACGGCGCGGCGATAATAGCGCGTCACATCGTGACCGATGCCAATCGCGATCAGCTCGACGGGCGAGCGAGTCTCGATCTCCTCGATCACCCAGCGCAGATGGCGCTCCAGATAGTTGCCGGGATTGACCGAGAGCGTCGAGTCATCGACCGGCGCGCCGTCGGAAATCATCATCAGAATGCGGCGCTGCTCGGTGCGAGCCAGCAAGCGCTTATGCGCCCAGTCAAGCGCCTCGCCGTCGATGTTCTCCTTGAGGAGGCCCTCGCGCATCATCAGGCCGAGATTCTTGCGCGCGCGCCGCCACGGCGCATCAGCCGACTTGTAGATGATATGGCGCAGGTCGTTGAGACGGCCCGGATTGGGCGGCTTGCCGGAGGCGAGCCAAGCCTCGCGCGACTGTCCGCCCTTCCAGGCGCGCGTGGTGAATCCCAGGATCTCGACCTTGACGCCGCAGCGCTCCAGCGTGCGCGCCAGAATATCGGCGCAGGTCGCCGCGACCGTGATCGGGCGTCCGCGCATCGAGCCGGAATTGTCCAGCAGCAACGTCACCACCGTGTCGCGGAACTTGGTGTCCTTCTCGCGCTTGAACGAGAGCGCATGGAGCGGATCGATGATGACGCGCGCGAGCCGCGCCGGATCGAGCAGGCCCTCCTCGAGGTCGAACTCCCAGGCGCGGTTCTGCTGCGCCATCAGGCGCCGCTGCAGCCGGTTGGCAAGCCGCGCCACCACGCCCTGCAGATGCGAAAGCTGCTTGTCGAGATAGCCGCGCAGCCGCTCGAGCTCCTCCGGCTCGCACAGATCCTCGGCCGCCATCACCTCGTCGAACTTGCCGATGAATGGACGATACTCGGGGCCACGCGGCTCGTTGGCACCATGCCGGCGCGGTCGCCGCGGCTCGGCTGGCGCCTCCGAATCGCCCATCTCGGCATCGTCGGACATCTCGGCAGAGAGCGCCTCGGAGGAGTTCGGCCGTCGTGTCGGACATCTGCTCGCCCGAGATCTCGGCCTCATCAACGCGCGCCTCGGCGTCCTCAGACTGCTCGCCTTCGCCATCCTCGCCGGATTTGTCCTTGCGCTTGTCCTGCTCGCCTTCGGCGCCCTCCTCCTCGTCGGCTTCCGACGAGCGGTCCTCGCCCATGTCGAGATCGTCGAGCAGGTCGTGCACGACATCGCCGAAGCGCGACTGGTTGTCGATCAGCTTCTCCAAGCGATCGAGATTCTTGCCGGCGCGCTCCTCGAGCAGCGGGCGCCAGAGCTCGACCAGGCGGCGCGCCGCCGGCGGCGGCGTCATGCCGGTCAAGCGCTCGCGCACCAGCATGGCGAGCGCCTCCTCGATCGGCGCATCGGCGCGGTCGGAGACCTCGTCAAACTTGCCGCGGTGAAAGCGGTCGTCGATCATGGCGGAGAGATTCTTGGCCACGCCCGACATGCGGCGCGCCCCGATCGCCTCGACGCGGGCCTGCTCGACCGCTTCGAACACCGCGCGCGCGGTCTGACCGCCAGGAACGAGCTTGCGGTGCACGTTGGGATCGTGACAGGCAAGCTTGAGCGCGATCGAATCGGCATGCCCGCGCACGATTGCAGCCTCGGTGGCGTTGAGCTTGCGCGCCGGCTCCGGCAGCCGCGCCTTGCCGCCCACCATGCCGGGCCGCTCGGCCGCGAAGCCGACCTCGAGATCGGGCTTGCGCGCGATCGCGCGCACGCAGCCGGTCACCGCGCGCTTGAACGGCTCGGTCGGGCTTTCCTTGGCGGTCGACTTCGGTTTGATGTTGGAGGACATGGTCTTCGGCTGGCGCTCCGTGCGCGCTGCTACCTCAACTCAACGCCACGTTCACTGAGCTTTCCGGCAACTCTACGCCGAAACAGCGCTGATAGAACTCCGCCACGATCGGCCGTTCGAGCTCGTCGCACTTGTTGAGAAAGGTCAGCCGGAAGGCGAAGCCGACATCCTTGAAGATGTCCGCGTTCTCCGACCAGGTGATCACCGTGCGCGGGCTCATCACGGTCGAGATGTCGCCGTTGATGAAGGCGTTGCGGGTGAGATCGGCGACCCGCACCATCTTGTTGACGATGTCGCGGCCAGCATCGGTGCGGTAGTGCTTCGCCTTGGCGAGCACGATCTCGACCTCGTTGTCATGCGGCAGGTAGTTGAGCGTGGTGACGATCGACCAGCGGTCCATCTGGGCCTGGTTGATCTGCTGGGTGCCGTGATAGAGGCCCGACGTGTCGCCGAGCCCGACCGTGTTGGCGGTCGCAAACAGGCGGAACGCCGGATGCGGCTTGATCACGCGGCTCTGGTCGAGCAGCGTGAGGCGGCCGGAGGATTCCAGCACGCGCTGGATCACGAACATCACGTCCGGGCGGCCGGCATCGTATTCGTCGAAGCAGAGCGCGACGTTGTGCTGATAGGCCCACGGCAGGATGCCGTCGCGGAACTCGGTCACCTGCATGCCGTCGCGGATCACGATCGCGTCCTTGCCGATCAGGTCGATACGGCTGATGTGGCTGTCGAGGTTGACGCGCACGCACGGCCAATTGAGGCGCGCAGCCACCTGCTCGACGTGGGTCGACTTGCCGGTGCCGTGATAGCCCGAGATGATGACGCGGCGATTGTGGGCAAAACCTGCGAGGATCGCGAGCGTCGTCGGACGGTCGAAGCGGTAGTCGGGATCGACGTCCGGCACATGCGAATCGGATTCCGAATAGGCCGGCACTTCCATGTCACTGTCGATGCCGAAAACCTGCCTGACCGACACCTTCATGTCGGGCAGGCCGGTCATTTCTTCTGTAGCGACGGTCATTGATCCTCCGTGGTCTCGGAACGCGCGAGACCCGAAATTCGGTTCGAGTAATGCGGCTCGGAAAGCGGGCGCGACCTTAGCAGAAACCGCACGGGCCGCGAAACCCCCGTGCCAACACACAATTTATATGAAATTTCAGGAGCTTGATTGCAATCGGGCCGCCCACAAGGCAGCCATGCCAAACACTGGCCCTCGTGCGGAATCACGCGTCTTAGCGGAAGCCCACCGACTTAAGATATTTGTAGGCCTGAATGATCTCCCGCAGGCGATCCTCGGTCGAGCGGTCGCCGCCATTGGAATCCGGGTGGTGGCGCTTCACCAGCATCTTGAAACGCAGCTTGATCTCGGCCGTGGTGGCGCCCGACTCGAGCCCGAGGGCATCGAGCGCCTGGCGTTCGGCATTGTGGATCACGCGGGTTTCGCGCCGGCGCACACGCTCGCCGTCGACGCCAGCCGCCCCGAAATGACGAGACAGGTCGAGCGGGTCATCGGCGCCATCGAGATTGGGCTGAAACCGCGCCGAATGGGAGCGGGTCGACGGGCGGCCGCCGTTCATGCCCATTTTCCAGGTCGGGACGGTGGCCGACCACGGCGTCCTTCTGGTAGCGGGCGATGTCGTCGTTGCTCATCCCGGCGAAGAAATTGTACGAATGATTGTATTCGCGCACATGGCCGAGACAGAAGCGCCAATACTCCTTCTCGCGGTCGCGGCCCTTGGGGGCGCGATGGGTTGCAGCCCCGTTGCAGCCCGGCCACTCGCAGCACGGGTGCTCGGCGCGCAGCCGACGATCCCGGTCGGGCTTGACCCTTATGCGGTCGAACAGAGGTGAGTCGTTGGACATGACCGAACATTATGCAGACGCGGAGCAGGAACCTTCAAGTCTTGACAAAGTCGAATATCTCCCAGGGACCCGATTTGAACAGCCGCATTGACCGCAGGCCCCGCTCGCGGCTAAGCCGCCAGCCCATGAATACCCGCGACGCTATCCTGGAGAAGCTGTCTCGCGCCTTCGCCCCTTCGAGGCTCGACGTGGTCGACGAGTCCCACCAACACGCCGGTCACGCCGGTCATCGGGAGGGCGGCGAGACTCACTACAGGGTCTATATTGTGTCGGAGGCCTTCCGGGGGAAGAGCCGGATCGAGCGCCACCGCATGGTGAACGAAACGCTTGCGGCTGAGCTCAAGGGCGGCGTGCATGCGCTTGCCATTCACGCCTCGGCTCCGGGGGAGAACGTCGCTTAGATCGCGAATGCGGTCATTCGTGCGCATGCCCACTGATCCGACATGCGCCGGCGTCCTCGTCGCGCTCAGGACAGCGTCGGGAGCGGCATCGTGCCGGTAGTCACGCTCGCGCGCACCTGCCAGAACCGCATGATCCGCTTCGCCGCCACCACCGACAGATTCGCGTAGTCCTTCTTGGCGATCTCGAAGGCAGGCTCCGACGTCGCGCCCTGTGCTGGAGTGAGGCGAATGACCGCCTTCGTGGCCGGCCAGCCGAGCCCGCTAGCCTTACACGGGATCAGCAAGGCATCGATGCGATTGCCTTGCATCAGCCGGTCGATGAGGTCGACCGGCACTGCACACAGGAGCGCCAGCGCGGCAGCGGTCTCTTCGAATTGGCTCGCTTTGGCAAATTCGAGAACGATGGATTCATCCAGCCTGCCATCCGCCTGCAGGAGTTTCACGCGACCGAGTGCCTCGGCGTAGTCGCGCACAGGACACTGGGCCTGCAGCTCGCGCGCGACCTTGTTGAGGGTGCGCGCCACGTCGTCGGCTGCCTCCGGCCGCAGCGAGGCCATCAGCTTGGCCTTGACGGTTTCAGTCGCTTTGGCAAGCAGCTGTCCTAACAGCTGCGGCGGCAAGTCGGCGCGCTGCCCCGCCAGCTCAGCCAGCACGTCGTCTTGCTCGGCCCTCTTGATGAGCGTTGCAAAGCCGGTTTGTGAGAAGCGCGCGCCCGAGTTGACCGCAACAGTGAGAGCAACCTCACGGCTGCCTCGATCGACCAGCACGTCGGTCACCGTCTCATCGATCTCGGCCCTCTGCGATATGGCCAAGAGGTGATCCTGGCTCTTCACGCTTGCGATCTCGACCAGGTCCGGCGGCAACAATCGCTTTAAATCCTTCAGCACCGGTCCAGCGACGACAATCTCGTCGTGGTTTGCGAGATGCCGAATGACCCCGGCCGGGGCGTTCTCGACCGGCGCCAGCCGCTCGCCAAGCTCGGCGAGGGCCCTCGTCTCGATATGCTCGATCAAGCGCAGGAGCACGTCATCGAACAGTTCGATTTGCTCGGATTCGTACAGGCCTGCTTGGCTCAGGAAGAGGTCGGTGACGCGACGCAGCGTCGCCATTCGCCGGTCGCTCGAACCGGATTGCATCGCCTCATCCAATTCAGCGATGAGAGAGTAAGTCATTCCCATAGGATGGCCCCCTTTGGGCAAACGCGACAAAAAACAACAGGCGCATGCGATTGCGATAGGCGCGGCTTCCGCTGGCGCGACCCGGTCAGCCTACGGTTGTGAGATTAGCAGCGCGTAAATCTTGGTGGCTTTTTCGCCGACTACGGATGCCGTTTCCTGACGCACGCCTTCCCGGGAATGCTCGCCTTACGCAAAGCACGGAAACAGCCGTAGGGCTCCGCCCTGCCGCATCCTGTTCAAGCCGCCGCTGCGCCGCCACCACCGACAGTTAGCGCGAGGTCGGCTTTGCGGGTGCGGCCAGCTCGGGCGGCAGCGGAGGCATTCCGGCCATCGTCACGGTCGAGCGCACCTGCCAGAACCGCATGATCCGCTGCGCGGCCGCGATCGACAGCTTCTGGAAATCCTGCTTGGCGATCTCGAAGTCCTCGTCCGACGTGATGCTGTGCGCCGGATTGAGGCGAATAATCGCGCGCGTGGTCGGCCAAGCCAGGCCTGCCGCCTTGCAGGGGATCAGCAACGCGTCGATGCGGGCGCCGTGCATCAGGCGGTCGATGATGTCGATCGGCGCCGAGCTGCGCATCGCGAGCGCCGAGACCGCCTCCTCGAACTTGTTCGCTCGTGCGAACTCCAGCAACGCCGCTTCGCTCAGCTTGCCCTCGCGGTTGAGCAATCCCACCAGATGCTGCGCCTCGCTGTAGTCGCGCACAGGCCGCTCGGCCTGCAGCTCGCGCGCCACCTTGTTGAGCGCCTGCGTCAGATCGCCGGCCGCATCGGGCCGCGCCGCCAGGAGCCTGGCTTTCACGGTCTCGGTCGCCTTGGCAACCAATTGCTCGAACAGCGCAGGCGGAATGTCGGCACGCTGGCCGGTTGCCTCCGCCAGCACATCATCCTTCTCGGCGCGTTTGACCAGCGTTGCAAAGCCGTTCTGCGAGAAGCGTGCACCGGCATTGACAGCAACCTTGCGGGCGACCTCGGCATTGCCGCGGTCGACCAGGACGTCAGTGACAGCTTCGTCGATCTCGGACCGTCCCGATATCGCCAGAAGATGATCCTGGCTTTTCCGGCGCGCGATGTCGACGAGGTCGTCGGAGGTGAGCTGCTTGGAGTCCTTGAGCACCGGGCCGGCAACGACGATCTCGTCATGGTTGGCGAGATGGCGGATGACGTCGACCGGAGCGCCTTCAACCGGGGCGAGCCGCTCGCCAAGCTCGGCCAATGCGCGGGTCTCGATGTGCCCGATCATGCGCATCAGCACGCCGTCGAACAGCTTCATCTGCTCGGGGTCGTACTGGCCGGCGTGGCTCAGGAACAGGTCGGTCACGCGTCGCAGCGTGGCAATTCGCTTGTCGCTGGAGCTCGACTGGATCGCTGCATCCAACTCAGAGATGAGCGACGAACTCGTTCCCATGGTGCCCCCTTCTGGGCAAACGCAACTGTGACCACATGCCTTGCGGGCCGGAGAGGCGGACCTTCCGGCTACTTTTAGCACTCAATTATCTTACATTTTGCGGGTTAGGAATGCGTAAACCTGCGCCGCAGGCTTGCACAACCCCCTGGAGAATGATCCCGAAAAGGCCGTCCCCGGGCTTGATCCGGGGTGGAACCCGGTTTTCGGAAAAGATCATGCTCAAACATGGAGATCGGCTTTGATCCTATTCAATCTAATGGGATCAAAATCTAGGCGGCAATCGGCGGCTTTCGCACAAGCGGTGTAATGCGCAGCGCCGCAATCCGGTTCTTCTCGCGCCGCAGAACGCGAAAGCGGAAACCATGAAAGGTAAAGGTCTGCCCAGCCTCCGGGATCGAGCGCGCCTCGTGGATCACCAGGCCCGCAACGGTGGTCGCCTCGGTGTCGGGCAGGCTCCAGTCCATCGCCCGGTTGAGGTCGCGGATCGGCACCCCGCCGTCGACATTGACCGAGCCGTCGGGTTGCAGGCGCACGCCAGGCACTACCACGTCGTGCTCGTCGGTGATGTCGCCCACGATCTCCTCGAGAATGTCCTCGAGCGTGACGAGCCCCATCAGCTCGCCGTACTCGTCGACCACCAGCGCAAATGGCGTCTTGCGTCGGCGAAACGCCTTGATCTGCTCGGACAGCGGGCGCACGTCGGGCACGAACCAGGGCGGGCGCGCGATCGCCTTGACGTCGACCTTGGACAGGTCGCCATCGGCGTCGCGGATCGCGCGCAGCAGGTCCTTGGCGTGCAGGATGCCGATGATGTTGTCGGGCTTGCCGCTCCAGAGCGGAACGCGGGTGACCGGCTCGGCCAGAACGGCCATGGTGACGTCCCTGGGTGGCAGGTCGGCGCAGACCGAGATCATCTCGGTGCGGTGGATCATGACATCGGACACGACCAGATCGCGCAGGTCGAGCAAGCCGCCGAACATGTCGCGGTCGTGCTTCTCGACGCTGCCCTCGCGATGCAGGAGATCGACGGTGCCGCGCAGCTCCTCATGCGCGGACAGAAAAGCCTGATCGGTGCCGAAGCGGCACGCCGAACAGACGCAGTATCCAGCGCACCAGCGCCTCGATGCCGACGAGAATCGGCCCCATCAGCCGCACCAGCCACAGGACTCGGGCGCGCCACCATGAGCGCAACGCGATCGGGCGCATTGATCGCGATCGTCTTCGGCAACACCTCGATGAACACCACGATCACGACCGTCATGATGGCGGTTGCGTAGAGCACGCCGACATCGCCGAACCAGGCGTAGCAGCACGCCAGTAGTGAGAGCAGAGGCCGCGATGTTGGCGACGTTGTTGCCAGCGAGGATCGCGCCGATCATCCGCTCGCGCGTCTCGACGAGGCGATTGACGAGACGGGCACGGGCGTTCCCGTTCTTCTCCAGCTGCAGCATCCGCGCACGCGAAAAGCCGGTGAGCGCGGTCTCGCTGGCGGAAAAAAAGAACGACAGCGCCAGGCAGAGAACGACGACAGCGAGAGAAATCCAGTCTTCGGTCAACATCGCTCGGCGAGCTTTTCCTGAATGAAGGATCGCACCTCGGCAGCCTCGACGTCGGGCGCGATGAAGGCGCCACCGATGCCACGGGCCAGGATGAAGGTCAGCTTGCCGCGCTTGACCTTCTTGTCCTGGCTGATCAGGTCCATCAACTGGTCGGCATCAGGCAGACCCCCGGCCACCTCTGATAGATGAGTAGGCAGGCCGACCGCCGCAAGATGCTGCCGGACGCGCTCGGCATCGGCCGCCGGCGCAAGCCCGCGCCGGACCGAGAAGTCGAACGCGCAGACCATGCCGAGCGAGATCGCTTCGCCGTGCAGCAGCCGATCCGAGAAGCCGGCGGCGGCCTCGAAGGCGTGCCCGAAGGTATGACCGAGATTGAGCAGCGCTCGCTCGCCGGTCTCGCGCTCGTCGCGCGCGACCGTCAGCGCCTTCGCCCGGCAGCTCACCGCAACCGCGTGCTCGCGAGCGGGCCCGCCTGAGAAAATCTCGCGCCAATTGGCGTCGAGCCAGGCGAAGAAGGCCGCATCGCTGATCAGGCCGTATTTGGCGACCTCGGCGTAGCCTGACCGGAACTCGCGCACCGGCAGCGTGTCGAGCAGCGCCGTATCGGCCACGACCAGCAACGGCTGGTGGAACGCACCCACGAGGTTCTTGCCGTGGCTGCGAATCGATCGCGGTCTTGCCGCCGACCGAGGAATCGACCTGCGACAGCAGCGTCGTCGGCACCTGCACATAGTCAAGGCCGCGACGGACCACCGCGGCCGCAAAGCCCGCAAGGTCGCCCACCACGCCGCCGCCGAGCGCCAGCACGAGATCGCCACGCTCGATGCGGGCCGCGATCAGCGCCTCGCACACCCGCTCGAGCACCGGAAAGCTCTTCGACCCTTCGCCGGGCGGCACCACCACCGGCGCAGCCGCCGCGATGCCGGCGAGCGCCTGCTGCGCGGCCGCCAGACAATGGCGGGCGACCGTCTCGTCGCTGACGATTGCGACCCTGGCGCCCGGGCGCAGCGCCTTGATGCGCTCGCCGAGCGAAGCGAGCACGCCGCGCCCGATCACGATGTCGTAGCTGCGCGCCCCGAGCGCGACATTGACGATGATGGGCTCACCGGCCCGCAGCGGCGCGGTCATGACGCATCTCCTCCTGCGGTTGCCGGCGCGGCGACCGCGAACCCGAGGTGCCTCGCCAGCACACCGACCATCTCGTCGACGATCTTCTCGTGTACGACGTCGCGCGACTGAACGGTCAGGTCGGCGAGCGCATAGGTCGGATAGCGCAGATCGATCAGCTCCCGCAACTTCGCCTCCGGATCGTCGATCTTGAGCAGCGGCCGGTCGTTGCGGCGCTTGATGCGCCGCATCAGTACGTCGAAATCAGCCTTCAGCCAGACCGAGATGCCCTTGGCGTTGATGGCGGCGCGAGTGTCCGCGTTCATGAACGCGCCGCCGCCGGTCGCGATCACCTGCGTGCCACCCTCGAGCAGCCGGGCGATCACGCGCGCCTCGCCGGCGCGGAACTCAGGCTCGCCGCGGGTCGACAAAAATGTCCTGGATCGACATGCCGGCCGCAATCTCGATCTCGCTGTCGGCATCGACGAACGGGATGTCGAGACGCTGGGCCAGGCGGCGCCCGATCGAGGACTTGCCGGCGCCCATCATGCCGACGAGCACGATCGCACGCCCCTTGAGCGCCGCCACGATGGCGGCCTCCGGGGTCGCCGGACCGGCGACTTGCTGCATGACCCGCTCGGACATTCATGAAACTCCAAAGGACCCGGACAACGTTTCATAAACGTGATGCGGAAACAACTGGTTAGCCCTTGCCTCGGTAGTCGGAACGTGGTCGTAGTTTCTCCACTCTTGCATGCGAATCGGCTTCGAAATTGGGCTCAGGTGATGCCAAGTCTATTCCGATTCCTGGCAACGGTGGGCATTGTGGCTGGCTTGGTCTACGGTGGGATGCTGGCGCTCGCCTACTGGGTCGATCCGAAGCCGCGCGAGATCACCGTGTCAGTCCCGCCTGAAAAATTCTCGAAACAGCGCTAGCCGGCCGCGATGGCGCGCCAGACCCGATCGACCCGCACAACCGACATCGAGCTGTTCCTCGACATGCTCGCGGCCGAGCGCGGCGCCGGCCCCAACACGCTCACGGCCTATACGCGCGATCTTGAGGATTTCTCGGACTATCTGGTCACCAAAAAGCGCGCTATCGCGGATGCGACAACCGACGATGTGCGCGGCTATCTGCGTCATCTCGCCAAGCGCGAGTTTGCCGCGACCTCGGTCGCGCGCAGGCTTTCGGCGATCCGCCAGCTCTATCGCTTCCTCTACGCGGAAGGCCGACGCGGCGACGATCCGGCGGCGATCGTCGAAGGGCCCAAGCGCGGCCGCAAGCTGCCGCGGGTGCTCAGCATCGAGGAGGTCGACCGCCTGCTCGCCACCGCCCGCGACAATCCCAAGCCCAATCAGACGGCGGGCGAGCGGGCGCGCACGGCGCGGCTCTACTGCCTGCTCGAGCTCGTCTATGCGACCGGGCTGCGCGTCTCCGAGCTCGTGTCGCTGCCGGCCTCGGCGGCGGCGCGCAGCGCCCGCATGCTGATCGTGCGCGGCAAAGGCGACAAGGAGCGGCTGGTGCCGCTCAACGATGCGGCCAAGCAAGCCATGACCGACTATCGCGCCCGCATGATGGAAGCCGGCCATGACATGCAAGGGAAGTGGCTGTTCCCTTCCTTCGGCGAAAGCGGCCACCTGACGCGCCAGCACTTCGCGCGCGAGCTCAAGGAGCTTGCGGAGGGGGCGGGACTGCGCCCCGGCAAGGTGAGCCCGCACGTGCTGCGCCACGCATTCGCGAGCCATCTGCTGCACAACGGCGCCGACCTGCGCGTGGTGCAGACGCTGCTCGGCCACGCCGACATCTCGACCACGCAGATCTACACCCACGTGCTGGAGGACCGGCTCAAGAGCCTGGTGCGCGATCTGCATCCGCTGGGGGAGGAGTAGCGATGACGGGGCGCAAAACCTCCGCTCTCTCGACCAAGAGAGCTAAATACGACCTGGAGATCGTTGAAGGCATCAACCGCGGACTGGCCGATATGCGCGCAGGCCGAACCATTCCACACAAAACGGCAATGCAGCGCCTGCGAGCGACTGCAGCACGCGCGGCACTCAAGAAGTCGTCATTCCGGGGCCGGCGGAAGGCCGGAGCCCGAAATCCATAACCTGTGTATTTGCAAAACGTCCAAAGCCGGCGCTATGGATCCCGGCCCTCGCTTCGCTCGGCCGGAATGACTGTCGAGAATCAAGAGAGCGCCGAAAATCACCTTGTTCCCGAACCCCGCCCGCTTTACAGCCCTCCGCCCACCGCGCCATAACAGCCTCAATCAGCGCGGAGGAAACGCATGTCCGACCAGTGGAAGATCACTCAAGGAATGGCCGGAGCTCATTCTCGACCGGCTCGACGGACGCGGGCGTCGCCCGCATCACGCTCAACCGGCCGGAGAAGCGCAACTGCTGGAACCGGGCGCTGTGCCACGCCTTCCTCGAATCGCTCGACATCATCCGCGCCGACAAGGAGCTCAAGGTCGTCATCACGCGGGGCGCCGGCCCGGTCTATTCCTCGGGGCTCGATCTCACCTTCCTGCGCGAGGTGTCGAACGGCCCGATGCTCGACTGGGACCGGCCCAACCTCACGATCCAGATCGCCGAGGACATCCGTGCCTTCCCGCGCATCATGATCGCGCAGGTGCACGGCTATTGCCTCGGCGGCGCGCTCGGCATCATGAACTGCCACGACATCGTGTTCGCGGCCGAGGACTGCGCAGCTCGGCATGCCGGAAGTGCTGCGCGGCTCGTTCGGGCAGCTCGTCACCGCGACGCTCATGCACTCCGGCCTGCCGGTGAAGAAGCTTTCGCTGATTGCGCTCGGCGGCAAGAACGTGTCCGGCAAGGAGGCCGACGCGCTCGGCATCATCAGCCAGGCGGTGCCGGCCGACCGAGCTCGAGGCGCACACGATCGCGTTCGCGCGCGATCTCGCGACGCGCCACCTCGCGCCGCTCGAGCACCACAAGATCACCGTGCAGATGGGGCGCGATCTCTCGCTCTCGCAGGCGATCCAGCTCGATCAGCTTGTCGGACAGCGGCTGCGCCGGCGTCATGGACCCGCTCGGCGACGTCGAGGGCTATCTCAAGTCGCAGAAAGGCGGCGCGAATCTGAACTACAAGCGGCCGGACGTGTGAGCGACGCGGCGTTTGCCAGCTCGTCGTCCCCGCGAACGCGGGGACGCACGGCGAGCATTCAGCCGCAGCACCGTTCTCACGTCCCCTCGCACCCACATGTCCCAGGCGCGCTCGGGCGTGATCCCGGCCGCCGTTGAACGTTCGGCCAATTCCTGCGGATCGAGTGAAAGTCAGGGGCCCATCGAGCGTGCGCGCCTGCAACTGCAGACGCGCATTCACCTCGGTGTAGTAGGCGCGGATACCGCGTATTGCAGGTTCGGCCCGACCACCACATTGCCGTGGCCGCGCATCAGCGCGACCGGATTCCCCCGAGCGTGCGTGCGAACGCCTGGCCGAGGTCTTTGGTTGCGCACGAGCAGGTCGGTCATGCCGGCGACCTCGCGGATCTCGAACACCGGCACCGCGGGCGGAATGAAGGAAGCCATGTGATAGACCGGCGCGAGCGGTGTCTTGCTGATGCTGAACGGGATCACGGTCGGGGAATGGCTGTGCACGACCGCCTGCACATCCGCCGGGCCCGATAGACCTCGCCATGGATGAAACGCTCGGAATAGAGCTCGCAGCCGCGATGCAGCGACCGGCCTGCGCAGTCGAGATCGTAGGCCATGATGTCGCCGGCCGTCACCAGCGCGGGCGCGAGCGAGCGCGCGAGAAAGTAAGTGCTCCGGCCGCTTCGGATCGCGCGCCGCTGACGTGGCCATAGGCGTCGACCACGCCGAGCGCGTAAAGGATGCGGTTGGCAAGCACGAGATCGGCGAGGATTTGCGGGTCTACGGCGGCCTTCAGCTCCGCCTCGTTCGGCTGCATCGATCATCTCCCTGGCAGCAAAGGTCGAGAGGAAAGCCCAATCAGGGCATATGGCCGCCGGCCCCTCCCCATCCCTTGACTCGCGCGCCCCTTAGAGGCTCTTTGCGGCGGGCGCAAGCGGCGCGCCCGCATGCTAAATAGAGGCCCATGCGCAGCTACCTCGACTTTGAAAAGCCGGTCGCCGAGATCGAGGCCCAGCTCGAGGAATTGCGCGGCGTCGACACTCCCGAGAGCATGTCGGCGCATCCGGGAGGAGATCACCCGGCTGGAGGCGAAGGCCGCCCAGACGCTCAAGGACCTCTACGCCAATCTCACCCCCTGGCAGAAGACCCAGGTGGCGCGCCACCCCGAGCGGCCGCGCTGCCTCGACTATGTGCGGCACGCTGATCACCGACTTCGTACCGCTCGCCGGCGACCGCAAGTTCGGCGACGACGAAGCGATCGTCGGCGGCTTCGGCCGCTTCCGCGGCGAGAGCATCTGCGTGCTCGGGCACGAGAAGGGCTCGACCACCGAGGAGCGGCTCAAGCACAATTTCGGCATGGCGCGGCCGGAGGGCTATCGCAAGGCGGTGCGGCTGATGCAGATGGCCGACCGCTTCGGCATCCCGATCCTCTCGCTGGTCGACACCGAGGGCGCCTATCCGGGCATCGGCGCCGAGGAGCGCGGCCAGGCCGAGGCGATCGCGCGCTCGACCGAGACTTGCCTCGCGCTCGGCGTGCCCAACATCGCGGTGATCATCGGGGTCGGCGGCTCCGGCGGCGCGATCGCGGTCGCGACCGCCAGCCGCGTGCTGATGCTGGAGCACGCCTTCTACAGCGTGATCTCGCCGGAAGGCGCCGCCTCGATCCTGTGGCGCGACACCGCCAAGGCGCAGGAGGCGGCGACCAGCATGAAGATCACCGCACAGGACCTCTCCCGCTTCGGCGTCATCGACCAGATCGTGACCGAGCCGGTCGGCGGCGCGCATCGTGACCCGGCCGCCACGATCGTATCGGCCGGCGAGGCGATCGCGAATGCGCTCGACGAGCTCAAGGTGCTCGACCGCGATGCCATCCGCCAGCAGCGGCGCGACAAGTTTTTGGCGATCGGGCGCACGATCACGTGACACGCGCGCCGGCCGCTGGCGAGCTGCCGCCGATCCGGATCATGCGTTGCGATGCCACACGCCGCGAGCGTGGCTTGATGCTGTTCAACGTGCGCGGTGACAGCCGGGCGAGCGAAGGGCCGGCGCACCGCGGCTGGCTCCTGGGCGTCGATCAGTCCGGCGCAATCAGCTGCGTCCACCGATCAGACCGGCCGGTGCAGGGCGTGCGGCTCAAGCCCGACGGCCATCTCCTCGTCACCATCGTCGACGGGCTTCTGCTCGAGATGACGCTCGACGGCCGCATCCTGCGCCAGTGGTACGCGACCGGCCGCTATCGCGACCGCGCGCCGCCGAAGGACGGCATCCCGGTCGAGGCCGAGACCTTCCATCACGGCGTCAATCTCGGGCCGGACGGCTCGATGCTGCTGCTCAGCATGGAGATCCGCGAGTACGACAACTGGCCGGGCAGCGTCACCGATCCGAGCGCGCCGCACGAGCGCGCGAAACTGGTCGGCGACATCGTGATGGAGGTTCGCCCCGACGGCAGCAAGGCTGAACGAATGGCGGCTGCTCGATCTGCATCGACCCCTATCGCATCACCTATGGCAGCCGCGCCAACTATTGGGCCGTGCGCGGCTATCACGGCACGATGGACTGGTGCCACGCCAACGGCACCGCCTATGACGCGCGCGACGACGCCATCCTGGTGTCGCTGCGCACGCAGGACGCCATCATCAAAGTGGACCGCAAGAGCGGGCGCTTGCGATGGATCCTCGGCACGCACGCCAACTGGCGAGAGCCGTGGTCGGACAAGCTGCTCACGCCCGACGCATCAGTCGCGTGGCAATTCCATCAGCACGACTGCTCGATCACGCCTGCGGGCACCATTCTCTGCTTCGACAACGGCAATCACCGCGCGGTACCGTTCGCGAAGCCTGTGCTCGCTGCGCAAAACTTCAGCCGCGCGGTCGAGTTCGCAGTCGATGAGGCGAACGGCACGGTGCGGCAGGTGTGGAGCTATGGCGAGGCAAATAACGAGCGTCTCTTCGCCGGCTTCCAGGGTGGCGCGATGCGGCTGCCGAACGGCAACACCTTTATCACCTATGGTGGCATCTGTTCGATCGACGGACGGCCCGCGAGCGGGCCCGACCGCTTCGAGCCCAACGAGGCCGAGCATCGCGACGCGCTCGACATCCGTGCACAGCTCATCGAGGTGACACCGGACAAAGAGGTCGTGCTCGACCTGCGCATCGGCGGCGCACCGGGCGATCCGAAAGCGCTATCGGTGTTTCGCTCCGAATTCGTGCCGGCGTGAAATCCCCGCGGGGATGACAGCAGCAAGAGCGCAGCAAACAAACACCTTTCTGCACCTGCCGCCCCCGCAGGTATCATATTGCATCTCCTCACGAATTTTGGGGATTGCCGAGACATCACAGCAGCCGAATCCCATGCCGCGCGCTAAGAGAAGATGCGCACTCCAGGTGGCAAGTGGGGGCTCGCTCAATGAAAAAGTATTTCCGCGCAGGCTCCGTCATCGGCGCCATTACATTCGCCATGTTCAGTGGCTCCGCTCTCGCGGCGGACATGCCGGTCTTGAGAGAATCGACGGTCATTCCCGTGCCGACCTATTCGTGGAGCGGATTTTATATTGGCGTCCATGGTGGCTGGGGTTTTGGCGACGTTGATTTCCGCCGCACCGCGTTCGACATTGGCGGTCACACCATGGACGGTGGGCTCTTCGGCGGCCACATCGGTTACAATTGGCAGATGGGCTACAGCTGGCTCATCGGTCTTGAGGCCAGCGGCACTTGGTCGGGTGTCAAGAAGACGGTCTTCGGTCCGGCGTTCCCGGACATCTTAAACTCGCAGGGTGATCAGTGGACCACCGAGGTGAAATGGCTTGCAACAGTCACGCCACGGATAGGCATGGTCGTCAGCAACTGGATGTGGTACCTGAAGGGCGGCGTGGCATTTGCGCAGATTGACCACCGGTTCGAGAGTCTCGTCAACGCGCAATCCTTCGATACATCCGAGACCAAGGTTGGCTGGACGGTCGGCTTCGGCGGCGAGCTGCTGCTCGGAGGCAACTGGGTCTTTGGTGTCGAAGGAAACCTCTATGCCTTCGGCTCCTTGAGCGTGAACAACAGCGCAATCACGAACTTCCCCGATCACGACGTCGACGTATCGATGTGGTCGATTCTCAGCCGCGTGAGCTACAAGTTTGGCGGCCCCAGTAACCCGGTTGCCGCGCGCTACTGAACGCGCCGCCGATTCCTCGTTGCACCACGGGTCGGTATCGGACGGCCGCCTCCGGGACGCCCGCTGTGTATATATCGTGCCTCCCTCGATTGAACGATGGCGTGGCTGAGCGGGCTTGATATTGCTCCTGCTCAGCATGATCAGCCCGCTGCTGCAGCTGGCGTTGAACGTCGAGATAGATCCGACCGCGTCCGCCATGGCAACGCGATCTGGACCGCTACTGGTTCTGCGTTCTGTAGACAAAGCGGCGGCACCTGGCGCATACGGCTATCCGAGCACGGCTACGCGAGCATCGTCGCATGCACGGACCTGCGTTGATCCGAACGTTTCTGATTTTCTTCGCCGGCGGGCTGTTGCTGACCGCCGCGGCCATCAGCATCTTTTTGATCGGCAGCATGGTCTGGCTGCAATGCCTGCACGACGATCCGACCCAGACATGCGGTGACGCGCTGTTCTACGGGGCGGCGTCGCCGATCTACGGCGTCATCATCGGCATGGGCCTCAATTTTCTGCCGCTGGCGGTGGGCGCGCTCCTGGCTGTGCTCGGCCGCGCGTTCTTCCGCCGACTGCCGCTCTGGTATGTGATCGCGATCCTGCCGGCCTGCGCGCTCGCCTATCTGGCACAGACCTCGTCCTGGTATCCGCAGGACCAAGTGCGCCCCTTGTCCGAGCGCCTGCTCGTGTTCTCAACGCTGCAGATGCTTTGCCTCTTGATCTGCTGGTGGTGGGACCGGCGCGAGTGACCTCATCTGCTTGACGAAGAGACACCGGCGAATTTGCTTTTCACGATCGGCCGGAGGTGGCCGCGCAGCCAGGCGATCTCGGGATCGCGGCCGCGCTGCGCGCTCCACAGCATCGCGTGCGGCAGTGGATCGATGGGAAACGGCACCGGCCGAGAGTCGAGGCCGTAGGGACGCAGCGTGTCGGTCATGGCGACCGCCGGCAGCGTGGCGATGAGGTCGGAGTTGGCCAGAACCGGCGCTATGCCTGAGAAATGCGGGACCCAGCCGGCGATCGTTCGGTCGAGGCCGGCCGCAGCCGCGGCGGCGTTCACCGGGCTCGCCAGGCTGTCGCCGACCCGCACCGCCACGTGCGGCCAGCGCGACCATGCTTTCCGCCCCCACTGGCGAAAGGCCGGATGGCCGCGGCGCGCGAAACACCCCCACGTCAGCGCGCCGATCGGCTCGGCCGTAACGCCTGCCGGCAGACGCAGTCCCGCCGGCGCGATCGCGACGTCGAGCTGACCCTCGGCGATTTCCAACAGCATCGGATCGCGTGCACCGGTCCATTCGACGCAAGCGCCGGGCGCTTCGGCACGTACGCGGGCCAGCAGCGAGGTGAACAGCGCGCGCGCGAAATCCGGCGCCGCAAATCGAAACAGCCGCCGCGAGGTGGCCGGATCGAACGCCTGCCGCGGCGAGAGCGCCCGCTGAATGCTGCGCAGGATCGGCCGCGCCTGCTCCAGAAGCTCGAGCGCGAAGGGTGTCGGCTGCATGCGCGCGCCGCCCTTGATCAACAGCGGATCGCCAAGCTCAGCGCGCAGCCGCGCCAGCGAATGGCTGACGGCCGATTGCGTGCGGCCGAGCCGCTCGGCCGCGCGCGTGACGCTCAATTCGGCCATGAGCACCTCGAACACGACCAGCAGGTTGAGGTCGAAGCGGCGAAGATCGATGGGAGGATGATCGATTTTGTTCATGGCATATGACAATTATTCATTTGATTGATGATCGAGACCGTCATATCCGCGGCGGCGTGCTCAGTCAAACCGGTCAAACCGATGGAGTCGATCGTGAAAGCATTTGTTTTCGCTGCCGCCGCACTCACGCGCGCTGTCTCTCGCGACTTCAATCCGCCGCGGCGCGAGACCCCGGAGCAAGCCGCGCTGGCGGTGGTCGCGCCCTTCTACGACGGCCTCAACGCCGCGCCCGGCAAGGACGTCGCGGCTGTGCTGCGGCAAGCGACCGCGCCCGAGTGGGTGTCCTGCGGAGCGAATGACGTTTGCGGCGCGCGCGAGCAGGTCATTGCCGCGATCGCCGGGCGCCACAAGGCCATTCCCGACCTCAAGTGGGAGATCAAGGAGGTGCTGGTGTCGGGCAATCGCGTCACGGTGCGCGGCGAGGCCACCGGCACGCCGGCCGGCGAGTTCATGGGCGTGCCGCATGGCGGCAAGTCGTTCAAGCTGATGTCGATCGATGTGCACACGATCGAGGGCGGGAAGATCGTGCGCTCGTATCATGTCGAGGATTGGCTGGGCGCAGTGAGGCAGTTGTCGGCAAAGTGAAGACCGCCGGTACCGAGTAGGGGCGACGAAAGCCACATGACAGTAGCACCTGTCTTCTTCAGAGGATCTGGGCGGTTTGTTTCGCTCCTGTTACCATCGAATTGTCACATCTTGCCGCAGCGCTCGTGACCCGAGATTTTGAGATTAATCCAACACCACGGGCCGAACGTGGACGTCGCCATGAAGTTCGGCCCCACTAACGAGATAGGTCTCAACGACAATCGTGAAGTACGGCTCATCCGGCATTCCCACGTGGCCTCCTATTCTGCTGCCAATATCAAAAGTGTTGGTTGAATATGGTGCTATTTAATCCCGATCTCGAGAAGGGTCTTTCCATCCGCTATGTTGAGGTGCCATTCGTGTAGTGGACGGATATCGTGAGCTATACCGAATTCCTCCACTCTTACCTTCTTTTCTTTGAAGGTCGATCCCCCTTCCTCAATAGATGATGCTCTCGTAGTCAACGCTTTCTGTACTCAATGACCCCACGCACACTCCTATCACCAGTTCGGTGTTGTCGCGCTGATGAATGAACAGCGGCGCGCCGCTTAGCCCTCGCGTGACTGGGAAGCTGAGTTCAAACGAACTAGGACTTTCGAACACGCCCTCCCCGGCACGAATCCATCTGTTGTATGTAACCGCGGTGCCCTCGCTGGCGAACTCTATATTCTTCTGCGGTCTTGTGTGCCACCGACATTGGGTAGCCTAGCGTGGCAACTTCGCCACACCTCAACATCTCGCTGCCCAGGCGCAAACATTGCGACCAGCTCGCTCCGAATGACAGAAATATCGCAATGAGCAGCGCATGCTCCATTGCGAATATAGGATAGGCCAAAGTCACCGCTTTCACGTCTATCGCCTGCGTTGGAAGAATACAAAGTTGCCCGCCATTTTCTTGAATGTCAATTTCACCTTTTTTCAGCACGTGCGATGCAGTGACGAAGTATCCAGTTGAATTGATTGAGAACCCTGTTCCATGGAGTTGCTCCATCCACACCGTCTTGTCTAGGACATACAGCGACATACAGGACAAACATTTGATTGGAGAAAGGGCGGAACCATTGTCTCTTCCGAAAAAAGCGGGTGATTGGAACAATAGCCCAGAAGAGTCATCGCGCTCTGTAGCCGTACTCACAATAAGAGGTCCATCCAGAGCGCGATCGCCAAAACAAAACCCGCCCGGCTCTCACGAGCCGGGCGGGCTTTTTCGTCTCAACTGCTTCGTCGCCGACTTACTTCGCGAGCGGATCCGGACGCAGCTGGAACTTCACGAGCTTCGGCAGTTCGCCCTTGCCGTTGCCTTCGCACATGGAACGGCGTGCGGTTGCCGGCAGACGCCCAGATGCCGCGGCCTTTCCAGCCGGCGTTCGCGTCGTCGATGCGGCCGTCGAACGTCTTGGCGTAGAAGCCCATCGGATACGGCACGACGAGGTTGACCATCTTGCCGTCCTTGAGCGCGATCAGCGACTCGTTCTGGTTGCCGGTGGCGAAGCGGCGTGTCCTTGCCGAGGCCCAGGATGTCGTGCTGGTCGACCCAGGTGTAGTAGCTCGCTTCCGCCGAGCCGGTGCCCGGATCGCCGGTGAGCTTCGGACCCGGGAACGGATAGAGCGTCCAGCCCTCGGGGCAATGCTTGCCGTCGCGGATGGTCGGCCCGTTGAGGACCTTGCACTTGCTGCGGTCGAAGATCGCCATGTGGCCGCTCGACAGCGGCACCCAGGCGATGCCCTTGGAGTCGATGTCGAAGCCGCGCGGGCCATAGCCCGGGGCCGGGACCTCGTAGATCTTCCGCAAGCGCCGTCGATGACGGATCGCGCTTGGTCGGATCGAGCCGCACGACGTAGCCGGGATAGCCGAGCGAGGAGCCCCACACCGTGCCGTCGTGCGCCGGCGACGCGCCGTAGAACGCCACGTTGATGCGGCGGTCCTTGTTGGGATCGAACGGCTGGTTCGGCTCGGTGTATTCGCCGCGCTTGCCGTCGCCGTTGGTGTCGAGGATGAACGGAGTCCAGCCCTGCGCCTTCTGCTCGTCGCCGGTCTCTTCGAGCATGCGCATGTTGACCCAGCCGGCGACGCCGCTCTGCGGGCCACCCGCGCTCACCCACGCCGTGTTGTCCTTGTCGAAGCCGAACTGCACGTGATGGGTCGGGAAGCAGGTGTTGATCAGCGTGTACTTCTGCGGTCTTCGGATCATACATCGGAGCTGGCGGCCCGAGGTGTCGAGCGGGAACACCTTCGCCGACGGATGATCCGAGCCCTTCTTGCAGAAGTCCGGATTGGCCGCCGGACGAATGCGGGCGGTGAACATCACCCGGCCCTTGTCCGTCGTAGTACAGGCTGTGCGGGCTGGTCTGCGCGTCCCAGATCTTCTCGTCGCCGAAATAGGGCGACGGCGCGAACATCGGCACTTCGGCTTCCGACGGCGTCTTCGGATCGCGCACCTGGCAGCTTCACCTCGTAGGCGATGTTCTTCACCGGATCGAACACCGGCACCATGTCGGTCGAGTTCTCGGTCGCGCCGAAGATCGAGCCCGTTGGCGTTGACGGTCGGGTTGCGCTTGTCGCTCACCGTCGCGTCATGCAGGTAGGCCTTCGGATTCGACCAGTCCCACACCGTGACCACGGCATTGCGCTCGATGCCCTGCGGGCGCGTCGGCTTCGACGCCGGCAGCTCGCCGGCGGCGACGCGGTCGGTCCAGTCGCCGAACATTTTCAGCGCGGCCTGCGTGCCCATGCGGTCGATGTTGTTGACCATGTGGGTCGACGCCTGGCCGGACTGGATGCGGCGCGTCCACGCCTCATGGCCGTTCGCGAACTTGCCAAGCGCCGCCGGGATCGTGCGCGTCGCCTTGTTGCCGAGCTGGTGGCAGGTGACGCAGCCGTTGGTCTTGACGATGTCCAGGTACTGGCCCTGGCGTCTTCATGCTCGGGATTGATGCCGTTGCCGGTCGGGCCGGTGCCCGGGAACTGAGTCCGCGGCCGGGACCTTGATCATCGAATACCAGTAGATCGCCGGATAGTATTCGGCGGCCGCCGCCTCGTTCGGTGCCTTCACGGCGGTCAGATTGAGCTGCTTGCCGGGCTCGCTGTCGACCTTCGGCGAATCGACGAGGCCATAGCCGCGCACCCAGACCTTGTACTTCGCCTTCGGCAGATCGGGGATCACGTAGCGGCCCTGATCGTCGGTGACGACCATCTTGGACATCTTGGTGCCGAGATCGGTGGTCTCGGCGATCACCCAGACGCCGGCTTCCGGGCCGCTCGCGCCGGTGACGACGCCGCCGATGTCATCGGCGTCGATGGCGACGGCCGTTGGCGCTGAGCTGGGCCGGGCGCGCTCGCCAGGGCAGCGGCAAAGCCGACCGCGGCCACGCCGAGATACAAGCTCTCTCGTAATTCTCATCGGATGTTCCTTCGTATTGGTGTTCGCTCGCTTGAGACTCTATTTCGTGGATTCGCGCGCATTGCCGCACAGGGCCGTGTCCGGCAAACATGAACCGGGACCCGCCCGGTGGGCAGGTCCCGCTCTTATGCACCATTTTCGCTGCCGCTGTCTGCGGCTCATAGAGCGTCGCGTTCCGTTGAGTGCGACGCCGTCCAATGTCTCAACCGTTGGCGTCAGTGCGCGAGCGGATCGGGACGCATCTGGAAGTGCACGGCCATCGGCTTCATGCCCTTGCCGCCTTCGTACTGCCACGGCGCGCGGTCGCCGCTCGACGTCCACAGGCCGCGGCCTTTCCAGCCGGCGTTCGGATCGTCGATGCGACCGTCGAGACCCTTGGCGAAGAAGCCCATCGGATACGGCACGCGCAGCGAGACCATCTTGCCGTCCTTGCCGAGCGCCGCGAGGCCGTCCATCAGGTTGGCGGTCGACACCGGCACGTCCTTGCCGAGGCCGAGCGTGTTGTGCTGGTCGACCCACGAGTAGTAGCTCGACTCCGCGCTGTTATCGCCGATGCCCTTCGAAGCCCGGGCCCGGATACTTGTAGAACGTCCAGCCTTCCGGGCAGTGGTTGCCCGTCGCGGTCGGACCGTTGAGCGGGCCCTTGCACTTGGTGCGGTCGAAGCTGCCGATATGGCCGCTAGCCGAGCGAAACCCAGACAACGCCCTTGCTGTCGATGTCGCCGCCGCGCGGACCGTAGCCCGGCATCGGGACATTGTAGATTTCCGAGAGCGCGGTCTCGGGCGGGTTCGAGCCCGGATCGATGCGCACGATCGAGCCGGGATTGGTGCGGATCGTGCCCCAGACCGTGCCGTCGTTCGGGTTCACCATCACGGCGTAGAACACCTGGCCGATGACGCATGTCCTTGCCCGGATCGGCCGGCTTGCCGGGCTCGGTGTATTCGCCGCGCTTGCCGTCGCCGCTGGTGTCGACGATCAGCGCGTCCAGCCCTGCGACTTGCGCCGGGTCGTGGGTCTCGTCCCACATCTTGATGTTGACCCAGCCGACCACGCCGCCGCCGCCGCCGCTCGACGTCCACAGCGTGTTGTTGGCGTCGTAGGCGAAGTTCAGGTGGTGGGTGGTGAAGCAGGTGTCGACGAACTCGGACTTCTGCGTCTTGGGATCGTAGACCGTCAGCATGCGCGACCGCTCTCGGTCGAGCGGGCAGCTTGGCCGACGGATGGTCGGAATCCTCTTGCAGAAGGCCGGCTGGTTCTTCTCGTCGCGGAACGCAGCCGTCATCCAGACCCGGCCCTTCTCGTCGAGCATCGCGTTGTGGTTGTTGAAGTGCGCCGTCCAGATCTTCTCCTCGCCCCAATAGGCCGACGGTCCGAGCGGCCTCTCCATCGCGGCATGGCCGGGACCAAGCATTCTCGTTCATGTCCGCGTCGCGGATCGGCGCCTTTGAACGTGGTCGCGGTGTTGGTCTTCGGATCGAGGACCGGGAAGTAGTCCATGCTGTATTCGGGCTGGCCGATAGACCGGACCGTCAGCCGTTGACGGTCGGATTGCGCCGGTCGGTCGAGATCAGATCATGCAGGTAGTGCTTCTCGTCCGACCAGTCCCAGGTCGTGACGACGAGTTGCGCTCGAGGCCTGCGGACGCTGTCGGCTTCGTGCTTCGGCAGCTCGCCCTTCGCGATGCGGTCGGTCCAATCGGCGAAGATACTGTGATCGGCGCAGCCGGCAAGCTGGCCGGCCAGGATGTTGACCATCAGCGCGCCGGCCTGCCCGGACTGCGATGCGCTTCATCCACGCTTCGTTGTGCGTCGAGAATTCGCCGAAGACCGCGCGGGATCGTGCGCGTCGACAGCGTGCCCGAGCTGGTGGCAGCCGACGCAACCGTTGTTCTTCATCAGGTTGAGCCAGTCGATCTGCTTGACGTTCTGCGGGAATGTCGCTCTTGCCGCCGAACTGGTCCGCATCCGGAATCTTCAGCATCGAGTACCAGTAGATCGCCGGATAGTACCTGCGCCGCCGCCTTCTCGTTCGGCGCCGTCACCGCGCGTAGGTTGAGCTGCTGGCCGGGCTCGCCGTCGACCTTGGGCGAATCGACGAGGCCGTAGCCGCGCACCCAGACCTGGTACTTCGCCTTCGGCAGGTCGGGCACGACGTAGCGGCCCTGATCGTCGGTGACGACCATCTTGGCGTAGCGGGTCGGCAGATCCTTCGTCTCCGCGATCACCCAGACGCCGGCTTCCGGGCCGTTCGCTCCGGTGACCACGCCGCCGATGTCGTCGTTGTCGATGGCGACGGTGTTCTGCGCACTCAGCTGCAGCCGGGGCTGCCGACCAGGGCGGCGAAGCCGACGGCGGCAACTGTGCTCAGCCAAAATCGTCTCGATGACTGCATTGCGAGGCTCCTCTCGTCTCACTCCCTTGAGTCTCTGACCTGCCGACCTTCGGGCATTCCAATACCCAGATGACGCTAGGCGCAGGCCTTCCCGAAGCGTTGCCGTTATGGTGCACAGCCCCTGCACGAATGCAATGCGACGATTGGGTCGCCGAAAGTGCGTGGCGACGCGCCGAGCGTCTGCGTCATATTGAGCCTGGAGATCGGCAGGCGTCGATGAGTTATCCACCGCTGCCCTGATCTTTCCCAAGTCTTGCGTCTAGGCTGTCTATCGAGTTGGGGTTCGGTGGGGCTTGCTCCATCGTTCAGGGTAGGTCCGCCGCTCGAAGGCGAACGAGTCAGGGTTATTTACCTTTCGTTCACCATCGGCGTGCTCAAACGGCGATCCGACGGGCACTTATCGCCTTGCGATTAGTGGCTCCTCAGGGATAACGATTGAGTGCTAAGGCTCTGGGGAAAGCCAGTCAGTCGGGGGAGTTTCGCGTTGAATTGTCGTCCTCTTGCCCGCCCGCTTGCTGGCGTCCGCCGCGCTCGCGGCCGCGCTGCTGCTTGCTGGTTGCGAGACGGACGGCGCCGTCCCGCACGAGCCTCCGCTCGCTGCAGCCGCTCTCGGCCCAGATGCTCGTCGACATCGAGCAGAAGAACATGAGCAAGGAGTCGCCGATCCTGGTGCGGCTCTTCAAGGAAGAGGCCGAGCTCGAAGTCTGGAAGGAAGATCGCAACGGCCGCTTCGCGTTGCTCAAGACCTATCCGATCTGCCGCTGGTCGGGCGAGCTCGGGCCCAAGATCAAGGAAGGCGACCGCCAGGCGCCGGAGGGCTTCTACTACGATCACGCCGGGCCTGATGAACCCGAATTCGAGCTACTACCTCGCGATCAACATCGGCTTCCCGAACGCCTACGACAGGGCGAACGGACGCACCGGCGACTTCCTGATGATCCACGGCGACTGCTCCTCGCGCGGCTGCTACGCCATGACCGACGAGCAGATCGCCGAGATCTACGCGCTCGCGCGCGAGTCGTTCTTCGGCGGCCAGCGCGCCTTCCAGATCCAGGCCTATCCGTTCCGGATGACGCCGCTCAACATGGCGAAGCACCGCAATTCGCCGCACATGGCGTTCTGGCGGATGCTCAAGAAGGGCTACGACCATTTCGAGGTGACGCGGCTCGAGCCGAAGGTCGACGTCTGCGAGAAGCGCTATGTGTTCGACGCCGAGAGCCAACGGCCGCTTCATCGCCGGCCGGCAAGTGCCCGGCCTACCAGGTGCAGCCAGGATATCGTCGCCGCGGTCGCGGAGAAGCAGAAGCGCGACGACCGGCAGATGGCCGAGCTGCGTCAGCCGCGGCACGCCGACCGTGCCGGTGCTCACGCGCACCGACGGCGGCATGCATCCGACCTTCCTGGCCGCGTTCCAGAAGCCCGTACTCGGACGCGGCCGGCGTCATCCGCTCGCCGGGCGTGTCGACTGCCGGGCACGATTCCGGCGCATGCCGTGCCGCCGCGCGATCCCGTGACGCTGGACGCGACCGGAAGCACTGCGCTCAGCCGTCGTTGCGTCGGCCAGGCGATACCGGCTCGTCGGGCAATCTGTTCGGCAGGCCTGTTCGCATCGAACAACACGGAGCCGCCGAGCTCCGATGGCATGTTCGATCGCGTGTCACGATTTGTCGGCTGGAAGGGTTCCGATCCAGCGCCGGCGGAGCCCACCTCCGCGCAGAAGAAGAAGTCGCAGCCGAAAGCGACGCAGACCGCGGCGACCACACCGAAGGCGACGGCGCCCAAAGCCTCTGCGACCAGCAGCGCGAGCACCGCAACGACGTCGAATGCGGGCGCGATCCGCCCGGCAGCGCCCAAGGCGCCCCCGGCTCCCACGCCAGAGGCCAAGCCAGACGCCGGCCAGGAGACCAAAGCGGCGGCCGCGGCGGAGGCCAGGCCGTCAAGCGGCGCCAGCGCGCTCAATGGCGCACAGCCGACAGTCCCGACGACCGGCTCGTTCAGCAACCGCTGGGGCTTCTGACCTGCTGCGAGCGGGCGTCGCGTGGCCGCGACGCTTCTTCAAAGCATAGACAACTCGGATCTTTCGCAAACGCGATAGCGCGGCCACGCATGCTGCCGCAGCCACGCATGCTGGCGATGACCGCGCGTGTCACCAGTCAGTGAGTTGAGAGCATCAGGTTCGCGGGCCGCCTTCGCGACTACGCAAAGCGCCCGTGGCAGTGCTTGTACTTCTTGCCCGAGCCGCACGGACAGACCTCGTTGCGGCCGACCTTGCCCCAGCTCGTCGGATCGTTCGGGTTGCGCTCGGCGGCGCCGCCAGCCGTTTCCATTGCCGGCGAAAGCCGGCGCAGCGGCGCGTTCGCGTAGCGCCATCTCGTCCTCGCCGGTGCTCGGATCGACCTTGTGCGCCTCCATGTAGGGCAACTGCTCCTCGGGCGGCGGCTGCGTCACGATCTCGAGCCGCATGAGCTGGCCGGTGACCGCCTCGCGCAGGTTCTGGCTCATCGCCTCGAACAGATTGTACGATTCCGCCTTGTACTCGTTGAGCGGATCGCGCTGGCCGTAGCCGCGCAGCCCGATCACCTGGCGCAGATGCTCGAGCATCACGAGATGCTCGCGCCAGAGATGATCGAGAATCTGCAGCAGGACCGTCTTCTCGACCTGGCGCATGAGGTCGGCGCCCCACTGGGCGACCTTGGAGGCCATGTGCTCGTCGGCGCGCCGCTCGATGCGCGTGATCAGCTCCTCGTCGGCGATGCCTTCTTCCTTCGCCCATTCGTCGACCGGCAGATCGAGGCTGAGCACGCGCTTGAGCTCCTCCTTCAGTCCCGCGGTGTCCCACTGCTCCGGATAGGCGTTCTCCGGCACGTGCTTGGCGACGAGGTCATCGATCGCCGCGTGGCGCATGTCGGTGACGATCTCGGCCGAGGTCTCCGCGCGCATCCACTCGACGCGCTGGTCGAAGATGACCTTGCGCTGGTCGTTCATCACGTTGTCGAACTTGAGCAGGTTCTTGCGGATGTCGAAGTTGCGCGCCTCGACCTTCTGCTGCGCCTTCTCCAGCGCCTTGTTGATCCAGGAATGGACGATCGCCTCGTTCTCCTTCAGGCCGAGCCGCTGCAGCATGCTGTCGAGCTTGTCGGAGCCGAAGATGCGCATGAGGTCGTCTTCGAGCGACAGGAAGAACTTCGAATGGCCGGGATCGCCCTGGCGGCCGGAGCGGCCGCGCAGCTGGTTGTCGATGCGCCGGCTCTCGTGCCGCTCGGTGCCGAGCACGAACAGCCCGCCGGCCGCGAGCGCCTTCTCCTTGAGGCGGGAGACCTGCGCGTGGATGTCGGCGATGCGCGCATCGCGCTCGCCGCCCTCGCGGCACGTCCTTGAGCTCCTGCCGGACGCGCATGTCGACGTTGCCGCCGAGCTGGATGTCGGTGCCGCGGCCGGCCATGTTGGTGGCGATCGTGACCGCGCCCGGCACGCCGGCCTGCGAGATGATGTAGGCCTCCTGCTCGTGGTAGCGCGCGTTCAGGATGGCGAAGACCTTGACCTTGGTGGCGCCGTCGTCGCCGGAGTAGAGCGCCGCGAACGCGTTCGGATCGGAGAAGTCGTGCTGCTCCCAGCCCTTCTTGCGCAGCATCTCGGCAAGCTGCTCCGACTTCTCGATCGAGGTGGTGCCGACCAGCATCGGCTGGCCGCGCTGCTTGCAGTCGTCGATCAGCGTCAGGATCGCGCGGTATTTCTCGGCCGCCGTGCGATAGACCTCGTCGTCGTCGTCGATGCGGACCATCGGCATGTTGGTCGGCACTTCGAGCACCTCGAGATTGTAGATGTCGATGAACTCGTCGGCCTCGGTCAGCGCCGTGCCGGTCATGCCGGCGAGCTTCTCGTACATGCGGAAGTAGTTCTGGAACGTGATCGAGGCGAGCGTCTGGTTCTCCGGCTGGATCGGCTGATGCTCCTTGGCCTCGAGCGCCTGGTGCAGCCCTTCCGAATAGCGGCGGCCCGGCATCATGCGGCCGGTGAACTCGTCGATGATGACGACCTCGCCGTTGCGGACGATGTAGTCCTTGTCGCGATGGAACAGCTTGTGGGCGCGCAGCGCCTGGTTGACGTGGTGGACCGTCGAGACGTTCTCGACGTCGTAGAGGTGCTCGCCCTTGAGCAGGCCGTCGTTGCGCAGCATCTGCTCCATCTTTTCCATGCCCGGCTTCGGTCAGGACGACCGTGCGCTGCTTCTCGTCGACCTCGTAGTCGGTCTTGTCGAGCTTGGGGATGTAGGTGTCGATGGTGTTGTAGAACTCGGAGCGGTCGTCGAGCGGGCCGGAGATGATCAGCGGCGTGCGCGCCTCGTCGATCAGGATCGAGTCGACCTCGTCCACGATGGCGAAGATGTGCCCGCGCTGGACCATGTCCTCCATGCGGTACTTCATGTTGTCGCGCAGATAGTCGAAGCCGAGCTCGTTGTTGGTGCCGTAGGTGACGTCGCAGTCGTAGGCCTTCTTGCGCTGCTCGTCGTCGAGGCCGTGCACGATGACGCCGACCGTGAGGCCGAGGAAATTGTAGATCTGGCCCATCCACTCGGCGTCGCGCTTGGCCAGGTAGTCGTTGACGGTGACGACGTGGACGCCGCGCCCGGACAGCGCGTTGAGATAGACCGGCAGCGTCGCGACCAGCGTCTTGCCTTCGCCGGTCTTCATCTCGGAGATCCGGCCCTCGTGCAGGATCATGCCGCCGATGAGCTGCACGTCGAAATGGCGCTGGCCGAGCGTGCGCTTGGCGGCCTCGCGGCAGGTCGCGAAGGCCGGAACCAGGATGTCGTCGAGCGTCTTGCCTTCGGCGACCTGCTTCTTGAAGTCCTCGGTGCGGGCGCGCAACGCCTCGTCGGACAGCTTCTCAAGCTCCTTCTCCAGCGCGTTGATCTCGTCCACGCGCGGCTGATAGCTCTTGATGCGCCGCTCGTTGGAGGAGCCGAACAGCTTGCGGGCGAGCGCGCCGATCATCCCAAACGTCCTTTTGCTGGAGGCCGAGCCGCTAACCTAGCAGACTTCGCCTGCGCTGGCACGCTTGCGGCGAATTTATGCCAATGTTCTTCGCGGTGGCGCTTACGCACGGTCATTTCCGGGTCGCGATACGAAATGCCGCGTCCTTATTTGAGCTTCGGTCGTGCAATCAGCGGCCTGTGGCCGGAACGGCCAGCCTTTCCGGACAGATAGGAGGGGGTCACATCCTTGTCAATTGGCGATCACTCCCACGTTATAGCCAAAATCCGCCGTTATCACGGCCATTGCAAAGGGGGAGCGATTGCGCGACTGTCCGGGCATTGTGCCGCCGGGCGATCGCCTAGACCCAAGGACCCGATATGACCATCTCGAACCTTCTCTCCTCGCCGCGCACCAGGCCGGCGCCGGCCCGCCAGCCCCGGACGAGCGTGGCCGCCATCGCCGCGCTTGCGCTGCTGGTCCTGCCCGCGGTGATCGGCTGCTCGAAGGAGTCATCCTCGCAGCCAGCCGCAGCGGATCCGAACGACACCGTGATCGCACGCGTGAACGGCGTCGAGATCCGGCAAAGCGACCTTGCGTTTGCGGAAGAGGATTTCTCGAACGAGCTGCGCGGCGCCCCGCCCGACGTCAAGCGCGAGCAGCTGATCGCCTATCTCACCGACGTCATCCTGGTCTCCCAGGCGGCCGAGAAGAAGAACATGGGCGACACCGCCGAGTTCAAGCGGCGGCAGACGTTCCTGCGCAACAAGCTCCTGATGGGAGCGCTCCTGCAGCAGCGGTCCAAGGAGGCCACCACCGACGAGGAGATGCGCAAGGTCTATGACGAGGCGATGAAGCAGGCGACCGCCGAGGAGGAAGTGCGCGCGCGCCACATCCTGGTCGAGACCGAGGACGAGGCCAAGGCGATCGTCGAGCAGCTCAAGGGCGGCGCCGACTTCGCGACGCTGGCCAAGGAAAAATCCAAGGACCCGGGATCGGCGCAGAACGGCGGCGACCTCGACTTCATGGGCAAGTCCGAGCTGGTGCCGGAATTCGCCGAGGTCGCCTTCAAGATGTATCCGGGCCAGACCTCCAATCCGGTGAAGACGCAGTTCGGCTGGCACATCATCAAGCTGGAAGAGAAGCGCAACCGCCAGCCGCCGACCTTCGAGCAGCTCAAGGACCGCATCGAGGCCTTTGTGATGCGCAAGGCGCAGACCGAACTGGTGGCGCAGCTGCGCGAGACCGCCAAGATCGAGCGGCTCGACAAGCCTGCCACGCCGGCAACTCCGGCGCCGGGAGCAGCAGCTCCGGGCGGCGCTCCTGCACCAGGGAAGAAGTAGACTCGGAGGCGCCGCGGCGCTTGTGGCAGAACGCCACCTCTTCTAAATATCCGCACGCTGAGCCGATGGCCGGGACACCAGCGCGTCCACGCGCGTCTTCGACGCGCTATGCCCGGCCATCGCGCTATGCGCAGGCCCACTCACTCGCACACATCGATCGCAGCCATGGCCACCACCATCTCCCCGCTCGCACCGAAATCCGTTCCCGACATGCCCGCCATCGATGGCGTGCGCCTCTCGACCGCCGCCGCCGGCATCCGCTATCGGGACCGCACCGACGTGCTGCTGGTGCAGCTCGAGCCCGGTACCGCGGTTGCGGGCGTCCTTACCCAATCGAAGTGCGCCTCCGCGCCGGTCGACTGGTGCCGGCAAAATCTGAAATCCCGCACGGCCCGCGCGCTCGTGGTCAATTCCGGCAATGCCAACGCCTTTACCGGCAAGACCGGCCGCGAGGCCTGCCAGTTCACCGCGCGCATTGCCGCCAAAGCCGTAGGCTGCCGGCCGGACGACGTGTTCCTCGCCTCGACCGGCGTCATCGGCGAGCCGCTCAACGCCAGCGCATTTGATGGCGTGATGGAAGGCCTCGTCGCCAACGGCAAGAACGAGCGGCTGGCTCGACGCCGCCAAGGCGATCATGACCACCGACACCTTCCCCAAGGTCGCGACCGCTCAGGCGCGCATCGGCAAGACCACGGTCACGATCAACGGCATCGCCAAAGGTGCCGGCATGATCGCGCCCGACATGGCCACCATGCTGTCCTTCGTGTTCACCGACGCGCCGATCGCAGCCGCGGCGCTGCAGCGCCTGCTCAGCGAGGCGGTCGCCGACACGTTCAACGCGGTGACCATCGACGGCGACACCTCAACCTCCGACACCCTGCTGGCGTTTGCGACCGGCCAGGCCGCAGCGCGCGGCGCGCCGCGCATCAGCAAGGCCGGCGATCCTCGCCTCAAGGATTTCCGGCGCGCGTTCACGGCGGTGCTCGCCAATCTCGCCGAGCAGGTCGCGCGCGACGGCGAAGGCGCGCGCAAGCTCGTCGAGATCGAGGTCGAGGGCGCGGTCTCGAAGGCCTCGGCGCGCCGGATCGCGATGTCGATCGCGAATTCGCCGCTGGTCAAGACTGCGATCGCCGGCGAGGACGCCAACTGGGGCCGTGTCGTCATGGCAGTCGGCAAGGCGGGCGAGCCCGCCGATCGCGACAAGCTCGCGATCTGGTTCGGCGGCATCCGCGTCGCCCACAAGGGCATGCGCGACCCCGGCTATGACGAGGCCAAGGTCTCGGCCGCCATGAAGGAGCAGACGATATCGCTCAAGGTCGCGCTCGGGCTCGGCCGCGGGCCGCGACCGCGTGCTGACCTGCGATCTCACCAAGGAATACGTGGCGATCAACGGCGACTATCGCAGCTGACACCGCTTACCGCGCAGTGACAGTGACGTGGATGCGTATTGTAGATTTCCTCGGAGTTCCGTAAAGGCGTCTGGCCACGGGTCTCGAAGACGAACAAGTCGGCCCCTACGTATCCCGAGCGCGAGCGATAGGTAATGCGGTTGGTGCCCACAGAAACGGACCCATGGGATGGCGGCTGGACAGTTGGAACCCGTAGGTCGGGCCTGCGGAGATATTTCAGTACTACGGTGCAGTGTTCCCCACTGCTGAGCACCATGCGCGCATCGACAGCCTGGTCGAATCCCTCAAAGTTGGCCATCGAGCACTTTGCCTCGGCTCCGATGCATTGCACGCACACGATGAGCAACGCAAATCCCAACGCCTTCGCAGTCGTCATGACGCCCCCCCCGACCTAGCAAATACTTCTACGGCGTGACGGTCACGTGGATCCGAACCGTGCGCGTCACGGCATTGCCCGCCCATGCTTTCGCCGGTGCGCGCATAAGTGAATGAATCGCTGCCGACATAGCCGGCGCGCGAGCGATAGACGATACGATTGCTGCCATCGACGGCGACCGTGCCGTTCGCGGCACGCTGGACGATATGAGCACCGTGGGTTGGCCCCAATGATCGCTTCAGTTTGATGCTACAGGCGCTCCGCTTGAGACGGTCATGTTGCCGTCGACGGCCTGATTGTCGAACGTGCGAATGAATGGCACCGAGCAGCGAGCCGACGCTTCGGCGCAGCAGGCCATGAGCGCAAAACAAGTCAAAGCAAGCACCTTCGTCATCAACGCCTCCCTCGCTGTTGCAAATCAACACATTCTCGTGACGCATTGACATCGCTACGGCGTCACGGTCACCGAGACTTCAATGGTCCGTACGGTTGGAACGCCGATCTTCGTGAGCCCGCGGCGCGCAAACACGAATGAGTCCTGGCCCACGAAACCGGCGCGCGATGTGTAGATGATGCGCTGCATCCCTGCGATCCGCAAAGTCCCGCTGGCCGGCCGTTGTACGATTTCAACGTTGAAGGTCGGCCCGGACGAATGCTTGAATCGAATTGGGCACGGCTTGCCCGAGTCTGCCGTCATGCGACCCTGCACCGTCTGGTTTTCAACAGTCCGGATGTATGGCACCGAACAACGGGCGTTTGCCTCAGCCGAACAGGCAACCAACAGAATGGTGAGCCCCAAGCCCCTTCCAATCATTTCACATCCCGCAATTGTTATAGACTTGAGCTGCAATCTTGCATTGTGAGTATCATGGCGTACTGGAAACGAGCAAGATCGCCCTCGGCGGCTTGACGTGGACAAACTCATTGCCTCGCATTTCCGCACTTGGCATCTGATGAGGCTCGCTTTTTCCAGAAGTCCCCTTCCCTAACCCGGATACCAGATCGTGAGCGTCAAACTCGTGCTGGTTGCTGCGTGCGCCCTCATCGATGCGGATGGGCGCGTCCTCATCGCCGAGCGGCCGGCCGGCACGATCAATGGCCGGCTTGTGGGAATTTCCCGGCGGCAAGGTCGAAGCAGGCGAGACACCCGAAGCAACGTTGATCCGCGAGCTGAAGGAGGAGCTTGGTATCGACGTCAAGGAAGCGTGCCTGGCACCGCTCACCTTCGCGAGCCACACCTATGACGATTTCCATCTGCTGATGCCGCTCTATGTGTGTCGGCGCTGGGAGGGGACCGTGGCGCCGCAGGAGAACCAGCGGCTTGCCTGGGTCCGTGCCGAACAAGCTGCGCGATTATCCGATGCCACCAGCCGATCTGCCGCTCATCCCACATTTGACGTCATTGCTGTGATGGAGAAGCGCGTGCGGAACGTAAAGCTCAAAAGCCGCCGCATCATCCGTCTTTGGGTCCGGCCTTGTCTCCTGCTGAAAGCTCCTGCGTGCCGAGCGCGTCCGCTAGCCGTGTCTTCGCAGAGCCCGGCTTGAGCGGCTGCTGCTGGCTTTCATGCGGCGCCCAGCCGGACAGCCACATGATCTCGAATGTCGCCCGGATGCGGCCATCCGCGTCAGCAAAGCGCGCGCCATAGTCTTCCATCATCCGCGCCAGCACCGCCCGCTTGAGCGGCCGGCGGCTGCGCTCGACCAGTGCATTGGTGGCGCCCATGCGGCGCAGGTCGTGCATCAGCGCGAGCGGCGAGGCATAGCGCACCGTGAAACGGTCCACGTCAGTGACCGGCAGCGCAAAGCCCGCGCGCTGCAGCAGCGAGCCGAGATCGCGCACATCGGCAAACGGCGCGACCCGCGGCGAGACGCCATTCTCGATCTCGGCCTCCGCCGTCGCGAAGGCCTGCCGCAGTTCGCTGAGCGTGTCGCCGCCGATCAGCGCCGCCAGGAACAAGCCATCCGGCTTGAGCGCGCGCCTGATCTGCACCAGCGTGCCGGGAAGGTCGTTGACGAACTGCAGTGACAGGCCTGACATGACGAGGTCGAGCGAGGCGTCGCGAAACGGCAGCGCCTCCTCGTCGCACAGCACCGTAAGCGTCGACGTGCTGTCATCGCGCGCAACACGATCGATCAGTGCATCGGCCGCGATAATCGTCCCGACCCTGCCGCTCGCAATCAGCGCACGCCGAAGCGCATCGCCCGGCGTCCCGAGGTCGAGCGCAAGCTCGAAACGCCGCAGCACCGTTGCGATCCGATCGGCTGCGTCCTCCGCCACCCGGTCGAGCAGAAAGTCCGACGGCGCAAGCGCGAGCGCCCGCCGCCTTCGGCTGCGCAGAAGCGCACGATCGAACAGTGTGGGGCTGTGAGCCATTGTACCTACATAGCCCTCTTCACCAGACAAGTTGAGAGCCATGCGGGAGCGCGATACGGTTGCGCCATGCAGGATGCAGCGCTTGCGACAGCAGCACCGAGCCGGCTTGCTCGCCTTGCCGGCGGCGTGCGCGCCATCTTTCGCGTCGCGGTCGACGTGGGGCTGCCGCAGCTCTGCGCCTCCTGCCGTGAGCCGGTGGGCAGCGACGGCCTTTGCCCCGTGTGCTGGTCGAAGCTCTCGTTCATCGCGCCGCCCTATTGCGAGCGGCTCGGCATCCCGTTCGCGTACGATCCAGGTCCCGGCGTTCTCTCGATGGAGGCAATCGCCGACCCGCCCGCATACCGCCGCGCCCGTGCCGCTGTGCGCTTTGATGACGTGGCCCGCGCGCTCGTGCACGCGCTCAAATATGGCGATCGCCTCGACCTCGCGCCCATGATGGGGCGCTGGATGGCGACCGCCGGCCGCTCGCTGACCGCCGAGGCCGACGCCATCATCCCGGTGCCGCTGCACTGGCGCCGCTATTGGGCGCGCCGCTTCAACCAGTCGGCACTGCTGGCCGAGGCGATCGCCAAAGCGTCCCGGGTGCCGCTCGTCCTCGGCGCGCTCAAGCGCGTGAAGGCAACGCCCCAGCAGGTCGGCCTCTCGCAGTCGGCGCGCGCGCTCAATGTGCAGGGCGCCTTCCGGGTGAGCCCGTCCGGCAAGGCCGCCGTCGCGGGCCGCCGCCTGATCCTGGTCGACGACGTGATCACCACCGGCGCAACCGTCGATGCCTGCGCGCGAGCACTCCTGCGCGCTGGCGCCGCGGAGGTTAACGTGCTGGCCTTTGCCCGGGTTGTGGCGGCGGCTCGCCCTCCCATATAAATGGACTCTGAAAGTACTCGTTGAATGGACTTGGGCCAAACGCCCTCCAACAGACCGGATTTGAAGACGCGCGCGGCGATGGCACAGGTCGAAATCTATACCACCCGCTTTTGCGGCTTTTGCCATTCTGCCAAGGCACTTCTCGCCCGCAAGGGGATCAAGTTCTTGGAGATCGACGTGAGCGTCGATCCGGAGGAGCGCAGCAAGATGATCGAGCGCGCCAATGGGCGCACCACCGTGCCGCAGATTTTCGTCGGCTCGACTCATATTGGTGGCTGCGACGATCTGTATGAACTGCATCGGTCCGGCGGGCTCGATCCGCTGCTTGCCGAAGAAGGCATCACGCAAGGGGGATCCACATGAGCACGCAGATGAGCACACCTGCAACCTTCACCGTTGGCCTCGTGCAGATGCGCTCCGGCCTCACGCCTGCGGCCAATCTCGATACCGCCGTCAAGCTGATCGGCGACGCCAAGGCGGCCGGCGCCGACTATGTGCAGACGCCTGAGATGACCAACATCATGGACATCCGGCGCGAGCGCATGCTGGCCACGGTCGTACCGGAAGAGAACGATGTAAGCCTGGCGCGGCTGCGCGAGCTCGCACGTTCGCTGTCGATCTGGCTGCATGTCGGCTCGCTTGCGATCAAGGTCTCGCCCGATCGCGCCGCCAACCGCTCGTTCCTGATCGACCCCGCGGGCGAGATCGTTGCGCGCTACGACAAGATTCACATGTTCGACGTCGACCTCGCCGGCGGGGAGAGCTATCGCGAATCGAACAGCTTCAAGGCCGGCGAGTCCGCGGTGGCGGCCGATCTGCCATGGGGCCGGCTCGGCCTCACGATCTGCTACGACCTGCGTTTCCCTGCGCTCTATCGCGCGCTCGCGGAGGCCGGGACCTCCTTCATTGCCATCCCGGCAGCGTTTACCAAGCAGACCGGCGAGGCCCACTGGCACATCCTGATCCGGGCACGTGCCATCGAGAACGGCTGTTATGTATTCGCCGCCGCCCAGGGCGGGGCACACGAGAACGGGCGCTCGACCTTCGGCCATTCACTGGTCGTTGACCCTTGGGGCCGTATCCTGGCCGAAGGTGATACTGAACCGGGGATCGTGATCGCCAAGATCGATCCCGCCGAAGTTGCGGCCGCGCGCGGACGCGTCCCTTCGCTCCGGCATGGCCGCCGCTTCGAGATCGTGGAGCCTTTGGCGGAGCCTGTTCCGTTCAAGGCGGTCGGAGGAGACCGATGATCCGATACGCGCTTGCCTGCGCGAAGGGCCATTCCTTCGAAAGCTGGTTTCCGAATTCCGCGGCCTACGACAAGCAGGCCAAGCGCGGTCTGGTGACATGCCCGGTGTGCGGCGACAGCAAGGTCGAGAAGGCGATCATGGCGCCGAAGCTGTCAGGCACCAGGAAGCGTGGCAAGACATCGACGCCGGTTGCGGCATCGGAGTCGCCTGCGGCCAACACAGCCACTACGGCACCGGTCGCGATGATGTCGCCGCAGGAGCACGAGCTGCGCCATAAGCTCAAGGAGCTGCGCGAGCATCTGACCCAGAATGCCGATTACGTCGGGACCAAGTTTCCCGAGGAAGCCCGCAAGATGCATTATGGCGAGACCGATCCGCGCTCGATCTACGGCGAGGCGTCGCTCAAGGACGCCAAGGAGCTGCACGACGAGGGCATCGAGCTCCATCCGCTGCCGACGCTGCCGGACGAGCGGAACTGATTCTGTCGATTCGCAGGATTCTCGATTGTCGTCCCCGCCTTCGCGGGGACGACAGCTGACGTCAGTCAATACGCCCAGACGAGCAACGCACGCCGACCACGATCAGCACGATGCCGAGCGCTTCGCGCTGGGTCGTCGCCTGCTTGAACACGAACGACGAGATCGCCTGCGCGAACAGCACCTCGACCAGCGCGAGCGTGCGCACGCTGGCGGCCGTGGCCAGCGCGAAGGCGAGAAACCAGAACTGCGACGCGAGCGCGCCCAGGAAGCCAGCGAGCAGCGAGGGCCGCCAGTGCCGCACGATGGCGCGGACCACGCCTGGATCGCGCAGCCACAGATAGAGCGACAGCAGCGCCACTTGGACGATGAGCCCGACCACCAGCGTGACAGGTCGCCGCCATCAGGTAGTTCGGCAGGCCGAGGCTCAGGATCGCGCCGCGATAGCCGACCGCGGAGAGCGCGAACATGCCGCCGGCCGCGAGCCCGAGCAGCGTCGCACGCAGCCCCAGCGTCGCGCCGGGCTTGAGCGCCATCATGACGACGCCGACGGTCGCGATCAGGATCGCGGCCGCCATCGGCAGCGTCACGGCGTCGCCCAGGAAGACGAGGCCGAACAGCGCCACCTGCACCGGCTCGGTCTTGATGTAGGCGTAGACCACCACGAACGAGCGGTCGTTCATGGCGGCGAGCATCAGCGCGGTGGCGGCGATCTGCGCGAGCGCGCCGTCAAGCACCCACGGCCAGATAGATCGCCGGCGGGCGCGGCAGCGCCTCGCCCGCTCGCGAGCACGACCACGAGCAAGAAACAGCAGCGCGAACGGCAAGCCGAACAGGAACCGCACATGCGTCGCGCCGGCGGTGCCGAGCGTCGTGGTCAGCTCGCGCTGCGTGGCGTTGCGCACGGTCTGGCTCGCCGCCGCGATCACCGTGAACAGCGCCCAGAGCCAGCTTGTATCGAGCATCACGCCGCCTTCTCCGCCGTGACCATGTAGTTCACGTCCATGTCGGTCGAGAGCTGCCAGCGGTCGGCGAGCAGATTGTAGATCACGCCGGTTTCGTCGCGTCATGGTCAGGCCGCTCTTTTCGAGCGCGATCTCGAGCTCGTTCGGGCGTGACGAACTTGTCCCACTGGTGGGTGCCGCGCGGCAGCCAGCGCAGCACGTATTCGGCGCCGACGATCGCAAGCGCGAAGCTCTTGAGCGTGCGGTTGATGGTCGCCGACCATCATCAGCCCGCCGGGCTTGACCATCTCGGCGCAGCGGTTGACGAACAGCGTGAGGTCGGCGACGTGCTCGACCACCTCCATGGCCAGCACCACGTCGAAGCGCTCGCCTGCATCCGCCAGCGCCTCCGCCGTGGTGACGCGGTAGTCGATCGTGAGGCCCTGCCCGGCGCGGCGTGCAGCCGTGGCCGCCTCGATATTGGCCTCGGCCGGGTCGGCGCCGACCACCGTCGGCGCCGAGCCGCGCCAGATCGGCTCGCTCAGGATGCCGCCACCGCAGCCGATGTCGAGGATGCGCAGGCCCGCCAGGCTGTCGAGCCGCTTGGGATCGCGGCTGAACCGCCGGCAGGCGGCCTCCTTGATGAAGCCCAGCCGGACCGGATTGAACTTGTGCAGCATGCCCATCTTGCCGCGCGGGGTCCCACCACGTGTCGGCCAGCGCGGCAAAGCGTGCGACTTCGCCCGCGTCGACGGTCGAGCCGCTCAGGTCTCATCGGCCATTACGTTCTCTCGGGGGCGCGGTTGCGGCCGCCAAATCCCGCCGGTATGTATACTCGCCTTTTCGCGCCGGGGCTTGCCACAAAGCCTCGGCTGCCGCCGCGTCGAACCTGAGACCATGCCCGCCATGGCCCGCCTGGTGATGAAATTCGGCGGAACCTCGGTCGCCGATATCGACCGCATCCGCAATGTCGCGCGCCACGTCAAGCGCGAGGTCGACGCCGGCCACGAGGTGGCGGTCGTGGTCTCCGCCATGTCGGGCAAGACCAACGAGCTGGTGGGCTGGTGCCGGGCCGCGGCGCCGCTGCACGACGCCCGCGAATATGATGCGGTGGTGTCTTCTGGCGAGCAGGTCACCGCCGGGCTGCTCGCGATCGTCGCTGGAAGGCATGGGGATCAACGCCCGCTCCTGGCAGGGCTGGCAGCTGCCGATCCTCACGTCGAACGCCCACGGCTCGGCGCGTATCCTCGACATCAACGGCGCCGAGCTGATCAAGCGCTTCAAGGAGCGCAAGGAGGTCGCGGTGATCGCCGGCTTCCAGGGCGTGCACAAGGAGACCGGCCGCATCACCACGCTCGGCCGCGGCGGCTCGGACACCTCTGCGGTCGCGATCGCGGCCGCGATCGAGGCCGAGCGCTGCGACATCTACACCGACGTCGACGGCATCTACACCACCGATCCGCGCGTGGTGCCGCGCGCGCGCCGCATGCCCAAGATCGCCTACGAGGAGATGCTGGAACTCGCATCGCTCGGCGCCAAGGTCATGCAGGTGCGCTCGGTCGAGCTCGGCATGGTGCATAATGTGCGCATCTTCGTGCGGTCGAGCTTCGACAAGCCCGAGGATATCGATCCGCACGGGACGCCGCCCGGAACGCTCATTTGCGGCGAGGAGGAGATCGTGGAACAGCAGGTCGTCACCGGTATCGCCTTCTCCAAGGACGAGGCGCAGATCTCGCTTCGCGCGCCTGCAGGACAAGCCGGGCGTCGCGGCCGCGATCTTCGGGCCGCTGGCGGACGCCAACATCAACGTCGACATGATCGTGCAGAGCGTATCGGCCGACGGCAAGACCACCGACCTGACGTTCACGGTGCCGTGCCGCCGACTACGAGCGCGCGGCCGACGTGCTCGCCAAGGCGCGCACCGCGATCGGCTACGACCACCTCGACGGCTCGACCGACGTCGCCAAGGTGTCGGTGATCGGCATCGGCATGCGCAGCCACGCCGGCGTCGCCGCCACGGCCGTTCAAGGCGCTCGCCGACCGCAAGATCAACATCCGCGCCATCACGACCTCGGAGATCAAGTTCTCGCTGCTGATCGACGCGGAGTACACCGAGCTGGCGGTGCGGACGCTGCACAGCCTGTACAATCTGGACAAGGGCTGAGCGGTCATTGCGCTGAACCCCCCTAATTTCGAGAACCTGGCGGAGGGATCGTCCACCAGAAGTCGCCCGTCTTGCCGCAATCCCGACAGCCATCCTCATAGTGTCGGAACTGGTCTGGTTTCCGAAAGTCTTCGCTTTGCGCATCAAACAAGTTCGGGCCTGCGGGCCTCGGGCCCTGGGCCGCCGCATCGCAGACCTGCTTGCCAATCTGCGAAGCCTTGGCGTGGCCCTCCTTGGCCTGCTTGATTGCGTCGCCCGGGACACCACAGGTCCGGGTGTTTTCCTCGAGGCTGTTGATGAACTTGGCCTCCGCGCCGAGGAAGTTTCTAAACAGCTTGCAGGCTTCCTGAACGGTGGCCTTGCGCTCGTTGGCCTTCTGAATGGCCGTGCCATGCTTCTGGACCTCGTCGCGCATCGCCAACAGCTCGCGGCACGCGGGCGGCGGACCTGACTGGGGAGGCGGCGCCCCGAAGCCGCCGACGCCCGGCGCGCCACCAGGAGGCCCGCCTGCAAGCCGGGCATGCCACCAAACTGGGCGCTGGCAGCAACGGCAGGGCGACAATCAAGGCCGCGAGCGAAGGGCTTCGGCAGACCCTCATGGCGTTCCCTGTGTGCCTAAGCGAATCCTTGTTCAATTTCTCGCAATCTTAGGAAACGGTTGTGTCCTTTTGTGGGGTTTCCAGGATTCATAGGCCCCCCTTTCCCTTGCGGCTGAGGGGGCCCATTGGCTATACGGCGCTATGGTGTAGCCGCGGCGGGCAGCCGGCGCCTGCGGTCGCGCCATCCTGATTGAGTGAGTGCCGGGGCCTCAAGGCTCCGGCCGAAGAGAGCCCGAGGGATCACGCCATGCGTGGCGCGCTCGGCGGTCCACGCGTGCTGTTGCGCCGGCTTCGCGAGGTGATGGCGGAGCCGGTCAGCGCGCAGGATCGCCTGGACAAGATCGTGGTGCTGATCGCCGCCAACATGGTGGCGGAGGTCTGCTCCGTCTACGTGTTGCGCGTGGACGGCACGCTCGAGCTTTACGCCACCGAGGGCCTCAAAAAGGAGGCCGTGCACCAGACCGTGCTGCGCGCAGGACGAGGGCCTCGTCGGCCTCGTCGCCAGCGAAGCCAACCCGATCAACCTCTCGGAGGCGCAGAACCACCCGGCCTTCTCCTACCGGCCGGAAACCGGCGAGGAGAATCTACCACTCCTTCCTCGGCGTGCCGGTGCTGCGCGCCGGCAACACGCTCGGCGTGCTGGTGGTGCAGAACCGCGCGCGGCGCACCTATTCCGAGGAGGAAGAAGAGGCGCTGCAGACCACCGCGATGGTGCTCGCGGAGATGATCGCCTCGGGCGAGCTCTCCTCGATCGCGCGGCCCGGCACGCCCGAGCCGGCCGCGCGGCGGCCCGGTCCACGTCACCGGCGCCGCCCTCAACGAGGGCATCGCGCTCGGCCATGTGGTGCTGCACGAGCCGCGCGTCGTCATCACCAATTTCATCGCCGATGACGTGCCGAAGGAGACTGAAGCGGCTCGAGGCCGCGATCGAGACCATGCGCATCGGACCTCGACGTGCTGCTCGAGCGCGGCGAGATCGCGGACGGCGGCGAGCACCGCGACGTGCTCGAAGCCTACCGCATGTTCGCCTACGACCGCGGCTGGGTGCACCGGCTCGAAGAGGCGGTCGCGCACCGGCCTGACCGCCGAGGCCGCCGTCGAGCGCGTGCAGTCGGACACCCGCGCCCGCATGCTGCGCGCGACCGACCCCTATCTGCGCGAGCGCCTGCACGACCTCGACGAGTTGTCGAACCGGCTGATGCACCAGCTGCTCGGCAAGGACTACACGCCGCCGCGCGACCGGCTGCCGGAGCACGCGATCATCGTGGCGCGCTCGATGGGACCGGCGGCGTTGCTCGAATACGACCGCAGGCGGCTGCGCGGCGTCGTGCTGGAAGAAGGCGGACCGACCTCGCACGTCGCGATCGTGGCGCGCGCGCTCGGCATCGCAGCCGTCGGCGAGATCGAGAACGCCACCGGCCGTGTCGATCCCGGCGACGCCATCATCGTCGACGGCTCGACCGGCGACGTGCATGTGCGGCCTTCGCCCGACATGGAGGCGGCCTATATCGAGCGGGTGCGGCTGCGCGCGCGCCGGCAACTGCAGTACCTCGCGCTGCGCGACAAGCCTTGCGTGACCAAGGACGGCGTGCCGATCGACGCTCCTACATCAATGCCGGGCTCGCCGTCGACCTGCCGCATATCGAAGAGACCGGCGCCGCCGGCATCGGCCTGTTCCGCACCGAGCTGCAATTCATGGTGGCGGCGACCTTCCCGCGCACGGCCGAGCAGTTCGCGCTCTATCGCGCCGTGCTCGATGCCGCCGGCGACAAGCCGGTGACGTTTCGCACGCTCGACATCGGCGGCGACAAGGTGCTGCCCTACATGCGCAACGTCGAGGAGGAGAACCCGGCGCTCGGCTGGCGCGCGATCCGGCTCGGGCTCGACCGGCCGGGCCTGTTGCGCGCCCAGATGCGCGCGCTGCTGCGCGCGGGCGGCGGACGCAATCTCGCCTCATGTTCCCGATGATCGCGACGGTCGAGGAATTCGACGAGGCGAAGTCGCTGGTCGAGCGCGAGCTGACGCATCTGCGCCGGCACGGCCACAAGCTCCCGGAGCGGGTCGAGGTCGGCACCATGGTCGAGGTGCCCTCGCTGCTCTACCAGCTCGACGAACTGCTCGAGCGCGTCGATTTCCTCTCGGTCGGCTCGAACGACCTGATGCAGTTCTTCTATGCCGCCGACCGCGGCAACAAGCGCGTCGCCGACCGCTTCGACGTCGCTGTCGGCACCGATGCTGCGGGCGCTGCGCGACATCGCCACGCAAGGCCGACGCGCACGGCAAGCCGGTGACGCTTTGCGGCGAGATGGCCTCGCAGCCGATCTGCGCGCTCGCGCTCGTCGCGATCGGCTACCGCTCGCTCTCGCTCGCGCCGACAGCGGTCGGCCCGGTGAAGGCGATGCTGCTCGAGCTCGACGCGGGCAAGGCGGCGGCTCTGCTCGAAGCCGCTGCTCGACAGCCCGGCCGGCAGCGTGTCGATCCGCGAGAAGCTCAAGGCCTTCGCGGCCGAGCAGGGTTTGCAGGTCTGAAGACGTTCAATTGCCCGCCTGCACCGGCTCGACACTGGGCAGCCTTCGATGATCTCGGGCGGCGTGTCCTTCGCCGCCTGGATCAGCGCCTGCAGCTGCTCGCCGGTGCGCAACGTGATCTCGAAGCCCATGCTCTTGCGCCTCCTCGCGGAACTGCGGATCGTTCATGGTCGCGTCGAAGGCGCGGCGCAGCGCCGTGACGACGTTCGCGCGGCACCTCCGGCGGCAGCAGCATCGGGCGGCCAAGCTCGATGCTCGACGAGAAGAAATCGAGCGTCTGGCGCTGCTCGTCGGTCTTGACGAACTTGTAGATGGTCGGCGCATCGAGCCAGGACACCGGCTCGTTCTCGAGCGTGAACAGCACGCGCGCGTCGCCCGACTTGACCCAGTCCGGCCGGAAGTTGCGGAACGACTGCAGTCGTCGGTGCAGAGGCCGTCGACCTCGCCGCGCTCCATCGCCAGCTGCACGTCCTGCGGCTTGACGTAGCCTTCGACCACTTTGATCTTCATGCCGAGCAGCCCGCGCAGAAGCTTCGGCGTCTCGGTCACGGTCGAGCCGGCGCCGGTGCCGCCGACGACCAGCTCATGCTCGAACAGATCCTCGCCCGTCTTCACGCGCGCGCGTCGCCATGGCGAAACAGCCGCGATTGGTGAGCTCCGGGCTGCCGAGCCAGTTGAACTTGAGCGGGTCGTAGCGCACGCCCGGTAAGCCGCTGCAGCCCGGCGTTCGGGATGTTGCGGCTGACGCTGCCCCAGACCGTGCCGTCGCGCGGCGCGACGTTGTAGAGCCAGTTGGTCGCGAGCATGTGGCCCGCGCCCGGCATGTTCTGCACCACGAAGCTCGGCGAGCCGGGCACGTGGCGCGGCAGATGGCGGGCGAGGAAGCGCGCCCAGACGTCGTAGTCCTGCCCGGGCGCCGCGCCGAGCACGAAGCGGATCTGCTTGCCGCGGAAGAAATCGGCAAGTCGATCTGCGCGCGGCTGAGCCGGCAGCGTGCCAGCAAGACGACGCGCCGCGACGGCGAGCGCGGGCAAGCAACGCGTGGCAGTCCGCGGATCGGCCGCCTCACGGTGACGAGCTCAGGCCTCGACGGGCGCCTTGCCGGGTCTTCTTCGGGGTCGCGAGATCGCGGTCGAAGCCGCCCTCGGCGATGTCGTACATGTTGCCTTCGGGGTCGGTCGCGCGCTGCTCGGCATAGACGCGGTCGGCGGGCCGCTCGGTCGGGCCAACCACGTCCCATTTCTTCAGGCGCTCGGCGATCACGTCGGCATCCTCGACATGGAAGCCGAAATGATTGAGCCCGTTCGGCTTGCCCTCGGCCTTCTGGCTCAGCAGCGCCAGGTTCATGTATCCGTCGGTGAGGAAGACGTTGTTGCGGCCGTCGCTGCGCGCCACCACCTTCATTTCGAACACCTCGCAATAGAACTTGGCGAGCTTTTCGGGGTCCATGCAGATGACGGCCAGATGCCTGATCTTGGGCATATTTCACTCCCTCTTGTTGCCGAGCAGTTCGGCTGAGTGCCATTGACATACACCGCGTACTTGACCCGATTCCATAGTCACGACGAACAAGTCACGACGAGCAACCGAAAGCCCTCATGCTGCCGGAACAGAAACTCGACGCCCTGATCGCCCGCCACCAGGCGGTGGAGGCGGAGCTTTCGACGCAGGTGTCGCCCGACACCTATGTCAAGCTCTCGCGCGAATTCGCCGAGCTTGGGCCGATCGTCGAGGCGATCAACGACCTATCGCGGCGTCGTCGCCGAGATCGACGGACCTCAACGCGCTGATCGACGACCCCGCGACCGACGCCGAGATGCGCGCCGATGGCGAGCGGCGAGAAGCCCGCGCTCGAGGAGCGGCGGGCCGCGCTGGAGCAGCAGATCAAGCTTGCGCTCCTGCCCAAGGACGCCATGGACGAGCGCAACGTGATCCTCGAAATTCGCGCCGGCACCGGCGGCGACGAGGCGTCGCTGTTTGCCGGCGACCTGTTTCGCATGTACGAGCGCTTCGCCGCCAAGCAGGGCTGGAAGGTCGAGCTCGTCTCGGCGAGCGAAGGCTCGATGGGTGGCTACAAGGAGATCATCGCCGAAATTCGCGGCCGCGGCGCCTTCGCCAAGCTCAAGTTCGAATCGGGCGTCCATCGCGTGCAGCGCGTGCCCGACACCGAGGGCTCGGGCCGCATCCACACCTCGACCGCGACCGTCGCGGTGCTGCCGGAGGCCGAGGATGTCGACATCGCGATCAACGAGGCCGACCTCAAGATCGACACCCTGCGGGCAGGCGGCGCCGGCGGCCAGCACGTCAACAAGACCGAGTTGGCGATGCGCGTGACCCACCTCCCGACCGGCATCGTGGTGATGATGCAGGAGGACCGCTCGCAGCACCGGAACCGCGCCAAGGCCATGGCGGTGCTGCGCGCGCGGCTCTACGACCACGAGCGCCAGAAGCAGGACGCCGCCCGCGCCGCCGAGCGGCGCGGACAGGTTGGCTCCGGCGATCGCTCCGAGCGCATCCGCACCTACAATTTTCCGCAGGGCCGCGTCAGCGACCATCGCATCAATCTCACGCTCTACAAGCTGCCGCAGATCATCGAGGGCGAGGCGCTGGGTGAGATCATCGACGCGCTGGTGACCGAGCATCAGGCGGAGCTGCTGGCGGCGGAAACCGGCGCCTGATCGCACCATGTACTGGACAGAGCCTGCATCGGAAGAGTCCGCAGCAGGAGACCAGGCGTGTCGGATCTTGAATTGACGACGGCCGAGACCATTGCGTCAGCGCGGCAAACGCTGGCGCGCGCCTTCGCGGCGGCGGGGCTCGATAGCCCGGAGCTCGACGCCCGCATTCTCGTTGGCCATGCGCTCGGTCTCGATGCCGCCGGCATCGTCAGCCAGGGCGCGCGCCAAATGACATCATCCGAGCGCGCAGCCATCGCGGCGCTGGCACAGCGGCGCCTAGCGCACGAGCCGGTCGCGCGCATTCTCGGTGTCAAGGAATTCTGGGGACTGCCATTCAGGCTCAATGAAGACACTCTGGTGCCACGTCCTGAAACCGAGACCGTGGTGGAGACTGCGCTGGCGGCGCTGGGACCGCGGCGCCAGCGCGCACTGCGCATCGCCGATCTCGGCACCGGCTCGGGCGCGCTGCTCCTCGCTTTGCTCAGCGAATGTCCCACGGCCGTTGGCATCGGCACCGACCTGAGCACGAAGGCCGTTGCTTGCGCACGCCGCAACGCCCGCGCGCTTCAACTGCATGAGCGCGCCTCTTTTACGGTCTGCAACTACGGCGCGGCGCTCAAGGGTTCGTTCGATCTCGTGGTCTCCAATCCGCCGTATGTGCGCCGCCGCGATATCGCAACCCTGCAGCCCGAGGTGCGTCTGTTCGATCCGGCACGCGCGCTCGACGGCGGCGACGACGGCCTTCATGGTTACCGCTCGATTACAGCCGATGCGGGCCGGCTGCTCGCCGCGAACGGCCTGATTGTTGTGGAGCTCGGCACCGGCCAAGCGAGCGCCGTTGCGGCGCTTTTTTCAGCGGCTGGGCTTGCGGTCGAGAGCCCACGTCCCGATCTCTCGGTGCATCGCGCGCGCTCCTGGCAAGGGCTCTGTTATGAGTCTCACACAATTCAGGCACGCAAAAAATCACTTGGATTGTGGCCCAAGACCGATTAGGGTCCCGCTTAGGAATTGACCCGAGACGCTCGGCCGCGCCGATTTGAGGCCCGCAGCAAAGCTCCGGAGTGCCGGCGCGAAGACGTGAAACAAACAGCCGGATGAGCCGGCCGACAGTTTCCCGATTCGGGTTCGAAATGCTTCATCGGTTAGGCGCCGTCCGCGATCGATCATCGACGTGGCCGCGCGTGACGAGAGGTGGGCTACGCCAATATCTGACCAGCCAAGGGGCTACTGCTTCGCGACAGGACATCGAGCTTGGCGGCGCTTTGCCGCAGGTTGACTGTGCGCCTGCTCTCACGAGGAACGCGGTTTGTTTGGCCGTGGCGCTGGCGTGAGATGGGAAACGCGCGGTGAAGGCGAAGAGCGTGAGGGGAACGGCTTGAGGGCGAGGGCGGCATTCGGCCGCCACAAGAAGAGGATCAGCGAACGGGCGAAACATGAGAAACGGTCAGAACAAACGTATGCGCGGCCGCAATCACGGCGGTCACGGCGGTCACACCAATCATGGCCACGGTCACAATCACGGGCATAGCGGCGGTCACCGCAAAACCCAAAATCCGATGTCGCGTGTTTTCGAATCGAATGGACCCGATGTCAAAATTCGGGGCAACCCGGCCCACATTGCTGAGAAATACATTCAGCTAGCGCGCGACGCGCAGGCCTCCGGCGATCCGATTTCAGCGGAGAATTACTACCAGCACGCGGAGCACTACTACCGTCTCATCGCCGCGGCGCAGGAGCAATTCCGGCAGAACAACCCGCATCTCCCGCGCGTTGAAAACGACAACCCCGCTGGCGCGCGTGACGAGGCATTTGACGAGGAAGATGGTGATCAGCAGCAGACAGTAGGCGGCGATACGCCGTTCGGCATGCGCGAGCCGCAGCCTTACCTGCCGCGTGATGCACAACCGTTTCCGCAGCAGCAGAACCACCAGCCGCAAAGCCAAGTCCACGTCCAGCGCCCGAGCCAACAGGCCGCGCCCGACACTGGCGGCGACATCGATCGGCTGCCGTCGTTTATTACTGGTAGCGCGCAGCAAGCGCCGGCGCCGCAGCAGGGCCAGGGCCTCAATCAGAACGGCCACGACAACCAAGCCGACCGATTCCCGCTGCATCGTCGGCGGCGCCGGCACCGCGGCACGCGCGATTTTCAGGGCGGGCCGCGCGGCGACGATCGCGAAGAGAGCCAGCCCGGCGAGTAATGTCGCAAGAGATCAACGATGCCCCGCACATGCGGGGCATCGGCATTTTTGGGCCCCCGCTTCTCGGTGCGGCGGAGATCCTGATCGGCGGAGCGGCGTCCCTTCGCCACGATGTGCTAGACTTTGAGCATGATCGTTTCCGAAGCCGGTTTCCACCCCGGGTCAAGCCTGAGGCAGGGTTTTCGGGATCATGCTCTATCCGCCCGGCGACGGCGCAAGCGCCGGCGAAAGTGAGGGCACCAAGCGGCTCTTCTCGCGCCGGGTCGGAACAGCGCGATAGACTTGTTTGGTCGCTTCGACGATATGCACGCCCGCGAACGGTGCCGAAATGGTCGCCCCTGCCCGCTCCCAGGCAACCGCCGAGCGGATGAACCAGCCGCGCGCGACCGGCGGCATGTAAAGCGCCTCCGACCATCCGACCGGCGTGAACCAGGTGTCGCGCAAAAGCTGCGATATCTGCGAGCGCGAGTAAGGCCGGCCGTGGCCGAACGGCGTCGTATCCATGCGCGCCCACACCCCGCGCCGATTGGGAACCACGGCCAATACCCGGCCACCCGCCGCCAGCACTCGCCACACCTCACGCAACAGCGCGCCCGGATCATGCGTCATCTCGAGCGCATGCACGAGCAGGACGCGATCGACCGCGGCATCCGGCAGCGGCAGATCAAGCTCGTCGACGAGCGCCGCCAGCGTCGGGCGCGTCGAAGGCCACTTCAGCACGCCTTGCGCCGCCGGCATGAAGGCAAGGCAGCGCTCCGCCTCCTCTCGAAACAATCCGAGGTAAGGGGTTGCGTAGCCGATGCCCAAAACCCGCATGCCGCGCGTATCGGCAAGGCGCGCGCGGATACCGCGTCCGATGAACCGCCTTGCCGCCACGCCCAGGCGCTGGGCGTAGAAGTTCCGCAAGTCGACAACGTCGTTTGACATGACGCCAAAATACCATGAAATCGGTTGCAAATCGGTACCAGCCCCGAAACCGGAACGGAGTGATAGCCATGCCCGCTCAATCCTGCCTGTTCCTCTGCCTCAAGGACAATTTTGGCGTTCTGGTGCACGACCCAGAAACCATGGCCACCGCTGCCATCGACGCGCCGGAGGACGCTCCGGTCGAAGCCGCGCTCAAGCGCACCGGATGGCAGCTCACCGATATTCTCGTGACCCATCACCATCACGATCACACGGGCGGTATCGAGGCGCTGAAGTCGCGCCATCGCTGCCGCGTCGTCGCGCCTGCCGCCGAAGCGAGCGGCATTCCGGCGGTCGATGAGACCGTACGCGAAGGCGATCGGGTGCACGTCGGCTCGCTTGAGGCGCAGGTGATTGAAACGCCTGGCCACACCGCGGGGCACATCAGCTATTTCCTGCCCGCCGACAAGCTCGCATTCGTGGGCGATACGTTGTTTTCGATCGGCTGCGGCCGCGTGATCGAAGGCAATCCCGAAATGATGTGGAACTCGCTCCTGAAGCTACGCGCGTTGCCAGACGACACGCGCATCTTCTGCGGCCATGAATACACGATGGCGAACATCGCGTTTGCGAAGACGATCGAGCCCACGAATGCCACGCTGGCAGCGCGCGAGCAGGAAGCAAAGCGCCTGGTCGCGGAGAACAAGCCGACGATTCCGACCTTCATGGGCGAGGAGAAAGCCGCAAACCCGTTCCTGCGCGCCGACGTGCCGGAAATCGCGAAGTCGCTCGGGCTCGCCGGCAAGCCGGCCTGGCAAGTGTTCGCCGAGATCCGCGAGCGCAAAAATCGCTTCTGAGACTTGTCGCTCTGAGACTTATTGCTTCTAAGACCTGCGCCTATCGCTTGTTGTGCGTGCCCTTGACTGCTTCGCCTTCAAGCTTGGTGAACGGCACGAATGGCACCGGACGGCCATTATAGATGTCGGATCGCCTAACGCCGATCTGACCGTCGGCGCCTTCGTCCTTGACCACCTTGAGAATGTGCTGAGCCCCCGGCGGTCCGACCGGAATCACCATGATGCCGCCGGTCTTGAGTTGCTGCAGCAACGGCGGAGGAATGTGATCGATGCCGCAAGTAACGATGATCTTGTCGAACGGAGCGGCCTCTTCCCAGCCGTCATAGCCGTCGGCCTGCTTGGTATTGATCGCCTGAAACTCGGTATAGCCATTCTGGATCAGCGCGTCATAACGGCTGCGCGTGCGCTCCGCGAGCGGCTTGATGATCTCGACTGTCCAAACCTTGCTGGTCAGGTTGGAGAGATAGGCGGACTGATAGCCTGAGCCGGTGCCGATCTCGAGCACCTTCTCGTCCTTCTTGACCTCAATGGAGCTGGTCATCCGTCCGACCACCCGCGGGCCCGTGATGGTCACGCCGAAGCCGATGTCGTGATAGTTCACGTCATAGATGATGGAGCGGCTTTCGGGCAGGCAGAACTCCTCGCGCGGCGTCAGCAGGAACGCCCGCTTGTCGCGCGCATCCCACACATCGCGATTGCCGACCATGTTCTGGAAACGCTCGAAGCGCGCGCGCAGATATCTTGGATCCTCGCCCCGATTCTCCTGCATCCAGCGCACATAGGAGTTGATGTTGTCCATCGGCGGAACAGCGTCGAAGCTGTAGGGCTTCAGGACTGCCGCATCAGCCTCGAAGGGCAGAACAGCACCGGCGGCGGCCGCCGCCGACAGCTTCAAGAAGGTGCGTCGTTGCATAGCGTCGTGTCTCGATCCTGGAGCCGGTCGCGGTACCGCACAATGGCAAGTCTTAGATTCCCAGGGGACAGTAGCAACAGATTCTGTTGGCACTTTCCACGGTCATGATCGGTGCTCATGTGAATATTTCGGCACATCAGTGCGCCGCCCGGCAGCGGCTCCTTGCAAGGCTACGGATATTTCGAAACCAGTCCGTCAGAACGGGAAATTACAATCGCGGCGCTTGAGACAAAGGTAGAATCGGCTGGTATTCCAACCCCAGCGATCAGAGCACACGCGCCGCCAATGAGCGCAATAGCCCCACTGGGCGGGCTGAGCGAGCGAATCCTCTGTCGTCAGCAAGGGTTTGCTGTGTGGCCCGACTGTGACCGCAGACGCCGGAACCACCAGTGCTGCAATGGTCAGGAAAGCACCGGCTACAATTGCGGATTTGCAGACCATTCTCTCCATCCTCCAAGTTGGAATGCCCCCGTCCACGCCGCTAAGATATTCGGCCAATCAAGCCGCGTAAGGCCGTCTGAGCCCGAAAAAAGGCCCCGGTACAAAGTCCGGGGCCGAACTGATGGCGTGAAGCCTGCCCCGGTCACTACCGGGCGCAGCCGCGGCGCTCAAGACATATGTAGAAGCGAGGCGTTCTCCACCCCCAGCGATCAGCGCACTCCCGCCGCCAACGGCCGCAATAGCCGTATTGGACCGGCTGCGCCAGCGAATCCTCGGTCGCGATCGGAGCCTTGCTATGCGGCCCAACCGTGATCGCGGATGCGGGGCTCGCCGCAGCAGCAATCACAAACAACGCACCGGCCACAATTGCGGATTTGCAGACCATTCTCTCCATCCTCCTGTAGGAAAAGCCCCCGTCCACGCCCATGAGGGTAGCCGGAGCTACCTGACTAGGTGATGAACACATTGCTCATGAAGCAGCCACACTTCTGCAAACTTCAGATTTCGTCCGTCACTGTGTGACCAATGCAACACCGGCTGCCACCAGAACGGCCGCCACGCCTTTCATGACAAGCTCGCGTGTCGATAAATCTTCGCGACCAACACGCGGAAAAAGCAGGGCCAATACGATTCCGAGCGCAAAGACAAACAGCGTCGTGGTCGAGCCGATCGCCTGCACGATCGAGAGCGGTGCGAACACCAGCGCGTAGCGGTTGCCAAGACCGCCACCAAGGTTGATCAGCTCGTTCGAGCCGTTGATGGCGAGCAGCGCCGCCGTGTTCGAGCGCAGGAGCCGCACGAACTGCGTGCGATAGCGTGAAAGGCAGAGAAATCCGGCGCCGAACAATGCTTCGCCCGCGAACATCCAGAACGTGGTGGCCCAGAACTCGTCACGCACCGCGAAGATCTTGAAGATCAGGGTAGAGAGCGAGAGCACGAAACCGCAGGCGAGCATGGGCAGCGCTAGCCCCCAACGGAATCGCTCGCGCCGTGGCCCGCTGCGTATCGACACGAACAGAACGCCCGCGAGTATGAGCCCGCCGCCGATGAGCTGCCTGCCGGTCAGCGTCTCGCCCAGCACAAGGTAAGCCAGCGCATAACCAAAGAGCGGCGAAGCCTGGAAGAACGGCGCCACCACCGAGGCCTCATGGTCCTGCAGTGCCCGCAGATAGAACAGGATCGCGCCCATGTAGAGAATGCCGGAGAGTCCCATCAGCGCGATGCTGCTCGCATCGCGTGTCAGGACAGACGGGTCGAATGCCGCGATCACCGGCATCAACAAGAGCCCCATCAGCGCTGTGAACACGACAAGGACGGCAACGTCGGTGTCCTTGAAGAAGCGCTCAACCAGGTACTTGTCCAAATGTGTCGAGATGGCCCACAAGATCGGACCGGAGAATGCAAAGACGAGCCAGCTCATGAAGTCCTGTTTGGAGTCCTATTTGTGTACGATGTGCCCTGCCCCACTTTTGGCCGGAGCACTGTCGCCGCGCAAGCTATTCGCCCGCCATGGCCGCGGCAATGTCGGCGTTCTATCGATCATCGATCTTCCGCACCAACACGTGGACAAGAACCATGCCGGCCCTTTCCGCCACTGACGTGATCAACCTGCTTGCACTCAAGCCGCATCCGGAGGGCGGGCATTTTCGCGAAACGTTTCGTGACGACCGCGCCGTAGCGGGCGGCCGCCCGGCGTCGACGGCGATCTATTTTCTGCTGGCGCGCGACGAGCGCTCGCACTGGCATCGGGTCGATGCAGCCGAGGTCTGGCACTACTATGCGGGCGCGCCGCTGCTGCTCGAGATCGCCGAGCAGGAAGGGGCGCCAATCAAGCGCGTCCCGCTCGGGCCTGATCTCGCGGCAGGCGAACGGCCGCAGGCGGTCGTTAGCACCGGCGCCTGGCAAGCCGCCGCAAGCCTTGGCGAGTGGACGCTCTGCGGCTGCACGGTCGCGCCGGGTTTCGAGTTCTCCGGCTTTGAGCTTGCTCCCAAGGATTGGGTGCCGGATTAAGAACGGCGCCCCGACACGAACATGTCCTTGGCTGCCAGAAGGCCACCGGCCGAGATCAGGAGAGCAGCTCCCGCGAGCGCCAGGCTGGCGGTGGCATAGCCCGCCAGCACCAGATATCCGGTCGAGAGCAACGGCGCCGCATAGGACGCCGCCCCCAGCACCCGGATGTCGCCATGCTTGACGCCGATGTCCCAGGCATAGAACGCGGCGCCCACCGGACCGATGCCGAGCGCGACCACCGCGAGCCATTGCACGGCGCCTGCAGGCCATCGGGTGTCCTCGAAAAGGAGATGACAGACGCCTGACAGCGCCGCCGTTGCCAGGCAGAAGCCAGCGACGGCTGCCGTCGGCACCGCCGCAAACAATCGCGACAGCACCGAATAGGTGGCCCAGGCGATCGCGGCCCCGATCGCTGCCGCGAAGCCCGGCAGATAGGTGAGCGCAAACGTGGTGCCTCCACGATCGATGAAAAGCAGCACGGTCCCGGCGAGCCCAAGCAGGGCGCCGACGACATGGTGCAGGCGCAGCCGCTCGCCCGGCAACAGCGCCGCAAACAGCACGATCAGCAGCGGCCACAAATAGTTGACGAGCTGAGCCTCCGCCGGCGGCGCGAGTCGCAGCGCCAGGAAATAGAGCGCGTGATAGCCGAACAAGCCGACGATCCCAAGCGTCCAAACCGCAACGGGTTGCCGCAGCACTTTGGCATTCCCGCGCACGAGCGGAAGCGCTCCAAGCGCACCACCGATCGCAAACGCCATGGCGGCAAGCTGAAACGGCGGGACCTCGCCACTCACAACGGTCAGCAGCGACAGGAATGACCACATCAGAACGGCGGTGAGGCCGATGAGCGTTGCGCGCGGCGCCATCTGGTCGTTTAGACTTGCGCTCTAGCGTGGCCGCAGGCGAAGCAGCGCCGGCAACATCACGATGCCGGCGGCGACCGCAATCGCAAAGCCGAGCAGCTGTGTCAGAACCTCGTCGCGCAATGGCTGATCGGAGCCGATGCCGAGCGCAAGCGCGTAGCCCCCGAGCGTCGTGCCGGCGAGCGCGGACCATCTGATCCAATCGCCGACCTCGCGCGCCGCCTTGCGCAGGACCAGCGCCTGCAGCGCTCCCGCAGCGGCTCCCATGAAAGCACCGATCATCGTGCCGCCCACCGCGACGCTTAGGATCGAGGAGGGCGTCAGATTCTCGCGTGGAGCGGAGCCCGCCTGCAGCTCGAGCGAGGCCACCACGATGCCAACACCGAATCCCATCAGAACGTGCAGAGCCTGCCAGGTCAGCGGCGGAAAGCTCGGCAGCTTGCGCTGGAGCACCGCGCCGGTACGCACCCCATAGATCGCAAACCCGACGATTGCAGCGCTCAACTCGGCAAGGCCTTGCAAACCCCTGGCGAATTCGCCGGCGTCGGGGTCGGGCAGGCCCAGCATCTGACGCAGACCGAAGGTCGCTACGCCCAGAACAAATGATGCAAGCGCCGCAACCGCATTGGCCTTGATCCAGTCGACGCTCATGTCGGCCGGCGAGCGGGCTATATCAGCGCTTTCGGGAACCGACACGACACGCTCGCTGCGTTTGAAGAATGCTACACCATCACCTGGCCGCCATTGGCCGACAGCGTCGAGCCGGTGATCAGGCCGGCATCATCGGAGGCGAGGAACACCACGCAGCGCGCGATCTCCTCAGGCTCGCCCAGCCGGCCAAGAGGAATCAGCGGCAGGATGTTCTTCTCCAGCACATCCTTGGGCACGGCCTTGACCATCTCGGTCGCGATATAGCCCGGGCAGATCGCATTCACGGTGATGCCGGCGCGCGCGCTCTCCTGGGCCAGCGCCTTGGTGAAGCCGAGCTCGCCCGCCTTGGCGGCGGAGTAGTTGGCTTGCCCCATCTGTCCCTTCTGGCCATTGATCGACGAGATGTTGATGATGCGGCCGAACTTGCGCTCGCGCATGCCCTCGATGACTGGGCGGCACATGTTGAACAGCGAGTTGAGGTTGGTGTTGATGACCGCATTCCACTGCTCAGGCTTCATGCGGTGGAACATGGTGTCGCGCGTGATGCCGGCATTGTTGACCAGCACGTCAACCGGGCCGACCTCGGCCTCGACCTTCTTCACGCCTTCAACGCAGGAATCGTAGGAAGAGACGTCCCATTTGAAGACCGGAATGCCGGTCTCGGCCTTGAATTTCTGGGCCGCCTCGTCATTGCCGCCGTAGTTGGCCGCCACCTTGTATCCCGCCGCCTTGAGCGCCTTCGAGATCGCCTCACCGATCCCGCGCGTACCACCTGTCACCACTGCAACCCGAGCCATCGCACGACCCCTCCGGCGTTTCCCTTTTCATCCCACCGGGGGCGTGCCCTGGCACACGATCGCCCCCTCGTGCACGCGTGACTATCGCTCCACGCACATCGCGATGCCCATGCCGCCGCCGATGCACAGCGTGGCGAGGCCCTTCTTGGCGTTGCGCCGCTGCATCTCGTGCAGCAGCGTCACCAGGACGCGCGCGCCCGACGCGCCGATCGGATGACCGATCGCGATGGCGCCGCCGTTGACGTTGACCTTCGAGGTGTCCCAGCCGAGATCCTTGTTGACCGCGCAGGCCTGCGCCGCAAAGGCCTCGTTGGCCTCGACCAGATCGAGATCCTCGATCTTCCAGCCGGCCTTCTTGAGCGCCGCGCGCGAGGCCGGGATCGGGCCGGTGCCCATGATCGACGGGTCGACGCCGGCATGGGCCCAGGAGACGATGCGCGCCAGCGGAGTCTTGCCGCGCTTTTGCGCCTCGCTCGCGCTCATCAGCACCAGCGCGGCCGCGCCGTCGTTGATGCCCGAGGCATTGGCGGCCGTCACCGTGCCGTCCTTGGCGAAGGCCGGGCGCAGGCCAGCGACCTTCTCGAGCGTCGTGCCGTGCTTGGGATATTCATCGGCGTCGACCACCACATCGCCTTTGCGGCTCTTCACCGTCACCGGCACGATCTCGTCCTTGAACTTGCCGGCCTTCTGCGCCGCCTCGGCCTTGTTCTGCGAAGCGACCGCGAACTCGTCCTGCTGCGCGCGGGTGATCTGCCATTGCCGCGCGACGTTCTCGGCGGTGTTGCCCATGTGATAGCCGTTGAAAGCATCCCAGAGGCCGTCCTTGATCATGGTGTCGATCATCTCGAAGTTGCCCATCTTCACACCGTTGCGAAGATGCTGGCAGTGCGGCGCCATGGACATCGATTCCTGGCCGCCCGCCACCACGATCTCGCTGTCGCCATTGAGGATGGCCTGATAGCCAAGCGCGACCGTCCGGAGCCCCGAGCCGCAGAGCTGATTGACCCCCCAAGCCGGGCTTTCGACCGGGATCCCGGCCCCGATGGACGCCTGCCGGGCCGGGTTCTGCCCCTGCCCCGCGGTGAGGATCTGGCCCATGATCACCTCGGACACGTCGGCGCCAGCGACGCCCGCCCGCTTGAGCGCTTCGACGATTGCAACCTTGCCGAGGTCGTGGGCTGGCAAGCTGCTAAGCGTGCCACCAAATGCGCCAACCGGGGTGCGGGCCGCGCCCACAATGACGATATCGTTCTTCATATTCGGGCTCCTTTGATCGGACCGGGTGTGATCTGAACCGGATTGATCGGACCAGGATCAATCGGACCAAGTGATCAGACCGAGCGGGACAGCCTACATATGTGGCTCATTTGGCTTTCCCGCGAGCCTGATGTCCATGCAATCTGGGATCTGGCTTACCCATGGCCCGTAGGTGGCTGGCATGTCAATGAGAGCGAGACACGGGGCAGATCTGCCTCAATGGCGGCGTCAGGACGTTACGATGCCCTGGATACGATGCCATGGTTACGATGCCATCGTTACGATGCCATGGGATCAACATGACAAAACGGTGGCTCGCGCCTCGAAAAGGGCTATGCTGGCCAACATCGGGAGGCGGAACTCAATCCACATGGCGCGCGTCCACAGACCCAAAGCGACCAGGCGCTTCGCCAGCCGGCGGCTTTGCAATACCGGGACCCGCACTTCCGTGACGAGCGAAGGTCCTGCCGATGTGGTATTGGCAACCTTTAGCACCGAGACTGCCGCTCAGATCACGCGTTCGGTGCTGCAGCAGACCACTCGCAGGCACATGCGCCATGGCTAAAGAAGAACCCGTCACTATCAAGAAATATGCCAACCGCCGGCTCTACAACACCGGCACCAGCACCTACGTGACCCTTGAGGACCTCGCCTCCATGGTCAAGGCCGGCAACGATTTCGTCGTCTTCGACGCCAAGTCCGGCGAGGACATCACCCGCTCGGTGCTCGCCCAGATCATCTTCGAGCAGGAGAACAAGGAAGGGCAGAACCTGCTGCCGATCAACTTTCTGCGCCAGCTCATCCGCTTCTATGGCGATTCCATGCAGATGCTGGTGCCGCGCTATCTCGAGGTGTCGATCGAATCGCTCACCCGCGAGCAGGAGAAGTTCCGCCAGCAGATGGCCCAGGCCTTTGGCGGCACGCCATTTGGCGCGCTCGAGGAGCAGGCGCGGCGGAACATGGAAATGTTCGAGCGCGCGTTCGCGATGTTCGCGCCGTTCGGCCGGCGCGGTGGGCAAGCCGGCACCGAGGCGGACAAGTCTGCTCAGGCCACTGGCGGCGGCAGCGGTGGCGATGAGATCGATGATCTCAAGCGCCAGATGGAAGAGATGCAGAAGCGGCTCGACCGGCTCAGTCAGAAAGAACGAAGCTAAAGCGGACTTCACTGGAAATCAGGGTGGCAGGCGCCGAAGATTTATCCGCCTCATCCTGAGGAGGGCGCCAGCGCGTTGCTTTCGGCATGCACAAACGTAGCGTGGCGCCCGTCTCGAAGGATGGGGCGGCCACATGGTTCGAGACGCCGCGCACGAGGCTATGGAATCTGGTGAACTCAAAGCGCGGCTCCTCACCATGAGGCCGAGAGAGACCACCGGTGCATCACTGACGGGAATCTGCGCTATCTGACTCTTGAGTGCCGTGATCGGAGGTGCCTCAGCTCGCCGCTGCAAGGATTTGCGTTTTCCGCCACGGCCGCTCGGCCGAAGCAAGCCCCACCAGAGCGCCCTGCAGATAGTCGCAGCCCCAGCCGGCCAGGATCGCGGCGGCCGCTTCATCCTGCACCCATTCCGCCACGGTCTTGAGGCCAAGCCGGCGCGCGAGGTCGATCAACGTATGCACGAAGACGCGGTCATCCTCCGAGCGCGTCAGGTTCTGCACAAAGGCGCCGTCGATCTTGACCATGTCGACGCCGAGCTTGCGCAGGTTGCGGAACGACGTATGGCCGGCGCCGAAATCATCGATCGCAATGCTACAGCCAAGGTCCTTCGCGCGCGCCACGAAGCTGCGCATCTCGTCGACATCGTGAATGGCGGCGGTCTCGGTGATCTCGAGCGTAAGCCGCTCGCCCAGGCCCTTGTGCGCGTTCAGCATGGCATCGAGCGCCGACCACCAGTCGGGATCGACGGCAGAGGGCGCCGACACGTTGAGGCTCGCCTTCAGCTCCGGCGCCGCGATCAACTCAGCCAGAACAAGCTCCAGCACCCGATGATCGAGCAGCCGCACCAGGCCGAGCCGCTCGGCGAGCGGCACCACGTCATTGACGGGCAGCATCGAGCCGTCGGTGCACTGCACGCGCATGAGACATTCGAAAAAGGCGATCTGCCGTGAATTGACGGCCACGACCGGCTCGTAGGCGAGAAAGACGCGCCGGTCGTTGAGCGCGCTGATGATGGCGTCGGTCGCGCGCACGTTCTCCTTGCGTTGCGCCTCCCGCTCGGGATTGGGCCGGTAGACCGCAAACGAGCCGCGCCGCCTCGCCTTCGCGACATCGAGCGCTTCCTGCGCGCGACTGAGGACCTCGCGCACGGTGCGGCCGTGGCGCGGCGCCGTGATGCCGCCGACCGTGACGGTGACTGCGACCGGCCCCGCGCTCGTGCTCACAACCTGATCGCGCGTCGTGGCGAGCACGCGCTCGGCGGCGACCCGCATGTCCTCGATGGTGCAATTGTTCAGGATCAGCCCGAACTTGTTGCCCGAGTAGCGGCCGAGATGATCCTTGGCGCGCAGCTGCGTATGAATGCGCTTGGCGACCGCCGTGATCACCTCGTCGGCGATGTCATAACCGTAGGCGCGGTTGATGCTGCCGAGATTGTCGATCGCGGCCAGCAGAAAGCCGCAGGATGAGCGCAGTTTGGTGGCTTCCGCGATGCTCGCCTCGAGCAGCTCGGTCAGATGCCAGCGATTGATCTCTCCGGTCAGCGCATCGAAGTGCGAGAGATAGGCGAGCCGCTCCTCGCGCTCATGGCGCTCGTTGATGACCCGCAGCACACCGTGCGCCCGCAGCGGGCGTCCATCGGCGCCGGCAAACCAGCGGCCGATGTCCTCGACCCATGACAGCCCGGATGCATTCGGCAGCCGCAGGGCATATTGCAGCTCATAGGGGACGCCACGTCCCTGATCGACCGCATTCGCGTGGCTCACTGCGTCGGCGCGCGAGCGTCCGCTGTTCGGCTCGACGCATTGCGCAAAGCCTCGCCCCGTGGCGATTGCGTCCAGGTCACCGAACGGCAGCACCTCGCCGACATTGGCGCCCCAGACGATCGCGTCAGTATCGAGCCGCCATTCGTAGGCCGCCTCACCGACGGAGGTGATGATAGCGCCATGATCGATGGCGATAGCGACCGGCGCGGACGGCTCGCCAACCACGCAGGGTTCCTGCCCGTCGACATAAGGGCGCACGCCGTCGGTCTGATCCGAAGTGGCCACGATAACTCCGCAGGAGGCCATGTCGCGGCGATGGCGGGAAAGCGCCGCAGCGACCTTCCGATCAACCTATCGGAAATCCCTAAATTAATGGAAAATCACACCATTGGGGCTTGATCAGCATTTGGCAGCAGCGTGATGCGCGGACGGCACAGCCCTTGCGACGCGGAGCGTGTGCGGGACCTCGGTGTCCCGTTCCGGGACACGTAAGGCGTCGATATGGACATCAGCAAGGTTTCCGCCCTGGGTCCCGTCCGCGAGGGGCGTACCGCACCGGCACAGAAGCCTAACCAGCAGCCCGAGGTGAGCGGGCACGAGCTCGTCCCGGTCGCGCCTGCGCGAGAGGGCAGCCACCGCCACTCCGCGCGGCCGTCACCCGCCTTCCTGGCGCAACTCATCGCCACCGCCCAACATGCGCCGCAGACGCGGGCGCGCGGCCGCGCCGAGCCAGCAGACGCGATCGCCCACTACACCAGCGCGGTCAGCGCGAGCGTTCCAGCTCAAAACCTGGGATTGGTCAGTGTAGAAAGAACGGCCGGATCTCAGCTGGCCGTTCGGCCTTCCGCCCTCGAAGGTGACGTCGCGCTGAGCGGTCCTGATCGTGATGGTGAAGCCACCGACCACGTCGACAAAGCTCAGGGCGGTCAGGATCAGGAAGGTCGAGGTCGCCGCCTTCTCCGCCACGATGAATTCCACCATCATGGCGATGAACAGGATGATCGACAGGACGTGATCCACGATCGCCTTGGTCGAGAAGCGAGTGGACTTGAGAATCTCAACGTAGAGCAGAATGACCCCAAGCAGGACCAGAATGTCGCCCGTGCTGACCTGCATCATGTGGCCGGAAATGAGCGGCACACTGAACACGGTCTGGTGGAAGTCCATGTTCATGAGGTAGGCGATCATATTGTAGATCGCGAACGGCACGATCAGCATGGGGAAGGCAAACACGTACATCAGAGCACTCGACTTGCGTGCAGCCTGTGGCATATGACGGCTCCCCCACTATGGATAAATCAAGCTGATCTCATCTTGCCGACGAAATTATGCCTCCGCTTTGGATTTAAGCACCTGCCGGCCCCTGTACATGCCGGTCTTCAGATCGATGTGGTGCGGCCGGCGCAGCTCGCCTGAATCCTTGTCCTCGACATAGGTCGGCCGCTTGAGCGCATCGGCAGACCGGCGCATCCCGCGTCTCGACGGCGAGGTTTTTCTTTTGGGGACGGCCATGGAAGCACTCCTTAGTAGCAGGGCCAACGCAAGTGTTTCGAAGGCCGCGCTTATAGAGGATCGGCGCGGGAAGCGCTAGTGCCCAGCCTTTGAAGGCTAGTGATCGATCGAAGCACCCTGCCCCACGATCGGGACGCCAAGAGCACCCGCAAGCCCATGATTTTAGTGCCGCTTTTTCGATTTCACGTTGCCCCACCGCATTTCCTCTCGCCTTACCGAGCGCGCAGACACGAAACATCGGCACTGCGGGCGCGGGCTTCGAGAACGCCGGCCAGCCGGCGCACGGCCGGTCCGGGAATCCGCGCGCTGCGCCGGTGCGGATTGGGCAGGATCGCGGCCAGCAGCGCGGCCTCGCGCGCGCTCAGGTCGCGCGCCGACTTGCCGAAGGCATAGCGCGCACCCGCCTCGGCGCCGAACTCGCCCGTTCGGGCCCCATTCGGCGATATTGAGATAGATCTCCAGGATGCGCCGCTTCGGCAGCACCAGGTCGATCCAAAGCGCGAGTGGCAGCTCAAGTGCCTTGCGCACGAAGCTGCGCCCACCCCAGAGGAACAGGTTCTTGGCGAGTCTGCTGGGTGATGGTCGAGCCGCCGCGCGCCTCGCTGAGGTCGTCGGCTTCCTCGAGGGCTTCGCGAATCTCCTGCCAGTCGACGCCGTGATGGGTGCAGAAGCGCGCGTCCTCCGCGGCGATCGACGGTCGCCGGCAGGACCGGCGCGATCCGCTCGATTGGAACCATCGATGCGCACCACCCGCGCGCCGGTCACCCAGCGCCACACGCATCAGGGTCGAGACCGGATCGACGACCCGATAGAGCGGCACGAGCAGATAGGGCAACAGCAGCACCAGCGCCAACGCTATGACCACTATCCGCACCAGGCGCCACAAGGGTGACGGCGGGGCTGCGGCTGTATCGCTGCGCTCATCGTCGACGACAACCATCGCGGCGACAACCTAAACGCGCCCCGCGACAGCATTGCGGCAAGACGCCGCTCGCTGCTACATCTGAAGCGTGTTTTCGGCCGCATCCGGGCTGGAGCGGGAACAGGGAGGTTAAAGCGTGGCCAAGGACGTGCTCGTTTCCGAGGAGATGGCGAACAAGTTCAAGACCGAGAAGGACACGCCCTATCTGCGGTTCGTGCGCGGCGAAGGCCTCGACATCATCAGCGCGCAATACGTTCCCGATCTGCTGCACCGTCGAGCTCAAGCCGTGGGCGCGCCGCGGCGAAGGCGCCAAGGGCGTGTTCATCAACCACGAGGCCTCGCGCACCTCCAACGACTGCTACGTCTGCGAGATCGCGCCCGGCAAGAAGCTCGAGCCGCAGCATCATCTGTACGAGGAGATGATCATGATCCTCGCCGGCCGCGGCTCGACCACGGTCTGGAACAATGCCGGCGCGCGCGTCACCTTCGAATGGAAGGCGGGCTCGATCTTCGCCATTCCGCTCAACTGCTGGTACCAGCATTTCAACGGCTCCGGCCAGGAGGTCGTGCGCTTCGTCGGCGGTGACCAATTTCCCCTCGGTGATCAATCTCTACGAGGACGCCGATTTCGTCTTCAACTTCAACTACGACTTCAAGAACCGCTTCTCCGGCGAGCCCGACTATTTCAGCGCCAAGGGCGAGCAGAACGGCTTCCTGCTGCACGACCAATTTCGTGGCCGACGCCATCAACCTGCCGCTGATCACCGCCAAGGAGCGCGGCGCCGGCGGCGGCCACATCCGCTTCAACATGGCCAAGGGCTCGATCGCGAGCCACATCTCGCAGTTCCCGGTCGGCACCTACAAGAAGGCGCACGCGCATGGCCCGGGCGCGCACGTGATCGTGCTCACCGGCGAGGGCTATTCGCTGATGTGGCCGGAAGGCGAGGAGCCCAAGCGCTACGACTGGAAATACGGCACGCTGATCGTGCCGCCCAATGCCTGGTTCCACCAGCATTTCAATTCCGGGCCGACGCCGGCGCGCTATCTCGCCTTCAAGCATTCCTCGCCGCGCAACAGCCAGGGCGTGCCGCTGTCGTGGATCAGCCGCCGGCTCGGCGGCAACCAGATCGACTACGCCGACGAGAAGCCGCTGGTGCGCCAGATGTTCGCCGATGCGCTCGCCAAGCACGGCCTCACGCCGCGCATGGACGCGGTCTACGAGGCCGAGCTGCCGAACCTGCCGCCGCAGAAAGCCTGAGGCGGCGAACGCAACGCAGGCGCGACTCCCGCAGGCCGATATCGGGATGGACTGCATGGAACTGCACCGATCGGCGGACGGATGCGGATGCATCGCGTCTGGCCGCGCTTGCCTTGCCGCTGGCGCTCGCTCCTGCACGTCGGTTCGCCGCGCAGGCGCACAGCGCTCGCCGAGCTCGCCGCCTATGCCGGCCCCGACCGCACCCAGCGGCTGATCGACGGCGCCAAGAAGGAAAACGCGCTCACGATCTATTCGTCGATGACGGTCGCCGACATGGGCGCGCTGATCAACGCGTTCCAGGCCAAATACGGCATCAAGGCGCAGCACTGGCGCGGCAGCTCGGAGGACATCCGCAACCGCGTCACGCGCGAATATGCCGCCGGCCGCTACGACGTCGACTCGCCGAGACCGCCGGCCCCGACATGGAAGCGATGGTGCGCGAGCAGCTGCTGCAGAAGATCGCGACGCCGGTCTCCGCGGAGCTGATCCCGCAGGCGACGCTTCGCGCACGGCCAGTGGATCGCGACGCGGCTCTCGCGTCTTCGCCGGCGCCTACAACACCAACATCATCAAGCCGGCCGACGCGCCGAAGACCTACGAGGACCTGCTCAATCCGCGCTTCAAGGGCAAGCTCGGCGATCGAGGCCGAGGACGCCAACTGGTTCATGTCGGTCGTCGGCTCACATGGGCGAGGCAGAAGGGCCTCAAGCTGTTCCGGACATCGTCGCCGCGCAACGGCATGTCGATCCGCAAGGGCCACACGCTGCTGGCCAACCTCGTGCCGACCGGCGAGGTGCCGCTCGCGCTCACCGCCTACAGCTATCGCGTCGAGCAGCTCAAGAACGAGGGCGCGCCGGTCGAGATCGTCTACCTGCCGCCGGTGGTCGGCGTTCCCGACCGGCGTCGGCATGTTCAGGCGCGCGCCGCATCCGCATGCGGCGCTGCTGTTCCAGGACTTCATCCTGACCGACGGCCAGAAGATCCTGGCCGAGCGCGAAGCCGTGCCGACCAATCCGAAGGTCAAGGCTGCGCCCGACGGACTTGATCTTCGTCGACCTGCCGCGCTTCCTCGACGAGGGCGACAAGTGGACGAGGCTGTTCCAGCGAGACGTTCACGGTCCGCTAGATCGATGATCCGTTCGAACGGCGCGTCCGATTAATCAACACGGATGGATCGATGACCACGAACACCGAGCGTCCGGCGTCCAACGCCGTCTGCCGAAGCTCGATCCGCATCGTCAAGGCGCGCCCGCGCCTGTTCATCGCGGTCGCGATCGGCATCGTGGTCGCCTTCGTGTTCGCGGTCCTGGCGCGATGGCGGCTCGCGTCCTCGCCTGCTCATCGGCTGGGACGTCTGCGTCGGGCTCTACCTCGTGCTTGCCTTCCGCCTGATGTCGAAAGCCGACGTGCACCACATGCGCCGGCAGGCGCGGCTGCAGGACGAGGGCCAGTTCACCATCCTGATCCTCACCGCGGTCGCCGCGCTGGCGAGCCTGCGTCGCCATCATCGCGCTGCTCGGCACCTCGCACGGCGGCACGCGCAGCGCCGCCGACCTCTTCCTCGCCACCATCACGATCCTGCTGTCGTGGGCGTTCACGCACACGATCTTCGCGCTGCACTACGCGCACGAATTTTACGACGAGAATGACGGCAAGGGCGGCGGCATGCAATTTCCCGGCGACGAGCCCGAGCCCGACTATTGGGATTTCATGTATTTCTCGTTCGTGATCGGCATGTGCGCGCAGGTGTCGGACGTGACCGTGAGCTGCAAGCCGATCCGCCGCACCGTGTTCGGCCACAGCGTCATCTCGTTCATCTTCAACGCCGCGCTGCTCGCGCTGACCGTCAACATCGCGGCGAGCGCGATCTGAGCATCGTCCGCCGGCCTTTGTCGGCTTTTGCTGGCGGAGGGACGGTGATACGCTGGCTGTCTGGTCAAACGGACAAACGCCGCAAAAGCCGCCTTGGGGAGGATGATTTGATGAAGGACCTGATCAAGCAATATCTGGACAACGGCATTTCGCGACGCAAGCTCATGACCGGCCTCTCCGCGCTTGGGATGAGCTCGGTTGCCGTCAAAGCGATGGCGCAGTCGCTTTCGGCCGCAGCGCCGGCGTCCGCGATGCGCGAGGTGCAAGGCACCGGCGGCGCGCTGTTCGTGCAGCAGCTCAAGTCGGCCGGCGTCGAATTCATCTTCTTCAATCCTTCGACTGGCGACTTCCCGATCTTTGACGCGCTCGTCGACGAGCCCTCGATCCAGCTGATCAAGGGTGTCCAGGAAGGCGCCGTGGTCGCGATGGCGGACGGCTATGCGCGCGCCTCCGGCAAGACCGGCGTCGTCATCGTCGCCAATATCGGCCTGCCGAACGCGATGACCCAGATGGTCAACAGCTGGAAGGACCAGATCCCGATCCTGGTCGCGGTCGCTTCCGTCGAGCAGGACCAGCTCGGGCGCGACCTGACGCAGGAGACGGACCACGGCGAGGTGATGACGCAGCCGATCACCAAGTGGCACTGGTCCGCAAAGACAACGGAGGGGATTCCCGAGACCACCCGGCGCGGCCTGAAGTTCGCCTCCACCACGCCCTGCGGCCCGGTGTTTCTGTCGCTGCCGACCAACGTGCTGCGCGGACAGGCCAAGGCCGCGGTCTGGGACCAGGCCAAGTTCGACGTGCCGATGCGCATCCGTCCCGACAAGGACGACGTCGAAAAAACCGCCCGCGCTCTCATCGAAGCGCGCAATCCGCTCGTGAGCGTTGGCGACGAGATCGCCTGGTGCCGCGCCGAGAAGGAGCTGCTCAAGCTTGCCGAATTGCTCGGCCTGCCAGTCTCCGGCCAATCGCTTTCGCTCGGCTACTGGTCGCGGCCGTTCCCGACCCAGCATCCGCTCTACGTCGGGCCGCTGCTTGCGCGACATGCGCTATCCGGGCAAGCCCGATCTGCTGCTGAACCTCGGCAACAAGTTCGGCGAGCGCGCCTCTCCGGGCACGCGGCTGATCTCGATCCGGAGCGATCCCGCGAGCCTTGCCCGCAGCGCGCCTGTGGACCTCGGCATGGTCGCCGATCTGCGGCTCGCGATTGCCGACATCATCGAGGCGGTTCGCAGCATCGCTCCCGAAGCAAAGATCAAGGAGATCGCGGCCGAGCGTCATGCCCGCACCGCCGCCTACACCAAGGAGATGCGCGAGTTCCGCCGGCAGATCGTCAAGGAGAACGCCGACCGCTCGCCGGTGAGCCTCGAGCGCATCGGGCTCGAGCTCGAAGCCGCGCTCGACAAGGACACCTGCTTCGTGGGCGACATCGACTCCGGCCGCACCATGGAAACCGCCATGTCATTTGGCGGCGACGGCAAGCAATATTTCGGCACCGGCCCCAACGTGCTCGGCTGGGGCATGGCGGCAGCCATGGGGGTGAAGCTCGCGCGCCCGAACCAGCCGGTGGTCGGGGTCGTCGGCGACGGCAGCTTCCTGTTCAGCGGCGCGCAGCCGCTGTGGACGCAGGCGCGCTACCGAGCGCCGATCATGAACATCGTGCTCAACAACAAGAGCTACAACAACGAGCGCAACCGCATCTGGCACTATGGCGGACGGCAGTTCCAGACCGGCCGCGACATGACCTGCTATCTCGGCGATCCGGACGTCGACTACGCCAAGGCCTCGGCGGCCTTCGGGGTCGAGGCCGAGACCGTCAAGGAAGCATCGCAGCTCAAAGGCGCAATCGCGCGCGCCCAAAAGGCGGTTGCGGACGGGCGGCCTTATCTGCTCGACATCGACACCTATCGCGACGGCATCGGGGCGGCGTCGACGTATCACCCGACCTATTCGCTCGCCGACGTCCGCAAGCGGAGGGTGTGATGACACGTCTCGGAGTTTTTGGTGCGGCGGCGGCGCTTGCGCTCGTCGCCACGACGCAGGTCAACGCTCAGGGTGCCCTGCCGCAAGGCGAAGGCCGCGACATCGTCGCCGTCGCCTGCACGCAGTGCCACGCGCTCACGCCCATTCTGACTGGCCGCGAGGGAACGGCCGGCTGGAGAAAGCATGTTCACAACATGGTGCTGCGCGGCGCGCAGGTCTCGCCTTCCGAAGCCGAGACTGTGATCCGCTATCTGACGGCGAACTTCGGTCCGGGCGCGGCGCCGCCCGGCAAGGTCGCGGTCACGCTGCCGGCCGGCGCCGGCAAGGAGCTGGTCGAGACCCGCTGCACCCTCTGCCACGACCTCGAGCGTGTGGCGGTGGTCAAGCGGCCGCGCCAGCACTGGCCCGCGATCGTTGCCAACATGGTGACGCGTGGCGCGACCGCAACGCCCGAGGAGGCCGGCACGATCGCGACCTATCTGGCGGCGCAGTTCGGGAGCGACTAGCGGATGGTCCGGCGAAGTGGACACCGGTTCGCCGACAAAGACCATGCGCCACTCAAAGAACTCTACGACGGAACTTTGTCCCGCCGAGCGCGTTCCTACTCCGCGAAGAGCATGGAACGCGTCTCGGCAGGACTTCGGCGATGGAAAAGACCTTTCTGCTTTGTCTGATCGTCAGCACGATCCTGCTGCTCGCGAATCTGTCGCCGATCCCGCGACCGCTCCGGGTACGATCGATCGCGAAAGATCGTAACGCCTGACCTAAATCCCACATCGGCGCCGCCGGTAAGCCGACAGGCTTGATCCGCCGCCCGTGATGCCGTTTGTATGCGGTCAGCAATGACCGCCACCATCCAGATCCTGCTCGTCCTGCTCGCGGTGCTGGTCGCCGCCGCCCTGATCGCGCGCCGGCTCAACACCGCGCCCTCGATCGTGCTGGTCGTCGCCGGCGTTGTGCTCGCGCTCATTCCCGGCCTGCCGCGCATCGAGCTCGCGCCCGAGCTCGTGCTGCTCGTGATCCTGCCGCCGCTGATCTATTCGGCCGGCGTCTCCATGAGCTGGCGCGAGTTCCGCTTCAACCTGCGGCCGATCTCGCTGCTCGCCTTCGGCTGCGTGGTGTTCACCACCTGCGCGGTCGCGGCCGCCGCGCACTATGTGCTCGGCCTGCCCTGGGCGGTCGGCTTCCTGATCGGCGCGATCGTGGCGCCGCCCGACGTGGTGGCGCCGCTGGCGATCGCGCGCCGGCTCGGCCTGCCGCACCGGCTGCTGGTCGTGCTCGAGGGCGAAGGGCTCGCCAACGACGCGACCGCGCTCATCCTCTACCGCTTCGCGGTCGTCGCGATCTCGACCGGCACATTTTCGTTTCCGCAGGCCGCCGGCACCTTCGCAGCCATCGTGGTGGGCGAGATCGCCTGGGGCATCGGCATCGGCTGGCTCAGCCTGCATGCCGCGGCGGCTGGCGCGCGATCCGCGCGTCGAGATCGTGCTCTCGCTGATGACGCCCTATCTCGCCTACTGGGTGCCCGAGCATCTCGGCGGCTCGGGCGTGCTCGCGACCGTCGCGACCGGGCTCTACGTGAGCTGGAACGGGCCGCTGCTCATCTCGTCGGCCACGCGCCTGCAGGGCATGTTCTTCTGGGACCTGATCATCTACGTGATCGAAGGCTTCGTATTCCTGATCACCGGGCTGCAGGCGCGCACGCTTGTGGAGAAGGCGCAGACGTTCTCGCTGCGCGAGCTTGCCGTCGCCGATCGCTGGTCACGACCGCGATCGTCATCGTGGCCCGCTTCGTCTGGGTCTTCCCCGCGACCTATCTGCCGCGCTGGCTGTCGCCGTCGCTTGCGCAAGCGCGACCCGTCGCCGCCCTGGACCTACACATTCGTGCATCGCCTTTACGGGCGTACGCGGCGTGGTGTCGCTCGCGGCCGCGCTTGCGATCCCGCTCACGCTTGCGAACGGCGCGCCGTTTCCGAACCGCGACCTCATCCTGTTCATCACCTTCGGGGTGATCCTCGCTGACGCTGGTCGGGCTCGGCCTGATGCTGCCGCTGGTGATCCGCTGGCTCGGCTCGGCAACGACCGCGAGACCGAAGAAGAGCTGGAATACGACGCCGAGCTCGTCGCCCGGCACGAGGCCATGGAGGCCGCGTTGCGCCAGATCGAGGAGCGACGCCGCGGCCCGCGGACTATCGGACGACGTGCTGGCCTTGGCGCGCGCGCGTCACGAGGCGCGCAGCCAGCAGTTTCCCAAGAGCGTGGACGAAGGCTGGGACGCCGCCGCGCTCGGCGCCCGTGTGCGCATGGACCTGATCGCGGCCGAGCGCGAATACATCTATCAGCTGCTGCGCGACGGCAAGATCACCGACGAGTCCCGCCGCAAGATCGAGCGCGAGCTCGATCTCGAGGAGGCGATGATCGCGTGCAAGGAAGACGACAAGTAGCGCGCTCGTAGGGTGGGCAAAAGGCGCTGGCACTGCTGTTCCATACGGCAAAGTCTCGCGCGCGCCGTGCCCACCATCAGCGTCAACGCGAGTCGCGCTGGTCTATATGCTGGAACGCGCCTTTTGGTTTCGTTCTGCCAAAGTGTGCTTTTGGTTTCGTTTTGCCAAACATCAGTGCTGCGACAGCCAGCGCCGGAAGCGCCACCAGTATTGGCGTGCGGCCGCCGCGAGAAGCAGCGCGCCGACCGCCAGCACGAATATCGGGATCCAGATCAGCACGGCGCCAAGCACCAGGACCAAGATCCCGCCGACCACCAGTGTGACGAGCGCCAGTGCGAGGAAAATCGTGAACGGCCCGGGCAGCGTCACGTTGGCCTGCCGCATGCCCTCGCGGTCGGCAACCCACACCCAGACGTGAGGGTTTGAACTGTCGCGCCGATCGGCGCGCTCCGGCGGTATGATCTCGGGCTCGGATCGCGGGCGATCCGGCGGTCCCTGGTCGGAACTGGTCATGCCGGAGCATGTAGGGCGGGGACTGGGAAACGCAATGGCGCTAGCGGCCGCACCCGCCCGCTCACCGTGTCGCCCCTACTCCGCCGCGGTGCGCCCCGCCCCGCCGTGGCCGTAGCGCCGCTCGATGTAGTCGATCACCATCTGCTTGAAGTCGGCCGCGACCGTCGGGCCGCGCAGCGTCACCGACTTCTTGCCGTCGATGAAGACCGGCGCCGCCGGCGTCTCGCCGGTGCCGGGCAGCGAGATGCCGATGTCGGCGTGCTTGCTCTCGCCCGGGCCGTTGACGATGCAGCCCATCACCGCGACGTTGAGCGTCTCGACGCCCGGATAGTGCTTCTTCCACTCCGGCATCGATGTGATGGATGAAGCTCTGGATGTCGCGCGCCAGCTCCTGGAACGTGGTCGAGGTGGTGCGCCCGCAGCCCGGGCAGGCCGCCACCAGCGGCACGAAGGTGCGGAAGCCCATGGTCTGCAGCAATTCCTGCGCGACCTTCACCTCGAGCGTGCGGTCGCCGCCGGGCTCGGGCGTGAGCGAGATGCGGATGGTGTCGCCGATGCCCTGCTGCAGCAGGATGCCCATGGCGGCCGACGACGCGACGATGCCCTTCGAGCCCATGCCGGCCTCGGTGAGGCCGAGATGCAGCGCATAGTCGGAGCGCTGCGCGAGATCGGCATAGACCGCGATCAGGTCCTGCACCGCCGAGACCTTGGCCGACAGGATGATGCGGTCGCGCGCGCAGCCCGATCTCCTCGGCGCGCTGCGCCGAGAGCAGCGCCGACTGGATCATCGCCTCGCGCGTCACCTCGCGCGCATCCTTGCGGCGCGTTCGAGCGCGCGTTCTCGTCCATCAGATGCGTGAGCAGTTCCTGGTCGAGCGAGCCCCAGTTGGCGCCGATGCGCACCGGCTTGCCGTGCTTGATCGCGGTCTCGACGATGGCGCCGAACTGGCGGTCCTTCTTGTCCTTGAAGCCGACATTGCCGGGATTGATGCGGTACTTGTCGAGCGCCTCGGCGCAGGCCGGATGATCGGCCAGGAGCTTGTGGCCGATATAGTGGAAGTCGCCGACGATCGGCACGTTGACGCCCTGCTTGAGCAGCCGCTCCTTGATGTGCGGCACGGCGGCCGCCGCCTCGTCGCGATCGACCGTGATGCGCACGATCTCGGAGCCGGCGCGCGCCAGCGCCGCCACCTGCGCGGCGGTCCCCGCGACATCGGCCGTGTCGGTGTTGGTCATCGACTGCACGACGACCGGCGCGCCGCCGCCGACCGTGACGCCGCCGACATCGACTGCCACCGATTTGCGCCGTTCCTGTGGACCTGCTTCGATCATTCTCGATCTCCTGCGCCACGAAGTGCCAGAGCCGCCCTGGGCGGCGTCAACGTGATCGAACTTTCATGCCAGCGTCACGCGTTACCGCCACAATGGGTGCAGACGCCGCTGATCTCGATCACCGGCGATTTCGGCGTGAAGCCGGCGGCAGCGCGCGGCCGACTTGCAGCGTCGCGGCGACCTCCGCGGAGGAGGCCTCGCCGACCGTCCCGCAGCGCTCGCAGATCAGGAACACCACGAGATCGCCGGCCGCATGGGCATGCACGCAGGCCACGAAGGCGTTGCGGCTCTCGATCCGGTGAACGAGGCCGTTCTCGCGCAGGAACTCGAGCGCGCGATAGACCGTGATCGGCGCCGGCCGCGGCCCGCTCGGGCGCCAGCCGTTCCATGATCTCGTAGGCGCCGAGCGGCTGGTGGCTCGCCAGGAGCGTCGCCAGCACGTCCCGGCGGATCGGGGTCAGGCGCTGGCCGCGCTCGATGCAGCGCGCCTCCGCGAGCGCCATGGCATCGGTGGAGCAGCGGGCGTGGTCGTGACCGGGCGTCGGGAAAGACCGCCGTGCTCATCGCGATGGTCGGGCTCTGGCCATGAGGCGAATTTACCTTTTTTGCGACGTTGCGGGAGACATTGATGCAATGCAGCATTTAACTATTGCAATGCAACAGTTAACCCCCCACATTTGCGGTTCCATGGGGCCGATTCGGCGCGCCTCTCCGCCAATCTCACAGAGATGTGATGCTTGCCTCGCTGTTGAACAAGCTGCTTGTCGGGGCGCTCGCGGCCGGCCCCCGCACGGGCCGCCGGCAAGCCGATCAACCTGGCGCTGCAGGGCGGCGGCGCGCATGGCGCCTTCACCTGGGGGGTGCTCGACCAGCTGCTGGCCGACGACCGCATCGCCATCGACGGCATGTCCGGCACGTCGGCCGGCGCGGTCAATGCCGTGATGCTGGCCGACGGGCTCGCGCGCGGCGGCCCCGAGGAGGCGCGCCAGCGGCTGGCCGAATTCTGGCGCGCCGCCAGCTTCGGCGGCAACCTGCCCGAGCTGCAGCGCGCGCGTGGTCGAGCGGCTGTTCTCGCTGCGTGCCGCAACGCGCGCCGCTGCCGTGGCTCGGTGCGCTCTCGCGCTTTTTGTCGCCCTACGATCTCAACCCGCTCAACATCAATCCGCTCAAGGATCTGATCGAGCGCTTCGTCGACTTCGAGCGCATTCGCGCCGGCGAGCGCGACCTGTTCGTCTCGGCCACCAATGTGCTGACCGGCGAGCCGCGCGTATTCGCCGCGCCACGAGATCACGCGCCGAGGTCGTGATGGCGTCGGCCTGCCTGCCGCTCCTGTTCCGCGCGGTCGAGATCGACGGCGTGCCCTATTGGGACGGCGGCTACAGCGGCAATCCCGCGCTGCTGCCGTTCCTGCAATCGGACGCGACCGACGACGTGCTGATCGTGCAGATCAATCCGCGCGAACGCGCGCAAGGTGCCGACCACCGCCCGCGAGATCATGGCCCGCATGAACGAGATCACGTTCAACGCGCCGCTGATCGCGGAGCTGCGGGCGCTGGAACTATCGCGGCGCAGCATCGCGCTGCGGCTGCATCGCATCGTCATGGACGATCGGCGGCCTTCGACGCCGCGCAGCAAGCTCAACACCGACTTCGAGTTCTTCCTGATCGTTGCACAAGCTCGGCCAAGCGCGCGGCGCGGCGCTTCCTCGATGCCCATTTCGACGATATCGGCCGCCGCAGTACGATCGATGTCATGCTGCCAGCGGAGACGTGCACCGGCATGAGACGATCGTCGCCGTCGGCGACACCGGATGTTACACAGAATAGTGCAGCCAGACCGCTGATGCGGCCACGCGTTCGGCCGCCTAGATCCTTTTCGGGGCAGCCCACGAACAGACAGGAGCTGTCATGCTGAAAGGAAAAACCGCCGTCGTCACCGGCTCGACCTCCGGGATCGGGCTCGCCATCGCGCGCGCCCTGGCCGCGCGAAGGCGCCAACGTCATGATCAACGGCTTCGGCGACAAGGCCGCGATCGAGAAGGAGCGCGCCGGCATCGAAAAGGAGTTCGCGGTCAAAGCCGTCTATTCGGCCGCCGACATGACCAAGCCGGCCGAGATCGCCGAGATGATCGCGCACGGCCGAGAAGACCTTCGGCTGCGTCGACGTGCTCGTCAACAATGCCGGCATCCAGCACGTGGCGCCGATCGAGGAATTCCCGATCGAGAAGTGGGACGCCATCATCGCGATCAATCTCTCGGCCGCCTTCCACGCCATCCGCGCCGCGGTGCCCGGCATGAAGGCGCGCAAATGGGGCCGCATCATCAACACCGCCTCGGCGCATTCGCTGGTCGCCTCGCCGTTCAAGGCCGCCTACGTCACCGCCAAGCACGGCCTCGCCGGGCCTGACCAAGACGGTCGCGCTCGAGCTTGCGACCTTCGGCGTCACCGCCAACTGCATCAGCCCCGGCTATGTCTGGACGCCGCTGGTCGAGAAGCAGATCCCCGACACCATGAAGGCGCGCAACATGACCGAGGAGCAGGTCAAGCGCGACGTGCTGCTGGCCGCGCAGCCGACCAAGCAGTTCGTCACCGTCGAGCAGGTCGCGTCGCTCGCGCTCTATCTCTGCTCGGATGCGGCCTCGCAGATCACCGGCGCCAACCTGTCGATCGACGGCGGCTGGACGGCGCAGTAGCCGTGGCTTCGTCCGCGCGCAAGAAGATCAACCTCGCGCTGCAGGGTGGCGGCGCGCACGGCGCCTTCACCTGGGGCGTGCTCGACGGCCTGCATCGAGGACGATCGCATCGAGATCGAAGGTATCTCCGGCACCTCGGCCGGCGCCATCAACGCCGTCATGGTCGCCGATGGCATGGCGCGCGGCGGTCCGAAGGAGGCCTGCAAGCGCCTTGCCGATTTCTGGCGCGCCGCGAGCCTCGATGGCGAGCTGCCCGAGATGCAGCGCGCCGTCATCGACCGGCTGTTCTCGTTCCTGCCGATGGAAGGCTCGCCGGTGCAGAGCTGGTTCGACGCGGTGTCGCGCTTCTGGTCGCCCTATGACCTCAACCCGCTCAACATCAATCCGCTCAAGGACGTGGTCGAGCGCTTCGTCGATTTCGACGCGGTGCGCGCATTTCCTGGGCCACCGCTGTTCGTGTCGGCGACCAATGTCCACACCGGCCGCCTGCGTGTCTTTCCACGCGACAAGATCACCGCCGATGTGGTGATGGCGTCGGCCTGCCTGCCGACGCTGTTCCGCGCCGTCGAGATCGACGGCATCCCGTACTGGGACGGCGGCTATCTGGGCAATCCGGCGATCTTTCCGTTCTTCGACGCCTACCGAGACCGAGGATGTTCTGCTGGTCCAGATCAATCCGATCGAGCGCCGCATGACGCCGCGCTCGCAGAACGAGATCGTGAACCGGATCAACGAAATCACGTTCAACTCGTCGCTGATGGCGGAAGTGCGCGCGATCGATTTCGTGACCCGGCTGATCGATCTGGGCGCCCTGCCGCGCGGCAAGGGGCCCGGCCAATATCGCCGCATCAACCTGCATCGAATCGCGCTCGATGGCGTGTTCGACAAGCTCACCGCCAGCTCCAAGCTCGATTCCGACTACGACTTCTTCCTCAAGCTGCGCGACGGCGGCAAGCGCGCCGCGCACGACGTTTCTGCGCGAGCACTTCGACGACATCGGGGTGCGCAGCACTGTCGACCTCGCGGCCGAGAGCCACGCCGAGCTGGGGTGATTCACTTCAGGCGAGGAGATCAGAAGCCTCCCCGCGCCTCGATCGACGGTCTATAATTGCGTGATCGGCTCGAACCCGGGGAGCGCGGTCATGACAACAGTCGTAACAACCACAACAAACGCGCCAGCACCCGAGCCCCGCCTGACACGCCGACAGCTCCTTGGCACCGCCATCGCCGCTGGCGCAAGCAGCGTCGCTGCGCGTCCTGCCGCCGCTGCCGATCTCCCGCAGCGCGGCGAGTTCGTCGTGCGCAACGCGCATGTGCTGACGATGGACGCCGCAATCGGCGACCTTGCGCGCGGCGACGTGCATGTGCGCGAGGGAGCAATCGTCGCCGTCGGCGCCGATCTTCCGGCGCCGAATGCCCGCACGATTGATGGCCGCGGCATGATCGCGCTGCCCGGGCTCATCGACACTCACAACCATCTCTGGAACGCGACCTGCCGCAGCACGGTCATGGAGGGCCCGCAACACGGCTACTTCCCGACCGTGCTCGCGCTCGGCAAGCAATACACGCCTGAGGACACCTATCGCGGCGTGCGGCTCGCCTGCGCCGAGCTGCATCTATTCCGGCGTCACCACCGTGCACGACTGGGCGCATAACATCCGCAGCCCCGCGCATGCCGACGCCGACGTGCGCGCGCTCATCGATTGCGGCATCCGCGGGCGCTTCTCCTACGGCACATTCCAGGGGGGTCCGGCGCCCGACGACACGATGGACATCGCCGACCTCGAGCGCATGCATCGCGACTGGAGCGCGTTCGCCAACGAGGGCCTGCTCAGCCTCGGCATGGCCTCGCGCAGCGTCAGCACGTCGCCGCGCGGCGCCGTCAGCATGCAGGCGATCCACCGCGACTGGGCGGCGGCGCGCGCGCTGAAGCTGCCGATCACGCTGCACACCGGCGGGCCCGGCATCGTGGAAGTCGCTGGAGCGCGAACGGACTGCTCGGCTCTGACGTGCAGCTCATCAACACCAGCAACTGGGACGACGCCGACCGCGCCCGCATCGTGAAAGCGGGCGCGCATGTCAGCATCACGCCGCATTCGGAGATGCGCTATTCCTATGCGCTGCCGCAGGTCGTGGAGCTGCTCAAGCTCGGCCTCAAGGTCAGCCTTGCCATGGACACGGCGCCGGTCGCCGGCAGCGGCGACATGTTTCAGGCCATGCGCCTGATGATGGACACCCAGTTCGTGCGCACGCGCGACCCGATGAGCGTCACGGCGCGCCAGGTGCTGGAGATGGCGACGATCAACGGCGCCATCGACCTCGGCATCGCGGACCGCACCGGCTCGCTGACGCCCGGCAAGCGCGCCGACCTGATCCTGGTGCGCACAACCGACCTCAACATGGCGCCGCTCGGCGACCCGGTCACCGCGATCGTGCGCTAGGCGCAACCCTATAATGTCGACACCGTGGTGGTGGACGGTCGCATCCTCAAGCAGGCTGGCCGCCTGACGGCGCTCGATCCCGGCGAGATCGTCGCCAATGCGACGGCGTCGCTTGCAGCGCTCAAGCGCCGCGCCAACTGGGCCTGACCATGACCGAGCCGTTCGTGACCGCCAGCATCGGGACGACTTTGATTGAAGTCCGAATTGCGGACATCACGACGCTGACGGTCGATGCAATCGTCAACGCCGCGAACCGATCGCTCACTCGGCGGCGGCGGCGTCGACGGCGCCATCCATCGTGCCGCCGGGCCGGAGCTGCTGGCGGAGTGCCGCACGCTTGGCGGCTGCGACACCGGCTCGGCCAAGATCACCCACGGCTATAAGCTCAAGGCCAAGCACGTGATCCACGCGGTCGGCCCGGTCTGGAGCGGCGGCGACAAAGGCGAGGACGACCTGCTCGCGTCCTGCTATCGCACGGCGCTCGCGCTTGCGGCCGAGCACCGCCTCACCTCGATCGCCTATCCGGCGATCTCGACCGGTATCTATCGTTTTCCGGCCGACCGCGCCGCCCGCATCGCAGTCGGCACCGTGGCGTCGGAGATCGCGGCCGCCCCACGCGGGATGCGGCCGGTGGTGTTTTGCTGTTTCTCGGAGGAGTCGGCGATCCATCATCGTGATACCTTTGAGGCGATCGGACTGGCATAAGCATCTCCTGATCCCGTTTGGGGGAGGACCAGAGCGCGCCTTTGTGGTATGGCGCCGTCCCAGAGGCCGGGTTTGCCGGCGCTATTCTTTTGAGGAGGCAATGATGCGATTGACTCATGGCTACTGCGTCCTGGCGGCTCTGATCGTTGTTGGCGCCCTTGGCGGAGTTGACGTGGCCCGTGCGCAGACCCCTCCGACCATCGCTCCAGGCATTGAAGGACCAGTACCGCCGCGCTCCGGCCCGGCCGATCGAGAACAAGGCGCTGGTGGAGCTTGGGCGCGAGCTGTTCACCGACCCGCAGCTGTCAGCCTCGGGCAAGACTGCATGCCTCACCTGCCATCTGCCGCAGGTGGCATGGTCGGTGCTCGACGCGCGCAGCACTAACGATTCCGGCAAGCTGACGTCGCGCAAGCCGCAGACGCTGATCGGCATCGGCCATGCGGCCTCACCGATCAACGGCTGGGACGGACGCAATCCGACGCTTGAGGCGCAAGCCAAGAGCTCGGTCGCAACCGGCTCGATGTCGATGCGCGAGACGCCGACGCCGGTCGCAGTCGAGGTGATCGAGCAGCGCTTCCGCTCAAATCCAACCTACGTGGCCAAGTTCAACGCCGCGCTGCCCGGCGCGCCGATCAACATCGACACGATCGTGCAGGCGGTCGCGGCGTTCGAGCGCACGATCGAGCCCGAGCAGGCGCCGTTCGACCGCTGGGTCGCGGGCGACGAGGCTGCGATCTCGGCGTCGGCCAAGCGTGGATTCGAGCTCTTCAACGGCAAGGGGTTGTGCTTCGCGTGCCACGGCGGCTGGCGCTTCACGGACGACAAGTTTCACGACATCGGGACCACGACCACCGATCGCGGACGCGGCGTGACACTCAAAGACGATCCGCAGATGCAGTTCGCGTTCAAGACGCCGACGCTTCGCTCAGTCGCGCAGCGGCCGCCCTACATGAACAACGGCAGCGCCGCCACGCTCGAGGACGTGGTGCGCCACTACGAGAAGGGTGGGATCGACCGCCCCAGCCGCTCGCCGCTGCTGCAGCCGATCAGCCTGAATGATCAGGAGCGGCGCGACCTCGTCGCCTTCATGGAGACGCTCGGGCCGGCGGCAGCGACGCGATAAGCGCCGCGTCCAAGCACACCGTCATACTGGCGGGTCAGTCCTTAACGAGCTCGTCCGCCAGCACCGCGCAGCCGAGCAGCCCCGGCTCGCTGCGGGTCATCATCCATATCGGGATCGAGGCCAGCAGCGACTGATAGGGCGGATGCGCGTCGAAGGCCGCGCGGAACGCCTCGCGCGTCAAGCAGCTTTCCGAGCCGCGAGGCGACGCCGCCCGCGATGTAGACGCCGCCGACGGCCTTGAAGGTCAGCGCCAGCCCGCCGGCGAAGCGGCCCAGCAGCTGCACGAACAGCTGCACGGTCACGAGTGCTGCCGCGTCTCCGGCAAGTGCAGCCGCGACCACGGCTTCGGGCGTCAAAACCTGCGATCGCGGGTCAACAGCACGCAGCAGCCGCGGCAGGCCGGGTCCGGAGAGAATCGTCTCGGCGCTGATGCTGCCATGCTCGTGCAGGAGCGCCGCGAATATCTCGAGCTCGTCCAGCGTCTGCGGACCGAACGAGGCATGGCCGCCCTCGCTCGCCAGCACATGCCAGCGGCCATCGACCGGCACCAGCGCCGCGACGCCGAGCCCCGTGCCGGGACCAAGCACAGCCCGCACGCCGGGACGCGCCGGCAGCGGCGGACCGAGCGGATGCGCATCGGCCGCCGTGAGGCGCGTCAGCGCCCAGGCGATCGCCTCGAAATCGTTCACCAGCCGGAGCTTGGCAAAACCGAAACGCCGCGCCAGCTCGCCCGGCCGGAACCGCCAAGCCCGATTGGTCAGCGCGACCTCTTCGCCTTCGAGCGGCGCCTGCGACCGCGAGCACCGCCGCGCCCGGGCGCGCACCGGTCTCGGCGAGATAACGCGCGATCGCCGCCTTCGAGATTCGGCGACTGAGTCGTTCTCGATGATCAGCGTGTGCGCCGGCCGCCCGTCGGCGCCAGCAAGCGCGAAGCGGCTGTTGGTGCCGCCAATATCGGCAAGGAGAACGGCAGGTTTTGCAGCGGGATCGGTCATGGGTGATCTAATACGAACGCGGCAGCCCGAGCACGTGCTCGGCGAGATAAGACAGGATCAGGTTGGTCGAGATCGGCGCCACCTGATAGAGCCGCGTCTCGCGGAACTTGCGCTCGATGTCGAATTCCTCGGCAAAGCCGAAGCCGCCGTGGGTCTGCACGCACATCTCGGCCGCCGCCCAGGAGGCATCGGCGGCGAGCAGCTTCGCCATGTTGGCCTCGGCGCCGCAGTCGCTGCCCGGCCTGATAGCGCACGGCCGCCTCGCGCACCATCAGCTCGGCCGCGCGCATCTGCGCATAGGCGCGCGCGATCGGAAACTGCACGCCCTGGTTCTGCCCGATCGGCCGGCCGAACACCTCGCGCTCCTTGGCATAGGCGGTCGCCTTGGCGATGAACCACTTGGCGTCGCCGATGCATTCGGCCGCGATCAGGATGCGCTCGGCATTCATGCCGGAGAGGATGTAGCGGAAGCCCTCGCCCTTCCTCGCCGATCAGATTCTCCGCCGGCACGCGCAGGTCGTCGAAGAAGATCTCCGTGGTGGCGTGGTTCATCATGGTGCGGATCGGGTTGATCCGGATGCTGGCGCCCTGGGCGAGCCGCATGTCGACCAGAAAGACCGAGAGCCCGCCGGTGCGCGTCTTCGCCTGCTCGCGCGGCGTGGTGCGCGCGAGCAGCAGCATGCAGATCGGAATGCTCCGCGCGCGAGGTCCAGATCTTCTGGCCGTTGATGACGTAGTGATCGCCGTCGCGCACCGCGGTCGTGCGCAGCGCGAGCGTATCGGTGCCCGAGGTCGGCTCGGTGACGCCGAAGGCCTGCAGCCGCAATTCGCCGCTCGCGATCGCGGGCAGCCAGCGCTGCTTCTGCGCGTCGCTGCCGTGCCGCAGCAGCGTGCCCATCGTGTACATCTGCGCGTGGCAGGCGGCGCCGTTGCAGCCGGAGGCGTGGATCTCCTCCATGATGGCGGCGGCCTCGAGCAGCGTCAGCCCGCTGCCGCCGTATTGCTCCGGGATCAGCGCGGCGAGAAAGCCGGCCTCGGTCAGCGCCGCGACGAACTCGGTCGGATAGCCGCGCTCGCGATCGAGCTTGCGCCAGTATTCGCCCGGGAAATCTGGCGCACAGCGCGCGCACCGAGGCGCGGATCTGCGCGAGGTCGTCGTCGGCTGTTGCCATCCGTCGGTGCCGTCATGACGCGATGGCATCATAGCAACGATTTCCGCCCGGCCGTTGTTGATCGCGACCACGTCGCGCTCGACCACGCGGGCGCGGAAGCTCACCACCGTGCCGTCGCGCCACATCTCGGTGCGGATGGTCTCGCCCGGGAACACCGGCGCCGAGAAGCGCCCGGCGATCGCCGTAAGCCGCGCCGGATCGTAGCCGCACAGGCTCTTGAGAATGCGCGTGGCCGGCGACGCCGAAGGTCGCGAGCCCATGCAGGATCGGGCGCGGGAAGCCCGCCGCCTTCGCGACCGCGGGATCGGCGTGCAGCGGGTTGGGATCGGCGCTCAGCCGATAGATCAGCGCCATCTCCGGCCGCGTCGGCAGATCGCAGACGAGATCGGGCGCGCGCTCGGGAATCGGATGCACCGGCGGCTGCTCGCGCGGCGGGCCGCCGAAGCCGCCGTCGCCGCGGCAGAACGTGGTCTGCGTCGATGGTCGCGATGCGCTCGCCGGTCGCCTTGTCGTCGATGATGCGCTCGGAATAGACGAGCGCGCCCTTGCCCGGCGCCCTTGTCGACGATCTCGGTGACGCGGGTGCGGCCGACGACGGTGCCGCGCGGCGCGAGCGGCCGGTGCAGCTCAGCCGCATGCTCGCCGGCCACCAGCTTGACCCAGTCGATGCCGGTGTCGAGATCGCTGCGCCCAGAAGCCGGGATAGCCGAGCACCACCGCCATGGTCGGCAGCACCTTGAGGTTCTTCTCGTAGACGAAGGCAGCTCGTCCGCGTTCAGCGGATCGTGGCCGAGCCCGACGCCGAGCGCATAGAGCATGCAGTCCTTCTCGGCCGTAGGTGTGCTCGACCTCGGGGATCTTCAGCGCGAGCAGTTTGTCGTAGACGATGGTCATGATGCCGCGCAACCTTCGCGAGTCGTCACGCGGATGCGGCGCAGCAGCTCACACCGGATCCCAGGAGAACACATCGCCGGAGCGCTCGAGCGGCGTGAGCGAGGCGCCGAACGCGCCCTTGAGCTGCTCGTCGAGCTTCTCGCGGCGTCCAGCCGTCGGAGCGATGGATCGTGCGGATCGGGCGCGGCTGGTTGAACAGGAACACCTCGTTGTTGCGCACGCCGAAGATCTGGCCGGTGATGCCCTCGGCGCGATCGGAGGCGAGATAGACCACGAGCGGCGCGATCTTCTCCGGCGTCATCTGCTGGAAGCGCTCGACGCGGCGCTTCTCCTCCTCGGTCTGCGCCGGGATCGAATCGATCATGCGGGTCCAGGCGAACGGCGCGATGCAGTTCGAGCGCACCTTGAAGCGCTGCATGTCGAGCGCGATCGCGCGCGACAGCCCGATGATGCCGAGCTTCGCCGCCATGTAATTGGCCTGGCCGAAATTGCCGACCAGCGCCGAGGTCGAGGTCATGTGCACGAAGGCGCCGGAATTCTGCTCGCGGAAATGCGTCGGCGCAGGCGCGGCTCATGTTGAACGAGCCGTTGAGATGGACGTCGAGCACGTCCGACCAGTCCGACCAGCTCATCTTGTGGAAGATCACGTCGCGCAGGATGCCGGCATTGTTCACCAGGATGTCGACGCGGCCGAAGGCCTCGAGCGCGGCCTTCACGATCTCGTCGGCGTTCTTCGGCTCGGTGATCGAGAGCGTCGAGGCGATCGCCTCGCCGCCCGCCTGCTTGATCTCGTCGACCACCTGCCTGCGCCGGGCCCGGCGTCGGTGCCGGCGCCCTGCAGGCTCGCGCCGATGTCGCAGACGACGACGCGCGCGCCCTCCTGCGCCAGCGCGAGCGCGATGCGCGCGCCCGATGCCGCGCCCGCCGCCGGTGACGATGGCGACCTTGCCGGAAACGATGCCTGGCATTCAGTTCCCTTGCGCTCATGTCACCCCCGTAGCGTTGACCCTGGCGAGCCATCGCGTCCGAAACATGGATTGCCGGGTCACGTCCCGGCAATGACGACGAGAGCTCACTCGCCCCCAAACCTCCTCCGCCAGCTCCACGATCATCCGCAGCTTCGCCCACTGCTCCTCCTCGGCGAGCATATTGCCCTCCTCGGTCGAGGCGAAGCCGCATTGCGGCGAGAGGCAGAGCTGATCGATGTCGACGAATTTCGCCGCCTCCTCGATGCGGCGCTTGAGCTCGTCGCGGCTTTCGAGCTGCCCGGTCTTGGTGGTGACGAGGCCGAGCACCACGGTCTTGCCCTTCGGCACGAAGCGCAGCGGCTCGAAGCCGCCGGCGCGCTCGGTGTCGTATTCCATGAAATAGCCGTGCACCTTGATCGTGTTGAACAGGATCTCCGCGACCGGCTCGTAGCCGCCCGAGCGCCACGAAGGTCGAGCGGAAATTGCCGCGGCACAGATGCATCGTGATGGTCATGTCGGCGGGAATGTCGGACATCGCCGCATTGATCATGTCGGCATAGATCGTCGGCAGCTTGTCGGGATCGTCGCCGCGCGTCGGTGACCTGCTTGCGCAGCTCGGGATCGCACAGATAGGTGAGGTTGACCTCGTCGAGCTGCAGATAGCGGCAGCCGGCGTCGGCGAAGGCGCGCACCGCCTTGCGGTAGGTCGTGCCGAGATCGCGGTAGAAATCGTCCATCGACGGATAGATCGCCTCCGGCACCGCCTCGCGGCCGTAGCGGAAATGCAGCGTCGATGGCGACGGGATCGTCATCTTCGGCGTCTGCCTTGGTGTGCGACTGCACGAACTTGAAATGCTCGATCATCGGATGCGGCACGTAGCCGCCGAGCTTCTTGTTGATGCGCAGCAGGATCGGCCGCGGCTGCGGGCCCTGGAACTTGAACTTGCGCTCGCCGACATAGGATTCGACGCCGTCGAGCGCGACCAGGAAGTCGGTCTGCCAGGAGGCGCGGCGATATTCGCCGTCGGTGATCGACTTGAGGCCCGACCGCTTCCTGCTTCTTGATCAGCGCCTCGATCTCGCGATCCTCGATCGCCTTGAGCTGCGTCGGCGGTGATCTCGCCCGTCTCGCGCTTGCGCGCGCGCCTCCTTGAGCGCCGCCGAACGCAACAGGCTGCCGACATGGTCGGCGCGAAATGGCGGCTTGGTTCGCATCATGGGGTCGTCTCACTCCTGCGATGTAGTCAATTCGTGCCGCACGATCGCGGCGCCCTCCGACCATCGCGTTCATCTTGCCGAAGGCAACCTCGCGCGGCAGATATTTCATGCCGCAATCGGGCGCGACGACGATCCGCTCGGCGGCAACGTACGGCAGCGCCGCGCGGATGCGGGCCGCGACGGTCTGCGGCGTCTCGACCGTCGGTCGGAGAGATCGATCACGCCGAGAATGATCGTCTTCGACGGCAGCTCCTTGAGCACCGCGAGATCGAGCTTCGGCTGCGCCGCCTCGATCGAAATCTGCTGCGCCGACGAGCGGTCGAGCTCCGGCAGGAACGAATAGCCGGACGGCTTGTCCTTCACCATCTGCGCATAGCCGAAGCACAGGTGCATGGCGGTCGTGCCCGTGACGCCATCGAGCGCGCGGTCGAGCGCCTTGAGGCCATAGCGCTTGCGCCTTCTCGGGCCGCGCCTGCATCCAGGGATCGTCGAGCTGCACCACGTCGGCGCCGGCCGCGAACAGATCCTTGATCTCGGCGTTGAGCGCCGCCGCGTAGTCGAGCGCGAGCGCCTCCTCGTCGCGGTAGTACTGGTCCTCGCACTGCTGCGCCATGGTGAACGGGCCCGGCACCGTCATCTTGATCATGCGGTCGGTATTGGCGCGCAGGAACTGCACGTCGCGCACCTCGACCGGATGCCTGCGCCGGATCGGGCCGACGATGCGCGGCACGATGGCGAAGCCGCCGGTGCGGTTCGGCGTCTTGCCGGGATTGTCGATATCGACGCCGTCGAGCGCGGTGGCGAAGCGGTTGGAATAGCTCTCGCGCCGCTGCTCGCCGTCGGTGACGATGTCGAGGCCGGCGCGCTCCTGGTCGCGGATGGCGAGCAGCGTCGCGTCGTCCTGCGCGGCTTCGAGCTGCTCGGGCGTCGACCCGCCACAGATCGCGCGCGCGCACCCGCGGCGGCATCTGCTTGGCGAGGCTTGCGCGGTCGATCAGCCAGTCGGGCTGCGGATAGGAGCCGACGAGCGTGGTGGGGAGCAGCATCAGGCGTCAGCCCCACACCTCCTTCGACAGATCTCGACGATCATCCGGAGCTTCGCCCATTGCTCCTCCTCGGCCAGGATGTTGCCCTCCTCGGTCGAGGCGAAGCCGCATTGCGGCGAGAGGCAGAACTGATCGAGCGGCGCGAATTTCGACGCCTCCTCGATGCGGCGCTTGACGTCGTCCTTCTTCTCGAGCGTGCCGCTCTTCGAGGTGACGAGCCCGAGCACGACCATCTTGTTGCCCTTCGGCAGGAACCGCAGCGGCTCGAAGCCGCCGGCGCGGTCGGTGTCGTATTCGAGGAAATAGCCGTCGAAGTTCACGGCGCCGAGGAGCCGCTCGGCGATCGGCTCGTAGCCGCCTTCCGACACCCAGGTGGAGCGGAAATTGCCGCGGCACACATGCGTGGTGATCGTCATGTCGGCGGGCTTCGCCGTCGAGCGCCGTGTTGATCACGTCCTGATAGATCTGCGGCAGGTTGTCCGCCATCGGCATGCGCTCGCGCGCGCCTGCCATCTCGGCCGGCGAGCACAGATAGGACCACACGGTGTCGTCGAACTGCAGATAGCGGCAGCCGGCGTCGTAGAACGCCTTGACGGCCTTCGTCGTAGGTCTGGCCGAGATCGGCGAAGAAGCCGTCCATGTCGGGATAGACGGACTTCGGGATGCCGTCCTTGGGCAGGCGGAAATGCAGCACCGGTCGGCGCCGGGATGCACATCTTCGGCGTCACCTTGGTGTGCGCCTTGAGGAACCGGAAATGGTCGAGCATCGGATGGTCGGACGGGAAAGTCGAGCTTGCCGGTGATGCTGATGCCCTCCGGCCGCGTCTCCACGCCGTGGAACTTGATGCCGTGTCGGCAGCGTGACCTTCTCGCAGCCGGTGAGCCCCCAGAAGAAATCGAAATGCCACCACGAGCGGCGATATTCGCCGTCGGTCGCGAGCTTGCAGCCCGATCTCCTCCTGCTTCCTGATGATCTTCTCGATCTCGCGATCCTCGACCGCCTTGAGCTCGAGCGGCCGTGATCTCGCCCTTCTCGCGCCTTGGCGCGCGCGTCCTTGATCGGCGGCCGAGCGCAGGATCGAGCCGACATGATCGGCGCGGAATGGCGGCTTGGTTCGCTGCATGGCGGCACTTCCTCCGGCGAATTTGCCCTGTCGGTAGCGCGGAACGGGGCGGGAGGAAAGGTGCGGCGATTGGGCAAGGCGCACAGTCAGCCCGCACTGGGCGACGCGCCCATAGCTGCCTCGCGTGTCGCCGCGCCGCGGCAAGCGCGAGGGCCGCCCAGTCTTTCAAGGCCTGCATGCGTCGAAGCCGCGCATGGGTCCGCCGCTCCTCAGGGTGACGGACGGAGCATGGCACGTGTGATCTACGCGTGCGCCTTGCGCTGCGGGTCGATGATCTTCTCGAGCTTGCCGAGCACGTGCATGCAGGGCAGCACCTGCGGCGAGGCTCGCGTTCGGCTCGCGCTTCTCCTTGATCGCCGCGATGAACTCGCGGTCCTCGAGCTCGATGCCGTCCATCGACACGTCGACCTTGGACACGTCGATCTTGTTGTCCTTGCCGTCGCTCAGGTCGTCGTAGAACGCCTTGTAGGTGCCGTTGTCGCAGATGTAGCGGAAGAACGAGCCGAGCGGCCCGTCATTGTTGAACGACAGCGACAGCGTCAGCATCGCGCCCGACGGCGTCCGCGCCACGATGCCCATGTCCATCGCGATGTTGAGCTGCGGATGGATCGGCCCCTGCACCGCGTAGCAGTCGGAGATGGTTTCGCCGGCCTGGTACTGGAACAGGTCGATGGTGTGCGCGGCGTGGTGCCAGAGCAGATGATCGGTCCAGCTGCGCGCATTGCCGGCCGCGTTGATGTTCTTGCGCCGGAAGAAATAGGTCTGCACGTCCATCTGCTGGATCTTCAGCTCGCCCTTCACGATCTTCTTGTGCACGTACTGATGGCTCGGATTGAAGCGCCGCACGTGGCCGCCCATCGCGATGACGCCGGTTTCCTTGGCGATCTTCACCAGCGCTTCGGCGTCCTCGACGCTGTCGGTGACCGGGATTTCGACCAGCACATGCTTGCCGGCGCGCATCACCTGCTCGCCCTGGCGGAAATGCATCTTGGTCGGCGTGGTGAGGATCACCGCGTCGGCGCGCTTGATGCCTTCGCGAGAGGTCGCCGGTGTAATGCGGGACGCCGTATTTCTTGGCGACCTGCGGCGGTGGCGTCCTGATTGCCGCCGACGAGCGAGGTGACCTCGACGCCCGGAATGCGCTTGAGCGCGTCGAGATGCTTCTGGCCGAAGGCGCCCTGGCCGGCGACGCAGATCTTCATCGATTTCACCTGCTCCGTGACGGACTGGAGCTTGCTCTTGGCACGCGCGGCGCGCGCGTTTGCTTGGCGGCTGGCCGCTTCGCCTTGCGCGGCGCGGCGCGTTTGTTCTTGCCGGCCGCACGCGCGCTTCGGTTCTCGAGAATGATGTGCCCGACCGCCGTGTTGGAGGCCGGCACCGTGTAGAAGCGATAGACCTCGTCGACCTTGTCGTCGAGCGCGCCGCGCATGATCAGCCACATCACCATCTCGATGCCCTCGGCGCCGGCCTCGCGCATGAATTCGAGATGCGGGATGCGCGTGAGCTTCTTCGGGTCCTTGGTGAGGTTGTCGAGGAAGGCCTTGTCGAACTTCGAATTGATCAGGCCGGCGCGCGGGCCCGAAATCTGGTGCGACATGCCGCCGGTGCCGAAGATCACGACGCGCAGGTCCTCCGGGTAGGACTCGACCGCCTTGCGGATCGCCTTGCCGAGCATGTAGCAGCGATGCGCGGTCGGCGGCGGATAGAGCACGACGTTGACGGCGAGCGGGATCACCGGGCACGGCCATTCCTTCGGCGAGCCGAACAGCAGGTTCATCGGCACGGTCAGGCCGTGATCGACCTCCATCTTGTTGCAGATGGTGAGATCGAACTCGTCGAGGATGACCGACTGCGCGATGTGCGAGGCAAGCTCCGGATGGCCCTGCACCACCGGCACCGGGCGCGGGCCCCAGCCTTCGTCGGCGGGCGGGAATTCCGCCGCGCAGCCGAGCGCGAAGGTCGGCACGATCTCGACCGAGAACGCCGAGGCGTGGTCGTTGTAGACGACGATGGCGACGTCGGGCTTGGCCTTCGCCATCCACTCCTTCGATTTCTCGAAGCCCGAGAACACCCGCTGCCAGTACGGCTCCTCGGTCTGCTTGTTGTCGATCGCCGCGCCGATCGCCGGCACATGCGACGACGCCACTCCTGCGATGATCCTAGCCACGTTTCGACCTCGACTTGCTGCTTCGATTTGGATTTCGGCTTGCCGGCTTTCGGCTTGCTGGCTTTCGGCCGGCGCCTGCACCGGGCTTGTCGCTGCGCCCGACTTGCTGCGATTGCCTTCGACCGAGCGGCCGCCCGCGAGCATCATCTCGGCGTAGTCTTCCTGCGTCGACGCCGGTCATGACGGCGGCGAGATGCCGGAACGAATGGCCGTCGGTCGCGCCGAGCTTGGCGGTGAAATAGATGTTGCCGCCGAGCTCCAGCATGCGGTTGTAGTCGCGCTTGAGGATGGCGTCGGTCTGCTCCGGCGTCAGCTTGAACTTCTTGAGATACTCCGCCTCGTTCGCCTTGAAGGCCTTGCGGTTCTCGTCCTTCATCAGCGACATGCAGAACATGTTGATGCCGTAGCCCTGGCGCGAGCGCTCCGCGTCGAACACGAAGGTGCCCGGGATGTCGTCGTAGTCCTGCGCCTTGCGGGCCATCGGCGTGTCTCCAATGCGCGGTGGTCTGGTGGCTGACATATATAGCGCAGCGACCCTTGGCAATGTAAGTCGCTGCCGCGGCGCGCCCTACGGTGACGCGCGGATCGAGGCCCACAGAAATAGAACCGTTGTAAGGGCGCCGATCGCCGCTGCGACCGGCGTGCAACCAGCCCCATTTTTCGATCAGCGCCCGGCTGCGCGCGCCGGCGGAGCCCGGGTCGGTCGTGAGCAATTCGTCGTTGGTCGGCCGGATGACCAGCAGCGTATAGGGCCAGGCCGACAGGAAAACGATGGCGCCGAGCGAGCCACAGCCAGTCGTGCATTTGCCACCATGCCGTAACGCCCAGCGCGGTACCGACCAGCGCCAGCGGCGCCTGCATGGCGGCACCGTGTTTGTAGGACGGCTTCCATTCGATGAGGAGAGCCCGGTCATCGAGCCCCAAACGGGCAGGTTGCTCGCAGACGCTCACATAAATGGCCGCGCCGGTGAAAACCGCGGCAGTCGTCAATGCGAGTTGACCGGCCAGCATACGGCCTCCGATTTACGTCCCCACGGCGGGCTTCACCTCCAATAAAGCCGCATCGGATTGTCGACCAGCAGCGCCTGTCTGCAGCGCCGCGGTGGGCGCGATCTTCGGGATCTGTCGACCAGGACGCCGTCGTCGGGCGCCTCCTTCTTCATGTTGGGATGCGGCCAGTCGGTGCCCCAGATGACGCGGTCGGGAAACTGCTCGACGAGCGTGCGGCGCGAACGGCACCACGTCGTCATAGGGCGGACCCGCGACGGTGATGCGCTCCGGGCAGGTGACCTTGCATCCAGAAATTCTTGTGGTTCTCCATCAGCCGGTGGAAGCGCTGGTTCTCGGGGTGCGTCGACGCCCTTCTTCACATTCGGGCATGCCATGTGGTCGAACACCACGCGTGGTCGGCAGCGATGGTGAAGAAGGATCCCATCTCGCGCAGATCGGCATGCTCGAAATAGATCACGATGTGCCAGCCGAGCGGCGCGATGCGCGCTGGCGATCCGCTCCAGCACGTCGCGCGGCGTGAAGTCGACCAGCCGCTTGATGAAGTTGAAGCGCACGCCCTTGACGCCGGCGCGGTCCATCCACTTGAGCTCGGCGTCGGTGACCTCCTCGCCCACGAAGGCGACGCCCTTGGCCTTGCCGTTCGAGGCTCAAGCGCATCGACCATCGCGCGGTTGTCCTTGTGTGGCAGGTCGCCTGCACGATCACGTTCTTGTCGAAGCCGAGGAAGTCGCGCAGCGCGAACAGCTTCTCCTTCGGCGCGTCGCAGGGCGTGTATTTGCGCTTGGGCGCGTAGGGAAACTTCGCCTCCGGCCCGAACACGTGGCAATGCGCGTCGACCGCGCCCGCCGGCGGCTTGTATTTCGGCTTCGACGGGTTGGGATGGAACGGAATGTAGCCTGCACTCATCGGCACGTGGTTCTCCATCTCGTCATCCGAGCGGTCGAACCGTCTCGGATGGCGCCCTGTCGAGAGCGCTCGCGCAGCCATTCGCTAGCGCGCCTCAGCATGAGGCCGATGACTTCTACACCCGCTCGATCGCCAGCGACACGCCCTGCCCGACGCCGACGCACATGGTGGCGAGCGCGCGCTTGCCGCCGCGCGCCATCGAGCTGATGCGCCGCCGTCAGCGCGAGCCGCGCGCCCGACATGCCGAGCGGATGGCCGAGCGCGATCGCGCCGCCGTTCGGATTGACGTGCTCGGCGTCGTCGGGGACGCCGAGCTGGCGCAGGCAGGCGAGCGCCTGCGAGGCGAAGGCTTCGTTGAGCTCGATCCAGTCGAAATCGCCGATCTTGAGGCCGAGCCGCTCCATCAGCTTCCGGGTCGACGGCACCGGGCCGATGCCCATGACGCGCGGCGGCACGCCGGCCGACGCCATGCCGAGGATGCGCGCGCGTGGGCGTGAGGCCATGCGCCTTCGCGGCCTCTTCCGAGGCGATGATCATCGCGGCGGCGCCGTCGTTGACGCCCGACGCATTGCCGGCCGTGATGGTGCCGGGATTGCGCACGAACGGCTTGAGCTTGGCGAGCGCCTTCGAGCGTCGTGTCGGGGCGCGGATGCTCGTCCTTGTCGACCATGACCGGGCCGGCCGTGCCGCCCGGCACCTCGACCGGCACGATCTCGGCCGCGAAGAAGCCCGACGCCATCGCCTTGCCGGCGCGCTGCTGCGAGCGCAGCGCGAAGGCGTCCTGGTCCTTGCGCGCGATCTGGATATTCCTCGGCGACGTTCTCGGCGGTCTCCGGCATCGCGTCGACGCCGTATTGCTGCTTCATCAGCGGATTGACGAAGCGCCAGCCGATGGTGGTGTCGTGGATCTCGGCGGTGCGCGAGAACGCCTCGCCGGCCTTGCCCATCACGAACGGCGCGCGCGTCATCGACTCGACGCCGCCCGCGATCGCGAAATCGATCTCGCCGGCGCGGATCGCCTGCGCGGCGGCGCCGACCGCGTTGAGGCCGGAGGCGCACAGCCGGTTGACCGTGACGCCCGGGATCGTGTCGGGCAGCCCGGCCAGCAGCAGCGCCATGCGCGCGACGTTGCGGTTGTCCTCGCCGGCCTGGTTGGCGCAGCCGAGATACGACCTCGTCGAGCGCCGACCAGTCGACCTTGGGATTGCGCTGCCATCAGCGCCTTGATCGGCACGGCGGCGAGATCGTCGGCGCGCACCTTGGCGAGCGCGCCGCCGTAGCGGCCGATCGGCGTGCGCATCGCGTCGCAGATGAAGGCTCGGCATGTCGTCGTCCGTCCTCAATCTCGGCGTCGTCCCGCGCAGGCGGGACCCATACCCGCAGCGCGGTGTCGCATGCGTCGATCGAACCTCGGTGTTACGGGTCCGCCTGCGCGGGGACGACAGCAAGGCTGTGCCGATCATGATCGACCTCACGCCGCTGCCGTGTGCGCGCGGTGCGGCATGCAGGTCGCGCAGCACTGCAGCTCCTTCGCGGTCGGCGGCGGCGTCTCGGCAGCGTCGCCGCAAAGCGCACCGGCCAGCCGGTCTTCGCCGCGATCTGCTCGCGCGTGACGCCCGGATGGATCGAGGTGACCGTCATCTCCTTCGATCACCGGATCGGGCTCGAAGACGCAGAGATCGGTGATCAGCTTGGTCGGCCCCTTGGTCTTGAGCCCGAGCCGCGCGCGATGATCGCCGCCCTCGCCGTGGCCCATCGAGGTGATGAAGTCGAGCTTGTCGACGAAGCTGCGCTTGCGACTGCGCCATGATGATGAAGATCTCGCCGCAGGCGCTCGCGATCTCGGGCGCGCCGCCGCCGCCGGGCAGCCGCACCTTCGGCTTGTCGATAGTGCGCCGATCACGGTGGTGTTGAGATTGGCGAAGCGGTCGATCTGCGCGCCGCCGAGGAAGCCGACCGTCATGCGCCCGCCCTGCAGCCAGTAGCGGAACATCTCCACCACCGAGATGGTGGTGAGCGCGGTCTCGCACAATTCGCCGTCGCCGATCGAGAGCGGCAGCACGTCCGGCTTGGTGGCGATCGTGCCGGACTCGTAGATCAGCGTGATGTCCGGGCGCGTGCGTGAGCCGCGCCAGGTTCGAGGCCGCCGACGGCATGCCGATGCCGACGAAGCAGACGTCGTCGTTGCGCAGCGCGCGCGCCGCCGCGATCGTCATCATCTCGTTCGGCGTGTAGTCGGCCATGGTCTATGCGGCCGCCTACGCGGCCTTTGCGCGCGCACATGCTCGGCGAACACCTCCGGGCCCTGCTCCAGCACGTTCGCCTTCATCCAGGCGAGGAAGCGTCTCGCGCTCGCGCGCGATCTTGTCCCAGGCGATGTAGAAGGCGTTGTCGCGCTTGTAATAGCCCTGCGCATAGGACGGATAGGCGCCGCCCGGCACCTGCGCGATCGCGCCGACGGTCCAGGCCGGCAGGATCACGGCGTTGAAGCTGCGCGGCCCGAAATCGTCGACGATCTCCTCGACCGTGACGATCGAGCGCTTGGACGGCGAGCACCGCCTCCTTCTGCACGCCGACGATGCCTTCGAACAGCACGTTGCCGGCGCGGTCGGCGCTCTGAGCGCATGGATGACGGCGACGTCGGGCCGGTGCGCCGGCACGGCGGCGAGCTGCTCGCCGGTGAACGGACAGGTGACGTGCTTGATGTTCGGATTGACCTTCGGCAGGTCGACGCCGATGATAGCCGCGGAAGATCGCGCAAGGCAGCCCGGCCGCGCCGGCCTCGTAGGCGTTGGCCATGGCGGCGTGCGAATGCTCCTCGATCGCGAGCGGCTGCGGCCAGCCGTTCTCGACCGCGTCGCGCAAGCGATGCAGCGAGCCGACGCCCGGATTGCCGCCCCAGGAGAACACGAGCTTCTCCGCGCAGCCCATGCCGATGAGCTGGTCGTAGATCAGGTCCGGCGTCATCTGGATCAGGGTCAGGCGGCGCCGTTGCTGGCGGATGACCTCGTGGCCGGCGGCATGCGGGATGAGATGGGTGAACCCCTCCATCGCCACGGTGTCGCCGTCGCGGACGCACTCCTCCACCGCCTCGGCCAGGGACAGAAAACGCGGCATCGGGTGATGGTCCGCGTGATTGGATCGCGGCGTTATTTACGGGGCGTGCCGGGCAGGGTCAAATGCCGTACGCATCCCGTCATGCCCGGCACATGGTCGGCCGCGTGACCCGGGCATCCACGTCTTGCTACCTGCAGAGACGGGATGGCATCGGACGGGCTTGCGAGTTCGGAGTCTGCGCCGCAGTCGGTTCGACGCGGTGACGACCCGGCCATGACGCAGGAACTGGGCTCCGCATGTTCAGCAATCGCCGCACTGTCCGCATCGAATGGGGCGACTGCGACCCGGCCGGCATCGTGTTCTATCCGCGCTATTTCGCGATGTTCGACCATTCGACCGTGCTGCTGCTCGAGGCCGCGCTCGGCATGCAACAAGCACGAGCTCTACGAGGCCTACGACTTCGACGGCTATCCGATGGTCGAGACGCGGGCGCGCTTCCTCATCCCGACCCGCTATTGCGACGACGTGGTGATCGAGACGAGCGTCACCGAGGTGCGGCGGTCGAGCTTCCACCTGCAGCACCGGCTGACGAAGGACGGCGCGCTCGCGGTCGAGGGCTTCGAGTCCCGGGTCTGGGTCGTGCGCGACCCGGACCGGCCCGGCCGCTTCAAGCCGCAGCCGATCCCGGCGGAGATCGTGGCGAGGCTGACGCGCTACTGCGCCGCCTTGATGCCGAGCTTCTGGGCGATCGCCGCGAGCTTGCTGCGCTGCTCCTCGATCGAGGCGGCGAATTCGGCCGCCGTTCCCGGGACTGATCAGCCTGGCCGGTCGCGGTGAAGCGCGTCTGCGACCGTCGGGATCGGCCGAGCGACCGCCTTGATGTCGGCCGCAATGCGGTCGCGCACCGCCGCCGGCATGTCGCTTCGGCCCGAACAGGCCGATCAGCCCATCGAAGGTCATGGCCGGGAAAGCCAGCCTGCGCGACGGTCGGCGTATCCGGATAGTTCGGCGCGCGCTGCGCTGTTGGTGATCGCGATCAGCTTGACGCGGCCGGCCTGGACATGCGGCTGCACGATCGCGAGCGCGCCCGACATAGGCCTGGATGCGGCCCTCGCCGAGATCGGTCAGCGGCGCCACCACGTCGCGGTACGGCACGCGCGTGATCTCGAGGCCTGCGCTCTTGAAATAGCCGTCGTAGATCACGTCGGTCATGCCGGTCGCGGTCGAATAGTTGAGCTTGCCGGGCTGCGCCTTGACCATCGCGATCGAAGTCGGCGACCGACGTGACATTGAGCGATGCCGGCACCACCAGGCCCACCAGCGTGTTGGAGATGCGCGCGACCGGCGAGAGCTCGCGTCGGATCGTAGGGCAGCTTGTCGTGCTGATAGGGATGCGCGGTGAACGACGAGGTCGGCGTATAGAGCAGGACATGGTCGTCGCTTGCGCGCCGATGAAGGCGTTGATGGCGACGACCGCGTCGCCGCCGGGACGGTTCTCCACCACGACCGGCTGGTTCCAGCGCGTCGGTCAGCCGGTCGGCCAGACAGCCGCGCGCCGATGTCGGCGCCGCTGCCGGGCCCGAGCGACACGATGAAACTTGACCGGGCGCTGCGGCCAGGATTGGGCCGAGACTGGGCGACGACGGGAACGCAAGTGGCAGACCAGCGAGTCCGACGACGAAGACGCCGAGCGTGCGGCCGATCCGGTTCATGACGTCCTCCGGCAGCGATGCATCGCCCCTGCCCTGGGCGAGCGAGGTGCGTGCTAGCTTAGCCGCACTGAGCCGCGGGAAAGGCCTCGGCGCGCCGTGTCGCAGGCCGGGCCGCGCGGGCGATGGACTCCGGCCGATCGACGGGATAACAACGCCGCGATCCATGGCTGCGCCGCCCGGGCAGGCCCACCCAGCGTCCCGCCAAGCCCGCCGCCGAGCATGACCGGAGAACCGTCCGATGCGCATCGACGCCTACACGCATTTCTTCCCGAAGAAGTTCTTCGACAAGATGATCGAGATCGCCGGCGACTATAAGGACATGGGCAAGCGCGTGCGCTCGCTGCCGGCGCTCTACGATCTCGACTTTCGCAAGAAGATCGTCGACGGCCACAAGGACTATCAGCAGATCCTCTCCTACCCGCAGCCGCCGTTCGAAGCCTTTGCAAGACGCCGCAGCAGATCGACGAGATGATCCGCCTCTGCAACGACGGCTTCGCCGAGCTGTGCGCCAAGGAGAGAGACCACTTCCCGGGCTGGGTCGCGCAGGTGTCGCTCGGCGCTCCCGACGCCGGCGCGGCCGAAGCCGAGCGCGCGATCAAGAACGGCGCGCTTGGCGTGCAGATCTACACCAATGTCGCGCGGCAAGCCGATCGACCTGCCGGAGTACCGGCCGTTCTGGAAAAAGATGAACGAGCTCGGCAAGCCGATCTGGATTCATCCGGCGCGCGGCGCCGAGACGCCGGACTATCCGCTGGTCGAGAAGAAGTCGCTCTACGAAATCTGGTGGACGCTCGGCTGGTCCTACGAGACCGCCTGCGCGATGACGCGCCTCGTCTATTCCAAGATCATGGACGATTACCCGAACCTCAAGATCATCACCCACCACTTCGGCGGCATCGTGCCGATGCTCGAAGGCCGGCTCGGCCCGGGCAATGACGTGATGGGCTCGCGCACCTCGGACGAGGACTATGTCGGGCTGCGCAAGAGCCTCAAGAAGCGCCCGCTCGACTACTTCAAGCAGGACTTCTGGGCCGACACCGCGGTGTTCGGCGGTACGCCGGCGACCAAGTGCGGGCTCGAGTTCTTCCCGCTCGAAAAGATCGTGTTCGCCTCCGACTGCCCGTTCGATCCCGAGGGCGGCACCATGTATCCGCGCAGACGCTGCAGATCCTCGAATTCGCTCAATATCCCCAAGGCCGATCGCGAGAAGATCGACTACAAGAACCTGGAAGCTGTCACCGGCGTGAAGCTGGTGAAGTAGGCGGCACGGCGCCCACAGCGCCCGCCCCACCCCCTCCAAATGTTGCGCGCAACCGGCTAGGCTACCTTCAAGGCCTAGCCGCGCAGTAAACATATCGGGGGGAATTCGATGAAGCTCTTGCAGCTATTCGCAGCGATCGCTGTTGCATTGATCACGCTGCCGGCCTCGGCCGCGGACTATCCGGCGCCCAAGGAAGGAAGCTTTGTCGCCCGCGACTTCCGCTTCCACACCGGCGAGGTGATGCCGGAAATACGGTTGCACTACCGCACGGTCGGCGAGCCGACCGGGCAGCCGGTGCTGATCCTGCACGGCACCGCCGGCTCCGGCGCCAATATGCTCAACCAGGCGTTCGCGGGCGAATTGTTCGGTGCCGGACAGCCGCTCGACGCGACCAAACATTTCATCATCCTGCCCGACGCGCTCGGCACCGGAAAATCGTCGAAGCCGTCCGACGGGCTGCGCACCAAATTCCCGAAATACAATTACGACGACATGGTGCTGGCCCAGTATCGCCTGGTGACCGAGGGCCTCGGCGTCCGCCACTTGCGCCTCGTCATCGGCAACTCGATGGGCGGCATGCAGACCTGGCTGTGGGGCACGACCTATCCCACGTTCATGGACGCACTCGTTCCGATGGCGTCGCAACCGACCGAGATGTCCAGCCGCAACTGGATGATGCGTCGCATGATCATCGACGCGATCAAAAACGATCCCGACTGGAACAACGGCAACTACACGGCCCAGCCGCGCTCGGTGAAGGCTGCCACCGTCTTCTTCGCCATCGCAACGAGCGGCGGAACGCTTGCCTACCAGAAGCTCGCGCCGACGCGCGAGCGCGCCGACAAGTTCCTCGACGAACGCCTGGCAGCACGTGATGCAGCCGATGCGAACGACCTGCTCTATCAGTGGGAGTCCTCGCGCGACTACAATCCGGCGCCGCAGCTTGATCGCATCGTGGCCCCGCTACTGGCCATCAATTCAGCCGACGACGAGCGCAACCCGCCTGAGACCGGGCTCCTGGAACGAGAGATCAAGCGCGTCAAGAATGGCCGCGTCTACCTGATCCCGGCGAGCGAGGACACACGCGGGCACGGCACCACCGGCACGGCGAAATTCTGGAAGGCGCCGCTGCAGGAGTTCCTGCAAGCGGCGCAACAGGTCCGTTAGCGGCCCGAGCCGGACGAACCCGCACCGTGACTCTTTGACTTCCCACTGGATGACTCTCACTGGCGCGCAACGCGCTGACGCAAGCATTGCGCGCCGTCGCGTGACCACGGGGGGTTCTGGGCATGGAGGCGGGCCCACAGCGGTCAACGCGACGGCGCCAGCGCATGTTCCCGCGGCATGGGCACCATTCACCGGCAAGAACACGCTACACGAAAGTCCGCTCCCCAACTGCAGCAACGGCCGACGTCGAGCTATCGCTCTATTTCCAATCAGGCGCGAGATCGCAGATCTCTCGTGCAGATGCGACTCACCTCGACGGTAATTTTCAATGTCGTCGCTGGTATGATCTTTTTGCGGCAAACGCCGGAAATGCGTTCTGTTAAATGCGCTCTTTTGCACCGGGCTTATGGCACGAAGGCAGATCAATCTCGTCCCCCCTATCAGGTGAAATGCGACTATCAGGTGCGAATGAGATGGCTCGCATCGCACGTGCACCGACGCTTTGAAAGAAGTGTGAAACCGCCGGAGAACAGCAGAGCCTTCACCGCCTCCCGTAAATGGCCTCCAAGGCGGATCCGGAAGCCTGTTCTCCGGCGGCGCTCACCCGTATCCTCAGGGGTAGATGATACGGGCAATCTGACATTCGTTCACAACCTCATGGCCATGCCTGTTGGGAATGCTCGTTGGGAAATGCTCGCGACCCCGATCACGCTTCAGCACCTTTTGAAATATCGATAGACGTCGGGAGCACCCATCCAGACAAAATCCTTTTTCAGGCCGCCATGGGCGTCGATCCATGCGCGGATGTCGGCCTGATAGGCACTCCAGAGCATCTGCGTGGCATCCTGCCGGCGCGCGAGATGGAACCCGAACCGGGCGGCGGGCGTAACGCAGATCTTGCTGCGCGGAATATGGCCGAGCAGGATTGTGCATGCCGATTGACAGGGACCGACAATGCGGACGTCGACACCGCGGGCTGCGAGACCAGCCCAGCGCGCATTGTATTGCACGACGCTGCCGCCGTGATTGTCATAGACGTCAATCGTCTCTGCCAGAGCGGGGGCAGCAAGACAGCACATGAATGCAGCGAGAAGAGATCTGAGGATGGACATTCCGTGGATGGACATTTTGCGGATGGACATGGCGCTCCTGAGTCCTGTGGTGTTTGACGCATCTGAAGCTTGAGAGATCGATCCTTGAAACGTCTTATTGATCCTTGAAACGCCTTGATGCCTTAAAGACATGCAACATCACTCGAGCGCCCGTCCAAGCCGCTGGACTCTAGCTTTGGCGCAGGCACGCCGCGTCCCCCGATTGTATGATGATGCTCGAAGACACGCGCGTTCGGCAGGAGCGGATTGGTGTAGCCGGCCACCAGCTTCACCAGCTCGGCTTGGCGATCGGTTCCAGTCTTGGAGAACAGCCTGCGCAGATGTGTCCTGATGGTGCTGCCAGAGCTGCCCATCATGGCGGCAACCTCAGGCACGCCGCCCACTTGGACAATGGCGAACAGAACGCGCAGCTCCATGGGCGTCAGCTTGTAGAGCTTGGCGATCGCCTCCTGTGGCGGCGGCACGTCGAGCAACGCCTTTTGCACGAACACTGCAGCTGCAGCCGCATAGCCTGCGCCAGCACGGCGGCGCAGGCCTGACGTGAGCGGCAGCACGTGTGCGACGTAGCGGTCGCCGTGACGCGTCGTCAGCGGAACCGCGACGGTATGCGTCCCCGGAGCAACCTGCCCCGCTCCGACCGCGTCAAGGACGCTGTAAAGCTCCTGCTCGGCGCTCGCATCATGGGAAACGAGCTTGCCCCCATATGCGCGCAGCACCAATCCTCGCGCCAGCAACGCTTGGCCGCTGGCATTGGCATGAAGGATCCGCCCGTTCGCATCGACAAGAAAGAGACCGGCAGCAATTCCGTCGAGCGTGTCGCCGAACAAGGCTGCTTCCGCCTTACCGTGATCGACCAGATTGCTGATCAGCACTGCCCGCCGCAGGTGAGGGACAATGAACCGCATGCGGTCCCGTGTCGCGTCGCTTTCGCTACCATTCTTGCTGTTACGCCAGAAAATCAGGTGAACGGAGGTTGGCGCGGACTTGTCAAGGCTTGCCTGCCATGAGTCGACGAAGCCTTGCGGCTTCACCCACTCCGTGTAGAAACGGCTCTCCACATACTCGCTGTACGAGATGATGTCGGTTGTGCTAGCCACCTCGCCCACCTCACGCAGCAACAGTGGCTTTGTCGTTGGATCGAGCATTGCGTATTGCTCTTTGTATGTTTCCAGACTCGGGGATTTGATTCCGAATGTATGGATATCGTCGATTGATTGGCTGGCGCTCCTCCAAAGCAACGCCCCGGCTTGCGCGCCGACAAATTGCGCCACATTGCCGAGCACGTCGCTCCACACAGACTTATCGAGGATGGCCTCATAGATATCGCCGATGAGCGACGGGAAGCGTTTCAATTCAGACATTCGGATCCGATCTCGGCAGATGGGAGCTGCAGGGGGTAATTTTTTATGGTCAAGAAAAGCAGCGCGGGCCGTGGGCTGGCTTGGCGGCGCGCGACCGCTGCCAACGCGAGCACCGCGGTGGTCATGGGGATGCCCATGGCGACCGTCGGCTGGGCCATTGAGGCGCTTGGATGCGACGGACATGGCGCCGCTACTCCATGACTCTGCGCCCCCACTGACCCGGACCAGCGGACCGCACCCGTCGAGCCCAAGTTTGGCCCTAAGGGTTTGCGGTAAGCTTGCCGGACAAGCTTCACGTGGCGGCTCTGCTAGGCGAAATAATCTTCCAAGTCCTGATCGAGTGATGAAGGAATTCTGATTTTTCGGATAAAGATCCTTGATTCAGCGGTAGTTAGCCCTGGAGTCGTTGGAATGTTGGACGTTGCCGCCCCTCGCGTTTTGTATTTCGACAAATTCTCGCTCGACCTTGCACGCGGGTGCCTGCGAACGGGCGATCAAGACATCGAGCTGCGGCCAAAGACTTTCGAGGTTCTCAAATACCTCGCGATCAATGCGGGCCGCCTGATCGCCAAGCAGGAGCTCTATGACGCCGTCTGGCCCAATGTGATCGTTTCCGACGATTCCATCGCCCAGTGCATTCGGGAGTTGCGTGGCAAACTTGCGGACGACGATCACAGCCTGATCAAGACAGTATCGCGCCGCGGGTATCTGCTCGATGCCACAGTCACAACGAGCGCGTTGCCACAGACGAGCGCGCTGCCACAAATTCCGGTCACCGCAGCCGTAATGGCGCACGAAGGCCGGCAAGCCAAACTCGCGCCGCAGGTCGCGTATCCAGGCCCCATCCATGCACCGCGCGTCTGGGCTGTAGTCCTCACCATGGTCTTCAGCGCTGTTTGGGGCGCCACCTTTCTCCTTGGCGGCACCACGCTGACTGCACCGCGTCACGGCCTTGGCGAGCAGCAAGCCGACTTCCAGGACTGCGAAACCTGCCCAGAGATGGTCGTGCTTGCCAGCAGGCGAATTCATGATGGGCTCGCCCGCGAGCGAGCTCGGCCGCGTGGACGTCGAAGGACTGCCGCGGCGCGTGGTCATCCCAAAGCGAATTGCGATCGGGAAGTTCGAGGTCACGGTCGAGCAGATGTCCATCTTCATGACCGAGACCGGAATGACTATCGGCGGCTCCTGTCGCCGGCTTGTGAACCCGGAGCGCCCCCCTCCCACTTGGAGCGGGCCGGAAGGCACACTTGAGCATCCCGGATACGAGATCACTGGGTCACATCCTGCGGTCTGCATCAGCTGGCATGAGGCGCAATCGTATGTGGCATGGCTACAGCGGCGCACCGGTAAACCCTATCGGTTGCTCACCGAAGCTGAATGGGAATATGCCGCACGCGCTGGCACGGCCACTCGCTACAGTTTCGGCGACAACGAGAACACGCTCTGCGGCTATGCGCGCTTTGCAGATCTCAACTCGCAATTCGGCTGGCACGACGCCTGCCACAGTGAGATTGCCGCCTACGGAGCCGCGCCGGTTGGAAGCGTGAAGCCCAACCCCTGGGGCATCTTTGATATGCACGGCAATGTCTGGGAATGGGTCGAGGATTGCTGGACCCCCAATCCGCTGGAGATTCCAGTCGATGGAACTGCGTTCTCGCGTCCCGGAAATTGCGAGATGGGTGTCATGCGCGGAGGCAGCTTCTCTTCAAGCTCGCTCATGGTTCGATCGGCCATCCGGTCGCCGATGCGGACCGCACAGCATTACTTCAACGTGGGCTTACGCGTGGCGCTCACGCTCAGTGACTGACCAGGTTTGGACGCGCGAAGCCATCGAGGCGCCGAGGTTGCGGTAGGGTCCTGATCGAAACGACGAAGGACTTCTGGATTTTCGGGAGAGATCGTGATGGAGCGGTGATCCTCAGGGAAGGATGCTGAATGCTCGACGTCGCAGTGTCTCGCGTCTTGTATTTCGACAGGTTTTCGCTTGATCTCGCGCGCGGGTGTCTGCGCATGGGAGATCAGGACCTTGAGTTGCGGCCCAAGACCTTCGAGGTTCTTAAATTCCTCGCGATGAATGCAGGGCGCCTGGTCGCCAAGCAGGAACTCTATGACGCCGTCTGGCCCAATGTCATCGTTTCCGATGACTCCATCGCACAGTGCATTCGCGAATTGCGCGGCAAGCTTGGGGACGCCGATCACAGCCTGATCAAGACGGTTTCGCGCCGCGGCTACCTGCTCGACACTGTCGCGACGACGGAAGCGCCGCAGAGTTCAATCGACACAAGGACCATAGGCGTAGCTCCGCCCCCGCCCGCCGGTTCCACTTCTCGGCATGGCCACATGAGCCCGGCGCACGGGACACGCCTGTGGGCTGCGATCGTAACGGTCTTCATCAGCGTGGTGTGGGGGGCGACCTATCTGCCTGGCAGCACCGCATCCTTGACGGGACCGCAATTTGCCAGCCTGCCGGGCTTCAAGGACTGCAGCTTGTGTCCGGACATGATCGTTCTGCCCACCGGGGAGTTCATGATGGGCTCGCCGGCCAGCGAGAACGGCCACACCGACGTGGAAGGTTCGCCGCGACGAGTTGCCGTCACCAAACAGATCGCGATCGGAAAGCTCGAGGTCACGATCGAGCAGATTTCCGCCTTCGTTGCAGAGACCGGAATGAATGTAGGTGGATCCTGCCAGCTGATCACTGACCCAAGCCGCAAGGTGGCCACATGGGGAGAGCCGTCGGTCTCCATGCTGTCCCCCGGCTTCAACGTCACGCCATTGCACCCAGCCGTCTGCATCAGCTGGCATGAGGCGCAGTCTTATGTGGCTTGGCTGCATCGCCGGACTGGTAAGCCTTACCGCCTGCCTACGGAGGCCGAGTGGGAATATGCTGCACGCGCCGGCACCGCAACGCGCTACAGCTTTGGCAACGACGAGACATCGCTCTGCGGCTATGCGCGCTTTGCCGATCTCGGCTCGCAGTTCGGCTGGGGCGACGGCTGTCGCAGCGACGTAGCAAGTTATGGAACCACTCCGGTTGGAGCGCTGAAGCCCAATCCGTGGGGCATCTTCGACATGCATGGCAACGCGTGGGAATGGGTCGAGGATTGCTGGACGCCCAATCCGCAGGCGATGCCCACCGACGGGTCCGCCTTCTCGCGGCCCGGAAGCTGCGAGATCGGTGTCATTCGCGGCGGCAGCTTTGCGGCCGGGTCACGGCGGGTCCGATCGGCCATCCGGTCTCCAGTGCGGACCACAAAGCATTTCTTCAACACCGGCCTGCGCGTCGCGCTCTCGCTCGGCGGCTGAGCAAGCGTTAACGACAAGCGAGAGCGTTACACTGCTGACGCGCCAACCGAACGCGATCCCGCGTCTTGACGACACGAAATGATTTCGCTGTTCGCGATCACAACCACGGACGCGCCCCAACGTTGAGTTGGGATTGGGCATCATTGAATTCGGAATTCAGGCGCCGCTGCCACGCAGCGCTGTCATATAACTGTCATAAAATTGCTCGCAGGAACGAATCGCTTTCGCTTGCAATCGATGTCAGATTTATTACAGATCGATGTAGTTTGAATGACATTTTGGAAGTGGACTGATCATGAATCTCGACTGGCTGTCCTGGTCAAACCCGGTGGCAATCTGGTGGATCTTCCTGATCGCCGTCAGCGGCGGCAACATCATGCTGTGGCTGATCCTGCATCGCCGCCTGCGCAACAGGGCGATCGCACCGAGCGGCCGCATTCTGGGCCTTGAACTGATGGTCCTGCTATGCGCGGCCTATGTCTTCGGCTGCGCCTTCCGATCGCTGCTGCCGCGCGCCGATGTGCAGAGGATCTGCCTGTTCGACACCTGGCTCTCGAGCATCGTCGTCGGACGCTCGGTCGCCACCATCGCCGAGGTCTGCTTCGCGCTGCAATGGGCGATCGTGCTGCGCCAGCTTGGAAGGTTCACGCAATCCGACACGGTGCAGCGCATTGCCCGCCTGGTCGTTCCCTTCATCGTCACGGCGGAGATCTGCTCCTGGTACGCAGTGATCACCACGAGCTTTCTCGGCAACACGATCGAGAACTCGATCTGGGCGGTCACTTTCCTGCTGATCGCAATCGCGCTCATCCGGCTGATGACGGACTTCCACGGCGCCATGCGCTGGGCGATCGGGGCCACTGTTGTCGGCATTGCCGGCTACCTGGCCTTCCTGGTCACGATCGACGTGCCGATGTACTTCGCGCGCTGGCAGATCGACCAGGCGAACGGCAAGCCGCTGTTCGACATCATCTCCGGCCTCCATGACGTGAGCACGCGCTGGATCGTCACCCACGACGTCGCGCACTGGCGGCAGGAGTTTGCCTGGATGGCGCTCTATTTCAGCACCGCCGTCTGGTCGAGCCTGGCGCTCTGTGCCTTCGCGCTGATCCAGCATCGGCTGCACCACTATCGCAGGCGCTCGCCCCTGCCGCGCCTGACCGGCAGGCCCGCGACTGTCCAGGTCAGCTCGCGGCGCGCGGTGTGAGGTCGGCGTAAGCCCGCAGCCTGTAGGGCGCAATAGCGAAGCGTATTGCGCCGATGGCCGTCATCTCGAACTTGGCGGAATACGCTACGCTATTCCGCCCTACGCGCTACAAGCTCTTGCGGAGAGCAGTGGCATTTGGATGACAAAGCGCTTGGCTGTGGGTTCCCAACCCGCCCCTATGAATCGCCCATGAATCCTCCCGCGTCCTCTGCTAGCGTCGCGGCACCATGGATGTTGCCCGTCCCCTGACACCGCCAGGTTTCGAGTCTGGTGCGCCCGCCGATAACGCGGGCCGCGCCACGCCGGTGATGGAGCAGTTCATCGAGATCAAGGCCGCCAATCCCGATTGCCTGCTGTTCTATCGGATGGGCGACTTCTACGAGCTGTTCTTCGAGGACGCCGAGATCGCAGCGCGCGCGCTGGGCATCGTGCTCACCAAGCGCGGCAAGCATCTCGGCCGCGACATCCCGATGTGCGGCGTGCCGATCCATCGCTCCGACGAGTACCTGCATCGCCTGATCGCGCAAGGCCATCGCGTCGCGGTGTGCGAGCAGCTCGAGGACCCGGCCGAAGCCAGGAAGCGCGGCGCAAAGAGCGTCGTGAAGCGCAACGTGGTGCGGCTGGTGACGCCCGGCACGCTCACCGAGGACACGCTCCTTGATGCACGGCGCAACAATTTTCTGCTCGCGATCGCACGCGCGCGCACCTCGACCGGCGAGGACGGCCGCTTCGCGCTTGCCTGGATCGACATCTCGACCGGCGAGTTTCATCTCACGGAGTGCGAGCGCCTGGCGCTCGCCGCTGAAATCGCTCGCATCGAGCCGGGCGAGATCATCATCTCCGACGCGCTTTATGACGACGCCGACCTCGCACCGACCTGGCGCTCGCTGCCGGCGGTGACGCCGCTCACCCGCGACGTGTTCGACGGCGCGACCGCCGAGCGCAGGCTCGCGGCCTATTTCGGCGTCGCGACCAGCGCCGGCTTCGGCGCCTTCAGCCGCCTCGAGCTCACTGCGGCGGCAGCCTGCGTCACCTATGTGGAGCGCACGCAGCTCGGACAGCGCCCGCCGCTCTCGCCGCCGATGCGCGAAAGCGAGGGCGCGACGCTTGCGATCGACCAGGCGACGCGCGCCAATCTCGAATTGATACGCACGCTCGCGGGCGAGCGGCGCGGCTCGCTTCTCTCCGCCATCGACCGCACCGTGACGGCGGCGGGCTCGCGCACGCTGGCACAGCGGCTGTCCGCTCCGCTGACCGATCAGGCCGCGATCGCGCGGCGGCACGATGCCGTCGCTTTGTTTGTCACGGACGCGCCTCTGCGTGTGGAGACGCGCCAGCGCCTCAATGCGGCACCCGACCTTGCGCGCGCGCTCGCACGTCTGGTGGTCGGCCGCGGCGGGCCGCGCGATCTCGCGGCGATCCGCGACGGCATTGCGGCGGCCGACGATCTGGCCAGACGGCTTGCGGCGCTTGGCCAGCTACCCACCGAGATTGCCGACGCGCGCGCGGCGTTGCAGCAGCCGGATGCAGCGATCGCGGCGGAGCTTACGTCCGCGCTTGCCGATGAGCTCCCGCACCTCAAGCGCGACGGCGGCTTCGTGCGTGCAGGTTACGACACCGCGCTCGACGAGACGCGCGCGCTGCGCGACGACACCCGCCGCGTGATCGCGGAGCTGCAGGCGCGCTATGCCGACATCACCGGCGTGCGCTCGCTCAAGATCAAGCACAACAACGTGCTTGGCTATTTCGTCGACGTGACCGCGCAGAACGGCGAGAAGCTGATGAGCGCGCCGCTCAACGCGACTTTCATTCATCGCCAGACGCTCGCCGGCCAGGTGCGCTTCACCACCACCGAGCTTGGCGAGCTCGAAGCTAAAATCGCCAGCGCCGCCGACCGCGCGCTCGGCATCGAGCTCGCAACGTTCGAGCACCTGTCCACGCTGGTCACCGCAGCGGCCGACGCGATCAAGGCCGCGGCCGAGGCGCTCGCGGCGCTCGATGTCGCGTCAGCGCTGGCGCAACTCGCCGTCGCGCACGACTATGTGCGGCCCGAGGTCGACAGCTCGCTTGCCTTCACGATCGAGGGCGGGCGCCATCCGGTGGTCGAGCAGGCGCTCGCGACCGATGGCGGCCCGTTCGTCGCCAACGATTGCGACCTCTCGCCGCCGCCCGCGCACAAGGCCGGCCGCATCTGGCTCCTCACCGGACCCAACATGGCAGGCAAATCGACGTTCCTGCGGCAGAACGCGCTGATCGCGATCATGGCCCAGATGGGCAGCTTCGTGCCGGCGCGGCGCGCGATCATCGGCGTGGTCGACCGGCTGTTCTCGCGCGTCGGCGCGGCGGACGATCTCGCGCGCGGGCGCTCGACCTTCATGGTCGAGATGGTGGAGACCGCCGCGATCCTCAATCAGGCGGGCGAGCGCTCGCTCGTGATCCTCGATGAGATCGGACGCGGCACCGCGACCTTCGACGGCCTCTCGATTGCCTGGGCCACGATCGAGCACCTGCACGAGAAGAATCGCTGCCGCGCGCTGTTTGCGACGCACTTTCACGAGCTGACCGCGCTCTCGGCCAAGCTGCCGCGCCTGTTCAACGCCACCGTCAAAGTAAAGGAATGGCAGGGCGAGGTCGTATTCCTGCATGAGGTTACAGCCGGCGCCGCTGATCGCAGCTATGGCATCCAGGTGGCCAAGCTCGCGGGCCTGCCGATGAGCGTGATCGAGCGGGCCAAGGTCGTGCTGGCCAAGCTCGAGGCCGAGGATCGCGCCGCTCCGCGCGGCTTCGAGGATCTGCCGCTTTTTGCCGCGGCGCCTGTGCCGACAAGCCACCCGCACGATGCCGCGCTCGAGGCCGTGGTTAACTCGTTGGCCGCGCTGCATCCTGATGAGATGTCGCCGCGCGAGGCGCTGGAGGCGCTCTACGCGCTCAAGGCCAAAGCTGCGCTCAACAAGGCCGCGGCAAAGGGGCCGTAGCCTCCGAAAAATGCCCTGTGGTAAGCTGCAATATGACCGTCGGGCGGGGCATGGCACTCCTTTGGCACTTGCTTGGCACTCGCTCGCAGAAGGGAAACACCATGGGAAACACCGTGATCAAGCGCACCATGCTCTCGCTCGGCTTTCTGCTGGCGACCACTGCTGCCCAGGCACAGACGTTCCCCTCGAAGACCGTCACCATCGTGGTCACCGCTGCTGCCGGCGGCGTGAGCGACGTGGTGGCACGCGCCGTCGGCCAGCGGCTGTCCGAGGCCTGGGGCCAGCAGGTGGTGATCGAGAACAAGGGCGGCGGCGCTCACATCATCGGCGCGCAGGTCGTCGCCAAGGCGCCGCCCGATGGCCACACGCTGCTGGTGGCTGAGGCCGGCACCTATGTGCTCAATCCCACGCTCTATCCCAAGGACAAGCTCGCCTACGACACCGAGAAGGACCTCGCGCCGATCACCGGGCTCGTGCGCATCAATCAGGCGCTGATCGCCAACAATGGCTTGCAGGCGCAGAACGCGCGCGAGCTCATCGATCTCGCCAACAAGAAGCCGGGCGAGATCACCTACGGCACCGCCGGCGTCGGCTCCGCCCCGCACATGAACATCATCAAGTTCGAGAACCTGGCGAAGGTGAAGCTGCAGCCGATCCACTATCGCGGCGCCGCGCCCGCGCTCAACGACATCATCGCCGGGTCACATCAATCTGATGTCGGTCAGCCTCAGCCTGGTGATCCAGCCGGCGAACGAGAAGAAGCTCAAGGTGCTCGGCGTCAGCAGCCCCAAGCGGGTGAAGGAGTTGCCGAATTCTCCGACCGTGTTGGAGACCGTGCCGGGCTACGAGGCCGGCACCTGGTTCGGTCTCGCCACCACCGGCGGCACGCCGCGCGACGTGGTGATGAAGATCAACGCCGAGGTGCGCAAGATCCTGAGCGATCCGGCGTTCCAGGAGAAATTCATGGCGCCGCAGCTGTTCGAGTCGATGGCGGCAACGCCCGAGGAGTTCAGCAACTACATCAAGACCGAGACCGCAACCTGGGCCAAGGTCATTCGCGAGCAGAAGCTCGTGTTGGAGTAAGCCAACTCACTGCTGTCGTCCCCGCGAACGCGGGGACCCATACGCCGTGTACTTTCGATACGACACGGTGGGTGCGCGGTGGTTTGGCAGAGCAGCGCCACAGCGTTCCCTACCCCTTGTGGGGGAGGGACAGGGAGAGGGGTATAACAGCGCTGCCTTTGCGATCCATAAGTGTCGCTAGAATGCAGCCAGCCGTCGTTCTCGAGTCTGTAGCATGGGTCGAACCTCGCGTTCGGTGTTCGTCGCCACCCCTCTCCCTGTCCCTCCCCCACAAGGGGGGAGGGAACCGTGGGGCGAGCACCTTCGCAACCCACAAAATGTGCCCGTTGATGGACTTCCAGAGATGCGTACATCCTTCGGCGCCTTCGCGGGGACGACAGCAGAGGATGGATTGCGTAGCCGCAAATACTCGTTCGCATCCCGGACGCCAGCATGATCGCATACTGGTCATCGATCGCAGCCCTGCTCATCGCGATCGTGGGATGCGGCTATCTGCTCGCCGCCACGGTCCTGGTTGGCCGCTACGCGCGCGCGCAAACGCCGGGCCACGCCCGCGACCACGCCGACGGTTACGATCCTCAAGCCGCTCCATGGCGACGACGCCGGTCTCTACGACAACCTGATGTCGTTTGCCGAGCAGCGCTATGCCGGAGCCGTGCAGATCGTCTGCGGCGTCGCCGACGCTCATGACCCCGCCGTCGCGGTGGTCGAGCGGCTGCGCGGATCACTGGCAACACGCGACCTCGAGCTCATCATCGATGCGACGCTCCATGGTGCCAACCGCAAGGTCAGCAACCTGATCAACATGGCGCCGCGCATCCGGCATGACGTCGTCATTCTTGCTGACAGCGACATCCGGGTCGATCCCGACTATCTCGCGCGTGTGATCGCGGTGCTGCAGCAGCCGCGCGTCGGCGCCGTCACCTGCCTCTATCATGGGGTCGCGTATCATGGGGTCGCAGCGGGCGGCCCGTGGTCGCAACTCGGCGCACTCTTCATCAATGCGCATTTCCTGCCGAGCGTTGTGCTCGGGCTTGCGTCCGGGCTGGCGCAGCCGTGCTTCGGCTCGACCATCGCGCTCAGGCGCACAACGCTCGATGCGATCGGCGGCTTTGCGGCATTTGCGGACCGCCTCGATGACGACTACGCGATCGGGGCGGCGGTGCGCGAGCGCGGCGAGGTCGTCGCGATCCCGCCATTCACGGTCGCGCATCTTTGCAGCGAGCCTTCGCTGGGCGAGCTGTGGCGGCACGAGCTGCGCTGGGCGCGCACCATCCGCAACATCGCACCACTCGGCCACGCCGGATCGGTGGTGATGCACCCGCTCGCCTGGGCGGTCGTCGCGCTGGTGCTCAGCCCTTGGTCGGGCCTGCTGATACCGGCCGCCGCCGCGACGGTCGCCGCCACCCTGTGTAGGATGGTGCTCCTGCATGGCGTCGCGCGCGGGTTTGGGCTCCCTCCCCAACCCTATGGGCTGGTACCCGTGCGCGATCTCGCTTTCATTCGCGGTGTTTGTGGCGAGCTTCCTCGGCCGTGGCGTCAGCTGGAAAGGCCATCGTTACCGTCTGCTCGCCGGTAAAATCGCGGGTGTGTCGCGGCAATAACACCTGTGATCTTTCTGCGAAAAGCCGCCAAAATGCTTTTGCCAGGGGGAGTCTGGCGGTGCTAATTGGGACCTTATGTGGGGACTTAAGGGGCGCTGGCAGGACCGTCAAACCTGGGGGTGGCGCGCGCTGATGGCAGGGTCCATCGCGTCGGCTGCGATTCCCGTGGTCGCGTCCGCGGCCGACATGGAAAGCCGCTTCAAGGCCCCGCCGTCCGCCTATGACTGGACCATCACGGTCGGCGTTGAAGGCAAGGTCGAGCCGATCTTCCTCGGCTCCAAGGACTTCACGGTCCGACCCAATCCGCTGTTCGACATCCGCCGTTACGGCACACCCGAGCGTTTCCGCGCGCCCCGCGATGGGATTGCCTTCGCCCTGTTCGAGGGCAGCAATTTCCAGGTCGGCCCGGTCGGCCAGATCCGGATTGGCCGCCGCGAGAGCGATGACCGCGCGGCGCTTCACGGGCTTGGCAACGTGCCCTGGGCTGGGGAAATCGGCGCCTTCGCGGAATACTGGTTCGTGCCCTGGCTGCGCGCGCGCGCCGAAGTCCGGCAGGGCGTAACCGGTCACCACGGACTGGTCGCCGACCTCACGGCCGACGCCGTCTTTCCGGTCACTCGGCAACTGACCCTTTCTGGCGGTCCACGCGCCACTCTCGTGACCGCCGCAGCGAACAGCCCCTATTTCAGCATCGACGATATCCAGTCAGCCGCGTCGGGCCTGCCGGTCTATTCAGCGGGCGGCGGCCTGCGCTCGGTCGGAGCGGGCGCGCAAGCGCGCTATTTCTGGACCCCGCAATGGGCGACCCATGTGTTCGTGGAGTACGACCGGCTCACTGACGGCGCCGCGGATTCGCCGCTGGTCACCCAGCGCGGCTCCCCCAACCAGCTGACAATCGGTTTCGGGGTGACACGCTCCTTCGACATCAAGCAGCCTTGGTAGCTTGCGGCGCCCAGGACCACCGCGTCGCACACCATTTGAAGATGCTTTGCAGGTGCATTGATGCTCCGCGTTCGTCATGGCTGGGCATAGCGCGTCTACAAGGGCGTCTACGCCCGTCCATAGCGCGTCGAAGACGCGCGTAAACGCGCTTCAGGACCGGCTATGGACGCGCGTGAACGCGCTCTTGTGCCGGCCATCCACGTCTTACTTTCAGAAACAAGACGTGGATGCCCGGCACAAGGCCGGGCATGACGGTGGAGAGGCAGGACAGAAACAAACTGGCCAATGCTCCGCGCCAAGCCGCGCCGACGCTGACTTTGGCCCCCAATGACGATCATCAAACATGCCGGCATCATCGCATGGCTCGCCGGCATCGCGATCGTCATCGGTCTCGTCATCTGGTCCGGTATCGGCTCGATTGCGCAGGCGATGGCGAGCGTCGGCTGGGGAATCCTGCTGGTCCTCGCGGTGCGCCTCGTCACCGTCAGCGTCGCCGGGGCGGGCTGGCAGCTGCTCTTCCCCGCAAAAAATCACCCTTCACTCAGCGCCTGCATACTCGTGCGCTTCATCCGCGAGGCCACCAATGCACTGCTGCCGCTGATGCAGGTCGGCGGCGACCTCATCGGGGCGCGGCTCATCATGTTCCGCGGCATTGCGGGGCCGCTCGCCGCCGCCAGCATCATCGTCGACATCCTGATCCAGGCCGTCACCCAGTTTCTGTTTGCCTGCCTGGGCGTTGCTGTTCTGGTCGCGCTCGGGGCAAGCGACGGTCTGGCGCTCACCATCGCCAGCGCGCTCGCAGTCGCCGCGGCCCTGCTCGTCGGCTTTTATCTCGCGCAGCGCAAAGCCGGGCAGCGCATCCTGCAATGGATCATGAACACGCTCACCGGCGACCGGCAATGGCGCGTGCTCGGCACGATCGATGCGGTCTACGAGCAGCTGGCGGCCATCTATGCCAGCCAGCGCCGCCTGTTCCTCAGCAGCTTCGTGCACATGATCGGCTGGCTCGTCAGCGTCGCCGAAGTCTTGATCGTGTTCGCCTGGATGGGACATCCGATCGGGCTTAGCGAGGCGATCGTGATCGAAAGTCTGCTGCACGCGGTGCGCGGCGCGGCCTTCGCGATCCCGGGCGCGCTCGGCGCCCAGGAAGGCGGCCTCGTCTTGCTGTGCGCGCTGTTTGGAATTCCGCCCGAGCAGGCGATTGCGCTCTCGCTGGTCAAGCGCGTGCCCGATGTCGTGCTCGGCGTGCCAAGCCTCCTCGCCTGGCACCTCATGGAATGGCAGCGCCTGCAATCGAACGGCGGGCCCAAGCCATAGATAAGAGCGACTCCGGTGGGTTGAACGCTGTTGCCCGATCGGTGCACAATCGCCGCAATAACCCGGAAGCGCGACAGACGCGCTGGCTCAAGGAGCCGGGCTTTTCAGGAATAGGGAGGAGTGCAATGTCGATATCAGCGTATACAAAATGGTCTCTGGCGGCGACGATCCTCGGGATCTCCATGAACGCCGCAATCGCGCAGGACATCCAACCGGTCAACAGCGGCGCCAATCCCTATCGCGTCATCCGCGATTGGGCGCAGCTCACGCAGGAGAAGCGCCCCTGGGGCGGCTCGAACGGTGTCGCCGTTGATCGCGACGGCAAGTCGGTATGGGCCACCGACCGCTGCTCGCCGGGGATCGCGCCCGGCTGTCTCGGCACCAAGGCCAACCCGGTCCATCTGTTCGACGATCAAGGCAAGGAAGTCAGGAGCTTCGGCGGCGGCATGTTCGTGTGGCCGCACGGCATCCATGTCGATCGCGACGGCAACGTCTGGGTGACCGACGCGCGGGCGCCGACGCCCGATGAGCTGCAGAAGTTCCCCGGTGAGGACAAGAAGGGCAGCGTCGTCGTCAAGTTCAGTCCCGACGGCAAGGTGCTGATGACGCTCGGCAAGCCGGGCGTGCGCGGCAATCCGCCGGAGGCGCTGACCGATCCGAACGACGTCGTCACCGATCCGGAGAATGGCGATGTTTACGTCGCCGAGAGCCACACCAATGTCGAGGATCCCAAGCTCATCGGCGCGCATCTCGGTGTTCGACAAGAACGGCAAGTTCCTGCGCACCATCGGCAAGACCGGCACCGGCCCAGGCGAATTCCGCACGCCGCACTACGGTCAAGTTCGACTCGCAGGGGCGCCTGATCGTCGCCGACCGCCACAACCATCGGGTCCAGATCCTCACCAAGGACGGAAAGTTCATCGCCGAGTACAAGGAGTTCAGCCGCGTCAGCGGGCTTGCGATCGGCCGTGATGACTTCATCTACGCCGCCGACTCCGAGTCCGAGCCGCGCCGGCATCCGGGCTGGCTCAAGGGCATTCGCGGCGGCAGCCTGAAGGACGGCAAGGTCACGATCTTCGTGCCGCCGCACAAGACCGACGCGCCCGAGGGCGCCATGGGCGAAGGCATCGCGATCGACGCGGCCGGCAATATCTTCACCGCGGAAGCGACCGTGCGCGGCGTGTTCAAATACGTGAAGGAATAGGCACAAGCGCCTTTCGGAGCCGAGCGGACGGTCCCTCGTTGAAGCTGAGGCGGGATATCAATCCCGTTTCAGCTTCACTCGGTCTTGTTTCGCCGCTTTGATAATCGGCGTCCAACGCGCGATCTCGCTCTTGACCAGTGCAGCAAGCTGCACCGGTCCCCGTTGGGCCTTGTCGGGAATATCACAACCAAGATCGAGAAGGCGCTTGCGCACGGGCTCGTTGTCGAGCGCCGCATCGAGCGCGCCGGAGAGCTTGTCGAGGATCGGCTTCGGCGTGCCTTTTGGAGCAAACAGACCGTACCACGCGATCACCTGAAACTCCGGCAACCCCGCCTCGATCGTGGTCGGTGCGTCGGGTAGAACCGGACTGCGCGTCGGCGCTGCGACCGCATAGACCTTGAGCGTCCCGCCTTGCAGCTGCTGCACGATGTCGGGAGTCGGATCGCAGATATAGTCGACCTGACCGGCGACGAGCGCGTTGATCGCCGGCGCGGAGCCGCTGAACGGCACCAGGGCAGGCTTGATCCCGAGCATCGCGTTCAGCATCAGACCGGTGAAATGCGTGATCGAGCCGACGCCGGCATGCGCCATGTTCAGCTTGTCGGGATTTGCTCGCGCATAGGCCATGAACTCCTTGAGATCCTTTGCGGGAAAATCCTTCCTCGCCGCAATCACGATCGGCGGGACGACAATCATCCCGATGGGCTCGAAATCAACATCGGGCCGATAGGCCAGGTTCGGATAGAGCGCAACGGACGCGGCATGCGTTCCAGTCTGCCCTATCTGAATGGTGTAACCGTCGGACGCGGCCCGCATCGCCCGCGTCGAGCCGGTGGTTCCGCCGGCGCCGACGACGTTCTCGACAATGAACTGCTGACCGAGTGTGCGCGACATGTGGTCACCGACGATGCGGGCACACACATCGGTTGGACCGCCCGCCGCGAATGGCACGATGAGGGTGACCGAGCGCGTAGGATAGGCTTGGGCCCGAGCCAGACGCGGCAGCGCCGGGAATGCGGCAATGCCCGCAGCAAGATGCAAGAATCGACGACGGGGAAGGTGCATGGCGCTTCCACTCCCAAGTCACATGGAATGTAAAAAAAGGCGCGGACTTCCGGAGATATCTTAGACGCCCGCGGCCCATGATCCAACACGGACGTTGGCCCTGCGGGTGCTCAGGCCCAGTGGCAAGGATCTGCCACTGACAAGAGAAAGGTCTCTGTGCCGAACTTCACGGCACACTGTCGTCGTTCTTTGAAGAGCGAGATGCCTGGCCAAGAGATTTGGCCAAGAGAGACAAACATGGTGTCGAGCATTGTACTTTCAGCGAATGCGCGCATGCCGGCGGTCCTGGGACTGTAGTCCTGTGACTACGATGCCAGGTACGGGAGACCGGGACTTGCCCACCCGCAAAGATGGCTACCGTCGCTTGCAATTTTCATATGGAAAAGTTGCCCTGCGGCCACACCGTCATCCAAACGTTACTTGTCAACACGCCAGAAACGAGGAGCCGACGCGAATCATCCTACGCTCCTATGCGGACAATCCTGTCCATTGAAAGGAGGTTCGCGTGAGATACCTACTCGCTACCGTCCTCCTCTGCCTGTGCTCGAGTGCGTTCGCTCAGGATGGCCACTTCGGTCACGGCCATGACCAGTGGCACGGGGATTTCTACCAGCGCCTGGTGACGCCGGAAACCAAGGTCTCGTGCTGCAATCTTGCCGACTGCCGTCCGACCTCGGGACGCCAGGTGGGCGACCACTACGAGGTCAAGGTAGACGGCACGTGGGTCCCGGTCCTGCCCAGCAAGGTCGTGAAGGTAAGTGCCCCGGATCAGGGCTTCCACGTCTGCGCGCCGCATAACTTCAGCGGCAAACCGGAGCACGTCTACTGTGTCGTGCTGCCGCCGGAAAGCTAGGGAGATCTCGTCCCGTCAGGCAGGTGGCGATTGTTTGCTGGGTGCCACTGCCGACGGGTCGAAAATGATCCAGTCGCACGAGCGAAGGCCGACAATGCCGTCGCTGTAGAGTGCGTCGCCGGGAGGAGCCCTTCGGCCCTCAGAAGTCAGTTGCGCGCCGTGTCTTCAACAGTTTCGTTCTTGCATGCCAAGGAGCACTGCCGCGGAAGCCTGGCGGCGGTGGCGGTATGTATTTGTCGGCGAGGAAATATTCTTTTTGCATTCGCGGCCGCGCGCCACGCTCAAGCTCGCGCCTCGCATTTCAGAAATTCTGACAAGATCCCGTCTATCCGCCATCTGCGCGCCATAGTGGCCTCCTTGCCTATACGCTGCGCATGGCGAGCGCTCTGCAAAGGCGCAGCAGGAGACTCTGATCGGGAGAACGCGACAATGGCTTACGTCGTGACCATCGAAACCGTGCCGGCCCGCATCCTCGCCGCCGTGCGTCGTCGCGTCCGTGCGGGAGAGGTGGCGACGGCCTTCCGGCCCGCTCTCGATCAAGTGTGGGCGTTTCTCCGCAGCAATCCGGGTCTGCGCACCGACGGCCACAATGTCTTTCACTACGACCACGCCTCCGGCAATCCGGCGACCGGATTCGATGTCGATTTTGGCGTCGAGGTCACGCGTATCTTTGATCCGCACGGCCAGGTCACCTGCGTGACGACTCCAGCCGGCCGCGCGGCTTTGACGGTGCACCGCGGCCCCTATGGCGGCCTTTCCGCCGCGCACGAGGCCCTCCGCCACTGGTTCAGCCAGAATGGCGAAAAGATCGGCGCCTGGAGCCAGGAAATCTATGGCGATTGGCAGGAAGACGAGAGCAAGCTCGAAACCACCATCATTTATGCGCTGGCTTGACCCGCCAAAAATGTGTGAGCACTCACTCCAATACCAACTTGGCTTGTGCCGACGTGTCACATATGGTCATCCCCTTGGGGCAAACCTGCACGAAATCTGAACGCCGCTGCTGTCGTAATGACATGCAGCAATCGGACCGTGGAGTGCGACCGGCATGATGAAATCGCTTTTCCTGCAGGCGCCGTCGTTTGACGGCTTCGACGGTGGCGCCGGTGCGCGCTACCAGATGAGCCGCGAGGTGCGCTCGTTCTGGTACCCGACTTGGCTCGCGCAGCCGGCCGCACTGGTCGAAGGCTCGAAGCTGATCGACGCGCCGCCGCATCGGCTCAAGTTCGAGGACGTCGCCCCCGAGGCAACGAGCCGCGATCTCGTGGTGATGCATACCTCGACGCCGTCGTTCTCCTCCGACGTGCGCACCGCCGAGGCGCTCAAGGCGCTTAAGCCCAGCCTCAAGATCGGCCTGATCGGCGCCAAGGTCGCGGTTGAGCCCGAAAAGAGTCTGGAGGCCTCGCAGGCCATCGATTTCGTGGCACGCAACGAGTTCGATTTCGCCATCAAGGAGGTCGCCGAGGGCCGCGATCTCGCCAGCGTCGCGGGCCTGTCGTGGCGCAAGGGCGACGGCACCATCGTGCACAACGACGAGCGCGCCATCCTCGAGAACATGGACGAGCTGCCCTTCGTCACGCCGGTCTACAAGCGCGACCTCGTGATCGAGAATTATTTCGGCGGCTATCTCAAGCATCCCTACATCTCGTTCTATACCGGGCGCGGCTGCAAATCGCGCTGCACCTTCTGCCTGTGGCCGCAGACCATCGGCGGGCATCGCTATCGCGTGCGCAGCGTCGCCCACGTGATCGAGGAGCTGAAATGGGCGCAGCAACGCCTTCCCGCAGGTGAAGGAGTTCTTCTTCGACGACGACACGCTGACCGACAACGTGCCACGCGTCGAGGAGCTTGCGCGCGCGATCGGCAAGCTCGGCATCGTGTGGTCGTGCAACGCCAAGGCCAATGTGCCGCGCGAGACGCTCGAAGGTGATGAAGGACAACGGGCTGCGCCTGCTGCTGGTCGGCTACGAATCCGGCAATCAGAAGATCCTGCACAACATCAAGAAGGGCATGCGCGTCGACGTCGCGCAAGCGCTTCACCAAGGATTGCCACGAGCTCGGCATCGTCATCCACGGCACCTTCATTCTCGGCCTGCCCGGCGAGACCAAGGAGACGATCGAGGAAACGATCAAGTTCGCGACCGAGATCAATCCACACACCATCCAGGTGTCGCTTGCCGCGCCCTATCCGGGGACATTCCTCTACAAACAGGCCATGGAAAACCGCTGGCTGGTCGATGAGAACATGGACCTGTTGACCGATCGCGGCACGCAGGTCGCGTCGCTCAATTATCCGCATCTCAGCCATACCGAGATCTTCCAGTCGGTCGACGACTTCTACAAGCGCTTCTATTTCCGCGCGCCCAAGATCGCCTCGATCGTGGGCGAGATGATCATGAGCCCGGACATGATGAAGCGGCGCCTGCGCGAGGGACTGGAGTTCTTCCGCTTCCTGCGCGAGCGCCGGGAGCCGGCGCACTGAAACAGCTCGTCGTCACCGCCGACGATTTCGGGCTCGCGCCCGAGGTCAACGACGCCGTCGAGATTGCGCATCAGCGCGGCATCCTGACCGCCGCAAGCCTCATGGTGGCAGGCCCCGCCGCCGCAGGACGCGGTCACGCGCGCGCGGAGGCTGCCGCGGCTGCGCGTCGGCCTGCATGTCGTGCTGGTCGAAGGCGTACCCGCGCTGCCGCCCGAGCGCGTGCCCGATCTGGTCGATGCAAGAGGATTTTTCCGCACCGACATGGCGCGGCTCGGCCTCGACATCTGCGCTGCGGCGCGAGGTGCGGCGGCAGCTCCGCGCCGAGATCGAAGCGCAGTTCGAAGCCTATCGCGCAGACCGGCCTCGCGCTCGATCACGTCAACGCGCACAAGCATTTTCATCTTCATCCGATGATCGCAGCAGAGATCATGGCGGTCGGCGCCCGCTATGGGCTGCGCGGGCTTAGAGTGCCGCGCGAGTCCGGCTCCGTGCTTTCAGCCATCGAGCCGCAAGCGTCGCGCGTTCCCGCCTGGGTCACCGCACCCTGGGCGGCATGGCTTGATCGGCGTGCTCGACGCGCTGGCTTGCAGACGCCCGATGCGGTGTTCGGCCTCGCCTGGTCGGGCGCCATGACGACATCGCGGCTCCTTGGGCTGCTTCGGCATCTGCCTGAGGGGCGCAGCGAGATCTACCTGCATCCGGCGACCACAGATAACTTCGCGGGACACGCACCGGGCTATCGCTATGCCGAGGAGCTAGCAGCGCTCACTGCTCCCGACGTCGTCGCGGCCGCGCGCGAGCTTCAGCTCGGTGGCTACGCGGACTTCTGATCAGCGCAGGTAGCCGTGCTGCCTGAACCAGGCGATCGCATCGGCGATGCCGTCGCGGTAGGAGCGCGCCGAATAGCCGAGCTCGCGGCGCGCCTTGGCGTCGTTGAAGAACATGTGATGACGCGCCATGCGCAGGCCATCGAGCGTCAGGAACGGCTCGCGCCCGGTGACGAGACCCACAGCCCTCGGCGACGAGCGCGAGCGGATAGAGCGGCGCGATCGGCAGCCGAACGCGCGGCGGCTTGCGGCCGACGACGCTTGCGATCTCGGCCAGCATGTCGCGCAGGTAGACGTTCTCGCCGCCCAGGATGTAGCGCTCGCCGATGGTGCCGCGCGCGAGCGCCGCGAGGTGGCCGGCGGCCACGTCGTCGACATGCACCAGATTGAGCCCGGTATCCACGAACGCCGGCATACGGCCGCTCGCGGCCTCGACGATGATACGGCCGGTCGGCGTCGGCTTCACGTCGCGCGGGCCGATCGGGGTCGAAGGGTTGACGATCACGGCGGGCAGCCGCTGGCGCTGCACCATGTCCTCCACCAGCCGTTCGGCGATGACCTTGCTCTTCTTGTAGGCGCCGATGGCGTCAGCTTCGGACAGCGGCGAGCGTTCGTCGGCCGGCGCGTCGTCTCGCAACGCGATGGTCGCAACGCTGCTGGTGTAGACGATCCGCTCGACGCCGGCACGCAGCGCCTCCTCCATCACGCAGCGCGTGCCCTCCGCATTGGTCGCGATGATCTCGGAGGGCGTGCGCGACCACAGCCGATAATCGGCAGCCGCATGGATCAGGTAGCGGACGCCGCGCAGCGCATTTGCAAGCGAGGCACGATCGCGGATGTCGCCGATGGCCACGTCATCGCCCGGCTGGATGTTGTCACGCGGGCTCGAAGCGCGCACCAGAACACGCACGCGGTAGCCCGCGTGTCGGGCCGCAATCGCAATGGCGGAGCCGACAAAGCCACTCGCGCCGGTGACGAGAAGAAGATCGTCCCGCTGCGGCATGATCACCAGTGCCCCGCTTCCGAAAACCGGCAGCGCTAGCCGCGCTTGAGCGTCACCTCGACCGGCGGCCCGCTCTTGATCGTCTGATAGACCACACAATAGCGCTCGGTGAGCTTGAGCAGCTGATCGAGCTTCTCCTGCGGCGCGTCGGTGTCGACGTCGAAGCGCAGGCGAATTTGCGCAAACCCGACAGGCGCGGTCTTGTCGACTCCGAGCGTACCGCGGAAATCGAGATCGCCCTCGGCCGACACGTGCCCGGACTTGAGCGGGATATCGAGCGCGGTCGCCACCGCCTTGAGCGTAACGCCGGCGCAGGCGACCAGCGCCTCGAGCAGCATATCGCCCGAGCACAGCTCCATTCCCGAACCGCCAGTGGCGGGATGAAGCCCCGCGACCGCAAGCGCGCGCCCGGTCTCGACCTTGCAGGCGATGTTGGTGTCGTCGAGCGAGCCCTTGGCCTTGAGCGTGATGTAGGCGGACTTGGGGTCGCTCTTGTAGCGGTCCTTGAGCGGCGCCTGCATGGCGCGCAGCGCGGTGGCATCCATTCCGACACTCCTGAAATGATGGTCCGGGCCCCGCATATAGCGAGGCAGCCGCCTCACCACCAGAGGCCGCCGCCTTGGGTCGCCTTGACCTCGCCAGCATCGGTAATGACCGCCCGCTCGAGCGAGCGGTCGAGCGCGGCCAGCACGCGGCGCTTGACGAAGTCGAAGGCCGCCGACTGGCGGTCGCGCGGGCGCGGCAGGTCGCAGCCGATCTCTTCGTAGACACGCCCCGGCCGCGGGCGCATCACCATGATCCGGTCGGCGAGCACCACCGCCTCCTCGACGTCGTGGGTCACCATGATCAGGGTCGGCTTGAGCTCGGCCCAGAGGTCGAGGAGATGCACTTGCAGATCGGCACGAGTGAAGGCATCGAGCGCGGAGAACGGCTCATCCAGCAGCAACACTTGCGGGCGCGGCACCAGGGCGCGCGCGATCGCGGCGCGCTGCGCCTGCCCGCCGGACAATTCGCGCGGCCATACGTTCGCCTTGTCGGCGAGACCGACGCGCGCGAGCGCACGGTGAACGCGCGCGCGCCGCTCCTCGCGCGGCACCCCATCGAGGCCGAAGCCGACATTGTCGGCAACAGTGAGCCAAGGCAGCAGGCGCGGCTCCTGGAAGATGATGCCGATCTCCTCGCGCGGCGCCATGATGACTGCGCCGTCGAGCGAGGCAGTGCCTTGCGACGGCGTGTCGAGGCCGGAGATCGCGCGCAGCATGGTCGACTTGCCACAGCCCGAGCCGCCGATGACGACCAGGATTTCGCCCGGCACGACGGTCAACGAAATCCCTTCCAGCGCATGCACGCCGTTGGGATAGGTCTTGCCGACGTGATCGAGCACCAGCATGGAGAGTCCTTTGCTTGGTCGCATTTTCGGACGGAAAACCGGTGGCCACTTTTCCTGAAAATGCTCCTAGCTCCGCGCGAACCGGTCTTCCCAGCGCAGGAACGGCGCCGCGATTGCCGCAATGAGGTAGTCGGTGAACTTGCCGAGGATCGCAAACGCCACGATCGCGGCTACGATCTGCGCCGGCTTGCCGAGTTGCTGGCCGTCGATGAGCAGGAAGCCCAGGCCGGTCGAGGCGCCGAGGAACTCGGCCGCCACCACGAACATCCAGCCAAGCCCGAGCCCTGCGCGCAGCGAGATCACGTAAGCCGGCATCACCGCCGGCAACAGGATGCGCCGCACCATCGCGGGACCGGAGAGGCGGAACACGCGGCCGACCTCGACGATCTTGCGATCGACCGAGATGACCGCGCCCATGACGCCGAGATAGACCGGGAAGAACACGCCGACCGCGATCAGGATGATCTTGGAAGCCTCGAAGATGCCGAACCACAGGATGAACAGCGGCACCCAGGCAATCGAGGGGATCGAGCGCAGCGCCTGCAAGCTCGGGTCGACGAGACGGTGGGTCAGCCCCGAATAGCCCGCAATGGCGCCCACCAGCGTGCCGGCCGTGACCCCGCAGACGAAGCCGGCCGCCACGCGCGAGAGGGTCGCGAGCGCATGGCGCTGCAGCTCGCCGGTTGCGGCGAGATCGACAAAGGTGTCGAAGATCACCGATGGCGGCGGCAGCAGTCGCCCGCTGGAGAGGCCAAGCCCGACCGCGATCTCCCAGCCGGCCGCCAGCGTTACCGGCAGCACCAGCCCGAGGGTCGGCCAGGCCAGGCGTGACAGCAGGCTCCGGGGCGCCTGTTTTGCTGTTTCCTTGGGCGCCTCGCGCTCTGCGGCCGACTGATCAGCGGTTGCGGTCATAAAGAAAAGAGACATGAGGCGCGCCGCAAATGCAACCAGGCGGAAGCCGTGCCCGGATGACCGGTAGCCCGGGTTGAGCGGAGCGACATCCGGGATCAGGCTTGAAGCGCCGCACGTCGCCCCGGATTTCGCTAAGCGCTCAAGTGCGGTAAACGCCTACAACTCAATCCGGGCTCCAGACTCAGTTCGTCACGACGTAACGATCGTCGATCAGGTCGTCGAGCGACTTCTTGACGTCGACGCGCGGGCCGATCACGCCGGCCTTCTGCAGCGCAATGCCGGCTTCCAGGATCGACTCGCGCTGGGCCGGACCGATCTTGTTGTAGACGAGCCCGGTGCGCTCCCTGAGCTGCTTGTCGACCACGTCGTCGCGCAGCTTGGTGACGCCGACGAAGATCTTCTTGAGCTCGTCGTAGTTGGCGAGCGAATACTTGCGCGCCTCCTCGTAGGCCGAGATCACGCGCTTGACCAGGTCGGGGTTGTCCTTCGCGAACTCCTCGCGGGTGTTGAGGATGCCCCAGGTGTTGGCGTCGGCATTGCGATAGAACAGCTTGGCGCCATCGATGATCTCATGCTGCGCCATCATCGGGTCGAGGCCCGCCCAGGCGTCGACGTCGCCGCGGATCAGCGCAGTGCCGCCGTCAGCATGCTGCTGCACCAGCACCGGTGTGATGTCCTTGTCGGTGAGGCCCGCGGCGAGCAGCGCTCGCACCGCGAAGATGTGCGGGTCGGTGCCACGCACCATCGCGATCTTCTTGCCCTTGAGGTCTGCGAGCTTGGTGATCTTGGAATCCTTCGCCACTACCAGCGCGGTCCACTCCGGCTTGGAATAGACGTACACCGACTTGATCGGGTTGCCATTGACCTTGGCGACCAGCGCTGCCGAGCCCGCGGTCGAGCCGAAGTCGATCGAGCCTGCATTGAGGAACTGCAGCGCGTTGCTGGACGAGACCGTCTGCACCCAGCGCACCGCGATGTTGTCCTTGGCGAGCTCGCGCTCGAGGTAGCCCTTCTCCTTGAGCAGCATCGACACCGGATTGTAGGTCGCCCAGTCGATGCGGATCTCCTTGGGTTTTTCGGCGGCATTGACGCCCGCTCCGGTCACGACGGTCAGCACCGCCGCCAGCAGGATGCGCCGGGAACAGAAACTCATCGGTATCCTCCACACGCAAGGCCCACACCGCGGCAAGGCGGGCGGGACGACAGCACTCGGGGGCGGGATTGTTCGGCCCGCCAGCTCACTCAGCCTGGCGCGGGCATCCGCGCTTTAGCTGCATTTATTAAGCGCCCGCAAGCTGCATGCTCAAATCGGCGCTAGGTTTATTCTATATACGGTGGATTGATGGGGGTCAACAGAAACACTTTTCTTCGCATCTGCAAAACGGCGAAATAATATACTATATGGTCAGCTAGCAAGCGGTGGTTTGCCGATTGCCCTTTCCCCCACCGTAAGGCGAAAAGCGCGCGGCTTCTCCGTGACAGCTGGCGCCTGCTCCGCTAATCGAGAACCCATGCTCAACGTGCCCGCGCCGGTCCCCTCCCCTGCTCCGGCAGGCTTCGCCGAGATCTTCGACGCGGCCGCGGTCGCGGGCGAGCTCGAGCAATTGCAGGCGCTGCACAGCGGCAACGAGCGCGAGCTGCGCACCGCCATCGCTCAGAAGCTCAAGGCTGCCCTCACGCGTGGACGCGCGGTCGTAGAGCGCATGCTGCTGCGTGACCGCCGCGGCCGGCTGTGCGCCGAGCGGCTGTGTTTCATGCAGGATGAGATCATCCGCATTCTGTTCGAATTCGCGCAGAGGCATCTCTATCCGGCCGACAATCCGTCGGAAGCCGAGCGCATGGCGATCGTGGCAACCGGCGGCTATGGCCGTGGCATCCTGGCGCCGGGCTCGGACATCGATCTCCTCTTCCTCCTGCCCTACAAACGAACCGCATGGGGCGAATCCATCGCCGAAGCGATCCTCTATTGCATGTGGGACATGGGTCTCAAGGTCGGGCACGCCACCCGCTCGGTGAACGAGTGCATCCGCCAGTCGAAGGCGGACATGACCATCCGAACCGCGATCCTCGAGGCGCGCTTCCTGCTCGGCGAGCGCAAGCTCTACGACGAGCTGATGGCCCGCTTTGACAAGGAGGTCGTGCAGGGCACCGCCGCGGAGTTCGTATCCGCCAAGCTCGCCGAGCGTGAGGAGCGCCATCGCCGCGCCGGCCAGTCACGCTACCTGGTCGAGCCCAACGTCAAGGACGGCAAGGGCGGCCTGCGCGACCTGCACACGCTCTACTGGATCGCCAAGTACGTCTACCGGGTAAGCGAACGCGAGGAGCTGATCAAGTTCGGCGTCTACGATCCGCGCGAATACCGTCGCTTCCGCCGCTGCGGCGACTTCCTGTGGGCGGTCCGCTGCAACATGCATTTCCTCACCGGGCGCGCCGAGGAGAGGCTTTCCTTCGATATCCAGCGCGAGGTCGCGGTCCGGCTCGGCTACACCTCGCATCCGGGTCAGCGCGACGTCGAGCGCTTCATGAAGCACTACTTCCTGGTCGCCAAGGATGTCGGCGACCTCACCGCCATCCTGTGCGCCGAGCTCGAGGACCGGCAGACCAAGCCGATGCCGGTGCTCAATCGCATGATGGCGCGTCTGCGCCCGCGCCCCCGCCGCACGTTCGTCGAGACCGACGATTTCATCGTCGACTACAATCGCATCATGCTTGCGGATGCCGATGTCTTCACGCGCGATCCGGTCAACCTCATCCGCATCTTCTACCTGGCGCAGAAATACGGTCTCGCCTTCCATCCCGATGCCATGCGCTCGGTCACGCGCTCGCTCAAGCTCATCGACGACAAGCTACGTATCAACGAGGAAGCCAACCGGCTGTTCCTCGAGATCCTCACCTCCAAGAACGATTCCGAGATCGTGTTGCGGCGAATGAACGAGGTCGGCGTGCTTGGCCAGTTCGTGCGCTCGTTTGGCCGCATCGTGGCGATGATGCAGTTCAACATGTATCACCACTATACGGTGGACGAGCATCTCTTGCGCTGCATCGGCATCCTTGCCGACATCGAGGCGGGCCGCTCGCAGGACACCACGTTCGCGACCGAGCTGATGCGCACGCTGCAGCCCGCAAGCCGCAGGATCCTGTATGTAGCGTTATTCCTGCACGACATCGCCAAGGGCCGCATCGAGGACCATTCGATCGCTGGGCGCACGCGTGGCGCGCCGTTTCTGCCCGCGCCTCGGCTTCACGCCGGCCGAGACCGACACGGTGGCCTGGCTGGTCGAGCAGCATCTGGTCATGTCGTCGTCGCGCAGTCGCGCGATCTCTCCGACCGCGTCACCATTCAGACGTTCGCGGAAGTGGTGCAGTCGGTCGAGCGGCTCAAGCTGCTCACGCTGCTCACCACCGCCGACATCAAGGGCGTCGGGCCGGGTGTCTGGAACGGCTGGAAGGCGCAGCTCATCCGCACGCTTTATTATGAGACCGAGCCGGTGCTCACCGGCGGCTTCTCCGAGGTCAACCGCGCGCAGCGCGTCGCCATCGCGCAGGCCGAGCTCAAGCGAGCGCTCACCGACTGGCCGGTCACCGAGATCGACGCCTACATGGCGCGCCACTATCCGGCCTATTGGCTCAAAGTCGACCTGCCGCAGAAGATCGAGCACGCACGCTTCGTGCGGGATGCGGAGGTTGCCGGCAGATCGCTCGCCACCACCGTGAGCTTCGATACCGCGCGCAGCGTAACCGAGCTAACCGTGTTCGCACCCGACCATCCGTGGCTCCTTTCGATCATTGCGGGCGCCTGCGCGATGGCCGGTGCCAATATCGTGGACGCGCAGATCTTCACCACCACTGACGGGCGCGCACTCGACACCATCGCGCTCACGCGCGAGTTCGAGCACGAGGAGGACGAGCGGCGACGCGCTGCGCGTGTCGCCGACACCATCGAGAAAGCGCTCACCGGCGCCATCAAGATTCCCGACATGATGGCCAACCGGCCGCCACCGAAGGGCCGCATCAAGGCCTTTGCGATCGAGCCAGAGGTGACGATCAACAACAACTGGTCGAACCGCTACACCATGGTGGAGGTGACCGGGCTCGATCGCCCTGGTCTCTTGTTTGAGCTCACCGCCACGCTCTCCAAGCTCAACCTCAACATCGCCTCCGCGCACGTGGCGACCTTCGGCGAGCGCGTGGTCGACGTGTTCTACGTGACCGACCTCCTCGGCGCCAAGATCACCGCGGCGACGCGGCAGGCCGCGATCAAGCGGGCGCTGATGACCTTGTTCGGCGATTCGGAGCAATCGGCGCCAAAGCAGCCGGCCGCGGTGGGGTGAGGCGTGGCCGTCACGCCTGCGTCGGCGGATAGCAAGACCCATAGCCTTGGGGGCGCGGCGGACAGGCGCGCTAGGCCAGTGCTGAATCCGCGGCAAAACGCGTCAGGACGCCGCCAGGACTTTCTGCAGCATGTCCTGGCACTCGATCAGCCGCTCCCGCGCGACGTCGGTGCCCCAACAGCCAGCGATTTCTCGCAGGTCTCGAATCGCGACATCGACGGCCGTACGCAGGTCGATGGCGAGGTCGGCTTCACTCGCGACCTGATGGTCGCTCAGCCTGATAATCTTGGCACTCAACGTGGCACCCCCGAATCGCCGCACAAGAATGCGGGCGCCCGCCTAATCAATCGTTAGGCTCCTGACGCAGTGCGCCAGAAAAATTTGGCGAGATGAAGGATTACTATGGCACCCGATCGAGATACTGGCGGTGCCGGCAAGCGCCCATGGGCGGGCGCTTGCAACCGACGCAACCAGCACTGCTCTTGCGTGGTGACGTGACGCGGTCAATCGACTCGTCCAATGGCCTGTCGATCAACTCGTCCATTGACCTGTCAGTTGACGCGGCGGCTGCGCTTGCGCCAAGCCTCGTCGGCCACCCAACTCGGCACCACGCCGCTGTCGGACGCCGGATAATAATAGGATCTGGGCTCGAAGCGAGACTGCGCCGAACCCCGCGGCAGAGAGATGCGCTGGCCTTCGGCGTCAGCCAGCCGCTCGAGCAGCGTGCCGCCGACCGGTCGGGCAGTCTCATCATCGGCATCATCGGCATCGTTTTTGGGAATGCGTTTACTCACGTCGAACATTTGGTCCTCCCTTGCGATTCGTCCCAATGTTCAGCGCAAATCGCTCGCCGCCGGCGCACGCACCTTGTTGCAGTGCAACCGGAATCGGCCGGCGTCGCAGGCGGCGACCAGCGATCTGAGAAACGCATTCTTGCGTTTCAAGCCCCGCGCCAATCCTGGACGCGGGCTATTGCGCTAAGCATGCAGATGAATTTTGGCGTGCCGAAATGCCGCAGAAGCGCATCCGGCGCCGCGCGAGTGCATAAGCCCAAAAGCTTAAGGAAATTCCTCAAAGCACCCAATTGACCGTTGCACGGCAGGCCATTTGGTACGCCCTAGGGCAGCTGGCAAGTCTCAATTGGTGTTAGGCCCGTGATTGTCTTACGAGCCGGCTACGCCGTACCGCGGCGCAGCCGGATGATCCATCGAGTTCCTTTTCTCTTTTTTTTGGAGTCAGACTAGACGTTTGCGAGCGTCTGGCTGGTCGCCAGGCTCTGGCTGGACGACACCGAGAGCATCTGGGCCTGGAGGCGGATCAGCTGCTCCAGCAGGCTTGCGTAATTTGAGTTGCCTGAATTCGTATTGCCCGAATTCGTGCCGCCCGCGCCGGAGCCCGACGATGCCGGGTCACCCCCCGAATCACCCGAGCCCGCATTGCTCGAGCCCGGTGGCGTGGTCAGCGCGACCTTCGATCCATCGGCGTAGCTGATGGTCGTCGTGCTGGAGCCGTCCGCATTCGACGTGCTGTCGACATTGGCGCCCTGCGTGCCGGACGTCAGCAGCGCGTCAATGGTTTGGCCGATACCTTGGCCTCCACCGCCATGATGGTGGTGGCCGTGGTGGTGAGCATGGCTCGCTTGCGCCGCCGATGTCAGCTCGTCCAGGCTTACCGAGCCATCGCTGTTGCCATCGAGGGCGTTGAACAGCCCGTCGACCTTGGACTTGTCAGCGTTCGAGCCGAAGACGCTCTCGAACTCGGTTTGGCTGACCTGGCCATCACCGTTACCGTCCAATTGCGAGAACAACGACTGGGCTCGCGCCGTCACAAACGGATTACCGCTTGATGGCTGCTCCTGCGCAGACATCAACGCCATCATCGTGTCGTGATTGAAGGGCGAGAGCGTCCCGACGCCGCTTCCCCCGGCCGCATCCGGCGGGCTCGCCCCCGCCTCCGTCGAGCCTTTGGGATAGAAGGCTTTCAGGAGTTCGGTGACAGGATCGGATGATCCCGTTCGCTTACTATCATCCGGCTGCTGGGGCAGCAGGGACTGCAAATACGAATACGCACTGGTCGAGGCGCCTAAGGATGAAACTGTCATGCGACATCCACCTCCTCAATCCGTTGGCGAAGTGCCCCGAAGGCCCTAGTGCAAGCCGCGCGCCAGACAGCAAGCCGCGAAAATGCTGGAGAAGTGCGCATCGCACCCGGCAAGAAATGCTCGGATCGGGCGCCAGCCGGCAACTTTTGCCTAGCGTCCTTTTATCAATCCAAGGGCAATCCAGGCGATCGACTTACTGAAAAGCAGCAAGCGATTTGGTCAATCCTGCAAACTGACCACTTGCTGTTGGCAAAACAAAACCACGCTCTGAAAACAAGCGCACGGCGGACCATGTCCGCCGTGCGAATGTGAGATGACGCGCTGTCTTCCCGGTCGCAGCGAGCGTGAAGTGCTCACGCAGCCTTGACGGAGAGCCGGCCTTATCACTTGCCGCCGGAGGCAAGCTGACGGCCGAGGTCGTCAACCGCGCGCCATATTGCCTGGAATGGCGGCTGCACGCCCGCCTCCGCGGGAGCCGCCTTAGGCGCCCTGTGATGGACCCGCTTGTGCTTCTTACCCTTTGACGCCGCGTACACGTCGGTCGTCACGGTCATGGACAGCGGCACAGAGACCATCAAGGCCGCTGCAAGTAGAACTGAAAGCCTTCGCATGATTACCCCCAAGCATTCGCGAACCGGTCTTCTCCCGGCGTGGCGAGATTAAGCGGGAAGGCTCGCTGATGGAAGTCGTTTGGTGTGGGCGGTTCACTCTCCACGCCTTTATTTTCAATTTGTCGCACGCTTGCGAGACCCTCGCCGGACGGGAATTCTCTCGTTAACCAAGATGGTTACACGGCTGCCCGCCCAGTAACGACACCTTAAAGCGCGCTCTCTACCGTGCCGCCGGGAGCAGTATTCGCCTGGGGCAATTGACATGGCGGAGGGACGTCGGAAGGGGTCAGAGCGCCGCGAATCAGAGCCAGATTCTGCGCCGCGGCGCAGCGCCAAGCGCCGTCCCTCGCGACTGCGCCGCCTCGTCTATTGGGGCTTGGTCCTCGGCCTCTGGCTCGTGATCGCCGCCGCCGGCACCATGGTCTGGGTCGCGATCAACCTGCCGCCGATTCAGTCGCTCGAAATCCCCAAGCGCCCGCCGCAGATCGAGATCGTCGGGCTCGACGGCAAGCCGCTCGCTACGCGCGGCGAGATGCACGGCGCGACCGTCACCCTTAAGGAGCTACCGCCCTACCTGCCGCGCGCCTTCATCGCGATTGAGGACCGCCGCTTCTACAGCCACTTCGGCATCGACCCGGTCGGGCTCATGCGCGCGGCGGCCGCCAACGTGATGCGGCGCGGCGTGGCGCAGGGCGGCTCGACCATCACCCAGCAGCTCGCCAAAAATCTGTTTCTGACGCAGGAGCGGACCTATTGGCGCAAGCTGCAGGAGGTCGTGCTCGCGCTCTGGCTCGAGCGCAAATTCTCAAAGACCGAGATTCTCGAGCTCTATCTCAACCGCGTCTATTTTGGCGCCGGCGCCTATGGGGTCGATGCCGCGGCGCAGCGCTACTTCGGCAAGAGCGCCAGCAAGGTGCGGGTCGCGGAGGCTGCGATGCTCGCCGGCCTGGTCAAGTCGCCCTCGCGGCTCGCGCCAAGCCGCAACCTGAATGGGGCGCAGAAGCGCGCGCAGGCCGTGGTCACCGCCATGGCAGATCAAGGCTTCATCACTGAATCGATCGCCAAGGCCGCACTGCTGCAGCCCGCGCGCGCCGTGAAGCCCGTTGGCACCGGCACCGTCAACTACATCGCCGACTGGGTCATGGACGTGCTCGACGATCTCGTCGGACACGTCGAGGAGGATATCGTCATTGTCACCTCGATCGACCCCGCGCTGCAGGCGGCAGCCGAGAAGGCCCTGGTCGACGAGCTCGCGCAGAAAGGCGCCAAGCTCGATGTCCAGCAGGGCGCGATCGTGGCGATGACGCCGGCGGGCGCAGTGCGGGCGCTGGTCGGCGGCCGCAATTACGCGGAAAGTCAATACAACAGGGCCGTCGCCGCGCGCCGCCAGCCGGGCTCCGCCTTCAAGCCGTTCGTCTACCTGACCGCGCTCGAGCAAGGATTGACGCCCGATACGGTCCGCGAGGACAAACCGATCGCGATCAAAGGCTGGAAGCCCGAGAACTACGCGCACGAATACTATGGCCAGGTGACGCTCACTCAGGCGCTCGCGCTTTCGCTCAACACCGTGGCGGTGCGGCTGATGCAGGAGGTCGGCCCTGTGGCGGTGGCAAAGACCGCCTATCGGCTCGGCATCGCCTCCAAGCTCGAGACCAATCCCTCGCTCGCGCTCGGCACCTCGGAAGTCTCACTGATCGAGCTCGTCGCCGCCTACGCGCCGTTCGCCAACGGCGGCAGCGCGATCGTGCCGTCGGTGGTCGAGCGCGTGCGCACCGTGGCCGGCAAGACGCTCTATTCGCGAACGCTGCAGGACTACGGCCGCGTCATCGAGCCACGCCAGGTTGCGATGATGAACGCCATGATGCGCGAGACATTGCGCATCGGCACCGCCCAGAAGGCGCAGCTCGGGGGCTGGCCGGCTGCGGGCAAGACCGGTACCAGCCAGGATTTCCGCGACGCCTGGTTCGTCGGCTACACCAGCCACCTCATCACCGGCGTCTGGATCGGCAACGACAATTCCTCGCCAACCCGCAAGGCGACCGGCGGCGGGCTGCCGGTCGAGATCTGGAGCCGGGTGATGAAAGTCGCGCACCAGGGCGTAGCCGTCGCAGCGCTGCCGGGCACGGGCATGAGCTTCGCAGCCCCAAGCATTGTGACCCCAAGCATCGCAAGCCCAGCCATACCAAGTCCAAATACCCCAAGTCCAAACATCGCAAACCCAAGCATCGCGAACCCAAGCATCCCGCCAGCGCCGAGCGCGCCTCCGCCTCCGTCAGCCCTACCGCCCGCGGCCAGCAGTGCGCCGGTCACAGCAAGCGGCCCGATCCCGCCGGCCCCGATCGGCGGCCGCGCACCCCCGCAGCAGCCGCAGCAACCACCGAGCAGCCACGGCATCGACGGCTGGCTGGTTGACCGGTTGTTCGGGCGGCGCTGAGGCGCAAGCGCTTACGCAGCCCGCGCCGGATGTCTGGATGTGCTCTGCGTCGATTGCAGCGGCGCGCGAGACGATGCCACACCCGCATCTGCGCTGTTTCCTCCAAGCATCGCCGCAAGCGCGCTCGAAAGCGTCGCATGCCGAAACACAAATCCGCTCACGTCGGCCTTGTCGGGAATGACGCGCTGGCCGCCGATGAGCAGCTCTTTGGCGAGGTCACCGGCGACTAGCCGTAACATCCAGGCTGGCAGTCGCAGGAAGGCGGGACGATGCAGCGCGCGGGCGAGCTCAGCCGCGAACTCCGCGTTCGTCACCGGCGTCGACGCCGTTGCATTGACGGGGCCGGTGAGCCGCGGCGTCGCGATCGCATGCGCAATCAGACGAATGAGATCGTCGCGCTCAATCCAGCTCATCCACTGCCGGCCCGAGCCGATCGGGCCGCCAAGACCGAACTCGAAGGGCAGCAGGAGCCGCCCCAGCATGCCGCCCTCGGTGCCGAGCACCAGCCCGATGCGCAGCCGCACCACGCGTGTGCCGAGTCGCTCCGCGCGCTTCGTGGTACGCTCCCAAGCTTCGCACACCCGATGACTGAAGCAGCGCTTGCCGCCGTCGAACTCGGTGAGCTCTTCATCCTGCCAGAGGCCGTACCAGCCGATGGCGGAGCCGCTGATGAGCACCGCCGGTCGGCGCTCGAGCCGCGCGATCAGGCGCACGACCTGACGGGTGACGCGCAACCGCGAACCGAGAATGCGGCGGCGCTTCCTTCGCGTCCACAGACCGTCGGCGATCGGCTCACCGGCGAGATTGACGATGGCGTCGATCGCGGTTGCGCTGTCGATCTGGTCGAGGCTCGTCACCAGCCGGAACGGCGGGCGCAATGCAGCAGCCTTGCGCGGATCGCGCGCCAGTACGATGACATCGTGTCCGGCTGCGGCGAGCGCCTCGGTCAGGCGGCGCCCGATGAAACCGGTCGCGCCGGTGATGAGCACGCGCTGGCGGCTTGGCAGCGCCGCGACCAGCTCTGCTGCGGCGGCCGGAATGAGCCGTTCCATGCGCCGCGCCGCAAAGCCGTCGCGCAGCCCGAACACGGCGATGCCGAAGGCAGCGAGCGTCACCAGCACGGTGGCGAATCCATACCAGGCCGGCACGAGCGCGCTCGGCTCCCCTGCCCACGCCAACAGCACCGGCGTGAGCAGCACAAGGATCGCCCCATAGTTGAGCGCCAGAAGCGTATGGGTGACGCGCTCGCTCGCCGGCAGATTCCGCGTCAAATCCTCCTCGACGAAATCGACCAGCGTCACCACGACCTCGGCTGCCAGCAACGCCAGGACCAGGATCGCCCACACGCCATGCGGCTCGAGCCAGCCGAGACCGAGGAACAGCACCGCATAGATGGCGTTGCGCACGCCGTGCAACACCAGCTCGCGCCGCTGCGAGCGCCGCCAGGCCAACCGCTCGGTCAGCTCATGGTGGTAGAGAACGTCGAACGCCCCGAGTGCGAACTGAATGGCGACCAGGCTCCACAACACCGGAGAGTTCATGTCACGACCTCCCGGAACATCGCCATCTGGCGGATCATGTGGCCGAGCCGGGGATGGATCAGCTGCAGTGTGAAGCTGAAGCGCCCATCGGGGAGCTCTGCGTGTGTCACGACCGTCTCACCGGGCGCGAGCCAGGCCGGCAGCCGCCAGCGCCGGCCGAACAGCTCCACGAAATAATCCCGGCTGCGGAAGATCAGCGCGCCCTCGCGCGCCCCGACGGTGAGCGTCATGCCGATGCCGTAGCCGACATATTCTTCAAGCCCCGTCGGGCCCGCAAAGCGCTTGCAGGAATGCACCACCTGCGCAAAGCCGCCGGGCCGTCCATAGAGTCTCGTCCAGATCTGGCCGCGGCTCGCATGATCCTCGGTCACCGCCACAACGGCCGGCACATGCCGGTTGCGGGTGAGCGGCAGCGGCCCGCCGATCAGTCGCAAGACCTGCGCCCACAGCCAGCCGACGCGGCTCATCGTGGTCTCGAGCACCTCGCCGGCATAGAGCGCGGTCGCCCCGTTGGCGAGGCGCTTGCTGAAGCGGCGCCTGATCGGAAGTGGCAGCGACTCCCAGTCCTCCGCGCACATCAGCGCGCGAAAGCGCGTGTCGCCACCGTCATCGTGGCGCGGGCGACCGAGAGGAGATTCCAATACAGAGGCTTCGATGCGCATGACACGTCCTATTGGCACATCCCTATTTGCTTTTTCCGAGCGGCAGCAGCGCAACGATTCGGGTACCAAGCCGGATCAGTGCGGCGAGCTTCGGCTTGGGCACGGTCAACATTTGCGCATACCAGCGATCGAGGCTTTCGACGAAGCCGAGCATCTCCTTGAGCCGCTTGCTGGCGACCGGATCGAGCGCCCGATCGCCCTCGGCATCCGCCACGCAGGACTTGAGCGTATCGACGGCGGGATCGAGCTCACGCTCCTTGCGGACGGCCGCGATCCGCATCGCGATCTCCCAGAGATCCGTTTCCGCCTCGAAATGCTCGCGCCGGTCGCCCTTCATCGGGACGCGCCGGATCAGGTTCCAGGCGATCAGCTCGCGGATCGAGTTGGACACGTTGGAGCGCGCGAGCCCGAGCGTTAAGGCGACCTCGTCGGCGGTCAGCGGCCGTCCCGAGAGATAGAGCAGCGCATGGATCTGGGCGACCGAGCGGTTCACCCCCCACTGCGAGCCCATATCGCCCCAGTGCAGCACGAAGCGCTCGACGGCGGCGGGCAATTTGACGGTCTTTTCCGTATTTTCTGTCATAACAGAAATATCGGAAAACAAAGAAGCGATGTCAAGGGGGGCTGGCCACGCCGTGGCCAGCAGGCCGGTTCAGCCGGTCAGCCCGTGCCGCAACATGCCTTGGTTGGCCGGCTGCCGCGCCTGCGTGTCCAGCCGTTCGCTTACACTCGCCAACGTGGCGTCGAGCAGACGAACAAGCGTCTCCATCTGGTCCGCTGCCGGCACGTCCGTTTCACGCGCGTGCCGCTCGATCGCCTCGGCCGCCGCGGCGACCTTGCGCGCGCCAATATTGTGGCTCATGGATTTGAGCGCATGGGCGGCGCGCGCGAGCGGCTTCCGCCTCGCCGTCCTCGACGGCGCTGGTCAATTCGGCGCGGATGCGCGGGACGTTGTCGAGATAGAGCCCGAAGACCCGGCGCATGAATCCGACGCCAGCAGGACCCGCCATCTCCTCGAGCTCGCGTAGCACGCTTGCATCGAGCAGCGCGTCGCCCTTTGCCTCGTTCTCCTCGCCGCTCGTGGCCTCGCACCGCCGATGATCGCAGCCGAACCCGGCGCCGACCAGGCCGGAAACAGTCGCTGCAGACAGGCGCCGAGCTGTGCAAGCGTGAACGGCTTGTGCACGATGTCGTCCATGCCGGCGTCGCGCCAGGCATCCGCCGCCTTGCCGATCACATGCGCCGTCAAGGCCACGATCGGCAGCCGCTGCACGCTTGTCCCGCTGTTCCTGCTCGCGAATGGCGCGCGCCGCCGCAAAGCCGTCGATGTCCGGCATGCTGCCGTCCATCAACACCACATCAAAGGCGCCGTCGCGCACCGCCGCGATCGCCTGCGCACCGTTCTCGACCGTGTGCACGGCAGCACCAAGCCGCGAGAGCGCCGCAGTCGCGACCTCGCGATTGACTGCGCTGTCGTCCGCGACCAGCACCCTGAGACCGGGGAACTGCAAGGCTGCGGGCTCCCTGGCGGCCGTCTCGCTCCTGGCCAGCAAGGGCTCACCCGCAACGATGCGTCCGAGCAGACCTTCCACGTCGGCGCATAACAGCGGCCGCGTGAGAACGGCGTCCGCCAGTCCCTCGGCGATCAACTGATCGACTGACGCATCGCCGAAATCCGCGACCGCGATGATGATCGGTCTGCGCTCGCGACCGCGATCGAAGGCGACTTTCCGCAGCCGCTCGGCGTCGGCGCACACGAGCGCGGCGTCGCCATAGCTTCGCTCGCGAACGTTATCGATCATATAGCCGGAGGCGCCGAAATAGCGTGAGGCAGTCGCAACGGTTGCTTCACCTGCAAGATCGAGCGCACACAAGGGCGGCGTGCTCTCGACGGCAAGCCGCGGCCAGGCGCGATCGTGCGCGGCGGCCTCGGCCACGTTGAACGGCACCGTGACCGTGAACGTCGAGCCCTGCCCGGGCGTACTGGTGACGCTGATATCGCCGCCCCAGGCGGCGACCAGCTTCTTGCAGATCGCAAGGCCAAGCCCGGTGCCGCCATATTGGCGCGTCGTCGACTGATCGGCCTGCGAAAAGGCATCGAAGATGGTTGCAAGCTTATCGGGCGGGATGCCGATGCCGGTGTCTTTCACCGCGATTGCCAGAACGCCCGGCCGCTCCGCGACCGGGCCGATCGAAAGCTGCACGGAGCCCTGCTCGGTGAACTTGAGCGCGTTGTTGATCAGGTTGCCGATCACCTGCGACAGCCGCACCGGGTCCCCCGTGATGCTGCGCGGCGTCGTGGGATCCACAATGGCGGCAAGATCGATGCCCTTGCTGCGGGCCCGCTCGGCAAACAGGCTGATCGCCATGTCGGCCTGCGCGGCCACATCGACCGGCAGCGCCTCGAGCTCCAGCTTGCCGGCCTCGATCTTGGAGAAATCCAGGATGTCGTTGATGATCGCAAGCAGGCTCTGCCCCGAATTGACGATCACGTCCGCGCAGCGGCGCTGGCGTGGGGGCATCTCCTCCTTGGCGAGCAGCTCGGCCATCACCATGATGCCGTTCATCGGCGTGCGGATTTCATGACTCATGGTGGCGAGAAAATCGGACTTCGCGTGGTTTGCCGCCTCCGCGGCATCGCGCGCCTCGCGCAGGTCGCGCGTGCGATCGGCGATGTCACGCTCGAGGTTGCGCCGGTGCGCCTCGAGCCGCGCGTCGCGCTCCTTGATGTCGCTGAGCATGGCGTTGAAGCCATCGATCAGCTGGCCGACCTCGCGGTCGCCGGAGGCGTCGAGCGCGATATCGTAGTGGTGCTGCTCGCGCACCTTTGCGGTCGCGGCGAGGAGCCGCTGCAGCGGCTGTGTGATGCCGCGCTGGAACCGAAAGCCGACAGCGAGCCCCACAATGAGCGCCATCAGCCCGCCGAAGGCCGTGATCGCAACCGAGCCGAAGAGGCGTCCCCACAGGCCGTCCATCCCGCCGATCAGGATCAATTGGCCGGCGGGCTCCCCGCCATGCACGATCGGCGCGCTCACCAGCACGGTCTGACTGGTTAGCAAGGCGTAAACGGATTCACTGCCGTCGAGCTCCGCATCGCTGACGAGCCGCGGCGCGCTGCCAAGCGTGGCAAGCGGCACTCCTTCAGCCGTCCGCACCTCCGCATAGAGAATATTAGGCACGTTGCCGATGCCGCGGATGGCGGCGTATGCGCTCGCGGAGTCGCGATTTGCCGCGCCAGCAGCCACTGCGGCGGAAAATGCCTGGGCGGTGGCGTGCAGCACCTCGCGCCGGCCATCGATGAATTGCAGGACTGCTGCCAGACCGACACCGCGGCGGAAACGACCATGCCGGTGCCGACGGCAGTGAGCACGACGGCGATCAGCCGGCGACTCAACGGCAGGCGCATTGCATTCTGGTCGGGCGAGCGAGGCATTGGTGAATAAAACACTAAGAATCTGAATAGAAGTTTACCGCCCGCTCCAACGCGGGTTTAAAAAAATTCCCGGATAATTAGCGTGCAAATAGAAGGTGTGCGTTAACATGACCGACACCCCACAGAAGTGGTACGTCTTCGACGAGCAGACCCGCATTCTCGTCGTCGATGACGACCCGATTCTGCGAGAGTTCGCGAGCGTCTATCTGACCACGCCCATGAGCACGGTCGCGCTGGCGGCGGACGCCTCGACGGCGCTGGAGCTGCTGGCGCGTGAGCAATTCGATATCGCGCTGATCGACATCGACATGCCGGGCATGGATGGCTTCGAGCTCGTCGAATGCATCCGCGGTCAGGATAAATTGCGCAACCTGCCGATCGTGATGGTCACCGGGCGCGAGGACATCGTATCGATCGACCGGGCCTATGCGGCGGGCGCAACATCGTTCGCCACCAAGCCGGTCAACTGGCGCCAGCTCAGTCACCAGTTGCGCTATGTCATTCGGGCGAACAGACAGCAATCAGCCGCACCGCGCGCGCAGGACACCGGCGCTCCGCGCGGCGCCGCGACCTGGATGTCCGCCTCAACGCGGCGCGAGTTCGCGACGGCGTTGGGATCCATCATCAATTCGGCCAAGCGCATCGCCAACGGCCGCGCGCAGAGCGGCGAGGCCGCGCAGGAAATCATCGCTGCCGCCGAGGCGCTTCTGCTCAAGTCCGTGGTGAACCAGGATCAAGCCGAAGGCCAAGCTCTGACATTCCTGCGGCCGGCCCAGCAGTCGCTGCCGCGTGCAAGCTGACCAGGTAATGTGCAATGCGTTCGATAGGTTTCTGTGAAATGGCATCGCATCAACTCGGCGGCACGCTTGCGTGCGCTGGCGCGCTGCAACGCGGGCGGCGTTCTGAGCACCTTCGGCCTGGTGACCCCCATCCTGCTCATGGGCATTGCGGCGGCCGTGGACTATGGGACGTTCGAGCGCGGCCGCAGCCGCCTGCAGGCGCAGGTCGATGCCGCCGCCATCGCGGCGGCGCGCGAGATGCAGATGGCGCAGGCCAGCACGTCCAGGGTTGCCGCGGTCGCGGAAAACTTTGTGCACAATTCCGAGCCGCAAGCGACGGTCACCACGCGCGTGGACACGACCGCCTTGTCGGTGACAGTCTCGGCGAAAGAGACGTATGTGCCCAGGATCGGTGCATACTTCTGGGCGAAAGCACCCACGATCGCGGCGAGCGCGACCGCCAAGCTCAGCGGCACCATGCCGCTGTGCCTGTTGACGCTCGATCCGAAGGCCCCTGCAGCGCTCGAGCTGGAAGAATCGGCAACGCATGACCGCGACCGGTTGCATGGTGTATTCCAACTCGAGACACCCCGGCGGCCTGCAGGCCAAGGATCAGGCCACGCTCAAGGCCGGCCTTGTCTGCACGGCGGGCGGCAAGGCCAAGACTGCACGCGCAACAGTGACTCCTGATCCGGTCACCGACTGCCCGGTGATGGCGGACCCGCTGAAGTCTCGCACTCCGCCGTCCGATACGACCTGCCGGTTCAACAACACTGTCATCAGCAGCGTCGTGCAGACGCTGCAGCCGGGGGTCTATTGCGGTGGACTGAAGATCACGAGTGGCGCCGACGTCACGCTCGCGAGCGGGGTCTTCATCATCAAGGATGGACCGCTGATCGTGGACAAAGGCGCCACCCTGCGCGGCGCGAATGTCGGCATCTATCTGACCGGGCCGGGCTCAAACCTGACGTTTGCGGCCGACAGCACCATCAGCCTGTCGGCCCCCAAGGACGGCCCGCTCGCCGGCCTCCTGATCTTTGACGATCCGTCCGGTGCCAGCGCCCCGGCAATACCGCCGTATGCGCTGCCGATTCCGATCGTTGGGGAACTCGTCGGAAAAATCCTCAAAGGCCCGCCGCGCGAGCACAAGATCCTGAGCGACAACGCCCGCATGCTGCTTGGCACGATCTACATGCCGCAGGGCCGGCTCATCATCGACGCCAACAAGCCGATCGCGGACAAGTCGGCCTATACGGTGCTGGTGGTGCAGCGCATCGACCTGCATTCCGGTCCGAACCTGATTCTCAACTCGGATTACAGCGCCACCGACGTGCCGGTTCCGCCGGGCGTCGGGCCCTATGGCAACAGCGTCAAGCTGACGAACTGACGAACAGTTGTTGAGCGGCGCATGTTCTTATCGGCGAACCGGCATCCACCCTCGGGTCAGCCAGGCAGACCTGAAAGCGCTAGGGAACCGCCCGCTCGCGACGACGCGCCGGCAGGCCGTAGCGGTGCAGATCGGTGCCGCGTGAATCGAGCCAGCTCTTGGCGCGCTCGAAGCCCGGATGCAGGCGACGGACCAGCCGCCAGAACCGTGGCGAGTGATTGAGCTCGACCAGATGGGCGACCTCGTGCGCGGCGAGATAGTCGAGCACGAACGGCGGCGCCAGAATCAGCCGCCAGGAGAATGACAGCACGCCCGCCGACGAGCAGGAGCCCCAGCGGCTCGACTGGTCGCGCACCGAGATGCGCTTGACCTTGACGCCCAGGCTTTCGGCGTGGCGGCGGCTGGCGTTTTCAAGCTCGCGACGCGCCTCGCGCTTGAGAAATTCGGCGATGCGGCGATCGAGATGCGGCGGGTCGCCCGCTACGCAGAGCAGCCGCTCGCCGTTGCCATCGGTCTCGGTCCAGACGGTGCCGCGCATGCCGCGCCGATGCACGATACGGTGCGGCACGCCACGCAGCGGCACCTCGATGCCGTGCATGAAGGGCGCCGCCGCCGGCATCCGCTTGAGCCGCGCCGCGATCCAATCGCCATGCGACTGGGCGAAGTCGCGCGCCTCCTTCAGGCTGCCGCGCGGCGGAATGGTGAGGATCACCTCGCGCGTCACCGTGTCGATGCGCAGCGTATAGCGGCGCGCCTGCCGATGCCGGCGCAGGGTCACCAGGAAGATCGAGCGCTCGAAAATGATCTCGATCGTCGAAGGCTCGGTCGGACGGCGATAAAGCAACGCACGCGACATGACTTCCAGTCCATCCAAGAAAAATCCGGGGACCAGATTCTGCCATAGCCGCAATCCCCTGCCGTGCGCCTCGCCGAGAAATTTAGTGCTTCCCCAAGGGCATGGGGTACGCCCTAACGCCATCCACAACAGATTGTGTCTCTCAAGCTATGAATTCATCTTCATATAATCTTTTTGGAAGGTGTTGGGTGCCCGCCGCCTAGTCACACCTGAGGAGGCCCCGCGCCAGCACTATTTCCGTAATAAAAACAACATCTTACACCGTATTTGCTGGGCGCAAAACGGCGAATCAGGCAAGAAACCCCGTTGTGACGGGGCTTCCCAGCCTATGCCACAATGGTTAACGGGCTATTCTGCAGCCGGCGGATGTGCTGCCCCATTGAGGGGTCGCACGCGGCGCAATGACCGACGGCGCACGCTTGGTGGCCGCGGCGTTGAACGAGAGCGCGAAATCAGAGATGCGCGGCACGATCTCGGCACGAAAGCGCGAGCCGTTGAACACACCGTAGTGCCCGACGTCAGGCTGCAGCCAGTGGACCTTGCGGCTGTCTGGAACATTGGCGCAGAGAGCGTGCGCCGCCTCGGTCTGACCGACCCCCGAAATGTCGTCGTGCTCGCCTTCGACCGTCATCAGCGCGACGCGGCGGATGACAGCGGGGTCGATGGGGATGCCGCGATGGGTCATGTTCCCCTTCGGCAGTGCGTGACGGATGAACACGGTCTCGACCGTCTGCAGATAGAACTCGGCGCACAGATCCATGACGGCGAGATACTCGTCATAGAACTCGCGATGCTTCTGCGCGGAGTCGCCGTCACCCTCGATCAGGTGCTGGAACAGCTTGCGATGCGCTTCCAAGTGACGGTCCAGGTTCATGCTCACGAAGCCATGCAGCTGCAAGAAGCCCGGATAGACATCGCGCATGAAGCCTGGATTGGGGAATGGCACTTTGGTGATGACGTTGCTGCGGAACCAATCGACGCCGCGCCGCTCGGCGAGCATATTTACGGCTGTTGGATTCACGCGCGTATCGATCGGGCCGCCCATGAGCACCATGGAGTGCGGCACATAGGGATCGCCGTCGGCCTCCATGCGCGCGACCGCCGCGAGCACCGGCACCGAAGGCTGGCAGACCGCAATGACGTGGCAGTCGCCGCCGAGAAAGTGCAGGATCGAGATCACGTAGTCGATGTAATCGTCGAGATCGAAAGCGCCCAGCGACAGCGGCACCATGCGGGCATCGATCCATTCCGTGATGTAGACGTCGTGGTTGGGCAGAAAGCCCTCGACCGTGCCGCGCAGCAGCGTGGCGTAGTGACCCGACATCGGCGCCACGATGAGAAGCCGCGGCTGCGGGCCGGCGCGGCGGGCGCTCGAATGCGCGCTTGAAGTTCAGGAGGCGACAGAACGGCCGCTCCCAAACCGGGGTGATGTGCACCGGTACACGCTCGCCCCCGACCGTGGTCGATGTAATGTTCCAGGTCGGCTGGCCATAGCGTCGGGTGGAGCGCTCGAACAGCTCCAGCGCTGCCGAGGTGGCCTTGCCGAACGGCGTGTGGGCTAGCGGATTGGCCGGGTTCTTGAAGAACAGCCGTCCGGCGTCAGCGAAGGCGCGTGCCGGATTGAGTGCCGCGTGGCTCAGCTCGTAGAGCCAGTAGGCAGGAGCCGCGTACATTGGACCATGATGCGCAGCGGCCGCGGCGCCGCCGAATTCCCCGATAGGCATCGACCCCCCCGGCCCATTGTGCAGTGCAGCATCCTGTTCTTTTTTCATCATTCCGTCAACATACAGCAAGATGTGTTTGCACCCCTTAAATGGAGGTTCCGCGGTGATTCGTCATCATTAACGGGGCATTAACTCCTATTCACCGCTTTGCAGGAGCGAGCCGATGCGGCGCGCGCTGCGCAGCAAGGCCAGGAAGATTGCGACCGCAACTGCGAAGTAAGCGGCGTTGAGCGCGAACGCGGCGATCATCAGGTCGGCGCGGAACTGCTGCTCCAGGATCAGGGCGCGCATGCCTTCAAACACGTAGGTCGGCGGCAGCGACCAGGCGACCCACTGCAGCCAGTGCGGCAGCACACTGACCGGATAGTAGACGCAGATCACCGGCATGATCAGGAACATCATGGTCCAGGCCAGGCTTTCAGCGCCCATGCCGTTGCGCATCACCACGCCCGACACCACGATGCCGACCGACCAGCTGGTCAGGATCAGGTTCATGAAGAACGCCGCGAGCGCGAGCCCAAGCCCATAGATGTTGAAGCCGAAGAACGCGATGGCAAGGAGCGTCACCGGCACCATGCCGATCGCCAGCCGCACGATGCTCATGACCATCAGCGCCATGACGAGCTCGATCGGGCGCAGCGGACTGATCATCAGGTTGGCGAGGTTGCGCGACCACATCTCTTCCAGAAACGAGATCGAGAAGCCGAGCTGGCCGCGGAACAGAATGTCCCACATCATCACGGCGCCAATGAAGACGCCGCCAGCGCGGGCGAAGAAGCCGGAATTCTGCGCGATGTAGAACTGCAGGAAGCCCCAGACCAGGAGCTGCACGGCCGGCCAGTAGATCAGCTCCAGCACGCGCGACCACGACGAGCGCAGGAGATAGAGATAGCGCAGCACCATGGCGCCGACGCGTTGTGGCGAGATCTGGAGTGCGGCAGCAAGAGGCAAGCTCATTGGGCGGCCTCGCGCGCGGCCTCGCCGCGTCCGCGCGCGACATCGAGGAACACCTCCTCGAGCGTATCGCGCCCGTAGCGGGCGAGCAGGCCCGCCGGAGTGGCATCATCCTCGATGCGGCCACGCTTCATGATGATGACCCGGTCGCACAGCCGCTCGACCTCGGCCATGTTGTGGGAGGCGAGCAGGACGGTCGCGCCCCGCTCGAGCCGATAGCGCTCAAGCCGCGTGCGCACCCAGTCGGCGGTATCGGGATCGAGCGAGGCGGTCGGCTCATCGAGCAGGAGCACCTCGGGCGCATTGATCAGCGCCTTGGCGAGCGCTACGCGCGTCTTCTGTCCGGCCGACAGCTTGCCGGCCGGGCGGTCAAGGAACTCGGTGAGGCTGAGCTCGTCCGCGATCTGCGCGATGCGCGCCGCAAGGTCGGGCACCGCATAGAGCCGCCCGAACACCACGAGGTTCTGCCGCACGGTGAGCCGATGCGGCATGTCGACATAAGGGCTTTCGAAATTCATCCGATGCAGCACCTTATGGCTTTGGCGCGGCATGTCGGCCCCCAAGACCCGCGCGGAGCCAGATGTCGGCGTGACGAGCCCCAGAATCATCGCGATGGTGGTGGTCTTGCCGGCGCCATTGCCGCCCAGGAGCCCGGTGACCGAGCCGGCCTCGAGCGTAAACGAGATGCCGTCGACCGCACGCGTGGTCTTGTAGACCTTGACGAGGTTCTCGACGGCAATGACAGGTTCAACGGCGGCCATGAGGGTCAGATGTGACGCTGCTGGCCGCGTTACGCAAGCCCTGCCAATGAGCCCTGGTCGCGGGACAATCCACCACGCTTGAGCGTAGCGCGCGGACAGGTAGTGTTCCCCCATGACGATCGAGCTGCACGAACACGCCGGCCGGCCGGGGCGCAATGTGCGCCTCGACACGCTGGTGCGGCTGCGCTGGGTCGCGGTGCTCGGCCAGACCACGGCGGTGCTGGTGGTCTACTTCGGGCTCGACTTCGAGCTGCCGATCTGGGCTTGCCTGGCCGTGATCGCGCTTGCCGGCTGGCTCAATGTGGCGCTGCGCGTGCGCTTCCGGGTGACGCAGCGGATCGAGCCCGACCGGGCAGCGTGGCTGTTCGCCTTCGACATCGCCGAGATCGCGATCCTGCTGTTTCTCACCGGCGGGCTGCAGAACCCGTTCTCATTCCTGCTGCTAGGGCCCGTGCTGCTGTCGGCAACGGCGCTGCCGCCGCACATGATCGGCATCCTCGGCGGCTTTGCGGCACTGTGCGCGACGGTGCTCGCTTTCTATTCCTATCCGCTGCCGTGGGATCCGGACGAAACGCTGAAGCTGCCTTCGATCTATATCATGGGGGTTTGGATCGCGACGCTGCTCACGCTCGGGTTCATCGCGGTGCATGCGTGGCAGCTGGCCGAGGAATCGCGCCAGCTCGCCGACGCACTGGCTGCGACCGAGCTGGTGCTGGCACGCGAGCAACATCTGTCGCAGCTCGACGGGCTTGCGGCGGCGGCCGCGCACGAGCTCGGCACGCCGCTTTCCACCATCACGGTGATCGCAACCGAGCTCGAGCGCGCGATCGAGCCCGACTCGCCCTATATGGACGACATCAGCCTGTTGCGCGAGCAGGCGCAGCGCTGCCGCGCCATCCTGGCCAAGCTCACCGAGCTCTCCTCCAATGTCGAGCCGTTCGATCGCATGCCGCTGTCGGCGCTGATCGACGAAGCCGTCGCGCCCCACCGCAATTTCGGTGTTGCCATCAACGTGTCGCTGGCGGCGCAGAACGACGCCACCGAGCCGGTGGGAGGGCGCAATCCAGGCATTCTCTATGGCCTTGGCAACCTGGTGGAAAATGCTGTCGATTTCGCGCGCGAGCGGGTCGACGTGGCCGTGACCTACAGCGGCGAGGAGGTCAGCGTCACCATCAGCGACGACGGGCCGGGCTTCGCGCCGGAGATCATGGACCGGGTCGGCGAGCCTTATGTCACCAGCTCGCGCCGGCGGCGGTTCAATGTCGGTGGCGAGGCCGGCGGCGGCCTCGGCCTCGGCGTCTTCATAGCGAAGACGCTGCTGGAGCGTTCGGGCGCGACCCTCATGTTTGAGAACCGGGTCTTCCCGGAGCGCGGCGCGGTCGTCCGCGCGCGCTGGAACCGCGCTGATCTCGAGGTTGCGGGGGCGTCGCCCGTGCCGGCCTGAGCAACGCGGCTACAACCCATTGGATTTAAGCATATTTCCGAGTTTGACCGGGCGCAGGTTGCCGGCCGAAACCCCAGCACATAAATTTGTGGTCTATTAAGCGACGCCGCACTGCCGCCAATCCCTGGCGGGTGCCCGTTGCTGGCAGGGGCCCCATGACCGTCATGGCGACGAGCGCGAAGACCGAACCACTCCCGACCGCGACCGGCGAACGCACGCTTCTGATCGTCGAGGACGACAAGTCGTTCCTGCAGCGGCTGGCGCGCGCCATGGAAGGCCGCGGCTTTGCGGTGACGACAGCGGAATCGGTCGCCGAGGGCCTATTGCATCTCGAGTCGCATTCCCCCGCCTACGCGGTTGTCGACATGCGGCTCGGCGATGGCAACGGACTAGATGTCATCTCGGCGCTCAAGCGTCGTCGGCCGGACGCACGCGCGATCATCCTGACCGGCTATGGCAACATCGCCACTGCGGTGAACGCCGTGAAGCTTGGCGCGGTCGACTATCTGGCCAAGCCGGTCGACGCCGACGACGTCGTGCAGGCGCTGCTGGCATTCGAGGGAAAGCACGCGGAGCCGCCGGAGAATCCGATGTCGGCCGATCGCGTGCGCTGGGAGCATATCCAGCGCATCTACGAGCTGTGCGGACGCAACGTGTCGGAGACCGCGCGCCGGCTCAACATGCATCGGCGGACTCTGCAGCGCATCCTGGCCAAGCGCGCGCCGAAATAACGTCGCGCTGGAATATTCTGCACTTCAGCAAAAGTTGAACGGCGCGTGACTGCGATTGTGTTTGTGGGTTGCCACACGTCACAAATGTGCCGGACTTTAATCATTACCTCCTCGAACTCATGAACGGCCAGCGCGAAATCCGATCGCAGCTCACCGATCGTAACTCTTCATCGCTCCTGGCCGTCAGCTGATACGCGCTGCTTATGTCCGTGTTGCGATCGTTATGTCGCGATGGACCAAGAAACTTTTGTCACGTGTCGAGACAGGGGGGCCATCATGCTTGCCAATCCAAACAAGCTTGCCAATCCAAACAATCTGAATTCGATCGTTGCTCGCATCGGCGCGCCCATGCTTTGCGCGCTTGCTCTCCTCGCCACCCCGTCTCTGAGCGAGCGATCAAATGCGCAGCAACAACAACAGCAGCAGCAGCAGGACCGATCCGCGAGAGGCGTCGCGGAGCGGATGAACGCCAACACGCTCACTGTCGTGACTGGCAGCCCATCCCTGGCCTACGCAGTGTTCGGCTATGATCTTGCTGCGGTTCTTAATGACGGCGACGAGCTGCGAATACTGCCGGTCATCAGCCAGGGTGCATTCCAGAACGTCCGCGACGTTCGCTATCTGTACGGCGTGGATATCGGTTTCGCGCAGACCAATATCCTCGGCCACTACCGCCGCACGGGCGAGATTGCCGACATCGGCGACAAAATCGTCTACATCGCCAAGATCTGTAATGAAGAAGTCCATGTGGTGACGCGCTCGAACATCACCTCGCTCGAGCAGCTGCAGGGCCGCAAGGTGAACTTCAACACCGCCGGCAGCGGTACCCAGCTGTCCGCGCGCGACATCTTCGAGCGCTTTGGCATCAAGGTCGAAGAAGTCAACATGCGGCAGAACGACGGCTTGGAGAAGCTGAAAACTGGCGAGATCGCCGCCACGGTTCTGACTTCGGGAAAGCCCTCGGAGGCGCTCGCCGGCCTCAAGGCCAGCGATGGCTATCGCATCCTGCCGGTTCCATTCATCAAGACGCTGCAAGCCGACTATCTGCCCTCGGCCCTGACCCACGACGACTATCCCAACCTCATCGCACCCGGTCAGACCGTCGAAACGATCGCGAGCGGAACCATCCTGTTTGCGTACAATTGGCCGAAGAACACCGACCGCTACCGCCGCATCGACAAATTCGTCAAAGCCTTCTTTGGGAAAATCAGCGAATTCCAGAAAGCTCCACGTCACCCGAAATGGCAGGACACCAATCTCGCCGCGATCATTCCGGGCTGGAAGCGCTTCGAAGGCGCGGACGATTGGCTCAAGAACCATCGCGAGCAGGAGTTCGCCGGCCGGCGCGATCAATTCAATCAGTTCCTGGCGGAGCGGAAGATTGCGCCCGGACGAACGAACGCGATCTCGGAAAGCGAGCGCAATAAGCTGTTCGAGGACTTCATCAGGTGGAATGGAGCCCGCTGACCAGGCTACTTCGGGATAGAAATCCGGAGACGTTGCGCCCCGGTCGCAGCGGTGGCCATAATGGCTGCGTTGCACCGGGTTCCTCATGGCCTTTCCCATCAACCTTGACCAGGATGCGCCGGACGAGCGCACGCGCCCGCCCGAGACCGGCTGGGCCTATGAGCGCTTCGTGATCGGTGGCGGCACGCTGCTCGCCGTGCTGCTGCTGTGGGAAGCGTTCGGGCGCAGCGGGCTCATCGACCCGCTGTTCATCTCCTCCCCGACGCGAGTGGCGCAGGCCGGCTTCGGCCTGCTCCAGGACAGCGACTTCTGGAACGATTTGCGCGTGAGCGGCCTCGAGTTCCTGTTTGGCTATGGCCTGGCGGTCGCGATCGCGATCCCGCTCGGGCTCGCGATCGGCCTGTCGCGGCGGCTGCAATACATGCTGAGCCCCTTCGTCGACACGCTGAACGCCGTGCCGCGCGTCACGCTGCTGCCCCTCATTGTCATCTGGGCCGGCATCGGCATCTGGTCCAAGGTCCTGGTGGTGTTTCTCGGCGCCGTGATCCCGATCCTGATCAACACGCAGTCGGGCGTGAAGGCCAGCGAGGCACGCTTCATTCGCGTCGCCCGCAGCTTCTCGGCCTCGAGGCTCAAGATCTTTTCGAGCATCGTCCTGCCGGGCACGGTGCCGTTCGTGTTCACCGGCCTGAAATATGGCGCCGGCCGCGCGCTGCTCGGCGTCGTGGTGGGCGAGCTCTATGCCTCCACAGCCGGCATCGGCCACATGATCGCGGCCGCCGGCAACACATTCCAGACCGACCTCGTGTTCTTCGGCGTCCTGATCTTCATGGTGACGGGCCTGGTCGTAGTCGCGCTGCTCGACCGGCTTGAGCGGCGCTTCGAGAGGTGGCGGCCGGATGTCCACTGGAAGGTCCTATCCGCGGAGCTGTTTAGCCTCTTCAGGCGGCACGAGCGCGCCATTCTCGGCAGCGCCATGGTGCTCATAGCCCTGCTCGCCTGGGAGGGGCTCGAGCGCGGCTGGTGGGCCGATGCGCTGCATCCCATTCTGGGAGAAGTCGGCCGAGCGCCTGCACATCGAGCGGATCTTCATCTCCTCGCCGACGCTGGTCGCGAGCGCCGCCTTTCGGATGTTCTTCGTCACCGGTGAGATCTGGCGCGAAATCGCCTGGAGCTCGCTCGGCTATGGGCTCGGGCTTGCTTTGGCGATCGCGATCGGGATTCCGCTCGGGCTCGCCGCTGGCTGGTATCGGCGTTTCTCCTACGCGATCGATCCGTTTCTGTCGGCGCTCAATGCCACCCCGCAGGTCGCCTTCCTGCCGCTCATCGTGGTCTGGGTCGGCACTGGGCTCGGCGCCCGCGTGCTGATCATCGTGCTCCTGGCGGTGCTCCCGATCGCGATCAACGCAAGAGCTGCGGTTCGGACCACCGATCCGCGCCTCATCAGGGTCGCTGCAAGCTTCGGCGCCGGCGACTTCCGGTTGTTCCGGACCATCATCCTGCCGAGCGCGGTCCCCTTCGTGCTCGCGGCGCTTCGCCTCGCCATCGGCCGCGGCATGATCGGCGTGGTGGTCGGCGAGATCTACGGATCGGCAGCGGGAATTGGCGCGATGATCAGCCAGGCCGGCTCACGCTTCCAGACTGATAAAGTGTTCGTTGGCGTGCTCACGATCGTGGCCGCCGGGATGATCCTGATCGAAATCGTCCAGCGCATCGAGCGCCGGGTCGAAGCCTGGCGTCCGCCGGTGCAAGTGTGATCCAAGTGTGATCGAGGTGTGATCCAGTGCAAGTGTGATGATGACTCCCAAGCTCGAAGCGCAGGATATCCGGCTGGACTACTTCCAGCCGCGCACCAACACCCGGCTGACGGCGCTCGCCGGCGTCAATCTGCAAGTGATGGATGGTGAATTCGTCTCGATTGTCGGCCCGTCCGGTTGCGGCAAGACCACATTCCTGTCGGTGGTCGACGGCCTCATCGCGGCCAGTGGCGGCCGCATCCTGGTCGAAGGCAAGGTCGTCACCAAGCCCGGGCCCGATCGCGCCGTGGTGTTCCAGGACGCATCCCTCCTGCCCTGGCGGACCGTGCTCGGGAATGTGGTCTATGGGCTCGAATGCGTCGGTGTCAGCAAGCGTGAGGCGAAGACGCGCGCATCGCATTTCATCGACATGGTCGGACTCGCCGGCTTCGAGAACCATTACCCTTATGAGCTCTCCGGCGGGATGCAGCAGCGGGTCAATCTCGCCCGCGCGCTGGTCATGGACCCGAAGATCCTGCTGATGGACGAGCCGTTCGCCTCCCTCGATGCGCAGACACGCGAAGCGATGCAGGAGGAGCTGCTGCAAATCTGGGCGAAAGCCGGAAAGACCGTATTGTTCGTGACCCACCAGATCGACGAGGCGATCTATCTGTCAGACCGCGTGGTCGTCTTCTCCGGCCGGCCCGGCAAGGTTAAGGAAATCATAACGGTCGGAATTGAGCGGCCCCGTGCGCTCGGCCTCAAACGTGATGCGCGCTTTCATGCGATCGAGGATCGCATCTGGAGCCTGATCGAGGATGACACCGATCGCAGCAGGCATGCCTGAAGCGAGGCTGGTGTCTGGCGCGATAGCGCTCTATCGTTGCGAGTGAGTGATCCGAGTTTAATCGCCTCCTTATCCGCTCGTCCGCGCGGAAGCGGGGACCCAGTTCTTTGGCCGAGTTCTCGGCCCTGGATTCCCGCTTTCGCGGGAATGAACGGAGATTGGTTCAATGGCGGTGCAAACCAGAACTCATCCCGGTCTCGTGAAGGCGACGACAAGAACGAAAGCAAGAATGGAGGATATCATGGGGTTTGGCGCACTTCGCATCGTGGCGGCCTGGCTCGCTCTCAGCCTGGCGGCACCGGGCGCCCACGCCGCCGACCCGATCCCCTTCAAGATCGGCATCTCGGCGCCGGTCGTAACCATACTTCCCGTGTGGATGGCGGAGACTGGCGGCTTCTACGCCAAGGAAGGCCTGAAGGTTGAGGTCATCAACATGGAAGGCGGCACCCGCGGTCTGCAGGTGCTGCTCTCGGGCGAAATCCAGGGGATGCATGTGGGTTTGGCGCCCGCGTTGCTTGCGAATGTGCAGGGCGCCGATCTGCGGCTCGTCACCTCGACCTGCAACACCATCCCGATCACGATGTTCACCAAGCCGGGCGTCACCACCGCCGACCTCAAGGGCAAGACCTTCGGCATCTCAACCTTCGGCTCCGAGACCGATATCGCGACCAGCATCGTGCTCAAGCAGGTCGGGCTGACCCGGCAGGACGTCACCGTGTCGCAGATCGGCGGCAGCTCGCAGCGGTTCGGAGCGCTCGTCGCCGGCCGCATCGACGTAGCGCCGCTGATCGAGCCGGCCATCTCGCTGGCGAAAGAGCGCGGATTCAATCCGCTCGTCGATCTCGCCGCCGCCAATACGCCTTGGCTCTTCGATTCCGTCGTGGTCAACAACAGCTATCTCAGGCGCAACCGTGACACGCTTACGCGCTTCGTGAAGGCTTATATCGCCGGCGCCTATCTGGCGCTCTCCGACGAAGCCAAGGCCAAGCAGGTGATCGCGCAGAAGTTCAGGACCGACGACCCCAAGGTGATCGACGCTACGCTGGCTGATTTCAAGCGCCTGATGCCGCGCGACGCGGCACCGACGGTCGAGGGCGCACGCAATGTGATCGAGCAGCTCACCGCGATCGGTACCGACGTGGGGCGCCGCAAGGTCGAAGACTATCTTGAGCTCGGGATCATTGCGCAGCTCAAGCAGGAGGGCTACTTCGCGCAGCTGGAGAAAACCTATCCGGTGCACTAATGCGAGATGGGATGAGTTTCAATCGCCTCAAATCCCGTTCGTCCCCGCGGAAGCGGGGACCCAGCTCTTAGCCGAGTTCTCGGCTCCTGCGATTCCCGCTTTCGCGGGAATGAACGGAGATTGGTTCAATGGCGGTGCAACCAAAATTCATCGCACTCTTGCGACGCATGGCCGCGCTAGTCGCTGCGACCAGACATCAGGGGACCTGAGTACGACACGTGAACGCCATCGATCTTGAAGTCATCTACCAGTCTACGCTGCAGATCGCCCGCGAGCTGACCGTCAATATGCTGCGCACGGGCTATTCGACCATCATCAAGGAGAGCCAGGACTTCACCTTCGCGATCTTCGACGGCGAAGGCCGCATGGTCGCGCAGGGCATTCCCCAGCCGCTGCATATCGGGCCGCTGGCCGCGCAGGTGAGGGAGATCATTCGGCGCTACCGCGGCAAGATCGAGCCGGGCGACGCCTTCATCGTCAACCATCCCTATCAGGCCTGCCAGAACCACGCGACCGACGTCACTGTGATCTCGCCGATGTTCGAAGCCGCGCGGATTGTCGGCTTCATCGGCAACATCGCGCACAAGCCCGACCTCGGCGGCAAGGTGCCGGGCACCAATAGCGGCGACGCCACCGACCTGTTTCAGGAAGGCCTGATGATCCCGCCGCTCAAGATCCTGCGCCGGGGCGAGCTCAACACTGACCTGGAGGCGATGATCTGCGCCAATACCCGCACGCCCGAGATCACCTGGGGCGACGTCAAGGCACAGGTCAACACCAACACCTATGGACTCGGCAAGTTCGCGGAGCTGTTCGGCAAGCACGGTGTCGATCGCGTGCTCGCCTGCTGGCAGCGCTGGATGGATATCTGCGAGGCCGAGCTGCGCAAGGAAATCGCCAAGGTGCCGGACGGCCGCTACGGGCCGGAGACCGACTATCTCGACGACGACGGAGTCGACCTGGCCAAGCCGCATCGCATCTCGGCGTCGCTCGAAGTCAAAGGCGACACGCTCAATTTCATTCTCGACAGCGACGTGCAGGCGCGCGGGCCCATCAACCTGCGGCCCTGCGTGTCGCGCAATTTCATCGAATGCCTGGTGAAGATGATCTTCATCCCCAAGCTGCCGGTAAACGACGGCCTGTCGCGGCCGGTGCGGGTGACCTATCCGCCCGAGGGCTCGCTGCTCAATCCGCGCTTCCCGGCTCCGGTCAACATGTACGTGCGCCCGAGTCAGGTCACCACCTCGGTCATCATGCGCGTGCTGGCGCGCGCACTGCCGGGACGCGTGCCGGCGCCGGGGAGCGCGGCGGGCGGCTCGCTCTCGAGCGCGGGCCGCCATCCGGCATCGGGCCGCTGGTACTCGCAATACGAGATTCTCAACGGCGGCACCGGCGCGAGGCCCGACGGCGATGGCGTGAGCGCGATGGACGAGCTGGTCGTCAACGTGATGAACACGCCGGTCGAGGCGATCGAGACCGAGTTTCCGGTGCGGGTCGAGCGTTACGAGCTGGCGCGCGATTCCGGTGGAGCGGGACGATTTCGCGGCGGCCTCGGCGTGCGGCGGCAATGGCGCATGCTGGCAGACGAGACCAGCGTCAATCTGCGCATGGACCGCTTCAAGTTTTCCTCCCCGGGCATCTTCGGCGCCAAGCCCGCGCAGGTGTCGAAGGCGGTGCTCAACCCGGGCTCCGCGAAGGAACGCGCCCTCACCTCCAAGATCGCGGGGCTGCGTTTGCACAAAGACGATCTCCTGTCGGTCGAGTTTGCCGGTGGTGGCGGCTGGGGCGATCCGCTTGAGCGCGACCCCGAGCGGGTCCGTGAGGATATCGTGCGCGACTATGTTTCACCCTCGATCGCGCGTGACGTCTACTGCGTCGTGCTCACGCCCGATCGCGACATCGACGCGGACGCGACCGGGCAGCTGCGCCAGGAAAAGTCCAGCTCATGACATTGCGTGTGGGTATAGACGTCGGCGGGACCTTCACCGACGTGACCGCGTTCGACGAGCAGCGGGGCGAGCTCGCCGCTGTGCGCAAGTATCTCTCCAACCCAGCCGATCCGGCGGCCGTGCTGGAGCACATTACGCAGGATTTGGCGCGCGACTTCGGCGCCAACGCAGTGTCGCTGATCCTGCACGGCTCGACCGCCGCGCTCAACACGCTGCTTGAAGGCAAGGGTGTGCGGGTCGGGCTTCTCACCACGCGCGGCTTCCGCGACGTCTACGAGATCGGGCGGCAATGGCGCGGCGAGGATGTCTTCAACATTTTCGCGCCGGCCCCAAAAATGCTGCTGACCCGCGACCGCATATTCGAGGTGCGCGAGCGGCTCGGCGCCAAGGGCGAGGTGATCGAGCCGTTGGTGGCGGACGATGTCGCCCACGCAGTCAAGGCGCTCATCGCAGATGGCGTCGAAGCCGTCGCGGTGTGCTTCCTGTTCGCCTACGCCAATCCCGCTCACGAGCGCGCGGCCGCCGAGATCATTCGCAGCGTGGCGCCTGGCCTCTATCTGTCGCTGTCGCATGAAGTGAACCCGGAATGGCGCGAATATGAGCGCACCGCCTCGACGGTCGCGAACGGCTATATCGGGCCGCCGGTTTCGCGCTACTTGCGCAAGGTGGAGGCGCTGTCGCTTGAGCGCTTCCCGCGCTCCCGCGCCTTGATGATGAAATCGGATGGCGGCGCCGCGAGCGCCCGCATGCTGTCGGCGACGCCGATCCAGACCGTGATGTCAGGGCCGGTCGCCGGCGTGATCGGCAGCCGCCATCTCGGCGACGTCAAGGGAATAGAGAACCTCATCACCTTCGACACCGGCGGCACCAGCTCCGACATGGCGGTGTTGCCGGGCCCGCCGCTGTTCAAGTCGGAGGTGACGGTCGCGCGCCATCCCCTGCGCACCAACACGGTGGACATCGAGACCATCGGGGCTGGCGGCGGCAGCATCGCGTCGGTCGAGCTTGGCGGCGTGCTCAAGGTCGGACCGCAGAGCGCCGGCGCCGATCCCGGCCCCGCTTGCTATGGGCGCGGCGGCAGCGAGCCGACGCTCACCGACGCACTCGTGCTGCTCGGCCATCTCAACCCAAAGAGCCTGCTGGACGGCGCCATGCCGATCGATCACGCCAAGGCGCGCGCCGCCGTGGTCACGCGCGTCGCCGAGCCGCTCGGACTGTCACCGATCGAGGCGGCGTGGGGCATCCTGCGCGTGCTCACCACCAACGTGACCGTGGCGATGCGCACGATCACGGTCGAGCGCGGCTACGATCCGCGCGAATTCACGCTGGTGCCGTTCGGCGGCATGGGCCCGACCATCGCCGCCATGGCCGCGGCCGAGCTCGGCATCGGCCGCATTCTCATCCCGCGCGATCCCGGCACCTTCAGCGCTCACGGCATGCTGGTGACCGACGTGCACCAGACGCGCAGCCTCACCCGCATCACGCCGGTCGAAGGCGCGACGGCCGCAGCGCTCGACGCGATCTTTGCGGAGCTGGAATCCGCCGCGATGGACGAGCTCATACAGGAGAAGTTCCCGCGCGAGCGCCTGCAGTCACGACGGCATGCCGGCATGCGCTATCGCGGCCAGTCCTACGAGGTCTCGGTGCCGGTGCCGCGGCTGCGCGAGCCGGGCGACGTCGCCGACCTCGTCCGCCGCTTTCACGACGCCCACCGGCGACGCTATGGCCACATGGCGGAGGCTGAAGCCGTCGAGATCGTCAATTTCCAGGTGACCGCGATCGGCCTGATTCCGAAGCCGGTGATGAAGACATTCAACAAGACAGACACGCAGGCGGCGCCGCCGGACAGCAGGCCGGTCTATTTCAACGCGGACGAAGCCCGCGACACGCCGGTGTTTCACCGCAGCGCCCTGCAACCGGGCACGGCGATCGCAGGGCCGGCGGTGATCGAGGAGAAAACCTCGACGACCGTGCTCTATCCGGGCCAGCGTGCCGTGGTGGACGTCTATCTCAATATCGAGGTGGCGGTTCCTTAGAGACCTGGCACTGGAGCCCTGGCATCAGAGCCCTGGCACCCGAGGCGGGTGCCAGCGCGCGATCAGAATAATGCCAACCAGGAACAGAACGATGTAGACCGCCGGCAAGAGCCAGAACAGCAGGCCCGGCGACTGTGCTGCAGAGGTACTGAGACGATTGAGGGCCATCAACGTCGATGCAAATGCGAAGACTTGGTGCGCAAGGGCGAGCGAGCAGACCACCAATCCGAAGCCGCGCCCGGCACGGTCCAGCCGGACAAGCAGAACGCCTGCAACGATGGTCAAGAGCCCGATCACGCCGCTCAAGAAAAAGGGCACGAAGAGATTGCTTGGATCAATCCCACGTTGGGAGACCAGCACCACCGTATTGATCAATGCATAGAGTCGATAGCCGCCCTGGAGAATGAGAAGGGCCCCCAGCACGCGAACCGCGGTTGCACCGGGCACATGCGGCTGATCGGTGTGGCTTGTAGATGCTGTCTGGACCATGTCCCCCCGCGTGATGCGTCATGTATGGTAGCGTGACATAGCTTGGTCGTTGAAGCCCGCCCCGATGAAAATCACCCATATCGAGCCGATCCACGTCTCCATCCCGTTTGAGCACGGCGCACCGAAGCCAACCGAGGGGCTCGGCGCCGGCGGCCGCTTCGACGCGCTCTTTGTGCGCGTCGATACCGATGAGGGCGTGACCGGCTGGGGCGAGGCGTTCGGCTATGCGGCCGGGCCGGTGACGATGGCCGCCCTCACCCGCATCGTCGCGCCGTTCGCGGTTGGCCGCGACCCAACCGACATCACAGGCCTGATGGGCGAGCTCTGGTTTCGCACCAAGGGCATGTCGCGCAACGGGCCGGTGGCGTTCGCGCTCTCGGGCCTCGACATCGCGCTCTGGGACATCAAGGGCAAGATCGCGGGCGCGCCGATCTGGCGGCTCCTTGGCGGCGCCGGAAGGCCGCGCGTTGAAACCTATGCTTCTCTCATGCGGCTCGGCCCCGCGCATGTCGGCAAGGTCGCGGCCGACGCCGTCGCGCGCGGCTATCGCCACATCAAGCTGCACGAGCATTCGGTCGAGGCGGTCGCGGCTGCGCGCGCGGCGGTCGGACCCGACGTGCCGCTCATGCTCGACACCAACTGCTTCTGGCCGACGGTCGAAGCGGCGCGCGAGGCCGCACAGGCGATGCAGCCTTATGACCTCGCCTGGCTCGAGGAGCCGCTCTATCCGCCCGATGACTTCGACGGATTGGCGCGGCTTCGCCGCGAGACCGGCGTGCCGATCGCGGCCGGCGAGAACCTCGGCAATGTCATGGATGTCCGCCGCATTGCGGAAGCCAAGGCGGTCGATGTCGTGCAGCCGAGCCTCGCCAAGATGGGCGGCATCAGCGAGGTCGTGAAGGCAATCGCGGATGCCGAGCAGCGCGGCACGCGCGTGGTGCTGCATGCGCCCTACAGCGGACCGGCGCTGATCGCGGCCGTGCACGTCATCGCGGCGCAGCCGGCCGATATGCTGTGCGAGCACCGCTACGGCGAGCTTTCCGCCAAGCCGCTTGGCGACTGGACCGATGCACACGATGGCTTCCTGCGCGTGCCCGATGGCCCGGGGCTCGGCATCGAGGTCGATCTTACGCGATCGCTCGCCACCGGGTTGGCTAGCTCCCACAGGTGAGCCAACAAGGCTGACCTGCGGGGTGAAACCAAACAGCCCGTTGTGCGTTGCAACATCAGGTCAGATTGGAACGCACCCATGCACCCGCATCAGGACGCTATTTTCGAACGTTTGGAAACCACGAAGCGATACGGGCTCGTTTCGGACTACCTTGTGAGCTGGAACGGACGCGCCGGTCGTCTCAAGGCCAAGGTCACGGTCTGGCGCAACAACGGCGCGTCCGGCTATGTCGTGCAGGACTACATTGCACGGCTTTTGAGGGGGCTCGTGCCCGACGGCCAGATCAGCGTCGCCGACTAGGTCGGGTGGACGCATCAAGCAGCCGGCACCGAGCTGAGTTAGTCACTCTGCCGAGGTGATCCTGCTCTATTGGGTCTTCTGGCGCGGATCGTCCTTCGGGTTGACGTAGGTGATGCCCCACGGCCCGGTGCTTTGGAGTTGGATCACCGTGTCCTCGTCGGCGAAGTAATAGTGGGCCTCGCCCGGAGGCAGGGCGAACAGGCTGCCCGCGGGCAGAACCTGCGCCTTGGCGCGATCAGCCGTTTCGCCCATGCCCAGGCGAACCGTTCCCGAAATCACGGTGACGATTTCCGGTTTCGGATGGGTGTGCGGAGCGATGTGATAGTCCTTTGGCGTCTTCAGCCGAAAGACAAACATGCCTTCCTTGCCCGGGTCACCGTAGAGCACCGCCGCTTGGGCTCCTGACGGAACGGACGGGGGCGCCGGCCCCCACTTGATGTCCTGTGGCGGGATGAGCTTGTGCTCACCCTGACCGATCGCGCTGCCCGACAGCAACGCCAGTCCAACCATGCTCATCGCGGTGATGTTGAGGATGTTACGCCGGTTCATTGTGCTGCTCCTTAGACTGATTGTTTCTCATGCGTGAAAGCGCTGAGATCATCGTCCACCGATCGGTGGACGAGTCGAGCTTCTGTCTAAGTCTGATGCCGGCCAGCGGGATATTTCTTCCGCGTGCATTGAGCCGGAACGAGGCACGTCCGGAGTGTGGCACGTCCCGCAGGAAGCCGGGCTATCGAGAGCCTACGCCACTTTGCCGCATGGCGAAAGCACCCGCCTTGTCGGCGCACTCGCTTCGTCTATCATGAGGCGGTCCGGACTAGAAACGCCAAAGCGGGAGCAAGATGGCCATGGGGAAGATCGTTCAATTTCGGCGCACTTTGGTGGCCCTTGCCATAGCTCTGCGCAGCGTCGGGATCGACCGCTGTCGCCCAAGACGCCGAAAAGGCCTTCTTCGCCGGCAAGACCGTGCGCATCGCGGTCGGCTCCGCAACCGGCGGCGGCTACGACATCTATTCGCGCCTGATCGCGCCCTATCTCGCCAGGGTGCTCGGCGCGACCGTGATTATAGAGAACCAACCAGGCGCCGGCGGTCTCATTTCGCTCAACCGCCTCTATGTGACCGAGCCGGACGGGCTGACGCTCACGTTCGCGAACGGCACATCGGCGGCGTTCGCACAGCTCACCGATCAGCAGGGCGCCCGCTTCGACCTCGCCAAGTTCGGCTATCTTGCGACCGTCGGAGCGCCTCCCGGCCTGTGGCTGGTTGGCCCGAACTCGCCGATCAAGACCGTCAAGCAGGCGATCGACGCCAAGATGAAATGGCGCTGGGCCGCGAGCGGACCGGCCGACGGGCTCGGCAACGGCGCCGCCTTCACCTGCGAGGCGCTCAAGCTCGACTGCCAGATCGTGCCGGGCTATGGCGGCAGCGCCCAGTCGGGGCTCGCAGTGACGCGCGGCGAGATGGATGCGGTCTATGTGCCGGAATCCTCGGCCAACAATTTCGTGAAGGCGAAGCAGAATCTCGCGATCGCCACCATCGGGCGCAAGAAGTCGCGCTGGTTCCTCGACCAGCCGACCATCTTCGAGGCGGTCGAGCTCAATGAGGACGCGCGCTGGCTGTTCGATTTCTTCACCGGCGTCGAGGAGATGGGCCGCATCATGATGGTGCCGCCCAACATGCCGAAGGCGCGGCTCGCCTACCTGCAGGCGGCGATCAAGGAGACGCTGCACAATCCGCAGCTGATCGCCGAAGGCGAGCGCACCGAGCGCATCATCGAGTATCTCGATCCCGAGAGCACGCTCAAGAACGCGCAGACCATCGTGTCGAACGTGACGCCGGAGCAGAAGAAGCGCGTACAAACAATTTTGGCGAGGAACAAGTAGCGGTCATGACGCAACCGTCATGGCAGAGACCAACATGGCAGAAGGCGGGGGAACGGTCTAATTGGTTCTCCCGCCCAGTCGCGCCGTGACCGGGGCCCGAATCGTACAAACAAGACCGGCGGGGCCGAAATCCAAATCTACCGTGCCATCAACGGTGTGAGTCAAACTGAGCTCAATGACGTTGCGGCCGAAGCCGGATTTGGCCGGCTCGGAAACGATCGGCCCTCCGCTTTCCCGCCACTCCAGCTTAAACTGATTTTCGCCGTGCTCGTCTCGTGTAATGTCCCACTTGAGATCAAGCGTGCCACCAGAATTCGAAAGCGCACCGTATTTGATTGCGTTGGTCGCCAGCTCATGGGCTGTCAAACTGAACGCCACTGCCGCTTCCGAAGACAACATGAAAGCAGGACCGTTCATCTTGATGGTGTGATCAATGCTGTAGGGAGCGAGGATGTCGGTGAGGAGTGATCTCAAATCGGCATGGGCATTTTCGAGGACAAGCGAATGGGCTCGCGATAGCGCCGCAAGCCGGCCATCAAAGACTCTCCTGAATGCTTTCGGATCCGGGTACGCCTTCAGAGTGGAGTAGACGACTGCACCAACCGCCGAAAACATATTACGAGTGCGGTGCTGCAGCTCGCCGACCAACAAATCGTGCTGAGCTTCCAGGCGGCGACGCACCAGAATGGTGCCGGCGAGGCGCACGGCGACATCAACGACACGCTCATCGGAATCGCTGAGGATCCGCGGTCGGGCAAAGCCAATAACGATGGTGCCGAGCGCCGTTCCCTGCTCCGTGAAGACGGGTCTCGATTGAATTGACACGATTCCATGATCGAGGCTGAGAGCCTTCCAGCCGCCCTGGAAGCGCTTGTCTGTAGCAATGTCTTTCGACACAACCGTGCTGCCTTGAAAGACTGCAAGCGCACAGGAACCCGGTCGCTCAGCAACGCGAGCGCCCTTCAATGCTTCGGAGAAGGTCGGGGGAAGAGAAGGAAAAATCGAGTGCTCGAACACACGGGCGGCCCGATCCAGGATTGTTATGCCGACAATGGCATCGGGAATGAGCGGCTCGACGGAGCTGCATAGATCGTGGAGGGTCGTATCGGCCGGCGCACCGCGCGCCACGTTTTCCAGGATTTGCAGTTGCAGGTCAGCAAGGGGGGCGGTCATTGAGCCTCCAGGACCGCCACGTTATCACGCCGAAGGCCACGAAGTACGGACAATGGCAGGGCTTTTCGGAGGGTGCCGGAGACGTGATAAAACGGACCATACCGGTCAGGTCTATCAACCCTGCGCCTCGTAAGGCCCTTCCGGATCGGCCAGCGTCGAGAGCCGCAGCGCGGCGGCGCGCGCGAAGGCGAGCAGCATGCTCTTGCGGGTCGCGGCATGCACGCGGTGCTCCGGCGCCTCGCAGACAAGCTCGGCCCCGAAGGCGTCCGCCACGATCAGCCCGGTGTCGGGTCGGGAAGATGTCGCACGGCACTTCCATCGTGGTGGCAAAGAACAGCCGGTCGCAATGCAGCCGGTAGTCCATCCATTTCTGGTCGGCGCGGAAATCAGCGATCGATGATTTGATCTCGACGATCCAGATCGTGCCGTCGGCGCCGAGCGCAACAAGATCGGCGCGCCGTCCCGAGGGCAGCGGCAGCTCGCTCACGACCGAATGTCCGATCGCATGCAGGAGCCGCGTGGTCCCGCGCGCGACCGCGAGCGCGGTCTCCGACTGTCGGCCGTCGACAGGAAGAGAAGCAGCAAGGGAGACTCATGCCCATCGAATGCAAAATCCTGGCAACGGAATTGACATGCTCCGGTCAGAACGCACGCTACACCCCCGCACGCCAACCACGAGCAACACACGAGTGAACTCAGCACTTATTCTGCCGCAGCCGCCCGCTCAGCGAAAGCCTTCGAAGTGATCTCGCGGCTCGCTGGTAGTATCCCACGCTCGGTGATCAGGCCGGTGACCAGCCGCGCCGGCGTCACATCGAAGCCATAATTGGCGACCGCGGCCCGCCGGCACGAGCCGCACAGTCTCGATCCGGCCGTCGGCGGTCTTGCCCGGAGATCGAGGCAACCTCGTCGGCGCGCGCGCTCCTCGATCGGGATCTCGGCGACGCCGTCCTTGACGGTGAAGTCGATGGTCGGCGACGGCAGCGCCACATAGAACGGCACGCCGTTGTCCTTGGCGGCAAGCGCCTTGAGATAAGTGCCGATCTTGTTGCAGACGTCGCCGTTGGCGGTCACCCGGTCGGTGCCGACGATCGCGATATCGACCTGCCCGTGCTGCATCAGATGGCCGCCGGTGTTGTCCGGGATCACGGTGTGCGGCACGCCATGCTGGCCGAGCTCCCAGGCGGTGAGCGAGGCGCCCTGGTTGCGCGGCCGGGTCTCGTCGACCCAGACATGGAGCCGGCAGGCCGTGCGTCGTGCGCCGCGTATAGATCGGCGCCGTGGCGGTACCGACATCGACGGTCGCGAGCCAGCCGGCATTGCAATGGGTGAGCACGTTGACCCGCTCGCCGGGCTTCTTGCTTGCTGCGATCGCCTCGATCAGCTTCAGGCCGTGGCGGCCGATCGCCTGGTTGATCGCGACGTCCTCGTCGGCGATCTCGGCGGCACGGCGATAGGCGGCCGCGACGCGCTCCGCGCGCGGACGGTTGCGCACCGCCGCCATCATCTCGTCGAGCGCCCATTTGAGATTGATCGCAGTCGGACGCGTCGCGAGCAAAGCCGCGTAGGCGCGCTCGAGCGATTCGTCGGAGGCGTCAGCGCGCAATCGCAAGCGCCAACGCCGTAGGCCGCCGTCGCTCCGATCAGCGGCGCACCGCGCACCTGCATGGTCGGATCGCATGCGCGGCATCCTGTGAGCGTCGTCAGCCGCATTGTGGCGAAACGATGCGGCAGCATGGGTCTGATCGATGATCCCGACGAGTCGGCCGTCGGCCTCGAGCCAGATCGCTGCGCGTGGGTTTTCCATCGACTTTCATGGCCGCCCTCATACGTGGTTCGTGGCTGATGCGCAAACGCACGCCGTGGCGTGGTTGACACACACGAAATTTTCCGCGAATCCGTCGATGGCGCGCCGCAATTACGGCCCGACGCCGGACGCGAAGCGCGCATGGAACTCTTCGGCCAAGGGCGCGACGGAGGGAAGATCATGCTTCAGGCCATTTTGCACAGGCGGCCGCGCTCTGCCTTGGCGCTGGCGCTGTCGATTCTGCCGCAACGCCGGCCGGCGCCAAGACCCGTCGTCGAGGTCGCGTTCGTGCTCGACACCACCGGCTCGATGGGGCCGCTGATCGAGGGCGCCAAACGCAAGATCTGGTCGATCGCCACCGCGATCATCGACTGCTCACCCGACGCCGAAATCCGCATGGGCCTCGTCGCCTATCGCGACATCGGCGACGATCTACGTCACCAAGACGTTTGACCTCACCACCGACATCCAGGGCCTCTACGGCGACCTCCTGCAGCTGCGGGCGCGGGCGGCGGCGACTGGCCGGAAAGCGTCAACGAGGCGCTCTAGGTCGCGATCACCAAGATGTCCTGGAGCCACGGCCACAACACCACCCGCATCATGTTCCTGGTCGGCGACGCGCCGCCCCACATGGATTATCCGCAGGACACCAAATATCCGGAGGTGCATGCGGCTGGCGCGCGCAGAAGGGCATCACCGTCAACGCCGTGCAGGCCGGCAACGCGCGTGACACCGAGCGGGTGTGGCGCGAGATCGCCCAGATGGGGCAATGGCGAATACATCCCGATCCCGCAGGACGGCGGCCAGGTCGTGATCATCGAGACGCCCTTCGACCGCGACATCATCGAGCTGCAGGGCCAGATCAATCGCACGGTCATTCCCTATGGGCCGCGCCAGCAGCGCGAGCGCGTCGAGCAGCGCCGCGGTCAGTACGGCCAGGCGCCCGCCCCGGTCGCTTCCGAGATGGCGGGATACATGTCGAAAACGCGCCAAGGCCAGGCCAATGCCGACGCGATTACGGGCGGCGGCGATCTCCTCGGCGACGTGAAAGCGGGCCGCAATACGCTGTCGTCGGTGAAGGAAGAGGAGTTGCCGGATGACATGCGCCGCATGTCGCCGAGCGAACGGCAGGCGCATGTGGAGCGGCAAGGGACGGAGCGCACGACGCTCAACGATCGCATGACCGATCTCGTCAAGAAGCGCGACGCCTATGTGGCCGACCAGCGCAAGAAGGCACCCGCGCGCGCAGCCGACTCGTTCGACCGCGCCGTGGAGAAGACACTGCAGACGCAGATCGCGAAGTGAGACCTAACGATATCACCACATGCTGGAAGTCTCGCCGCGGACAGACTGCGTGAGTTGCGAAGGTGCGCGCCACACGGTTCCCTCCCCCCTTGCGGGGGAGGGACAGGGAGAGGGGTGGCGACAAAGCGCAGAGCGGACGCAAGTCCCTCTAGCAAACTCACAAATGACGGGTGAGTGCATTTCTAGATACGAAACAGACGCAGTGCGGGTTGTACCCCCCTCCCTGTCCCTCCCCCGCAAGGGGGCAGGAGGGAACGATGTGGCACTGCTCTGCCCAACCACAGGCCCGCGTCCGCAAACACGCTCGTTTTGGAACAACCACACTACCGCGGCGGCTTGATCGCTTCGTTGAGGCGCGTAAGCACCTCGGGTGACGCCGCGTAAGCGTTGCGGATGATCGTTTCGACCTCGGCGCCGGCAACCGGATCGACCTCGATCTTCTCGCGCACGGCATCCGACCGGAACGCCGGATCGTTGACAGCCGCCGTCATCGCGGCACGCAACGCCGCGACGCGATCAGGCGGCGTCTCCGGCGGCGCCATGAAGGCATAGCCGACGTCATAGGCCGAGAACTTGAGCTCCAGCATCTGCCGCTCGAGCGGCGTGCGGGTGAGATCGAGGCTGAGCGGCACCTCGGCGGGAATGTCCGGGTGCCGCTTGAGGCCCATCTGATAGAGCAGGCTGATCTTGCCGTCGCGCAGCCACTCGGCGTTGCGGGTCTTGATCCCGTACCAGGCGATGTTGGCGCGCCCCTGCGTCTCGCCGCGCTGCATGGCGAGATCGATGTCGGCGCCGCTTTGATAGCCGGTCACCACGCGATATTTGAAGCCGAGGATGTGGCGCATCACGTAGGCATCGCTGGCGCTGCTCGAGGCCGACTGACGCGGCGCCGACCACGAGCTCCTGCGTGAGCAGGTCCTGCACCTTGCGCACCGGCGTCGCGCGCGTTCCAGGCGATCGCGACGCTGGCATAGCGCGCCGGCCCGCCGAGCCATTTGAGCCGCAGCGGGTCGTAGCCTTCGCTCTTGCCGGTGAACAGCGGATCGAACACCAGCGAGGGCAGCACGATCCCGATCGTGCTGCCATCCTTCGGCGCGACCGACTGGATGTGATTGAGCACCTGCAGGCCGCCGGCGCCGCCCATGTTGCGCGGCACCACGGTTGGATTACCCGGCACATGCTTGCCGAGATGGCGGGCGACCGCGCGCGAGACCTGGTCGACGCCGCCGCCGGCGCCCGACCCGATCATCAGGTTCAGCGTCTTGCCGCGATAGAAGTCCTCAATCGCATCGGCGCGGGCCAGACCCGGCCACGCCAGCGCGATCAGGCTCAGCCACAGCCAGCGCATGGTACGCAATCCTTGAGCGTCCTCAACAGAACGCCTGGATGCCGGTCTGGGCACGGCCGAGGATCAGCGCATGGATGTCGTGCGTGCCCTCATAGGTGTTGACCGTCTCGAGGTTCGACATGACGCGCATGATATGAAACTCGTCGGTGATGCCGTTGCCGCCATGCATGTCGCGCGCCATGCGGGCGATCTCGAGCGCCTTGCCGCAGTTGTTGCGCTTCATCAGCGAGATCGCCGGCGCAGCCGCCTTGCCGGCCTCCATCAGCCGCCCGAGCCGCAGCGCGCCGGCAAGCCCGAGCGTAATCTCGGTCTGCATGTCGGCGAGCTTCTTCTGAATGAGCTGATTGGCGGCGAGCGGCCGCCCGAACTGCTTGCGGTCGAGCGTGTATTGCCGCGCGCGGTGCCAGCAGAACTCCGCCGCCCCCATGGCGCCCCACACGATGCCGTAGCGCGCGCTGCTCAGGCAACCGAACGGGCCCGAGAGGCCTGACACGTTGGGCAGCAGGCTTTCCTCCGGCACGACGGCGCCATCGAGCACGATCTCGCCGGTGACCGAGGTGCGCAGCGACATCTTGCCTTCGATCAATGGCGTCGAGAAACCCTTGGTGCCGCGCTCGACCAGAAAGCCGCGGATCTTGCCGTCGAGCTTGGCCCACACCAGCGCGAGATCAGCGACCGGCGCATTCGAGATCCACATCTTGCTGCCGGTGAGCCTAAAGCCATCCGCGACCTTCTCGGCGCGCGTGACCATCGAGGCCGGATCGGAGCCGTGGTCCGGCTCGGTGAGGCCGAAGCAGCCGATGATCTCGCCCTTGGCGAGCCGCGGCAGATATTTGCGGCGTTGCGCCTCGGTGCCGTAGCTGAAGATCGGATACATCACCAGCGAGGACTGCACCGACATCATCGAGCGGTAGCCGGAATCGGCGCGCTCGATCTCGCGCGAGATCAGCCCATAGGCCACCGGGCCGAGGCCCGAGCCGCCGTACTCCTCCGGCAGCGTGGCGCCGAGGAGCCCGAGCTCACCCATCCCGGTGAAGACGTCGCGATCGAAGCGCTCCTCCCGATAGGCCTTGACGACGCGCGGAAACAGCGTGCCCTGCGCAAACGCGCGGGCACTGTCGCGCACCATGCGCTCCTCTTCGGTCAGCTCTCCTTCGATGCCGAGCGGGTCCTGCCAGTCGAACTCGCTCGAAAGCTTCGCGGGGCCCTTCTGGCGCTTGCTGTCGCTCCCGGCGCTGGTCTGGGCGGCTGTCGACATGATGGCTGCTCCCTCAAGGTCCGCTGATCGGGACCGCGTAGCTCTAGTATAGCCCATTTGGAAGGTGGGCCGAATTGACTTTTGCCTTGCCGGCCGGTGGCGGCTATTGGACACGGGGTTTGGACGCTTCGGGGGACAAATAGCGATGGCAGCGGCGCTCGACGGCATCAAGGTGCTGGACCTTTCGCGGATCCTCGCCGGGCCTTGGTGCACCATGACGCTTGCGGATCTCGGCGCCGAGGTCTGGAAGATCGAGAACCCCGACGGCGGCGACGATACCCGGACCTGGATGCCGCCCTCGGTCGAGGGAATTTCCACCTATTACCTGTCGGTCAATCGCAGCAAGAAGAGCGTCGCGATCGATCTCAAGACTGAGAGCGGGCGCGCCATTCTGACGGAGCTTGCCAGCAAGGCCGACGTATTCATCGAGAACTTCCGCCCCGCCAGCCTCAAGGCGCTTGGCCTCTCCTATGAAAGCCTGAGCGCGCGCAACCCGCGGCTCATTCATTGCGCGATCTCGGGCTACGGGCGCTCGACGACGTTCGCAGATCGTGCCGGCTATGACTTCGTGATGCAGGCCGAGACCGGCTTCATGTCGATCACGGGCGAGACCGACGGCAATCCGATGCGGCTCGGCGTCGCCTTCGTCGACCTCGCAACCGGCGCGAATGCCATCCAGTCGATCCTCGCCGCGCTGTTCGCGCGCGAGCGGACCGGCCGCGGACAGTCGATCGACATCGCGCTGTTCGACAGCGGCCTGCATTTTTTGGCCAATATCGCATCCGGCTATTTGAACACCGGGCAGCAACCCGACCCGCTTCGGCAATGCGCATCCGAGCATCGTGCCCTATCAGCTGTTCGACACGGCCGATGGCGCGATCGCGCTCGCGGTCGGCAACGACCAGCAGTACCGGCGGTTCTGCCGCGACGTGCTCGAGCGCGAGGAGCTTTGCACGGACGAGCGCTTCCGCACCAATGCGGGGCGCACCCGCAACCGCGATGTGCTGGTGCCGGAGCTGGCGGCCGCGATCAAGCGCTTCGACACCAGGACGCTGATCGCAAAGCTGCATGCCAACGGCATACCGGGTGGCGAGTTGCGCACCGTGGCCGAGGCGTTCGCATCGGAGGAAGCGAAGGCGCGCGACGCCGTCATGGCGGCGCCCGACCCGCACCTTGGCGAGGTGCGCATGGTGCGCTCGCCGCTGCGGATGTCGGACTCACCGACCACCACGCCGGTCGCGCCGCCGACACTCGGGCAGCATACACGCGAGGTGCTGGATAAGGTGCTCGGCTATTCGGACGACCGGATCGTTGCGCTGGCGAAGGAAGGCGCCATCCAGTGCGGGGACAACCCGCCGCGCTAGTGCGGTCGGAAAGCAGTGACTACTTTTGGCACCGCTCTAGCTGAGCATTCCGCGGAACCAGCGGTCATCTATATGCGGCGCAGCGGTATCGAGAATGCAAGCAAAGAGCCCACTGCCGTAAATCCTGCAATGGACCAGAACACGATGCGGAAGGCATAAGAGATCTCCGCGTGCAGCATGATTTGCTGAGATGGCGATGATGCCGCAGGTGGGCCATGCTCCATCATGGCGGCAAACACGCGTGCGGTCTCCGGATGCTTGAACGACAGGGCTGCAAACAGGACCGTCGCTATAACCGCCGTCCCGAACGCCGCTCCCAACGACCGCGAGACCTGGACCGAAGCAGCTGCCTCACCAAGCCGCTGCAGTCCGGACGCGCTTTGGACGACGACCTGGACCACGCCCATCACCGTGCCCATGAACAATCCGATCCATATCAGCAGAGCGACGAGTGTTGTCGTCGTGATCTCATTGATACGAAAGCCGAGGAACACAATGGCAGCCGTGACCAATGGAAGGCCAATGGCGGGAAAGATGTTGGTGAGCCGCGTTCTGGTGACCAGCCGGCCTGTGATGAGCGATCCGGTTCCTATGCCGATGGTAATCGGGATCAGCAATAAACCCGTCTCTCCCGGCGAATGCCCGCGAACGACTTCAAGGTATACCGGAAGAAACGTTATCAGAGACACAAGCGCAGCCCCATGACACGCAACGAGCGCATCGCTGCGCCAGATGACGGGCTCGCGTAGGAGAGTAAACGGAATAAACGGGGACGGCGCTCTCGATTCCTGCAGTATAAGCAGCACCAAGGCCAAGGCAGCGGCCGCAAACAGAACGCCAATGACAGGCAGTGCGCTCGCCTCGAACTGTTGTGTTTGTTCAAGCGCAAGGAGACTCGTCGCGACAAGCGTGATGAACAGCAAGAGCCCGATGGGGTCTGGTCGCCACTCCGCACGCTCCAGCAGCTTTGTTGGAAGGTTGCGTGCGAGCAGCAAGGCCACGATCCCGATCGGAACATTGATCAGGAAGATCGACTGCCATCCAAGATGTTCGGTCAGATAGCCTCCCGCGACCGGCCCGAACGTGTTCGCGCACACGGCAACCGCAGCAAGATAGCCCTGGTAGCGCCCTCTTTCGCGCGGGGGCACAGCTTCTCCGATGAGAGCTTGCGAGAGGGTCATCAACCCTCCTCCACCCAGCCCTTGCAACACGCGCGCCGCCGTCAGCCACTCGATGGTGGGCGAAACCGCGCAGAAGACCGACGCCACAATGAAGATCGCAAGCGCGACGAACATGAGACGTCGGCGCCCGAACGCGTCACCCAATCGTCCGTAGGCCGGAGCCGCGATCGTGGATGCGATCAGGTACCCCACGACGATCCATGAGACCCGCTGGACATTCCCGGTCGAGGCCCCGATCACTGGCAAGGCGGTCGCGACGATGGTCTGGTCCACGACCGCCAGGAACATCGGCAGCATGATCGAGGGCAGTACTGTCAGGACTGCTGATCGATTTGTCGTGGTGAGAACACGGGAGTCCTTGGTCGGATCAAATTGCATACCCGACATATAAGCCTGCCCGACTGCTTGGAAAACAGCGCTCACCGGGTTCCACCTCCCCGCTTTGCCATCACGCGAAACGGGGTGGTCCAAAATCCGATGGTGGGCGCACGAGGCGGCTTAACCGAGGTTAGGCGCCTTTGCTTTGAACGTCAGCGATGAGCTCAATGATCATTGGGCGGACGCGTGCGACATGGTCGAGGATCCTCGGGGGCATATTGTCGACATAAGCTACAAACCTCTCGACCACTTCCATGGCGGCTTGAATGCCGACCTCTTCGACTTGCGAATCCACTTTGCGTTTGGCATCTTGATACTGGCTGAAATAGGCACCGATCTGCTCACGCATCAGCTCATCGATCGGACCGATCGACTGGCGTGGATGCAGAGGGAGGCCGCCGCCCATCGCGGCTTGGGTTTCCCGGTCCAATGGCAAATAGACGATGTTCCAATCGTCATAGGGCAGCAATTTCATCAGCCGGATCAGCCACTGACCGAGCTGGCTATTGTACACTGGCTCGGCAAGGATGAAGAAGGGTCGGATCGCGTTGTGGCCGTGCGTCCGCAACAGCTCGGCTTCGATTTCTGTCCGGCGAACATCCTGCCGTGCAAGAGATTGCTTTATCCTTCGGTCGAATTCAGCGTCATCGGGGATGATATTGGCTTCATCATTGGGGCTGAGCCCCAGGAAACGCAGCATGTCGCCGTGTTTTCCTGCGAAAACGGCTTCGCCGAATACGCGGCGTTTACCATCCGAGTCGATGGAAGGCTGCGGGATTGACTGGCTGTTTTGTGAAGGTGCCTTGCGCTTGCCAAACATACGAGGTCCTTGAACAAAATTTGGCAAATCCTGAAACGAAAACATCTAAGAATCCGTTTGGAAATCACGACAACCATTCGCGCACCAGCACCCGCATCACCGGCTCCAGCAGTTGCTGGCCGGCCGGCCGCAAACGCCGCCTTGCCCACATCGACGTGGGCCACGATGCCAATGCTGCGTCGTTGGATGTTGCGTCGTTGGAGAGTCATGCTGGTCTCCCAATAGAATGCCGTCATCGCCTTGCCCCGGGCATAGGCGACCAGCACAGACCAGCGAGATCGATCCCTCGCGAGTTCGCCGCCGGACGGCCGGCATGCCGTCACAAGCGGACGCCGCGACGCTCAATTGGTCGCCGGCCAGATCAGGGTTGGAGAAAGGTTGCAAGGGGTGGCGCGCGGAGCAGCCAAGCCATTGCGAGGGAGGCGCGCGACGCCTCATGACGAAGTCACGACGGCGCCTCAGCGGGCCTCCCGCTCCCGGCTATCATTCGTCATGGTGACCTCCGTCTCCGTATGCAATGCGCCTATAGCGCGCGGGTATATGGTCGTTCCCGTGCCTCAAAGTGAACTCATGGCACCGCTCACGGGTACGCTGAGGAGGCGCAGTTTGCGCCCCCCGCGCGGCGCCGGCAGGCTCAGCAGCGTTGCCGTTGCGGCCCGGTTCAGCTATGAAAATAGCCACGCGCCCGTAGCTCAGCTGGATAGAGCGCTGCCCTCCGAAGGCAGAGGTCACAAGTTCGAATCTTGTCGGGCGCGCCAGATTTCAATGACTTAGCAATCGGGCAAACGCCGAGCTGCTCTCGCGGAAGCACCACGGAAGCACGCGACGGCACGTAACAGCGCAGTTTGTCGCGCTCCTATGCATAGTCGGCATGCGTGCAAAAATTAGAGCACTCCCTGCTAAAGAGGAGGTCGTAAGTTCAATGGGCGACCATGAGCTGTTTGGACGCAAATTGGACGCCGGAAATCTCGTTCTGTTCACCATCCAACTCGGTACCGTCGGCGCCGCGGGATTGTCGAACGTTTGATGGACTTGGACCAGTCAATTGCTTGAGGGCGTCCTCCAATCGGAGGGTCGCTACATGCGTCGCGGATGCATTGCGCAGTAGTGGGCGCGGCTCTCACCCAGCGGGTCTCTCAACGCGCTGCTCTCAGGCTGCTGGCGCCTGCAAACCTGCTGAGCCGTCTGTTCCTGTTCCTTGGGTTGGTGACGTAGGCTGCTCGTCTGGGGAAGTAGTCCGAAGCGCAAATGCGAAAGAATTCCGGCCCGACCTCTTCCTGGTCACCAGTGGGCGCTGTGCTGGTGACACACTCGACGTGCGAGCCGCCCGGGCTGCAGCAACTGGTCTGGCGAAATAGCGGCGAGCTGGCGGCCTTGAGGCCAATGAAGACGACATTGGCGAGGAAGATGAAGTTGCCGATCAGATAGAGCGTCTGCTCGACAAGGTGCAGCGCTGCGCGAACTCGTCGTGGCTGTCGTACATCCAGCCCGCAGATGATCGAGTTGACTGGACTGCTGACGCAGCTCGCTGCCGAAGACCTCTTCCCGATCGCTGCAAAGCCGTCGGACGCCGCAATGATCGCGCATGCACATGAGGTCGGCTTCGATGCATCCGGAGATTATGCGAGAGATCTCATCACGCGCCCGTGCGGACATCTCCGGCCACCAGAACGACCGGTTATCCGCCAAGGCAATCGCAGGCCCTGCGACAGGGAACGACAGAAGCGGCCCCATCACCAGAGCTAGCCGGCCTGCGCGGCGTTCTCTGGCAAATCGAAGAGAATGCTTGCCAGGTCATTCATGCCTGATAATGACTTGGATTCACATTACACGTCGCGCACTAGCTGACAGCGAGATGCTTCACGTCAGTTTCGGTAATATCGTATGGAGACCTTGTCGCATTTGAGATATCGTTCGCGTGTTGCTCCCCAACCTTTCCTTGGCTAACCTCGATTGGACGTCAGCTTGCTGTTCAGGATTTAGTGCAAGTATGGCGATGTCTTCGGCGTCTGCAAGCGCCAGTACGCGCCAAGGATTGTGGTGCACCATGCGTATTGTTTTGGTGGAAGACCACGATCGTCTGGCCCAAGCAATCGTGAAAGGGCTCGACGAATTCGGCTTTCGCGTCGACTCCTTTGCAACAGCAGAAGACGGCATCAGCGCGACCAGAAGCACCGAATATGACGCACTCATTCTAGATCTCGGACTGCCTGACCGCGACGGTTTCGAGGTCATCAGCGAGCTCAGGCAGCGCAACATCGAGGTGCCTATCCTTATTCTGACCGCACGCGACGGCATCGACGATCGGGTAGCCGGTCTCGACCGAGGCGCCGATGACTACCTCATGAAACCCTTTGCAATGAAGGAATTAGCCGCGCGCCTGCGCGCGCTGCTGCGTCGCCCAGGACGAGTGCTTGGAGCGACGCTAGAATCCGGAAATCTGCGTTTCAACACAGTGCTGCGCCAAGTGGTGGTCAACGGATGCGTCGTGCCGGTCTCACATCGCGAAACCGGTGCGCTTGAGCTGCTGATGCGTCGCGCCGGCCAAGTCGTATCGAAGCGAGCACTGGAAGATGCGCTTTACGGCCTGAGCGGCGACGTGAACCCCAATACCGTCGAGGTGCTGGTCTCGCGCCTGCGCAAACGGCTCGACGAGATCGGCGCTGATTGCTCGATCCACACGCTCCGCGGCATCGGTTATCTGCTCAGGGAGTAGACCTCAATGCACTCCATTTCCCGGCGGATTTTCGTGCGGCTCGCAATCACCACGGTGCTGACGAGCATGTTTGCCTATGGATGGATCTATTGGCAGGCGCAATCGACCGAAATCGCGGTACGGCAGCGCGTGCTTCTCAACCAGGCAAAACAGATCGCGAGTTACCTTGTCCTGAACGAACGTGGCGAACCAGCCCTCAATCTCCCAAAACCAATTGCCGACAGCTACAAGTCGACGACTGGCTCGCAACGTTATGCCATTCGCGATCAGGCCGGCACCATTGTGTTCGGGTCTGGCCCAGAGACGGGTCCGCTTTCCTTGTTCCGCCAGCTCACGCAAGCGGCCTACGACTACGACCCGGACGGCCCCGGTCCGCTGCACATGTACGGAGCGGCCGTGAAGAGTAACCTCGGCGGACGGATCTTTTTCACCCAGGTCGAGGAAGACGTTCTTGATGCCCAATATCTGAGAGCGGCGGTGAACGAGGAGTTTCTCACTGATGGCGGCTGGCTGCAGGTGCCATTTCTATTGGCATGGCTCGCGGTCAGCATGCTTGCGGTGCGGCGGGCGTTGGCGCCACTGAAACAGGTGTCCCGAGTCGCGGAAGAGATTGACCCGACGACGGCCGATACCCGACTGCCAACCCGCAACGTGCCGACCGAGCTTGTCCCGCTGGTTAAAGCGATCAATCTGGCGCTCGATCGGCTCGAACACGGTCTGATGCGTCAGCGGGATTTCAACGCCAATGCGGCGCACCAATTGCGCACGCCGCTTGCCGTATTGTCGGCCAATGTCCAGACCATGCAGGATAAGACCACGGCGGCCAAGCTCATTTACGATATTGAGCAGATGAGCCGGATCGTGAACCAGCTGCTAGTGGTCGCGAGACTAGAGACAACTTCACATCTGTCCAACGAAGCGGTTGATCTCCTGGCCGTTGCGACTGACGTCGCCACCAATCTTGCTCCGCTCGCGATCGCATCAGGAAAGCATCTAGAAATACTCAACGGCACCAGCCAAATTCTCGTTCAAGCCAATCCCGAAGCGCTCCGTGCTGCCCTGAGCAACCTGGTTGAAAACGCGCTCTGTCATACGCCGCCCGAAACCACAGTCAGCATTCGCCTAACGCACGAACCAACGGTCGAAGTGATCGATTGCGGGCCCGGAGTGCCAGCCGACAAACGCGATCAGATCTTTGAGCGGTTCTGGAAAGGCGATCGCAATGGCAAGGGCGCCGGCTTGGGACTAGCGATCGTCAAACATATTATGACGGCCCTGCAAGGCTCAGTCTCGATATCGGACAATCCCGGCGGCGGCGCTGCCTTCACGTTGCGATTTCCGCCAGCGCCGCAGCGCAGCTGAGCGCGCTAAGAATGCGAATTCACTGCAGTACCGTCATCAGCTTGATGACAACAGGCAGCATCACTACGAGCAGCACGACTGGAAAGATAAAGAGGCCGAGCGGAAGGATCATCTTCACAGATAGCTTGTTGGCAGCCTCTTCGGCACGCAACAGGCGCCGGTCCCGCATGTCCTCGCTGAATATGCGCAGTGCTTCGCCGATGTCACTGCCGAGCTCCAGCGATTGCCGCAACATGGTGTTGAAAGAGGCGGCTTCATCAAGACCAAGACGGTCGGCGAAGGAGCCAAGCGCCTCGATTGTACTGCGGCCGGCACGCATCTCGGCGCCCATCATTTCCAGGTTGTTGCCGAGCTCGCGGCTCTGCTTGAACACCTCGCCGCGGACGCGATCGAAAGCGGCTTCCAAGCTAAGTCCAGCAGCGATGCAGATCACCAGCAGATCCAGCAAATCCGGAAAGATCTGCCGATAGTGAACCGCCAGCTGCCTTTGCCGGCGCGCCAGATACGCGTCCGGGCCCAGGATTGCGATCAACGCCACGACCGATACGAGTACGACCTTGAGCATGCCCGGCGCGTCCGGCCGAGCCAGCTCCACCGAGGCATATGTGACGATCGGCAACAGCACGACAGCTCCCAGCCGCGCCAGCACGTAGTAGTTGACCGCATAGGATCGGAAATATCCCGCCCTGATCAGGTCGCGACGCAATTTGTCCCGGATCGCACCGTCGATGCCCAAACGCTTGGCGTCGAAATGACGAACCACAAAGCCATGCAGCGTCTGAAAGCTACTCTCCTTCGACATGTCGATGGGCATTCGCGCCGTCGGCAATCGTCGCCGCATGCGCGCCTGCAGCGCGACATAGTTTCCGGCCACAATCGCCACGGCCGCAACAGCCGCAAAGGAAAAGGCCGGAATAAGAATGGGAGCCAGGTCAATCATGGATGGTGTCGCTTCCTCCCCCAACTTGCACTGCCGTCCACTAGAATTTGAAATTGACCATGCGGTACATCACGATATTTCCGAGCACCAAAGAGATCGTGGCGTAGATCAGCGCCGGCACGACCAGCGGATGGTCGCGAACCTCCCCGAAATAGGAGGGCGAGATCAGCGCGATCAGACCGAACAGGATGAATGGAATGAGCGACAGAACGACGGCCGACATGCGACCGTCGGCACTGAGCGCCCTCACCTTCATCTTGACCTTGGCACGATTGCGGAGCAGGCGGGACAAGCTGGATAAAATCTCGGCCAGGTTGCCTCCGGTTTGACTTTGGACGTTGACCGCCATGATCAGGAACAAGAGATCCTCCTGGCCGACGCGGCGATACAAGTTGTCGATGGCGGCGCGGATATCCTGGCCGAAGGAGATTTCGTCGGAAGTCAATCGAAATTCGGTACCCACCGGGTCCGGCATCTCCTTCGCAACCAAATCAAGCGCGGCCGGCAACGGATAGCTGGCGCGAAGGCCACGGACGATCACATCGATGCTGTCGGGCAGTAGCTCGGCAAAACGCCCGATCCGTCGCTGTCGCACGATCTTGAAGAAAAGGACAATGCAGAGAACCGCGAAGAACATGGCGGTCATGAATGACCATGCATGGTATCCGAAGATAAGCCCGAGAACGACAAATAACAGTGCATTCAGTGTGAACGTGCTGAGGAGGAGGAGATTTCGATCAAGTCGAAGGCCGGTCTGCGCCAGGAAGTCGTTATAGCGGCGCAGTCGCGGGCTTTCGAACTCCGCAAGGCCGCGCTCATCGCGCAAGGCGTTGGGCGCCCCGTGCGTGGTGCCGCCGCCTTCCTTGCTCAACGCCAGCCGGCGCTTGATCGAGCTCTGCGCGCGATGAGACCTCCATCCGATCCAATAGAGCCCCTGGGTCGCGAGCGCGGCCGCGATGAAAGACAGAACCAAGATGAGCGAAATGTCGTTCAAGGTCCTAGCCTTCCCTCACCGCGCTTGCGGCCCCAGCATCCGCCTGACTTGCCGTCTCTCGTATCCATGGCGCCACACATATGGGTCATAGTCCCGTGGCTCCTACAGTGGTCGGCTGGAGTCGAAGTGGCTCATCGGCAAATCGATCCCGTAGGCTTTCAGCTCTCTCAGGAAATTCGGCCGGACTCCTGTGGCGCGAAAACTGCCGTGAATATTCCCGGTTTCGTCGGTGTGCTCCTTGACGAAGCGATAGATGTCCTGCGTCTGAATCTCCTCGCTCTCCATGCCAGTAATTTCACTGACGCTCACGACCCTGCGTTTTCCATCGGGCAAACGCTGCAATTGCATCACGATCGTTATGGCTGAAGCGATCTGGCCGCGGATGCTGCCGACGGTCGACGTCATTCCGGCCATCGTGACCATCTGTTCAAGCCGCCTGAGCGCATCGCGCGGCGAGTTCGCGTGAACCGTCGTCATCGAGCCTTCGTGGCCGGTGTTCATGGCCTGCAGCATGTCGAAGGCCTCCTCGCCGCGACATTCGCCGATGATGATGCGGTCCGGCCGCATGCGCAGAGCGTTCTTCACCAATTCGCGCTGGCGAATCTCTCCTCTACCTTCAGCATTGGGCGGACGGGTCTCAAGTCGCCCGACGTGGAGTTGCTGCAGCTGCAATTCCGCCGCGTCCTCTATGGTAATCAGCCGCTCGTCTGCCGGGATATAGGACGACAGCGCGTTGAGCATCGTGGTCTTGCCACTGCCGGTGCCGCCGCTGATGATCAGCGATATCCGTCCGCGGACGGCCGCTTTCAGCACATCGACAATCGGAGGGCGAATGGTCCCGACCTCGACCAGACGCTCCATGCTGAGCGCACGTTCGGCGAACTTGCGGATCGAAACCAGCGGGCCATCGATGGCAATTGGCTTTATGGCCACGTTGACGCGCGAGCCGTCCGGCAGGCGAGCATCAACCATGGGCGAGGATTCGTCGATCCGACGGCCAACGCCAGCTACGATCTTGCTAATGATGCGCAACAGATGGGCTTCGTCTTTGAAATGCACCTTCGTCTCTTGCAGCTTGCCGAAGCGCTCGACAAAGCAGAGCTTGTGCGTGTTGATCAGGATATCAGTGACGGTCGGGTCCTTCAGGAGCGGCTCGAGCGGACCATAGCCGGTCATCTCGTCGATGATCTCCTCAGAAAATCTTTCAAGCTCGCGTTGATTGAGCGAAATCTTTTCGGCGCGCACGTAAGCCGCCACATAGACGGTCACCTGCTTGACCAGCTCTTCCCGCGGCAGTTTCTCCAGCACCGTGAGATTGAACTCGTCAATGATTCGCGCATGCAGCCTGAGCTTTTCATCGAGCAGAGCTGGACGCTGCTCGATCAAATCCTTGTAGAAAGCTTCTGTCTCGCTGTTGTGGTCGCCGGCCGTCGTCAACTGCGGCTCACTCGTCAGGCGCTGCGCTGTCCCAAACAAGAAACTCATGGCTTTCCCTCCCACGCCCGTCGTCCATTCGAGACCCGTCGTCCTCGACGTTGTTACGTCAGCTTCACGCGTGATGATTTCAATTGACCGCAGAACGCCGCGAGTGCCGAAATGTCCTTGACAAAGGCTCCGCTTGACTTGTTGAGGCCTATCGGAGTGCCGGTGTTGATGCTTTCAAGCGCCACTGATTCCTCACCGACATAAAGCACGTGCTCATCACCAAGCACCGTCTCGACGTGGCGGCGTTGCCGGATGCCTCCCATGAAGCGCCGCCGGCAACGGTTCATCGCAACCGCAATCTGGAGATCGGCGCCTGGAGCGGATACGCCAGGCAAAACTAAATTGCGGGCGCGACGCACTGCGTTGAGGGTTTCGACGGTCTGCCGCAGACCCGGTATCGTATTCACGCCTGTTACGATGACGCCATCCGAGGCGGAGACGACCTGATCGGTCCATGCGAACCAGGTGACCGGCAAGTCGATCAGGATCAGCTCATAACGCAGCGATGCCAGATTGAACAATGCGTCAAGTGCGGAAACGTTCAAATCGCAAACGTCAAATGAGCTGCGTGCAGCGGCGAAGACGTGCAGCCCAGCTCGCATGGCGGCTGATGAAGATATCAAAAAGCTGGTCATCGAGCCGATCGGGATTGTCCATAATTTCCTGGATCTTCAGGCGCGGCTCGAGATCAAGATAGTCGCAGACGTGACTTCTCTGAAAGTCGAGATCGACGATGCAAATCCTGCGCTCACGCGTTGCCTTGTCGGTCTTGAGCTTGATGGCGGTCTCGAGCACAAGCGTCGTATTGCCGACGCCACCAGCGCTTGGGGCAAACGAAACGGCGACGGGCTTGGCGCCACTCGCATCGCCTGCATGATCTGCATTCCTGCGTCTGCGGTGTCGCGCGAGGATGTCAAGGATTTCCTGCGGATCGGCGTCAAGGGAGACCCAATCAGCGTCGCCACGGCGCAGCAGCGCCTTGTAGTCGCTCGCCGAAAGTTCGTCGCTGATCAGCACGAAGAAGATGCGGCCGCGATGGCTCGACGCAATATCAGCTACTTTGGCGAAATAGCTCACGTCCTTGGAGGGCGACACCATCAACACAAAGGCAGGGTCATTCGCTGATCCGCGCGTGATGGCGGCCGCAAGCTCCTTTGAGTCGTCGATAGCCGTAAGTTCAGGGATGGCGCGCCGAATTCTTTGCTCGACAAGTTTTGCTCTGGTTGCTTCGGCACCGGCAGTGAGAAGATAGATCGCCATATCGACAATCGCCCTGATCAAAACCGCGGTGCGCCGGACGAGAGGTCTTCCGCCGTCATCGACGTCGTCAGAGGCGGCATTTGGAGGTCATCGAAACCTGCGAGGCCGCGCAGAAAGAAGAATTGCAGCCGCAGGTCTTTCAGCGAGATCGTGATGGTCGGCACCGGTCCACCGGGACGGCCCGCAAAGCCGAGCCCACTCTGCGCATAGGTGATGACCACATTGGCCGGAGTGATCCTGGCAAAGATATCGCACATCCCGGTGTCATAGAATGACTTCGCATCGCCACAAGACGAGCTGCCACGTCCGTACACGATCATGTTCATGGCTGCGGAATTGTAGGCGAGATCGGCGGGACAGGTTCCGCTGCTGCACGTGCAGCGGGACGTGCTCCCGTCGCAAGTGACAACAAAATCGGGCATCGCGCTTCCTTCTGGGACGCGAGGACCCAATACCGCAGCGCTTAATCCGTTCAGACCGCTGGCAACCGGGTCGGATACAGCCGCAAGCCTCAACCCAATCTGGACTGCCTTGGCGGCCGCGTTGCGCTGATAGAACACAAACAGAAATTCGATCGAGCCCAGGAGAAACACCAGCATGATCGTCATGACGACACTCACCTCGACCAGCACGGCGCCACGATCGTCAAGCGCGATAGCCCTCGCCAGACATCGACACCCGGCTGTCCATGACGCTCATCCCGACCCGACGACGCGCTCTGAGTGGGACACCGAAATGACCGGCGGGGCCAGATGCAGAAAGGCGAAGAATCCCAAGGACGGATCGACGAAGCTGGTCGATGCCGTAATCACGTAAACGACCTCGCCACCGCGATATGCACTCAACCCTGTCGGCCCCGCCGGATTGCCGACCGCCGTGCAGCGCAGCACCACCATTGCAGCCGTCCAGCCTTTGATGCGCGCCGTGCTCCCCCGGATCGAGCCAGTAGTCGCGAGCGCTTTGGCGTTGGCCTGTTCGATGGGCCACGCTGCCGAACGCTCATCGCACGGGTCGCTGACGCGAGCGAGATAGCGCGCCGCATCGCGCACACCCATTGCGGCAAGGTGCTGCTGGTAGAAGAACCACGAGAATTCGTAGACGCCGAACAGAAGCACGAATAGCAGCGGAACCAGCACAGCGCTCTCGACCAGCGCTGATCCATCATTGTCTCGCAGGAACGTTCCGGGCATTCGTTGTCAATGTCAGTGCTCGCGTTCAGGAGGCATCACCGATAGAGCTGGACCATCTCAAAATTGCCGTCGTCGCCGGGCTTCACGAGCCCGACAAGCTCCACATAGAGATCGGTCTGCGATCGCTGCAGAGGCAACGTGAGAAAGAGCTTTGCCGAACGCAGCGACCGGCACATTCGAGTGGGTGCCGCCAGCGAGGCCAAGGCTCTGGCAATTGATGATTGCGGCGTAGAGCACGCGGCGATCCGGAACATCGTACAGGGCACCACCGCTGTAGCAGGCGGGTGCGCCGGATTCTCCGCCCGGCGAGCGATCCCCGACGTATCCCTGCTCGATCTCATGGCGATACACATTGTATCGGCTCGGCAGATTGGAATTGCCGGCGGGATTGCCGTCGACGATGGGCGGGGTGCGGCCGTCACCACCATGATTGACTTGCCAATAGGTCGCGAAATTCCAACTGCCGTTGCCCATCCGCCCGCCCGGAAATGGCCATTCGCGGTCAAGCGGCAGGCCGGTGACCTGGCCGGGCGGAACCCCTATCGGCCAGTCGGTGCCCGGACGAGCATTGCACGCGCCGCTGCTGCCTCCGCCGACATATCCCTTGCGCACGTTCAGCGATGGGCGGTAGCTGGGATCATTCTGGCGGCCACTCATCGTGCCTTCGTAGATGTCAAATCTGACATTGAACGCTTCCCGTACCTCGGGCAGGGCTCCAGGCCGGAAATTGACGCCATTCTGGATGAAGCATGCGCGCGGACGGTCGACGGCGATGGCTTCCATGATTTCGTCGGGGCCGGAACCTGGTTGCGCCGCCTCCAGAAATCCGTAGTCACCCGCGACATGCGGCTCGTTGCGCTCGCCATATTGGCGCAGCCGCAGCAGCCGGCCCCGGATCGCCGGGTCGGCGATTGCATCCTGCATCACGCCGCTCGCCTGCTCATAGCTCATGCCCGGGACTTCGTGAGGGTTGCAAACATAGAGTGGCGCCATCTGACAGACGACCTGGTCGAAGCCCGCAACCGCGGCGGCGCCCGCAGAAACGGAATTTGCTCCGCCGAAGAACGATGCTGGCAGAAGCGTGTTGAGCGTGACTCGGTCGCACCGTGACCGCAACAAAGCGCGCGTTGGTGCCGTCCGTGGCGAGCATGCTTTCCGACATCGGCCGGCTGTCGTCGGCCGGCAAGCGGCTGTAAAACTCGACGCGTGAAACCTGCACGCGTCGGTCTTGGCTAAACAGTGTTCCGTTGGCGACCAGATTGTCGATCGCTCGAATGGCGCGTGTCCGCGCATCCGGGAGACGGTCAAGCTCAGCCGCGCCTGCAAGCGCCAGGGCGTCGGCGCCGTTCTGAAGCTGGGTTTGCAGGCTCATATAGCGCGCGCCATCGAGCGCCAATACCGATACGCCGATGATCACAATCAGCATCATCGTCACGTAAGGCAGGATGAGGCCTTGCGTGTCAGCACAGAACGACTTGGCGACATTCGCCAATGTGTCTTGATTGGTGGTGATGCCGTCAACACTCGTCTCGCAACCTTGTTCGCTTTCGAACCCGAAGCTGGTCAATAGGGTAGCGTCGTCGTAGCGGTCGTTCCGGGAGCACCGCCGGGCGCCGTACCACCGACACCTTCGCCCGGCGTGGCACCAGGACGCCCCTGACCTTGCCCCGGCGTGCGACCGGTCTGGGGCCGCTGATAGCGTTGGACCGCCCCGACCATGCGTTCACCGTTGCCGTTGATCCGGCGATCCTTGACGTTGCGTGGCCAGGGATCGATCACGTGCGTGGCGGCGTTGACGTCCTTGGCATTGCCGGCGCTGAGCGTCACCGTGTCGCTGCGAGCGACATATTGAGCCGCCGGATTTTCGTAGATGCCGCTCCAGCATCCGCCTAGAGTTGCTGCGAGACTCAAGGAGCCGAGGGAGCCGAGCGATATGCATCGTGCCCTCCTCACCGTTTGCTGCCGGGCCCGTCGGCGGCTCGACACGGATCATGTGGCCATAGGGACCTTGCACCTCGCCGCCGCTGGTGACGTAGTCCGAATAGGATTTCCGCACTTCCGACTGTCCCATCAGGAAGAAGTCGGCATCGTTGCTGGGCAGCCGCTGGTCGAGCGGCGTCGCCAGACGCTGGCCCGGAGCCGCCGGCTGCACCAGATGCGGCGTGACGATGATGACCAGATCGGTCTCATGCTTCTGATAGTCCATGCTGCTGAACAAAGCCCCCAGAACTGGAACCGATCCGAGCCACGGAATCTGCGACCGGAGCCGCAGGTCGTTGGCTTGCAGCAGGCCGGCGATGGCAAAGCTCTGGCCGTCACGCAGCTCGATTGTTGTAACAGCATCGCGCTTGATCAGCGACGGCACGATGGTCCCGGAGATCTGCACCGCATTGGTGAAGTCGAGCTCGCTCACCTCCGGCGCAATCCGCAGGTTGATCAGGCCTTTCTGCAGCACAGTTGGCGTGAACGACAGTCGTACGCCGAAAGGCTTGTACTCGATTGTCGGAGTCACCAGCCCATTCGCCGCCGCCGCCGCGATCGGCACCGGAAATTCGCCGCCCGCCAGGAACTGTGCGGTGTCGCCCGAGAGGGCCATCAGGTTCGGCTCGGCCAGACGGCGAATAAGTCCCTTGGTCTCAAGCGCCGTGACAAGGATGTCGATGTTGGTGCCGCCGTTCACCAGATTGGCCAGCACGACGCCAAACGGCGAGCCGTTTCCCACCAGAGTGCCGGCCGTCTGGATCAACGGAATGCCGCTTGGCGTCGCCGTAGGCGTGCCGGCCGGCGCATTGGCCAGGCCGCCCTGCCCGGTGCTGACACGCGTGCCAGACCGGTTGGACGCAAACCAGTTCACGCCGAGCTCCCGACCCGCATCACGCGAAGCCTCGAGGAAGCTCACCTTGAGCAGCACCTGCTGTGATCGCGCAACGCTCATGGCATTGACGACCCCATTCGGCGCCAGCGCGCGGGCAATGGTCACGGCGCGCTCGGCTTGCACCGCATCGCGAGCCTCTCCGCTCAGCACGATCTGTCCGTCGCTCGATGAAACCCGGATGCTGCGACTCCCGGTGCTCTGCCGGATCTTCTCCTGCAGACTTCCGGTATCGAGAGTGACCTCGACATCAAGCACACCCATCAATCGCATCATGGAATCGAAGACCGACACGTTCGTGGTGCCGACCTTCTTGCCCTGAACATAGAGCGAGCGATCGCTCATCGGCAGCGCGTCGGCGATCTCGGGCGAGCCGACAACTGCGGTCGAGAAGGGCTGATCGAGTTGGAACGTCTTGGATTTGTAGACCGTGATAACGACATGACGGACCCGATCGCCGTCGCTTTTCCAACTGTGCGCATTTTGCGCTTGCGCCGCAGTCGGCGGCTGTGCGCCGAAGACCGCCAGGATCGCCAGCAGCATCGTGAAGACCAGGCCGGGACGGCGCTTTGACTTTAGGATCGCCCCATTTCGTGTACCCATCGCGGGCGCCTTCCCCGCAAATCCCCCAACTCTACGCAACATCACACTGCCCCTTGTTGTTGCCTATGCCCCGAATTGCCCTGCCTCACCCTGTTGTGTGCTGTGATCTCTTCAATGTAGTAGCGTCAGGAGCCCGAGCATTCCATCTTCCATCATTCATCAGTGCGCCTGACGTTGTATTCCTCGCGCTTGTTCCCGCGTACGATCGATACCGTCACGGTCGTTGAAGGCCGCGGCGGTGGTGCCGCTGCCGGCGCCAGTGGGGGCGGCGGCGCGGGCGGCGGTGGCGCGGCCGCACGCCGAGGCCTGTCACGGCCCAGATCGCGCTCTGTGACCCTCCGGACCGAGTCGGCGTTTACGTCCCCGGGTTGACGCAGGATCAGGGAGAGTTTGCCGACATTGCTCGCGAGCAGAATCTTCTGTGCCTGCTCAGGCGTCACTTCGACCGTGACCGCCTTGGCAACCGTCGCCTGCTCCTGCCGCTCGCTGGCCAGCTGATCGATCGCCAGCACCTTCACGTGGTGGAGGAGGATTTCTGAATAATTCTCGCGCTGGAGTGCGGGATCCTCGCCGATCAGCACCACGTCGATGAAATCGCCGGGCAGGACGAACCCGGCAACACCGCGAACGTCGTCGACGCGCACGGTGACCGCGCGCTTGCCCTCCTCCAGCAGCGAGGAAAGCGTGCCGCGCTGGCCCGGCCCGGTGATCTTCGAGCTCAACACAGGCTCGTTGCGGTTGAACGGAGAAAGCACCACGCGACGTCCGCCCTTGAGGATGTCTTCCTTGCTTGCGAACGCCCCATCGGGCAGCGCGCCGGCCGCCCATGGGATTTCAGTGATGTTGTCCGCGCTCACGGTCGCTCCGAATTGTAATGGCTGCGTAGCGACCACGATCGTGCCGACGTCTTGACTGGCTGCTGCCGATATGACCGCGTAGAGTCTGGAGCCATTGGCGCGCCATGAACGCTGCAATACCGCCCATGACAACGGCAAGAACGAGCACGACGACGTTGTTCGTGCGCATGGTGGCGAACTCCTTACTCCCCCCGCACCGCGGACAAACAAAGCGTCGAGCGAGACGCGCTCAAGTCCTCAGTGTTGACCGTGACTTAATCGTAAAAAGAGATCGTGCGCTATGTTTTCTTTGTGTGAGATCGTGATTCGGATTCGCTTTATCGATTTGACAACGCAATGAGATAAAACAAAACATCACCCTCCGGCCAAACACCGGACTCAAACAACTCGACTTCAACGCCGCCAGCAGACGGCCGTTGCATCAGCTGCTACGTCGCGCGGCGCTTCCACCGCTACGACGAATGACAGCCCGCGATCAATTGCCCTGCAGAGCAGTCCACAGAGCCGCCCATTTGGTATTCACCCAGCCGCCGACGAGCATGATCGTCGAAATGACGGCGACCAACATGACACCGAGCAGAACCGTATATTCGACGAGCGCGGCGCCTTTCTCGTCATCCTTAAGCTTTTTGATCAGCTGCAACGTTTGACGCATGTCTCCCTCCAATTTGCTTTTGATGCACGACCCACTGGTCGCGCGCAGCAGCGCGACCAGCCAAAGTCGTCTGGTGTCTCGGGTGTTGCAGCGAGCCCTCAGGGGCTCGCTGCAGAAGCGACCCTAGCGGTGAGCTACGCGATCGTGATCGTCGTCGTCGTGATCGCGACAGCGTGTTCTCATGAACACCGGATCGTCGCCGTCATCGTGATCGAGGACAGGCATGCCTTGTGCCAGGCACTCATCGTCACGCGGCGCGGTCAATACTGCGATGCACCCGCTCGCAGCGGCTGTGCTGCCGGCTGCGCCGCAGAGGGTTGCGCAACCTGCCGTCGTGCAGGTGCCCGCAACAGTGTTCGCGCGGACCGGAACATAGATCTGGTTCCGCAGCATGTCGGCGGCAACCACGTGTGATCCGATGGTTGTTGTGACGTCGGCGTCCGCTTGTGGGGCCTTGAACTCGTTGCCCCCGGCATCTTGAACGCCGAGCTTGCCAGCGCCGGAGCGTGCGATGAAGAACGTGTTGTCGCCCGGATTGTACCAAACCTCGTCAGCGCCACCTTCTCCCGCTCCCGGCGCGATGATGGTGGCTGTCCCGCTGGATCGATCGTCGATGATCGGCGAAGTGGTTCCGCCGCAGCCAAGCTGGATTTCATGCCTTGGTCCGATGGCCAGTCCTTGCGGTCCGGTGCAGCCGGTCGACGCCGGAATCGTGATGGTCTCTACGACGCGGAATGGCGCGTGCCTCGAGATCTTGAGAACGACACCGGGCCCGGCGGTCGGGGTGCCGCTCGTCGGTATGATCGAGGTTGCCGGGATCGCCAGGTAGTAGAAGCCGGTCCGCGGATTGAACTTGCACTGCTCGATGCCATCCGCCGCGACTTTGGCACCGGGAGGCACCGTGACGCCGGAGTAGGGTGATTCTTCCGTTCGGGTCCGACCCGTCGAGCTTGACGGTCGCCCGAATGGAATAGGTCTCGGTACTGATGAAGTTGAGGAAGTTGTCGATCGGATCATCGTTCGCCGACAAGACTAATCTCATGCTTCACATCCTCGCAGAGCTCGTCGGCTCTCCTCGCTCCGCCGTTAGGGATGACATGCGTGGTGGCACCGGTCGCCAGATCGATCACCTTGATCGAGCTTGGGGTGACGACGGTGCAGACCTGCGGGGTGCCCGAGCAATTGAGGACGGGGGCATCCGTTGCCCAGATTTCCCGCTGATCGACGATGATCGCGCCGTTGGGGCCCGACGCGTTTGCCGGACTGGCGACAACGCCGCGGAACGGAGGCGACGCAGTGTACTGATGTGTCAACGTATTGGTGGCCGTGTTGACGACATCAATCGACTTGTTGGTGCGATCGGCCAGAACGAAGGTATTGATGTTCGCATCGACGAAAGCAATGTCGAACGAGGTGAGCCCGCCCGGCACCGGTATGACGGTTTTGACCGTGTAGGTCTCGTCGGCGGAACGAGCCGCCACTCCCAGCAGGCACGAAACACCCGCGCCCACGAGGCAAGCAAGTAGCTTTGCCTTGGACATTCTGTCCTCCCTGGTGGATGAGCTAACAAACAGACGCGTCGTTAAGTCGCGACTAGCCCAAGAGCCCTACCACCTGCCTGACTGTATTAGTAAGTAAAAAGTGCACGCGATTTCTTACGTTGTCAGATACATGTCAGGCTTCTACTGGGAATAGAACGTTTACGCACAGTGAGAGGCTTATATCGTCAGTAGTGATGCCTTATTGTCAAATCATATCTATAATAAAATACCTATCAGCTTATTCTTGCCTATCGCCACAGAGCTGGATCACTCTGGCGACCACAAACAGCCCAATGAAATAGTGACGATAAGCGCGGCAGCAATCGAAGGCGCGAACGGAATCCGCAGGCGGCGGTCGTCATCGATCTGCTGCGATCCCACCCATCCGAACCTGGCCGCGATAGTGTGCAGAGACACGAAAAGAAGCAGCAGGATGACGAACGGCAGGGCGCATTCGATCCCGGTCCAGAGGAACGCGACCGTCAATATCTTCACGTCACCGCCGCCCATCCAGTGCCGCGTATAGAAATAGATGAGAAACAGAAATATGCCAGCCGCCAGGCCAAGATTCCACGCCGCTGCGATCCAGCGATCCGATAACAGCGAGTAGAGAAAAAACAGTCCAATCAGCAGAAAGATCAACTCATTGCTGATCTTGTAGTGCTTCAGATCGATGAATGCTGCGTAGAACAGGGCAGCGACGGTGACGAGCAGAACTGCCGTGTTCAAATGAGAGTTGGGAACCATGCGTCTTCGTCACGATGGCGCGCTGATGAGTGAATGCAAGAGAAGCGAGATCACCATCGACAAAGGCGGCGATGTGCCATGATGCAGGTTTACCCGTGGCTTTTGCCGCCTCACTACCAGTCCTGGTTCATTCCGGCGTTGTGCCACGCGGATCGGGCACGCGCTGGATAAATCTGGCGCTCGAATTCAGAAGTTTCAGATTGTTCGCAATGGTCGGATTGTTGGGCTCGCGGTCATACGCTTTGAGGAATTTCTTGCGCGCATTCACCAGATCGCCCCGCAACATGTAGGAATAACCTTGGTTGTTGAGGATTTGCGTGGTTTCGCCGGTCAGGCCGATGGCCACCCCGTAGGCGCGGTCGGCAAGGTCGAACCGAGCGATCCGATCATAAGTCGCGGCCAGTGCAACCCAGGCCGTCGCGTCTCGAGGCGCCTTCTCAACCGCGTCGCGAAGATAGCGCTCCGCGACACCGTAGTGGCCCCGATCGAAGTGCTCCAAGCCGAGCTTCAAAGGCTCATCCGATGGAAAATATTTGACGTCGCCAGGTTCCTGCACGGTCGCGGTCGGCGCCGCGAATTCTGGGCCCGCCAGCCAAGTGGCGAATGACGATCGTCCATCGGGCTCGCAGCCGGCAACACTGATGGCGAGCACGCCAGCCCCCAGAAATGCGCAAGCCCGCGCGATGCACATTGAAACGCGCTCCCCCTGGCCGACCGCCCCAAATCACGATTGGGTTCGCTTTGTTATGTTCGAGACGGCCCGAGAATTCCCCCAAGGAAATCCACCATAGCAGTCTGATGCTGTGCCGGGAAGCGAAATGGGCAACGTCAGGTTCTTGTCAGCTTCGTACATCGCGGCTGCCACGAGGAGCTGTGGCCTGCGTCACGCTGACAGCATGGTCGCCGCCAGCAATCCATGTTCTGGGGGTTTGACACACCCAGACCCAGCTCTGTGCATGCTCACGCGAGCGTACGAACGGCTGGGCCGAGTGCACCCATCACCATTTACCTGCTTCCGAGATGCCCACGAACGGCGACAATTCGTCGGCGAGCCTCATGGTCTCTTGCATGTGGAGATGCTCGCCAGCGTCCTGCTATCATGATTCATGCGATGTATAATGGTCGTACAGCTTCTAATTCTGGTTACGCTGGCGAACGGCGTGCCGGTGATTGCGCAAAAGCTTCTTGGAAGGGTTCTTGACCAGCCACTTGACGGCGGTGCGCTATTCCTTGATAGCCGGCCATTATTCGGGTCTTCAAAAACCATCCGGGGCATCGTTCTTTCCATTCTGACTACAATAGGCATCGCCCCGGTAGTGGGGCTGAACTGGACGATCGGACTGACAGTGGCGATTGCGGCGATGGCGGGCGATCTCCTCTCGAGCTTCACAAAGCGCAGACTTGCACTAGCCCCGAGCAGCCGCGCGACCGGGCTCGATCAGATTCCGGAGAGTTTCTTTCCGGCGCTCGCCTGCCGGCAAGCACTAGGTTTGACCGCGCTTGAAATCACTTCCGTCGTCGTCATTTTCTTTGTCGGCGAAATTATCCTTTCCCGGCTGCTCTTCAGATGGCACGTTCGAAATCGACCCTACTAGAATGGCTCTTGTCAGTTGCTGGATTGCAGATAGTGCAGCGTAACTTCCGGGGGACAATTGAAGCGTATGGGAACGACGGACGAGCCAGCGCCAACCGACGTGTACCCGATCATCTCGCGATATTTCCAAGGGCCAGAACCCATATATCTGGGAAGCACTGAATCAAGAGTGATAGGGATTCGGCCGGGCAGGCAAATTTGACCACCGTGAGTGTGCCCGCTCAGCAGCAGATCGAAGTCCGCATGAGCAGCCTGTTTATATACTTCTGGTGTGTGCGAAAGCAGTATCGAGAACTCATCACTAGGTATCGCGGAAGCGGCTTTTTCAATGTTGTCGGCGCGATAGAAATGCGCATCATCAATGCCGGCGAAGTGTATGCATGTATGGTCACGCTCGATCGTCTCATGCTCATTTAGCAGCATTCGGATGCCCATCTCTTCAAGCCCGGGCACCATGCGGACCGTGTCATGATTTCCCAGCACTGCATAAATTGGTCTCTTGAGTGCCGCACAAACTTCCGACATGCCCCTGAGAGCCTCTTCATAGGGGCCGTAAGTGCGGCCTCTATAATCTCCAGTTAGAACGCACAGGTCGTATCCGATCTCTCTCAAGATAGCCCCGAGACGCGTCATGGCATCTCGGTTCATGTCCACATGTAGATCGCTGAGCTGGAGAATTGTGTATCCATCAAACGCGCTGGGAATTTTCGGCGACTTGACGTAGTTGCGTCTCACCTCAATCTGGGCTGCGTTCCTGCATCCGCGGCGGTATAGTCCCGTCAATTTGAAACATGCCCGAATGGCGAATTGTGCCAACGGCCAGTTTTCGATGTGAAAATAGTTCATGCCTTGCCCAAATATTTGAGCCTCGTGATCGGCTTCAATTCCGAGACGCAACCTGGCGTGCAATCGCCCGAGGCGCTTTTCTAAGAGAATGGAAATATCTTCGTTAGTCACTGAACGATCCACTGCGGTCGCGAGGGAGGAGGGGCATTACGAAGGCCCCGCCAAGTGGTTGAACCATTACTACCACCCCACCTGCCCATTTTCGAGCGCGGCTGGGAATTGTTTGGTATGTCAATGGAGGACCGCGGACAACAAAGAGTCAGCCACCCTGGTCGACTGCAAGCCTATTTGATCTTCGCGTGCGAAGTGGCGAACGATCCTAGATAGAGCCAGGGGTGCGTTAAACCCGAATGTCGCAAAAGGCGACCATAGCGACAAATGGCTACATTGGAGATAGCCAGCGCATCGAACGATTGCTAAATCATGGCGTTACCCGACCCTGGTGTTCCGGGATGGTTTCGAGGTGCCAGTGCCAGCCAAAATGCCAAGGTGGCTTGTTGTCTCACTCTTCGTTGCGACAGTGGTGGCGGCCGCGCTTGGCGCGGCCCGCCAGTTCGGCTGGTATTCATCGCAAGCTTCGGCACCGAGGGCTGCGCCTCCTGCTGTTCCGGTCCGCGCCGCCGCGGTCAAGCGCCAGGATGTGCCGATCGCTCTTTCGGGCCTTGGCACGGTGCAGGCCTTCAACAGCGTGCTGGTCAAATCACGGGTCGACGGTCAAATCATCAAGATCAATTTCACCGAAGGCCAGAACGTGCGCGCCGGCGACGTGCTCGTCGAAATCGATGCAGCGCCGTTCCAAGCCGTGCTTGCCCAGGCGCAGGCGACAAAACTCAAGGATGAAGCGCAGCTCGAGAATGCGCGTCTGGATCTCGAACGGTTCAGCCGTCTTGCCACGACCAACGCTGTCAGCAAACAACAGATTGACGCTGCCCGCGCCCTGGTCGCGCAGCTCGAAGCCACGGTCAAAGCCGATCAGGCCATGATCGACATGGCGCAGACGCAGCTGAACTATACGCTCATCCGCTCTCCCATCGATGGACGCGCAGGGAGCCGAGTGATCGACGCCGGCAACTTTGTGCGGGGCGCGAATGACGCAGCTGGCATCGTCACCATCAATCAGTTGCATCCGATCAATGTCACCTTCGCGCTGCCGGCAGACACGCTGCCGCGGATGAAGACCAGCGCGCAAAATGGCGACGTCCCGGTGATAGTGCAAGACAGCAACGGCAATGATCTGCTGGCCGGCAAGCTGACCGTGATCGACAATCTCATCAATCAGGCGACCTCGACCATCAACTATAAGGCGACCTTCGACAATTCCGCCGAAGTGTTGTGGCCGGGGCAATTCGTCAACGTTCGGGTCGAGCTGGAGGTGCGGCGCGACGTGGTCGCCGTCCCCCTGACAGCGGTGCAGCAGGGTCCGGACGGGCCATACGCGTTTGTGGTCGGCGAGAACCGACGGGTGCAAAAGCGGGTTCTTAAGGTCGGCATCCTAACCAAGACAGTGGCGATCATCGATGATGGACTGCAACCGGGTGATGTGGTGGTGACCGAAGGCCAGTACCGAATTCAGGCGGGAACCGTCGTGGACATCCTTCCCGACTCCGCGAAGCCGCTGGGCTAGGAGATAGCAGGGATCCGCGATGAACTTCTCCGCTCCATTTGTCGTGCGGCCGATCGCGACGACGCTGCTGATGATCGGCGTCACCTTGCTGGGGCTGGTCGCCTATGCGTTGCTGCCGATCGCGGGTGTGCCGCAGGTCGATATTCCGACAATCCGGGTTACCGCCACTCTGCCTGGGGCGAACGCTGAAACAATGGCAACGTCGGTGGCAACGCCGCTTGAGCGGCAGCTCGCCCTGATCTCCAGCGTCACCTCGATCAGCTCGACCAGCTCGCTGGGCAAGACCTCCATCCAGGTCGAATTCGACCTGAACCGCAACATTGACGGTGCCGCCCAGGACGTCCAGAGCGCGATCAATGCGGCAGGAGGTCAACTGCCCAAGAACCTGCCCAATCCGCCGACCTATGACAAGGTCAACCCGGCCGACGCTCTGCTGATGTCGATTGCCGTCACCTCCGACGACCTGCCAATCTCGAAGGTCGACGAATATGTCGAGAGCTACATTGCCCCACGGATTTCCCGCATCACCGGCGTCGGATTGGTCGACTACCATGGCCAGCAGAAGCCGGCCATCCGTGTCCAGATCAACCCGGCCGTCGCGTCGGCGATGGGCGTCAGCCTCGAAGATGTCCGCGGCGCAATCGGGACCGCCACCGTCAATGCGCCAAAGGGCACGCTCGATGGGGCCAAGCAATCATTGACGCTCGACACCACCGACCAGGTCTTCGACGCCGAAACCTTCAATTCAGTGATTGTTGCCTATCGCAATGGCGCGCCCGTGCGAATTCGCGACCTCGGCAAGGCTGTCGAGGGAGTGGAGGCGATCCGGGAAGCGGCCTGGCTCGGCGGGCAACGCGTGGTCATCATCGATGTCCACAAACAGCCTGGTTACAACATCAATCAAACCGTTGATCTCGTCAAAGCCGCCTTTCCGGAAATCACGACGGCGCTTCCGCCATCGATCAAGCTGCGCGTGATGGGCGACCGCACCCAGACCATCCGTGCCTCGGTTGACGAGGTTCAGTTCACGATGGCCGTCAGCATCGGCCTCGTCATCCTGGTGATGTTCCTGTTTCTGCGCAATGTGCGCGCGACGCTAATCCCAAGCGTCACGATCCCGGTGTCGCTGCTGTCGACCTGTGTCGTGATGTACCTCGTGGGGTATACCATCGACAACGTCTCGCTGATGGCGCTCACGATCGCGGTCGGCTTCATCATCGACGATGCGGTAGTGATGGTCGAGAACATCAACCGGCATATCGAGAATGGCACGCCTCCTCTGCAGGCGGCGCTCACCGGGTCACGCGAGATCGGCTTCACCATCGTCTCCATGACTCTATCGCTGGTTGCCGTGTTCATTCCGCTGCTGCTGATGGGTGGGCTGATCGGACGCCTGTTTCGGGAATTTGCGGTGACCGTCAGCGTCGCGATCCTGATGTCGGGCCTGGTCTCGCTGACGTTGACACCGATGATGTGTGGCCAGCTGCTCTCGCATTCCGGCTCTGGAAAGCAGGAGAGCCGGTTCGCGTCGGTGCTCGAGGCGATCTACCAGCGCTCGCTCGATTTTTACGCGGTCTGTCTGCGCTGGTCGCTCGGCCATCGCCTCTTCATCATGGCCGTCATGGCCGGAACGCTCGCCGGCACCGTCTATCTCTACATTCTCATTCCCAAGGGCTTCTTTCCGCAGCAGGACAACGGCCTGATCCAGGGTACGACGGAAGCCGGCCAGGACATTTCCTATGCCGCCATGGTCGATCGCGTGCATGAGCTGGCGAAGGTCGTCATGGCGGATCCCGACGTGCACACGGTCTACTACTGGGTCGGGGCCAATCCGACCGTCAACACCGGGCGGCTGATGATCGATCTCAAGCCGTTTCGCGAGCGGAAAGCCAGCTCAACCGAGGTCCTCAACCGGCTGCGCCGCGCGACCGCGAAAGTGCCGGGCATCGCGCTGTTTGGCCAGGCCCGCCAGGACGTCCAGATTGGCGCCCGGGTGAGCAAGAACTCAATATCAGTACACGCTGCAAGACCCGAACGTGGCGGAGCTGTTCAAGTGGGCACCGATCGTGCTGGCCAAACTTGCTAGTCTGCCGGAGCTTCAGGATGTGACTGGCGATCTCCAGGCGACCGCGCCGCGCTTGATGCTGAAGATCGATCGCGACGCCATCGGGCGCCTGGGCGTGACCCCGCAAGCCATCGATGACACCCTCTACAATGCGTTTGGGGAACGGCAGGTGGCGACGATCTTCAGCCAGCTCGACCAAAACCGGGTCATCCTCGAAGTCGAGCCGCGCTTTCAACAGGATGCGTCATCGCTCCAGCAGCTTTACGTGCGGTCGTCGACAACTGGACAGATGGTCCCGCTGTCAGTGCTTACCAGGCAGGAGATCTCGGTATCTCCACTTACGATCAACCACCAGGATCAGTTTCCCGCCGTCACGCTTTCATTCAACCTGGCGCCGGGCCATTCCCTGGGCGACGCGATCACCGCGATCCAGAATGCGGAACGCACACTCGAGAAGCCCGCCACATTGACGGGCCGGTTTCAGGGTTCGGCCAGGGTGTTCGAGACATCGTTAGCTACTCAGCCCTACCTGATCGCGGCGGCGATCATTGCGGTCTATCTCGTGCTCGGCATCCTCTACGAGAGCTTCATCCACCCGATCACGATCCTCTCGACCCTGCCATCGGCGGGGGTAGGAGCATTCCTCGCGCTAATGGCTCTGAACTACGACTTCTCGCTGATTGCTCTCATCGGGGTCATTCTGTTGGTGGGCATCGTCAAGAAGAACGCGATCATGATGATCGACTTTGCGCTGGTGACGGAACGCAGCCGTCACTTGACGCCGGAGCAATCGATCTACGAAGCCTGCCTGTTGCGATATCGTCCGATCATGATGACCACCATGGCGGCACTGCTCGGCGGCCTGCCATTGGCACTCGGAACAGGGGCAGGATCGGAGTTGCGCAGGCCGCTTGGCATCGCCATCGTCGGCGGCCTGCTGCTGTCGCAATTTCTGACGCTATTCACGACGCCGGTGATCTACATCTATTTGAGCAAGCTTGGGCGTCTTGTGCGAAGGCGTCGCGGCCCGCCCGACAGCGTCTTGCCGCCTCAGAGCCAAGAGCACGCGCCAGGCCTTCGTGCCGCCGAGTGATCTTGCTGACTACTGGTCGTCGCGCTCGCTTACGCTATACCTTCCGACGCCCGCCAGCCTTCGATTGCCGGCACCTCGCAGGTTTGGCGACACTGCCAGACGTCCCTGATTTAGAAGCCGTCCAATGCCCATCCTATTGAATTCGAATTGACCGCCTCGCATGCGTCATCTTCCCTTATGTTGCATTCACAAGATTGTGCTTCGCGTCTATCGCCATACGCCCACTGTGTTCGCTGAATGAATGCCGCAAGTTAGGCTGGCCATTCGAGCCAGTCTCCGCAGTCGATCGTCCCCGTTTTCCGGGAAACGGGATGTTCGAGGCCCGAGACAAGAGCAGGAAGAAGGCGACAGGCGTGTAGACCGGCGAACCCGCGAGCTCGAACCAGGGCGGACCAAGCTGCGGTTGGAACCCGAGCCGCCACGGGGTCCATTGCGTAGCAAGCCACATCGTTGCGAGCACGACCGCAAAGACGATTGATATCTGACCCCAGAGGATCTTGGTGGCGGTCATGTTTCCCATTCCAGTTTGGCGGCGGCGATAAAACAGCCACTTTCTCCGCGGAGCAATTAGGAATTGAGGTCATCGCAATTTCGGATAGAGCGGCGCACAGAAACTGACTCGCAAAGGAAACCCAAAGAGGACCTGTGCGAGCCCGGAATCGATGCCGGTCGCCTTCGCAGCACTCGGCGAAGGCGCGGTGGTCGGCATCATTGTGCTCGGCATCGAACATCCGACCAGGAGCGTCGTCCTTCGTGACGCCTTCCTGCGCAGATACGGCAAATGAGCGCCGAGCGGCGCTCCCTTCGCCCGGTGCCGTACGACGGGCGCCTTGACGGCAACGCTGCGCGTGCAGTCCGTCATCAGCCGCGCGGCCGGAAGCAGCGCTGCGGGTGCGACGTCCGGATCGACGCTTCAGTCCACCCGCCTTCTCCGCTGCCGCCAGCGCCCGCGCCCGCGCAATGAACGGCTTGGCGCGATGTGCGCTGCCCCGTCCCCTGTCCCGGACGTGGCCAAGCCCGACGTGGAGATCATCGTCGCGGATCATGGCGTGCACGAGGTGCGCGTAGTCGTGAAGTCGCAAGGGGCTATGCGAATTGGCAGGCTGTCGTGCGCAGTCGCACCTCGTGCAAGCTGCCTGATATCCCAGCGCTCTTCACCCGCCCGACCGAGCCGCAGGCTGCAGCTTTTATCTTGCCTATGCGCGGTCGAGTGCTCCGCTCTCCCCACCTCCTCGACGAATGCACGACAACATGCGACATGCCGCGAATGGTGCTCGAATCGCTCATTATGGCCTCCTGTCGGCTGGTCCCTTGTGATCTGGCTGGTTCGTGACTTGTTCGAACGCAGGTCTCCGACCAGTTGACTGCAATCGCTTTGCACGCCGACATCGTCTCGATGGAACGGCCAATACACGGAGCGATACCGAAGCCTTGCCGAGAGCGGCGTGGGCAACAGTCGAGTCGAAGATCCTCTGACCGCAATTCGGCACTCAAGAATCCGCACGCCGGACATGGCACCGACGCGAGACCACTTAATCCAAAAATGCGTCAGTTGGCATATCTACGTTCGGCTGTCGCGGCGCTCCGCGGCCATGCGCCGGGCACTCGCGAACGTGTTATCGGCCTGTTTCCGAGAGCCTCGATAGGAGGAAATGCCACAGTAGACGGGAGTCACACCGATGAAACTCCTACAGCGCTCGGCGAATTCCGTGAACCGCGTGCCGCACAGGCGATCACTCAACGCGGCCAAGCCGGCAAGCTCGTCAATCCGATATGGAACCGGTCGCTGGGTACACCTGCTCCGCACTACAGACGGCGTTTCTTAGCGTGGGATGGACCGCAGTTGGCCGTTGTTCGAGCTCGTGAATGACCCATGGCTTGCGCCGCGACTGCTCCCACATCAAGGCCTGCATCACGTTCGGAGCGACGGTCGGTATGGCCATCGAAGCCGCAACGAATGCAAGAGCAGCAACCAGTGTTGCGACGTTCATGGTTCACTCCTGGGACAATTGATGGACGTGGGCGATGTCATGCGGGGGCCGCTCGGGCCGCGAGCAGGATCTTTGCCGCGCCGAGCTCGCGAGGGGCTTCGATTGATGGCGCGAGGCTGTGAGACGGGAATCGAGCCGCCTGGAGCACGCAGAGAGTTGGCCGGAACGAGGTGGAGGATGTAGCGGCCAGGCGCAAGAGTTCTCGTTCGCTGCTTGCACAGGAATAGCGGCCGAGCAGCCTCGCGGAGGTCGATATCGGCTCGGCTTGGCCGACGATCTGGCGGACGGAATCGGGTCGAAGTGGCGGTCGTTGAGCGACGCTGGCTCGTCTGGGCTCATGACAAAGACCTCGTCGTCGGCGACCACCCGACAGCCTGTCCAGTTGGAAGCGCGAGCACCGAGCGGTCACGCTCCATCCACGTAGCCGCCTTGGTCGAGGCAGGCTGCAAGAGGCTCGGGCAGCACGACGACGAGGGTCGCGGCGACGGAAGGAATGCTGATCAGACGCATGCGATCGAGCCCGATGACACGCTCTCGGTCCGTTCCAAAACCGTAGGGGCGCGCGCCAGGACCCGGTGTGACTGCGGCGCACGTCATGATGAACGCAATCAAGCCGCGGGTCGATGCCGGCCGCGCTGGACCGCGCGGTCACCGCAAAGTCACCAGCGGCGGCGTTGTCGCTACAGCGTGACGCCGAAGAGTAACTGGGTGACGTGGTTGGCGGGTAGCGCCATGACCATACGCAGGTACAGCAGAGCGCTGCGTTCCGACAGCATGGTCTCGATGCCCTTGCCGGCCATAACATCGGTCTTCGCGCTAAAGCGGACGCCGTGCCTCAGAAGGTGGCCCATGGCGCGCCGCGTCGCATCCTCGGGGCTATATAGTGCCCGGTCCGCGAGAGCCAGGCTCGGTGCACGCCGGTGAGGGCAGAGTCTAAACGTGTGACCTTCAGGTTATGAGCCTGACGAGCTACTGGGCCGCGACGCATGTTTCGGGACACTCCAGGTCCACGCCCTCGGAATTCCGATGATTACTTTTGAGAGCACTGGCGGTGGGATGTGGTCGGCGATGAAGTGCGGGCGATCGCTGGGCCAACCTTCAAGCCGTCCGATTGCCATCCAGCGGTTTCCAGAAACACTACGCATCTCGATCGGTTCTTGCATTCTCGTAGAACAGCCGTCATTCACGGCAGTGCAGCAGCGTGATCGAGGGCTCGCCTACCGTCCTCAGTCCAATGGCATACACTGTCGGCCGGATGACGTGGCTCGGTCACAAAGTTCTCTTAGTCACGCACCTTTTGTGATCAGGATTATTTTCCGGGCGCCCTCCAGCGAATGATCGTGTCTAATGCTGGAGGCTGCCACACACCAATTTAGATTATGAGCCTGACGAGCCGCATTCCGGTAAGCCTGCGCATCACACACGTGTCGTGCAATGAACGGACCAGCGCCGGGATGAGTCAGGGTCGCTAGAGGACGCCTCCTTGCGATAGGGCGAGCTGTTGAAGTGCCACGTCTGTGAATGAGTGATCGACGATCTGCTCCATCTTTGCATCAGCTTCGACCAAGCCCTGTTCTAGAAAAAGACAAGATCCGCCGCGAGGCTTTTGACGTTCACCTTGCACCGGATGCATCCCTGTTAGTAAGAAGGTCTACGCTGCGATCCGATCTTGGATGTCCTCCGCTGGTCGCTCTACCGCTATTTCAGTGAACAAGCGCGCGAGAGTCGCCTCTCTCGAAGCTCTGTCGAGAGCATAGGATATTCGCTTGAACTGTACGCCGTTGAGTAGACCGTTGATGTAGCCGGATATTGTGTCGGCGGCCATGACCAGGGCGGAGTCGATGGCATGGATGTAGCGGCTTGTGACTGTTCCTTTGGAATGGCCCATCAAGGCCGCTATCGTAGCCTCGGTGAAGCCAAGGTCGTTGGCCACGCTGGCGAAGCTGTGGCGAAGGACGTGCGGCGTAAGATCCTCAAGGGCAGTGTCCTTGACCAGTCTTTTCCAATATTTCGGAAAACCGACGAGTGGCTTTTCCTCTTCCGTGCCGGCAAACACGAAATTGCCATGCGACTTGGAACGTTGAACCTCCAGCAGGTCGACGACTGGCAGACCGATGGCTCGCACCGATGCGCCTTCTTTGCTGTCGCTCAGGCGAAGGCAGCTGTTGTCGGCGTCGAACTCGGTCCATTTCAGATTGACTCCTTCACCGCGGCGGCAGCCAGTAAGGGCCAATAGTCGGATGATTGGTACGGCCAATCGGAAGCGATCATCGGTGACAGCCTCGTAGAGAATCTTCCCCAGCACTCGATAGTCCTGCTCGCTGAGTCGGCGTGTTTTAACGCGGTCAGCGGGTTTGCGCACTCCGTGAACCGGGTTTCTCTCGATGATGCCGTGCTCTACCGCATAGGTGAAAATCCCGCCAAGCAAGCCAACAGCACGTGCCGCAGTCCCTGCTCCGCCGCGGACAATGGCGCGGCCACGAGGCTTGGTTTTAACGTCGGCCTTTGTCTTCCCCGAGATCACATCGCGAATGAAGCGATTGACGTCGGATGGCGTGATGTCCTTAACGCGGCGAGTGCCAAGCAGCGGCATGATGTGGCGATGAACACAACTCTTGTCGATGAGGATCGTGGACGCCTTTTTCGGTTGCCTCCCTTTCCCAAGCACGAGACCATTCTCAGCATCCTTGAGATATTGCGTGCTGAGCTCCTTCACCGTAATCGCCTTGGCATCTAGTCGGCGCTCCTCGGCGGGATTCTCACCCTGAGCAATGCGTCCGAGGAGCGAGCGCGCCTTCTTGCGTGCGGTCTCAGGGGTCCAGGCACCGTGAAGACCGATCGTGTAACGGCGTGTCCTTCCTGCCGCCCGGTATTGAACAAGATAGCTTCGCTTCCCGGACTTGAACACGCGTAGGCCAAAGCCCGGCAGCTCTTCGTCCCAGATAAAATAGTCAAACGATCGGCCTTCTGCGGCGTCCACGACGCGTTTGGTGAGCTTTGGCATCGAAAGTCTCCGCATCGGATATACTGCTTCCGCGGAAGCACTGCGGAAGCAGTTGGGGGAAAATCGCCGCGTATCCGAGCGCATCAAAGACGACGAAATGGCCAAAATTATGTAGCAACTCCAGTATCATATCGCATCATGGCGAACCATGGCGAGTTCTGGCGTAGGCCGCTAATTTTTCCTCCGAAGGCAGAGGTCACAAGTTCGAATCTTGTCGGGCGCGCCAGCGCGACCAAGCACTTAGCCGAAACCGAGGGCCAGGACTGCAACGCGCTGTCCGCAGAATGGCTCACTCCGACGGACGTGACCTCAGCGGCCTTTCATCAGGCCCGCTGCTTTCAAGGCGTCAGTGATCACAGCACCGATATCAAGGGGAGACGACGGAGGGACATCGGCACGCTCCGGCATTCTAAAATGCTTGTCCAGCACTTCCCCTTCGAGTGGTTCGGATCGAGGATCTGCTTTCGCTCCGCCGACGAGCGGCTCTTCCGGCGTAATCGTTGCAGTGCGGCTCTGCATCGATCCGATGTGGGCGCGATCCCGCGTGAGGCCAAAGAATTTTGCGATGTGATACGACGACGAAATCCCGACTTCGAGAAGAAACGGTCCGGCAGCGCCGCATTGCTCATCGGCATCGCCTGTCGCAAGCGGTGTGCCGTGCGCCATGTTGGGGATCGAATAGGATTCGATCAGCTCATCGCCCGAGCCGTTAACCCAGACTTGGCGGGGATAGCCATCGACCACAGCCTCGAACGATGGCCCTGCCGGGAGGCCATGGACATCCGTCCATTGCTTGATAATTTCAATTGCGTTGGACGGTATCACTGTCGCGTCGGCATCGCCATGCCAGACGGATATTCGCGGCCATGCCCCACGATGGGGTGATGCACGCACGCACCAGATCACCCCAGTCGCGCGCCGGGCGCGGCGGGCACTGAAACATGTTCTCGAACGCCTGCTGGACATTATTCGCGGCTCCGTAGGGGAGACCGGCAATAATCGCGCCACCGGCGAAGACTTCAGGATAAGTCGCGAGCATGACGGAAGTCATCGCGCCGCCGGCGGAGAGCCCGGTGACAAAGACACGGGCAGGATCGATCCCGTGATCGGACACCATCTTGGAGACCATTTGCCGGATCGAAAGCGCCTCACCGTGTCCCCGTTCGATGTCGCCGGTCTGAAACCAGTTGAAGCAGCCATTTGGATTATTGGTGCGCTGCTGCTCGGGCAGGAGCAGGGCGAACCCGAACCGCTCCGCCAGCGTCGACCATCCCGCCCCGCGATCATAGCTTGCCGCGTTCTGCGTGCATCCGTGGAGGACAACCATGAGCGCGCAGGGGGCCGAAACGTCCGGCGGCAGATACGTGAACATTCGCAGAGCGCCAGGATTGGCACCAAAATTTTCGGTCTCCGTTAGATGACTTGATGGAGAAACATGGCCGGGAGCCGCCGATCTCATCCGCGGCAGTGCTTGCATTGCTTTTCCCCATTCCCCCTGCTGCGCTAACAAACCGCTGAACGTCTTTCCTGACTTGATCACCAGGCCGTCCTTTCTGATCGTTGATTCCAGACATAACGGCTACGGGGTCGCAAGGTTGCCGCACCGCAACATCATTTATCTCCCGGAACGGGCTATATTTCTTTTGTCTCCCGGGATCAACCTATTGCAACGCAACATGGACGTCACCACATATTAGGGAAGCAGGAGGGAACACCCACAAGGAGATCGATGTCATGCCAGAAACCAAGCCCAACACCGCAAAGCTTCACGGGGGTGGGGGCCGCGAATTTGCACGTCAGGGCGCCGCCTTTGCCGAGGCCGTGTCTGAAAACTCCAAGGCAACAGCAGAAGAGACAACGACGGCTCTCGAAAAAACATATTCGACTGTCGCCACCGGGGCTGCGGACTTCCATCACCAGTGGATTGAGATTGTCCGCTTCAACACCAACTCCACACTCGACTTCGTCCAGCAGCTATTTAGTGTGAGATCGCCGGCCGAATTTCTTGAATTGTCGTCTGCGCACTTTCGCACGCAATTTGAGACCTTCGCCGAGCAAAGCAGACACCTCACGGGCATGGCGCAAAAGATGACCACCCATGCGGTTGAGCCGCTGCAGGCGGGCATGAAGAGTGCGTTGTCCAAGACGGCATAATCCAAGACTGCGTAGTCACCGCTCTTTATTCTCGACGTGCCGGACAGTTGCCTCCCTCGCTTGGGGAGGCTTTTATCTTTGGCAGTCGCCGGGCGTCGTGGCTCACGGGAGATCATGCGGGTCGGCATGCCCTACGAAGGGCCTGAGGTGACGGCCGCGGATCGCAGCGTCCGGAGCTATTTCGAGGACATATGAATGATGATGGGCGCCTGGAACCCGGCATGACGCTCCGCCTGCGCAGCATCGCCAGCGTGATGTCCTTGGGGTTTCTGATCACCCTGACATCGGCGCAGCAGCCCACCGAGACGCAGCAGCCAGGCGCGGTGCACGAAGTGGATATCTTCAACTACGGCGAGGTCGACAAGACCTGCATGAGATGGACGGACGGCTGCCGCAATTGCAGTCGCGGCTCAGGTCCAATGCCGGATTGCGGCAACATCGGAATCGCGTGCCAGCCTCAGGACAAGGTCACCTGCTTCGGCCGCGCGCCGGAAAGCAGCAAGCCTGAGGAGACGAGGCAATAGCGCCTCGTCGGTGTACGGCTTTCCGGTCAGGCCGCGAGATTGCCTATGGTCTGGTCGTTGCCCGCCGCTTTGCTCGGTTCGCTAGGCCGCGCTTGCCCGACCATCGCTTCGTAGACGGCCGTCAGGACTAATCGGTCAAGCGTCGAGTCTTGTGAATTCTCCGCCAGAATGCGGAGCTTCTGAGCTTTGCCTTTGAACGGATCGACCGCGATCTCCTCGGCCGCCATCGCACGAATCTCCCCTCAAGCAGAGACGGGAGTCCGCGCCGGTATTCGGTTCCGGTCAACGGCAGCCCATTAAACAACCTGTGCAAAACCCCGAACGGTAAGCTTTCGTAAACCAAATGTTGTGGGCGGCAGGCTTGGCGCCAAGACGTGTCCCGTTGCGGGACAAAACGATTACGCGGCCCCGCTCGCGACGCTCCCTGCGCGTCCTCGGTTCGACCACGGCCAAGCTCATGTGAACGGCCGCCGCAGCGTCTATTTCTTTGCGCGCGTCTTCTTTGCCGCCGCTTTCGGCTTCATGGTCGTGACCTTGTAGACGTCGCCCTTCTTGTCATAGGTCGTCCACTCGCCAACCTGCACTCCGGCCTCGAAATAGCCCGAGCGCATGCGCACACCGTCCTTGCGGAACCACTCCCAGTAGCCGGTGGCCACTCCATCGATGGTTTGACCGCGCGCCCAGATGCTTCCGTCCTTGTGGTGTTGGATGTACTTGGTCGGCCGCGGTTTCTTCATGTTGCTGATCCCCGATTGGATGTCGCCGGACTTTGCACCAAAAGAGCGTGCGCCATCTTGACGATACCCCCCATGATCAACCGAAATAGGCGCCGACCGTGCAGCGCCCGACAACCGCAGACCAGAACACAGTGCCACAGCAGACCAACCGCACCAACGGACATCGGCCACCACCGGGCGACGAGCCCGCGCCCGACCCGCACGACGAGATCGCGCGGCTTGAAGCCGAGATCGAAGAGCGATCGGAGGCGATCGAGCGCTGCCGCAAGGTCATCCTGGTATCCAAGATCGCCACAGCGGGCGGCGCGCTGGCGATCATTCTCCTGCTGCTCGGGATCATACCGTCCAACAACGCCACCCTCCTGATCATCTCGATCGCGGCGGTGCTCGGCGGCCTCGTCGGGCTCGGCTCGACCACAACCACGGCCGGCCAGCTCGCCGACGCCGTCAAGGACGCCGAGGCGCGCCGCGCCGCGCTGATCGGAACGATCAGCCTCACCGTCGTGGGCGACGAGCCCTCACGCCACTGAACCGTCGGATCACCAGGCAGAACCAATGACGAGCGCGCAGCAGCAGGCCATGGACCGGCGCATGATGACCCATGCGATCGGATTGTCGAAGCGATCCGGCAAGGCCGGCGAATATCCCTACGCAGCCGTCGTGTGCCGCGACGGCGCTATCGTGGCCGAGTTCGATCAATCGCGTCGTCCATGATGGCGATGTGACGCGCCATGCCGAGGTGGTGGCGATCTCGCTGGCGCAGAAGGCGCTCCGCTCCGTCAGCCTTGACGACTGCGAGATCTTTGTGAACGCCGAGCCCTGCGCGTTCTGCTGCTATGCGATCCGCGAGAGCCGGATCCGGCGGGTGGTGTTCGGACTGAGCTCGCCGCACATGGGCGGCGTGTCGAAGTGGAACGTGCTGGCCGATAACGGTCTCAACGCCGCCATGCCGGAGGTGTTCTCGCCGCCTCCGGAGATCATTTCGGGTTTCATGGCGAAGGAAGCCGAGCAGGCGCTGATCGAATGGAACCCGCTCATCGCCGAGGTCATCAAGCGGCGCGGCCTGTTCGGCGCGGCGCCGCGGGTGATCACGCGCATGCCGGACGGTGCCGATCATCCATCCTCTTTGCGCGAGCGGGTTTTGCGTTTCCTGCGGCGGAACTTCTTTGACTATTTCGGACGTCGCTAATTTCCGTCATGTCGCGAGTTACGGGGCCGCCACCAGCCGCCCGAGATTGTCCTTGAGCCAATAGCCCGCCACGATCGTCTTGGCGTCCACGAAGCCATGCGTCGCAAGGCGCGCCAGGAAATCGTCAAGCGCCACGGGCACGAGCTTGATGTCCTCATGCTCGGTCGCGACACCGCCGCCTTCGGCGACGCGCGCACCATCCGACACCAGCGCACAGAACAGAAAGATGCGCTCGCTCGATCCACCCGGCGACACGAAGAAATCGGCAATCGGCTCGACGCGCTCGACCGCAAAGCCTGCCTCCTCCAGAATCTCACGCCGGATTGCTTCCGCCGGCGTCTCGCCCTCGTCGATCATGCCAGCCACGACAGTCTCCAGCCAGCCGCCGGCCTTCACGAGCGTCGGATACATGAACTGCTCGATCAGATAGACAGTGCGTGAGCGCGCATCGAACAACAGGGCCGCAGCGGAATCGCCGCGCTCGAAGTTGAGCCGCCGCACCGCCTCGCTCATGGTTCCGTCGTAGCGTTCGAAACGCAGCTCCGCCTCGTCGATTTTGAAGAAATCGTCGAACACGCGCCGGCGGCTAATGACCTCGACCTTTGGCATTGCGGCTCCCTTTCTGGTCCGACGGCCAGTTTACCGCAGTTGCTCCATCGCAGCATGGTCATGTCGGAAACGCCACAGGCGCAATGCAACCGGCTGATGGTGGCGCGCTCCAAGGGCGCCGCACCCCAACCTTGCGCGCGCCCGATTTCAAGCAGAGCCGCCTCGGCTTCCGGAGGGTTTAGATGCGCTTCAAGGTGGCGGGCACGCAGGGCGGCAAGCTCTACGGCCTGCCGCCTACCGGCAAGCGCATCGAGGTGCCGGAGATCGGCGAGATGCGCTTTGCCGACGGCAAGTGGAAGGAGGCCTGGTATTTCGGCGACGAGCCCGGGCTGATGCTGCAGCTCAATGCGCTGCACATGCTGGAAGCTTAGTCCGTCAGGTCGTCGCCGGACGCAGTCAGCGTCCGCCAACCGTAGAAGAGTGCGACGAAAGGTCCGCAAGCTTGGTCTTCAGATTATCGACGGTCGGCTTCAACACATCACCGACACCTGGAATCGCGAGAACTTTTTCGAACATCTGGTTTATCGCCGCCATGGCCGGGGTGACCAGGCCAGAGACCGACAGTCGTTGCTCCGCCGACAGCTGTGGGACCATGCCGTTGACTTTTTCGATCGCTGCCGTGGCATCCTGCAGTTTGGGAAGTGCCGCCCTGGCGGATTCAACGTCGGTGATACCCGCCAGCGAGGTCCGCAGGTTGCTGAAATTGTCACCGAGCTGCTTTCCAATATCGACGCCTCCGACCATGATACTCTGAGTTGCTGGCGCCATCCGCGGTGTCACTTGGTCCCTGGGCGCCATGCCATCGGTCACCTGCTTGGTTTGCGTCACCGGCGGAGGCGTCGTCTGGGCAACTTGCTCTGTACCCCTTCCGAACAGATAAAAGAGAAGCCCGCCAACCACGAGAGCGGGAATCGCCCAATAGATCCAGCTTGGGGTGGCGGATGCCGCAGCACGGCCCTGTTGGCCGGCGTATCCAGCTGAGCGGCTGGCGGATGACCCATACTGTCCGACCTGTGCGGCCGTCGCGTTTGCTGCTCTGCCTGCCTGATTTGCCGCCGCCGCAGCCGTCTCGGCCGCGCCATCGAGCGAGTCCAGGATCCCAGTGCCGCCAAGCAACCTGCCGAAACCTTGCGGCAATGCCTGCGCGATCTGCTCCTTCTGCGAGGCGAGCAAACCGCCGACACTGCCGGCATCGAGGCTGCGCGATCCGATCTGCTTGCCGATGATGCCCATGACGACCGGCCCGAGCATGCCGATGAGCGAGCTGCCTGTGCTTTGACCGATACCAGCAAACTTGCCGACAGCCCCAGCCAGCGCAGATTGATCATGGCTGCCAAGCAGCGAGGCAAGCATATTCGATCCTCTGTCAACAAGGGACGATGGGCTACCGCCGCCGACCATGCTCATGACGTTGTCCAGAACGCCTGATTGGTTCTTGATGGCGTCAGCCAGGATCTGCGAGCCACCCGGTTTGGCGGCAACGCCACTGAATGCGGCGAGCAGTGCCGGCACTGCGGCGCTGATGCCAGCTTGCGCCTCGGTGCGACCAAGCCCGAGCGTGGCGGCGATCCGCGCGATGATGTCAGGAGTCAGAAATTGCATGATGAGCGAAACCAGATTCGTAGCCATGATCAATCTCCCTGTCGTGGGACTGCGCGCTGCCCTGCCTTTGTTTCCACTGCTGGGGCCACCAACAGCGTTGCGGCGTCGACCCGTTCGAGAACCGCGGACTTGATGCTCATCGATTAGCTAGACCAAGCCCCATAGCCCAGGAATTGTGCTTAAGGCCGGTTTGACTGAACCTAAGAATAGTGTCGCGGGGCGCTAGGCCTCCGCGACTGCCTCAACCCTTTGGCAAGGACCTGCGCGCAGACTGTGGCGCGGGGCGCCTGGGCGCGCCTGAAGGCCTGCCATGGATCAGAAACAACCCTCACCCTGGGAAACGATCGGGCTCGGCACGCTCGCTGCCGTCATCGGCTTCTATCTCGTGCTGGCTGCCTTGAGCCTGCTGCCTGCGCCCGGCGGTCCGAACAGCCCGATGTGGGGCGTGCTTGCAATTGGCTTTTGCCTACTGATCGGCGGCCTCCGGCTGCTGATCCCTGCCCTCGTCATGGACGAGCTCAGAGCTGAGGGCGACGCTTCACCCAACGCGCCGCGGCGGCTACATGTCGCGCAATATGTCTTCGCGCTTGCGGTGGTCATGTGCTGCGCCATGGTCGGAAGCTGGATCGCGTTCGGACCCGGCATCCACGGCAGCTTGCCATTCTCCTCGAGCGACAGTCTTGACGTGCTCGGACGCGCCACCTTTGGCATCGGCGCTGTCATCATATGGCTCGGATTGATCGCGGTTGCGATCAGCGGCTGGCGCAAGCTGATGAGCCGCCGCCGAGCCCCTTTCTGAGCGTGCGGGCTTCCGGCCACATGGATCAAAAGCCACTGTCACGGGGAGCCGCGATCGGGCTCGGAGCAATCGTCGCCGCCGTCGGCTTCTATTTCGTCCTGGTCGGCCTCAACGTCCTTCCTCCGCCGAGCAAGGCGAACGCACCGATGTGGGTCGTCGTTCTGGCCGGGCTCTGCTTCCTGCTCGGGGGGCTCGGCGTCGTGCTGCCGGCGGCCGTCACCGGCGAGGTGACAAACGATGGCACGCTGCCGGCCGGCACACCGTTCTGGCTGCGCGTTGTTCAATTCATGCTCGTGCTGATGATCTTCACTTGCTTCGCCATGATCGGCAGCTTCGTCGCATTCGGACCCGGTACCCGCTCGTTCAGCGTCAGTTTGCCTTTCGGCTCCACGAGCGGGGGCTCCGAGATTTTCGGACGTGTCGCCTTCGGCATCGGCGCGATCATCACGTGGCTGTGCCTGATCCTGGTCGCCGTGAGCGGTTGGCGCAAGCTCGTCTGCCGCGACTAAATTTAGTGCCGCCGATCCGACGTTCGAGATCGCCCTCACGAACGGCAAATTTGCCGCCCGGACATGCCCGGGGCGCCGTGCCATTATCTTCCACAACCATGATAGAGACAGCGCAGAAGCGCGTTGCCCTTGGCCCGCGCCGGGAGGGCGCGTGACCGAAGCGATCCGACAAGATTCAGGCCGGACGGCAACGCGGCGGGAGCATGTCCCGCTCGGCATCCTTTACATGATTGGCGCCACGAGCGTGTTCGCGATGTCGAGCGCGACCTCCAAGTGGCTGGTCGACATCTATCCGGTCGGCGAAGTGCTATTCACGCGTTCGGGTTTGTCGCTGATCGTCTGCGCGCTGTTCATCCTGCCGCAGACCGGCCTCGCGGTGTTCCACACCAACCGCCGGCGCGACCACGTCCTGCGCACGCTGTCGCAAACGTTCTCGCAGACATGCCTGATCATCGCGTTCAGCCTGATGCCGCTGGCGAGCGCCGTCGCGATCAACTTTTCCTCACCGCTGTTCACCGCGCTGGTGGCCATTGTGCTGCTGAAGGAGAAAGTCGGTTTCGCGCGCTGGTTCGCGCTGATCGTGGGCTTCCTGGGCGTCCTCATCGTCACCAATCCGGGCGCCGAGACGTTCCAGATCGGCGCGCTCTTCGCGCTCGCGAACGCGATGATCTACGGCTCCGTCACCGCCGCGGTGCGCGGCATGACGGCGACCGAATTGGCTGAGACATTGCTGATGTATCAGCTCTCGCTGATCACCGTGTTCTTCTCGCTGATGCTGCCGTTCGGCTTCGCAATTCCAACCTGGTGGGATGCCGGGCTGATGCTGTTCAACGGCATCACCAACGCGATCGGTCAATATTGGTGGACGCGCGCGCTGCACCTCGCGCCGGCTTCCGCAGTGACGCCGTTCTTCTATCTCTCGCTGTTGTGGGCGGCCCTGCTCGGCTACCTGGTGTGGGGTGACCTGCCAACGCTCGGGCTCATGGCCGGCTCCGCCGTCGTGGTCGGCTCCGGTCTGTTCCTGCTCTGGCGCGAGTCGATGCGGCGGTAGCTAAGAGTAGCTAAGAGGTGCGCAAAAGCTCGGCAGCCGTTTTGCGCGGCTCTGGCACATAGTGCTCGCCGGTCTGAATCATCTGGCGCGGCTTCATCAGGATCGACAGCAGACGGTCGCGCAGCGCCTGTGGCGAGGTCGGCTTGACCAGGAACTCATGCACACCGAGGCTGACGGCCTCACTGACCCGCGACTGCTGTGCGATGGCGGTCAGCATGATGATCGGCAGAAACGGCTTCGGGAACACGCCGGGCGACCGCACGATCCGAACGAGCTCTGGCCCGCTGAGCACCGGCAGGTCCCATTCGATGATCGCCACGTCGGGATTGTTGTTTCGGATCAGATCAAGGGCCGTGACGCCATCGGGCGATTCCATGATTGTCTTGGCCCCGACATTCATCAGCATCGTGCGGGTGAGCTTGCGAGCGTATTGGTTGCCATCCACGATCAGGATGCCGAGCTGCTCGATGACCTTGTCGAAATGCTTCGTGGACATGTCAACGCCCGTGCCGTTCCAATTTCGCGTCAGGACTCCGCGCTCCGGCATGACCTATCCGGATTGGAGGCTGTCGCGCGTACAGCACTACCTGGAAGCGCACTCACATCCGGATAAGGAGAACGCTCAAATTGTCAGCATTTCTCTGGCGCCGGTCGACGGCTCCCTATCGGAAATCAAACAATTTTAACGATCCCGCGCAAAGGATCTTAGCCGTTTGCTGATAGCAATTGATTGGTAACGGACATTCGCGATCGTCGGGGACGGGAAGCCTACTAAATCAAAAGGGGGAAGTGTCATGCGTCTTGTGAGCATCATCCATAGCGTTCGCCAATCGGTCTACGTCGCAGGCTGCGCAGCCGCGCTGTGCATGGCCGCGCCGGTGGCGCCGCTTGAGGCGTTGAAGGCTGACTTTGCCTGCCGCGCGATGGTGACCGATCCGGCGTCGGCCGCCAATCTCCACCGGCCTTATGCGCTTCGTTACCGAGCGGCGCCGCTGCGGGTCTGCATTCCTGACGACACGACCAGCATCGCACGTCTTGCTTTCTGATCCGCTTGCGGTCGGGGGCACCAGAGCATGATTCCGAAAGGCCTGCCCCGGACTTGATCCGGGGTGGAAACCGGTTTTCGGAAAAGATCATGCTCAAACAAAAAGTTGGACTTTGATCCGATTCAATCCAATCGGATCAAAGTCGAGACTGGGTCAATGCCCGATAATGGCATTGACCCAATAGCAGGTCCCTTTGCTGTGCACGAATGGGGACCCCCATTCGGTGTCGTTCTTCCTTTGCTCGGTCTTGAACTGGACCTTGAATTCCTGGATCTGCACACCGCCCGCGACCAGGAACTTCTTGACGCCGGTTGACGGCGCCCATTTGTAGATGGCGCTGCTCTTTTCGTCGCGAACGCTGAACTCATAGGGATCGGGCGCGACGACGAGGCTCTGGTCTGCCAGCCCCTCGAGCGTATCGCGCTGCCGCAGCAGAGTGGCGTTGCCGATATCGTTGAGCGAGTGCGACTTCCAGTGCGCGTCGTCGGAGGGCGCCGACAGCATTGGCACGACCAGAAAATGCAGCGTGTCCGGCGCCTTCTGGGCTTCGGCGTCACAGTCGTTCATGGCGGTCGAAAGCCAGGCATAGTCCTGTGGGCCGCTGGTCTGCTGCTGCCCGCGCAGGACGACAAGCACCACAAAGCCGATCGCAACCGACAGGGCAATCAGCGACCCCACGACCGCCATCGCACCGAGCCGCGCGCGGTTGGGGACGCCGCAGGCGCCGCAGGACGAGGCAAAGACAGGAACCGCGCTACCGCAGTTGGGGCATTCGCTGTTGAGCATTTGTGGATTCCGTTGCGCCGGCCCCAATTCAGCGAAAATGACCGCCCAATTCAATCACCCTGCCGAGTACAGCGGTATTTCCGCAAGGAACGGCCCGCGCATGGAACCACATCGCGACAGAAGTGCAACACTGAAGGTGCAACATTAAAGGCCCAGCTTGACGATGGGCAACGCAAAAAAAGATCATTGTGGGTCGCGTGCATTGCAAGGATTTCGCCATGGCAAGAACCATCGGAAGCGCACTCTTCGCCGCGGGAGTGACACTGGGCCTCTCGCTGACCCATACGCTGACCAGCGAGCAGGCCCACGCGCAGGCAGGCTTCGAGGCCGCCTACACCATAGCAGTGGCGCGCATTCCGATCGGCAACGCCGCCATGACGGGCAGCATCGGCACAGAGGAATACGTCATTTCCATGAGCGGGCGCACCAGCGGGCTCGCGCGGGTGGTTGCAAGCGGCGAGGGCAGCATGACCGCGACCGGCGCCGTCAGCGCCGGCAAGCTCTTGCCGATGCGCTACACGTCCAAGAGCACGGCCGACGACGACACGCTTGCGGTGACCATGACATTCAAGGACGGCAATGTGAATGAGCTCGAAGCCTCCGAGCCGCCGCCTGGTGAAGACCGCGTGGTGCTCACCACGGAGCATCGGCGCCAGGTGTTCGATCCGCTCTCCGCGCTGCTGATGCCTGCGGGTGACGGCGGGGTCTCCGAGGCCGCCTGCCGGCGCGTGCTGCCGGTCTTCGACGGCCGCCGCCGCTACGACCTCAGCCTGTCGTTCAAGCGTATCGAGCAAGTGAAGGCGAGCAGGGCTATGCCGGTCCGGCGGCGGTCTGCTCCGTGACATTTCAGCCAATCGCCGGACATCGCCGGTCGAGTCCGCTGTTGACCTTTCTCACCGACGGCCGGGATGTCGAAATGGCGCTCGCCCCCATTGCGGGCACGCGCCTCCTGGCCCCATTTCGCATCACGGCGACGTACATGCTGGGCAATGTCGTGATGCAGGCGACGCGCTTCGAGGCAATTGCAACGCCAACTGCAACGCCCGTACCAACTCGTGCGAGTTAGCCGTAGCGTGATCGTCCCCAGGTAGCGCCAGGCGGCTTCCGAGCAATCTTCAACGCATGCCATGCGCTGGCCGTTTGCCCGTCGGCAAGCAAGCGCGGATGGTTAGTGCAGAAGTCCACAGCACTGAAGTCCTGATGCCGCGATTGCGCTTGCTCTGTGAGCATAGGCGCAAGCAAGTTTGACATGCTGATTCGCTCCGCAAGCGGCAATATTGGAAAGCGGCATGGCTGACTTCAGGACTCACGTTGCTGTGGCGTCGACCGTGAGTGGCGTCATCGCCATTGGCGGCATGGTTGCCGGGGTGGCGACTCCAAAGGAGGTCGTGCTCTTCTTTTGCGCTGGCACGATCGGGGGAGTCTTACCGGACATCAACTCCGACCATACGATCCCGGTCCAAATCCTGTTCAGTTTCCTTTCTGTCGCCCTGGCATTCATGAGTGTCTTCAGCAAGGCTGACACCTATTCGGTCGTCGAGCTGGCATGCCTGTGGATCTTGGTCCATCTCTTTGTCCGCCACGTGCTCTACAAGATATTCGCCAAATTCACCGTGCACAGAGGCATCTTTCATTCGCAGCTTGCCGCCATCTTCTTTCTGTTCTTCAGCGCCGCAGCCGCATATCACCTGTTCGGCCTCGCCACGGTTACGTCTTGGCTCGTCGGTTGCTTTGTGGCCCTTGGCTACATGATCCATCTGCTGCTCGACGAGATCTACAGCGTGGATATCACCGGCGCGCGGGTGAAGAAGTCGTTTGGCACCGCACTCAAGTTTGCGAGCATGGACGAGTTCAAGGTCAGCGTGGCCCTCGGCGTCGCCACGGTGGCCGTGTTCTTCCTTGCAGCTCCGGCAGTCGGTGACTTTGCACACGCGCTCGGAAATCAGAAAACCTACGCAACCCTGCACGAGCGCTTCCTGCCCAAGGACCGCTGGTTCAATATTCCGTACCGGAGCAACGTCGAAACAGCCGGCAGCCGAACCGACGACGACGCCCTCGCCACCGGCAGCATCACTCGCGGCAAATTGCCATGACGCCGTTATCGCAAGCCGCCGCCGCTTGAGGGGCGGCGGCCTGCGGTCAGGCCGTCTGCTTCAGCGCGTGACGATGTCCTTCTTGGTCGATGCCCGGAATTTATTAGAGCGCCTTGCCCAGATACCCGATGTCGGGCGCCGGGACACCGAAGCCCTCTCCACAACCAGGTACGGCTGCCGCCTTGGAAATGGATGCAGACGCGGATGACGATCGTGGATGAGAGTTCGACAGGACTTGCAGGCGCGCCCGGATCGAACGAAGATGGCGCTATGAGACGCGCCGTCGTTACGTTCAGCCTGTGCTGGCTCGCTTGGTGCGGAGCACCGCACTCGAACACGCTGCCGCTTGCCTTCGGCATGACGCCGACGGAAGCCGCGTACGCGCTCGGCGTGCCGCTAGTCCATCTCTCGGGCCGGCCCGGCGGCTCCGAGATTCTGGTCGGAACCGGCAACGTCGGTATTCCGGGCTTCTATCCCTCGGACTACGGAGTAGCGCTGCAGTTTCGCAAGAACCGGCTCACCGGCTGGAAGAAGGATTGGCGGCTGCGCAAGTTTGATTAGGGGCCCGCTTTGCCGCGGACGAAAAGCTGCGCACGCTAACTAAGAAGGCGGCCGGCTTTGGCCGACCGTCGTCTCGACCGGTGCATTGGACGCCGTTTGCTCGCCGAGGAAGCCGACCGCCGCGAAGCCAACGATGATCGCGACCACCGCGATGAAGAAGATCACGTTACCCAGCGTCGAGCGTGCCGGTCCGGCATTCGGCTCTGGTGGTGGTTGGTACGTCATGCGAACACCTAGCGTTGGCCACTCGTTTGGCTCGGCGCATTGGCCGGAGTCGGCAGTTCGACCAACCCGGCCATTGTGGCTGCCACGATAAGGATGAAGGTGGCGGCGAAGGTCAGTATGGTGCCCCACCCCCGGCGCGAATGGTGGACACGATCATGGTGGGACATAGCTCTCTCCCTGGTGTGTTCAGTAAAAACGCGCACTTCGGCACATCGTTCCAGATCTTTGATGTCACAGCCGAATGCTTCAGTCTGATCGTCAACGATCTCGTTGAACAACGCTGCGGCTAGCTCTTGCCGTCCATTGCCTATGAGAGCGGGACTTTGCTTTTTGCGACATGCTGGCGCAGTACATGCGCGATGTCTTTCCGGTCTCCCCGACAAAAAGCTGATGCGCTCGATCACGCCAGGCGTAACCAATGAGCCCCCTCTCCGTTCTTGATCTTTCGCCGGTTGTGACCGGCGCCTCCGGCGCAGTTTCGCTGCGCAACTCGCTCGATCTTGCGCAACTCGCCGACCGGCTCGGCTACACGCGCTATTGGGTCGCGGAGCATCACAACCTGCCCTCGGTCGCGAGTTCGGCGCCCGAGATCATGATCGGCCAGATCGCGGCCGTGACCAAACACATGCGGATCGGCTCCGGCGGCGTGATGCTGCCGAACCATGCGCCGCTGATGGTCGCCGAGCGCTTCAAGGTGCTGGAGGCGCTGTTTCCCGGCCGCATCGATCTCGGGCTCGGGCGCGCGCCCGGCACCGATCCAGTCACGTCTTTTGCACTCCGGCGCCGGCAGGACAATGCCGACGACTTCCTCGAGCGCTTTCAGGAGCTCATCCTGTTCGAGCGGCGCGGCTTTCCGCAGGGACATCCGTTCAGCACCGTCTATGCAATGCCGAAGGACATCGCGCTGCCGCCGATCTGGCTGCTCGGCTCGAGCGGCTACAGCGCACAGCTCGCCGCCATGGTGGGCATGGGCTTTGCGTTCGCACATCACTTCTCCGATCACGACGCCGGCGGCCCGATGCTCGCTTATCGTGAGCAGTTTCAGCCTTCGACGACGCTCGAACGCCCGCATGCGATTCTCGGCTGCGCGGTGGTCTGCGCCGACAGCGACGCAGGAGGCCGAGCGGCTCGCCACCACGGTCGATCTCAACTGGGTGCGCCGCGCGCGCGGCGAATATCTGCCGCTTGCGAGTCCCGAGGAGGCCGCCGCCTATCCCTATTCGCCGATCGACCGCGAGCGCATCAAGGCGCGCCGCGAGCGCCTGTTCGTCGGCACGCCCGCGACCGTGCGTGAGCGGCTTGCGCCGCTGATCGCCGCCACCAAGGCTGACGAGCTGATGATCACCACGATGATCCACGACCACGCGGCGCGACGGCGATCATACGAGCTGCTGGCGGAAGCCTTCGGGCTGCAAGGCGCCTGATCGCCCCAACGCGAGAACCCCGGCCACAGGGCCGGGGTTCGAGTCGGTACGCATAGCGAAGCAATTTGCGTGCGAGTTTGCGTCTACTGCGCGGCGGCCGGCGGATTCGCCGCCCATTCGTTGGTGCAGAGGTCGCGGAACAGGACTTGGCCGGTCTGCAGATATTCCTTCGTGAGGCAGCTGCGACCCGCCGAGCGATAGTAGGCCGGACCACCGGCGACGGCCGTCGTACCAACCACGGCTGCGGTGCCAACCACCGCGGCACCGGCAACCGACGTGGCGTCCGCCACGCTCACGCTGCTGCTGCTGTTGAAATTGGCGTTCACATTGGTGTTCACGTTCGTATTGTTGTTCACGTTGGTGTTGGTGTTATTGTTGGTGTTATTATTGTTATTGTTGTTGCCGGGAGGATGGAGCGGCTTCAACTTGCCGACCAGCTTTGGATTGAACGGCGGGAATTTCGGCGTCGGCTTGGCGACTAGCTTCGGGTTGATTGCCTTGATGGTCTTCAGCGAGCCCGCATTGATCTGATACTTCGGCTTGATGATCTTCGGATTGACCTGGCGCAGGTTCATCACCTTCGGGCTGCTCTGAACGCGCTGAATCTGGGTCGGCTTCGCCGAGGCGGCGGTGGAGATGCTGGCTGCAATGCCGATGCCGGAAACGGTGGCAAGAACGATCGCGACTGAACGCTTCAACATGGTTTAACTCCGAGGCTCTTTGTTAGCCCATCCGCATTTTTGTCGATGCGCGCACGCGGCCGGTTCATGAAATTGTTTCGTGCTCGTAACGTGCCGAAATGCCGCAAGCAGGCACTACTATGGCACCATTGCATTCGTTTGCGCGACGTCGTGAAATCGTGCATCGAAGCAGCGTTCCGCGCTTTGTTTGACAGGAGGAAGACTTGGGCAAGCACTTCACGCTCACCGCCAGCGACAGCCACCAACTGGGCGCCTATCGCGCCGACCCCGCCGGCCCGTCCAAGGGCGGCAGTCGTGGTCATTCAGGAGATTTTCGGCGTCAATCATCACATCCGCGCTGTGTGTGACCGGCTCGCGCAGGAAGGCTACACGGCGGTCGCGCCCGCGTTGTTTGATCGCACCCAGAAGAACTTCGAGTGCGGCTACACGCCCGACGAGATCGCCAATGCGCGCAAGTTCGTCGCCAATCCGAACTGGGACGCGATGCTCAAGGACACGCAGGCCGCGATCAACGAGCTCAAGAAGGAAGGCCCGGTCGCCATCATCGGCTTCTGCATGGGCGGCAGCATCGCGTTCCTGGCAGCAACGCGGCTCGACGGCTTGTCGGCTGCGATCGCCTACTATGGCGGCCAGATCGCCAAGTTCGCCGACGAGAAGCCGAAGGTGCCGATGCAGATGCATTTCGGCGAGAAGGATCAGGGCATCCCGATGAGCGACGTCGACATGATCAAGGGCAAGCGCACCGAGAGCGAGATCTACACCTATCCGGACGCGCCGCACGGATTCCATTGCGACGAGCGCGCCAGCTACAACGAGGCCGCCTCGAAGGTCGCCTGGCCGCGCGCGCTCGACTTTTTGAAGAAGCACATGAAGAAGTAAAAGCTGTCGCGGGCCTCGATCTCGCACACGACCCGAGGCCCGCACGCTCGCTTCCTCAATGACCGAGATCCCGCCGAACGGAAATTTGTTTGCGCGGCTTCCGCACGCCGGCCCCGACGAAAACATTACCGCGCTGCTCACGACACCGAACGTGCGCATCGAGCGGATCGTCTCGACCGGACAGGCAAGCCCGCCTGGCTTCTGGTATGACCAAGACGAATCCGAATGGATCGTGCTGCTGACCGGTGGCGCCGGCCTGCGCTTCGACACGAGACCGAGGTGCGCGAGCTCAAGCCCGGCGACTATCTGCACATCCCGGCACACGCACGCCATCGTGTCGAATGGACCCACCCGAGCGAGCCGACGGTTTGGCTTGCGGTCCACATCCGCTAGTGGACGGCTCATCCTGGAATATTCTTCCGATCAGAGTTTGGCGCTGCATCCCCCCGCTCGTCCCCGCGAAGGCGGGGACCCAGTGCGACAGATCGACAACAGAATGTGTGGCGCTAGATTCCCGCTTGCGCGGGAACGAACGGGTGGGCGTGGCCCGAATGGAAAATGATCTAGCAGCCCGCGTTAGAACCAGCGCTCCCGGACCACGATCGTGTCGCCTGGCCGCACGCGCTCGACCGGCGGCACCGCCTGGCGCGCGACGCCTCCTGCGACTGGCCGCTCGATCTCGATGTCCCAACGATAGGCGCGCGGCGTAAAGCCGCCGGCGACCGCGACCGCCTTCTCGACCGTCATCTGCGGCACGTAGGCGTATTGGCCGGGCGCCGTCACCTCGCCCAGGATGAAGAACGGCCGGTAGGCTTCGACCTCGATCGCCACATGCGGCTCGCGCACGAAGCCCTGGCGCAGGCGGTCACCGACGGCGCGCGCCAGGGCTGCGGTCGTCAGCCCGCGCGCCGGCACAGCCTTGATCAGTGGCATGGTGATCGCGCCGCTGGCGTCGACCACATAGGAATTGCTCAAGCCGTCCTGGCCGAACACCACCACCCGCAGCTTGTCGCCGGTATCGAGCGTATAGGGCAGCTCCGCCGCAAAGGCGGCAACGGGCGTCACTTCGGCCTGGGTTTGAGTTTGGACCTGCGTGCGCGCCGCGACCGGAGACACCGGCTTTGCATAAGCGAGGCTGTCGAGGTCCGCAGGCGAGGCAGCTGTTGTGTCTGTGCCGGTTGACGCAGGCAGGCTCGCGCAGCCGCCGACGGCGGCCGCAAACAGCGCAACAACAAACAAGCTGACTGGCCGCATGGCCGATCCAGACCCGGGTACTAGGTGACTCGGCGCATTTACGCTCGATTATGGTTAAGAAACTGCTAGTGTCCCGGTTTCGACGTTCGTAGTCTGACCAGCATTCAACGGGCGAGGCAAATGTCAGGCTATTCTATCGCCGACCTGTACTTCAAAGGGGCCAGGCGCGAGTTTCACTATCGTTCGGCCTCGACCGACGAATCCGTCATCAAAGACGTTTTTCAAAGCGGCCATTATGATGTGGGGCGCTTACGGCGAGCCGCGGAATTGACCGAGTACGTCGGGCGCCAAGCTCAGATGGGTCTACAGCCGCTCATCGTCGACGCGGGCGCCAATATCGGCGCCTCCGCCGTATATTTTGTGATTGCATACCCGAATGCGTGCGTCGTTGCCCTCGAGCCGGACGTTGGAAATTTCGGGCTGCTGTCGAAAAACACCGCTGATCTCAATGTCGAAGCTCTCAATGCAGCCATATCTTCGACAAGGGGGCGTGCGCGGGTTTTCGACCCGGGCGAAGGCGCTTGGGGATACCGCACAAAGCTGATCAGCGAGGACGAGATTTTCACCGACGCAGTACCCCGCGTCACAATCAATGACATCTACAACTCCCATTCTTCCGGGTTTTTTCCCTTTATCGTCAAGATCGACATTGAAGGCGCCGAGTTTGACCTGTTCTCTGGAAGTACGGAATGGGTCGAACGCACCCCGCTCATCATTATCGAGCTGCATGACTGGCTATTGCCGAAGAGCGGGACCTCTCGCCCTTTCCTGGAATGTATCTCCAGACTAGATCGCGACTTCGTCCAGATCGGCCAGGAAATCTTTTCGATAGCTAACGATCTCGGCCGGCATTGAGCGCGCTGGTTTGCTGCCTCCTGCTCGGAGGCTCGACGCTTCGCATCCTTGTTGCTACGCGCGTTGAACCGTCGAAGTCTTGCGGTCATTCGGCGTCATCACCAGAGGTGCGACGCACGCGAAGGCGCGCATCTTCTGGTAAACGCTCGTCATCATGCAGTCGATCCCATAGGCGGGAAATGTGTGATTGACGGCGCGTAATTTCACTGGGCGGTTGTCCATCGGAAAGCAGCCGCGGATCAGGCATTCTGCCCCCTTGGGTGCCACCGCATAGCCACAGGTTCCCATTGCGATGATCAGTGGCTGTAATGCGACCGGGTTGCTCGACTGCGCGAAATCGGCAAGGTGCTTGGCAGTCGGATAACCGACGGAGAACACTCCACCCAGGTCGATCCCTGGGGCAATATTCAGCTCAAGCACGGCATCCGTGTTGTAGCCCAAAAGGATAAAGTCCCATTCGTCGCCTTGGCCAGCCAGGGCGATCAGTCGCTCCTTGATGTCATTGCGAACGACCGCATCGTCCTCAAACACCACCAAGTGTTTGCCTTGCTCCGCGCAACGTCGCCACAGCGCAAGGTGGGACATCGCCAGGCCGATCGCGCCCGGCGTATAATTGACTGCTCCCCTTGCAACAATTTGACCATCCACGATGTCCGCCGCGCTGCATTGCGCGCCATCAATCGCTTCGAAGTGATGAAAATGAATTCCAGATGATCTGTTTCGCGCAAGGAAGGCTTGCAGCCTCTCGGGTTGGCGTTTGAGATTAATGACGAAACAATCGAACAGCGTATCAAATCGATCGCTCGACGGCGGGGCACCGCCTGTCAGGTCCGGCATCTCAAGCGGTCCTTCGGCCATCTATCGAATGGCAATTTAGTTGACACGCTGTTCCAGTACAACTCACTCGGTGGGGCGCCCCGGCCGTCGCAGTCACGGTCATGGGGGCAATGCTGCGGACATCGGCATCGGGACCGCCCCGAACGACGACAGACTGTGCGTGCCGCCCAGAACAGTGTCGTTCAAATTCAGCCTCAGCCCGTTGCAAACTGGTCTTCGACTCCTATACGCATTGCTTGGGGATCTGTAGGGAGGGCGGGCGATGAATGCGAAGTGGGGACTGTTGGGAGTCGCTGTCGCTTTGCTCATGTCGGCGAGTACGGCGATAGCTGAAGAGAAGGACCAGGACCCCGTCGCCGTCATCGCGTTGGGAACGGCCGGTGAATGGGGCTTCCCGGGTGGCAAGTTCAGTCGCGGTCCTTCGGCGGCGGTCGAGTTCAGCCTGATCAAGGATTGGGTGGAAGTGGAGATTGGCGGCGCGCGGCTGTTTAGACGGGGTGTCTCGGAGTGGGAAGGCGAAATGGTTTTCAGAAAGCCATTCACCCTGTCCGAGACGACCGAGTTCATGATTGGCCTAGGGCCGATATGGACAAAAGCATCCGGTGAGCCGGCAAAGCTCGGCACGACCTTCATGGCCGATTTCATGTTCTGGTCGTCGCCCGAGAAAAAGTACGGCTGGTTCATCGAGCCGGGCTACTCGATCAGCAAAGGCGAGCGTTCGCTTGGGGTCAGCGTGGGGCTAATTTTTGGTATCCACTGACGAGCTGTAACTAGCCCTGGTTTGCAGCCTTTTCCTCCGGCGGATGCTCGGACAATCGGTCGGCCAGCGCGACCGCGAGCAGCGAGCCAAGAAACAGCACGTGAATGCCGACCAGCCAGGCGAGCTTGGTGTTATCGACCGTCTCGGCCTGTTCCAGATTCATGAACGCCTTGAGCACCTGGATCGCCGAGATCGCTACGATCGAGGTCGCCAATTTCTGTTTGAGACCGCCGAAGTCGACCTTGGCCATCCAGTCCGGCCGATCACCCGGATCGATCTCGATCTTCGACACGAAGTTCTCGTATCCGGAAAAGATAACGATCACGACCAGGTTGCCGGTGAACGCAAGGTCGATCAGGCTCAACGTTCCCAGGATCACGTCTGCTTCCTTGGCAGTCGGGATCTTGAGCACAAAGTTGAAGAGCTCATGGCCGAAATGCACCATGAGCAGCAGTAGGCAACCGACGAGCCCCAGATAGATCGGCGCGAGCAGCCAGCGACTCTGGAACAGAATGGTCTCGATGACGCGCTCGATTTTTTGCATGGGATTTCCGGATCGGGATTTCGCGAATCGTGGTTGAGCTCAGAAATTGTAGCCTAGTCTGAGCATCACTCGCTTGGCGCTCGAAATTTACAGGCGCTCCAAATTGACAGGATGGAGCGCCGCAGCCCCCGCTCCGGGCGCAGTCGCCGGCCGTCACTGCGCCGCGACACCCGTGCCGATCGGGCAGCTCACGCCAGTGCCGCCGAGACCGCAATAGCCCGCCGGGTTCTTGGCCAGATATTGCTGGTGATAGTCCTCGGCGAAGTAGAACGTCGGCGCGTCGAGAATCTCGGTCGAGATCGGATCGAAGCGGCCCTCCTTGAGTGCCTTCTCGTACATCGCTTTGGAGGCCTCGGCAGCCTTACGCTGGGCGGCGTCGAACACGTAGATGCCGGAGCGGTACTGCGTGCCGACGTCGTTGCCCTGACGCATGCCTTGCGTCGGATCGTGGTTCTCCCAGAAGGTCTTGAGCAGGCGCTCATAGGAGATCTTGGCCGGATCGTAGACCACCAGCACCACCTCGTTGTGGCCGGTGCGCCCGGTGCAAACCTCCTGGTAGGTGGGGTTGGGCGTGTGACCGGCCGCATAGCCCACCGCGGTGATGTAAATGCCCTCGCCCAGCTCCCAGAACTTGCGCTCGGCGCCCCAGAAGCAGCCCATGCCGAACATCGCTTTCGCAGACCCCACCGGATAGGGGCCCTGGAGCGCGTTGCCGTTGAGGAAATGGCTGCGCGCGGTCGGGATCGGGCTCGTTCGGCCCGGGAGAGCGTCGGCGGCGGAGGGTATTTCCAGCTTCTTACGCAGACTGAACATGGGGGGTCTCCGGGTGATTGTTGTCCCTAATATAGGCTGGCCACGCAGCCCGCGCATCGCCCACGGTTCGCTCCGCGACCATTCGCTCCGCCGAAGGAGCACCACTAACCTGTTGATCTTCCTGATTTCGGCGGGGGTCAATGCGCGCGCCAGAGCGGCCGCCTTGATGCGCCCGGCTTCTTCTGTGAAAAATTCTTCGGAGACATGAACCAGCCGACACGAATACCGCTACTAATGGGTGGGAACAGTAGGAGGGGTCGCATGTTCACCAACAAGACTCGGATATTGGCAGCAGGCGTTCTGATTGCAGCCGGATTGGGCATTGGCGCGATATTTCTGCAGGGCGCAATGGATCAGGCGCGCCAGACCAGCTGCAACTATGGCTCTTCGGGCGATAACCGATGCCTGGCCCCATACGTGGCCAACTACGGGCTTTCGTCGGATGGCGAGGAGCGCAAGGTCGACCTGAAGAAGAAATCTGAATCGTCGCAGTGACCGCGCAACGGCTGGCCTCGGCGCCCGGCGGTCGGCTGAAAGATGCTTCGCGCGAAGCGCGCAGCATCTAGCTGCGCGCGTAGCCGATGAGCGGCTTCTTCTTGCGTCCGAGCAGCAGCAACAGTGCGCCGAGGATTGCCAGCACCAATGCGACCGGAGTGTCGAGGACGGTGACTGCGACCGGGTCCCACAGCACGGGCATCATCCGTTGCAGGGACGGTTGCAGCTGGGCCAGGCTTCCTTCGCTCACGATCGCCCAGGCATCCACGACCTTGCTGATATACAGGCGCTGGTCGGCGATCGACTTGGTGCCGTCGTAGACCAGGAAGATAAAGCCCAACGCGAGAGAAAGCAGGCCGAGAAAGCGGAGCAGGAAACGGATCATGATTGCCAAACGCCCGATGTGAGGGTTACCGATTACGCCTGCGCGCGCGCTTCAATTGCCGGCTTCAATTGCTGGCCTGCATCACAGGCCCCGCCTCGGATATGGGCCCGCCCCCTGAAGCTTCAATGACGACCTCTCGGCGTCGCGGCACGCGAGCCGCAGATTCGCTGAAAACTTGGTCGTTTTCAGACCACCGTGGCGTTCGCAAATGGCGTTCCAGGTCTTTCCCGCGACTACATTTTCCGTCGAAAAGCGGTTCCCACTTTTCCACAAAATGCTCTAGGTTCGCCCTGCCGGCTGCGGGGTGCGGTTCGGGCCACCAAGGAGTTGAAATGTCGAACGGAACCGGCGGCCGCGGGCAGCGACCGGTATTCACAGATCAGGAAGCTTTGCTGTTCCACAGTCAGGGCCGTCCGGGCAAGCTTGAAGTCATCGCGACCAAGCCGATGGCGACCCAGCGCGATCTTTCGTTGGCCTATTCGCCCGGCGTCGCCGTGCCGGTGCTGGCGATCGCGGAAGACGAAAGCAAGGCCTTCGACTACACCACCAAGGGCAATTTCGTCGCGGTCATCACCAACGGCACCGCCATCCTGGGCCTCGGCAATCTCGGCGCGCTCGCCGCCAAGCCGGTCATGGAAGGCAAGGCGGTGCTGTTCAAGCGCTTCGCCGACATCGACTCGATCGATCTCGAGGTCAACTCCGAGGACCCCGACGAAATCATCAATTGCGTCAAGCTGTTGGGCAAGAGCTGGGGCGGCATCAACCTGGAGGACATCAAGGCGCCCGAGTGCTTCATCATCGAGCAGCGGCTGCGCGAACTGCTCGACATTCCGGTCTTCCACGACGACCAGCACGGCACCGCCATCATCGCAGCCGCCGGTCTCCTCAATGCGCTCGACCTGACCGGAGCGCGACGTCAAGACCACACGGCTCGTGTGCAACGGCGCCGGCGCCGCCGGGATCGCTTGCCTGGAGCTGCTGAAGGCCGTCGGCTTCGCGCCCGAGAACCTGATCCTGTGCGACACCAAGGGGGTGATCTATCAGGGCCGCACCGACGGCATGAACCAGTGGAAATCGGCCTATGCGGTCAAGACCAAGGCGCGCACGCTCGAGCAGGCGATGATCGACGCCGACGTCTTCTTCGGCCTGTCGGTGAAGGGCGCCGTGACCCAGGACATGGTCAAGATGATGGCGCCCAATCCGATCATCTTCGCCATGGCCAATCCCGATCCGGAGATCACGGTCGAAGAGGTCGCGGCCGTGCGCAACGACGCCATCATGGCGACCGGCCGCTCGGACTATCCCAACCAGGTCAACAACGTGCTCGGGTTTCCCTATATCTTCCGCGGCGCGCTGGACGTGCGCGCCACCACCATCAACATGGAGATGAAGATCGCGGCCGCCCGTGCGCTCGCCCAGCTTGCGCGCGAGGACGTGCCGGACGAGGTCGCCGCCGCCTACGGCACGCGTCCGAAATACGGGCCCGACTACATCATCCCGGTGCCGTTCGATCCGCGGCTCATCTCCGCAATCCCGCCCGCTATCGCCCAGGCCGCGATGGACACGGGCGTCGCGCGCAAGCCGATCGTCGACATGGAGGCCTACAGCCAGCAGCTGCGCTCAAGGCGCGACCCGGTCGCGGGCGTGCTGCAGCGCGTCTATGAGCGGCTGCGGCGGCGGCCGCAGCGCGTCGTCTTCGCCGAAGGCGAGGAGGAGCAGGTGATCCGCGCGGCGGCGAGCTTCGTGCAGCAGGGGCTTGGCACCGCGCTCCTGGTCGGGCGCGAGGATCGCGTGCGCGCGAGCGCGGCGGGGCTCGGCATCGAGCTCGGCGGCGGCATCGAGATCATCAATGCGGCGCTCTCGCAGCGCAATTCCATCTACGCCAACTATCTCTACGAGCGCCTGCAGCGCAAAGGCTATCTGCAGCGCGACTGCCACCGGCTGGTGAACCAGGACCGCAATCACTTCGCCGCCTGCATGGTGGCGCTCGGCGATGCCGACGCCATGGTCACCGGCGTCACGCGCAATTTCTCGGTTGCGCTCGACGACGTACGCCGCGTCATCGATGCGAAGCCCGGTCACACCGTGATTGGCGTCTCGCTGGTGCTGGCACGCGGTCGCACCGTGCTGGTCGCCGACACCGCGGTCAGCGAGTACACCGACGCCGAGCTCCTGGCCGACATCGCGGTCGAGGCGGCGGGCGTTGCACGCCGCTTCGGCTACGATCCACGCATCGCGCTGCTTGCCTTCTCCACCTACGGCAATCCGCCCGGCGAGCGCGCCGAGCATGTGCAGCGCGCCGTCGAGATCCTCGATCAGCGCCGTGTCGATTTCGAATACGACGGCGACATGGCGGCCGACGTCGCGCTCAACATGGAGCTGCGGCAGGCCTATCCGTTCTGCCGGCTGTCGGGCCCCGCGAACGTGCTGATCATGCCGGCGTTCCATTCCGCCTCGATCTCGACCAAGCTCCTGCAGGAGCTTGGCGGCGCGACCGTGATCGGCCCGATCCTGGTCGGGCTCGACCGCGCCGTGCAGATCGTGCCGCTGTCGGCCAATGACAGCCAACTCGGCAACATGGCGGCACTCGCTGGCTTCATGGCGAGCGGCTGAGCTCACGCCAGAGGAGCTGATGCCTGGGGAGCCGGCGCATGCTGAACCGCAGACGGTTTGCCAACCTGGTGGGCGCCACCGCGTTGAGCGCCGTGTCGGCGCCGGCCTTGATCCGGCGATCGTTTGCACAGGGCACGGCCGCGCCCGTTGCGCGCGGCCACTATCTCATCAAGAACGGCGCGGTCATCACCGTTGATCCGCTGCGCGGCGTGCTGCCGCGGGCTGACGTTCATGTCCGCGACGGCCGGATCGAAGCGATCGGGCCCGATCTGCAAATTGCGGGTGCCGAGATCATCGACGCCACCGACATGATCGTCATGCCGGGATTCGTCGATACCCACCATCACATGTGGAGCGCGCTCGGACGCAATTTCATCAGGGACGGTCTGGGCTATTTCCAGGCCAAGGCCGCAACCTCGAGCTTGTTTCAGCCGGACGATTTCTACAACAGCGTGATGCTCGGCCTCGTGGAAATGGCCAATGCCGGCATCACCACGGTCCACAACTGGTCGCACAACACGCGCACGCCCGCACATGCCGACGCGGAGCTGCGGGCACATCGCGAGTCGATGCTGCGCGCCCGTTACGCCTACGGCCACATCGACGCGATGCCGCGCAATCAGCTGCTTGACTACACGGATATCGACCGCGTGCAGCGCGAGTATTTCGCCGCGGGTGCGGCCTTCGACGGCCTCGTCACGTTCGGGGTCAATCTGCGCGGCCTCTCGCAGAGCGACGAGCCGGTCTATCTCGAAGACATGAAGCAGGCCCTGACGCGCGGCTTGAAGGTCGCGATCCACGCCGGCCAGGCTCCGCCCAACCGCGTGATCGCCGAAGATTATGAAAAGCACGGCTGGCTCGGGCCCAATCTCCTGATCTGCCACTATCTGCCGGCGAGCGATGCCGATGCGGCCGCGATGGCGCGCACCAGGACGCCGCTGAGCTTCTCGACCCACTCCGAGTTCCGATTGGGCGTTGCCGGCGATCCGCGTGTTGCGCTCCTGCGCATGCGCCGGCATGGCGTCCTGATCTCGCTGTCGTTTGACGCAACGTCAATCGCGCCAATTAACATGTTCGAGAACATGCGCCTGGTCTGGAACATGGCGATCCCCTGGCGCGGCACCCCGACCGAAAAGGATCCGCCGGTTGGCTTCCGCGAGGTCATCGAGATGGCGACCCTGAATGGCGCCAAGGCGCTCGGCCTCGGCGACGTCACCGGCTCGCTTACGGTCGGCAAGCGCGCCGACATTATCCTGATCCGCGGCAACGACATCAATGTCGCGCCGGTCGCCGAGATCGAGACCACGGTGGTGCAGTCTGCAACGCCGGCCAATGTCGACACCGTGCTGGTGGACGGCCGCATCGTGAAACGCGGCGGCAAGCTCGTCGCCTACGACGTGGAGAAGGTCGTGCGGCAGGCCAAGGCCTCGGCGCTGCGCATCCGCACCGCCGCCGGCGAGCGGCTGACGCCGGCGCGCTGACTTGTGGAGATAAAGGAGACTTGGAGAGATAGTGAGGCGAAAGCCTCTCCGGTTGTCATCCCCGCGCAGGCGGGGGACCCAGACGCCCCAGCCACGCGATGTTTTACGGCAGATGACAGACGGAATAGCCAGGGGTTATGGGTCCCCGCTTTCGCGGGGACAACAGCAACAAAAGCATTGCCCCAACTTGAAGGCTCCCGCTTCGGCCGCCGGTCTGCTATCGCAGGTCAACAATTGCTGTCCCTCAGTAAGGAGCCCCCCGTGACCAGCCATCAACTCAGCGGTGTCATCGCCGCGATCGCGACCGCAGTCGACGAGACCGGCGCGCCCGATTGCGCGCGCTCGACCACGCTCGCGCGCTTCCTCCTTGCCAACGGCTGCGACGGCCTCAATGTGCTCGGCACCACCGGCGAGGCGACGTCGTTCTCGCTCGAGGAGCGCAAGCGGGTGATGACGTCCTACCGCGACGCCGGCCTGCCCATGGAGCGCCTGATGGTCGGCACCGGCGCCGCCTCGGTCGCCGACGCGATTGCGCTGACCCGCCATGCTGCCGAGCTTGGCTTCGCGGGCGCGCTCGTGCTGCCGCCGTTCTACTATAAAGGCGTGCCGGACGACGGGCTCGTGGCCTATATCGACACCATCATCCAGGCTACCGCCGAGCGCCCGATCCCGATCTATCTTTATCATTTCCCGGCACAGTCGGGGCTGCCCTGGCACGTGGGGCTGGTCGGCCGTCTGCTGGGGATGTTCGGGGAACGCATCGTCGGGCTCAAGGATTCCTCCGGCGACATGGCCTATGCGCGTGCAGCCGCCGCGCTCGCGCCAAGCTTCAAGGTGTTCCCCTCGACCGAGGCGGCGCTGCCGGAGGCGCGCACCGGCCGCTTCGCGGGCTGCATCTCGGCGACCGCCAACCTCAACGCCGACCTGTGCGGGCGCGCCTGGAAGAGCGGTGACGCGACGGCGCTTGATGCCGCGGTCACGATCCGCAAGCTGTTCGATGGCAAGCAGCTCGTGTCCGGCGTGAAGGCGACCCTTGCCCACATCCATGGCGACCCGGCCTGGGCGCGCGTCAAGCCGCCGCTGGCTCCCTTTGCGGCGGCGGACCGGGCGGCCGCCAGTGCGGGCTACGATGGGGTGCGATCCCAACGCGTGGCCTGAAGGCTGGCTCGCTGGAGCTTTGACTTCTCCGCCGGGCCGCCCTTATAAGCAGCGCAAATTAGCGGCGGGCCTGCGCCCGCCGCTTGCCGTCATATTCATAGAGACACTCGGACCCAGAGTTCCCGGATGGCCAATACCAGCTCAGCACGCAAGGCGACCCGCCAGATCGCGCGGCGCACGATCGTTAACAAGGCCCGCCGCTCACGCCTGCGCACGGCGGTGGTCAAGATTGAAGAAGCCATCGCCACGGGCGATCGCACGCGCGCCCAAGCGGCGCTTAATGATGGCGAGCCCATCATTATGCGGGCGGCCCAGAAAGGCATCATTCACAAGAATGCTGCCAGCCGAAAGGTTTCCCGACTGGCGCATCGCGTCGCAAAGCTTGGCCAATAGCCAAACTCCACCTACTGATCTTGCTTTTGCTGTGAACGCTGCGGACTCGCGATAACGAGTGCGCAGCGTTTCTGTTTTTTTGCTAATTCAGTGCGTTTCGGCCGATTGCGACGATCAAGTGTTGTAAATCTGTCACGCGTTTAGAATATCATCACTAGAAAGGCCATTTCTAGGCCATAGATTTGTCTCAAGGGCACTCGGAAGGGTGGGTTACGCCCGCAGATCGCGCAAGAAAACGGCAATCATCAGAGATATTTACCATAATAGACCCTCTGAGGACTTGAATTCGGCACGGTATCGTCCCGCCTGAAGGTCGCCCGGTGGCGGCCCGAGATTTACCCCTTCGGCGCCCCGCCCTGTGGATAAATCGTCAATTGTTATCAATACGTTAATGAACTTGGCGGGGGCTCGCCAGCCTCCTCTGAGGGGGGCCGAGTGGCTCGCCGCGCGGGCCGCTGCCTTGTGCGCCGGGAGGGTCGTGCTAACTTCGGTCGTCCGCTGGTTCCAGCGGAATTCAGTATAGTTTCGGGTTTGAGCTCATTCAAAGATGAGAACGGTGAGGTACTGCCCTGTTTCTCGGCACTTTGGTGCGGCTCCGTCGAAATCCGGTACTATGCTGGTTGAAATCTAAGCTTTCCTTGATCGCTGCATAACCTGGCGGTGTTGGAAGGTACACGAGGGATACTTCGAGAAATCTGAATATGTACACGGCCAATGTGGCGGCGGCGGCGTTGGCTGGTAGGGGGCATCATGAAGACAGACACTTCTTCTTTAATCGCTCGTATCGACGCTCGGTCCATTAACCATAAAGATGGCGTTGCGCGAATGTCATTGAGGCGCGACGCGTTGCCGAACTCCACGATCATGAAGGGCCTCGCGCCCCCTGGTGTTTAGCGTCGTGCGTACGGGATTACCCCCAATGATCCCTCCCACCCATTCCCCGTCGGCCTCCACCGTACGTCGCGCTGATGTTGCGCGCGTGCCCGGGAGCATCCGAGTCCAACCCATGTCCAGTTCATTCCCCATGTCAGAAGCAACGCACAAAATGTCGAACCCCAATCAGGAACGATGGTCGCGCGTCAAAGAGCGCCTGCGCGTCCTCGTCGGAGAAAACGTGTTCTCAAGCTGGTTTGCCCGTATGGAGCTGGAGAGCAGCGAGGGCGACACGATCAAGCTGTCGGTACCCACGCGCTTTCTGAAGAGCTGGGTGCAGTCGCACTACGCCGAAAAGCTCCTGGAGTGCTGGCAATCCGAGCAGCCCGCAGTGGGCCGCATTGAACTGACGGTGCGCTCGGCGGTGATCAAGACGCTGCCGCCGAAGGTCAAGCCGGCCGAGATGCAGCCTGTTCGCAACGATTTCCGCGACCACCGCGGATTTGGCGCGGAGTTGCGCTCGCTGTCGACTCCGGTCTCCGCGGCGCATGACTCGCTCGGTGGCTCACCGCTCGATCCGCGTCTGACGTTCGACAGCTTCGTGGTCGGGCGCTCCAATACGCTGGCGCATGCGGCCGCCAAACAGGTGGCGCAAGCCCATGCCGGCGATTCCGTCATGTTCAATCCGCTCTACATCCATGCCGGTGTCGGGCTCGGCAAGACGCACCTCCTGCAATCGCTCGCCTGGGCCGGCAATGCCGGAACCGAGCGCAAGGTGCTCTATCTCACCGCCGAGCGCTTCATGTACGGCTTCGTGTCGGCGCTGCGCACGCAGAATGCGCTCGCCTTCAAGGACACGCTGCGCACGATCGACGTGCTGGTGATCGACGACCTGCAGTTCCTGCAAGGCAAGTCGACCCAGATGGAGTTCTGCCACACGATCAACGCGCTGATCGATGCCGGCCGCCAGGTCGTGATCGCAGCCGATCGGCCCCCGTCCGACCTCGAAAGCCTCGACGAGCGGGTGCGCTCCAGGCTCGCCGGCGGGCTGGTGGTCGAGATGGGCGTGCTGGGCGAGGAGCTGCGGCTTGAGATCCTCAAGGCGCGCGTGGTGGCGGCCAGGCACCTTTATCCGGGCTTCGACGTGCCGCAGCAGGTGCTGGCGTTCATTGCCAAGATCGTCACCCATAATGGTCGCGATCTCGAAGGCGCGCTCAATCGCCTGCTTGCCAACAGCAAGCTCAATGGCCAGCCCATCACGCTGGAGATGGCCGAGCGCGAGGTGCGCGACCTGATCCGTCCGCAGGAGCCGCGGCGCGTCAAGATCGAGGAGATCCAGCGCATCGTGGCGCGCCAATACAACGTCAGCCGCGCCGATCTCTTGTCGTCGCGACGCACCGCCAACGTGGTGCGCCCGCGTCAGGTGGCGATGTACCTTGCCAAGACCCTGACGCTGCGCTCGCTGCCGGAGATCGGGCGGCGCTTTGGCGGGCGCGATCACACCACGGTGCTGCATGCCGTTCGCAAGATCGAGCACCTGGTCGGCAACGACAACTCGCTCGCCGAGGAGATCGAGACCCTCAAGCGTCAGCTGCAGGAATAGGCCGCGGCTGGTCGAGCCACTGCCTCACAAGAGTTGCGGGCCCGCCATGCGGGCTCGCAGCGCGTTGGCTGCGCGAGATCATTCCGTCTTGATACCCCTCATTCGCAGCGAGGCCGGCGCGCGATCGGCCTGATGGTGTGGGATACCAGCTGAAACTCTACCTCAACCCTTGCGAAATTCGCGCCAACACGCCACTTTCGTCCCCCTTGAACGAGGTCCGGGAGCGGGGTGCATGAAAGTCACCGTTGAACGCACAGCGCTGTTGAAGTCACTCGGCCACGTCCATCGCGTGGTCGAGCGGCGCAACACGATCCCGATCCTGGCCAATGTGTTGGTCAAGGCCGATCGCTCGAAGCTCGCATTCAAGGCGACCGACCTCGATCTGGAGGAAACCGAGACCATCCCGGCCGAGGTCAGCCAAAGCGGCGCCACCACGGTTCCGGCCCACATGTTCTATGAGATCGTGCGCAAGCTGCCCGAGGGCGCCCAGATCGTGCTGGAAGGCACCGGCGACCGCGCCGTGCTTGCGGTTCGCGCCGGCCGCTCGCGCTTTACCCTGCAGACATTGCCGGAGAGCGACTTTCCCGATCTGGCCGCCGGCGACATGACCCACAAGTTCGGCCTCAAGGCGGCCGATCTCAAGCGGCTGATCGACAAGACCCAGTTCGCGATCTCGACCGAGGAGACGCGCTACTACCTCAACGGCATCTACCTCCACACTGCCGGCACCAACAAATTGCCAACGCTACGGGCGGTCGCCACCGACGGGCACCGGTTGGCGCAGGTCGAGCTGCCGTTGCCGGAAGGCGCCGCCGGCATGGCCGGCATCATCATACCGCGCAAGACCGTCGGCGAGGTGCAGCGCCTGATCGAGGACAACGAGGCCGAGATCACGCTCGAGCTCTCGCCCGGCAAGATCCGCTTCACGTTTGGCGACGTGGTGCTCACCTCCAAGCTGATCGACGGCACCTTCCCGGACTATGGGCGTGTCATTCCGACCGGCAACGACAAGGAGCTCGTGGTCGACAAGAAGGAGTTCGAGCAGGCGGTCGACCGCGTCTCGACCGTGTCGAGCGAGCGCGGGCGTGCCGTCAAGCTGTCGCTCTCGAGCGGCAAGCTGATGCTTTCGGTGACCAACCCGGATTCCGGCAGCGCCACCGAGGAGGTCGAGGTCGAATATAGCGCCGATCCGCTCGATATCGGCTTCAACTCCCGCTACCTGCTGGATATCGCCGGACAGATCGAAGGCGAGGCGGCCGTGCTCAAGCTTGCCGATCCGGGCTCGCCGACGCTGATCCAGGACCGCGATTCCAAGAATGCGCTCTATGTGCTGATGCCGATGCGGGTGTGAGCAGAAGCGGGTGATTTCCGTTTCGTCCCCACGCATCCCCGCCTTCGCGAGGACGGGCGCGGGAGCCAGAGCGACAATCGAATGATCGGAGCAGGTAGCCCTGGATTCCCGCTTGTGCGGGAATGAGCGGAGAATGCATTACAGGTCGAATGAACGGATGGCTCATCCACGCGTTTCCTCGCGAACCGTTCGGCCATGACTGCCGCCCGCATCCGCCGCCTCACGCTCAATAACTTCCGCAGCTATCACGCCGCGCAGATCGAAATTGCCGCCAATCTGGTGGTGCTGGTCGGGCCGAATGGCGCGGGCAAGACCAACCTGATCGAAGCGATTTCGTTTCTCGCACCCGGACGCGGGCTGCGACGCGCCACCCTCACCGAGGTCGCCTTCATGGAAGGCGATGGCTCCTGGGCCATGGCCGCCGATGTCGAAGGCGCGCTCGGCCTTGCGACGCTCGGCACCGGCATCGAGGCGCCCACCAACGAGGACATGACCGTCACCCGCAAGTGCCGCATCGATCGCGAGCCGATGTCCTCCGCCAGCGCCTTCGCCGACCATGTGCGCGTCATCTGGCTGGTGCCAGCGATGGATCAGCTGTTCACCGGGCCTGCCTCCGAGCGCCGCCGTTTTCTCGATCGGCTGGCGCTTGCGGTCGATGCCGAGCATGCAAGCCGGGTCTCCGCGCTCGAGCGTTCGTTGCGCTCGCGCAATCGGCTGCTGGAGGAGCCGCGCCCCGATCCGCATTGGCTGGATGCCATCGAGCACGAGACCGCCGAGCTTGCGGTTGCGGTCGCGGCGCTGCGGGCCGAGACCGTCACACGGCTTTCGGCCGCGCTCGCGGCGCGGCGTTCCTCGCCCTTCCCGTCCGCCGAGATCGCGCTCGAAGGCTGGATGGAGAAGCTCCTGCCGCAACATTCCGCGCGCGAGATCGAGGATCGCTATCGCGCGGTGCTGCGCGACAATCGCGCCCGCGACGCCGCTGCCGGACGCACCCTTGACGGCCCGCATCTCACCGATCTCGTGGTCGCCTACGCGCCCAAGGACATCCCGGCTGCCGACGCCTCGACCGGCGAGCAGAAGGCGCTGTTGATCGGGCTCGTGCTCGCACATGCCGGCCTGATTGCCGAGATGATCGGCTTTGCGCCCGTGCTCCTGCTCGACGAGGTGGTCGCTCACCTCGATCCGAGCCGCCGCAGCGCGCTCTATGCCGAGCTTGAGACGCTCGGCGCGCAGGTGTTCATGACGGGCGCGGATCCCGCCGCGTTCGCTGAGATCGGAACGCGTGCAGACGTCTTCGACGTCTCGCCCGGGCTGGTCGTGCGCAAGCGATCCTGATCAGGCCGCGCTATTTGCGCCGCGGCTTGGTGCTGCCCGACGCAAGATGTGGCATGTGCCGCGCGATCGCGCGCTTGACCACCGCAGCATCGAGGCCGGTCGGAGCCCCCTTGGTCTCAATGCACTCCAGCATGCGCTTGACCAGATCGTCGTCGTGCTCATCCCGATAGGGCTTGAGGTCGAGATCGGCCGGCACCTTGGTCAGACGCTCGTCGCCGATGTGCTTGACGTATTTCTGCATGAACCGGTCGTAGTCGGCCCAACGGATACCGGCGGCACGCACGGCCGCCTGCTCGGCGCGTGACGCGATCTGGTGGGCGTGCAGATAGTGCAGGCCGAGCTGATCGATCAGCGTCTTCTCCACCTCCTCGTGCAGGATGAGGTAGCGGTCAGTGTTGATGTTGCGGCCGCCATACCGCATCGTCTCCGGCATGTGCCGATCGATGTAGATGATCTTGCCGTTGCGGCTGTAGCCCGCCAGATAGGGGACGTCGTGCCGCCGATCGATCGTCTTCGCCCGCCGCACGATCGCATCAAGCGCGCGGTCCATCATCAGGTCCGAGATGTACCATTCGGGGATGCGGAGCTTCTTGTGCGGCGTATGGGGATGGCAATGGTCGAGCGGCATCGGATCACTCCCTTGCTGAAGCTAGTGCCGCCGATTTGAAGTTCCTACACCAGCGGCAGCAAACTCTGTCAGGAACTTCAAATCGAAAGCGGCACTAGAATCATAGACTTGCTAGTGCCCCGCTTCCGAAGTTCGTGTCAGAGGGTGCTGCAACGACTTACGAACTTCGGAAACGGGGCACTAGGTGCATCCTAGTGGGGGGCTGACGTCATTGATGCAGCGTGGCTTCAAAAAACGTGTGGAGAGGCCCCTCAATGAGCGCCCTCCCAGTGGCTTATCGGAGGTTCAACGACGGTGTTTTCCGGCTCTTTCCCAGGCTCTGAAAATCACCCTCGAAACTCTTGAAAAATACAAACAAAACAATATCTTAATTGGGTAACTTTGGCCTGTACGCCACCCCATTTTCGTGGCACACCAAACCTCTGATTCCAGCCGCGAAACGCGCGCGCTTTCATTCAAAGGATCCCATGGCAGAAGCAGCTCGCCAGCCGCTCGACCCGTCCGACTACGATGCAGAATCGATCAAGGTCCTCAAAGGCCTCGATGCGGTCCGCAAGCGCCCGGGTATGTATATCGGCGACACCGATGACGGCTCGGGCCTGCACCACATGGTCTACGAGGTCGTCGACAACGCCATCGACGAGGCGCTCGCCGGCTACGCAACCACAGTCACCGCGACGCTCAATCCGGATGGCTCGGTGACAGTGCGCGACGACGGCCGCGGCATCCCGACCGACATCCATAAGGGCGAAGGTATCTCGGCGGCCGAGGTCATCATGACCCAGCTGCACGCCGGCGGAAAATTCGATCAGAACTCCTACAAGGTGTCCGGTGGCCTGCACGGCGTCGGCGTCTCGGTGGTGAACGCGCTCTCGACCTGGCTCAAGCTCACGATCTGGCGCGACGGCAAAGAGTACTTCATGGAGTTCCACGACGGCAACGCGGTCAGTCCGCTCGCGCCCGTCGGCGACGCCCAGGGCAAGCGCGGCACCGAGGTGTCGTTCCTGCCCTCGCCGAAAACCTTCACCATGATCGAGTTCAACTTCGCCACGCTGGAGCACCGGCTGCGCGAGCTCGCCTTCCTCAATTCCGGCGTCACCATCACGCTCGTCGACAACCGCCACGCGGTCGAGAAGCGCGAGGAGATGCGCTACGAGGGCGGCGTCGAGGCGTTCGTGAAATTCCTCGACCGCAACAAGTCGGCCATCGTTCCGGCTCCGATTGTGCTCAAGACCGAGCGCGACGGTGTCACGGTGGAAGCGGCGCTGACCTGGAACGACGGCTACCACGAAACTGTACTTTGCTTCACCAACAACATCCCGCAACGCGATGGCGGCACCCACCTCGCCGGCTTCCGCGGCGCACTCACGCGGCAGGTCACCGGCTACGCGGAAAAAAGTGGCGTGACCCAGAAGGAGAAGGTTGCGCTCACCGGCGACGACTGCCGCGAAGGGCTCACGGCCATCCTCTCCTGCAAGGTGCCGGACCCGAAGTTCTCATCGCAGACCAAAGACAAGCTCGTCTCATCCGAAGTGCGCCCGGTCGTCGAGGGCATCGTCAACGAGGCGTTGCAGTACTGGTTCGAGGAGCATCCGGGCGACGCCAAGATCATTGTCGGCAAGGTGATCCAGGCCGCCGCCGCGCGTGAAGCGGCCCGCAAGGCGCGCGAGATGACGCGCAAGAATGCGCTCGGCGTCGCCTCCCTGCCCGGCAAGCTTGCCGACTGCCAGGAAAAAGATCCGGCGAAAGTCCGAGCTGTTCATCGTCGAGGGCGACTCGGCCGGCGGCAGCGCCAAGCAGGGCCGCAACCGCGCGTTCCAGGCGGTGCTGCCGCTGCGTGGCAAGATCCTCAATGTCGAGCGCGTGCGTTTCGACAAGATGCTCTCGTCCGAGCAGATCGGCACGCTGATCACCGCGCTCGGCACCAGCGTTGGGCGCGACGAGTTCAATGTCGAGAAGCTGCGCTACCACAAGATCATCATCATGACGGACGCCGACGTCGACGGCGCCCACATCCGCACGCTGCTGCTCACGTTCTTCTATCGGCAGATGCCCGGCCTGATCGACGGCGGACATCTCTATATTGCGCAGCCACCGCTCTACAAGGTGGCGCGCGGCAAGTCCGAGCAGTATCTCAAGGACGAGCGCGCACTCGAGGACTACCTGATCGGTACCGGGCTCGAAGATGCAGTGCTGCGGCTCGCCTCCGGAGAGGAGCGCGCCGGCGGCGACTTGCTCAGGCTGGCCGAGGAAGCGCGCACCATACGCTCGGTGCTCGCCGGCTTGCACAGCCGCTACAATCGCAAGGTGATCGAGCAGGCTGCGATCGCGGGCGTACTAAGGCCAGCGATCTTCGGCGATCAGGCCAAGGCAGATGAAGCCGCGCAATATATAGCGCGCCGGCTTGATGCGCTGGCGGACGAGATCGAGCGCGGCTGGCAGGGCCGCTTCGAGGAGGGCGACGGCTTCCACTTCGAGCGCACCATCCGGGGCGTGAAGGAGGTCGCAATCATCGATCAGGCGTTGCTCGGCTCGGCCGAGGCCCGCAAGCTCGACGAATACGCGGCTTCGCTGCAGGAGGTCTATCCCAAGCCTGGCGTGTTTCAGCGCAAAGACGAGGAGACCGCGATTCATGGACCGATCAGCCTGTTCGATGCGGTGATGGCGATCGGCCGCAAGGGGCTGACGCTGCAGCGCTACAAGGGGCTCGGCGAGATGAACCCGGAGCAGCTCTGGGAGACCACGCTAGACACCAACGCGCGCTCGCTCCTGCAGGTCAACGTCAAGGAGATCGACGAGGCCAACACCATCTTCGACGAGCTGATGGGCGACAACGTGCAGCCGCGCCGCATCTTCATCGAGCAGAACGCGCTCGCCGCGAGCGTGGATGTGTGAGGCGGAACGGCACTGCCGACCGCCTCATTCTATCCCGCCAATCTTCCCGACACGTGCAGCCGCACGCCGGCGCGCTTTTGCAGATAGCCGATGACACTGAACAGGTTCTTGGCCTGCGGATTTCCTTGTGGCCCAAACATGCGGATCAGGTCGAAGCCGCTCTCTGCTGCTAACAGCGCGTGACCCGGACCTCTCTGGTTCCTCCATCCCATGAGGGGACGGTCACGGTGCACAAGCCGGCGCCTCTTGGTCCACCCGTATGCAAAACGCTCCACGGAGGAGCTATTTCAACCGGTCGCTGATCTTCGCAATGCCGGCCTGGGCGCAGGCTTCATCCTTGTCGCCGCCGGGCGCGCCGCTCACCGCGATGGCGCCGACCGTCTCTTTGTCGACATTGATGGGCACGCCGCCGCGCTCGATCGTCAACTGCGCGTCAAACTGGAGCGGATTGAACGCGCCCGGCACCGACACGCGCTGGTTCAATTCGCCGGTCGTGATGCGTCGCAGCGCGGAGGTGTAGGCCTTGCGCGGCGCGAGCGTCCGGCCGGTCGGGCTCGCGCCGTCGCCGACGATGAGAATCTGCGATAGCCCCAGCCGGTCGACGACGCTGACGGTGACGTTGTAGCCCTGCGCCTTGCAAGCCGCGAGCGCGGCCTGTGCGGCTTCGAGCGACAGCGCGGCGGGCAAGAGCTTGTAGGTCACGGTCGGAAGCGGATCAGCGGCACGGGCATCGATCGACGTGATCACGGCAAGGCCTGCGACGGCAGCGAATGCGTAGCGGCGGAGCATCAGTTTCCTCCCATGGGACAAGGGTTTTTCGATGTCGCATTCAAGCAGTCCGCATCAGAAAACACAACGCGTGGCACCGCAAACTCCGAATGGAGCCGCGACGCAGCCTGCGCGGATGTTATGATCGCGCCTGCGCCAGAGACCCTGCAAACCGTGGAATCATCATGCCCACAATCGACATCCGGCCCGGTCTTTCGATCGCCTATCAGGACGACTGCTTCGCGGCGCCGTGGCTGGCGCCCGAGACCGTGCTGCTCGTGCATGGCAACTCGGAATCCTCGCGCGCCTGGACCCAGTGGGTGCCGTATCTCGCCGGCCGCTATCGGGTCATCCGCATCGACATGCCGGGCTTCGGCTCCTCGACGGCGCCCGATGGCTACATCTGGAGCGCGGGCGCGCTTGCCTCCGACATCGCCCGTTTCCTTGATGCGCTTTCAGTCGAGCGCTGCCATCTGATCGGCGCCAAGTATGGCGGCTCGATCGCGCTGCAGCTCGCGAGCGATCAGCCGCAGCGGTTTCTCTCCTTGTGCATCTTCGGCTCACCGGCGCGCGGCGTCGGCACCGGCAATGCCGACAAGATCCGCGCCAAGGGCGTGCGGCAATGGGCGGCCGAGACCATGCGCTCGCGGCTCGGCTCGACCGCCTCGGAGGCGCAGCTCGCGTGGTGGACGCGAGCTGATGGGCGCGACCGACCAGCGCGCGGCGTTCGGCTCATCGAGCGCGCTCGTGAGCATGAATCTCGATGATCGCCTGCCGCTGATCAAAGCCCCGACCCTGATCGTGACCACGCAGGAGAGCGGCCTGCAGACGGTCGAGGCGGTGCAGCAATTCGCGGCGCGCATCCCGGATGCGCGCCTGATCGTGCTCGATGGCGACAGCTATCACATCGCGGCGGTGGATCCGGAGACGTGCGCGCGCCATGCGCTCACGTTCATGGCGGAGGTTGCGGCGCGCCGGTGAGGCTGCTGCGGAAGGAGCAACATTCTCCGTTCGTCCCCGCGAAAGCGGGGACCCAGGGACCAAGCAAGCCAGTCTCTCAAAAAGGACTGGGCCCCCGCTTCCGCGGGGGCGAACGGAGAGAACCGTGGACGGGTCGTCTCGCTCACACCGGCTGGGCGGTGCGGCGGATCATGCCGCGCTGCGGATCGTAGCCGATGGTGGCGAGCAGGAAGAACACCACCGTCGAGCCGCAGACCACCAGGATGGCGACCGGCTCGACCATGCCGTAGAGCGCAAAGCGGATCATCTCGACCGCGTGCGTGAACGGATTGAGCATCGACACCCAGTAGATCAATTCCGAGCCGCCTTCGCGCAGCCGCCACAGCGGATAGAGCGCCGAGGAGAAGAAGAACATCGGGAACATCACGAAGTTCATCGCGCCCGCGAAATTCTCGACCTGCTTGATGTAGACCGAGATGAACAGCCAGAGCGCGCCCAGCATCAGTCCCGACACGATCAGCGCCGGCAGTACGGTAATCCAGGCGATCGGCTCGAAGGTGACGTCGAACGGGATGCAGACCAGGAGAAAGGCGTAGCAGGTGATGACAGACAGCGCCGTGCCGGCAACGAGCTTGCAGGCGAGCAGCACCCAGCGCGGCAACGGCGCGGTGAGCAGGAGCCGCATCACGCCCATCTCGCGGTCGTACACCATCGAGAGCGAGGACTGCATGCCGTGAAAGAGAAGGATGATCCCGAGCAGTCCGGGCACGATGTAGACCTGATAGGTGATGTAGGTCTTGTAGGGCGGAATGATCGAGACCCCGAACACGTTGTAGAAACCGGCCGCGAACACCGCGAGCCACATCAAAGGCCGCACCAGCGCCGAGAGCAGGCGCCCGCGCTGCTGCACGAACTTGATGATCTCGCGCATCGTGACGGCGCGCATGGCGCGGGCGGCGTGAATGAGTTGCATGATGCGGCCAACCTTCTTGGTTCGCTCGAACCTTTCCTCCGTTCGTCCCCGCGCAAGCGGCGCCCAGTCCTTCAGGACACTCAATGCGACCTGGGTCACCCGCTTTCGCGGGACGAACGGAGCAAGTCTATCTATTCAACTTGCACGGCGTCTCCGGCTCGTCGTCGCCGAGCGTGTCGAGCGTATTGGTGCGATGCAGGAAACCATCGATCGGCGCGCTGGCGATGACAGCAGAGGGCGTCGGCCAGGAACACCGCCTGCCGCACCTGCTGATCCCAACGCCGCACGCTCACGGCGAGCCCTTTGTAGCCATCGAAGCCGGCATCGCTGAAGATGAACGCCCGCTGCTTGTCGAACTCGGCCGAGCGCGTTCGCAGCGTTGCCTGCACCACCATCTTGACCGCGATCCAGGCCGCCCAGTCGGCGCTCTCCATGCGCCGTCCGCCGCTCGCCCGATTGAAACGCGAATTGATCTGCGGCCCGCCATTGTGTTCCCAGGTCCAGTGCCAGCCGACCGGCTCGAGATCGATCGCGCCCACCACGGGCCGCGGCTTCACAGTTTGAAACGGCACCTGGCGGGCAAACTCGAAGGCGTCGTCGGCGACGAAGATCACGTCGTAGTCGCGGGTGCCGGCGGTGAGCAGCAGCGGATTGTTCAGCTCGCGCTCGCGCGGATCGGTGCCGGCCTTGAATGTCCTTATTGGCGATAATGCGGACGCCGAACTTCTTGACCGACGTCTCGAACGCCTTCACGGTCGCGGCATCGGCCGGCAGCGGGCCCTGCAGCACCAGCATGTCGCGCCACTTGCGCGACGACAAGGATATTGCATGAGAGCGTCCGAGGTCATCGCGAGGCTCGGCAGCGTGTGGACGATCTCGCGCGCGCAGAGATCGCGGCGCAGCGAGTCGTCCGGCGCCGTCGCATTGAACAGCAGCACGTCGCGTCCCTCGCACGGCTGTTGCCAGTGGCCTGAATGCTTCGGCCGGCGCGTCGACGATGAAGAAATGGATGTCACGCCCCGAGCCTGCGTGACCGCGGGCGCAACCTCCTCCGCGGATTTGACCGTGATGCGCTCGAGCGCAAAATCGATCTTGAGCACGCGCGAGAGCGCCTGCGCCTCGTCGATCCCGACCTGCGCGCCCGCGAACGGCGACTCGCGCGGCTTGAGTACGAGGCGCTCGTAGGCCTTGATCGGCTCATGGCGCGGGTCGCCTGCGATCTCGACATAGCCGATGGTCACGCGCTGCTGCGCGCGCGGGCGGCGCGAGTTTGGGCGAAAGCGGTGCTGGCAGAGCTTGCAGCCAGCAGCAACGACAGCGCAAGAAAAGCGATGGAGACGCAGGCGGCGCCACAGCGTTCCCTCCCCCCTTGTGGGGGAGGGACAGGGGTGAGGGTAGCGCGACGGCAGATTCCGAATCCAGAACCACCCCTCTCCCCAACCCCTCCCCCACAAGGGGGAGGGAGCAGGCCGTGCCACCGACGCCTGCCCTCCACATTCGCCGAAACCCGCCTCGAAGTCTCACCTAATCATCGATGATCACGCCCCACGGAATGCGGCCGACCGGGATCGACACCGTGGCCTTGCGGCTGTCGACGTCGATCACCGTGATGTCGTCGCCAAAGCCGTTCGCCACATAGAGCGTGCGCTCGTCGCGCGACAGCGTGACGCCCCAGGAGCGCTTGCCGACCAGGATGTAGGCCGTGATCTTGCGGGTCGCCACGTCGACCACCGCCACATGCGCGGCGTGGCCGAGCGTCACGAACGCGGTCTTGCCGTCCTTGGTCATGGCGAGTCCGACCGGCGTGACGTCGCTCTTGCGCATGCCGGGCGGCAGGAACTCGATCTTGCCGGAGACCTCGAACTTCGCCGCGATCGATGATGTAGACCTCGCCCGAGAGCTCGGCCGTGACCCACAGCTCCTTGCGGTCGGGCGTCGCCGCGAACCGGCGCGGCCGCGTGCCGACGACCACGTCCTGCAGCACGTGTCCGCCTTCGGCGTCGACCAGGTGGATCGAGGTCGCCGACCTCCGAGGTGACATAGAGCGTCTTGCCGTCCTCGCCGACGAACACGCCTTCCGGCTCGGCGCCGGTCGGCACCTCGTGCACCGTGATGGCCTGGTCCATGTCGATGATGGAGAGCGAGGAGCCCTCCTCGTTGGCGACATAGATGCGGCGCTTGCGCCTCGTCGATCGCGAAGGTCTCCGGGCTCGGCCCGGTCGGGATGCGGCCGATGACCTCGAGCTTGGCGACGTCGACGATGTCGATCACGTCGTCGTCGCCGCAGGCGACATAGAGCTTGGTGCGGTCGGCATTGAAATGCATGTCGCGCGGCCGGCGCGAAACCTTGATGTCCTTGACGACCTTGTGGGTCTTGGGATCGATCACGATCAGGTTGTTCGACTTCTCGTTGCTGACGAAAATCAGTCCGGTGTCCTTGGCGGCGGCCGGCGCGACGCGTGAGACAGGCGACGAGGGCGGCGGCATGGACGGCAAGGCTGAGCGCGCGTCGATCGATCGACACCGGTTTCTCTCTCCGCTTGCGAATTGCGTCGGTTGCTGCCAGCGTACGCCTGATCAAAGCGGTGGAGCAAGCCGACCGCAGGACGCACGTGCGTCGCGACGCAGTCGAATAGTGGCGAAGGGCCAAGACCGGTGAATGACAGTCAAGGACCCACCCGCCCTCCTCCTCGACAAGTCGTCAAGAGTTACGGGCCGGTAAAGCGCTCGCACGGCGTCAGCCTGACCGCCAAGGCGGGCGAGTTCATCGCGCTGCTCGGCCCGAACGGCGCCGGCAAGTCGACGCTGTTCCAGCTCCTGTCCGGGCTGTTCCTGCCGGATTCCGGCCGCATCGAGGTCATGGGCCACGACATGTCGCGCGATCCGGTGCCGGCGCTCGCCGGGCTCGGCATCGTGTTCCAGCAGCCGACGCTCGATCTCGAGCTGACGGTCACCGCCAATCTGCTGTTTCACGCCGGCCTGCACGGCATGCCGCGCGCCGATCGCCAAGGCACGCATCGCCAGCGAGCTCGTTCGTCTCGGTCTCAACGATCGCGCCGACGACAAGACCGCCGAGCTCAGTGGCGGCAACCGGCGCCGCGTCGAGCTTGCGCGCGCGCTGCTGCACGAGCCGCGCGTGCTGCTGATGGACGAGCCGACGGTCGGGCTCGATCCGGCGAGCCGCAGCGACCTGCTCAAGCTCTTGCTGACGCATGCGCAGCGAGCGCGCGGTCGCCATCCTGTGGGCGACGCATCTGTGCGACGAAGTCGCCGACGCCGATCGCGTCATCGTGCTCCACCGCGGCAAGGTGCTGGCCGACACCACACCGAAGGCAGCTGGTCGCTTCCGCCGGCACGAGCACGATCGAGGAAGCGTTCCTCGCGATGACGGCGACGGCGGCAAGCCCGCCTAGACTCTGCGGAGCGGCACGCTGCAGGCGCCAGCGGCTGCGCCTGGCGATGAGTGCCCGAAGCATCCCGCCGAATGAGCGCGCCGATGGTGGCCACGGCGATCGAGGCGGCAATTCCGGAGCCGAGATGAATACCCACGCGTGGCAGCAGCCAGCTTCCGATCAGCGCGCCGATCACGCCGATGCCGGATATTGCCGATCAGCCCGGCCAAAGCCTCGAACGATGATGCCGGCCAGCCACTCGGGCACAGGCCCACGAGTTCGGATGACAAGAAGACTTTCGCCTGCATGATCTCGCCGCTCCTGATCGCTCGCGCAGCGCGAGCGCCAAATCAACAACGCCGATCGCAGCTTAGGGCTTCGGCGGCAGCAGCGGCATTGGACATCGGGCGGAACTCGACGCGCGGAACGCTGGTCGATCGGGCCATCGAGCTCGACCTTGCCGCCGGTCGAGGTGACGCCACCGTCGGCCTGCTGGTTGGGCTTGCGCGTTGGCCTCGGCCGAAGTCGGATCGCCTTCGGCGACATCCTCGGCCAAACCCTCCTGCGGATTGCCGGCCATGATCTCGTCGCGCGCCTTCAGCGTGCGGTCGGCAAGCTTGACCGAGTATGGCAGCCGATAGGAGCGCGGCAGCCCGCTCGGCACGTTGTTGCCATCGACCTCCTCGACCCAGAGATAGATCGCGCCGCGGTTGCCGGCCTTGAGGTCGGGCTCGACCACCCGCGTCCACAGCAGCTGGAACTTGGACGGCAGCGGCGAGCTCGATGCGGGCCAGCCGAGCAGGCTCTTGCTGGCGAAGAATACTTCGACAAAGAACGCCGAGCTGACCACGATCGTGCTGGCCTTCACCCACCAGGCGAACTTCGACGTCAGTCCCATCGACAGCACGACCAACGCCAGCACGACGTAAGCGGCAGAAATTGCAAGCAGGGTTACGGTCATCCGTGACGCCTCTGCAGTCGCGCGGTCGTCTACTTGCCGCCCGTGCGGCGGACGTTGCGCGTGAGCTGGATCAGTGACTTGTCGCGGTGATTGATGTCGACCACGCTGCCATTGGCGGCGAGCCTGAAGCGCACCGCAGTCTTCTCCTCACCCATGCGGCTGAGCATGACCGTGTCATGGGACACGACCTCGACCTGCGGGTTGATCTTCTCGACCTTGACCAATGCCGGCACCGGCCCGCCCCGCGTGGCCAGGAAATAGTGGACGTTGACCGTATATTCGCCCGGCACGATGCCGCGAATGCTGATGGTCTCCTGCCGGAACGGGCTCGACACCTTGCGGCCATCCACCGTGATAGTGTTGTTGGCGCTGCCGCGGTCGTCGCGGTCGAGCACCATGAAGCCGCCCTCGCGCACGTGATACCACACGATGTTGCCGAACGGATCCTCGGCGTAGAGATCGAGGTCGTCGGGATGCTCGTCCGGCCAGGTCATCGTGATGATGAACTCGGCCTTCGACTCGATCTTGCCTTCCTTGGCCTCGGGATTCATCGCCAGCAGAGCGAGGAAGAAAAGAAAAGCAACGACCTGCAGCCCCTTGAAGAGCATGAGGCTGAAGGGATCGAACTTTTCGCGGGGATAGTTACCGAAGCTGTCCATCATGCTCTCGTTCGAGAACGGAAACGACGAAGACCTCGGTCAGATCGGTGGAAAGCGCGAAGACTTTCGCGGTCGCGTCATCCAGCAGATAGTACTGCATCTGCAGCAGCACGGACCCGATCAGGCCGGTCAGCGTGGTGTACATGGCGACCGCCATGCCATCGCTCATCAGGCCCATCGAGTTCTTCACCGAGACACGGTCGGCGCCATCGAGGCCGGCAATCGGAGCGAGCATCAGAATGAAGCCCACGATCGTGCCCAGGAGCCCGAGCTTCATCAGGGAATCGCTGGCGAACGATCCGAGCTGGTTGGGGCCGCGCAACGCGTCCGCGAGCCCGCGCAGCAGCAGGGTCTGGTCAATACGGTGACCACCCTGCAGCCGCGACTTGAGAATGAGATTGCGGATGTGATTGGTCACCGCGCCGGGCGGCAGACGCGCGCCCTCCGAGGTCACCACATTCTGCCCGGCGACGTTGAAGCCGCTCACGCCGCCGCTGACCAGCGCAGCCACCCGGTGCGCCGCGTCAAGCTCGCGCGAGATCACCATGGTGCGCAGGAAGCAGTGGACGCAGGTCGGCGAGATAGAGCACCACGATGATCGCCGAAATGTAGGTCTTGTCGCTGGCGAGCATCAGGCGGAAGAGCCCGAAATACCATACCAGCACGAAGCCGAAGACACAGACGCCGGTGAACATCAGCCAGCGCAGGAGCGGTAGACGATCGTTGGGGAAGTCACTCTCCAGTGCTTGGACGGCCATATGTGTTCTTCTCGGGCTCGCTGACGGGGCTCTTGTCTGCGGGATAGTGACGCAGCAGCGCGGCGGGTTCAAGATGATGGCGAAGGATGTCCGTACAAATTCGCCACAATTTGCCACCTTCCCCCGATCCGGCATCGAGGCTAGGCTCAATTGGCGTCTGGCGCCCTAAAGGGTGCCTGCAAGCAACAGACTGCCGAAAAGCGCCAAGGAATGCTGTGAGCAGTCGGATGGCCACAAGGAAGCGTCGCCACAATGCGCAAGTGTCATGCGCAAAACCGCACTTATTGTTTTCGTGCTCGCCGCAACCGTCACGTCGGCTTTCGCCGCGGAGCGCCCGACGCGCTTCTGGAATCTGACGCGCCACACCATCTCCGAGTTCTATCTGGCGCCCGGCCGGCACGACCAACTGGGGCGCCAACCAGTGCAAGAACGACCGGGACGGCACGGTTGATGCCGACGAGCGGCTGCGCATCACCGATACGCCCCCCGGCCGCTACGACGCCAAGCTCGTCGATGTCTGAAGCGGACCTGCATCGTCCGCAATCTCGAGCTCGAGGCCGGCGAGATCTTCTCGATCGAGGAGAAAGAGCTGACATCGTGCACCCAACAGTAGCCGTCAACACGAGCGGTTGGGCAGGACCCCACACCTGACGAAAGAGATACCGGCGGCTTGGTGAGCGTCACGCCTCGGCCGCCGTGACTTAACGAACGCAACTGTATTGCCGAGCTTGACGCAAGCGACTACGCTTTCCAGCAAGTTAACGGCGACCGCGACAAAGTCGCGGCATGGCTGGCAACCCGTCACACAGAGCCGGCTCGATTTGGAAAGCCAGGGAGGAATCGCATGAAATCGCTATCAATCGCCGCATTGCTGCTGATGGCAAGCGCGCTCACGCCGGTGAGCGCAGCCGACATGACGCACGAGCGTGCGCTCACGGCATCCAGCAAGGAGCCGCAGAACTGGTTCCTGCACCACGGCAACTACGAGGGCCACCGCTTCTCGCAGCTCAAGGACCATCAACTCCGAGCAACGTCAAGGACCTCAAGATCGCGTTCAGCGTCGGGCTCGGCGGCATCGAAGGCGCCGGCACCCGCTACAAGCATCGGCAATCTTGAAGCCACGCCGATCGTCGAAGACGGCGTCATGTACGTGCCGGACGGCTGGGGCACGCGTCTACGCCATCGACGTGACGAGCGGCAAGAAGGGCACCTTCCGCTGGCGCTTCGATCCCAAGACCGACAAGCGCCTGGGCCGGCGATGTCGCCTGCTGCGGCGTCAACAACCGCGGCGTCGCGCTCTGGAAGGACAAGGTCATCTCGATCACGCTCGATGGCCGGCTGTTCGCGCTCAACAAGGCGACCGGCGAGAAGGTCTGGGAGCGCAAGATCGCTGATCCGGCAATTGCCGAGACCATCACGCTCGCGCCGCTGATCGTGCGCGACATCGCCATCGTGGGCGCGGCCGGCGGCGAATTCGGCATCCGCGGCTATCATCGACGGCACCGACCTCAACACCGGCAAGCAGGCTCTGGCGCACCTACACGATTCCGGGCGCCGGCGAACCCGGCAACGAAACCTGGAAGGACGGCCAGGAGCGCTGGAAGCACGGCGGCGGCTCGATCTGGGAAACCGCGACCTACGACCCGGAGACCGACACGTTCTACCAGGGCATCGGCAATGCCGGTCCCGACTACGACGTCGAATACCGGCCGGGCGACAACAAGTGGGCCGCGAGCGTGCTCGCGCTGTCGCCGTCGCGACGGCAAGATCAAGTGGGGCTTCCAGTACACGCCCGAACGACCCGTACGACTTCGACGAAATCTCCGAGCACCCGATCATCAACGGCAAGGTCAACGGCGAGGACCGCAAGCTCGTCGTGCACGCGGCGCGCAACGGCTTCTACTACGCGCTCGACCGCGTCAACGGCTCGTTCGTGTTCGGCAAGCAGTATGTCGACGAGCTGACCTGGACCACCGGGCTCGATCCGAAGACCGGCAAGCCGCTCAACTACGATCCGACCAAGGACGTGCAGGTCTACACGCGCGGCAGCCACGGCATGCCGCGCCGCCCGGGACCGCAATCCGCTGCCTGCCCGTCGCACTTCGGCGGCAAGAACTGGCCGCCCGGCGCCTACAATCCCGACCTCAACCTGCTCTTCATCCCGTCGATCGAAGGCTGCAACATCGTATCACGACCGTGGAGCAGAAGGAGCTTCGTCGACCAGGGCGGCACCGTGAAGCCGCGCGAGCGCTTCGCCGGCGGCGGCAACAGAAACCTGCCGACAGCGCTACGGCGCCATCAAGGCGGTCGACCCGGTGACCGGCGAGACCAAGGGCCAGATCAGGCTCGACTATCCGAACTTCGGCGGCCTGCTCGCGACCGCCGGTAACCTGATCTTCGCCGGCCATCTCGACGGCACGTTCTCGGCCTATGATGCCAAGACCATGAAGGAGGTCTGGAGCGTCAACCTCGGCACCGGCATCAACGCGCCGCCGGTCACCTACTCGGTCAACGGCAAGCAGTACGTCGCCGTGCTGGTGGGCGCGAGGCAGCCGGCCGCCATGCTCGGGAACATGCCCGAGCTCAAGAACACCTCGACGGCGTCGATGCTGTTCGTGTTCGGGCTCTAATGCCACGATCTCAATGCCGGCGCGGCGGTTTCGCCGCGCCGGCGACAACTTCCTCTGTAAGACAGACATTCCTCTTTAAGACAGACATTCCCCTATAAGACAGACATCGAGCACGGGCGGCGCCCTGAACTGGCGGCCCAAGGGAGGGAACTGATGAAATCTCTATCAATCGCTGCATTGCTGCTGATGGCGACCGCACTCACGCCGGTGAGCGCCGCCGACATGACGCATGAGCGTTCGCTCAACGTCGGCAAGGAGCCGCAGAACTGGCTGCTGCATCACGGCAACTACGAGGGCCACCGCTTCTCGCAGCTCAAGAACATCAACACCGAGCAACGTCAAGAATCTCAAGATCGCGTTCAGCGTCGCGCTCGGCGGCATCGAAGGCGCCGGCACCCGCTACAAGCTCGGCAACCTGGAAGCGCACGCCGATCGTCGAGGACGGCGTCATGTACGTGACCGACGGCTGGGGCACGGTCTACGCCATCGATGTAACGAGCGGCAAGAAGGGCACCTTCAAGTGGCGTTCGATCCCGAGACCGACAAGGCCTGGGCGGGCGATGTCGCCTGCTGCGGCGTCAACAACCGCGGCGTCGCGCTCTGGAAGGACAAGATCATCTCGATCTCGCTCGATGGCCGGCTGTTCGCCATCAACAAGGCGACCGGCGAGAAGGTCTGGGAGCGCAAGATCGCCGATCCGGCGATCGCCGAGACGCTGACCGCGGCGCCGCTGATCGTGCGCGACATTGCGATCGTCGGCAGCGCCGGCGGTGAATACGGCATTCGCGGCTGGATCGACGGCACCGATCTCAACACCGGCAAGCAGGTCTGGCGCACCTACACCATCCCGGGCGCCGGCGAGCCTGGCAACGAGACCTGGAAGGACGGCAAGGAGCGCTGGAAGCACGGCGGCGGCTCGATCTGGGAGACCGCAACCTACGACCCGGAGACCGACACGTTCTATCAGGGCATCGGCAATGCCGGCCCCGACTGGGATCCGGAATATCGGCCAGGCGACAACAAGTGGGCCGCGAGCGTGCTCGCGCTCTCGCCGTCCGACGGCAAGATCAAGTGGGGCTACCAGTACACGCCCAACGATCCGTACGACTTCGACGAAATCTCCGAGCACCCGATCATCAACGCCAAGGTCAATGGCGAGGACCGCAAGCTCGTCGTGCACGCGGCCGCAACGGCTTCTACTACGTGCTCGACCGCGTGAACGGCTCGTTCGTGGCCGGCAAGCAGTATGTCGACAAGCTGAACTGGACGACCGGGCTCGACCCGAAGACCGGCCGGCCGCTCAACTACGATCCCACCAAGGACGTGCAGGAATACACCCCGCGCAGCCACGGCACCCGCGCCAACCCCAACAGCGAGCAGCTCTGCCCGGCGCATTCCGGCGGCAAGAACTGGGAGCCCGGCGCCTACAATCCCGAGCACCGGCCTGCTCTACATCCCGTCGAAGGAAGGCTGCAACTACCTGTTCACGGAGGAGCAGAAGGACTTCGTCGATCAGGGCGGGACGGTGAAGCCACGCGACCGCTTCGCCGGCGGCGGGACTCGAACGCCCGGACCGCCTGACCGGCGCCATCAAGGCGGTCGATCCGGTCACCGGCGAGGTCAAGGGCCAGGCGAGGGTCGACTATCCGACCTACGGCGGCGCTGCTGGCGACCGCCGGCAACCTCGTCTTCATGGGCCACGTCGACGGCACCTTCGCGGCCTACGATGCCAAGACCATGCAGGAGGTCTGGAGCGTGAACCTCGGCACCGGCATCAACGCGCCGCCGATCACCTACTCGGTCAACGGCAAGCAGTACGTGGCGGTGCTGGTCGGATCGAGGCAGCCAACCGCCATCCTGGCGGTGGCACCCGAGCTGAAGAACACCGCGACGGCGTCGATGCTGTTCGTGTTCGGGCTGTGAGCGGCACTCGACACAACACCTCGCTGGCGCGGCTTTGCCGCGCCAGCTTTGCGCTTGCGCTCATGCTCGCAAGCCTGCCCGCGCTGGCGCAGCCGCGCGAGGACCAGGGCGAGATTCGCCGGCTGAAGCTCGGCCTCAACGCGAAATCGATGAGCGCCGACGGTTTCGGCGAGTTCGCCTGCGGCAGCAACGGCGGCGCGCCGCGCCAGCGCCTGCTCGACTGGTCGGAGTTCGGCAAATGCCGGCCCGAAGACAACGGCCTGCATGAGGTCTATGTCCGCTTTGACGACACGAGCGAATATGTCGGCAGGGCCATCGACGACCCGGTCACGCTCGGCCGCATGGGCACACGCGTCGCCGGACATCCGATCATCCTCTCGGTGCTGTTCGATCGTGACGGCATCCTGCGCGGCCTCCGGTTCGTCAGCGACCCGCGCGGCGATCCCGGCGCGCGGCGGATGGCGCATCTGCTGCGGCTCGCCATCATCAACCGCTACGATCCGGCCGGCTGGAGCTGCACCGATTTCCCGCCGGCGCCGGGCGAAACGCCGGTCGGCGGCATTTTCCTCAAGCAGCGCTGCGAGAAGGTGACGCCCGAGCGTTACCTGATGGTGGAGGCGCGTTTCCTGCGCAAGCCCGGCCAGAGCGAGATCGACCAGGCGACCGGCGAGTACACGCAGAACCAGTTCGAGAGCTGGACGCGGTTCGAGCTGTTTGATCCGGCGATTAAACGCTAGTGGAGCGGATTTGACATTCGCTACCCACTCAGCCGCGGGCTCGCAAAGCGAATGTCAAATCCAAAGCTCCACTAGAAACCTATATTGCTAGTGGTCCTTTGATTCTAACATTCGCAAGAGAGCCCGCCGAGAAGGGATGCGAATGTTAGAATTGGACCACTAGTTATCTCCGCGATACCGGCGTTGCGGCTGGCCCCTTATGCATGATCTCGTCGTCCTCCGGACCGTCGACTTGCAGGAAGCCGACCAGCCCGCGTTCGAGGCGCGACAGAGCGTGGTCGACGAGCGTGTAGCGTCCGCCACGATGGAGCTTGAATTCCACCATGCTTGCACCGCCCGGTGGGACTGTCACTGTCTGCACACCCTGCAGGGGTGGTGAGAGAAGGCTCGCACCTTCATAGGCTCGATCGAAGATCGTGCCGATGACGTGGAAGGACGAGGTGAAATTCGGCCCTCCGACGCCGAAGTAGATTCGCACCGTTTCACCGACACTGGCGCGCAGGGGATGCGCCTTCGTCAGCGCACTGACCGCCCCATTGAAGACGAAATATTCCGGCCGCTCGGTCGAGAGCTTGCTGTAGTCCATTTCCTGATGGCCGTTCGTGCCGAAGGGCTTCGTCGTGTATAGCTCGCCTTGCATGACATAGAATTCGCGATTGACTTGGGGCAATCCGCCTTCCGGTTCAACCAGCAAGAGCCCATACATGCCGTTGGTGATGTGGTGCGGCACGCTCGGCGTGGCGCAATGGTAGACATAGAGTCCCGGCACCATCGCCTTGAAGGTCACGACCTTTTCTTCGCCCGGGGCAGCCTGGGTGAACTCCGCTCCGCCGCCAGGACCGATCGCGCCGTGAAAATCCACCGAGTGAAACATGATGCTCGACGGATCGTTTTTCATATGCACCTCGACCGTATCGCCGACGCGCACGCGCACGAAGGGCCCGGGCACTTTGCCGTTGAAGGTCCAGAAGTCGTAGCTCGTCTTGTCCGCAAGCTGGCCCTTGAGCTCGACTGTAGCGAGATCGACGCGCACGACCTGCGGCAACCGGCCGCGCAAGGGCGCGCTCAGGTCTGTTGGATCGCGGCTGATATCCTGTGCCACCGACGGAGGGGCCGTCCGGGCGCCGGGCAGAACCCTGATCCGCCCTTCCATTCCGGCCTCTCGATGGCCCGCAATCGTGCAGAAATAGATGAACTCGCCAGTCTTGTCGGCAGTGAAGACAAGCGATGTGCTCGCGCCTTTCGCCTGCACTCGACCTGAGCGCGCGGCATATTGATCCAGCACGATATCGTGTTCCGCGCCTTCACCGTTGATGAGGTTTATCTGTACGGTTTCGCCCTCGTGAACCTGCAGCGTCGGATTGACCTGCTCATCGATCTCGCCGCCCACGCCGATATAGACCATACGTCCACCCGCAATGCCCGATCGCAGGGTGATGATCAGCGGCGCGTGCATGTCGCCTTGGCCCATCCCAGGCATCATCGGCATCGCCGACTGCGACGGCGCTTGTGGCGAGGCTTGCGCCAGCACTTGATCGCGCGGGACTGCGCCTGAGCTGCCGGATGGCGCGGCATGATCCTGCATGGAATGCTGAGCCACCGCGATTGCCGGAATCGCCAGCAATGAAGCAACGACAACGGCGCCTCGGAGGCCCGCGCAACGGAGAAACTTGGGCATCTGGCTGGTCCTGTGTTTGCAAAGGATTTGGGGAGGTGGCCGGAGCTGGGTCGGACGAATGTGACCAGGACAAAAAATCACATCGCCCCTGACGGTCATTGATAAAGGTCAAAAAGGACTGAGGCCGGCTCACTCCCGCCGCTTGCCGTCCGGCATGATGGCGCCGTCGAACTTGGCGCCTTCGAGGCGCGCGTCGGTCAGGATGGCGTTGGTCAGGTTGGCACCCTCGAAATTGGCGCCGCGCAGATCGGCCGAGTTCAGGTTCGCACCATAGAGGTCGACGCCGGCGAGCTGCGCGTCCCGCAGATCGGCGCCGCGCAGATCGACCTCCGGCATATCGCTCATGGTAAAGTCGGCGCCGCGCAGGTCGAGCTCGCGCAGGTTCTGGGCGTGCAGCGCGGCGGCGCGCAGGTCAGCACCGGTGAGCTTGGCGCCAGCGAGCCGCGCGCCACGCAGATCAGCAGCTGGAAGCTTGGCACCGGCCAGGTTGGCCTGGTTGAGCCGGGCGCGCCCAAGCTTGGCGGCCTTGAGATTGGCCCCCGAGAGATCGGCACTGCCAAGATCCGCCTCGAACAGCAACGCCTCCTCGAGATTGGCCCCCGCGAAGCTCGCCCACTTGGCATCGACCACATTCAGATTGGCGCCAGCAAGCTTCGCACCCGACAGGTTCGCCCGCACCAGGCTGGCGCGGAAAAACGACGCAGCGGTGAGGTTCGCGTCCTTCAGATTGGCCTGGTCGAGCCGGGTGCGGGAAAAGTTGCGCGACTGCAGATCACGCCCGGAGAGATCGCACTGCACGCAGGACCGGCTGGTGCCAGCCAGGAAGTCATCGATTTCGGCCGCAAGCGCCGCCAGGGTGCCGAGCGCGAGCGCGCAGATCGTTGTCAGCCATTTGAGTCGTTTGGGCATCAGCGCGTTTCCTGCCTGCGGACACGCCAAGGTTTGCGTGGCAGACGGCCGCGGTCAAGGTTCTCGTATCGGCACCGCGGATGCTCTAACCTCGCACCAAGCTCGGCGGTGGCGACCAAGCCTACCAGGCCGCCCACGATGTCGATCGGGAGGAATTCAATGGCGACAACAGCATTCCTGGCAATCGTGGGCAGGCTCTCGGCTTTGGCCCACCGCCGCCTGCTCCTGGGGATGATCCTTGCGCTGACCGTTGCCGGTTGCGCTCGCGCCTGCTCCTGCCGCGGCCCAAGGCCGCGCCGCCCCGCCGGCCGAGCTCAAGCAGATCACCAACGACCTCTATTTCTTCTACGAGTTTGCCGGCTCGAACGCGGTCTTCATGGTGACCGACGAGGGCGTGCTGGTGATCGATACCCGCACGCATCCGCGCCACGGCCAGGCGCTGCTCGACATGATCCGCAAGGTGACCGACAAGCCGATCAAGTGGGTGATCAACACCCATTTCCATGGCGACCATCATTTCGGCAATGCGCCGTTCAAGGCCACCGGCGCAACCTTCGTGGCGCAGGCCGAGACCGCGCGCATCATGCAGCATGTGCAGGCCAAGGAGATGGCGCGCCGCATCGACGGCTTCAAGAACCAGAATCTCGATCCGAGCGAAGTGAAGCTCGTCCTGCCCGACGTGACGTTCGACAGCAACATGACCATCAAGCTCGGCGGGCGCGAGGTGCGGCTGATGTATCTCGGTCCCGGCCAGCAGGCCGGCGACACTTTCGTGGCCTTCCCGCACGCGCGCGCACTGTTCACGCCCGGCGCGTTCGGCAAGCGCAGCATGCCCAACATGGCGTTCACGCCGTCGGTCGACAGCTGGGTCAAGCTCCTGGAGCAGGTCGCCGCGATGGATGTCGACCGCATCCTGCCGGCGCACGGCGACGTCGCGACACGCGCCGACGTCAAGGAGCTCGCCGCCATGCTGGCGGATGAATACGCGACAGTGAAGGACGCGGTCGCGAAGGGCGTGAGCGTCGACGATGCGATCAAGACGCTGACGTTCCCGCAATACAAGGATTGGCGCAACTACAATCGCCTGGCGGGAGAGATCCGCGCGCTCTATGAGCTGATCCAGACCGGCAAGCGCAGCTATTTGGACTAGACGCGGCGCCGTAGGGTGGGCAAAGGCGCAGGCACCACCTTTCTCCACGGCAGAGACTTGCATGCGCCGTGCCCACCAACGGCATCAATGCAAGTCGGACAATCTCTGGTGGGCACGGCGCACGCAAGGCTTCCTTTGTCGAAACGCCGTGCCAGCGCCTTTGCCCACCCTACGGGTGCACTTTGTGCGAATGCGCATGCGCATAATGCTGGCGCAGCACATCGACCCCGTAGTCATTGCCGTTGGGCGTGCGCACGATCGTGTGCACGTGGAATTTCGCCGGCTCCGGATTGGTGAGAAATACGCCCGAGTGATGATCGAACTCGATGAACGTCACCGGGCTCTGGATGCGATAGTAGAACGGGTTCTCCTCCCCGAAGCCGCCGATCCAGCAGAAATGCGTCTCGGCAAGATGGTGCTCGATCTCGCTCATGCGCGCCGCGTAAGGGCCAGCCGGCAGCGGCGCGATGTAGGCCGAAACGAGGTCGAGAAGGTTGCGCTGCTGCAGGGCGCTCAACTCGCTCGCACGCAATCCCTCGAACGGAACGATCCGGTTGTCCTGATGCGCACCACCGAGATGCAGATGGTCGGCGAAATGCCAGCGCCCTGGCGGCAGGTCGCCACCCATCATGGCCTGCGCCACAATGGCACACTGCTGCTGCGGCTGTGACAGCGAGCGCATCAGCGACAGACCGAGCCGCTCCTCGTCCTCGAACAGGCTGATTCCCGCGAACGGGCCCTCATCCGCAAAGCAGGGCTCGGCGCCCAGAAAAGCCGGCGTCAGCACCATATGGCCGCCGATCACCAAGCAATTGAGCGAGAGATGGTGTCCGAACAGCTGCCAGCCCCACGGCTCGGTGGTCGAGGGCGCGCCGTAGACGCAGAAGATGTAGCTCCACTCGCCCAGCACCGCCGGCCCGCTGACAAGGTCGCCGAGAAACCGATTGAGCCGCATCACATTGCGCGAGACCTCGTAGCCCTTCGGGCTCATGCTCGCGCGCACAACGCCCATGACAGCGTCGCGCACGTCGTCGCTCGTCTCATCTAGCCGTAGCCCGTAGGTCTCGACATAGTTCTCGGTGTTCTGCCATTGCTGCCAGACGCTTGAGTCGACCGCAAAGCACATGCGCTCGCGCTCGGCGGCGCTCACGCGATTGATGAGCGCGGACGCGGCCTCGACCATCGCGGCAGTCGGCGCGCCCGCGGGCTCGGGCGAGAACAGCCCGGCTTCGACGTGGCCGTGGGTCGTGATGCCTTTGAACGGCTCGGCCGCAAGCTTTGCCCAGGTCCCGAACAGGTCCTGTGCGCGCGGCGACTTAAGCCGCGCCTCGGTATGAGCCCGCGCATTCGGACCGGAGATGCGCGACTTGCCCGGCTCCGGAATAAACGACCTGAAGTCCTGACGGCTCATGCGCGCGCTCCTGTTGCAATCAAGAGCTCAAGGTCCCGCGCCCTGCGTGGAGCGTCAAGTCGCTTGCCCGGAGTGATAGGCGCTAGAACTTCCCGCGCAGCCCCGCATAGAAGGCGCGCGGCGCGCCGGGGCTGACCGTGCGCGGGTCGCTCAAATTAAGGAACGGAATAGCGTCGGTCTCGAAGAAGGTGCCGGCCGTGTAGTAGCGCTTGTCGAACACATTGCGGACCATGCCGAAAACTTCGACCTGCTTTGACACCTTGTAGCTCGTGTGCAGGTTGGCGACCCAGTAGCCCGGCAGTTTCGGATTGAGATTGGATTCGTCTTGGACCAGATATTGGCCGCTCACGGCGACCATGTCGCCACCGACCGTCCAGTCGTCCCACACCTTGTAGTCCACGCCGGCCTTGAAGCGATGGCGCGGCACCCCGGGCAGATGGTTGCCGGGGCGGACCGTGATCTCCCCATTGTCGGCGAGCGGATTGTGGGGCGATTCCAGCGTCAGAGTGTTCCGGAAGGTGGCGTCGATCAGGCTGTAGGTGGCGAATACCGTCCAGCGATCCGAGCTGTAGTTGGCCGAAGCCTCGATGCCCTGCCGGCGGGTGGTGCCGGCGTTCTGGAAGAAGCCCCGGCCAGCGATCTCGCTCAAGACCCGGATGATGTCATCGTCCGAGTCGGTGGTGAATACACCGAAGCTCCAATTGAAGCGCTCGGTCTTGCCAAGCGGCACCTGGCCGCGAATTCCGGCCTCATAGGTGTGCGACACGACCTGCTTCAACGGCGGGTCCGAGACCAGGAAGTTATCGAGCAGGCATGGCCGCGCCGGATCCGCGCAGGCAAGCTCGGCCGGTGTCGGTGCCCGGTTGGCCTCCGAGTAACCGCCATAAAGAGTTACGTCCGGCGTCAGCTTGTAGGTTGCGCCAATCACCGGATTGAAGCGCGAGAATTGATGACTGCCGTTGAGATCCTCACCGAGCTGATCCAGAAGCTTGATCTGCGCCAGGTTGAAGCGTCCGCCTGCTGTCAGCGAAAGCCGGGAGGTCAGGTCGATGGTGTCGGTGAGGTAGAAGCCATAGTAGGTGTTGCGGGTCTTGAGATCGACCGGCGCAACCGCGCCATCGGGCTGAGCAATGATAACGCCCGTTCCGGTGGTGAACAGGTCATTGCCGATGGTGCCGAGCTCGCTCGATGCATTGAACCGCACATTGCCGTGATCGAGGCTCGTCCCGACCACAAACTGATTCTCACGCCCGAACACCTTGTCGCTGCTTGCCGCTTGGACCGTGCCACCGACTGTCAGTGCGGCCGTCTTGGTGCGATCGACGGAGCCGGGAATCGCGCCACCGAGAATGTCCGGCACCGGACCGTTCTGACCAAACAACAGCGTGGTGTCGTCGCCGAAGCAAAGAAAGCCATTGTTAGGACCCAATGGATTGCACGGCTCCACGTCACTGGTGTTGCCATCGACATGCTGCTGCCGGAAGCTTCGGATATAGGCATTGCCCTTCACCGTCCAGGTGTCGCTGACGCGGTAGCTGCCGGTCGCATTGAGAAACGCAAGCTGGTTCTTATAGGTCTGCGGCGAGGTATAGACCGAGCTCCAGCTCCGATTGAGCATCTCGATCGGCGTTGCCGCTAGCGCGCCGAAACGGTTCGATGCGCCGGTGAAGTTGAGATGAAATTCGGTATCATCGCCGAGCACACCGACATCCGTATAGATGCGGCGCAACTCGGAGGGCGAGCGCTGGCGCCAGCCGTTGTCGTTGAGCGCGTCAGCCGCTGCGTAAAACGCAACGTTGTCCTTCTGCGCGCCGTACTGCGCACCCACGGAACGCCGCCCGAAGGAACCGACGATGCCCTCGATCTCACCTCCTTTGTAGTTGAAGCCGTTCTTCATCTCGATCGAGATCGCGCCACCAATCGCATTGAGACCGAAGACCGGATTGCTGGGAAAAAGGTCGAGGCGCCTGATCGCGCGCTCCGGGATGAAATCCCAGTTCACCGTATCGCCGAAGAACTCATTGATGCGCACCCCGTTCTGATAGATCGCCAGCCCTTGTGGCGTGCCTACCGTGGGAGACGCCAGAAACCCTCGGTAAGTCAGATCGGGCTGAAACGGATTCACCGCAGTGTCACTGGTGGACACGCTGGGCACAACGCGCGTCAAGGCATCCGTAACGCTTGGCGCGATCCATGGCTGGAAATCCTGGGACGTCAGCGTCTGAGTGCTGGATGGGACCTTATCGCGGTCGATCAGTCCGGGCTCGGGCGTTGGCGGCGCTGCCACCGGCGCGGGCGCCGGTGTGCCACCCGCGTCCGCCTGGGTCCGCGTCCGCGTTTGCCGTGTGGCCGGCGCCGGAGTGGGGCGGGCCGGACGACGTGGCGACGCCGGAACGGGCGTTGGCGCAATGACTCGAATCTCGGGAAGTGTCGTTTCCTCCTGGGCTAGCACGGCGCTTGGCGCCGTCAGCGCAACCAGGCTGACCGAGCCGGTAAGACCTATCAGAAGTTTGCGATTAAGAGATTCCTAGCCCGCAATGTTCCCCATACATCCTACTCGCGCCCCGCCGACAGCCATTTCTTGGCTTCCCAATTCGGCATTGTCGGTGGTTCTTGCACGCAAGACAATGAGGTTTGGGCAAATCCACTTGCCAAATCTGCCCGAGCACTTTGGGAACAACTGTTAGCTGAGTGCACGATAGACTAACGGCGCTAGGAAGCGTTCGATACGAAGGCAATAACAATGCAGAGAATATTTCTGGTATTTGTCGTGGCTTGCACCCTGTCTTCTTCTGCCTTCAGCCAGACCCGACAGCAAGTACCAGCGACTCGGTTCTGGAACCTGACGCCATTCATCTTGTCGGAGTTCAACCTTGCACCGGTGGGTACCACCAATTGGGGAGCCAATCAGTGCAAGAACGATCGCGACGGCACTGTCAGTCCCAATGAACGGTTGCGCATCACCGACACCACGCCGGGCATTTACGATGCAAGGCTGAAAGACACCACCGGACGGGTTTGCTTCGCGCGCAATCTCAAGGTCGAAACCAACGAGATTTTCTCAATCGAAGAACGCGACCTCGTCAACTGCCAGCCCTGAAGTTTCTCCCCTGACGGCTCGACATGGGCGGAATTGTCATCGACGAATAAATGCCACCAGGGTCTGAACGCTGGACGCTTGATGAGCACGGGTACGACCTCGACCATCGCGCCAGCCTGTCTCCGTCATCCAGAGGCGCCCGAGTGTGTGCGGGCCATCGAAGGATGGCGTCCGATGCTGTGCTTTCGCGTGCAGCATCGCCGGGGGCGCCGCCCTTCGAGACTCGCCCGGCCGGACAGGACCGGGCGAGCGCCTCAGGGTGACGGAGCGGGGCAATACTCAGTAGGCATTTGCTTACTCAACTCAATTCCAGAAGCGGTCTAGAATTTCCCGCGTAGCCCCGCATAGAAAGCACGCGGAGCGGCCGGGCTCAGCGTGCGCGGGTCGCTCAGGCTGACGACCGAAGAAGCCTCTTCCGTATTGAAGAAGGTGCCCATCGTATAGTAGCGGCGATCGAACAGATTGCGAACCGTGCCGAACACCTCGACGTTCTTCGTAATCTGATAGTTGGAGTTCAAATTCGCCACCCAATAGCCTGGCAGTTTTGGATTTTGATTCAATTCGTCGCCCAGGAAGAACTGTCCGCTGGTGACGATGAGGTCGCCGCCGACCTTCCAGTTGTCGAACACCGCGTATTGGGCACCGAACTTGAAGCGGTGGGCCGGGACCCTCGGCAGATGATCGCCGGGGAGGACCGTGATGTTGCCGTCCTCGTCCGCGAACGGGTTGTTCGCCGAGACGAGCGTCAGCGTGTTGCGGAAAGTGGCATCGACAAAGCTGTAGGTGCCAAAGACGTTCCAGCGGTCCGACTGATAAGTTGCGGAGGCCTCGATACCTCGCCGGCGTGTGGTGCCGACGTTCTGGAAGAAGCTGCGGCCGATGATCGGGCTCGCAATGTTGAGGATGTCGTCCGTCGAGTCGGTGGTGAAGACGCCGAAGCTCCAGTCGATGCGGCCGTTCTTGCCCCCGAGCGGCACGGTGCCGCGAATGCCGGCTTCGTAGGTGTGTGCGACCACCTGCTTGAGCGCCGGGTCCTCGACCAGGGAAATGTCAAGCAGGCAAGGCCGGTTAGGATCCGAGCAGGCGAGCTCGCCCGGCGTGGGCGCGCGGTTAGCCTCGGAGTAGCCGGCATAGACTGTCACATTCGGCGTCAGCTTGTAGGTCGCGCCGATCACCGGATTGAAGCGCGAGAATTGATGGCTGCCGTTAAGATCGTCACCGAGCTGATCCAGAAGCTTGATCTGCGCCAGATTGAAGCGTCCACCCGCTGTCACCGAAAGCCTCGAGGTGAGATCAATGGTGTCGGTGAGATAGAAGCCGTAGTAGGTGTTTCGTGTCTTGAGATCGACAGGCTGGACCAAGCCGTCTTCCGTCGCGATGATGACGCCGGTGCCGGTGACGAAGAAGTCGTTGCCGATGGTGCCGAGCTCGCTCGATGATTTGAAACGTACGCTACCGTGATCGAGGCTTGTGCCGACAACGAAGTTGTTGTTCAGGCCGAACACCTTGTCGTTGTTGGCCGCTTGCAGCGTGCCGCCAAAACTGTTCGCAACCGTCTGGGTGCGGTCGATGGAGCCCGCAGGGAGGTCGTTGAGAATATCCGCCGACACAGGGCCGAGCAGCGGGCTGGCGTCATCGCCAAAGCACAAGTTGCCCGCGTTGGGCCCCGCCGGGCATTCATCAACATCGCTGATGTTGCCGTCGACGTGCTTCTGCCGGAAGCTGCGGAGATAAACGTTGCCCTTGACCGTCCAGGTGTCGCTGAGCTGGACGCTGCCGGTGGCATTGAGCATTGCGAGCTTGTTCTGATAGGTCTGCGGCGACGTGAAGATCGCGCCCCAATCCTTGTTGAGCAGCTGGATCGGCGTCGCCGCGGCGGCGCCGAAGCGGTTCGAGGCGCCGGTGAAGTTGACATGGAATTCCGAGTCGTCGCCGCGAATGCCAACGTCGGCGTAAACCCGGCGCAGCGACGACTGCCCCTCCCTGCGCCAGCCGTTGTCGTTCAACGCGTCGCCCGCGACATAGAACGCGACGTTGTCCTTCTGCGCTCCGTACTGCCACCCGACGGAGCGCCGTCCGAAGGAACCGACGATCCCCTCGATCTCACCTCCCTTGTAATTGAACCCATTCTTCATCTCGATCGAGATTGCACCACCCAGCGCGTTGAGACCGAAAATCGGATTGCTGGGAAACACGTCGAGGCGCCGGATCGCCCGCTGCGGGATCAAGTCCCAGTTCACGGTGTCGCCGAAGACTTCGTTGATGCGTACGCCGTTCTGATAGATCGCTACGCCCTGCGGCGCGCCAAGGGTCGGACCAGCCTCGAAGCCGCGGAACTGGATTTCGGGCTGAAACGGATTGACCGCGAGATCGGTGATGAAGACGCTCGGCACCCGCTGCAGCAGCGCGTCCGGAACACTTGGCGCGATCCACGGCTGGAAATCCGGGGCCGTCAGTGTCTCAGTGGCAGACGGGACCTTGTCGCGGTCGATCACGCCAGGCTCGGTTGCGGCTACCGGTGCGGTGCCGGCACCGGTGTCGGCGCCTGGGTCTGCGTCCGCGTTTGCCGTGTGGTCGGCGCCGGAGTCGGACGAGCGGGGCGACGCGGCGACGCCGGAATGGGCGTCGGTGCAATGACCCGAAATCTCGGGAAGTGTCGTTTCCTCCTGGGCCAGCACGGCACTTGGCGCCATCAGCGCCGCCATGCTCACTGATCCGGAAAGTCCCAACAGAATTCTGCGATTAAAGATTCCTAGCCTCTCGATGCGCCCCATACATCTTGGTCCCCCACCCCACGTAACCATTTCTGGCTTCCCCGATTCGATATTGTCGGCGGTTCGTTGCCGACCGTCACGGTCTGATTTTGCAAAGCCAACCGGGAAGTTTTGGCAAAAGCCGCGATTGCAGGCGTGGGGCAGCGGCTCAAGCCGGCGTCGCTGACAGTAACTGTACCGCGATACGGATCAGGTCCGGCAGATTGCGCGCATCAAGCTTCTGCTTGAGCTGCGATGACATGTTAACCACGGTCTTGTAGCTGACGCTCAGCTCCTCGGCGATCTGTCCATAAGGCTTGCCCTGCGCCAGCAAGGTCAGCGTCTCGAGCTCCCGTGGCGTCAGGTCGGAGAGCCGGTCGCGACGCAGCCCGGTGCGCACCAGCGCCACCTGCATCGCCATGTCTGCGCTGAGGTAAGGAGTTCCGGAGCGCACCTTCTCGAATGCTTGGATCAACTCGTCGGGGGACGCGTCCTTCAGCACATAGCCATTGGCGCCGGCCTCGAGCGCGCGCGCCGCGATCATCGGGTCGCTGTGCATGCTGAAGACGAGAATGCGCGTGCGCGGGTCGTGCGCCCGGATCCGCTTGATCAGCGGCAGGCCAGCCAATCCCCTGCCCTGCATCGAGAGATCGACAATCACGAACTCGGGCTGGCGGCGGCGGAATAGACGGTATCCTGATGCCACGTCATGGGCATCACAGATGTCACTGACGCCAGCGTCCTGCAACATGCGCCGCCACGCCTGCAGCACGATCGGATGATCGTCAATGATCAGGACGGTGCTCATGGAATGATTTTCATGCGGTGATTTTTCATGTGGCGGTCTTCGACGCCGCCGTGCTGCCGGCATCATTTTGGGCATTTTGGGTCACGCGCAGCGGGATCACAACCCGCAAGGACGTGCCGCGGCCGCGCTCGCTGTCGATGGCATAGTCGCCGCCGAGGCCCTCGACGCGCTCCCTCATACCGAGGCTGCCAAGTCCCTTGGGCGCCAGCGGATCGATGCCACGGCCATCATCACGAACCGTGAGCATGACGGCGGCCTCGGTTGCCGAAGCGCCTGGCGCGGCCGAGATTCGCACGTCCACGCTGGTGGCCTCGGCGTGGCGGATCACGTTGGTCAGGCTTTCCTGAATGCAGCGATAGAGCGTGAGATCGATCGCTTCGCCATAGCTGCGCTCGATGCCCTCCGCCGCGAACGAGAAGCGGATCTGCGGATATTCGCGCCCGCGCCCGCTCACCAGCTCCGAGAGAACGTCGGCGAGCGGCAATTGGCCGAGCGACATCGGCCGCAGCCGGTTCAGCATGCCGCGGTTGATCGCCTGCAGATGATCGATGATGGCGTTGAGATCGCGCACGCGCTCCTTCATGTCGGCCGCCGCGCCTTCCGGAAGCGCCTCCGCGGCCTTGGCCATCGATGCCGCGTGGGCCTTGAGCCCGAACAGGCTCGGGCCGACCTCGTCGTGCAGATCAAGCGCGGTGCGCCGGCGCTCGTCGTCCTGCGCCGTGATCAGGCGGCGGTTGAGGCTTTGATTTTCCGCGAGCGTGGCTTCCAGCGCTTCCGCGAGCGCATTGAACCGGTCGGTGATGATCGCAAGCTCCGCCGGCTGCGGCCGGTCGAGCCGTACGCGATAGCGCCGGTGCTCAAGCTCGGCGAGGCCCGCCGCAAGGCCGGTGAGCGGCTTGAGCACGCGCCCGACCAGCAGATAGAGCAGCCCGGTGACGGCGAGCGTCACGCCGAGCCCGACGGCGCCCAGCACCGACGTGGTCTCCCACTTCTCGCCGATCTCATCCTTCGGCTCGCTGACCACATCGACGGACCCGATGCGGACACCCTGGACGACGACCGGCACCACGCGCCGCTCGGTCGGCGGCGCGATCAGCGCCGCAAACCAGGCCGGCGCCGGTGCCGACCCCAGCGAGAGCAGCCAAGTCGGCAACCACGTCGTCGGCGCCTCGGTCTCGCCGCCGCCAGGCGCCGACACCACCGCGGCGGGACGAACCTCGAGCACGTTGCCGGCCGCATCCCTCACCTCGATGCGCACGTGGCGAGCGCGGCGAAGCTGCGATGACAGGTCGGCCAGAAAGCGATCGGCCGGCGTTTCGCGCTGAGCCAGCAGCACCCCCTCCTTCACCCACAATTCGGCAAGCTCCATGGAGGCCGCGATCTCGACCCGGGTCGCGCTGCGGGCATTGAAGATGCTGACGGCGCCCGCAACCACGGCAGCGATGACCTCGATCAGGATGAAGAGGCTGAGCAGCTGGGTGCGGAGGGTACGCGCGCGCCAATAGCCGTGCGCCGGCAACGGGACCGGTCAGAGGCCACATCGGTGGGGACAGCCCCGGCGGTAACACCTTCACGCATACTTGAACCCAGATCACCTCTTACAATCAGTCACCCCCACATTGCGGTGGCGGGCCGACCCGGAAAGCATGTTAGTATGATTGATGACCGCTGGCAGCGGAACAGATTCAAAGGCTTAACGATAAGGGGAGGACTGCAATGAAGCCGCAGGCTGCATTTGGGGCGATTGGGGTTTTGCTTGCGGGCTGCGCCACGGTGGGGCTGACCGCGGGGCTGACCGAACAGGCCGGCGCCCAGACCATGGTCGAGCACAGCTCGGAAGTGCGCATGCAGCTCGACTTCGTGGTGCCCCCCGCTGCGCTCGCCAAGTTCCTGCCCGAGGGCTGGGAGCCCAACGTCGCCACCTCCGGCGCCGCCAAGGACTGCAACGTCCGCATGATCTTCATCGACCGCGTCGACATCACCAAGCCGGATGGCAGCCCGGCGACGCCCGGATCGAACCAGCTCGTCTACCTCGCGGTCCCGATCAAGCGGTCGAGCGGCAGCGAGAACGGCCAGATGCTGATCTATGGGCTCACCGCCGACGCGAAGGACGCGCCCGGCCCGCACGGGGTCTACGTGCATGCCAACACCAACCGCATGTCGCGCTCGACCAGCGGCGGTGCCGGCAAGCCGACGCTGAGCGAAGAGGTTTGGGAATTCGCGGCCGCGAGCGGCGAGCACATGGAGGTGCGGCTGAAATACGAGCGCGCCGCCGCCCGCAGGACCAGCAACGAGGTGAAGTTCTTCTCCTCGACCACTCCGAGCTTCTATCAGATCTTCAAGATCGATCAGGGCCTCGACATCATGCGCAACGCGACCGTGCCGGTGCGCGACCGCGTGACCGAGTTCTCCTACAAAGCAGGCGGCGGAAAGATTGCGCCGCTGTTCGACGGCACCGAGAAGGTCGTGAGCATCGATGCGCTGCACTGGTACACTCGCGGCGTCTATCAGCCCTAGAGCATGATCTCGAAAAGACTTTGATCCGATTCAATCCGATCGGATCAAAGTCTAGCCGGCTGATGACGTCTGCGATCAAGAACGACTGACAAGGGAGAAGCCAAGGGAGGAAGCGCTATGCGCCAATACGTGCGTGCTATTCGCAAGACTGCACTCTTGTGCAGCGTTATCGCGACAGGCTTTCCGGCACTCGCGGCCGATGTCACTCCAGAGCGGCTCGTCAATGCCGACAAGGAGCCGCACAACTGGCTGATGAACCACCGCACTTACGACGGCCAGCGCTACTCGCCCCTTGATCGCATCAACAAGACGAACGTCAAAGGTCTCAAGCTCGCCTACGCGGTGCCGCTCGGCGGCGGCGCCGGCGACGAGTTCACGGTCGCGACGCCGCTGGTCGAGGACGGCTTCCTCTACACCACCGATTCCTGGGGCGTGCTCTACAAGATCGACGTCACCTCGGGCCAGGTCGGCCGCATCGTGTGGCGCATGGATCCCAAGCAGGAGCGCCAGCTACGCAACCGCGGCGCCGCGCTCTGGGGCAATCTCGTCATCACCGGTGCCGGCATCTCGCCGGCGCGCATCATCGCCACCGACAAGAACAGCGGCAAAGTCGTCTGGGAAACGTCGTTTCCCGACACACCGGATGTGACGTTCACGTCCGCGCCGCTTGCCATCAAAGACAAGATCATCATCGGGGCCGCCAACGGCGATCAGGGCGTGCGCGACTGGATGGCGGGGCTCGACGCCAAGACCGGCAAGCTCCTTTGGCGCAAGTTCACCATCCCGGGGCCGGGCGAGCCGGGACACGAAACCTGGAAGGGCAATACCAACGCCTGGCAGACCGGCGGCGGCGCCATCTGGGTGACCGGCACCTACGATCCGGCCACCAACCAGACCATCTGGGGCACCGGCAACCCGGTGCCGATGTTCGATCCGTTCCATCGACCGGGCGACAACCTGTATACCAACAGCGCGATCTCCTACGATCCCGACACCGGCAATATGAACTGGTACTTCCAGTTCACGCCCGGCGACATGTGGGACTATGACGAGGTCGGCACCCACATTCTCATCGATGGCGTCGTTGGCGGACAGGCGCGCAAGCTGATCACGCACTCCGCACGCAACGGCTTCCTCTACACCATGGAGCGCGCCAACGGCGCCATGGTGATGGCCAAGCCCTACATGGAAGTGAACTGGACCAAGGGCATCGACCAGAAGACCGGCAAGCCGCTCGACTACGATCCGAGCAAGGACATCCAGACCTACGCCGGCGTCGGCAATTTCAACTCGAGCGATCCGGCCAAGAAGGTCTGTCCGTCGCAGGCAGGTGGCAACAACTACTGGCCGAGCTCGTTCAGCCCCAAGACCAAGCTCCTTTACATCCCGGCTTTGTCGAACTGCGTCACCGTGTCGATCGACAGGGAAAAGCACAACAAGGAGAAGGGCTGGAACGGCGGCGCCGCCAACACCAACGAGCGCTGGGAGAGCAACCTCACGGCGGCCGACCCGGTCACCGGCGAGATCAAGAAGAGCGTCCACCTGCGCTATCCGAACTATTCAGGCACGCTCGCAACCGGCGGCGGCGTCGTGTTCCTGGCGCTGCTCGACGGCACGATCGCGGCCTACGACGACACGTCGCTCGATGAGCTGTGGAAGATCAATGTCGGCTCGGGCTTCTCGGCACCGCCGATGACCTTCGAGGCCAATGGCAAGCAGTATGTCGCCATCGTGTCGGGGCCGAGCCCGGTTTCACGACGACAACTCGATAACACGCCGGAGCTCAAGGACCAGCGCCATGCGCTGGTGCTGTACGTCTTCGGGCTGTGACGGGCTCGGAAGCAATCACACCGTTCGTCCGCGCGAAAGCGGGGACCCAGGGCCAAGGCTCAAGCGTCTCAAGTCTGGGTCCCCGCATTCCGCGGGGACGAACGAGAAGAACAACGCAAGGGAGGAGAAAATGAGAAACTGCACGACTTCGACCGTACTGGCGGCATCGCCTGTGCGCTGCTCCTGGAACTGCGCTCGCCGCTGACGTCACGCCCGAGCGGCTCGCCAATGCCGACAAGGAGCCGCAGAACTGGCTGATGAACCACGGCACCTATGACGGCCAGCGCTATTCGCCGCTCGCGCGCATCAACAAGGACAACGTCAAAGGTCTCAAGCTCGCGTACGCAGTGCCGCTCGGCGGCGGCGCCGGCAACGAGTGGGTGCAGGCCACCCCGCTGGCCGAGGATGGCTTCCTCTACATCACCGACTCCTGGGGCGTGCTCTACAAGATCGACGGCACCTCGGGCACGGTGGGCCGCATCGTCTGGCGCATGGACCCGAAGCAAGCCAAGCAGCAACGCAACCGCGGCGCCGCGTTCTGGGGCAACTTCGTGATCACAGCGGCCGACGGCCCGCCGCGCATCATCGCCACCAACAAGGACAGCGGCAAAGTCGAGTGGGAGTCTGCGTTCGCGGACACGCCTGATGCGCCAATCACATCGGCGCCGCTTGCGGTCAAGGACAAGATCATTCTCGGCGCCGCCGGCGGCGACCAGGGCGTGCGCGACTGGATGGCCGGCATCGACGCCAAGACCGGCAAGCGGCTGTGGCAGAAGTACACCGTGCCGGCGCCGGGCGAGGCCGGCAGCGAGACCTGGAAAGACAAGAACAACGCCTGGCGGACCGGCGGCGGCGCCATCTGGGTGACCGGCACCTACGATCCGGCGACCAATCAGACCTTCTGGGGCACCGGCAACCCGGTGCCGATGTACGACCCGACCTATCGGCCGGGCGACAACCTCTATACCAACAGCGCGATCTCCTACGATCCCGACACCGGCAACATGAACTGGTACTTCCAGTTCACGCCCGGCGACATGTGGGACTTCGACGAGGTCGGCACCCACATTCTCATCGACGGCAATATCGCAGGCCAGCCGCGCAAGCTGATCACGCACTCCGCGCGCAACGGCTTCCTCTACACCATGGAGCGGGCGAACGGACAAACCGTTCTCGCCAAGCCCTACATGGAGGTGAACTGGACCAAGGGCATCGACCAGAAAACCGGCAAGCCGATCGACTATGATCCTGGCAAGGACATTCAGGTCTATTCGACCAGCGCCAATCAGAACCCGAGCGAGCCGACCAAGAAAGTGTGCCCCGGCCATGCCGGCGGCAACAACTACTGGCCCTCGGCCTACAGCCGCAAGACCGGGCTCATCTACATTCCGGCGCTCAGCAACTGTGAAGACATCACCATCGACACCACCAAGCACAGCAAGGCGGCGGGCTGGAATGGCGGCTCGTTCAAGATCACCGAGCGCTACACCAGCGACCTGACTGCGGTTGATCCCTTGAGCGGCGAGATCAAGAAGACCGTCCGCGTGAACTACCCGAACTACTCCGGCGCGCTCGCGACCGGCGGCGGGCTCGTCTTCACCGCGCTGCTCGACGGCACGATCGCGGCCTACGACGACACCACGCTCGCGGAGCTCTGGAAGATCAATGTCGGCTCGGGCTTCACCGCGCCGCCCATGACCTTCGAGGTCGGCGGCAAGCAGTACATGGCGATTGCATCGGGGCCGAGCCGCTCCGGCAAGTCGAGGCTGGAGAACACGCCGGAGCTCAAGGAGCAGCGCAACGCCACGGTGCTCTACGTATTCGGGCTGTGATGTCGGTGTCGTCCGCCCGCAGGTGCCACGACATGCACGCATCTCTCGAAGCCACGTACACATCGCGTGAGTTGCGAAGGCGCGTGCCCCGCGGTTCCCTCCCCCCTTGTGGGGGAGGGACAGGGAGAGGGGTGGCGACAAAGCACTGAACGCGAGGTCTCGTTCACAGACTTACGAAACAACATGAAACAAAGGCCGTGCGTGTTCTACCCCTCTCCCTGTCCCTCCCCCACAAGGGGGGAGGGAACGTTGTGGCAGTGCTGTGCCTAACCGCAGACAGCATTCGCGTACACGCTCGCAGATGTGTGCATGCCTATAGCGCTTGCACGGTCACCACAGAACAAAACCAAGCATGTGGAAAACGACAATGACAACCAAATCCGCAACCATCCTCGCCCTGATCGCCAGCACCGCAGCCATCGCGCTGCCGGCGCTGGCGGCCGACGTCACGCCCGAGCGGCTCGTCAATGCCGACAAGGAGCCGCAGAACTGGCTGATGAACCATCGCACCTACGATGGCCAGCGCTTCTCGCCGCTCGCGCGCATCAACCGCGACAACGTCAAGGATCTGAAGCTCGCCTATGCGGTGCCGCTTGGCGGCGGCGCCGGCAATGAATTCAACGAAGCCACCCCGCTCGCCGAGGACGGCTTCCTCTACATCACCGATTCCTGGGGCGTGCTCTACAAGATCGACGCGCGCTCCGGCGACGTCGGCCGCATCGTCTGGCGCATGGACCCCAAGCAGGAGCGCCAGCAGGCCAATCGCGGCGCGGCGCTGTGGGGCAATCTCGTCATCACGCCTGCCAACGGCCCGGCCCGCATGATCGCGACCGACAAGGAGACCGGCAAGGTCGTCTGGGAAACCAACGTCGCCTTCGGCTCGGCGCGCATGAACAACACCGGCGCGCCGCTCGTCATCAAGAACAAGGTCCTGTTCGGCGCGGCCGGCAGCGACGCGGGCTGGCGCGGCTGGATCGCGGCGCTCGACGCCGCGACCGGCAAGCGTGACTGGCTGACCTACACGATTCCGGCGCCCGGCGAGCCCGGCCACGAGACCTGGAAGGGCAACAACAACGCCTGGCAGACCGGCGGCGGCGCGGTGTGGCTGACCGGCACCTACGATCCGGCGACCAACCAGACCATCTGGGGCACCGGCAATCCGGTGCCGATGATGGACGCCTATGCGCGGCCGGGCGACAATCTCTACACCAACAGCGCGATCTCCTACGATCCCGACACCGGCAAGATGAACTGGTTCTTCCAGTACACGCCCGGCGATCACTGGGACTACGACGAGGCGCACACCCACATTCTGATCGACGGCGTCGTCGACGGCGAGCCGCGCAAGCTGATCACGCATTCGGCGCGCAACGGCTTCACCTACACGTTCGAGCGCAGCAACGGACAGATGCTGCTCGCCAAGCCCTATATGGACAACATCAACTGGACCAAGGGCATCGACCAGAAGACCGGCAAGCCGCTCGACTACGATCCCAACAAGGACGTGCAGACCTATGCGGGCGTCGCGGCGCCGACTCCGGACAAGCCGGTCGCGCGGCTGTGCCCGAACCGGATGGGCGGCGCCAACTTCTGGCCGACCTCCTACAGCCCGCGAACGAAACTTCTCTACATTCCGGCGATGACGGCGTGCGAGGACGTCACCAACAGTCGTGAGCTCGCAGCGCGCGAAAAGGACAAGGGCTGGTACGTGCGCTCGGGCGGCGGCTACCGGGCGCCGGAGCGCTATGAAAGCAAGCTGACGCTGGTCGATCCCCTCACCGGCGACGTGAAGAAGACCGCGCATCTGCGCTATCCGAATTTCAGCGGCACCTTGGTGACCGGCGGCGGCCTCGTCTTCCTGGCGCTGATGGACGGCACGGTCGCGGCCTATGACGACACGACGCTGCGAGGAGCTGTGGTCGATCAATGTCGGCTCGGGCTTCTCGGCGCCGCCGATGACGTTCGAGGTGAACGGCAAGCAATACGTCGCGATCGTGTCCGGGCCGAGTGGCGGCGCCAAGGTCAAGCTCGCCAATTCGCCGGAGATGCGCGATCAGCGCCACGCGATGGTGCTCTATGTCTTTGGCCTTTAGCAGATAACAAAGTACGAGGAGGAAACACGATGCGATCGACAATGCTTCATCCGTTCACGCTTCTGTTTGTCGCCAGCACCGCGCTGACGGCGCCTGCGCTCGCCGCCGACGTCACGCCCGAGCGGCTGCTCAATGCCGACAAGGAGCCGCAGAACTGGCTGATGAACCACCGCACCTACGACGGCCAGCGCTTCTCCCCGCTCGATCGCATCAACAAGTCCAACGTCAAGGGATCTGAAGCTCGCCTATGCGGTGCCGCTCGGCGGCGGCGCCGGCAACGAGTGGAACGAGGCGACCGCGCTCGCGGAGGACGGCTTCCTCTACCTCACCGATTCCTGGGGCGTGCTCTACAAGATCGACGCGCGCTCGGGCGACGTCGGCCGCATCGTCTGGCGCATGGACCCCAAGCAGGGCCGGCAGGTGAACAATCGCGGCGCCGCCTTCTGGGGCAATCTGGTGATCACGGCCGCGAACGAGCCGGCGCGCATCGTCGCGACCGACAAGGAGACCGGCAAGGTCGTCTGGGAAACGCACGTGGCATATGACCAGCCGCTCCTGCAGATCACCGGCGCGGTGCTGCCGATCAAGGACAAGATCATCGTCGGCGCCGCCGGCGGCGACCGCGGCGTGCGCGACTGGGTCGCCGCGCTCGATGCCGCGACCGGCAAGCTGATCTGGCTCAAGTACACCATTCCGGCGCCGGGCGAGCCCGGCAGCGAGACCTGGAAGGACAAGAATGACACCTGGCGCACCGGCGGCGGCGCCGTGTGGGTGACCGGCACCTACGATCCCGCCACGCACCAGACCATCTGGGGCGTCGGCAATCCGGTGCCGATGATGGATCCATCAGCACGGCCGGGCGACAATCTCTACACCAACAGCGCGGTCTCCTACGATCCCGACACCGGCAAGATGAACTGGTACTTCCAGTACACGCCGAACGACGGCTGGGACTACGACGAGGTCGGCACCCACATTCTCATCGACGGCCAGATCGCCGGCGAGAACCGCAAGCTGATCACGCATTCGGCGCGCAACGGCTTCACCTACACCATGGAGCGCAACAACGGCCAGATCGTCGCCGGCCAAGCCCTACATGGACAACATCAACTGGACCAAGGGCATCGACCAGAAGACCGGCAAGCCGCATCGACTACGATCCCACCAAGGACGTGCAGCTCTATGCGGGCGTCGCCGACGCCGACGCAGGCCGAGCCGGTGAAGCGGCTTTGCCCGAACCGCACCGGCGGCAACAACTACTGGCCGTCGTCCTACAGCCCGAAGACCAAGCTCCTCTACATTCCGGCGATGACCGCCTGCGAGGACGTCACCAACGACCGGCAGCTCGCCGAGCGCGGCAAGGACCAGGGCTGGTTCACCCGCTCCGGCGGCGGCTACCGGGCGCCGGAGCGCTACGAAAGCAATCTCACCGCGGTCGATCCATTCACCGGCGACGTCAAGAAGACCATCACGCTGCGCTATCCGAACTACAGCGGCACGCTTGCGACCGGTGGCGGGCTCATCTTCCTGGCGCTGATGGACGGCACTGTCGCGGCCTACGACGACACGACGCTTGAGGAGGTGTGGAAGATCAATGTCGGCTCCGGCTTTGCGGCACCGCCGATGACCTTCGAGGTCAACGGCAAGCAATACATCGCCATTGCGTCGGGGCCGAGCAGCGCGGCAAAATCCAAGCTCATCAACACGCCCGAGCTCAAAGAGCAGCGCCACGCCATGGTGCTCTACGTGTTCGGGCTCTGACCACCAAGAAGGCGTGACAGGAGAGAAAACGACATGAAGCGCTCAATCCGAAAAAGCAGCTCTGCTGCTGCGGGGCCGCGATGCTGGCCTCGCCCGCGCTCGCCGCTGACGTGACGCCGGACCGGCTCGCCAATCCCGACAAGGAGCCGCAGAACTGGCTGATGAATCACCGCACCTATGATGCGCAGCGCTATTCGCCGCTGCGCGCATCACCAAGGACAACGTCAAGAACCTCAAGCTCGCCTATGCGGTTCCGATCGGCGGCACCGCCGTCAACGAGAACCTGCAGGCGACGCCGCTGGTCGAGGACGGCTACATGTACATCGTCGACCAGTGGGGCGTCGGTCTACAAGATCGACGTGCGCTCCGGCGACGCCGGCCGCATCGTCTGGCGCATGGACCCCGGCAGGAGAAAGCGCCGCTGTCGAACCGCGGCGCCGCGCTGTGGGGCAATCTGGTCATTTCGGTCGCCAACTATCCGGCGCGCGTGATTGCGACCGACAAGGACACCGGCAAGATCGTGTGGGAAACCAACGTCGCCGATGGCCAGGCCGATCTGCAGCTCACCGCCGCTCCGCTCGCCGTGAAGGACAAGATCGTCGTCGGCGCCGCCGGCGGCGACCGCGGCGTGCGCGACTGGATCGCCGGGCTCGATGCCAAGACCGGCAAGCTGCTCTGGAAGAAGTCACGTGGTCCCGGCGCCGGGCGAGCCCGGCAGCGAGACCTGGAAGGACAAGAACAACGCCTGGCAGACCGGCGGCGGCGCCATGTGGATTACGGGCAGCTACGACGTCGACTAGCAACCAGGTGCTCTGGGGCACCGGCAATCCGGTGCCGATGTTCGACCCGACCTATCGGCCGGGCGACAATCTCTACACCAACAGCCTGATCTCCTGGAATCCGGACGACGGCAAGATGAACTGGTACTTCCAGTACACGCCGGGCGACCTGTGGGACTACGACGAGTCCGGCACCCACATCCTGATCGACGGCCAGGTCGGCGGCGAGAGCCGCAAGCTGATCACCCACTCGGCGCGCAACGGCTTCCTCTACACCATGGAGCGCAACAACGGGCAGACCGTGATGGCCAAGCCCTACCTGGAGAACATCCTCTGGACCAAGGGCATCGATCAGAAGACCGGCAAGCCGGTCGACTACGATCCGAAGCTCGACCTGCAGGTCTATTCCGGCCTGCAGAACCAGACGCTGGCCGACCGCACCAAGAAGCTTTGCCCCGCGATGTCGGGCGGCAACAACTACTGGCCGACCGCCTACAGCCCGAAGACCAAGCTCCTCTACATTCCGTCCTTGAGCTCCTGCAACGAGGTGACGCTCGATCCGAGCCTGTCCAGCAAGGCCGGCGACTGGAAGGGCGCGACCTTCCGCAACATCGAACGTAACGAAAGCGACATGATCGTCGCCGATCCGCTGACCGGCGAGATCAAGCGCAAGGTGCACATTCCCTATCCGAACAACAGCGGCGCGCTCACGACCGCGGGCGGCGTTGTGTTCACCGGCTTACACCGACGGCACGTTCGTGGCCTATGACGACACCACGATGGAGCAGCTCTGGAAGATCAACGTGGGCATCGGCTTCAACGCACCGCCGATGACGTTCGAGGTCAACGGCAAGCAGTATGTCGCCGTGCTGTCGGGGCTGAGCCCGATCTCCCGCAGGCGGCATACCCATACGCCGGAGCTGCGCGAGCAGCGCAACCAGACCATGCTGTTCGTGTTTGCGCTGTAGGCACGACCGAGCCGCGAATGCGGCCGGCTCCCTCTCCCGAAGGGAGAGGGGTGGGGTGAGGGGTTACAAACTATCGAGAGATCCGATCCCCTCACCCCAGCCCTCTCCCCGATGGGGAGAGGGAGTCCCGCCGTGCCGTGACCGAGTCCGTGACTCCTACAAGGCTGCGCCAGAACTGGCGTAAGCCGCAGAACAACATCGGGAGGAAAACAAAATGACCAATCGTGCTATTCGTATTGCATTGTTGATGACCAGCGCGCTCGTGATCGGGCCCGCCCTCGCAGCCGACGTCACGCCGGAGCGGCTCGCCAATCCCGACAAGGAGCCGCAGAACTGGCTGATGAACCACCGCAGCTACGACGCCCAGCGCTTCTCGCCGCTCGCGCGCATCAGCAAGGACAACGTCAAGAACCTCAAGCTCGCCTATGCGGTCGCCATCGGCGGCACCTCGGCGAACGAAAACCTGCAGGCGACGCCGCTGGTCGAAGACGGCTTCATGTACGTCGTCGACATCTGGGGCATCGTCTACAAGATCGACGTGCGCTCGGGCACGACGGGCCGCATCGTCTGGCGCATGGATCCCAAGCAGGAGCGCGTGCCGACCGCGGGCTCTCCAATCGCGGCGTCGCGCTGTGGGGCAATTTCGTCATCTCGGCCGCGAACTTTCCGCCGCGCATCGTCGCGACCAACAAGGACACCGGCAAGATCGAGTGGGAGACCAACGTCGCCGACGGGCAGGATGACCTGCAGCTCACCGCCGCACCGCTCGCCGTCAAGGACAAGATCATCGTCGGCGCCGCCGGCGGCGACCGCGGCGTGCGCGACTGGATCGCCGCGCTCGATGCCAAGACCGGCAAGCTCCTGTGGCGAAACTACGTGATCCCGGCGCCGGGCGAGCCCGGCAGCGAGACCTGGAAGGACAAGAACAGCTGCCTGGCAGACCGGCGGCGGCGCCATGTGGGTGACCGGCAGCTATGACGTCACCACCAACCAGGTGATCTGGGGCACCGGCAATCCGGTGCCGATGTTCGACGCCACCTATCGGCCGGGCGACAACCTCTACACCAACAGCGTGATCTCGTGGAATCCCGACAGCGGCAAGATGAACTGGTACTTCCAGTACACGCCGGGCGACCATTGGGACTACGACGAGGTCGGCTCGCACATCCTGATCGACGGGCAGGTCAACGGCGAGCCGCGCAAGCTCATCACGCATTCGGCCCGCAACGGCTTCCTCTACACCATGGAGCGCGCCAACGGGCAGACCGTGATCGCCAAGCCCTATCTCGACAACGTCAACTGGACCAAGGGCATCGACCAGAAGACCGGCAAGCCGGTCGACTACGATCCCACCAAGGACATCCAGACCTATGCCGGCACCGCCACGCCGACGTCGGCCGACCCCACCAAAGACCATGTGCCCGAGCGCCTCGGGCGGCAACAATTTCTGGCCGACCGCCTACAGCCCGCAGACCAAGCTGATCTACGTGCCGGCACTCACGGCCTGCACCGAGCTTCACGCGCGACCCGTCGCTGAGCAACAAGGCGGCGGGCTGGCGCGGCGGCGTGCAGACGCCGACCGACCGCTACGAGACCGACGTCTTCGCCATCGATCCGCTCACCGGCGAGCAGAAGGCGAAGATGCACATTCCCTATCCCAACTACAGCGGCGCGCTGGCGACCGCCGGCGGCGTCGTGTTCACGGGCTTCACCGACGGCACCTTGGCGGCTTTCGACGACACCACCATGGAGCAGCTCTGGAAGATCAATGTGGGGGTCGGCTTCAACGCGCCGCCGATGACCTTCGAGGTCGGCGGCAAGCAATACGTCGCGATCCTCTCCGGGCTCAGCCGCGTCGCGCTCGGCAGGCATGTCAAGACGCCGGAGCTGAAGGAACAGCGCAACCAGACCATGCTGTTCGTGTTCGGGCTCTGAGCAAACGCCAAGGCAGGGAGCGGGAAACCCGCTCCCATTCCTTACCCACGGTAGCAGGTCGCGATCGTCGCAGCCCCCGCGCCCAACTCGACCGGGCTGCGCGAAGCCGCTAGATTGGCCGCAAGCACGCGCGTTTGCGCGGGCGTCCATGACAGCCCCTGGGAGGAAATCACCACCATGACCACCCGCTCCATTCGTTCTGTTTTGCTTTCGGCCAGCATCCTGGCAGCTGCGCCGGCGCTCGCGGCCGACGTGACGCCGGAGCGGCTCGCCAATCCCGACAAGGAGCCGCAGAACTGGCTGATGAACCACCGCACCTATGACGCCCAGCGCTATTCGCCGCTCGCGCGCATCAACAAGGACAACGTCAAGAGCCTCAAGCTCGCCTATGCGGTCGCGCTCGGCGGCACGTCAACAACGAGAACCTGCAGGCGACGCCGCTGGTCGAGGACGGCTTCATCTACATCGTCGACCTGTGGGGCATCGTCTACAAGATCGACGTGCGCTCCGGCGACGTCGGCCGCATCGTCTGGCGCATGGACCCCAAGCAGGAGAAGCTTCCCGCTCTCCAACCGCGGCGCCGCGCTGTGGGGCAATCTCGTCATCTCGACCGCCAACTATCCGGCGCGCGTCGATCGCGACCGACAAGGACACCGGCAAGGTCGTCTGGGAGACCAATCTCGCCGACCAGCCGGACGTGCAGCTCACCGCCGCGCCGCTCGTCGTCAAGGACAAGATCATCATCGGTGCCGCCGGCGGCGACCGCGGCGTGCGCGACTACATCGCCGGCGCTCGATGCCAAGACCGGCAAGCTGCTCTGGCGCAAATACGTCATCCCGGAGCCGGGCGAGCCCGGCAGCGAGACCTGGAAGGACAAGAATCAGACGCCTGGCAGACCGGCGGCGGCGCCATGTGGGTGACCGGCAGCTACGACGTCGCCACCAACCAGGTGATCTGGGGCACCGGCAATCCGGTGCCGATGTTCGACGCCTACTATCGGCCGGGCGACAATCTCTACACCAACAGCGTGATCTCCTGGAATCCCGACGACGGCAAGATGAACTGGTACTTCCAGTACACGCCCGGCGATCCGTGGGACTACGACGAGGTCGGCACCCACATCCTGATCGACGGCCAGATCGCCGGCGAGACCCGCAAGCTGATCACGCATTCCGCCCGCAACGGCTTCCTCTACACGATGGAGCGCAGCAACGGGCAGACCGTGATGGTCAAGCCCTATCTCGACAACGTCAACTGGACCAAGGGCATCGACCAGAAGACCGGCAAGCCGGTCGACTACGATCCGAGCAAGGACATCCAGATCTATGCCGGCACCGCGACGCCGGTGCCGGGCGCGCAGACCAAGAAGATGTGCCCGTCGCCGTCCGGCGGCAACAACTTCTGGCCGTCGGCCTACAGCCAGAAGACCAAGCTGATCTACATCCCGGCGCTCACGGCCTGCGCCGACAGGTCACGCAGGATCCCGAGCTGAGCGTCAAGATCGGCGACCGACATGCGCGGCGGCATCTCCAAGGCGATCGAGCGCTACGAGACCGACTTCTCCGCCATGGACCCGCTCACCGGCGAGATCAAGGCCAAGGTGCACGATCCCGTATCCGAACTACAGCGGCGCGCTGGCGACCGCCGGCGGCGTCGTGTTCACGGGCTTCACCGACGGCACGTTCGATCGCCTATCGACGACGCGACGCTGCGAGCAGCTCTGGAAGATCAATGTCGGCGTCGGCTTCAACGCGCCGCCGATGACGTTCGAGGTCAACGGCAAGCAATATGTCGCGATCCTCGCCGGCCTGAGCCGCATCGCGATCGGCAAGCATGCGTTCACGCCGGAGCTCAAGGAGCAGCGCAACCAGACGATGCTGTTCGTGTTCGGGCTCTGAGTCGCTGATCGACAATCACGGGGGAGCCGGTACGTGCCGGCTCCCCTGCTCCATCAAGGAACGGGCTGTGCACTCACGTCGTGCACTCGCGATAGCCGTTTCGGCGATGCTGACGTGCGCGGCATCCGCGCAGGACACCTCGTTCGGTCAGCGCCTCTTCCAGGACAAGGCCGACTGCCAGTTCTGCCACGGGCCCGAGGGCGACGGCCGTGGCGATCCGCGCTCGCCCGGCAAGGCCGCCAATCTGCACAAGACCCAGCTCAGGCGCGACGCGCTCGTCGAGGTGGTGACCTGCGGCCGGGTCGGCACCGAGATGCCGTATTTCGACAAATATGCCTATGAGGACCGGAAATGCCGCGGCCTCTCCGCAGGCGGACCTCGGCAAGGACATGCCGCCGTTTCCGCACTCGAACAGTCTGACACAACGTGAAATCGCCGCCGTGGTGGACTATATTCTGGCGACCTTTGTCGGGAAGTAGCGATGTCGGGAAGTAGGAGCCACGATGAGCCGTCGCACCGCTGCCGCCGCCATTAGCTACAGGCCTTTGGCTCATGGCGGGAGCGCCCGCGAGCGCCGACGGCGAGAGCGACTTCCTTGCCGGGCGCTCGAAGGCGTGCCTGAACTGCGCGCTGCCCGAACGGCCCCGCTCAAGCGCAAGGACCTCGCGGCGTCGATCTCACCGGCGCCAATCTCGCCGGCGCGGTCCTTCACCGGGCGCGCCTTCTGCGCGCCAAGCTCGACGGCGCCAACCTCACCAACGCCAACCTCAACAAGACCGACCTCAAGAGCGCGTCCCTCGCCAAGGCGAAGCTCGAGGAGGCGATGCTCTACGAGAGCGATGCGAGCGGCGCGGATTTCACCGGCGCCGACCTTGAACGAATGCCAAGATGCAGCGCGCGCGGCTGATCCGCGTGTCGTTCGACGGCGCCGACATGGAAGGTGTGCTTCTGATCTCGGCGCGGCTCGACGAAGCCTCCCTGCGCGGCGTCGATCTCAGTGCCGCCAACCTGGTCGAGGCGACGCTGCGGCGCGCCAATCTCGAAGGCGCCAATCTCAACAATTCCGGCCTGCATCGACGCCGTGCTGCGCGAGGCCAACCTCAAGGGCGCCAATCTCTCGGAAGCCGATCTCTTCGGCGCCGATCTCACGGACGCCAACCTCGAGGACGCCGACCTGACCGAGGCGCGGCTCACCCGCGCGATCCTGACCGGCGCCAACCTCAAGGGCGCCAAGCTCAAGGGCGCCCTGATGCCCGACGGCAGCGTGCACGAGTAAGTCCGATGTTTCACTACGATTCGCTTCAAACACTCCGCAGCGTCATGGCCGGGCATAGCGCGTTGAAGACGCGCGTGAACGCGCTGATGTCCCCGGCCATCCACGACTTGCTCGCAGCAAGAGAAGACGTGGATGCCCGGCCCAAGCGCCGGGCATGACGAGGCGTGCTGATCGCCCTTGCCTGCGATATTCAGCTTCACTGATGCCTCAGCCCAGCAGCGGCCGACCGCGCTCGGAGATCTGGGACCTCAAGCTCGGCATGTCGGTCGACCGATCTGCCCGACGAGTTCACCGACTATGCCTGCGGCAACAACGGCGGCCCGCCGTCGATGGCGCTCACCGGCTGGCGCGACTTCCGGCGCTGCCGGCCGGAGCCGGACGGCCTGCGCGAGGTCTATTTCCGCTACGACGACGAGCTCGAATACTGGGCCAAGGCCAACAATTTCGCGACCGAGATCAGGAAATATCTCCGGCACCAAGGTGTTCGATTTCCCGGTCGTGCTGTCGGCGCGCTTCGACGAGCAACGGCATCCTCGAGGGCATCCGCATCGTCAGCGATCCGCGCGACACCTCGCGCGACCGCGAGGAGGCCTATCTGCTGCGCAACTTCCTCACCGCCCGCTACGGCCGCGAGGACTGGGACTGCGTCGACCTGCCGCCCGAGGACGGCGAGACGCCGGTCTTCCGCACCTTCATCAAGCAGCGCTGCAAGAAGACGGTCGAGGGCGGCGCGCTGGCCGAGCTCGCACACCAGCTATCTGCGCAAGAAGGGCCAGGCCGAGATCGATCCGCACTCGGGCCGGCACGACCGAAGGCCAGTTCGAAAGCCTGGTGCGCTTCGAGCTGACGATGCCGCGCTGAGAACATCCAGGCTGTCATTGTCGGTCGATCTGGCTCGGTCTCACCCGGCCTCATGGTGAGGAGCCGCAATGCTGGGAAAGTCGGAGAGCACAGCCTCGTGCGCGGCATCTCGAACACGCAAGTCGGGCTTGCCCGACTTGCGCACTAACTGCCGATCTGGGTAAACCCGAGATCGGTGGCCGCCCGTCCTTCGAGACGGGCGCTTCGCAATGGCGGCATTCGTCGACAGCGCGTGGCCTGCGCCCTCCTCAGGACGAGGCGGATTTGCGGTCAACGAGGCGCAACCTAGTCTAGAGCGAGTGCCGCTTCGTAAGCCCTCGGAGGCCAGACCGGGATGACAGGCGAAGAGCAAAACCGCTATCCTCACGTCAACTGAGCTAGGGAGGAAACCATGAAAGCCGCCGCGCTAGCGTTGTCGTGCCTGCTCTCTCTGCCGATCGCCGCCCAGGCGGCCGATCCGCTGCCCCGCGCCAAGCCGGAATCGGTCGGCATCTCGTCGGAGCGGCTCGCGCTGATCCGCAAGCAGATCGATGCGGAGATCGCGCGCGATCAGCTCCCCGGCGCCGTGCTCGCGATCGCGCGCCGCGGCAAGCTCGTGCATTTCGAGGCCTACGGCTATCTCGACAAGGCGGCCGGCATGCCGATGCGCACCGACGCGATCTTCAGCATCGCCTCGATGACCAAGCCGATGGTGGCGGTCGCCGGCCTGCAGCTCTACGAGCAGGGCCGCCTGCTGATGGACGAGCCGCTCGCGAAATACTTTCCGAAATTCGCCGACATGAAGGTCGCGGTGCTGGACGCCAAGAAGGAGACAATCGTCGATCGCGTGCCGGCCGCGCGCAAGATCACGATCCAGGATCTGCTACCGGCACACGTCGAGCCTGATCTATGGCGGGCGCGGCACGACCGCGGTGCACAAGCTCCTTCCTGAAGGCAGCAGCCCGGCCGCCGATGCCATGACCGGTGCCCAGTTCCTCGATCAGCTGAGCGCGCAGCCGCTGCTCTATCAGCCCGGCTCGACCTGGGATTATGGCTTCGGCCTCGACGTGCTCGGGCTGATCGGTCGAGCAGCAGACCGAGCAGTCGCTCGGCCGCTACCTGCAGGAGCAACGTCTGGAAGCCGCTCGGCATGGACGACACCCACTTCGTGGTGCCGCCGGAGAAGGTCGCGCGCTACGCCAAGGCGCTGCCGATCGATCCGGAGACCGGCCGCCGCAGACGATGCGGCCGTTGACCGAGCCGAAGAAGTTCGAATGCGGCGGCGGCTGCACCGCCTCGACCGCCAGCGACTATCTGCGCTTCGCCTCCATGCTGGCGAACAAGGGCACGTTCAACGACGACGCGCGTGCTCGGCCGCAAGACCGTCGAGTTCATGACCTCGAACCAGCTCGCGCCCGACGTCGCGAATATGGTCGGCGTGACCGGCGATCCGACGCGCGCCGACTACGGCTTCGGCCTCGGCGTCGCGGTGCGCACGACGCCGGGCATCGTGCGCATGATGGGCTCGGTCGGCGACTTCTCCTGGCCGGGCGCCAGCGGCACCAACTGGTGGGTCGATCCGCGCGAGGAGCTCGTCGTGGTATGGATGGCGCAGTCGCCGGGCAGCATCCGCTGGAAGTACCGGCAGATGATCAACGCGCTGGTGTATCAGGCGCTGGTCGATTGAGCTCTACGCCCATAGCTCGTCATGCCCGAGCTGACCGGGCATCCGTCTTTGATGCGAACGACTGGATCCGGCATTCGCTACGCGTCAACCCGAGCAATCGACGACTGCGTGACTCTACAACCCGAACACGAAGATCATCGTCGCGTTCGAGAGGTTCTTCATCTCCGGCGCGCGCGAGAGCTTGTTCCTGGCGTTGCGGAACAGGCCCGACGCGATGGCGATGTATTGCTTGCCGTTGACCGAATAGGTCATCGGCGGCGCGTTGAAGCCGGTGCCGACGTTGACCCGCCAGAGCTCCTCCAGCGTCTGGTCGTCGAGCGCCACGATGGTGCCGTCGAGCAGCGCCGTCACCACGATGCCGCCCGCGGTCGAGAGCACGCCGGCGAAGTTCGGATAGGGCAAGTCCTTGCGCATCTTCACCTCGCCGGTGACCGGATCGACCGCGACGATGCTCGCGGTGATGCGGCCGGCGTCTGTCGGTGGTGCCGCCGGCGAACTTGCCCGCACGTGCGCGGTGTAGTCGGGCGTGACGTTGGCGCAGCCTTCGTTGCGCCGGGATGTAGATCAGCTTGGTCTTCTGGCTGTAGGACGCCGGCCAGTAGTTGTTGCCGCCGGCCGTGTCGGGGCAGACGCGGCGCGCGCGCTTGTCGGCATTGACGTCGGCGCCTTCGGCATAGACCTGGAAGTCCTTGCTCGGATCGTAGTCGACCGGCTTGCCGGTCTTGGGATCGATGCCCTTGGTCCAGGTCACCTCCTTGACGTACTGCACGGCCTTGAGGAACTGGCCGTTGCGGCGGTCGAACGTGTACTTGAAGCCGTTGCGGCCGGCGTGCGAGACGATCTTGCGGTCCTCGCCGTTGACCTTGGTGTCGATCAGGATGTGCGTGCCGGTCTCGTCGTAGTCGCGGTTGTCGTTCGGCGTGTACTGGTGCCACCACGAAATCTTGCCGTTCGCGGCATCGAACGCGATCGCGCTCGACGTATAGAGATTGTCGCCGGGCCGGCGCTGCGCATCGTAGCCCGGCACCGGATTGCCGGAGCCCCAATAGGTGAGGTTGGTGGCGCGGATCGTAGGAGCCGGTGACGTAGAAGGCGCCGCCGCCGGTCTGCCAGGCGTTGTTCTTGTCCTTCCAGGTCTCGCTGCCGGGCTCGCCCGGGCGCCGGAATCGAATAGGTCTTCCACTTGATGTCGCCGGTCTTGGGGTCGAGCGCGGCGACCCAGTTGCGCACGCCGCGGTCGCCGCCGGAGGCGCCGATGATGATCTGCGTCCTTGAGCGCGAGCGGCGCCGCGGTGATGAACATGTCCGGCTGGTCGTGCAGATTCTTGTCCCACACGACCTTGCCGGTCTCCTTGTCGGTCGCGATCACGCGCGCAGTCGATGGAGGTGACCGAGATCACGAGATTGTTCCAGAGCGCGACGCCGCGATTGCGGTCGAGCTTCTCCTGGCCGGGGTCCATCTTCCAGACGATGCGGCCGGCTTTGCCGTCGCGCACGTCGATCTTGTAGACCACGCCCCAGTGGTCGGAGATGTACATGAAGCCGTCGTCGACCAGCGGCGTTCCCTCCAGCGCCTCGTTGCCGGCCGAGCCGCCGAGCGCGACCGCGAACAGCAGCCGCATGTTCTTGACGTTCGACTTGTTGATCGCGTCGAGCGGCGAGATACCGCTGCGCGCCGAAGTCGTGGTGGTTCATCAGCCAGTTCTGCGGCTCCTCGGGATTGAGCAGCCGCTCGAAGGTGACGTCGGCGGCGCGCGCAGCGATGTGCCGGCAAAGCGCGCAGGCAATGCAGCCAGCGATCAGTCGATTCGCATCAGTCTAGTTTCTCCGCGTTCCATCTCCGTTCGTTCCCGCGCAAGCGGGAACGCCAGGGCGGCATCTCAGATCGGTCGACGTCTGGGTCCCCGCTTTCGCGGGGACGACCGTGAAGCTCCTACAGCCCGAACACGAAGAGCACGGTCGCGTTCGACTGGTTGCGCAGCTCCGGCGTGCGGCTGACCGTGCCCAGCGAATTGCGTGGACCTGTCCGCCGCGCGCAGCAGCACACGCCCGACGCGATCGCGATGTATTGCTTGCCGTTCACCGCATAGGTCATGGGCGGCGCGTTGAAGCCGGTGCCGACGTTGAAGCGCCACAGCTCCTCGAGCGTCTGGTCGTCGAGCACGACGACCGTGCCGTCGAGCAGCCCGGTGACCACGAGGCCGCCGGCGGTCGTGAGCACGCCGGACGAATTCGCGATAGGGAAACTCGGCGCGCTTCTTCAGCTCGCCGGTCGCCGGATCGATCACGGTGACCGAGCTGGTGATCGGCCCGGAGACGCCCGTGGTGCCGCCGGAGAAATTGCCTTTGACGTGCGAGGCGGTGTCGACCGTCAGCGTTGCCGCAGCCCTCGTGAGCCGGGATGTAGAGCAGGCCGGTCTTGCGGCTGTAGGAGGACGGCCAGAAATTGGTGCCGCCGGCCTGGCTCGGACAGATCTCGCGCGCGCGCCTTGTCGGCGAGCGTCGCAGGCGCCCTCGGCGTAGATCTGCACGTCGCGGTTCGGATCGTAGTCGACCGGCTTGCCGGTCTTGGGATCGATGCCCTTGGTCCAGGTCACGACCTTGACGTGCTGCGTGGCCTTGAGGAACTGGCCGCTGAGCCGGTCGAACACGTAGTTGAAGCCGTTGCGGCCCGGATGCGCGAGCAGCTTGCGATCCTCGCCGTTGACCTTGGTGTCGATCAGGATGTGGCTGCCGATCTCGTCGTAGTCCCTGTTGTCGTTCGGCGTGTACTGATGCCACCACATGATCTTGCCGTTCGACGGCATCGAAGGCGATCGCGCTGTTGGTGTAGAGATTGTCGCCGGGACGATAGGACGAATCGTAGCCCGGCACCGGATTGCCCGAGCCCCAATAGGTCAGATTGGTGGCGGGATCGTAGGAGCCGGTGCCGTAGAAGGCGCCGCCGCCGGTCTGCTAGGCGTTGTTCTTGTCCTTCCAGGTCTCGCTGCCGGGCTCGCCGGGCGCCGGGATCGAATAGGTCTTCCACTTGCATCTCGCCGGTCTTGGGATCGAGCGCCGCGACCCAGTTGCGCAGGCCGCGGTCGCCGCCGGAGCCGCCGATGATGATCGTGTCCTTGAGCGCGAGCGGCGCGGCGGTGAGCTCGAGGTCGGCCTGGTCGAGCAGGTTCTTGTCCCAGACGATCTTGCCGGTCTCCTTGTCGGTCGCGATCACGCGGCCTGTCGTAGCCGGTGACCGAGATGACGAGATTGCCCCACAGCGCGACGCCGCGATTGCGGTCCTGCTTGCTCGATCTTGGGGTCCATCTTCCAGACGATCTTGCCGGCCGTGCCGGAGCGCACGTCGATCTTGTAGACGACGCCCCAGCTGTCGACCATGTACATGAAGCCGTCGTCGACCAGCGGCGTCGCCTCGATGCTCTCGTCGGCCGATTTGCCGCCGAGCGGCACCGCGAACATGAGCTTCATGATTCTTGACGTTCGCCTTGTTGATGCACCTCGAGCGGCGAATGGCGCTGCGAGCCCAGTAGTCGCGATGGTGCATGAGCCAGTTCTGCGGCTCGGGATTGAGCAGGCGCTCATAGGTGACGTCGGCGGCGCGCACGGGCGACGTGCCGGCCAGCAGCGCGCAGGCGAGCGCGGTCGACAGGCCACTTGCAGTCTTCTTCATTGTCGCCTCCCTTTGAATTCTGGTTCTCCGTTCGTCCCCGCGAAAGCGGGGACCCAGACTGTCATTGCTGAGGATACTGGGTCCCCGCTTTCGCGGGGACGAACCGAGGGTTGTCAGCTCAATCTCACTACAGTCCGAACACGAACAGCATGGTGGCGTGCTTGGACATGTTCTTCAGTCTCCGGCGTATTGGCGAGCCGCCCGACCTGATTGCGCGTCAGCCCGGTCGCGATCGCGATGTACTGCTTGCCGTCGACCTCGTAGGTGATCGGCGGCGCGTTGATGCCGGTGCCGACATTGAACGACCACAGCTCCTCCAGCGTCTCGTCGTCGAGCGCCATGATCGTGCCGTCGAGCAGCGCCGTGAAGATGACGCCGCCGCCGGTCGCGAGCGCGCCGGCCGAGTTCGCGATAGGGCATGTCCTTGCGCTGCTTCACCTCGCCGGTCGCCGGATCGTAGACCACGATGCCGCTGGTCACGCGCCCGTCATAGCAGAAGCTGCCGCCGTCGAACTTGCCGCGCACATGCGCGGTCTGATCGCGCACCGCCGAGGTGCAGCCTTCGAGCTCGGGGATGTAGAGGAGCTTGGTCTTGCGGCTGTAGGCCGCCGACCAGAAATTGTTGCCGCCCGGCACGCCCGGACAGAAGCTCGCTTTGGCGCCGGTCACGCATCTTGGCGATCGGCTCCGCATAGGTCTGCAGATCCTTGTTCGGATCGTAGTCGACCGGCTTGCCGGTCTTGGGATCGATGCCCTTGGTCCAGGTCACCTTGCTGCACGTACTGCGTGGCCTTGAGGAACTGGCCGCTGAGGCGGTCGAAGCTGTAGGCGAAGCCGTTGCGCGCCGCGCGCACGACAGTCTTGCGGTCCTCGCCGTTGACCTTGGTATCGATCAGGATGTGGGTGCCGGTCTCGTCGTAGTCCATCGTGTCGTTGGGCGTGTACTGGTGATACCAGCGCAGCTTGCCGGTCGCGGCATCGATCGCGAGCGCGCTGTTGGTGTAGAGATTGTCGCCTGGCCGATAGGAGCTAGTCGTATTTCGGCGACGGATTGCCGGAGCCCCAATAGGTCGTGTTGGTGGCGGGATCGTAGGAGCCGGTGACGTAGAAGGCGCCGCCGCCGGTCTGCCAGGCGTTGTTCTTGTCCTTCCAGGTCTCGTGCCGGGCTCGCCGGGTGCCGGGATCGCGTGGAAGCGCCACAGCTCGTTGCCGGTCTTGGCATCGAGCGCGACCAGCCAGTTGCGCACGCCCTGGTCGCCGCCGGAAGCGCCGATCAGGATCCGGTCCTCGAGCGCGAGCGGCGCCGCATTGAGCGTCATGTCGGGCTGGTCGCGCAGGTTCTTGTCCCACACGACCTTGCCGGTTTCCTTGTCGGTCGCGACCACGCGGCCGTCGTGGCTGGTGACCGAGATGACGAGATTGCCCCACAGCGCGGCGCCGCGGTTGCGATCGATCTTCGCCTGGCCGGGGTCCATCTTCCAGACGATCGGACCGCTGGTGCCGGAGCGCACGTCGATCTTGTAGACGCACGCCCCAGGCGTCGGTCATGTACATGAAGCCGTCGTCGACCAGCGGCGTCGCCAGCAGGTTCTCGTTGCCGCCCTTCTGGCCGAGCGCGACCGAGAACGCGAAGCGCAGGTTCTTGACGTTGGTCTTGTTGATCCGCTCGAGCGCCGAATAGCGATGCGCGCCGTAGTCGCCGTGGTTCATGAGCCAGTTCTGCGGCTCGGGATTGCGCAGGCGCTCGAAGGTCACGTCGGCGGCGAACGCGGTGCCCGCGAGCAGCATGGAGCCGAGCGCAGCGAGCGCGCCTGTGGAAGTTCTCGTCATCGTCGCCTCCCTTTCATGTCGTTGATCCGCCCTCATCCAGAGGAGCCGCGCGCAGCGCGGCGTCTCGAAGGATGGGGGCGGCCGCCTCGTGCTTCGAGACGCGCGCCTGCCGGCGCGCTCCTCAGCATGAGGCGGATCAAAGTTTCCGCCGGCATCAGCGCCCTCTACACCGGCGCCTCGTCCAAAATCGTCTCTTGTGTCAGACGACCGATTATATGGCCCACCCCGGGGTGATCAATCGGCCGCCAGCGATGCCAGCCCAGCCAATTCGGGCATGATGTCGCGGGCGAACAGCTCGACCGACCGATGAATCTCGGCATCGCTGAGATCGCCGAACGCGAACTGGCAAACGCAATAGTTGCTGCCCGTTTCGGCCAGCTCCCGGCGCAGGAATGCCGCAACCGTGGCGGGCGCGCCGGCCACGCCCTGCCCCACTTCAGCCAGCCCCTCGAAGGTGGCCGGTCGCGGATGCGCATTCAGGCGCCCGTGCTTGCGGTGCAGGAAGGTGAAGCTGTCGTGCCAGCGCGGATAGGCGCGGCGCGCGATCGCACGCGCGGCCGCATCGGTGTCGGCAACCACCACAAAGCGGCCGAGCCCCATCAGCGGCAACGGCTTGCCTCCCCAGGCCTCGCGCCAAGCCGCGCGAAAGGCGTCGAACGAGGCGCGCGTGGCGGCCGCGGGATCGAGGCTGACCACCTGCAGGCCCCTGCGGGCCGCGCGCACGGCGCTCTCCGGCGCATGCACGCCATACCAGACCGGCGGGTGCGGCTGCTGATACGGCGCAAGCTCCATCGGCACGTCGGTGAACTGAAAGAACTGCCCCTTGAAGGTCAGCGTGCGCGAGGTGAGCCCCTGCACGATGAGATCGAGCGCCTCGGCATAGACCGCCTGCGCCTCCTCCGGCTTCTGACCGTAATAGATGAGCTCGGCCGGCACCGAGCCGCGGCCGAAGCCGATCTCGAGCCGTCCGCCGCTCATCTGGTCGAGCATGCAGATCTCCTCGATCATCCGCAGCGGATGATAGAGCGGCAGCGCATAGACCAGCGGCCCGAAGCGCAAGTGCTTGGTGCGCTGCGCGACGGCCGCGAGGAACACGCTCGGGCTCGCCGCCATGCCAAGCGGCGTCGAGTGATGCTCGGCGATATGGTAGGCGTAAAATCCGAGCCGGTCGTAGATCTCGGCTAATGCCGAGGCGGGATTCGTAGTAGTCGCGCAACGGCAGATCGTTGCGGTCGAGATGGTCGAAAACGCCGAATTCCATCCGATGTGGCTCGATCGGTGGCTCGAGGCCCGTCCGCCGAAGCTGTGCCACGACAACGCCCTCCCCCGCAAGCGGGAGAGGGCGTAACAGGTGACGCGGCCTGAACAGCCAGGCCGCGCGGATCAAGTCCCGATCAGGGCTCGAGCGTACCCACATAGGCCGCGATCGCGATCATGTCGTCGAGCGTCATCTTCTCGACCACCGGCTTCATCAGCGGGACCCAGGTCCCGACGCGAGCGCCGGTCTGCATGTCGTTGAGCTGGCGCACCACATAGAGCAGGTCGCGGTTGGCAATCGGCGGCACCTCGCCGAGGCCGTGCAGGTCCGGACCATGGCAGACGGCGCACGGCACGGTCTTGCCGCCGCCGCCGGTCTTGACCAGGTCTTCGCCCTTCTTGATCGAGCCCGGCGGGACGTAGTGGTTGAAGCCGTGGCGCGGATTGCGCGCTTCGGCGGCGTCCTCATCCTGCGGCACCGTGATGATGCGCTGGCCGATCGGCTCCTTGCCGGCATCCGCGCCCTTGCTCACGAAGCGCATGGCGCCGGCGCCGACATAGGTCTTCGGCACCTTCGCGGTTTCGATCACTTTCACATAGCCCTTCGCCGGCCTGATCTTCCCGAAGTACGCGGCCGCCTCCTTCATTTCCGCATCGGTCATGCCCTTGGTGATGGCGATCATGACGCCGGACCGGCCGCCATTGCGTTTGCCTTCCCTGAACTCGTGCAGGGTGCGGAGGAAGTAGGATTCCGGCAGACCATTGACGCCGGCGGATTCCGGATGGCCGTCGCCGGTGACCAGGTGGCAGAGCGAGCAGGCGCGTGGCTCTTCCCGGCGTCCGTTCGCAACAACCGGCGGCATCGGCGGGTGATCGCCCGGGTACCAGTCGGGCGGGCCATACGGGTTGTTGATCTCGACCTCGTTGTATTTCTTTTCGCTGCCGGGCTGGGTCACGATCTTGGCGGGATCGCGCTTGGGCGCGCCCTTCGGTGCGACCGGGTATGCCCATGGTGTATTTTCCGCCGCGGACAACATCGGCGGCAATGCGATAATCGCCGGCCCCACGACAAGCGCGGCGGCGCAGATGAGATACTTCATCGAATCCTCCCACTGTATTTTGGCCCAGGTCGGCGGCGCAAAAGCCGGGCACCACCCCCTGAGCACAGTTTATAAACCCTCCAATTGGGGAACAAGCGGCTTGAGGGACATTCTCCGGGGTCTGGCGCCGCCGTGATGGCACGCCATTCGGTTACTTCTTGCGCCAGGTTACTTGCACCCCGTGCCGCGCTGACGTTACCTGCACCGCAGACCGTCCGACGGGGATTAGACATGCCGGGATTTCGACAGGCGAAAGTGGCTGCGGTGGCAGCAGCGGCCGCCATGCTGATTGCCGCCACTCTGATGACCCCTGTGCCGGCCGCGCGCAGGCCGACTTCTACAAGGGCAAGACCATCGAGCTCATCATCAGCACCGGCGTCGGCGGCGGACTCGATGCCAATGCCCGCGTGGTCGCGCGCCATCTCGCCAATCACATTCCCGGCCAGCCCGACCATCGTGCCGAAGAACATGCCGGGCGCCGGCCACATCCGGGCCGCCAACTACGTCTTCAGCCAGGCGCCCGAAGGACGGCACCACGATCGCCACCTTCATTCCGATCTTCGTGATGGCGCAGGTGCTGGAACGCAGCAAGGGCATCCAGTTCGACGCCGCGCAATTCAACTGGCTCGCCTCGACCTCGTCGAGCAACTCGCACGGTCTATGTGTGGCACACGTCGGGCATCAAATCGGTCGAGGACGCCACCAAGCGCACGGTGCTGATGGGCGGGACCGGCGTCGGCTCCTACACGGTGATCTATCCGACCGTGATGAACAGCGTGCTCGGCACCAGGTTCAAGCTCGTGACCGGCTATCAGAGCACGGCCGAGATCGGGCTCGCGATGGAGCGCGGCGAGATCGAGGGCCGCGCCGGCAACAACTTCAACAGCCTCAAGGCCGAGAACGGCGAGTGGCTGCGCACCGGCAAGATCAACCTGATCGCGCAGGTCGGGCTCGAGCGCGATCCGGAATTTCCGCGACGTCCCGCTGATGACTCGACTTCGCCAAGACCGACGAGAGCCGCGCAGATCCTCAAGCTGTTCTCGACCGACGTGGTGATCGGCCGGCCGTTCGTGACCTCGCCCGGCGTGCCGGCCGAGCGCGTCGCGCTGCTGCGCAAGGCCTTCGACGAGATGATGAAGGACCCGGCCTACCTCGAGGATTCCGCGCAAGGCCGGCCTCGACGTGAGCCCGGTCGACGGCGCGAAGATCCAGAGCGATCGTCGCCGACCTCGTCGCACACGCCCGACGACATCGTCGCCAAGGCCAAGCTTGCCATGGAACCCAAGGACATCACCGAGCGCCCGAAATGAAAAAACTGCATCTGACGATTGCCACCGAGGACTACGATCACTTCCGCGACTTCCGCGAAGGCGCCGTGCAGGCGGAAGGCATCGAGCACACCTGGCTGATGCCCGAGCTGCACGAGATCTTCGCGCGCTTCACCTTCAATCGCGAATGGGACGTCTAGCGAGCTCTCGTTCGCGAAATTCTCGACCCAGGTGACGCGCAAGAACCCCGACATCATCGCGCTGCCGATCGTCTGCTCGCGGCACTTCCGGTTCTCGGCGTTCTACGTGAACAAGAACAGCAAGATCAAAACGCCCGCAGGACCTCAAGGGCAAGACGGTCGGCTCGCCCGAATGGGCGCACACCGCCGCCGTCTACATGCGCGGCTGGCTCGACGACGAGCACGGCGTCAAGCTCACCGACGTGGACTGGTATCAGGCCGGCACCAACGAGCCCGGCCGCACCGAGAAGGTCGAGCTCAACCTGCCCGAAGGGCGTCAAGCTCACCCGCGTCGACGACAAGTCGCTGAGCGACATGGTGGCGAAGGGCGAGATCGATTGCGCGCTGGTGGCGCGTCCGCCGGACTGTTTCGTGAAGAGCCACCCGGACGTCGTGCGGCTGTTTCCCGAACTATCTGGAGATGGAGGAGAAATACTACGCGCGCACCAAGGTGTGGCCGATCATGCACGTGATCGCCATCAAGCGGCAGATCCTCGACGAGTATCCCTGGGTCGCGGGCAGCCTCTACAACGCGTTCAACGAATTCGAAGAACCGCGCGCTCGCGCCGCATGTTCGAGCAGAGCGGTGTCGCGCTATCCGCTGCCGTGGCTCACGACCTATGCGCGCCGCATGCGCGACATGTTCGGCGGCGATCCGTTCCCGTTCGGGATCGAGGAGAACCGGCCGACCTTCGAGCAGTTCCTGCGCTACGTCCACGAGCAGGGCATCGCCCATCGGCATGCCAAGGTCGAGGAGATTTTTCCGAAGGGCATGATGGTCGAGGTGCACACGTAGCGGACTCGGCCTCGCGAAAGCGCTTAGGCGTTGAAGCAAGTTGAGGACTAGATCGGCCTCATGCTGAGGAGCCCACCTTGCCGAAGGCGAGGATGGGCGTCTCGAAGCATCGTGGTCCGCCTACGACTCGCTCCGAGACAGCGTGCACGAGATTGCGTGCACCGTGCCGCACCGAAGGGAGACGCCGGGACCGCGTCGCTGATTTTTCCCACGCCCCATCGCTGACGGTCTTGCAATTGCCATCCGTCAACGCCAGCTTGCCGCTCAATCCGTCGTTGCCTGAAAATCATACCGGGCCATCAGGGAGCCTCGCCGTGCTTTCGCAGCTCGCAACGCTTTTCTCGACTCCGACACCGCTTGCCTCGCTGGTTTCGGGCCTCCTGACACTCGCGCTGCTCGCTGCGCTCTACACCACATTTGACTGGCTCAGAGGCCGGCGTGAGCCGGGCAAGCGCTCCATTGGGGACAGCGTCATCGACGGCCTGCGGTGGCTCGATCGTGCGCTCGTGCACGTGGGCTCGTGGCTCGTGGGCACACGCATAGCGGATCCGGCGCTGCGGCCGACCGTCGTTGTCAGCGTCTTTTCCGGCTTTGCATTGGCGGGCGCGCTGGCCCCGTGGCCGTGGGGTCTCGCCGCCATTGCGGCCGGGATCTTTGCGATCCTCATCGTGTTCCGCCACTGGTCGCGCGACGAGGACGAGGTCTTTGCCGAGACGCCAATCGACCAGAAAGACATCAGGATCAACGGCGACCTTTCGGCGGAAGTGATGCTCGCCTGCGGCTTCCTCCTGGTCTTCGCGCCGGTCGCGTTTTCGCACTTGCAGGCCCACGGCGACGGGTTCGAGGTCGCCCCCGACGCGGGACCGTTCACGTTTCTGGTCTACAGCCTCGTCGAGCTGTTCAAGGCCGCGGTGCTGCTCGAGCACTACGACCTGTTTGGCGATCGGATCGGCTACGATGAGCTCACGGGAGTGACCAATCCGTCGGACTACGCCAAATGGGCGGTGCTGGCCTATCGGGTTTCGCTCATCCTGCTCACGCTGGCTGCCTTCAAGCGTCTGCTCGACATTGCGCGGCGCAGGGCGCACGGCCTCGATCTGCGCCACATCGAGAATTCGCTGCGCAACAAGGATCCTGCGGTCCAGAAGCAAGCGATCGGCGACCTCAAGACGCTCGCGCTCGCCGGCCGCAGCAACGCGCAGGTCCTGCTCGAGCGCATCCTTTCCCCTGCCAAGTCGGATGACTGGACGTTCAAGCCCGACGTGCGTCTCGCGGCCGCCAACGCGCTTTGGAAGTGCGCCGAGCGCCGTGGCAGCATGGGCGCGCTCTACTCCGCGATAGAAGGCTATCGGCAGCTGCTCGCACGCGACGTCACGCGCGCTACGATGCCAACCCACTGGGCCATGACGCAGAACGAACTCGGCAATGCACTGCAGACCCTGGGCGAGCGCGAAGGCAGCCAGGCCCGGCTGGCCGAGGCGGTGGCCGCCTTCCGGGCGGCGCTCGAGGTCAATACCCGCGTCGCGATGCCGGCGCAGTGGGCCACAACCCAGAACCACCTCGGCCTGGTCCTCCTGACGCTGGGCGAGCGCGAGGGCAACCCGGCACGGCTGGCAGAAGCCGTCGCCGCCTGCCGCTTGGCGCTCGATGTCCACACCCGCGACGAGACGCCGGCCGAATGGGCAATGACGCAGAACAACCTGGGGATTGCGCTGCAAGCGCTCGGCGAGCGCGAGGGCAGCCCGACGCGACTGACCGAGGCGGTCACCGCATTTCGCGCCGCGCTCGAGGTCAGGACCCGCCAGGCCATGCCAGCCGACTGGGCGGCGATCCAGAACAACCTCGGCGCGGCGCTGCAAACGCTGGGCGAGCGCGAAGGCAATTCAGCGCGGCTCAAGGAGGCGGTTGCCGCCTGTCGCGCGGCGCTCGAGGTCAGGACCCGCCAAGCCATGCCGGCCGACTGGGCCGCGACCCAGAACAACCTCGGCACCGTGCTGCAGGCGCTCGGCGAGCGCGAGGGCAGCCTCGATCTGCTCAACGAGGCGATTACCGTCTTCCGGGCCGCGCTCGAGGTCAGAACCCGCGCGGACGTGCCCATCCTATGGGCCAGGACCCAGAACAATCTCGGCAATGCGCTCGGAGAGCTTGGCTTGCGCGAGCGCAACCAGGAGCGGCTTGCGGAATCGATTGCGGCCTTTCGGGCGGCACTGCAGGTGTTCGAGGAGATCCAGGCCACGTCCTATATCGAGACCGCACGGCGCAACCTCGCCCGCGCCGAAGCGCGCCTGACGGGAAGCCGGGAGAAGCAGGTTGCAAGGGCCTGAAGTTTGCTCAGTTCCCAGAGCGAGAGAAATTTAGGTTGCTACCGCTATTGAGCCAATCTCCGGTTTCCGCGAAAGAAGACGTGAAGCAATGACTCTCCGCTGTCGTCCCCGCGCAGGCGGGGACCCATACGCCGCAGCAAGGCGATGTTGCACGTCCAGGGATAACGGAAACCCTGGTGGTTATGGGTCCCCGCCTGCGCGGGGACGACAGCAGCTGGGTTCGTGCCAGGAACAGTGCGACAACATGGCGGGCGGCCGGGGCTGCGATAGGCACCTTTTTGTCGGATGATGGCCGCGTGTATAGCGCCGGAATGACGCGATAAGAAAATGCGCCGATAGGAGACGCGACGATGTCCAAATGGCTGCTGGCGGCCGTTGTGTCCGCCAGAACCGCGATCATGACCGCGATGGTGGCATCAGCGACGGTGGGGTCGGCGCAGGCGCAGGACTCCGTCGCGCAATTCTACCGCGGCAAGCAGATCAACCTCTATGTCGGCTCGACCGCGGGCGGCGGCTACGACACCTATGCGCGCCTGCTGGCGCGCAAGTTCTCCAGCTACATTCCCGGCAATCCCGTCGATCGTCCCGCAGAACATGCCGGGCGCCGGCAGCAACAAGCTCGCCGGCTACATCTATTCGGTCGCGCCCAAGGACGGCACCGCGATCGGCGCGATCTTTTCCGGCGCCATCGTGCAGCCGCTGTTCGGCGACCCGGTGCAGCACGATCCGAGCAAGTTGCATCTATCTCGGCAACGCCAATATCGAGGTGTTCCTCTGCATCGCGCGCACCGACGCGCCGGCGAAGACATTCAAGGACGCGTTCGAGAAGGAACTGATCCTCGGCGCGACCAACGAGGGCGGCTCGACCCGCGACTTTCGCCGCCATGCTCAACAACGTGCTGGGCGCCAAGCTGCGCATCGTCACCGGCTATCCGGGCAGCAACGAGATCATGCTGGCGATCGAGCGCAACGAGGTGCAGGGCGTCTGCGGCGTCGGCTGGTCGAGCGTCGCGCCGCAGCGCGCGCGCCTGCTCGACAGCGGCTGCACCCGCCTGATCGCGCAGCTCGCGACCAAGGGCCATCGCGAGATGGACCGGATGGGCGTCCCGCTCGCGATCGACTTTGCCAAGACCGACGAGGACCGCAAGGTCATGGACCTGATCTACAGCCAGCTCATGTTCGGCCGGCCGTACGTCGCTGCCGCCCGGCGTCGCCGGCCGACCGCGTCGCGGCGCTGCGCAAGGCCTTCATGGACACGTTCCGCGACAAGGACATCATCGCCGAGGCCGCGCAAGATGAAGCTCGACATCGATGCGCTCTCGGGCGACGAGGTGCAGGCCGAAGTCGCCAAGGCCTTCGCGATGCCGCGCAACATCGTCGAGCGCGCCAGGCAGGCGATGATCTACAAATCACGGTAGCGAGGATCACGCACCGCCGCTCCGGCTTCACGCCGTCGCCAAGCCCGAGCGCCTCCGCAATCACGCGGAACACTTCGGTATTGTCCATCTGACCGCGCACGCGATCGCTGCCCGGCCCGGTCGCGGTGAGGATCACGTCCTCGCCGGAATGAACGTCGGAATTGATCGCCACCGGGAGATTGCCAGGACGCAGCTGAGCGCCGGGCGAGTTCTTGTAGCGCTCGTTGGCGACGAAGGTCTCAGGCTTGTCGCCCGTCAGCCGTGGGCTCGTTCGGCCCGTCGAGCTTGGGCCGGTAGGTCTCGTAGTGATCCGGAAAGCCCGCCGAGAACAGCCCCAGGCGACGGGTAGCGTCGACGCGCGCCGGGTAGCCTTCGGCGTCCGGCGCCGAATAGTGTCGGGAAGCCGGCTTGCGCATAGGTGCCGACGCGCTCGCGCAGCGGCACGTTCGGCGCCTTCGTCATGTCGTCATCGATAGTGCCGATAAGGCCGACCGGATGATTGTGATCGGCGACCACCAGGATCAGCGTGTCATCGCCGCGCGCGCTCGCCCAGTCACGCGCGAGCTTGACCGCGTTATCGAGCATGATCGTGTCGTAGACCGCCCGCTCCATGTCGAGACTGTGCGTGTACTTGTCGATCAGGCCGGACTCGACCATCAGGAAGAAGCCGGCCTCGTTGCGTCGACAGCACGCTGAGCGCGGCGCTCACCTCGTCGGTCAGGTCGGGCTGCTCCGGGAAGCGGCTCACGGTCCCGCCCTTGAGAAATTTGCGGTCGAGCACGCCATCCATGTTGCCGAGATGGAAGAGGCCGAGAAGCTTCTTGGTGCCCGTCACACTTGCGAGCGACTTCAGCTCGCTCGCCGTCGTGGCATAAGAATAGCCGGCGTCGCGGAAGCGCGTCACCAAATCAGCCTCGTCCTTGCGCTTGGAGCCTTGCACCGAGCGCGGCAGGAAATTCGCACGCCCCCCGCCCAGGATCACGTCAGGCTTCGCGTTAAAGAGATGATCGACAATGCGGTCGTACTCGGCGCGGCGCCGCGTATGCGCCACCATGGCGGCCGGCGTTGCATCCTCGATCTCGGTGTTGGTGACGACCCCGACCGCCATCCCGCTCCGGCGCTGCACCAGGCTGGTGATGTTCTCGACACGCGGATCGTCGAACGGGTCGCTGGTGCGATCGGCGTAGACGCCCAAGGCGTTGACGGCCGACTTGTGGCCGGTCGCATAGGCGCTCGCCGAGTTGGCCGAGTCGGTGATGATCGAGTCGCTGCCGGCGGTCGCGACCATCGCCATATGCGGCATGTCGTCGATCGCGAGCTTGCCGCGGGCCTTTCCCTCGGCGATTCCCTTCGACAGCAGCCGGGCGGCCGTGCGATGCGCCGGCGCCATTCCGTCACCGATGAACAGGATGACGTTCTTGGCCTTGCGCGCCCCGGTGACATAGACCGTCCAGCCCACCTCGCGCGACTGCGTGCCGTCAGACACGCGAACCCGATAGTTGCCCGGCTGCGAGAGCGCCACATCGCGCAGGATCATCGCCGACTGGTCCTTGCCGTCCTCGCGCTCGATGAACACCGCGGCCCGGCCGAAGACCTTCTGGTGGTCCTCGCCATTCACCGTCACCGTGATCTTGGCCTGGTCAACCAGCCCCGGAAACTCGACCTTGAAGTCGAAGCGCGAGCCAACCAGGATATCGGCGCGATCGATCGGATAGACGGTCTGCGCGTGACCAAGCGGCGCTTGGCAAAGCAAAACCGCGGCAAAGGTGGCGGCGGCCGCAAGAGCTCTGCGCATTGGGACCTCCATGGGGGGTGATTGGACGCACCCTACGAACCTAATGTGACAGTGATGTTGCAGGGCGGCCGCAGGCGTGGGTTAAGCTACCCGCCAATCGTCGGCATGCGGCCCGACCACAATTCGGGCTTGGGCTCGATCCGGGTCGACCAAAGATCGTGGTTGTCGACATCCTTCAGAGTAACGGTCATCACCTCGGTCAGGCCGTCGACGGCGACATGGCCGAAGAACTGCAGGCCGAAGCAAGGCGCGAGGTTCTCGCCCTGCTCCTTGCTGCAGCCCTTCTCATAGACGGCACGCGGCCCGAAGGTGTTGTCGAGCTTCTGCGGCGGCCAGGTGCCGGCATGCAACGGGCCGGAGATGAACTCCCAGAACGGGTCGAAATCCTGGAACACCGCGCGGTTCGGGTCGTAGTAGTTGGCCGCGGTGTAGTGCATGTCTGCCGTGATCCAGACCGTGTTGCGGATCTGGGCGTGCTTGATGAAAGCGAGAAGATCCGCGATCTCGACCTCGCGGCCACGCGGCGGTCCATCGCCCTGCCCGATCGCGTCCTCGGCGATGACGCCGAGCGGCAGATCGGCGGCGATCACCTTCCAGGTCGCCTTCGAGCTCATCAGCTCGCGCTTGAGCCAGGCGAGCTGGGTCGGGCCGAGCAGATGGGCGTCCGGCCCATAGCTCGCGAGCGCGCGCACGTTCCCGCCGCGATAGGAGCGCATGTCGAGCATGAACAGGTCGATGAGCGGGCCGTAGCTGATCTTGCGATAGACGCGTCCGGCTTCCGCCAGCGAGTCCCGCATCGGCATGAATTCGTGAAACGCGCGGCCGCCGCGCGCCGCGAGCGTCAGGATGCTGCGCTCATGATAGGCGCGGTCGCGAACCGGCGCCTCCGGGACCCAATCGTTGGTGACCTCGTGATCGTCCCACATGGCGAACAGCGGCACCTCGGCATTGAACGCGCGCAGATTGTGGTCGGTGAGATTGTATTTGTAGTTGCCGCGGAACTCCGCGAGCGTTTCCGCCACCTTTGACTTCTCTTCGGTAACGATGTTTCGCCACACTTGCCCGTTCGGCAGCCGCTGCTGCGACGGGATCGGGCAATCCGCATAGATGTGATCGCCGCAATGCACGAAGAAATCCGGCCTGGCATTGCGCATGGTCGCATAGCCGCGCATGCCGCCGCGGGATTCGTCGATGCCCCAGCCTTGGCCCGCCGTGTCGCCCGACCATGTGAACGAGACGTTGCGCTTATCGCTCGGCGCGGTCCGGAAGCGCCCGACCAAAGGCTCGCCCATGACGGTCGGCGATGAATGGTCCTGGAATTGGATGCGGTAGAAGATGTCCTGCCCGGGCGGCAGGCCTTCGATCAGCGCCTTGGCGGTGAAGTCGCTCTCCGGCAACGCGTCGACGCAGACGGCGCTGCGGATCACGTTGAAGCTCTCGGTCGTCGCCACCTCGACCTGCATGCGCGAGGGCCGATCCGAGCGCGCCCAGACCACTCCGGAATCGGTCGAGACGTCGCCCGACTGGATGCCGTGGGTGATCACCGGCCGATCGGCCGCGCGGCTCAGGTAGGGCCTGGCGATGCCACCGACGGCAGTGAGCGACAGCGACGATGCCGCCGTCGCCACGAACCGCCGACGCGTGAGCAACGCACGTGATGGAAGAGAATCGGCCATGGGGACTCCGCGTTTGATTTGCGGAGGACCCTGCCTGCCAATTCTGACAGAGACTCAAAGATCATGCGACAGGCAGATGACTCAAGAGGTCGTTCTGTGATGTTTTTGCGGCGCGACGGCTCTTTCGGCCACTCTTGGAGGTTGCGACGGGGTCTTGAATTCACAATCGCTTGAGATGAGCAATGCTCAGGGCCGGGCATGACGGTCCGAAAACGTGTGTGGCTGCGTGACAGGAACCTTGACCGGTTCGCTCGGCCGAGGCTCGGGATTGGGAACTGTCTGCGGAATTGCCGGGTTCGGGATCGTTTCAGGAACATCGATTGGCTGCGAACCAGGCTGATGTGCTCGCATCATGGAGACTCTCCTGCTTGAGTTATGAGCCTGGATTGTCTTTCGACCGCCTTTCTGTATTTGACTAGCAGTCCTTGCACTTCTTCCAGAATGCCATTCGGCGAGCGCGCGGGAACATTGCGCCACGACCCGAATAACAAAAGACGACGCTGCTTCACGCGAGTGGATTCGCCATAGGCATACGCCACGAGCTCTTGGAGCGCGGCAAAGAACTTATCGTCGTCTCCGAATTGGGCCCACGATTGGCGAACCCATGGTGCATCGAGCAGTCCGGCAAGGATATGGCGCCTCAGGAGCATCTCCATCTCGGCGCTGAATTCCTGGCCAAGTCCACTCCAATAGCCATCGTATTCGGAATGGACGAGCAGCGTTGCAACCAGATTGATGTTCTCGATGTCCAGACTGCTGCCTGGCCCGATCAGCAGATCCGTTCGACCGTTTGCAAATGGAAGCTCCGGTTCACGGACCCCGCAAAAGTTCCACCAGCTGAAGTTTCGATCAAAATCCCCTTCTGCGTCGTAGAGCACAAGGCGAATTCCTCGGGGATGGTTGAAGCTCGATTCGAACGTTGTTCTGAGATCGGCCTGCGTGTACCGGCGCAGCGTATCGGAGCCGAGATAGAATGCGATCGCCAGCAAGGCGGACGCTCGCGCGCTGAGCCGCCCCGGGGAACAGAGCTGGAGTTGGATCTGCCTGTTGGCGAAGACCGGCGAACCAATGTATTGCTCGATGCATTGAATGAGATGAATCGCCGAAGCTGCGCTTCCGACCGGCGGCAGCACGAGGCACAAGGAGGCACGAGCATCTCTGAAATAGTTGACCTCCAGAATCCTCGATGGACCACCAAGGCCTTCAATCAATCCTTTGAACTTCTCACCATTATCCAGACAATGAATTTTGAGACCAACCGATAGCAGCCCGTATTCGATGCGCCGGAAATTTGCCGCAAGCGTTGCGGCTGCTACTGGAGCTCTCGTCTGCAAGAGGGAGAGCAAGTCCTGGACTCGGTACGCGTAGCTCACAAAGCCCCCTCCCATCTCTGTCAAGGTTTTGGCGCTTCAATGCTCGGCGTCGTCCGCAACCCGGAGTGCATTGCTCGAGCGCATGGTGCTGACCGCCTCGGCGTGCCACACCCAACCACCGGCGGCGTGCGTTGCATCGCCAGCATTCGCTGCTCGTCGAGTCTTAAATAATCCTGGCTTCCAAAAGTTCCAGGCCCTGCGGCCTCGTTTGGATTCTCGAGCTCAAACGCCAAGACCGGCCTGATAACACCCGCCTAGGCTGGCGGAACGGACCTGAAGGATCTGGCCGGATAGACGTCGCGGCCGCAGACGGCCGCGCTATCTCGCATTCCTCACGGATTTGCGAGTGGCCGCCAAATCGGTCGCATGCCCCGGGCGTGGATCGACTTGTCCGCCCAACACTTCAACGCTTCGATGCTACGAGGCAGTAGACGCGGGAACCGCGACTAACTCAGCCGGCAAACAACTCGCGATCGACGAAATGAAGGTCAGAACGGTCGAAGTATTTTTTTGCCCACGTATCGTTCGTGGACAGGAACCAGCCGGCCGATAGGGCCGCCTGTTGCTTGTCGGCGCTTGGCGTCGCCTTCTTCTTGGCCGTCGGACCTGCGGCAGCACGGTCGAGAAAATTGAAATGATCGACAAGGGCAAGCGCCTCGATCGCGAACACCGTCGCGACATCCTCATCGCGGATTGCCAGCAGGTTGTCGCCATTCACCTGCTCTCCCTTGAGAGCAAGATTAGACGAGCCGCAATAGACGACAGGATCGCCGCCATTGAAACCGCATACCACGAACTTGTGGTGCACCTGGTGCCCGCTTCCGACCCCGGGCACCTGGTTGAATGGCGGGGGCAGCACGGTGCTGGCGGGCTTGCCGGTAACGAGCACGCCAGTCTTCTTGCCCAGAGGATAAAGTGCAATTCCGTCCGACCGGTCCGAGATTCCGAAGCTGAAGATGGTCTGGCTCTTGTGCACCTCATTCAGCGCCGTATAGACCGGATTTTCCGCTGGGCCTGTGTCGATCTGCATGACTGCAAACAGGACGCTACCGGAACGTTTGGGCGTCCTGCCTTCCTTTGCTACCCTCTGCACAATGCCGTCTAGGATTTTGCGGGCAAACGCCTCCTCGTGCGGCGAGAAGGTGATGACCATATTGGGCAGACTTGCCGTCTTGAAGGGGAACTCGCTGACCGCCCATTCCGATTTCGCGAATGCCGCGGCTTTGACGTGGTCGTCCCAGGATTCCTGAAAGACGCCGGCATAGGCCTTCGCCACGATGGCGTCCTCAAAGACAAGAACGTGGTTCGAATTGACGTAGAGCCCGGTCACGGAAAAATTGGTCGAGCCCGTCAGCACCTTTCTGGGGCCGTTGTTGTCGGACACAATGAACACCTTGTCGTGTGCGTAGCGTCCGAACTTGCCGCGCATGATCTTGTCTTTGCTTGGCGTCTTGAGGAAACGGCTCTCGAAGTCGTCCTCCGGGGTTGGCTCCTGCTTGTTGTGATGAAGGCTCGCGTCGTCCAGGATGATGCGAATTCGCCGGGTTTTACCAAGCGCCAGCAACTTCTTGCAGATGTCAGGCTCGTTCAGGTCGTAGGCAAAGACATCGATGCTGAGCGTATCATCGCCTATCACCTCGTCCAGGAGGTCCAGGATAAGCTTGCGCGCTGTAAAGCCGAGCCATTCGTACTGCTGCTCAAAGGTGAACTTTTCGCCCGCCGCATTGGTACCGGAGACCTGCGAAGTGTCGAACAGGAGCTCATGGCCTTCTGGCCGGATACGGGCGTCCCGGCCAAAGTGACGGACAAAAGCCTGCGACTGGACGAAGCCGCGCGTGAACCCGACGGTCAGACTACCCTTCTTGAAGTTGTCGACCAGGATATCGACTGATGCTGAAAGACTTGAATCCAGCGGCTGCAATGATCCACGGTCGTCGAAGTAGCGCGGCGTGACCGTGTAGGTGTACTGGCCGAACAGCGGCTTTAGTCCCTGATGAACGAGGCCCGGCACATGCAGCCATCGGAATTTATGAAACGGCGCATTGATGCTGGAGTTTGCGGGTTCTTTAGGATCCTGGGCGTGATCGCCGGGGTTCTTGAACTGAAGATTGTTGTGAAGGTAATAGGAGTCACTGCCGGCCGGCTTTACTTGGATCGTGAAGCCAGCAAGATTTCTTGCGAGCCTCCGCGCCCGATAGGTTGAAGGCAAGAAGCGTCTTCGCATCGCCGCGATAGACTTTCAGCGAGAAGGCGCCATTCGTGTTGCTGACAGATGCCATGTTCGGTGAACTCCATACAGATATGATTTGAATAAAAATCGCACGATCAACGAACGGAGGTTGGCTCCGAGAAAATGCACTCCAATGAGCGGCGGATGACGTTCAAGCTTTCTAAGATTGGCGACTCTTGACTTGGACGTAGATCGTCTTCGGCGCTTCCGAAAAATAGCGCAGGAGTGCAGGACACAGCCAGCCTTCGAGATCCAGGTCCGACGCATAGTACCAGTTCCCGGAGCCGTCGTCGCGCCGCCAATCCAAGCGGAGCTGATGTCCCGGGAACGGCACGCTTGAGAACATCAAGACGAAGCCGTTGTCAGCGTCAGGAATTGCCGCCACAACACGATCAATCATGAGTGTCAGGCGCCAGACACGAACGGCTCCTGCACGAGGCCGACACGCGGGTCATCAAACACCCACATGCCGAGATACTTATAGGGCGCGATAATGTTGATCGCGTTCATTGCTGCGACCTTTCGGCATGGCCAGGAGTCCAGCCGGCGAGCCTGGAGACGAGCTGGTTAAATGCAGGGTGTGGTGGGCGCGACAGGGATCGAACCTGTGACCCCTACCATGTCAAGATTGCACACCTCAAAGAAAGCACGGAAACACAAGCATTTCTAAAACCACGGAAGGCTGGTTTCGGAGCGGTGTTCCATCTTTGTCCTGAGTTTTTGGTCCACTGGACCAGGAGCACTACCTAGAAAGAATCTCAAGGTAGCGCTCGAAGGTCCACACCGCCGCGCTGTGATTTCAGCGGCTCCTCTTGTTGTTTCGCACAGCTCTTCTTTGAGCATCGCTCGCGCGAAGGTTGCCGTGCCGCCTCAATTGCACTACCATTGTACTGCAACTTTCGGGTAACGGGGGATACTGTCTTGAAGTACGGTGCGCTCCTTTGGATTGTTCCGGCAATTTTCCTCGCCGGATGTGCAACGACAACGTCTTCTTCATCAGTCACATCGAATAATCCTCACCCGGATTTGCCGGCAAATTATCGTCAAAAGATCGCCGAGTTTATGCGAACGCAGTTTTTCGCGCGAACATTCGGCATCAAGAACGCCGAAATTTCGGATCCAAACAGGACATTCGCTGGACTGGTAGTTGGAGGGGATCGGGACATCGTGTGTGTCAGAACTGGCATTACTGTTCGCAGCTACGTCTTCAAAGACGGGGTGGTATATTGGGACAGCGGTGGGATCATTAGCCAAATGGGACGTGGCGTTCTCAACGAACGTTGGCACTGTGGTGCGAACCCAAATTTCAAACCATTTCCTGAGGCCGACTATCAACCGCGTTCGTAATTGACAACGGTTACTGCGTAGCAAGTGCGGAAACACCGGAAGAAGTTCGCGAGCAATGGCGTAATCTGGCGCGCTCCGTCATAGCGCCACCGCGAAGCAATAGTGCCCATCTTCATCGACCGCGACGCGCCATTTAACCCAGCAAGATCAATACTCATTTTGCGATTTAGACAGAGTGCTTTGGTTCGTTGAACCTCATCGCCCCACTAGCACCTCAACACCGCGGGAAACCCTTGATAATAAGGGAGAACCAGAAGGGGAGCATTGAGCCGATGCGGCTCCAACGAAGCCCGAATGCCGACGCTATAATCAGCCAACCGATGGGCTAAAGTCGGGTCCATGACTGATTCGCCTGAAGCTGAAGACGTGCCAGCCCAGCAGGCAAGAAGGCAACTTGATTGGGGCAATGTCCCTCAATGGGTTTCTGCTGTTTGTGCGGCTATAGTTGCTCTTGTTGCGATCTATGCCCTGTTCTTTTCTGCAACATCCCAAATGTTGGTTGCTTACTTGCACTCCGAGCTTGCTTTGCGGAATTCAAAGATTGCCTCCTTGGAAGCCCAAGAGCAACAGTTGCGCTTGCTGATCAGCAAGCGTGAGATTGAGCTAGGTACGATTGAACAGAGATTGGCCACAGCTCTGGTAAAAGAAAAAATTAGCACGCGAATTGCTGGCACGATGGTTGTTACATGGCCATTGAGATTGGTAGACGAGTTTTATTCCCCGCAGGGAACTCGACCAAGAAAAGAGCATTTGTGGATTGCGTATCTCAACTTTATTCGTCGCGTCATTGAGGAATTGCCGAGCAACGAACAAGCACTAGGTCAGGAAGTGCTGCGCAAGCTTAACGAGCAATGTGCTCATTTGAGCAATATAGTGATTGATGTCCCCTCATCAAAAACTTCGGATAGTGACGCCAAACAGTGGTTTGATGCACTTCAGAAGAAAATCTCGGACACTCAGTCAGAGATCAGGCAATGCTCGAGAGATCTCCAGATTTGAGCGGACTAGCTCTCTGCGAACACCGGCGGCTGGCTGCACTACTTTTTCATCCCATAACTGCTTGTGTCGCGCTCAATGGCGTTGATGGTCTACGCTCGTCAAGATCGGTCCTTCTTGTAATCATGTGCCTCCGTTGTGCATATGGATGAGGATGGACGCAGTATGGAGGAGATACAGCAGTTCCTGGGTCACAGTGACATCAACGTCACTCGGAAAATCTACGCACGCTTCTCGCCGAGCTATCTGAGAGAAGCGGCAGAAGCATTAGAAATTGATGATCTTGGTACAATGTACCGAAGGGAACTACCTAAGCCGGTCGATCAACCATTGATTTCATTGCGGAATCTGGTGGGCGCGACAGGGATCGAACCTGTGACCCCTACCATGTCAAGGTCGTTCGAGTGGTCGATTTCCTTGTAAAATCGCACAAAAAGACGGGGTAATATGGCGGATCAAAGCCCGAACATATCCTGAACATTGCGCGATATACTGTTGAACTGCTGTTGACGCGGCCCTTGGCTGCGGTGCGCAGCAGCGCGTGTGTAACGAGACCGTCTGGCTGTTGACTGGCCGCAGGCTCAGGCGCGGGTCTGACAACAGCAAAGCGTCATCCGGCAGGCGCCCCTGCCCCAAGCTGCATCCGCAATTCGAGCTGTTTGCGGCGATGGTGCCGCAGCGCATCGACCAGGATATCCGGCAAGGTGATGTTGCGCCTTCCGGCCTTCGACTTCGCCGACTTGACGCGGATGCCGTGCGCCTTGGTCTGCTCCAGCGCCTCGCGCACCTCGATAACCTTTCGCTCGACGCGAAGGCGCGACCAGCTCAGCGCCAGCTCCTCTCCGAGCTGACAGCCGGTCAACAATGAAATCATCGCGACCATGCCGAGCCGCCAGTTGAGCAGTTTGGCGATCGTGCCGGGGATATCATGCACGATCACCATCTCATCATCGGCGGGGCGCGACGCCCTCTCCGTCTTGCAGACGTTGCTGATGACTAGGGTTGTTCTTGATGGCGTCCGACAGCGCTTTTGACAGAACCCGGTGAGCATGGCCGATGGTGCGGGGGGCACAAAGGCCATCACCGCGCGTGTTACCGCCATTGCGCAGCGTCGTGTGCCACGTCTCGATATGTAGCGGCTTGAGCTGCTGCAGTGCAGATCCGCCGAGGTTGACGCGGATGCGACAGGCTGCCCGCCAAAGATTCGAACAGAAATTCACGGCCGACGCAAACCACGATGTCCTTAGGGCGATCTACGCGCGCGCCATCGCACTGCGCAGCGCGATTGCCGGCTTGCAATAGGCCACGCCCTTGGGACGAGATGGCCGCAGAAGTGTTCCCCTGGCCGGCCCAACCGGTACGTCAGCAGCCTCGCTCCGAACCGTCGCTGCCGGGCAACTGGCGTTCCCACTCTACTTCAACTGATCCACTTTAGCCGGCAGCAATGCCGCTTCTTCATGCCCCGTTACGGGAAGATCCGGGACGAGCCCCCCCCCCGTTGGCGGGCAGGTGACCCGCGGGCTTCACGGGAGCAGACGGGGCGCCGTCTGTCGGCGCAACCGACAAGCCGTTGCTCATCGCCCAAATAGCCGCTTGCGTCCGGTTGTGCACGCGTATCTTACGCAGAATCGCTTTGACGTGGACCTTTACGGTAGCGTCCGCGATATTTATTTTGCGGGCGATCGCCTTGTTGGAGTTGCCTTCGGTCAAGCACTTCAAGATGACTTTTTCCCTCGGCGACAATTCCGGCGTGTTGTCGCTTTGGGATTCGAGAAGCTTTCCTGCGGTCGCGCCGTCGTTGTGCGCGGCTAGCTCGTGATTGTCTTCGTCATCATCATCGGTGTAGTCGGAAGTAGCGGACAATACTGCCGGCGGCAAAATCGTTTCGCCCAGCATCACCAATTCCAGTGACTTGATGAAGGTATCACACGGCGCGACCTTGATGAGGAATGCATTGGCGCCGGCCCGAAAGACCGAGACGATGTCGTTTGGCTGACCGTGATCGGCCAGCACAGCGACGCGCGCGGTCGGATGCTGTTGCTTGAAGAGCCAGACTTGCCCGACTGCCCCGTTCAAGTCGCCGCCCGCATCGATGATGAGCAGGATGGACTGGCGCTGGGGCCACACGATTGGACAGAGATCGTCAATGCACGGTGCCGAAGCGACGATGCGGAAATCTGCCTCACTCAAAATCCTTGTCAGACCTTGTCGGAGCAACCAACTCGGCCCCAAGAGCACGGCCGCTAAAGATCGACGTCGCATGGTCGCCCTCTGTGATCTTGCGATGCGCGACGAGACGTCTTGCTGTTCGCCAAAAGGCGTAATCTCCCTAACCTTCGCCCGGAGACATGAGGTTAGGGTTTCACAATACAAATTGTATTCTAACTAGCACTATATCATGCTTCGTTACTGAAACTATTATCTTTAGGAATATAGCTCCATATCGACGTATCGGGGTGGATGGGTTGGCTGGCCACCGTCACGTGGCGCTGGTCGACGTGGGCTGGACCGGGCGGATGCAAGCTCGCTCCGCCAAATCTAAGCCAAAGGAACCAACGCGGGGATCCGCGTCTCAGGGTTCTACTCTTCCCTAAGCCGGAAGGTGGGAACCTGTCCGATCTTGATCAGCTCCATGGCTACAGTCACGACCGGACCACGCGAGTGGTCCCAACAGGTTCGACGGGTTCCGCGATTTGGTAGAGGCATTTCTGGAGGTTGATCACGGCAAGACGCTAGGGTTCGAGCTTACGGGGCACGGAGCCATCCCGATGTTGGCTGATCCGCCAAAGTCATCGCACACGGCGATCGTGGGAACGCAGCAGAAGCCGTCATGAACTATGTGAATTATAGCTCCAATGATATCATGCTTGTTACAGGAACTATTATCCTATCGACGTAAAGGGATGCACCGATGTCGAAGCGGCTGAAGTCTTGGCTGTTGGAGAACACGCCTCCGCTGACTCTTCGCAGCCACGCTTTGCAGAGCTTGCCGTCGTCGGCGTGCCGATGAGCATCGCCGGGCCGCCCTCGGCGGTCGCGCGCGAGCTCCTCGACGGCTGCCCGGCAGGCGTCCTGGAACGCCGGCTTGAGCACGAGATCCTCGGGCGGATAGCCGGTGATGAAGAGCTCGGGAAACGCCACAAGGTCGGCGCCGTCGCGCTGCGCATCGGTGCGCTTTCTCGGTATTGCCGGCGAGATCGCCGACGGTCGGGTTGAGCTGTGCAACCGCAATCGCAAGACGATCGGCCGGTCGGGAATTCATGGTGCACCGTGCATGTCAGATAAAGCCGAGGCACTCGGCGAGCGCGATAAGCCAGGCGGCGCCCGCGACGATCACCGCGAGCCCGACGGCGGCCGAGCCGATGTCCTTGATCCGGCCAATCTGCGGATCGATCTCGTGGTTGACCGGTCGGCAAGCTTTTCGATCGAGGTGTTGAGGAGTTCCACCACCATCACGAGCACCAGGACGGCGATGAGCAGAAACCGCTTCCAGGCGTCGGTCGCCACCAGAAAGGCCAGCAGCACCGTGACGGCAAGCACCGTCCCTCCCTTCGCTGGGGCTTCCCACCAGCTAAGGTCATCCTGCTCCGGCTCATCGATTGACTCGACGTGTTGGGTGCAGGACTGGAATACTTAGGAGGTACCCCTTCTTAGATAGCGTTCCGCGCGGTGATCTCCATAGCGCGCTGGGCTTGCGCAATGGCTTGTGTGGATCAGAAACATTGATCAAAAGGTCGGCAATGCGCTCGTTTCGTGGCACGAGCAGCACGCGAATCGAAACGCACCGCACAAACTCGAACTCGGAGATCCGGCGTTGTGGCAAATAGGGCAAATAGCGTGCTCGTCATCCCACTCGCCGAGAGCGACGATCAAGGCGAGCCGGCAAGCACGGCACACGATGGTGGTCGCAAGAGGCGGTAGTCTTCGCGCAGTCTGCACCTTTCGGGCTGTGATTGGTCGGCAGACTGCCCCGACACTGCTCGGGATTACCTCTCAAGAGTAGGCCTGCGCCGCTTTAGTGCGCAAACTCATCTCGGCATCTTGGCTTAACATATCGCAATCAGGTCAGCCTCCGTCCGTTCGTAGCCGATAGTGCAACGTTAGTTTTCGTATGAGACGTTGACCATGAAAGCGCGTGCCGGTGACTGGGTCGAGGTTCTTAGCAAAGAAGAGATCCTCAGAACTCTTGACAAGCATGGGCGCCTTGAGGGGCTGCCCTTCATGCCGCAAATGTTCACGTATTGCGGTCAGCGTTTTCGTGTTTTCCAGACCGCGTACAAGACCTGCGACACGGTGAGTGGAAATTACTCAGGTCGGCACCTGCACAACGGCTACCATCTTAACCTTCGTTGTGATGGCCGTGCTTACGGTGGTTGTCAGGCCGGCTGCCTCATATTCTGGAAGGGCGCTTGGCTCAAGCGGGTCGGCGGCCCGGTACAATTCGCGCCGAGCCCGACCCATTCACTGAACGAGGAGGCGGAGTCGTCGCCACGCTGCACCGAGAGCGATGTCTTGGACGCCACAAAGCGCCCAGAACTTGGCGCAGACACGAGATATTCGTGTCAAGCGACCGAGCTTCTCAACTATACGACACCGCTCAGTTGCTGGGATGTACGGCAGTATGTGGAGTTATTCAGATCACGCAACAGAACATTGAGGGAGATAGCGCGCGGCCTTTTCTATCTGTCCTACTACTACGGAACGCTTGCTTTCAGCGACAGATGGGGGCGGCCAGCTCGCTGGCTGTACAACCGAATCCAAGCCGTCACCGGCGGAGTCCCGTTCCCCAGAATGAAGGGAACGATACCGCTTGGTCAGCCCACGCCCAGACGCGATCTGGGTCTTCGGCCGGGTGACCTGGTGCGGATCAAATCCTATCAGGAAATCCTTGCGACGCTGGACGCCAGACTTTCGAACAGAGGTCTCACGTTCGATGCGGAGCTCGTGCCGTTCTGCGAAAAGGTCTTTCGCGTCAGTAGCTGTGTTGAACGATTCGTAGACGAAAAGACAGGCCAGTTGAGACGGATGAAGACACCGGCGGTGATCTTGGAAGGCGCTAGCTGCAAAGCGCTTTATAGCGGTCGGCGAATGTTCTGTGCTCGAAGTATCCATTTGTGGTGGCGCGAAGTCTGGCTCGAACGCGTCTCCATTGGCGAATGTGCGGCTCTATCCCCCAAGCCGGCGCGTGCGCAACGGCAGAAGGTCCGCACTCCACATGAATTCAATAAAGACCGCGTCGTCTGCCGTTTGGAAGGCCGGCAGCTGGCAGGGGATACCTCGCGGGTCCGCGAGTTCGAATGGGAAACACGACCGGACGAAGAGCAAAAGGATCAATAAGGTCAGCGCCGAGGAAAATCGTCGACTTCGACATTCTTCTCGCGAATCGCAAGCGAAACGGAAGAGTTCGTATGGAAGTTCAACCTGCAGGCACCGCGGCCGATTTGCGCGTTGAGCGGGGCGACGTTCTCGGGGTCAATGTCAGTGCCATCACCATGGATGACGCAATCGCGACCATCAAATTCTGGATCAAAGAGGGACGTCGCGAATATGTCTGTATCACCGGAGTCCATGGCGTCATGGAATGCCGCCGTGACTCGTCACTGCGCGAAATTCACAACCGGGCGGGCATGGTAACGCCGGATGGCGTTCCCCTCGTCTATTTCCTTCGGCTGAGTGGGAGGAAGCGAACGCAGCGTGTTTACGGGCCCGACTTGATGCGGGAAATGACTTCACTTTCCGCGCGGCTTGGTTACCGCCAGTTCTACTACGGAGGCGACGTTGGAATTGCCGAGAAACTGAAGGAAACATTGGTCAAATCGACCCACGGGCTTCAGGTGGTAGGCGCCTTCTGCCCACCATTTCGAGACATGACGCCTGAAGAGGACCGCTCCGCTATCGATATGATTAATGCCGCGCGGCCGCACATCGTCTGGGTCGGGTTGAGCACCCCGAAACAGGAGCGATGGATGGCAGCACATCTTGGACGTATCGAGGCTCCCGTCATGATCGGGGTGGGCGCAGCGTTCGATTTCCTAGCTGGGACGAAACGGCAGGCGCCGAGTTGGATGCAACGTCATGCGCTCGAGTGGCTGTTCCGGCTGTGTTCGGAACCGCGGCGCCTGTGGCGACGCTACGCCTACATCGTGCCGGGTTTCACGATCCTTGCGGCCGGTGAACTCGTCCGCAGGGCAGTAACCACTGGGACGCAAGAGCGTTACCGCTGAAGCAAGAGTTTGCGGACCCACGGCCATCGCGCAGTGAACTGCCGATCAAGGGGGATGCAGCGACTGAAGCAAAGTGCGGCTGGGTCTGAATTGCGATAATGCGGGTATAAATCAGGAAGAGCTGTCATTCGCCAGGCTCGACCACATTGCGAGACGAAAATTGGAAAACGACAGATGGCGCACTTACCTGCTGGCTTTCCCAAGTTGTCGATCGGTTTGCCTGTCTACAACGGCGAGGCATTTCTGCCGCAAGCAATAGACCATTTTCTGGCGCAGACGTTTCGCGAATTCGAAATCATCATCAGCGACAACGCGTCGACGGACCGCACGCCGCAGATCTGCCTTCAGTATGCCAGCCGCGACCGTCGTATCCGCTACGTCCGGAGCGAAACGAATATCGGGGCCATTCCCAATTTCAACCGCACGTTCGAACTGTCGTGCGCGCCGCTGTTCAAGTGGGCCGCGCACGACGATCTACACCGGCCAACCTACCTTGAGAATTGCGTGGGGCTGCTCGAGCAGGACATCACAACTGTCCTGGCCCACAGCGCAACCGCCTTCATCGACGACACTGGCCGCGAGTTCCCGTTCGACGCCGACACGGAAACCTACATCGATCCAAAGACGGCCATCCGGCAGAGACCCGACAGCCCGGACATCGGCGACAGCTTGGCCGCGATCCGGCGCTTCTGGCATGTTCTCGCCCGCGCACGCTGGGGGACGCACATGTTTGGTGTCATCCGACGCGACGCGCTGCTCCAGACACGGCTGCTGCCGAATTTCGCGGGCAGCGACCGCGCAATGCTTGCCGAACTCGCTCTGCTCGGCCGCTTCAAATCGGCGCCGCAGCGGCTCTTTCTCAAGCGCTTTCACGCCGGCGCATCCTGGGCCTTTGATCAGAAGGAACTCAAGGGCTTCCTCAGCACTGACGGAAAGGCCTATTCGCGGCGAGCGCGGCAGATCCGTGCCTACTTCAGTGTCCCGGCCGGTAAGCCAGTCTCGTTGATCACCAAGTCAGCGTGCACGGCGCTCGTGGCCTTCCATTGCATGAAAACCGGGGCCCAGGCGCTCGTCCGGAAGGATGCCCACATCGCGATGCACGGGAAGGTCTGGCGTGGCAACACGCGCGAGCGGATCGGGGCGGATCCCGGTCGGCGGCACTAGTCTAGTGGAGCGGATCTTGACGGTCGCTGCCCGACAAGACCGTCATGCGAACGTCCGACCCAAGGCGTCAGACCATCACGTCGCCTACCGGCTTTCCGGAAAGAGCGTGACCGTCACATTGGCCGGCGACGGCGGCGACGAGCTGTTCGCGGGCTACCAACGCCATCGATGGCTGCCAAGGGTGTGCCAACGGCTCGGCTGGCTGCCGGTCGGTATCCGAAAGCAAGGAGCGCGCGCACTGACAGCGGTCCCACCGGCGACGTGGGACAAGATCTTCGGCATCATCGAGCCGGCGGTTCCCTCCCGGCTCCGGGAACGAACCCCTAGCGCCAAGCTTCATCGATTTGCACGCTGGATGGCCTGTGCGTCCGATGAAGAGATGTACCGCGTACTGTCCACGCGGTGGGAGCCCGATGACCGCCTCGTCGTCGGTCACGATCCCGAGCAACCGCCAACCGATTTTGCATTCGTTCCATTGAACGGCGATTTCGACATACTGGAGCGGATGCTCGCCCATGAGCTCGTCCGTGATGAACGATGTCGATTGACTCTTTGGCCATCAGCCGCGGTGCCGCTGCGACAGCCGCGTGCCGCCAAAGTAGGTAGTGAAGGCAGAGGCCTCGCAACTCCGTGAGGGTGGGGGGCCTCCAAGGATCCCACCAGCCCAGCGGGCCGACCCAGATAAGCCCTTGTCGGGAAGCAGCCATGACCAACTATGAGAATGTGTAGGTCTTTCATTCGCGTTCTTTCCAAAACGTGGGGCTGCGAGCAGCCCCTTTTCGCAAATTGATCCTACGGAAGATCCAAGTACGAACCGCACGGAGGCGATTGTTTGGGCGCTGGAGCACGGCCTCCTACCAGAAATTAAAGGCCCGCCTGCTGACAGCAGCCTGTTAGAGCGGTGTAACGATCGTCGGCACCAACAAGTCGCCATCATTTGTCGGACAAGACCAGATGGCCGGACTGCTCCAGGCCCTTCCCCCGGAATCCGCTCCAGTCGGTGATGTCCTGGTCCCACACGAAGCGGCGTGGTTCGCTCCCGCCCCGAACACGATATGTGTTGCCGTCGAACCGGTTGTTGCCATTGGCAATGATCCCGAAGTTCTCATTCTGGGGTTTGGTGTCGGAGACGCCGCCGGCACAGACGGCACCCTCGAATGTCATGTCGTTGGCGCGAACGGTGTTGTTGCGCGTCTTGTACAGTCCGCCGGCGTCTTTCGGGCGTCCTTGATCGATCAGCATGATCCCGCACGCCCCCGGTGCGCTGGTCACCGCATTGCCGGTCACCTCCACATCCTGTGACGCAGCAACGATGATATCGGCGTCCCAGAACCAACCCCTGTCATCTCTCCCATTGTGCCGAACCACGTTGTTACGAATGATGGCCTCGAATGAAATCTCGTGAAAGATGCCCGCCCGTTGGTTGTTCTCTACGAGATTGTCCTCGTAGACGACGCCGCGACATTCGATATCGCACCACAGGCCAGGACCATTGTTGTCATGGACATGATTGCCACGGAACGTGACGCCCTGACTTTTCGCGATTTTGGCGCCGCCGGCCTCCCAATCCGGATCGAAGCCATACATATTGTTCGACCAGATGCGGTTGCCCTCGATGTGGATATCATTGCCGTTGCCGTTGATTCCGATCTGGCCATTATGATGAATGTCGCAGTTGCGTACGCGAGTGCCGGCCCCGACGCCGATCCCTCCACCGCTGTTCAGTTGCACTACGCAATTTTCGATAACCCATCGTGCTCCTCTATGAGCGTCGATCGCGCCTTTTTGCGCGGAGGTCCCGTACTTCTCCACCGTGAGGTTACTGATCACCACATTGGATGCGCTGCTTTCGAAGGCAAATGCTGCAATGGTCGCCTCGACCTTGTGGTTGGTCGGGTCGTCGGCGAGATAGACCCTGTTGCCGGCATAATCGATGTAAACTTTATTGGTTGCGAGCGCATCCTTGCTTAGCACCTTGGCCAGTGGTTTATCGTCGATGAACACCGCTTCGGGCTGGTCGCAGGCGGGCGCGCTCGGCAGGCATTCGCCGTGTTTGGGGACACGCTGGAGTTGGCTGTTCGCTACCCAATAGCGACCCTCGCGCCTGAAGCCGTCCAGTAGCCGGCTGCCGTTCAGCACGGTTTCGCCCTCCCCGTAAAAGCGCTGCCCCGTTCGAGGCCGAACTGCCTGCGCTCTGTGAATTCCTTTCTTCAGGCAGAACACGGCGCCATTACCGGCGAAATCCACCGCTGCCTGGATCGAGTTGCCAGGCTCAACGGCTATCGCATCGAATGGACAAGATGAACTGTTGGCGTCGACGGATGCTGCCCCAGCAGCGATCAATAGGCTGCCAAGCGCGAGCGTGAGGATTAATGCCCTTCGTGCCGTAGAACTTAGAGTGCTTGCCATCATCGCGCCGCAGCCCCAATTCCGCCGGAGTGTTGAGCCCGATAGACCATCACCGATCCGACGCCGAAGCCGAACAGGCACCAGAACCAGATGCCCTGCATTGGGCCTTCGAGCGTGACATCGAACGTCGCGTTGATGAGGATCGACGTCGCGTAGCAGACGACGAACAGGAACAGCTCCACCCATTGCTCGTGTCCGCGCGCAGCGCGCGGTCAGCATCGCTCTCATCATCATGCCGAACCAGGACACCAGGACGAGCGCCCACAAATCACGCCCGGAATCCCGGCGCGTGCCATCAGCGTCATGTGCGCGTTGTGGGGGCTGCGGTTAGCGGCGCCATATGGGTGCGATCTGGGGTGGCGAAGCCGTCAGCCTCAGCGAGATTTATCCCGAATCCCCTGCCAGTCCAGAAGCTGGACCCATAGAGCGTCTCGTTGATGATGATGTTCCACCAGTTGAGGCGCCACTGTTTGGTTCCCTCAACATTCTCCGGCCCGGAGTCCCCTACAATGCTCTTGGCGTTCTCGACTATCTGGTGCGCGCTTACTTGGCGCTGGGTCGATGGTTTGGCCTCTTGGGTCCGAAGCTGCTCTCGACCGTAAGGAGGACGGCGAAGATGCTCGCCGCCGCCAACATTGTGGTCAGCAACAGGCGTAATCGTCCCAGCACGAGTATCGCAAACATGACCGGACACAAGGACGGCGAGCGTAGCTGCCGCGATTGGTCGCAGCGACCATGGTAAGCGTGGCGAGCCAGACGAAAAACCAGAGGAATGGGACTTTACGATAGCCGATCAGGACGAAGACCATGGTTCCGGCGAGATGCGTCCCGACCGCACTCGTCGTGAGCTCCACAATCGGCACGGGACCGGTATAGCCTCGGGAGGTATTCCTCCCAGTAAAGGGTGAGATAGAACCCGACGAACATCGCGGGAAGGCTCACCAGCAGTATATTGTAATAGCGGAGCACCGTATCGATCCTGCGCGCGTCCTCGAGCAAAAGACCAATGACGATGAAGGCGAAGCCGCCATACATGACGATGGTGCTGTCGCGCAAAGCGTCGAACCCGTACATGCTCACGAACGGAATCGTTCGTGCCAGGACCCAGACCATCAGCACGACCAGCAGGACGGCCGGCAGCGTCGCCAGTGCGCCGACAAAAGCGCCGGTCCTGAAAAGACGACGATTCCGCTGAGAAGCGCGATCTCGCCCACGTAAAGCGGCGGGAAGCCCGAGATAGGCGAAGCCTTTCCCCATCAGCGCATAGCCCAGCAACGCGATCGCGAGGAGCGCGAGATATCGATCGCCCTCGAAAAGCGCGCGCCGGGATTCTGCTTCGAACGTGTCTGTCATTGTTCCTTGTGCGTGTCGGGCTAGGTTGCGATCGCCTCATTGTTCAGTGGCCGCCGAGCTTTCCGATCGGCGGGCGCGCCTTGGCAGACGCGCCGGCCCGCGCGACTTGTCGTCAGCGATCAGCCAGGAAATCGCGAGCACGCCGCCGATCGCGCGCACCAGGTTGGCGATCAAAAGGCCGAGGCACGCGCCGAATACGCCCAACCGGCCGATCAGCGCGAAAGCGAGCACCGCCGCCGCGGCGACAGCCACAACATTGACCAGAGAGGCGAGCCTGCCGGCCTCGAACGCCGAGCAGCGTCTTGCTAGCCATTTCCGCGATGTAGTCGAGCACGCCGGCGACGGCGAGCAGCTGCAAACCCATGGCGACGGCGAGGTAGGGCGACGACGGCCCATAGACCGTCCGCAGAAGCAACTCCGGCACCAGAACGGCTGCGGCACAAATGACCAGGATCGGCGCCAATCCGAAGAGGACATAGCCATAGGCTGCGCGCGATGCGCCGATGACGCCCCCGGTGCGGTACGCGTGAGCGGTGACCTGCGGTATGGCATTGCCGATGCCCAGGATGATCGGGGTCATCATGTTGGCGATGTTCGCTGCCGGCCTGGAGCGACGCGGTGGCTGCGGTGCCTGCAAGGCCTGCAAGCATCCACGGAAAAAGCTGAACGCGAACGAGCACGAGCTGGTAATTGACGAGAGACCACTTGCCGACTGAAAAATATTCACGGGCCAATAGCCGCGTTTCGGCAAGATCCGGCCAGGCAAATCGCAGCTTCGACGCATGCACCACGGCGCCGATGGCGAAGGTCGCCGACATCAAATAGAGCGCGGCCGGAAGCGTGATGTCGGTCGAGCCAGGCCAGGAGCGCGATCAGCACGCCTGTCCGACATAAGCGATACCGTCTCCGGCCACCGCCGCACGGTAGCGGAAATCGGCGAGCAGACATCGCCGCGACGTCTCCTGCGCCTGCCAGCACAAAAAGCAGAGGCACGCCGGCGAGCGATATTGTCGACCGCCAGCAGCGTGGTTCCAAGCGCCATGACGACGACCAGCACGAGACGCGAGAGCCGCGGCGAGCAGGCATCGTGTTCCCGAGCAGACGGGCGCGTTCCTCACCGCTGACGACGACACAGGCGCACCGACAGCGGATATGAGATGAGCGAGTAATCGATTGTTCGCAGGATGAAGATGGCGCCGAGGAAAAGCACGAATTTCCCGTAATCCGCTTCGCTGAGCGTGCGCGCGAGCAGCACGTTGCAGCAGGAAATTGCCGAAGCTCACCACGCCCTGGTCGACGAGCGTCCACGATGCTTTCTCGATGAGCAGCTTGGCGAACATGGGAGTGGTCGAGTGCCCTCGTCTGGCGCGAATACCCGGTTGCCCCGCGCTATTGTGGGTGCGCCTGGTAGACGACTGCGGGACTGCGCGTGGACCTTCTGCGATCGAGCCAAATGGCGAGGCAAATGCCCGCCAGCAAAGCCGAAAGGAAGGACAGTCCGAGGATCGCAAGTCCGTTGGGACTTGTCGGCATCTGATTTGGTACCGCCACTCTTACGCTTTGGTCGCCGGCGATGTCGCCCTGCTCACCATCCTGTGGATTCACCACGGCCTCCAGTGCGACGCGCGCGGCGTCACGTTCAGCCGCGGCATGCAAGGCCTTCGGATGCTTTTCGCCGTACACCGCCATTTGCTGCTGCAGGGCGGCCTCAGCGGAATTGACCCTATCGAGTTGGCGTTGGATCGCCTTGTCGCGAACGTACTGGATGACGAAGGCATTGACCACCCGTGCGGATTCGTCTGCGGAGGGCGCCGTAAAAGAGATCAAGATGAGGTATGAGCGCGTGTCGCTTATCACTGCGACTTTGTTGCGCAGCATCGCGACCGTGCGGTCGAATAGCGAATGGCTACCGGTTTCTGGCAGAAGCGTGTCCCGAAGCCAATCAAAGTTCTGCATCGCCCAGGAACGTGGCAGGGCGGCCTCGGGAACTTGCCCGAGTCGCTTTGCGACGACCCGCAGGAACGCGTCGGAGCGCAGCAGACGAGCCTCACCCGTGACAATGGCCGCTGCGTCGACGTTTGCCAGCGGAACGACCTTGCCCTGCTCATTTTTTTGCTCACGCGAGAACAGATTGGGGTAGATGAGAGCTTCCGCAGTGTATTTGCGCGGCATGATCGGTATCATGGCACACGCGACCGCCAGAACGACCGCCACCAACAATGCGATGCGCCATTTGTGCCGGACGATCGACGAGAGCGCTCCGGTGGTCACGTCTTCGTAGTGGGCACGATAGTTGGAGCGCTCGAACTGAAAATCGGACCGTTTCTCATGATCGAGCTTGAGAGGCGTGTTCATCCTCGATCAGATATCTGATCCGACGGCGCACGGGGGAGCGCTTTGGGCGAGGCTTGCGTAGCAAAGTGACTACCTCGAAAGATGTGACGACAAGCTCTTCGTCGGTACCGGCAGGCTTCGCGCCGTCCAAACGGGGGTACCCCGGACGCTTCATTGATCCCATGCACTGCCGCCAGCGATCTCTACGAAGACTGCTTGTTTTCAAGGTGGCGGTGAGATCGCGACCGTTCCCGGCATCCGCAAAGAGATCCGCGGCTGAACTCGCGCTGCAATACAAACGGCATTGGTCAGGACCAGCATCCAAATCAACCCGCTCAGGCCCGCCTCCGCCCTATGCGCCAACATCCCCGATGCAGCGATCGCCAGCGCGGCCGTGGCCGCTACCATGAGCATGCGCTGTGCAGCAAGCGATATCCCGGCATGCTCGGGCTGCGCGACGGGCGGTGCCGTTGAATTGTGTATGTATGCAGGATGAGCGCGTCTTGGAACGCAAGCAGCGATCCCAATACGGAAAGCCCGATACTTAAAATGCCCAATTCGCTCGGCACAGTCCAGCAGCGCGTGCAGCGCTTATCTGGTTAGTCTGGTTATCTGGTTAGTCTAATAGCGCGGTTTTTCGGTAGCGCCGTCGCCGGAGCAAAATCCGGGCGAACATGACGAACCTCCCGGCTCGTCATCTTGAATTTGACTCTGCAAGCCCAGGGGTACTCACGAAGAACCAGTTCGATACCCACTGTTCGCCCCGGACGGCGCTTGCACGCTCGCTAAGCTGGTTAGGGAACCGGTCAGTCGGTGGTGGCCGGCGGGCCATTGCGAAAAAGTGCAAGCGAGAAAGTGGCGAGGTCGCGGAGGAGGAGAACATCATGAGACTTGGTCGGACAGCAATGGCTGGCACACTAGGGCGCAGCAACGCGAGTGCGTCGCAACAAAGGGTACGAGCGGCAGCCCTGCTTAGCGCGCTCGTGTTCTCATCCGGGGTGCTCGCCGATTCCCCGCGGGATAATCACACCTACAAGCTTGCCCCAGGCGATCGGATTACCGTGACCGTTTTCGGCGAGGCGGAGTTATCGGGAGACGTTCTTATCGACGGCGCCGGAAACATTGCCCTGGCATTTCTCGAGCCTATCGAAGTCAAAGACTTGACGGTGCCTGAGTGCCAGAAGGTCATTCGAGACAGGCTTGCCGATGGAATTCTCCAGCGACCATCGGTGAGCGTGCGCGTCAGCGAGCTGCGCCCGCTCTATGTTATGGGCGACGTGCGCACGCCCGGAGCTTATCCTTACCGCTATGGCAGCACCGTGCAGAGCGCCGTGGCTTCAGCCGGCGGGTTCGGGCCCGCCGAACTGGTCCAGGGCACGGCCGTTTCCGAATTCCTGTTGGCTGAGGAGCGCGTGCGCCAGTTGAGTTTTCGGAAGCAGGAGTCGCTCGTCCGTCGGGCGCGTCTTGAAGCGCAACGCGATGGCATGAAGACCTTCTCTCCACCCGCCCCGCCGGCCACCATCGAAGGAACCGATATTGCAGGCCTAGTCGCGAACGAGAAAGATACCTTCGATACGCACGCTGCCATTCTGCAAGATCAAATCGATCTGCTCAATTCGCAAAAGCCTCGCATCAAGGCCGAGATCGAAGCTCTCGACGGTCAGGTTGACACCGCGAAAAAGCAGATCGCGCTTGTCACGCAGCATGCCGATCAATATAGCCGGCTGGTCAAGCAGGGCCTGGGCATCGCCAACACGGAGTTGCAGCTCAAGCTAGCACAAGCAAACCATGAAAGCGAGCTGTGGCGCCTAACCGCCCAGATCTCACGGCTGCAGAAAGACATCGGCGACCTCAACGTCAAGATTTCAGGAAGCCGAGGCGTCGTTCAAACGGCAAGTCGTGTCCGAGTTGCGGGACGTACGCGATCGCCTCAACGAGCTCGATATTACGTTGCCGGCAGCTCGTGAGGTCCGTGATGTCAAGCTCCAGTACGCCGGCGGCGTAGTCAAGATCGGCGTCAAACGCTCGATCAGCGTCACTCGGATCCGAAACGGAGAAGGCGTCGTCTTCGAAGCGAGCGAAACGACGACGCTCGAGCCTGGCGACGTTGTCGACATCATGAAATTGCTTCCGCGCGACGCGCCGCACCAGAGCGCTTCGGTCAGGCAACCCGACCCGCCCACGCATCAGAGGGAAGCAGGACCCAGGCCTCCGGTCGCTTCGGTCTCCCGATAGCTGGATGCCCCATGACTTATGTTGCAAGTCCGTCAAGGTCGATTGGCTTGAGCGACCATTATCTTGTCCTGCTTTCGCAGCGTGCTGCTCGGATATGCGATGCTCGGAAAGGCTTTGCATATCTGGGTTGCCGCCACTCTTCATCGGCGAGATAGCGCTCCTCTCAGGCTTTGTCGTGTTGTTGCGGACCGGCTGTCTCGTTGCTGAGCCGAGCACGGTGCCCAGCCTTCTCCTTGCCAGCGACGATGGTATGGGTGCTTCTACGCACACTGCCTTTCGTTGTCGCCTACGGCTCCGATGCATTGCGCGATAGCGTCGTCGCTATGTACGGGGTCTTTGCCTTCATCGTCATTGCGCTTTTGCTCGAGGATGCGCGCCGTACGATTCTTCGCTACTACGGAGCATTTTCGAGCACAGCAGCGGGATGCCATCGCGCGTCAGTGTCAATGGTCTGCCGCTATCAGCGGAATGACGCTTCGCTGAGATTGGTGGATCATGCGCGTTATCGGCAGCTATGCGGGGCACCAATGCGATCCCTTGCAGCAGGGCCTGTGGTCTACCTTATGATGCTCGCGATCCTAATGGTCCTGGCACTGCCGCTCGTTGCGACGCCGGCCGCAGGCGGCGTTGCCAACGAGCCTTGTCCGCCCGGCGCGATCGCGGTGGAGCCCGGTGCCTCCATTCAGGTAGCCGTCGATCGCGCCGGCGAAGGCGCAGTATTCTGCCTGAAGAAGCGGGTGCGTGGGATTCAGGCCATCCGGCCTAAGCGGGGGCAGAGCTTCCACGGGGAAGCCCAAACGGTTCTGAACGGAAGCCGTCTGCTCGCAGGGAGCCCACTGAGTGGCGAGCAGGCACAGCAGCACGGACGAAGGCTCGGGGATTGCTCGAAAGCGGTTCCGGCTTGTAACTTGCCCGAAGGCTTGTTCATCGATGACATGCCTCTCGCCCAGGTGCTGACAGCCGGGCGACGAGAACTTCTCCATCATCACCGATGGCAATAATCTCTTCGATCGCAATGTCTATCGTGTTCCGCGAACGAACGGACCCCAGCGCTTCGGGTGGGGGCATTCGACTTTCGACTGGGACGGATTCCGCGCAAACGGCATGGAGCCGAAAGGAAAGCTCGTAGTCTACTGATCGCCGGACCCGCCGGGGCAGCCGTCAAATCGCCTTGGATCACACGGCGTCGGCACGCCGGAGTCCATCGTCGGCCGTGGGTAGCCCCGAAACCAGAATCGCCCTGCAGATCGGAAGACCCATGCCGCGCGGAGGCCCGACCGGGTTACTCCATTGTTGCAGTAATCGATCGGCCTCATCCCGAGTATCTTGAAAAGCTGAGGCTTGGAAGGAGATTTGAGGGAGCTAATGGCATGCGTAAAAAATCGACGGTGTTAGTGACCGGGGCTGGGGGATTTATCGGCCACCATCTCGTCAAGTATCTCGCCAAGCGCGGATACATCGTGCGCGGCGCGGACATCAAACATCCGGAATTTGAAGAAACCGACGCCGACGAATTCGTGATCGCGGACCTGCGCAACTATGCCGAATGCGTGAAGGTGACCAAGAAGGTCGATGAAGTCTATCAACTGGCGGCCGACATGGGAGGAATTGGTTATATCACCTCGTCGCATGCTGCCATCGCGATCAACAATACGCTCATCAATGCACACATGCTCCTCGCGGCCCGCGACAACGGCGTGACGCGGTTCCTGTTCTCGTCGTCGGCGTGCATCTATCCTCAGCACCTTCAGAAAGACGCTGATGTCGTACCGCTGCGAGAGGAAGATGCTTTTCCTGCCGACCCTGAGGAGGGGTACGGCCTCGAAAAGCTCTACATGGAGAAACTCTGTCAATATTCTACCGATGACTGGGGCTTTGCGACGCGGGTCGTGCGTTTCCACAATGTCTATGGGCCGCTCGGCACCTATGACGGAGGCCGCGAGAAAGCGCCCGCGGCAATCTGCCGGAAGATTGCGGCGCTGGCAGACAAGAGCGAATTGGAGATCTGGGGCGACGGGAAACAAACGCGGTCATTCATGTATATCGACGACTGCGTCGAAGGCATCTATCGCATCATGCGCTCCGGCTACAGCGCGCCCCTTAATCTAGGCACGGATGAATTGGTGAGCATCGACGACCTCGTCGATATCATTTCCAAGATCGCGGGCAAGACGCTGATGAAGCGGCACAACACTTCGCGGCCGCAAGGAGTTCGCGGGCGCAATAGCGACAATTCACGGCTGAGAAAGGTTCTCGGCTGGGAGCCAAAAACTCCTCTGCGACAAGGGCTCGTCCCGACTTATCGATGGATCGAAGATCGCCTCGTTCAGGGAGTTACCGCAGTCCCCGTGATGGCGGCCGAGTAGCGTCGCGACAGGCATTGTCGCTCGCTGATTGATCAGCGTCGGTCAAGAGACTTCATCTCGAACTGTGAACCGAAGCGCATGCAGAGAGTGGCAAGAGTCCGGCGCGACCCTCCCGCGGCGCGTGGCGTCTAAGAGCCGCTACGGCGTGTGGCGCAGAGACGACGCCGGAAATCATTGATCGATTTCGAAAACATCAACCCGCGGGTCCCGGCGCCCGATCCCGGTCTGATTCAAGGGCGGATGTGGCGGCCCACCTCTGGCTAAGCTACGACCATTTCGGGATTCTCGCGGCCCTTTCCGATGCGTTCGCAGTTGTGATCGCAAGCATAGTAACCGGTACCGCTTATCACGGGTTCGCCTTCGGTCACGTCGGAAGCATTGTGGAATATCTTGGCGTAGCCGCGATCTTGGCTGCTTTAGCGGGCGCACAGATGAAGCTTAGGGGCCTGTACACTCCTGATAGCTTGCTATCGATCCGCCCGCAGGTTGCGCCGGTCATATTCATCTGCAGCACCGCTGTTCTCCTGCTGCTCGGCGTCAGCTTTACGCTGAAGATCAGTGAGGAGCTATCGCGCGCTTCGATCCTGTTACTTGGGATAACCGCGCCGCTCCTCATGCTTGGTCAGCGGGCCCTACTCCGGAGCACGATGCTAGCCACTATCCAAAACGGCCGGCTCAAGCGCCCCAAGATTATACTCATCACCCGAGATCTGAAAGCCGCACTCGCAAGTGACGAAATTCCACTTGCGTATGACGTCGTAGAGACCCACGCGCTGCCTCAGGACTCTGAAGCTATTCGACACGCACTTGGGAACATCGTGAGTGCTGCACGCGGGTCGAACATTGTCAGCGAGATTCATCTGGCGATGGATTGGGACCGCTGGTCCGACACGAAGCAATTACTCACGGCACTGCGCGCACTTCCGATCCCGGTGCGGTTAATCGCTGATAAGACAGCGCGCGAGATCCTGCAGTATTCGCAACAGCAGCTCCGTGGAGTGGTCAGCTTTGAACTTCAGCGCGCGCCCTTGACGGCGTGCGAGAGGGCGGCGAAGCGAGCGTTCGACATAGCCGCTGCGGCGGTCGGGCTCCTGGCGATTGCGCCGCTCCTGCTGGCGGTCTCCCTCGTAGTGTGGATCAACTCGCCGGGGCCCATCTTCTTCCGGCAAACACGCGGTGGCTTCAATGGGCGCACTTTCGAGATTTTCAAAATTCGTACGATGTTTGTGATGGAAGATGGCCCGACGATCATCCAAGCCACTTCAAATGATCACCGGGTGACGCGCATCGGCCGATTGCTCCGGCGGTACAGCATTGATGAGTTACCGCAACTCTTCAATGTGCTGCGGGGTGATATGTCGCTCGTCGGACCGCGGCCCCATCCGCTTGCGCTCGACGTGCAATATGGCGGCCTTATTTCTAGTTACATCTGTCGCGACCATGTCAAGCCTGGGATTACCGGATGGGCGCAGGTCAATGGGTTTCGTGGTGAGACGCCAACGGTCCGTCTTATGGAGCAGCGGGTCGAGCTAGATATCTGGTACGTCACCAACTGGAGCTTCTTGCTGGACCTGCGAATTCTCTTTCGGACCGTCCTGGAAATCTGCCGACCGCGGAATGCATTTTGACGAGCGACTGGCCGCAACGCTTCAGGCTCATTGCTGACACCGTCGCTAACCTGCGCTGCCAATCCTGTCTGATCGACGGTGAGGCTGTCGCTTGTGACGACCAAGGCATCCCTGATTTCAAGTTGCTCATCCGCAATCGTCGCCACGGCCCAGCTCTATGCCTTTGACCTTCTGGAACTCGATGGTGAAGACCTACGCGACCGCCCGCTTGAAGCTCGTAAGCGGGCTCTATCTCGTCTGCTGAGAGGGGACCGATCTGGTCTCTTGATCAGTCAGCCTATCGATGCGCCGGCGGATGTAGCCTTCCAACATGTCTGCCAGCTTGGGTTGGAAGGTATCGTGTCGAAGAAACTCCGCTCCAGATACGAATCTGGACGCTCTTCACTTTGGCTCAAGACGATAAATCCCAGTGCGCCAGCGCTGCTGCGGCTCGAACAAGAGGACTGGCGCGGATAGGGGCGTGTAGAACGGCGACACCGGCATCTGCGGCACTACGCCCCATCTGCTAATCCGGCTCGGCCTGTCGAGCGAGATGCCGCCGACACGGCTCAGGGCAAGGCACTGCGCGAGCGCGGCCTGCTCGTATACAAGCGCAAGCGTGTCGCCACCGTGAAACAGGCGATGCGGCGCATCGGCGCCGAGCTTGGCTCGAAGGTTTCTCGGAGAAGCGGTTCCGCAGTTTCATGGCTGATCAGACGCGGACGCTCTTCCGCATGGTGTTGCGTGAGCAGCGCAGCCTAATGCTGGGTCACACCGTCAAGGAGTGATCGGAGACGACCGATTATTACGAGAGCAGTGATCCGTGGGCACTCGCCGACGTCGCTCTGGCGACCGACTGCATCATCACGCTGCTTGCCGAGCGGAGCGAGCGGCCCGTTTGCTGTTGGCGCGCTGTTGAACGCGATCAGCTCGTCGCGATCGGCGCCCGGGTGATGCCAAAAGTGCTTGAAAAATCGGGGAAATCTGGTGGGCGCGACAGGGATCGAACCTGTGACCCCTACCATGTCAAGGTAGTGCTCTTCCGCTGAGCTACGCGCCCGGATAGGACCGGCTGCGAACCTCATATCGGCTCGCCCGGTACGAGGCAAGATCGGCTTTCGACCCCGGCCGGAACCTAGGCCGCCAGCATCTTGTGCACTTCGTTGACCAGGTCGCGCAGGTGGACCGGCTTGGACAGCACCTTGGCGTTGCGCGGCGCCTTGGAGTCCGAGTTGAGCGCCACCGCCGCAAAGCCGGTAATGAACATGATCTTGATGTCCGGATCGAGCTCCGCGGCGCGACGCGCCAGCTCGATCCCGTCCATCTCCGGCATGACGATATCGGTCAGCAGCAGCTGGAACGGCTCCTCACGCAGCCGGTGATAGGCGGAGAGCCCGTTGTCATAGGAGATGACCTCGTGCCCCGCATTCTGCAGCGCCTTCACCAGGAAGCGGCGCATGTCGGTATCGTCTTCGGCCAGGAGAATCTTCGACATCTATTCGCCGACTGCCGCCGATGGCGGTGCCCCAAGTGGTCCCCACAATTCCATTAGCCGCATTCCCGGTAAACAACGGGTGAACCCGGGCGAAGTTATTGCCGCACGCCCAGTGGCCATGGACAATATTGTGTCTACGGGCATATTGAAGCCAAAATATGCCATACCACTAGTGCCGCCGATTTGAAGTTCCTACACCTGCAGCAACCTCATGCTGGGTGTATTACGAGCTTCGGAAACGGGGCACTAGTCGGATGAAGCCGCCAGATCAAGGCATGTCTCCCGCCATGCACGACGTAAAAGACGAGCTCGATCCCCCCTTCGAGATTCTTGAGCCGGGCGAATGGCGCGGTCCCGCGGTGTTCAATTCGCCCCACAGCGGCAGCGTCTATCCGCGCGCGTTCCTGACTGCGTCCCGGCTGGACGTCGCAACCTTGCGCCGCTCCGAGGATTCTTTCGTCGATGAGCTCGTTCACGGCGTGGTCGCGCAGGGCTACCCGCTGATGCGGGCGCACTTTCCGCGCTGCTACGTGGACGTTAACCGTGAGCCCTACGAGCTCGATCCGCGCATGTTCGAGGGCCGGCTGCCCTCCTTCGCCAACACCCGATCCATGCGGGTGGCAGGCGGGCTCGGCACCGTGGCGCGGGTGGTCGGCGACGCCCAGGAGATCTATGGACAAAGGCTTCCGGTCGACGATGCCATCCGGCGCATCGAGACCCTGTACAAGCCCTACCACCGGTCGCTACGGCGCCTGTTCACGCGGGTCCATCGTGAATTCGGGGCGGCCGTCCTGGTCGATTGCCACTCCATGCCCTCAGCCGCCGGCGCCAAGGACGAGCGCCCGCGAGCCGACGTGGTGCTGGGCGACCGCTATGGGACGAGCTGCGCGGTGGTGGTTGTAGAGACCATCGAGTCGACGTTGCGTGGCCTCGGCTATGTGGTCAGCCGCAACAAGCCATATGCCGGAGGCTTCATCACCGAGCACTATGGAAATCCGGCGATCGGCCTGCACGCCATCCAGCTCGAGATCAACCGCGCGCTCTATATGGACGAGCGGCGCTACGAACGGTCGGCGGCGTTTGCAGGCGTGGCGGCCGATCTCGAAACGCTGGCGCAACGGCTTGCCGAGATCCCGATCCATGAGTTGCGGCCCTATCGCGCCGCGGCCGAATAGCCACGCCAACCATGACTTGCTTCAAGAGAAAACAAGGCTTGCCTCAAGAGAAAGCAAGGCTTGCCTCCAGAGAAAGAATGAGGGCCGCTCGCTGGTGGCAAGCGGCCCGAAGTCTGGGAGGAAACGCCAGGAAGAACGCAATATCGTCGGACGAACGCTCGTCGATACTGCACCGCAATAACCTATCAGTGCGACGCACAATGAGCAAGCCTAGAGTTTGGGCACGCTGAACAAATAGGCGCACGTTCAGAAACATTACAAAAAGGCAAGAAAAAGGGCCGCTCGCTGGTGGCAAGCGGCCCAAGTCTAGGGAGGAAACGCCCAAGGAGGGCAGCGGCAGTGCAAAGCACTACCGCACCGCAATATATGATCGGTTTGATTCGAAATGCAAGTGACACTGACCTAATTTTCTATGCGAATCTGCAGATGTGCCCCTCTTCTGGCAACTACCAGTTACATTTGTAACCATACGAACAAAGAAAATATTGCATAATAATCAATTAGTTATTTGATAAATTCACGACATCGCATAGGCATTCTCAGGGCTCGAAAGAGCGGCGAACCGCCGCAGCGGGCGTGCGCAGAGGGCAGCCAGGATATGACGCTAATCGACTTCGCGGCTTTTGTGGATGAGCTGGCTACGGTCTCGGGGGAGACCATTCTGCCGTTCTTCCGCACCATGCTCAGCGTGGACAACAAAGCTGGCCAGCACGGCTTCGACCCGGTGACGGCCGCCGATCGTGCCGCCGAAACCACCATGCGCGCCCTCATTCGCCGGACCTTCCCGGACCATGGGGTGGTGGGCGAGGAGTTCGGCCCCGAGCGGGCCGAGGCGGAATATGTCTGGGTCCTCGACCCGATCGACGGCACCAAGTCGTTCATCGCCGGCATGCCGGCCTGGGGCACTCTCATCGCGCTGACCCGCAGGGGCATGCCGGTCTTCGGCATGATGAACCAGCCATTCATTCGGGAACGCTTCAGTGGCGACGGGGAAGCCGCGCGCTATCGCGGCCCGGCGGGTGAGCGCGATCTGCGCGTACGCCCCTGTGAGAGCCTGTCGGAGGCGATGCTGTTCACCACCAGCCCGCTGCTGATGAATGACGCCGATCGCGCGACCTTCGGCAAGGTCGAGGAGGCGGTGCGGCTCTCACGCTACGGCGGCGACTGCTACGCCTATTGCATGCTGGCGGCCGGCCACATCGATCTCGTGATCGAGACCGAGCTCAAGCCCCATGACGTGATCCCGCTCATTCCGATCATCACCGGTGCGGGCGGCATCGTGACCACCTGGGACAACGGACCGCCAGAAGCTGGCGGGCGCATCATCGCGGCCGGCGACAAGCGCGTCCACGCTGCCGCCTTGGAACTCTTGCGCGGCTGACCATCAGAAGAGAAATCAGAACAAAGGCGTTCCCGGCACGAAGGCATCGAACGCCGCCAGCGCCTGGCCGCGGAAACGATCCTGCTCCATCAGGAGCTCATGGCGCGCGCCCGGCACGATCAGATGCGAGCCGGCCCGCAGCCTGACCGAAAACTCATCGATCGCAGGCGTGGACACGATCTGATCCTGGCCCGCCGCCACGATCAGCATCGGCTGCCGCACCTTCAGGGCATAGCCAGGCGAAGCAAATTCACTCATCGCCCTGAAGGCCGCATCCGCCCACGCCACGGTCGGCCACCCGATCGCCAGTTCGGGCTTCGCCTCGAGCACCGCAACATTGCGCGCATAGCGGACCGGATCGGAGGTCAACAGATTGCCGATGAAAGGGCGCTGCATCATCACCGTTGAATCACCGCCCGGCACGAAGGACATGCCGAGGCCGGCGAGCCGCATGGCTCTCACCACGACGCGGGTCGAGCGCGTGCGGCGCAGCCCCGGCAAGGCGATCATCGGCGCCAGCAGCACCGTGCGGTCGAAGCTGCGGTTGCCGTGGTAGGCGGCGCGCAGCAGGATCGTCGCCCCCATCGAATGCGCGAGCGCGAAGTGCGGCGGCGGGCAGTCCGGCAGCACCACCTCGTTGATGAATGTATCGAGGTCGATCGCGTATTCGTCGAAGCTGCGAACATAGCCCTTGCGCGAATTGCGCAATGAGCGTTGCGACAGTCCCTGCCCGCGCCAATCGAGCGTCGCGACCGCGAACCCCCGCGCGCGCAGATCGCGAATGGTCTCGAAGTATTTCTCGATGAACTCGGCGCGGCCCTGAAACAGGCAGACGGTGCCCTTGCGTCCCGGCGGCGGCGCCCAGCGCGCAAAACGCAGCTCGACGCCATCGGGCGTCGTGACCGTCCGAGTCACCACGTCCTCAGGAACCGGATTGGCGGGTATGGAAATGAGGTCCATGCGAATCGGGGAGCGGCGAGCCCGCGTCATCGCCTTATAGCAGCCCGGGTGACACGCTCAACGCATCCATGGCGCCACGGCGCCTGCCGCCCCAACAAATTTAAATACCTTTACGGAACAATATCTTGCGGACCCTTGCAGGCGCCAAAAGAGCGCCCATATGGGGATTGTGCAGGCCCCCCTCGGGGCTGCACACCAAACCGGGTCCGGCCAATGGCGGACCTTTCCGCATGTCGCTCACCAAGGAGGATATGCCATGCGAACGTTTGATCTTGCTCCCCTCTATCGCTCGACTGTCGGCTTTGACCGGCTGTTCTCGCTCTTCGATCAGGTCGCCGGACACGACGGTGCACCTGGCTACCCGCCCTACAATATCGAGCGCACCGGCGATAATGAGTACCGCATCACGGTAGCGGTCGCCGGTTTCTCCGAGGCCGATGTCAACATCGTGGCCAAGGAGAACACGCTCACCATCCGCGGCGAGAAGCAGGCAAAGACCGAAGCCAAGGGTGAGGTTCTCTACCAGGGCATCGCGGCGCGCACATTCGAGCGCGTATTCCAGCTCGCGGACTTCGTCCAGGTGAAGGGCGCCTCGCTGGAGAACGGCCTGCTGCATGTCGACCTGGTTCGGGAGGTCCCCGAGGCCAAGAAGCCGCGCCAGATTCCGATCGGCAACGGCAAGGTGGTCGACGCCAGGGTCGAGGTGAAGGCAGCCTGACGCAAACAAAGTCAGTAGCGTCGAGTTGGTATCGTTGAGGGAGCGCCCCGGAAATCCGGGGCGCTTTCATTTTGAATCGATTGTTGTGTCGATTGCGGCAGATCGCTCTGGCTAGTCGAGCGGCGCGACCGGAACCAGCGTCGTTGGCGGACGCGGCTCAGTTTTGGCAGTTGCCGCCTTAGCAGTTGCCGCCGACGAAGCGCTGCCAGTAGCCGGCGAAGCGTTGGCAGCTGCGGAAGGAGCTGCAGCCTTGGCGGAAGCAGAAGCTGCCGCAGCGGCTGGTGCGTTCGGGCGCGCGCGGATTGGCGCCGGCGGCGCTTCCGGCACTTCGACGGGAGCAGTCGCGGCAGCGGATGGCGCCGCAGCGGGAGCCTGGCTTGACGCCGGACTTGGTGCCGGACTTGGGGCTGGCGTGACTGCGGCTGTTGCTGCTGCGTTCGGGCGTGGACGCGGGATCGGTGTGCGCTGGCTCTCGACCGGCGCCATCGCGCCAGTGATCGCTGGTGCATTTGCAATCCGCGGGCTCGGTGCCGGCTGAGCAGCCTGCGGCGGCTGCACGGCATGTGACGCATTGGCCTGTGGCGCATTGGCCTGCGGCGAAATGGCGTGGGGTGAACCCGCATACGGCGGCGGCGCCTGCGGCGGTATCCGGCCAACCCCCGGTTGCGAAGGAGTTGGACCGAGCCGCGAGCCAGGCACCATGTCGTCTTGCTCCGGCGGCGGCGCCACGGCGACACGCGAGCCGTAGGGCTCGCTATTCGGGCGCAGCACTGCAACCGCTCGCACGCCCGTGATCGCGCCACGATATGCGTCGACCGCGACTCGCACATGGCGGCCTTCGGGATCGATCGCCACCACCTCGTAGACCGGGCCGCGTCGCGTGGGCGCGCTCAGTGGCGTCATGCCTGCTGAACGCACGATCCGTGCAATCCGCCACGGAGCCAAGCCCGGCACGTAGTATCGGTGTCCGTAATAGCCCGGTCCGTAATAGTACAAACCCTGGGCCGCGGCAGTCTCGGCACCTGCGACACCAAGCGCGGCAAGCCCAAGCAAGAGTGCGACCGGCTTTTTCAAGGCACGCTCCTTTTTGAACGGTAACATTCTCGCCGCCCGTGCCGAACCTTAGTCGCGATTGGGGCGGAGCTTGGGCGCGACTATGGCCATCACCTAAGTCTTCACAGTCGCGAGGAAGCGATCGACATCGGCTACCGCTGTCGCGAACGAGCAGACCAGCCTGATCATATTACCTCCAGCGCGCGGTGTCCTGCCTTCCGGCAGGCTGTCGCTGGTCCATGGATAGAAGGTCGCGCCCCCTCGCTGCAGCCGTTCGCAAATCCCCTGCGGCAACGTGACAAACACTTCATTGGCCTCGACCGGCCAAGCCGGCGAATAGCCTGCGGCGGCCAATCCTTCGCCCAATCGATCCGCCATGGCGTTGGCATGGCGTGCGAGCCGGAGCCAGAGATCGTCAGTCAGAAAGGCCTCGATCTGCGCCGCCACAAACCGATGCTTGGAGACGAGGTGGCCGGCGCGCTTGCGCCGCTCCTGCATACCGGCCGCGCGCGCTGGCTCAAAAAATATCACGGCTTCCGCCGCCAGCGCGCCGCCCTTGGTGGCCCCGAACGACAGCACGTCGACTCCGGCTTTCCATGTCGCTTCCGCCGGCGAAGCGTTCAGGCGCGCGATCGCATTGGCGAGCCGAGCACCATCCATATGAACGCCGAGGCCGCGGGCGTGGGCGATAGCGGCCAGCGTGCGAATGTCGTCAGGGCGATAGATCGTGCCGGCTTCCGTGGCCTGCGACAGCGACAGCACGGCCGGGCTGACGTGGTGAGGCCCGCCCCATTGTCCCTGTGCGAGTGAAGCCTCGAGTGTTTCGGGCGCAATCTTGCAGCCTTCACCGGGGAGCCCGATGAGCTTGATCCCGCCGCCGAAGAATTCCGGCGCGCCACATTCGTCGGTCGCGATATGAGCCTCGGAATGGCACAGCACAGCGCCCCACGGTGGCGCGAGATGCGCAATTGCAAGCGCGTTGGCCGCCGTGCCGGTCGGCACCAGAAAGACCGCGACCTCATGCTCAAACAGCTCGGCAAAACGCTGCTCGACCCTCCGCGTGACCGCGTCATTGCCATAGGCAAGCGCTGAGCCCTCGTTGGCGGCCGCAATCGCGGCCAGGATCTCAGGCGCCACTCCCACCGCGTTGTCGCTCGCAAAGTTCATCGGCTCTCCCAGTACTCTAATTAACCGCGCTGGCGTCGCCCAACGCTTTGCAAGCATCCGTGACCGCCTCGGACCGGCAAGGCTCGATCGGGCTGTAATCTCACTTTGTCGTGTTCCTTCCAGATCGCCTAAGAAATCGCCAGCGAGCGCGAATTTAGAGTTATGCTTACTCTTGTCTCTACGCTTAGAATTTGCCATGGTGGATTAGGACAGCATTGCTGTCCCAGTTGGCGAATTCGCCTAAAATTGCTTGGTGCCCGGCCGAAGTCGGGGCAGCCGTGCGGCGCAGGCAAGCCCGGCCAGGCATCCAGCGAAGCGGTCAAGGGCCATTGCCAAACTGCAGCGATGAATGGCGCGCCCGCGCGGTGCGAGGGCTGGAGACGAGGGCTTAGACGATGAGCGCGGTGCACTTCGAGGGTGCGGGCATCGGGCTGCCGCAGGCGCAGGGACTGTATGATCCGGCGCTCGACAAGGATTCCTGCGGCGTCGGCTTCATCGCCGATATCAAAGGCCGCAAGTCGCACAAGATCGTCGACGACGCGCTCGCGATTCTCTGCAACCTCGAGCACCGCGGCGCGGTTGGCGCCGATCCGCGCGCCGGTGACGGCGCGGGGATCCTGGTGCAGATCCCACACACGTTCTTCGTCAAGGTTGCGGACAAGCTCGGCTTCAAGCTGCCCAAGCCCGGCGACTACGCCGTCGGCCAGCTGTTCATGCCGCGCGATCCTGACTGGCGGCAGGTCAATCGCGACATCTATGCGCAGACCATCAAGCGCATGGGTATGACACTCCTCGGTTGGCGGGACGTGCCGACCGACAATTCGTCGCTCGGCGAATCGGTGAAGCCGACGGAGCCGGTGCACCAGCAGGTGTTCATCGGGCGCGGCAAGAAGAGCATGAGCGAGGACGACTTCGAGCGCCGGCTCTACATCCTGCGCAAGTCGGTCTCGGCGGCGATCTACAAGCGGCATGAGCGGCGGCTCGCCGGCTACTATCCGGTATCGCTGTCGTGCCGCACTGTCGTCTACAAGGGCATGTTCCTCGCCGACCAGCTCGGAAAGTACTATCCCGATCTGCACGACCCGGATTTCGAGAGCGCCCTCGCGCTCGTGCACCAGCGCTTCTCCACCAACACCTTCCCGACCTGGTCGCTCGCGCATCCTTACCGGATGATCGCCCACAACGGCGAGATCAACACGCTGCGCGGCAACAACAACTGGATGGCGGCGCGGCAGGCCTCGGTCTCCTCCGAGCTCTTTGGCGACGATATCGAGAAGCTGTGGCCGATCTCCTACGAAGGTCAGTCCGACACCGCCTGCTTCGACAACGCGCTCGAATTCCTGGTGCAGGGCGGCTACTCGCTCGCGCACGCCATGATGATGATGATCCCCGAGGCCTGGGCGGGCAATCCGCTCATGGACGAGGAGCGGCGCTCGTTCTACGAATATCACGCCGCGCTGATGGAGCCGTGGGACGGCCCAGCCGCCATCGCATTCACCAATGGCCACCAGATCGGCGCCACGCTCGACCGCAACGGCCTGCGCCCGGCCCGTTATCTCGTCACCCGCGATGACCGCATCGTGATGGCATCCGAGATGGGCGTGCTGCCCATTCCGGAAAAGGACATCGTCACCAAGTGGCGGCTGCAGCCCGGCAAGATGCTGCTGGTCGATCTCGACGAAGGGCGCCTCATTCCGGACGAGGAGCTCAAGTCGACGCTCGCCAAGAGCCACCCCTACCGGCAATGGCTCGAGAACACCCAGATCGTGCTGGAGGACTTGCCGCCCGCGCCCGGCGAGGCCACGCTGTCGAATCTATCGCTGCTCAATCGCCAGCAGGCGTTCGGCTACACCCAGGAAGACCTGCGCATCCTGATGACGCCGATGGGGGTCCAGGGCGAAGAAGCCATCGGTTCGATGGGCAACGACGCGCCGATCTCGGCGCTGTCGAAATCGGCCCAAGCTCCTGTTCACGTATTTCAAGCAGAACTTCGCGCAGGTGACGAACCCGCCGATCGACCCGATCCGCGAGGAACTCGTCATGAGCCTCGTCTCGATCATCGGCCCGCGCCCCAACCTGTTCGATCTTGAAGGCGTGTCGCGCACCAAGCGCCTGGAAGTGCGCCAGCCGATCCTCACCAACGATGACCTCGAGAAGATCCGCTCGATCTCCGAGGTCGGTGACGGTCACTTCAAGTCGCGCTTCCTCGACACCACCTGGCCGGCCGAGCACGGCGCCGCTGGACTGAAAGACGCGCTCGACAAGCTCTGCGCCCGCGCCGAGGCGGCAGTGCGCGAGGGCATCAACATCATCATCCTGTCCGACCGGCGCGCCGGTGCGGAAGCGATCCCGATTCCGTCGCTGCTCGCCTGCGCGGCCGTGCATCACCATCTGATCCGGCAAGGCCTGCGCACCTCGGTCGGTCTCGTGGTCGAGTCGGGCGAGCCACGCGAAGTGCATCATTTCTGCTGCCTCGCCGGCTACGGCGCCGAGGCGATCAACCCCTACCTCGCTTTCGAGACCCTGACTGCGATGCAGGAGGAGCTGCCGCAGCGGCTCGAGGAGAAGGAGATCGTCAAGCGCTTCATCAAGTCGGTCGACAAGGGCATCCTCAAGGTGATGTCCAAAATGGGCATCTCCACCTATCAGTCCTATTGCGGCGCGCAGATCTTCGACGCGGTGGGCCTCAAGTCCGATTTCGTGGCCGAGTACTTCACCGGCACCGCCACCCGCATCGAGGGTGTCGGCCTCATGCAGATCGCCGAAGAGTCCGTGCGGCGGCATCGCGAGGCCTTCGGCAATTCCCCGGTCTATCGCAACGCACTCGATGTCGGCGGCGAGTATCAGTTCCGCGTGCGCGGCGAGGACCACGTCTGGACGGCGCAGACCGTGGGCACGCTGCAGCATGCCGTGCGCGCCAATCTGCCTGACCAGTACCGCCACTACGCCAAGGTCAGCAACGAGCAGACCGAGCGCCTGCTCACCATCCGCGGCCTGTTCCGCATCAAGTCGGCGGAGGACGACGGCCGCCAGCGTGTCCCGATCGAGGAGGTCGAGCCCGCGAAGGAGATCGTCAAGCGCTTCGCGACCGGAGCCATGTCGTTCGGCTCGATCTCGCGCGAAGCGCACACCACGCTTGCCATTGCGATGAACCGCATCGGCGGCCGCTCGAACACCGGCGAAGGCGGCGAGGAGTCCGACCGCTTCAAGCCGCTGCCAAACGGCAATTCCATGCGCTCGGCGATCAAGCAGGTCGCCTCCGGGCGGTTCGGCGTGACGACGGAATACCTCGTCAACTCCGACATGATGCAGATCAAGATGGCGCAAGGCGCCAAGCCCGGCGAAGGCGGTCAGCTGCCCGGCCACAAGGTCGACCAGGTGATCGCCAAGGTGCGCCATTCGACGCCCGGCGTCGGCCTGATCTCGCCGCCGCCGCATCACGACATCTACTCGATCGAGGATCTGGCGCAGCTCATCTTCGACCTCAAGAACGTCAATCCGGAGGGCGATGTATCGGTGAAGCTCGTCTCCGAGGTTGGCGTCGGCACGGTCGCGGCCGGCGTTTCCAAGGCACGTGCCGACCATGTGACGATCTCGGGCTTCGAGGGCGGCACCGGCGCATCGCCCCTTACCTCGATCAAGCACGCGGGCTCTCCTTGGGAGATCGGGCTTGCCGAGACGCACCAGACGCTGGTGGCGAACCGCCTGCGCGGCCGCATCGCGGTGCAGGTCGACGGCGGCATCCGCACCGGGCGCGACGTCATCGTGGGCGCGCTCCTTGGAGCAGACGAGTTTGGTTTCTCGACCGCGCCGCTGATCGCGGCGGGCTGCATCATGATGCGCAAGTGCCATCTCAACACCTGCCCGGTCGGCGTTGCGACGCAAGACCCGGTGCTGCGCAAGCGCTTCGTCGGCAAGCCCGAGCACGTGGTGAACTTCTTCTTCTTCGTCGCCGAAGAAGTGCGCGAATGGATGGCGGCCCTGGGCTATCGCACCTTCGCCGAGATGGTCGGCCAGATGCAGATGCTCGACAAGCGCCAGGTGATCGAGCACTGGAAGGCCAAGGGCCTCGATTTCTCGCGCCTGTTCTTCAAGCCGGAAGCGCCCGCGGGCGTCGCGATCCACAATTGCGAGGAGCAGGACCACAAGATCCACGACATCCTCGACCGCAAGCTGATCGCGCAGGCGAAAGGCGCGATTGAGCGCGGCACCAAGGTGCGGATCGAGAGCAAGATCGGCAATACCGACCGCACCGCCGGCGCCATGCTGTCGGGTGAGATCGCCAAGCGATACGGCCACGACGGACTGCCCGCCGACACCATCCACGTGAGCCTGACCGGAACGGCCGGCCAGAGCTTCGGCGCCTGGCTCACGCGCGGCGTAACCTTCGAGCTCGAAGGCGACGCCAACGACTATGTCGGCAAGGGTCTCTCGGGCGGCTGCATCATCATCCGGCCGCCAGCCGATGGCGGCTTCAAGCCGGAGGAATCGATCATCGTCGGCAACACCGTGCTCTACGGCGCTGTCGAGGGCGAGTGCTATTTCCGCGGCGTTGCGGGCGAGCGCTTCGCGGTGCGCAACTCGGGCGCCACCGCGGTGATCGAAGGCGCTGGCGACCACTGCTGCGAATACATGACCGGCGGCATCGTAGTGGTTCTGGGCAAAACCGGGCGCAACTTCGCGGCCGGCATGTCGGGCGGCATCGCCTATGTGATCGACGAGGACGGGACCTTCAAGTCACTCTGCAACATGGCGATGGTGGGGCTCGAGCCGGTCGCGGGCGAGGAAGACATCGCCGAGCGCGAGTATCATCACGAGCTCGAGGCGCACGGCCAGGTCGATGTGCTCAGCGACATGACGCGCCACGACGCGGAGCGGCTGCACCTCCTCATCAGCCGGCATGCGCACTACACCGGATCGGCGCGCGCCAAGGAGATCCTCGCCGATTGGAACCGGTACTCGGCCATGTTCCGCAAGGTGATGCCGCACGAATACCGCCGCGCGCTCGCCGAAATGGAGAAGGCGCGCACGATGCAGGCAGCTGAATAGCGTATGGGCAAGATCACAGGCTTTCTTGAATTCGAGCGCCAGGAGCGCGACTACGAGCCGGTCGCCGAGCGCATCAAGCATTGGCGCGAGTTTGTGCTGCCGCTGCCGGAGGCGGACGTGCGCAAACAAGGCGCGCGCTGCATGGACTGCGGCATCCCGTTCTGCCACGGCACGGTCACCACTACGGGTACGCCGACCGGCTGCCCGGTCAACAACCAGATCCCCGACTGGAACGATCTCGTCTATCGCGGCGACTGGCGCGAGGCCGCACGCAATCTGCACTCGACCAACAACTTCCCCGAGGTCACCGGCCGCGTCTGCCCGGCGCCGTGCGAGGCGTCCTGCACGCTCAACATCGAGGACAACCCGGTCGCCATCAAGACCATCGAATGCACGATCGCCGATCGCGCCATCGCGGAAGGCTGGACTGTACCGGAGCCGCCGTCGCGCAAGACCGGCAAGAAGGTCGCGGTCATAGGTTCAGGCCCGGCCGGGCATGGCCTGCGCGCAGCAGCTCGCGCGCGCCGGCCACGAGGTGCATCTCTACGAGAAGTACGCCAAGGCCGGCGGCCTGATGCGCTATGGCATTCCCGACTTCAAGATGGAGAAGCACCACATCGACCGCCGCGTCACCCAGATGGAAGCGGAAGGCGTGGTCTTTCATTACAACGTCCATGTCGGAGTAAGCCTGCCGATCGACAAGCTGGTCTCCAGCCACGACGCGGTCGTGCTCGCCGGCGGCGCCGAAAAGGGCCGCGACCTGCCGATCCCGGGCCGTGAGCTCAAGGGCGTCCATTTCGCGATGGATTTCCTGCCGCAGCAGAACCGGCGCGTGAGCGGCGAGCCGCAGGCTCAGAGTGCCGAGCCGATCCTCGCGGGCGGCAAGCACGTGGTGGTGATCGGCGGTGGCGACACCGGCTCCGATTGCATCGGCACCTCGATCCGCCAGGGCGCGCTGACGGTGACCAATTTCGAGATCATGCCGGAGCCGCCCGAGAAGGAGAACAAGCTCCTCACCTGGCCGGACTGGCCGCTGAAGCTGCGCATCTCATCGAGCCATGAGGAAGGCGTTGAGCGGGATTTCGCGGTCGGGTCAGTGAGCTTCTCGGGCGAGAACGGCAGCGTGAAGACGCTGCACTGCGCGCGCGTCGACAACAAGTTCAAGCCGATCCCGGGCACCGAGTTCGAGATAAAGGCCGAGCTTGTGCTGCTCGCCATGGGCTTCGTGCATCCGGTGCACGACGGCATGATCTCCGCGCTCAAGCTCGAGCTCGACCCGCGCGGCAACGTCAAGGCCGATACGGTCGCCTATCGCAGCTCGAACCCGAAAGTGTTCGCCTGCGGCGACATGCGGCGCGGACAGTCGCTGGTGGTGTGGGCGATCCGCGAAGGTCGCCAGGCCGCCCACGCGGTCGACAAGTTCCTGATGGGAACGACGACGCTGCCGCGGTAGCGCGGCTTTCGGTTTCCAGCAGGAGCGATCCGCATACTCCGCTCATTCCCGCGCAAGCGGGAATCCAGAATCAGCGCTCACTCGTCATCTTGTTTGCGCTGGGTCCCCGCTTTCGCGGGGACGAACGGAGAATGTTAAGCCGCCGTCCGCGTCACCGCCGACGCCTGCCGCGCCCGTGCGCAGCCAGTCGCGCGCGGCGCGCTGCGCAGTCGCGATCTCCTGCGCGCTCATCTCTGCCGCGATCTCGCGACGCAGGCGGATCGCATCCTTGTTGCCGTGCATGGCCGCAAGGTTGAACCACTTGTGCGCGGTGACGTAGTCGATCGGCACATCGTATCCGGTCGAATACATCATCCCCAGCTCAAAGAATGTGTCAGCACCGGCTGGCCGCGCGCCGAGCGCCGCCTGGGTGCAGTCGTTGATCTCAAAGCGAGCCATACTGGCCTCCCCTGTCCACGTTCGTTCGTCCGATTGCGAACGTCACGCAGGTCCCACTCGACCGCCCCGGTCGAGTGCGCTGACTATCGGGAGAAAATTTGAATCACGCTTTAAGCAATGGTCTGAATCAAACCTGAACCGGACGCCCCGGCAACCGCGCGTTAATCACAGAAATGCCGGTGAAATCGCGATTTCTCGTATTGGGTGAACAGCCGCTAACCTTGGCCATTGGCAGAGCGCTAACCACCCGGCCACTACTCGGGCACCAATGACAAGAAAGTCTCAGGTCCGCGGCGCGCCGCGCGCGCCTGCATTATTGCGCTCGCGCGCGACACCGATATGCATCTCGAGCAGCGCACGATCGGCCTTGAGCGCGGCACTCTCGCCTTCGTGGATGATCGCGCCGCGCTCGATGATGATGACGCGATCGGTCACGCCCAAGACCTTCTGGGCGTTCTGCTCGACCAGGATCGCGGACAGCCCTTCCTCGCGAATGATCCGGTGCAACACCCGCAACAGCTCTTCCACGATGATCGGCGCGAGCCCTTCGAGCGGCTCATCGAGCAGCATGATGCGCGGATTGAGCACCAGCGCACGCCCGATCGCGAGCATCTGCTGCTCGCCGCCGGAGAGCGCATTGCCGAGATTCTGCCGGCGCTCGCCGAGGCGCGGGAACAGCTCGAACACCCGCTGCGGCGTCCACTTCCCTGGCCGTGCGATCGCGGTCAGGTTCTCCTCGACCGTGAGCGACTTGAAGATATTGCGTTCCTGCGGCACCCAGCCGACGCCGAGCATCGCGCGCTGCTCCGGCGGCAGCCGCGTGATGTCGCGGCCGGCGAGCGTGATGGTGCCGCTGCGATAGCGGGTGACGCCGACGATCGAGTTCACCAGCGTGGTCTTGCCCATGCCGTTGCGGCCGAGCAAAGCCAGCGACTGGCCCTCATCGAGCCGGAACGATATGTCCGACAGCACGATGGCCTCGCCATAGCCGGCGCAGAGCCGCTCGATGGCCAGAAGCTCAGGCATCGGTGCCCTCACCGAGATAGACCGCCTTCACGCGCGGGTCGGCGGCAACCTCCTCCGGCGTGCCCTCCATGAACAGCTCGCCATTGACCAGAACCGAGATGCGGTCCGCGAAGCTGAACACGATGTCCATGTCGTGCTCGATCAGGAGCACGGTGACATCCGCCGGCAGCGCGGCGACCGTTTCCAGAATGCTGTCACGCTCGGTGTCCGGCACGCCGGCAGCCGGCTCGTCGAGCAGCAGCACGCGCGGCCGGCACGCGAATGCGAGTGCGATCTCGAGAAGACGCTGCTTGCCATACGGCAAGGTCGCGGTGCGCTCGCCCATCACGTCCCTGAGATTGAAGCGATCCAACAGCTCGCCGATCTCGTCCACGATCACCGCTTTGCGCCCGGCAACGCGCCACCAGTCGTGGCCCATGCCATTGCGCTCGGAGATCGCAAGGCCAAGCGCCTCGACCGGGGTCATATCGCCAAACAGCTGATTGATCTGAAAGGTGCGAACAATGCCAAGGCGAACGCGATGGTGCGGCTCGCGGTTGGTAATGTCCTCCCCGTCGAGAAGAATCTTGCCTGCCGTCGGCCGGGTGGCGCCACTGAGGAGATTGATGACCGTGGTCTTGCCGGCGCCGTTCGGACCAATCAGGGCGTGGCGGGCGCCCTTCCTGATGCGCAACGACACCTGGTTGGTGGCCTTGATGCCGCCAAAGGACTTCGCAAGGTCGATGGTTTCGAGCGCGTAAGAGGTTTCGGGAGCGGAGGGCGTTTCGAGCACGGACATGGCTAGCGCTCCCCGCCACCGACGCTCGCGCGCCGCATCCGCCCGCCTAGGCTGTCGACCAAACTGACGACCGGCCTGATCCATGCCGCCATGCGGTCGCGGCCCACGAGCACGATGATCACCAGCACGAGGCCAATCCAGAACTGCCAGTACTGCGGCGTGATATTGGCGAGCCAATCCTGCATCAGCCGGAAGATGATCGCGCCAATCAGCCCGCCGTAGAGATAGCCGATCCCGCCGATGATCAGCACCAGCAGCACATCGGCGGAGCGATCGAACGAGAACACCTCGAGCGATGCAAACGCAGTCGTCTGCGCGAGCAGCCCGCCCGCGATGCCCGCATAGCCGGCCGCAACGGTGTAGATCGCGACCAGGCGCCAGTTGACCGGAATGCCGATCGCGGAGGCGCGCAGCGGATTGCCCTTGACGGCGAGCAGCGACAGCCCGAACGGCGAATTCACGATCCGGCGCGCCAGCAGGAACAGCACGAACAGCACGACAAGGCTGTAGACATAGGCGGTGTGGCCGAACAGATCGAAGCGGAACAGGCCGAGCACCGGCGCCATGGTGACGCCCTGCAGGCCGTCGGCGCCGCCGGTCAGACCGGAATAACGGTTGGCGAGCTCGCGCAGCACCAGCGCCACGCCGAGCGTCACCATCAGTCGCGTCAGGTCCGAGCCGCGCAACACCAGGAAGCTCGTCAGGAAGCCGACAACGGTCGCGGCGAGACCAGCCACGCCGAGCGCCAGCACCGGCTCGGTGATGATCCCGTGCTTGGCCAGGAGACCGGCCGCGTAGGCGCCGACGCCGAAGAAGGCCGCATGGCCGAGCGACAGGATGCCGCCGAAGCCCAGGATCAGGTCGAGCGACAACGCGAACAGCGCCCAGATCGCGATCTCGGTCAGGATCAGATGGCGCCCGGGCAGGAAATAGATGGTCGAGAATGCCAACAGCCAGAACGCGATCTCGAGCGGCGACCAGCGGGCGCGCCGCGCCATCTGCTCGGCAACATCGGCAGCTTGCGGGCTTTGGAGCATTCCGATCATGCCTTACCGCGCGCTTTGCCGCGCGAACAGACCCTGCGGCCGCCAGATCAGAACCACGATCATGATGGTGTAGATCACGAACGCGCCGACCTGTGGGACATAGTATTTGCCGGCGACATCGCCGATGCCGAGCAGGATCGAGGCCAGGAACGGACCGGTGATGCTCGAGGTGCCGCCCACCGTCACCACGATCAGAAAGTAGATCATGTATTTGAGCGGAAAGACCGGATCGAGACCGAGGATCTCCGCGCCGAGCGCCCCGCCAAGACCTGCAAGGCCCGAGCCGACCGCGAACGTCACCCCGAACACCACGCCGACATTGATGCCGAGGCCGCGCGCCACGCGCTGATCATCGACCGACGCGCGCAGCCGGCTGCCGAAGCGCGTGCGCACGAGAATGAGCTGCAGCGCGATCGTCAGCACGGCGCAGACGCCGATGATGAGCAGCCGGTAGCGCCCGACGCCGACGCCGAACACGTCGATCTGCCCCTGCAACGCGCTCGGTATTACGATGAACTGCTGCGACGACCCCATGGTGTAGTCGACGGCCGCCACCGACATGAAGACGAGCCCGATGGTGAACAGCACCTGGTCGAGATGGCTCTTGGCGTAGACATGAACGTAGAGCGTTCGCTCCAGCAGCGCGCCGAGCGCGGCGCTGAACAGGAACGCCAGCGGCAGGCCGAGCAGGAACGGCACGCCCATGCGATTGACCAGCACGACCGTGATATAGCCGCCCGCCATCGCGAACGAGCCGTGCGCCAGATTGACGAAATTCATCAGCCCCAGCGTGACGGAAAGCCCGCACGCCAGCACGAACAGCAGCATGCCGTAGGCAATGCCGTCGAACAGGATGGTCAGCATGCCGTTGCTTCCATGCGCGCTCCCACACGCACGCTGCCCGATTTATCTCCGGGACACAATTGGCCGCGCGCCTTTGGCGCGCGGCGATTAAGCGCTACCCACCGGTTCCGCTACTTCTTGGCGGCCTTCACCGGATCCTTCACGGCTTCGAAGGTCGCGAACTCCACGTTCTGCAGCTCGTTGCCGACCTTCTCGACCTTGCGCATGTAGATGTTCTGGATGATGTCGCGCGTATCCGGGTCGATCGTGATCGGACCGCGCGGACTTTCCCACGACATCCCCTTCATCGCCGCGACCAGCGAATCGCCGTCGGCCTTGCCGCCGGTCTTCTTCAGCGCCTCGTAGATCATATGCATGCCGTCATAGCCGCCGACCGACATGAAGTTCGGCCGCATGCCGGGGTTGGCCTTGCGGAACGCTTCCACATAGGCCTTGTTCTTCGCCGACGGATGCGCGGTGGCGTAGAAATGCGCCGTGATGATGCCGAGCGCGACATCACCATAGCCCGGCAGGATATCGTCGTCGGTGAGATCGCCCGGGCCGATCATCCGCATGCCGGCGCGCGCGAGCCCGCGCTCCACAAACTGCTTCATCACGATGGCGCCTGCACCGGACGGCACGAATACGAAGATGGCGTCCGGCTTGGCATCGGCCGCGCGCTGCAGGAACGGCGCAAAATCGGGGTTCTGCAGCGGAACGCGCAGCGCCGCGACGATCTCGCCGCCATTGGCCTTGAAGCGCTCGGTGAAGGACGTCTCGGCGTCGTGGCCGGGCGCATAGTCGCTGACCAGCGTGACCACCTTCTTGATGTTGTTCTTCACCGCCCAGTCGCCGACGATGACGCAGGATTGCGGGACCGTGAAGCTCGTGCGCACGATGTAGGGCGAGCGCTCGGTGATGATCGAGGTGCCCGCCGCCATGACGACCTCGGGCACCTTGGCTTCCGTTGCGATCGGCGCGGTCGCGAGCGCGAGCGGGGTGAGGCCGAAGCCGGCCAGGATGTTGACCTTCTCGTTGACCACAAGCTCCTGCGCCAGCCGCTTGGTGGTGTCGGGATTGGCCGCGTCGTCCTTGAGAATGACTTCAACGCGCTTACCGGCGACGGTCGGGCCATGCTCCTGCATATAGAGGCGAACCGCCGCATCGATCTGCTTGCCGGTCGAGGCGAACGGGCCCGTCATGGGCAGGATAAGCCCGACCTTCACCCGGTCTTGCGCTCCCGCGCTACCGAAAGCGATCGCGCTCAGCATGAGTGACGTCAGCGTGCTGACGAGAAGCTTGCGCACCATTTGGCTTTTCCTTCCGTTTCCGAGCATTCGCGCGAACGTCGATTGCGTTCGTCCCGATCAGTTCGCGCCGGGCATGGTAGCGCCGGCGGCAGGGCTGCAATTTTAGAGAGCAATCCAGCAATCGCAACGGCTGACACGCCTTCGCCCATTAGCACAAGGTCGAATGTGAAAGTGTCCGTCTGATTTAGAATGGCTACGGTCGGGATACTTGACCGAGATCAAATCGCAATTGCTAGTGGAGCGGATTTGACATTCGCTACCCACCCAGCCGCGGGCTCGCGAAGCGAATGTCAAATCCAAAGCTCCACTAGAATCCTATATTTGCTAGTGGTCCTTTGATTCTAACATTCGCAAGAAAGCCCGCCGAGAAGGGAGGCGAATGTTAGAATCGGACCACTAGCGAACCGCGCCTTGTGTCGATGCCGAAGGCCTGATCGCTCCCGGAGGACGCGGGAAGGCATCAAAGAATGACGGTGCCGCCGGTGCGCGTTTCTGAATTGGCTGCTTGGGCTCGCCCGTCTTGCTGCCAACCACCGGCGCCGATTGTCCTTTGGGCTGTCCAGACGTCCCTGGGGCGTTCTGTCGCGTCGTCGCCTGACTCGGCGCGGCCTGCTCCGGCGTGGCCAGCACCGCCGGCATCGGCGATGTGTCGGCCAGCGATGGATCGGATGCCGCGCTGCCGCGCGGCCAGCTGAAGTCATCCGCGCGCCCGCTCGGCGCCGGTATGGCTTCGCCCTTCGTCAAAACGCGAGTCGCCATTGGATCCGAGCCGGTTGCCGGGCGCGCCGGCCCGCCACCCAAAAGCTCGCTCTGGCCAGTGGCCAGAGTCGACAGCGGAACGACCGGACCGACTAGCGGGCGCTGCGCCGGACCGCCTGGCCGCCCACCGGGCGTCAGGTTAGCAGGCTCGATCGCGCTCGGCAGCGCCACCGGCGTCGTCCTGTTGGCGAGCGTGCGCTGGATCTCGCGCTCGACATAGTGGGCAAGCTTGCGCGCGCCAGGCTTGGTGAAATAGACGCCATCCCCGGAGCGCAATCGGCGAATCTGACCTTCGAAGTCCGGGCCCTGCGCCGCAAACTGGCCCGAGCTGTCGACGAAGCCTTCCCAGACGTCGACGTAGACGATGCCGGCCTTCTCGGCCCGCTGGCGATAGAGCTCGTTGAGATAGGTCGAAATCGGCCGTCGCGCGCGTAGCGCGCTGCGGCGGCAGGCCGACCCAGAACACCGGCACGCCGGCGCTCTTGAGCGCCGCGATGGTCGCGTCGATGCGGCGGATATAGGCCGCTTCCCAGCGCTCGGAGCGGAACTCGAACGGGCCTGCATTGCCGGCAGCGGTGCGTGAAGTCTCGGGCGCTGCAATCGCCGGCTCTTCGGTCGACGCCTCCGCAGCTCCGCGTTCTGCTCGCTCTGCGTCCTGCGGCGCCTGCAGTTCGGGATCAAGTCGGCGCCGCCGGCGGCGGCGGCGCCGTCACAGGCTGCTGCTGTTGCTGCTGTTTCGCGGCGCCTGCATTGCGCCCTGGGGCTGGCGTCGGTGTGCGCTCGCGAATGGCCTGACGATCATGCATGCCGATCATCATGACAAGCACCTTGGGCTTGTCGGCCGCGATCATCTCTTTCACAACCTGCGGCCATTCGACATCGCGGCGGGTGTCGTAGCGGATCAGCCCTGCGGTCGTGCGATGCTTGCGCACAATCGCCATCTCGGGCGTCTCGGCGAAGGCTTCCTCGAGACCATAGGCGAGCCAGTCCGCCATGCTGTCGCCCACGACCACCAAGTTTGTTGTGGTGGTGGTGGCGGCAGCGGCATCGACCTTGCGCTGCGGCGGTGGTGGCGCGCGCGAATAGTCGGCGGGCGGCGCTGGATTTTGCGGTGGCGGGCCGCCGAAAAAGCCGCCGAAGGGATTGAAGCCGCCGCCCTGCTGCGACGGTCGCGGCTGGGAACGACCGCCGAACGGGCTCCAGAACTGTGCGCTCGCAGGCACGAGCAACGCAACGCTCACGGTGGCGATCGCCGCCAGTCGCAGCGCGGAACGCAAGCCCCGGAAAGCGCCTTTCGGATGCATCGGCAACCGTTCGATCCACAGCACGCGGCTGGCGACGCGCCGCCAGCTTATCCCTTAATATTACAACAAAAATGTCAACTTGAAGATGGCCAAGTAATCACAAAGGCCATTCACACAAGGTATTCACACACAGGCCATCTGCACCTTTTCCGGGCGATCCTTAACGCGCGCGCAGGCGCTCCAGGATCGTGGCCGACGCAAAGCCATCGGGAACTATCCCGGCCGCGGCCTGGAACGCGCGCAGCGCATTGCGGCTCCTGGGGCCAAGCCGGCCATCAGGTTCCCCGATATCGTAGCCCTGCTGCGCCAGGAGCTGCTGCAGCTCGTAGCGCTCGGACCGGCTGAGCACCCGCTCGTGCCGCGGCCAGGGCTGCACAAAGGGCTCGCCCCCGCGCAGGCGGTCGCCCAGATGTCCGATCGCCAGCGCGTAGGCTTCCGCCGGGTTGTACTTCATGATGACGCGGAAGTTCTGGAGCATCAGAAATGCCGGCCCCTGGGCGCCCGCCGGAACCATGAGATAGGCCTTGTCCTCGCCGCGCGGGAACGGCTTGCCGCCGGGGCGCCGCATGCCGGCGCGCTCCCATTCGCGCATGGTCAAGGTACGCGCACGATCGGCATGGAGGTAGTCGAAGCCCTGCGGCACAACCACCTCGTAGCCCCACGGCTGGCCGTTCATCCAGCCATCCTTCTTGAGGTTGTTCGCCGTCGAAGCGATCAGGTCGGGCACCGAATCGACCACGTCGCGGCGGCCGTCCCCATCGAAGTCGACCGCGTAGCGCTTGAACGACGTCGGCATGAATTGCGTCGGACCGAATGCGCCTGCCCAGGAGCCCTTGAGCTGCTCCGGCCGCAGATCGCCGCGCGCAACGATCTCCAGCGCCGACAGGAACTCCTCGCGGAAGAAATCCTGCCGACGGCCGATGCAGGCGAGCGTCGCGGTCGAGCGCACCACGCTGCGCTCGCCGATGGCGGTGCTGTAGTTGGTCTCGACGCCCCAGATCGCCGCAATGATGTAGCGGTCGACCCCATAGGCCTTCTCCACCGCATCGAAGGTCGCGCGATATTGCGCCAGGATCTTGCGGCCGTTTTCGATCCGGGCATCGCTCACCAAAGTATCGAGGTAATCCCAGAGCGACCGCGTAAACTCCGGCTGCGCATCCATGAAGTCCATGATGCGCAGGTCCGGCGTCAGGCCTGCGGTCTGCGCATCAAAACTGGCACGCGTCACGCCGCGGCGCTCCGCCTGCGACCACAATCCTTCCAAGCAGGACGGGAAGCTCGCCGCCGCCGCCCGGATGGCGTCGGACTGCATGGCCGGATGGCCCGAGGAGCCTGATTCGCCGCTCCACTCGGGAACGCCGGTCGCAGGCTGCGGCACAGAGCCTGTCGACGGATTCGACGTAAACAGGCGACGCAGGTCGAAGCCCTGCGCCCAAGCTTCGCCAATCACGCCGTCGCCAGTCACGCCGCCGCTCACCGTCACAGCCAAAGTGGCCGCGCCCAAGGTGATCGCACCCAGCCGTTGCATGGATCGGATCAAGCTCGCCATGGTGTTTTCAGCCCGTGTCGTCCTTCCGCCGATAGCCCTTCCTATGAGGAACATATAAGGTTGCGAGGCCGTTAACGACCGTTTGTTCCAACGAGCCGCCGCCGAGCATCATTATTTGGCACCTCCCACCGCCTACCACACCTAACATTACCGTCATGAACCCAGTGAGCGCATGAAACCAATCCGCACAGCCGTCTTCCCCGTTGCCGGCCTGGGGACCCGTTTCCTACCCGCCACCAAGGCCATGCCCAAGGAGATGCTGCCCGTCGTCGACCGGCCGGTGATCCAGCACGTCGTCGACGAGGCACGGCAAGCCGGCATCGAGCATTTCATCTTTGTCACCGGACGCAACAAGAGTGTCATCGAGGATCATTTCGATCGTCCTTTCGAGCTCGAGATGACGCTGCGCGAGCGCCAACGAAAAACCGATCTCGAGCTCCTGGCGAAGGACCTGCCCGGCCCCGGCACCACGAGCTTCACGCGTCAGCAGGAGCCGCTCGGGCTTGGCCACGCGGTGTGGTGCGCGCGCGAGCTGGTCGGCAACGAGCCGTTCGCGCTGCTTCTTGCCCGACATGCTGATCCAACACTCGCAAGGATGCCTTGCCCAGATGATCGATGCCGCGCGCTCTCTCGGCGAGAGCGGAAGCGCGAACGTGATCGCGGTCGAGGAAGTGCCGCACGAGCGCGTGCACATGTACGGCGTCGTCGGCGTCGGCGAGACCAAGGGCAAGCTGTTCGGCATTACGCAAATGGTCGAGAAGCCGCCGCGCGAGAAGGCGCCCTCCAATCTGATCATCACCGGCCGCTACATCCTGCAGCCGGAGATCTTCGGCATCCTGGCGAAGCAGAGCCGCGGCGCCGGCGGCGAGATCCAGCTCACCGACGCCATGATCGAGCTCGCCAAGACGCAGCCGTTCTACGGGCTGAAGTTCGACGGTCAGAGCTTCGACTGCGGCTCCAAGATCGGCTTCCTCACCGCCAACCTCGCCTACGCGCTCGCGCGCGCAGACCTCGGGCCCGAGTTCCGCAAGGAGGCTAAGCGATTGTTGGGAGAGGGGTGAGCGTGCCAAACAGTCGTAGCCCGGATTGAGCGACAGCGAAATCCGGGAACGAAGATGAAGGCTGCTCGCTCGTTCCCGCATTTCGCTGACGCTCAATGCGGGCTACAAGATGCCTATCTCTCAAAACGAATTTTGAATATTCATATCACTACCGCTGCAGCCTTGCGCCAACCAGCACCACGTCGGCCTGATAGTCATTTCCAGCCACGTTGGAATGGCGCCATTCGTGCCGGTACTCGCCCTTGAGCCACAGCTCGCGCGTCAATTTGTAGGTGATGAGCGCCGCGGTCGCGTAGCGCTCGTCCGCGCGCGGCGAGCCCACGTAGTCGACAGTCGCGCCCGAGAGTTTGAGCGTCGCGACCAGCCAGCGCCGGAAGGCATGGTCGACCTCAAGCGCGACCTCGCGCGTGAAGGCGCCTGCAACGCCGGTCAGGAGCGTCTCGTCGACCGTCGTGCGCGCGGTGAGCTTCACAGCGGTGAGCGCGCTCGCGAGCCAGGTCAGCGATGCATCGAAGGTCAGCCCGCTGATCCTGCGGCAGCGTCGGGTCCTCATAGCTGCGCTCGACATAGCCCACGGCGACATCGCCGGTGAGCGTGCGCTCGAGCTCGAAGGTGGTGCCGGCTTTCACATAGCGGCCGTCGGAATCGCGGCGCACGCCGGTGCGATCAATCGCAAGATCATGCACGCGCCGATCGGCGCCGGTCTCGACGAACGGCTTCACGCCGGGAGTCAGTTCGTAACTGGCACGCAGCTCGCCGAAATAGCGATCGAAGTCGCGGTCGGCGTTGCTCGCGGTCGAGCCGTCGGTGAAGGTCGATTGCTGATAGACGGTGCGGTCGACGCCGCCCTTGAGCGTCACTTCGACACGATTGAAGCGCTGGCCGAGGCCGGCGCTGCCGCCGACCGTGGTGTAGATCGGCAGCCGTGCGAGACCGGCCTGGATATTGGGGCTGCCCGGATTATCGGTGCCGACGATGGCACGCCCTTCGAGATCAACGCGCGTGAGCGGCGTCACGTCGATGCGGCCATTGACCCTGGCGTCGAGGCTCGGCCGGTTGAGGTCTGACGCATTCTCGTAGTCGGTGTAGCTGCCGCGCAGATTGGCGCTGACCTCATGGCGCGACCAGTTGGAATTGACCAGCAGCTCCGGCGACAGCACTGCGTACCAGGATGACTTGCCGGCGGCGCTGCGCGCCGGGTTGCTGTCATAGCCGCCAATCAGCTCGACCGCCGGCCGCAGCAGGAACGAGCCCGCATCGATGCCGGTCGGCGCGAATGGATCCTCTGCCGGCAGCAGCCGACGGCGCACCGGCAACGCCGGCGGGTCGCTGAGCGCACCGACCGGATAGGCCGCATTCGCCGCAGTCGCGGCGTGCGACTGCTGCGTCGGATTTTGCCTGAGGCTCTGTCTTGGATTCTCGGCCGCGCTGTGGGCCGGCTGCGCGGGCAACGCGGGTGGGCCATTGGCCGATTGCGCGGCAGCAGCCGTAGATCGCACGGGAACTCGAGCGTTCTGGGCCTTTGGCCGACGCTGTGGCGCGGCTTCAAAGCCGGTTTTTCCTTTTCCGCGCGGAGGCCAATAGCCAAAACCCTTCCGGCCATCGTCCAGGCTCGCGATCCGGCTGAAACGAGGCGGATTACGCGGGTCGCCATCGAGCTGTGGCCGCATCAGGTATGGGCCGAAGGCGTCCTGCCCAACCGCCGGCGCCATAGAACCGAGCATCACCCATGTGACGATCGACGCGGCGATCCATGCGAGCGGTCGGCAAAGGCTAGGCACCTCGATACTCCCGGTGAGCGCGCAAGCTGTCCTAGAACTCGTGGTCAGCCCCTGAGTTCGAAAACCTTTGGACATCCGGGCCGGCGCATCGGCAGGCCGTTCGTTAATGGAGGTAAAATAGATATGGTTAACGACTCGTTGACCAGCGCGGTAGCCCTGGCCGGTCGGAGTCCGTACAATCCCCCCGCTCGCGGAGATGCCATGGCCAAGCCGCTCATGATGCGCCAAGATTCCATGCGCCAAGAAAGCGATGCGCACGACCTGATCGCCTCGGCGGTCCGAACGCTCGAGGCCGAAGCGGGCGGCATCAGCGCGCTCAAGGCGGCTATCGACAACGGGCTTGGCCGTTCGTTCACCGCCGCGATCGAGCTTATTCGCGCTGTGAGCGGGCGTGTGATCGTCACCGGCATGGGCAAGTCCGGCCATGTCGGCCGCAAGGTCGCGGCCACGCTCGCCTCGACCGGGACGCCCGCCTTCTTCGTGCATCCGAGCGAGGCAAGCCATGGCGACCTCGGCATGATCACAGCCGACGACGTGATCATGGCGTTGTCCTGGTCGGGCGAGACCGCCGAGCTCAAGGACCTCACCAATTATTCGCGCCGGTTCAAGATCGGCCTGATCGCAGTCACCGCCTGCCCCGACAGCGCGCTGGCGCAGGCGGCCGACGTGGTGATCGCCCTGCCGCAGGCGCGCGAGGCCTGTCCGCACAATCTCGCGCCCACGACCTCGACCCTGATGCAGCAGGCACTCGGCGATGCGCTTGCGATCGCGCTGCTGGAAAGCCGCGGCTTCACGGCAATCAAGTTCGCCGAGCTGCATCCGGGCGGCCGGCTGGGCGCGATGCTCAAGTTCGTGCGCGATATCATGCGCAGCGGCGAAGCGATGCCGGTCGTGATGCTCGGCACGCGCATGTCCGAGGCGCTGGTCGAGATGACAGTCAAGAGTTTCGGCTGCGTGCTCGTCACCAGCCCCGATGGCCGCCTGCAAGGCATCATCACCGACGGCGACCTGCGCCGTCACATGCGGCCCGACCTGCCGCAGACCGAGGTCGAGCGGATCATGACCCGCGCGCCCATGACGGTTGCTCCGGACATGCTTGCGTCCGAAGCGCTCGAGATCCTCAACTCGTCAAAGAAGACGCAGCTGATCGTGGTGCAGGACGACAAGCCGGTCGGGGTCGTGCACGTGCACGACCTCCTGCGCGCCGGCGTGGCCTGAGCAATCCGCTCAGGCCGCCTCCACCGACAGCTCGGCGCCTTCCGCGCGCGCGATTTTCACGCGGCTGCCGGCCGGACAATTCGGCCCGCTCACGCGCCAGACCGTATCGTCGATGCGGATCGTGCCGATGCCGTCCACGATCGGCTTATCGAGCGTGAAGGTGCGACCGACATAGCCTTCGGCGCGGCGGTTGAGGAACGGCCGGTCGACCGGTGCCTCCACCCTGCGCGAGAGGCGCCGCCAGGCCGGGATCGCCGCGATCGCGAATATCGCGAACGCGATGATCTGCGCCTGCCAGTCCCACTCGACGCCGAGCGAGATGCCGCCGACGAGCAGTGCGGCGAGCCCAAGCCACATCATGAATGTGCCGGGCGCGAGGAGCTCGATCACAAAGAACACCGCAGCCGCGATGAACCAGTTCCAATGCCCGAGCGCGATAAACCAAGCGGTGATGTCCATGTTCGTGTTCATGACAGCGCTCCCATCAGCTCGAGGCGCCCGCGGTCGGCACGGTCGGCCGCCGCGGCGGCGGAGCCTTGCCGTCACCGCTTCTGGGATCGCCGCCGAACGTCGCCTTGGCGATCTCGCCAATGCCGGCAAGCGAGCCAAGCACGTTCATGGCTTCGATCGGCAGCATCAGAATTTTCTGGTTCGGCGACTCGGCGAGCTGGCCGAACGCCTTGAGATATTTCTCGGCAATGAAGTAGTTCAGCGCCGCGATATCGCCGTTGGCGACCGCCACGCTCACCACCTCGGTCGCCTTCGCTTCCGCCTGCGCCAGACGCTCGCGGCCCTCGGCATCACGGAACGCCGCCTCGCGGCGGCCTTCTGCTTCCAGGATCTGCGACTGCTTGGCGCCTTCCGCCTTGAGGATCGCAGACTGGCGCAAGCCTTCGGCCGTCAAGATCTCCGCGCGCTTCTCGCGCTCGGCCTTCATCTGCCGCCCCATCGAGGCGACGAGATCGGCTGGCGGCACGATGTCCTTGATCTCGATGCGGTTGACCTTCACGCCCCAAGGCGAAACCGCGGCGTCGACGACGCGCAGCAGCCGCTCGTTGATCTCGTCGCGATGCGAAAGCACCTGGTCGAGATCCATGCCGCCCATAACCGAACGGATGTTGGTCATGGTGAGCGTCACGATCGCCATATGCAGGTTGGCGACCTCGTAGCTCGACTTGGCGGCGTCGAACACCTGGAAGAAGGCGACACCGTCGACCGTGACGGTGGCGTTGTCCTTGGTGATGATCTCCTGCGACGGGATATCGATCACCTGCTCCATCATGTTCATCTTGCGGCCGATGCGGTCGAAGAACGGCACGATGAGATTGAGGCCCGGATGGAGCGTGCGTGTGTATCGCCCGAACCGCTCGACGGTCCAGTTGTAGCCCTGCGACACGGTCTTGACGCCTGCGAACAGGGTCAGGATGGCGAGGACGAGAACGACGATCGAAAAGACGCTAAAACCGCTTAAACCCATGGCAAGCCCCCTCCAATGAGGCTCGGCGGACATGTGGGCGGTGCGCGAGGCTCGCGCAAGCCATTGAAATCATACCATTTCCGGCAGAATCCCACGTGTATTAGTCGCGGCTCGAGGCGGCCCGGTTCAGTGCTCCTAGGCCCAGTCCCTCAACCATGTCCCTAAGCCCATGTCAGGGCAGGGTAAAAACCAGCACCTCGTTGGTGACGCCGGCCGATCCGGGCCGCAACGAGCCGGCCACAATGTAGAGCTCTCCATTGACGGCTGCCGCCCCAGTACCGTGACGACCGGCCGGCATCGGCGTGAGCGCGCGCCAGCTCTTGGTCTTGGGATCGTAGGCTTCGTTCTGCGAGAACGTGCTGGGCGGCAGCTCGCCGCCCAGCACCACGACCAGATCCTTGTACAGTGTCGCGGCAAGCCCGCTGCGCGCCGTCGGCATCGGCGGCGCCGCGCTCCAGGTGTTGCTCGACGGATCGTAAACGTCGTGCATATCGGTCTTGTCGGTCGGCGGCCCGAAGCGTCCACCGATCACATGAATCCTGCCTTCGCTCGCCACCACGGCGGCGTGATCGCGCGCCTTCGGCAGCGGCGCGAGCTGCTTCCAGCTGTTGGTCGCCGGGTCGTAGGCCTCGTGCGTTGCGACCGTCTGGCCGTCGGCATTGCGACCGCCGATGGCGTGCACCTTGCCGCCGATCACCGCAACGCCGACCGATGCGCGGCCCGCCTTCATTCCCGGCAGAATGCGCCATGTGTCGCTCGCCGGATCATATTCGTACACGGCGTTCTGTGCGTCGCGATGCACCGAGCCCACAAAGCCGCCGATGGTGTAGATCTTGCCGTTGGCCACCGCGGCACCGATGTGATCGAGCCCTCTCGGCAGCATCGCGCGCGCGGACCACTTGTCGGTCGCCGGGTCGTACTCTTCGTGATAGGGCCCCGCCACGCCCAGCACGCTGCCGCCGAGCACATGCAGCTTGTTGCCGACCGCCACCACCGCAACCTCGTTGACCGCGGCTCGATAGGGCGCCCTGATCGACCAGCTGCCTTGCGAGCCGCCCTGCGCCCAAGCTGGCAATGAGGTTGGCAACGATGTCGGCGACGACGCCGACACGAGCGCCGCACAGGTCGCCACGACAGGCAACCACCATCGATGGCGCATCGCGTCCTCCCATTTGGCGTCATTTAGCGATTGCGGGCAGGCTTCGCGTTGCGTGCCTGCCTCGGCTTCGTTTGCCGTTACGGCATCGTGAACACGATCGTCTGGTCGGTGACCTGTCCCGCGCCGGGCCGCAGCGAGCCGCCCGCGAGATAGACGCTGTCGCCGAGGACTGCCGCCGCGGTCGCATGCCGGCCGGCCGGCATCGGCGCGAGCGTGCGCCAGGCGTTCGCCTTCGGATCAAATGCTTCGTTCTCGGCATTGGTGCCGGTCGGAGGCATCTCGCCGCCCAGCACCATGAACAGGCCTTTGTAGACCGCGCCCGCAAGCCCGCTGCGCGGTGTCGGCATTGCCGGTCCGGAGGTCCAGGTGTTGCTCTTCGGATCGTAGATATCGAGCATGCCGGTGCGATCAGTGGAGGGCCCGAAGCGGCCACCCGCGAAATAGATCTTGCCGTCCATCAAGCCCGCGGCGGCGTGATCGCGCGCCTTCGGCAGCGGCGCGAGCTCCTTCCAGCTGTTGGTCGCCGGATCGTACACCTCGTGCGTTGCGACCGTGACGTTGTTGTCGGGCGAGCGCCCGCCGATGGCGTGGATCTTGCCATCGAGCGCAACCACGCCAACGGAAGCGCGGCCGGCCTTCATCGGCGCCAGGATACGCCAGGTGTCGCTGGCGGGATCGTACTCGAAGGCGGTGTTCTGGCCGTCGCGATGCACGCCGCCGCCGACGAAGCCGCCGATCAGGTAGATCTTTCCATTCAGCTCGACCGAGCCGATGTGGTCGAGCGAGCGCGGCAGCGGCGCGCGCGTGCGCCAGCTGTCGTTCGACGGGTCGTATTGCACATGATAGGGCCCGGTGAAGCCAAGCACGCTGCCGCCCATGACGTGGAGTTTGCCGGCAACGGCGGCAACTGTGACCTCGTTGAGGCGTGCCGGCACCGGCGCCTTCGTGGTCCAGGTGCCTTGCGCTTGCGCTGCGGATGCCATCGCGCCTATCGCTGTGGCGACTGCGGCGCAGGCGCACGCAAGCGTCATCACTCTTCGAGCTCGATCACTCATCGTTTCACTCCCCTCGTTTCCGTATTCAGGGCGGGTCGCTTTGAATACGACTCGCCGCCATTCACGTGTTGCCGCAAGCTCGTGCGATCCGCGACTTGGACGGTGCCCAGCCCGGCCGAGCCATCCGCTCAACCTGCAGCTTCACACCCAGCCCTTCAACTCGCGCAGCGCGACATGCCGGATTACCAGCATGCCCGGGTCACTATCGTTAAGACAAGGGATCGTCACAAAATTCTCGCCGCCATAGCGCTTGAACACATTGGCGTTCTCGACCGCGATCTCCTCCAGGGTCTCGAGGCAGTCGGCCGCGAAGCCGGGCGTGATCACGGCCAGCTTCTTGACGCCACGCTTGGCCAGCGCCTTGACGCTGTCGATGGTCGCGGGCTCGAGCCATCTGGCCCGACCGAAGCGTGACTGGAATGTGAGCATCAGCTTCTGCTCGTCCATCCCGAGCTTCTGCCGCAACAACCGCGTCGTCATCACGCACTGATCGAAATACGGATCGCCCTTGTCGACATAAGCCTGCGGCATGCCGTGGAAGGAAGCAACGATCACATCGGGCTCGAATGAAAGCCGCGTGAGCTCGGCGCGCAGCGTGTTGGCGAGCGCGTCGATATAGATCGAGTCATCGTAGTAGGGCGCCGCGATCCGCAATGTCGGCTGCCGGCGCAGATTGGTAAGCACGCGAAACACCTCGTCGCACACCGTCGCGCTCGTCGCGGCCGAATATTGCGGGTAGAGCGGAATCACCAACAGCCGCTCGCAGCCCTGGTTGCACAGCTCCGTGACGCGCGACGCGATCGAGGGATTACCGTAGCGCATCGCCCAGTCGACCATGATGTGGTTGCCGAACAGGTTGAGCGTGTTGGCAAGCTTCTGCGCCTGCGAGCGCGTGAATGTCTTGAGCGGCGACTCGTCGAGCTCGGTGTTCCAGATCTTCTGGTAGTCGCGCGCCTTGCTGCGGGGCCGGAACCGCAGGATGATGCCGTTGAGAACAATTTTCCAGATCAGACCCTGGTTTTCGATGACGCGCTTGTCGGCCAGGAATTCCGTGAGATAACGCCGCACACCCACCGCATCTGCGCTGTCGGGCGTGCCGAGATTGACCAGGAGCACGCCGACCTTAGTGACCGACGCCTTCACGCGCTCAGACGCCGGCGTCGGCTTCGGCACCTCCACGGTGGCGGCTGGCATGGACGGCACCGATGCAGCCGGCCGGGCGGGCGGCGCGATCGTGTCAGGCGGGCTTGAGTCGCTCATATGGCCTATCGCTCACTTATCCTGTCGTTTCATGGCCCCTATGGGCTCGAACGTAACCATTGGGGCGATCATACGCGAGGTCGAGGCCGGTTGCATGGCCGATCGCGGACCAATCCTTTGGCCGGCTGCCGGAACCCGACACCGGCCGACGGGGCGTTGATTAACATGACGTTTGATTAAAGAGTCATGGTCCAAAGTTGCTGGCATAATGCTGTTCCCGCAACATAAAAACATCACCATGACCCTCACCCGCCGCCTGTTCGCCGCCGTCGCATTCACCCTCCTCCTCGTCAACGCCGTCTCCGCCGAGTCCCTGCGGGTCACCTTCCTCCTGGTCAACGACATCTATTTGATGGGCGACCAGGTGATGCCCGACGGCAAGCGCCGCGGCGGCTTCGCGCGGCTCGCCGCCGTGGTCAACGCCGAGCGCGCCAAGGCACGCACGACCGGCGGCCATGTGATCCTCGCCCATGGCGGCGACACGCTGTCGCCCTCGCTGATGTCGGGCATCGACAAGGGCGCCCACATCGTCGCGCTGACCAACATGGTGCAGCCCGACATCTTCGCGCCCGGCAATCACGAGTACGACTTCGGCAAGTCGATCTTCCTCCAGCGCATGGCTGAAGCGAAGTTTCCGCTCTATGCCGCCAACCTGCGCGGACCGGATGGCGCGCCGCTCCCGAGCTTCAAGGATCGCTCGATCGTGACGCTCGATGGCGTGCGCATCGGATTGACCGGCGCCACCTATGACGACAGCCCGCGCGTGTCGAGCCCGCAGGATCTGCGTTTTGCCCCGACGGTCGAGACCATCAAGGAGCAGGCCGAAACGCTGCGGCGCGAGGGCGCCGACATGGTGGTCGCGGTCGTGCATGCCGATCGCCGGCAGGACTACGACATCATGGCGACGCGCACGGTCGATCTCCTGCTCAGCGGGCACAACCACGACCTGTTCATCAACTACGATGGCCGCACCGCCGCAGTTGAATCGACCTACGATGCGCTGTTTGTCACTGCCATCGACATCACCATCGAGGTGAAGGTCGCCGACGGCCGCCGCATCGACCACCTGGTGGCCGCAGTTCCGCGTGATCGACACTGCCGACGTGACGCCCGACCCTGAGGTTGCGGCCGTCGTCGCCCAGTATGAGCAGCAGGCCAGCGCCGAGATGGACGTGCCGCTCGGTGTGACCGCAGTCGCGCTCGACAGCCGTACCGCGACCGTGCGCACGCGCGAGGCCGCGATTGGCAACATCGTGGCCGACGCCATGCGAACGGCGGCGCACGCCGACGTCGCGATCACGAATGGCGGCGGCATCCGTGGCGGCAAGCTCTACGCCGCCAACACGCCGATCACCCGCCGCGACGTGCTTGCCGAGCTGCCGTTCGGCAACCGCGTGGTGACAGTCGAGATCGACGGCCGTGCGCTCAAGGCCGCGATCGAGAATGGGCTCTCGCAGCTTCCCAACGCGTCCGGCCGCTTCCCGCAGGTCTCCGGGCTCGTGGTCGAGGCCGATCTCAAACGGCCAGCCGGCAGCCGCGTCACCGCGATCAAGGTTGGCGATGCGCCGCTCGACGAGACGCGCACCTACCGCGTCGCCACCAACGATTTCATGGCTCGCGGCGGCGACGGCTACGCCATGTTGGCGGAGGCAGCGCCCACGCCCGCCGACACCGATGCGCCGCCAGTTTCTGGCGAAGTGATCGAGTACATCAAGCGGATCGGCACGTTGCGCACCGGCGTCGAGGGTCGGATCGTTGTGAGGTGACGCGAGGGCGCTCACGCGGGCGCGCTGGCCGCGCATGCGGGCATGTTTGGTTTCGTTTTGCCAAATCATGCCCGTTGGTTTCGTTTTGCCAAAAACTCCGCTGCACATTCCGTTCGTCCCGCGAAAGCGGGGACCCAGGGGCCAAGCACAATAAATGTCTCCAAGACTGGGCCCCCGCTTCCGCGGGGGCGAACGGAAAATGTTGGGTGGCATCCGTCTCGTGCGCGTCGTCGCACGACACGATTGAATGGATTTTCTTTATAGTAAAATTCACCGTACAGCAACATATTGAATCTCACGAGATCGTGATCTCGTGTTTGGGTTCGGATAGCCATCAAGCTAATATCGAATAATCGGGACTTTTCAGAAGGATTGTCGTCGGTATGAGGATGAGGCGGCATCAATGCCTTTGCCGGAATGGCGATTGACACCCGAGCGGCGCAGGCATCGCCGTAAATTCGACGAGCCGGGCCCCTAGCATCTTACTGACAATGCCGCGGCCAGCCACGATGGCAGTCGAGCAGCTCCGACACCGACCACACTCAAAAAGTCGGACAACGGAGCGCGAAACGTGGCGCGGATATCGGAGGGGGAGCGCGCCATGCCGGCGATCAGCTACGCATTGGCATTACTTGTCGCGATCATGATCTCGCTGCCGGCGAGCGCGCAGGTGCAAAACCTCGATCAGGACAAAACCGCTGCCAAGCTGTTCGCCACCACGTGCGCGGAGTGCCATCGCAGCGCGCGCGGGCTCGCCAAAGGCCGGTTCAGCGTCACGCTCTGGTACTACCTGCAACAGCACTACACTTCGAGCTCCGCAACCGCACGGACGCTCACGGCCTATCTGCAATCGGTCGATACGCCGCCGCGCAGCAAGACCGGCAAATCGCAGCCCCAGGCAACGAAAAGCGCAGCGACGAGCGCGTCAGCGCTGCGCCCGCCCGCGCCGGTGTCGGGCCGCTAGTCCTGCTGAGTTGCAAATCGGGCATTTGTTATTGTGCCCTCCCCCCTTGCGGGAGAGGGCAGCGCCGGCGGTCCAACAAATACAGTTGGGTGAGGGGGGGACAGCAGCAAGTCATGATCCCCTCACCCATCCGTTCGCGCTGAACGGCCGAGCAGCCCTCTCCCGCAAGGGGAGAGCACATCAACAACCGCTGCGGTCAGTGGTCGGTCAGTGGGGGTCGTCCAAACGGATGGCGCCGCAGCAATATGACAATGGTATGCGGTAATTCGCCGTGGCGTTTCTCCCACCGGCATCGAGAGCGCAACCATGATCGCGCGATGAGCGAGCGAGGCCACGCCCATGAACGCCTTCAAGCAGTTCTGGTCATTCAACGGACGCATCGGGCGGTCCGCGTATGCGGGCGGATTGCTGCTCAATTACGTGGTGCTGTTCGCCGCCATGGCTGTTGTGATGCCTCTCAGTCTGTACTGGACGCCGCCTGAGCCATTCAACCTGAAAGATGGCACCCTGCTTGCTCTCTTTCCTTTTACTGTGCTCTTCTACTGGGCGCATTTCCCGCTGACGGCGAAGCGCCTTCATGACCTCGGGATCACAGGCTTGTTGAGCCTTCTGCTGCTCGTTCCCGGAGTTGGACATGATTCTCATCATCGTCCTGCTGATCGCGCGTGGTGAAGAGATCGACAATCGCTATGGCCCGGGCGCGCCATCAACCAGAGCGCCCGCGCCAGCGCATCACGCCTGAGCCACGATCACGCTTCCGTCCTCTTGACGTGCCGCAATGTTGCGGGCCGCGAAGCGGTGTCCACTTCCGGCTTGAGCCCGAGGGTGGACATGCGCTCTCATGTCGTGACTTTAGCGGTTCTTGCTCTGGCGGCGGCGGAGGCAGACGATGCAGCGCGAGTTGACCTACCATGTTCCATTCGAGCGCCTGGTGCAGCTCAGCCGATCGGCGGGCCGCAATATCTATCCACACACCCGCTGGATCATGTGGCTGATGATCGCGGTGCTGCTCGCCGTGTTTGCCTTTCTGTACACCTTCGGCGACGAAATCCGTGACGTGGCGGACGATGAGGGAATTCCCTTTGCCACCGAGCTGGCGTTCATCGGCGCATTCCTGGTCTTTGTCGTAGGCCTGCGGCTCTTGCGCCGCTATCAGCTGCGGCTGATGAAGAACCGCTACAACTTCGATCAGATCGTCCGCCTGAATCGGGACGACGGCGGAGTGCGTCTGAGTACGGATGGCGTCGAATACTATTTGAAGTGGCAGGGGGTGACCCAGATGCTGCTCGAGCGCGATGGCGTCGTGCTCTCGCACGCCAACCTGTTCTTTCTGGTGCCCGACACCGCCTTCGCGAGCCCCGAGGAGCGGCTTTCGTTCATCCGCGAGATCTATGGGCACCTGAGCGAAAAAGCCCGCGCGATCAGCGAAAAGCACATTCAGCCGGCGCTCGGCCCAGCGAAAGCGGCTTAAAGCGCTCCCTTTCAGCCCTCATTTGTTGCCAAAATAGCACATCCAAGAGAAATCGCTCACAGGGCCTGTTTATTGCCATTTTCGGGCCCGGGTTCGCCTTTCACTGGTTGGTTGTCGGTGGGGTGAGTCCATGTCGTTGTTTTTGCATGGCGGATTTGGGTCCGTTGGGGGACGTCGCGCGCCTTGTCGCGTGGCCGCTGCCCCAGGCCAGTGTCTGCGCATCGCCACCGTCCTTCTCAGCATCACGACCGGCGCGATATTCCTCCAGTCATCGGCTCTGGCCGAGACAACGGTGTCCTTTGCGGACCGGTGGTGGCCGGACCCTGCCGACGAGCCGATCAAACCCATTCGCGTTGCCGTGATCCGCTATTCCGGCAACTACGACTCCACAATGGCGGTACGACGATCGGAGCCACCGGTGGGGAGCGTCAAGCAAGCGCTGCAGCGCTCCGGCGAGGGACTTGCGAGCTTCTACGGCAGCCCCCAGCAGACTGCGAACGGCGAGCAGTTCAACCCGCGCGCATTGACGGCCGCGCACCGCACGCTGCCGTTCGGCACCAAGGTCCGCGTCACCAACGTGAGGAGCGGCCGCGCCGTGACGGTCCGGATCAATGACCGCGGCCCATTCATTACGGGGCGCGTCATCGACCTCTCGCAGGCGGCCGCCGAGGAGCTCGGCATCGTTGGGCACGGCATCGCCAGGGTGAAGCTCGACGTCGTGCAGTAGCGGCACGGCTGAGATCACGTCACGGCAACGGCGGTACCGTTCCGTCCGGCAGCTGCATGTCGACGGCCGTGAGCAGCGCGGCGGTCGCCGCATGGTTGCCCATCAGCACCACGAGATCGATCAGCTTGTGCGGTCCGAACAAGGCCTTGGCTTGCGCAAAGATCTCCGACGTCACCTTGTGATCGCGCCAGAGCTGGCGCGCGAATGTGATCACCAGTGCGTCAGTCTCGTCGAGTCCCGCGGTGCTGCGGCGATGCTTGATGGCGTCGATCGTGTCCATGCGGCACGCCGGCCTTGCGCGCCTCGGCCTCGTGCAGGGACCATTGGAACTGATTGTCGAACTCGCGCTCGGTCGCGAGCAGCGCGACTTCCCGCACGCGCGCCGGAATGTCGGCGCCAGTGCGCAGATAGTCGATGATCGCGCGCAGATGCGCATGGGCGCCGCGGCTGTAGAGGCTGACGCCAGCGGGACCGCGCAGCCCCGCGACATTGCCGCCACGCGCGGCGCGGTCGTAGGTGGCCTGGCCGGCTTCGTCGAGCTCGTCACGCCTGAGCAGCGGCAAGCGAAAACCCGAGTGCGGGTCGATGTCGGAGGGCATGGCAGGGTCCTGATGGTTCGCGCGTTCCATAGGACCCGCTTGTAGGATGGGTTGAGCGAAAGCGAAACCCATCGAGCGACCTGAGCATGGAAGGAGAGATGATGGGTTTCGCCATAGCGCGTCGAAAGACGCGCGTAAACGCGCTTGTGGCTCAACCCATCCTACACGCTCTACACTTTCGCCGGATCGATCGAGCGTACCGTCACGGCGCCGAGCAGGCGCTCGACATCCTCCGGACGGGCAAGCTCGGTGCCCGGCGCAAGCAGCGCCGCCGAGCCGGCCGCCACGGCATGCCGAAACGCATCCTCCAGGTCGTGGCCGGCCGCAAGCCGTGTCACCAGGGCGGCCAGAAAGCTGTCGCCGGCGCCGACCGTGCTCACCGGCTTGATGGCGATGGCATCGGCCCGCAACACCAGATCGCGCGTCACCAGGAGCGCGCCGTGATGGCCGAGCGTCAGCGCCACCACGGCAGCGCGGCCTTGCTCCACCAGCGCCCGCGCGGCCGTGAAACAATCCGTTTCGCGCGCCAGGGGCTCGCCGACCAGCTCCCGCAGCTCACGCAGATTGGGCTTGATCAGATAGACACCGGCATCGAGCGCTTTTTTCAGCGGCACTCCGGACGTGTCGACGATGACCTTGGCGCCGCTCGCGCGCGTCACCGCGACGAGCCGGCCGTAGAAATCATCCGGCACGCCCGGCGGCAGGCTCCCGCTCGCCACCAGGAAACGCGGCTTGCTTTCAAGCGAAGCGAGTGCGTCGAGGCAGGCGCGCCACTCGCTTTCCGCCAGCGTCGGGCCCGGCAGCACGAAGCGATATTGCTCGCCGGTCTCGCTCTCCACGACCGCGAGGTCCTCGCGCGTATCGCCGCGGATCGGGATCGTGAGGTTGCGGATGCCCTCCTGGTCCACCAGCTGATGCAGGTGATCGCCGATCGGGCCGCCGGTCGTGTAGATCGCAAGAACATCGGCCCCGAAACGCTTCGCAACGCGCGCCACATTGATGCCGCCGCCGCCGGCATGACGATGTGTCACCGCACAGCGCAGCTTGTGGCTGGGGACCACGCGATCGACCGAGGTCGAGATATCGACCGCAGGGTTGATGGTGAAGGTGACGATGGTTGGCATGGTGATAGAGTCAAACTGACTCCGTTAAGAGTAAGTTCCGCTAGAGTGATCAAGCATTCGTTCCCGCGCAAGCGGCAAGCCAGCGTGCTTTAGTTGTCCTTGGCACGAAACCAGTCGCTGTCGTCCCCGCGCAGGCGAGGACCCATAACCACCAAGGTTTAGGCTATCGATTGGCCCTGCCACATCGCCTTGCTGCGGCGTATGGGTCCCCGCCTGCGCGGGGAAGACAGCGGAAAGTCATTGCCTCACATCTTCTTGCGCGTTCTTGCGCAGAGCCGAAGCGACTGTGGACACGATTGGACCACAACGGCTCGCGCCGCAACTCTACTCCGCCGCTTTGAGCAGCGCCGGCGCATTGGCACGGAACTGGGCCAACAGCGCCGCCTCGTCGGCCTTGGCGACCTGCAGCGAGCGCGCCTTGATGTGGCCGAAGCCGCGGATCTTCTCCGGGATCGCCGCAAGGCCGACCGCGAGATGGTGGTTCTTCGGCGTGAGCCGCTCCACGATCTCGGCGAGCAGCGCCTCGTAGTCGGCGATCAGCTCGCGCTCGGTGCGGCGCTCCTGCGTATAGCCGAACGGATCGAACGCCGTGCCGCGCAGGCCCTTGAGCTTCGCCAGCAGACGGAACACGTTCATCATCCAGGGCCCGAACGACATCTTCTCCGGCGCGCCCGTGCGCCCGTCCTTGCGTGCGATCAGCGGCGGCGCGAGATGAAACTCGAAGCGCAGGTCATCGCCCGCAAACGTCGCACGCACCTGACGAGCGAAGTCTTCACCCGCATAAAGGCGCGCGACCTCGTACTCGTCCTTGTAGGCCATGAGCTTGAACAGATAGCGCGCGACCGCTTCTGCCACGCCCTGCTTGCCGGGAGCGCGCGCGGCCTCCGCCGCCCTCACCTTCTCGACCAGCGCGCGATAGCGCGCCGCGTAGGCGGCGTTCTGATAGTCGGTGAGAAAGGCAACACGGCGCGCGATGATCTCGTCGAGCGACTGCGAGAGGCGGCGGACGTCGTCGACCTCCTTGGGCGCGGCGAGCTTCTCGACGGCGGCACGATCGGCGGCAGCGTAGCGGCCGAAGCGGAACGCCATCTTGTTCATCTCCACCGCCTCGCCGTTGAGCTCGATCGCACGCTCGATCGCCTCAGCGGTGAGTGGCAGCGCGCCGACCTGGAACGCATAGCCGACCAGGAAGATGTTGGCCGAGACCGAGTTGCCGAGGAGCGCGCCGGCGATGCGGGTGGCGTCGATGAAGTAGCTCTTCTCGGCGCCGGCAGCGCGCTCGATCGCGCGCTTCAGGCGCTCGATCGGCAGCGTGAAGTTGACGTTGCGGGTGAAGTCGCCAGGCAGGAACTCGGCAAGGTTCACCACCATGTCGGTCTGCCCGGGCTTGATGGTGCCGAGCACCTTCTTGGTGCCGGCAACCACGATGTCGCCGCCGATGATCAGCTCGGCCGATGCAGCCGCCACCCGGATGGCGTGGATGTCATCGGGATTGTTGGCGATGCGCATGTGGCTGTAGACCGCGCCACCCTTCTGGGCGAGGCCCGCCATGTCGATCACGCCGACGCCCTTGCCGTCGAGATGCGCCGCCATGCCGAGCACGCCGCCGATGGTGACAACGCCGGTGCCGCCGATGCCGGTGATGATGATGTCGTAGGTGCCTTTGATCGGCGGCAGCTTCGGCTCGGGCAGCGCCGGCACCACCGCGCTGGCAAGCGCCCGGCGGGTCGGGAGCTTGGCGCCATGCACGGTCACGAAGGACGGGCAGAACCCTTTGACGCAGGAGAAATCCTTGTTGCAGCTGGTCTGGTCGATGATGCGCTTGCGCCCGAACTCGGTCTCGAGCGGCTGCACCGACACGCAGTTCGACACCACGCCGCAATCGCCGCAGCCCTCGCAGACAAGCTCGTTGATGATCACGCGCTTGTCGGGATCAGGGAATGTCCCGCGCTTGCGCCGACGGCGCTTCTCGGCCGCGCAGGTCTGATCGTAGATCAGCACCGTGCAGCCCGGGATTGCGGCCAACTCCACCTGCAGACGGTTGAGCTCATCGCGATGATGGACGGTGAGGCCGTCGGGCCAGTCCTCGCCGGCGGCGTATTTGTGCGGCTCGTCAGTGACCACCACGACCCGCTTGGCGCCCTCGGCGGCGACCTGGCGCGCGACCTGCGGCACCGTGAGGCCGCCGTCGTTGGCCTGGCCGCCGGTCATGGCGACCGCGTCGTTGAACAGGATCTTGTAGGTGATGTTGACGCCGGACGCGATCGCGGCGCGGATCGCGAGATAGCCCGAATGGTTGTAGGTGCCGTCGCCGATGTTCTGGAACACATGGCCGCGCTTGGAGAACGGCGCCTCGCCCACCCAGTTCACCCCCTCCGCACCCATCTGGGTGAAGCCGGAGGTCGAGCGGTCCATCCACTGCACCATGTAATGGCAGCCGATGCCCGCATAGGCGCGCATGCCATCCGGCACCACGGTCGATGAGTTGTGCGGACAGCCGGAGCAGAAATAAGGCGTGCGCTGCGCAACATCCTGGATCTCGGCGAGCGCGCGCTGCGCCTTCTTGAGCCGCGCCACCTCGGCTGCGATCTGTTCGTTGTGGCGGCGCGCCAGGATGCGCTCGCCGATGCAGATCGCGATATCGTTCGGATCGAGCGCGCCCTTGACCGGGAACAGCCAGTTGCCCTGCTCGTCCTTCTTGCCGATGCAGATCGGCTGATTGGCGGTGCCGTAAAGCTCCTCGCGCACCTGCACTTCGAGCAGCGAGCGCTTCTCCTCCACCACGATGATGAGGTCGAGCCCCTGCGCGAACTCCTTGAGCTCGCGCTGCGACAGCGGCCAGGGGCACGCGACCTTGAACAGCCGCACGCCGAGATCGTTGCACATCGCCTCATCGATCGAGAGCTCGTCGAGCGCCTGGCGCACATCGAGATAGCTCTTGCCGACCGTGATGATGCCGATCTTGGCGTCGCGTCCGCCGGTGGTGATGTAGCGGTTGAGCTTGTTGGCGCGCACGAACGCCAGCATGGCGTCGCGCTTGTAGTCGTAGAGACGCGCCTCCATGCCGAGAATGGAATCGTTGAGGCGGATGTTGAGCCCGCCCGGCGGCATCTCGAAATCGTCCGGCGTAATGATCTTCACCCGATCGAGCCCGCCGTCGACGACGGCGGTCGACTCGACCGTCTCGTGCATGCACTTGAGCGCCACCCAGGTGCCGCAATAGCGCGACATCGCCCAGCCGATCAGGCCATAGTCGAGGAACTCCTGCACGCCCGCAGGGTTCAGGATCGGGATCATCACGTCGACGAAGTGATATTCCGACTGGTGGGCGGTGGTGGAGGATTCCGCGGTGTGGTCGTCGCCCATGAGGGCGAGCACGCCGCCGTGCTTCGAGGAACCGGCGAAATTGGCGTGGCGGAACACGTCGCCGCAGCGGTCGACGCCCGGCCCCTTGCCGTACCACATGCCGAACACGCCATCGAACTTGCCTTCGCCGCGCAGCTCGGCCTGCTGAGTGCCCCAGAGCGCGGTGGCGGCAAGGTCCTCGTTCAATCCGGGCTCGAACAGCACGTCCGAGCGCTCAAGCCAGCGCTTGGCACGCATGAACTGCAGGTCGAGCCCGCCAAGCGGCGAGCCGCGGTAGCCCGAGATGTAGCCCGCAGTGTTGAGCCCGGCGCGGCGGTCGAGCTCCTTCTGCATCAGCGTGAGCCGCACCAGCGCCTGGTAGCCGGTCGCGAAGATCCGGCGCTTGCTCAGATCGTATTTGTCGTCGAGCGAGACATGCGCGAGCGTCATCGGGCCTCCCCGCTGCAGTCTGCCTCCATGGCGGCGCCACCGCCAGAGGCAAATGAGGCACGCATGAGATATATGCACGGTCCCGTAGGGACAATGCTAAGCACTTAAAAGACCTGCCGTTTCATCGGCGGTGGCGTACCGGCAAGGAAATGTCGGGAGAGCGCGCGCCCGCGCAATTTGCCGCAAGTGGTTGGCCGGCGAGCAAGGCCATCTCGCAGACGCGAAATCGTCGCAGTCCTGCGCAATTCTGCCGTTTCTCGATTTCCTGTGCCTTCACCTTTTGTACGCCCGGCTCTCGGAATTGGCAGCATTTCTTGCGGCATCTCGTTTGTTGAGGAGCGCAAGCCTTGTCACGGTTGTTCATTAGTCATTCGTGATCGACGACTGGACGGCTCGCTTTCGATTGGATGTCCGCGAAGGGTGGAGCGGGCGGACGACATTTTCCTCGATCTCGACCCGACCGCGGCCTCGTCGCCGGCGAGCGCTGGGCGCGGGCGCTCGAGATGCCGCAACCCGGTGCGAGGCGGTGTTGTTCCTGGTGTCCGAGGACTGGCTTGCCTCCAAATGGTGCAGTGACGAATACCAGCTCGCCAACAAATTCAACAAGAAGCTGTTCGCGCTCCTGATCGACGATGTTGCGCTCGATCGCCTGCCCGGCGGGCTCGCCGCGCAGTGGCAGGTGGTGCGCCTCAAAGGCGAGCCGGCCGAGCGGTTCCTCACGATCCATCCGCTGCACGCAGCGGCAGTCGCCCGTCGCCATCGCGGAGGCTGGGCCTCAAAAGCCTCAAGCGCGGCCTCGAGAAAGCCGGCATCGGCGCCCGACACCTTCGAGCTGCAGCCGCGATCCCACTGCGCCCTTCGGCTGGCGCGCGCCCTATCGCGGGCTCGAAGCGCTCGAGCCTGAGGATGCCGCCGTCTTCTTCGGACGCAGCGCCGATATCGTGCGCGGCATCGACGCGCTGCGCGGGCTTGCAGCCCGCAAGCCGCCGCGTCTCCTGGTGATTCTCGGCGCATCGGGCGCCGGCAAGTCGTCGTTTCTGCGCGCCGGGCTCTGGCCGCGGCTGGTCCGCGACGACAGCCAGTGGCTGCCGCTGCGGGCGATTCGAGCGGGCCGCGGCGGTGCGATCGAAGGCAGCGAGGGGCTGCTGTGCGGCACTCGAGGAGGCGCATCGGCCGCTTCTGAGTCTGCGCGCGAGCCGCGCCGACCTGCGCGAGCGCTTGGCGACGCCTGACAGTCTTCGTCGCGCTGCTCCGCGAACTGCGCCTGCGCCGCGCGCGGCGGGCGCTCCTCTCGAAACCGCCGTCCCCGCTCCTGGTCCTGTGCCTCGATCAGGGCGAGGAGCTGTTCGCAGCCGACGCCGGGGCTGAGAGCGCAGGCTCCTGCAGCTCGCGCGCGCCGCCATCGACGCCGACGAGGCGCTGCTCCTCGTCACCATCCGCTCGGACGCCTATGGCCTGATGCAGAGCGCGAAGACGCTCGCTGGCATCGACCAGCTGCCGCTCAGCCTTGGTCCTGTGCCGCATGGCGAGATCGCCCGCGTCATCCGCGAGCCGAGCGAGGTCTTGCGCCGCAAGGCCGGCCCGCCGCGCCGGTCTTCGATGCGGCTGTCGTCGAGCGGCTGCAGAGCCGAGATCGAGGGCGAAGACTGACGCGCTCCCGCTCCTCGCCTTCGTGCTGCAGCGCCTGATGCGCGAGCACGCAGCATGCGGGCACGATCGGGCTCGCATGAGCTCGTGCAGACGGCGGCGTCGCGCGGCGATCGAGCTTGAGGCGGAGGCCGCGCTCGCCGATGCCGGCTAGCGCCCGAGCGCGCGGAGCGCCGCGAAGCGCTGCGGCGGTTGTTCATCCCGCGGCTGGCGCGCATCGACCGCGACAGCAAGGCACCGCAGCGCCGGTCGCGCGCCAGAGCGAGCTGCCCGCTGATCTGTGCCGCTCTCCCGCGCGCTGACGCAGCGCCGGCTCCTGGTCGTGAAGCTCGCGCGCAGCCGAGGCGCGCGGCCGTGGACGTCATGGACCAGGTAGCTAGCTGGTATCGACTAGGCCGCGTCGTTATGATCGCGGCATGTCTGACCTTGCCGAGCGGCTGATCAGCCCGATCTCGAACCTGGAGCTTGAACGCCGTTGGTCGGCCGTGCGCGCCGCCATGGCGGAGCGCGGCATCGATGTCCTTGTGATGCAGAACTCGAACGAGTTCTCAGGCGGTTACGTCAAATGGTTCACCGACATGCCGGCCGGCAACGGCACCATGACGACGGTGATCGTGCCCAAGGACGACCTGATGACGGTGGTGGCGCCGGGGCCATTCGGAGTCGACGTCAACCCGCCAGCCGGCGACCCGGTGCGGCGCGGGGTCAAGCGCTTCCTCGCCTCGCCCAACTTCATGGGTGCCTCTTTCACCACTGCGCTCGACAACGCCAATGTCGAAAAGGCGCTCGAGGAGTTCTCAGGCGCCACCATCGGGCTGGTGGCGCAGGGCTCGATGGGGCACGCGCTCGCCGATCATCTGAAGCGCGGCAAGCTCGGCAACGCCACCTTCGTGGACGCGACCGACCTCGTCGACGCCATCATGGTGATCAAGAGCGACGAGGAGATCGCCGCAATCCGCGCGACCGCGCTGCTGCAGGATCGTGCCATGCGCGCGGCCTTCGAGGCGGTCCGTCCAGGCATACGCGACATCGAGATCACCGCGGTCGCGGAATATTGCACGCGCGTCGCCGGCGCCGAATATGGCCTGCTGATGGGCGCGTCGTCGCCGATCGGGCAGGCGGTGATGATACAGCCGCGCCATCTGCAGAACCGCGTCATCCGCGAAGGCGACCAGTTCGTGCTGCTTGTCGAGACCACCGGACCCGGCGGCTTCTTCTGCGAGCTTGGCCGTACTTGCGTCCTTGGCAAGGCGACGCAGAGCATGAAGGACGAATTTGCGTTTGCGTTCGAGGCGCAGCAGTACACCGCCGTCGATGCTGAAGCCGGGCGCCGCCTGCGCCGACATCTGGAACGCCTACAACGATTTCATGGCCAGGAACGGCCGCCCGAAGGAGAACCGGCTCTATTGCCACGGCCAGGGCTATCACCTGGTCGAGAGGCCGCTGGTGCGCTTCGACGAAGCGATGCCGATCGCGGCGGGCATGAACATCGCGGTGCACCCGATGTATCACTCCAAGGATACGTATACGTGGATCTGCGACAATTTCCTCGTTGGCGAGAACGGCGCCGAGCGGCTGCACACGTTCCCGCAGGAGATTGTGGAGCTGGGGTAGAGCTCTCTCCTTCTGTCGTCCCCGCGCAGGCGGGGACCCATACGCCGTGTCATGGCGATGTGGCGCGTGCGAGGTGCGACGTCGAAAGCTCAGTCCGATTTCTTCTGTCGTCCCCGCGAAGGCGGGGACCCATACGCCGTGTCATGGCGATGTGGCGCGGAGGTGAGACGTCGAACGCTCAGTGGCTATGGGTCCCCGCCTTCGCGGGGACGACAGCAACAGAGGCAGCATTCTCAAATCATTTCACGTCGCCGTCTCGTCACCTCGCCGACCGCTGAAAATATTTCAAATCAGGCGGCGGCTGGTCCTTCTTGGTGGGCATCAGGTGCCCGTCGGCGCTGAGGAAATAAGTGTCGCTACCGATCCTCATGTGCTGGTTGTGCTCGGCACAGACATGCTCACGCCAGACCGGCCGCGCGCCGCCCGCGCGGCGATAGTTCTTGGTGATCGTCCAGGGACGCGTGAAGGCGTTGTCGATCACGGTGATCTCGTCGTGCAGGATGCCGGGCTCGGACTTGTCGAAATAGATCCGCTCCTTGACGATGGTCTGGTTGTCGTCGTGCAGCGGCAGGCCGGTCGTCTCCAGCGCCCGCGGTCCCTTGAAGCCGCGCGTCTCGACCACCAGCACGTCGTACTTGCCGTCGCCGTCCTCATCGATCCAGCGGCCGATGGAATAGCCCTGGTAGGACGGCTCGATCTCGGCCGGCCACTCGCGGCCGTCGGTGTAGATGCGACGGTTGTCGTAGATATGATCGATGAGAACGTAGGTGGTGTCGGGCGTGACCACGATCTCCATCGGGGAATAGACATTCATGATGCGCGGCATGCCGGGCGGAATGCAGGTCACGGACGGGTCGAGGCCGGGCCCGCCGGCCGCGAGGTCCTTGAGCCCCGCCTCGAAGCGAGCCTGATATTCCGGCGTCAGCGGCGCCTGCTGGCCGAGACCGGCGGGCTTGCTCGGATCAAAACGCGTCGGATCGCCGGGCTCGGTGCGGCGCCATTGGCCCTTCAGATCGGGATATTTCGAATCGTCCCAGGCCTGCGCGTCTGCAATCGTCAAACCGAGCGTCAGCGCGAACGCGATGAACCCGAATGAGCGTCGGTCGCGCATGATTAACCTCCCTGTGCGGCATGTCGTCGCCTGATTGAGCCGGGTTTCTTGGATGACCCCGGATTGACCTTGATGGTAGTTCGATTTTCAACTGGCCGGAAGCCCGATCGCCAAGCCGCACGCGGAGAGCACCATGAAGGTTCAACGTCGCAAATTCCTGCAACTCGCCGCGGGCGGTGGCGCGCTGTTGGCGAGCCCTTACGTCGCCCGCGCGCAGGCCTATCCGACCCAGCCGGTGCGCATCATCGCCGGATTTCCGCCCGGCGGACCAAGCGACCTCCTGGCGCGCCTGATGGGCCAGTATCTGTCCGAGCGCCTCGGGCAGCCGTTCATTGTCGAGAACCGGCCCGGCGCGGCGAGCAACCTCGCGACCGAGACGGTCGCGCGCGCGCCGGCGGACGGCCATACTTTGCTGGTCGCCGTCACCACCAACGCCATCAACGCGACGCTCTACGACAATCTGAAGTTCGACTTCGTGCGCGACATCGCGCCGATCTCGGGCCTCATTCGCTTCGCCACGCTCATGGAGGTCAATCCGGCGTTTCCGGCGAAGACCCTTCCGGAGTTCATCGCCTATGCCAAGGCCCATCCGGGCGAGATCAACATGGCGTCGGCGGGACCCGGATCGATCCAGCATGTCTGCGGCGAGCTGTTCAAGATCATGGCGGGCGTCGATCTCGTGCACGTGTCGTATCGCGGCGTGCCGCCCGCGCTCGCCGATCTCATGGGCGGACGCGTGCATGTGACATTCGATCCGATCCCTTCTTCGATCGAATATGTCAGAAGCGGCAAGCTGCGCGCGCTCGCGGTCAGCACCGCGACGCGCTCGGAGCTTCTGCCGGACGTGCCGACGGTGGGCGAGATTCGTGCCGGGCTATGAGGCGAGCGCCTGGAACGGCCTCGCGGCGCCGCGCAACACGCCCGCGCCGATCATTGAAAGACTGAACCGCGAGATCAATGCGGGGCTGGCCGATCCCAAGATCAAGGCGCAGCTCGCCAACCTGGGCGGCACGGTGATCGCCGGCTCGTCCGCCGATTTCAGCACGTTCATCGCGGCTGAAGTCGAGAAGTGGGGCAAGGTGGTGAAAGCCGCGGGCATCAAGCCGGAGTGAAGCGTCGTCTCCCTGGCCTCGGCCTCTCCGCTGTCGTCCCCGCGCAGGCGGGGACCCATAACCCCTGGACTCTTTATTGACAGTGGCTGTGCCCAATCGATTGGCTGCGGCGTATGGGTCCCCGCCTGCGCGGGGACGACAGCAACAGAGTCACAGGGTCCAAAGTAACAGCAACAAAGTCGGCAATACCCTCACTCAATCCTGATATTGCCCGCCTTCGCCACCTCGGCCCATTGCTTGAGCTCGCGCGCGATCATCGCGGCGTACTCCTCCGTCGTGCTGCCGACCGGGAACACCTCGTGCGCGATCATCTTCTCGAGCACATCGGGCAGCTTCACGATCGCGATCAGCTCGTCCTCGAGCTTCTTGATGATCGCCGGCGGCGTCGCGGCCGGCGCCACGAGCCCTGCCAGAACTCGACCACCATGTCCTTGAAGCCGGCTTCCGCCATGGTCGGCACGTCGGGGTACGACGGCAGCCGCTTCGGCGAGGTCACCGCGAGCGCGCGCACGCGGCCGTCCTGGATCGGACCGGTCGCCGGTCCGATGTCGGACAGCGACATCAGGATGTCGCCGCGCATGAGCGCGATCATCGCTTCCGAATTGGCGCGGTAGGCGATGTACTGGAACTTCGTGCCGGTGCGCAGCTCGAACATCTTCTGCACCACCTGGAAGATCGGGCCCGACGCGCCGCATTGGCCTTGTCGGGATTCGCCTTGGCATAGGCGACGAGCTCCTGCACGGGCCTGGATCGGCGCCTTGGCGTTCACGGTCAGGATCAGCGGAAACTTCGCGATCGTCGAGATCGGCGTGAAGTCGCGCTGGCGTATCGTAGGTGAGGTTCGCCACCACGGCCGGATTGACCGTCAGCATGCCGATCGAGCCCAGCAGCAGCGTGTGTCCGTCCGGTGCCGACTTGGATGACCTGCGCCGCGATCATTGAGTTGGCGCCCGGCTTGTTCTCGACGACGACCGACTGGCCGAGCCGGTCCGACAGCTTCTGGCCGACGAGACGCGCAAGAAAGTCGGGGCCGCCGCCAGCCGCATTGGCGACAATGATGAGAGATCGTTCCGGCTGGGGAACGCGGTCCTGCGCCAGCGCGGCTGCAACGCCCGCACACGGCGCGCGACCGCGACCGCCAAAGCAACGACGCGACGACAGGTCATGATCGCCTGCTCCTTCTGCGTTGCCGTCGTTGCACATCAGTGATTGCGCATCGGCGCCGCGTCAAGATCGGCGGAGTTGCCTGCGACCGCATGCGTTGGCGGCATCGCGCCAATGCTCGGCGCGCGCTGGTCGAACGTGGGGGTGCTCTACAACGCACGCGGCTCCCCTCAACCGGGCATGGAACACGCCAGAACAGCGCCTGACCAATGGATGCCCGCACAGCACCCAGTCAGACGACGTCCCTCTCCCACAAGGAGGCGCGGGTGATCGTCTTCGGCATGATGCTGCCGGTGTTCATGGGCTCGCTCGACAACACCATTCTCGCCAGTGCGCTGCCGACCATCGGCCGCGACTTCGGCGACGCCCACAATCTGCCGTGGCTGATCACCATCTACCTGCTCGCCTCCACCGCGGTGGTGCCGCTCTACGGCAAGATCTCCGACATCTACGGGCGGCAGTTCACGCTGCGCATCGCGATCGTCATCTACATGGCGGGCTCGCTCGCCTGCGCGCTGGCGCCGAACATGCTGGTGCTCATCCTCGGGCGGGCGCTGCACGGCCTCGGCGGCGGCGGGCTTGCCTCGATGGGCGCGATCGTGCTCGGCGACGTGGTCGCGCCGAAGGAGCGCGGGCGCTACTACGCCTATTTCGCGGTGGTCTACACCACCGCCGGCGCGCTCGGGCCGGCGCTCGGCGGCTTTCTCTCCGACTACCTGCACTGGTCGGCGATCTTCTGGTTCAACATCCCGCTCGGCGTCGCCGCGCCTGGTAACGCACCGATGTGCTGCTGCGCCGGCTGCCCCGGCACGAGCGGCCGCACCGGCTCGACGTGATCGGCGCGGTGCTGATCGTCACGCGCGAGCGTGTCGTTCATGCTCGGCGCTCAATCTCGGCGGCCGCAGCTATCCGTGGAGCGTCGCCGCCGATCCTCGCGCTGTTCGCGGTCGCGCTCGTGGTCGGCGCGGGCTTCGTCTGGCGGCTGCTGACCGCGCCCGAGCCGCTGATCCCGATCGCGATCCTGCGCAACCGCGAGCGTGCGCTGCTGCGTCGGTCGCGCATGCCTTCGGCTGGGGCTCGATCGTCGGGCTCAACATCTTCCTGCCGATGTACCTGCAGAACGTCGTCGGCCTGACGGCGACCAATGCCGGCCTGAGCCTGATGATGCTCATGATCGCGCTCAACGTCAGCGCCGGGCGTGCGCGGCTATCGTGCTCGGCCGCATGGTGCCACTACAAGCTGCTGCCGATGGTTGGCGCTGATCGTCGCGATCGCGCGATCGCCGTGCTGGCCCTGGGTCGACGAGCCTCAATCTGGTCTGGTTCGAGGTGCTGCTGATCCTGATCGGCCTCGGCTTCGGACCGATGCCCGGCCTCACCCAGGTCGCGTGCAGAACATCGGTCGAGCGCCATCAGCTCGGCATCGCGGTCGGCACCATGACGTTCACGCGCAACCTGCTCGCCACCATCCTGGTGGCGACTGTTCGGCGCCATCGTTGCGGGCGTCGCGTCGGCGGCGCGGCTCGCGAGCCGTCTCGGCGGCGCGCTGGGCAGGACGCGGCACTGCCGCGGCGGAAGCCTTCCGCCGGGTGTTCTTCGCATCGCCGCCACGCTGACGGTGGCGCTGATCGCGATCCTGCTGCTCGAGGAAAAGCCGCTGCAGTCGGGCGTCGCGCCGGAGACCGAAGTAGCCGATGGACGCGCCGACCGACGCGGCCACGCCGAGCTCAGCCCACAACGAGACCGCGGCTGATCGTCTTCGGCGTGCTGCTGCCGCTGTTCATGGGCTCGATCGACAACACCATCCTGGCGAGCGCGCTGCCGACCATCGGGCGCGATCTCGGCGACGTGCACGGCCTGCCGTGGCTGATCACGATCTATCTGCTCGCCGCCACCGCCGCGATGCCGCTCTACGGCAAGATCGCCGACATCCACGGCCGCCGCTTCGGCCTCTACGTCGCGATCGCGCTCCACATGGCGGGCTCGCTGATCTGCGCGCTCGCGCCGTCGATCGCGATCCTGATCTCGGCCGCGCCCTGCAGGGGCATCGGCGGCGCCGGCCTCTCCGCGATCGCCGATCATCGTGCTCGGCGACGTCGCCGCGCCCAAGGATCGCGGCCGCTACTACGCCTATTTCTCGATCGACCTACACCACCGCCGGGCGCCTGCGGGCCGGCGCTCGGCGGCTTCATCGCCGACCACCTGCACTGGTCGGTGATCTTCTGGCTCAACATTCCGCTCGGCCTCATCGGCGCTCCTGATCACCTCGACGCTGCTGCGCCGGCTGCCGCGCAACGAGCGTCCGCACCGCCTCGACGTGATCGGCGCGATCCTGATCGTGACCGCAAGCGTCTCGTTCATGCTGGCGCTCAATCTCGGCGGCAGGACCTATCCATGGCTGTCGGCGCCGATCGCTGACCCTGTTCGCGGCCGCGCTGGTCATCGGCGCCGGCTTCGTGTGGCGGCTGCTCACCGCGCCCGAGCCGCTGATCCCGATCGCGATCCTCACCAATCCGATCGTGCGCTGGTCGGTGATCGCCAACTCGTTCGGCTGGGCCGCGATCGTCGGCCTCAACATCTTCCTGCCGATGTATCTGCAGAGCGTGATCGGGTTCTCGCCGACCACCGCCGGCCTGAGCCTGATGGTGCTGATGATGAGCCTCAACACCAGCGCCGGGCTGTGCGGCCAGGTGCTCGGCCGCGTCACGCACTACAAGATCCTGCCGATGGTGCATGATGGTGATCGCGATCGGCGCCGTGGTGCTGCTGGCGCTGTGGGCCGACCGCATGACGCTTCGTGTCGTTCGAGGTGCTGCTGTTCCTGATCGGCGCGGGCTTCGGGCCGCTGCCGTCGCTGTGCACGGTCGCGATGCAGAACGCGGTCGAGCGCCATCAGCTCGGCATCGCGGTCGGCACCATGATCTTCGCGCGCAACCTGTTCACCACCATGCTGATCGCGCTGCTCGGCGTCATCGTGCTCGCGGTCACCACCTCGCTGGCGCCGGGCGGAGCGGGCGAGTTTGGCGGCACGCTGCCGCCGGCCGCCGCCGAGGCCGCGGAGGCGTTCCGCCGCGTGTTCATCGTGGTTGCGGCCTGTTTTGCGGTCGCTTTCGCGGCACTGATTCTCATCGAGGAAAAACCGCTGCGATCCGGAGAGGTAAGGGAGGAATCATAGTGGCCGCCAAGCCGCAGGGCGGCAGATACCGTCAGATACCCCCGGGATTCACCAATTAACGGTACAATATTACATCGTTAAGGGCTTTCCAGCCTAGAAGTCGTCACATTATGCGCGCCTGTTTCGACACATGTGCTGAAGTGGGTAGGCAGTGGGTTAGGTACATTTCTGGGGCGACAACTGGGGACGACCGGACATGGGTATCTTTGGGCGTAAGATGAACGGCCTCGACCGGATCGGTGCGGAGGTCGAGGGCGGGATTCGCGAGCTGGTGAGTTGTGACGTCGCGGAGCCGCGGCGGCAGATCGCCAACCACAGCAACCACGGCAACGACAGCGAATCCGTGATCAACAATCTTGGCCTGCTGCTGCAGCGCGTCTCGGTCAATTCGGTCAACGAGATCGACGAGCTGATCGCCGAGCTCAAGATTTTGCGCGAGCAGCTCCAACATGACGGCGAGCGCATGGCGCGCGAGATCGTGGGCTATGCGAGCCTGAGCCAGGCCGCGATGCAGTCCACCAAGATCCTCACCGATGGGCTGACCAGCCGCAAGAGCGAGTCCTAAACGAGCTTGCACGATTGTTAGCCCCTGATCTGATCAAGGTGATCGGATCAGGGGCTAATTTTTTTGGTGGTGCGTGATCGGGCCTTGATCAGCCTTCACGCGCGCGGATCGATGGCCTCGATCATTGCTTCAACCGCTGCCTTCGGTTTCAGCCCGCTCTCTCGCACCAGCGTCCGCCACGTGAAAAAACTCAGCGCGAGCTCCAGCATCGCGCGCTGCTTTCCATTCAGCTTCGCGCCGAGTACCTCGCGGTAGCTTGTCATGGACGGCCCAAAGCTCTCGGCGGTGGTTTCCCTTGTCAGCGCATGAACTTCCGCATCACGCAGCACGCAAGCAAGCAATTCGGCGTTGCGCTCATACCAGCCGTAGATCGCGCGCAGCCCGACGCGCAGGCGCTCGCCACGATCCTCGATCGCCCGCCACGGTCCCGCATCCGGCAACGGATCGCGTTCCGCGACGAGCCCCGAGCAGGCGAGAAAGACGCTGCGGTCGTCGGGAAAGTGCGCATAGAACGTATGGCGCTGAACACCGGCCCGATCGGCGATCATGCTGATCGTGGTTCGCGCCGGACCGACGCTCGAATGCAGCTCGACCGCGGCTTCGACGATCCGCTGCCGGGTCTGCGCCTGCTTCTCGGCGCGGCGCCCAAGGGTGTAAGTGCGTGTCATGGCGATTTAGGTTCATGTTAATTTAAGCGCACAGCCATGTGCATTCAATATTGACGGCTGCCCCTAATTTCAATACACACAGACGTATCACCAAATTGGACTGCCGTCCATCACGCCCCATGCCCCCAACAACATTTCGATAAGACGGAGACATTCGTGGAAACCCGGATCAGCGAAATCGCCAACGGCATCTATCGGCTCTCGACCTTCGTGCCGGACATCGCCCCGCCCGCGGGCTTCTGCTTCAACCAGTTTCTGGTTCTCGGCGACGAGCCGCTGATGTTTCACACCGGCTTGCGCAAGATGTTTCCGCTCAACCGCGACACCGTGAGCCGGCTCATCCCGCTTGAGCGCCTGCGCTGGATCACCTTCGGCCACTACGAAGCCGACGAATGCGGCGCCATGAATGAATGGCTCGCCGTCGCCCCGCAGGCGCAACCCGCCCACGGCCAGACCGGTTGCCTGGTGTCGCTGAACGACATGGCCGACCGCGCGCCGCGCGTGCTCAAGGACGGCGAAACCATCGACCTCGGCGGCGGCAAGCGGGTGCGCTACATCGATACGCCGCACACGCCGCATGGCTGGGACGCCGGCGTGCTGTACGAGGAGTTCGACGCAAACCTTGATGTGCGGCGACCTGTTCACCCAGCTCGGCAACGGCCCTGCACTGACCGACGGCGATATCGTCGGGCCGGCCATCGCGGCCGAGGATCTGTTCCAATACTCCTGCCTCAACCCGAGCATGGGCTCGACCATCCGCGGGCTGTCGAAGCTCGCGCCGCGCACGCTCGCGCTCATGCACGGTCCGTCGTTTACCGGCGATGGCGCGGCGGCGCTGCGCGCGCTCGCGGATGACTACGACCGGCGCGTGGGTCGTGCGTTCACTGCGCCGCAGAGCGCAGCTGCGTAGGGCACGATGCGCAGTTAGAACCTGCCCCCCGATCCGGTCGGGCAGGCTGCCCGAACCGTGCCATCTGACCTGATTCGGTTCACGAACTCGTCGACGATCGGAAGCGCCGCCTCACCCCGTTTGCGCACTCCGATCGCCATTTGCACGACATTGAACCGTCCGGGCAGCACGCGGGAACCAGGCAAGGCTTCCGCGAGACGGTGGGCTAGGTGCAGGTTCTCCGCATAGACGTCAGCCTTACCAGTCGTCAGCACCTCACGCGCCGGCTCAAATCCACCCGGCACAGGGATAATTTCTGCATTTTTGATGAGACGGCCCAGCACGCTATGAGGTGCGCTGCCTTGCGCCACCGCGATCTTTACCCCGCGCTGGTCGACCTCCTCTGCATTTGTCGGCATCGCGCCTGAACGAGCTCAGCATTTCACGCTAGTGGGCCTTCGCAAAGACCGCGTCGTAATACGACTGCGTGACGCTGGTGATTTCCCACCAGTGCTTGTTGAGATCCTGAATCTTGAATGAGCGGACGCCGGCGTTCTCCTCGACCGGCTCGACCTTCCTGATGCCGTAGGTTGATTGCTGCGCGAGCGCGGCCGCATGCGCGGCATCGACGTCGGCGGCGCGCGGGACCGACAGCTTGAACCGGTTCTGCGGCCCCTGCTCCTTGGCTTCCGAGTCGGGCACGCAGACGCAGACCACCGACCACGGCCCGCCCTTCCAGAGATACTGCGCCTCCGGCAGCGGACGCACGACATCGATGCCGAGAAACTCGGTCAGGAAGCGGCGGGTCGCCGCCAGGTCGCTGCATTCAATCGTGCCGTGCGAGAGAAGCTCGGGCTTGACCAGCGGGCTATTCATGACAATCGACCTTCTGCTTGCAACACTCTCAGTGCTGATCGCCCTTCTCGCGCAGCGCCGTATAGAGCAGCTCCGGCGTGCGGTACTCGATCTCCCACCAGTTGCTGTCGCCATCGACGAAATAGAACGCATAGGAGCCGTGGCGGAAGCGCGGCTTCTGCACGCGGCCGAGACCGAAATCCTTCTGCCGCGCGTTGATCTTCTCGAAGGCGTCGTCGACCGCCGCCTGGCTCGATCACGAACACGCCCCAGTGATTGAGCATCTCCTGCGGCGTCTCGATCGTCGGCACCTCGCGTGCCTCCAGCACCCAGTAGGGCTTGCCGGCGAGCGGCCCGCCCGGCTGATGCCCCTGCTCGCGAATGAGCAGCGTGCCGGGCTCGGCCTCAGCGCATTCGAGCCCCAGCAGCTCCTCGCACATCCGCCGCGCGCGCTTGAGGTCGGTGGTGACGAAGGTGCCGCTCACGAGCTGCGTCGGCTTGACATGCGAGGCGGTCGCGGCCGCGGGCTTGGTGGCAACGGTCATGCTTGGTTACTCCACTCGTTGCAGCCGTCTACAAGTCCAATATCAGCGTCTCGCCCGGCATGGCGCGCGACACGCAGACCTGGATTTCGCGCTCGCGCTGCGCGTCGGTCAACACCTCGTCGCGGTGGTCGGCCTTGCCGCCAAGCAGCCTGACGCGGCAGGTGCCGCACACCCCCTCGGTGCACAGCGTCTTGACCTTGATGCCGTTGGCCCTGAGCACGGCCAGGATCGAGCGGTCGGCCGGCACCGTCAATGTCTTGCCGGTCCGCGCGAGCGTAATCTCGAACGGCTGATCCGTGCTGCGTGGCGCGATGTCGCTCTCTGAGCCGCGGAACAACTCGTAGTGCACCGAGCCCTTCGGCCAGTCGCGGGTCGCTTCGCGCACCGCCCGGATGAGGCCTGCCGGTCCGCAGACATAGACATGAGCAGCCGACGGCCGGCTAGCCAGAAGCTTTGCCGACATCAAGGCCGCGCGCGATGTCGCCGCCGTCGAGGTAGAGGTGCAGCCGATCGCCTAGCAGCGCCCGTCAGCTCGTCGAGGTAGGCGGCGCGTCCCTCGTCGCGGGCGCAATAGTGCAGCGCAAAGTTGGCGCCGCGCGGCGACAAGCCGATGCGCCATCGCCTTGAGCGGCGTGATCCCGATGCCGCCCGCGATCAGGATGTGCGTCTCGCCCGCCTCGTTGAGCGGGAAATTGTTGATCGGCTCCGACGAGGTCAGCCGGTCGCCCTGGCGCAAATGGTCGTGCACCCACACCGAGCCGCCACGGCTGTCGACCTCGCGCAGCACCGCGATCACGTAGCGATGGGTCTCGACCGGATCGTTGAGCATCGAGAACGATCGCTCCAGGCCGTTGCCGAGCGCGAGATCGATGTGAGCGCCGGCGGTAAACGGCGGCAGCGCACCACCGTCCGCGAGGGTCAGCTCGATCTGCCTGATCGAGGGTGTGACCGCCGTGACGCTCGCGACTTCCAGATTCAGCGACACACGTAACTCTCCGACACGCTCCCACGCTCCACGAAAGAGGCCGGCCGCAGACCTGCCCGAAGGCGGCTACGGCCGGCCCGAACCAGCCTAATCTAACGACGCGACCGTCCCGGCGCTACGGGATCGGCTTCGAGCGGTCGACCGCCGCGCCGCGCATGATCACCTGCGAGATCTTGCGGGTGTTCTTGATGTCGTCGAGCGGGTTGGCGTCGAGGACGAGGATGTCGGCGTTCTTGCCCACTTCGAGCGTGCCGGTGTCGGTCATCTTCAGGAACTCGGCCGCGTTCTTGGTTGCCGCGATGATGACCTGCATGGGCGTCATGCCGGCGACCACCATGTCCTCTGCCTCCTCGTGCGGACCCCATGCCCGGTTGCCGTCAGTCCCGAGCACGAGCTTGACGCCGGCCGCGCTGATCTTTGCCGTGTTGCGCGCCTGGATTCCGTAAGCGCGCTGCGCCGCCTGCCGGTCGGTGTTGGCCGCTTCGAGCTTGGCATATTCGGCGTCGGGAAGGCTTGCCTTCAGCCAGCTGATATCCTTCTTCACGCCGCGATCCGGCAGGTTGGGGTTCACGACGAGGTTCGGATTCGACTTGTACAGCGTCAGCATCTCGTCGTCGATGTCCTTGTCGCGCACGCTGTGTGCGAACGCATCGAGTTTGGCGCGAATGAGCCGCTTGCCGTCAATCTCGTTGAAGATGTGCGCGGTGACGCGGAGGCCGGCCTTGTGCGCCTCGTCGATGACGGCCTCGTACTGGGACGGCAGCACCTTGTCGAACTTGCCGTCGCGGTCGTCGACCCAGACCTTGATGATGTCGACCTTGTGCTGCACGTTGGTCTGCACCGCCTTGCGCGCTTCCTCGACGCTGTTGATCTGGAGTACCGCCGGGCGGTCCTCGAACCTGGCGATGCCCTTTCCGGCGCTGAAGAAACGCGCCATGCCTGGGGTGTCCTTGTTGCGCATGTCAAGCAGTTCGTAATTGTCGGTGCCGAGGCTCATGGCGGCGCCGACGCCGAAATAGGCGCGCTGGCGCAGGTCGCGCACCAGCCCGTCGCGATTCGTGCTTAGATGCGTGTGGGTATCGAGGATCAACGGCATCACGGTCTTGCCGGAAAGATTCACGCGCGTGGCGCCGGCGGGCACAGCGCCGCCGACCTGCGTGATCTTGCTGCCGTTCACGACGATCGTGGTATTGTCGAGGACGCGGCCGTCGCCCACGATGACGCGGGCGCCTTCGAACGCCGTCACCTGCGCGCTGGCCGAGCCGGCGATCAGCACGCCAACGGTGGTGGCGAGAAGGAAACTCGTCAGTTGCTTGCAACGCATCGAAACCTCCCTGAGACTCTGACTGGTGTTTGCTTGAGTGGTGTTTGCTTGAGTGGTGTTGGCTAGTCCTATTGTAGACGCCCGTGTCGTGACGCGTGGGACGATACGCGAAGGGTGGGCTTCGCATAAAGCTCGACCCACCCCATCCCGTTCGCGGCTCTTCGCCGCGCCTGATCAGCCTCATCAGGTGCCGAACAGTTCCTTCATGGTGCGCGACGTCGTCCCGATTGACTGCGCATTGGCACGCTCCTCATCCTTGCCCTTCGGGCTCGAGAAGCCGTGACCGGTGCCGCTGTACACCTCAAGCATGAAAGGAGCCTTGGCGGCGCGCAGGTCCTGGACCACCGAGTTGACCTTGGTGAGCGGATAGCCCTGGTCCTCGGCGCCATGCAGGATCAGGAACATGCCCTTGGCCTTGCTGGCCCAGCCTTGCTCATAGTCGCCGAACGAGCCGTGGATCGAGACATTCAAAGTAAGCGGAACTCCGGTGGAGCCGAACACGATGCCGACATCGCCGCCGAAGCAGTAACCGACCAGCCCGATCTTGTTCACGTCAACCATCGGGTTCTTGATCAGCGTATCGTAGCCCGCCTGGGTGCGCGCCTTGGTCAGCGCGGGATCTTTCCGGAAGATCTGGGTCTGCGCGGTCATTTCCGGAACGTCCTTGGGCAGGATGCCCGAGCCGTAGCCGAAGATATCAGCCGCGAACGACACGTAGCCGAGCTTCGCCCACAGCTCGGTCAGCTCCTGCGTCTTTTTCGTCATGCCCTCGCGCGCATGCGCGACCAGCACGGCCGGACGTTTGCCGGTGATCTTGTCGTCATAGGCCATGTAGGCTTTGAGCTTCATGCCGCCCTGGCTGTATTCGACCCACTCGGTCTTCATCTCGGCCGACGCCGGAACAGCGGCGAACACGGCAGTGGCGGCCACAGCGGCAGACAGTATGCGAAGCATCATTGAACCCTCCCTAGGTTGAGAATTTTGCGAAAGTCTCGCGCAGTGAAGCGGCGAAGTCCAGGGGTTTTGCGAATGAATTGCAGGTCAGGCCTGCCCTTGCCTGCGTGCTCACGGCCCGGAAAATTGGTACCGTTCAAAACAACGTAGAACCACAACCGCAATGGCGGACCAAGGGAGAAAACACATGCGCGCAGCACGCTTCCAATCCATTCGGATGGCGATCCTCGCCGGCACCGCATTGGCAGCCGTGCCAGCCATGGCGGCCGACGTCACACCCGAGCGGCTCGTCAACGCCGACAAGGAGCCGCAGAACTGGCTGATGAACCACCGCACCTATGACGGCCAGCGCTTCTCGCCGCTCGCGCGCATCAACAAGGACAACGTCAAGGGCCTCAAGCTCGCCTACGCGGTGCCGCTCGGCGGCGCCGTCGGCAACGGCTTCAACGAGGCGACGCCGCTGGTCGAGGACGGCTTCATCTACGTCCCGGATTCCTCCGGCATCGTCTACAAGATCGACGCGCGCTCCGGCAATGTCGGCCGCATCGTCTGGCGCATGGACCCCAAGCAGGAGCGGCAGGAAGCCAACCGCGGCGTCGCGCTCTGGGGCAACTTCGTCATCTCGATCGCCAACCAGCCGGCGCGCGTGATCGCGACCGACAAGGAATCCGGCAAGGTCGTCTGGGAGACCAATGTCTCCGACCATCCGGCACTGCGCATCACCGGCGCGCCGCTTGCGATCAAGGACAAGATCCTGATGGGCGCGGCCGCGAGCGGCTCCGGCATTCGTGACTGGCTCGCCGCGCTCGACGCCAAGACCGGCAAGCTGCTTTGGCGCAAGTACACCATCCCGGCGCCGGGCGAGCCCGGCAGCGAGACCTGGAAGGACAAGAACAACGCCTGGCAGACCGGCGGCGGTCCGATCTGGGTGACCGGCACCTACGATCCGCAAACCAACCAGACCATCTGGGGCACCGGCAATCCGGTGCCGGAATTCGACCCGACCTATCGGCCGGGCGACAATCTCTTCACCAACAGCGCGATCTCCTACAACCCCGACACCGGCAGCATGAACTGGTACTTCCAGTACACGCCCAACGACATGTGGGACTACGATGAGGTCGGCACGCACATCCTGATCGACGGCCAGATCAACGGCGAGACGCGCAAGCTGCGTGACGCACTCAGCGCGCAACGGCTTCGTCTACACCATGGAGCGCGCCAACGGGCAGATCGTGCTGGCCAAGCCCTACATGGACAAGATCAACTGGACGCGCGGCATCGACCAGAAGACCGGCAAGCCGCTCGACTACGATCCGAACAAAGACGTGCAGACCTATTCGGGCATCGCCAACCAGAACCCGAACGAGCCGACCAAGACGCTGTGTCCGTCAATCGCGGGCGGCAACAACTACTGGCCGTCGTCCTACAGCCCGAAGACCAAGCTGCTCTACATTCCGGCGCTGACCGCCTGCTCCGACGTGACGATCGACACCAGCCCGCGCCGGGCGGGCACGAACTGGACCGGCGGCTCGTACAAGACCGACGATCGCTACGAGAGCAATCTCACCGTCGTCGATCCGACCACCGGCGAGATCAAGAAAAATGTGCACCTCGCCTATCCGAACTACAGCGGCACGCTGGCAACGGGCGGCGGACTGGTGTTCCTGGCGCTGCTCGACGGCACCATCATCGCCTATGACGACAGCACGATCGAGGAGTTGTGGCGGATCAACGTTGGCTCCGGCTTCTCGGCACCGCCGATGACCTTCGAGGCAGGCGGCAAGCAGTACATCGCCATCGTCTCCGGACCGAGCCAGACGGCACGCCGCAAGCTCGTCAACACGCCGGAGCTAAGGGAGCAGCGGAACGCGACGGTGCTGTATGTGTTTGGGCTTTAGGTGAGGCTGCATCCGCTGCGCTGTCGCACTCGCGCAAGAGCTAGTGAAACTTCTTCAACTGTCGTCGGCACGAAACTATCCGCTGTCGTCCCCGCGAAGGCGGGGACCGGGGGCCATAGCCCCTGAGCTTTCGATCTCTCGCCAGCTACGCCACATCGCAACGACACGGCGTATGGGTCCCCGCCTTCGCGGGGACGACAGCAACTGGGTCACTGCTCCCCTTTGCCCCACCGCCAGAAATCGCGGCCTTCTGCACGCATGTGCTGCGCCAGCACCATCTTGTGCACCTCGTCGGCGCCATCGACGAGCCGCGCCTGCCGGGCGTAGCGATAGATCCATTCGAGCACGGTGTCCTTGGAATAGCCGCGCGCGCCGTTGAGCTGGATCGCGACGTCGGCGGCATGGTGCAGCGTATCGGCGACGTGCACCTTGGCCATCGACACCTCCTTGCGGGCGCGGTCGCCCTGGTCGAGCAGCCACGCCGCGTGCATCACCAGGAGGCGGCCGATCTGGATGCGGTGCGCAATGTCGCCGAGCTTGATCTGCACGCTCTCGCGATCGGCGAGCTTCACACCGAAGCCTTCGCGCTCGTTCACATAGGCCTGCGCGATCTCGCAGCAGCGCTTGGCGAGCCCCGTCCAGCGCATGCAATGGGTGAGCCGCGCCGGCCCGAGCCTGATCTGGGTGACGCGCAGGCCATCGCCGAGCCCCATCAGCACGTGCTCGTCGGGGACCTCGAGGCCCTCAAACACAAGCTCGCAATGCCCGCCGTGCTCCTCCGGCCCCATGATCGGAATGCGCCGCACGATCTCGAAGCCGGGCTGATGACGATGAAACAGAAAAGCCGTGAGCCCGCGGCGCGGATCGTCGGAGGTGCGCGCGACCAGAATGAAATGGTCGGCAACGCCGGCGCCGGTGATGAACCACTTGTGGCCGCTGATCACCCAGCGGTCGCCCTTCTTCTCGGCACGGGTGCGGATCATGCCGGGATCGGAGCCGCCGCCGGGCGCGGGCTCGGTCATCGCAAAGGCGGAGCGCACCTTGCCCTCGACGATCGGGCGCAGCCACTTGTCCTTCTGCGCCGGCGTGCCGACAAGCGCGAGCAGATTCATATTGCCGTCGTCGGGCGCCGCGCAATTGAACGCGACCGGGCCGAAGATCGAGCGGTTCGCCTCCTCATACATCGCGGCCCAGCCGACGATCGGCAGACCCATGCCGCCGAAATCCTTCGGCGCCTGCGGCGCCCACAGGCCCTGCGCTTTCGCCTTGTCGCGAACAGCCGCGAGCAGATCGAGGCGGATGTTTTCGTGGTCGTCATAGTTCGCCCGATCGGCCTCGAGCGGCAGCACATGCTGTTCCACAAAGGCGCGTGTGCGCTTGCGGATATCCTCGATCTCGGCGGACAGCGCGAAATCCATGGGGCGGCCCCTCGACATTGCGACATAAGACGCACACGAGCATAGTGCCCGTGCCGCCCGTGCGCGAGGAGATCTCACCATGGAGAATTTCACGCCGCTATCCGCCGCGATCGGCGGTGCGCTGATCGGCCTTGCGGCCGCGCTCCTGATGCTGCACGACCGGCCGCATTGCCGGCATCAGCGGCATCTTCGGCGGCCTGATCGGCTGGAACGTGCCCGATCGTGACTGGCGCATCGCCTTCATTGTCGGATTGATCCTGGCCCCGCTGAGCGGAACCCTCGTAGGCTACGCGCTCGTCGAACCACAGATGTCTGTAAGCTGGGCTGTGATCGTCATCGCGGGCCTGCTGGTCGGCTTCGGCACGCGGCTTGGCGGCGGCTGCACGTCCGGCCATGGCATCTGCGGCGTGGCGCGGCTGTCGCCGCGCTCGCTGGTGGCGACCGTGATCTTCGTGGGCGTCGCCATGGTCGTGGTGGCGATCGATTCGTCATGGCCTGGGAGGCTGAGATGCTGGCGCTCGCCGGATTGGTCTGCGGCTTCGTGTTCGGCTGGGGGCTGCTTGATCTCCGGCATGATGCAGCCCGCCAAGGTGCTCGCCTTCCTGGATGTGTTCGGGGCCTGGGACCCGAGCCTGCTGGTGGTGATGGCGGCCGCACTTGCGGTCGGCAGCGCCGGCTACGCATTGGTGCGGCCGCGCACGCCAATGTTTGCGCCGCGTAATCTGTGGCCGGATAAGACCACGATCGACCCGCCACTCGTCATCGGCGCCACGCTGTTCGGCGTCGGCTGGGGGCTCTCCGGCCTGTGTCCAGGTCCGGCGATCGAAAACCTCGCGACGCTTTCACCGCGCATCATCGTGTTCGTCGCCGCCATGGCGCTCGGCATGGTGTTGCACGATCTCTGGCAGAAGCGGCGCGTGGCAGCGGCATCGCAGGCCCTTGCTGCCGGCACCGACGGCTAGCCACGCATCCCAATCACTTGCCCGCCATCGACCACAACGGTCGTGCCCGTGATGAAACGGCCGGCGTCGGACGCCAGCAGCAAGAGCGCACCGTCGAGATCGCGCGTCTCGCCGAAGCGAGCAAGTGGTATGTCCTTCAGGATGGCGGCGCCGCGATCGCTCGCGAGATAGTCGCGGTTGAGATCGGTGACGATCCAGCCTGGCGCGATCGCGTTCACCCGGATGCCGCGGCCCGCAAGCTCAAGCCCGAGCGCCTTGGTGAGCTGAATGAGCCCGGCCTTGGAGACCGCGTAGGCGGCCACGCCCTTGGCGACGCCGAAGCCCAGGATCGAGGCAATGTTGATGATCGCACCGCCCTTGTTGGCCGCGATCAGCCGGCGCGCCGCCTCCTGCGACCAGAACAGCGCGGCGTCGAGATTGGTGCCAAGGACGCGGCGCCATTCGGCCTCGGCAAGCTCGACGGCGCGATCCGCGTGCACCACGCCGGCGTTGTTGACGAGGATGTCGACCACGCCAAGCTCGGCCTCGGCGCGGTCGAAGGCGCGCGCCATCGCGGCGCGATCGAGCACGTCGGCCGCGATCGCGGCGGCGCGACCGCCCGCCTTCTCGATCCCCGCCTTGACCGCAGCGAGCCGATCGCCGCGGCGGGCAACCAGTGCGACCGCGGCGCCCGCATCCGCCAGCACCTCGGCAAAGCGCACCCCGAGCCCGCTCGAGGCCCCGGTGACCAGCGCCACTCTTCCCTTGAGGCTGAACAGCTCGGCCGCGCTCATCTGCGCTCTCGACTTGATCGGTGATGCGAACGATACTGTCCGAAATTCCTCATCAGGCAAAGAGTTCTCAAGGCAAAGAGTCCAATGACCGGCAAGGACCATGATCACGAGCACGAGCATGACCACGGCTCCGAGCTCACCGAGACGCAGCTGCGCGTGCGCGCGCTCGAGACCATCCTGACCGAGAAGGGCTACGTCGATCCGGCCGCGCTCGACGCCATCATCGAAGCCTACGAGACCCGTATCGGCCCGCACAATGGCGCGCGGGTCGTGGCGCGGGCCTGGGTCGATCCCGCCTTCAAGGAGGCGCTGCTCAAGGACGCGACCGCGGCGATCAGCACGCTCGGCATCATGGGCCGCGTCGGCGATCACCTGGTGGCGGTCGAGAACACCGAGCGCGTGCACAACATGATCGTCTGCACGCTGTGCTCCTGCTATCCGTGGGAGGTGCTCGGCCTGCCGCCGACCTGGTACAAGTCGGCGCCGTATCGCTCGCGGGCGGTCATCGATCCACGCGGCGTGCTCGCCGACTTCGGCGTCGACGCTGCCGCCGACAACCGACATCCGCGTCTGGGATTCGACGGCCGAGACGCGCTTCCTGGTGTTGCCGATGCGGCCCGCCGGCAGCGAGCGCTTCAGCGAGGAGCAGCTGGCGAGCCTGGTCACACGCGATTGCATGATCGGAACTGGCGTGGCCAAAGGGCCAGACGCGACCTGATCCAGTCCGACCCGAGCGATCGGCTGCTTGGCTTACGCCTACTTCAGATAGGCGCGCACCACGTCGATCAGCTCTTCGGCACCACGCATCCGCTCGCTGTCGTGCCCGTGCTCCGGATCAAGGACGTGCGCGCGGATGTGGTCTTCCATCACCTCCGCCATGAGCCCGTTCATGGCGCCGCGAGCGGAGGCGATGAGCTGCAGTACCTCTGCGCACTCCACCTCTCGCTCCAGAGCGCGCTCAATCGCTTCAATCTGGCCGCGCAGGCGGCTCACGCGATTGAGGAGCTTGCTCTTCTCTCGGACGGTGTGTGACAGCGCGGAACTCCAAAGAACACGTAGGATACCGGGGTACACTATATTTGAACGCCGCTTCTTGCAATCAACTTGCAACACGCGGAGGCTGCGTTCAAGCTGCGCTCACGTGGAGCTGCGTTAAACTCAAACAAAGTTAATACACGCGTCGCACGCGGAGCAACGGCATCCCCGCAATGCCGGCGGGGACCTCCGCGGACGCCGGGGGAGGGTGTGGTGACAGTATCAGGGGAGTGCTTTGAGGTTCTTGCCGGCCAGATGATCAATGCCGAGACGCAATGGAGTCTCGGAACTTTTGGCGCCATCGCCGAGTTCATGCGCGACCTGGACGAGCCCTTTACATTTCAGCGTGGCAAGGCGTCGCTGACCGTGACAACGGCGCGCGGCGGCATGCGCATCAAGCCGCCGGCCGAAATGCGGCTCGTGGCATTCGAGACGCCGACGCGGGAAAGCTGGAGCAACCGCGTAGCGCTCTGCCTGCCCGAGACGCAGTGCGGCATGAGCCGGCGCACCGTTCTCACCGAGCTCGGGCCCGACGACGGCGCGCTGCGCGACCAGGATCGCGATTTAATCCTGTTCGATCTGGGTATCGATGCGCTGCAGACCGATCTCTGCGTGCGCATTGCCGACGACGCCGTCGCGGCGCAGCTGCGTGCGCATGCCGGCCGGTCTCTCTTCGAACCCGGCAATCCCGCGATCGGCGTGATCCTCGCCAACAGTCCGCACCGTGTCTTCATCGGGCGGGTCGGGCGGGTCGAGGTCTATCAGCCGATTCCGGACCCGCACGGCAAGAGCCCGCAGGGCCCGCACACGCACGTCCTGCCCAACCTGCTGCAGCACCGCCGCACCCATGCGGCGACCGAGCAGATTCCCGACGGCTGGGTGCCCTGCGCTCATCTCTATCCGCCGCATCCCGTCATGGACGGGCTCGGCCAGCGCCGCCCGTTTGACCGTGCCCGGCACGAGGCGTTCCAGAACATGCTGCGGATGTTCGGTGATCCGGAATTCTTTGCACTCAAGCAACGTGTGGTCGCCGCTGTGGCGGCCGGCGAGGATCCCTCCGTAGTGGCTGTCACCGGCCAGCGCTTCGCCCGGACCAATATTCGCGTGACGCTGCGCCAGCTCAAGGCCGCACAGGAGGAGACGCCCTCACTGGCGGCCTGGATGGCGGCGCACGAGCGTGCCGGAGAGTTCGAGGGCGACGAGGACCGGCATCGGCATCATCGTTAGCTCGACGGCGCCGATCCTAGACCAGTCGATCAGTTGTTCTTCTGAAAAGTGGCGTGGCAGCCGTCGCACGTCAGGCGCAATTCAGTGACGTTCTTCCTGAATTGCGCCTCGGTTTCAGCCCGGCTCGCGTCAAATGCATATTTGGCGGCGGTCATCGATTCCTTGTAGAAGAAATCGAATTGATCCCAGATGTGCGGGTCGGCGAATGTCGCCGATGCCGGGTCCGCAGTACCCGGCTTCCAGGCATTCGTATGAGCTGGAAAGAGTAGCGGGAATGCTTGCATCATTGCCGCGATCGAGTTGGCATGTACCCTGCCCCGCTGCAGATTGATCTTGCCGGTGTAGACCATCTCATCCAGCGGATACATGTTCCTGGCAATGACGGACATCAGCGTCTTGCGCGCCAAGATAACGTCACCTGGAGGTAACGCCTTGTCCTGCCCCCACGCGACGAAACTGTCTCCAAGAACCAGTGCCCCGAGGCACACGCCCATCAGGATGCTGCCAATCCGACGGCGCGATGATCGACCACGTGCGATAAGACGTTCCATTCGGCTTTCCTCCCTGTGTTGATTTTTTTATAGCGGCCGCGTCCAAACGAACATTGATTCATATCAATCAGAGAGAGGCCACGTGGCGCTGGGCGGCAGGGAAATACGATGCCCGACAGTCGCTGATCGCGCCCGCATGAAGGTTGCGGAGCAGGCAAGCCGATGCTTAATAGCAGACTGGACTAAGGGTCGCGCGAGATGAACGGCATCCACGACATGGGCGGCATGCACGGCTTCGGCAAGGTCGAGCCGGAGCCGAACGAGCCGCCGTTTCATTCGCGCTGGGAAGGGCGTGCGCTCGCGCTCAACCGCGCGATGAGCTTCGCCAAGGTGTGGAACATCGACCGGTCGCGCGCCGCGATCGAGGAATTTCCGGCGGCCGACTATCTCACGCTCACCTATTATCAGAAATGGGCGCTGCGGCTGGAGAAGCTGCTCCTCGAGTTCGGCCTCGTCGGTGCCGACGAGGTCGCGGCCGGCCATTCGCTGCGGCCCGGCAAAGCGCTGCCACGCACGCTCAAGGCCGCCGAGGTCAACAAGGCGCTCACCCGCGGCAGCTATGCGCGGTCGACCAACACCACGCCGCGCTTTGCGGTCGGCGATCGCGTGCACACGCGCAGCATCAACCCCGAGACCCACACGCGCCTGCCGCGCTATGCGCGCGGCCGCACCGGCGTCATTGAATGCGTGCGCGGGTTCCATGTCTTCCCCGACACGGTCGCGATCGGCGAAGGCGAGAAGCCGCAGTGGCTCTACACCGTGCTGTTCGAGGGCCGCGAGCTGTGGGGCGAGAGCGCCGATCCGACCCTGAAAGTGTCGATCGAGGCCTGGGAGCCCTATTTGGAGCCGGCATGATTGATCGTGCTGCCGCTCGCCGTGCCACCGAAGCCGTGCCAAGCATCCCGCGCGACGAAGAGGGGCCGGTGTTTCGCGAGCCGTGGGAAGCGCAAGCGTTCGCCATGGCGCTCGCGCTGCATGAGCGTGGCCTGTTCACCTGGCACGAATGGGCGGCAACGCTCGGCGAGGAGATCAAGCGCGCGCAGGCTGCCGGCGACCCGGACACCGGCGAGACCTACTATCGGCACTGGCTCAACACGCTTGAGCGCCTCGTCGCTGCCAAAGGTGTGACCGACGGCACCATGCTGGCGCGCTATCGCGACGCCTGGGAGCACGCGGCCGAGCGCACGCCGCACGGCACGCCGATCGAGCTCAAGCCGGAAGATTTTAGGCGCTAGGCGTCACACGCCCGCCGCGCCGCCATCCGCGCGCGGATCATGCGCGCCTTCCATGCTGCCGATCCGGATGCAGCACGACCGCGCCAGCATGACCGATCGCGTCGGTCAGCACCACGTCGTGGCCGGCGGCCATGAGCCGCTCGATCAGGCTGCCATCGAGTCGTGCCTCGACCACCAGGTTGCCGATCGGCTTGCCCCAGGTCTTGCCGACATACCAGCGCGGCCCTTCGATCGCCTGGTCGAGCGGCTGGCGATGCAACACGTGGCGGCTGAATACGCCCGCCTGCACCTGCGGCTGCGCGTCGCCGCCCATGCTGCCGTAGGCCATCACGCGGCCATCGCGCAGCACCGCGAGCGCAGCGCAGAGCGTATGCAGCGGCAGCCGGCCGGGCTCGAGCACGTTGAGAGCGCCGCGATCGAGCGAGAAGCTCAAGCCGCGGTTCTGCATCACGATGCCGGTGTTCGGCAGCACCACGCCCGAGCCGAACTCCCAATAGAGCGACTGGATGTAGGAGACGACCAGGCCAGACGCGTCGGCGGCGCCCATCCAGATGGTGTCGCCCACCTCCGCGTGCGCCTTCCAGGGCGCGGCCTTGCGGCGGTCGATCGCGGCGGCCTCGGCGTCGAGGAACGACGAGGTGAGATAGCGGTCGAGCGGATGCGGCAGCCGGGCCGGATCGGTGAGCACGCGATCGCGCACCGCAATGGCGCGCTTGGTCGCCTCGATCAGGCCGTGCAGGTGATCGAAGCTCTCGGCCTCCTTGACGCCGAGCCGATCGTAGATCGCGAGGATCATGAGCGCCATGAGGCCGGGCGTCGGCGGCGCGCGTGTTCCACAACGTGCCGACCGGCGAGCGCGACCGACAGCGGCGCGGCGTCGGTGGCGCGGCAGCGCTCGAGATCGGCGCGCGTCACCGGGCTGCCGACGCGCTCGAGATCGGCCGCGATCTCGCGCCCGATGTCGCCGCGATAGAAATCATCGAGCCCGGCATGGGCAAGATGATCGAGAGTTTCGGCGAGCGCCTTAGGATGCAGCCGCGCGCCCTGCAGGGGCGGCTTGCCGTCGATCAGGAAAGTCTCGGCGAATCCCGGCACGTCCTTGAGCTCTCGGCTCGCATCCGCGATGTTGAGCGCGAGATGGCGCGAGACCTCGACGCCATCGCGCGCCTGCTTGACTGGCAGCGGCAAGCAGCTCGGCTGACCGGCAGGCGCCCGCCGTGCGCCTTGGCGGCCTCGAGCGCGAGCATCCAGCCCGCGACCGCCGCCGGGCACCGTGAGCGCCGCGAGCGGTCCGCGCGTCGGGACGCGATCATGGCCAGCCTCGCGATAGTGCGCGAGCGTCGCGCGTGCGCCGGCGGCACCCGCCGCCATCAGGGCGCGCACTTTCCCCGACGGCTCGTGCACGACCCAGAAGCCATCGCCGCCGAGATGGTTCATGTGCGGATAGACGACCGCAATCATTGCCGCCATCGCCACCATGGCTTCGAGCGCGTTGCCGCCTTCGGCGAGCACCGCGCGCCCAGCCTCGGCGGCGGCGAAATGCGGTGCGCAGACGACGCCGCGGCGATGGCCGGCGTAGCGATCCATCGATGACCCCTCCCGTTTGTCCCCGCGCAAGCGACCGACCTGTTACCGATAAGGCGACGTGTTAGCACTCGGCCCCGCGCTGTTCTCGCGAAGGCGGGTATGCGCGGGACGAACGGTCAGCGTGGAGTTCAGGCCGGCGCGGTTCCGCCAGCCCGCGCCGCCTGAGCAGCGCGTCCGGCGTCGGCAGCCGGCCGCGGAACGCCTTGTAGAGCTCCTCCGGATCGCGCGCGCCGCCGGCCGCATAGACGTGATCGTGCAGGCCCTTGGCGGTCGTCGGGATCGAAGATGTTGCCGGTCTCCTCGAAGGCCGCGAACGCATCGGCGTCGAGCACCTCCGACCACATGTAGCTGTAATAGGCCGACGCATAGCCGCCGCCGGAGAAGAGATGCGCGAACTGCGTCGGCCGGTGGCGCATCACGATCTCGGCCGGCATGCCGATGCGCGTCAGCGCCGTCTCCTCGAAGGCGTTGACGTCGAACTGCTCGACGCTCGGCAGCAGATGGAAATCGAGATCGACCAGCGCGCAGGCGACGTATTCGACCGTCGCGAAGCCCTGGTTGAAGGTGCGCGCCGCGAGCAGCCGCTTCATCAGATCGTCCGGGCATCGCCTGCCCGGTGCGACTAATGCACCGCGAAGCGGCTCAGGATCTCGGGCCGCTCGAGCCAATGCTCGTAGAGCTGCGAGGGCAGCTCCACCCAGTCGGTGAGCACGCTCGTGCCCGAGATCATCGGATAGGTGACGTCGGAGAGAAGCCCGTGCAGCGCGTGGCCGAACTCGTGGAACAGCGTGCGCGCGTCGTCGAAGCTGAGCAGCGTCGGCTCGCCGGCGCCGCCCTTGGAGAAGTTCATCACGTTGACGATCAGCGGACGGATGTCGCCGGTGAGCTTCTCCTGATCGCGCAGCGTGGTCATCCAGGCGCCGCTGCGCTTCGATGAGCGCGCGAAATAATCGCCGAAGAACAGGCCGCGATGGCGGCCATCGGCGTCGCGCACCTCCCAGGCCTCGACGTCCGGATGCCAGCCCGCGATGTCACGGCGCGCTCGAACGACAGCCCGAACAGCTTGTAGGCCGTATAGAACGCCGCCTCGATGATGTGGTGGAGCTGGAAGTAGGGCTTGATCGTCGCCTCGTCGATGTCGCACTGGCGCTTGCGCAGCTTCTCGGCGTAGTAGCGCCAGTCCCAGGGCGCGAGCTTGAAATTGCCGCCCTCCTCCTGAATCATCGCCTGCATGGCGTCGCGGTCCGCGAGCGCGCGCGCGCGCGCGGGCTTCCAGACCCGCTCGAGCAGGTCGCGCACCGCCTGCGGCGTCTTCGCCATGGCGTCGTCGAGCCGGTAATGCGCAGAAGCTCTCGTAGCCGAGCAGCCGCGCGCGCTCGGCGCGCAGCGCCAGCATTTCGGCGATGATCGCCTTGTTGTCGGTCTTGCCGCCGCCGTCGCCGCGCGCGATCCAGGCGCGGAAGATCTTCTCGCGCAGCTCGCGCCGCGCTGAGAACTGCAGGAACGGCTCGACGCTGGAGCGCGAGAGCGTGATCACATGCTTGCCGGCAAGCCCGCGCTCGGTCGCCGCCGCGCGCGCCGCCTGGCGGCACAAAATCAGGCAGCCCCGCGAGATCGTCCTCGCTCTCGAGCACGAGCGTGTAGTCCTGCTCGTCGGCGAGCACGTTCTGGCTGAACGTCGTGCCGAGCGTCGCCAGCCGCTCGCTGATCTCAGCCAGCCGCTTGCGCGCCTCGGCATCGAGCGCGGCACCGGCGCGCTTGAACATCAGATAATAGCGTTCCAGCACGCGCGCCTGCTCGGCGTTGAGGCCGAGCGTGTCGCGGCTCTGCCAGAGCGCGTCGATGCGGCGGAACAGCGGCTCGTTCAGCAGGATGCCGTTCCAGTGGCGGGCCTCGCGCGGCGAAATCTCGCGCTCGACCGCGAGCAGCGCGTCGTTGGTGTGGGCGCCGGAGAGCACGCCAAACACGCTGCCGACCCGGTCAAGCGTGCGGCCGGCAGCGTTCCATCGCCTCGATGGTGTTCTGGAACGTGGGTGCCGACGGATCGCCGGCGATCGCGGCGATCTCGCTGTCGTGCTCCGCAAAGGCGCGGTCGAAGGCCGGCATGAAATGCTCCGGCGCGATGCGGTCAAACGGCGGAACCCCAAAGGGGCCGCGCCAGTGCTCAAGCAGGGGATTGTCGGTGGTCGTGGGCTGATCGTTCATCGGCCTTACCTGGGGTCGCGGGCGGGAGGCTGCAAGCTAGCGGGACAGCCGCGACGATGCAAAAGCACTGGGGCATATCTGCCCACCTTGATCCATCCGTCGTCGTGGCCGGGCTCGTCCCGGCCATCCACGTCTTCCTTCCTGCACGAAAGCAAAGAAAGACGTGGATGCCCGCGACAAGCGCGGGCATGACGACCGAGAGGCTGGAGCAAGCTGCGCGAGATGCTATCTACACCTTCAGCCGATACACTCTCCGCGCATTGTCGGCGAAGATCTTCTGCCGGTCGCTCTCGCTCAGGAACGTCATGGCGTCGATGTGCCGCTTGGTATCGTCGTAGTAATATCCGCTCTCCGGATCGACGCCGCGCACCGCGCCGACGATCTCCGAGGCAAACAGAATATTGTCGATCGGAATGGTCTTGAGCAGAAGCTCGATGCCCGGGCGATGGTACACGCAGGTGTCGAAGTAGACATTCTTGAGGAGCTCCGTGAGCGGCGGCCGCTTCATGTCCTGCGCGAGCCCGCGATAGCGGCCCCAGTGGAACGGAATCGCGCCGCCGCCATGCGGAATGATTATCCGCAGCGCCGGGAAGTCCTTGAACAGATCGGACATCAGGAGCTGCATGAACACGGTGGTGTCGCCCGCGATGTAGTGACCGCCGGTGCCCTGGAAGTTCGGATTGGCCGAAGCGCTCACGTGCAGCATCGCCGGCACGTTGAGCTCGACCAGCTTTTCGTAGAGCGGATACCAAGATCGATCTGTGATCGGCGGATCGCGCCAATTTGCGCCCGAGGGATCGGGATTGACGTTGACGCCGACGAAGCTGAGCTGATTGACGATGCGCTCGAGCTCGGCGACGCAATTCTTCGGCGACACGCCCGGCGACTGCGGCAGCTGCCCCACCCCGATGAAGCTATTGGGAAAGAGCGTGCAGACGCGGTGGATCAGATCGTTGCAGATCTGCGACCATTCGAGGCTGATCGCCTCGTTGCCGAGATGATGGCCCATGGCGCCGGCGGTGGGCGAGAACAGGGTCACGTCGGTGCCGCGTTCGCGCTGGAAATCGAGCTGCTGCTGCACGCTGTCGCGGATCTGATCGTCGCTGAAGTTGAGCATCGCGCGCGCCGGCGCCTGCGAGCCATCCCTGAGCGCGGCCAGCTGCCGCTGGCGGAACTCGGTCAATCCCCGCGGCGCCGTGGTGTAGTGCCCGTGGATGTCGATGACTTTGGCGCGCCCGACGCCCGGCACCTGCGCCCGCACCGGGGCGCCCGTCATCGCCAGGGCTGCGCTGGCGCCGATGCCCTTGATCAACTCGCGCCGTGACGTTGTCATGGGTTGCTCCTCCCTGAGGTCTCCCGCCCAGGGAGCTGCGGTAGACATTAGCAATCCCGCGTGCTCATTGCACGCGATCCGCAAGCCGGAGAAGTGCCAAGAGACTTGCCAAGAGAAGTGTCAGGAGCAGTGCCATGAGCGCCATCACGCTCGATCAAGCCAACCGCATCATTGCCGCCATTCTCAAGCGCGGCGCCGAGATCAATTGCCGGCCGCTCTCGGTGCTCGTGGTCGAGCCCGGCTGCATTGTGAAGGCGTTCCAGAAGGAGGACGGCTCCTCCATGATCCGGTTCGAGATGGCCTACGGCAAAGCCTATGCGGCGCTCGCGATGGGCCGCTCGTCCAAGCTCGTGCGCGTGCGCGCCGAGGAGAAGCCGATCTTCATGCGCTATCTGATCAGCGCCAGCGGCGACCAGATCTTTCCCGAAGGCGGCGGCCTGCAGATCCGCAACGAGGCCGGCGAGGTGATCGGCGCGGTCGGCGTCACCGGCGACACCGAGGATTGCGACGAGGAGCTCGCCGCCCACGGCATCCATGCGGCCGGGCTCAAGACCGACGACGACTGCAAGGAGCTCGGCCGCAATTCGGGCATCCGGCTGACGAACAAGTAAGTGTGAGCTGCGACAGAGACACCCCGGCTTGCCGCGAGCGCCGGCGCACACGCGCACACGGCACGCCCAATGCGAAACGCCCAATACGAAACATGGGAGGCGACCATGACGCCATTCATGCAGGCAGATCTACGCAGGCACGCGCAGCCGGCTTTGCGGCGGCCCTGAGCGTCCTGATGCTGGGCAGCGCAGCGCCCGCGCAAACGATCCTGCAGGCGACGATCGGCGAGCCGAACCAGAAGACCGCCGGAGGTGAGCACCGCCGACGTGCAGCGCATCCTCGCCGACGGCAGCGCCATCCTGCTCGATTCCCGCAAGCGCGCCGAATACGTGGCCGGCCACATCGCGGGCGCCAAGAACGTCGCGCCGCCAGCCGAGCGCCGCCTCCGACGTATGTCACTGCGGTCGAGAAGCTCGTCGGCGGCGACAAGAGCAAGGCGCTGGTGCTCTATTGCAACGGCCAGAACTGCCAGGCGAGCCGCAGCTCAGCGAGCAGCTCGTCGGCGCCGGCTTCACCAATGTGCGGCGCTATCAGCTCGGCATCCCGATGTGGCGCACGCTCAACGGGCCGGTCGAGATCGAGCTCGAAGGCATCGCTGCGCGTCTACAAGGTCGACCAGACCGCCGTGTTCTTCGACGCGCGCTCGGCCGACGAGTTCGCCAAGGCGAGCCTGCCGGGCACCCACAACGTTCCGGCCGACAAGCTCGCGGCCGATGGCCTGCGCAAGGCGCCGATGCCGAGCAACGACTTCAACACCCGCATCGTCCTGTTCGGCCGCGACGGCGCGCAGGCGCGCGCGCTCGCCGACGCGATCGGCAAGACGCCGATGCAGAACGTGTCGTATTTCCCGGGCACGTTCGAGGCGCTGGCGGCGGCGGTGAAGACGCAGTAAGCTGCCGCCCGGAAAGCAATACGGAGATCGTCATGCCCCGTCACGCCACGTTCGTTCCGCACGGCGTCATCCCGGCGGTGCTGCTGCCGTTCCACGACGATCTCTCGATCGACGAGAAGAGCTTCCGCGCCCACCTGCGCGACGTCGGCGGCAACGCAGGGCATCTCGGCGCATCACCATCAACGCGCATTCGACCGAGGTCGCCTCCTGCACGCTTCGACGAGCAGCGGCGCGTGCTCGAGATCGCGCAGGACGAGATCGGCGCGCAAGCTGCCGATCGTCAACGGCATCTGGGCCGACGGCAGCCTCGAAGCCGCGCGCATCGCCCGCATGGCGGCCGACGGCGGCGCCTCGGCGCTGCTGGTGTTTCCGCCGGCGCCGTTCACGCTGCAGCAGTCGCCCGAGATGGCGCTCGCGCATTTCAAGCGCATCGCCGACGCGAGCGACCTGCCGATCATCGTGTTCCAGTATCCGCTCGCGACCGGCCAGGGCTATCCGCGCGACACGCTGCTCAAGATGTGCGAGCAGGTGCCGACGATCCGCGCCATCAAGGACTGGTGCCGGCAATGTGCCGCAGCACGAGATGCACATCCGCACGCTGCAGAGCCTGCCGCGGCCGGTGAACGTGCTCACCACCCACAGCGCGTGGCTGTTCTCCTCGCTGGTGCTCGGCTGCAACGGCCTGCTCTCCGGCTCGCGGCAGCGTGATCGCCGATCTGCAGGCGCAGCTGTTCCGCGCCGTGCAGGGCAACGACCTCGCCGACGGCGAAGCGCCTCAACGACCGCATCTATCCGACCGCGCGCGTGTTCTATGCCGAGCCCTGGGCCGACATGCACAACCGCATGAAGGAGGCGCTGGTGCTGCTCGGCCGGCTGCCGCGCGCGGTGGTGCGCCCGCCGCTGGTCAAGCTCTGCGCGCGCCGAGATCGAGCGCATCCGCGCCGCGCTGGTCGAGGCGGGGTTGCTCGACGCGAAGGCAAAGCGCGACGCGGCGTAGGCCGTTGCGGCTTGGCGTGCCCGCGATGTCGCGGCGCGTAGCCATAAACGCTCCGTCATCGCTGGCCCGCCATATCGCCCTGCTGCGCGTATGGTCCCGCCTGCGCGCGGACGACAGGAAGTCGTGCTCACATCTCGAAGGCGGGCCCATGCGCCGCTGTCTGCAACGTGAACGGCTCGGACTATTAGATACCGCGGTGGTTCTGGTTGCCCGCTTGCGCGGGTCCCCCAAGCGGAGGCGTTTCAATCATCTCCGCATGCACCAGGTAGCGCAGCGGGCCTGGCGACTTCGCGCATCGAGCGGCCAGCAGGTGGCCAGCACCAGCTGGCGGCCTGGCGCATACGGATCGATGCCGGAGCGATCCCAGCGCACCACCGACGTGCCGGTGACGCGGAAGCGGAACTGCCTTGCCGTCGCGGCGCGTGACCTCGATCTCGTCGCCGACACGCACGTCGCCGAGGAACGCGAAATGCGTGTCGCGGTGGGCGGAATAGATCGCGGTGCCCGCGCTCGCCGGCCTCCGGCGTGCGCTCGACCTGGCCGGGCCCGAACGCCAGCGCCTGGCCGCTCGACGCCGGCGAGCACGATCGCGCTCTTGCCGAGCCGCGGCACGTCGACGCGCGCCACCGGCCAGGTGTCGGCCCAGGACCAGGGCTTGACGGCCGTGCCGGTCGCCGAGCGTCTGCGCGAAGGCGCGCTCGAGCAGGACCTGCGCCAGCATCGCCTTGGCGTGGATCCAGACGCCCTGCCCGATCAGCACGAGGCCGCGCGAGCGCAAGCGCGACGACCAGCCGCCATCGCCGACGGCCGAGCACCAGCGCGCGCAGCCGCGTCGAGCGGAGGCGCAAGCACTTCGGAGTGGCTTCGACGCGTCGCGGAGCGCATCGGCTCAAAGGGCCTTCGACCCTGAAGAGAGTGGCGCGCACGCAGCCGGGGTTGGCGTGAGCTGCGTGCGCGCCTGGGAGGGGCCAGTGTCGGGGGGAGCTGGCCCCTCCCCGACCTCCCCGAGGGGACGACGGGGAGGTCGAAGTCGTTACCGTCCGTGCCGGACGGCAGGCCCAGCGTGGCGCCGGCGGATCACCAAGCAGGATCAGGCTCGCGAGGCAGAGCAGCAGCCCGAGCCAGCATGCGGATCTCGGCATCGGTCGCGGTCTTCGGCAGCGTCACGCCGCGCTGTGCGGACCGCGGTCGCGCCGCCGACCGGCTGCGCGGCGCGGCGCTCGGCGCCACCGCCGCATAGGCCATGCGCTGCGCCTTGTCGGCGTCGGTGAGTCGGCGCGGCGCTCGATCGGCGCGGCGAGCGGTCGTCGGCGCCGACGCGCTCGGCCGCCGAACACCTTGTCGAACTCCCAGCCGGCCGGCAGGTTGAGCGGGATGTCGGCGCGCGTGAGACGCGCGCCGTCCGGCCGGCTCGGCGTCTTGTCGACCGCGACCAGGCTCGTCAGCCGCGTCACCAGATGATGGTCGAGCGCGAGCGCGAGGATGCGCTTGTCGGCCTCCTCCGGCGTGATCGTGCGCAGCGTGCGCGCCACCTCGGCGTCGGCGATCTTGCGCCGCGCCCACAGCTTGGAGAGGCCCGTGCCTTCCGCGGCATTGGCGAGCGGCAGCGTCACGATCCAGGGCCGGTCGCCGATCAGGCCCTTGATCTCGAGCGTGCCGGCGAGCGCGCCGACGCTTGGCGGTCAGCGCCACCGGCTCGCCGCGATAGAGGTCGGGCAGCACCGCCGGCGTCACGTCGGCGCCGCGCGGCCGAGAAGGTCGCGGTCAGATTGGTGACCGACCGGGCTTTCGAGCTTGTCGAACAGCGCGCGCATGCGCTCCTCGACCTGCTCGACCGAGCCGATATGGGTGAAGGTGCCGCGCCCGAGCTCGGCCGCGCGCGTCATCAGGAAGCTGTTGGGCGCCGAGCCGATGCCGACCATGAACACGCGCGAGCGCCCGCGCATGGCGCTGATGGTGTCGAACAGCTGCTGCTCGTTGCCGATCTCGCCGTCGGTGAGGAACACGACCTGGCGCACCGTGTTGGCGTCGCTGCCGCGGCGGTCGGTGAGCGCCGCCTTCATCGGCGGCACCATCTCGGTGCCGCCGCGCGCCTGCAGCGCGTCGACGAAGGCCTTGGCCTGCGCAGACATGCTCGGCGTCGGCCGGCACGCGTGTCGGGGAACAGCACGTCCATGGTGTGGTCGAAGCGGATGACGTTGAAGCGGTCGGTCGGGCTTGAGCCGGCCGAGCGCGTAGATCAGGCTCGCCTTGGCCTGCACGATCGAGGTGCCGCCCATCGAGCCGGAATTGTCGATCACGAAGACGATCTCGCGCGGGCGCTGCTCCTCGGCCTGCGCGCACCGCGCGGCGGCGTCACGAAGGCGAGCAGATAGTCGGCATCGCCGACGTGCTCGCGGAACAGCCCGACCGAGGGCGCCGCGTGCCGGCGCCGGCTTCCAGGTCAGCTCGAAGTCGCGATCGGCCGGCACCGGCCCGTCGGCGAGCTTGATGACGCGGGTGTCGTCGGCGACCGTCGTCGATCTTGACGCGCGTGATGGTGGCTCTTGACCTCGCCGAGCGCGAAAGCCGGCCTGCAGGCGCACCGTGATGGCTGACCGGATTGACCGGCGCGTGCTCGCGCGGATCGAGCACCGGCGGCGCGATGCGGTCGCGATCCGGCACCGGATCGGTCACTGTGCCCCAGCCGCGGCCGTTGCCGCCGAGGTCGACGGTCTGCACGATCGGCGTCGGGTTGTAGCGCGGCGCCACGACCAGCGGCAGCGCGCAGCGAGAACTCGTCGCCCGACTGGTGCACCGGCTCCTGGTACTCGATCTGCACCACGACGGTCTCGCCCGGCCCGATATTGGCGACCGAGTTGGTGAAGATGTTCGGCCGCTCCTGCTCCATCAGTGCGGTCTTCTGGCCGGCGGCCTTGGCCTGCTCGTAGAGCTCGCGCGCCTTCTTGCGCTCCTTGATGTCGCCGACGACGATGCGCTCGCCGATCACCATCTTGAGCGTGTCGACCGCGCCGCCTTCGGGCAGCGGATAGACGTAGACCGCCTCGACCCAGCCGTCGGTCGGGTTGTGGAAGATCTGGGTGACGCGGGCGCGCGCGGTCGGGCCGGACACGACGAGATCGACGTCGGTGCCGACCAGCGGCGCCTCGACGTAGCGGTCGCCCTCGCTCTTGAGCAGCAGCGAGCCGGAGCGCATCTCGGCCGGCGTGACGAACTTCGACAACGTTAACGGTAGCGCCGGCGTAGAGCGCGCGGTGCAGTCGCAAAAAATGCCGCAATTGCCGCCAGAATCATCAGCAGCCGGTATGACAATCTTGTCGTCGGCCAAGTCAGTGATGACGTCGGTAACGTAGTCCGTAACGCCTGTAGCGAACCGACGACGAATTGCTGCCTATCTCGCTGGACCTTCCAAACCGCCAAGTTCATGGCCTTCCCGCTCCCACGCAGCAACCCCTTCCCGCATCGCTTTTGCGCCTGTTCGGTGCGGTACGGTGAGCGTCATGTTCGCGATTGTTCAGTACGAAATGGCCGGGATGCGCATTGCGGGTGGCCCTCGGTGCGGATATGTGAGGATTTGTGCGGACGGGGCCCCCAATGACTACCACCACTGTCATGAACCACGACTTATCACAGCTGTCCGACGAGCAGAGTCGCGCGGTCGCGGCGCTGATTCGCGAGGAGATCGCGCGCCGGCGCATCTCGCGGCAGCGGCTCGCCGACCAGGCCAAGATCAGCATCTCGACGCTGGAGAAGGCGCTGGCCGGCCGGCGGCCATTCACGCTCGCGACCACGATCCGGCTCGAAGAGGCGCTCGGCGTCTCGCTGCGCACACGGCAGCACGACGTGCCGGCTGCTCCGCCCGCCCACAACGGCGTCGCCCGCGGCGACCTCGGGTCCTATGCGCGCGCTTCGGTGTCCTGGATCGAAGGCCGGCTATCTGACGCTGCGCCCGTCATTCGGCGACAAGGACGCGATCTACGCCTACCGGACCGAGATCGCCTGGGATGAGCAGCGCATCGAGCCTGATCTTCCGCGAGTCGGAACGGCTCGACTCCGAGTTCACCCAGCACGGCGACGTCTCGGTGCCCAACCAGTCGGGCCACATCTATCTCGTCACCAACCGACACGGCCAGTACCGCCTGATCATCGTCACGCGCCCGACCAGCACCGGGCGAGATGCACGGCATCCTCACCACCCTGCAGGCCGGTCGCGGCGCGCAGCTCACGCCGGTCGCGGCGCCGATCGCGCTCCTTCCGGCTCGGTGCCGTAAACCCGATCGAATTCGGCCGCATCGCAGCCGGCCATCACTGCTACGAGGGCTATCGTAAGGCGCTCCGGCGCACCATCGAAGAGCCGTTCGCGCTGTTCCTGCCGGTTTAGCTTGCCGGTTTAACTTGCCGGTCCAACTCAGGAGGATGACGATGCACGTTTTCCCGCACGCCGCGATGCGCTCGCTCTCGCTGCCGCGCTGACTGCGAGCCTGCCGACCGCCGCATCGGCTCAGGTTGGAACAACAGTGACCACGCCGTCCGGGATGAAGATGACCGACACCGTCGTCGGCACCGGCGCGACGCCCAGGCGCGGCCAGACTTGCGTCATGCACTACACCGGCTGGCTCTATCAGAACGGCGCCAAGGGCCAGAAGTTCGACAGCTCGCTTGACCGCGGCCGGCCGTTCGAGTTTCCGATCGGCATGCAGCGGGTCATCCCGGGCTGGGACGAGGGCGTTGCCACCATGAAGGTCGGCGGCAAGCGCACGCTCATCATCCCGCCCGAGCTCGGCTACGGCTCCCGCGGGGCCGGCGGTGTCATCCCGCCGAATGCGACGCTGATCTTCGAAGTCGAACTGCTCGACGTGAAGGGTTAGATAGGTCGTTCCCACCTATAGCCTCCGGCACGGAGTTGCCTCCGGCCTCATGCTGAGGAGCATCGCAGCGCGATCCTCTGCATTCGCATCCACAATTGCAGATGCGCTGCGATGCGTCTCGAAGCACGAGGCCGGCCCGGGGCCGCCCACATTCTTCGAGACGCGCGCACCCCGGCGTGGCGGATAACGAGTGCCATGAGATGCGCGCTCCTCAGAATGAGGGCGGACGCAACGCATCACAAGTCCTGGAGCAACCCAGTCAATTGCGGAAGATTTAATCGCGATCCAATTCGTCCCGGCGACGCTAAGACCCGCGCCGCAGCGTCGCCCGGTTCTCAGTGCTGCGGGTCGGCAGGCGGCTCTCGATCTCCCGATAGGCGCTCTGCGCAATCTCGATCAGCTTGTCGCGCTCGGCGGGCCCGCTGACGACATAGCCCATGTCACTCTCGACCCAGAGCACGGCAGCGGCGTCACCAGCTGTGTTGTAGCGCAGCGCCGTACGCGGCGTGTTGGCGCGCGAGCAATAGAACGTGTAGCGCTCGCCCGCGGGAGTTCTCGTACATGAACAACGCTGCGGCTCCATTCGGGCCGGGCAGCAAGCGTCCACCCAGGAGCTTCAGCGAATAGGCCTCGAGGTTCGGCGCGCGTAACGTCGCGCCGACGCGCCGCGACAACCACGGCAGCAAGTGATCCTCGCCCGCGCCAACCTCGATCGGATGACGCACTTCGGTGACATAGAGCTTGTGGGCGGCGAGCGCCTCGGCACTGAGCTGCTCGAACCCCGGCTGCAGCGATGCTGACGCGCCATGCGCGATCCAGCCGGCCGTAGCTCCAACAACAGCCGCAAGGACCGTCGCGGCCGCGATGGCGCGCCAGTTCCGGCGCGGCTGCGCCACGCGATCAAGGTCGAACCGCACCGGCACCGGCTCGTTGGCGATCGCGCCGTAGCGCGCGCGGATCGCATCGGCCTGTGCGCGCCACTCGGCGACCTGCGCGGCATCGTTTGGATGCACAGCAAGCCAGGCCTCGACGGCGGCGCGGCGATCAGGCGGCAGCAAGCCATCCACATAGGCGTGAAGCTCGTCGGCCGTCACAGGCACATCGCGTTCCATCATGATCTCGTTCCAGTCATTTGACGCGGCGGAGCGCAGGGCGCTTGCCGTCGAGATAGTCCTTGATCTGCATGCGTGCGCGCGAGAGCCGCGACATCACCGTGCCGATCGGCACGCCCTGCACCTCCGCCACCTCGCGGTAGCTCAGCCCCTCGAGCACGACCAGCAGCAGCACGCTGCGCTGGTCGTCCGCCAGCGCTGCCAGCGCCCGCTCGATGTCGCGCGACCCGGCCTCGGGCCCGGCCAGATCGGCCGCATCGTTGTCGTCGAGCGCCGCCATGGCGGGCCGGCGCGCCAAGCGCCCGCAGGCGGTTGCGGTTGAGATTGGTCAGGATGGTGTAGAGCCAGCTGCGCAAGTCTCCGCCATGGAACAGATGCTCCGAGCGCAGCGCGCGCACGAGCGTGTCCTGCACCAGGTCGTCTGCCAACTCGGCATCCCGGGTCAGTGCGCGCGCATAACGGCGCAAAGCCGGAACCGATGCCGAAACGCCTTGCCGGAAACCGCCCACGCGCCGCTCCCGTTCACCCACCAGCCTATCCGGGGCTTATATAGCCCGTTTACACGTCATCAGGACAAACACGATCAGGCCCGGCGCCCCTATTCCGGCCAGACCGTCGGATGCGGCGCCATTTTGGGAACCCGGCAGCTTCTTGAAGGGGGGAGGCCCCTATGCCATAGGAGGCGGCCGGACGGGCGATCGGGACAGCGGGGAGCGAATGGCGGAAGCCTCGGGTCTGATGCGCGGGAAGCGCGGCCTGATCATGGGGGTCGCCAACAACCGGTCGATTGCCTGGGGCATCGCCAAGGCCTGCCACACGCATGGCGCCGAGCTGGCCTTTACCTATCAGGGCGACGCGCTCAAGAAACGGGTCGAGCCGCTGGCGGCCGAGGTCGGCGGCATCGTTGTCGGCCATTGCGACGTCGGCGAGCCTGCGACCATCGATGCGGCCTTCGCCAAGGTTGCGGAGAATTGGGGCTCGCTCGACTTCCTGGTGCACGCGATCGCGTTCTCGGACAAGGACCAGCTGCTCGGGCGCTATGTCGACACGACGGCAGACAACTTCACGAACACGATGATGATCAGCTGCTACTCGTTCACGGCGGTTGCGCAGCGCGCCGAGAAGCTGATGACGAATGGCGGCTCGCTGCTCACGCTCACCTATTACGGCGCCGAGAAGTGGATGCCGCACTACAACGTGATGGGCGTCGCCAAGGCGGCGCTTGAAGCGTCGGTGCGCTATCTGGCGGCCGACCTCGGACAGAAGGCCATCCGCGTGAATGCGATCTCGGCCGGCCCGGTCAAGACGCTGGCGGCGGCCGGCATACGCGACTTCCGCTATATCCTGACGTGGTGCGAGCACAACACGCCGCTGCGCCGCAACGTGGCGATCGAGGAGATCGGCAACGCGGGCGTCTATCTTCTTTCCGATCTCTCGCGCGGCGTCACCGGCGAGATCCACCATGTCGACGCGGCTACCACATTCTCGGCATGAAACATCCCGACGCGCCCGACATCACGGTCGCCAAGGACTGAGTCGCCAAGGACTGATGCCGCTCCCCACGCTCTATTACGTCCGCCACGGCCTCACCGACTGGAACATGCAGGGCCGCCTGCAGGGCCGTCAGGACACCCCGCTCAATGCGACCGGGCAGCAGCAGGCGAAGCGTTGCGGCGAGATCCTGCGCGACCTGTTCGCCCGCGATGGCCGCAGCGCCGCCGACTATGGCTACGCATCCTCGCCGCTCATGCGCGCCCGCACCACCATGGACATCCTGCGCACGACGCTTGCGCTCGCACCTGCCGGCTATGTGCTCGATGAGCGTCTGTCCGAGATCGCATTCGGCGAATGGGAGGGCCTGACCTACGAGGACATCCTCAAGCGCGACAGCGAGGTTGTCGACACGCGCGAGCACAATAAATGGCTGTTCCGGCCGCCCGGCGGCGAAACCTACGAGGAGGTCGCCCGCCGCGTCGGCGCCTGGTACGCGACGCTCGACCGCGACACGGTGGTGACCGCCCATGGCGGCACCGCGCGCGCCTTGATCGCATATCTCGGCGTCGCGACGCCCGACGAGGCGGTCCACCACACCATCGATCAGGGCGTCGTTTACGTATTCGCGGATCGCAGCGTGACGAAGTACGAGTGATAGGCTATGCGGCCTTGACGGGCTGAATGCGTTTGATCTCAGCCGACACCTCATCCTCCGTGCGCTCGAGATCGTACTGCGCCTGCATTCCCATCCAGAACGCTGGGGTGGTGCCGAAATATTTTGCGAGCCGCAATGCGGTGTCGGCAGTGACCGGCGTTTCCTCGCGCACCAAACGCTCGATCCTGGTGCGCGGCACGCCACAAGCACGTGCCACTACATAGGCGGAAAGATTCATCGGTCCGAGAAAATCCTCTCGCAAGACCTCGCCGGGATGAACTGGGCTCAATTTCTTGCTCATGTGATTAATTCCCACGATCCCTCGACATCCTTAGCGCGATAGGCGCTGTTTAGCATAGCGCACAGCGGCCATTTGACCCCGGACGGCCAGGGGGGTACCAAAACGCCAACCGGTACAACCCATGTCATTCAACACTTTCGGCCACCTCTTCCGCGTCACCACCTTTGGCGAAAGCCACGGGCCTGCGATCGGCTGCGTGGTCGATGGCTGCCCGGCCGGCATCCCGCTGACCGAGGCCGATATCCAGCCCTTTCTCGACAAGCGCCGGCCCGGGCAGTCGCGCTTTACGACGCAGCGGCAGGAGCCCGACCAGGTGCGCATCCTCTCGGGCGTGTTCAACGACGACGCGACCGGCGGGCAGGTCACCACCGGCACGCCGATCGGGCTCCTGATCGACAATGTCGACCAGCGCTCGAAGGACTATTCCGCCATCAAGGACAAATATCGGCCCGGCCATGCCGACTACACCTATGACGTCAAATACGGGCTGCGCGACTATCGCGGTGGCGGCCGCCAGTCGGCGCGCGAGACCGCGATGCGGGTCGCGGCCGGCGCGATCGCGCGCAAGATCGTGCCCGGCATGAGCGTGCGCGGCGCGCTGGTGCAGATGGGCCCGGAGGCGATCGACCGCGCGCGCTGGGATTGGAACGAGGTCGATCGCAACCCGTTCTTCTGCCCGGACGCCCAGAAGGCCAAGTTCTTCGAAGGCTATCTCGACCAGGTCCGCAAGCGCGGCTCCTCGGTCGGCGCCGTGATCGAGGTGATCGCCGAAGGCGTGCCGGCAGGGCTTGGCGCGCCGATCTATGGCAAGCTCGACGGCGATCTTGCGGGCGCCATCATGGGCATCAACGCGGTCAAGGGCGTCGAGATCGGCGCGGGCTTCGGCGCCGCCGCGCTCTCGGGCGAGGAGAACTCGGACGAGATGCGCATGGGCAATGACGGCAAGCCCGTGTTCCTCTCCAATAACGCCGGCGGCATCCTGGGCGGCATCTCGACCGGCCAATCGGTGGTGGTGCGTTTTGCGGTGAAGCCGACGTCGTCGATCCTCAATCCGCGGCGCACCGTCGATCGCTATGGCAACGAGACCGAGATCAGCACCAAGGGCCGCCATGATCCCTGCGTCGGCATCCGCGCGGTGCCGATCGGCGAAGCCATGGTGGCGTGTGTGATCGCGGATCATTATCTGCGTCAGCGCGCCCAGATGGGCGCAGGCCCGTCCTGGCCGTTCGAGCGGCGGCGGATGAAGGGCGGATGAAGGAAGGCATATTCGTGGAAGTCGAAACTCATCAGCGTGTCGAGGCCGTCGTTGCCGCCTTCGCCAAGGGCGAGGTCGTGGTCGTCGCCGACGACGATGACCGCGAGAACGAGGGCGACCTGTTCGTCGCCGCCTCGCTCTGCACGCCCGAGAAGATGGCGTTCATCATCCGCAACACGTCCGGCATCGTGTGCACACCGCTCGATTCGGAGCTAGGCCAAGCGACTGCATCTCGCCCCGATGGTGGCGGTCAACGATGCGCCGCTCGGCACGGCTTTCACGGTGTCGGTCGATGTGCGCCACGGCCTCACCACCGGCATCTCGGCGGAGGAGCGCAACAATACGGTGCGGGCGCTCGCCAACGGCAACAGCGGCGCAGCTGACTTCGTGCGGCCGGGTCATGTATTCCCGCTGGTCGCCAAGGACGGCGGCGTGCTCATGCGCTCCGGCCACACCGAGGCCTGCGTCGATCTCTGCCGGCTTGCCAACCTGCCGCCGGTCGGCGTGCTGGCCGAGCTGATGAACGACGACGGCACCGTGATGCGCGGCACCGCAGTGAGCCAGTTCGCCGAGCGCCACAAGCTCAAGCGCATCACCATCGCCGAGCTCATCGCCTACCGGCAGGTCCGCGACAAGCTCGTGAAGCGGATCGGCGAATTCCCGGTCGAAAGCGAGATCGGCACGCTGCAGGGCTATGCCTATGTGACGCCGTTCGACGCCATCCAGCACATGGCGTTTGTGTATGGCCGCATCGGCGACGGCAGGGGCGTGCTGGCGCGGCTGCATCGCGCCGACATCATCCGCGACCTGTTCGGCGGCGCCAATCCGGTGCATTCGCCGCTGCAGCGGTTCAAGAAGGACGGCCGCGGCGTGATCATCGTCCTGCGCGACGGCGCCGCCGGCGTGCCGACCCACGCCATCCCGCAGGCCGGGATCAGCTCGTCGGAAGAGGCGCGCTCGCGACAATGGCGCGAGGTCGGACTCGGCGCGCAGATTCTCAAGGACCTCGGCATCTCCTCGATCCGCCTGCTCACCGGCCGCAAGCTCACTTACGTGGGGCTCGCCGGCTTCGGCATCGAGATCGTTTCAACCGAAAGCCTGAACTGACGAGCCTCATTGCGGAGCTCAGCGAACGCACGAGCCCGGAAAATCCCGCACCGCCTCGGAACGATGGAGAAGGCCCGATGCTGGTTGGCGTTCCCAAAGAGATCAAGGACCACGAATATCGCGTCGGGCTCGTGCCTTCGACGGTGCGCGAGCTGACCGCCAAGGGCCATCAGGTCCTGGTGGAAACCAATGCCGGCATCGGCGCAGGCCTGCCCGACGCCGACTACATGGCGGCCGGGGCCGAGATCGCGCCTGGCGCCGATCCGATCTTCGCGCGCGCCGAAATGATCGTGAAGGTCAAGGAGCCGCTGCCGAACGAGCGCCGGAAGCTCAGGCAGGGGCAGATCCTGTTCACCTATCTGCATCTTGCGCCCGATCGTGCAGCAGACCGAGGACCTGATCGCGGCCGGCGTGACCGCGATCGCCTACGAGACCGTCACCAGTTCGCAGGGCTCGCTGCCGCTGCTCACGCCGATGTCGGAAGTCGCCGGCCGCATGGCGCCGCATGTCGGCGCGCGCTGCCTGGAGAAGGAGAACGGCGGGCGCGGCGTGCTGCTCGGCGGCGTGCCGGGCGTGCCGCCCGCCGACGTCGTGATCCTGGGCGGTGGCGTTGCCGGCACCCATTCAGCCATCATCAGCGTCGGCATGGGGGCGACCGTCACGGTGGTCGACCGCAATCCGGAAGCGCTGCGCCGCATCTCCAATCAGCTTGGCGCTCGGGTGCGCACCGTGTTCTCGACCCGCGATTCGGTCGAGGTGGTCTGCCGTCATGCGGACCTCGTCATCGGCACCGTGCTGGTGCCGGGCGCTGCCGCGCCCAAGCTGATCTCCGCCGAGACCGTCAAGGCGATGAAGCCCGGCTCGGTGATCGTCGACGTCGCGATCGACCAGGGTGGCTGCTCCGAGACCTCGCGCCCGACCACGCATTCGAACCCGACCTATCTGGTCGACGACGTCGTGCACTATTGCGTGACCAACATGCCGGGCGCAGTCGCGCGCACCTCGACGTTTGCGCTCAACAACGTGACGCTGCCATTCGTACTCATGCTCGCTGAGGAAGGCGCCCGACGCGCGCTCGGCGAGGACTTGCATCTGCGCAACGGCCTCAATGTGTACGACGGCATGGTCACGCATCGCGCGGTGGCGGACGCGCTGAAGATCAAATACATGCCTGCCGAGGCGGCGCTGCGGCTGTGAGGCACGCGCGCCGCGATGGGTTTCGCTGCGCTCAACCCATCCTACACGACAGCCTTATTGTGACCCCTCACGTCGGCGTCTGCACGTCGTCCCATTCGGCGCCCTCGTGCTGGACCAGCCAGTTGAGCGCATGGTGGCGCTCGAGGACCACGCCCGGATTGAGATCTTTGCCGCCCATTTCGCCATCCGGCGCCTTGCCATCTTGCTGGTCTTGTCGAACTAGCCAATGCAGCCTGAAATGCAGGTCGAGTGCGTCGAGCAGTGTCTCGGTCGGGAGCAACTTGGCATTCGCGAGAAACGCCTCCTCCTCCAAACCAAGCAGGATTTTCGACAAGACATCGACATCGCAAGTCTCGGACGGATAGCACAGCTCCTCCACCAGCCCGAGCGCCCACGCCAGCATCCACGATGCCTCGTAGCGCCAGGCAAAGTTGGTGATTTGCTGCTGATCGGGCGCCTCCTCATTCAGGAACAAGCATTCCTTCGGCGTCAGCGCACGGTACGCAAGCGGCCGCTTCTCCCGCAGATCCGATACCGCGAGCTCAGGACACATGAGCGATTCCGCCCGCAGCGCGACCACGAACAAGGCCAGTGCGCGGCTCGCCACCTCCGAGGCCGGTCGCAGCACGACCTCGGTCTCGCTGACGACGGGCGGCAATGTGGCGGGCGTGCGAACACCGAACTGGCCGAGCTCCTCTTCGCTGCGCACCTGGCGATCGCGCGCGTCACGCGGAAGTTCGCGTGCGTCAGGCGGAAATTCGCGTGCGTCATGCGGAAAGGAGATCACGGACATGACGGCTGCTCACACCACACGTCGCATGAGAAACGCCACAGGAAAAGAAGAGGAAAGACTTGCGAGCTTGTCCTCTCCATTGTGTCAATGATGAGATGGCGGGCTGCGGTTGCTCGCAATTTGCGGCGAGACCGTTGCGCGCTACCGCCCAGGATACGACATCGCATCCTTGCCGCACACGACAGCGGGTCCATTTCGGCCGGCGCACACGCCCATTCTGGCCGGCCAAGACCTTGTGACCCGAGGACCACGTGCCCTTTCCTTGCGCCGTTTCACATGGCAGCATCGGATAACCTAACGACTGGAGGCTCCCATGCGGGTCCGGCTGTCCGTTGTTGCGCTTGCGGTTGCGATTGCGGGTGTGATCGGCATCTCGGCATGGAGCGGCGGAGCCGCAGCTCCGCGCCTCAAGCAGCTCGCCGATAACCGGCCGGGCGCGATCCCGGTCGACACCGAGCTCGTGCTCGCGGTCGACGTCTCCTACTCGATGGACCCGGAGGAGCAGCAGCTCCAGCGCGAGGGCTATATCGAGGCGCTGACGTCGCGCGAATTCATGCAGGCGTTGCGGGGCGGCACCCACGCCAAGGTGGCGGTGACCTATTTCGAATGGGCCGGCCCCTTCGATCAGAAGATCATCGTGCCGTGGCGGCTGATCGACGGGCCGGAGACTGCCGACGGCGTCGCCAACGACATCGCGCGCGCGCCCTATCGGCGCGCCTCGCGCACCTCGATCTCGAGCGCGCTGCAGTTCGCCAAACCGCTGTTCGACGCGTCCGGCTTCAATGGCATCCGCCGCGTCCTCGATGTGTCGGGCGACGGCGCCAACAATTCTGGCCCCCCGGTCACGGTCGTGCGCGAAGACGTGCTGTCGGCAGGCATCACCATCAACGGGCTGCCGATCATGCTCAAGCGGCCCAACACGTTCACGATGGATATCGAGAACCTCGACGTCTACTACGAGGACTGCGTCATCGGCGGGCCGGGCGCCTTCATCATTCCGATCCACAATCGCGAGCAGTTCAAGGAAGCCACCCGCACCAAGCTCGTGCTGGAGATCGCCAGCCGCGAGCCCGAGCGCCGCGTGATCCCAGCGCAGGCACGTAACCCGCGGATTTCCTGCATGATCGGCGAGCAGATGTGGCGCGAGCGCTGGGGGAATTAAGGCATGATCCCGAAAAGTGGAAACCGGTTTTCGGAAAAGATCATGCCCAGATCAAAGTCTAGGCGATCAGGACCGCTCGAAGCGCGCCACCAGCTCGACGTGAGATGAGTAGCGAAACTGGTCGACCGGCGTGACGCGGGCGAGCCGGTAGCCGCCGTCGACCAGAATGCGGGCGTCACGCGCGAACGTCGTCGGATTGCACGATACCGCGATGATAACCGGCACGGCCGAAGCCGCCAGCGCGCGCGCCTGCGCCTCGGCACCCTGCCGCGGCGGATCGAACACCACACACTCATAGCGTTTGAGCTCGGCCGCGATCAGCGGGCGGCGGAACAGGTCGCGCACCTCGGTCGCGACCGGCTTGAGCCCTGTCGTTGTCTCGGCCGCGCGCTTGAGTGCCGCAATCGCGGCTTGATCGCTGTCGATCGCCGTGACGCGCATGCGCTCGGCAAGCCGCAGCGCGAAGGGACCGACACCCGCGAACAGATCGGCGACCTGCTTGGCTTCGCCGCACCCTTCCACGATCAGCGCGGCCAGCGCCGCCTCGCCGGCCGCAGTCGCCTGCAGGAAGCAACCCGGCGGCAGCGTCACGCGGGCACGGCCGATTGAGAGCGTCGGAGGCCCGCGCTGCGCGACGAGCTCGCCGTGGCGCGTGAGCCGCGCCAGCTTGAGCCGCTCGGCAATCCGCGCCAGCTCGGCCACGCGCGCCGGCGGCAGCGGCCCGGAGCCGCGCACGTCGATATCGAGGCCGGCCTCGCTCGCTGTCACCTGGATGTCGAGCGGCTTGCGGGTGGGCTCCAGCACCTCCGCCACCGCCCACGCCGCCGCGATAGCGTGATCGAGCGAAGGCGCCAGCACCGGGCAGCGATCGATCGCCACCAGCTGGTGCGCACGCAGCGCCGCGAAGCCGACTTCCAAAACGTCGCGCTGGCCGCGGCGGGCGTGAAACACCGCGCGGCGGCGCCCCTCGCCATGCGCATCGATGACCTCGTCGACCGGAGCATCAATGCTGGCCCAGGCGAGCGCCTCGAGCACCAGCCCGCGCTTCCAGTCGCGATAGCGTGCCGCGTCCCAGTGCTGCAGCGCGCAGCCACCGCAGGTGCCGAAATGCGGACAGATTGGCGCAATCCGCTCCGGGCTCGCGACATCGACGCGAACGAGCCGACGGCGATCCGGATGGCCGGGCCAGACATCGACCTCGGCAGTCTCGCCCGGCAGTGCATAGGGCACGTAGAGCGGGCCCGCCGGCGTGTCGGCGATCCCGTCGCCACGGCGGCCAAGCCGTTTAATCTCCAGGCGCTCAACCATGAGGCTTGCGATAGCGGGCAAGCGTCGCCGCGTCCAGGATCCTCTATGTCGCCAGTGCCGGCAGATAGTTGCGCGCCGTCAGCCGCTGGAAGCGCCAGATCAACATCGTCGCGTAGGTGACAACCGACACAGAGAATCCGATCCAGATGCCGATCGCGCCGAGGCCTGCCCAAAACGCAAGCCCATAGGCGGCCGTGAATCCGATCAGCCAGAAGCTCACGGCCGCAAACAGCATCGGCACGCGGGTATCGTTGAGTCCGCGTAGCGCGCCCGCTGTGATCCCTTGCAGGCCATCGGTGATGAAAAACGTGGCGCCAATCGCCAGCAGCGTGGCGGCGAGCCGTGCCGTATCGAGGCTCGTGACTCCATCGCCACCCAGGAAGAGAAACGGAATCTGGTCACGGAACGCCACCGTCGCAAGCGTGATCAATGTCATGCAGGCGCCGCCCAGCCCGATCGCGGTGAAGCCCGCGCGCCGGCTCGCGACCGGATCTCGGCGACCGACTGCATGCCCGACTCGTACTGTCGCGGCGAGCGAGATGCCGAACGGGACCATGAACAGGATCGAGGCGACCTGCAGCGCGATCTGATGCGCGGCAAGCGCCGTCGTGCCGATCCAGCCGACCAGGATCGCGGCCGAGGAGAACAAGCCCCATTCGAGCATGAAGCCGACCGAGATCGGAAAACCGATCACGAACAGCTGACCCAGCAGCCGCCAGTCCGCGCGCCAGAAGCGACCAAGCACGCGATATTTCTTGAACGGATGGCGCGCGTAGCAAACCCAGATCGCCACCGCGCACATGCCGACATTGACCAGCGTGGTCGCAATGCCGGCGCCCAGAAGGTCAAGCCGCGGCAGGCCGTAATGGCCGTGAATGAGCGCATAGGCCAGGAAAGCGTTGACCGGAATCGCCACCACCGTGATCCAGAGTCCCGGCTCCGGACGATTGACCGCACCCATGAAATTGCGGATCGCGATAAAACACCAGCCCGGAATGATCGACCAGGTGATCCCGAGCAGGTAGCGCGCCGCAAGCGCGGCGGTCTCGGGCGCCTGACCGGAGGCGATCAACAGGTTCTCACCCCAGAGCTGCGCCACGTTGATCGGCACGCCCATGATCACGGCGACCCAAAGCCCCATGCGCAGCGAGCGGCGCACCATGCGCGGCTCGCGTGCCCCAAAGGCCTGCGCCGCAAGTGCAGCGACCGCCGACATCGGCCCCATGCCCAGCACGAAGCCGCAGAACAGGATCAAATGCGTGAGCGCGACCGCCGCGACCGCGCCGTCGCCGAGCCGGCCGATCAGCGCAAGATCGGTCGTCATCATGGCGATCTGGCCGAGCTGCGTGAGCGCAATCGGCCAGGCGAGCTTGATGGTCTCGATCAGCTCGCTGCGCCAGATGGCGCGCGCCGTCGGCGACTCTGCGGCTATGGTCCCGGGCAACAACATGGCGCGGCACCATAGCGGAGGCCGTGGCGGGAGGAAGGCAGATCACCTGAAGTTCACCCGAATGTCGCGCCGATCAGGAACTCGTGATTGCCATCGCCGCCTGTGATGGGCGACGGAATGACGCCTGCGACACACCAGCCCTGGCTGGCCACGAAGGCTGTGATGTCGTCACACACGGCGGCATGCACCTGCGGATCGCGAACGACGCCCTTCTTGAGATGCTGGCGGCCGGCCTCGAACTGCGGCTTGATCAGCGCGATGAGCCAGGCCGGCGGCCGCAGCAGGACGAGCGCCGGTGGCAGGACGAGCTTGAGCGAAATGAAGCTCACATCGACCGTGGCGAAGGCGAGAGGCTCCGGGATGAGCATCGGCGTGAGCGACTCGGGCATCGACGCCTTCGAGCGTGACCACCTCAGATCGTGACGCCACGCGCGCATGCAGCTGCCCATGTCCGACATCGACCGCGTAGACGCGTTTCGCGCCACGCGCCAGCAAGACCTCCGTGAAGCCGCCGGTCGAAGCGCCGAGGTCGAGACCGGTGCGTCCATCCACCGCGAAGCCGAAATGATCGAGCGCGGCCGCAAGCTTCAGGCCGCCGCGCGACACCCACGGATGCGCCGGGGCGGCGCGTAGCATGCAATCGATCGCAAGCGTGTCCGACGGCTTGCGTACCGGCTCGCCATTGGCGGTCACCTGGCCGGCGGCAATGGCCGCTTGGGCCTGGGTGCGGCTGTCGAACAGCCCGCGCTCGACGAGCAAAAGGTCAGCGCGCTTGCGTGGGGTCATGGCCATTGCATGAAAGACCGTCGGTCTGTGGTCAACCGGCGCGGAATGGTTAAGGTCGCACTAACGCGGCATGAACGATGCAGTAATCTGCAGAGACTATTTATTGTGGCTCAACCCGCAATCCGGGAGCGCCCATGTCTGCCACCTCCGATGAACGCCGCACACTCTTGCGTAAGAGAAGCTTTCTGCAGGGGCGCCTGTATTTCAACAACCGGCGCTCCAGCCTCGATTGCCTCGTGCGCGATATTTCCGGCCAGGGCGCCAAGCTCAAGGTCTCCGAACTCGATCGCGATCCCGGAATTTGTCGAGCTCCATATCCCCAACAAGGATGAGACCTACCGGGCCAAGGTGCAATGGCGGACGGGTTTCGAGATCGGCGTCACCTTCGAGAACGAGCAGGAGGCGCCCTCGATCGTGCCGGGCGCCGCGCCGGCCGACCTGCCGGAGCGCGTGCGGCGGCTGGAGGCCGAGGTCGCCTCGCTCCATCGCAAGCTCAACGAGCTGCAGAACGAGCTGCGCCACGGGCAGGGCTCGGGAATCTAGGCAGCCTAGGCGACAAGCCCTCTTTCATTTCAAGACGGGCGCCTGCAAAGTTGCGGCTAGATCGATCTGATTGCGCATATGCGTATAGTTGCGCATTTCCCGGAGTGATCACACGTGCTGGCCGCCGTTGATGTGAATCTCGGCGCCGTTCACGTAGGACGACGTCTCGGTGCACAGCACATAGATGATCTTGGCCACCTCGTCGGGCGTGCCGAGGCGGTGCATCGGAATCTGATGCGCCACGATCTCCTCGGTGCCGGGGGACAGGATCGCGGTATCGATCTCGCCGGGCGCAATGGCGTTGACCCTGATCCCGAGCGGGCCGAAATCGGCTGCCATCTCGCGCGTGAGCGCCGCCAGCGCGGCCTTCGACGTCGAGTAGGCGGCGCCCGCGAACGGATGCACGCGCGAGCCCGCGATTGACGTGACGTTGACGACCGAGCCCTTGGCGGCTTTGAGCTCGTCCATCAGTCCACGCGCCAGCGTGATCGGCGCGAAGAAATTCACCCGGAACACGTGATCCCAGACCTCGACCGCGGTGTTGATCGTGGAGAGCCGCTTACCGCCCTCGGCTTTGGGCGAGATCGCCGCGTTGTTGACCAGCGCGTGCAGCTCGCCATGATCGAGCCGCTGCTTGATCTCACCGATGGCTTTGAGTGTGTCTGCAGGATCAGCGAGATCGACCTGGATGTGGTCCTCCGGACCTGCCTCCCATGGGCAGTTCTCCGGAAACGCGTGACGCGAACAGGTGATCACGCGCCAGCCGGCGGCCGAGAAACGCTTGACTGTCGCGTGCCCGATCCCGCGGCTTGCTCCGGTCAGGAGCAGCGTTCTGCGCGGCTGGTTGTCGTGCGGTGTCTGCATGATTGAACACTAAAGCACGTTCAGTTCCTTTGGAATCTGAATGTGCCCTCCAGTCCCTCTTGCATGTGTCGCGCTTTCGAACGGAAAAGCGGAATCGCTGTCCCCGAACGCGCTTAGATCATGGATAGAGCCGCGTCTTGCTCCACGCTGCGCCCGGCGCGCTGCGGCGGAATTCGACACGATCGTGCAGTCGATAAGGTCGATCCTGCCAGAACTCCATCACCAGCGGAATGAGTTTGTAGCCTACCCAGTTGGGCGGCCGTGGAATCGTTCCAATCGGAAACCTCGCCATCGTGGCGGCGATCGCCTTCTCGAATGCCATACGGCTTTCGAGCGGCGCCGATTGCTTGCTCGCCCATGCACCGATCTGCGCAAGACGCGGCCTTGTCGCAAAATAAGCATCGGCAGCAGCATCCTCGACCATTTCGATTCCACCGCGGAGCCGAACTTGCCGATTGAGCGACTTCCAATGAAAGAGTAACGCCGCTTTCGGCGCGCGGTCCAACTCCTGCCCTTTTTGGCTGTCCTGATTGGAGTAGAAGACAAACCCGTGCTCGTCGAAATCCTTCAATAAAACCATGCGGGCGTTGGGCAGTCCTTGGGGGTCTACGGTGGCAAGCGTCATGGCTTCGGGAAGGCTGGGCTCATCACGCCTTGCCTCATCAAACCATGTTGCAAACAGGCGCAGCGGCTCGGGCGCCTCGGTGAAATCACCGCTCATTAACCCTTTCGGTGGTTCTATCGGAGCCGATTCGGACATCCTGGAGTACCGCTGGTGCTAAGTTTCCGGTTGTGGCCATCCGGTTATAAAGGAACGCACTTGTCGCGCCTATGGCGCTCAATCATTCGGGTAGCACCCCTCGCAGCACCACTTCTCGCATTATCGCTTGTGGCCGGCGGCTGCAGCTTCTCCTATCAGCTCGATTCGTTGACCGGCAAAAGCGAGCCGGAACAGACCGGCGCGATGCGCCCGCTGCGCTCGCTCACCACCTTGCCACCCGAGCAGGATCTTGCCGTCGCGCGCGCCGCGGTCAGCGAGTTCCTCGGGCGCGGCGGCTCCGACAGCAGCATGCCATGGGAAAACCCCAGCACCGGCGCGCGCGGCACGATCACGCCGATCGCGTCCGCCTACAATCAGGATGGCGTGACCTGCCGGGACTTCCTGGCGAGCTATGTGCGCGACGGCAACGAGGCCTGGATGCAGGGCGAAGCCTGTCGCATCCCGCAGGGCAAGTGGGAGGTTCGCACCATGAAGCCCTGGAACCGGACCTGACCGCCGCCTCCTGCAGCGGTCCTTCTGCTTTTCGTCGATCACACCCCACCCGGTCGGTGTCCCCGCGCAGGCGGGGACCATAGCCCCGGGTTTCGGTTATCGCTGACCCTGCCACATCGCCTTGCTGCGGCGTATAGGTCCCCGCCTGCGCGGGGACGACAACGGAACTGCTTCACTGCTACTCGTCGCGTCACGCCCCCGGGTCGGCAGCTGATACTTGCCGGTCGCGCTTCTGGCGAACATCGCCTTGCGCACGTCGGATTCCTTCGCTCCACCCATCGGCATCGGCGCCAGATAGCTGCAGCCCCCGGTGACGTCGGCAATGGTTTGCTTGAGCGCGTCGATGCTTTCGACCTTGAACCCGAAGTGATCCGGGCCGGGGCGCTTGATCGACATGCCCTCGAATACCGGAATGGACCACGGCATCAGCGACAGCATCACGCGGCCGTCGGTGAGGTGATAGCCCGGCGCCGAGGTCTTCTTGTTGAGCGGCTCGAGCTCGAACACCTCCATGTAGAAGTCGGCGCACTTCTCCGGGTGGAGGGTGCGGATCGCAAACTTGTTGATGTAGCGGTCGGGCGCGCGGCTCTCGCCGTCCTGGTCGGCCTGGTCCGCATAGACGCCGTCGAGCTTGCTCTTCTTCTTTTCGGCGAGATCGAACACGTTGCCGTCGGGGTCGTGCGCACTGTAGGCCGCGAACGGCCGGGTCGAGGGCCGCTTGACGATGTTGGAGTCGGGGAATTTCCGGCGCGCCCGTTCCATCACCTCCTCGACGTCATCAACCGTCATGCCGAAATGGTCGAGCCCGCCCACATAGCCGTCGCGCAGCGGATTGATATTGAGACCGACATAGCCGTCGCCGATGTTTGCGCCGCTGATCGGCCGGCTCTTGCGCTTCTCGGAGGCCTGCAGGCCGAACACCGCTTCGTAGAAGCGCGCCAGCATCGGCCAGTTCGGGCTGCACATGGCGACATGGTTGATCCGGGCAAACATGCGGTTTCTCTCCCTGACGATGAAAGTCTTATGCCCCCCAACGCCGCGGCGGGCAATATCGCCAGGCCCCTCCAAGATTGCCTGACACCTCAAGTCGCCGGCCTCGCCAACCGCTTTACGTTAATATCTACCTGCGGCTGTCCGCCGCGAGCGAGAATCTGTCGTATGATCCAAGGCGTTGCGCGAGGCTGCGCGGCTCCCCACATCGACGCTAGGCGTGGGCTGGCTGTCGCCGCTGGCGGCAGCAAGGTTGCTGGAGGGCTTTCAGAAATGCGCGACCCCTATGACGTGCTGGGGGTGTCCAAGAGCGCAAGCGCCGCGGACATCAAAAGCGCGTTCCGGAAGCTTGCCAAGAAGCTCCATCCGGACGCCAACAAGCACGATCCCAAGGCCGCCAGCCGCTTCGCCGAGCTCAACGCCGCCCATGAGATCCTTGGCGACGTCGAGAAGCGCAAGGCGTTCGACCGCGGCGAGATCGACGCCGAGGGCAAGCCGCGCTTCCAGGGCTTTGAAGGCTTTGGCGCCGGCGGCCCTGGCGGCGGCTTCGGCGGCGAGGGCGTGTTCGAGACCTTCAGCTTCGGGCCGGGCGGCTCTCAGCGCTCGGGTGGTCGGGCGCGCGGCGGCGGCTTCGGAGGCTTCGAGGACATCCTCAAAGATGTGTTCTCGGGACGCAGCGGTGGACGCAGTGGCGGCGGCTTTCAGTTCGAGGACGAGCAGGTGCAGCCGGCGCATGGCGGCGACGTCGCCGTCACGGTGACGATCACGCTCGCGGAAGCCGCCAAGGGCACCAAGCATCGCGTGCAGCTGCCGACCGGCAAGGAGGTCGAGGTCAAGATTCCCGCCGGGCTCGCGGAAGGTCAGCAGATCCGGCTCAAGGGCCAGGGCGCGGCGGGAACGCGCGGTCGCCCCGGCGACGTGCTGATCACGGTGTCGGTCGCGCCGCATCCGCTGTTCGAGCGCAATGGCGCCGACTTGCGGCTTGAGTTGCCGGTGACGCTCTACGAGGCCGTGCTCGGCGGCAAGGTGCGGGTGCCGACGCTCGACGGCGCGGTCGAGCTCGCGATCCCCGCCGGCACCAACGCGGGCCGCACCTTCCGCCTCAAGGGCAAGGGCTTCCCCACCAAGGATGCCACCGGCGATCTCCTGGCCACGGTGCGGATCGTGCTGCCCGACGGCGGCGACGCCGAGCTCGAGGAGCTGATGCGCAAGTGGCGCGAGAAGCGGCCCTACGACCCGCGCAAAGGCATGCCGTGAGCGCGCGACCCGCGCGCCTGGTCGGGCCCCGGATTCCGGCTTGATTGAGCCCTCGGTTTCAGGGACATTGCCGCCGCCACCCGGACCCATCGCCAAAAGTGACCTGCGACAAGAGTGACCTGCGCCAAGAGAAACCTGAACCATGAGTGACCTCAGCAAAGACCGCAAGATCATCTGGATCCACGTGCTCACCGTCGTGAGCGCGGCAGTCCTCATCGGCGCGGAAGTGTTCGGCGCGGCCTTTGCCGGAAGCTGGGCGCTCTCCAACCTGATCGGCGTCGGTCCAACCGGCGCGCTCATCCTCGACATCGTGTTCGTGCTGCTCGGTGTCGTGGTGATGTTTCAGTTCATTCGCGCCGCGCAGAAGGTCGAGCCGTTCACGACGCGCGGCTGATCGGCGTGGCTGATCGGCACGCTGCACACGAAAAATTCTCTCTAACTGAAAAAAATGCTTGCACGAAAGTGCAGACGATCTTATTTGCGGACTTGCCCAAATTCGCACGTGCCTGTGGCCGTGTGTCGGTTGGTGGGCATCCGGACAAGAGGCCGGACAGCCGCCCGGAGTGAGATCGCCAAGACGCAAGTCCGCGATCGCTTGAGCTCCGAAACCACTTAACCGGCAGCCGGAGGCGAAACCGGCGCACCCCGCTCTCAACGGGGGACGCGGCTTAAAGCAACGACGGAGCGGGCTTCTCTGGTCTCTGCCGGCCTTCCACCAGCCGGCGCGGGTCACCGTAGAGGCTTGTTCATCATTGCCGGCCGTGCGGAACGGGGACTCCCCATTCCAATCCAAGGCAGCTGAGCGGGCGGAGAGCTCTCGCAGCCGGCGCGTCCCCATCGCGCGACGGCAGCGACCTCGAAGCGCGCATCACCTGGGGCGGTTCGCCGCCCATTGAGCCTATTGGGGAGAGCGCTATGACCACGCGCATCCGCGATTTCCTGCGTAGCCGCCGCGAGGACGGACCGTGCCTCGTCGTCGACCTCGATCTCGTTCGCGACAACTACAACGCCTTCGCCAAGGCGTTGCCGGACACGCGCGTCTACTACGCCGTGAAGGCCAACCCGGCGCCGGAGGTGCTGGTGCTGCTGGCCCGGCTCGGCTCGTGCTTCGACACCGCCTCGGTCGCCGAGATCGAGATGGTGCTGGCGGCGGGTGCGACCGCTGACCGCATCTCCTATGGCAACACCATCAAGAAGGAGCGCGACATCGCGCGCGCCCATGCGCTGGGCGTGCGGCTGTTCGCCGTCGACTGCGTGGCCGAGGTTGAGAAGGTCGCGCGGGCGGCGCCGGGCTCGCGGGTGTTCTGCCGCATCCTCTCCGACTGCGTCGGAGCGGAGTGGCCGCTGTCGCGCAAGTTCGGCTGTGAGCCAGCCATGGCAACCGACGTGCTCGAGCACGCCCACCGGCTGGGGCTCGAAGCCTACGGCGTGTCGTTCCACGTTGGCTCCCAGCAGCGCAACCCGCATGCCTGGGACCGTGCGCTGGCTTCGGCGGCCGCGGTGTTCCGCGAGTGCGGCGAGCGCGGCCTGGCGCTCTCGATGGTCAACCTGGGCGGGGGCTTCCCGACCAAGTACCTGAAGAACGTGCCGACGGTGAAGACCTACGGCTCGGCGATCTTCCGCGCGCTGCGCCGGCACTTCGGCAACGCGATCCCGGAGACCATCATCGAGCCGGGCCGCGGCATGGTCGGCAACGCCGGCGTGATCGAGGCCGAGGTCGTGCTCGTCTCCAAGAAGAGCGAGAACGACGACGTGCGCTGGGTCTATCTCGACATCGGCAAGTTCGGCGGGCTCGCCGAGACGATGGACGAGTCGATCCGCTACCCGATCCGTACGCCGCGCGACGGCGACGAATCCGCCCCCTGCGTGCTCGCCGGCCCGACCTGCGATTCGGCCGACGTGATGTACGAGAAGCAGCCCTACGCGCTGCCCGTGAGCCTTGCCATCGGCGACAAGGTGCTGATCGAGGGCACCGGCGCCTATACGGCGACCTACGCCTCAGTGGCCTTCAACGGCTTCGCGCCGCTGAAGACCTACCACATCTGACATCGCGGGAGCCGGTTTCGGCCGGCTCCTCCCGTCACCCGAGTGGGCTGGCTGGTGCCGGCATGGGGATGATCATGATCACGATTCGCAGGGAACTTGGCAAAGATGCCGCGGCGCGCGAGGCGCTGCTCGACCTCGGTTACGGTGCTGTCCGCTTCAGCAAGGTCTCACACCGTTTGCGCGAGGATCGACTGCCGGCGGCGGGGCTCGCCTTCGTGGCGTGCGACCACGGGCGCGTCATCGGCACGGTGCAGCTTTGGGACGTCGCGGCGGGCGACAGCCGGCCGGCGCTGCTGCTCGGCCCGCTCACGGTGCATCCGAGCCATCGGGACCGTGGCGTCGGCAGCGCGCTGATGCGGCACGCGCTTGCGGCGGCGGCCAAGCTTGGCCACCGCGCGGTGATGCTGGTCGGTGATGCCGCCTACTACGAGCGTTTTGGCTTCTCCACCGAGAAGACCCGCTCGTTGTGGCTGCCCGGCCGCTATGACGCGCAGCGGTTCCTGGCGCTCGAGCTTTCGCCCGGCGCGCTCGATGGCGCGATCGGTCTCGTCCGCGCCACCGGACGGCGACTGCCTGTGCACGCCAGAGCTTTGCGCGACGAAGTCGCGCGCACAGCGCTCAATCGCTCCCGCAGGCCGCGTAACGGCTCCCGTGACGTCGTAGATTGGAGGACAGTGCTATGAACAATCTGCACACTCGTTCCAACCGCCCGGCTGTGAACGGCCTGGAGTCGCCGCTGTTCCTGGTCGGCAAGGACAGCCACGGCAACTGGGTCGCACGGGATCAAAGCGGTCTTTGCGGCGGCCTCTTTGTCGGCCGCGACGAGGCGCTGAAGTTCGCCAGGGCCGAGAATGGCAATCGTCCGCAGGCGATCGTCATGGTGGATGACGTCCTCGAACTGGACATGAGCGCCACCCCGCGCGCGAGCCGGAGCCTGGTCGGTGCGGTTTCAGCGGCAAGGCCGTCGAAGCAATCCGCCCGGCGTCCGCGGCGGAAGGCGGCTGCCTGACTGCTGTCGGCTCGCCACTCTGATCGCCACTCCAAAACGCATTGAGGTCGGCCGGCATCTGCCGGCCGACTGCGGTTTTGGCGTCTGCAGCAGTTGGAGCCTGTAGCCCGGATTGAGCCATAAGCACGTTCACGCGCGTCTTTCGACGCGCTATGGCGAAATCCGGGAGCGACAGAGCAACCTGCACCATCGTTTCCGGGTGTCGCTGGCGCTCCATCCGGGCTACGGCCGCGACGTGGCGCTACGGCAGCGGCGGTGCCCTACCAGACGGCGTGCTTGGTGATGCTGTTGGACTTGGTCGCCGAGACCGGCATGCCGTCCTTGCTCGGCTTCCCGTTCTTCGGCGTCTTGTCCAGGATCTTGGTCGGGAGGCCGATCTTGCCGAGCTGCTTGATGAACGGGTCGGGATCGAGCTCTTCCACGTTGACCATCGTGTGTGGCGCCCACTCTCCCCTCGCCACCAGCATCGCGGCTGCGACCGGCGGCACGCCCGCGGTGTAGGAGATCGCCTGCGACTCCACCTCGCGGTAGCACTTGGCGTGATCGCAGTTGTTGTAGAACAGCATTTCACGCCACTTGCCGTCCTTCCAGCCCTTCACCAGGTCGCCGATGCAGGTCCAGCCCTTGTAGGTCTTGGCCAGCGACGCCGGGTCCGGCAGGACGGCCTTGAGCACCTTGAGCGGCACGACCGACACGCCCTCGGCGGTGGTCACCGGCTTCTCCGAGAGCATTCCCAGGTTGCGCAGCACCCCGAAGACATTGAGATAGTGATCGCCAAAGCCCATCCAGAAGCGGATGCTCTTGGCGTCGATGTTCTTGGAGAGCGAATGCAGCTCGTCGTGGCCGTTCAGATAGACCGGGCGCTCGCCGACGACCGGAAAGTCGTAGTCCCACCGCTCTGAGTGCACCGGCCGCTCGACCCACTTCCTGTTGATCCAGGTCCACACTTTCTTGAATTCGCGAAAATTGATCTCCGGATCGAAGTTGGTCGCAAAATACCGGCCGTGGGACCCGGCATTCACATCCATGATGTCGATGGTGTCGATCTTGTCGAAGTGGTGCTTGACGGCGAGCGCGGCCCACGCGTTCACCACGCCTGGATCGAAGCCAACGCCGAGAATCGCATTGATCCCCGCCTTCGCCACCGCGGCTTTCTTCTTCCACTCATAATTGGCGTACCAGGGCGGATCCTCGGCGACCTTGGCCGGGTCCTCGTGGATGGCCGTGTCCATGTAGGTCACCGGCTGCCCGTTGACCGACTTGGCCTGGATGCAGGCCTCCAGGACCGACATGTTGATGTAGGACGTGCCGAGGTTGATGACGATGGCGGACTTGGTCTCGTGGATGAGCTTCACCATCGCACGGGATGTCGAGCGCGTCCACCTCGCGCGCGTAAAGGCGCGCGTTCTTGTCCTTGATATTGCCCTTGCGCTTGATGCTTTCGATGATGCTCTCGGCCTTGCTCTGCGTGCGGCTGGCGATGCAGACATTGCCTAACAGGTCGTTGTTCTGGGCACACTTGTGGGCGGAAACGTGCGCGACGGCGCCAGCGCCGACGATGAGGACATTCGGTTTCATTTTGCTCTGCGCGAAATCAGGAGAGGCTGCTACGGAAATCATCGTATGCAAACTCCCGCACAAGTTCAATGCTGCCGTCGAGCCGGCGCACCACGATGGACGGCATCTGCACGCCATTGAACCAGTTCATCTTGACCATGGTGTAACGCGCGGCGTTGTCGAAGATCACGAAATCGCCGACCGCCAGCTTATCCGGAAAATCGTAGGTGCCCCAGACGTCCCCGGCCAGGCAGGTATTGCCCGCGACCGTATAGCGGCGGGAGCCGCCTTTCGGCAGCACACCCTTGGGCAGCACAATGGTCGCATCCTCGCGATAGATCAGATTGTCGAGCATGTGCGTCTCGACCGCCGCATTGATGATGGCGATGCTGCCGTCATGCTCCAGGACGTCCTGCACCTGCGTGACCAGGTACCCCGCCATCGTCACCGAGGCGTCCCCGGGCTCCAGGTACACCTGCACGCCGTGGTCCGCCGCAAGACGCCTTGAGGCGGTCGCAGAATTCGTCGAGCGGGTAGCCCTCGTCGGTGAAGGCGATCCCGCCCCCGAGCGACACCCACTGCATCTTCCGAAGCAGTGGGCCATATTCGCGGCCGATGTGGTCGAGGATGCGGGACAGATCCGGCAAGCTCGCATTCTCGCAATTCACATGGAACATCAGCCCGCTGATCTTGTCCGCCACGCGCTCGATGGCGGCCTTGTCCGCGACGCCGAGCCGGCTGCCTTTGCGGGCGGGGTCGGCGAGATCATAGTGCGAGTGGCTGACGCCGGGATTGGCGCGCAGGCCGATCGAAATGCCCTTGGCGATGTCATAAAATCGCTCGAGCTGGGAGATCGAGTTGAAGATGATCTTGGACGCGAAGGTGCGGGCTTCGCGCACGTCGGACTCCGAGAACGCCACGCTGTAGGCCTGGGTCTCGCCGCCGAAATGCTCATGGCCGAGCTTCGCCTCATAGAGCGAGCTCGACGTGGTTCCGTCCATGTACTGCCTCATGAGCGGAAACACCGACCAGGTCGAGAAGCACTTCAGAGCCAGGACCGACTTGGCGCCGGACCGCTCGCGCACATGCTTGATCTTCTCGAGGTTCCTGAGCAGTCGCGTCTCGTCGAGCAGATAATACGGGGTTCGCAGCCTGCTCCTGTTCTGTTGCGCGATCTCGTGAACGGTCTCGGTCATGGCTGCATTCTCGGTGAAACTCTTGAGCATTTCGCCGTGCGCATGGAATGCGCGCAACGCCAGGAAGCGCGACTATCGCGCGCGCGGACTACTATCAGTATGACAGTCGGAGTGCCACCGTCTGTGGCAACGGGCCCGCCAGCCTTGGCCGCCCGCTCAGGCGGCCGGCGTCATTGCAGGCGGGCTGCGCAAATCGCGATAGAACTCCTCGACGATCTCGGGCAGGCCGCAGGAGCTGTACTGATTGTGGTCGCCGGGCCGGGCGGACGTCGGCATCAGCAGGCGCTCGGAACGGAGCACTGCTTCCGGATGGCGGCCGATCAGGTCGGCCATGATCTCGACCAGACGGGTCTCCTTCCTGCGGGCACCCGCGCCTTCCAGAATTCCCTTCTCCGGCGGGAACACCATCCCGCTCTCCGGGCAGCAGAATGGATCGTCCAGCGAGCAGGCGTATCTGATCCGCACCCGGTCGCGATCGGAGCTGCGGTTGAGGATCTCGGCGATCGATGAGCAGGCCTTGGTGGCAAGGCTTTCCTTCAGGGTCTGAAACGTCGTCGCTTCGGCGATGTTGCCATGCTCGAAATAGACCAGCAGGTTCTTCCAGCGCTCCGGGAAGAACGGCTTCCCGTCCATCGTCTCGATGGAGAACATGATCCAGATGTAGGCAGAATAATATTTGGACGACTTTTCGGTGTTCGAGGTGACGTCCCGCTCGGCGCAGCGGAGCACGATTCTCCCACTGTTGGGATTGGGGAGGATGGTGCCTCCCTGAATCAACTTCTGCGCCTGTGGGACCTCGTCATCGTCCAGGACCGGCCCCCACGTAAAGGTGCCTTTGATCTTGAACGGCGCCGCCATGATCGCGATCGGGTTGAAATCGTTTTTTCTGGCCGTGTTCCGGGGGGAGTTCAGCCGATCCGCGATCCGCTCCGAGGCTTCCTTCCTGCCCTCGATCAAGACGTCGACCGAATTGTTTTCGTCCCCGAACCCGTATTGCAGGATGATGTGATTTCCTGAAGTCGCGTGATGCGGCAGCCAGTACTCGCATCCGCACGGAGAAATGCTTGGCCCCCAGAGCAGCCAACAGTTGAACAGGAAGGAGCGAAGCTCGACCAGCTCGGAGGAATAGGCTTCGTTGTCGCGCTCGATCAGGCCCCGATAGTTCTCCAGAATGAGCTTCCAGCCCTCCTCTCCGCCGAATTGATTGATCAGGCCCGTAATGAGGTAGAGCGGCGCCAGGTAGCCAAACCTGAACTCGACCGTCGAAATGAAGGATGGCTTGCCGGTCAGCCGCATATCTTCCAGGGCGTCAAAGTAGTGCTTGATCGCGTCGCGGCTATCGTCGATCGAGGGAATGTCGGTGATGATGATGTTGGATTTCTCCTCCATGTTTGCGCTCGGCGATGCATTCGGGAGCAATCGCCTGACGCGTCGCCAGAGCCATTTGGCGACGCCCAATCGCCGGGATTCGAAATGGGACTGGAACAGGTGACGCTTGAGCTTCTTGTGCTCCGCATTCAGCCTGTTCCAATTCGCCTGCACCTGCTCGAAGTCCTGCGGGTCGTAGTCGGCCCGGTTCGGCCTGCGCAGATCCGGCATCAGGATCTCGAGCTCGGCGATATAGCGCGCGGCCGCCAGCCGTGGCGCCTTGAAGTCGATCATCAAGGTCTTGGCGTGCCAGAACGCGGCCAGCATCTTCCAGTAGGCCTGAGTGCGGCTCACCGGCACGTCCGAGAGAACGTTCTTGATGAATTCCCCTCCTCTCACGGCGTCGATTCCGATCTTCACGGAGCCGATGACGGTCAGGCCGCTGAACCCGAGACCGATGATCTCCTTGTAGTGCCAGAGCGCGCTGGGACTGATATCCATCGCCTCAACCCCCCATTGGACATTCGCAACGCCCAAGGTCGTCGTCCTTGGCGTCGCCCGCTATTTCGACTTTCGCAGCGCCTCGCGAAGCGTCGCTGGCCGCTTTGCCGATTTGGCCAGGGCGGACTTTATCACGGGCACATTTCCGTCAAGCAACAGAACGCGACGCTTGTCCTTGCAGCGAATGGCGAGTTCCGAGAGTTGCGCCGCAGCCGTCGGCTCAACCGACAGATCGGCACCCTTGAGAACGGAGATGCCGAAAAATCGCTCAAGGTGCGCACGCAAAAGGCACGCGTCCAGGTCGGCATCGGGTGCCCCCAGCACCGCATAGGCGAGCGTGTCGTCAGCGCCCTGATCCTTCGACAACGGCGGCTGCACATACGGAAAATCGACGATCCTGGCTCCGAGACGCGACCACAGGCCGATCCGGGCCACCTGATCGAGCCCGGTCAACTCCGTATCTCTGTCGTAATCTTCACGGGACATGCGGAAAGGATCGTTCTGCTCGATGAAGATGTAGACCTGCGGCTCGCTCCCTCTCGGCGGCACTTTGGGCAGATCGGCAGCATTTGTCTGAGCAAACAGGCCGAACGCGAGAGCAGGCAAGTCACCCATCAACTGCCGAAGGATGCCCTTCCGTCGAAGCTGCGCATTCACGAATACATAGTTCAAGTTGATCGACAGGACGAGCTCGCGCGCCGTTGCGGGCGAGACCGGGAAAATGATGAAATTAGCGCCACCCAGCCGCGCGCCCGTGGCGGGATCCCGGACCACGGCGACGAACTCGCGAAACGGGCCGTAGCGACCGACCAGGTTGGCGTATTGGTCGCCGGCATTGAGTCCGAGGCATTCGGCAAAACCGTCGTAGCCCTCCTTCTCGTTCTCCAGCACGAATGCGCCATCGTAGTCGCGGTAGAACTCCTCCAGCAGCCCGTCGTCCGCGGCGGTGGTCGCCTCGATCACCAGGCCCGAGGTCGAGACCCGCTTCAGGCGCGTGCCGGCGGGACCTGTCTTGGCACCTGCATTGGCATGGCCCGTCGAGCTTGATTTGCGTCCCGTTCGCTTGCTGGTCATGCGGCTGCCCGGCTTCATCATCGATCGCCCGGGAGCACGTAACCCGAGGAGCCGGCAGACTAGTTGAGAGGCTGTAGCCGCGCCACCCCGACCGCCGAGACAAACTGCGGCGGCGCGCGATGTGTGCTTGGCCAGCAAGACACGACGTGTTTCGTCTCCGTGCATTCCATCGGCGCATTTACGATTTGATAACGCGCGCACGCGCGAGCGCTCAGGTCGCTGCGCGCCAAATTGCTTGCGACTAAGAGCGAAATCGATTATTTTATCTCTGCCCAATTTCGCACGTGCCTGTGGCCGTGTGTCGATCGGTGGGCATCCGGACAAGAGGCCGGACAGCCGCCTAAGGAAGTGAACTGACTTCCTTGCTCATGCGATCGGCAGCCGGAGGCGAAACCGGCGCACCCCGCTCTCAACGGGGGACGCGGCTTAAAGCAACGACGGAGCGGGCTTTTTTGGATCCCGGCGCGAATGCCGGTCGACTGAAAAGGCTTGTCCTTCTTTGCCAGCAGTGCGGAACGGGATCTCCCTCATCCGGACCAAGGCAGCAATCGACGTGATGTCGTAAGGCTCGCAATCGGCGGGCCGCACGCATCATAGGAGGTTCACTTGAGGCGGCCTCGCGCCGCCAGCCCGGACTGGGGAGCTCGGAGAGATGACTGCACGCATCCGTGAATTTCTCAAGCGCCGCAAGGAAGAGGGGCCGTGCCTCGTCCTCGACCTCGATGTCGTACGCGAGAACTATCTGGCCTTCGCCAAGTCGCTGCCTGACAGCAAGGTCTTCTACGCCGTGAAGGCCAATCCGGCGCCGGAGATCCTCAGGCTCCTGGCCTCGCTCGGCTGCTGCTTCGACGTCGCCTCGGTGAATGAGACGCTGGCCGTGCTCGAGGCCGGCGCCTCGCCCGACCGCATCTCCTATGGAAACACCATCAAGAAGGAGAGCGACATTGCCACCGCCTTCGCGCTCGGCGTGACGCTCTACGCGGTCGACTGCGAGGCCGAGGTCGAGAAGGTGGCGCGCGCCGCGCCCGGCAGTCGCGTGATCTGCCGCATCCATTGCGACGGCACCGGCTCGGAATGGCCGCTGTCGCGCAAGTTCGGCTGCGAGCCCGAGTTCGCGACCGACATCCTGGAGCTCGCGCACAGGCGCGGGCTCGCCGCCTACGGCATCTCGTTCCATGTCGGCTCCCAGCAGCACAATGTCGAGGCCTGGGACCGGGCGCTCGCGTCGGCGGCCGCGATCTTCCGCGGCTGCGCCGAGCGCGGCATCAACCTCGGCATGGTCAATCTCGGCGGCGGCTTCCCGGCCCGCTACGTGCGCAAGACGCCGAAGCTCGAATCCTACGGCAAGGCGATCTTCCGCGCGCTGCGCCGGCATTTCGGCAATGCCATCCCGGAGACCATTGTCGAGCCCGGCCGCGGCCTCGTCGGCAACGCCGGCGTGATCGAGGCCGAGGTCGTGCTGATCGCCAAGCGCAGCCCCGAGGACGAGCTGCGCTGGGTCTATCTCGATATCGGCAAGTTCCACGGGCTCGCCGAGACCATCGACGAGTCGATCCGCTACCCGATCCGGACCACGCACGACCGCGACGAGACCGCGCCCTGCGTCATCGCCGGCCCGACCTGCGACTCGGTCGACGTGCTCTACCAGAAGAACCCGTACCCGCTGCCGGTCTCGCTCGCCATCGGCGACAAGGTGCTGATCGAGGCGGCGGGCGCCTACACGGCGGCCTACTCCTCGGTCGGCTTCAACGGCTTTCCGCCGCTGCGGCAGTACGTGATCTGACCAGAAGGCCGCGAGTGAGTGCCGACGGGCGGCCATAGCCGCCCGATTTTGATGCAGCTCGGGCGTCGACGACGCCAGGACCCATGAGACGATAGACACAAAAAGGGTGGCCCGAGGCCACCCTTCCTGTGACGTGTCAAAGAACTTTAACGCTCTTGACGCTGCTGACCACCTTGGCGTTGCTGACCACCTTGGTGTTGCTGAGCGCCCGGCCCAGGCCGTGGGCTTTCTGCCCGCGCCCCTCTCGGGTCTCCGCCGCCGCGATCGGCGTTTCGCGGCTGCTGTTGCGGTTGCGGCTGAGCGCGTTGCTGAGGAGCCGGCTGCTGCCGCGTCTCTGGGCCCCGAGGCTGCACGTTGGAGCGCTGCTCGCGCGATCCTACGCCGTCAGTGCTTGGCCTCTGCCTGGGCTCGTTACTGCGGCCCTCCGTGCCGCCGCTGCTGCTGCCGCTGCTGCTCACCACGATTCCGTTCCTGCGCTCCCTGCTGCCGCGGCTCACCGCGACCCTCGGTGCTCGGACGCTGCTTGGGCTCATTGCGGTTGCGATCTTGGGCACCTTGCTGCCTATCCTCGCCCCGGTCGCTACGACCGGTGGTCCCTTGACGTTCATTGGCGTTGCGATTGCGATCCTGCGCGCCCTGCCGCTCATTGGCGTTGCGGTTGCGATCCTGCGCGCCCTGTCGCTCGTTGGCATTGCGGTTGCGATCCTGCGCACCCTGCCGCTCATTGGCGTTCCGGTTGCGATCCTCGGCGCCCTGACGGTCGTTCGCGTTGCGGCCCTGGGTCGGACCACCTTGCTCCGTTCGCGCAGCACGTGGCGGATTGTCACCCAGGCGGCCCTGCTCGCCCGCGCCAAGCTCACGCGGCGCGGACATGTTGCGCTCCGGCCTGATCTCGGTGCGGGTCTCCCGAACCGTCGCTTGCGCACGGAATCCCTGACGGCGCAGGTCCTGTTCACGCACCACGACCGCACCCCGAATCCCGGCGGTGCCAGCCAGCACGCGCGGCTGAACGTCATAGGCCCGGATCGGCCTGCCAACCGAAGCCGCGATGTAGGCTGCCGGAATGCCGGGGTTCACGGCAAAGCGCGGTCCGCGGTCGCTCACGACCACGCTGCGGTTGACCACCACGGTCTCGCGGAAGAAGACCGGATACTCACGCTCCGTCACGATCACCGAGGCGATACGCGGCGCCACGAAATCGCGCGACCGTACGAAGACCCAGTACTGCGGCGACTCGCGATACTCTGCGACCACCTCGTCCGGCGGCAGTGCGGCCCAGCCGATGACATCGTTGTTATTGCTGCGCCGCCACTCCACCCAGGCCGGTCCCCACTCCTCGCCGGGGACCCAGCACCACTCGTCGTTGTCGTACACCCAGCGACCATAGTGATTGGTCACCCAGCCCCAACTCGCTTCGGCGTCAGCCTCGGCCCAGTACCATCCCCAGTCGTCGGTGTAGACCCAACGACCGTTCGTGTAGGGCCGCCAATCTCGCGCCAAGTTGGCGGGCACCCAGACATCGCCCCAGCGCGAATGCCGCTGCCACCGTCCGTGGTCTTGCAACGCGGTGCGAAACTCGACCGAGATGGACGCTTGAGCGTGCGCGGGTGTGACCATTACGCCGGCAAGAGGAGCTCCTGCGACAAAGAGCGCGGAGAACACGCCGGCCAGAAGGCGGGTGCGCATCGCGCGTCTCTGACGTGAACCGACATTGTTTGTGAGCACGTTATGTTCCAATCGTGGTTGGTGAACATCCATGATGGAAACGCGGAACGCGCGTCATGCGTTCCGGGCGCATGCGACGAGATTGTCCGCTCGCGTTGTTCCGTCGCGGGAACCAATTGCTGTGGTATTGATCTCAGCCGAGATCGATCACGCCCGCGGTACCATCTTCAGTACCGAATGCCAGCAGCCTGCCATCAGCACTCCAGGCGAGCGCCGTGACCGGCGCATCGCCGGGCTTGCGCGCCAGCACCTCGGCGCCGTCGTCGATCCGAACGAGCAGAATGAGACCATCGGCATAGCCGGCCGCCACCACGGCCTGCTTCGGGATGGCACGCCACCGTCTCGACGTGATGCTCGGTCGGTGCCAGAAGCTGCGGTGTCTTGCCCATCGGGCCATCCTTCGCCTGGAACGGCCACAGGATCAGCTGGGTCGAGCCCGAGGTCGCGAGCCACTTGCCGTCGGCGCTCCAGTCGAGCGAGCGCACGCGCGCCGTATAGCCCTGCATGCGCATGTCCTTGCGATCGACCATACGCCAGCCGTGCAGCGTCGGCTCCTGCATCGCGGTGACCAGGAAGCGCCCGTCCGGGCTCACGGTCGCGGCCAGATGCGAGCCCTTCCACTCGAACCGCTCGGGCTCGGCCTTGGCGCTCGGAAACCAGAGCGTCGCGCCGTTGTAGTGCGCGATCGCGAGCCGAAAGCCCTTCGGCAGAAAGGCCAGCGCGCCGACGGTCGAAGGCACGTCGAGCGCGTGCTCGGCGCCCTTGCCGGTCGCGCACGAATGCGGTCTTGCCTGCCGACCAGGCTGCTGAGCCGGCGGGCCCGATCGCAACGTAATCGATCCAGCGGCGCTTGGCGTCGGTGGCAATGACGGTGGTCGCACCGCTCGCGTCGGTCGCGATTACCTTGCCGTCGTCGCCGCCCGTGACGATGCGATCGGCGTCGTCCGACAGCGGAAAGAATGGCACCGCCATGTAAGGCAATGCGGCGCTCCTCGCCTTTGCGCGCAAGCACCAAGGCTTCCTCGCCGAGCACGAACGCTGCGCTGTCGCCGACGAAGCATGCACGCCACGACCGGCGCCATCGACCTTCACCGGCCGCGTGCGCTCGACCACGGAGGGAATGTCGCTGTGGCGTCTCATGACACGCGTCACGCCACGCAGCTCTCGAAGCCCTGCCGGATCTTCTCCTCCGGCAGCTTGCGGCCGATGAACACCATGCGGCTGAGACGCTTCTCGTCCTTCTTCCACTCGCGCTGGTGATCGCCATCGAGGATCATGTGCACGCCCTGGAATACGAAGCGCTTGTCGTCGTCCTTGAACGACAGGATGCCCTTGCAGCGCAGGATGCTCGGGCCTTCCTTCTGCACCAGATCCTGCACCCACGGAAAGAACTTGTCGGGATTGAGCGGCTTCTCGAGCGAGAGCGAGAGCGATTGCATCTCCTCGTCGTGATAGTGCTTGAGCCCGCCGTGCATGGTGGCCATGGTCGTGGTGGTCATGAGCGTGGCCGTGGTCATGATGCGTGGTCGTGATCATGATGATGGTCATGATCGTGCTCGTGATGCTCGGCCTCCAGAAACTCCGGCTCGATCTCGAGGATGCGATCGAGATCGAAGGCGTTGCGGCCGAGCACCTCCGCAGCGGAATCTGGCAGCGCTCGGTCGTGTGCAGCTTGGCATAGGGATTGATGCCGCGGATGCGCGCCTCGACGTCGGCAAGCTCGTCGGGCTTCACGAGGTCGGCCTTGTTGATCAGGATCACGTCCGCGAAGGCGATCTGGTTCTTGGCCTCGGGCGCATCCTTGAGCCGATCCTTGAGCCACTTGGCGTCGGCCACGGTGACCACCGCGTCGAGCTTGGTCTTGCGGCCGACATTCTCGTCCACGAAGAAGGTCTGCGCCACCGGCGCCGGGTCGGCGAGCCCGGTCGTCTCCACGATGATGGCGTCGAACTTGCCCTTGCGCCGCATCAGCCCGTCGATGATGCGCACGAGGTCGCCGCGCACAGTGCAGCAGATGCAGCCGTTGTTCATCTCGAACACTTCCTCGTCGGCGCCGACGACCAGGTCGTTGTCGATGCCGATCTCGCCGAATTCGTTGACGATGACGGCGAATTTCTGCCCATGCGGCTCGGACAGGATGCGGTTGAGCAGCGTGGTCTTGCCGGCGCCGAGATAGCCGGTCAGCACCGTGACTGGAATCTTGTCGGACATCGATCACTCCGTTTGGGCCGTAACATAGGGGCGCCGCTGCGGATTCCAAGGCGAAAGTGACGCATAGGCGTGCACACATTGCCTTAGACCTGGCCTTGCCCCGGCAGAGGCGCCGCCCTAGGCTCGCCGGCAATCTCGGCAGCCGCCCCGGGCGCGCGGGCGAGACGACAAGGGTCAAAGAGAGCTCACAAGGAGGATTCCCCATGATGGCACGATGGTTGTCGGGCATTGCCACCGCCGCCGCTGGCGCTGGTCCTCGGCATCGGCCGCAGCGCAAGCGCACAGCGCTCACCGGACAGGTCACCTCCGCCGAGGAAGGCGCCGATGGAAGGCGTGGTCGTCAGCGCCAAGAGGGCTGGCTCCAACATCACGGTCAGCGTGATCACCAACGCGCAGGGCCGCTTCAGCTTCCCGGCCGACCGGCTGCGCGCCCGGCCAATACACGATCACGACCCGCGCCGTCGGCTACGACCTCGACGGCGCCGAAGCCGGCCGACGATCGCGGCCGGCGAGCCCGCCATCGGTCGACCTCAAGCTGCGCAAGACCCGCAACCTCGCGCAAGCAGCTCACCAATGCCGAATGGATGATGAGCATGCCCGGCAGCGACGACGACAAGCTGCCAGCTGCTCAACTGCGTGAGCTGCCACACGCTCGAGCGGATCGTGAAGTCGACGCACGACGCCGACGAGTTCGTGCAGGTGATCCACGCGCATGAACGGCTATGCGCAGGTGAGCCAGCCGATCAAGCCGCAGCGGCGCGTCGACCAGTCGCGCGCCGCCAATCCGGAGCGCTTCCGCAAGGCGGCCGAATTCCTCGCCTCGCATCAATCTGAGCAAGAGCGCCACGCTGGAGCTACGACCTCAAGACGCTGCCGCGGGTCAAGGGCCGCGGCACCAATGTCATCATCACCGAATACGACCTGCCGCGGCCGACGATCGAGCCGCACGACGTGATCGTCGTCGAACGGCACGTCTGGTACACGAATTTCGGCGAGCAGTTCCTCGGCAAGCTCGATCCGAAGACCGGCAAGCACACGGAATTTCGCGATGACAGAAGTTCCAGCCGGGCTTCCCGAGGGCAACCTCGACCTCAGCGTCGACAAGGACGGCAACCTCTGGCTCGGCATGATGTATCAGGGCGCGATCGCCAAGTTCGATCCGAAGACCGAGAAGTTCCAGTATCTGGCAGATCCCGCCGGAGCGCAACAAGGACGACTCGCAGCTCAACATGGTGACGAACGGACTGCGACGTCGACGGCAAGATCTGGATCAACGACGCCGGCCCCTCGACCCTCTTCCGGCTCGATCTCGCCACCGGCAAGTTCGAGGAGTTCGATCCGCTCAGCGATGCTGCCGGGCGGCCGGGCCGAGCTACTCGATCTACGACGTGCGCGCCGACTTCGCAGAACAACGTCTATCGTGACCGACTTCCAGAAGAACTACCTCGTGCGGATCGACGCCAAGACCGCTGAAGTTCACCGTCTATCAGACCGGCACGCCGCTCTCGCGCAACCGGCGCGGCCGCATCGACGAGCAGGACCGCTTCTGGTTCGCGCAATATCGCGGCAACAAGATCACGATGTTCGACACCAAGGAAGAGAAGATGCAGGAGTTCCCGCTGCCGACCAAGTTCACGCATCCCTATGACGTGATCTGGGACAAGAACGGCGAGCTGTGGACCGGCGGCATGACCACCGACCGCGTGGTGCGGCTCGATCCCAAGACCGGCGAGACGGTCGAATATCCGCTGCCGCGCGACACCAACATGCGCCGCATGTTCGTGGACAACTCCACCACGCGCCCGACCTTCTGGGTCGGCAGCAACCACGGCGCCTCGATCGTGAGGGTCGAGCCGCTGGACTGACGTCGGTTCACTGACTGCGATGAGATGAGTGTGGCCGCCATTGGCGGCCGCACTTTTTTGACCGCGTGATTTGCAACCGCATGATATTGCACCGTTGCCCGCGAGGGTGCCCCTCGCTCGCGGCCGCCTGATTGCCAAGCGCGCCGGCCTGTGCTGGAGAGAGCGGGAACGGCGGCACGGAGGCCTGAATGAGCGAAACCCAGCGTCGTTTGCGTCGGCGAGGTCATGATCGAGCTCGCGCGCGGCAGCGATGGCCGCTTTGCCATGGGCTGCGGCGGCGACACGTTCAACACGGCGATCTATCTCGCGCGCGCCGGGCCTGCGCACCGCCTTTGCGACCGCGCTTGGCGACGATGCCTATTCCGATGGCGTGCTCGCGCTGACGACGGCCGAGGGCGTGGCGAGCGATCTGGTGCTGCGCGTGCCGGGCCGCCTGCCCGAGCCTTACTCTGATCGAGGCCGACGCGAAGGGAAAGCGGCACCTCCATTTCTGGCGCGGTGAGGCGCCCGGCACGCGATCTGTTCGAGCTTCCGGACTGGACCCGCATCGTCGAAGGCCTGCTCGCGCGCGAAGCTCATCTACTTCACCGGCATCACGCTCTCGCTCTATTCCAACACGGGGCTTGGCCGCTTCCTGGCCGTCGTCGAGCTGGCGCGCCAGCAGGGCGTCAAGATCGCGTTCGACGGCAATTTTCGGGCGCATGGCTGGCAGGGCGATCTGTCGCGCACGCCGCACGGTGTTCATGGAGGCGCTCAAGCGCGTCGACATCGCGTTGCCGACCTACGACGACGAAGCCGTGCTGTGGGGCGATCCGAGCCCGGAGGCCACGGTCGAGCGGCTGCAGGCCTTCGGCATCGGCGAGATCGTGGTCAAGAACGGTCCCAACAGCGCGCTGGTCGCCGCGGGCGGCGTCAGCGAGTTCGTGCCGGTGCCTGAGGTGGTGGAGCCGGTCGATCCGATGGCGGCCGGCGACAGCTTCAACGCCGCCTATCTCGCGGCGCGCCTGTCGGGCGACGGCCCGAGCACTGCGGCCGCCGCCGCCCATCGCCTGGCCGGCCAGGTGATCCGGCATCGCGGCGCCATCATGCCGCGGACGGCAGAAGCCATGCATTGACTTGCACGCGCGGCGGCGCCGCGCGGCCTGTATGAACAGAGACGGTCCATGGTCGCGCTGGTCATTCTTCCCGGAATGGACGGAGCTGCCACGCCCCGTGCCGACTTCGCCGCTGCGCTCGGCCCCGGAATCGAGCCCCATGTCGTTTCCTATCCGCCGGATCCGGCGCTTGGATACACGGAGCTAGCAGCGCTCGCGCGCGCATCGCTTCCGACAAATCGTCCTTATGTGCTGCTCGGCGAATCGTTCTCCGGCCCGATCGCGATCTCGATCGCGGCCTCACGCCCACAGCATCTCGTCGGGCTCATTCTGTGCGTCACGTTTGCAAGCAATCCGCTTCCTGTCCTTGGCTCGATGCCGTGGCTGCTGCCATTGATTCCGTTTGGGCTTGCTCCCATGCGAGTGATCAGCGCTTTCCTCCTGGGCCGTTTCGCGACCGCGCCGCTGAGTGAGGCCTTGCGCGCCACCTTCGATGAGGTTTCAACGCAGACATTCAAGGCCCGCCTTGGCGCCGTCGCTCGCGCCGACATGCGGCCCGCGCTGCCAAACGTCCGCGTCCCGGTGCTCTATCTGCGGGCCACCGAGGACCGCCTCGTTCCGCGCCGCTGCGCCGACGTTATTGCGCAGGTCGCGGCGCCAACGCGCATCGTGGACATTGAAGCGCCGCACATGCTGCTCCAGGTCGCACCCGGCAAGGCTGCGGCCATCGTCAGGGCATTTGTCGAGACGCTACCCAGGGGAGCCGCTCCGGGCTGAAAACGCTCACCCAAACAAATTCGCCGCAAAGCCTGCGCGACGCACGACACCATCACGCGCTTCCTGGGCGAGCCGCAGCACGCGCGGCACGTCGACGCCGACCAGGCTGCCGCGCCATTTCTTCACCTTGCCGGCGATGAACACGGTGTCGACATTCATCGGATTCATCAGGTTCACGACCGCGCCCGGCACATTGTTGAGCGGCCAGACATTGATCCGGTCGGCCGCCAGCATGCACGATGTCGGCTTCCTTGCCGGGCGTGAGCGTGCCGACCTTGTCCTCGAGCTTCGTGCAGCGCGAGCCTTCGATGGTTGCGAATTCGAGCACGTCGCGCGTGGTCAGGAGCGGCGGCAGGTTCTGCTCGCCGCGGCGCGCGCGCTGCAGCACGTTGAGCCGCTGCAGCGTGAAGGCCGCGCGCATCACCGTGAACGGATCCTGCGCCATCGTCACGTCGACGTCGGAGGAGAGCGACGGCCGCATCCCATGGTCGAGCGCCTCCTGGATCGGCGGCATGCCGTGCCCCATCGCCATCTCGATCGGCACCGCCAGCGAGACCACGCCGCCAGTGTCCTTGATCAGGCGCCAGGCGTCGTCGCTCAAATGCGTGCAGTGGATGTACTCGTCGCCCGGCTTCATCAGCCCGGCGCGGCCGAGCTCAATCAGCGTGCGCTCGGTGTTGTTGCTGACGCCATGCGAGACGATCCGCACGCCGATCTCGCGCGCGATGGTGAACAGCCGCCGGTCGAGGCCGACGCCGAGCGCGAGCGTCAGCAGCTGATCGTCGGAGGTGAAGTAGGTCTGCCGCAGCCGCGATGATGTCCTGCGGATATTGCGCAGCATCGCCGGTGCCGCGCGAATAGGCATAGACCACGCGCAGGCCGGACTCCTGCAGCGCGCGAATGCCGGCGTCGCTGTGCTCGGGCGTGTGATTGACCTGCGAGGTGTCGACCGCCGAGGTGGTGCCCATGTCGATCATGCCGAGCGCGCTGATCAGCGTGCCGGCATAGACATCGGCGAGGCGTGATAGGGCGTCGTCAGCGTATTGCTGATGTCGCGGTTGTAGTCGGGATTGAGCAATCCGTTGCTGAGGATGTTGCGCAGGATGCCCTGGTAGAAGTGATGATGGGTGTCGATGAAGCCCGGCATCACGATGCGGTTGGTGGCGTCGACCACCGCGGCGGCCTCGCCTGGCACCGCGATGTTCGGCCGGACCTCGCGGATCTTGCCGTCCTCGATCAGCACGTCGGCCTGCGCGAAATCGCCGACCTGCGCGATCGAGCGAGAGCACCACGCCGCCCTTGATCAGGATGCGGCGCGCTGCGCGGCAAGCGCGCGTCAGCTCGGCATCGCCTTGCGCCTGCGCGCCGCTGCTGAAGGCGCGAGAGGCTCGCGCCGAGCGTTGCCAGACCGGCGCTCGCTTGCAGAAATTCACGTCGCGAGCCGGCGGGCGATGTCACGGAGTTCGCGTCTGCGTCAACCTCGTTACGTCATGACAGACCTCGTTGTTCGCAACACAACTCACGGCTTGCCGATCAGCATGGCGGCGATGCCGGCCAGGATCGGCAGCGGGATCGACACCGCCGCGCGCAGCCAGACCACCCGCGGTGCCATCATGTGGATTTCCCAGTTGAACAGCCGCTGGATCGTATAGAGCGACCAGGCCGTCGTATAGGCGATCACCTGCGGGGCGCCGGCGCCGCCCTTGAGCGCGGCCGCGCCGACCGCGAAGCCGACCACCGCGCCGCCGGGCGTCGCCGCACCGCAAAGTGCCGCGATCAGCAATGCCGAGCACGCCGGACCTCGGGCCGATCCAGGTGGTGATCAGGTCCTGCGGCATGACGGCCGCGATGTAGCCCGAGCCGACGACGCCGATCAGCACGCGCGGGATCAGCACCACGAAGTCGCGCGCCGCCTTCCATAGGCGCCTTCGCGGAACAGCGCCTTGCTGCGCACCGCGGCGGTCAGGCGAGCGTGCGCCACCAGCACCCACAGCAGAGGCCGATGACGATAGCTGACGATGTGGGTCAGGTCCATTGGTCGCTCCCCCCAGCGCGCGCGCGATCAGGCGCGCAGCCGCGCGCGCCAGGAGCCCGGCGATGATCGGCAGCGGCAGCGCAATCACGATGCGCCAGCCGACGAACTCGGGCCCGAAGAACGGCAGCTCCCAGATCAGCGCGCGGTTGTAGCCGAGCAGGTTCCAGGCGGTGATGAAGGCGACCGCGGTGCCGATGTCGGCGCCGAGCAGCAGGAAAGCGCCCGCGACCGGATAGATCGTCAGCGGGCCGCCGGGCAGCACCGCGCCCATCACCATCGCGACCAGGATGCCGACGAAACCGGATTCGCCGCCGACGACCCGCGCCACCACCTCGCGCGGCAACAGCCGCGTGACGAAGGCCGCGATCAGGCAGCCTGCCGCCATTTTGGGCAGCATGCCGGTGAACAGCCACAGATCGCTGGTCAGGATCGCGAGGGCTTTGTCGGAGCCGTCGCGCAGATAGACGATCGTGCCAGCCGCAACGGAGATCAGCGCGATAACCGCCGTCGACCACTCGAATGTTCTGACGCGGCGACGACGTTCGGCCATGAAGCTTGGGCAACTCTCTGTACGGGGTGCGGGCAAATATCCTGGACGTGGCGGCGCGCCCGTTCAAGCAGAAAACCCGCATGGATACGATGCAACGTGCGTCGGGCCATTGACCACGCGCGCCGGCGCACCTAACTTGTAGCGCGATGGGGATGGAGTCCCCCGAAACCGCCTTCAACGGCTGATGACTCCTACCGCTAGGCATTGCGGTAGGAGTCTGTCTGAGACCCACCGCGAGGTGGGTTTTTTGTTGTTCGGTCGATCTGGCTAGAGGCCAGGTCGGAAGGTGGCGAGGATGGGACGATGACGGGTACTTGGGCCCTTGCGGCATTGTGGCTGGGACTCGCGTTGATCGCGAGCCTGCTTTCAATTTGGTTCCGAATATCGACGGCGCTATCCGAGATTGTTGTCGGAACAATCGCTCAACTGATCATCGGTGCCGTCGTCGGCGCCGCCGTGCTTGGAACCGACGAGTCTTGGGTCAAGTTTCTTTCCGGCATCGGCGCGATCGTCCTCACATTCCTTGCCGGTGCGGAACTCGATCCCGAAGTTTTCAAGCGCAAGTGGAAGGAAGCGACTGCCGTCGGACTCACAAGCTTTTTCATTCCTTTCATCGGCTGCGCCGCCGGTGCCTATTACGTGCTCGGTTGGGAGCCAATGCCGAGTTGGCTCGCCGGCGTTGCCATGTCGACGACGTCTGTCGCGGTCGTCTACGCTGTCATGCTGGAGTTCGGGTTCAATATGACCGACTACGGCAAGACGGTTCTTGCTGCCTGCTTCGTCACAGATCTCGGCACCGTCATTGCGCTCGGGCTGATCTTCGCTCCATTCACCATAAAGACGCTGATCTTCCTCGCGGCCGGAGTTTTAGCTTTTGCGATTCTACCGTGGATCACGCCACGCTTTTTCCGGCGTTATGGAAATCGGCCTTCGGAGCTGGAGGCAAAATTCCTGCTGCTCTGCCTCCTGGGCATGGGGGCACTTGCCTCCTGGGCCGATAGCGAAGCGGTGTTGCCTGCCTATCTGATTGGGATGGTCCTGGCGGGAACGGTCGGAAAGGACCATGCGCTCATCCGAAGGCTGAGAACGCTGACCTTTGGACTTCTTACGCCATTCTATTTCATCCGCGCAGGCTCATTCGTATCGATACCTGACCTCGTAGCGGCACCGTTGGCGTTTTTATTCCTTCTTGTCGTCAAGGTCACCACCAAGGTCATTGGCGTCTATCCTGTGACCAGGTCTTACAAAGCGCCGAAGAAGGAGGCGATGTACACGACCCTCTTGATGTCGACGGGTCTCACGTTCGGGACAATCTCGGCGCTGTTCGGCCTCTCACGAGGCATCATCAGTCAAGGGCAATACTCGGCGCTAGTAGCGGCCGTGATCGCCAGCGCGGTTGTCCCGACGCTGATAGCAAATGCCTTCTACCTGCCGCGCCATCTGCTCCCTAAGCTGGGCATGACTGCGACCGCACACTCTGAAACGGCCTCGCAGCCTGGCCGCTAGAAGATCGCGGAGCCGATCATGTTCAAGAAAATCCTGCATGCGAATGATGGCTCCGAAGGCGCATTCAAGGCGCTTTCGGTGGCCTTGGAGATTGCGCAGCAAAGCAACACGGAATTACATTCGATTTCGGTCGAGGAGATTTCACAGTTTCACGAGACAATCGAGGATGTTAAGGAGGAGAAGGGGGCCGCTGACCGGCGTTTCCGCAGTGTCACAAAGCGAGCGCACAGGCTGGCGGCAGCGAGCAAAGTGCCGTTGCAAACTCACGTGCTGACCGGGCATCCCGTCGTCACCATTCTTGACGTAGCCCAGCAACTGGGCGTTGATCTCTTGGTGATCGGTGCCACGGGGCAATATTCTATTCACGAGCGGATGATTGGCAGCCGGGCCGATCGGCTCGTGCACCTGGCATTCTGCCCGGTGCTCGTTGTCAGGTGAGGCATGGTTCTTCTCTTCACAAAGGGCGATGAAAGCAATGAAAGCCTATGTCTGGATTGCGATTGGAAGTGCCATCGGAGGTGTCGCGCGCTATTGGTGCTCTGGAGTAGCAGCACGCCTGATCGGTGAAACCTTCCCATGGGGGACGTTGATCGTAAATGTGGTCGGTTCCTTTATTATCGGCTTCTTTGCGACGCTGACGGCACCGGACGGACGCGTCTTTGCGAGCTCGACTACACGTCAGTTTGTCATGGTCGGACTTTGCGGAGGCTACACGACCTTCTCTTCCTTTAGCCTGCAGACCCTGAATCTTATGAATGATGGCGAATGGCTGCAGGTGGGGGCCAATATCAGCGCCTCAGTCGTGCTCTGCCTGCTCGCCGTCTGGATCGGTCATGTGCTCGCTATGAGCCTCAATACAATGCGATGGGTGTAATCATGCAGATCCCCCGCGACGCCGTCCTGCTCCGCGTGTTCTTCGGCGAAGACGACAAACATGGTCATCTTCCACTTTACGAGGCCGTCGTGCTGAAGGCGCGCGAAATGAACCTTGCCGGCGCCACTGTCCTGCGCGGTCCCATGGGCTTTGGCCATTCGAGCCACATCCACACCACCAAGATTTTACGTCTCTCCCAGGACCTACCGATTGTCGTCGAGATCGTCGACTCGCAGGAGAAGATCGACACGTTCCTCCCGACCCTGGATGGCATGATGTCAAGCGGGCTCGTCACAATCGAGAAAGTTCAAGTGCTCCACTACGGGGCTAACGAGCGCGCTTAGCTCGCCTAATCCAGGCAACCTTCAAAGAGGGTGATCGCTGGCCTTGCTGCTGACGATCGGGCTGGGCTCGTGCTCATGCACCAAGCGCATCCGATCGGCGGCGCCACTCGTAACTGCTCCGATGAAGTCTGCACACGGAACCCACACATGCTGAGCGACGCCACGATTCTCGTCCTTTCGGCGCTCCTGACCTGGCTGATGGTCTGCAACTCGAGCGGCCAGCGCATCCAGGCGCGCAAACCGGGCGGCATGGAGCGTGCGTTCGGCAACCGCGACGACCTGCCGGAACCGACGCCGCTTGCCGGCCGTGCCGATCGCGCCGCCAAGAACATGGTGGAGAATCTCGCGATGTTCGTCGCGCTCATGGCCGCCGTGCACTTCGCCGGCAAGGCGGGCGAGCAGGCGACACTCGGCGCTAATATTTTCTTCTGGTCGCGTCTCGCGTTCTGGCCCTGCTATCTCGCCGGCATCCATTATCTGCGCACGGCGATCTGGATGGTGAGCCTGCATCGGCATGGCGCTGATCGCAGCGGCGGCGCTGTGGTGATTCTTGCGTGTCCCGGGCGAGCGACGTCAGCGCATCGGCTGCATGCCGAGCTTGTCGAGAAGCTGCATGTCGCGATCGCGGCCCGGATTGGGCGTGGTCAGCAGCTTCGGCCCGTAGAAGATCGAGTTCGCGCCGGCGAGAAAGCAGAGCGCCTGTGTTTCCTCGCTCATGTCCTCGCGGCCGGCCGAGAGCCGCACCACCGACTGCGGCATGGTGATGCGCGCGACCGCGATGGTGCGCACGAACTCGAGCGGATCGAGCTGGCAGCCGCCCGCGAGCGGCGTGCCTTCGACTTTGACCAGCATGTTGATCGGCACGGATTCCGGATGGACCGGCAGATTGGCGAGCGCCGCGATCATGCCGACGCGATCCTCGCGCGCCTCGCCCATGCCGACGATGCCGCCACAGCACACGTTGATGCCGGCATCGCGCACATGGCCGAGCGTGTCGAGCCGCTCCTGGTAAGTGCGGGTCGAGATGATCTCGCCGTAGAACTCGGGCGAGGTGTCGAGGTTGTGATTGTAATAGTCGAGGCCGGCCGTCTTGAGACGGGCCGCCTGCTCGGCGGTGAGCATGCCAAGCGTGACGCAGGTCTCGAGCCCAAGTGCGCGGACGCCCTCGACCATCGCGCAGACCTTGTCGAGGTCGCGCTCCTTCGGCTCGCGCCACGCCGCCCCCATGCAGAAGCGGCTCGCGCCCGCGGCGCGGGCAGCGCGCGCCTCACTGAGCACAGCATCGAGGCTCATCAGCTTCTCGGCCTTGACGCCGGTCTCGTAGTGCGCGCTCTGGGGGCAATAGGCGCAATCCTCCGGACAGCCGCCGGTCTTGATCGAGAGAAGCGTCGAGATCTGCACCTCGGTCGGGTCGAAATAGCTGCGATGCAGGCTCTGGGCGCGGAACATCAGCTCGGGAAACGGCAGCTCGAACAGCGCCCGGATCTCCGGGCGCGACCAGTCGTGACGGATGGCCCCATGAGCCGCTGCTGCGGCAGGACGATCGACGGCGGCGCTGGCAATGGTCATCGGATGGCTCCCGTTGCCATCGCTATAGCATCCGCCAACGGCCGATTGAAATCCTTCCGGCCCTTCTAGTCAGCTGTTCAATGCACAGCCCGCTCAAGCCAGGACACCCACTCCGCCGCCCGGTCCGACCACCGATAGCGATCGCGGACATATTGGGCCTGGGCTGCGCGGCGTTGCGACGCCGCAGCAGGATTTGCCAGCAGCTCGTGCCAAGCCTTGACGGTCATCGCGGCAAATCGCTCGGCAAGGATTTGGGCATCAGGCTCGTCATCAACCAGATAGCCAAAGCCGTTCGTCGTCTCCGGCAGCGCGCCGAGCCTGGTCGTGAAGATGAACGCACCCGCCGCCATGGCCTCGAGCACCGCGATGCAGGAGGTCTCAGCGAAGGTCGACGGGTAGGCAAGGCCGGCGACACCACGCAGCTCCTGTGCGAGTCGTGCCTGGCCGACCGGTCCGCGATAGTCCACGCCCTCGGTGAGGCATTGCGCATAGAGGGGCCGGTACTGATCCTGCGCCGCCTTCACCTGATAGATCGCCATGCTCGAGAACACACGCAGGCGAAGCTGCGGAATCTGTTGCCGGATGATACGGAACGCCAGCAACAGAACATCAAGGCCGCGGAACGGCGTGCTGGTATAGACCAGCATGGGCGGCTCCTGCTGCTCATCGCGTTCGAACCAGGCGGGAGACAATGGCGTCTCGGCAAACGCCGGCGAGATCGCGTTGCGAAGGACGCGCGCCTTGTCACATGGGATACGGAACTGCTCGACGAACCGCTCCCGCTGCCAATCGCTGACAAACGCAAAGCCGCTCCAGGCGTCACGTTCCTCCGGCTGTGCAAGCGGTGCCACCACTGGCTGATCCGCGGCATGCGAGAGCCACAGAACCAGCGGCGCACGAATGCCGAGCTCGCGACGCAGCTGCAGCCCGTGGGGCAGGTTCAGCACCACGACAAAGTCGAAGCGAGGCAGGACCTCGCATGGGATGCGCGTGAAATTGATAAACTGCACGTCACGGTACCGGCCCGGCAGCGTCGTGGCGTTGAGCACAGCGACCTCGTGACCAAGCTGCGCAAGCGCCGCCGCCAGATAGCAGAGCGCTGACTGACTGCCCCCGAGCGGCTGCCGGTAGGGCGTGTCGGCCGTGTAGTCGAGCTGCTGCGTATCCAGAAAAGCAATGCGCACGGCAGCACCCGCGAATTGCGTTTCGCCGGATCCTGCAAAAGCTCGTCAACGCCGGCGGCGGGCCAGCTGAGCCGAAAAACTCAATCTATGAGAGTAATTTTCACGTAAATTTTCCGTAAAAGTTGCGAACAGATGCACAAATCACACGCCTCAGTTGGGCGGGCGCACACCCGCTGAAGACAACGAGCAATCGGTTGGGCAGCGTTGAAATCGACCGCCCCACGCTCACGCTCCTTGGCGAGCGGCGTTGCTGTTCGGATGCAATTGCGGTGCGTGTGCACGTCATCGCCTTGTCGAGCGCCGCCTTGATCCACATCAAGGCATCGGCCGCACAGCCCCCTGCTTACTTGCCTCCTCAGGACACTATTCAGCAACGGGAGGTGACGCGCATGGCTGAGACGCTGGTCGGCAAGGCCGCCGAATTCAAGGATGGCGACCGCCGCATCGTGTTCGTCGGAGACAACGAGATCGGAGTATTCCGCGAGGGCGGCGAGTACTACGCCTACAGCAATTACTGCCTGCACCAGGGCGGGCCGGCCTGCGAGGGCCTGACCATCGCCAAGGTCGAAGAGGCGATCATGCCCGACAAGACCTCGCGCGGGCTCTATTTCTCCGAGGACTGATCTGCACTTCGTGTGCCCGTGGCACGGCTACGAGTACGACATGAAGACCGGCGAGTGCGTCTCCGACCGCAAGCTCAAGCTCCGCCGCTACAAGGTCGTGCAGAAGGGAGATGAGCTCTATGTCGTCTCCTAGAGTCGCCACCGCTCGCCGGCCTGCGAAGCGTCCGGCTGCCGCGAAAGCCCGCCGTCGTGCCACGACCAGCCGCTGTCGGCCGACGCCAAGCGGGTCGCCGCCGAGATCGAACGGGCGCTGGCCAAGGGCGAGAAGGACGCGATCTCGCTCGACGCGATCCAGGCCCTGATGGCAGCCGCCTGCAAACACTACGCCGCAAAGATCGAAGCCGGTGAGGAGGTGCTGCCGCTGCGTGCGCGCACCACCGTCACTCCGACCGAAGTCATGATCACGGCCAGCGGGCTACTGCGCGCTGTCAACCTCGCCGTGTTCGAGCTCGGCATGTGGCAGAGCTGGACCGGCCGCTGAGCGCGCGCATTTCACCCAATTGACACCACATTCGAGGAGATAACCCATGGAACTGATTGTCGAACGCGGCCGCCGCGTTTCGGTCGAAGAGCTCAACACCACCAAGCTGCTCGCGCATGCGCGCCAGCAGGCGGTGCAGCGCAAACTCGACGACATCGTCATCGTCGATTGCGACGCGCACCACTACGAGAACGAGAACTGGTCGCGAGATTCTCCCCTTCATGGAGAACGACGTGCTGCGGCAGGTCACCATGTCGGGACGCGCCAAGGGGCGCCACAACATCGTGCCGAGCCAGGCCGGCTTCACCCAGGACATGGGCGGCCGCGTGACGCGCTATCCGATGCGCTCGACCGAGAAGACCGACCCCGGCCGGCTGCGCGACGTGCAGCTCGGTGAGCGCTGGATGGACGCGATGAGCGTCGACTATTCCTGCCTGTTCCCGACCGGCATGCTCAATATCGGCCTGCATCCGCAGAAGGAAATGGAGGTCGATCTGTGCTGGGCCTACAACCGCTGGCTCACCGAGAAGGTGCTGCCCGAATCGGGCGGCCGCATGTATTCGGCGCTCTGCCTGCCGTTCTCCGATCCGGACGCCTGCCTGCGCCAGGTCGAGACTTTCGGCGACCGCAAGGGCGTCTCCGGCTTCATGGTCACGACCGTGCGCAACCTGCAGGTCAACGACAACGCCTACATGAAGGTCTACCGCGCCATGGAGGAGCGCGGGCTCTCGCTCTCCTTCCACTCCGGCCCGAACTGGTCCGAGCCGGTGTTCCGCGCCTGCAACCGCTTCATCTCGGTGCATGCGCTCGGCTTCTCGTTCTACAACATCCTCCACTGCACCAACTGGGTCATCAACGGCCTGGGCGAGCGTTTCCCGAAGCTGCCGGTGATCTGGATCGAGGGCGGGCTCGCCTGGATCCCGTTCCTGATGCAGCGGCTCGACAACGAATACATGATGCGGCCGTCGGAGGCGCCGACGCTCAAGAAGAAGCCGAGCGAATACATGCGCGACATGTACTACTCGTCGCAGCCGATCGAGATCCGGAACCGCAAGGCGCTGCGAGTGCACCTTCGAGATGATGGATGCCGAGAACCGGCTGCTCTACGCCTCCGACTATCCGCACTGGGACTTCGATCTGCCGAGCACGATCTACGACCTGCCGTTCCTGTCCGAGAAGGCCAAGCACAACATCCTCGGCGGCACCGCGGCGCGCCTGTTCAAGCTGCCGCCGCGCAACGAGAAGCAGAAGCAGAACCTGATCAAGCACGGCAATCTGGCCGCTTAGAGCATGATCCGGAAAAGTGCAAGCCGGCTTTCGGAAAAGATCATGCTCGAACAAAAAGCCTAGAGTTCTGAACGCTGGCGCGCTCCAACCGACGCGAGTCTCTGGGCCAGCGCAGCTCGACTGCGCTGGCTTTTTTTGTGTGTGCGGTTTCACTGCACCTCGCTGACGTGTGGCCGCTTCCGGCGCATCGCGCAGGTTGCTAAGATGACGGCAAAGCGGTGCCTGCCCGGCATGGCCGGAGCAGAGACGCACGCGATCACGACACCGCACACGATCGATCGCAAGGGAGGGAGGCACACATGCGGAAGAATTCATTGCTCACGGTCGCTACGGGCATGCTGCTCATTGCGAGCGCGCCAGCCAGCGCGCAGACGCGCACGACGCTCGACATCTACGTCGTCGACGTCGAAGGCGGCAACGCGACGCTCTTCGTCACGCCGTCAGGCGAATCGCTGCTCATCGACACCGGCAATACAGGACCGCAAGCGTCGGTGCGCGATGCCTCGCGCATCATGGAGGCGGCCAAGGATGCCGGCCTCACGCAGATCGATCACCTCATCATCACCCACTGGCATGGCGACCACTTCGGCGGCATGGAGGAGCTCGCCAAGCGCATCCCGATCAAGCATTTCATCGACCACGGGCCGAACCAGCAGCCGGCGCCCGGCCCCGATGAATTCCTGGCCAAGGTCTATCCGCAACTCATCGCCAAGGCCAAGCACACCGTCGCCAAGCCGGGCGACAAAATTCCGATCACGGACCTCGACGTGCAGGTCGTGACCTCGGCCGGCGAGACCATCAAGACGCCGCTGGCCGGCGCCGGCCAGCCGAACCCTTATTGCGCGAGCTTCAAGCCCGGCGACAACAACATCGAGGACCCGCTGTCGGTCGGCGTGCACATCACATTCGGTAAGTTCCGCACCATGCATCTTGGCGATCTGACCAAGAACAAGGAATTCGAGCTGATGTGCCCCAACAACCGCATCGGCGCGCTCGACGTGTTCCTCGGCCTGCATCACGGCGTGAACACCTCGAGCTCGGAAGTCATGATGCACGCCGTGCGCCCGCGCGTCGCCATCATCAACAACGGCACCCGCAAGGGCGGCCAACCCGACGTGATGAAGGTCCTCTTGTCGTCGCCGGGCCTCGAGAACCTGTGGCAGATCCATTTCTCGCTGCTGGGCGGCCAGGAATACACCGTGCCCGGAATGTTCATCGCCAATCTGACCGACGAGGCGCCGGCCGCGATGCCGGTCGCACCGATCGCGGCGCCCGCGCCCGGCCCGAACACGACGCCGCCGCCCGCCCACAACGGGCCCGCCTTCTGGATCAAGGTATCGGCGCAGCAGGACGGAACGTTCACGGTCACTAACGCGCGCAACAAGTTCAGCAAGACCTATGCGGCGAAGTGAGGCGAAGACGAATTGTTAAGACTGCATACTCGCTGACTGCACAACGACACGCGCATAACGAAGGTCCGCTTTCGGCGCACTGCGAGGCGAACCTCGTGACACGCTGATCGCAGATATCGCTGCAAGGCACCGCCTATACCTAAGGCGAGCCGTTCCATCCCTTCGCGCAATGCAGCACACAAAGTTTCGCGCGTAGGATTGCTGCGCGCAAATTTCCTACGGTCGCCAATCTGGCGGATTGCAGGAGAGGGTCTTACGCGCTCTGCGCCAGGCAGAGGCCAACATCTCAGTTGCCTTTAGATACAGGGAGATGACGCACATGACTTACAACCCTTCATCTCAACAACCCCCCACCCCCCCAGGGCGCAAAGAATCCGAGGAGGCCGAGCGCATTGGCTTGAGCGAGCTTCGCCAGGACATGGCAAGCCTCAAGAGCACGCTCTCACGTTATGCCTCTCAAGCAAGCGACGACGCAGCGAAAACCGTCCGCGGCGCGGGCGAGACGCTCGCCGCGCAAGTCGGGAGCGCGGCCAGTGGAGTCGCAGATATGAGCTCCGATCTTGCCACCTCGGCCAAAGAGCACGCCAAGACCTTTGCATCCGAGCTTGAAGGCATGGCGAAGCGCAATCCGCTCGGCACGCTTGCGGGTGCGTTGGTCGTCGGCGTCGTCATCGGGTTGATGTCGCGAGGACGCAGTTGATGTTCGCTCCCTTGATGGACGCCGTCCGCTCCGACATCGACCGGCAAGTCGGTTGGGCAAGGGGCGAAGTCCGGCGTCAGACCCGCCACACTGCACTCATCGGGGCTCTCGCGGCCGTGGCTGCGCTTGCCGCCCTCGGCGCGATCATTGCCGGGCTCATCGCGCTTTACTTCTGGCTTTCGATTGAACTCGATCCGTTCGCCGCGCTTGGCATGATCGGGGGCGGACTGGTGATTCTCGCGCTGATCCTGTTCGCGTTTGTCTTCACGTGGCAGAGGCCCCGGCTTGCATCACGGCCGCAGCTGCTGCTGGCGCAGCCCGCGGCCCTGATCGGGAGTTTCAAGCACGGCGTCGACAGCACAAGAATCGCGAGCCAGGAGGACACGCTGAGGCTGGTGGCCGATACAGTACGTCAGAGCCCGCCCGCGGCATTGTTGGGCGTGCTGCTCGTTGCCGCCATCGTGGGAGTGGTCACCGGCCGCCGGTTCAAATCCTGAAGGTGGTGACCAGGACAGGGTCTCGGTGCTCCGCTCATGCTCGGCTTGCCCAAAAATCCTGTTCACTATCGTAAGGAGAGAAAGCCGTTCTTTTCGGCCCCGCCTTCAGCAACCGCTGGTCACCCTGCGGGTTGGCGCGGCAAGGGATTCTTGCGCCTTTTGCTTCTGCTGCTCAGCGCCGCGTTGGTGGCAGCGATTGCTGCGAACTTCGGCATCGCGCGCGACTACGGCTATCTGCGCGCGTCCGTTCTGACAGGAGCCGCCGGCGGCTACTATCACACGCTTGCGACGCGCCTGGCTGATCGAGCCAAGCGAGGGCACGGCACACTTTCCGTCATCCCGACCGCGGGCTCGATCGAGAACGTCAGCCGGCTGACCGGCGGACAGGCGCGCTGCACCGAGATGTTTGCCCTGATCCAGGACGGCACGCCGGTGTTGGCGGATGCCCGCCTCGAGCTCCTGGGCCGGCTGCCCGAGCCGGAATCTCTGCTGTTGCTGGGAAAACCGGGCAACGCCTTTCGCACATTCGCGGACTTGCGCGGCGCATCGATCGGCGTCGGTCCGCAGGGTTCCGGCACGGCCTACCTCATGCACCAGCTCTTCCAGGACTCCGATCTGCGCCAGCTGGATATCAAGCTGTCATATCACGAGCTGGCCGAGCAGACCCGGCTGGTGGCGCAGGGCAAGCTCGACCTTGCCGCCGTCGTGATGCAGGAGAACGCCGAATTTCTACACAACGTCATTCGCCAAGACGGCTTGGACATCGTTGCGCCCGCCGACTTTCAGGGCCTGGTCGCGCGCTACCCGTGGCTCAGCCTGGGCCGCATCCCTGCTGGTCGTTACGACCTGGTTCGCCCACTCCCGGCGACGGACAAGCAAGTGGCGCGGCTGAGCACCCTGGTTGTCGCCAGCCCATGCGCTCAGCGGGCCGACCGGATTGCGATTCTGATGTTGCTGGGGGCTGAATTGCCGGGTTTCGTCCGCGCCAATCCTCCGGGTTCTACCAGCTCCGCGACCGTATTGCCGCTCGCGCACGAGTCCCAACAATTCTTCAACAGCGGTGAGCCCAACATCGCCGATCGCTACTTCCCGTGGCTCGTTAATCTTCTGTCGCCAGCCTATTGGGTCTATCTGGTCATGGCCGTGACAATTCTTTTCAACGCGATGACTCTCTTCAGCCGATTTTGCCTCTGGCGGATCGATGCGGCGCGCGAGAAGCTCGAAACCGCGCTCAAGGAGCTGGTCAATCCGCGGCTCACGCACGCGCAAATGCGCGCTGTTCCGACAGAGTGCGCGATGGCCGCACCGGAGCGGCGCGCGGCCGCCCAATCGATCCTAGACCGGCTGGTGGAGCTGCGCGCCCGTTGCCAGCGCCAAGCGAGCTCCATCGTCACCCCTTTAGGAGATGAAATGTACTATCGCTACCAACAATTCCTGATCGACGACGCGACAACCACTCTCGCTGCCTTGCTCGAAAGCTCAGCAAGCGACAAGGGCGCCAGCATGCCCACCTGGCGCCCTGTCTCTACGTCCTGAATGATCAACCGGCGCTTGTCGCTCCACAAACTACTGCAACAGCTCCACATAGCCGATACGGCTTGACAGCACGCCCGAGTACCAGACCCGGTTCGGATTGGTCGGATCGAGATCGATGCGGCGGACATCGGTCTCCGCCATCATGAGCGGGTACTCGGCCCACTTGCCTGTCGCCGGATCAAGGCGACCGAGCTTGTCGACGTGATGGAGCGTTGTCCACATCAGCTGGTTCTTGAGGTCCGGTTCCGCGAGATAGACGCCGGCATCCTCGCTCGGGGGCGTGAATTCCGTCATCTTCAATGTCTTGTAGTCGACCCGCAGAAGCTTGCCTGCGCCGTGCAGACCGACCCACAGGTTGCCGTCCCAGTCGGCGCCCAGCTTGCGGGCGACCGGATCCTTCACGCTGAGGGGATACTCGTCGAACTTGCCGGTGGCGCGGTCGACGCGCGCAATCTGGTCGAAGGCATTCTCGACGAACCAGATGTTGCCGTCGCCACCGACGGCCATGCCGTAGGGGGTGGCATTCTTGTTGTTCTTCACGCCGACCGGCACGTCGTAGATGGTGAACTGCTTGGTCGCCGGGTCGAGCCGGACGATCTGGTTCGAGCCGATCGCGGCAAGCCACACTGTGTTGTCGGGATGCACGCGCATGGTATTGCCGCTGGCGCTGCCGCTGCGTGTGGGCGGCAGATCATAGGCAGCAAAACGTTCGGTCTTCGGGTCGAAGCTCAGAAAGCGCCGGTTGGGACCGCCGTCGACCATCCATAGCTCCCCGCCATTGCCGCGCCGGATCCCGTTGAGGCGAACGATCGGCGAGCTCGCTGCCGGCGGCTCATACTCGACATAGGCGAGCGTCTTGCGATCAAGCCGGCCCAATCGTCCGCCGACCCGCTGGGAGACCCAGCCGTTGCCCTCGCTGTCGACCGCGACCTCGTGGGGCTCAGCCCGCGGGTTGGGCAGCTCGTATTCGACGACCATGTAGCCCCTCGCCTCCGGTGGAAGCAGCGTGCGCGGGAGGCGGCTGAAGGGATCGGGCTTGGCCCTGGCAGCAGTTCCAGGAGCAGGCGCGTAATTGGTCGAGAGATAGGCCAGCAGAGCCTTCTCCTCATCACTCGTGAGCGGCTTTGCAATCGTCGAGCCCTGTGCATAGGACGTCATGGTGCGCAAGACCTGCTGCCAGCGCGCCTCGTTGCCGCGCGAGCGGACGATTCGCTGCGCATCGTGGCAGGTCATGCATTTCGCTTCGATGATGGCCTTGCCCTCGCCTTCAGCCAGGCGCGGCCCTGCTCCAGGGGTGGCCGCCGCCGCTTCGGCGCCACGCTCGCCGGGCGGCCGTCCGGGCCACGCCGGCGGCAGCGGCGCTGCACGCTCGACGGTGAGCGACAGATCGACCGACGATGCCTTGCCGACCGCGACCTCGACCGGATTCGACGCAGCGCTTTGACGCTCGCCACCGATCGCCTGCACTACGTATCTGCCGGCAGGCAGCCTGTTGCTTGAATACTTGCCCTGCTCCTGGGTGATGACCATGAAGTTGAGACGGCGCTCCGCGTTCTTCATCTGAACGAACGCGCCTGCCACAGGTGCACCCGCCGCGTCGGTGATGACGCCGGCCAGGGTACCAACGGAGTCTTGTGCCGATGCCAAAGCTGACCAAGAAACCGTTGCAAGCAACGCCAATGCAGCAAGACATGATTTCTGCATGCTGAGCCTCCCGCTCCCTAGGTGATCGAGATCAGCATCCACAATCGCAAGGGCGGTTGCGGCACGCGTCCGATCACATTCTCTATTTTAGCTTTGGGTGTTGTGGCTTTGGGCCATCATCGCCCCAAAGCATGGGGCACCGACAATGCGTTGCCTGCAAAAGCGTCGCATGTGTCTGCAGACAAGTCAACGCAGGGCCCCGCTTGCGGGGCCGCGACGATCACAGCGGCTGGGGTTATTTGTTCGTCCAATATGCCGGGCTTTGTTTGAAGAACTTCTTCGGCACGATGCCGTAGATCAGCTGCACGCTATCCACGGCTTCGGCCACGCGGAAGTCGACGCCCATGCTGGCGATGGCATAGGCCTCCGCCGCCGTCACGCCTGCCTTCTCTTGCAACAGCTCGACCGCCTCGCGCACGGCGTTCTTCATCGCGACGTTGGACGTCGCCGTCCTCGCACGACCCAAAGGTCCGGTTTCAAAAGAACTCCGGACATGGCCTGACATGGCACTGCTCGTCACCAGACGCGAATGACCCAGAGCCGACTAACGCTGTCTCCAGCAATGTGGATTGTGAGAAAAGCTCGATAACCACTGATGGAACCCTGCTGGTTCGATGTCGCACTCTACGGGTTGACCACCTTACCAACTCTTGTTGGCCGCTACTTGGCCGCTTCGGCGGGGGCCGGTGTCGGAGGAACTGTGAGATCAAACGGGTTCTTAAGGTAAGGAACACCGGCGTGCGTGCTGTTATCCTTGTCGGCTTCCAGCTCGCCGGCCTTGTTAAAATCTGCAAGTCCCCGGTTGCCGTCACCCTTGCGCTGATAGGCGAGGCCGCGGAGGAGGTAGCCGCGAGTGTTGCCGGGCTCGAGTTCGATCGCTTTGCTAAAGTCGGCGATCGCGGCATCGAGGTCCCCGACCGCCATATGGGCGGAGCCGCGGTTGTGATAGGCGAAAGCATTGCCGGGCTCGAGTTCGATCGTTTGCCAAAGTCGGCCATCGCGGCGTCGCGGTCCCCGACGTCCGAATGGGCGATACCGCGGAAGAAGTAGGCGGGAGCATAGTCAGGCTTCAGCTCGATGGCCTTGTTAAAATCTGCAAGTCCCCGGTTGCCGTCACCCTTGCGCCGGTAGGCAAGGCCGCGGTTGAGGTAGGCGAAAGCGTTGCCGGGCTCGAGTTCGATCACTTTGCTAAAGTTGGCGATCGCGGCATCGAGTTCCGCGACCGCCGTATGGGCGAGCCCGCGGAGGAGGTAGCCGCGAGTATTGCCGGGTTCGAGTTCGATCGCTTTGCTAAAGTCGGCGATCGCCGCATCGAATTCCGCGACCGCCGTATGGGCGATGCCGCGGTTGTAGTAGGCGCCAGCGTCGTTCGGGGTCGCACGGAGAACCTCACTGCATCCTGCAATGGCGGGCTTCGGATTATTGGGCTGACCGCAGTCCTGCTGCGGATCGGCAAAGGCCGCGCGAAACGCGAGCATCACCGCCACGCCGCACAACAACACGCGGGTCGGAATGAAGTTCGTTCGGCTTCCTTCGCACGATCCGTCGCGCCGGCGCCCCACGACGCCGGGCGCTTGAGTCTCGGATTGAGGTCACTCGCGCCAGTGACTGATCCGTTGGCTGCTGAACCGCAGGCAACGTCGCATGCGTCGGTACACACATGCTCAGTCTTGTCCGCGTCGGTATTCGCTCGCACGGCTGCAGCGATACCATCGGTCTCAATAGCGACCAGGGGCAGAGGGTCGCGAAAAACGAGTCGTTTGTCCGGCCATGCCACATTCAGGCGCTTCACGCAGATTGCTGGCGACGATAAGATGCGTTCGGTCCCGGTCACTCGAAGCATTCGCCGCCGAACGACGAGACTAGCGGCACAATGCGTTTGCAGTTGGAGGATAATGAGTCGTGGTCGCCTTCTCCACCGCGGATGCTCCGCTACCATGTCGTGTCGCGATGGTGTCGCCTGCCCTTACGACCTAGGATTATGCCGATCATGTTCAGACATGTCCGGCGATAATTTCGCAATTGGCCCGAAGGCGAAGTCAACGGATGTCCGCTCGCACATCAGCTTTCAGGGGTAAAGCTGACTAATCATGAAGAGGATGCCAATCAGCCTTTCCTCCGGATCAACGAAGTAGCGCGGACAATCGGCGCGTAAAGCTCTCACGGATTGTGATCGACAATGAGACGCGCAAGCGCTCGCAACTCGTCGTATGACAGGGTGGTGATAGCCGCAAGTAGATGAAGCCGGTACCTGTCAGGCGACAGGTCGTGAGACATCAGCCTTTTGGAAAGTTCACGAAGTTTAATCATGAGCAAATCTGTCTCAGCAGAAAGGGGGAGTGCGAACTTCCCTCAGCGCTCCAGCCTGATTTAACCACGCTTCACGAGTGGTAAAATGATAACGTTGCGTTGCACAATGTCAAATACACATCTGATTTACTATGAAAATTGAGAGTTTTCGGCTTGCGTCTCTCAGCGTCTGCAGGAGGCAGTATTGCGCGAAGGCTATTCTTAAGGGAGTAGGATATCAGGATTTCCTGACATCCTTGTCGGCTTGTGGCCCTTAGCGCCGGTTGGGGAATGTCCGCTATTTGATTGCTATTGGAGGTAAAGCACACCTCCGACGGCGACAAGTCAACGCGCACCGCCACCTGCGGTGCCACGACGATCACACGCGCCGCGCTATTTGTTCGTCCAGTAGCTCGGGCTTTGCTTGAAGAACTTCTTCGGCACGATGCCGTAGATCAGCTGCACGCTATCCACGGCCTCGGCCACGCGGAAGTCGACGCCCATGCTGGCGATGGCATAGGCCTCCGCCGCCGTCACGCCTGCCTTCTCCTGCAACAGCTCGACCGCCTCGCGCACGGCGTTCTTCATCGCAACGTTGAGATCGACGTCGAGGCCGAGCGTGTAATAGTTCGTGGCATCTTCGGCGCGCGGACCGCGCATGGCTTTGCCGGCGCCCTTGTGCAGGATGAATTGCAGCGTCGCCGTGATCGATTGCTCGAGCGCGCCGCCGTCGACTTCGCCATCGCCCTGCACGCCATGCGGATCGCCGGTGTAGAACAAGGCCCCGTCATTGAACACCGGGATGTAGAGCGTCGAGCCGACGCCGAGCACCTTCAGGTCGAGGTTGCCGGCCCATTTTCCAGGCGGGCCGGAGCTCACGATGATGAGGTCGCTTGGCGGCGCGACCGCCATGATGCCGAGGAACGGCGCAAGCGGCAGCTCGATGCCGCCGGGCAGGAATGCGACCTTGCGCTGCGGGTCGGTCTTGATGATGCGCGGCGACGGCGTCTTCACGAGATCAGGCAGGACGCCTGAGCCCGGGCCGGTATTGTTGACGCCATAGGGCACGCGCAATTGCAGATCGAGCACGCGCACCTCGAGCGAGTCGCCGGGTTCCGCGTCCTCGATCCAGATCGGACCGGTGAGCACGTGGACGCCGAGCCCCTTGCCGCGCGGCACCTTGGCGAAGATGTCCTTCGCGTCCTGCAAGACCTCCTCGGGCTTGATGCCGGCCTTGCCGAAATAGGTGACAGGATCCTCGCGCGTGGTCAGGCCCTGATGCGACATGGTGTCGATGCGCACGGTCGTGCCCGACTTGATGCGCAGCACCGGCGGTACGCGCGACGAGAGATAGCCCCAGATCACCGTGTCCGGCGTCGAGCCGAGTGTGACATCAGGCTTGTTGTCCGCGGGCGCGGGTTGCGCGGTGGCGGAGGAAAGAAAAGCGAACGCGGTAAGTGCTGCGAGCGCACAAGACATAGCGGCGGGTGATCGGCGGTGTGACATGAAAAGCAACCCTTTCGGCAAACAGCCGGGGTAGCATAGCAGCAAAATCACGCGGGAAATGGGGACGCGGTCCATCCCGCTGGGCAGCGCTCGCCAATCCCAGTCCCGATATCTCGCCAGATACCCGGCGGCAGACCCGTCAGAAGTCCGACTTCTCCGCTCTTGGGACGTCCGCCTCCTTGTTGTTGTAGTACTCCATCCGATTTTCGGAACAGACGCCTTCATCTATCTTGGCGGGTCCCGGCGCATAGGTGATCGTCGCGGTCCAGGGCATCGTGAAGACGCCTTCATCCTCGATCGTCAGATGCAGCTGCAGGAACTTGCTGCCGCGGTGCCGGCTCCAGACATCGCCCTGAAACAGCCAATTCTCTTTGTTGTTTCTTTCGAGCGCGTCTTTCACGTCGTCATAATCACGCAGCCGATAGCGTTCGACCATGTGCAGCTTTTCGGTATAGGGCGTGCCGAACAAGTCGATCATCGCGTACTTGCGATCGGTCTTGACGCCGACGGTGTCGATCACGAGCGTGTCGCCCTCGTAATGGCCGACGGAATCTCCGTACCAGGACGGCTTCAGCGGCGACGGATGGGGCTGGTTCAGGCGCACCTGGCGCACTTCATTGTTATAGCCGCCGTACAAGATCGTGATCCTGTCCGGCTGCTGCATCATCTGCATGTTCTGCAGCTTGTAGATGAACGGCGTTGGCGAGGGCCAACACTGGTTCGAAGGGTTCGGAAACGTAGATGCCGGCAAGCGACATCTCGCCGAACTTCTTGACCACCTCGGCCGCCCAGGGCTGCAGGATCGGACTGTTGTAGTCCCCGACCAGCTGATCGTAGTTGCTGATCCCGACCTTGCCGGCAGGCAAAGCCAACGAACCGCCCGGACCCGCGGGGCCCTGCCCCGCCCAGCGGGACAAGTTGGTGATCGGGCCAGGGCCCGATGCGGGCGGCTCGAACCAGGGAAAGGCGGGATGCGTCCACGTGCCTGAAAAGTTCGGAATCGATACGGCGCTGTGCTTTTCGCTGCCGGCCGGTCCAGCCGCCAAAGGCGTTTGTGCCATTGCGGGCGTTGCCGCCATCGTCACCACTGCTACAAAAAGAAGGAAATCCCGCTGCAGGCGCATCGGTCACCTCCCGTTGATGAGCATTCTCCCGTTTGATGAGGCGTTGACCGTCGCGATCCGGGCATCTTCATCCGGTATTCGCCCGATGAACGCCAGACGACGCCAACAATAGGCGATTTTCAGTTCGGCCGGTAGCGGCTCGTTGAGGTCATCGGCGATGGTAAACCGACCGCGAAGAGGGCGGCGGCATCACCGCGCGTCAGCACCTATTGCTATTTCAACTGCAGCAATTGAGCGCGTGCACACTCCTCGGCGACTTTCACGTAGCGCTGCACGGAATCCTGCCCGACGACATACGGGTGCGGATCGCCGGGCTTGCGTGTTGCCAGGGCTTCAAATTTTTTGAGCGACCCATCAAAAATCGTGTGATTGGAAACGATGATGTCGGCACCGGCTTGCTTGACGACGTCCTGAAAGCTCACTGCGGACTTGATGTAGATCTGGAACGCCTCCGGCGAGAGCTGGAAGTTGAACGACGTGCCGCCCCAGGTCGCAACCGTGTGTGTGCGGGCGCCGTCCTTCACCGTAAAGATCGTCGAGATCGTCCCAGGCGTGTGGCCCGGCGTGAGGTGAAGCGAGAGCGTCGTGTCGCCGAGCGTGAGCTTGTGGCCGTCGGGCGCAACCACGTCGCGCTTGGGTTTGATCTCATCAGGCAGCCGCGTGCTGCGCTCGGCGAAGTCCCAATCGGCGGCCGACATCACGACGCGAGTGCCAAACTTCTCCCGCAAATACTTGGCGCCGCCGATGTGATCGATGTGGGCGTGGCTCACCAAGGCGTATTTGATGTTGGCCGGGTCGAGACCGAGTTTCCTGAGGCCGCCAACAATCTCGTCCTCGACCGAATAGGCCCAGATCGTGTCGATCACGATGATGCCGTCGGACGTCGTCACGGCCCAGGCCGAATATTCCTTCTCGCCCACATAGTAGAGATTGTCGAACACCTTGACCGGCTCGTGATGCCAGGTCGAGCGCTCCGGCACCGGCCGCGGCTCGGTGCGCGCAGGCGGCGGGCCTGGCTCGCGCACGCAGGTCGCCTCGAACAGGGCAGCATGCTCGGTCCCGGCCGCGGCCTTGGCGGCCGCGATGTGGGATTCGGCGGTTTCCTGTTGTGCAAATGCACCTGACGCGACGGCCGCTATGGCGGCGGCGAACGGAGCAACGACGTGCCACTTCATGGCATCCCCCCTGTTTCGAGTTCCACGCGCAATGCGCGATTGGTCAAGTCCAACCGTGTTCAGGCTATCGCATTATTGCGGTGGCTCGAAAGAGGTCCGGGCTCGGGGCGACGCGTGGGAGCGACCAAACTCGAGGCGCCTCAGCGTCGATTTTTCGACGAATCCGTGATTGCCATCACATTTCCTCGGCGAACGACCAGCTAGTCTGTATGCAGCGAATAGACCTCCCTGGGTGGACACGGAATGGAGGCGACAATGAGCTACGACCTGGAATTCATCATCCGAATGCTGGTCGGCAATCTCGGATACGTCCTGCTGGTCGTCTCCATGATGATGACCCGCATGTTGCTGCTGCGAGTGTTCGCGATTGCATCGGGAATCGTCGGCGGCGCCTATATGTGGTTGTGGCTGGGCGACCCGGTCGGAACGGTTTGGGAATTCACCTTCGCCATGGCGGCTGTTCTTCAGATTGCACTGGCCATGTATCGCAATCGGCCGGCCGTCCTCAGCCCTGACGAGCAGGCGCTTCAGGCTGCATTGATGCTTGATTTCGAACCGCGCCACGTGCGCGCAATACGGAGCGTCGGCTCGTGGCACGACAGCGAGCACGGCGTCGAGTTGATGCGCCAGGGTGAGCCTGCAAAGAGCTTGATCGTTCTGCGCTCGGGCAGCGTCTCTGTGCTGGTCAACGGCCAGCACGTCGGCACCTGCGGGGCCGGCAGCCTGATCGGAGAGATTGGTTTCGCGAGGGCCACACCTGCGACCGCAACCGTCGTTGCAAACGGACCCGTTCGGTACTTGGCACTGGACTGCGACGCTCTGCGGCGTCTCATGAAGTCGGATTCCGAAATTTCAGACGGCGTCAACAGCCTCTGTCGAAGCGCCCTCGAGAAAAGGCTCATCTTGATGAACGAGGCCAGACTGCAAACGCTCCCGGCAGCCGATCGTCTGCCCGGACCCAAGCAGGCGGTGCTGCGCTTCTGCCGGCGGAGACGCGCAGCTCGGGTCGGTGCGAGGTTGGCCTTGAGTTTGGCCCGCTGAATTCGGCCAATCCTGAACGGCGACCGGCCGATCAACGACCCTCAGCCGATCTCGACGTCCTGCCAGAAGCCGACCCGGCCTTGGGTTTCAGCCTTGGAGGGGCGTGGCCTTTCGTAGACCCAGGCGTTGCGGGCATGACGCACGCCGTCGATCACTACATCATAGAACTGGACCCCATGCGGACAGGCGCGGTCCTTCTCGGTCACTGCTGCCTTCTCGAGCCACTCCATCCGCACCGCGGTCGGCGGGAAATAGATGTACCCGTCATTGTTCACGATGTCGGCGCTCTCGGCGATGACTTTGCCGTTCAGGGTGGCCTTCATGGTGGCCTCGCTCGTTGACTGTTGGCTATCCTGTGAACTTAGGTAGGGCGCGAGGTTGGAACAACCAAGGCGGACTTCACATTTGCTCCATCCGGAGTACGCTCTCTCCGAACCGAAAAGCGATGGGCCATGTCCGACACACCACCCGACCGCCTCTCCAACGATCCGAACAGCCCCTACTATGACGCCGACGCGCTGGCGCGCGATGTCGGCATCCGCTTCAAGGGCGTCGAAAAGACCAATGTCGAGGAATACTGCCTCAGCGAGGGCTGGATCCGGGTGGCAGCCGGCAAGGCCAAGGACCGCCACGGCAACCCCCTCCTGATCAAGCTCAAAGGGTCGGTGGAAGCCTATTTCAAGGACAAGAAGGACGCTTAAGGACACTTGGATTTCGGGTGGACTGCGGCGCATCCGACCCTACATGCTGCTGTATGGAAAGCGACCAACCCGTCATCAGCCACTGCGTCTTCGATACCGCCATGGGAACCTGCGGCGTCGCCTGGAGCGCCCGTGGGCTGGTCGCGGTGCAGCTGCCCGAGCGCGATCGGGCCGCCACCGAGCGGCGACTGGTTTCAAGGTGCGGCAGCAGCGGTGAGGCGGCCCCCCCTCCGGCGATCGCGGCATTGATCACCGACATTGCGCGCTATCTCGACGGCGAGCGGATCGACTTCTCCGCGGTTCCGGTCGATCTCTCGAGCCTCGACCCGTTCCGCCGCAAGCTCTACGAGACGATGCGCGAGCTCCCCTGGGGCACGACCACGACCTATGGCGCGCTCGCGCGCACGGTCGGCATCACGCAATGGGAGGGCGCGCGCGACGTCGGCGAGGCGATGGGGCGCAATCCGGTGCCGATCGTCATCCCGTGCCACCGCGTGCTGGCGGCCGGCCAGAAGCTCGGCGGCTTCTCGGCGCCCGGCGGAGCGCGCACGAAGGCCAAGCTCTTGGCGCTCGAAGGCGTGCACTTCGACGGCGCTCCGCGCCTGCCGGGTCTGTAGCAGTCCGTCAGTTCGGGACCGGCGACGGAGCACCGACAGGACTGAGTTCAAAACGGCAAGTCGGGACGTGGCAGCGATTTCCGCGTCCGATTGCAGCCGGATCAGCCCGCAATACCAATGTGTTGCATAGCCTCCACCGTTTCTGGTCGGCTGCGCCTCGCCAGGCGCCCATCTGCTGCTGTACATTCGTAATGTGATCTTGTGTTGCGAATGACGTCTTGCGCACCGCTCCGGGGCATTCGGGCGGCTTGCGAGGCGAACTGAAAAAGCCAGGGGTGGCGCACAGGAGAGGCTTATGAGAACGCTGCTGACTCGACGCCAGGCCCTGACAGCAATGTCAGCGTTCGCACTCGCTCCATTGGCGGCGAACGCCGCCGAGCAGGTCGGGATGCAGCTCATCCTGGCGGCCGACGTCTCAGGCAGCGTGAGCCCGGCGCGCTATCGAACCCAGCAGGACGGCTATATCGAAGCGCTCGGCGACCCGCGCGTGCTGAAAGTCATCAGCGACCTCGATCCGCCCGTGCTCGCGATCACGTTCATTGCATGGTCGCGCGAGCAGGCCGTCATGGTTCCCTGGATACGGGTGCACGACGCGCGATCGATGGACCAGTTCCGCGAGCGGCTGAGGAGCGAGCAGCGCCCGCGGGTCGGGATCAACACGCTGATCAGCCAGGCGCTGCTGTTCTGCGACGCCCGCTTCGACAAGGAGTTCACCGGCGGCCGGAAGGTGATCGATGTCTCCGGCGATGGCGACGACAATCAGGGGATCGCCGGGCTGCGGGCCGTTCGTGACATGCTGGTTGCGAAGGGCGTGGTGATCAACGGCCTGCCGATCATCGTGAAGCCGCCGGAATACATCTTTCCGCCGCAGCCGCCCGAAGGCCTCGAGGTCTATTATCGCAACCACGTCGTCGGCGGTGACGGGCATGTCACGATCGAATTGATCGGCTTCGATAATTTCAAGAATGCCATCCTGCAGAAGCTGCTGCTGGAGATTGGGTGAAGGGATTGGGGGACGATCCCGTAGGATGGGTTGAGCGCAGCGAAACCCATCGGCTTTCTTCGAAGCGTGGTTTCGTCCCGTGATGGGTTTCGCTGCGCTCAACCCATCCTACAAACCGCAAACTGAATAGAATCAGGAAAGCTTCTCCAACAACCACGCGCTCAGCATGCGATGATGCGTCGAAGGCAACAGGTGGTTCGCGCCAGCGATCACCTGCAGGCTCGCGTTGGGCAGCCGCTCGGCGATCAGCGCTGCGATGCGGCGGACCGGCAACGGGCTCATGTCGCCAGCGATCAGCCGCACCGGAAACGCAGCGTCACGCAAGGCATCGACGAGCGGATCGGCTGAAGCCGCGTTAAACTCCTGCATGATCTTCTGCGCAGCCCGCCGCATATTGGCTCGCGTGCCCTCCTCCATCGCCTCCCAGGTGCCGGCGGTCGACCAATAGTCGACGAAATGCCGCATCGCGGCGTCGACCTCGCCCTTCGCCATGCGTTCCCCAAAACCGCTGCTGAACCGCTCGACCTCCGCCCATGCCTGCGGATCGCTGCGCGCCATATGGAAGGCCACCGGCTCGATCAGAGTGAGCGAGCGGATACCGACGCGCCCGGCGCGCGCAAGCGCCAGCGCAACGACACCACCATAGGAATGCGCGACGACGTGAGCCCCACCGGGCTGGTGCTCGATGAGCGGCTCGATCAGCCGCAGCTCGTCGTCCAAGCGAAACTCATATTTTTCCGGCCAGGCATCAGTGCGCCCATAGCCGATGAGATCGGGCGCGATCAGACGAAAGCGCGCCTTGAGCGCATTGATCACCGGCGTCCACATCGCCGAGGAGCTGGCGGAGCCGTGCAGGAGGAGCACCGGCGTGCCGAAGCCGGCAGCCAACACCGCATTGCGCAGGATCGGGCGTGCGGTGCTCATTCAAACCCACGATCGCAGAAGAACAGCTACTCCGCCGCCACGCGCGTCGCCTCGTCGACTTTCTCCACCTTGGCGGCGCAATACTTGAACTCGGGGATTTTCCCGAACGGATCGAGCGCCGGGTTGGTGAGCAGATTGGCCGCCGCCTCGACGAAGGCGAACGGGATGAACACGACGCCGTCGGGCACGCCGTCGTCCTGCCGTGCCGCAAGTTCGACCGTGCCACGGCGCGTCGAGACCCGAATCATGGCGCCGGCCTCGACGCCGAGCTGCGCGAGGGTGCCGCGCGAAACGGACGCGACTGCACTCGGCTCCAGCGCGTCCAGCGTTGATGAGCGGCGCGTCATCGCGCCAGTGTGCCAATGCTCAAGCTGGCGTCCAGTCGTGAGGATGAAAGAATACTCGGCATCGGGCATCTCGTCTGGCTGCGTGTACTTCGTCGCAACCAGCCTGGCCATGCTGTTCGGCCGCGGGAAGCCCTTGTCGAACACGACGTCGCGACCCGGCACGTCCGGCCCATCGACCGGATAGGTGACATGATCCTCGCGCTCGACGCGGTCCCACGAGATGTTGTCGAGTGCCGGCATCAGCGACGCCATTTCGGTGAACACCTCGCTGACATGCCGGTAGTTCCAGTTGCAGCCGATGCGTTGGGCGAGATCCTGGATGATCCACAAATCCTGCCGCGCCTCGCCCGGCAGCGGCAGCGCCTTGCGGCCCATCTGCACCTGCCGATTGGTGTTGGTGACGGTGCCGTCCTTCTCCGGCCACGCCGAGGCGGGCAGAACGACGTCGGCGTAGGACGCGGTCTCGGTCAGGAAGATGTCCTGCACCACCAGATGCTCGAGATGCGCCAGCGCGCCGCGCGCGTGGTTGAGATCGGGATCGGACATCGCGGGATTCTCGCCCATGATGTACATGCCCTTGATCTCGTCGGCATGGACCGCGTCCATGATCTCGACCACGGTCTTGCCGCGCTTGGGATCGAGCGTCACGCCCCACGCCGCCTCGTACTTGGCGCGGATTTCAGCATTCTCCACCGACTTGTAATCGGGAAAGAACATCGGGATGAGGCCCGCATCGGACGCACCCTGCACGTTGTTCTGGCCACGCAGCGGATGCAGCCCGGTGCCGGGACGGCCGATCTGACCGCAGATCAGCGACAGCGCGATCAGGCAACGCGCGTTGTCGGTGCCATGGGTATGCTGCGACACGCCCATGCCCCAAAAGATGATCGCACTTTCGGCGCGCGCAAAGGTGCGCGCCACCGTGCGCAACACGTCCGGCTCAATGCCGCAGATCGGGGACATCTCCTCCGGCGTGAACGGCTTCACGCTTTCGGCGAGCTTGTCGAAATCCTCGGTGTAGGTCTGAACGTACTGCTGATCGTAGAGCTTTTCGCTGACAATGACGTTCAGCATGCCGTTGAGCATCGCGACGTCGGTGCCGTTCTTGAACTGCATCATCTGCCAGGCGTGGCGCTTGAGCGCCTGCCCGCGCGGGTCCATCACGACCAGCTTGGCGCCGCGCTTGGCCGCCTGCTTGAAGAAGGTGGCAGCGACCGGATGGTTCTCAGTCGGATTGGCGCCGATGACGATAATGACGTCGGAATTCTTGCACTCGTTGAAGGTCGCCGTCACGGCCGCCGAGCCGACACCTTCGAGAAGCGCCGCCACCGACGACGCGTGGCACAGCCGCGTGCAGTGATCGACATTGTTGGATCCGAAGCCCGTGCGCACCAGTTTCTGGAACAGATAAGCTTCCTCGTTGGAGCCTTTCGCCGAGCCGAAGCCGGCCAGCGCGCGCGCGCCGTCGCGGTCGCGGATTTTCACCAGGCCCTTGGCGGCGCGGTCGAGCGCCTCCTCCCAGGTCGCTACGCGGAAATGCGTCCACGGATTGGACGGATCGACCAGATCGTCGGCGGCCTTGCCGACGCCGTCCTTGCGGATGAGCGGCTGCGTCAGGCGCTGCGGATTGCTGACGTAGTCGAAACCGAAGCGGCCCTTGACGCAGAGCCGGTTCTGGTTGGCCGGGCCGTTGCGGCCGCTGACGTAGAGAAGCTCGTCGTCTTTGATGTGATAGGTAAGCTGGCAGCCGACGCCGCAATACGGGCACACGCTGTTGACCTCGCGATCCGGAAAGCCGGTGCGGACGTTCTCCTCGTTGACCAGCGTCGCCGGCATCAGGGCGCCGGTCGGACAGGCCTGCACGCATTCGCCGCAGGCGACGCAGGTCGAGTTGCCCATCGGATCGTCGAAGTCGAACACGATCTTGGCATGATGACCGCGGCCGGCCATGCCGATCACGTCGTTGACCTGCACCTCGCGGCAGGCGCGGACGCAGAGATTGCAATGAATGCAGGCGTCGAGATTGACCGCCATCGCGGGATGGCTGCGATCAGGCGTGGGCCGCGTGTCGCGCGGGAAGCGGCCGGCCTCGATGGTCTGTCGCTTGGCGATCTTCCAGAGTTCGGAGTCGGGATCGTGCGCAATCTCGAGCGCCGGCTGGTCGGCGACCAGCAGCTCCGCCACCATGCGGCGTGCGGTCTTGGCGCGATCGGTCTGCGTCTTCACCTTCATGCCGGGCGTCGGCTGGCGGATGCAGCTCGCGGCCAACACGCGCTCGCCCTCGACCTCGACCATGCAGACGCGACAGTTGCCATCCGGCCGATAGCCGGGCTTGGGCGAGTAGCACAGATGCGGCAGCTCGATCCCGAGCCGTTGCGCGGCGCGAAAGATGGTCTCGCCCTCGCGAAGGTCGACCTCGCGATCGTCGATGGTGAAGGTCGTGGGTTTGCCAGAACCGTTCGTGCTCATGAGCGCACCTGTTCCGTTGTCATCGTCATGGTGCCTCTCGGCTGTCGTCCCCGCGAAGGCGGGGACCCATAGCCGCCGGACTCTCGATAGCGCAGGAAGTATGGGTCCCCGCCTTCGCGGGGACGACGCCGGAATGTGTGGCGCGGATCAATCATCCCCAACTCCGCAGCGGCGTTTTCAGTTCTTCCGGAAAATACTTAAGAACAGACAACAATGGATTGGGTGCCGCCTGGCCCAATCCGCAGATCGAGGCGTCGCGCATCAGGCCCGAAAGCTCGGTCAGCAGCGCCTCGTTCCACGGCCCCTGCGCCATCAGCTTGGCGGCCTTCTCGGTGCCGACCCGGCAGGGCGTGCACTGGCCGCAGCTCTCGTCCTCGAAGAACTTCATCAGGTTGAGCGCGACCGCTTTGATGTCGTCCTGGTTCGACAGGATCACCACCGCGTGCGACCCGACGAAGCAGCCATACTTTTCGAGCGTGCCGAAATCGAGCGGCAGGTCGGCCATCGAGGCGGGCAGGATGCCGCCGGAAGCGCCGCCTGGAAGATAACCCTTGAATGCCTGGCCGGGTTGCATGCCGCCGCAATACTCATCGATCAGCTCGCGCGCGGTGACGCCGGCGGGCGCCAGCACGACGCCGGGCTTGTTGACGCGGCCGGAGACCGAGAAGCTGCGGAAGCCCTTGCGCTCGCGCCGGCCATGCGACGTGAACCAGGCGGCGCCCTTCTCGACGATGTCGCGCACCCAGAACAGCGTCTCGACATTCTGCTCGAGCGTCGGACGGCCGAACAAGCCGACCTGCGCCACATAGGGCGGCCGATGCCGCGGCAGGCCGCGCTTGCCCTCGATCGATTCGATCATCGCGGACTCTTCGCCGCAGATGTAGGCGCCGGCACCGCGGCGCAGATGCAGCCGCGTGTGCGGCGAAAGCCCCGCCCGCTCGGCCTTGGCGATCTCCTGCGCCAGCAGAAGCCGCACCTCGGGATATTCGTCGCGGACGTAGAGATAGGTCTCGGGCGCTTCCACCACCCAGGCCGCGATCAGCATGCCCTCGATGAAGCGATGCGGATCGCGCTCGAGATAGTGGCGATCCTTGAAGGTGCCGGGCTCGCCCTCGTCGCAATTGACCGCGAACATGCGCGGCGCGGGCTCCGCGCGCACCAGCGACCATTTGCGGCCGGTCGGGAAGCCGGCGCCGCCGAGCCCGCGCAGTCCGGCGTCGCTCACGATCTTGATCAGGTCGTCGCGCGTGCGCGTGCCGGCAAGGCAGGCCTTGAGCAGCGCGTAGCCGCCGTCGCGCTGATAGGTCTCGAAATCCTTCGGGGTCGGATAGGCGTGCGGATGCGCGTGCTTGGCCGCCGCAGCAGCCACCTGATCGGTCGTCGCCTGCATCACCTGGCCATGGCCGACGGCACAGACCGGCGCCCGATCGCAAGCGCCCATGCAAGGCGCGCGCACGACCCGCACGCCACCGCCGAGCCGTGCCGGCAGCTCGCGCAGGAGCGTCTCGGCGCCCGCCATCGCGCAGGAGAGTGAATCGCACACCCGCACCGTGACGGCTGGCGGCGGCGTCTCGCCCTCCTTCACCACATCGAAGTGGGCGTAGAAGGTCGCGACCTCGTAGACCTCCGTGAGCGCGAGCCGCATCTCCTGCGCCAGCGCAGCGAGATGCGCAGCCGAAAGATGCCCGTAGCGGTCCTGGATCAGGTGCAGATGCTCGATCAGCAGATCGCGCCGGCGCGAGCGGTCGCCGAGCAGCGCGCGCACCTCCGTCGAGCGCACGCGGATCGACCTGGCGGCCCTTGGGGGTGCGGCGCGGCCGGCGGCGCGCCATTCGGCACCGTTGGCGCTGCGATCCGTGAGGGTTGTGGTATTCATTGGAAAGTCCTCTCGGGCGCACATTGGGGCAGCCGCTCGACGCAGCACAATCCCCTCGTCCTTATCCCACGATTGAAATTTTCTATCGTTCGATATTATCTAGCTTTTCGAAGCTTAGGGCCGCAAGGGTCCCGGTAGTGCTCGACAAGCTCGAATACCTGATGGCGCTGGCGCGCGAGCGGCATTTCGGCCGCGCCGCCGAGGCCTGCGGCGTGACGCAGCCGACGCTCTCGGCCGGCATCAAGCAGCTCGAGGCGACGCTCGGCGTGCTCCTGGTGCAGCGCGGCTCGCGCTTCATCGGCTTCACGCCCGGAGGGCGAGCGCACGCTCGACTGGGCGCGCCGGATCGTCGGCGACGCGCGCGCCATGCGCGAGGAGATCAAGGCGCTCAAGCACGGGCTGACCGGCCAGCTGCGCATCGCGGCGATCCCCACCACGCTCGCGATGGTGGCCGTCGCTGACGACGCCGTTCCGCGCCCGCCATCCCGACGTGCGCTTCACCATCCTGTCGCGCACCTCGATCGAGATCCTCACGCTGCTGGAGAATCTCGAGATCGACGCCGGCGTGACCTATCTCGACAACGAGCCGCTCGGCCGGGTCACTTCGGTGCCGCTCTATCAGGAGCGCTATCAGCTTCTGACCGCGGCCGACGCACCGCTCGGCGACCGCGACCGGGTGACCTGGGCGGAGGTCGCGCAGGTGCCGCTCTGCCTGCTCACGCCCGACATGCAGAACCGCCGCATCATCGACGGCGCTGCTGCGCTCGGCCGGCGGCGAAGCGCACGCCGACGCTCGAATCCAATTCGATGATCGTGCTGTTCGCACATGTGCGCACCGGACGCTGGGCGAGCGTGATGCCGGCGCGGCTTGCCGAAACGCTCGGGCTGACCGCGACCATCCGCGCCATCCCGATCGTCGAGCCGGAGGCCGTCCATACCATCGGGCTGGTGGTGCCGGCGCGCGAACCGATGACGCCGCTCAACGCCGCGCTGGTCGTCGAGGCGCGCCGGCTCGCCACGACGCTGGTCAGGCATGGCACGCTGACTAGCGCGCTCGCACTGTACTGCCGCCGTGGCGAAGCTGTACATCAGGCCTTGAGTCAGCACTGCCTCGATGTCGACATGCTGCATGTGCAGACTCACGCGACAGGTGAGCACGTCCATGAACGTCGCCAACAGCAAGCGCCTCACCCATGAAGGCGCCAAGACGATGATGAGCGCCGCCATCGCAACGGCGCGCGAGGCGGGCGTTGCGGTCTCGATCGCGATCGACTGGACGCCGGCGGCCACCTGATCCTGCTCGAACGCATGGAGGGCGGCCGCTTCCACACGGTCCATTCGGCCACCACCAAGGCCGTCATGCGCCGCCTCGAACAAGCGGCTGACCTCCGCCAAGGGCGCGGTCGGCCAGGACCTCGACGTCGCCATGCGCTCGGCCTTGCGCTCGCCGCCGGTGCCGAGCGCTGGACCGCGATGGAGGGCGGAGCGCCCGTGATCGTCGACGGCGAATGCATCGGCGGGGTCGGCGTCGCGGGCGCCGACTGGCAAACCGACGAGCGCATCGCGCGCGCGGCGGTCGAGGCGATCGGGGCGAGCTGGAAATAGCGGCGAATAGCGAATGGCGAGTAGCGAATAGAGGAAGAACCAAGCGCACTTCTATTCGCTATTCACGGAAATGTGCAAGATCAAGAAAACCTATGGAGATAAGAACCATGGCCAACGGGCCCGTTCGCGTAGCCTCGATCGGCATGGGCTGGTGGTCGGATGTGCTGGCCGACGCCATCAAGCGATCCGGCAAGATCGAGATCGCGTCCTGCTTCACCCGATCGGAGGACAAGCGGCAGGCATTTGCCGAAAAATACGGCTGCCAGGCTTCGCCGAGCTATGAAGCGATCCTCGCCGATCCGACCATCGAAGCGATCATCAACACCACGCCCAACAACGTACATCTGGAGACGACGCGCGCGGCGGCCGAGGCGCGCAAGCATATTTTCCTCGACAAGCCGATCGCCAACTCGGTGTCCGAAGGCTTTGCCATCTCGGAATGCGCCCGCAAGGCCGGCGTCGTGCTCGGGCTCGGCTATCAGCGGCGGCGCGAAAGCCATTTCCGCTATGTGCGGCAGCAGATCGATGCCGGCGTTTTCGGCAAGGTTGTCAATGCGGAAGCCAATATCAGCCGCGACCGGCTCGGACAGTTCGACCTGACCTCCTGGCGCTATCAGTCCTCCGGCATGCCGGGCGGTGTGATGCTGCAGATCGGCATTCATTATGCTGACGTGCTGGAGTTTATCATGGGGCCGATCAAGGCGGTGACCGGACGGTCAGCGCAGCTGGTGCTGCCGGGCGACAATCCCGATGTCGCGAGCATGATCTTCGAGCACGAAAATGGCGCGCTTTCCACGTTGAACGCGAGCTATGCGTCGGCCTCGGAATACTACCTGATGAACATCTACGGCAAGGAGGCGAGTGCATACTACGATATGCATCAAGGCCTCCGGATACTGAAGCGTGGCGAAAAGAAGCCGGTGGAGGTATCTTGCCCGAAGAACGACACTTTAGTGGAGGAGCTTGAGGAGTTCGCTGCTGCCGTCCGGGGTATCGGTAAGCCCGAAATGGGCGGTGAAGCAGCAACCACATCCCTCGCAGTGATCCGCGCTGGCGTGGTGTCAGCTCGCGAGGGGCGTCGGGTCGAAGTCGCGGAAATTCTCGCCAAGGACTAAACCGGAGGTCAGTTATGCGTGCGTTGGGGGCGCGAGCAGTGCTCGCGAGCTTACTGCTTTTCACCTTCACCGGCTCCTTGCTTGCGCAGGAGCCCCCGTTCCCGAAAAAGGGACCGATCGAGATCACCGTGCTGTTCCCGGCAGGCTCGTCGGCCGACGTAGCCGCGCGGCTCCTCGCCGACGGCATGTCCAAGAATCTCGGCCAGACCGTGGTGGTGTTCAACCGTCCCGGCGCCGGCGGTGCGATCGGCTACAAGCATGTCGCCGCCCAGAAGGCGGACGGCTATTCCCTGGTGTGGAACTCGAACTCAATCTCGACCACCTATCACTCGGGCCAGCTCCCGTTCACCTACGAGTCGTTCGACGCGGTGGCGCAGGTGCTGGTCGAAACGCCGGTGCTGGCCGTGCGCTCCGAATCCAAATTCAAGACGTTGGCCGACATCGTCGCCGCCGCGAAGGCGCAGCCGAAGACGATCACGATCGCCAATTCGGGCACCGGCAGCCACACCCACTTCACATCGGTCGCCCTGTTCAAGGCGGCGGGCGCCGAGGTCATCGACGTGCCGTTCGGTGCCGCGCAGGTGATCCCGAGCATGCTCGGCGGTCAGGTCGACGCCGGCGTGCAGCTGCCGGCCGCACTTGCCGGCAACGTCAAGGCGGGCCAGATGCGGCTCCTGGCCGCGATGACCGCCAAGCGCGATCCGGCGTTTCCCGATGTCCCGACCGCGCGCGAGCAAAAGCTCGACGTGGCGCTCGAGCTCTGGCGCGGCATTGCCGTACCGAAGGGCACGCCGAAGCCAGTGATCGCGGCACTCGAAGGTGCGATCCGCAAAGTCGTCGCGAGCAAGGAATTCGCTGACGGCTCCGATAAGCTCGGCGCACGGCCCGCCTTCCTGTCAGCGTCCGACTTCGCCAAGGTGGTCGCGAAGGAGGATGCCGACATCGCCAAGCTCATGGCGCTCCTCGACATGAAGAAGTCGTAGCGATTTCTTCGACGAGGAGTCGTCCCCACGCGAGCGGGGACAATAGGATGGCAAGGAGTTGGCACGGTTTTTCCGCGCGGGCGAATTTTCTTGCGCGCCGTGTCAACCCGTCTGCGCGACAATCTCTCGATGTGAAGACGCCAATTTCAGATCGATCATCCAGCACAGCGGGAAGCAGTCGTAGGATGGGTTGAGCCCAGCGAAACCCATCCTACGACTGCCCGCTCGGTAGCTTGTGGGATCAGAACAGTCCGACGATCTTTCCGTCCGGACCGACATCGATGCTGTCGGCGGCCGGGACCTTGGGCAGGCCCGGCATGGTCATGATCTCACCGCAGACCGCCACCACGAACTCGGCCCCGGCCGAGAGCCGCACCTCGCGCACGTTGACGATGTGATCCGAGGGCGCGCCCTTGAGGTCACCGTTGGTCGAGAAGCTGTACTGGGTCTTGGCGATGCAGACCGGTGCCTTGCCGTAGCCCATCTTCTCGAACGAATCGAGCTGATCGCGCACGGACTTGTCAGCGGTGATGTCCTTCGCGCGGTAGATCTCCTGGGCGATGGTGCGGATTTTCTCGATCAGCGGCCGCTCGTTCGGATAGAGCAGCTTGAGCTTGCTCTGGCCGCTGTCGATGACCTTGACCACCGCGCGCGCCACGTCGGCGGCGCCCTTGCCGCCCTCGGCCCAGTGGTCGGCCATCAGGGCCTCGACCCCGAGTGCCTTGCACTTGTCCTTGACCAGCGCGATCTCAGCATCGGTGTCGGCGCTGAAACGGTTGATCGAAACCACGGGCACGATGCCGAACTTCTGCACGTTCTCGACATGGCGGGCCAGATTGGTCATGCCGGCTTCGAGCGCCTTGAGGTTCTCGGTCTTGAGGTCCTCCTTCTTGACGCCGCCGTGCATCTTGAGCGCCCGGATGGTGGCGACCAGCACGGCGCAATCAGGCGATAGCCCGGTCTTGCGGCATTTGATGTCGAGAAACTTCTCGCCGCCGAGATCGGCACCGAAGCCCGCCTCTGTCACCACATAGTCGGTGAGCTTGAGCGCGGTCGTAGTCGCCAGCACCGAGTTGCAGCCATGCGCGATATTGGCGAACGGGCCGCCGTGGATGAAGGCCGGCGTGCCCTCGAGCGTCTGCACCAGATTGGGCGAGAGCGCATCCTTGAGCAGCGCCGTCATCGGGCCATGCGCCTTCAGGTCGCCCGCGCGCACCGGCTTCCGATCGCGCGTATAGCCGATGATGATGTTTGACAGGCGCTTCTTGAGATCCTCGAGGTCGCTGGCGAGGCAGAAGATCGCCATCACCTCCGAAGCGACCGTGATGTCGAAGCCATCCTCGCGCGGGAAGCCGTTGGCAACACCGCCGAGCGAGGACACGATCGAGCGCAGAGAGCGGTCGTTCATGTCGATGGCTCTGCGCCACGCCACGCGGCGGCCGTCGAGGCCGAGCGCATTGCCCCAATAGATGTGATTGTCGATCAGCGCGGCGAGCAGATTGTGGGCGGTGCCGATGGCGTGGAAGTCACCCGTGAAGTGCAGATTGATGTCCTCCATCGGCACGACCTGGGCATATCCGCCACCAGCCGCACCGCCCTTGACGCCGAAGCAAGGACCGAGCGAAGGCTCGCGCAGGCACAGCATCGCCTTCTTGCCGATGTGATTGAGCGCATCGGTGAGCCCGACCGTGGTGGTGGTCTTGCCCTCGCCGGCTGGCGTTGGCGTGATGGCCGACACCAGGATCAACTTGCCGTTCGGGCGATCCTTGAGCGACTTGATGAAGTCCATCGAGAGCTTGGCCTTGTAGTGGCCATAGGGCTCGAGGTTCTCCGGCGCGATGCCGAGCTTCTCGCGCGCGATCTCCATGATCGGCCGCTTCTTGGCGGCCTGCGCGATCTCGATGTCGGACTTGGGTGATTGGTGTTGCGAGGCGGGCATGGGTGGTCCAATCGTGACGATGCTGGTGGGTTCTTTGCGCTGTGATGCCCGCGAACGCGGGCATTACGTATCCACTACGGATTGATGGCGAGCGGGTCCCCGCTGGCGCAGGGACGACAAAACCTGGTCATGTGAGCCTCGCGCCGGTCGCAAGACCCGCGGCCTTGGCCCATTCGCCGGCCGCAAGCTTGGGTCCGTCGGCCTGCACGCGCAGGACCTTGAAGCGGCCGTCGGCGCAGACGACAGTCATGCCATCAGCTTCCACCGCGACGATCTCGCCCATCTTGCCGGCGATACCCTTGGGGTCCTTGGCCGGCAGCGGCTTCGCTTCGAAGATCTTCAGACTCTTGCCGTCAAGCGTCGACCAGGCGCCCGGCGCCGGATTGCAGCCACGGATCAGCCGGTCGATCTCCTGCCACGGCCTGCCCCAGTCGATATGGGCATTGTCGGGACCGCAGCGCCCTTCATAAGTGGCCTTCGACTCGTCCTGCTTGATGCGTGGCGCCTTGCCGGCCTTCACCAGATCGACAGCTTCCAGCATGGCCTCGACGCCCATCGGGAACAGGCGGTCGAAATAGACCGAGCCGAGCGTGTCGGTGCCGGAGATCGGCGTCGTCTTCTGGATCAGCACGGCGCCGGTATCGAGCCCATTGTCGGGCCAGAAGATCGAGAGCCCGGTCTCGGTCTCGCCCTTGATGATCGGCCAGTTGATGGCGCTCGGGCCGCGATAGGCCGGCAAGAGCGACGGGTGATACTGGATCGAGCCGTGGGTCGGGATGTTGAGGAAGTCCTCCGGCACGAACAGCGTGACGAAGGCCATCACCTGCAGGTCGGGCTTGAGCGCCCGAAACTCCTCCCACACTTCCGGCTTGCGGTAGGTGGCGGGCTGATAGATCGGCAGGTTGGCGGCAAGCGCCGCCTCCTTGAGCGGGTCTGCTTTCTGGCCCGGCTTCTCCGGCGCCACATAGGCGGCGACCACGTTCTCGCCGCGCTTGATCAGCGCTTCCAGCACGGCCTTGCCGAACGCCTGCTGGCCGTGGACCACGATACGCATCAACAAACCTCCCCCAACCTAGGCCGTCGTCCCCGTGCTTCTCTTTACTGTACTTCTTGTGACTACCTTACGCCGCTTCCGCTTTCGCGGGCTTCTCCGGCGGCGTGATCGCGCCTGACGACTTGATCTCGGCATAGTCCTTGGCGGAATAGCCGAGCACCTTGGTCAGAATTTCCTCGGTGTGCTCGCCCAGAAGCGGCGAACGCTGCACCTCGGTGATCGAGTCCGACATCTTCACCGGATTGCCGACGGTGAGATACTTGCCGCGCCCCGGATGATCGACCTCGACCACGGTGCCGGTGTCGCGCAGCGACTTCTCCTCGGCGATCTCCTTCATCGAAAGGATCGGACCGACCGGAATGTCGTGCTGGTTGCAGATGTCCATGACCTCGAACTTAGTCTTGGTCATGGTCCACGCCTCGATGGTGCTGAAGATGTGCTTGAGCCGCGGCAGCCGCGCCGGCGGCGTGGCGTAGTCGGCATCGGTCTTCCACTCAGGTCTGCCGATCAGGTCGCAGATCGGTCCCCAGACCGGGGCCTGGGTGATGAAATAGATGTAGGCGTCGGGATCGCTCTCCCAGCCCTTGCACTTGAGAATCCAGCCCGGCTGGCCACCACCGGAGTCGTTGCCGGCGCGAGGCACCGCCTTGCCAAAGGCGACGCCCTCGCCGATACTGGCTGTACTCGCTAAGTGGCCCATGCGCGAGCCGCTGCTGGTCGCGTAGCTTCACGCGCGCGAGATTGAGCACGCCGTCCTGCATGGCGCACAGCACCTTCTGGCCGCGGCCGGTGCGGGTGCGCTGATAGAGCGCCGACACGATGCCGAAGGCGAGATGCAGGCCGGTGCCGGAATCGCCGATCTGCGCGCCGGTGACGAGCGGCGGCCCTTCGCGGAAGCCGGTGGTCGAAGCAGCGCCGCCGGCGCATTGCGCGACGTTCTCATAGACCTTGCAGTCCTCATACGGACCGGGGCCGAAGCCCTTCACGGAGGCTACGATCATGCGCGGGTTGGTCTTGTGGATGTGCTCCCAGGTCAGCCCCATGCGGTCGAGTGCGCCGGGCGCGAAGTTTTCCACCAACACGTCGCAATGCTTGATCAGCCGGTCGAGGATTTCCTTGCCCTTCGGATTCTTGCTGTCGATCGTGATCGAGCGCTTGTTGCCGTTGAGCATTGTGAAATAGAGGCTGTCGGCGCCCTTCACGTCGCGCAACTGTCCACGCGTGATGTCGCCGACGCCGGGCCGCTCGACCTTGATGCAGTCGGCGCCCATATAGGCGAGCAGCTGCGTGCAGGTCGGGCCCGACTGTACGTGGGTGAAGTCCAGGATCTTGATGCCGTCGAGCGCCTTGCCGGCCTGCCCCCATGGCTTGGTCGAGGGCTGCGGCAGACCATTTCCGTTCGCCTTGTCGGCGAGCTTCTGTGACCTCACATTCACGACTTTCTTGGCGCTCGCCTGCGGCCTGGCTTTCACTTTGCTAGGGGCGTGCACCTTCTTGCGCGTGGCCATAGTGTGGTTCCTCTGTCTTATTTCTTGCGAAGGACGCTTTGCGGATTGAGGTTGCCGATGCGACCGCTTTCGCTGCCAGCCGCCGGATCGATCACCGCATTAATGAGAGTAGGCTTGCCGGAGTCCAAGGCCGCGTCGACGGCGCGCTTGAGCTCGTCGGGCGTGGTGACATTGGCGCCGACGCCGCCGAACGCTTCCATCATCTTGTCGTAGCGCGAGCCTTTGACGAAGACGGTGGTCGCCGGATCTGAACTGCCCGCCGCATTGGTGTCGGTGCCACGATAAATGCCGTTATTGTTGAAGATGACGACGCAGACCGGCAGGTTGTAGCGGCAGATCGTCTCGACCTCCATGCCCGAGAAGCCAAAGGCCGAGTCGCCTTCGACCGCCAGCACCGGCTTGCCGGTCTCGACCGCGGCCGCGATGGCAAAGCCCATGCCGATGCCCATCACGCCCCAGGTGCCGACATCGAGCCGCCGGCGCGGCTTGTAGATGTCGATGACACCGCGCGCGAGATCGAGCGTGTTGGCGCCTTCGTTGACCAGGATGGTGTCGGGCCGTTCCTTGATGACGGTGCGCAGCGCGCCGAGCGCGCCGTGGAAGTCCATCGGCGCCGTGTTCTTCATCAGCCGCGGCGCCATCTTGGCGATGTTCTCGTCCTTCTTCGCCTTGACTGAATTGACCCAATCCGACGGTGCGGCGGGCCATTTGCCATCGATGCCGCTGAGCAATGCCTGCACGCAGGAGCCGATATCACCGACCACCGGCGCCACGATCTCGACGTTTGAGTCCATCTCCTTCGGCTCGATGTCGATCTGGATGAACTTCTTGGAATGCGGCTCGCCCCAGGTCTTGCCCTTGCCGTGCGACAGCAGCCAGTTGAGGCGCGCGCCGATCATCATGACGACATCGGAATCCTTCAGCACCGTCGAGCGCGCCGCGCCTGCGCATTGCGGATGGGTGTCGGGCAGCAGTCCTTTGGCCATGCTCATCGGCAGGAACGGAATGCCGGTCTTCTCGACCAGCGCACGAATATCGTCGTCAACCTGCGCGTATGCGGCGCCCTTGCCGAGGATGATGAGCGGACGCTTGGCGCTCTTGAGCACATCGAGCGCGCGCTTGACCGCGGCCGGCGCAGGAATCTGCGCGGGCGCCGGATCGATCACCTTGACGAGCGACTTGGCGCCGCGCTCCGCGTCCATGACCTGCCCGAACAGCTTGGCCGGCAGATCGAGGTAGACGCCGCCCGGCCGGCCGGACACCGCCGCGCGGATCGCGCGCGCGACCCCGATGCCGATATCGGCGGCGTGCAGCACGCGGAAGGCGGCCTTGCACAACGGCTTCGCAATCGCGAGCTGGTCCATCTCCTCGTAGTCGCCCTGCTGCAGGTCGACGATCTCGCGCTCGGACGAGCCGGAGATCAGGATCATCGGGAAGCAGTTGGTGGTCGCATTGGCCAGCGCAGTGAGGCCGTTGAGGAAGCCTGGCGCCGACACCGTGAGGCAGATGCCGGGCTGCTTGGTCAGAAAGCCCGCGATGGCAGCGGCGTTGCCGGCGTTCTGCTCGTGCCGGAACGAGATGACGCGAATGCCGGCCGCCTGCGCCATGCGGCCGAAATCCGTGATCGGAATGCCGGGTACGCCGTAGATGATGTTGATGCCATTGAGCTTGAGCGCATCGATGATGAGATGGAAACCATCCGTCATCTCCCGCTCGGCTTCGCCCGCGGGCTTCAGCTGCACTGCTGCGTCAGACATCATTCTCTCCCGTAATTTTGGGTCGCGCGTTTGCTTTGCGCGCTGTCGGCCAATCCCCAGAGCTTCAGTCCAAGTAGTCGGCGTATTTCGCGACGTGCTCGGCCAGGCCAAGCGCGTGCGTGCGCACCAGCTCCTCGGCGCGGGCGGTGTCGCGCGCCTCCAGCGCCTTGATGATGTGCATGTGATCGTGGATCGAGCGGTCGGCGCGATCCTTTTCGCCGATCGTCTTCATGCGGATCATCCGCATGTGGGTGAACAGGTTCTCCGCGAGCGCGATCAGCACGCTGTTGCGGCTCATGCGGATGATGGTCTGGTGAAACTCGATGTTTACCTCGGAATATTCGTCTAGCCGCGCGTGCAGCTCGCCGTTCTCGAACTTGCTGAACATGGTGCGCAGCGGCGCGATGTCGTCGTCGCTGGCGTTCTCGGTAATCAGGCGCGCCGCCATGCTCTCGAGCGCCGCCCAGGCGGTGATCATCTCGATCACCTCACGCTTGGTCTTGCGCACCACGTAAATACCGCGTCGCGGTACCGAGCGCACGAAGCCCTCACGCTCGAGCTGCGCCATTGCCTCGCGCACGGGGGTCCGGCTGATGCCGAAGTCCTGGGCGAGGCGGCGCTCGTCGAGCCGCACCTCGGAGCGCTCCCGATAGACGTCGAGCGAGACGATGACGTTCTTCAGCGCCGTATAGGCGCGGCTCTTGAAGCTTGCCGGACTGGCGATCGGCTCGACCGCAACCGACGCGGCCTCCCCCGACCGAGGTTCGGTTGGGGGACGGCTACTAAAGGGCTCGCCCGTACTCATGAACGGCATCACGTTTGGAGGGTGGTATACAAAATACCAGCCATGTGCCCGATTTCTTTCGAACGGTCAAGGCATTGGCGAGCCGCACATCGAGCTTCCCTGGCAAGGTCCGGAATTCTTTCATTCCGGAGTGAACCGCAACGGTTGCCTGACGCGACAAAGACCATAGCAGCTTGCGACAGGAGCGCGCTGGCCATGATCCCCTATTTGTTCTCCGCCGACCTGTTCGAATACCAGGAGATCTTTGCCAGCCCAATCGCTACATCGGTTTTTATTTACGCGACCGCTGCCCTACTGCTGATCAGCCTTGCCTTTGCTTCGCTCTATAGCCGCCACGGCGAGCGGCCACGAGCAATCCGTTTCTATCATCGGACCATTTGACGCTGGCCCGCGGCGGTTTGAGCCGCCGCCAACCGTTGTCGTGCACACCCTTCCCTTGCGCGGTTACCCCTGCCTGAGCGCGCGCATGCGCATCGGGCGCAGCACTGCGAGCGCCATGATAGCCGCGACGATATTGAGCACCGCGGCCACGATGAAAACCGCAGTCCAGCTTCCGGTCGCAGCAGTGAGCACATTGGCGAGCGGGACCAGAAGAGCAGCGGTGCCTTTGGCGGTGTAGAGCATCCCGTAGTTGGTGGTGGCAAATTTCTTGCCGTAGAGATCGGTACAGGTCGCCGGGAACAGCGAATAGATCTCGCCCCAGGCGAAGAACACCAGGCCCGACAGCAGAACAAACAGCAACGGCTCATGGGCAAATTGGAGCAGCGCGTAGATGCCAATGCCTTCGAGCAGGAAGGCGATGAACATCGTATTCTCGCGGCCAATCTGGTCTGAGACCCACCCGAAGAAGGGGCGACACACCCCATTGAGGACTCGGTCGATCGTCAGCGCAAAGCTCAGTGCGGGCAACGTCAGCCCAAGAAGCGATACCGGGACACCGTCGATCTTGAAGTCCCTTGCAATCGGACCGAGTTGCGCCACGGCCATGAGCCCGCCAGTGCCCACCATTACGAACATGGCGTACATGACGTAGAAAACCGGCGAGCGCAGAACCTCGGCAGGGGTGTAGTCCCGCTGGGTCTGCTGGACGGCCGGCGCAGCCGGCGCCTTCACTTCACCGGGCTGCGGGGCCCGTAGAAACAATGAGAAGATGACGACGATGATACCCTGCCCGATGCCAAACCACAGGAATGCAGCCTCATAACCGCTCGATTGGATCATGTTGGCGATCGGCACCACCGTGAACGCCGAACCGGCGCCGAAGCCAGCGGCGGTCAGACCGGCCGCTAGCCCACGGCGATCCGGGAACCATTTCAAGGCATTGCCGACCGATGCACCATAAATGATGCCAGCACCCACGCCGCCGACCGCGGCAGCGACGTACAGCATCGTCAACGAGTCGGCGACGGAGTTCATCACCCAGGCGATCGCGACTAGCACACCGCTGCCGCAGACCATGATCCGGGGCCCGAACTTGTCGATCAGGTAGCCCTCGAACGGCACCAGCCACGTCTCAGTCAAGACGAAGATCGTGAACGCCACCTGGATAGCCGCGCGGCCCCATTGGTGTTTCTCATCGATCGGATTGACGAACAGGGTCCAGCCGTATTGCAGGTTGGCGATCATCACCATGCAGATGATGCCAAAAATCAGCTGGCCCCAGCGGGTCGCCTCCGAAGCATGCGCGCGTGCATCGACTGATTCAGTTGCTGCCGTCATTTCCTACCCCCGTTGATCCTGCCCATGCGGCCCTGCCCACGCTGGTTTTATGCATGCTGGTCTTACACATGCGAACCCCCAACAACCGCGGGCAGTGTTGCGGCACCGGGTTACAACCTTATTTACTGTAAACCACTCAAACCCGAAACTCATCCATCCGGTCCATGGAGTCGTGAGTTTCGGCTATGACTCGGACACAATGCCGCACCGAGCGGAATGGTGCGCCGCAACCAAGTACGGCGCTCCTAATTTCAAGAAACCCTGACAAACGGACATACTGGTTTCGCGCACCGGTTTTTGCGTTGCACAGTGGTGTCGCGCGCGCACAAGTAAAATGAGGGATGCCCGGGCCCCACACTGGGGTCGCACATCACCCGATCACACGACCTGACGTGATTGTGATACTCCGTGCCGTCAGCGGCGCGCGATGCCGGTGCTCTTGATCGCCAGCCTCTCGAGGAGGCGGCTACGCAGCCCAACACCGTTCAAGTGCGAACTGCACCCACGGAGCTATTTCGCGGTGATCGGAAGCGTCACGCGATAAACCAGGAAAATGGTGTCGATATTGGCACCGCTGTCATCCTTGTAGGCGGCTCCGACCTGATAGCCGTTCTGCGTGACGAAATCGTTGTCATTGGTGACGAACAAAAAGAAGTCATGCGGATTGGCGCGATCGAGCGCTGGCACGATTGTCATGCCTTCCCACTTTTCGGACAGATTGTTGCCGTCGTTGGGCTCCCCGTTGCGCAATCCGAATTTGTTCAGTTGAGCGTTATCATTGATGTCGATGAAACCCGTGAGCGTCGCGGGCACGACGCCCTCCTCGATCTTGCCCTTGGGCGCGACCGGTACCAAGCCATCGTATTTCGTCCCCGCGATGTTGGTGGCGTTGGTGGTGTCGAGAATGTCGATCTTGCGGTAGAGCGAAGTCGCCGGCTTGTAGCCGTAGCCATTGCCGCTGTCGCGACTGAGCAGCAGGAAATGGTTTTGGTCGATCGCGAGCAGTTCGCTTTGCGCAGCGACGCGAGTCCTGCCATCGGTGGTCTTGTAGAACGGCAGCGGCACGACGTGCTCGCGCACGAGCTTCGGGTTTTTGAGATCGGCGATATCGTAATAGAGGATGCGCGTGTTCTGCCGCGTCTCCGGTGTGTTGCCGCCGTCCTGGCGCGTCGCGCTCTGCAGGATCACGACCAGGAACTTGCCGTCCGGCGTCCGCGCCATGCCTTCAAAGCCCTGGTTATTCTGCCGGCCCGCGTCCGGATCTTTCGGGCTCGGCGCTTGCGCACCGGGACCCGGATTGTTGGATGAGAAATTCTGCTTGCCATCCCGCATCGGGATGAATGCGTCGGGCGGCCTGATCGCTGAGAGCATCCGGCCCTTGGCGGAGAAACGGTAGATGTAAGGTCCGTACTCGTCGCTGATGAAGAAGGTGCCATCCGGCATGCGCACGAGCGCCTCGGCATCGATGGCGACACGGCCCGTTGCGGCCTGCGGCAGGTCGGGAAAACCCTTGGCCGCAGGGCGGACGCCGCCCTCGGCCGGGTCGAGGCCGGTCGTCGATTGGCGGGCCGCGTCGGTGAGCAAGATCGTATCCACGACAGTCGCAACGACACTGCGTTGGCGGTTCTGCTCGGGCATCGCAGCCGTATCCACGACCGGCTTGAACGTGATCGAGAGCTTGTAGAGCCGCGTACGGTAGTTGGTCGTGCCGGAGACGTTGTAGCCGCGATCGGGCAGCAGATAGAACGTGCCCCTGTAGCCATCGGCCGTTCGCCGCCAGCTTCTCACATCGGCGGCCAGACCGGAGCCGGATCCGAATGTCTCGCCAAGCTTGTCGCGATGATCCGCCGGAATGCGACCGACGCCGACGAGGCCCTTGTTGACCAGGGTCAGGCCGCCAACGGTGACCGTATCGGCGGCAAGCGCCGGGGCAGCCGCCAGCAGGAGGGCGAAAACCAGCGCCGCAACGCAACGGAAAGCCGACGTGTTCATGGGGACTCCGCGGGGAAAAATATGTGGCGACAAGTAGGCTGGCGTCTATGACAGTCACATGACGCAGGTCATGTACGAGTGCGTCGCCGGTGGACAAGCCAGGAAGCCGCCTCTAGTTTCGCGGTCATAGCACGAAGAAAAGGTCCCGCCAGTGTCGCTTCCAGAGAAAATGTACGGTTACCGCGCCCGCATCGGTTACACCTCGCCGCCGCTTACAACCGAGGTCTTTCCTTACGAGTTCTATCAGATCGTGCCCGAGGGCGTGACGCTGGTCGTCACCTCGCTTGCCATCGTGGTGCGCAGCAAGGACGAGGTCGACCAGTCCTACGACATCAGCATGCGGGCAGCACGCGAGATGGCGGCGGCGGGCTGCGACATCATCGTGCTCGGCGGCGTGCCGATCAACCTGTCGCGCGGCACCAAGAACGCCGAGCAGATGATCAGCGACCTCGAGACCGAGCTGAAGGTGAAAGTCTCCTCGAGTGCGGCCGCGCAGGCACGCGCCGCCAAGGCGCTCGGCTGCAAGAAGGTGGTGGTGGCACAGCCCTACGCCCATTCGGACACTGACCGCATTGCGAGCTACGCACTGCATTTCGGCTGCGAGGTGCTGGGCGCGACCGCCTGGGGCAGCCCCTTCAACCAGATCGGGCGCATTCCGCAACATGCCGCACTCGAGCTCGGCCGCAAGCTGATGCGCGAGCATCCCGACGCCGACACGATCCTGTTGCCGTCACCGCACTGGCCGACCGCATTCGCAATCGATCCCGCTCGAGAAAGAGTTCGGCGTCAACGTGATGACGGCACACCAGGCGATCGTGTGGGACGCGCTGCGGCGCTGCGGCGTCAACGACAAGATTGAGGGCTTTGGCCGGCTGTTTAGGGAATTCTGAGCTCATCGGCAGCGTCAGCCCTGGTCAAGCCCGGTATTGCTCGTCGCTGACCTTTTCCAGCCAGTCGACCGTTTTGCCGTTCACGGCCTCCTGGATGGCGAGATGCGTCATCGCCGTCTTTGGCGTCGCCCCATGCCAATGCTTCTCGCCGGGCGGAAACCAGACGACATCCCCGGGCCGGATTTCCTCGACCGGCCCGCCCTCGCGCTGCGCCCAGCCGCAGCCGGCTATCACGACCAGAGTCTGTCCCAGCGGATGCGTATGCCAAGCGGTGCGAGCACCAGGCTCGAACGTCACGCTGGCGCCGACCACGCGCGCCGGATCGGGCGCCTGAAACAACGGATCCACGCGGACCGCGCCGGTAAAGTAGTCGGCCGGTCCCTTGCCGGATGACTGTGAGCCGCTTCGTTTGATCTCCATAGCCGCTTTCCTTGTCAAATGGTGTCAAGCCGCGCTCGGCTGCTCCAGGCAGCCGTTGCCACCAAGTCTATAAGTCGCGTGAACTTATTAGCGAAGCCCCAAAATAAGAGTAGCTCGCCGTACCCGCTTGGCTAGCTAGCGCCAACCAAAGAAGAACGGGGACGGGGTTTGCGGGAAATAGGCGAAGCTGCGGTCAGCCGGCGCACGCCTGCGCGCCACCTGCGTCCTTTGCTTCTTTTTGGCCGGGGCGACTTTGGCGACGTGGTGGTGGGATCGTCCGCTCGACGTGGATGGCTCGAACGTTTCCTCCACGGCCAACTGCTCTGCCTCCACGATCGGAGGGGCGGGCGTGGGCCGAAACACCTCGGGTGCTCTTGCGGGTGGCGGAGTTGCTTGCGCTTTGCTGGCTGGAGGTTCGAGATATACACTCCAGGCGAAGAGCAGCGCGGACAACAGCGAGCCCACACAGAGAAAATACTTGAAGATCGGCATTTGGCTGATCCGATCGCTTGCGAACGCAATCGGAATATGCGTCAACGCTGTTGACTGGCAGGCGCGTCCAATCCGAACGGATTATCGCGCCCTACCGAATGCAACGACCATTGACAAGGCGCAAGCCGGCCGCGCAAGCGTGTCGCACGGCGGTGTTGCGCCTGCACACTCCATTAACTCGTTGCATGCCTGGCCCGCAGGCTTCGCGTACGGGCGTAACCATGTCATCCAACTGCTGGATGGGCGCGACCGGCATGGCCTGGGTGGATGAGGCGAGCCCCAAGAGAAAAATAATAGGGACGAGCTTTCTCATGTTATCGCTCCCTGAACAAACGAGTTGACGCATCTCAAATCAATTGAACCGGACGTGCCACTGTCTAAACGGCTCGTGCACATATCCGATCGTCTAACGCCGATATGATTTGGTAGAGGCCACCGCCCGCATTTCCATCCGGGCAGAGCGACCCTCAATCCCACCCGTTGGTTCGGCTACGCCACTTGGCGCGCCGAGATGCTTTCAGCGTTCCACGAGCAGCTGCGGCTGGGCCAAGCGATCACGATGCCGTCAGGGCAACTCGGAAATCAGCTTCTGAAACTCGGGCTCGGGCCAGGCTCTGGCGGTTCGGCTTCGCACGTTCCCCAGCGCGCCGAGCGCGAGCGCAAATTTGGCGACATTGTCCCCATTGGGCGTATCGACGATGAGCAGGAGATCGCTGTCGCCGGAGGTCAGATAGAGCTGCTTGATGTCGACTCCGACTTTCTTGGCGAGATCCCGGGCGGCTTGGCTGCGCTTGGGAGCATCCTTCACGGCGCGGATGCCCTGGTCGGTCCAGCCAAGGGACATGATGAACATCGGCATGGAGTCCTCCTGTGGTCACGCAAGCCGGCGCGCCGCTGCGAGAGCGAGGCGCAACCTGCTGAATGCAAGGCCGCCAAGAAAGCCGGCGGCGCCTTTTTGCAAGATCGTGCCTGCCGACGGCACTATCGCTGCCCATTCGGCTTAGCGGAAACCTCGGCACGTTCCGCATCAAAGGCAGTTTACGAGATAAACTATACCGTTCGCCGTGCTGACAGAAGAGGTCGGAGCATCACTAAGATGCGACCGCGGTATCGTCGGACACGCCCTCCGTAATCCCACGACTTGCCTTGATTGTGACTGACGAGTCTTGCGCTCGTTCAATTGCGCGACTCGCAAGAGACCTTGACGCTCGGGTGTCGTGGTCGAGAGAATACTTCAGTCTCAAGACCGTCGTATCCCCATGCCGCGCCAGGTCGAGGAGCAAGACGGCGCTGTTTGCGCGCCGTTTTTCCTTGTCCACGTGCTCTCTCAGCAAAGAAACCGACGGTACGTCGGGCTGATTTACGCGGCATGCTTACGCGCACAAGATGGCAGCGTGTAGCAAGACAAGCGCGACAAAGCGCATGGTGTAACCATGTCACATTTTCTGCTAACCCAAGGCCTGTCGGCCGCCGACATCGAGATGCTGTGCATCGTGGGCATCTGCATCATTCCGAGCATCATCGGCTTGGCGCTCTGCTGCGTCTCGCTCGGGCTTTCCGATGACGGTTATGTCTTGTCGAAGCCGCGCGACGATCGACAAGACAAGCCGCAGCGCGTTCACGATGGCGGAGATGATTGGCGCCGCGCCGCTTGATCTAACGGCGTTCCGGACGCGCTAACATCTTTGCCCAATACTTCTCAAGGACACGCAACCTCGGCTCACGCCCGGGCAAACTTCGCGCCTGGCCGAAACAGCAGCCAGAGCACGATTCCGCCGTTGAGCATGTTCCAGGCGAGCCCGTTGAGGAAAGCCGCGCGATAGGAGCCGGTGTGGTCGAAGATCACGCCCGACAGCCAGCCGCCAACCGCCATGCCGATCAGCGTTGCCATCAGCACGATGCCGACCCGGATGCCGGTCTCGGCCGGCGAGAAGTGCTCGCGCACGATGATTGCGTACATCGGCACGATGCCGCCCTGGAACAGGCCGAACAGCGCCGAGATCACGTAAAGCGATATGAGGCCGTCGAACCACAGATAGAGAAACAGCGCGACACCCTGCAGCACAGAGCCGATCAGCAGCGTCTGCAGGCTGCCAATGCGATCGGCGATGAAGCCTGACGCGATGCGGCTGATGATCCCGAAGCCCATCATGGCGGCCAGCATCTCGGCGCCGCGCGCCGGGCCGTAGCCCAGGTCCCCGCAATAGGCGACGATGTGCACCTGCGGCATCGCCATGGCGACACAGCAGCCCACACCGGCGATACACAGCAGCACCATCAGTGTGTTGGGCGAGACGCCAAGCGTGTCGCCCGGTCCAGTCGCAGCAGCGACCGCATGCGTGGATGACCGTGGCGTCGGGCGGCGCATCACCAGAACGAGCGGCAGCATCGTAACCACGCACAGGACCCCGATCGCAACCTGGGTCGCGCGCCAGCCTTCGCTGGCAACGAAATATTGCACGATCGGCGGCCACAGCGTGCCGGCGAGATAATTGCCGCAGGATGCAAGCGCGACCGCGATCCCGCGCCGGCGCGCAAACCAGTGCGAGATATCGCTCATCAGCGGCCCGAACGTGGCCGAGCTGCCGACCCCGATCAGCCCCTGGGCGAGCGCAAACTGCGTGATGTTGGCCGCCACACCGGAGAGCGCGTAGCCAGCGCCGAGCGCGAGCGCGCCGATCACCACCGGCCACACGATCCCGTATCGATCGGCAAATCGGCCCATCACCACGCCGCCGAGACCGAAGCCGATCATGGTGAGCGTGAACGGGAACGATGCGTCGGCGCGCGCGACGCCAAAGCCCGCCTGCACCGCCGGCAGGGCCACCACGAACGACCACATGCCGATGCTGCCGATCGTGCCAAGCGCGAGCGCGGCCGCGAGCCGCAGCCAAGCATAAGACGATTCGAGCTCGGACAATTCGATCTTGGCGCCCGGGCCTGCGCCCGCAGCGTTCGCATGCACGTTCATGGACCTGTTCCCGGCAAGATCCGGCGGCGTGGTAGCACCCGAGCGCGTCGTCCGGCAGAGCGCCAGGCGCACACCAGCGATGCAGCCGGGCAGCAAAAGCCGATCTCGTCGGCTACGGCGTCACCTATTTGGTGGATGGGCTGAAATATCGCAAATCGGGTGGGGCCTGACCGCGCTTGGTGGGCATCAGGAGCCCCTCGGCGCTGAGGAAATAGGGCTGCCCGCCGATCTCGACATGGCTGTTGCCCTCGGCGCAGATCCATTCGCGCCAGGCCACGCGATCCCCCACGATGCGAATGTAGCTCTTCTTCACCGTCCATGGTCGCGTCAGCGCGTTGTCGATGGTGGTGATCTCGTCATGCAGCAGATTGGGATTGGCCTTGTCGAGATAGATTCGCTCCTTGATGACTGAGGCATTGTCGGCGTGCAGCGGCAGCCCGCTGGCGTCATAGACGCGCGGGCCCTTGAAGCCACGAGTCTCGACCTCGAGCACGTCGTATTTGCCGTCGCCATCCTCGTCGATCCATTTGCCCATCGACGTGCCGACGAAGCTCGGCTCGAAGCTCGCAGGCCATGCGCGGCCATCCGTGTAGATGCGGCGAGTGTGCTCAATGTGGTCGATCAGGATGTAGGTCATATCGCTGGTGATGATGAACTCGAGCGGCTCATAGGCCGACATCGCGCGCGGCATGCCGTTCGGCAGGCAGACGCGGGTTACATCATTGCCGCGCCCGCCCTCGGCCTGATCCTTGAGGTTGGCTTCGAAGATCGCCTGATACTCAGGCGTCAGCGGCGCGCCCTGGCCGCGGCCGAACGGCCTGCTGGGATCGTGCGGCGGCTGCCCGACTGCGCCGGGCACCGGCGCCCGTCGCCACTGACCTTTCAGGTCAGGGAATTTGCCCAGATCGAGGACTTGCGCGCCAGCGGGAAAAGCCACCAGAGCCAGCACGATCGCCTTTAATGCGCTTCGCAGCAGCATCGCGGGCCTCCCGCCCCGTCAGCCCGACGCGGGTCGGGCACGTCTTCGTTGGAATCAAGAAACATGCCACCGACGGCGGGCGACGTGCCAGCCGCCGGCTCATAGCGATCCCTTGGCGATCGGTTGTCCGAGCTACAGACCGAAGACGTAGAGCATGTGGGTCACCGCTACGTTCTTGAGCTCCGGCGCCTCCGCCAGAAGGTTGTCGCGCAGGCGCGAACCGACCAGCACGGCGACATACTGCTTGCCGTTGACCGCGTAGGTGATCGCTGGCGCATTGATGCCGGAGCCGACGTTGAAGCTCCACACCTCCTGCAGCGTCTTGGCGTCATAAGCCGCGAAAGTGCCGTCGAGCTGGCCGGTGAACACGACATTGCCGGCGGTCGCGAGCACGCCCGCATAGCCTAGGAGCGGGAACTTGACCGCCGCCTTGGTCTCACCAGTGACCGGATCGATCGCCTTCAAGCTGCCGTAGCGCTTCTCGGTGCTGCGCGTCTGGCCGCCGGCAAAGCGCGTGCGCGGCTCGACCGTGCCGCCCTGATCCACAAAGCTCTTCTGCTCGTTGGTCTCGATGGTTTGGCAGCCTTCGGCCGAGGTGATGAACAGGAGATTAAGCTCCGGATTGTAGGCGCCAGGCGGCCAGTTCTTGCCGCCGGTAACGGATGGGCAGTTCCGGCCCTGCGGATTGGCGCGCGTGCGGCCCACGCTGTAGGCCTGCACGTCCTTGGTCGGATCGTAGTTGAGCGGCTTGCCGGTCTTGGGGTCGAGGCCGGTCGTCCAGGTCAGTTGATCGACGTACTGCTTGCCGACCACGAACGAGCCGTTGATGCGGTCCAGCGCATAATAGAAGCCATTGCGCGCGACGTGGACCACGAGCTTGCGATCCTCGCCGTTGACCTTGGTGTTGATGATCGGGTGCTCGGAGATCTCGTCGTAGTCGTAGGGGTCGTTCGGCGTGTACTGGAAGCCCCACTTGATCTTGCCGTCGGCCGGATTGATCGCGAGCACGCTCGCGGCCCACTTGTTGTCGCCCGGCCGATATTCCGGATCGTAGTCGGGACCGGCATTGCCGATGCCTTGATAAAACGTGTCGCTCTCCGGATCGTAGGTCGCGGTCTCCCAGACCGACGCGCCGCCGTGCTTCCAGCGCTCCTGTCCATCCTTCCAGGTCTCGTTGCCGGGCTCGCCGGCGCCCGGGATGGTGTAGGTGCGCCACAGCCGCTGTCCGGTGTTGAGATCGGTGCCTTCGATGAAGCCGCGGATGCCGTATTCGCCTCCCGCAGTGCCGACGATCGCCACGTCGCGGACCACCAGCGGAGCATGCGTGAGCGTCTCGCCGATCGCCGGGTCGGCAACCTTGCGCTCCCACACCTTCTGGCCGGTCGCCTTGTCGATCGCGAACAGCCGGCCATCGAGCGAGATGGAGATGATCTTATCCTTCCAGAGCGCCACGCCCCGGTTGTTGACGCCGCAGCAGGCGACGTCAGCCGCCCAGGCACGATTGGTCTCGGGATCGAATTTCCAGCGCAGCGCGGCCTTCTTGCCGCTCGTGACATCATAGGCGTAGACGACACCCCAGCCGTTGGTGACGTACATGATGCCGTCCTCAACAATCGGGGTTGCTTCGAGATTGCCGCTCTTGTTGCGCGTGCCGGCGCCCTCGATGCCATCGAGCGCGACGCTGAACACCGGCTTCAGGTTCTTCACCGTGTCGAGATTGATCTCTTTGAGCTGCGAGAACCGATGACCCTGATAGTTATTGTAGTGGAGCAGCCAGTTGTGCGGCTCCCGGCCGGCATTGAGGGCGCGCTCGTGCGTCATGTCGGCGGCGCCGACGGGCGTCAGCACGGTTGCGGTCAGTAGTAAAGAGAGAGCGATACCCGCCAGAGTTGGCGTCTTCATGATTTTCCTCCCTTTTCGGCCAATGTTTGCGATGAGGCCTTGCACCGGCTTGGTTGCAATCAGGCGCAAGATTGAGCAACAAGATTGAGCGGCAAGCCTGGCTAGATGGTAGTCCGCCGTGTGCCGAGCAGCAATATGGTTACCGTGCGCTGATGAGCTACGACGCAGGGGGAGCGTACGAATGATCAAAGGTCGCCGCAGGCCACGTTGCCGTGTCTTTCTGTTTGCTCTCCTGGCGCTCTACGCCCTTCCAGCTTCGGCGCAAACGCCGCTCACTCCATTCCGGGTCGGCATGTCCGACACGGTCAACACCGTGCTGCCGCTCTGGATGGCGCAGGCCGGCGGCCTCTTCGCCGCCAATGGGCTCAACGTCGAGCTCGTCAACACGGGCGGCGGCAGCCGCGGCGCGCAGGAGCTGCAAGCCGGAAAGCTCGACATCATGCGGGTTGGTCTTTCCTCCGTGGTGCAGGCCAATCGCGCAGGCGGCGACCTGCGCCTCGTTGCTTCCATGAGCAACGTGATCCGCTTCACGTTCTTCTCTGCTGCGGGTGTGCGCACCGCGGCCGACCTCAAGGGCGGCATCGTCGGCGTGAGCAGCTTCGGCTCCGAGAGCGATTCCACCGTCACGCTCGCGCTCGAACGGCTCGCGCTCAAACGCGCCGATATTACGCTCAAGGAATACGGCGGCGCGACGCAGAGGCTCGCCGCGCTCAAATCGGGTGAGATCAAGGCGACTGCAATCAACGAACCGGTCGCCAGCCTCGCGCGCGAAGAGGGCGTGAACGTGATGGTCGATCTCGTTGCCGAGCAAATCCCTTGGCTGTTCTCAGGCGTCGTGATCAGGCGTGGCGATCTCAGGGCTCGCCCGGGCGTGATCGGCCGGTTCCTCAAGGCCGCAATCGAGGGCAACTACCTCGCGCTCACGAACGAGAAGCTCGCCAAGGAGGTGCTGGCGAAGGAGCTCAAGCTCACCGACAGCAAGATCGTCGACATCAGCTACAACGACTTCAAGCTGCAGACGCCGCGCAACATGGAGCCGTCGATCAAGGGCGCCGAGAACGTGATCGCGCAGATCGGCGGGCAAGGCAGCACCAGGGTCGAGGACTACGTGGACTCGACCCTGCTTGGAGTCCTGCGCGACGGAGGCTTCCTGTTTGCAATGGAACGCAAGTACGGGACGCGTTAAGCAGTTCGCTGTCGCCCCGCGCAAGCGACACGGAGATTGTGGAAACGCCGATGCCAATTCGTCGCGACATAGCGCTCCTTTTTGTGTGCGCCGCCCTGGCCACGCTGCCGCAATCACCCGCCTCGGCGCAGTCGGTCGAGGCGTTCTACCGAGGCCGGCAGATCAACCTCCTGATCGGCGGTGGCGCAGGCGGCGGCTATGACGCCTACTACCGCGCGCTGGCGCGCCATATCGGCAAGCACATCCCAGGCCAGCCAGCGATCATCCCGCGCAATCAACCTGCCGCGTCGGGGCTTGCGGCGGCAGCCGCGCTCTACACCACTGTCGACAAGGATGGCGCGACCATCGGCGCATTCCCCAACAACGTGCCGATGGACCCGCTGTTCGGCCACCCGGGCGCGCGCTACGACGCACTCAAGCTCAACTGGCTCGGCTCGATCGGCAAGCTCCAGAATGTCTGCGCCACCTGGCATCTCAGCCCGATCAAGACCATCGAGCAGGCGCGCGAGCGCGAGGTGATCGTGGCGGCGGCCGCGGCGCCGACCAACACCGCGATCATGCCGCGCGTGCTCAATGCCCTGATCGGCACGAAGTTCAAGCCGATCATCGGCTATGACCCCGGCGCGGGGCTGACGATGTCGATCGAGCGCCGCGAAGCCGAAGGCATCTGCGGGCTGTCATGGTCGACCATGAAGGCGTCGCGACCGCATTGGATCAAGGAGAAGCTCCTCAACGTGATCGTGCAGATGGGCCTCGACAAGCTGCCCGACCTGCCGGACGTGCCGGCCGCGCTCGATCTCATCAGCGATCCGGTCAAGAAGCAGGTGCTGACCCTCATCCTGATCCGGCAGGAGCCGGGCCGGCCGGTCGCGGCGCCACCCGGCGTGCCTGCGGAGCGCGTCGCCGCGCTGCGGCGCGCGTTCGACCTCACCATGAAGGATCCGGAGTTCGTGGCCGAGGCCGAGAAGCTGCAGCTCGAGATCGAGCCGCTCAATGCCACCGAGATGGAGCAGCTGCTTGCGACTGCCTATGCAACGCCGAAGCCGATCGTGCAGCAGGCGGCGGAGCTGCTGGAGCCGGCGAAGTAGCACTTGCCGCAGGCAAGCGCGCTGCGCTCACTGCGCCTTGATGCCGGCCTCCTTCACGACCCGCTCCCACTTGCTCATGTCCGCGACCATGTAGTCGCCGAACTCGGCTGGCGTCAGCCGCATCACGGTGGCGCCGTCGGCGTCGAACTGCTTCTGCACCTCCGGCAGGTCCTGCACCGCTGTGATCTCCCGGTGCAGCCGCTCGATGATGGCCGGCGGCGTTCCGGCGGGCGCGACCAGCCCGAACCAGTTGATCGTCTCATAACCGGGCACGCCCGCCTCCGCGATCGTCGGAACCTCCGGCAGAATCGGATTGCGCTTGAGCGAGCCGACGCCAAGCGCCCGCAGCTTTCCAGACCGGATATGTGGCACGGTCGCGAGCAGCCCGCCGAACATCAAGCTCGTATGACCGCCGACCACGTCGATGGTGGCGGGGCCCGCGCCGCGGAACGGCACATGCAGCATGTCGACCTTGGCGGTGTACTTGAACAGCTCACCGGCAAGGTGGGTCACGCTGCCAATGCCGGCGGAGGCATATTGCAGCTTGCCAGGCTGCTGCTTGGCCAAGGCCAGGAGATCCGTGACCGAGTGAACTGGCAGATTCGGATTGACCACCAGCACGACCGGGCTCGCCGCGATGATGGCGACCGGCGCGAACGACTTGATCGGGTCGTAGCGGCCGTTGAGGTCATAGAGCCAGGGATTGACCGTGTGGGCGAGCGACACCATCAGCAGCGTGTAGCCATCTTTCGGTGCATTGGCGGCAAGCTCCGAGCCGACCACGCCGCCGGCGCCGGCGCGGTTGTCAACGATCACCTGCTTGCCCAGACGCTCGCCCAGTGCCGTCGCCACAACGCGTCCGGTCACGTCGCTGCCGCCGCCGGGCGGAAACGGGATGATCATCCGGATCGGCTTGGTGGGGTAATCCTGCGCAGCCGCGACGGCCGTCAGAGCGAGGGCGAAGGCTGCAGCTACGAGCGGCAACGACACTGACCTTGGCATCTTGTGGTTCCCTGTCCTTCGTTCCTTCACGGCTCGCCCCAAAGCGAGCGCGCGGTCTCGACCACCAGCCGAAGCTTGGCGAACTGCTCCTCTGCGGTCATGACCGTATTGCCGATATTGCCCGAGAAGCCGCATTGCGGGCTGAGGCAAAGCCGATCCATCGGCACATAGGCCGATGCCGCTTGCACGCGCTCACGCAGTGTCTCCTTGGCCTCGAGTTCGGGCGACTTGGTGGTCACCAGACCGAGCACGACAGTCTTGTCCTCAGGCATGAGCTTCAATGCCTCGAGTGGTCCAGCCCGCGGGCTGTCAAACTCCAAGAAGTAGAACTTCGCCTGCAAGCGACGGAACAACTGATCAGCCATGAACTCGTAGCCGGTGTCGGCCTGCCAGAAGCCGCGCCGATTGCCGCGGCAGACGTGAATGCCGACCGTCATGCCCGGCGGCGCCAGCGCCAGCACCGCGTTGATCACGTCGACATAAGTCGCGACCAGCTTGCGCCAGTCATCGCCGCGACCTTCTACGATGGCACGGATCTCCGGATCGCCGAATTTCACCAGCGAGGTCTCGTCGACCTGCACATAGGTGCAGCCGGCCTGATGCAAGGCTGCAAGCTCGCTGCGGTACACCTCGATGAGATCGCTCCAGAACGCATCGAGCGACGAATAGGCTTCACGCAGGATGGCGTCGCTGCCGCCCAGAAAATGCAGGATCACCGGCGACGGCATCGTCATCTTCGGCGTACGCGTGGTGATCGACTTCAGAAACGCGAAATGCTCGGCGAAGATCGGACCCGTCCATTTGACTTGTTTGTGGATGACGAGCTTCTCAATTGGAATCCGCTCGCCCTGCTCGTTGCGATGGAAGAACTGACCCTGCTCGGCGGTCAGCCCGCCGCTTCCCAGCGCCTTGCGAAAGAAATCCACGATGTAGCTTTGCCGCCGGAACTCGCCGTCGCTGATCGAATGGAGACCGATCGCTTCCTGCTGTGCCACCACCTCGCGGATCGCCTGCATCCTCGATCGCCTTGAGCGCGGCGGCGTCGATCTCACGCTTGCGGAGCTTGCCGCGCGCCTCGATCAGATGCGCCGGCCGCAACAGGCTGCCTACCTGGTCGGCGCGAAACGGCGGCATGAGTGAAGCGGCAGTCATGCGATCTCGGCGCCTTTTGGCGGATAGCTCGCGCGGCCGTCATGGACGGCGCCGCTCGCGATCAGCTCCTTGATCTCATCCGCGCTCACGCCGATCTCCTTGAGGATTTCCACCGTATCCCAGCCGCGCGGCTGCGCGAGCGGACCCGGCTGCGGCACCTTGTCGTCGACGATGACGCTTGCGCGCACGGCCGTCACTGGTCCCTCGATCGGATGCGTCGCGGGCTGCGTCAGCCCGACCGCCTCGAGGTGCGGATCGCCGGTGAGCGTATCGAGCGTGTGACACGGCATGGCCGGTACATCGACGGCTTCGAGCGCCATGAGCCAAAACGCCGTCGGCTTGTTCTCAAGCGCCGAGCGCAACCCGAACCAGGCGGACGCATTACGATAGCGATCAGCCACGGTGAGAAAGCGCGGATCAGTGATCAGGTCCTCGCGGCCGATGGTGCGCAGCAGCGCTGCGGCCTGCGCATCGGAATTGGCCGTGATGGTGATCCAGCCGTCTTGCGTGGGCCACGGCCGATTGAACGGGTCGAGCACGCGTCGATCGCCCGGCGCCCCGAGCGGCGGGTCGAACGTGGCAGCGCCCAAATGCTCCTTCAGCACAAAGGCCGCCATGGTCTCGTGCATCGGAATTTCCAGCGCCGTGCCCTTCCCGGTGCGGCTGCGCTTGAACAGCGCGGCCGCGATCGCCCCCGCCGTGATCTCGGCCACGACGTGATCGACCGCGAGAAACGGCGCATAGCTCGGCGCGCCATCCCTGACCTTGGACAGGCCGGCAATCCCACTCGCGCCCTGCAACACCGTGTCGTAGGCGGGCCGGCCGCGATAGGGACCATCCGGCCCAAAGCCAGTGATCAGGCAATGGATCAGGTCCGCGCTTGCGCGCCATGCACGCCCGCGCGTCGAGGCCCAGCCGCTTGAGCGCATCGGGGCGGATGTTCGAGATGAAGACGTCGCAGCGCGCAATCAGCTCCTGCATGATTCCGCGTGCGGCCGGCATCTTCAGGTTGAGGCCGGCGAAACGCTTCGAGCGGTTGAAGTGCATGAACTTGCCGGAGAGCTCGCCCGAATGCGACGGCCCGCCGATGACCCGCATCAGATCGCCCTCGGGCGCTTCGACCTTGATGATCTCCGCGCCGTAGTCGGCGAGGCGCAGCGTCGCGGCCGGCCCCACGACCACGGTTGTGAGATCAACGACCCGAATTCCCGCCAGCAACGGCTCACCCATGCGCGTCCTCTCCCATCAGCGAGTTCACGTCTAGCTCCGCATAACGGTGCTGCAAAGAGACTAGATGCAAGGGAAGCATCAGCAAGGCGTGTCGCTGCTGCCGAAACGCGCCGAGCCCCCCTTTCGCGCGAGCCGGACTGGGATAGCTTCAGGCGTTGCGCCGTGAGCGCCAAGGTTAATGGGGCACGCCAATGAAGCTTCGCCGCCGCGAGTTCCTCCACCTCACTGCAAGCGCCGGCACCGCGCTGCTGACGCCGCGTGTTGCGCGCGCACAAGCCTACCCATCACGTCCGGTGCGCCTTGTGGTCGGATTCACACCGGGCGGCGCCGTCGATATCATCGCGCGCCTGATCGGACAGGCGCTGTCGGAGCGCCTCGGCAAGCCATTCGTCATCGAAAATCGACCCGGAGCAGCCACCAATCTCGCCACCGAGTCGGTCGTGCGGGCTCCGGCCGATGGTTACACGTTGCTGATGGCGAACACGGCGGCGGCCATCAACGCAACCTTGTACGACAAGCTCAATTTCAATTTTGTCCGCGACATTGCTCCCGTGGCTGGCGTCATGCGCGGCGGCTACGTTGTGGAAGTCCATCCTTCATTTCCTGCCAAGACGCTTCCGGAATTCATCGCCTATGCGAAGGCCAATCCGGGGATCATCAACATGGGATCGGCCGGCAGCGGGGCGTCCGATCACATGGCGGGCGAGTTGTTCAAGATGATGACCGGCGTCAATCTGGTGCACGTGCCCTATCGCGGCGCGGCGCCGGCGCTGGCCGATCTCATCGGCGGGCAGGTGCAGGTCATGTTCGGCAGCCTGCCTCCGTCGATCGAATATATCAGGAGCGGCAAGCTGCGCGGGCTCGCGGTGACCACCAGCACGCGCTCGGATGCGCTGCCGGATCTGCCCACGGTCGGCGACTTCGTGCCGGGCTACGAGGCGAGTGGATGGTACGGCGTCTGCGCCCCGAGCCGCACGCCGGTCGAGATCGTCGACAAGCTGAACCAGGAGATCAACGCAGCTCTCGCCGACCCCAAGCTGAAGGCGCGTTTTGCCGAGCTTGGCGGGGCTGCACTCCCGGGCTCGCCCGCGAACTTCGCCAAGCTGATCGCCGAGGAAACCGAGAAGTGGGGCAAGGTGGTTCGGGCGGCGAACATCAAGCCGGAGTGATCCGGACAATCCGGCTCGCGCATTGTCGTCGCAACCCCTTCGTGGCGCTCGCAAAGACTTCAGTCCCGTGACCAAAGCATCCCTGCGCGCCTGCGCGCAGGTGCCAGAAACCCTTATTTGACGGGCTTTTCCTCGCCTGCGGATGTGCTTTCGCCAAAGGTAGCGATACACCCGGCTGATTCCCTCAACGCCCTGGAGCGCACTAAATGAGTACGCACACCAGCAAGGTGTGAGCGACCCCTCGATAGGAGACGACCATGTTGATCAAGACCGCCATTGCTCTCGTTCTGATCGCCGGCACCGCTTCGGGCGCGCTTGCGCAGAAAAGGTACAGCACCAACCCTCATCACGACGTGTTCGACACGACCGGCAAGTATCTCGGCTCCGATCCGGATCCGACGATCCGCTTCATGCTTCAGCGCGATCGGGGCAGCGATTGAGCCCATGCATGCCCGGGCGGCGGTCGGTTTCCAAGCCGGCCGCCCCCCGAACGGACACTGAAATCAATAGGACCTTAACCGGCGCAATCGTCGCACAAGCAGGGAGACGGCCATGTTCACAAGCATCCATGCGCTGTGCGTTGCAGCGCTCTCATTGGTGATGTCGACGGTCGTGTCGACCCCAACACGGACTCAAGACATCGAAGTCGAAACCGGTGTTTTCTGCGACACGCAGAAGCAGATGGAACGATACGTCGCGGTCTTTGACGGCGATATGCAACGCGCAATCAACGCCGTCAACGCCGAGGAGAAGGATCCCACCGCCTGCGTGTACGGCACCATCGCATATGTCCGCGGACCCGAGATCGCGACCGCCCGAAATAAGAATGAGACCTATCACATCGTCAGAGTAATCGTGGTTGGGTTCATGACCCACTCCGGCTTCCGCGCGTCCGCTCCGGCGGCGTCGTTCTCGGCCGAGAAAATCGACGAGCGCGTCGCATAGGCGGACGTCAATGAAAAACGTGCGATGGAGATGTGTCATGGCCGGGCTGAGCAAGAGAAGCGCGACGCAGGATAGCTGCCTCGCCTCGATCGCCGCCGCCTCCGCCGAATTCATCCTCGCGTTCAAGGCACTGTTCGACCCATACCGGCCCGAACGGCACTATATGCGCGGCCCCGGACCGAAATGGCGCGCCAAGCACAGCACGGCCTGACCGGATTGCCATTGAGGATCGGATCCCAGCAGAGCGGAGCGCCACTGGAGCGAACGATTGCCCAAACGAGGAGCTGGCGATCGAAGCGCCAGCTTACCGGCCGCCGACGGTGCTGTCGCCCTTCAGGTCGATCGTGACCTTGTCGATCTTGCCGGTGAACGCGAATGGCAGCTTGTAGGTGAAGTCCACGGCCGAGCCGACGTCCATGCCGATGTCGAGCCCTTCGCCGAGCGAGATCTGCACCGGGATCGTTTTCGGCAGCTGGCCTTCGGCGATCTTCTTGCCGTTGGCCGTCATGGTCACGGTCGCCGGCCTTGCCGAGCTCGCCGGGCTTGCCGCTCGTAGGCGAAGTCCACCTCGAGCTGCGACCTTGCCTTTGGGCAGCGGAGTTGCTGCCGCGATCGTGTAGCGCTCGATCGCAAGATAGTTGTAGACGAAGGTCGGCCTTGCCATCGCGGAGGTAGAGGCCGTAGCCGCCCTCCAGACCGCCGTGCGTGACGATCATGCCTTCGGCGCCGTCTTCCGGCACCTCGATGTCGGCGGTGATCGTCCACGACTTGTTGAGGATGCGTGGGGCGGCCTCATCCGGCAGGGCGACCTGTGCCGGGATAGTACGTGAACGTCTTGCGGTCGCCGGTCAGGCTCGGCCGGCCCATCGCTTCCGCGTTCAAGCCGCTCGACGCCGCGCCAGTCGAGCGGCAGCACGTTGTACTCTGGCGCCTCCGCCCACCAGAGGTCCTGCAGCTCGTCGAAGCTTCTCGCGGATTCTTGGCCGCGAGGTCGTTGGCCTGCGAGAAATCCTCGTCGACGTTGTAGAGCTCCCACTTCTGCTGATCGGGATCGAAACTCGCTGCGCACCGGTTGCCACGGCGCAAACGAATGCGCACGAGGCCATCCAGCCGTCGTGGTAGAGGCCGCGGTTGACCAGCAGCTCGAAGTACTGCGTCGTGTGCGCGGCTCCGGGGCCTTCGCATCGTCGAACGTCGTCAGCGAAGCTGATGCCTTCGATCGGCTTCTGCTCGATGCCGTTGAGCATCCGTCGGCGGGGTGATGCCGATCGCCTCGTAGAGCGTCGGCACGATGTCGATGACGTGCATGAACTGCGGCGCAGCCCGCCCTTGTCCTTGATCCGCGCCGGCCAGGAGATGATCATCGGGTTGCGCGTGCCGCCGAAGTGGCTGGCGACCTGCTTGGTCCACTGGAACGGCGTGTTCATCGCGTGCGCCCAGGCGCTCGGGAAGTGGTTGAAGTGCTTCGGCCCGCCGAGCTCGTCGATGGCCTTGAGGTTGTCCTGCCACTTCTCCGGGAAGCCGTTGAAGAACAGGTTCTCGTTGAGCGATCCCTCGAGCCCGCCCTCGGCGCTCGAGCCGTTGTCGCCGCGATGTAGATGAAGATGCGTGTTGTCGGCGTCGGGCAATTGCTTGACGGCGTCGATGACCCGGCCCATGTGATGATCGCACGTGCGCCGCATAGCCGGCGAACACCTCCATCATCCGGGCGTAGAGCCGTCTTCTGGTCGGCGTTCAGCGAATCCCAGGCCGGCAATCCCTGCGATGCGCTCGGTCAGCTTCGTATCCGCGGGAACGACGCCGAGCTTCTTCTGCCGCTCGATCGTCTCCTCGCGATATGTGTCCCAGCCCCGTCGAACTGGCCCTTGAACTTGTCGATCCACTCCTGCGGGGCATGGTGCGGGGCGTGCGTTGCGCCCGGCGCGACGTAGAGGAAGAACGGCTTGTCCGGGGCGATGCTCTTCACCTGGCGCACCCAGGCGATGGCCTTGTCGGCCAGGTCGGTCGGTCAGGTGGTAGTTCGGATCGGTGGAGGCGGGGACGAGGTTGCGGTTCTCGATAGAGCACCGGATTCCAGTGGTTCATGTCGCCGGCGTTGAAGCCGTAGAAGTAATCGAAGCCGAGGCCGTTGGCCCAGCGGTCGAACGGCCCGGCGGCGCTCGTTTCCCAGGCCGGCGTGTTGTGGTTCTTGCCGATCCAGGCGGTCATGTAGCCGTTCTGCCGGAGCACCTCGCCGATCGTGCCGCAGCTGCGCGGCAGGATGCAGGTGTAGCCGTCGTATCCGGTGGCCACTTCGGTGATGACGCCGGACGCGGCGGAGTGGTGGTTGCGGCCGGTGATCAGGGCGGCGCGCGTCGGGCTGCACAGGGCCGTCGTGTGGAAGCGGTTGTAACGCAGCCCTTCGGCCGCGAGCTTGTCCATCGTCGGCGACGGAACGCCGCCACCGAAGGTGCTGAATCTGGCCGAAGCCCGCGTCGTCGAGCAGGATCAGCACGACGTTCGGCGCGCCCTTGGGCGCCTGCACCGGTTGCGGAAACTGCGCTGCATCGGAATCGAGATACGTGCGTCCGACGCTGCCGGGGAAACGGAAGTCGGGCCGCGGCAACACGCTCGGTGTGCCTTGCTCCTGGGCATTGGCCGTGATGGAAAATCCACCCAGCAATGCGCTGACCGCAAGAAACGCTGCGATACCGAGAGTTGTTCGCTTTCGCATGGAATGTACTCCCTGATTTCAGCCAACTTCTCCGGACTGCCAAGCGGGAGCCGACGACCGAAGCGCCGGCTCCGCGTCTCACCTGCGTCAGCGCCCGCCCACGGTCCCTGCCGTCACATCGAATTGAATCTTCTCGATCGTGCCGGTGAACGGAAAAGAGCCTTTTGATTTGTAGTCCGGGCTCGCCGGCGAGATGGAATCTCTCCCGATCTCAAACGGCTCGACCCCGTGGCGGACCATCGCCGTGTTGACATTGCCCTCGCCGGCCGGCTGGCCGTTCACAATGAGCCGGACCGTCGCACCGTTGCTGATCGTGCCGCCCGGTTTCAGTCCCTTGGAGATGTATTCCAGCTTGACGGCCACCTTCCCGCTTGGGAGCGGGTCTTGGGCCTGGACCGTCGTGTGCTCGAAGTCGGCAAAGTTGTAGTGGTAGGTGAGCTTGCCGTCCTGGGCATACAGGCTCCAGCCACCATTGATGCCGCCGGCGGCCGTGATCACCCCCTCGACGCCGTTCGCTGGGATATTCAATTCGGCTGTGACCGTGTGCGAGTTCGGATAGACGACAGGACCGATAGGCTCCGGCAGGCGGACGTTGTTCCCGAAGTACGTCCAACTCGTCCGAGGCTCGCCAACGAGCCGATTCCGCGAGTCGATCCGCTCGGAAAATCGGGAGTCGAGCGGGAACACGTCGTATTTCTTTGCCTCCTCGACGAAGAGTGCCTGGAGCTCTTTGAGCTTCTCCGGGTTCGTGGCGGCGAGGTCGTCAGCCTGGCTGAAGTCGTTATCGATGTTGTAAAGCTCCCACGGGGCGTTGAGGAAATCGCCCTCTCGTCCGAGCGTGTTCCAAGGTATGCCGAAGCGGCTGCTCGCCACCCAGCCGTCCTGGTAGATGGCGCGATTGACCAACATCTCGAAGTATTGCGTGGTCCTTCGGCTCTTCGCCTTCGCGTCGTCGAAGGAATACATCATGCTGACGCCCTCGATCGGCTTTTGCGGGATGCCGTTGACGACGCTTGGTGCCGTGATCTGAGCCGCCTCCAGGATCGTCGGCACGATATCGATGACGTGGTGGAACTGGCTGCGCAGCTCGCTCTTCGCCTTGATGCCCTTGGGCCAATGCACCACCAGCGGATTGCGCGTGCCGCCGAAGTGGCTCGCGATCTGCTTGGTCCATTGCAGCGGCGAGGCCATCGCCCACGCCCAGCCCACCGGAACGTGCGGCTCGGACTGCGGCCCGCCGATCAAGTCAATGCGATCGACGATGGCGGACAGCCCGGGATTGAAACCCACAAGGCTGGCGACCTCGTTGAACGTTCCCTCCAGGCCACCCTCGGCGCTGGGGCCGTTGTCTCCGACGATGTAGAAGATCAGCGTGTTGTCGAGCTCTCCGGACTGCTCGATGCTGCCAATCAGCCGGCCGATCTGGTCGTCCGCATAGGCAAGGTATGCGGCGTAGTTCTCCATCAGGCGGGTGTAGACGCGCTTCGCATCGGCGGGCTGATCGTCCCACGCCGGGATTTCCTTCGGTCGCGGTGTGAGCTTGGTGTTCGCCGGGATGACGCCAAGCTCTTTCTGCTTCGCGAACGTGATCTCGCGCTGCCTGTCCCAACCCTGGTCGAACTCGCCTTTGAACTTGTCGCGCCACTCTTTGGGGGCGTGGTGGGGGGCGTGGGCTGCAGCGGCCGAATAGTACATGAACCAGGGCTTGTCCTTGTCGGCGGCGCGGGTGTTGCGCGTCCACGCGATGGCCTCGTCGGTCATGTCGGCCGTGAAGTGATAGCCCTGCTCGGGGGACTTTGGCTGCGGGACCGGCGTGACGTTGCGGTAGAGGACCGGGTACCACTGGCTCGTCTCGCCCTGATTGAAGCCGTAGAAGTAATCGAAGCCCTGGCCGGTGGGCCAGCGATTGAACGGCCCGGCCGGGCTGATCTCCATCTCTGGTGTGTTGTGCGCCTTGCCGAACATGGCGGTGGCGTAGCCGTTGTCCCGCAGCATTTGCGGCACCATGGCGGTGCTCTGCGGGATAATGCCCGTGTAGCCCGGGAATCCAGTGCCCATCTCGATGATCACGCCCGTTCCCGCCGAGTGATGGTTTCGGCCGGTCAACAGAGCAGCACGCGTGGGCGAGCAGAGCGCCGTGGTGTGGAATGTGTTGTACCGCAGTCCGTTCTGCGCCAGCCGATCGAGGGTCGGCGTCGGGACGGGTCCGCCGAACGTGCTCGTGTGTCCGAAGCCCACGTCGTCGAGCAGAATGACGAGTACATTTGGAGCGCCCTTCGGGGCTTTGATCGGCTGCGGGTAGCTTGGCGTCGAATCCGCGAGCGTCTCGCCGATCGTGCCCTTGAACTCAGGGTCGGGCTTGGGAATCGAGAGTGACGATTGGGCATGCGCGAGCGTCGCGAAGCAAACGGCGCCGAGCAGAGCGGTGATGCGGAGGAAGCTAGGCCTCATGGTACTCTCCGTTCTGTTTGAGGAATTCCTCGCGAGTTCTTAATCAGTCACAGCGTCGTGGCGCGCCTTCACCGTCCGCCGACAGTCCCGCTGCTGAGCTCCTTCTCCACGTCCGGCAGCTTCCAGACCTTGTCGAAGAACTCCTTCTTCGGAGCGTAGAAGCGGGCCATCAGCTCGAACTTGCGCGCGGGATCGGTCGGCACCCAGTTCGCTTCCTTGCCGGCCGGTGCGTTGGGGCCGAAATAGATATCGATCGAGCCGTCAGCGTTCTTCTGCAGCTCGGGAATCTGCGAAGAGCGGCTCGCGCGCGGCATGTTCCTGATCAGCGCGTGGGTCTGCCGGTCATAGGCAGTCACCGACCAGTACTGCTCGACCGGCACGTTTGGCGGCACGTTCAGGCGATAGGTCTTGGCTCCGTCGAAGGCGTCGCCGTCCTTGTCGCGGATCGAGATCGAATAGAACTGGCCTGCGCCCAGACGCTTGATGCCGACAAAGGCATAACTGTAGGCGAGCCCTCGGCTATCGATCGGATACTCGTTGGGATCAGCGAACGCGCTCTGCATCGCTTTGACGAGGTCGAGCGGCGCCGGATAGGTCCAACGGCTCGTTTCGGAAAAGAAAGGCGGCAGGCCCGCATCGTATCTTTGCTCGAGCACGGTGCCGCCTTCGCGCACAGCCGACGTCAACAGCGACTTGGTCGCATCATTGGGATTGAAAGGCTTGCCCTTCTCGATACCGATCGACTTGAGCGGATCGATCATCGCGCGGTCGCGATCGAGCCAGGTCTCGTTCTGCACGATCCGGTCGAGGTGCTCGAAGAAGCTCGCGTCGTAGCGGATCGTGGAGTCGAAGAGGATGTCCTTCACGTCGGTGAAGACGGTCGCGGGCGGATTGGCCGCCTGCGCGAGCGGATAGACCTTCATCCGCTTGCCGTAGGCGATCGACGCCTGCGACATCGGCATCGCCGTGGCTCTTGAGGTTCGCGCGGAACAGCATGTAGCCGCCGAACGTGTCGGATTGCAGCGCGACGTAGCCTTCCGGCCTTGTGCCCGCATAACCCGGCGGAAGGATCAGATACTTTGCACCAGCGCCCTTGTCGTAACCGAGCAGGCCGGCGTCCTCGAGCGGCATCTGCCAGGTCGTGACAATGTTGCCGTTGAACGATCCGTTGGCGTCGCCCGGCGGGAGGTCGAGCACGATCGGCCCGTCCTTGGTGTTGAAGAACGCCATGAAGTAGAGCGCGTCGGGGTTGGGCGTCAGCGTCTGGTTCATCCAATCGAGCGGGCGACCCCAATAGATGACCTGGTTCACCTTGCCGTTCGTCTTGCCGAGCATCTCCTGCAGCATCAGGTCGTAATTGACGGCCGGCATGCCCCAGATCACCGCTTCGACGGCGCGACGCTCGACGGTGCGGCGTGCAAGGTCCTCGGCGGAGAGATTTTGCGCTTGGAGCGGTGTGACAGCACAAATGAGAGTGAAGGCAGTAGCGATAGCTCGGTTCATGGCTCGCTCCATTAAGGCCAACGTCGCAAGCCATCGGCGCCATCGCCTAACGAGGCGATCAAGATTTCAAAGAGGCGCGAATTGCCGAGCCGTCGCTTGAAAGACCTTGGTGGACCATGCCAGTCCATACCCAGCCAGGAGTTTACTTCTCCAAAGGGCGAGCCCACCTAGACCAAGGTTTAGGTGCGCCTTGGTCGTGCGCTTGTGTAAGCGCAGCGGGTCTTGGAGATGACTTCGGGGGTCTTGACGTCCGCTTTGTGTCTACAAGCTGCGGGAAATTGCGCGCAGCGCGAACGGACGACACCTGCTATTGGCACAAATATTTGCAGACGAAATTCTTGACCATGCTCAGCGGGCTCTCCGAGCTTCCGAAGCTCTCGCTCCGCTCCGCGGTTTTCTTTTGTACCGCAACCTTGGGCTCTTTCGCTTTCGACTGCGCCGCGACCCTGATCTCTTTGTCTTTCGGCGTCTTTTCCGCGATCACCATCGCCCAGAAGTATTTGTAGCGGGTCTGATCGTTGCGGGCGACGGCGACTCCGACGCTATCGGCCCGGGCTTGCAGCAGGTTCGCATTGTGGCCCGGCGAGTTCTGCCACATGCGAAACGTGTCCGCCCAGGTCTTCGTGCCGGCCGCGATGTTCTCAGCAGCCCGGTTCGCATTCACGCTGGAGATCCGAGAACCGAACGAGCCGGCCACGCTGTGATCCATGATGCCGGAGGCAGCCATCGCCTTGGCCTGCCGCTCGGCAACGGCCGTGAGCTGCGGGTCGGTCTTGACCGCCGATAAGCCGTGCTCGCGCCGGTAGCGCGAGATCATATCGGCCATGTCATCCGCGTGCGCCAACGTGGCCGTGATGGCCATGATGACAGCAAGCGAAAGCGTCTTCCCCGGTTTCCCCTGCAACAAACCCCACCCTTTCCCCGTAGTTTGAGAGAAAACTGATCGGCGCCGCATAAGGCGAATATGAGGCATCGGGCTACGGCTTCTGTGGATTCATCCCTCCGGCCATTCACAAGCTAAATAGTTAACGCTGGACGGAGCACATTCTCCGTCCGCCCACGCGGAAGCGGGGGCCCAGTCTTGGAGAGGTCATTGTGCTTGGCCCCTGGGTCCCCGTTTCCGCGGGGACGAACGGAGAGAAAATAGTCGCTCTTGCAAAAACGAAACCGAGGACCATTGGCGCGCAATATGAACTTCGGCGAACTTCGCCGCCAGCTGATAGCGCCGCGTGACGACGTGAAGGGTGTGCTCACCACCAGCATGAGCACATCCACAGCACCGCCATAGCGGCAGAGAAGCGTGCCATAGAGCGGGATCGGCAGATTCACGAAGACGTGCAGGAACGGGACACTCGTTTAGCGCGGCTGCGCATCGCACATGCCCGTCGGTTCCGGGCTATCATTATTGTACCGCGGCGTCGGAAGGGCATTTGATCATCGCACAATGATTGACCTGTACGAGCCTGACCAATTAATTTCGCCCCAAGCCCTCGGACCGAAAGCCCCCAATCTTAGGCGTCGCACTTGCAGGAGCCCTTCTTCCTGATGAAGGCGGAACCGGATAGACAATCTATTTTCGCGCTTAACCGCACGGATTCGCCGAATGAATGTTATCGCCGCTCATAGAGTTCTCCACTTCGACCGGTTCTCCCTCGATTTTGTGCGCGGATGTCTGCGCGCAGGCGAGCAAGATATCGAGTTGCGGCCAAAGTCGTTTGAGGTGCTTTGCTATCTGGTGCACAACGCTGGACGGCTGGTGGCCAAGCAAGAGCTTCTCGATGCCATATGGCCAAATGTGATCGTGACGAGCGATTCCATCAGCCAGTGTATTCGTGAGTTGCGCGCTAAGCTCGGCGACAGCAATCACAGCCTGATCAAGACGGTATCCCGTCGGGGATATCTCCTCAATGCGGCGGTATCGGCGAAGGACCATCGCTTTCCCGTCAACGAACCTGAAGCAACACAGCCTGAACCACCGCGGGCAGTGCTTGGCGTGCGGCGACGTATCCGCCTTCCAGTGCATCAAGCGGGTGCGTGGACCGTCATCATGGCTGCGGCACTCCTGTTGGCAGAATCGTGGGCGATCTATGGGCCTGACTGGGCCTCCACCAAGTCGTTCGCTCAGCTGAGACCTGAGAAGCCTCAGACCGTAGGCCAATTCGACGGAATTTGGCGCGCAGAATTCTCCAACAACGACTTCTGCGCCCAAAAGAGCCGCTCCGTACTCTGGAGTATCAGCCAGGGTGTCGTGAAGGGTGCCGTGAAGGATGGCAAATTGAGCGGAACGCTCTCCGGCACGGGTGAGCTTCGCGTGACATGGCCCGCCTTGATCGATCCGGGCCTGACGAATGTGGGGTCGGCAAAGCTTGAAGACGATCGCGGAGAGGGCAAGTGGGATGGCCAACAGGATTGTGGCGGGGCTCTCACGTTGACGCGAGCATCAGCCCCCTGAGCGTTCCGAGCTACGCCGCCAGCTGATAGCGCCGCGTGACGACATGGAAGGCGGTGCTCACCACCAGCATGAAGCACATCCACAGCACGCCCATGGCGGCGAGCTCGGTGACCTGGCCGTTCTGCCACAGGTCGAACAGCGTCACCGCGATCGAGCTCGGTGCCAGGGCCGACCAGCAGCAGCGGCAGCGACACCGACTGCACCGTCAGCAGGAACACGAACAGCCAGCAGCTCACCAGCGCGGGCGCAATGAGCGGCAGCACGACGCGCAGGAAGATGAAGGCGCGGCCGGCGCCCGACGTGGTGGCGGCGTCCTCGAGATCGACGTGGATCTGCAGCACGCCCGCATAGGCATAGCGCATGCCATAAGGCAGGTAGCGCACCGCCGACGCGATGATGACCGAGAGCAGCGTGCCGTAGAGCGGGATCGGCAGGTTCACGAAGACATGCAGGAACGCGACGCTCATCACGATCGCCGGAAACACCAGCGGCGCCATCGCGATCTGATCGAGCAGCCAGGCGCCGGGATGGCGCCGCACCGCGAGCCAGGCGCACAGCGCCGTGAACGGCACCACCAGCGTCGCGGTCGCAACGCCGAGCAGGAGCGTATTGGCGATGGCATCGCGGAACGAGCCCGGCGCCAGGATCGCGTGATAGTTCTCGAGCGTGAAGCGGCCGAACGATTCCCAGGTCACGCCCTCGTAGAACGGCAGCAGCGAGGTGAACACCAGGATCGCGACCGGCAGCACGATCGCCAGCAGGAAGATCGCCAGCAGGATCGCGGCCGTGACATAGCGCCAGCGGCCGAGATCGATGATGCGCGGCCGATAGCCCTTGCCGGTGATGGTCTGGAACTGGTGGGCGTGGCGCGACGAGACGATTGTGCCAGACCAGCAGCAGCACGACGACGAGCAGGAGGCAAACCGAATAGGCGCCGGACTCGCCGAAATTGATGGCGCCGATATTCTTCGAGCTCTGATAGATGTTGGTGGTCAGCACCGTGACGTTGCCGGCGAGCCCGACCAGCGCCGGCACCTCGAACGACTCGAACGCGCGGATGCCGATCAGCAGCATCAGCGCCAGCACGCCCGGCAGCCCGAGCCGCAGCGTGATCGAGCGGAAGGTCTTGAGCGGGCCGGCGCCCGCCATCAGGGCTGCCTCCTCGAACGAGGCATCGGTCGAGCGCAGGACCGCCGACATCAGGAGAAACGTGAGCGGCGCAAAGCCGATGCCCTCGACCAGGATCATGCCCCACATCGAATAGACGTTGAGCGCCGGCCCGTCGCCGGCGCCGAAGATGTCGCGATGAGCGTGTTCACCGGCCCGGTGCGGCCGAGCAGCAGCAGCCACGCCACCACATAGAGCACGTGCGGAATGCCGAGCGAGATCACGGCACCGAGAAAGACGTAGCGGCGGCCGGGCGTGTTGGTGCGCTCGACGATCAGCGCCTGCACGACGCCGAGCACGATCGCGACCAGCGCCGAGCCGATCGCATAGACGACCGTGTTCCAGAGGCTCGACTGCGAAATAGGGGCTGGAGAAGAGCTGCTGATAATAAGCGCAGCGTGAACTGATCGAACGAGCCGTCGGGCTTGCGTGCGTGTAGAAGCTCGTGACGACGAGATAGAGCGTCGGCGGCAGGATCAGGATCAGGAGGATCGCGGCAAGCACGGCGACGAGCGGCGACAGCCGCCAGCGCCCGAGAAAGCCCTGCGTGCGGGCAGTCGGCGTCACAGCGCCGGTCTCGTCCAGAACGGCCAATAGTCCTCCCCGCGTGTCGTCGTGGCGCGATCACGCGGTGTCATCATCCGCGAAAGCAGGCGTTCCGGCAAACACCAAAATCATTGCGTGGCCGCAGCCTTCCGCACCCCTCTCGCGGGTGCTAGCGTTCGCGCCAATCGCCGGTCAACGGCGACCAACGCAACAGGGAGGCAGCCAATGACCAGACTGATTGCGGCACTCTTTCTCTTCTCGACCGTGGCGGTAGGCTCGGCCTCCGCGCAGCCCTTCACGCCCAATGGCGACGGCGTGACCATGGGCCACTGGCACCTCAACTCGCGCGATGTCGAGGCCCAGAAGAAGATGTTCGTCGGCATGGGCGGCGTGGCTGGCCCCCCAGGTGACCTTCAGCGCGTCGTGTTTCCCGGTGTCGTCGTGATCCTGAATCTGCGCGCGCCGGCGGCGCCGCCGACCGCCGGCACCGACGGCTCGGTGGTGAACCACGTCGGCTTCACCGTCCAGAACGTGCAGGAGTCGATCGCCAAGTGGAAGGCGGCAGGCGTGCCGGTGCAACCGGGCGCCAACAATCGGCAGGATCAGGCCTGGGTCACGACGCGCGGACGGTCTGCGCATCGAGATCCTGGAGAACAAGACTCAGAAGTTCCCGATCCAGCACGAGCACGTGCACTTCTTCGTGCCGGAAGCCGTGATCCCCGAGATCCAGGGCTGGTACGGCAAGATCTTCGGCGCCAAGGCGTCAGTGCGCAACAACAACCCGGTCGCCGACGTTCCCGGCACGCAGCTGCGCTTCAACAAGGCGCCGCAGGCGCTGGCCACCACCAAGGGCCGCGTGCTCGACCACATCGGCTTCGACGTCGTCGACCTGCAGGGCTTCATCAAGAAGCTCGAAGCCAACGGCGTCAAGCTCGATCGTCCGTACACCCAGCAGGGCCCGGGCGCCGCGCTTGCCTTCATCACCGATCCGTGGGGCACGTATATCGAGCTCAACCAGCGGCCTAACCCGGCGTATATCAATTGACTTTCCTCCGCCTCATCCTGAGGAGGGTGCACGCCCTTGCGTGCACCCGTCTCGAAGGATGGGGTGGCCCATGGTTCGAGACGCCCGCCGCACCGCCAAGCGGCGCTGCGGCGAGCTCCTCACCATGAGGCCGATGAAGGCTGCTGATATCGCTGCTCAACTCACCTAAACATCTGCCGAAAAATCTCCTCCGAGCTGTCCGTGTACTTCATAAGCATGTCGGGGCCGACGAAATTCTCCGGCACACCGGCAAGCTTCGGCACCACCGGTGCCAGTATCGGCGCCGGCGGCACCGCCGGATCAGCCGGGAAATAATCGGCGCCCAGCAGAACTCTCCTGCCCTTCCCGCGACAGAATATAGTCGATGAGCAGCAGCGCGGCGTGCGGGTGCTTGGCGCCCTTCACCACGCCCATGGTGGCGGCGGTCGATGCGACCGGATCGAGCAGCTTCGAGTTCACCGGCGCGCCCTTGGCTTTGCTGATCAGCGGGTGGTGCGCAAAGATATTCAGCGCGATCGCATATTCGCCCGCGACCACACGATCGACCAGCGTGCGCGCGGACCCCGCGCCGAAATTGACGATCTTCTGCTCCTTGAGCTTCTCGAAATAGGCGCGCGCCTTCTCCTCGCCCCAGGCGAGCCGCAGGTTGGTGATGAACAGCGGCGTGCCGCTGGCGCTGCCGATGCGCCAGGCGATCTTGCCCTTCCATTGCGGATCGAGCAGGTCCTCATAGCTCTTCGGCACCTTGTTCTCCGGCACCAGCCGGGTGTTGTAGGCGATGCTGTAATAGGAGAGCCGTGTCGGCGTCCACATGTTGCCCGGATCGCGATAGCGCTCCGGGAAGGCCGCAATTGCGGGCGTCGTATAGGGCACCAGCAGTCCGGCCTGCACCGCCTGCTCGCCGACGCCGGTGCCCTCGAGCACATCGCCGACCACGTTGCCGGCGCGCACCTCGGCTGACGCTTTCTGCGCGATGTCCTCGGAATCGGCGCGCCAGTAGGTCATCTTGATGAAGGGATATTTCTTGCCGAACTTGTCGGCGATCGGCCGCAGCGCCTGGTTCACGATCATGGCGGAGTAGAAGACGACCTGGCCTTCCTTGCGGGCGCCTTCGATCAGCTTCTGCTCGCGATCCGGCCCGCGATAGTTGAGGATGTCGACAGGAGCCTGCGCGGCGGCCGCACTGGCACCAAGCCCGACCGCAAGAGCCACAAGCATCGCAACATGGCGGGCCTCGTTGCTCATCCGTCTCCTCCTCTCGTTTCCATCAGCGCGTCCGCGATGCGCACGCCCTGACCGTGCGGGCGCACGAGCACCGGGTTGAGATCGATCGCCGCATATTGCCCGTCGGTCGCGGCGACGAAATCGCCGAAACGCACGCAGCAATCGATGAGCGCATCGACATCGCGCGGCGGCGCGCCGCGAAAGCCGTCGAGCAATCGCGCGGCTTTGAGGCTGCGGATTGCGGCGCGCGCCTCGTCGGTCGAGAACGGCGGCAGCAACACCGCAGCGTCCTTGAAGACTTCGACCGTGATGCCGCCGGCGCCACACACCACCATGGGCCCGAAAGTCTCATCATAAGTCATGCCCAGGATCAGCTCGACACCATCCTCCACCATCTCCTGCACCAGAATGCCATCGATTGTCGCACCCGGACAGTTGCGTCGCGCGTTGTCGAACACCTTGCGCGCCGCCGCCTCGACCTCGGCCGCCGTGCGGGCCCCGAGATGCACGCCGCCAATATCGGATTTGTGCGCGATCTCAGCCGACTGGATCTTGAGCGCGACTGCGCCGCCGATCTCGGCCGCGATCCGCACGGCTTCCGCCGGATCGCGCGCCAGCGCCTCGCGCGTGACCGGCAGACCGGCGGCGCACCAGGATCGCCTTGCTCTGCACTTCGGTGAGGACCCGCGCGCGGGTTTGCGTGACCGTTGACGCCGACACGACAGTGGGCCGCACGGGACTGCGACGAAACGTGGCGTAGTCGATGAGATGGCGCACCGCCCTGAGGCCGCGCTCGAGATCTTCCACAAGCGGCAGGCCGTTCGCCTGCGCGTAACCGCGCCAATGCCGCGTGAGACTGTTGGACATGAACGAGACGACCATGAGCGGCTTGCGCGCGCCTTTGGCGGCTGCCGCCAGCCGATCGACCAGCTCCTGGTGCGAACCCCATCCGTCACCGCGCATGCCAAGCACGAGCCCGATCACATCGACGCCATCGTCATCCTGCAGCGCCTGCACGACCGCCGAGATGTTGCCGTCCCGGCGAAGGCGCGGCAGCCCGACAGTGTCGAGCGGATTGCCGAAGGCACGCTCGACGCCCAGGATTTCCTGAATACGTACGTTGGTCGCTTCCGCAATCGGTGGGAAGTTGAGCCCGGCCGCCTCGCCCAGGTCTCCGATCAGCGACGTCGCGCCGCCCGAAACCGTCATCATCACCACTCGGTCGCCCTGCGGCAGCGGCGCAAGCTCAAACAGCGCCGCGGTCTCGACTAGCGCATCGATCGAATCGACAAGGGCCACGCCGTTCTGGCGGAACAGCGCCGCGAATGCCTCATGGCTGCCGGCAAGCGTGCCGGTGTGGGCAAGCGTTGCGCGCTGGCCGAATTCGCTGCGGCCGAGCTTGAGCACCACCAGCGGCTTCTTGCGCGCGGCGCGCTCGATCGCGGCACGAAAACGACGCCCGCTCTTGGCCCCTTCCATGATGCAGGCGATCGCGCGGGTGGCTTCATCCTCGGCCAGAAAATCGATGTAGTCGGCCATCTCCAGCACGGCCTCGTTGCCGCTGGAGATGAGATAATTGATGCCAACCCCGCGATTGGTGGCAAGCTCCGCGACCGAATTCAGCAAGCCGCCGCTCTGCGACACGAACGACACGCCACCGGCCATTGCGGCGCCGGGGATGTCCGCCATGGTCACCGCGAAGCGGTGGTGCAGGCTCGCAACGCCCATGCAGTTCGGACCCGCCAGCGCAATATTGGCGGAGCGCGCGAGCGCAGCGAGCTTCGCCTGCCGTTCGCGGCCCTGGTCGTTCGCAGCATCCGCAAAACCTTCCGAGACGACATAGACGCCGCGCACGCCAAGCGCCGCCGCCTGCGCCACCACGTTGTGCACGGCATCGGCCGGGCAGCGCGATGATCACGCAATCGGGAACACCAGGGAGCTCGGCCAGCGACCCGTAGCAGCGCTGTCCGTCGATCTCGGTTGCGTTCGGATTGACCGGCCAGGTCGGCACCGCAAAGCCGAAGCGCTGCCCGGACCGCAGAATGTTGGCGCCCGCGCCGCCCTTGGCAGAGACCCCCACAAGCGCGATCGCGCGCGGCCTGAGCAGGGCGTTGATCGGAGGCGGCGGCATGGCCTGGTGCATCGGCTGGCGGTCCTCATGCAGGAACTCGCCGGGATGCTAGAGCATGAGACGATAAAGTGGAAACCGGTTTTCGGAAGAGATCATGCTCAAACAAAAAGTTAAACTTTGATCCGATTCAATCGGATCAAAGCCCTTCACAGAGACATGGCAGGACTTAGGACCTCGCGGCCACCGTCCGCAGCCGCACGGGATCGCCGCGCACCACCCGATCTGTTGGAATATCCGGCATGTCCAAGGTGAGGGCGATCGGCTCCACCGGCGTGCCAAGCGCGCGGTCGAGCCAACCACTGGGCGCGGGACGGATGAGCTTCAGTGTCACCACAACCCGGTCATTCTGGTTGAGGACCTTCGCGAGGTACGCATCAAGCTCGGCAAGCTCGGGAAGGTCGGGACGCTTTTCACGCAGTACGTTGATGTTGCTGGAGCCACCCATTTCGCTCGCATATTTCTTGCGCAACGCTTCATTGAAGGCCGCAACTTTGCGGAGCGGCGTGAGCGCCTTGTCGTTGCCGTAGCTCACGGGATAGAAGAGAACCGTGCCCGTCCACGCCGAGCGTCCCGCAACTACCAGCGCGGAGAATGGCGTCTTTGGCCGCTTGGTGCCGGTGTTAGCGAAATAGGCGCCGTCTGCGGTGTAGGTGGCCTCGAAGCGGCCGGTCATACCGGTCCTGGGATTGCTGACGTCGAGCTGCAGCGCCAGAACGGCGCCATCACGCGCACCGCCATTGGCGATCGTGATCGGGACCGCGAACACCTCGAAGCCGCCCGCCGGCAGGATGTACTCGTCAGCGGTCAAGTCACGCTCATAGGCGACCACGCCCGTCACGTAGACGCTGAGCTCGGCTTGCTTGAGCGAGCTCTCCCACAAACTGAAACCCGAGAAGACGAGCGCGACGGCCGAGATGACCGTGGCGGCGGCTTTGCCGCCGCCGGAGAGCACCGAGTGACTCGCAATCTCGTTCGCGCTTTCGCCTGCCTTCTCGCGCGCTCGCCGAAACCATGCCATGCCGGCCTCCCAAATTTCCCGCCGCCGCTTGAGACGCCGCTGCGATCGCATCGGCGCAGCGAACGTGCTGACAGGAATTGGGCGCGCGTGAGGCGAACACGCTGCGGCATCCGCGTCGCGGTAGATCTGTAAGGACGTCAAAGTCGGGGGCTCGATCCGGCGAATGCAACGGGCAGCGATGCGGGGATCAACGCTGTCGCCCCCGCGAAGGCGGGGGCCCATACGCCGTGTGCTCGAGATGAGGCTGCGCCGGAGAAATCCAACCAAGTCGGTGGTTATGGGTCCCCGCCTTCGCGGGGACGACAGCGGAAAGCATCGTGGAGACAACCGCGAGCGTGCGCACTCAATCGACGATCCGGAAGCGCGGCAGCGTGAAGCCTTCCGCCGGATGGTCCTCGTAGACCACCTCGACTTTCTGACCGACGTCGTAAACATCCTTCGGCAGCTTCGAGCCAACCAGCGTCGAGGACACCAGCGGCCCTTCGTCGAGCTCGATCAGCGCATAGACGTAGGGAATCTCATCCTTGAAGCCCGGATGAAACGCCATGTGGTGGCGATTGAACGCGAAGATCTTGCCGCGCCCGCTCGACTCCGCCCACTCCATATTGGCGGCGAACGGCTCGTTCTCGTGATTGATGCAATAGGCCTTAGGCCAATAGGAAGCCCCGCAGGTCTTGCAGCGCCACACCAGGAACTTGTGCTTCGTCAGGCCCTCGTAGAATTCCTCGTTGTCCTTGTCGATGTTGGGAAGCGGCTTCTTCCACGGCTCGTTCGAGACGACGACGTTGGACTCACTCACTGGTGCCTCCCGAGCAGGGTGCTGGTATGGATCGAGCACATGCCGGGAGAGACAAGCTCGCCGCCGTGGCCCGTGGTCAGTACGACGTTGCAATCCTTGATCTGCCGTTCGCCGGCTTCATCGCGCAGCTGCCGGATCGATTCCGCCATGCCGGTGAGATCGCCGAGGTGATAGCAGGAGAGTAAGCCGCCGCTGGTGTTGACCGGAATGCTGCCGCCAGGCCCCATGGCGCCCGACTCGACGAACGGCCCGCCCTCGCCTTTCTTACAGAAGCCATAGTCCTCGAGCTGGAACAAAACTTCAGCCGTGAAGCAGTCGTAGAACTGGCAGCAGTCGACATCCTTGAGCGTGAGCGCCGCCTGCCCGAAGGCCTGGTCGCGCGCGCGCGGCACCGCCATGTGGGTGAAGTTCTTCTTCTCCCACCACAGATCAGCAGAGACTTCGCCGAAGCCCTGGCCGAGCACATAGACCGGCGGCTTGGGCCGATCCTTGGCGCGATCGGCGGTGGTGAGAATGAACGCGATGCCGCCGTCGGAGACGAGGCTGAGGTCGAGCAGATGATAGGGATCGGCCAGGATCGGCGAGTTCTGGTGATCCTCGATAGTCAGAGGCCGGCCATACATCTTGGCCTCGGGATTCTTGCAGGCCCAGGCACGCTCGGCGACCGAGATCGCACCGAGCTGCCGGCTGGTCGTGCCGTAGACCGCCATGTGGCGCGCCGCCATCCAGGAATGATGGCTGACCGCGCGCAGATCACCGAGCGCCTTGCCCCAGTAGCCGGCCTTTTCGGAGTGCGCCATGCCGCGATGGCCCTGCTTGCGCGACTCCTGCGCCTGCGACCAGTCGGTCACCGCGCCCATCAGGCAGACATAGTTGGCAATGCCGCGGTCGAGGAACGACAGCGCCGTCGCGATGCCGAGGCCCGCAAGCGCGCCGCCGCGGCCGACCACGAAGTAGAAGCAGTTGTTGAGGCCGAGCATGCGTGAATAAGCGTCCACGTAGCTCGCGCGATCGCCGCCGCCGCCGGTGCGGCGCAGGTCGATGGCGCCATCGATGTCCTTGGGCGTGAGGCCCGCGTCCTTGATCGCCAGCCGTGCGGCTTCCGACGCGATCATGCGCTCGGAGCGATCCGGCTGCTGGCCGGCGACGACGCCGAGCCCGATGATCGCGTATTGTCCTGATGACGGATGTTTGGGCACTGTTCTTGTTCCTCCTTATTTATACAAATTCATGTCTCTCCATCTGTCGTCCTGTAACTCTCCACTCTGTCGTCCCCGCGAAGGCGGGGACCCATACTCCGCAGCCTCTACGAGAGTCCGGTGGTTATGGGTCCCCGCCTTCGCGGGGACGACAGGAGGAGAGTCAGCGGCGGCTGACATAAGGAGAGCCATCATGCGGTCTTCACCATTCGTTCATTCTTCGAGATCAACCGCACGCCTGATCCTGGTCCAGTCGGCAGCGTGAGCACACCATTCGCAACCTCGAGCCCCTCGAACGGATCGTCGAGCAGGCGGTCGAACTCGCCAAGCTCGCAGGCATACTCGATGCCCGGCATCGCGCACGCAAAGTGCAGCGCCTGCGCGGACAGGAGCCGGCTGCCGACCGCAGCGCCCAGCCGATATTGGATATGCGCCGCCTCGCACAGCCGCGCCGCCGCCAGCGTGTTGCGCAAGCCGCCGAGCTTCGGGATCTTCAGGCTCACGGCGTCAACCGCCCGCCGCGACACCAGCTCGAACACGTCGCGCAGGGAGCCGGCAGCCTCATCCGCCTCCACCGTCACCGGCACCGTGCGGGTGACGAGCGCGAGGCCCTCGAAGTCGTCAGCATCGACCGGCTGCTCGCACAGATCGATGCGATGCTCGGCCATCCGGTTGAGTGCTGCGATGGCATCCTTCGGCGTATACGATTGATTGGCATCGATGGTGAGATGCACATCGTCGCCGACCTGCTTGCGGATGGCGGCGACCCGCGCGACATCCTCCTCGACCTCGCCGTGCACCTTGATCTTCAAGTAGCGATAGCCCTTGTCGACGAGCTTCTGGGCGGCCGCCGCCATCTCGCTTGGCGTCTTGATGGCGAGGATGCGCAGGATCGGCACCTGGTCGCGCACCTGCCCCCCGAACAACGCATTGAGCGGAATGCCGAGCGCACGCGCCTTGAGCTCATGCAGCGCGCAGTCGATCGCGGCCTTCGCCTGCGGGGCGCCGCGCAGCGCCCGGTCGAGCGCGATCAGCATCGCTTCGATGTTGTGCGACTCCTGGCCCAGCACCAGCGGACGAAACAATTCGAGCTCAGCCTGGAGCGTGTCCTTGGTTGACCCCATGTGGGGCGTGGCCGAGGCGTAGCCGAAGCCCTCATGGCCGTCCTCGGTAGCGATGCACAGGACGTGGCCGTCGGTGACCGGGCTTGCCGCCAGTGCAAACCGCCAGGTCGGGTCCTCCTTGCGCATGGTGCAAGGCGTGATCTCGAAGTCGCGGATGATCATCGCGCGGTCCTCCCAACGAGTATTGGGCTTATTGTTCTTCTGCTTAGCAGGAAGTCTCGCAAGGCCCAAGAGGTGGTCTCAGGCGATGTCGCCGCCCGCTACATCGTGATGCCAGCGGCCTTGATGATCGGACCCCATTTGGCGACCTCGGCCGCGATGTAGTCGCGCAGCTCGTCGGGCGTGCCGCCTACTGGTTGCATGTCGAGCGCCTCGAACTGCTGCTGCCCCAGCGGGCTCTTGAGATAATCGTTGATCGCCGCGTTGAGCTTCGCCACCACTTCGCGCGGCGTGCCGGCCGGCGCCGCGACACAGTACCAGGCGACGGCCTCGAAGCCCGGCAGACCGGACTCGTGGATCGTCGGAACCTCGGGGAGCTGCTTGGAGCGCTCGACCGTGGTGACCACAAGCCCGCGCACGGTCCCATCCTTCACGGCGCCGATGAGTGCCGGCACGTAGACAGCGGTGAGATCGATATAGCCGCTGACGAGATCGCCGATGACATTGCTGCCGCCGCGATAGGGCACATAGGTCATCTGCGTGCCGGTCTGCCGCTGCAACAACTCCATGATGAGATGCGCCTGCGCGCCGACGCCGGGCGTCCCGACCGTGACCTTGCCGGGATTGGCCTTGGCATGATCGATGAGCCCCTTGAGATTGGTGGCCGGAAATTTCGGCGACGACGCGATCAGCAGCGGCGACTTGGCCAGCAGCGCGACCGGCGTGAACGCGCGATCGGAGTCGAACGGCATCGACTTGTACATGAACCGGTTCGTCACCAGCACACCCGGCGAGCCGAACAACAGCGTGTAGCCGTCCGGATCCGCTTTGGCGACCGCGGCCGCGCCGATGTTGCCGTTCGCCCCCGTCCGATTCTCGATCACGATCTGCTGGCCGAGCTTGGGGCCGATCTCGGCCGCGAGCCGCCGCGCCGGCAGGTCGAGCGCGCCACCCGCCGCGAATGGCACGATCAGCGTGATCGGGCGCGAGGGCCAGGTCTGTGCCAGCGACGAGTTTGAAGCCCACACGAGCGCGAGCAGTGCGAACGGGACTTTGAGAATTGCTCTCGTCATGGGCGTTTCCTCGGCAAGTTTGTCAGCAGGCTATACGCCGTAGAAATCGTCCGGCTCGACCACGGTGGCGGTGGTCAGGCCGCGGATCGCGGCGCGCACCAGGATCAGCCGCGTCTCCTCGGTCGAGGCACCGATATGCGGTGCCGCCAGCATGTTGGGATGGTGGATGAGTCGGTCGTTCTGCGCCGGCTCGATCGCGAAGACGTCAAAGCACGCCGCCATCAGGGCGCCGAGTTCGAGCCGCTCCAGCAGCGCATCCTCGTCGACGATGCCGCCACGGCAGGTGTTGATCAGCACGCAGCCCGGCTGCAGCTTGCTCAACAGCTCGCGCGAGTAGAGGCCGAGCGTCTGCTTGGTCTTGGGCAGATGCAGCGTGAGCACCTCGGAGCGTGCGAGCAGCTCATCGAGTGTCACCGGCGTCACGTTCCACTGCTTGTAGAAATCGGCGTAGTCCTTGACGTCGCAGGCAAGGATCTTGCAATTGAACGGCGCGAGCAGCCGCACGACCTCCTTGCCGATGTTTCCGCAGCCGTGAATGCCGACCACACGCCCGGTCAGGAAACGGCCGTTGCGAATCCCCGGCCGCTCGCCGGCGCGCATCGCCACGTTGAGCGGCATCACCCAGCGCAGCCCCATCAGCATGAAGCCGAGCGTCAGCTCCGCGACCGCGAGCTTGTTGACGCCCCAGGTGTAGCCGAAGCGCACGTTGTGGCGCTTCATCGCCTCGAAATCGAAGGTCTCGCAGCCGTTGCCATATTTGCTGATGAGCTTGAGATTGGGTAGCGCGCTCAGCACGCGCTCGGTCACCGGCTCAAACCCGATGATGGCGGCGTCGCAGTCCTTGAGAAACTCGATCAGCTCCTCTTCCTTCATGCGATGCTGAATGTCGTGAAACTTCGCATTGGGATGGACGTTGAGAACCTCCTGCCGCATGGCAGGATTGCGGGTGACATGATCGGCAGCGACGCCCAGTTGCTTGAACTCAGCCATGGAAATTTCTTGTAAGCCCCTTTTGATCAGTCCGGATCCCGCGCGCCTTGAATGCGCTCGGCGTACATGGCGGGCGTCAGCCCGAACAGCCCCCAGCGCGTGAAATGGGCGAGCAGGAACGGATGCGTGCCCCATTCGTAGAGCCTGCGGATGTCGCCTTCCAGCAGCGCTTTGCGCTCCGCCTCGGTGAACGGCCAGTCCGCGATCGCGGCGGCGGGATCGCTTTTCACGGCCTCCCGGAAGGCGGCATCGTGAAACACGCGGTGGCACAGCTTGTTGATCTGATAGGCGCTCATGTTGTCAGTTCCAGCGCCAGACCGCGTAGGCGTGCCCGTCCTTCTCATCATGATCGGCGATGTAGTGTGGTTTCTCTTTTCCGATCACGCCGAGCGTCACGATCCAATTCAGGAGCTCGCCGCCGATATTGCCGGCCTTCCACATGCGCTCGGGCGTTGCCTCTTCGACCAGCTCGTCGAGGCGCGCCTCCTTGATGCGGGCGTGGACTTGCTTCGACCAGGCGAGATCGGGCACGGCGTTGCGCTTTCCCGGGTCGATCTTCGGTCCACCGATCTCGAGCGAGAAGCTGCCGGTGCCGATCACCGCGACGCGCAGCTTGTCCGGCAGGGTATCGATGGCGCTGCGCACCATTCGTGCCGAGCGCGTAGCAACGCTGCGCGGTCGGCAGCGGCTTCACGAAAGTGTTGACCCAGATCGGCACCACCGGGGTCGGAATGCCGTCGGTGAGATAGTGGAGCGGGACCGTCATGGCATGGTCGATGCCGAATTCCTGCGCGACCGCGAGATCAAATCCGTCGCGGATGCCGACCCGGCGCACGTGCTCGGCGAGCGCCGTATGCACCTTGATGTTGTAGCTCGGCATCTTGGTCTGGTCGTTCGGGCCGAAGGTCGCCTCCGCGACCCCGATCGCAAAGGTCGGTAAGTTATTCAAGAAGAAGGTGTTGAAGTGGTCATTGGCGATCACCACGATCGCTTCCGGCCGCGCGGCATCGAGATGCGCCTTCACCTCGCGGAAGAGCCGCGCCGTCTCGTGCGGGGCGTCCTTAGCGATCTGGGCAGGGTAATGGGGCGAGTGGGGGACACCGATGCCGGCAACGAGCTCAGCCATTCGCAACTCCGGGCGCTTTTTCAGGCTGGCCCGTTGTCTCGCGCCAAATGCCTGAGCGCAAGATGCAATGTGCCACGCTCCCAGCTGCGACCCGGCATGGCGCCGGTTGAGAAGCTGTGATAGGGCCGCAATCGAATGGCTCGGTCCCGGCTCGCGCTCTGATCGTTGTGCCGCCACGACGGTTCACAACACAGGGAGGCGACATGATCCGCGTGGCTTTCATCATCGGCGACTATCCGCCCGAGGAGCGCCGCCTGCGCGAGGAGGTGGCCAGGAGCTTCTCGACCGCCGAGGTCGAGGTCGGCATCCTGTCGGTCAAACCGTCCCCCTTCGGCGGCCTGAGCCCGGCCGAAATCCAGCTGGTGGCGCCCTATTTCCATGCCGCCTACCTGGAGGCGGAGCGCGAGGGCTATGACGCGGCAGTGCCGCTCGGCACGCTCGACCTCGGTGTCGATGGCGGGCGCTCGCTGGTCGATATCCCGATCGTCGGGCCCTGCGAAGCGATGTTCCACATCGCGGCCCAGCTCGGCGAGCGCTTCGGGATCATTTGCTACCATGAGTCGGTGATCCCGCGGCAGATCACGCAGACGCGTTACTACGGCATGGAGCCATGGATCGCCGGCCGGCGCGCCTCCGGCTTCAAGCTCAAGGACATCGGCACCAACAAGGACGTGATGATCAAGAATTTCCTGGCCGCCGGCCGCTCACTGGTCGAGGAGGACGGCGCCGACGTGATCATCGTGCACGGCATCACGCAGTGCCCGGTGCACATGAAGCCCGATTGGGTTAGCAAGGAGCTGGGAGTGCCAGTGGTCGAAGGCATCGGCGCGCCGATCCGCATGGCCGCGATGCTCGCGGGTCTCGGCCTCAAGCACAGCCGCAAGCGCTGGCCGAAATCGAACGCACGGCCGAACGTGTAGCCCTCGCCGTTCGTCCCCGCGCACGCGGGGACCCAGAGCAACAGATGACCGGCGGAGCAAGTCGCCCCTGGGTTCCCGCTTGCGCGGGAACGAACGGAGAGCAATCGGTCTGACTGAGGCCGCTCTACGCCTGCGAGCTCACGGTCTCGAGCCGACGACGTTGGTGCAAGACCCGCCGGCAGGTCATGCCGTGGCTGGATAGGATGCTCGGTCTCCACCTCGCCGTGCTGCTTGAGCGGCCGGTTGCCGGTCAGCCTCGCAGCAGCACGTAGAACACCGGCGTCAGGAAGAGGCCGAAGACGGTGACGCCGATCATGCCGGCGAACACCGCGACGCCCATCGCGTGGCGCATCTCGGCGCCGGCGCCGGTCGAGAGTGACCAGCGGCACGCACGCCCATGATGAAGGCGAGCGACGTCATCAGGATCGGGCGCAGCCGCAGCCGGCTCGCCTCGATCGCGGCCTGCACCGGCGTGCGCCCGGCGAACTCCAGCTCGCGCGCGAACTCCACGATCAGGATCGCGTTCTTGGCCGACAGCCCGACCAGCACGATCAGGCCGATCTGCGTGAAGATGTTGTTGTCGCCGCGCGATGAGCCACACGCCGGTCATCGCCGCGAGCAGGCCCATCGGCACGATCAGGATGATCGACAGCGGCAGCGTCAGGCTCTCGTACAGCGCGGCGAGCACCAGGAACACCAGCAGGATCGCACAGCGGGAACACCAGCAGCGCCGAGTTGCCGGCGAGGATCTCCTGGTAGGTCAGCTCGGTCCATTCGAAGCTGATGCCCGTGCGGCAGCGTCTCGGCGGCGATGCGCGCGACCGCCGTCCTGCGCCTGGCCCGGACGAATAGCCGGGCGCGGGCCGCCGTTGATGTCGGCGGCGAGGAAGCCGTTGTAGCGCATGGCGCGCTCCGGGCCGGAGCTCTGCTGCACGCTGCAGCAGCGCCGAGAGCGGCACCATCTCGCCGGTGCGTCGAGCGCACCTTGAGCTGGCCGACGTCCTCGGCGCGGGCGCGGAACGGCGCGTCGGCCTGCACGCGCACCGAATAGGTGCGGCCGAACTGGTTGAAGTCGTTCACGTAGAGCGAGCCGAGATAGATCTGCATCGTGTCGAACACGTCGGTCACCGGCAACGCCGAGCTGGCGCGCCTTGGTGCGGTCGATGTCGGCGTAGAGCTGCGGCACGTTGACCTGGAAGCTCGAGAACATGCCGGCGAGCTCGGGCGTCTGCGCAGGCCTTGGCCGAGGAACGCCTTCGTCGCGTCGTCGAGCGCCTCGTAGCCGAGCGCCGGCGCGGTCCTCGATCTGCAGCTTGAAGCCGCCGATGGTGCCGAGGCCCTGCACCGGCGGCGGCGGGAAGATCGCGATGAACGCGTCCTGGATCGCGGCGAACTTCTGGTTCAGCTGCGCCGCGATCGCGGCGCCGCTGAGGTCCGGCGCTCTTGCGCTCCGTCGAAGGGCTTCAGCGTCACGAACACGATGCCGGCGTTCGAGCTGTTGGTGAAGCCGTTGATCGACAGGCCCGGGAAGGCGACCGCGTTCTCGACGCCCGGCTGCTTCAGCGCGATGTCGCTCATGCGGCGGATCACGTCCTCGGTGCGGTCGAGCGTGGCGCCGTCGGGCAGCTGCGCGAAGCCGACCAGATACTGCTTGTCCTGCGCCGGCACGAAGCCGCCCGGCACCGCCTTGAACAGGCCGACGGTCGACGCCGATCAGCGACGAGATAGACGCCCAGCATCGACGCGCCTTGCGCGAGAGCACGCGCTGACGCCGCCGCTGTAGGCCGCGGCGCCGCGCCCGAAGACGCGGTTGAAGCCGCGGAAGAACCAGCCGAGCGAGCGGTCCATGCGCGCGCGTCAGCGCAGTCCTTCGGCGCGTCGTGCCCCTTGAGCAGCAGCGGCCGCCAGCGCCGGCGACAAGCGTCAGCGAGTTGATCGCCGAGATCACGGTCGAGATCGCGATCGTCAGCGCGAACTGCTGGTAGAACTGGCCGGTCAGGCCGCTGATGAAGGCGAGCGGCACGAACACCGCGCACAGCACCAGCGCGATGGCGATGATCGGGCCGGAGACCTCGCGCATCGCCCGGTAGCGTCGCGTCGCGCGGCGACAGGCCCGCCTCGATGTTGCGCTCGACGTTCTCCACCACCACGATGGCGTCGTCGACCACGATGCCGATCGCGAGCACCAGGCCGAACAGCGTCAGCGCGTTGATCGAGAAGCCGAACAGATACATCACCGCGAAGGTGCCGATGATCGAGACCGGCACCGCGAGCAGCGGGATGATCGAGGCGCGCCAGGTCTGCAGGAACAGGATCACGACCAGCACGACCAGCGCGATCGCTTCGAGCAGCGTGTGCACGACCGCCTCGATCGAGGCGCGCACGAACTGCGTCGGGTCGTAGACGATCTCGTAGTCCACGCCCTCGGGCATGTTCTTCTTCAGCTCGGCCATGGTCGCGCGGACGTTGTCGGAGATCGCGATGCGCGTTCGAGCCCGGCGCCTGGAAGATCGGCGATCGCGACCGCCGGCTTGTTGTCGAGCAGCGAGCGCAGCGCATATTCGGAGGCGCCGAGCTCGATGCGCGCGACGTCGCGCAGCCGCGTGACCGCGCCGTTCGCGCCCGGTCTTGACGATGATGTCGCCGAACTCCTCCTCGCTCTGCAGGCGGCCCTGCGCGTTGATCGAGAGCTGGAGGTCGACGTCCCGGCACGCCCGGCGAGGCGCCGACGACGCCGGCCGCGGCCTGCACGTTCTGCGCGCGGATCGCGCGCACGACGTCGCTCGCGGACAGGCCGCGCTCGGCGACCTTCTGCGGATCGAGCCAGACGCGCATCGAGTAGTCGCCGGCGCCGAACAGCTGCACCTGGCCGACGCCGTCGATGCGCGCCAGCCGGTCCTTGACGTTCAGCAGCGCGTAGTTGCGCAGATAGGTCATGTCGTAGCGGTCGTTCGGCGAGAGCAGGTGCACCACCATGGTGAGGTCGGGCGAGCTCTTGACCGTCGTGACGCCGAGGCGCGCGAACTTCCTCCGGCAGCCGCGGCTCGGCCTGCGCGACGCGGTTCTGCACCAGCTGCTGCGCCTTGTCGGGATCGGTGCCGAGCTTGAACGTGACGGTCAGCGTCATGCATGCCGTCGGTCGTCGCCTGGCTGCGACATGTAGAGCATGTCCTCGACGCCGTTGATCTGCTCCTCGAGCGGCGTCGCGACGGTCTCGGCGATCACCTTCGGGTTGGCGCCGGGATATTGCGCGCGCACGACGACCGACGGCGGCACGACCTCGGGATATTCGGAGATCGGCAGGCTGCGCAGCGCGAGCAGACCGGCGAGGAAGATGAGCACCGACAGCACGCCGGCGAAGATCGGCCGGTCGATGAAGAACTTGGAAAGATTCATGTGACGCCCCGTCGGCGTTGTCGTTATGGGATTTCGCTCGAAACGAGCCTCACCCTCCGTTCATTCCCGCGTAAGCGGGAATCCAGATGCCACTGACTCGGGCTTCTCGCTTGTGGCCCTGGATCCCCGCTTGCGCGGGGACGAACGATGGATGGGTTGAAGATGCGTCAGCGCGCGGCGACATTTCGCGCCGCAGGCGCCTGGGCGTGATCACTGCCGGTCATGGAGACGAGCTGCGGCGCGAGCAGCGCGCCGGGGCGCACGCGTTGCAGGCCGTTCACCACGATCCGCTCGCCGGCGTTGAGGCCCTTGCGTCACGATGCGCAGGCCGTCGACGATGGCGCCGAGCGTCACTTCGCGGTAGGCGGCCTTGTTGTCGTCGCCGACCACGATGCACGAACTTCTTGTTCTGGTCGGTGCCGATCGCGCGCTCGTTGACCAGCAGCGCCGGCTCGGTCTTCGGCTGGCCCATGCGCAGGCGCGCGAACTGGCCCGGGATCAGCGCCGCCCTCGGCATTGTCGAAGACCGCGCGCACGCGCACCGTGCCGCTCTTCGCGTCGACCTGGTTGTCGATGAGCTGCAGATGGCCGTCGAGTGCCGTGCCATTGCTGGTGGCGGTGCCCATCTGCACCGGAATGCGGTCGACCTGCATGTGAGCGTTGGAGCCGAGCGCCTTCAGCGCGCGCGCGACGACCTGCTCGTCGGCGTCGAAGCTCGCGTAGATCGGGTCGACCGAGACCAGCGTCGTCAGCACCGGCGCGCCGGGACCGGCGGCGACCAGATTGCCGACCGTGATCTCGAGCCTGCCGACGCGGCCGGCGACCGGCGCACGCACCTGCGTGTAGTCGAGGTTGAGCTGCGCGGCCTGCAGCGCCGCCTGCGCGGCGCGCAGGTTGGCCTTCGGCCTCCCGATAGGCGTTCGATCGCGCTGGTCGACATCGCGCTCAGAGATCGCGCGGAGTTCGCCTGCTGCAGCCGCCGGGCGCGATCCTGTTCGCTCTTCGTGCAAGCGCAGCCGCGCCTCGGCGGCGAGCACCTGCGCCTTGGCGCGGTCGACCTCGGCCGCGTAGGGCGCCGGATCGATGGTGATGAGCAGATCGCCCTCGCTTCACCAGCGCGCCTTCGCGGAAATGCACCGCCTGGATGGCGCCGGCGACCCGCGAGCGGACGTCGACGCGCTCGACCGCCTCGAGCCGGCCGGAGAACTCATCCCACAGCGCGACATCGCGCTGCTCGACCACCGCGACTGAAACCGGAACGGCCGCCGGCTGCTCCTGAGCAGGGGTATTCGATCGGGTCTCGCTGCTCGGCACCGCAACCAGCACCGCCAAGCCCAAGGCAGATGCAATCAATGCGCCTCCACCGAGGAGGCCGCCACGAAGTGACAGTTTTTTCATTTGAATTTTGCTCCGTCGCCAATTATGTATCGATCGATACACAACTAAGGCTCTGGACGGAAGCTGTCAAGGGACTTATATAGTGGTCGATAAAAAATTTGAAAGATCCCGAACCGTGGCGATCGGACGCCCGCGCGAGTTCGACTTTGAGAATGCCCTCGACCGGGCACTGCTGGTATTTTGGCGCAACGGCTATGAGGGTGCCTCCATCGCCGACCTGACCGAGGCGATGGGCATCAACCCACCGAGCCTCTATGCCGCCTTCGGCAACAAGGAAGGCCTGTTCCGCAAGGTGGTCGACCGCTACGTCGAGCGTCACGCCTGCTTCTGGGAGGTGGCGCGTGCCGCGCCCACTGCGCGCGCAATGGTCGAGCACCTCCTGCGCGCGAGCGCCGATTTCGTGACCGATGAGGCCAATCCGAAAGGCTGTTTGTTCGTGCGCGGTCCGATGGCGTGCAGCGAGGCTGCGAACAAGATCCGCGATGAGCTGGTCACCCGCCGTGCCACTGGCGAGGCGATGCTGCGGGAGCGGCTCGAGCGCGCGGTCAACGCGGGCGAAATGTCCACCGGAGCTCGATCCCGCCGACTACGCCCGCTACATCATGACAGTGCTGGAAGGAATGTCGGTGCAGGCGGCCGGCGGCGCCAGCCGCGCGGATCTGCACAAGGTCGCCGAGATGACGCTGCGCAGTTGGCCGGCCTGACGGGCATTGCGAAGCAAAACTACTGCGGCGTTATTCCACTCTGCGTCCCGGGTCCGAGCCTGCCGAAGCCATAAAGGCGTTTGCGTGCGTCTTTGACGCGCTAAGGGCGGCTCGCCCGGAGCATGGCAATCAACTATTCTTCCCCACAATCGCGTAAGCAACGCTCGAAGGGAGACGCCCGTGCTGCACCGGTGGACATCGCTGACCGCCTTCTCGGCCCTCGTTGGCCTTTTCGTCGCACCCGCGGCCGCCCAGGCCCCAAGCTGGGCCGCGCCCGATCTCATCGCCGCCGCCAAGGCCGAAGGCGGCGCGATGACGGTCTATGGCTCGATGAACGAGCAGGAGGCCCTGCCCTACTACAAGATGTTCGAGGATGCGACCGGCATCAAGGTCACCTATGTGCGCGCCTCCGACACAGCACTGTTCTCGCGCATCCTGATCGAGCACCGCGCCCGCCAGCGCACCTGGGACCTCGTCGTCACCACGCCGGTGAACCGGCTGCCCGACGAGGTGCTGCTGCAGTTCGAGCCGAACGAGGCCAAGAATGTGATTCCGCAGGCGCGCGGTCCCAACAAGCGCTGGTATGGCGTCTATGCCAACTACAACACGCCCGCCTACAACACCAACCTGGTCAAGAAAGACGATCTGCCCAAGACCTATGAGGAATTCCTCACGCGCAAGGAGCTCGTCGGCAGGGTCGCGATCGACAAGAGCGACACCGAGTGGTTGAGCGCGATCTTCGAGCACTACGGCGAGCAGCGCGGACGCAAGCTGGCGCAGGATATCGCCACCACACTCAAGCCGATCCTCACCGAGGGGCACTTGCTGCTCGCACGCTCGGTCGGGGCCGGCGAGTACGCGGTCGCCTTGAACAACTATACGAACCTCACGCTCAACGTGAAGCTTGCGGGCGCGCCGACCGACTATTGGGCGCTCGATCCGGTGGCGCTCATCTTCGGCTCGGTCGGGGTCAACTCGCAGGCGCCGCATCCCAAGACAGCGCTGCTCGCCACGAACTTCGTGCTGAGCACGCAGGCGCAGCAATTCCTCACCCAGTTCGGGCGGCTGCCGACGCGCCTCGACGTCGACACCAATCCCCCCGGCGTCATGCAGGTGCTGCACCAGAAGAAGGTGTTGCCGGCAGTGTTCTCGGCCGACGACCAGAAGAAATGGAATACAGTGTTCAACGAAATCTTCCGGCCGCGTTGAACGGCACACTCAGGAGCGAATAGCGCCTGCATCGCTATCTCGTCAGCTTGTCCTTGAGCCAGGCCGCGATCATGTCCCAGATCTCCTGCTCGGGCCGATCGGGCGTGCGGCCCATGTGTCGCCCTTGCGGGTAGATGCGCGCCTCCTTCGGGCTGCCGTGCTCCATGAGGAGATAGATGTCCTGCACCGGCGCCTGGTCGTCGAGCTTGCCATTGACGCCAAGAATAGGCGCCGAGGGCTGGTCAAGCAGGCCGAGCGCCTTGAGCGAGAGCGCAGGCGCGGCGCTCAGGAACTCCTCCAAGGTCTTGGTGCCCAACGCCTGTCCGCGCGCCTCGAGCAGATTGGCAGCACCAAACAGATAAGTCGCGCCGCCGGTCGTGAACGCCGGAAGCAGCCATTCGCGCTGAAAGCCGTGATGAACATTGCCACCGTGGAACACGGCACCCTTGAGTCGCTTGCGTTCCACATAGGCCATGCGTGCCGCCCAGTATGCGCCGAAGCTTCCTCCCCAGAGTGCAATGCGGGAGCCATCGAGATCGGCGCGCTGCGCGAGATGATCGATCCACGCCGAATAGGTGCGCTCGGCATCCGGCGCACCATAGAGCACGGGGCTCTCGCCGGTGCCGGGCATGTCGATTGTCAGTGTGGCAAGGCCCGCGCTGTGTAGCGTCGCACTGTGGCGCAGGCGATCCTCTTTCCAGCCGTCGACCCCGCCCCAATGCATGACGACCGGTGGTCTTGCAAGGTCACGCGGGACCTGCAGATAGCCGACAAGCTTGTTGTCGCCGAACGGGATTTCGACAATCTGCAGCGGCGGATCGATGTGCTCCGCGGCTTTCCGAAACATCCGTACCGAATGGCGATAGGCCTCTTTCTTTCCGGGCGTGTTGGCGACCGGGTAACGGCCGATGCGGCAATAGTCGAACGCCGTGGTGTAGATCTCGGCAAGCTCGGCGCCAGGCGCGCCCTGCCGGGCGTGCTCGTCACCCTTTGCTTCGTATTGGAGCCCGACCTTGCACCACGTTTGCGCCCAGTGATCGCGATCGAGGCTGGTGAGCGAATTGACGATCTGCTCGGCCTCGTCACGACGGATTCCTTCGAACGGATTGATCCGCCCGGCGCGGCGCATAATCTCGGCCTTGACCTCATCAAGCGAGCGCTCGCGCGCGCCGGTGGGCGTGGCGGACGGGGCTGTGCTCGCGGCAGTTGTTTCTGGTGTGGTCATGGCGGCTCCTTGCCACCGGTTTATCGCGCGAGATTGCCTCACTCCACAATTGGTCTCGCCTATTGCGGTAGCGCGCTCCCAAGGGACGGGGTAAGAGATCGATGCATGTCCAGGTGAAGCCCCTCCCGAATGTTCGGCGACCTCCTCTTTATTCCCCTCGCGGCATGGCTCATCGTCTCCGCGGTGGCTTGTTTTGGCGTCTATATCGCGCAGCGCGAACGCTCAGCCTGTTATCGTCGGCGAGGTCGAGCCGACCGTGCTGATCATTCCGATGCGTGGAATACCTCCACACCTCCCAGAGCTCTGGCGGGGAATCTGCCTGCAGACGTATCGGCCCGCCCGCGTAATCTTCGCCGTCGAGAGCGCGCAGGACCCGGTCCACGCGCAGCTTCAGAAGCTCAATGGCGGACCGCCCGTCGAGGTTGTCGTCGCCGGAGTGGCCAACCAACGCGGCCAGAAGATTCACAACATGCTCGCCGCGCTCGCTCGCCTCGAGCCGACCGACGCTATCGTGATCTTTGCCGATTCCGACATCACGCCGGACGGCCGATTGGCTAGCTCGCCTCTTGCGGGACCTGGACAGACAGAACATCGAGATGACGTCAGGCTACCGCTGGTTGATCCCAACCGATGATCGATGGTCGACGGCGTTTGTTTGCATCGTCAATGCGTCGATCGCCTCAACGCCGCGCGACTCGAAATGGGCCAATGCCTGGGGCGGCTCGATGGCGTTGCGCCGGCCTACGATCGAGGCGCTTGCGCTTCCGACGCTATGGGACCGCGCCGTCTCCGACGACCTGACAATCTCGCCCGCCGTGCGGGCACTCGGCGGCAAGGTGCGCAGCCCGCGTGATGCGCTCGTTCCGGCGCTCGCCTCCTACAGCTGGAAGGATGCCATTGTGTTCGGCCGCCGCCAGTATCTGTTCACGCGCACGCACGCTCCGCGGCTCTGGATTGTGGCGGCCGGCGCGACCACGATCCCGCTCATCGGTTGGGCGACTGCGCTGCCGCTGGCGCTGATGGGCAACGAGGTCGCAATCGGCACGATCATGATCGCCTATGCGCTCGATTATACGCGCGCACGGCTGCGCGAGCGCATTCCACGCAATCTCTGGGGCATCGAAAACCAGCCGCGCATCAAGTGGCTCGATCGCTGGGCGACGCCCGCTTGGCTGGCGCTGCATGCGGCCGTGGTCTGGTCCACGCTATTTGGCCGCACCATCAGCTGGGCTGGCCGCACCTATCGGATCGATGCAAAACAAAAGCTGCGGCAGAACGTATCCTGATTAGGACTGTCTGCGCGCCACCATGAGCAGGCCGGCGCCTTCGTCGGTGGTCCGCGGCGTTCCGCGCAGCGCATGCATGATCCGCCCGCCCAACAGCCCGATCAGCACCGATGCGTGCCACCACGGCCGATTGCGATAGAAGATATCACGGCAGCGCAGAGGCGAGCAGCGCTCCATCCAGTAGAGGAGCGAATCGCAATCTCCCCAAGGCACAGTCTCGATGCTGACAACCGTCGTGCCATGTCGTTCGGCAAGCGCTGCAAGCGCAGCTCGCGTCCACCAGCTGAGATGATGCGGCGGCGCATTGACCGGATTGTTTGGGAAGCGCGTGAACGCCGACGGCACGTGCGGAACGCCGATGATCAGCAATCCACCGGGTTTGGCCGCCCGCACCATGTCGGCAAACATCGCAGTCGGCTCGCGCAGATGCTCCAGCACCTGGAATGCGCAGACCGCATCATAGGCGCCACGGTTCTCGACGAGATGCGCGCGCAGTGTCTCGTTGCGCACGTCCGCGTCGCTGCTCTCGCCTGCGAAATGCGGGTCGAGGCCGGTATAGACCGCATGTGGAATGACGCGGCGGAACTCCGCAAAGCCGCAGCCGACATCGAGCACGCGCGCGCCCGACGCAATGCTACGCGCCGCGAGCCTGAACTCTTCCCGGATGCACTCACGTGCCCAGAGCTTGCGCTCGATCGCATGGGCGTAGAACGCGGTATAGAAGGCGTGGTCGCCTTCGAGCATGGGGTCGAAGAAATGGAGCCCGGTCGGCGATTCCCAAAGGCCGAAGCGCGTCACCTCGCCGAAGCTCGAGCGCGCATCGACCCGCACACCATAGCGCCACAGATCAACCAGGAAGCGCGGCTTGATCCACTGGACGAGCCGCACCGCAGGCTCGCCGGTCACCGGACAAGACGGATTGCTCATGACAGATTTTCTTGGGCCTTCAGCGCCCTGAGCTCATCGGCAATCGGGCCATTGAGCACGGCTTCGAGCCGGGCGAGAATCCGGCCCGCGGTCGCTGCCTCAAACGCCCGATGATCCCACGTGATCGTCACGGTCAGCTTCCCGTCATCATTCAACGTGCCATAGCCATAGGCGATGAAGCTCGTCCACACCGTGCGCGGCTGCAGCACCTCGACGCCCGCCTCCGGGATCGCCGACATGCCGAACGTTCCAAACTGGTTGGCGCGCTGGCGACCGATGTTCAAGGCGAGCCACCACAACAGCCGGCGCAGCGGCCATGGCAGCCGCGCCACCGCAAGTGCGCGCCGGAAATGGCGCAGCTCAGCGATCGGCGCCTCGCGCACATGCATGATGCGGCGGCCGATCTCGGGCAGCGGAAGCGCTGCCGGATCCTTGATCTGGCAGCCGACCAGATAGCGCTCGCCCTCGTGCTCGCGTTCAATCGTGATGCTCGCGATGCTGGCCGGATACTCATAGAAATGCGGCACCGGCAGCTTGAGATAGACCCGGCGCAGGTCCGGGAACTCATTGGCCGTGATCGCATAGGCCTTGGTGATGATCGCCGACCACGGCACGCTCCGGCCGGCGGCCTTGCGCGCCTCGACCAGCGGCGCGAGCGCAAGCCTGCGCTGCACCACGACACTCGGCACCCCCAACGCGAAATACATCGCGTCGGCCATCATCCGCCGAGGCAGTGAAAGCGAAACCCATCGGCCGCGCACCAGAACCCTCCGTCGCGGGGTCTATAGCACGGCCAAATGCCTGCGGGAGGGGCAAGTCAACTCGTCCCAGCGGTGGACGTCGGCAAGATTGGCCTGCCGAAACTGCACTTCTTGTGATGGCGAGCACATCGACTCTCCCCGCGCGAGGCCATTGTGCAATCACGGTTGACGGGGCCGCCACACCTTGAAGAACCCAGGCCTCAGGATGGAGACTGATCATGAAGAAGCTCATTCTTGCCGCCACTGCCTTGGCCTCCCTGACGCTCATGGCAACCACGCCAGCATCGGCCGGATGCACCACCACGTGGGTCGATGGCAAGCTTAAGCAAGTCTGCGCCACGGGCGTAGATGTGACCCTGAACAATAGGGGAAGACGGCCGGCGCCACGATGCCAGGAACGAAGAGTCCCCGGCACTTTGAGGACCGTGTGGGTCTGCGGCTGACGCCGCTTTGCGGCCAGCGAGCTTGCGCTGCCCGCCCTCAATCGCAAACGAAATCGTCGGCCCCTGCGGCACGGCACTGGGCGGGCCACCCACGGGCCCGCCAATAGTCGACAAAGCCAAAGTCGCGCATCACGGTCTTGAACCGCGCCGTCTTACGCACGGCTTCATAGGTCGGGTGCCAGAACCAGGTGGCGGAGATCGGCTGGAAATAGTTGCCCCGCACCTCGTCCTCGTAGAACTCCAGCACACGCTCCGGCGCCCCCACGTGCCGATAGGCAAAGCTCATATTGCCAATGCGCGGCAGGCTTTCCGGCGAGGCCGCTTTGGCGGGCGCGGATTCCAGGATCATGGCAGCCGCTTCCGTCATGCCGGGCGGATAGTTGCTGGCCGGCATCTCGCGGATCGCGGCCGCCGCCTCCTGATAGCGCCCAGCCGCCGCAAGCACGATCGCAAGCTCAAGCGTGCGCCCCGGCCGGAACGGCTGCAACATGGCGATGGCCTTTTCGGTGTCACCGGCCAGCCAATAGATCTCGGCCGTGTCGGCCGTGTAGTTGATGATGAACTGCTCGCCCGCCTGCAGATGCTCGCGCATTGCGAGCGAATCCTTGATGCGCCCGAGCGCGGCCAGGAGCTGGCTGTAGCCATGCAGCCCATCCGCCTGGTTGGGATTGAGCGCGATCGCCTGCATGAAGGCATCCTCGGCGGCGAGCATCCGCCGCTGCACCATGTTGGCATAGCCGAGCGCGACGAAAGCCTCGGCATTCTTCGGATCGAGCCCAGTCGCGCGGCGCGCCAACGCATCGCTGCGCGGAACTGTGCGCTCGACGATCTTGCGCTCCTCCTCGGGCATGCCTGCGCGCAGCGATGGCGCAAACAGCGGCGTCAGCGCATAGGCATAAGCGAGCAGCGCCGCGGCCGGCGCAAAATCTGGCTCGCGCTCCACCACCTTGTCGAGGATCGCAACGGCGCTTGCGAGTGCGGCAGCCCCGCGCGGCCGCGCCGCCGCCCTGGCGCGCAGAAAATCGAGATAGACGGCGACATCGCGCGTGCGGCTGCGGATCAGCCTCTCGTCCGCACCGACCGGCAGCTGCAGGGCATTCGCGATCTTGCGGGCGATCTCCTCCTCGACATCGAAGATATCGCTCAGCTTGGCATCGAAATCTTCCGACCACAGCCGCGTGCCATCGCTCGAGCGCATCAGCCGAAGGCTCAACTGCACCCGGTCGGCCCCCATGCGCGCCGTGCCTTGCACGATATGGCCGGCACTGAGCGCCTTCCCGGCTGCCTGGCTGTCGCGATCAGCAGGCTTGAGCTGGAACGAGGATGACCGCGCCACGACACCAAGGCCGCGCACGCCAGCGAGCGCGCCGGCGATCTCGTCCGTCATGCTACCAGCAAAGAAATCCTGCGCAGTGTCGCCCGAGCTGTTGTCGAGGGGCAGAACCGCAAGTGTTACGCCTTTTCCGCTCTGCGCCACGGCGGCTGTGCCGAAACAAATCGCCATAACAATCGCGACCACAAAGCCCAAGCCCCTGCGCACGCCCGTTGGAGATCGTGTCATTTGCCCATCCTCCCGTTGGGCAAGTCTTACCACGAAAGACGGCCGCTTGCCGCCTGGCCTTGGGTCAGGCGGAGCCGAGCGGCAGCAGCAATTCCTCGCCTTCGTTGTAGGCCTGCGCAAGATTGCCAGGTCAATGAGGGGCAAAGGTTAGCGCAAGTTGCACATCCCAGGGGGCTATAGTAGCTGTCGCAACTACTAATCCGTCACAGCCAGGCTTCATGGCCGCGCGACGCCAGATGGGAGAGCGCCATGGCAAGGATTGCGCAGATCGTGTTGCGGCACCTGCGCCAGCCGCTGATCAGGCCTTATCGTTTGTCCTATCGGACATTCGAGGAGTTCGAGCCCTATCTGATCGAAGTCACCGACGATCGCGGCGTCACCGGCTTCGCCGACGGTCATATCTCGCCGGGCTCCAGCAGCGAGACCCGGGAGGGCGGCTGGAAATTCCTTGAGAGCCGCATCCGCGAGGTGCTGGGCCAGGAGATCGCAGCCGCCAAGCCGGCATTGCTCGCGCACTTCTACGCCAGTAAGGTCGCCACCACGGCCATCGTGTGTGCGCTCGAGGTGCTCGAGCGCCATCCGCTTCTCGACGTCAGCGCCGATGTCGAGCTGCCGCTACTCACCCCGATCAACGCAACTGAGCCCGAGGAGATCGCGCGCGAGGTCGAGACATGGCTGGCGCAGGGGTTTCGCACGTTCAAGGTCAAGGTTGGCAAGGACGTCGACGCCGACCTTCGACGCGTGCAGGTGATCCAACAGGCGGCCGGCAAGCGCGCGACCTTGCGGCTCGATGCCAACCGGGCCTATTCGCGCGCGGACGGCATCCGCTTTGCCTCATCGCTCGATCCCACCGGCGTCGAACTATTCGAGCAGCCCTGCGATTCCGATGACTGGGATGCGAATGCCGCCGTGGCCGCCGCCTCGTCCGTGCCATTGATGCTCGATGAGCCGATCTGCACCCTCGCCGACATCGAGCGCGCCGCCACCATCAACGGTGTCGGATTCTGCAAGCTGAAGCTCAAGCGCTTCGGCAGTCTCGATCGCCTGCAGGAGGGACTCGAGCGCGTGCGCGCCTACGGCATGGAGCCGGTGCTGGGCGATGGCCTCGGCAGCGAGGTTCACAGCTGGCTCGAGGCCGCGGTTGCCCGCTCGACCATCCGCAATGCCGGGGAGTTCAACGGTTTCCTCAAGCCGCACGATCGGCTGCTCGATCCGCCGCTGACGTTCGCGCGCGGCGCCATTCATCTCAAGGCCGGATATCGGCCGCGGCTCGACCCGGACGCGATCCGGCGCTTCACCGTCAAGTCGATCGTGTTTGACGCCGAACGTGCCCGCGCGACGGTGGACCACGGCGCATGAGGCGATGTGCTGCGCTCAGACGGCAGGCATGAAAACCCGGGATCGGCAACGCCAATCCCGGGTCGACCGCAAGGAACAGCCGTCGATTACCAAACCAAGAGCAAAGCGCTTCCGGCCAATAAGGCCGCGAGCAGACCCGCTGCAATGTTGAGAACCATGGCACGTCTCATGTCATCGTGCGTCGCGGCTTCGGGATCACGAGGATCGCCAATCCAGAGATCCGTCACAAGCTTGCCACCCCTCCAAACTGGTCCGACAAGACGACGTTGAATGGCGCCGGCTGTCGCGGCCTCGCTCCATCCCGAATTCGGACTGGGAAAGAGAGTGCTTTGGCTGAGGCCAATCGCAAATGCCTTACGAGCGGAGCAGGTCGGCAGCACCGCAGCAACAAGCACAATGAGCAGCCAGGTCAGCCGTGCGGGCAGAAAATTCATCACGTCGTCAAGACGCGCCCCGCACCAGCCGAAGCGAAGATACTTCGACGTCTTGAATCCCACCATCGAATCCATCGTGCTGACGACCTTGAACAGCACAAGCCCGGGAATTCCAAGGAGCGCGTACCAGAAGAGCGCACTGACAAAGCCGTCGGTCAAATTCTCGCTGAGGCTTTCGATCGAAGTCCGCCGGCACGCCGCAGCATCCATACGGTCGGTATCGCGAACAACCAGCTGGGCAACGGCAGAGCGGGCGGCAGCCAGGTTGCCTGCCCTGAGCGCACGTTCAACCCGCCACACATGATGGACAAGATCGCCCAGCGCGAGGAGGCTGTACAAAAGGAACACATGCAAGGTCCAGGCAACCCAGACTGATAGAGCTAACGACAAGAGCATTGCGCCTGCAACAACGCCAAGCGCGACGAGGGCCAGCACTGCAAACAGCGCGATGCCTCCGCCGTAGCCATCTGCACCAATGGAACGAACAACACTTTCTATCCAGCGCAATGCGTGTCCGATGAGACGAACCGGATGCCAGCGGTAGACGGGGTCTCCGATCGCCAAGTCGATGGGTACCGCGACGGCAAGCGCGAGAGGATGTGGCCCCAACAGGTCGATCAGCTCGCCCGCCATTTATCGCCCCAGCCGAGCGCGATTGCAGTGATCACCAGCTCATTGACGTCCCCCTGAGATGCTTGCAGCTCAGCATAATACTTCCGCCAATTGTCGGGTTTTGCAGCAAGGTTCGCAGCCAAGATGGCCGCCTGCTGGGCGAGGGCGTCCTGCACGCAGGACTGGGGCAGAATTCCGTACCGTCCTCGATCGAGCACTGCCGCGATCGCGTGTGAGGCGGCGCCAACGTGGGGCTCGTAAAGCACCGATTTGCTGTTTTTCTTGATCAGCTCAAAATCGGCTGGGTCGAGAAGCTCTGAGAGCCGGTCGAACAGCTTCTGCTCGGTGAAGCCGAACCTCCCAAGAGCATGAATGAGCCCCCGTGTGTAGCTGGGCTCCAATCCGTTTTGCCAGCGCAACGCCTCCAGTGTCGCTTCTCGCACAGCAAGGCCGATTGCTTCACCGAGCTTCATGTGGGTGCTGGCCGTCGTCAGCGGCTTTCGGCCGTCGATTGGAGCCGCCACGCAGTATTGATCGGTGCCCGTTCCGGTGGCGAGATCGGCGGAATAGCGGCTCGGTGCCGCCAGTCTCCGGAGTGCGGCCGTTTTCCCTTCGGTCATGATCATGACAACCTGAGCCAGAGTGCCGCTGGTTACCGGCGTATTGCTTAGGACCATCGTATTGATCGTACCAGCCGGCAACTTCACAAACCCATCCGGGGTCTCATGCCATACGGCAGGATCGCCTGCGCAAGTCGCGTTGCTCTCCACGCCAGCGGTGACGATTGCCACCACTTCCAAGTCGTCATGCTGTTTGCTGACGATAGCCGCGTAGTTCATATTGGCCGCAGTTCCCATGACGGCTGTATTGTCAGGCGACAGACCCACCTCTTTGCACACAGCGGCGTGGTAGGCCTCCATTCCTTGCCCGGTGATGAATTCAAACCGCGCATCATGCCCCGTGCCCTCGCACGATTGGTGATTGACCAGATGGTGCACTTCATCTGACTGTCCGCCATTCCGTGTCGAGGTGCTGAGTGTCCGATGCGGCACGGCCAAATCAACAACGATGAAACGGCCACTCCGGCGAACGATGGCATGTTGCAAGCGAGCGAGAGTTTCCCAGCTCGTCGTGCGTTGCTCCGACGACTGGGCCGTATGATCCTGCATCGAATTCCCCCCATACGCCATTCGACTACGCCGTTCCGACGCGGTCACGAAGCTTGTGCTTATCGGTTCTGTCCCGGAACCCAAAGGACGTCGGCGGCGCCATTGTCGTTCATTGCCCGACCCGCAACGAAGAGAAAGTCTGAGAGACGGTTGACGTATTTGAGAGCTGTCGCTGAAACGTCCTCCCCGGGCTCGTCCCTGAGCTCGACGATGAGCCGCTCGGCTCGCCGGCAAACCGTGCGTGCGAGGTGCAGATACGCGGACGATGGGCTCCCGCCCGGCAGAATGAAAGATCGCAGCGGCGCGAGCATCGCGTTGAGCTTGTCGATCTCTCCTTCGAGCCAGTCGACCTGTGCGTCGCTCACCGTCAATCGTGCGCCTGCTGGCCCCTTGCCACGCGTGCCGGGCATGCAGAGATCGGCACCGACATCGAACAAGATCATTCTGAATTCGCCCCAGAACCGTGTCGAGCTGGGGATTGCTTGCGCTGTGTAAGCGCGCAATCCCGATCACCGAGTTCAGCTCATCGACGGTGCCATAGGCCGAGATGCGCAAATCGTACTTTTTGCGCCGTTCGCCCGTGCCAAGAGCGGTGGTGCCGTCATCGCCGGTGCGCGTATAGATCCTGTTGAGAACGACCATGGTGGCGACCTCAATTCTGCAACGTTTCGGGAGCCTCGCTAGGCTATGTTAGTCGCCCGCATTGGACAACCACTCGACCAGCACACGTGGCGCGCCTCCCGCAGCGCTTCCCGCACCAAGTCCAACAGGTTAGATTGCCGCCCTCACGCAAATGACCTCATGCAAGAGAGGGTGCGAGACGTGTCTGATCACGATAATCGAGCGTCTGATGCAAAGCCTTCGGGTCCTGTGGTCGTCAGTGTCTGCACGACGTGCCGGCTGACGACCGACGAGACGACGCGGATCGGAGCGAGAATGCTCGAGACGCTGAGGCCCGTCATGCAGTCGAATGCTCCCGACGTGAAGATCCGGGCCGTCCAGTGTCTCGGCGTCTGCAAACGACCGGCAACGATCGCTGTGTCGGCGCCTGACGGCTACACGTTCGTGTTTGGTGATCTCGAGCCGGAAAGCGGCGCGGCGGCGATCACAGCATTTGCGCTCTCATATAGTATGGGGGACTATGGTTTTGTGCCCTGGGCTGCGCGTCCAGAGCTGCTGCGCAGCAGGCTGGTAGCACGTATACCGTCGGTCAAATGGTCGCCAGAGGACGGCCGTCCGCCGGATGCTGGTAAGTAGACACCAACCATGTGTCATCTAGAGTTACAGTAGCGAAATTTTGCTCAGCGCAACACTGCGTGCGGGCGCAGTTCGTTGACTCGTTCTGCAAGTCTTTTTAGCGTTGCATTGACGGTTCCCCATTCGGGGATCAAAAGGGAACGCGGTGAGGGCGAGGTTGCCCGAAGCCGTGGCTGCCCCCGCAACTGTAAGCGGCGTAAACTCCGAAAAAGCCACTGGGACCTAAAGTCCTGGGAAGGCACGGAGACGAGTAAGCCGCGAGCCAGGAGACCTGCCGTCAGTGTGGTCATGCGCGGGCATGTCGGTCGGGGTGTACTGACACTAGTTGAACCAAACGTGCGCGTTGCCGTGTGGTGAAACTGCGTTCGCGATGACGTGCCACAACGTCGCGCGGTTCACACATGCATTCCTCCAAGACAGCGCCCGGTCGGAGCGCAAGCTTTCTTGCCTCGACGGCTCTTACGTCGATCCTGTTTGCCCACAGCTCCCAGCCGGCAACTGCGCAACAAACGGCGTCACCGGAGACCAAGCTTCCCCCAGTCGTGGTGACCGCGCCGCAGCCACGGCCCAAGGCAGCGCCCCGTACCAGGACGGCCACCGGAGCGCGTCCAGTGACGCTGGCGCACCGAAGCGCTGCCGGCCGAGACGCCACCGACGGCTGCGGGTGATCCGGTCGTTTACAGCGCCACCGGCGTCGCCACGCCGGCGCGCGAGACCACGAGCTCTGTGACGGTCATCAACCGCCAGCAGTTGGAGCAGCAACAGCTTCGTTCCGTGCCTGATGCGCTCAGCACCGTGCCAGGTCTCAACGTGGTGCAGACGGGTAGCCCTGGCGGCACAACCTCGATTTTCTTGCGCGGCACCAACGCAAATCATACCAAATTCATTATCGACGGCATCGAGGTGAGTGATCCAAGTCTCAACGCTCGCGTGTTTGACCTCGGACAAATGCTCACGGGCAACGTCGAGCGGATCGAGGTGCTGCGCGGACCGCAGAGTGGCCTTTATGGCGCTGATGCGATCGGCGGCGTGGTCTCGGTCATCACCAAGAAAGGGGAAGGACCGCCCACGTGGAGCTTCACCACGGAAGGCGGCAGTTTCAGCACGTTCAACCAGCGTGCCAGCTTCGGTGGATCGACGGCTAACTACAACTATCAATTCAATGTCGACCACTTTCATGCGGGCTCGGTGCCAGTGACTCCACTCGAGCTGTTGCCGCCTGGACAAGCCCGCATCAACGACTACTACGACAACAAGACCTATTCGACCAAGCTCGGCGCCACCGTCAATGATTATCTGACGCTGAACTATGTCGCGCATTACACCGACGCGAAGCTGCGCGCTACCAACGACAAATGCGACCCGATAACCTTTGTTTGCGTCCCGGCCCCGCTCCAAACTGAGCAGGTCGTTCACAAGTTTTTCACGCGCGGAGAAGCGGTCGTAGACCCCCTTAACGGCCGCTTTGTCAGCTACTTCGGCGTCAACTGGGTCGACAACTGGAACCGCGTCGCGGATCCCTTCGGCTTCTCCGGGCCGCTCGTGATCTCCAGAGGCGACCGCATCCGTTTCGACTACCGCGGCGACCTCAAACTTGCCCCAAACGCGCTTTTGATGGTCGGCGCGTCCGATGAGACGGAGTCGTTCCGCCAAGGCGCCCTCAACAAATCCTCCAACCTCAGGGGCCAATTCGTTGAGCTGCAGACGGACTACCAGAAGACGTTCTTCCTGGTCGCCAACGGGCGTATCGATGATGACGAGTTCTTCGGCTCGCACGCCACTTATCGGATTGCTCCTGCTGTGATCGTGCCGTGGACCGACACCAAGTTCCGGGCAAGCTATGGCACTGGTTTCAAGGTCCCGACGCTGGCGCAGAAGTTCCAGGATTTTCCGCCGACGTTTTTCGCCAATCCGAACTTGAAGCCGGAATCAAGCACTGGCTACGATATTGGGTTTGAGCAGCCACTCTGGGACAAGCGAGCCTTGGTTGGCGCGACTTGGTACAACAACGACCTGACCAATCTGATCGACTTTGGTCCGAATACATACATTAACGTTGGTCACGCCCAAACCAATGGAATAGAAGCATTTGCAGCGGTTAATGTCACCGACAGGATCAAGCTGCGCACTGACTACACCTATACCCGGGCGATTGATTCCGACACTGGGCTTGAGCTACTGCGACGGCCAAAGCACAAGTGGAGTCTGCAGGCGCTTTGGAATCCAATCGACCCGCTGACCCTGACAGCGACGCTTGCCCATGTTGGCGAATGGATCGACGTTAGTCGCGATGGCTTCACTCGGGGCTTGCACGCGCCTGGCTACACGGTCGTCAATGTCGCGGCAAACTATCAGGTCAACCCGAACCTGAAGACGTTTGCCCGAATCGACAACCTGTTCAACGAGCACTATCAGAACCCCACCGGCTTCCTGCGGCCTGGCATCGGAGTTTATGGCGGCATGACATACACGGGAGGCGTGCCGCGTTTGCCCGACTTCCTGACCGGAGGGTGAGGGTGGCTGTGGCGCTTTCGTGAATTCGGCAAGCAGCTCTTGTGCCTGTGGCCGGTCGCGATAGGTTTCCAATAGCCCTACCCAGCAAGATACAACGGAGCTAGGAATACTGCTCGATGCTCCCTGGTTTAAGGGACACTCTATCCGCGATCGGAGGCGCGCCTTCACCCGATGCAACTCCTCCCTGTCATTGGTGTGATTGTGGTGGCGCTCTCGGCGGCGGGTCTCCCACCCGCCGCCAATACTGTGTCGAAACCCCAGCGCATCGTCTCCATGAACCTGTGCACCGACGAGCTGGTGTTGCGGCTGGCGGATCGACAAAACATTGTCTCGATTACGTGGAAAGCCCGGGAACCGGACCAATCAAATGTTGCGCAATTGGCCCAAGGCATCCCGATCAACCACGGCCTCGCAGAAGAAATCATTCCGCTGAAACCGGATCTGCTGCTCGCCGGCGTCTACACGACGCGCCCGACGGTCGCTTTGTTGAAGCGAGCTGGCATGCGCGCGGTCGATGCCGATGTGGCGCGAAGCTTCGATGACGTCCGCCAACAATACCGGGAGTTTGCCGCGCTCCTCGGGGAACAGGAGAGAGGCGAGCACATCATCGCCGAGATGGATCGCAACCTTGCCAGGCTGGCCCGGGAGCGACCAGCCGTTCCGCCAACAGCGATCGTGCTGCATGCCAACAATTTCACCTTTGGACGCGGTTCGCTGATCGATGAAGTGATGACTCACGCCGGGTTTGAAAACGTGGCAGTACGCCTCGGCGTCGGCGAAGTTGGACAGTTGCCGCTCGAAATCATAACAATGAATCCAGTCGACGTTCTGATCGTCAGCTCATACCGAGATGGTCCTTCGGCGATGGCCACAGAATTCCTCAGGCATCCTGTGCTGTCGCGGCTTTCCGATCGAACGCGGGTGGTCGTCTTCCCGAATCGGCTTACGGACTGCGGCGGCCCCGCGCTTGTCGAGGCCGTTGAAATACTCTCGCGAGTCGCCAAAGAAGTTCGCGCCAAGGTCCCACCGAATGTCGCGAACTGATGTGGTCGAAACGACCGAGCGAAAGGTCGACCTGCCTTACGGCTTATTGGTATCGGGTCTTGGCGCGCTGGTCGTTGTCCTGTTCGTAGCGTCATTGGCCATCGGCTATCTGCCGATTGACCTCTGGCAGGGCTTCAGCGATGCGTTGAAGGGAGAATGGACGCCGCCTGCACTCGTGCTGGTGGAGTTGCGCCTGCCGCGGGCGCTGCTTGGCTGCCTGGTCGGCTTCAGTCTCGGGCTCACTGGCGCGGCCTTGCAGGGATTGTTGCGCAATCCCCTGGCGGAGCCGGGCATTATCGGGGTGTCGAGCACGGCGGCGCTCGGAGCTGTCGCCGTCTTCTATTTCGGTCTCAGCGGTGTGTTCTTGCTGGCCCTGCCGCTCGGTGGTGTCGTGGGCGCAATGGTCGCGACCCTGCTGCTCTATGGGCTGGCCGGCCGCGGAGCCGGCACCATGACGCTCATCCTGGCGGGTGTTGCGATCAGCAGCTTTGCGGGCGCGTTGACCGCGCTCGCGCTCAACCTTGCGCCTAATCCCTATGCAATCATGGAGATTGTCTATTGGCTCCTCGGGTCGCTGGCCGATCGCAGCCTGCCCTATGTGTGGTTGGTGCTGCCGCTCATGCTGGCCGGTTGGGCGTTGATCCTCATCTCTGGACCTCCACTCGATGCGCTGACGCTCGGAGAGGATACCGCCAGAAGTCTCGGCTTCAATCTGGGTCGGCTCAGGCTGCAGCTTGTCGCCGGCACCGCTTTGTCCGTGGGCAGCGCCGTCGCGGTGACCGGCTCGATCGGCTTCGTTGGCCTTGTGGTTCCGCATCTGCTGCGGCCGCTGGTGGCGCATCGCCCCGGACGCCTCCTGCTCGTGAGCGGACTTGGCGGCGCCGCGTTGACGCTTGCAGCCGACATCAGCGTTCGCCTGCTGCCAGTCCGCCCGGAGCTCAAGCTCGGAGTCATAACGGCGATCATCGGTGCCCCGTTTCTGTTAAGCCTGATCTACCGCCTGCGAGCGGAGGAATGATGGACATCGAGGCGAATGACATCGCTGTCCGTTTCGGTCGCACGGCTGTGCTCGAAGGCGTGCGGTTCACGTTGCGCGCCGGCGAGATGGTCGGGCTGATCGGTCCAAATGGCTCGGGCAAGACGAGCCTGCTGCGGATCCTGGCGAATCTCCGAGCTCCTGAGGCCGGATCCGTCAGCTACGGCGGACGCTCGGCCGCCGACCTCGGCAGCCGCGAGCTGGCACAGCGGGTCGCCTATCTGGCTCAAGCCGGAAATGTCCATTGGCCGATGCGGGTGGAATCTCTTGTGGCCCTCGGTCGCCTGCCTCACCGCCGCCCCATGCAGGGTCTCGACTCTGCGGATCGCGCAGCGATCGAGCGCGCCATGGCCGCGTGTGACATCGTTCCCTTCCGATCGCGCACGATGGGCGAGGTGTCCGGCGGGGAACGGTTGCGCATCCTGCTGGCGCGCGCGCTCGCCGTCGAGGCCGACATTCTGCTGGCGGACGAGCCGATTGCCGCCCTTGATCCGTTGCATCAGCTTCACGTCATGGAATTGCTGCGTATGACGGCGCGGCAGGGGCGCGGCGTCGTTGTCGTCCTGCATGACCTCGCGCTCGCGGCGCGGTTCTGCGATCGTCTGGTTTTGCTCGCCGGTGGCGGCGTGTTGGCCGAAGGACCGCCGTCTGCGGTCCTGTGCGACGAGCATGTTGCGACTGCCTACGGCGTTGAGGTCGTTCGAGGAGAACGGGACGGAGTTCCGTTTCTTCTGCCCTGGACGGCTTGCGCGAATGCTGGCGGCTCCAAGATTTAGGGAATCGCGTGCGAGCACTTGCACTTTTGAAACAATGAATCGCGCGCGTTCAATCTGGAGGTAATTGCTGACGGCGCGTTTCGCGCAGTTTTTCCTGCAGATTCTTGCAGGCATTCGGCTCCGGAATTGGCCGCTGACACCAGGTCATTTGCAGCGCATCAAGAAGCTGCCTCCTCCCATGGCTAGATTGACTTTCCGTGTGCTGCCAATGCACTATTTGATCAAGGGCAACAAACCTAAATCCTTGGAACGACACACCGTCTCGTGCGTGTTGGGGAGGAAGCCATGAATGCACCAGTCAGAATTGAAAAGGATCCGGTTGTCACCAAGCTCGACAGCGGACAGCGCGCTTTGCAAACGTGGCCGCTGCCCCTCGATGAGGCCTTTCTTGAGGAGTTTCTGACCTATCTTTTCACCAATTACTGGGACCAGGTTATTTTCGGGCCCATCATCGAAGGTGCGGCCTATGAGTTGACCTGTCCCTGCAAGCCAAACCGGATCAGCAAATTCGACGGCTATCTGACCATCAGCTTCGATGGTCCGCACTTTCATCTCTGCATTGGGGAAAATAAGGGCTCCAAGGACAGTCCTACGCCGGAAGACCTGAAGGCCCGCCGCAAGCCATCCAAGGCCGAAATCTTTCGCAGGCTGGACAAGGATGGCGCTCCGATCTCCTGGGGTTTCGAGATGAAAAACGGCGCCGACGAGCCGATGATCTCGATTTTCTTTGCCAGCCCATTCCTGTCGGCAGGGGACAAGGTTTCGAAGGAGCCCATTTGGGATCGTCTGACCATGTGGCGCGACATCTCGAAGCGCTTTCTCGGACGCGAGGCGGAAGACTTCGATGCCAGCGGCCGCGGATATCGGGGCGGCCATGGCTGATTAAGTCGGCCGTCTATCGAACTCCGCTACAAAGTTTGAACCAAAGAAAAATGGCCGCTCGATCGCGATTTGAGTCAAGTGCCAGTCACATGACTTGAACCCAAACGCGTCGGGCGGCGGGGGGATTGGATGACCCAGCCGGAGCTTGACGCTCACGCGCATGCGGCGAGTCTCGCCCATTCAATGCGGCCCGTGCTTGCCGACACATTGGAGGCGCTGAGAGGGCTCGAACTGCACATCGAAATGTTCTCCCACCCGCCCGATCCAACCGGGTGGCTTGACGCTGCCGCGTTGGCCGAGCCGGATGGTCTGCCATTGTCGGCGCTGCTCCACAGCTTCAAATCGGCCGGCTTTGCCTTCAACAAGAGAGCAGCGTCGGCCTCCCTGATGCTCCGCTGCGGATGGGCTTCGGGCTTTGCCGTTGCGGCCTATTTGACCCGCGCAAGAGTTCCGTTCTTTCGTGATTTCGCCCTGTATTTTTCACCCAGCGCTCTTCTGAAGAGCCTTTGGGTCCGCGACACACAGTTCGTGGGCTGCGCGGAGGATCCTCTGCGGGGTGGCCCTGAGTGGATGGAGACGGTCGGTGAGGACGTGCTTCGGGAGCGCCTGTTGGAGAGCCTGATCGCCTTCACCGAGCCAATTATCGCTGCGCATCATGCCTGGTCACGCTTCTCGCGTCATGCGCTCTGGGCCATGGCGACGTCCTCGTGGGCGGCACAATTTGCCAGCATCGCCCGTCAGCTTGGCGACGAAAAACGAGGCGTGCACGAGGCCCGGACCATCCTGGCAATGGTTCCCGAGATCAAGCGAGCGGCACCGGAGCTCTACGAGGTCCAGAGCGCGGGCAACTCGCGCACTTGTCAGAAACTTCGTGCCTGCTGCCTTTATTTCAAGAGCGGCAAGGGTCAGTTCTGTGCGTGCTGTCCGATTATTCCCGATGCCGAACGACTTGAGCGCAATCGCTCATGGGTTGCGGCGCAACGACCGCAAGCTCAGGCTTGAACGGGCCGGCAGAGAGCCATCGTCGCCACGGAGGCAACCGGTTAATGGGCGCTCTCGGGAATGTCGAGCCTGATGGGCTGACCACGCAGATTGTCCGCCTGCGGGCTCCATTCGATAAGGAAAACGGCAGACTGCGTTGATGTCAGGGACAACAGGCGTCGCCCGTGATGAGCCACGACGCTCTCGGCCTTTGCAAAGTTCATGATCTTATCGTCGTCGGTTCGATTGCATACGAATAGTGGCAACCCGGTGAGCTCGGTGATCCGCTCCCATTCTCCGCTTGGCCCGTGCAGGCCGGGCGCCCAGGAGGCCGATGAAACCAGCGCCCGCGCGCCATTGGCCTTCAATCGCGCTGCGATGCCGGGTGAGCATGCGTCCGCACAAATCAGAATACCGACCTTGCCATAGGGATGAAGCTCGACGACGGTGGAGTCGACGCCCGGCGTCGACCATGCCTCAGAGCCAATGCGGAGCGTGTTGATCTTGCGATGTTGGCGCAGCAGTTCGCCAGTCGCCGCAATCGTGAACACGCTGTTGTGGAGCGTATCCCTTTCCTGATCACGCTCCACGTGCCCTATGAAGATTGCGACCCCGTGGCGACGGGCCATTCCGCAAATGTGTTGCAGCCAGGCGTCCGGCTGGGTCGCAATCCAGTCAGTGCCAATGATCTCGGCAAAGGTGTAGCCAGTCGTGGCGAGCTCGGGAGTGATAATCCAATTTGCGCCCGCTTGCGTGGCGATCGCAATCCCTTGCTCCACGAGCCGCTGGTTGTAAGCGAGATCAGCAGCCCGCGGAGCAAGATGAAGGAGCGCAATGCGCAGTGGATCCATCAGCGCCGTTGGCTTTCTTCGATACTTGTTCTTGGTGCGATGTGGGCGAGGTTCACCGGGATATCCTTCCGGACTGATTTTGTCGAGCCGGCGTGCCGCGGGGAGGCGCCGCGGCATGTGAGAAGACGAAGATCGAAACCGCCTTGATCTCCGCTGGCTTCAGCACGCCTTCGAAGGCCGGCATCGATCCATGCCGCCCCTTGACCAGCGACGCGCGGATCGAGCCACGATCGGAACCGTAGAGAAAGAGATTTTTCTTCGTGAGATTGCTCGACCCGAATGTATCGATGCCGCTCCCGTCAGCGCCGTGGCAATCGACGCAGTTGCCTTTTGTGTTGTCGTTGAACAGGGCTTTGCCGCGGGCCGCTTTCGTGCGATCCGCGCGTTGCCCGCTGATCTGGAGAACGTATTCGACCACGTCATCGATTTCCGCGGGCGTCAAATATTCCTTGTCGCCGAAATCCTTGGTGTCTTCCTCGGTGCGATACTTCGGGTCATAGGCCAGCATGTTGACCTCCGCTCCATGGGCATTTTCATGCCCGGAGCGGATGCCATAGCGCACCGTCCATTCGACATCGGAGGGGTACTTTGTGTGCCCTCCGGATTCATAGTCATCTCCCGAGAAGCGCCATTCGGCGTCGGTCAGGTCGGGCGTGTGCTGATCGGGAATGCCCTTGAGATTGGCGCCGTGACACGACGCGCAGCTCTTGTCGTAAACATCTCGTCCGAGCACCATCGCCGTTTTGCTGAAGCGCAGCGATTTAAGAATGTCGTTGGTCGCAACGGACGCGAGCTCTTCCGGCCGAGCCGTGTACTCGCCGTAGTCGTCTTCCAGCGGTGCGGGCTCGGGTGCAGCGGGATTTATTGCGGCGCTGCCAAGGCACACGCTGATGGCGAGCAATGCCGTCGAGATGATGTGACGGCTTCGAGTGTCCGATGATTGCAGAGATGGCAGACGCGACCGATTGTGCATTTTTGCTTCCTCCCAAGCGTTGACACCTTTGTACGATGAGATGCCAAGCAACGTAGCGCGATCCGGGAACGCCCTCACGTTAATGTGCCGTAACCGCAGCAAGCCCGCATAGGGTGGGGGAGTATCCTATTGGCGACGCTGGATTTGCAACGACGAGCGTCTAAGATTGGTTCTGTCTTGACGCAGGCCCACATCCAACTCTTAGTGTATTTACTCGGGCCTACCGGGGGGAAATGGGGGAAAGTTGATGGACAGTAGTGCTGGACCGTTCATGCCCAATCCAGAAGAATGCAGACAGAATGCGAAGCTCTGTGTTCACTTGGCCAACACAGCAGATGACAAAATTGAAAGGGCAACGCTCTTACAGATCGCGAACCAATGGCGGCGCCTTGCGAACCACAGAGTCAAACGAGAACGGCAAAAGACGCTGGACAATTGACGGGCACATCGTCGGTTACGTTCCATTTCGAACTTGTATTCTGGCGAATAGCAACGGAAGCGCACTCTGGCTGCTGGGGTAGGCTCGAGCGAATTTGAGCCGATGCAGGCCTTGGCGCGTACTTGATGTTGCGCTCCCCTTTAGCTTCCTTAATCGGTTGGGCTGTTGAGGCCGGGCGCTCGCCGCGGCGAAGTCGAGGCGGTCCTGAATGGCGAATTGGGAGCGATCCGCAATCTCGTGGCCGAAAATCCGAAAGCCTAACTCCCGCTGCGGAAGTTTGATCGCCACCTATCCGCCGGCTCATGAAGCACAGCAGGACACCCTGCGAGTTGCGCGGCGAGCCCCCGTGCTTGAAGGCGAGATAGCGCGCCGGCGTCGTGCCGGTGTTGAAATGCTGGTGGTAGACGCGCGTTCGGCGGCACCAGCAGTGTGCCGACCTCCCAGTCGTAACGGATGGGCTCGCCTGTCGAGATCGTGCCAGAGCAGCGAATAGCCCTCGCCGCTGAGAATGATGACGTGGGCGCCTGCCGCGTGCGCATGCGCCTTCTTGTAGGTGGCGACCGGGAACTGCGAGATGTGAGCGTCGAGTGACGCCTTGGCGAGATTGAAGCGGATATGGCCGCCGCCCGCGCCGCGCACTTCGGCCGTCGGCAGCGGCAGGTTGACGGCGTCGGGAATGAAATTGGTGGTCAGCTTCCATCCCTCCAGCTCCTTGCCGGCGGCGAAATAATCCGGCTCGCCGGAGAAGCGGCTCTTGAAGTCGTGGTCGTGGCCGAAGACGAAATCGAGATCCTCGATAGAGATTGATCACGGACGGCGCATTGGTCACCGCCACGTAGCGTACCGGCGCCTGGCCGGAGCCGTTGAAATGCTGGTGCCAGCAGTTGAGCGGAATGCCGAAGATCGCGCCCGCCTGCCATTCGAAGGTGACGCGCTGCGCCGGCGTGGTTCCAGACCGTCGTCGAGCCGCGGCCGTCGAGGACGAACACCATTTCCTCGTACATCTGCCGGTGCGGCGTGAGCTTGCCGGCCGGCGGTATCTCGCAGACATAGCAGTCGTTCGTCGTGCGCGAGGCGTCGTGGTTGAGGAAAACGCCGCGGCCGCCGCGCCGCGCCCACGGCTTGAGCTCGACCTTGCGCAGATTGCGCACGTATTGGCGCGCTGATGAGATCGAGCCCCTCGCCGCGCACCCAGCGCAGATAGGGCGTGTCCTTCTCGGTCTGAAACTTCTGCGCCAGGTCATCGGAGACGATTGCGTCCGTCCGCAGTGCCGATTGGTCGCTCATTTGTCTTACGCTCATTTTTCTTGCTCCGTGATGGCGCGCAGCCCTTCAACCACGTCTGCCGACATACTCAGATCATCCGCCACGATCTTCAAGAGCCCTTCCGGCGCCAGCGGCTCGACCTCGAGGCCGCGCCGCAGCGATTCAGCGATCAACTCCGGGTCCTGGACCATGCGAGCGAATGCCTGCCGCAGGATCGCGAGCCGCTCAGGCGCCGTGCCGGGCGGCGCCAGGAACGAGCGGCCGATTTCGGAGGCGCTTGCGGCAAGCCGCATGATGTTCTTGCCCCGCCCATCGGGCGCAAGCTCGACCACGGTCGGCAAGTCGGGCGCCTTGGGGCTGCGTGCGAGTCCGATGGTGAACAGCATGCGGGCGAGTTTCTTGTCGAGCCAGCCCTTGCTGTTGACGTATTCGAACGAGGCCGAGCCCGAGCCATGGATCTCGCCGCGCTCGACGGCGATGCGGCGGTTGTTCTTCCTCACCGCGGGTATAGAACTGCACCGTCTCGGTCCGGCTCGAATAGCCGGCCAGCGCCATCGGAGCGAACGCCTGATAGGCGCCGCTGCGCGTGCGCTCCATGGTCCAGCGTCCAAAGTTGGCGGCATAGAAGCGTTTGGTCAGGTTGGTCTTGGGATCGGTCACGTCGAGCTCGAGCGAGAGCACTGTGCCGGTGCGCGCGCCTTCGTTCGAGATCGTGACCGGAATGATGATCGCCTCGAAATTGTTGTTCTGGTAGGGCGCGGAATATTCGATCACCGCTGGCACGAACACTCGAAGATCGGATTGCTTCAATCGGCTCTCCCACAGGCTGTAGGCCGAGAACAACAGTGCGACCGCCGAGAACACAGTCGTAACCCAGGCTGTGCCCAGTTTGCGCTTGCGCTCCGACGGCTCGGCATCAATCTTGAAGTCTTGCCCCGCCACCTTGGTCCTCCATCCCTTCACGCCACGCCCGACGCCCGTTGCGCTACGCTGCGACGGCGGCGACCGCCGGGCACAAATACGGCAGGCCTGCGGCGCAGGCCTTGCCAATCTCATTGCCCTTGCAAGAGCCCAGTCGCCGCAATAGTTTTGAAGAGGTCGACCGGCGGCCGCCCGTCCGCGGAAAGGGCTCAGCCCACCTTACGCTACCGACATCCATTGCAACCTTTTCCTGCCCGTCGGCGGACACCGGGCGATCAAGGAAAAGGGTTTCACCATGGCTACACCGCAAGCGCCGCGCCGGGCTTTGCCGGCCAATCCGTCCCGCGAGCATCTGCGCAAGCAGGCCAAGCGGCTTGCCAGGTCACATGACTTGCAACTGGCCACCGCGCAGCGGCGGCTTGCTCAGGACTACGGCCATTCGAGCTGGGCCGAGTTGATGCGCGTCGTCGATGGCGCAGCACAAGCATCGCCCAGTAGCCCGCTCGCACTCGCCGCCGCCCGTGCAGACGAAGCTGCGGTGCGAGAGCTGTTGTCGCGCGGCGATCGCCCCAACGGCGAAAACCATGACATCAACACGCCGCTATGGCTTGCCTGCGCCAGCGATGCGCCGGCGGAACGGCGGATCGCAATTGCGACGTTGTTATTGGCGGCCGGTGCCTCGCCGCGCCAGACCGGCGAAAACCAAACGACCCCATTGCATCAGGCCGCGCGCAAGGGACCGATCGCGCTGGTCGAACTGCTCATCCGTCATGGCGCATTGAGTTGGCAGCCCGACCGACGCGGCAAGACTGCACTCGACTACGCGCGCAAGGGCGTGGCGAGCGACCGTGAGCAGATTGTCGAGCTGCTCGACCGGCCGGTTATCCGCGATCCGCGTTTTCGTGCCGCCGTCAAAGCGATCCATGCCGGCGACGTAGCAGCGCTGAACGGACTGCTCGATCGCAATCCCGAGCTTCTGCACGAGCGCGCGATCGAGCCCGATTGCTATCCGCAGGATTATTTTCGCGATCCCAAGCTGTTCTGGTTCATTGCCAACAATCCGACGCTCATGCGCAAGGTGCCGGTCAACATTGTCGACATCGGTCGGGCGATGATCGCGCGCGGCGTCGAAGAGGGCGATCTCAATTACACACTCGAGCTTGTCATGAGCAGCGGCTCACTCGAGGGTCGACAGGCCGGGCTGACGACGCTTCTCGTCGAAGCCGGCGCGAATCCTACCTCGCAGGCGATCCGCGTCGCGCTTGCGCATCTGGTCGTGGAGCCCATCCTGCTGCTGCTCGATCGCGGCCTGGCGATGACGGCTCCAATCGCAGCGGCGCTCGGCCGCGTCCAAGCGCTCGCGTCTCTGCTCCCTGATGCGTCGCCGGAGGACAAACAGGAAGCGCTTGGCATGGCCGTCATCAACCGGCACCTCGAAGCCGCGCGCCTGTGCCTCGATGCCGGCGCTGATCCCAATGGCTTCCTTCCGGTACATCGCCACTCCGTGCCGCTGCACCAGGCGGCGCTCAACGACGACGTCGAGCTGATGAAGCTCCTGGTCGAACGCGGCGCGCGGCTCGATATTCGCGACACGCTATGGGACGGCACACCGCTTGGCTGGGCGGCTCACAACAAAAAGGCCAAGGCCGAAGCGTATCTGCGTGCGCTGCTAGCTGGATCAGCCCGCTGCGCTCGCGCCAGGTTCGCTTTGACTAGGAGCGGACATATGGCTTCTCCCCACCGCCGACAATCTCGTTCATTGATATCGGCGCGCGTTGATGTCGGGATCGGAATCATACAATCGTCCTTGGAGCGCGGCACCTGTTGGTCACACCAGCCGGTTGCCCGAGTAGAGCGCAATTGCACTGTCCCACACGAGAGGCACGCCATGAAAATCACCGTCGAAACCAACGTCGCCGCCCCTATCGAGCAGGTCTGGCGGGCCTACACCACCGCCGAGGACATCAAACAATGGAATGCCGCCTCCGACGATTGGCACACGCCAGCCGCTACGGTGGATTTGCGCGTCGGCGGCGTCTTTTCCTCCCGCATGGAGGCGAAGGACGGCAGCATGGGCTTCGATTTCGCCGGAACCTATACGAAGGTCATCGAGCACCAGCTCATCGAGTATTCGTTCGGCGACCGCACGGCGCAGGTCGAATTCTGGCTCCTGGCCCAATGGTGTCGAGGTGCGCGTAACTTTCGATAGCGAGCCAACTCATTCCATCGAGCAACAACGCGGCGGCTGGCTGGCCATTCTCAACAACTTCGCTCGCCACGTTGAGGCGAAGCGGCAGGTCTGACCTGCAAAGAGTTGCCAACCCGTGGCGTGCTCCAAAAGTGCGATGCCTGCGTATGATAAAATGTTTTCCGGTTGGCCCCGAAAACGGCCTCCGATCTGAGCATTAGTGAGTCCTTCCAACGGCGGCAGGCAGCTAATCAGTCACCGATCTAGCAAAACGCTCCCGCGACCTTTCCTTCGCCTTCATCGCCTCGACCTCGCGATTGCGGGGCGGGCGAGCGGTCTCGAGCGATGCCAACAGCCGGCGCGCGACCTTCGACACATCGTCGACGGCGCGATTGAATGCGGCTTCGTTGGCTTTCGAGGGCTCGGTGAAGCCGCTCAGCTTGCGCACGAACTGCAGCGCAGAGGCATGAATCTCGTCCTCGGTCGCGGGCGGCTCGAAATTGAACAAAGTGCGGATGTTGCGGCACATCGAACTGGCTCCGTCATCATCTTTCCATCCAATGTAGGCCAAAGCGCGCTTGATGCCAGCCGCCATCCGGGGATATGAGCCATGAGGCGGAACCTGCGCAGGAGCATCCGTGCCGACAGCTGAAGCAAAGCCTGTTGTGGTGGCGGTCGACGACGCCACGCGTGTCTCTGCCTTGTTGCTCGTGCCCGCGCGGGCGCGGGCCTGCTACGTGCTGGCGCATGGGGCCGGTGCCGGCATGACACATCCATTCATGGCCGCGGTCGCGCAGGAACTGGCCGAGCGTGGGATTGCGACGCTGCGCTACCAGTTCCCCTACATGGAGAAGGGTGGCAAGCGGCCCGACCCGCCCAAGCTCGCGCACGCGACCGTCCGCGCCGCAGTGGCCGAGACCGCGCGCCGCCTGCCAAAGCTGCCGCTGATCGCCGGCGGCAAGTCGTTCGGCGGCCGCATGACGTCGCAGGCGCAGGCGATCACGCCACTTCCCAACGTACGCGGGCTCGCGTTTCTCGGTTTCCCGCTCCACCCGGCCAAGCAGCCGTCATCCGAGCGCGGTAAGCATTTGTTCGAGGTTGAACTGCCGATGCTGTTCCTGCAGGGCACGCGCGACACATTGGCAAGCCTCGATCAGCTCGAGCCGCTTTGCGAGGCGCTCGGCGCACGGGCAACCCTGACACTGTTTCAGGATGCCGATCATTCGTTTCACGTGCCGGCGCGCAGTGGCCGAACCGATCCGCAGGTGCGCAGTGACGTATTGGATGCGTTGGTCGCATGGATCGATGGGATCATTGGCGCCTCCACCCCGAGGTAGCGATCGCCAAGAGGCCCTCGACGTACCCCTTGCAAGTGCCGAAAAAACCGGGCTTTTCTTCAAAGTCTTCAGGTTTCGATTATACCACTACTGTCATAAAACTGTCACATGAACGACGAGCCCTCCTTGCAGCCGGATGTGGCGGTGGACGAGGCTTTGCGCAGCATTGCGCGAGCGATCCTTGCTGACGCTCGGGCTGCGATTGCGGACCCGAAGCGCCCGACCGCCGAGGCCGTGCACGACTTCCGGCGCCACATGAAACGCTGGCGCGCGCTTCTACGCCTGCTCGGACCCATTCTCGGCACCGACGGCAGGGCGTTGCGCGACGAGGCGCGCGACCTCGCCCGCGCACTCGGCGGCGCGCGCGATGCGCAGTCGGCGCTCGATGCGCTCAGCGATCTGGCCGGTCATGGCGACCTGTCACAACGCTCGCTCGCAACGCTGCGGAGCCGGATTGAGGCGCTGCGCCAGAGCGCGGAAACCAACACGCTCAACACCGACATGCGCGTGCGTCTGAACCGGGCGCTGGACAAGGCTACCGCCAGTGTCGAGCTGTGGCCGCTGCAGTCCCTGACCTTTTCGGACGTAGCCGAGCGGCTGACCCGCGGTTACCGCGCCGCCCGCAATGCGCTGCCCAAGAGATTTTCGGATGCGGATGGTCCGGAACTGCACGAGCTGCGCAAGCGCATCGTCGCGCATCGTCATCAAATGGAGCTGGTGGCCCCGCTCTGGCGGCGCTTCGGCAAGATGTGGATCGGCGAGGCGCAACGTTTGCGTGACCGGCTTGGCCAGCACCAGGATCTCCTGCTGCTCATGCGCATGACCGAGCCAGGTAAGCCGCTGGCGCGCTGGCAGACACGCCTCAAGCCCGCGATTAAGGAACGTGCCTCCGACCACATCCGTGCTGCACGCCGTCTTGCCCGGCGTCTGTTCGTGGACAAGCCGAAGGCGTTTCGGCGCAGGCTCGAAGTGATGGGTGAAACGGCTTAGACACCGCTGCCTTTACCCGGCGTGGAATCCAGAAGCGCCGAAACCTCACGTGTGACAGTGGTCACAACATCCGCCCACGGCTGGCCGCCTTGCTGGCGGCGCACCCGACGCGCGGATACCACGGGCTCTCGGCTGCGGTCGCGAAACCAATACCAGATGCGGGCGTGGCCGTGCGGCACCATCACGAAGGTCGGACGGCCGAGCGCGCCGGCGAGATGCGCCGTGGTGTTGCTCACCGTCACGACCGCGTCGCAGGCGCTCATCAGCGCCGCGAGACCATCGAGGTCGTTGGTGTTGTCGATATCGCCAAGGCGCTCGACGACGGTCGCCGAGATCGCGGGCGAGCGCCGCGCGCTCGTCGCTGGTGTCGCCGTATTGCAGGTCGACGAAACGGCAGTCGGGCAGCCGCAGCAACGCCTCGAAATCGGCGAGCCGCGCGCTCTTCGATGCCCCGCCAACCGGCGCCTTGCTGACCCAGGAGAGCCCGATCACCCGGCGCCCGTCGCTCGCGAGCCGCTGGCGCAATGCCCGCGCACGCGCCGCGTCGGCAACGAGATAGCCGCGCTCGCGGCGCGGAAATGCGTCCCAGCTTCTGCGCGGAAGTAGCGGCCGAGGCTCGCCAGCGGCTCCTGCGCATCGACCTGCCCGCATAAAGCTCCGGTTCTGGCAGGCGATCACCGTCGACGCCGGGAAATGAGCGCGCAAACAGCGGCGCAAGCCGCGGCTCGACTTCGAACACAACGGACGGCGTGCGCGCCATCACGATCGGGGAGCATGCTGGCATGCAGGATTTCGTCGCCGAGCCCCTGCTCACCCCAGACCAGAAGCGCGCCGTCGACAGCGTCCGCCGTTCCAGCGCGGCTGCGGGTAGCCACGCGGCACCAGGCCCTTGGCGCCGGCCCAGCGATGCTCGTAGAGCGGCCAGCCTTCCTGGAAGCGGCCGAGGCCGAGACAAATGAGAGCTCTTGTTCCACTTCGCCGCCACATCATCGGGCTCGAGCGCGATGATCGCGTCGAGCGTTGCGATGGCCTCTTCGAAACGCTCGAGATCGATGAGGAGATCGCGCGCGCACCGTGAGCGCGTCGGTGTCGTCGGGCTTGAGCGCGAGCGCGCGCTCGCAGCTCGCAAGCGCTTCGGCGGAGCGCCGCAGCTTGCGCAGCAGCACGCCGCGCGTGACCAGCGCGCCATGTGGTCCGGCGCGAGCGCCAGCGCCGCTTCGGCGCTCGCGAGCGCCTCCGGCAACCGCCCGAGCTGATCGAGCGCATTGGCGCGGTTGTTGAGCGCGTCGACATAGTCGGGCTTGAGCGCGAGCGCGCGGTCGTAGCTCGCAATTGCATCGATCATGGCGCTCAAGCTTGGACAGCGCATTGCCGTGATTGTAGTGCGCCTCCGCAAAGTCGGGCGCGAGCGCAATGGCAGCGTCGAAGCTCTCGGCCGCCTCGCGCGGCCGGCCGAGATCGATGCAGAGCGGCCCCGCGATTGCACCAGTCGGCAACGGACGCTGGGATCATGCGCGAGCGCGCGGTCGAAGCTCTCGACCGCGTCCGTCGAGCCGGCCGAGCGCGACCAGAGCGTCGGCGCGACTGCCATGGGCGTCAGCGGCGCCGAGCGCAATCGCTTGATCGAAGCTTGCCAGCGCCTCGGCGTTGCGGCCGAGATGACTGAGCGCCATACCGAGCAGCGTGTGGAAGCGCGCCTGTTTCGGAGTCAGCGCAAGCGCGCGGCGGACGAGATCGATGCCCTTCGGCGATCCGGCCCTGCTGGCAGCGTGAGCGCGCCTCGCGATAGAGTGCATCCGCGGTGGCGCCGTCCGCCATCGCGTTGCTCACAGCGCCGCTGGCGCAGCATCGTCGTCGCGCTCGGCGCACCAGAGCTCGCCGTAGTCGACGTTCTGCCAGTGCTCGAACCACGGCCCGCCGCGCGTGAAATGGACGACCTTGGGCGTGCCTTGCGCAGGCTTCTCGTTCCAGCCTTCGAGCCAGTTCCACTCGACCGGCAGCGCACCGATGTCATCGTCGGCTGACCCATTGCATGCGATGCAGATAGGCGCCGCTCTCGCGGTTGACGACATCGGGCGTGAGGCTCTTGCACCGCGGGATGATCGCAGTTGAACAGCATCAGCGAGGACCAGTTCTTGCGCGGATAGACGGTCTGCACCGCGCCGTCCATCTTGGTGGTCTCCGTCGGACGATAGTCGTGCTGGACGCAATAGACCGCCTTCGGCACGCGCGTATAGGCCGCCAGACCGCGCGATATCGCCGAGCCAGAGGAAATCGCAGTCGCAGAACAGCGCCCAGCCGCGATAAGCCGGCGAGCGCCGGCGTCAGAAAGCGCGAATAGGTGAACTCGGTCGAGGCGAGCGGATCCTGGCTCGCGACGATAGAGGCCGCGTGCGCGCAGCTCGTCGAGCTTGATCGGCGTCACCGCGACCGGGATCGACGTGCGACGCTTGAGCGAGAACTTCAGCGACGTCATAGGCCTCCGGCTCACGCCGGTCCCAACCGATATAGATGCGAAACGGCTCTGCCATCGGGCGCAACCATGATCGAGACGCTAGTGCCGTCGATTTGAAGTTCCTACACCACCTGCAGCAAACTCGGTTAGAACTTCAAATCGACGGCACTAGAACCATTGCATTGCTAGTGCCCTTGCCCCTTTATTTCCGAAGTTCGTGTCAGAGCATGCTGAGACGTATCACGAACTTCGGAAACGGGGGCACTAGCCGCTCTTAACGTCGTCTCCGTCAATGGCAACTCAGGCTTTGCTCAGGCTTTGCGGACGGCGCGGAGGTCGGCCCGGAGACCCTTGGGTAATACCAGGACCGGCACACCGGCGTGAAGCCGATCTTGGCGTAGCACCGGCTGGAATAGGGGTTGCGCAGATCGACGTAGAGGCAGGCGGTGGAGCGGCCTTCCGCAAAGATGGCGTCGACCACGGCAGCGGTCACCGACCCGGCATAGCCCCTTCCGCGCAGGTTAGGCGGCGTGTAGACGCCCGCGATCGCGCCGGCGTGGCGCGTGCGCCGCATGATGCCGGCCATCGAGACCGGCTCGCCGTCGACGACCCAGAACTGGAAGCGACCCGACGCTGCCGACTGCGCGAGTTGCTCCGGCGATGGTACCGGATCCTGCGGG
>CAWFMV010000007.1:0-1010000 GCA_963817015.1 uncultured Alphaproteobacteria bacterium | reverse complement strand
CGTGGCTTGAGCCCCGTTACATTTTCGGCGCAGGAACCCTTATTTAGACCAGTGAGCTGTTACGCTTTCTTTAAAGGATGGCTGCTTCTAAGCCAACCTCCTGGTTGTTTTGGGATTCCCACATCCTTTCACACTTAGCCACGAATTGGGGGCCTTAGCTGTAGGTCAGGGTTTTTTCCCTCTCCACGATGGACGTTAGCACCCACCGTGTGTCTCCCGGACAGTGCTTTCGGGTATTCGGAGTTTGGTTGGGTTTGGTAAGACGGTAAGTCCCCCTAGCCCATCCAGTGCTCTACCCCCCGAAGTATTCACCGAGGCGCTACCTAAATAGCTTTCGCGGAGAACCAGCTATTTCCCAGTTTGATTGGCCTTTCACCCCTAGCCACAACTCATCCGAGGCTTTTTCAACAGACACCGGTTCGGTCCTCCAGTGGGTGTTACCCCACCTTCAACCTGGTCATGGCTAGATCACTAGGTTTCGGGTCTAATCCGACGAACTGGACGCCCTATTCAGACTCGCTTTCGCTGCGCCTACGCCTATCGGCTTAAGCTTGCTCGTCAGATTAAGTCGCTGGCCCATTATACAAAAGGTACGACGTCACCCAGGACGAACCTTGGGCTCCGTCTGTTTGTAGGCATTCGGTTTCAGGTCTCTTTCACTCCCCTCGTCGGGGTGCTTTTCACCTTTCCCTCACGGTACTGGTTCGCTATCGGTCGCTGAGGAGTACTTAGGCTTGGAGGGTGGTCCCCCCATGTTCAGACAGGATTTCACGTGTCCCGCCTTACTCAAGGACGAATGTTCGCATTACCCGTACGGGGCTGTCACCCGCTAAGGCCCGACTTTCCGAAGGTTCCGGTTGTCTCTCATTCGCCACTGGCCTGGTCCGCGTTCGCTCGCCACTACTAGCGGAGTCTCGGTTGATGTCCTTTCCTCCAGGTACTGAGATGTTTCAGTTCCCTGGGTTTGCTTGAAACCTCCTATTTTATTCAGAGATCTCATACCTTCATTTGATAACGGAAATCCGAAACCAGGCATCGCGTTAGCAATGCGCAGACCTCGGTTCTGTCCGAGTACCGATGCCGATCGCTCGACATGTGGTCTCGGAATTCCGTTATCGAAGGTGGGTTTCCCCATTCGGAAATCCGCGGATCAAAGCTTCTTCGCAGCTCCCCGCGGCTTATCGCAGCGTAGCACGTCCTTCATAGCCTCTCAGCGCCAAGGCATCCACCGAATGCCCTTAAGGCACTTGATCGCTCTCATCATCAATGCCCATCCGACTCGGCAGCGGATCCCGTGCGAGCGTTCATCGGGAACTTGCGTTCCCGCCGAACAGTTCGACCGGGCGGACATTGATTAGAAAGACCAGCTTGTCTTCGGATCGTTCCGACGGCGTGCGGTCAAGCAGCCGACATAAAACATTGATCCGCAACCGCGCTCGCGACGCACCTTTGCGGCACGACGATCGTGAGATCGCGTTGCAATGCTCGGAGATTGCGCATCGCTCGCGACTTGCGTCACGATCGACTCTCGGAGCGATCCTACCTCTTCACGATGTCAGATATCACGCGTCCGCATTGAGCCAGGCAAAGCGATGCCGATGGCGCAGTGACGGACGCGGAAAGTTTTTCTCTGCGAACGAGCAAGTCCCGGCTGGTGGAGCCAGACGGGATCGAACCGACGACCTCCTGCTTGCAAAGCAGGCGCTCTCCCAACTGAGCTATGGCCCCGGGATCAGCATTCAGGAATCAGCATCGCGCAACTATGCGCCGATCCGACACGACTCGGATGCTGACACCTGAAGATGGTGGGCCTGGGAAGACTTGAACTTCCGACCTCACGCTTATCAAGCGCGCGCTCTAACCAACTGAGCTACAAGCCCGAGCCAGGTCAGTCCTCGGACCGATCCGCCATCAGCGCAGCACGACTCACTGGCGCACCGACTACTGCGATCACCGGCACGGGGCTCGTCCGCGAAGAAAGAGAAAAGAAGACGGCGGTGTCCCGCCAATGGACTCGTCATCCTGAAACGAGCGGCCCTGATGTTTCTAAGAGATCCGATAGAGGACGCGTGAGGCGCCTCTGAAGGATCATCCTTAGAAAGGAGGTGATCCAGCCGCAGGTTCCCCTACGGCTACCTTGTTACGACTTCACCCCAGTCGCTGACCCTACCGTGGCCGGCTGCCTCCTTGCGGTTAGCGCACCGTCTTCAGGTAAAGCCAACTCCCATGGTGTGACGGGCGGTGTGTACAAGGCCCGGGAACGTATTCACCGCAGCGTGCTGATCTGCGATTACTAGCGATTCCAACTTCATGTGCTCGAGTTGCAGAGCACAATCCGAACTGAGACGGCTTTTTGAGATTTGCGCAGGATTGCTCCATTGCGTCCCACTGTCACCGCCATTGTAGCACGTGTGTAGCCCAGCCCGTAAGGGCCATGAGGACTTGACGTCATCCCCACCTTCCTCGCGGCTTATCACCGGCAGTCCCCTTAGAGTGCCCAACTAAATGATGGCAACTAAGGGCGAGGGTTGCGCTCGTTGCGGGACTTAACCCAACATCTCACGACACGAGCTGACGACAGCCATGCAGCACCTGTGTTCCGGTCCAGCCGAACTGAAGGAGCTCCATCTCTGGTACCCATACCGGACATGTCAAAGGCTGGTAAGGTTCTGCGCGTTGCTTCGAATTGAACCACATGCTCCACCGCTTGTGCGGGCCCCCGTCAATTCCTTTGAGTTTTAATCTTGCGACCGTACTCCCCAGGCGGGATGCTTAATGCGTTAGCTGCGCCACTGACGAGTAAACCCGCCAACGGCTAGCATCCATCGTTTACGGCGTGGACTACCAGGGTATCTAATCCTGTTTGCTCCCCACGCTTTCGCACCTCAGCGTCAGTACCGGGCCAGTGAGCCGCCTTCGCCACTGGTGTTCTTGCGAATATCTACGAATTTCACCTCTACACTCGCAGTTCCACTCACCTCTCCCGAACTCAAGCTCCCCAGTATCGAAGGCAGTTCTGGAGTTGAGCTCCAGGATTTCACCCCTGACTTAAGAAGCCGCCTACGTGCGCTTTACGCCCAGTGATTCCGAGCAACGCTAGCCCCCTTCGTATTACCGCGGCTGCTGGCACGAAGTTAGCCGGGGCTTCTTCTGCGGGTACCGTCATTATCTTCCCCGCCGAAAGGGCTTTACAACCCTAGGGCCTTCATCACCCACGCGGCATGGCTGGATCAGGCTTGCGCCCATTGTCCAATATTCCCCACTGCTGCCTCCCGTAGGAGTCTGGGCCGTGTCTCAGTCCCAGTGAGGCTGATCATCCTCTCAGACCAGCTACTGATCGTCGCCTTGGTGAGCCGTTACCTCACCAACTAGCTAATCAGACGCGGGCCGATCCTTCAGCGATAAATCTTTCTCCTTACGGACGTATCCGGTATTAGCCCAAGTTTCCCTGGGTTGTTCCGAACTGAAGGGTACGTTCCCACGTGTTACTCTCCCGTCTGCCGCTCCCGTATTGCTACGGGCGCTCGACTTGCATGTGTTAGGCCTGCCGCCAGCGTTCGCTCTGAGCCAGGATCAAACTCTCAAGTTGGATGAGAACTTTTTCCCGGCTGATCACAACGTTTGACGAGGTCCCACTCTGATCCCTTGAGCGATTGCTCGCCCACAGGCCCATAGTGTTGACCTGAAACGTCGACCGCCGAAGTCTCTGTCCGACCGCTTCTCGCCTTGGAAGAATTGCTTCTCCGCTCGAGGAAGGCGGCCCGCAAGGACTCCGCCGTCCACGTTTCTCTTTCTTCCGATTCACCTGTCAAACAGCCCGGGACGATGGTAGTCCCACCCCCTCGGCAGGACCGAGGGCCGTCGAAGCCACGAACTTCCGATTGGAATCGGAAGCCTGTCCACCTCTATCAGTGAGGAGCTTCGGAGGCGCGCCATCGCGCCGTCACGCGGACGGCGCGCCGTATTCGCGTTATATACGCTTGGCCCCCTGGGACTGTCAACAAGTAATGGTCAAAAATCTTACTCCACGCAGGTGCAGCATGAAATGGCCCTTTGGCGCCCTGCGAGGGAATGGATATGCCGCACTGAGGCCACATTTCTGGCAGCACTTTCACCTCTGGTGGATGGGGAAGGTGTCGGTTCGGGGGTACAACGCCTGCACGGTTCGGGTAGGCAGGCGTTTTTACCCGGCAAGAGCTAGAGGACGACCGCTTCCGGTCCCGTTGACGGACTGCTGCAGCGGCGGCATCGTGCTTTTGCTTCGGTCAGGGCCGTTCGTCGGCTGCGTCTGACGCCTCGTGGTGGTCGGGGGAAAGTCCACCGCGGTCGCGTGTGGGAGGGGACGTGGATCACGGCAGGCGACGTGGCACATATCGGGCGGGGGCGGGGGTCGAGCCGCTCGACCTCGGTGACGAGCCGCCACTGTCGGTCGATGGCCAATCGGGTGGTCCAATCGATCGGCGCCGCATCTCCGTACAATGGTTTTCCGGAACAATTCTGACTGGCCTTTGCGGCGCGGCACTCATGGGTGGCGCTGTGTTCGCTGCGCTTGACGGCGAAACCAACTTTGCAACGGTGCCGGAGCGCGTCGAGCTTGCGTTGCGCGGAGCTGTCGGCGGCGCCGCGGACCGGCTCGGTGCCGCTCGAAAGGCCGATCGACTGCCCCCGGTCACAGAGACCAACAGCCTGCGCCGGACCATCCCGGTGACCCTGACGAGCCGTGGCGCCAACAATCGCGAGATCGTGAGGGTACGCCACTTCGTGCGCGTTGCGGGCAACCTCTCGCTATCGATGTCGGAGCTCTCAGCCAACATTCCTGCGTTCAATCCGCAAAAGATGATGCTCGCGGACACGACGCCAGGCACCCCGGTGGCCGACGACGCGCCCGACGCCGAAACCGATGCCGCGGTCACGTTCTTTACGCGCGATCTCGCGTCGATTTTGCCGCGGGCAAAGATCGCCGGTGCGATTCCGATCGACGAGGTCATTGCGCGCGTGCGCGATGCAGCGAACCTGACTGGCGCGGTCGCGACGCGCGACGGCGGTTCCGGAGTCAGAATGGCCTATGCGGCTGAAGGCGGCATCGATCCTTACCTGGGCATGGAAACGCGGATCGTGCCCGAGAACATCACGCTCCTGCCCAAGACCAAGCCGCAGGCCACTGGCGGCCATGATGGAGCTGAGAAGGCCGTCACGCTCAGGAAAGGCGAATCACTTTCGACCGTCCTGCGCGACCTCGGCGCCACGCCAGAGGAAATCAGGGCGATCGCAGCCTTGCTTGGGACCCGAGGGCGCGACGGCGGAATGAAGGAAGGGCAGAAGCTGCGGGTGCTGCTTTCGCCGACCGCCGACACGAAGCGGCTGCAACCGGTCCGCGTTGTGGTGGCCAGCGACACGAGCGTTGAGGCCGTGGTGGCCCTCTCCGACCTCGGCCGCTATGTATCGGTCGACGTCCGCAGCATCGATACGGAAGTGGCGCAGGCGCGCGAGGAGGAAGAGGACGACGGCAAGGGTATCCGTCTCTACCAGAGCATCTACGAGACCGCATTGCGCAACCAAGTCCCGCGCGCATTGATCGACGACCTCATCCGCATCTACTCCTATGATGTCGACTTCCAGCGCAAGGTCCAGACCGGCGATTCGTTCGAGGTCCTGTTTGCGGACGAAGGCGAAGGCGAAGGGAAATCCGAGGTTCTGTTCGCGTCGCTCACGAACGCCGGCGAAACGCGCAAGTTCTATCGCTACCAGGCCGGTGACGATGGCGTGGTCGACTACTACGACGAGACCGGCAAGAGCGCGAAGAAATTCCTCGTCCGCAAGCCGCTCGCCGAGGGCCAGGTGACCTCGAATTTCGGCTCGCGCCGTCATCCCGTGCTGCAGTACACGCGCGTGCACACCGGCGTCGATTGGGGCGCCGAGACCGGCACGCCGATCTACGCGGCAGGCAACGGGGTCATTGAGAAGATTGGCTGGGAAGGCGGCTACGGCAAGTTCATCAAGATCCGCCACCCGAACGGCTATGCCACCGGCTATGGCCACATGTCGGCATTCGCGCGCAACATGGCCGAGGGCGCCAAGGTCCGGCAGGGTCAGATCATCGGCTATGTCGGCTCGACCGGTCTCTCGACCGGCGCGCACCTGCATTACGAGATCATGATCAACGGCCGCCACGTCGACCCGATGAAGGTCAAGCTGCCGCGTGGCCGCGTGCTCGAAGGCCCGCAGCTGGCCACCTTCGAGCAGGAACGCGACCGGCTCGACAACATGATGACCCGTCCGGCAGGGCCCGGACGGCCGCGCATAGCGCAGACCCAATAAGCCGGGGTCAGGACGCGAGCCGCACTCGGCTCGAACATGTCACTGTTTGTTCAAAACCTTGAGGTCGGGCTGCGACTTGCTCGCCTCCGCGAGCCGGGCGACCAGTTCCTTGGGCGTGGCGTAGATGCGCGTGAGAATGTCCTGCATCTCCTCCCCGCCCGACGGATTGATCTCCAGGCTTTGCTTGGCAGCATCCGCCAGGAGATCGCGATCCTTCATAACCTGGTCGAACGCACGCCGAAGCGCTGTCACCCGATCAGCCGGAACGCCTTCCGCGACGAAGTAGGGCCGGCCAAGCTCGAAAGCCGTGAACTGCAGCTCAAGCAGCTTCTTCTGATCCGTGGTTTCGGCGAGCTCCGTGACCAGCGGTGCGCCAGGAATTTCGGGGTGTTTGCGCAGCCCCTGCTGAAACAGAATCGAGACCTCTCCGGTCTCCACCCACTCCTTGTAGTGCGGCTTGAGGCTCGTCCACGTGAACGTGCCGCGGCCATCAACTTCGCCACGCATCATCGCCAGGTTCATTTCGCTGCCGCCGGGGAAACCAGCGATCACCTTGAACTTGAGCCCCAGAATGTTGCGCAGCACGTAAGGAACCGTAACGCTTTCGGTGCCGATGCCGGTGCCGGCGACAATCAGCTCCTTGGTCTTGAGATCCTGCCAGGTCTTCACGCCGGATCGGCGGGTGGCAACCGCCACGCTGGTGTCGGCGTTGGCGCTGCCGATCCATTGCAGCTTGGCGGGCTCGAACTTGGCGTGCGACGCGTCGCCAAGCAGCGGCTCGAACGGAACGCCGCGCTGCGGCGCACCGATATGCAGGCCGTCCTTCGCGCTAACGTTGGCGACAAAGTTGGTCATCACCAGACCGCCACCGCCCGGCATGTTGCGCACGATCACCTGCGGCTGGCCGGGGATGTAGCGGCCGATATGCTTGGCCACCAGGCGAGCGTTGAGATCATATCCGCCGCCGGGCGAGAGCCCGACATAGAAGGTCACCTGCTTGTCCTTGTAGAACTCAGCCGGCGATTGAGCGAGCGCAGGACTTGTACCCAACGCGGCCAAAGCAATGGCAAGAACGGCACAGCGATTCGGATGGTGGCGCATGAAGGCCTCCTTCACGCGCATGGTACCCCTGGTCCGGTCACCCGGCATGGGTCCAAAATGCCGCGGCCGGCCTTATCTCCCATTTCGGGATTCAGGGCCGGCCGTAGCATTCGGGCTTGCGCTTACGCCGCGACGGCGAGCTTGCCGTTGAACGTGAGGCCCTGCTTCCCGGCCGAGATCACGACGCGATCGCCATCCTTGACCTGCCCGGCGAGGATCTGCTCGGCGAGCGGATCCTGCACCGCCTTCTGGATCACCCGCTTGAGCGGGCGCGCCCCATAGGCGGGATCCCAGCCCTTATCGGCAAGCCACTCGCGCGCGGCTGGCTCGAGCACGATCGTGATCTTGCGATCCTCGAGCAGCTTGCCGAGACGGACGAGCTGAATGTCGACGATCTTGCTCATCTCGTTGCGCTTGAGGCGATGGAACAAAATGATCTCATCAACGCGGTTGAGGAATTCCGGCCGGAAGCTCGCGCGCACGACCGCCATGACCTGGTCTTTCACAGCCTCGGTGTCCTCGCCTTCGGGCTGCTCCACCAGAAACTGCGAACCGAGATTCGAGGTCATCACGATGAGCGTATTGCGGAAGTCGACGGTGTGGCCCTGCCCGTCGGTCAGCCGCCCGTCGTCGAGCACCTGCAACAGCACGTTGAACACGTCGGGATGCGCTTTCTCGATCTCGTCGAACAGCACCACCTGATAAGGCCGCCGCCGCACCGCTTCGGTCAACGCACCGCCCTCCTCGTAGCCGACATAGCCGGGCGGCGCGCCGATCAGCCGCGCGACCGCATGCTTCTCCATGTACTCCGACATGTCGATGCGAAGCAGCGCTGATTCGTCATCGAACAGGAATTCGGCGAGCGCCTTGGTGAGCTCGGTCTTGCCGACACCGGTCGGCCCCAGGAACATGAACGAGCCGATCGGACGGTGCGGATCCTGCAAGCCGGCGCGGGCGCGTCGCACCGCGGTCGACACCGCCTTGACAGCCTCGGCCTGACCGATGATACGCTTGCCGATCTGCTGCTCCATGCGCAGCAGCTTCTCCTTCTCGCCTTCGAGCATCCTGTCGACCGGAACGCCGGTCCAGCGCGAGACCACCTGCGCGACGTGGTCGGCGGTGACCGCCTCCTCCACCATGGCGACGCGCGCCATCCGCCGTCTCGATGCTCTTGAGCTTCTTTTCAAGCTCCGGGATGCGGCCATAGGCAAGCTCGCCGGCACGCTGGTACTCGCCCTTGCGCTGCGCGTTCGCGAGTTCCACTCGCAGCTGATCGAGCTCCGCCTTGAGCTTCTGGGCGCCCGAGAGCTTCTCCTTCTCCGACTTCCAGCGCGCGGTGAGGTCGGCCGATTGCTTCTCCAGCGACGTCAGCGAGCGCTCGAGATTCTTCAGACGCTCCTTGGAGCCCGGGTCGCTTTCCTTTTTCAGAGCCTCCTGCTCGATCTTGAACCGCACGATCTCGCGATCCACCGAATCGAGCTCCTCCGGCTTGGAATCGACCTGCATCTTGAGGCGCGCAGCTGCCTCGTCGACGAGGTCGATCGCCTTATCGGGCAGGAAGCGATCGGTGATGTAGCGGTTCGACAGCGTCGCCGCCGACACGATCGCGCCGTCAGTGATGCGAACGCCGTGATGCTGCTCGTACTTGTCCTTGAGGCCGCGCAGGATCGAGATCGTGTCCTCGACGGTCGGCTCCGAGACGAAGACCGGCTGGAAGCGCCGAGCCAGCGCCGCGTCCTTCTCGACGTGCTTCTTGTACTCGTCGAGCGTGGTCGCACCAATGCAATGCAATTCGCCGCGGGCCAACGCCGGCTTGAGCAGGTTGGAGGCGTCCATCGCGCCGTCGGCCTTGCCGGCACCCACGATGGTGTGCATTTCGTCGATGAACAGGACGTAGGCGCCTGCCGCGGCAGTGACCTCCTGCAATACCGCCTTCAGACGCTCTTCGAACTCGCCGCGATATTTCGCGCCCGCGATCATCGCACCCATGTCGAGCGCGAGGAGCTTCTTGTCCTGAAGGCTCTCGGGTACGTCGCCATTGACGATACGCTGCGCGAGCCCTTCCACAATCGCGGTCTTGCCGACGCCCGGCTCGCCGATCAGCACCGGATTGTTCTTGGTACGGCGCGAGAGCACCTGGATGGTGCGGCGGATTTCCTCGTCGCGGCCGATCACTGGATCGATCTTGCCGTCGCGCGCCGCCTGGGTGAGGTCGCGAGCATATTTCTTGAGCGCGTCATAGGCATTCTCGGCCGACGAGGTATCGGCCGTGCGGCCCTTGCGCAGCGCTTCGATCGCGGTGTTGAGATTTTGCGGGGTGACGCCGGCGCGGGCGAGAATTCGGCCAGCATCGCTGTCCTTTTCAAGCGTGAGCGCGAGCAGCAGCCGCTCGACTGTCACGTAGCTGTCGCCCGCCTTCTCGGCGATCTTCTCGGCCTGGTCGAACACACGCGCCAAGGCTGGATCGAGATAGACCTGCCCGGCTCCGCCGCCCGAAACCTTCGGGCGCTTGGCGAGCGCAGCCTCGACCGCGGTCAGCGCCTCGCGCGAGCGGCCCCCCGAGCGATCGATCAGCCCTGCCGCGAGCCCTTCCGGGTCGTCGAGCAGAACCTTGAGCAAATGGTCCGGGGCAAACTGCTGGTGGCCCTCACGCAGAGCCAATGATTGCGCCGACTGGACAAATCCGCGGGCGCGGTCCGTCAACTTCTCAATATTCATGTCTTTACTCCCTCAGCCTGCTCCAAGCGCCCTGACGGCACGCCCGAAGCATCCTTATTGCGCATGTAGGAGGCATCCCCCGGCCGTGGAAGGGCCGTCAGGGTGAATTTCCACGAACATGCCTGATGGAGCACCTACAGTGCCGGCAAGAGGCAGATGCAAGCAATTCCGATTTGCCGCTGGTCGCGCGAATCACTTGTCAGCGAAACTTGGCTGCGGCCGGCGCGTTGCGGCAAAGCACCTCGGCGTTGTAGGCGGCCTGCGGATGATTCATCGGGTTGCCGTACTGAATGCCCCCAACCTTGATGTTGGGAGACGACACTTGCAGCAGGCGCATGCAGTTCTTCTTCTGCTGGACGCATTGGTCGTTGTACGACATGAGCGAGCGGGTTCCGCGCTCCATGGCCACGAACCCGAAATTGAACTGGTCGGGACCAGGCTTGGCGTCCTTTTCGACGAATCGGTCGTGCGCCATGCCCATGTTGTGGCCGATCTCATGCACCGCGCTGAAGTTCTGCATGGCGCACTGGTAATCGCTCACCGAGAAGGCGTGCTCCGGACGCAGGCCGAGATTGAGCCAGCCGATACCGCAGCCGTTATTCGGCTTGGCCTTGATCATCAGGTGAACGATATCGGCCTTATGGGTGTCGCGCAGGGCGTGGATCGGCTTGAACACCGTATCGCGCGGGTTGGAGAGGCGATCGAGGTCCTTCTCCATGTTCTCACCCTCGTCGTAGTTGATTTCCTGCGCGTGCGCGAGCTCGGTCGTCACCGAGAAATTGCCGCCCAGCCGGGTCGCACCGAAGCCGGTCCGCAGCTGCTGCATGAGCAGTTCAATGTCGCCGCGAATGTTCGGCGCACCAGCCGCAACCGCCTTGGTGTAGAGGAACATGATTCGAATCGGACCGAAGGTCTTGGGCTGCTGCCCAGCCGCCGGCTTCACGTCGCATTGCGCAGCGTCGGCCGCTGCACGCTGCGGCATCGGCTCGTTCGGGACCTTGGGGGCGAGCTCATCCGGCAGGTTCTCGGTCTTGACCTCGACCACCGCGTGGGTCGCGCCGGCGCCAATCGGCTGGATGCGATAACGGCCGGACTCAAGATCCACCTCGCCGGTCACCTTGCCGTTCTGGACCACAAGGTTGCAGCGCTCACTCTCGCTGCCACCGACCGGCGTGCCGGCAAGCACGACCATGTTCCGCGGCCGCGCTACAGGCCGGAGGAGACAGTTGACGGAACGACCGCCCGGCAATGCGACCTCAAGACGCCGCGGCTCGCTGTTTTGGGCGGTCAGACTATTGGTCGCGGAGAGCGAAAGCGGAACGCGGACAACCGCCCCGACGGTCCCGGGACGCATACCCAAGGTCTCGGCCACGCTGTTGCTGCTTGGGGGCTCGCCGGGCGCCGCATTGAAGAGCCGCGTGGTTGGTGGCGATTTCTTTTGCTGAGCAGTCGCCTCAGTGGCGCCGCCGGCCACGATCAACGCGAGCGCCATTGGCAGGCCGTGCACCCTGAGCATCGTTCGGTCCCATTGGTTTGCGATCCCAAACCGAATGTTAGCCTGGGTGCCCCAAAGGTGTCACGTTAGGTGAAGCAGTTATCGGCCCAGCCGGTTAACGGGCGCGTTTGGGCTCGCTCTCGTTGGGGAAGGCAGCAGTCTTCACCTCGACCACCACGTGTGCGGAACCGTTGCCAGTGGGCTGGATGCGATAGCGCCCGGTCGCGAGCTCGACTTCGCCAGTCACCTGGCCATTGTCGACCACAAGATTGCAGCGCTCTTCCGAGGCGCCGCCGTCAGGCGCGCCAGTCAGGAGCACCACGCCATTCGGCCGCCGCTCGGAGCGCAACGTGCAAGTGACCGAGCTGCCGCCCGGCAATGCGATCTCAACCTGCTGCTGCTGTGTGCTCGTCAGTCCGCGCAGCTTATTGGGCGCATCGACCGAGAGCGAGAAATAGGCAACCTCGCCGATCGTCTCCGGGCGCATGCCGCGGATCTCTCCTTTCGGAGCGTCGACGGGAGCAGCCCCGAACAGGCTCATCGCCACCACAGATCGTTCTTGGGATCGTCCTTGCGCCATGGCCGCATTCACACCGCTGGCTGCCGTCAACACGAGGAGAATCTGAAGAGTCTTGGTGATGCGCACGGAACCGTCCTTGATTTGGCAAAGTCGCCCGACGCGCTGCATAATAGTTGGCACAAGCCGACAAGTCATCGCTTGGCGAGATTAAATCGTGGTCATGTTAATTCCCGCGAAAATTAACGCTATCTACCGCTATCCGGTGAAAGGCCTGTCGCCTGAGCCACTTGCCGGCACGCTCCTGACGCCTGGCCAGACCGTGCCGAGCGACCGCCTCTACGCCATCGAGAACGGGCCGTCAGGCTTCGATCCGCAGATACCACGCCATCAACCCAAGACACGCTATCTCATGCTGATGCGCAACGAGCGGCTGGCGATGCTGCGCACGCAATTCGACGACGCGAGCCATCTGCTCACGATCGAATCGGACGGCCGCATCGCCGCGCGCGGCGACTTGCGCACGCCCGCTGGCCGTCACGGCATCGAATCGTTTTTTGCGCAGTTCTGCGCCGATGAGCTGCGCGGACCGCCGAAGGTCCTGCACGCGCCTGGCCACAGCTTTTCCGATGTTGCACGAAAGGTGGTCTCGATCATCAATCTCGCGTCGGTCTCAGCCCTCGAGACGGCGATCGGTGCGCCGGTCAATCCGTTGCGCTTTCGCGGCAATGTGTATGTCGAAGGCTGGCCGGCATGGCATGAGTTCGATCTTCTCGGCCAGGAGATTGCGATCGGCGAAGAGCGCGCGGCTCAAGGTCGTGAAGCGGATCGTGCGTTGCGCGGCCACCAATGTGGATCCCGACACCGGCGCGCGCGACCTCACGATACCAGAGACGCTGCTGCGCAGCTTCGGGCACGCCGACTGCGGCGTATACGCCGAGGTGATCGAGACAGGCGAGATCGCGGTCGGGAATGAATTGCACACGTGAGCGCGCTGACGAAGGGTCGTGCAAATGCGGATTTCGGCTGCGGTGCTCACTGTCATGGTGTCGACGTCTACCGGTCGCCGCCGATCCGATTAACGATGCACTCGATGCTTTGGTCGCTGCCTATCCGGACCATCTTGCGGCTCACGAGGGCAACGAGCTGATCTGGAAGGACGGCACCCGCATGCCGATCGCCGACGGGCGCGCCGACAAGACTTTCGAGCGGCTGCTCAGCGAGCCTGACATCAAGGATCAGTTCGCCTATCGCTATCCGCTCGGTCCGAATGTGACGCCGCCCGCCCTCAACGAGGACCCCGGCCGCATCCGTTTTGAGCCGTTCTTCACCAAGATGTACGGCGACTGCCGCAAGGGAGAGGTCGCCAAGCGACTCAAGCCGGTGGCGTGGCTGCCCAAGCGCGGCGGCGGACGCGTGAGCGTCACCACCGTCAACAATGTCGACGAACGCCTCGCCGCTGTGGTGAAGGAGCTCGACACGCTGTCGCCCGACATGACCAAGTTTCTGGTGCCATCCGCCGGCACGTACAATTGTCGCACCATTCTCAACACATCGCGCTTGTCGGTGCATGCGTTCGCGGCGGCGATCGACATCAATGACAAACAGGCCGACTATTGGGAAAGCCTGAAAGGCCGCACCGGCACGTTCACGTGGCGCAATCGCGTGCCGGGCGCAATCGGCCAGATCTTCGAGCGTCACGGGTTCATCTGGGGCGCCAAGTGGTTCCACGTCGACAGCATGCACTTTGAATATCGGCCGGAACTGATCACGCTGTCGAAGCAAGGCTGGCCAGCGCAAAAGCCATAGGGAACATCGGATCAAAAGTGGGGGGCATTGAATTCTTAAAGGGCCTACCTATCTCGAAAGTATAGGCGAGCCGGGCGATCCCCATCCCCCCCGATGCCCCCCTCGTCCGGCGAAAGCCTGCGGGAGCCCCAGGCGGCGCAAGCCGTCCTGGGGCTCTCCTGATTCTGGAACTTGGAACTTGGATTTGGAGCCCCGGCCCGAAACGCCCGCGCTTCAACCCGCCCGAACGCCTTGGCGACTCAGCAGAAATACGGCTTGCTCCCCCATCAGGTTCCAGAACCACCACGGCGCATTGAAACGCAGCGCGCGACCCCATGCGTTGAGCGCCACCGCCCTTTCGATCTTGGCGCCCGCGACGTCGCACAAGTGGCGGAAATCCTTGATCGTGCAGAAATGAATATTGGGCGTATCCCACCAGCTGTAAGGCAAATTGTCGGTTTGCGGCATATGGCCGGCAACCCCCACCTGCAGGCGGATTCGCCAGTGTCCGAAATTCGGAAAGGACACAATTGCGTGACGACCAATACGGAGCATGTGTTCCAGCACGACACGCGGCTGCCGCGTTGCCTGCAGAGTCTGCGACAGAATGACGTAGTCGAAGGCGTCGTCCGGATAGTCGGCAAGATCCGTGTCGGCATCGCCCTGGATCACCGCCAGCCCCTTGGCGACGCCCTCGTTCACGCCCTCGCGCGACAGCTCGATGCCGCGCCCATCGACGCCGCGCTTCTCCGCCAACAGCCGCAATAGCTCACCATCGCCGCAGCCGACATCGAGCACGCGCGCGCCACGCTCGACCATCTCGGCAACGAGCAGCAGGTCAACGCGCGGGCCGCCGCCGGGCGTGCGCGCGGTGTCCGCCATCGTAAGGTCGTGCCTAAGGCTCTTGAGCATGAGGGCTTGCAATCCTTTGTCGATCGATCGGTTCAAGGATGCGCGGGCTCGAGCCCGCGCGCCTTGGCGGCACCTTCGAGGAAACCGCGGACGATCGCGAACAGCTCCGGCTCATCCAGCAGGAAGGCGTCATGTCCCTTGTCGGTAACGATCTCGGCGAACGACACGCGCGCGCGGCCGGCATTGAGGGCATGTACGATCGCGCGCGAATCTGATGTCGGAAACAGCCAGTCGGAGGTGAAGGAGATGACGCAGAAGCGGGTCGGCGTATCCTTGAACGCGTTGGCGAGCACGCCGTCGAAGTCGGCCGCAATGTCGAAGTAGTCCATCGCACGTGTGAGATAGAGATACGAGTTGGCGTCGAAACGCTCCACGAAGGTGATGCCCTGGTGGCGCAAATAGCTCTCGACCTGGAAATCGGCATCGAACGAGAAAGTCGGATTGTCGCGGTTTTGAAACCGACGACCAAATTTGCGGTGCAGCGCCGCGTCCGACAGATAGGTGATATGCGCGCCCATGCGGGCGACCGCGAGCCCGCGGCGCGGGTTGGTGCCTTCCGCAAAGTAACGACCTTGCCGCCAGTCGGGATCGGCCATCACAGCCTGGCGGCCAACCTCGTGGAACGCGATGTTCTGCGCCGAATGACGGGTCGCCGCAGCAATCGGCAACGCAGCGAATACGCGCTCCGGATAGCTCACCGCCCACTGCAGCACCTGCATGCCGCCAAGCGAGCCGCCTACGACGGCGAACAGCGTGCCGATGCCGAGATGGTCAAGCAACATGGCTTGCGCGCGCACCATGTCGCGCACCGTGATCACCGGGAATTCGAGGCCCCAAGGCATGCCGGTCTCGGGATTGGTCGAGGCCGGACCCGTCGTGCCCATGCAGCCGCCAATCACGTTCGCGCAGATCACGAAGTAGCGCTCGGTGTCGATCGGGCGGCCCGGCCCGACCATGGTTTCCCACCAGCCGGGCTTCTGCGTGACCGGGTGCATATTGAACACATGCTGGTCGCCGGTGAGCGCGTGACAGAGCAGCACCGCATTGGTGCGCGCAGCGTTCAGCGTCCCGTAGGTCTGGTACGCGATCTGGAAGGGGGCGAGATCGACGCCAGCATCGAGCCGGAGCGGCTTGTCGGCGCCAAAACGCACGACCAGCGAATGCGGCGCGTCCGCCTCGCGGGCGCGGTCGGCAGGTTCAAGCGTGGTGGTCTCAGCCATGGTCATGTTTGACAGGGTAACACAAAGGCTTGCCGAAGGCTTTGGGCTTGCCAAAGGGCTTGCGGCGACGGGGTTAGATAGGCACCCCCCTCCCCAAGTCAACGTTTTCTTTGCCTTGACGCCTAGTGGACCTTATCAATGCGGCACCAGAGAGTGCTGCTCATGGCCAAGACACCCCGCGCCGATTCACCATCTTCGCTGGCCGACCTGCGGAAGGAGATCGACCGCATTGACGAGGCCATGCACCGTCTCCTGATGGAGCGCGGCGAGATCATTGATCGCCTGATCTCGGTAAAGAAGACGCAAGAAACAGGCTCCGCTTTCCGGCCTGCCCGCGAAGCCGACATGATGCGTCGCCTGGTCGAGCGCCATCACGGCATCCTTCCGCTCGACACCGTCGAAGGCATCTGGCGTGTCATCATCTCGACCTTCACGTATGTGCAGTCGCCCTATTCGGTGCATGCCGATCTCTCGGCCGGCGACGCGCTGATGCGAGATTCGGCCCGCTTCCATTTCGGCTTCACAGCCCCGTTCGTGGCTCACATGGGCGCCTCCGCAGTCGTGGCTGCGGTCTCCGACTCCAAAGGCGACCTGGGTCTCGTGCCCGCTTTCGCGGTCTCGGGCGCATGGTGGAACGCGCTCGAATTCAATGCCGCGCCCAAGATCATCGCGCGCCTGCCGTTCGTCGAGCGCCCCGATCATCCGGCGGCGCTGCCCGTCTTCGTCATCTCGCGCGCGGCCGCGGACGCCATGGTGCGGGACGTGGAGGTCTGGAGCGTGCGGGTCGCCGGATGGGGTACGGCCGCCGCGCAGGCGATCGGCTCGATTGCCGAGGTGGTGGCAGTGCCCGACAAGGCCTTCGACGGCGCCGCCCTCCTCATCTCGGTGCCGCGGGACAAGGGGATCGAGCCGGTCACCAAGGCTTTGGTCAAGGCCGGCGCCTCGGTCCGCGCAACGGCCCTCGTCGGCAGCCACGCGACCCGCTATAGGGTCTCGGCCGACTGAGGCAACCTCCCCCCGTATCTGGGCCGAAGGCTTGCTATACCCTCGGTCGTCCATTGGAGCCAACGATGTCCGCCCTGCGCCCGCAACCGCGACCCGGCGTGCTTGATATCGACCCCTATGTGCCGGGCAAGAGCGCGGCGCCCGGCGTCGCGCGCGTGTTCAAGCTCTCCTCGAACGAGACCCCGCTCGGACCAAGCCCGAAAGCGCTCGCGGCCTACCGGGCTGTGGCCGACCATCTGCAGGACTATCCGGACGGCGCAGCAACCGCGCTGCGCGAGGCGATCGGGCGCGCCTTCGGGCTCGACCCCAACCGCATCGTCTGCGGCGCGGGCTCCGACGACCTGCTCAATTTGCTCGCCGACGCCTACCTGCGCGACGGCGACGAGGCGATCTACACCACGCACGGCTTCCTGGTTTATCCGATCGCGACGCTCGGCTCGGGCGCGAAGCCGATCGTGGCGCCCGAGAAGAACCACACCGCCGACGTCGACAACATGCTGGCAAGGTCACCGAACGCACCAAGGTGGTGTTCCTCGCCAATCCCAACAATCCGACCGGCACCTATGTGCCGTTCGACGAGGTGAAGCGCCTGCACAAGGGGCTGCCGCCGCATGTGTTGCTCGTGCTCGATGCCGCCTATGCGGAATATGTGCGGCGCAACGACTACGAGGCCGGGATCGAGTTGGTTGCCACCTCCGAGAACGTCGTGATGTGCCGCACGTTCTCGAAGATCTACGGGCTGGCGGCGCTGCGGCTCGGGTGGATGTACGGACCCGCGCACGTGGTCGAAGCGGTCAACCGCATTCGGGGACCGTTCAATGTGAACTCCGCCGCGATCGCGGCCGGCGTCGCGGCAATCGGCGATACAGCGCATGTCGAGACCGCGCGCCAGCACAACGACAAGTGGCTGGCCTGGCTTGTGCAGGAGATCCGCAAACTAGGCCTCGAGGTGACGCCGAGCATTGCGAACTTCGTGCTGATCCATTTCCCGGAAACCAAGGGCAAGACCGCGGAGGAGGCTGATGCCTTCCTCACAAAGCGCGGCCTCATTTTGCGCCGGGTCAAAGCCTATCACCTACCGAACGCGTTGCGCATGACGGTCGGCAGCGAGGAGGCGAACCGGCTCGTAGTCGCAGCATTGGCTGAGTTCGTGGGGAAGAGGCCGTGACTCGCAAGGCTCCTCTCTTCAATCGCCTCGCTTTGATCGGCGTCGGGCTGATCGGCTCCTCGATCGCGCGCGCTGCGCGCTCACAGGGCTTGGTGCGCTCGATTGTGGCGACGGCGCGCTCGCCGCAAACGCGCCGGCGCGTGGCCGAGCTCGGGCTCGCCGATCAGGTGGTCGAGACCAATGCGGCGGCGGTCGACGGCGCCGACCTCGTGATCGTGTGCATTCCGGTCGGCGCCTGCGGCGAGGTCGCCAAGGAGATCGGCCCGCACTTGATGGCGGGCGCGACGGTTTCCGACGTCGGCTCGGTGAAGGGCTCGATCGTCCGTGACATGGCGCCCCATCTGCCGCCGAACGTCCACTTTGTGCCCGCGCACCCAGTCGCCGGCACGGAATATTCGGGTCCTGATGCAGGCTTTGCCGAGCTGTTCGTCAACCGCTGGTGCATCCTCACGCCGCCTCCGAACGCTGACCTTGAGGCCGTCGAGCGTCTTGCCGCGTTCTGGAGCGCGCTCGGCGCCAACGTGGAGACGATGGCAGCCGACCATCACGATCTCGTGCTGGCAGTGACGAGCCACCTGCCCCATCTCATCGCCTACACCATCGTCGGCACCGCCGACGAGCTGTCACAAGTGACGCGCTCCGAAGTGCTGCAGTTCTCTGCCGGTGGCTTCCGCGACTTCACCCGCATCGCGGCATCCGATCCCACGATGTGGCGCGACGTGTTCCTGGCCAACAAGGATGCGGTGCTGGAAATGCTCGGCCGCTTCAATGAGGACATCGCAACGCTGACGCGCGCGATCCGGCGCGGCGACGGCGACACGCTGTTCGAGCACTTCACACGCACCCGTGCCATCCGCCGCGGCATCGTGGCGATCGGTCAGGATTCGCCGACGCCCGATTTCGGCCGCCCGCATCCTGATCTGCCGCACACACCGCTGCCGCGGCCCTACAGCAGCGAGGCTGAATAGCCATGCTGACGCGCCGCACATGGTTGCTCTTCGGCACTGCAGTGCTAGCCACTGCAGTTGCGGCCGGCGCCTTCTTCCTCTGGGGCGGTCCGGATACGTTGAACGCACAGACCACCTGTCGCGAGCCCACGCCGCTGCGGTTCGAGATCGCCAGCAAGATCGAGCGCAGCGAGCTCGGCTTCACGCAAGGCCTCGAGGTCCGCGACGGCCAGCTCTACGAGAGCACCGGGCGCATCGCCGGAACCACACGCATCAACGTGATCTCGTTCGACGGACAGGTGCGCACGCTGACCGATCTCGGCACCAGCGTGTTCGGCGAAGGCCTCACCATCCTCAACGACCAGATCTATCAGCTCACCTGGCAGGATCATCAGGTCTTCGTCTACGACCTCGCCGCCAAGCGCCAGCGCGCCATGCGCAATCCGCGCGAGGGCTGGGGCCTGACCAATGACGGATCAAGCCTGATCTTCAGCGACGGCGGACCTTCGTTCTACTACGTCGACCCGCAGACCTTCGCGGTGCGCCGCACCGTCAAGGTTCGCTCGACGCGGCCGGGAGACATCGTGGGCCTCAACGAACTCGAGCTGGTGCGCGGGCGCCTCTATGGCAACATCTTCACGACCTGGAGCATCGTGCGCATCGACCCGGCGAGCGGATGCATCGACGGGGTTGCCGACATGCGCGGCCTGCGCGACCGGATGTCCGCCGACGAGAAGGCGCTGATCGACACCGACAGCGGCAACTATGTGCTCAACGGCATTGCGCACGACAACGCCACCGGCACGTTCTACGTGACCGGCAAGCGCTGGAAGTCGATCTTCAGCGGTCGCTTTGTGGAAGGCGGGCGGTGATCGTTTGAGTTGTTTGTGATGACTATCCGTTGTCATCGTCCGCGAAAGCGGACGATCCAGTAAACGCCGGCGGTACAGCATCAATCCGATGTCAGTGACTACTGGATGCCCGTTTTCGCGGGCATGGCAACACCGAGGCCGATGTTGTTTTCGATCAAAACAGCGGCGGCACGCGCCCGACCGGGAACGGCCCGAGCAGGATCTGGCCGTCGTTGAAACGCAGCGGGAGCGTGGTTGCGGGCTTGTCATCGAGCGTCCCGGGTCGCCCGATGCCGCGCAGCGCCGCCAGAATGCCCGGGGCCGCATTCTGCCGCGCGACTTGCCCTAACCCCGGAATCAGCCGATCAAGCGCGTTGATGGCGGAGCCAACATTGCCCTGCGACATGGCGCGATCGAGATCGAGCGACCGCACGATGCTCTCGAGGCCGAGTATCGTTACCTGAATCTGTCCATCGAGGCCGCCGCGCGTCGTCAGGCCAAGTGTGCCGGCACTAGCCGCGATCGCCTCGCCCTGGCGCACGCGCGCGCGCGTGATCTCGATCTTGCCGCCGCGCGCCTGCATTTCCCGAAAGCGCACCGGCCAGGGCTTGGGTGAGAAGTCAGCGAGGCCATAGAGCTTGGCGGTGATCTCCGAATCGATCGGCTGTCGCGTGAATGAATGCAGCTCCGGCGCCGTTGCGCCGGTGAGACGCAACACAAGCTCGATCACCGGATCGCCGGTCACCGACCCTTCCGCGATGCGCCCGTGCAGCTTCGATCCGATCGGCTTTCAGCACGGTCGCTTGCGCACTGCCAACCCGGTCGACCGTCGGTCGATCGAACACGATCGAGGCCCGCTCGGGTGCCGCCGGCGTGCCGCGCACGCTCGATTGCCCGAGTGTCCAATTGGCGATGTAGCTCGGAGACTGGCCGGGCTCGGCAATGGTCATCGGCCCTGTGAGCTCGCTGATCAGCAGCGTCGGCTGATAGATCTGCGAGACCACCACGAGATCGCTCGCCTTGAGCGCGACCGGCGGCTCATTGCGGCGCAATTCGATCGAGGGGTCGACGCAGCGAACCTCGATGCGGAATGGAAAGCCGCCGACGGTCTGCCTTTCACAATTGTAGACCCGCCCGGAATTGGCTTCGCGCTCGCGCCAGCCCGCAATCCTTGTCTCTGCCGCACCAGCGGCCAGGAACCAGAAGCCGCTCCAACCGATCGCGAGCACCACCACCAAAGCAAGCGGCACGAATACCGGCCATAGCCGACGGCGAGGGGCGGATCCTGGTTGGTGCATCGCTCACGCTCCTCAGACCCGCTGTCGGCAGGCTTAGCCGTCCCCGCGCAACTCGAAGCCGGGGAATGCGGCGTTTCCGAGGACGAATCTTCTCTGCCGTTGCTGCTTTGTCCATACCTGCTGGTTTCGACAAGGGCAGCTTTTCATGGTTATGAACGACCAATGAACCCGCCGCATGATTCCGCAGACATCTGGGTTTTCGGCTATGGCTCGCTGATGTGGCGGCCGGGCTTTGAGTTTCTGGAGCGGGTCGAGGCACGGCTGATCGGCGCTCATCGGGCGCTCTGCGTCTATTCGTTCTACCATCGCGGGACAGCCGAGCGTCCTGGCCTGGTGCTCGGCCTCGACCGCGGCGGCGCCTGCCGCGGCATTGCGTATCGGGTTGCAGCCGCGCTGCGCACCGAGACGATCGCGTATCTGCGCGCACGCGAGCAAGTCACCATGGTGTATCGCGAATGCGTCCGGCGCATCTGGCTCAAGGGCGAGCCCGAGCGAGCCGTGAGCGCGGTCTGCTACATGGTCGACCGCAGCCATCCGCAATATGCCGGGCGTCTGTCGCTCGACCAGCAGCTCCATCACGTGCGCCAGGGCCATGGTCACTCCGGCGCCAATCGTGACTACGTCATCGCCACGGTCGCGGCACTCGAATGCATTGGGCCTGCGGGAAACCGAGCTGCATCTCTTGGCCGAGCGGCTCAAGGGCACGCACGAGACCGCGGCAACCGCCTCATGACGACGGCGCAAGCGAGGCTTGCTTGACACCATTGCGCGCGAGCTCGCGCTCGCCTTCCGCGACCAGGCGCGCGGTCGCCGTCTCGATCGACTGCTGCAATCGCGCGGCGAAATCCTCTTTCGAGAGGCCAGGCGCGATCGGGTCGAGCACCTCGACGATGATGGTGCCGGGAAAGCGGCGGAACGACCGGCGCGGCCAGAACAGCCCGGAATTGAGCGCGATCGGCAGGCATACCGCGCCCGTCTCCGCATAGAGGTGGGTCACGCCAAATTTGTAGCTCGGCTCGGCGCCTGGAGCGCGTCGCGTGCCTTCCGGAAAGATGACGATCTGGCGACCGCGCGCAAGCTCGTGGCGCGCGCTGGCGGCAAGCTCCAGGAGCGCCTGCGAGCGCTTGCCGCGGTTGACCGGAATCATGCCGGCTTTCCACGAAAACCAGCCGAAGAACGGAATCCACATCAGCTCACGCTTGAGAATGAAGGCAGGGTCCGCAAACAGCGGAAACAGCGCGAACGTTTCCCACATCGACTGATGCTTGGACGCGACGATAAGGGCCCCCGGGGGAATCCTCTCCAATCCGCGGAACTCGACCGTGATCCCGCAGATCCTGCGCAGGAGCCAGAGACTCGTGCGCGCCCAGAATTTCACGACTGCCACGATCGCGCCGCGCGGCATCAGCATGGTCGGTATGACCGCCAGCATCTGACCGATCAGATTGAGATAGAACAGAGCATTGAAGACGATCGAACGGATGATCACGGCAAACAGGCCCGACTGATGTGAAGGCACCACTCTGTTGATGCCATGAGATTGTGAACGCTACCGCGATGGCGGCGGTGTGGTTCTATCATTGCCGAAGGCGGATCGCGAGCCGCCGCCGCGGCGCCATTGTGCGCTACGCCAAGGCGCTTGTGCCCAAGGCGCTTGTGCCCCAAGCCGCTTGAGCCCTACGCTAGCCGCGCGACGGCCCGTTGAGCCGCATGCGCGCCCGCGCAACGATGTATTTCACGTATTCGGTGAGCAGCAGCCGCATGGCTGGGCCGCTCGCCCACCAATGGTCCGTCCGCAGCCGCTCCGACATCACCGGAAATGCAACGAGGCGGGTATTTGGCAGCTGGTGAGCGATTTCCGCCATGGCACGCGGCATGTGGTAGTCCGAGGTTACCACGGTCAGCGACCGGAAGCGGCGCCGCTCAGCCCAGCGCCGGGTCTCGATCGCATTGCCAAGGGTGTTGAGCGCGCGGTCGAAATCGACACAACACTGGATCCAGCGCGTGAAATCAGGATTGAGGCGCGAAATCTCCGCGGCGGTAGTGCCGCGATTGGCTCCGCTGATCAGGAGGCGTTTCCCACGACGATCGGCCAGCTGCTCGATCGCCTCGCTGATGCGGGCCGAATCGCCGGTGAGCACGACGATGCCGTCGGTCGCACCGGTCAGGGTGATTTCACTGGATGGCACCCGCGCGGTGAACCAAAGAAATCCGAGTGTAAACGCCAGCGCGACGACGGCGCAGACCGACACGGTGGCCCAGCCGATGCCGCGCAAAAGCACGCTCGGCGGACGGGCGCGCTCGCGGGAGAAGCCCGTGCCAGGCACTGCATCGAGGCTTGACCCGACTGCCGCCATCGCATGGTCCACGTTTGCAACTCAGTATAGCATCAATTCCGGCGACCCCGTGACGAAGCGCCTGCAACCATAGGTCAACAGGCCATAGGTGAGCAGGCAAAGGTTACTCAAAGGTTTCCAAGGTGCGGTTGACGGTGCGGCGCGAGGCGAGCGCGGTAACGCCTGCGATCAGGGCGATCTGGAGGGCCACCGCCAAATAGCCGAAGATGCCGATCGAAAAGCTCCCGAACAAAGCCCCGAACTGCTCGCCCGCAGCACTGCCGAGGAAATGGCGGCTTACGAACTCGACCAGCCCGAACAGCACGAGGGCAGAGCCGCCCCCGATCGCTCCGCCTTGCAGCCCAAGCCCGAGAAAGCGGCGCTGAAAGTGCTGGGCGATGAAGGTATTCTTGGCACCGATCAGGTGGAGCACCTCGACCACCGTCCGGTTGGTGGCAATCGCGCCGCGAGTCGCGAACGTGACGGAGAGCACGGTCGCGACCAGAACCAGCGCGAGCACCGCGAGACCGCCCAGGAACGCGGCCCGCCCCATGGAACGCATGTGCTCGACAAAGCCGCGATGGTCGTCGAGGCCCGCGGTCGGAACCTGCTCCGCCAGGAGCTTGGCCAGACGGCTAAACTCGGGCGCCGCGCCCGACGCGATGCGTACCACGGCAAGGCGTGGCACCGGCAGCTCATCGAGCACCAGGCCGGTTCCAAGCCAGGGCTCCAGCAGGTGTGAGGACTCCTCCTTCGAATAGACCCGGACATCGGCCACGCCTGGAAAGCGGCGCGCGATATCGGCCGCACGGCTCACGTCGGCTTCAAGATCGCGATTGCCGACCGGGCGAACCTGGATCGTGACTTCGCGCGCGACCTCCGACTGCCAGTCGCTTGCGGCCGCCCGCACCAGGACCACCGCGCCGGTAGTAAGCGAAGCCAGGAAGGTCATGATCGCCACGATCGCAACCAGGGCACGGCCTGCGATCGTGCCTTTAGGCACGATCGGCGACACGAACTGCGGCATCGCGCCCGGCTGCGGCGCCGCCGTCACCGCATCAACATCGTCATTCATAGACATGAATTCGCCCTTCGTGCAGCACCAGCCGGCGCGCGTCGTACTGGTCCATGAGCGCAATGTCGTGCGTGGCGATGACGATCGATGTACCGGACTTGTTGAGCTCGACGAACAGACGCAGCAGGCGCTGCGCCAGAGTCGGATCGACGTTGCCGGTCGGCTCGTCGGCGAGCAGGAGCTGGGGGCGCGCAATCACCGCGCGCGCAATCGCGGCGCGCTGCTTCTCCCCGCCCGAGAGCACGGGCGGCAGCGCCCACATCCGCTCGCCGAGCCCGACCCACTGCAAGAGCTCGATCACCTCGTCGCGGAAATTCTCTTCCTCCTGTCCGACGACTCGAAGCGGCAGTGCAACGTTCTCATAGGTGGTCATATGATCGATCAGCCGAAAATCCTGGAACACCACGCCGATCCGCCGTCGCAGCGTCGCCATAGCGTCCTTGCTGAGCGTGGCGATGTCGTGGCCGAACAGGGTGATCAGCCCGCGCGTCGGTCGTAGCGCCAGGAACAAAAGACGCATGAGCGAGGTCTTGCCGGCGCCTGACGGGCCGGTCAGAAACTGGAATGAATGCGGCTCAATACGGAAACTGAGGTCACGCAGGACCTCAGGCCCCAACCCGTAGCGCAAACCAACGTTCTCGAACCGAACCACGTGTCTCTCCGAAGGGCCGCGGCGAACACGCAGAGCCCATCAGCCCCCAAGTTAACCTTATATAGCAATGCCCATCGCGTTGGAGTCGACGACCTTTTTGGGCCAATGCGGCCTTGCGCCGGCCCCCACCTGCCGCGGAGCCATGAGCCCAGCGCCTTTGGTTTCCCTTTGGTTTCCGGTCCGTTAACGAACGGCCTGCTAGCGTGCAGGAGAAGTCCCCTTGGCTGGCGCGAACGCCGATGCTGATCACCTGCACGAACTGCGGAACCTCCTATCAGGTCGCGGCGGCCTCGCTCGGGCCGGCTGGGCGGTCGGTCCGCTGCGCCCGCTGCAAGCAGATGTGGTTTGCGGCCAACACTGAGGTCTTGGAAAATGTCGCCGAGGCCCATCGTGCCGACCTCGCCACTATAGCGGAGGCTCCGCCGGTCGCCGATCCGCCGCCTTCCGAACAGGATTTTGCCCCTGCTCCTGGGATGTCGCCGGAAGCAGGCCCGGCCGAGCAGGCCTTTGGCGATGACCCCGGAATGACCCCGCCGGTATGGCCCGCATCCGAGCCTACGGGCCAAATCCAGAACCAGGACGAGAACCCGGACCAGGACGCATCACCGCCGCCCATTATCGATGTCCCCCCGCTCGCCCCCAGCGAGCAGGCGCCGACGCCCGCCGAGGACATCGAATCGGTCGCAGCACGGCGTGCGCAGCGGCAGGCGGCGCATCGGCTGCGCTGGGAGCGCTCCATGTGGACCAGCGGGATCCTGACGCTGGTCGCGCTCAACCTGATGCTGATCGGCTGGCGCTCGGATGTGGTGCGATGGCTGCCGCAGACGGCATCGCTCTATGCAGCCATCGGGCTGCCGGTGAACCTGCGTGGCCTTGTCTTCGCGAATGTGACGACCGAGCGGGAGACCAACGACGGCGTCGAAGTGCTGGTGGTCCAGGGCACGATCGTCAACAACTTCAAGCGCGCCGTCGAGGTGCCGCGTCTGCGTTTCTCCGTGCGTTACCAGGGCGGCTACGAAGTCTACAGCTGGACCGCGCTGCCAAGCCGCAACGTGCTGCTGCCAGGCGAGTCGCTGCCGTTCAGCTCGCGGCTCGCTTCACCGCCACGCGAGGGCGACCGCGTCGAGGTGCGTTTCTTCAACCGGCGCGATCTCAGCGCTGAGCTTCCATGAGGTGCCATGGCACGGATTCTGATTGCTGAGGACGAGGAAGGATTGCGCTCGCTGGTCGCGCGTGCGCTGATGCTGGATGGCCACGATGTCATCACCGCCAATGACGGAGCCGAGGCGCTCGAGCTGATCATGCGCACGCAGGGCGCCTTCGACCTGCTGCTGACCGACATCCGGATGCCCGTGATGGACGGCATCGCGCTTGCGCTCGCAACCGCTCGCGATCACCCGCAGGTCGGCATCCTGCTGATGACCGGCTATGCCGACCAGCGCGAGCGAGCGAGCGGCCTCGACGCGCTCATTCACGACGTGATCACCAAGCCATTCTCGCTCGCCACCATCCGCAGCGCCGTCAACGACGCGCTCGCCGCCTGCCGGGAGAAGGTGCACTAGACTTTGATCCGGATAGATCGGATCAAAGTCTAGCTTGCTCTTTGAGCATGATCTTTTCCGAAGTCCGAATTCCGCCCCGGATCAAGTGCGGGTCAGGCTTTTCGGGATCACGCTCTGAAACAGACGGGCCGCGCTTGCGGCGCGGCCCGTGTTATTGGTTCACTTGGGAAGTTGATCAGAGCCCGCCGTTCAACAGCCTCTCGATATAGTCGAGCTCGAGCTGCGGCCGGAAGTTCTCGCCGAAGCGCTTGCGGAGCTCTTCGAGGATGCGCCGGGCGCGCTGCACGTCGATCTCGCCCGGAACCTTGACCGTGACGTCGTCGCCGTAGTCGCGCCCGCGCAGTGGCCGGCCGAGCGGGTCGGTCTGCTGATTGGCGCGCGGCTGGCCCATCCGGCCGGGCTGACCCTGGCCTGGACCCTGGCCCATCATGCCCTGCTGCTGCATCTGCTGCGCGAGATTCTGGGCACCGCGGCGCAGAGCCTCGAGCGCGCGACCCTGCGAGTCGACCGCCCCGTCGGAATTGCCCTGGCCGAGCTGACCCTGCGCATCGCCCATGGCCTCGCCGGCCTGGCCAAGCTGATCACCCATGCCCTGCTGGCCCTGCTGACCTTGTTGCCCCTGCTGGCCTCGTTGGCCCTGCTGACCTTGCTGGCCCTGTTGACCTTGCTGGCCTTGCTGCCCGAAGCCGCGCTTGTTGAGCTCCTCGATCAGCTTGTTGAGCCGGTCGCGTAGCGCCTGCTGGTCCTGTGCCAGGTCGCCCATGCCGTCCTGGTCGCCCTGCTGGCCTTGCTGACCCTGTTGCCCCTGCTGACCTTGTTGTCCCTGCTGGCCGCGCTGGCCTTGCTGATTGCGCTGCCCCTGCTGACCGCGCTGCTGACGCCGCTGGTCCTGCCCTTGCTGGAAGGTGCGGTCGCGCAGCTGCTGCTGTCGCTGGATCATCTCGCCCAGCTCGTTGAGCTGGTTCATCATCTCGTCATCGCCGTCGCCATCCTGCATCTGGCCTGGCTGCGCCATCTGCAGGTTTTCGAGCATCTGCTGCAATTCCTGCAGCAGCTGGCGAGCGGCGTCCTTGGCGCCGTTGCGAGCCATCTGCTCCATGCGGTCGATCATATTTTTCAGATCCTGCGGCCGCATCTGGCGCGCATTCGGATCGAGCGGGCGGGAAAGCTGCTGCGGGTTGCGCCGCGCCTGCTCGGCGAGCGCCTGCATGAACTTGTCGAGCGCAGCGCGCAGCTGATCGGTCAGCCGCTTGATTTCCTCGTCGGTCGCACCGCGTTCGAGCGCCTGGCGCAGCGCCTCCTGCGCCTGCCGCAACGCGGCCTCGGCGTCGGACATGCCGCCGTCCTCGATCGTGACCGCCATGTCCCACATGCGGGCAACCACCTCGCGCAGCTGATCGTCATTCTTGGAATAGCGCAGCTGCCAATAGATCGAGTTCAGGCCAAGATAGATTTTGCTTTCGATATTGAACTTCTCGGGCGCATAGCTCAGCGCGTCGAGCGCGTTGAGCACGCGCGCCTGCGCCTCGCCGTCGAGCGCCAGCGTACGCCGCAGCTCGATCAGCGAGCGCGCAACCGGGTTCACGAACGGCCGCTCCGGCAGACGCAGCTCGGACGGTGCGCTTGCGCCCTCGTTGCCGGCTTCGTCGCGCGCCGTAAGCGTCATGACGGTCTCAGCGCCGGCCCATGGATGCTCGGTGAGATCCTTGGTGGTCTGTCCGACCCCGTTCTTGGTGCGCGGCTGCGGCAGCGCCAGCGAGACATCCGGTGCGTCAAACAGGTTGCGCGGCGGCTCGCCATTGGTGCCTTTGGAGCCGTCCTTCAGCTTGAACTGAGCCTGCGCGCCGACCACGCCGTAGTCGTCCTCAAGCTTGTAGGTGAGCTGAAGGGCTCCGCGCTGCTGCGGCTCCGGGTCCTTCGCCAGCGCGATCGTAGGTGCGCGGTCCGGGATGGCGGTGAAGCGCCAGACGATGTCGTTTGCCACTGCGCTGCGCAGCGTCACCGTGCCGGCTTCGGTGATGACGAGCCGACGCTCGTCGGCACCACCTTTGTCGGCGCTCTTGTTGTCAGCAACCTTGGTGGCGCCTGGCGTGCTCGCGGTCTTGTCGGCCGATTTCTCGCCCGCCTTCTCCGCATTCCTGGCTTCCACGGCCTTGGCGTCTTCGATGCCGCCGGTCATGGCGACGTCAAGACTGACCTGTCCGCTGGCGCGGATGATGAGCATGCTGCCCGTCGGCACTGTGACGGCTCCGGCCGCTTGCGGCACCGGCTCGCCCGGTCGCATCGCGGCCAGCACGACCGGCGGCTTGCCGGTGTAGTTCGGCGGATTCACCCAGGCGTCGATGCGGAAGTTCGCGGGCGCCATGACGCCCTGCCAATTGAACGCCGCGTAGATCCGGCGCATGCGGTCGCTGCCGGCGATGAAGAAGCTGGCGATCAGCGCCACCACCACCAGGCCACGCACCGCGTAAGGGTCGCGTGTCGCGAGCCGTGGCGCGGGCCGACCCGCCCGCAATATCTTGGCTGCACGCAGCGCGCGCTCGATGTGGGCGCGCCATAGGGTGACGGCGAACGTATCCTGCTTGTCGGCCGCAAGTTCGTCCGAGATCGTGGTGGCCGGCCGATGCTGCAAGTTGCTGTTGCGATCGAGGCGCCGCAGCCCATCCATGCGGCTCGGCAGCCGTACCATCAGGAACGGCGCAAAGGCCGCGGCTGTCAGCAGGAAGAATAGGCCGACGCCGATAGCGCGGCCGAGCGGCGGCAGCATCAGCCAGACGCCAAACCAGGAGACCGCCAGGAACAGCCCGACCGCGGTCGCGAGCGCGGCGAGCGCGGGCCACAGACGCTCCCACAGAATCGACAAGCGCGCCCGCTTCAAAGCGCGGGCCAGCAACGCGTCGCCATCGTGGGAATTGAATTCTGCTGCGCTGTCTATCGGGCGATCGGTCAAGAGTATTCTCCCATCAAGGGATTCTGCCCCTGCTATTAATCATAGCATGCAATATGCACGCCGCCAGCGGGCAAAAGGAAGGCGCCCACTGATCAATTCGGCGGCACTGCGAGGGCAGAAAGCAGTGCCCACCGACCTGCTCGCACAACCGCCTACCCGGCGGCCTGCCATTGAAATCACAGCCCTTTTAGGCGCGTTATCGAACACAAAGAGAGCCCGCAAGAGCCGCGGAAGGCTTTGCCGCGCAAGCCTTGGCCGCGGACGCGCCGCTGCGCAGCAGAGAATGAACGCGCCAGCCCGATTGTTGTTTCCGAAGCCGGCCAAAATGGCCGCGGCGCGCGAGCCGATTTCTGGTCCAATGACGGCCGCCGCTGTGAGCCTCTACATCCAGCTTGGCAAGCGATCGAGCGCTATGATCTCATCGACCTCCATGCGCGGACGCACCAGCGCCCACTCCCTGTCACGCACCAACACTTCGGGCACGAGCGGGCGCGAGTTGTAGGTGCCGGCCTGCACCGCCCCATAGGCGCCCGATGTCATCACGGCCAGGAGATCGCCCGGCTGCGGCTCGCCGAGTGAGCGACCGAGCGCCAGGAAATCGCCCGACTCGCAGATCGGCCCGACCACGTCGGCGACGATGCGGCGAGCGCCCGCGACCTGCTCCCGCACCGGCATGATCTCGTGATGCGCCTCATAGAGCGTCGGGCGCACGAGATCATTCATCGCCGCGTCGACGATCACGAAGGTCTTGGCCTCGCCGCGCTTGAGATAGATTACGCGGGTCACCAGGATGCCGGCGTTGCCGACCAGGAGCCGCCCAGGCTCGAAGATCAGCGTACAGCCGAGATCCTTGGTGGCGCGCTTGACGATCGCCGCATAAGCCTCCGGACGCGGCGGCGGCTCGTCGTCGTGGTGATAGGGAATTCCGAGCCCGCCGCCGAGATCGACGTGCTCGATGGCGTGACCGTCGGCGCGCAGCTCGCGCACGAACCCGGACAGCAGCGCAAATGCATTGTCGAACGGCGCAAGATCGGTGATCTGGCTGCCGATATGCATGTCAACGCCGGTGACCTTGAGGCCAGGGAGCTTGGCCGCATGGGCATAGACCTCGCGCGCGCGGCTCAATGGAATCCCAAACTTGTTCTCCGACTTGCCGGTCGCGATCTTGTGGTGGGTCTTGGCATCAACGTCGGGATTGACCCGCACCGACACATTGGCGACGCGACCCTTGCCGGCCGCGATCGAGGATAGGAGCTCAAGCTCAGGCTCGGACTCGACGTTGACGCAGAGGATCCCCTCATCGACCGCAAGCGCGAGCTCGCGCACGGTCTTGCCGACGCCTGAGAACATGATCTTGTCCGGCGGGATGCCGGCGAGCCGGGCACGCTGGAGCTCGCCCTCCGACACAACGTCGGCGCCGGCGCCAAGGCGCGCGAGTGTCTTGATCACGGCCTGGTTCGAGTTCGCCTTCATGGCGTAGCAGACGAGGGCGGGCACGTCCGCGAAGGCATCTGCAAATACCCGGTAGTGCCGCTCGAGCGTCGCGGTCGAATAGCAGTAGAACGGGGTGCCGACCGCGTCCGCCAGCCCCAAGAGGTCGACCGCCTCGGCGTGCATGACACCGTTGCGATAAGCGAAGTGATGCATGGGCGGAGGTTCCGGCTTTGGGTCCGCGATTGCGCGGTCTGGGACGGTATGAGGGTGGCGTATCCAACGCCAATCATACCCTGTTGCCGCGCAAATTGCGGCTCTGCAGGCCGTTCAGGCTGACGTCAATTCGACGGGAGAGGCTGCGAGTAGGGGCCCTATTCAACCAGCCAGTCGAGGATCGTCGGCCTATTCGGGCCGCCCTTCGGGGCAACCGGCTTGCCATCCGGTCCAACCGACGACGCTTGTTTGGGGTCGCCAGTCACAGGATCCGAGACCGCGGCCGAGGGCGGGAGGTCAAGCCCGCTCTTGCGTCCGCACCCCGCAAGGCCAAGCGCTGCAATCAGCGCGCTGACTACGGCCATCCTGGCCAAAGCCCGATTGGACGATTAAATCACTGGAGCCCCCTCCTCGATCCCACATCATAGCAGATCAGCCGCCCGACGCGAGAGCATGGCCACATCCGTCCCCGGAACTCAACCGCCTTTCTTGGCTGTTTTCGGGGTTAAGGCCTTAAGCCAGCGGTCGGCCTCGCGGCGGACATTCTTGGGTGCGGTACCCCCGTAGCTGACGCGGCTCTTCACGGAGCTTTCAGCCGACAGAACGGACAGCGCTTCGGCGCTGATGCGCGGCTCGATCGCCTGCATCTCCTTCAGCGGCAGCTCATGCAGCGGGATGCTCTTGGCCGCTGCCGCCGCCACGATCCGGCCGGTGATGTGATGGGCGTCGCGGAACGGCATCTTGAGCGCGCGCACCAGCCAGTCCGCAAGATCGGTCGCGGTGGCGTAGCCGGCGCCTGCTGCCGCGAGCATGCGCGCCGCATCAGGCTCCATGTCGCGCACCATCCCGGTCATGGCGGCGAGCGACAAGAGCAAGGCGTTGAGCGCATCGATCGCGCCCTCTTTGTCCTCCTGCATGTCCTTCTGATAGGCGAGCGGCAGGCCTTTCATCACCACGAGCAGCGCCTGCAGCGCGCCCACGATGCGGCCGGTCTTGGCGCGCACCAGCTCGGCGGCATCCGGGTTGCGCTTCTGCGGCATGATCGATGAGCCGGTGGTGAAACGGTCGGACAGCCGGATCAGGCCCGTGAGCGGCGAGCACCAGATCACGATCTCCTCGGCGAAGCGCGAGAGATGCACCGACGTGATCGACGCTGCCGCAAGCGTCTCCAGCACGAAGTCGCGATCGGAGACGGCATCGAGGGAGTTCGCCATCGGACGACCGAAGCCGAGCGCAGCGGCGGTCGCCTTGCGATCGATCGGGAACGAGGTGCCGGCGAGCGCAGCAGCGCCGAGCGGGCTCTCGTTGAGGCGCGCGCGCGCGTCTTGGAAGCGGCCGCGATCGCGCGCTGCCATCTCCACGTAGGCAAGAAGATGATGCCCGAACGTGACCGGCTGCGCAGTCTGCAGATGGGTAAAGCCCGGCATGACGGTCGCGGCATGTGCCAAGGCCTTCTCGGCGAGCGCACGCTGATAGGCCGCGAGCGCCTCGTCGATCGCGTCGATCACGGCCCGCACGTAGAGCCGGAAGTCGGTTGCCACCTGGTCGTTGCGCGAGCGCGCCGTATGCAGCCGCCCGGCCGCCGGCCCGATCAGCTCGGCGAGCCGGCTCTCCACGTTCATATGGATGTCCTCGAGCGCTCGCTTGAACGTGAACTTGCCGCCCTCGATCTCGGCCAGGATCGTGTCTAGACCCTTGGCAATGGCCGCGGCATCCTGGCTCGTCAGAATGCCCTGCTTGGCCAGCATAGCCGCATGGGCCTTGCTCGCCGCGATGTCCTGCCGGTAGAGGTGCCGGTCGAAATCGATGGAGGCGTTGATCTCCTCCATGATGGCGTCGGGGTGTTCGCTGAAGCGCCCACCCCACATCTTGTTGCTCATGACTTGAACCTGCGACCTACTTGCCGAGGGTTAACGCTGCCGATGACCGGAACGGAGAATCCAGCAAAGAACCGCGCCAAGGACCGCGCGAAGCGGCGACTTGCCGTTGTCGCGGCCGGCAGTGTCGCCGGCGTCGCCATCGGGCTGGCGGCGGTATACGGGATCACCACGTTCCTAGGCAATCGGGCCGGTGACGCCCAGTGCGCCCCGGCCGTTGTCACGGCCGGGCGGGTGGCGCCGTTCGCACGCGGCGAGGTCGCAGGCGTGGTGGTGGCAAGCCGGCCGCTGCGGCTGCCCGACCTTGCGTTCCGGGACGGCAGCGGCAGCGAGCGCCACCTCGCGGAGTGGCGGGGGCGCACCGTGCTTCTTAACCTTTGGGCAACCTGGTGCATCCCCTGTCGCAAGGAGATGCCGGCGCTCGATGAGTTGCAGGCTAAGCTCGGCGGCCCGCCGTTCGAAGTTCTTTCGATCAACATCGACACCCGCGACCCCGACAAACCGCGCAACTGGCTCAAGGAGGTCGGCATCACGCGCCTCGGTTACTACGCCGACTCCAGCGCCAAGGTGTTCCAGGATCTCAAGCTCGCCGGCCGCGCCATCGGCATGCCGACCACAATTCTCGTTGATCCGGTCGGTTGTGAGATCGGCACCATCGCGGGCCCGGCCGAATGGGGGAGCGACGACGCACTCAAGCTTGTGCACGCGGCACTCGGACAATAAGCAGCTCCGAGCACGACGATTAACCAACGATTGCACATTAACTGGATCGATCATCACTAACAGTTTACCTTCCCTGAATACCTACCGGTTGAGCGCACTGTGACGGCGGCGTCAGCGCAACCGATAGGGTTGGAGGGGAGCAGTATGCGTAAATCGGTCATTCCATGCATTGCTGTCGGCGCTGTCGGGCTCGCACTCACAGGCGGCGTCGCCTACGCAGCCACGACCCAGTCGACGTTCGGGGTCGACGTGACAATCGTAGCCCAATGCCTAATCAACAGCGCCTCAACCCTGAGCTTCGGCGGCAGCCAGGGCGTGCTCTCCGCCAACGTCGACCAGACGTCGACGATCGTCGTCCAGTGCACCAACACGACGACGTACGACATCGGCCTCGATGCGGGCGGCGGCTCGGGAGCGAGTGTGGCAACGCGCAAGCTCACTGGCGGCGGCGCCACTATCAACTACAGGCTCTATTCCAACTCCGGCCGGACCACCGTGTGGGGCAACACGGTTTCCACCGATACGGTCTCCGCCACCGGTAACGGCGCGGCACAGAGCTATACGGTTTATGGCCGCATTCCGGCGCAGACGACACCAGCCCCGGCCACCTATAGCGACACGATCACCATCACCGTGACCTACTGAACGCGATTGCCAAGACGTCAGCGTCACAACGTCGAGCGCGCTGACCACAACGCGCTCAATTTTTTTGTGCAGGATTTTTTTGCGCAAGCGGACAGCGCGTCGTGGCGTCCGCCACTCCCCGTCTCGCACATTTACGTTTCATTCAGCAAACGCGCAGAATTGACAATCAATTCCAGACAGACTGAATCAAATTAGAGGTATTGCAGTAACTAAAACATAAAGTCCCTGGCGCGCGGTTCGAGCAGGCAGCCGCGTCGAGGTCATCCGTGAACGACGGTGACCTCCTGAACACTAGTCGAGGGACAGACGTAGCATGCGCATGTCGAGCGTTGCGGCTTCGGCTGCTTTCACCGCACTCACAGCGACCGACCCATCGTGGGCCGCCTCGCTTCAGGTTGCTCCCGTCAAGGTCGAAGTCGCCTCGCCCGGCGCCGCCACCACGGTCAAGCTGCGCAATGAGGGAACAACGCCGCTCAGTGCGCAGATCCGCGTGTTCCGCTGGAGCCAGGTCAACGGCGAAGACAAGCTCGAGCCGACCACCGACGTCGTGGCAAGCCCGCCGCTCACCAAGCTGTCGCCGAAGACCGACTACACCGTGCGACTGGTGCGCGTGAGCAAGACGCCGGTAGCCAAGGAGGAGACGTATCGGCTGTTCATCGACGAGTTGCCGGACGCCGCCAACCAGCGCAATCGCGCGGTCAATCTGCTGCTGCGCTATTCGATCCCGGTGTTCTTCTATCCCGCGACCGGCGCCCCGGCGAGCCTGACCTGGTCGGTCGACCACAGCGGCGGCAGGCTTTCGGTCGTGGCAAAAAATTCCGGCGATCGCCACATCCGGGTTTCGAATCTCAAGCTGAAGGACGAGAAGGGTGCCACGGTCTCGTTCGGGAACGGTCTCTCCGGCTACGTGCTCGGAGGCTCCGCCCGGCGCTGGGTGGCCCTCCCCGGCAACAACCGCTTGAACGCCGGCAGCCCGATCATGATCACGGCGGAAGGGGATGTGGGGCCGATCAATACGTCGGCTCAGCCCGCGCGCTGAGGCCCGTCGCCGATCCAAGTGGCTTGATCTCATTCGACGAGAGCGCGTTCTTCGGGACGCGCTTTTTTTGCCGTCTTTTTCGCCGCCCTGGCCGCCAACATCCTTAGCCCGTCGTTAATCGCGCACTTTGCCCACGTTGATCTTCAACGCGCCCTGCAATTTAGCAACCGTCAAGCATGACCGTACGGCGAGCATAAAGGATAGCGATACAGCACTCGTGAAGCATACGCATACAAGAGTCATGAAGGATACTCTTACAGCAAGCGTGAAGCATGCTTTTACAGCAAGCATGAAGCATAGACTTATCAAGTTGATACAGATCGATTCAACTTAGCAGCACCGTAGATACTCCCCCCTAAGACTACTCCCGAGCGCGGCTCGATGAGCCAATGCATGGGGAGTGTCATGTGCCGGGATGCGTTTTCGTCGTGTTGCATTTGCCTGCGTAACGGCAAACAGCGACATGCTGGTCATCGCATCGGCGGTGCTTGCGCTATGCGATGAAACCGCTTCCGCAACACGCGGTCGCCACGCGACCCATCGTGATGTGCGCGCTCGTCGTGGCGGCCTGGCTTGCAGGCCAGCCGGCAGCGGCGGCGGACGACGATTCGCGTCCGCTCCAGCTCGAAGTGTTCATCAACGACACGCCGACTGAGCGGATCGGGACTTTCGCACTGCTCGCGGACCAGAAGCTTGCTGCAACGCGCGGAGAGCTTGCCGAGCTCGGCGTCAACGCGCCAGGCACTGGCGCGGCCGAAGACGCCATCGTGATCGATGCCGCATCCGGGATCGAGTACCGCTATGACGAGCCCAGCCAGCGAATCTATTTCAAGCTGGGCGACGAGCGCCGCGTGCGTCAACAGTATGACGCGCGCGGGAACGTCGACGCCGCAGTCCAGCCGAAACCCGATTTCGGGGCGGTGATGAACTACACGCTGTTTGGCGGCGTCACGAAATCGTTCGGCCCCGGTTTCACCGGATTTTCAGGCGCAAACGCATCGCTCGACGCTCGCGTGTTTGGCCCCTACGGCACACTGACCCAGACCGGCATCGTCGGCTCCACGACGTTGCGCGACATGGACGTGCTCCGGCTTGATACGCGGTGGACTTATTCCGACCCGGATAATCTTGTGAGCTATCGTGCGGGCGACACGATCTCGGGCGGACTGGCATGGACGCGGCCGATCCGGCTCGGCGGCCTGCAAGTCCAACGCAATTTCTCATTGCGGCCCGACCTGGTGACACTGCCGCTGCCGAGCTATTCCGGGTCCGCCGCCGTTCCCTCGACGGTCGACGTCTACGTCAACAACATCAAGGCACTGTCGCAGCCGGTAGCAGCCGGTCCCTACCAGATCAGCAATCTGCCGTTGCTCTCGGGCGGCGGCACCGCGCGAGTGGTCATGCAAGACGCGGCCGGTCGTGAGGTCGAGGCCAACCTGCCCTTTTTCATCTCGCCCACACTGCTGCGGCAGGGACTGACGGACTACACCTTCGAAGCCGGGTTTCCACGCCTCAACTACGCGACGCAATCGAATGACTATCTCGGCAAGCCAGCAGCGTCGGGCGGGGTCCGGCATGGTCTGTACGACTGGCTCACGCTGGAGGCGCATGGCGAGGCCGGTGCCGGCTTGTTAAATGCAGGCACCGAACTCGTCGCCTCGCTCGCCTCGTGGGGCGTGGTGTCGGTGGCGGGAAGCGCCAGCCGCTTCGACGAGCGCTTTGGCTACCAAGCCTACGCCTCGTTCGATACGAACCTGTGGGGCGTGACAATCCACGCCGGATCGCAACGCACGTTCGGCGCCTACAACGATCTCAGCTCCGCGATCTCGCGCTATCTGCCACTGCAGGCGTCGGTCCTGGGCAGCTTTCTGCAGGGCACCTCGGCCGCGAGCGTGAGCTCAAGGCCGCCTAAGGCGCTCGATACGATCTCGGTTGGAATCCCGCTGCCGTTCGACAAATCGAGCCTTAACTTCAGTTTCATCCGTCTCGATATGTACGATCGCAAGCGCTCCGAGATCGTGAACGTGTCCTATTCGCGCCCGATTATCTGGGATGCGACCGTTCACGTAACGGCATTCACCGATCTTGCAGACCGCAAGAACAGGGGACTTTTCGCCGGGATTTCGGTCCCGCTAGGTGAACAGATCTCGGGGAGCAGCGGCGTGAACAGCGCCGGCGGCCGCACCAACGGCTATGTCGATATTGCCAAGACCATGCAGCCGGAGCCCGGCAGCTACGGCTGGCGCGTCCGTGATTCCGAAGGGGCAAACCCCTATCGCAATGCGTCGGCAACCTATCGGTCTTCAGTCGCCCAAGTCGGCGGCGAGGTCCGGCAATTCGGCAGCACCTTGGGCGGCACGCTGCAGGCGCAGGGAGCGGTGGCCGTCATGGAAGGCGGGGTGTTCCTGTCAAACCGGATCGACGACGCCTTCGCGGTGGTCGACGCTGGGCTCCCCGACATCGAGGTCCTCTACGAGAATCGCCCGGTCGGCAAGACCAACGGTGCCGGCAAGATCCTGATCCCGGGACTGCGGTCGTACCAGAAGAACCAGGTGGCGATCGATCCGCGCGACCTGCCGATCAACGCCGAGGCGCTGACCACGCAGAACGTGGTCGCGCCGACGGACCGCGGCGGCGTGGTGGTGCGTTTCGGGGCCAAGAACGACAACGACACGGCGATGGTCATTCTCACCGACAAGGACCGCAAGCCGTTGGCGGTCGGATCGCGTGTTCGCCTGGAAACCAGCGAGGAAACATTCGTGGTCGGCTACGATGGTCAAGCCTATCTTAAGGGACTTGGCGCTACTAATACGGTGTTGGTAACGACCGACGCGCGGCGAATGCCGCGCGACCTTCCCGTTCACACCTGACAAGGACAGCCAAGTTCTCGTCGGACCGGTGGTGTGCCAATGAGGTTACGATCGGCCATTCTGCAATTAGCGCTGGGCACTCTCGCAGGCGCCGCAGTGGTGGCTTGGCCATTGCCCGCGCATGCCGCCCCCATCAGCTGCGGCTTCTCGATCACAAACCTCAGTTTCGGGACCGTTGACCTGACGCTGAACACGGCCTTCGACATTACGGCAACGCTCTCGGCCAATTGCACCGGCGATGCCGGCGTCGTGGTGCGCGTTTGTCCCAACATCAACGCGGGCTCGGGCGGCACGACGACCGGAAGCCCACGGTTCATGCTGAGCGGAAGCGACAAGCTGAATTTCGATCTTTACCAGGACGCGTCCCGCACCGTCGTTTGGGGCTCCTACCTGTGGGCCTATTCGTCCTATACGGCGCCAACCATCGATATCACGCTCAATGGAGGCGGGGCCGGCAGCGCGACCGCCACGGTCTATGGAAGGATCAGCGCCGGTCAACAGGCCCTGCCACCCGGCAGCTATTCGTCGGCCTTCAGCGGCAGCAACACTCAGATCGCCTACGCGGCGGCCACCTCTGGAACCTGTGCGGCCATTGGCAATACCAACGCGACATCCGCCTCCTTCACCGCCGGCGCCGGCTATTCGGCCACTTGCAGCGTCAGCGCGGCGACTCTCAGTTTCGGCTCGACCGGCGTCCTCTCCGCCGCGCTCGATGGCAGCACGTCGCTGACCACGACCTGCAGCGCCTCGACGCCCTACACGATCGGTCTCGATGGCGGCAATGCGGGCGCAAGCGATCCGACCCAGCGTAAGATGTCCTACGGCGGGACGCAGATCACCTATGGCCTCTATCAGAATCCGGCCCGCTCACAGGCATGGGGTAGCACCAACGGGAGCAATACGGTCTCCGGAACCGGCACGGGCTCAGGACAGCCCGTCACGGTGTATGGCCGCGTGCCGGCGCAGACGACGCCAGCGCCCGGCACCTATTCGGACTCCATCGTTGCGACCTTGACGTATTGAAGGCGTTGGAAGCCGCGAGTTCTGCGGGTCGTTCACACCGAAACGTCGAGATTGCCGCCGATGCCGGCCGCCACGTTGGCCAGCTTGTCGATATTGGCCTGTCCGGCCTCCAGAAGCTTCACCACCGACTGGTCGGCATCGGCGTTCATGCGCAGCATCTTAGCGGCGACTGCAAGCTGCGTCTGCCCGGCACTGGCGGCGACGAAGGCTGAGGCGAGATCGGCTGAGTCCATTGTCGGCTTTACTCTTCAACACAGATCACTAGGCGAACGTATCGAGGGCCTTGGCGTTTTCCGCGTTTTTCGCGTTTGCAGCGTCCTGCAGGCGCTTGACCGCGGCCGAGGCGGCGATCGATGACATGCCGGTGGCCAGGTCGGAGCTGATACTCCTGAATGAAGATAGGACGGCCGAATTGACGGACTCAAAACTCTCGCGCGCGGCCTGTCGGCGCGACCGCCAAAGGTCCGCGCTCTCCGAGAAAGTCGGAGTCCGCACCCAGTTGAAGCGCTTGACTTGAAACCCAGCCATGATCCGTCCGCACCCACGCGCATGCTAGCGCGCGCCAGTTAACAAACGCTGAGCGTTAACAAGCTATGAACGTCCCCGATGGAGCGAGGGGCTCGATAACTTCAAAAACAAACAGTTGACTCGGCCGCTCACCGCCCTATACTTAACCTAATGGTTAAGTATCAACCTGACCTGGACCGAACCTTTGGGGCGCTTGCCGACCCGACGCGGCGCGCGCTGGTGGCGCGGCTGAGCGAAGCGCAGGGGCTCTCGGTCAGCGAGCTGGCGCGCCCGTTTGCGATGTCGCTGCCCGCGATCATGAAGCACCTCGATGTGCTGTCGGACGCGGGGCTGATCGTGCGCATCAAGACCGGGCGCACGGTGGCCTGCCAGCTCAATGCCGACCCGATGCAGGCCGCGATGGACTGGCTCGAGCGCTACCAGCGCTTCTGGTCCGAGCAACTCGATCGTCTTGCTGCCTTTGTGGAGGAAGAGTCATGCCAACCCCAGCCACCGTCGCCACCAAGCCAAGCCTCGCCCTCAAACGCCGCATCAACGCGCCGCCGGCCAAGGTCTACGAAGCCTGGACCGACCCGGCGAAGCTAGCGCGCTGGTTTGGGCCGCGGCGAGTCGAGAGCGTGCAGGCCGAGACCGATGTCCGCGTCGGCGGCCGCTATCGGATGGTCGCACACGGCGCCGATGGCGAAGTGCACGAGGTCGGCGGGACTTATCGCGAGGTGATCGCAAACGAGAAGCTCGTGTTCACCTGGGCCTGGCACAGCACGCCGGAGCGTGAATCGCTGGTCACGGTACAGCTCAAACCCGATGGCGACGGCACGCTTCTGACGCTGACCCACGAGCAATTCTTCGACGAGCCCGCGCGCGAGCGTCACCTGTCCGGCTGGACCGAGACGCTCGACAAGCTCGCAGCGCTGTTTGGCTGAGAACGACCTATCATCACCGCGTACAACAGGAGTCGACCATGAAGCTCTATGGCTTTCCCGCATCGCCAAACACCTGGAAAGTGCTCGCCGTCGCGCACCATCTCGGGATCCCGCTCGATCTCGTCTTCGTCGATCTGACCAAAGGCGTGCAGCGTGAGAGCGACTACCTGGCGCTCAATCCCACCGGACGCACGCCCACGTTGGTCGACGGCGATCTCAAGCTCTGGGAATCGACAGCGATCATGCAGTATCTTGCCGAGCAGAAGCCCAACTCGCTCTGGCCGAACAATCCGCGCGCGCGCGCCGACATCATGCGCTGGCAAAGCTGGCAGCTGCAGCATTGGAGCAAGGAGGCGTGCGAGCCGCTGATCTTCGAGCGGCTGGTCAAGGCGATCATGAATATCGGAGCGCCCGATCCGGCGGTCGTGGAGAAGGGGACGGCGGCATTCCAGCGCGAGGCGACAATGCTCGATGCCCACCTCGCCAAGCGGCCGTATCTAACCGGTGCCGAGGTGACGCTCGCCGATTTCTCGGTGGTGGCGCCGCTCGCCTACAGCAAGGAAGCGCAGCTGCCGATCGAGCCGTACGGGCACATCAAGAGCTGGTTCGGACGGGTCTTTGCGTTGCCGGCCTGGCGCGAGACAACACCACAGCCCGCGGCGGCCGCGGCGTAGAGCATGAAAAGTGGAAGCCGGTTTTCGCAGAAGATCATGCTCAAACAAAAATTACACTTTGATCCGATTCAACTTGATCGGATCAAAGTGTAGTCGACTTCAGGCGCCAACGTGGGCGGCGGGCGTCGATGGCGCCTGCCGCTCAGCGCGTCGGCACTGGCTTTTCACCGCGATAATCGTAAAAGCCACGCTGGGTCTTGCGGCCGAGCCAGCCGGCCTCGACGTATTTCACGAGCAGCGGGCAAGGTCGGTATTTGGAATCCGCGAGCCCGTCGTGCAGCACCTGCATCACCGAAAGGCAGGTATCGAGCCCGATGAAGTCGGCGAGCTCGAGCGGCCCCATCGGATGATGGGCGCCGAGCCGCATGGCGGTGTCGATCCCCTCGACGTTGCCGACGCCTTCATAGAGCGTGTAGATCGCCTCATTGATCATCGGCATGAGCACACGATTGACGATGAAGGCGGGAAAATCCTCCGCCACCGCGATGGTCTTGCCGAGCTTCATGACGAACTGCTTGGTCGCCTCGAAGGTCGGATCGGCGGTAGCAATGCCGCGAATGAGCTCGACCAGCTCCATCAGCGGCACCGGATTCATGAAATGAATGCCGATGAAGCGCTCGGGACGATCGGTCGAAGCCGCGAGCCTCGTGATCGAGATCGATGAGGTATTGGTGCCGATGACGGCGTCTGTCTTCAGGAAAGCGCAGAGCCTGCCGAAGATCGCGCGCTTAACCTCTTCCTTTTCGGTCGCCGCCTCGATCACGAGATCGCAGTCGCCGAAGGCGTCGAAGCCGTCCGCTGCCAAGATACGCTTGAGCGCCCCCTGCCGCTCGTCCTCGCTGATGGTCTCCTTGCGGACCTGCCGCGCCATGTTACCGTTGATGGTTGCGATGCCGGCCTTGATGCGGTCAGTGTCGGTGTCGTTGAGCTTCACATCGAAGCCCGCCAGCGCACATACATGTGCGATACCGCTGCCCATTTGACCAGCGCCGACCACGCCGACTTTCTTGATGCTCAGTGCCATGTTGTCCGTCTAGGCCTGCCCCCGAGTGCGCAGTCAAGCGCGCACCCCCCTGCGGCCGATGTTTTACGCCGATCCGCCGCGTCGCGCCACCCGGACGCGACCGCATCTTGAGGGGCTATTTACCGATCTTGCCGAGCTCCTGCGCCAGCTCCGGCAGCGCCTGGTAGAGGTCGGCGACCAGCCCATAGTCGGCCACCTGGAAGATCGGAGCCTCCTCATCCTTGTTAATCGCCACGATCACCTTGGAATCCTTCATGCCGGCGAGATGTTGGATCGCACCCGAGATGCCAACTGCGACATAAAGCTCCGGCGCTACCACCTTACCGGTTTGGCCGACCTGCCAGTCGTTGGGCGCATAGCCGGCATCGACCGCGGCGCGCGAGGCGCCCACCGCAGCGCCCAGCTTGTCGGCGACCGGCTCGATATACTTGGTGAAATTCTCGCGGCTCTGCATGGCGCGGCCGCCCGAGACGATGATTTTCGCCGAGGTCAGCTCCGGCCGGTCTGATTTCGACAGCTCCTCGCCCACGAACGCGGACAGCGAGGGATCGGCCGCAGGTGCCGCCGCCTCGACTGGGCGCCGATCCCCCGGCACCCGTCGCCTGGAAGGTTGCGGTGCGCACCGTGATGACCTTGATCTTGTCCTTCGAGCGCACCTGCTGCACGGCGTTGCCGGCATAGATCAGCCGCTCGAACGTGTCAGGCGCGATCACCTTCACGATGTCGGAGATCTGCATCACATCGAGCAGCGCCGCGACGCGTGGCAACACGTTCTTGCCGGTGGTGGTGGCCGCCGCCACGATCGCGTCGTAAGCGGGCGCAAGCGCGACGATCAGCGCCGCCAGCGGCTCCGCCAACATGTGCTCATAGCTCGCACCGTCGGCGACAAGGACCTTGCCGACGCCATCGAGCTTGGCCGCGGCGTCCGCAACGCCGCGGGCGCCCTTGCCGGCGACCAGCACATGCACCTCGCCGCCCAGCGCCTTGGCAGCAGTCAAAGCCTTGTTGGTTGCATCCTTGAGCGACTTGTTGTCGTGCTCGGCCAGCAGCAGCGTCGCCATCAGATCACCCCCGCCTCGTTCTTGAGCTTGTCGACAAGCTCGGCCACGGTCTTCACCTTGACGCCGGCCTTGCGGCTTGCAGGCTCGAGCGTCTTGAGCACTTCGAGCCGCGGCGACACGTCGACGCCGTAGCTCTCGGGCGCCTTCTCATCGATCGGCTTCTTCTTCGCCTTCATGATGTTGGGAAGGCTTGCATAGCGCGGCTCATTGAGGCGCAGATCGGTGGTGACGATTGCCGGCGCCTTGAGCTTGACCGTCTGCAGGCCGCCATCGACCTCGCGGGTGACCAGGATGCTGTCGCCCTCGATCACAAGCTTGGACGCGAACGTGCCCTGCGGCCAGCCGGTGAGCGCCGCCAGCATCTGGCCAGTCTGATTGCAATCATCGTCAATCGCCTGCTTGCCCAGGATGACGAGGCCGGGCTTCTCCTCGTCGACGATCGCCTTGAGAATCTTGGCAACCGCGAGCGGCTCGACGGGCTTGTCGGTCTTGACCAGGATGCCGCGGTCGGCCCCCATGGCGAGCCCCGTGCGAATCGTCTCGGTCGCCTGCTGCGGTCCGACCGACACGCAGACGACCTCGGTCGCCTGGCCCTTCTCCTTGAGCCGCAACGCCTCTTCGACTGCGATCTCGTCGAAGGGATTCATCGACATCTTCACATTGGCGAGCTCGACGCCCGAATTGTCCGACTTGACGCGGATCTTGATGTCCTTGTCGACCACCCGTTTGACGGGCACCAGAATCTTCATAGGTTCAGGCTCTCGGGATGACTGGCGCGAGGCGCCGAAGGGTTGCCGGCAAGCTAATGGCGCCCGCCAACGCGGTCAATGTCCGCGGCGCGGGGTGTTAGGCATCGCCTCGACTGGAACGCGCTCAGCCCGCATACAGTCGAACAGCCGCACGCCCGCCGGCCGCAGCACGAGCAGCAGCAGCGCACCCGCCACCATGCCGCCGAAATGACACCAGTAGGCGACCTCGCTGCGCGAAGCAGAGTCGAGGTTGATGATCTGCATCAGGACGAACGCGCCGATGACCCAATAGGCGCTCAGCCTGAGCGGGATGATGGTCACCAGCACCGTGACCCGGGCACACGGACGCAGCATCACATAGGCGACCACGACGCCCGCGATTGCACCCGACGCGCCGATCAGCGGAATGTCCGAATTAGGATCTGACGCAACGTAGACCAGGCCGGCGAGCGCGCCGGAGCCCAGGTAGAAGATCAAGAAGCGTATGCGGCCAAGCGCCTCCTCGACATCATCTCCAAACACCCAGAGGAAGATCATGTTGCCGAGAAGATGGCCCCAGTCGGCGTGCAGGAACATGTAGGTGAACAGGCTGCGCACCGGGCCGAGCAGGTCCGGCATCACGTTGTTGCCGAGGAACGTCGTTGGCGTGAGCGCGAGCTGCGTCAGCATCCCGTCGGGAACCGGCACGGTGCCTGAACTCGGCGAGGTAGATCAGGATATTGAGAACGATCAGGCCCCAGGTGATGATCGGCCGATGCGGCAGCCGCCACGGGTTCTCGTCGTAAATCGGCACGACCATCGGACTGGTGTCCCTAGCGATTCTGCCCCGGCACCCAGAGCACGTCGGCTGCGCCTTTGTCGTTCATGCGGCGCCCCGCCACGAACAGAAAATCCGACAGCCGGTTGACATATTTGAGCGCCGCCGCAGTGACGCTCTCGCCAGGCTTGTCAGCGAGCGCCACCATGATCCGCTCGGCGCGCCGGCAGACCGTGCGGGCAAGATGCAGATAGGCGGCAGCAGAGCTGCCGCCCGGCAGAATGAACGACTTGAGCGGCGCCAGCTCGGCATTGAGGCGGTCGATCTCGCCTTCGAGCCATGTCACCTGAGCATCCGTGACGGTCAGTCTGGCACCGCCCGGACCCTTGCCGGCCTCCGACGGCATGCAGAGGTCGGCCTCGACGTCGAACAAATCGTTCTGGATGCGCGAGAGCACCGCATCAAGCGCCGGATCGCCTGCCATATGCAGCCGCGCAACTCCGATCACGGCATTGACCTCATCGAGCGTGCCATAGGCCTCGATGCGCAGATCGTATTTCTTCCGCCGCTCGCCGGTGCCGAGCGCCGTGGTGCCATCATCGCCGCTGCGCGTATAGATGCGGTTGAGCACCACCATCCGGTCAGCGCCCCATCGCCCAGATGGTGATCATGATGACGATGATTGCCACGAACTGCATGAGCACACGCAGCCGCATCAGCTTTTGCGAGGTCTGCGGCGAGCCGCCCCGCATCATGTTGACAAGGCCGAACACCAGCACGACAGCCACCGCGATGACGGCAATGGGCACAAGGGCGTAGGAGAAGAATTGGGTCATGGGCGAGCCAACCTTGGCGAATAAGCCTCTCCCGCCAGGGAAGAAGGCGAAATAGCGACGTGCGCGACTTCGGGCTTAGCACTATCGGACGGCACGCGAAACCATACCACCAAACACCAGTTTTACGTGGCGCCGCATTGTGATGATGTGAGGCCCCGCCCTGGAGATTGCAATGGCCGAACCGCCCCGCTGGAACCCCCGCACGCTGGCCGCGCAGGCGCTGGGCACGGTCGACCCCCTGACCCGCGCGGTGGTACCACCCGTGCACGTCGCTACCACTTTCATCCGCGACCCGGACAACGAGTACCGCTCTGGCTATGCTTACGGCCGGCCCGACAATGCCACCGTGCGCCAGACCGAAGCCGTGATCGCGGCACTCGAGGGAGCCAATGAGGCGCTCGTATTCGGGTCCGGCATGGCAGCTGCGACCAGCGTCATCCTGGCAGTGCCTCCAGGGTCGCGCATCGTTGCCTCGCAGGTCATGTACTGGGCGTTCCGTCGCTGGCTTATGAGCGAAGGGAAACGCTTCAGCTATACGATCGAGCTCGTCGACACCACGGATCTCGATGCGGTGCGGACCGCGCTCCAGCCCACAACTGCGCTCCTTTACGTCGAAACTCCCGGCAATCCGCTCTGGCCGATCAGCGACATTGCGGCGCTTGCCGAGATCGCGCATGCGGCCGGCGCTATGCTGGCAGTCGATTCGACCTGCGCGACGCCGGTGTTCACGCAGCCGCTGCGGCTCGGCGCCGATATCGTGATGCATTCGGCCTCGAAATATCTCAACGGCCATTCCGACGTCATCGCGGGTGCGCTCGCGACAGCACGCGCGTCCGAGCTCTGGGAGCGCATCAAATCGATCCGCATCCAGCACGGCGCGATTCTCGGGCCTTTCGAAGCGTGGCTCTTGCAGCGGGGGCTGCGCACGCTCGACGTGCGCGTGCGTGCACAGGCGGCAAGCGCTGCAATCCTGGCCGAGCGCCTCTCCAATCATCCACGTATTGCAGGCGTGCTCTATCCCGGCCTCCCGAGCCATCCCGGACACGCCGTCGCGGCCCGCCAGATGAGTGGCTTTGGCGCCATGCTGTCGATCCGCCCTAAGGGCGGTGAGGCCGCCGCCATTGCAACGGCGGCCAAGGTCGAGCTGTGGAAGCGCGCCACCTCGCTGGGCGGCGTCGAGAGCCTGATCGAGCATCGGGGCTCGGTCGAGGGCCCGCCCTGCCCGACCGATCTGTTGCGCCTCTCGGTCGGGCTCGAGGACCCTGACGATCTCTTCTCCGACCTCGATCAGGCACTCCGCGCCGCACACGGAGACGCCGCATGAGCTGCAAGATCCTGGTGCTGGGCGCGGCCGGACGACTCGGCTGCGCAGCCGCCGAAGCGTTTCGCATGGCCGGCTGGAGCGTGACGAGCCTGGTGCGGCCGGGCGCAACGCATCGCGCGCCGCGCGGCACCAAGGTTGTCGAGACCATCGACCGCCTCGATGCCATCGCGGCAGCACGTGGCGCCGACGTGGTGCTGCACGCGCTCAATCCGCCGTTCAAGACCTGGCGCCGCATGGCACTGGCACACGCATATTCGGCGATCGAGATAGCCGAGACCGCGGGCGCCACGCTGATGTTTCCAGGCAACCTGTACAATTACGGCGCCGGCATGCCGGGCGTGATCGATGAGTCAACGCCGATGCAGCCCACGACCCGCAAGGGCGATATCCGGGTGGAGATCGAGCAGCGCATGCAGGAAGCCGCCGAGCGCGGCGTGCGCACCATCATTCTGCGCGCCGGCGATTTCTTCGGCAGCGGCCGCGGCGCCTGGTTCGATCTCGTGATCACCAAACAGCTCGCCCGCAACGAGGTCACCTATCCGGGCCCGCTCGATGTCGTGCACGAATGGGCCTACGTGCCCGATCTCGCGGCCGCCATGGTCCGGCTTGCCGAGAAGCGCGAGCGGCTCGGCTCGTTCGAAACATTCGGCTTTCCCGGCCACGCGATCACTGGCCGCACGCTGATCGATGCGATTGCCAAAGCGAGCGGCCGCGACAGCCGCGATCTCAGGGTGCGGCAGATGCAGTGGTGGATGATCAAGGCGCTGTCGCCATTCTTCGCGCTGCCGCGCGAATTGTCCGAGCTCGACTATCTCTGGAAGGTCCCGCACCGGATTTCAGGCGACAAGCTCAAGGCGACAATCGGTGAGGTTCCGCATACACCGCTCGATACGGCGGTGAAGCGAGCGCTGCGCGAACTGAGGGCGGTGGCGTGAAACAACAGCGCCAAATCGGGAACCCTTGCAACTGCCTTGATGCAAGACGACCATGGTCGTGTTATCGTTCAATTATGACCAGAACCCAAGCCCTTGCCGTTATCTCGGCCAAACTCGCATCGCTGGATGACGAGCACGTCATGACTGTTGCTGAGATCGTGCAGTCGATAGACGCGGGTTAGGAGCTGCCGCGCGAGCTGACGGACCAGGAGCTCACGCTCATTCAACTGGCCAAGGAGGACTTCAAGGCCGGCCGGTCATATTTCCTCGACGAAGCCCGCGCGCTGACCGATCAAGTTCTGGCGAAGCGTGGGGTCGCTCCGTCGCGGACATGAGGAACGTTCGCGTTTCGAAGACAGCCCTGGACAGCTCAACGCGCTCCTCGCTCAAGGTATCGAGCCGTTTGGTGTGCGTATCGTCGCTGAGAAGCGCGATCGCGTCTATGCCACCATCGAACGTGTCCTGGCGGCATTTCCCGCAATCAAACGGCCGCATCCCGATCTGGGACTTTGCGTTTATCCGATCGCTCGCACGCCGTTCGTGGTGCTCTACGACTTCGACGATTCCGAACTGCATCGCGACGCCGATTTGCGCGACCTCGATACAGGATCAGTCAAGTGGTAGTGTCAGTTCACGCGCATTAGCGCATAGGATGGGTTGAGCGGCGCGAAACCCATCACGACGCATGACGTTTGCGGCGGGAGATGATGGGTTTCGCTGCCGCTCAACCCATCCTACAGTGTTCCTCCGACAACAGGCTTAAGTCCGGGGCCTGATCTGAGAGGACACCATGCCACTTCCCCGCCGAGACTTCCTGCACCTCGTCGCCGGCGCCGCCGCGCTCTCTGCCCTGCCGCGTGCCGCACTGGCGCAAGCCTATCCGGCGCGGCCGGTGCGCATGATTGTTCCGTTCGCGCCCGGCGGCCAGAACGACGCGATCGGCAGGCTGATCGCGCAGAAGCTCTCCGAGCACTTGGGCAAGCAATACATCATCGAGAATGTCGGTGGCGGTGGCGGCTCGATCGGCTCCGGCCGCGCCGCGCAGGCGGCACACGATGGCTACACCATCCTGGTGATGGATACGGGCCTCGTCATCAATCCGCTCATCTACGCCAAGGTGCCCTACGATCCTTTTAGGGACTTCGATCCGATCTCGCTCGCCTTCACCACCACACAAGTCCTCACCGTGACCCCGTCGCTGCCGGTCAACAGTGTTCGCCAGCTTGTCGACCTCGTGAAAGCGAACCCGGGCAAATACAGCTACGCCTCCGCCGGCATCGGGACGCCCGCGCATATGACGGCCGAGTTGTTCCGCGTCTCGCTGGGTCTGGACATCGTGCACGTGCCTTTCAACGGCGCGGGCCCCGCCATCACCTCGACCATCGCAGGCCACACACCGATCGCCTTCAGCTCGCCCGCCTCCTCGATCGCGCAGGCGAAGGACGGCAAACTGCGCGCGCTTGCGGTTGCGACCGGAAAGCGGCTGTCGGCGCTGCCGGACGTTCCTACCATGGCGGAAGCGGGCTTTCCCGAGATCGAAGGCAATTTCTGGGTCGGCTTGTTCGTGCCGGCCGGCACGCCGGCCGATATCGTGACGCTGCTCCATCGCGAGGTCGGCAACGCGGCCGCGCTGCCAGACGTGCAGCAGCGCCTCGACGCGCTCGGCTTCATCGCGGTTTCGACCTCGCTGGAGGAGGCGGGCGCGATCCTTAAGCGTGACAGCGCGAAGTGGACGAAGGTGATCCAGGCCGCCGGCATCAAGGCCGACTAGCGGCGACCGGGCGCCGCTGCCGTGCGCGATTTCGCCGCCGCAGTGTGCCTGGATCGACGCGCCACGATGCAATAACCTTCCTGATCGACGCGACAAAAACAGTTGTTGAGGGAGGTAAACCATGCGCATCGAACGACGCGCCATTTTCGGGCTTTTTGCCACCGGCATGTTCGCGCTTGCGGCACTGACCGACGGTCAGGCGCAGCAGGCGCCGACGACGCTCCTCATCCGGGGCGCGACCATCATCGACGGCATAGCCGACGCACCGATCCGCGATCGCTCAATTCTGATCGAGGGCAACATCATCCGCGATCTGTTGACCGCGGACGCCGCCGCGCCAGCGGGCGCGCAGGTCATCGACCTCACCGGCAAGTTCATCATTCCAGGGCTATTCGACTCGCACGTGCACTGGGACCCGTTCATGGGCGAGTTGCTGGTCAACCATGGCGTGACCTCGATCCTCGCGCTGGACAACCTGCCCAAAGCGCTGCGTACCCGTAGCCAAGCCGTACACGATGTGCCGCGGCTCTTCCACACTGGCGTGCGTCCGCAGTTCAATCCTAACTCCACGGAAGCCGAGATCAGCCAGCAGATCCGCAACTTGGTGCAGTCGGAGCCCGACATGGCGTGGTTCCCGCAATACACCACGCGGCTTTCCCGAGCCTACAAGTTTGCGGCCGAGGAGGCGCACAAGGCGGGCTTCCTGGTGTTCAGTCACACTGATCATGCGCCGGACGCCGTGCGTGACGGCATCGACATTCTCGAGCACGTCTGGGGCTATGCGGAAGCCCTGATGTCACCCGACGAGCTCAAGGGATTCCAGGACGGCAAGATGCTGACCTGGGCGACGCGGCTGAACGATTGGCCCAAGCTCGACGCCTGGATGGCGGACGCCATCCGGGCCGGCGTCTACATGAATCCCACCATGAACTACGAATGGGGCGGCGTAAGCCGGCGCTCCCCGCAGCGCGAGCTCGAAGACTATCGCGTCATCAGCAATCCGGATCTCGTCTACTTTCCGCGCAACATGAGCGACAGCATTCTGGCGCGCAACCGGCAGATCAAGAACTTCTCCTCGCGCTACGACAGCATGCCGTGGGTGCCCAAGCTGCCGGCGCAGGATCGCGCCGAGTTCGAAGCGGGCTACAACAACGTGCGGGAATTCAACAAGCGCTGGGTCGCGGCGGGCGGCAAGATCCAGGCCGGCACCGACATCATCACAGGCGGCGTGCCGGGCCTCGCTTTGCATCACGAGATGGAGATGCTGGTCGAGTTGGGCCTGACGCCCATGCAGGCGCTGAAGGCCGCGACCTCGTGGTCGGCCGAAATCCTGGAAGGGAAGAACAAGGCACGCGGGCCCGCCAAGATCGGCTCGATCCGCGCCGGCAATTTCGCCGACCTCGTGGTCGTCAGCGCTGACCCCGTCAGCGACATCTCCAACACCAAGAAGATCGAACGGGTGATGAAAGACGGGCGCTGGGTCGAGCTTGGCTACCATCCCGAGTACTTCACCTTCACGCAGCGCCCGCGCTCGCACGCGGCTGCGACCTTTGCGCCGACGATCAGCGCGATCGAGCCCAGCAAGGTGACGGAAGGCTCACAGAATGTGCGCGTGGTGCTGGATGGCAGCGGCTTCATGATGACGTCACTGGTGCGGGTCAACGGCGTCTCGGTGAAGACCAAGTTTCTCGGCCCGCGGCGGCTCGAATTCGAGATGCCGGCGAACGCCATCGATCGCGCCGGCCCGAACCCCTATTTCGCGCCCGGACCGACGCAAAGCGCCGCACCGCTCGGAGATCGCGCCGTTTCGGTGCATGTGCTCAATCCGCCGCCCGAGGGCGGCACCTCGAACACCGTGCACCAGCTGGTGCTGCCGAAGTAACTGAGGCGCGCCACAAGAGATTTTCCAAAGCCGTCGATCCAAAGCGATAGAGCCAGGTTGGAGGAAAATATGAAATCAAAGATCAATTCCACCAAAGACGCGAACATGTACGCCGTCCTCGGTGCAGCGGCGCTCATTGCACTGTTTGCAGCCCCCATCGCCGCGCAACCAGGGGGAATCCCAGGCGTTGTCGCTCCCGGTGTCGAAAGCGAGCTGGTTCAGGAGGGTTTCACCTTCACAGAAGGCCCCGTCGGCACGGCGGACGGCGGCCTCTATTTCTCCGACATCCGGGTCAATCGTGTCTTCCATCTCGATCCTGCCGGCAAGATCACCGTTGCACGCGAGAACACCAACGGCACCAACGGCATCGCGCTAACGAAAGAGGGTGACCTGTTGTTCGCGGAAGGCAGTGGCCCACGCATCAGCAAGCGCGGTCGCGACGGCAAGATTACGACAGTCACGGACAGCTTCCAGGGCAAACCTTTCCTGTCGCCGAACGATCTCCTCGTCGACGCCCGCGGTGGACTCTATTTCACCGATCCGGGTCCACGTCCGGTGGTGACCGGCCGCCCAACCTATGTCTTCTATTTGCCGGCCGGCGCGAAAGAGCCGATCGCCATCGACACCCAGGTTCCGCGGCCCAACGGGCTCACACTCACGCGCGACGGACGCACGCTCATCGTCGACGATACGCTCAACACTTCCGTCTACGCCTACGACGTGCAAGCCGACGGTACGGTCAAGAACAAGCGCACCTTCGCGCAATTGCGCGATATCCCATCAGGCGCCGAAAGTGGCGCCGACGGCATGGCGATCGATCGCGACGACCGCGTCTACATCACAACCGTCGCCGGTGTGCAGGTGTTCGACGCTGCTGGCCGCTACCTCGGCACGATCAAATCGGCTCGCCAGGGCGCGAACGTTGCATTTGCCGGACCGGACAAGCGCACGCTTTACATTACGGCGCGCGAGGGCCTCTATCGCATTAAGACACTGGCGCAGGGACCCGACCGCCTCGGCAAGTGACAAGAGCGCTTGGCAAAAGGCCGAACGGCGCGACGTGAGGCACACTCAATCGACGACGGCAGGAGCTGCGGTCCTGCCTCTCTCTCGCACCAGCCCTGCCAGAAACTAGCTGCGTTCCGGTTGACACCCAGGATGCCACTCGGGTTTACAGTCGGGCGCCAGCTGGGCCGCCCGGCTGCGCGGAATTCTGAGAGGAACCCCACTCGATGATCGTCGATTTTCAGCACCACTTCACGCCGCGCGAGCTGATCAAGGAGGACCCGGGCGACCGGCTGATCCTGCACTACGACGCGCAGGGCGCGCCGAGCTACACCATTCACAAGCTCCTCTACGATCTCGACGAGCACGTTCGCATGATGGACGAGTCCGGCATCGACGCCGCCTGGCTCACCAGCGCGCAGGGCATGTGCGCGGACCTCGAGACCTCGCGCTTCGTCAACGACAAGGCCAAGAAGGCCGAGCGCGACTATCCGGGCCGCTTCATCGGCGCCGCGCATGCGCATCCGCATGGCGGACCCGAGGCGATGAAGGAGCTTGCGCGCTGCAAGCACGAGCTCGGATTTCAAGGCGTGGTGATCACGTCGGAGACCGACGGGCTCTTTCTCGATAACCCGAAGTACGAGCCATTCTGGACCGAGGTGGAAAAGCTCGGCCTGTTCGTGTTCGTGCACCCCGCGCTCAAGCTCAACTACTCGCAGCAGTTCGACGGCTTCGACACTGCGCGCTCGGTCGGCCGCGAGTTCTCGCTGATCATGTCGACGATCCGGCTGATCAATTCCGGCGTGTTCGACCGCCACCCCAATCTCACCGTGCACATGGCGCACCTCTCGGGCGGCATCGCCTCCATGCTGGGACGCATCCGCAGCTATCAGGACAAGGATTTCTGGGGCACCAAGGGCAATCCCCGCCACGGCATGAATCCGAAAAAGGACTTCGACTACTATCTCAACAACAACATGATGTTCGACACCGCGGGCTTTGCGGGCGCGATCTCCTCGGTGAAGACCGCGCTCGTGGAAATTCCCTCCGCCCGCATCGTGTTCGCGACCGACTATCCGCAAGAGATCCGCGCGCGCGAAGCGGTGCGCGACTTCGTGCGCGACATCAAGGCGCTCGGCAAGGACGGCGAGGCGATCCTGTCCGGCAATGTCGGCAAGCTTCTGAAGGCGCCCGCGAAGGCGGCGTGAGCGTACTCACGCCGCAAGTGCTTTAGGCTGCCAGCTGCTCAGGCTGCCGGTGTTTTAGGCCGCCAAGCGCTTCTCGATCTCGTCGACCGGCATCCTCACAAAATCCTTGTCGATCTCGGCGCGCAGCACATTGCGCAGATTTTGCGAATAGGCCTGGCGCAGCACGCCGAGCGCACGCGGCGGCGCCACAATGATCACGGATTTGGCGTTGCCGGCATTGACCTCCGCGTCGAGGCGGCTGGCGAGCCGTTGGAGAAATCGCTCCTCCTCCTGGTCATGCCAATCGGTCTGCTCCATGGCACTGCGTCTGGCGTCGATGGAATTGATCGAGCGGCCGGGCTTGTCGGTCCCTTGCTCGCTGGTCTTGGCATCCGGTTGCTCGTGGACCTCCCGGGTCTTGAGTTCGAACGACCTTGGTATCGCCCACGTTTTCAAGCACCAGTGCCTTCTTGCCGTCGCAAACGACCACCCAATCCCCCCGCCTGACCAGCCCGTTGAACATGCACACCTCCTCGGTCGAACACATCGTGGCGTAGTATCGTCGCGCAACGCGATTGTCGCACATTGACAATGGTCAAACGTCCGAGGGCTCACTTCAGTTGCGTTCTACCAGTAGCCGCCGCGCAATCACATCCGCCTGAATCTCAGCCGCACCTTCGAAAATGGAGAGAATGCGCGCATCGCAGAGAAGTCGCGACACCGGGAACTCCAGCGCAAAGCCGTTGCCGCCGTGGATCTGAACTGCATTGTCGGCCGCCGCCCAGGCGACGCGCGCAGCGAGAAGCTTGGCCATGCCGGCCTCGAGATCGCAGCGCCGGCCGATGTCCTTCTGGCGTGCTGCGTAGTAGGTCAGCTGCCGCGTCAGCATGATCTCCGCCGCCATCATGGCAAGCTTGTCGGCGACCCGCGGGAAATTGACGATCGCCTCGCCGAACTGGCGGCGCTCGCAAGCATAGCGCAAGCCCTCGTCAAGCGCTGCCTGTGCGAGCCCGACCGCGCGCGCAGCGGTCTGGATGCGCGAGCTTTCGAACGTCGCCATCAGCTGCTTGAAGCCCTGCCCCTCGACGCCGCCGAGCAGACCTTCGGCCGGCACCGCGAAACCGTCGAAGGCGATCTCGTATTCCTTCATGCCCCGATAGCCGAGCACCTCGATCTCGCCGCCCGACATGCCAGATGCCGGAAACGGATCGACATCCGAGCCGCGCGGCTTCTCGGCAAGCAGGATCGACAACCCGCGATGGCTCGCATCGCTCGGATCGGTGCGCACCAGCAGCATCATCAGGTCGGCGCGCGCCGCGTGCGTGATCCAGGTCTTGCTGCCGTAGATCCGGTACACGTCGCCCTCGCGCACCGCCCGGGTCTTGAGCGATACGAGATCGGAGCCAGCGTCAGGCTCGGTGAAAACGGCGGTTGGCAACACCTCGCCCGCGGCGATCTTCGGCAACCAGCGGCGCTGCTGCTCTTGCGTGCCACCAGATAGGATCAGGTCCGCGGCAATCTCGGAGCGCGTGCCGAGCGAGCCCACCCCGATATAACCCCGCGAGAGCTCTTCACCGACGACGCACATCGCTTGCTTGCCAAGCCCGAGCCCGCCGTGCTCCTGCGGAACGGTGAGGCCGAAGACACCAAGCGCCGACATCCGTGCAATGACGTCGAGCGGGATCAACTGGTTGCTCCGATGCCAAGCCTGCGCGTGGGGGGCAATCTCGCGTTCGGCAAAACGGCGCATTTCCTGACGGATCGAAGCAAGTGTCTCATCGAAATCGCGGCTGCCGATCGTGGCATCGCGGCTCTCTGCCATCAATGCAACGAGTTGCGCGCGACGCTGCTCAGTTCCGCTCATGAGCGCCACAAGCGGACCCTCGACCTGCTGGGCCACCATCGAGGCCGAGAGGCCAAGGTCACGCGGGCGCAGCAGCTCGCCCTGACTCATTGGGATGCCGCCGACGATCTGGGCGAGATACTCCTCCACCCCGATCGCAATCATAAGTGCGTCGGCCTCGTGCAGGTCGCCCGCGGCATCGCCCGCAAGTTGGAGCCGCCCGGCATAGTCCGCGAGTGCACGGATTGCAGTCGCATAGGTGGCAAGCCAGGCGAGCCCATGCAGGGCGCGCTGGGCAGAACGGCGCTCTGCGCCGTCCAACCGCTTTCGCACTGCCGCAATGCCAGCGCGCAGAATGGCCTCGGCCGCGTCGGCGGCCGCCGACACCTGCGTGGTCAATGCGAGCCGCTCGACGGTCATCCCATGGCTCCAACCGACCCCGCTTGGCATACGGGTCTTGCTCCATCTGTATTCATTTTTACACGTATTATCCGGAAGTTGTGGTTTGCAACTTGTTTAACCATTTCGTGCACTCTCCCCATACTGCCGCACCGCGTCCGGCTCCGATAGGCGCCGGCCCATTGGTCATTGAGGCGGCTTGTTCCTGGGAAGGCGTGCATGCTCCAGTCGTTCGCCCAATCGATCGCTTCCGTCTCGGTCCGTACCCGCATCATCGGGCTCGCGCTCGTCCCCGTCGTCGGCTTTCTGGCCAACGGAGTAGCGTTCACCGCGGGGCAAAGCGGCGTCACCGATGCCTTTGCGAATGTCGGCACTGCCGCCGCACTGGCCGATGCAAGCCGTGAATTCAAGCTCACGCTGGCGAGCATGCAGATTGCCGCCAAGGACTACGTCGCTCTTCCGTCGGACGAGCGGGCCAAGGCGTTCGAGGCTGCTCAGACCCTCACGACCCGCAACTTCGATAAGATCGCCGCCGCAGCAAACGGCATGCTGCCCCAGGACATCGGCGGGCAGGTCCGGCAGCGTCTGGGCGAGCTCCGGCTCAACTTCGACTACCTGGTCGAAGAACAGAAGGCGCTCGGCTATTCCGATAGCCAGGGCACGCGCAAGCGGCTGGACGACGCCGCCGCCCAAGTCGAGCAGCTGATCAGCGACGGGATGCAGGTGCTGTCGGAGGCGGAGCGCGACTGGCTGATGCTAGCGCTGCTCATGATGCGCCGCTACGAGGCGCAGTACCGGTTTGATCGCAACCCGGCCACCTGGGAGCTGTTCTTCAAGTCGTACCGGAGCTTCGAAGAGAAGCTTTCAGCACTCCTGGTCGACGACCAGGTGAAGGCCAAGCTGGGCGATCTCGTCAAAGGCTATTCCTCGACATTGGCACAATGGAACCGGCAGTCGCAGAACATCCAGAAATCAGTTTCCGAGATCATCGAGACAAGTCAGCAGCTCGTTCCGCAATCGCAGGCGATCATCACCATGGCGGAGCATAGGGCTGAAGCCTCCGCCGCCGCCTTGACCCAGTCGCAGAGCCACATCCGCATCTTCATCATCGGGGTCGGCGCGGCGGCAGTCCTGATCGGCCTTCTGTTCAGCTGGCTGGTGGGCCGCAGCATCACGCGTCCGCTCAACGGGCTCACCCGCGTCATGACAAAGCTCGCCGCCGGCGACACGTCTGCCTCGATTCCGGCGACGGAGGCCAAGGACGAGCTTGGCGCGATGGCGCGCACCGTCATCGTATTCCGCGACACCATGATCGAGCGCGAGCGGCTCGCTGCCGGCGAGGCCGCGACCAATCGCGAGCGCGAGCAGCGCACCGACGCGATCGCCGCCACCATCACGCGCTTCGAAATGTCGGTCGACCAGGCGCTCGGCAAAGTGCGCGAAGCCGCCGGCCGACTGGAAGTGACCTCCACCCAGCTGCACAGCGCCGCCGACCAGGTCTCGGCCGAATCCCGCGCCGCCGAGGAGCGCGTCGGAGTCGCGTCCGGCAACGTCACGGCGGCAGCCGGCGCAGTCGAGGAGCTTGCCGCATCGATCAGCGAGATCGCCGGGCAGGCCAACCGCTCGACCGAGGTCGCGAGCGGCGCCGTCAAGGATGCGCGCCGCACGGCCCACACCATGTCGGAGCTGGGAGTGGCTGCCAGCCGCATCGGCGAAGTGGTGGGCCTCATTCAGGCGATCGCGGGCCAGACCAACCTGCTGGCGCTCAACGCCACTATCGAAGCGGCACGCGCCGGCGAAGCTGGCAAGGGCTTCGCGGTGGTGGCCTCCGAGGTCAAGTCGCTCGCCGGTCAGACCGCCAAGGCCACCGAGGAGATCGCCGGCCAGGTCGGCGCCATCCAGTCGGCGGTCGCGGACGCGGCCCACGCCATCGAGCAGGTCAACACCATCATCGAGGAAATCTCCCACATTGCCGGCACGGTCGCGGTCACGGTCGAGGAGCAGAACCGCGCCGTCGCCTCGATCAGCGAAGGCGTCAACCGCGCATCCTCGGAAGCGCGCACCAGCGCCGAGTCCATGAGCCGCCTCGCCGGCACCTCGCGCGACGCCCGCACCGTCGCCGCCGACGTCAAGTCGCTTGCCGACACGCTCTCGCAGGAAGCCGAAAGCCTCAATGGCGAAGTCCGCCGCTTCCTCACGGACGTCCAGGCCGCGTAGCACCGAGCCGCAGAGTACCAAAGCGTCGCACGCGACGTTCCTACCCGCCTCTGTTCGGACGCGCCCGGTTCTGGAATATTGGAACCGGGCCACGAGTGCCCCCGCTTCCGAAGTCCGTGATACGTCGCAACAACCTCTGACACGAACTTCGGAAGCAAAGGGGCACTCGCAAGTATATGATTCCAGTGCCGCTTTTCGATTTGAAGTTCCTAACCTTGTTTGCCGCAACCGTTGTAGGAACTTCAAATCGGCGGCATGGTATCTATTCACCGACGGAGTGCGACGTTGGGCATTTTTCGCCGATGCAGCCGTGCCGCTCTCGACGCGTATTACTGCTTCCTCGCCAACGATGGCTGGGCGACCGCCAGCCATATCGCGCTATCCACCTTGATGGCGCTGTTCCCGTTCATCATCGTGGTGACCGCGCTCGCCGCCTCGTTTCTGGGCTCCAAGGAGCTCGCCGACGAAGTCGCCAAGCTCCTGCTCGAGACCTGGCCACGCGAGGTCGCGACCCCGATCGCATCCGAAATCCACAGCGTGCTGACGACGACCCGCGGCGATATTCTGACCATCGGCGTCGCGCTCGCGGTCTATTTCGCCTCGAGCGGGATCGAGAGCCTGCGTATCGCACTCAATCGCGCCTACGGTATCGCCGAAACACGCAACTGGGTGCTGCTGCGCATCGAATCGATCATCTACGTGCTGTTCGGCGCCGTGGCGCTGCTTGCGCTCGCGTTTCTGATCGTGCTCGGCCCGCTGATCTTCGCGACCGCGGTCAAGTTCGCAACCTGGCTGGCGCCGCTCGAATGGAATTTCACGGTCGCGCGCTATTTGATCGCAAGCGTGGCGCTCATCATTGCGCTCTTGATCGCGCACAAGTGGCTGCCGGCGGGGCGACGGCAGCTGAGCGACATCCTTCCCGGCATTCTCGCCACCCTGATCATGTGGCTTGCGGCAGGCGTCATCTTCGGCCGCTACCTCGCCGAGTTCGCCTACACCTACGTCACCTACTATGCCGGATTGGCGTCCGCCATGATCGCACTGGTTTTTCTCTACCTGACCGCATCGATCTTCGTGTATGGCGGCGAACTGAACGCTGCTTTTGGACGGCTGCGCCGCAGCTGAAACGCCTGCCAACAGGCGGGATAAGCGCAGCGGTGGCGGTGACAGTGCGGAACGCCCGAGCTAACTTTCAAGCGATTCGAAGCGGCACGTCGGTCCGACACGATCATCGGCGGCCGGCAGCGAGGGACGTCTCATGGATCTCACAAGCCTGATCATCTTCCTCCTGGTGGGCTTGGTCGCCGGCTGGCTGGCCGGCAAGCTCATCCGAGGCGGCGGTTTCGGCATCATCGGCGACATGGTGATCGGCGTGCTCGGTGCCATCATCGGCGGATTCCTGCTGCCGAAAGTGGGGCTGAGTCACCTGGTGACGATACCGATCATCAACCAGATCGTGGTCGCCACTATCGGGGCGGTGATCCTGCTGCTGCTGCTAAGACTGCTCAAACGCTAAGCAACAACTCCAGAGCTCAGCGCGCAAGCACCCGTGCCAAGGCGCTCGGGCTGAGCGGTTTGGGCAGATAGTCGTCCATGCCGGCTGAACGCGCGCGAGCGGCCTCCTCGGGGCTGCTGCGACCTGACACGCCGATCACCCGCACGGCCGAACCGATGCGAGCTCGGATGCGCCGCGTCGCTTCAAGTCCATCAATTCCGGGCAGCGTCACGTCCATCAGTACGGCGTCATAGCTCTTGCCGGCGGCCGCCTCGACTGCAGCCTCGCCGGTGCCAACGAAGTCGGCGCGATGGCCAAGCTCGGTGAGGATCGTGTTGAGCACGACGCGGCCGTAGGGATTGTCCTCGACGCACAGAATGCGCAGCGGTCGTACAGGCGCGGCGCGCGCCGACGCTGACCCGTCTTTCGCTTGCGCGCTCGCAGGCGTGACGAGCTCGACCGTCGCCGTGAAGCGAAACGCGCTGCCGGTGCCCGGTTTGCTCCGGACTGTGAGGTCGCCGCGCATCGCCTTGGCGATGCGCTTGACGAAGGCAAGCCCGAGACCGGCGCCCCCGTAGCGGCGCGCGATCTCCTCGTTGGCCTGCGCAAACGGCCGGAACAGGCGCTTGACCTCGGCGGCGGCAAGCCCGACCCCGCTATCAGTCACCGTGAAAATAAGACGCACGCGCCCACGCGCCAGCCGCTCTACCGTGACGTCAAGCGCAACGCGGCCGCGATCTGTGAACTTCACAGCATTGTCGATGAGGTTCTCGAGCGCGCTGCGCAGGCGCAGCGGATCGCCAATCACGCTGTCGGGAAGGTCAGCCGCGACGTGGACCTCGGAAGCAAGGTCCTTGGTGCCGGCACGCGCCGCCAGCGAAGCCGCCAGCGCGTCGGCAAGCGCACGGGGACCGAAGGCCATGCGGCGGAGCGTCAAGCCTTTGGCCTCGGCTCGCACCGCGTCGACGATGAGCGACGTCAGCATGGCGAGATGATCGGCGGTGCCTTTGATCGCGGACGCCCAGCCACGCTCGCGCTCGCCCAGGTCGGACGTCGCCAATAGCTCGCTCAATGCCAAAATACCCGTCAGCGGCGTACGGATATCGTGGGCGAGCGCCGCAAGCGTCGCCTCGACCGCGGCCGCGCGCGGCCCGCCGCGACGCCGCCGCGGCTTGCGCTTCGCTTTGACCCGTCGTGAGGATTTGCTCTGCTTCTGCATGGCGCCGCCGGGGCGGAGATTGGCACGGCGGCCGGCCTCGGGACTAGTGGCACGGCAGGCCCTCAAATCTGTGGTGCTTAAGAGTGTTAACGCAGGCCTACCATTTTCCGGATGGCGGCTGGCGTGACGCCGTCCTGGCGCAGCGTCCGCAGCGCTGTCGCCCGGGTCGATTTGGAGAGCTTGCGCCCGTCGGAATCGAGCACCAAACGATGGTGATGATAGGTCGGCGCCGGCAGGCCGAGAAAGGCCTGCAACAGCCGGTGGACGCTGGTCGACCAGAACAGGTCCTGTCCCCGCACCACCTGGGTCACGCTTTGCAGCGCATCGTCGACCACGACCGAGAGATGATAGCTGGTTGGGGTCTCCTTGCGGGCCAGCACGACGTCGCCCCAGGCGGCTGGCGTTGCTGTGACGGCTCCAGTCTCACCCTCGGACCCCTCACCGGTCTCCGCCCACTCGAGCGCGCCGGCGAGCGCCAGCGCTGCCGCCATATCGAGCCGCAGCGCATAGGGCGCGCCGGTTTCGATCAGCCGCTGGCGCTGGGCGGATGAGAGCGACTTGGCGGTGCCAGGATAAAGCGGTGCACCGTCTGGATCGCGCGGCCATGCTCCTCCGGCCTCGCGCTCGGCGACAAGCGCCGTGACCTCGGCTCGGCTCTCGAAGCTCGGATAGACTAGGCCCAATGCCTCAAGCCGCGCGAGCGCCGCCCGATAGTCGTCGAAATGCTCGCTCTGGCGGCGCACCGGCTCTTCCCATGCGATGCCGAGCCAAGCCAGATCCTCATAGATCGCCGCCTCGTATTCGGGGCGGCAGCGGGTGGGATCGATATCCTCGATGCGCAGCAGGAGGCGGCCACCCATCGTACGGGCCATATCGAAATTGATTGACGCAGAAAGCGCATGCCCGAGATGCAGGTAGCCGTTTGGGCTGGGCGCGAAGCGGAAGACGGGGCCTGACATGGTAAGGTCACAGTAACATCAGAGATAGCGCGATCCACGCCGCAATGAGGAGAAAACAATGGGCGACCTCGATCGATTGATTTCGACACGCCGCGCGCTTCTGACTGGCGCAGCTGCCGGCCTGACCTGCGCCGCGCTGCCGCGCGTTGCGAGCGCCAAAGCCCCGATGACGAATACGCAGGCGCCGAGCTTCTACCGCTTCAAGGTCGGCGGCTTCGAGGCGACCATCGTCTCCGATGGACCGCTGCACATGGGCGAGCCCGCCGCCGGCGTCTTCAGCGACGTCAGCAAGGAGCAGATGCTCAAGGAGCTCAACGACAACTTCCTGCCCACCGACAACGTATCGCTGGAGCAGAATGCGCTGGTGATCAACACCGGAGAGCGGGTCGTCCTGTTCGACACTGGGGTCGGCACCGCCAAGGCGTTTGGACCGGACAGCGGCCGGCTTATCGCGAGTCTCAAGGCCGCCAGCCTCGACCCCAAGGACGTCGACGCGATCGTTCTCACCCACGCCCATCCAGACCACTGCTGGGGCCTGATGGCCGACGACGGCAGCCGCAACTTTCCCAATGCCCAGATCTACATGACGCAGACCGATCTCGACTTCTGGACCGACGAAGGCAAGCTCACCCACCCGCAGCTCAAGGATTTCGTCGCCGGCACGCGCAAGCATCTGTTGCCGAATCGCGACCGCATCGTGTTCGTGCGCGACGGCCAGGAGTTCCTACCCGGCATCCAAGCCATGGCAGCACCCGGCCACACCGTCGGGCACACGGTCTATGTCATCACCTCGCAAGGCAAGACACTGTGCAACGCGGGCGATATCGCGCACCACCACACAATCGTGGTTGAGAACCCGCGGCGCGAGTTCACCTACGACACCGACGGCAAGCAGGCCGTGGCATCGCGGCTGCGCGTGTTCGACATGCTGGCGTCGCAGCGCGTGGTGGGCGTGACCTATCACTTTCCATGGCCGGGTCTCGGCCATATCGGCAAGCAGGGCGATGGTTACCGCTATTTTCCGACGCCGCTGCGGACCGTGTTGTAGGGCAGACAGGCGCCGCCATTGGGGATGCAAAGCGCGCCAAAACCCTGCACAATGGCGGCGCATCGACCCCAAGGCGAGACATGAACCTTAGCTTTACCCGCACCGACGCCAAAGCCTATGCCCGCGCCCATCTCAAGGGCATCTGGGCGGCTGCGCTGACTCCGTTCCGGCCGGACGGCGCGATCGACGAGGAAGGTTTTCGCCGCAACCTCAAACACTGGGTCGATGACCTCGGCATCGACGGCGTGTTCGTGAGCGGCAAGCAGGGCGAGTTCTTCTCGATGTCGCTGGCCGAGCGCAAGCGCACTTTCGATATCGCAGTCGCGGAGATCGGCGGCGCTCGCACTATCCTGTCGTGCTCGGACCAGAACCTCGACACCGTGATCGAGCTTGCCAAGCACGCGCAGGCGATCGGCTCCAACTATATCGTAGTGCATGCGCCGGTGCTGCACTTCCTCAACAAGCAGGACGACACGCTGCTCGCCTACTACCGCACGGTGAGCGAGGCGGTCGATATCTGCATCGCGCTCTGGAGTCATCCCGATTCCGGCTATCTGATGAGCCCGGAACTGTGCGCACGCGTCGCCGAGCTGCCCAATGTGGTGGCGATCAAATACAGCGTGCCGCGCGAGATGTATGCGAGGCTCACCAGGCTCGCAGGCGACAAGCTGATCGTCAGCACCGCGTCCGAAGATGAATGGCTCGACAACATCATCGAGCTCGACTGGCAGCTCTATCTCTGCTCGTCGCCGCCCTATCTCTACCAGACCACAACCGATCGCCGCATGCGCGACTACACCGACCTGGCGTTCAAGGGCGAGCATGCGCGCGCCAAGGCGGTGCGCGACAGCCTCAATCCGGTGCGCGAAGCCTTCAGGCGCTCCCGCCCGCCGGAGAAATTCCACGCGCATTCGAAATACTGGCAGGAGCTGCTCGGACAAGCCAGCGGCGCGGTTCGCCGTCCGATGCTCGAGCTCACCGATGCCGAAAAGGACGCGACGCGGCGCGCCTTCGAAAGCTGCGGGCTCAAGCGTGCCGGCGCGCGTTCGGCTGCGTGAAAGGACAACCGCCATGGGCACCGGACGGCTCAATGCCTTCAACTTTCAGAAATGGATCAGCGAGAACCAGCACCTGCTGAAGCCGCCGGTTGGCAACAAGAAAGTGTTCGAGGACGGCGAGATGACCGTGCAGGTCGTTGGCGGGCCGAATGCGCGCACCGACTATCACGACGATCCGGTCGAGGAGTTCTTCTACCAGATCAAGGGCGACATGGTGCTCAAGGTCTTCGACAACGGATCGTTCTACGATGTGCCGATCCGCGAGGGTGACGTGTTCCTGCTGCCGCCGCACGTTCGTCATTCTCCGCAGCGCCCGCAGCCGGGCTCGGTCGGGCTCGTGGTCGAAGCCGCGCGGCCGAACGATGTCGATGGCTTCGAGTGGTTTTGCTTCTCCTGCGGCGCGCTCGTCCACCGCGTTGAGGTGAAGGTGCAACACCTCGTGAAAGACCTGCCGCCGCTCTATGAGGCCTTCTACGCCGACAACAGGGCACGCACCTGCAAGACATGCGGCGTGCTCCATCCCGGCCGCACGCCGCCTGCGGGATGGGTGACCCTTTAAGCATGCCGCCGCACGCGCAGCATGGCGCGAGCGAATGGCTGGCTGTGGTCAAGGCCGCCGAGCGAGACGGCGAATTTTTCCGCGCCTACGACGCGGCGCGCCAGGGCCTCTCGGAGCACCCGAACGATCTGCAGCTGCGGCATCGCGCTGTGCTCGCGCTGGCGCGTTCCGGCGCGACCGAGCAGGCGCAAGGGCTCTATCGCGAGCTTGGCCTCGAAGGTCGCCAGGAAACGGACATTCCTGAGCTCGAAGCGCGCCTCCTCAAGGATATGGCGCTCGCAGCACCCGATGGCCCGCCGCGCGTTCAGCTTCTGCTCGCAGCTGCTGAGAAATACGAGGCGGTCTACCGCCGCAGCGGCCACTACTATCCGGGCATCAACGTCGCAAACCTGCTCTTGCTCGCCGGTCAGCCTGAGCGGTCAGCCGCGATCGCGCGCCGGATCGCGGCTGAGCTGACCGCCATGCCAACGGCCGCAGGCGAGGAGCTGTTCTGGGCAGCCGCAACGCTGATCGAGGCGCATGTCATCGGTGGAGACATTGCCTCCGCCCGCCGCGCCCTGCCGGCCGCCCAAGCGGCGAGCGAGGGCGATCACGCCCGGCTTTCGACCGCGGCACGCTCGATCTACAACGCGTGCCTCGCCAAAAACCTGCCGGTCGACTGGCTGCAGGCGATCTCGCCACCGGCGGTGATCCACTATGCGGGCCACATCATCGCAGCGCCAGGAGCGGCAGGCCGCTTCCCGGCCACGGCTGAGGCCACCATCGCGGCGCGCATCTCCGAGTTGCTGGCGAAACGAAATGTTGGTTTCGGCTACGGTTCGCTCGCCGCCGGCGCCGACATCCTGTTCGCCGAGGCGCTGCTGGCGCGCAAAGCGCAGCTACATGTGCTGCTGCCGTTCCGCCTTGATGATTTCATCCGGGAGTCGGTGCGGCCCGCGGGCCAGCAATGGGTCAAACGCTTCGAAGCGTGTCTCGCCAACGCCAAGTCGGTCCGCTACGCGACCGAGGACGAATATCTCGGCGACGATACGCTCTATGTCTATTGCAGCCGTCTCGGCATGGGGCTTTCGGTTCTGGCGAGCGAGCACTTGTTCGCGCCGATCGAGCAGATCGTGGTGTGGGACGGCAGGCTCGCCTCAGGCAACGCCGGTACAGCCATCGATGTCGACATCTGGCGCGAGACGGGGCGGCCGCAGACCATCATTCCGATCACGCCGGAGCACGGGTCGCAGCCGCCCGAGAACCCTTCGCGCTCGACCTCCAACAGCCGGCGAAGTGCGCGTGCGATGCTGTTCGGCGATCTCCAGGGTTTCAGCAGGCTCACCGATCGGGAGCTTCCGAACTATGTCACCGGCGTGCTCGGTGCCATCGAGCATGTCCGCCAGGTGCATCGGAACAAAGTGCTGCTGGCCAATACCTGGGGCGATGGCCTCTTTATGGTCTTTCAGCGCGCCAACGATGCCGCCGAATGCGCGCTGGCGCTGCAGGCAGCGCTGTCGCGGCTCGATTTTGCCGCGCTCGGCCTGTCGGTACCGCTATCGCTGCGGGTCGGCGGCCACCTGGGCCCGGTCTATGAGACGCTCGATCCCGTGCTTGGCCATGCCAATTTCTTCGGTGCACACGTGACCCGCGCAGCCCACATCGAGCCGGTCACGCCGCCCGGCTGCGTCTACGTGACCGAGACTTTCGCCGCCGCGCTGGCACTCGAGCACAGCCAGGCCTTTGCGTGCGACTATGTCGGCATGACCAAGGCGGCCAAGGAATATGGCTCGCTCCGGATGTTTCTCCTGCGGGCGCGCAGACGCGCCTCGGAGCAAGGCAGCCGCTACGCGATTGCCGTGTAGGGTTTCATTACCAGCGATCGGGTGACGGCCGGGTGATCTCCGTGTATCAATCCGGCCCCATGCATGCCCGTATCCACACCGAGGCCGATCTCGACACCGCGCTCGCCGCGCTGGTCCGGGCCGACGTGCGCTTCGAGCAGGCACTGGCGGCCTCCGGCCGGCCGCCGCTGCGCAAGCGCCCCGACGGCTTCGCCGGGCTCGCCGCCATCGTGGTCGCCCAGCAGCTCTCGACCGCGAGCGCCAGCGCGATCCTGGAACGGCTCAAGGCGGCGCTCGATCCGCTCGATCATGAAGCGGTGCTGCGGGCACGGCCCGCCAAGCTTGCGCGCATCGGGCTGTCGGCGCCGAAGATCCGCACTCTGAAAGCGATCGCCCGCGCGGTCAGCGAAGGCGCAATCGATCTGACGAGCCTCGTGGACATGTCAGCCGAGGACGCACATCGGGCACTGACCGCGCTGCACGGCATCGGACCATGGACCGCCGATATCTATCTCTTGTTCTGTCTCGGGCATGCTGACGCCTGGCCGGCCGGCGATCTTGCGTTGCAAGAGGCAGCGCGGCTGCTGCTCGGCCTCAAGACACGCCCGACCGCCAAGGACATGGGCCTGCTCGCCGAAGCTTGGCGCCCCTGGCGAGGCGCGGCAGCCTGCGCGCTCTGGTCCTACTATCGGGTCGCCAAGAAACGCGACGGCGCGCCACAGCTCACAATGAAAAAGAGCTCGGTCAAGACCGCGGCAATCCGAAACAAACCAACGCAAGAGAAAGTCATCAGCGGGAGACGCCATGGCGGCTGAACTGAACGGACCGCGGCTCGAGCCGCGCGCAGGCGGCGCGGCGCGCCAGCTCGTGGTGTTCCTGCATGGCTATGGCGCCGACGGCAACGACCTGATTGAGATCGGCCGCGCCTGGCAAGGACTGTTGCCGCAGGCCGCGTTCGTCTCGCCCCATGCGCCGGAGCCCTGCGGCCAGGCGCCGACCGGCCGGCAATGGTTCAATCTCACGTTCCGCGATCCGAACGAGCGCTGGATCGGCGTCAACAAGGCGGCGCCCGTGCTCGAGCACTTTCTCGACGCCGAGCTTGCGCGCCGCAACCTGCCGGCATCCGCGCTGGCGCTGGTCGGTTTCAGCCAGGGCACCATGATGGCGCTGCATGTCGGCCTGCGCCGCGCTACCCCTCCACTCGCGATCGTGGGCTATTCAGGGCTGCTGGTCGTACCACCTGACCTCAAGCCGGAATCTTTCGCGGCCGAGATCAAGTCGCACCCGCCGGTCCTGCTCGTGCATGGCGACGGCGACGACCTGATTCCACCACAGGCGATGTTTCAGGCATCGAGCGGCCTTGCCTCGCTTGGCGTCGCGGTGGAGTGGCATCTCTCCGAAGGCGTCGGTCATGGCATCGACCAGGAAGGCCTGCGCCACGGCGGCGAGTTCCTCAAGCGCGCGTTCACGCGCGTGGGGTGACGACACGAGCGCGATGACACAGAAGGCTTAAGGGCTCGAGCTCCAATGCCCGCGCACGTCGCCGCACATGCGCCGCTGCTCCATCTCGCAGAACTGGCGGAACACCCGCCGGATGAAGCCGCGCAGCTCGTCGTCGAGCCGAACCGGCAGGCCGATCGACTGGGTGCGCTGGAAGCGCGCAAACGAGAATGAGGTCTGCGCGATCAGCGACTTCACCGACGCGCTCAGCAGCGGGACTTCGAGCGCCACGTGGATCGGGCTCTCGTTCGGGAACGAGCCCCAGTAGGGAATTCCGTTGGATACAATCTGGTTGCGTACGGGCAGGAGCGAGATCTCGGCGAACCAGCGCTGCAGAATGGAATAGGCACCCGACGATTTCTCGTCGGGATCGATCAAGAACAAGATGATCGGCTCGATGCCGCGGCGGCTGGCTTCCTCCAGAATGCCGATCTTGTTGGCGATGACGAAGAAATCACGGAACATGCGGTGGCTGACGTCAACCACCTTGGCGGCATGCTTCTCGCCGATCAGGCGATCGAAGAACCCCATCTGGCCGCGCATGCTGCCGAGCTCAACCGCGGTGGTGACATCCGGCAGGAAATCGGAAAGCTGCGGGCCCTCATCGGCGAGGTCGAAGGCCGCGATTGGCCGGTCGTGACCGAAATAGAACTCGGCCAGAAGCCGCGCCAGCAGCGTCTTGCCGACGCTCTTGCGCGGCGAGCACACGATGTAGAGCGGCCCGGTGCCGCCTCCCGCATCGCGACGGGCGCGGACGTCGTAACCCCTTTCCTCAATCTCTTCGTCAAAAGACAGAATCGACATGAATGCCACCCGCTTGGCCGGCCAGAGCCCTCACCTGACGTGCAAAGGTCGACGAACCGCCCGTCAAATCAGGCGGTACGCCATGGCACCACACTCAGGAGGCGGCGGCTTCCGCGAGCTTCATCAGCCGCGGCTTGGTGGCTTCTGCTGCAGCTCCTTCTCTAACTCCCACCAGATCAAGGAACTTGACCCGGTCGAATTCCGACCAGACGTTTTCCAACCAATGCCGCACATAACCACGCAGCACGAACGAATGGCTGGCGGGAAGGCCATTGGCGGCCTTGTTGGCAATGAAATTGGTGAACGGGGCCGCCACCAGCTCGACCTGCTCGTAGGCCATTTCGCTGAGCTGCGGGATGGTGATCTCGACCGCGTCCTTGAACTGCTTGAAATAGCTGTTGTAGGTCGCCTGATCCCACTCGAAGAAGCTGGTGTTGTTGATGAAGTTCTTGACCAGGAAGTACTTGGCGTCGGTCAGGTAGTGCGAGGTCTCCGCGATCTCATCGAGAGAGGCGATCGAGGAGCCCAGGATGTGGAACAGCGCGAAGGTCAGTTGCCCTTTGCGGCCCGCATCGAGGAAGCCGATATTGCGCAACGCATTCAGAGTCGACGACATGATGCCGGCGCGCACGTCGATCAGCGTCACCGCCGCGCTCGAGGTTTCGAGCGTATCGAAGATCTTCATCTGGTCCGAAACCGAGGTCACGTCGACGACCTCGGTGATGTCCGGGTGGAAGCGCTTGAGCGTGCCGCGCGGCCACTCCGTATCGAAGGCCCGCGTGGGGATCTTGCGAGCGGCGAGATAGTCAAGAATCGTGCGCGATACGGTCGTCTTGCCGACCCCACCCTTGTCCGCGCCAACCAGAACGACGACGGGCTTAGCCATTTGGTACTCCCCCAAACTACTCAACTGCGATACGCGACCACGGAGAACGTTAACACAAACACTTCTGCTAACCTGGCGGACAAAATCATGGCAAAAGCAAAGCAAAGTTATGGAATTTGTATTGTGTACGTTTGATCAATAACTTACGCGCGTGCCTCGCAGCCATGCGACGGCGCCATGTTACCATTACCCGCGGCGACCCGGTGTTTTGCCACCGTCATGCGGTCGCACTCAGACCTCACCCGATACCTTTGTGGCGACGGAGAGGATTGGCGAAGCGAGAATGCTGTCGCGTTTTCGCCGCGCACAATTCGTGGGCAGGCGGCGCCCGCCGAGCACGCGCACCGATTGGGAAACGGGAACAGGCCCTATGGCCGCTGCGGGCTGCCCAAGACGTTCGCCGGCGTTTCACCGCGCGCCCAACGAAGACAGCTACGATGTTGAGCGTTAGGGCCACCAGAAAGGTTCCGACAAACCAGATCGGGAAATATCGCGCGGCCTCCGTCGTTGGGCCAGGCAGCATGGTCTGGACACCCAAGAAGCGCCACCATGGCAGCGCCCACACCGGCCACCAGCCAGATGCGGTCGACCATATCGACCCAGGCGCACACGCCGACAGCAGCGGCGACGGCAATCATCAGCAACGCAACCCCGATCATTGCACCTGCCCCCTGAGAATGGCGCGACCTCGACTAGCAGCCCGATCAGCGCTAATCGCCGAACGGCCGCGAGCGCCCCGGCTGGCCGCGCCTGCAGAATTACGAACCAGTCCCTGTCGTTCAAGGAGCAGCGCTCGTGCGGCGCAGCGTTGCTGCCGCCGGCCCGCGACTGCGCGGCGCCGCAATCCCTGTCGCCCTGACTTGACGAGAACTTGAGTCCACCTGCGGCCAGGTTCATGCGGCGCTCGGTGACCGACTGAAGCACGTTGCCACCCACGGTGTAGACTTTCTTGGCATTCTTATCGACGTGCGTGACCACATCGCAGTGCGACACGGTGATGGATCTGCACTTGTCGTTGGGGCGGTCACCAAATCCAACCAGATTTTGAATGGCGCGCGCGGGCAACCCGTCGCACGATTTCTGCCGGTGGTAGCAAATGAGATCACCACGCCGGGGCATGGTCTCGTGGGCCGGACAGGCGCGATAGATCGCCGCCGTCGGGTTTCCGCGCTCCTCCGCGATGCTCGCCTGGAACGCCTGGTGGATGTAGTCGATATGGCTCGCGCTGTAGGCGAACTGCTGCGGCGACTTGGCCACTGTCGCGCCGAGCGCGGTGTGCACCAGATACGAGATGAACACCGCCGACCAGGGGCGATCCGCGATGGCGCCGCGAATGACGCTTTCCTTCGCCGCCTCGCGGCGCTCCGCGTTGTCGATCTGATCGATCGCGGCAAAGAGATTGCCAAAATAGTTCGAGCGGCGCTCGCCGGTCCTATCCGGATCGCGCGCATCGATGGCGCCTTCGATCGAGGTCACGCGCAGAAAATCAAGATGGATGCGACCGGCCTCGCCGAGGACCGACAGATAGCGCCACACGTTCCACCACCCGATCTTCTGCAGCGGAACAGTGTTGCTCGGGCCGGGATCCTGCTCGTTCTCAGTCTCGACCAGGCCGAACCGGTACAGCCGGCCGGTGTGATCGATCTTATGGCCACCCCAGAGCCGATGCTCGTTTTCGGCGGCCGCCGCGATTTGCTCGGCATGCGGCTCGATGCGATCGACCGTTTTGATGTTCGAGGTCGCGTTGCAGATCTCCTGCACATGCTTCCAGAAGGCTTCGCGTGACGGCGATTGCCCGGCCGCCGATGACGCTGCGGCCGCCAGCACCAGACATGAGGCCGCGATGATGCGAAGCTGCCTGCGCATTCCTTCCCCTTCCTGGCCTGCATGGAGCACGTCGGCCCATCCCGTGTCACCGCTATGGATTCGGCAGCGTCCCCTGCGCAAGAGGAACTCGGCATGCGCCGGGTGTTTTAATGCAAAGGCGGGATGGACAAACAAGATGCGCAATGGTGCCCCTGGCCGGACTCGAACCAGCACGATGTCGCCACCAACAGATTTTCGAGTCTGCCGCGTCTACCAATTCCGCCACAGGGGCAAGGCGGCGCGGATCATAGCGGCCCATGGCGGGGGGTCAACGGCTGCCCTATATCAAGCGAGGTGACGATCGGGCTCACGATCCGATCTCGAAAAGTTGCGTGGTTTTTGGTCGAGGATCATGCCAACTGGGCGCCCCGGGGATAGAGAATCTAGCAATTTCGGCCTCGTTTGCAGGGCCTTAGGGCGTTGGGACTTGAGCACATGAGCGAACGAGCGAGCGAGCCGGCCACTGTGCCACTGTGGGAGACCTGGGGCACGCTTGCGCGCACCCGGCCGATCGCGGCTGCCGCCATCGTGGTGGCGGTGGGCGGCATCGCCACCATCCTGGGTGCCTGGTTCTTCCAGTACGGCCTTGGGCTCAAGCCCTGTCCGCTCTGCTACGAGCAGCGCTATCCCTACTATTTCGCGATCCCGCTGGCGGCACTCGTGATCCTCGGCGACTCGGTCGGCTCCAAGCGCAAGGTGCTGATCGCGGCGCTCGCCATGATCACCCTCGGCATGCTGTGGAACGCCGGGCTTGGCGTCTACCATTCGGGCGTCGAGTGGAAGCTGTGGGCTGGCCCGCGCGATTGCTCGGGCGCGCTCGAGGGGCTCGGCTCGGCGACCGACCTTCTCAATCAGCTGGAGCGCGTCAGCGTGGTGCGCTGCGACGAGGCGGCCTGGCGCTTCCTGGGCATTTCGCTCTCTGGCTACAACGTGCTGATCTCGCTCACGCTCGCCGTCGTCGCGGCCTGGGGCGTGGTGATGGGCCGCCGCTTGGCCGCGCGCGACGACGTGGAGTGAGTTCCGAGTGTTCGGGCCGAGTCTTACGGATCGAGCTCGGTGTCCCAATAGAGATAGTCGAGCCAGCTATCGTGCAGATAGTTGGGCGGGAATAGCCGGCCGTTCTTGTGCAGCTGATGCACCGACGGCTGGAACGGCATCTGTGACGGCCACATCTTGGCTTCCGGCATCGTGAGATTGCCCTTGCGCAGATTGCAGGGCGAGCAGGCCGCGACCACGTTGATCCAGGTGGTCTGTCCGCCGCGCGAGCGCGGAACCAGATGGTCGAAGGTGAGATCGTCGCGCCGGCCGCAATACTGGCAGGAGAAGCGGTCGCGCAGGAACACGTTGAAGCGCGTGAACGCGGGCTGCGTTGCGGGCTTCACGAAGGTCTTGAGCGAGACCACGCTTGGCAGCTTCATCTCGAAGCTGGGGCTGTGCACCGAGCGATCGTAGTTGGCGACGATATTCACGCGCTCGAGGAAGACCGCCTTGATCGCGTCCTGCCAGGACCACAACGACAGCGGATAGTAGCTCAGCGGACGGAAGTCCGCGTTAAGCACAAGGGCTGGCCATCCTGTGGGTGATACTTGGCCGTTCACGGCGGCGTTCCTCAACCTCCTTCGTGCTGCAATGCAGCGTCAGCGGCCATTAATGTAGGGCAGCGTGACAGGAATGTGAAGCGCGGCCTTCCTGCCCCTCCGGGCTTGTGGAACCGCAGATCAGGCCGCAGTTCCAACCATTCCGCTGCGGCTGCTCGCAGAGCGGCGGTCGAGCCGCAGCGTGAGGCAGAAGGCGCTGCCGCCGCTACGCAGGAACGAGCCGAGCCGCGTCTCGCGCACCCGATAGCCATGCTCGGCGAGGCGTGCGCGCAGGCCATCGCTGCAGGCCGACAGCACGAGCGTGTTGCCAAGGCAGACCGCGTTGGCGGCGAGCCTGCGGGCATCCTCGTCCGCGACCTCGATGCGCTGATCGCTCGCCACGCGGTCATGGATGACGGCGCGCCCTTCGGGCGTGAACGCCTCAGGCACGTAGAGCACCTCGCCGCCCGGCAGCGGGCAGAGCGCGGTGTCCATGTGATAGTAGCTCGGATCGGCAAGCCTCAGCGCCTCCACCTCGACCCCGAACTCCTCCTCGACCACGTGTCGAGCGGCCTCGTCCGAGCGCGGCCCGTAACCCATCCAGAACAGGCTGCGGGTGTCGTCCCAGACGCAGTCGCCGGCGCCTTCGAGCGTCACGCCCTCGGGCAGCGTGCGCACCGACGCCAGCAGGCCGCGCGCCTGCAGCTTGCGAAAGGTTGCCGCGAAATGCGGCTCCTCGGCTTGCCGCTCCGGATGGCGGAACCGCGCCAGGAGCGCCTTGCCGTCGAGCACCACCGCCGCGTTGGCGGTGAACACGAGATCGGGCAGGCCCGGCTTCGCCGGCACCAGGTCGATCTGCGCGCCCGCATCCTGCAGCGCGCGGTGCAAGCCGGTCCACTCCCGCCGCGCCGCTGCCGTCAGCACGCGCTGATCGCGCGCCCAGCTCGACGGATCCATCCACGGATTGATGGCGTAACTGACCGCGAAGTGCTGCGGCCGGCACATCAGGAAATGGGCATTGGCAAGCATCGTCATCAGCGTGACCTCAAGCAGCGACGGGATGGGGACGCGGTGAGACACTCAGGTCGCGCACGACCTCCTCGAAGCGGTCGAGCGCAAAGTCGAGATCATCGCGCGCGATGACGAGCGGCGGCGCGAGCCGAACGACGGTGTCATGCGTCTCCTTCGAGAGCACGCCCTTGGCGAGGAGCCGCTCGCACGCCGTGCGCGCGCTGGCGAACTGTGGATCGATCTCGGCGCCGACCCAGAGTCCGAGGCCGCGCACAGCCTTGAGCGCCGGGCTTTTGAGCGCACGCAGACGATCGAGCATGTAGGCGCCGAGTACACTGCTGCGCTCGACGAGACCTTCCTCACGAATGACATGCAGCGCCTCGAGGCCCACCGCAGCTGCAAGCGGATTGCCGCCAAAGGTCGAGCCGTGCGAGCCGGGCGTGAACACATCCATGACGGCACGCCGCGCCACGAAGGCCGACACCGGCAGCACGCCGCCGCCGAGAGCCTTGCCCACGATGATGCCATCGGGCCGTACATTCTCATGCTCGAAACGCAAACCAGGCGCCGGTGCGGCCAAGTCCCGACTGCACCTCGTCGACGATCAGCAGCACACGATGGCGATCGCACAGCGCGCGCACGCCGGCGAGCCAGCCCTTGGGCGGAACGATGATTCCGGCTTCGCCCTGGATCGGCTCGACCAGAACGGCGGCGGTGTCGGGCGTGATCGCGCGCTCCATGGCGGCGAGATCGCCGAACGGCACCGCGCGGAAACCGGGCGCAAACGGCCCGAAGCCGTCACGGTAGGAAGCCTCCGACGAGAAGCCCACGATGTTGGTGGTGCGGCCGTGGAAATTGCCGTGCGCCACGATGATCTCGGCGCGGTCACGGCGCACACCCTTGACGCGATAGCCCCATCGGCGCGCGGCCTTGATCGCGGTCTCGACCGCCTCCGCGCCGGTGTTCATCGGCAGCGCGGCATCGAAGCCGCTCACGCGGCAGAGCTCCTCCAGAAATGGCCCAAGGCGATCGCTGTAGTAGGCGCGCGACGGCACCGCCAGCCGCTGCGCCTGCGCGGTGAGCGCTGCAAGAATGCGCGGATGCGCGTGGCCAAGGCTCACCGCCGAATAGGCGCTCATCATGTCGACGTAGCGCCGACCATCGACGTCCCACAAATACGAGCCTTCGCCACGCGTCAATACGACCGGCAGCGGCGCGTAGTTGGGGGCGCTTACGCGATTTTCCAGTGCGATGAAATCCATGGCATCACTCCACGGCGACAGCTGGGCGCCGAATCCGACCAATCAAGTGTGCCGGAAAACCACAACGGGTTACGTGGAAGTGCTGGACTTGGACGTCTCATTCCGCCGTCCGTGAACGCTGCCACGGCGGAATTGGCGGTCGTTCAAACTCTCTTAACTCTCGCGCGGCTGCTTGTCGTCAGGGCCGAGCCAAGCGAGAGCTGGGAATTCACAAGAAAAATATGCAAGTCACCCGGAAGACCCCTCCGGTGCAGAGATTCCTAACCCTGGCGCGGCCGCGACGGAAACTTGGCGACGACCTCGATCTCCTGTCCGTCGCGCCGGACGCTCAAGGGCAGCCATGTGCCCGGGGCCTGCCGACCGACGACATCGACGAGATCGTCGGGGCTGCGCATCTCGACGCCGGCAGCCCGCACCACATGATCGCCGGCTTTGAGGCCAGCCGCTTCGGCGACGCTGTTCCCCACCACGCGATTGACGCGCGGGGCGCCTTCGCCCTGCACCAGCTCGACGCCGAGCCGCGGCCGGTCCGTCATCGGTCCCTCGTCGCCGCCGGGCGGCAGCGTGAACATCGCATTCGCAAAGGACTTGCCCACGCGCGAGCAGGCGGTGTCGACCGAGACCGGAATGAGCGAGACGACGCCGGTCACGCCAAGGTCTTTCAACTGATGCGCCGCGCCGTAACCGAACGCGACGTGGCCGCTGCCCAGCACCGCCACGATGGTGGCGTTGGGATATTTGCGCCTGGCATCGGCGATCCCCTGCGCGAAGGCCCGGTCCCAGGTCTGCTGGGCCTCGACGAAGCGTTTGAACTCCGGCTGCTTCATCGCCTCGGCGATGGCCGCATCGTCGGGCTCGGCCGGAGCCGATTGTGAATCGCCGCCGCCCGGCGCCATCATCCGCTTCATGGCCGCAACGGCAGCAAGATCGCGCAGATAGCCTTCGCTCGCTGGCGCCGGATCGGTGAGCCCTTCGCGCGCGTCTTGCGGCACCGCCGCCCAGCCCTCACGCCCGACGCGCGACACCAGACTGCGCTCGACATTAAGCGCCACCATTGGAATGCGATTGAGACGGGCGAACTGGAACAGCGGCATGTAGAGCGCGGAGTCGTAGCCCCAGACCCGTCTCCACTCCACCGCGTTGAGAAACGCCTCGGCGGAAAGCTTGCCGGCGACCCAATCGTCGAGCACGCCCTGCAGGCGGCGCGGAAACGACTCGAAACCGAGCACCATTCTCTCACCGAGGACCGACTTGTCGGTGCGGTCGTGCAGTGCCGCCACTGTCTGCATCTGCCAGACGTGATGATCAGGACTGGTATGCGACTCCCCGAGCAGCACCACCGCGCTCCACTTGGAAAACTCGCGCAGGAGGTCCCTGCCGTCGATCGCGTTGCCCGAAGCGCCGTCGATCCAGTTGCCGTAGGTGGCGCAGGCAGCATTGTTCTGCGCGCTCGATGGGCTCGCGCACAGACCGACGAAAAGGGCAGCCAGCAATGCAAGACCCCGCGATGGGCGGCGGCGCGCTCTGGCATCGGACCAAGAGCTCGCGTCAATAGACTGCTCTGAACGCTCGCAAACGGACTTGACGTTCATCTCGTCCTACTCCTGCTGTTGCTAGCGGCCCATTCGGACGCTGCCTGCACGGGCTTCCTGGCTTGAGCAGCAGACCATACTCCAAGTCGGGTGTCTTGAGGTCTCCTACGCCCTCCAATTACAGCCGGGCGCGCCCGAGCCAGCCGATTGAAATCGTTCTAATTTCGTCACCATTGATCGGTGATCGACACTAGCTCTGCGGCACCTCCGCGACACCGTCCGGTGGCGGATAGTCGTCGATCACGACCGCCGCAATGGTCCGCTCGCCCTGCAGATAAGCCTTGGCGATGCGATGGGCACCATCAAGCACGTCGCCCGACCTGGTCATGATGATCAAATAGGTAAGGTCGGCGCTGAAGATGTCACGCGCCCTTTCCGCCACCCTCCGAATGGTGGGCTCGAGGTTTTTCGGGCCGCCGGCCGCAAAATCCGGGAAATAGCGCACAAAGGGCCCGTTCCCAGGGTGCCAGGCAATTTTGCACATCGCCTCGTGCAAGCCATTTTTCCGTCATATACAATAAGTCCGGGACGAAATGGGGATCACCATGAGGCGTGGGTTTCACTGCTTCGTGTGGGGCAGCTTGGCATCTCTGCTCTATGCCGGCCCTACGAATTCTTGACCGGGACGTCAAAGCTGCGACAGCTCAGCCGGATCGCAATCCGGCGCCCGCTCAGTCATTTGTTGCGGTCGTTCGGCCAGAGGTCGCGGCCGCTCGCGCGAGCGCCGGACCTGCTGAGTCAGCCTCTGGGCTTGCTGAGCCAACTTTCAGGCTCGCGGCTGTGACCCCACCGGACGCAAGCCTGAGCTTGCCCAAAGTGACCGCACCGGAACCTGCGGACGAGTGCCTGCTCTCCCAGGACTGCATCGATCAATATCTCTGGTCGCTCTATGAACGAGCGCGCAAGATCGACACCGTCAAGGTGAGCGAACGCTTCAAAGTGACCGTCAAAAAGAAGGGCAAGAAGCGGACAGTTACAAAAACTCGTACCAAGCTTGTGACGGAAGACTTCTCGTGGAAGGACCCGGATGCCGCGGAGAAAGCCGGCATGTCGATGCCGCAATACGTCATTGGCGGCATGGAGCGAAGCTTCAAAGTGAAGCTCTATCGGCTCATGCGCGCCGCCGACGACGCTGGACACGCCCCCGGGATCACGAGCGGCTTCCGCGATGACTATCGGCAATCGATCGCAACCGGCAAGAAGGCGGCAAGCGACAGCTCGTACCATGGCGGCAGCAAGCGCGGCGGCTACGGATACGGGCTTGCTGCCGATGTCGTGAGCGTCAAGGGCGAGACGCGCGCCGACCGATGGATTACGACGGACCTGTTGTGGAAGTGGATCGACGAGAACGGCCCGCAATACGGGATTGGGAGGCCGTATCTCGACAGAGACCCACCGCACATTGGACCCGTTGACGGCAAGGAATATGTCGACAAGCGCGGCGTGAAACGCGCGGGGTCGTAGGCAAAGCAGGCAATCGGGTAGCCCGGATTGAGCGCAGCAAAATCCAGGAGCGCCCGGACAAGTTGCGCCATCGTTCCCGGATGTCGCTGCGCTCCATCCGGGCTACACACTTTCGCCCATCACCGATATGACGGATCGCGATAGACCTCTTTGCCGCCCACATAGGTCGCGAGCGCCTTCATACTCGGAATTGCGCGCTCGGCGACCGATAGGATGTCCTCGGAGAGCACCACGAAGTCGGCCAGCTTGCCCGGCTCGATCGAGCCTTTGATGTCGGCTTCACCCGTCAGCTTTGCATAATTGATGGTGATCATGCGCAAGAGCTCGACTCGCGAGGTCACACGCTCGTTCTCGCCATAGACGCCATCGCTGATCGTGTCGCGCGTGAGGAAATGATAGAACTGCCAGAACGGATTGACCGGCACCACCGGCGAGTCGGTGCCGCCCACCACCAGGAACCCCTGCTCCAGATAGGTCTTCACCGGCGTGATCTGGCTCGCCCGCTCAGGGCCGAGATATTTCTTCAGCGACGGCGCCGCGAGATAGAGATGGTCCTGCACCGAGAGCACCACATCGAGCTTCTTGAGCCGCGCGATCTGGTCCGGGCGTGACACGAACAGGTGCTCGATCGCCCAGCGCCGGCCCGCGATCGAGCGATCGGCATTGGCCGCCTCGTAGCCGCCGAGCACAACGTCAATCGCGGCATCGCCGACCGCATGCGTGGTCACGCGCCAGCCATCCTGGTTGAGCGCGCGCGTGATCGCCGCGAAGTCCGCCGCCGGCACCGTGTTGATCCCGAAATAGGTGCCGTTCCTGCCCATGGCGCCGACGAATGGCTGCGTCATGAAGCCGCCTTCGAAGCCACCATCGACGCCGAGCTTGACGCCACCGATGCGTACCCATTCGTCGCCTTCGTCCTGCTTGAGCGGCGAGCGCGAGAGGATCTCGCGCACCGACGCGGGGTCGCGCACGCGGGCGCCGGCGCGCGTCGCCGGCAGGTAGACGTTCAAGCGCAGCGTGAGCAGGCTGCGCTTGCGCGCCTCGAGCACGAGATCGAGCGTGTGGAAGAACTCACCAAGACGGAAGCTGCCCGTTATGCGCGCGCTGGTGATGCCGTAAGAATTGAGCGTGCGTTGGGTGGCGAGCACATCGTCGATCGTGGGCGCACGCAGCGGCGGCAGCATCACCAGCGTGCGCGCGTTATCGACGAGTTCGCCGTTGAGCTCACCGTCTTCTTCCTTGCCGATCTCGCCGCCCGCAGGCGATTGCGTCTGCTTGGTGATTCCCCATTTGGCGAGCGCCGCCGAGTTGAGCACATATTCGTGACCGCCGCGCACGAGCACCACCGGATTGACCGGTGCATATTGATCGAGCTCGCGCGCTGTCGGCAGGCGTTTCTCCTTGAGCTGCGCCTCGTGCCAATCGCTGTTGCTGATAATGACGGCGCCTGGCTGCGCATCCTTGGCGGCGCGGCCGACCACCGCGAACAGTTCGTCGAGCGAGCGGGTCTCGGCGAGATCGATACCAGGGCCGCCGCTGACGCCGTGCAGATGGCCGTCGGCAAGACCGGGCGCCACGAAGCGGCCGCCGAGGTCGACAACTTTGGTGGCAGGGCCAACATGCGCACGCATCGCCGCGGAGGAGCCAGCCGCGATGAAGCGTCCGTCCTTGATTGCGAAGCCTTCGGCGAGCGACGAGCGTGCGTCCGCCGTGAACACCTTGCCGTTGAGGGCGACGAGATCGGCGGTCTGCGCAGAGGCATGGGATGCGAACGCAATGACCAGCGTGGCGATTAGCCAGACATGTAATGCAGCGGGCCGACGAAAGCGGAAGAACCACGAATTCATGGTACGCACCCCCCCAACATATGTAGACACGTCGATATGAGCCAGCTTGTAGCCCGGATTGAGCGCGAGCGAAATCCGGGAGCGACCGAGCTACTGGCGTCCCCGGATGTCGCTGTCGCTCCATCCGGGCTACACGTCAATCGGCCGCTACGACGGCTCGCCCTTGCGACGTAACAGCGCCTCCGGATAGCCCGCAAAGCCCCTGATCGGGCGCAGCGCCACGTGGCTCACAATGCGGGCGACGCCAAGCTTCGGATCATCGATCAGGCGGGTGGTGAGCTCCTGGTAGCCGGCAAGGTCGGCGCAGACGAAGCGCGCCACATAGTCGACGGCGCCGCTGACCTCCCAGCACTCGACGACCTCCTCGATCGAGACGAGCCGCTTCTCGAGATCGCCCTGGCGCGCCTGCTTCTCAAGGACGATTTCGGCGAAGACCGTGACGGGCTTCGATAGCCGGCCGACGTCGATGAGCGCCCGGTAGCCAATGATGATACCGGAGGCCTCGAGCCGCCGCACGCGCTCGAGACACGCACGCGCCGAGAGCCCGGCGGTTGCCGACAGCTTTTGGATGGATTGCCGACCGTCGCGCTGCAGCGCGGCCAGGATCTTGATGTCGATCCGGTCGAGCGCTGGTGATCGCTTTGCGGTCATTGAAACCTTCAGCCGAGCGAATCGTCCTTGACCGCAACAGTATAGTTCAAGCCCAGCCTGCCGCCGTCGGCATAGACGGTCTGGCCGGTGACATAGGCGGCATCGTCCGAGGCCAGGAAGAGCGCGATCGCGGCGATCTCGTCGGGCTCGCCGATGCGCCCGAGCGGCGTGCGCGCCAGCAGGCGGCGCTTGGCCTCACGGTCGGTCGCAACCGACTTGAGAATGTCGGTCATGATCGAGCCCGGCCCAATCGCATTGACCCGAATGCCATGCGGGGCGAGCGACAGCGCCATCACCTTGGTGAGCTGCGCGATGCCACCCTTCGACACGCAATAGGGAACCTGGTTCGGGATCGCCAGCACGGCGTTGACTGAGCTCATGTTGATGATTGCGCCCGGCGGCCGGCCGGCCTTCACCTGATCGACCATGCGGCGCGCGGCCGCCTGGCCGACGAGAAACGCGCCCTTGAGATTGACCCGCAGCACGCGGTCGAAGTCGGCTTCCTTGAGGTCGAGGAAGTCCGCGCCATGCACGATGCCGGCATTGTTGACCAGGATGTCGAGCGTGCCGAAGGTCTCGCATGCGAACGTCGACCAGGTCTTGCGCCTGCTGCGCATCGCCAACATCAGCGGCCTTGAAGCGGCAAGTCGCCCCGAGCGCGCGGGCAGCCGCCTCGCCGGCCGACACGTCAACATCCGCGATGACGACCTTGGCGCCTTCCGCCACATAGCGCTTCGCAATGGCAAGCCCGATGCCGCGGGCACCGCCGGTGACGATCGCGACTTTGCCATTGAGCTTCATCACATGCTCCGCATTCAAACGATGCCGCGCATGGTGCAGTGAGTTACGAAGGTGCGCGCCACACGGTTCCCTCCCCCCTAGCCCGCGAAGACGGGCGTAAACGCCCTTAAGTGGGGAGGGACAGGGAGAGGGGTGGAGACAAGCACCGAGTCTGCGGCTTGCGGAACGGCGAAACAAGAGCTGTGCTCTCGCGTCTCGGCCTCGAATTGAACGACGGTTCAGTGCTCGTCTGCACCCCTCTCCCTGTCCCTCCCCCACAAGGGGGGAGGGAACGATGTGGCACAGCTCTGCCCATCCAGCAGCGATGCATTCGCGTGTACTCTGCAAGATGCGCCTCAAGCTGCGGCGCGCCGCTCACGACCTTCCAGCGCTGGATGCGCTTGCCTTCATACACCTCGGTGGTGAACACGTTGCCGCGCGAGTCGAGCGCGATGTTGTGCACCCCAAAGAACTGCCCGGCGTTGCGGCCGTAGCGGCCGTAGGTGCCGACCACCTCGCCGTCGGAGCGCCGGACGACGCGCATCTGATTGTTGCCGCCATCGACCATGATCAGGAAGCTCTGCTCCTTGTCGGGCCACAGGCCGACGTCCCACACCGAGCCGCTCAGCGTCTCCGGCAGATAGAGCCACTCGCGCACGAAGGAGCCGTCCTTGCGGAACACCTGCAGGCGGTCGTTGGTGCGGTCGCACACATAGACCAGCCCGTCATTGGCGATCTTCACGCAGTGCACCGGGTTGTTGAAGGTCTGCGAGATCGGCGCCTTCGGATCATAAGGATGGCCGCCCGGATCACTGGAAGTCGGATTGACCTCGTCGGCCGGGCGCTTGCCGTAGGCGCCCCAGTGCCGCTTGTAGGCGCCGGTCGCGGCGTCAAACACGATGACGCGATGGTTGCCATAGCCGTCCGCGACATAGAGCTCGTTCGCTCCCGCATCGATCCAGAAGTCGGCGGGCTGGCCGAGCTGGGTCGTATCGTTGTCACCTTTGCGCGGACCGGGCTTGCCGATCTGCTGCACGAACTTGCCGTCGCGCGTGAACTTCAAGAGAAAGCCATCGTCCTTGTGATTGCCGCCGAACCAGACATGGTCCTTCTCAATCCGGATGCCATGCTCCTGCTTGGGCCAATCGTAGCCTGAGCCCTCGCCGCCCCAGGCCTGCACCACGTTGCCCTCGGGATCGAACTCGATCACAGGCGGCGCCGGCACGCAGCACATGGCGCGCGGCGGCTTCTGCGCGGCGGCTGCCTCCAGTCGCGACAGGCTGCGCGGGCGCTGCATGATCCAGACGTGGTCGCGCTCGTCGACCGCGACGCCGGCGACCTGGCCGAGCGCCCAATTGTTCGGGAGCGGCTTCGGCCAGGACGGATCGACCTCGAACTTGGGCACATCGGCCGCCATCGCGATGGCGGACCAGGCAGCAAGCAGCGCGCCTGCGCCGAGAGCCCAGATAGTCTTCTTCATGTCATTCCTCCGTGACGAACTGAAAGCAACGCGGCTCACATGCTGGCGAGCGCGCGCTGGTAATAGCTGAAATCGAGATACTTGTCGGGCGCCGGCGGCGTGCCGCCCCAGGTGCCGAGCATCTCGGCGCGCAGCTTCAGCGAGTTCTTGAAGCCGTCGAGGTCGAACTTGCTGTCGGCCGCGAAGCCGTTCTGAGAGAACGTAAACGATTCCGCCGCGACCTCATTCGTCAGCTTGAGCCGCTCGGCCAGGATCGCCACCATCGCGGCCTTGTTGGCCGGATTGAGCGCCCAGCGGATGCCCTCGATGTTCGCCTGGATGTAGCGGGTCAGCACATCGCCGTTGGCCTGGCCCCACGACCGCAGCACCCAGCCGCCATCCGACTGATAGGGTCCGATCACGCTGACGGCCGATCCGAAATCCTTCAAGCCCGCCGTGCAGCGCCTGCAAGCGAGAACGGCGGGTTGAGCATCGAGGCCGCATAGGTCTTGTCCTTGATCATCGCCTGATAACGCGAGAGGCTCCCGCCGACCGGCTTCACGTCGTATTCGCTGCGCTTGATCCCCTTCAGGTCCAGCATCTTGTAGAGAAGGAGCGCGAACGCGGTGTCGACCGCGTCCACCGCCATGACCTTGCCGCGGAAATCCTCGTAGCTCCTGATCTCCGGCTGCACGATCAGACTGTTGAAGCCGTTGTTGCCGCCCATGAAGATGAAGAGATCAATCTTCGCGGTCTCGACCTGCGCGACCGCGTTGTCGACGCCGGCATGCGCGATCTGGTAGCGCCCGGCCGCAAGGCCATCGCGCAGCTCGGTGGAGTTCGGCGTGTAGACCAGGTCAACCGCGAGCCCGCGCTTGGTGTAGAAGCCCTGCGCAAGCGCGGCGAACTGCGCCAGGTTCGACATCCCGGGGAAGACGATGACCTTGAGCGAAGTCTGCGCCGAGGCGCTCCCGGTCATGCCGGCTACCGCCGTTGCGGCAGCACCGATGATGGCCTGACGTCTGGTGCTGCGGATCATAATGTCCTCCCGATCAATCGTTTGTCGGGGGCAGTGTAACACCCACGCGCCATGGGTCCATCGGGCGAATTAGCCGGCGTTGTCGCGGCCGAACGCCACTTCCATCTCGCGGCGCGCCCGCAACGCCGGGTCGTCGGGCGCGATTGCCACATCGGCGTAGGACAGGGACGCACCCGCGGCCACGTCGCGCGTGAGCCGCACGTTGTGGGCGAGCCCGAGCGGCAGCAGCCCCTCGGCGAGCGAGCGCTCGGCCGGACCCTGCCGGCCCCAGACGCAGAAACCGCCCTCGCCGTCGAGCACCTCGCCCGCGCGCAGCGCCCGCTTGGCGACCGCGACCACGTCGGAGCGCCACGCGCTGGGCACGCCAGTCGGTTCCTTGCGTAGCGCCGCTGAGGCAACCGAGACGCCGAGCTCGAGCCCGATCATATGGATCGGCCGGTAGAGCGCTGCATAGCGGCCACTGCGATCGGGCAGCATGTGATACTCGCGGAAGCATTCGCGCGTGTAGTCGCTGTCGGCCTCGATCACGACGTAGGTGCCCAGTGCCAGATGATGCGGCACGTCGCCACCAGTGCGATCGACCGAGGAGACCACCTCGGTGACGCCAGTGCGCTCGAGCGTGCCGCCGTCGGCCTTCGGCTTGCACACGTCCGCTAGCTCGAACCGGCTGGCTGGCGGAAAGGCGAGCCCTCCTGTTTGCGGTGCAAGCCCGGTCGCGTTGCAGACCGCTGTCATCTCGATCGCCGACTTGCTGCCGTCGATGAAGCTGTTGAACATCTTGGGATTGATCGACGCGCGATCCTCGATGTGCAGATACTTGTCGAGGATGTCCCACACCGTCTCGGGCGTGGACGCGTGATAGTGCGGCTCGTAGCGCGTGCCCTTGCCGGCCGCCACGACCTTGAAGCCGCAGGCGCGCGCCCAGTCGACGTGCTCGCAGATGAGCGCCGGCTGATCGCCCCAGGCAAGACTGTAGACGACACCCGCGGCTTTCGCTTTCGCGGCGATGAGCGGCCCGGCCAGGGCATCAGCCTCGACCGTCACCATGACGACATGCTTGCCATGCGCGATCGCGCTTGAGCGCGTGGCGAATGCCGACGGCCGGCACGCCGGTCGCCTCCACGATCACCTCAATATCGGGAAATGCGAGCAGCGCTTCGGCGTCTGCTGTGATGTGCGCGCGTCGCTGACGAAAGGCATCGCCCAGCGAAGGCGCCGCATAGGCGGCCTCATCCCAGCCGGCGGCACACAACTGCGCGCGAGCCCGCCCGACATCAAGATCGGCCACGCCTACGACATGCAGGCCGCGGGTCGTGCGCGCCTGCGCCAGGAACATGGTGCCGAACTTGCCGGCGCCGATCACGCCGACAGTCACCGGACGGCCTTGCGCCTCACGCGCAAGCAGCATGGTGTGGAGGTTCAAGGGGCGGACCTCGCGCTCGCGGTGGAACGCGGACGCATGCATTCGCGGCCCTGCGCCCGATCAGACGCCTTACAGGATCGCTGCGGCGTCCGTCACTGGCAAGTCGCCTGCAGCACGAAGGTCTCGGTCGTGCACGTGCCCTCGGGCGCGCGCTGGCCCGACAACCAGACCCAGGTTGGGCATTTGTCGGCGGTATTGATTTCAACGCTCTTGCCGGGGCCGTAGCCCTTGGAGCGGCAGAGCGCATTGGCCGCCTCTAAGCAATCAGGCGCGCCGTTCGGCGCGACCGCACAGCGCACCCGCCCCCGCGCCACCTTGCTGCCCGGAAAGCCAAGCGCGGCGCCGCCCGCCTGACCGGCCTTGGCGGCATCCTTGGCGGCACCTTCGATCGCCTGCTGCGTGCCTTTGACTTGGTTGTCGATCCGGGCTTTCGAGTCCTCAAACCAGCGCTCGATCGCATCGAAGATCCCAGGACGAGCGAATGGCGGCTCAGCTGGTTCAGGGGCCTCCTGCGCAGCCGCAGTGCCGAGGAGCAGCAACGCCGCCAGGAGGCTCGCGCACCCGGCAGTCAGCTTCCTGTCAGCAAACGCGTTGCAATGCCCCGTCATGGAACTCCACATTCCATTCGCGTGCGCCAAACTGGCATTTTGGCGTGGCGAAAATGAGATAGCTGACCGCGCGAAACCCCACTCAGATAAAGTAAATTGCCGCAATGATCCCCGCCACCACCACGATGCCGGCGAGCGTGACCCAGAATCCCAGCCGCTCCTCGATGATTGCGCGCGCCCGCTCGCCATAGCGATAGATCAGGAACGCGACCAGATAGAATCGCATCCCGCGTGAGACGATCGAGAGAAGGATGAACGGAACGATCGGATAGTCGGCGAGGCCCGACGTGATGGTGACGATCTTGTAGGGGATCGGTGTCATCCCTTTGAGCAGGATGATCCAGGCGCCCCATTCCCGATAGGCCTCGCGAAACTGCTCGACCTTGGCTCCATAGCCATAGAGCCCAATCAGCCAGAGCCCGACTGTGTCGTAGAGCGCGGCGCCGATCAGATAGCCGAGCAAACCGCCAGCGACCGAGGTGAGCGTGCAGACCGTCGCGTAGCGGAAGGCGCGGTCCGGCCGCGCCAACCCCATCGGGATCAGCATGGCATCGGGCGGCACCGGAAAGAACGAGCTTTCCACGAACGAGACGATGCCCAACAGCCAGGTGGCATACGGCTTGCTGGCCGCGGCGACGCACCAGTCGTACAGTCTTCTCAGCATGGGGCGGTTTGCTTAGACCAAGGTGCTGGATGATGACGTGCAGCATCGTCACGGCATGTTCCTGCCATCCACGTCTTTGGCCAAATGCGGCAGTCGCATGCGGCCCTAGGACGTGGATGCCCGCGACATCAGCGCGTTTACGCGGCGTCCGTAGCCCGTCGAAGACGGGCGTTGACACCCTTTAGGACGCGCTATGCGCGGGCATGACGGGTGGAAGAGTGCCCTGCTCTTAGAGCATTTCGGCAGGAGGGGAAACCGGTTTTCCGGCCTGCAGGGCGGATTGGCTCGGCCGCTTGGCGCGCCCGGGCCGATCAGCGACGCTTGCGCAGACGCTGGGTGGCGAGGGCCACAACCTTGCGTCGCGGCGCCGGCTCCGCCGATGCCAGCATGCGCTTTGGAATCTTCTCCGCGATGCCCAGGAGCCGCTCGCGGCGGTCCATCTCGGCCCACACGTCCTCGGGACGGACACCGGCCGCAACCCAGAGCACAACGAGGTTGTACATCAGATCGGCGCTTTCGCGGACCACCGCGGCGGTATCCCCGTGTACCGTGTCGATCACGACCTCGACCGCTTCCTCGGCCATCTTCTTGGCCATCTTGCCGCGACCAGCCTGCAGCAGGCGCGCCGTCCGCGACGTGGCGGGATCGCCATCGCGGGCCGCCTGCACGGCTTCATAGAGGCGGTCGAGCGAATTAGCCATGCCCGACCATACCGCGATTGTGATGAAAGTATACTAATAGAAGGGGTTCACTGAAACAATCATAGTTAATGCGGGCTGACGGTCGGCTCTCCGTCTGGCCCAATCCTGGCGCACTCGCGTTAGCCGGTGCTCGGCAGAGCGGCCGCCGAAGCAAGCCAATCCTCGCCAATCTCGGCAGTCGCGAGTGACAGCCCGCTGACGACGTCCGCCTTGGGGCGCTCGCGCGACAGCGCCTGCCCCTTCACCATGTAGTAGATCGCCTCGGCCATGTTGGTGGCATGATCGCCCATGCGCTCGAGATTTTTTACGCAGAAGAGCAGATGAACGCTCAGCGTAATGGCGAGCGGATTTTCCGTCATCAAAGTCGAGGAAATCGCGGAACAGGCTTGCGCACAGCCGATCGATATCGAAGTCGCGCATCCACACATCAAGCGCCTTGGCGACATCGCGACGCGCGAAGCTGTCCAGCACATCGCGCAACAGCGTCATCATCAAAGTCGCCATGTGGGTGAACCCGCGTAACGATCGGATCGGGATGTCCTGATCATTGATGGCGATGATCCGCTTGCTGATGTTCTTTGCGAGATCGCCGATCCGCTCGAGCTCGTTTGCAATCCGGACGATCCCGACGACCTGCCGCAGATCCTCGGCCACCGGGCGCCGGGTGAGAATGATGTCCATGGCGCGCTGCTCGATCGTCTGCTGCATCACATCGATCGCCGCATCAGCCGCGACATTGGCTCGCGCGCGTTCATTGTCCCGCCGCGTCAGCGCTTCGATCGCTTCGGCGAGTTGCCGCTCGGCGCATCCGCCCATCTCGGCAACCAAGCCGGCGAGACTTCGCAGATCGGAGTCGAAACCTTTGGACGTACGTTTCAGGAAGGCCATGCACTTCAGACCGAAACATTTCAGACCAAACTGGAGTCCCTCTTTCTATGATCGATCGGCGACAGCCTGATGACGTGAGCGCGCGCGCAGGGCCATCGCCGATAAGAATTTCAAAGCCCACAGTTATCCACTGTCATATTCGGTCACCGCTGAGAATCATCTGGACTCCCGCATCGCAACATCTGCGAATCGCGCCGCTAGCCGGTGGGGCCGTTCAATGGGCCCGTCCTTCATTGAGTCAGTGAGTGAGGAGTTTCCAGTGGCGGATATTGTGGTTCAGTGCCCGCGGACCGGTATGCCGGTCCCAACCGGGCTCAAGACCGAAATGGTCTTTTTGCGCAGCCTTCCGCGCGTCGCCATTCCGCTGCGATGCCCCGCCTGCGGCCAGACGCACAAATGGCAGCCGCACGAGGCGTGGATCGCTCCGACACTGCAGGCGAGCGCCGCCAATTCCGGGGTGGAGAGCGCAAACGCCGAGGCGTCACCGCGATAAGCCTTCGCGAGATCCTGTCTGCTCTTGAAAGACCTGCCTCCTTGAAAGGGTGGAGTTTCCGGCTCGCATAGCTGGTAACGAGCCACCGAGCAGCGATTCCTTCGAAATATCGCTGCCCTTCGGCTACCTTGTGTCGCCGACCCGGCGATTGAGGATTCATGGCTGAAGCCAGCACCACATCGACCACCACCTCATCGAAGCGCCAGATGACGGCGCGCGCCTTGCTGCTTGGCGAGCGCATCGACGTCGCCGGCCTGGAGCGCAGCGATGTCATTTCGACGACGCCGCTGGCATTTCGGGCCGGGCAAGAGGGTTATGCGGTTCTGTTTCGCTACGGCGCCCTGGTGCTATTCGGCCTCTCCGTCGTCGAGGAGGACGAGCTGGTCCGCGGCCTCAAGCCGCGCATTATCGGCGCCTTCAGCCGCCCCGAGGTCGAGGGCGTCACCATCGAGATCACGCCGGACCGCGACGACCAGATCGCTCCGGGCGGCCCGATCTCGACGCGCGATCTTTCTCCGCCCCGTCTTCTGGTCATTGCCGACGTGCTCGGCAAGAACGTGGCGCTGTCGAACGACGAGCGCGAGGTCGCCAAGGTCATCGAGGTGGCGGAGCCGTTTGCGGCGGCGCTTGCCCGCACCGGCCGCTCGCCGTCGAACCGGCGCGAGATCCTGCGAACCATCGGCCAGGCTCTGCTGGCCCATCACCGCATGTCGGGGCGGCTCGAGATCGAGGAGAAGCCCGACATCCTGTGGGATCATCCCGAGCTTGACCGGCTCTACGCCAGGCTCGCCGACGAATACGAGCTCAAGGAGCGGGCAATCGGGCTCGCCCGCAAGCTCTCGGTCATCAACGAAACCGCCCGCGCGCTCAGCGACATTATCGACGCCGAGCGCAGCGTGCGGCTTGAAATGATCATCGTGGCGCTGATCGTGGTCGAGATCCTGGTGACGCTCTACGACCTGTTCGTGCGCGCCGCCAAATAACCTCACCCGTCGATCGGCAGGCCGAGCGCCAGACGGCCGGCGAGCCGGCGCTGCTGATGTTCGGGGAGCGGATGGAAGCGCGCGCCCTGCACATCGCGGAACAGCCGCTCGAGGCCGTTGCGGCGGTGATAGCTCGCGCCACCCGCCACCTCGAGCGCCAGTTCGACGGTCTTGATCGCACTACGCGCGACCAGCGTGCGGTGCATGAAGATCGTATTGGTCGTCTCCGGCCCTGGCTGCGCGGTCTCGCTGAACGCGACCATGCTGTCAAGCGCAATGCGCGTCGCGGCAAGCTCGGTGTCGAGCGCACCCACAAGATCGACAATGCCCAGATCGATCACAGCGGGATCGCGCCGCTTGGCCGCAGCCGCCACTGCGAGATCGCGTGCCGCCTCCGCAACGCCCGTATAGACCGAGTAGACCAGCGGAAACGCCACCATGGACACGATGTGCATGAGCGGATGCCACACACCTGGCTTGCGGCGCGCCCCGATCGCGGCATCCGGCACGAACACATCGTCGAGCAGGACATCGTGCGAGCCGGTGCCGCGCATGCCCATCGTGTCCCAGGTCTCCCTGACCGACACGCCGGCTGCATTCATCGGGATGCCGAATTGCAGCATCGTGGGGCCGTCAGGCGCATCCTCATCGATGGCGCCGGTCATGAACAGGTTCGCGGACGGCGCTCCGCTGGCGAATATCTTGCGTGCGTAGATGCGATAGCCGCCATCGACCTTCACGGCCTTGCCGGAGCCGTCGAGCCAGTCCGAGCCGCCGGAGGACAGGAGCTGAATCCGCTCCGTCGCCACCCGCTTGAGCAGGCCTTCGACCGGCGCGCTCTGGTTGCGCCAGCGCCAGACCGTCGCGGCAAGCACATGGGTGTGCATCGCGAGCGCCAGCGCAGTCGAGCTGCAATGGCGCGCCAGCGTCCGCAGCATCTCGGAGAGCTCGGTGCGCGTGAGCCCCGCGCCACCAAGCTCCACGGGCACGCCGAGCTCCAGAAATCCGCGCTCACGCAGCAACGCGAAATTGGCGCCGACGAACTGATTCATTTCGTCGCAGCGGCGGTCCTCCTCGGCCAACAGCGGACCGATCTCAGCGAGCGCGCTGCGCCAATTGGTCTCAACGGGCTTCTTCAAGACGTGAATCGACATGGGATGCTCCTCCTTTGGAATTGCTCTATCGTCACGGCAGGCATCCCAAATCCGCCCAGGCCAACCGCTCGACTGGGCGTGGTTATCTGCAGAACGCGCCATATCGACAATGACCGGAACGCCGCCTTCCTTTGCCGAGACACCGGCCCGCCCTGCCCGGGCGGCCGGGTCTGACGTGCTGTCGGAAATGCTGCGGGCTGTACGGCTGAGCGGGTCGATTTTCTTCGGCGGCTCCTTTACGGCGCCGTTCTGCATCATCAGCCCAAAACGCTGGGACGAAGGCACGCCCATGGCGCATCTGCGTCACATCAGCATCTTTCATTTGATCGTGAGTGGCACCTGCACGTTCGAGACTGCGACCGGCCAACGCCGCGAGATCGGGGCCGGCGATATGCTGCTCCTGCCCTTCGCGGACCAGCACAAATTCTGGAACGGCGATCCGCCCGAGATCGCCTATGCGCCCGATATCGTCCAATCGGGCCCGATCGAAGGCATGTTCACGGCGCGCCATGGCGGGGGCGGTGAGGAAACGCGCATCGTGTGCGGCTATCTCGAGTCCTCCGAATGCCTGTTCGCGCCGGTGTTCCGCACGCTGCCGCCGCTCCTCGTCGACCGCACCGACGATGACAAGGTCGGCGCGCTGATCGCCTCGACCGTGCGTGAGATCGTGGCGCTCGTCGACGCCGCGATGCCGGGCAGCCAGATGATGCTGGGCCGCCTGATGGAGCTGCTCTTCGTCGAAATTCTGCGGCGACACGTTGCACGACTTCCGACGTGACTCCACCGGCTGGCTGGCGGCGCTCAATGATCCAGTCGTGGGCCGCGCGCTGCAACTCGTGCACGCGGCGCCGGCCCGGCGCTGGACGGCCGAAGACCTCGCGCGCGAAGCCGGCTCCTCGCGCACCGTGCTGGCCGAGCGCTTCAACGCGCTCCTCGGCAAGCCGCCGATCGAATATGTGACAAGCTGGCGCCTCCAGCTTGCGGCCGATCGGCTGCGCGGCAGCCCGGAGAGCATCGCCAGCATTGCGGCCGATGTCGGCTACGAGTCGGAAGCGGCCTTCAACCGCGCGTTCAAACGCGTGACCGGCGTGACCCCGGGACGCTGGCGGGATGAGGGGAGCGTGGCGCAGACGGTGTAGTCGTTCAGACGACCGGCCTAGCCGATTCGTCCGCCGCAGCCAAGCGATGGCACCGCAGACTAACTGACAACACTTCAGAGATGCTGGATTCCCGCCTTCGCGGGAACGAACGGAGAATGTCGGATACACCGCATGAGATCAGTCACTCCTCCGTCGTCAACAGGCTCGCATTGCCGCCGGCCGCCGCGGTGTTGATGGTGACCACCTGCTCGGTGACGAAGCGGCGCAAATAGTTGGGGCCGCCGGCTTTCGGGCCGGTGCCCGAAAGCCCGGTGCCGCCGAACGGCTGGGTACCGACCACGGCGCCGATCATATTGCGGTTGACGTAGACGTTGCCGTGCGGGAGCCGCGCCGCAATTTCCTCGACAGTCGTGTCAATGCGCGAGTGGACGCCGAGCGTGAGCGCATAGCCGTTTGCCGCGATGTCATCGATGAGCTGTTCAAGCGCATCTGCCCGCCAGCGCACCACGTGCAGGATCGGGCCGAACACTTCTTCCTTGAGGTCGCGGGCGCGATCGAGCGCGATGATCGTGGGCGGCACATAGGTGCCCGCCGCCGGCAGCGCTTGGCTCTCGTCCCAGCGGAAGCGCACGCGGCCCTGCTTCTGCATCGAGGCGATCCAGCGGTCGAGACGATCCTTGGCTTCGGTATCGATCACCGGCCCGACATGGGTCGAGGGATCGCGCGGATCGCCGAGTTTCAATTGCCGCGCGGCGCCTGCGATCATCTCAATGATGCGATCGGCGACATCCTCCTGCACGCACAGAAGCCGCAGCGCCGAGCAGCGCTGGCCAGCCGAGCGGAAGGCGGAGGCGACCACGTCGTCAGTCACCTGCTCAGGGAGCGCAGTGGCATCGACGATCATGGCATTGATGCCGCCGGTCTCCGCAATCAGCGGCACGATCGGGGCATCCTTGGCGGCGAGCGCGCGGTTGATCGCGCGCGCCACTTCCGTCGAGCCCGTGAAGGCGACGCCGGCGACGCGCTCGTTGGCAACAAGCGCGGCACCGACCTTGCCGTCACCAGGCATCAGCGCCAGCACGCCCTTCGGGATGCCCGCCGCATGCAGGATGCGCACGGTTTCGGCCGCAACAAGCGGAGTCTGCTCCGCCGGCTTTGCCACCACGGCGTTGCCGGCAACCAGCGCGGCGGACACCTGGCCGAGAAAGATCGACAGCGGAAAATTCCAGGGACTGATACAGACGAACACGCCGCGGCCACGGCAGCGCAGTTCATTGCTCTCGCCGGTCGGACCGGGCATTGCCTCGGGCGACAGCACTTGGCGCGCTTGCGCCGCATAGTAGCGGCAGAAATCGACTGCCTCGCGATGCTCGGCGAGCGCATCGTCGAGCGCCTTGCCACCCTCGCACTGCATCAGCGAAATGAGGCGGCCACGCCGCTGCTCCAGGAGATCGGCCGCGCGCTCGAGCTTAGCCGCGCGCTCATCGACTGCTGTCGCCTGCCATTGTGGGAAGGCCGCCTGCGTGGCCGCCATCGCGGCGCGCGCGAGCGCATCGTCGCCTTCACGCACGCGGCCGACCACGCTGCCGTCGACCGGCGACAGAACGGGCCGCTCGACACCCGCGCGCGCGGAGCCGTCAATGAGAGGAGCAGCGTCACCCGGCGCATCAGCGCCACGAACCTCGGCCACAAAGGCCGCGAAGCTGGCGCGGTCGCCAAACTCGACGCCGGCCGAATTGCGCCGCTCAGAGCCGTAGAGATCGCGCGGCAGCGGAATCTTCGGATGGCGCGCATGCGAAGCGTCGCCGATCCAGCTCTGCGGCCGCCGCAGGATGGTCTCGATCGGCACGGAAGGGTCGGCCGCGACCGCCACGAACGAAGAATTCGCGCCGTTCTCGAGCAGCCGGCGCACCAGATAGGCCAGCAGATCGCGATGGCCGCCAACGGGCGCATAGACCCGCATGGCCGCTTCCGGCAGATCACGCGTCAGAGTTTCGTAGAGCACCTCGCCCATGCCATGCAGGCGCTGGAACTCGAAGCCCGTGACGCCGTCGGCGTCCTCGATCACGCTCGCGACGGTCAGGGCATTGTGGGTGGCGAATTGCGGGTAGAGTTGCTCGCGCGCGGCCAGGAGCTTACGCGTGCATTGCAGGTAGCTCAGGTCGGTCATCGCCTTGCGGGTGAAGACCGGATAGTCGGCGAGCCCTCGCTCCTGCGCGCGCTTGACCTCAGTGTCCCAATAGGCGCCCTTGACGAGACGCACCATCAGGCGGCGGTGGAGCAGGCGCGCCTCCTCGGCCAGCCAGTCGATCACCGCGGACGCCCGCTTCTGATAGGCCTGCACCGCGAGCCCAAAGCCTTCCCAGCCGCGCAGCGAGGGATCGGCGAGCACCGCAGCGATCACGTCGAGGGTCAGTTCCAGCCGGTCCGCCTCCTCGGCATCGACCGTGAAGTTGAGGTCATGGTCGCGCGCCTTGCGGGCGAGATCCAAGAGCCTGGGCGCAAGCTCCTTGAGCACGCGCGCGCGGGAGATCGCCTCGAAGCGCGGATGCAGCGCGGACAGCTTGACTGAGATGCCCGGCCGGTTGGGCAGCGCCGCCTCGCCAGCCGAAGCCCCGATGGCCGCGATGGCGGCCGCATAGGCGTCGAAATAGCGATCCGCGTCGGCGGCCGTACGGGCGCCCTCTCCGAGCATATCGAAAGAGTAGCGACGGTCTTGATGGTCGGCGGCCCGATCGAGCGCCTCCTCGATGGTCTGGCCCAGCACGAAGTGGGAGCCGAGCAGCCGCATCGCCTGCCGGGTCGCGGTGCGCACGGCCGGCAGGCCGAGACGTTTGATCAACGTTTCAAGAATCGTATCAGGGGTTTCGCCCGGCTGGATGATGCGGGCGGTGATGCCAAGCGTCCAGGCCGAAGCCGACACCAGGAAGGTGTTCGACTTCACCTCCCGCCCCGACCAGTCACCGGTCGCAAGCTTATCTTCGATCAGGCGGTCGGCGGTGGTGGCGTCGGGCACGCGCAAGAGCGCCTCCGCCAGCACCATCAGGGCAAGCCCTTCCTTGGTGGACAAAGAATAGGCATGCAGAAAGTCTTCGATCCCACCAAGGCCGCCGGCCTTTGCCCTGATGCCCTCGATCAGTCGACTTGCGCGCTGATCAATACGCTGCTCTGCCCGCGGGGGGCGCGCCGCGCCGGCCAGCAGCATCGCCGCAATGGTCTCGTCGGGCGGCGCATAGGGCGCGCTGAACAGATGTTCAGGTCTGTTAGCCATAACGGGCGCTCCGGCGCTTGGACAGCTGGCATTCTAGCAGCCTGCATATCGAGAGCCTTGGGAAAATCTTAACGCCGCAACTTGATGGAGCCCAACCGATCGTGTCCGCGTTGCAATGATCGCAACGAATATGCGCTCGAGTTGCGATCTGGGCTTGCGCTTTGCGCGATGATGTTCTTTTGTTGATCTGTCATGCGGACCGGGGCAACGACCACAGTGTAAGAGGACGACAGAGGAACGCATGTCGACCTTGAGCCAATTCATCAGGCACGGTCGACCCGCCGCGGTGCTCGCGGCGGCCCTGCTCGTCGGTGTCGCACTCGTCAGTGTCGCACTCATCAGTGTCGCATCCGCGCAAACTCAGCCTGCACCATTGCGACTGTCGCTCAACTCGCGGCTCGAGGGCCCCCTGGCGATGTTCCTGGTCGCGCAGGACCGAGGCTATTTCCGCGAGGAAGGGCTCGACGTTACGATCGACGAAGGTTCCGTCCCGCTCGACCCGATCAACCGCGTCTTGTCGGGTAGCCACGACATCGGCTTTGCCGACATCAACGCGCTGATCAGGTACCGCGACCAGCACCCGAACGCGGCGGTCAAAGCGGTTTTCATGGTTTACAACCGGCCGCCCTATTCGATCGTGTCACGCAAGAGCCGCGGCGTCACCGAGCCCAAGCACCTGGAAGGCAAGAAAGTCGGCATCCCACCGAACGGCACAACGCTGGGCGAATGGCCGCTATTCGCCAAGCTCAACGACATCGACACCAGCAAGGTCGCCGTCGAGCCGATTGGCATTCCAGTGCGCGTCCCGATGCTTGCGGCGGGACAGATCGACGCGGCGCTGGGCTATTCGTTCCGGGTCTATGTCGACCTGAAAGACCGGGGCGTGCCGGTTGACGACATTGTGCTGCTGCCAATGCCGGACTACGGCCTGAAACTCTATGGCAGCGCCATTATCGTGAACGGCAAGCTGGCCGCCGAAAAGCCCGAGGCGGTCAGCGCGTTCCTGCGGGCAAGCCTGCATGGAATGCGCGATGCGATCAGGAACCCTGGCACCGCCATTGACGCGCTGCTCAAGCGGGATGAGAGCGCCAAGAAAGAGGTCGAGCTTGAGCGCCTGCGCATGGCGATCCGCGACAATCTGATCACACCCGAGGTTCGCACCAATGGCTTTGGGGCGGTCGACAATGCGCGGCTTGAGGAAAGCATCAACCAACTTGCGCTGACCAATACGTTCAAGGCCAAGCCAAAGGCTGAAACCATTTTCGATTCATCGTTCCTGCCGCCGATTGCTGACCGCCGCGTGAACTAGCAGTTGCCGCAAGGGTGGGTCGCGGCAAACGCATGGCTGCTCGAACGACTGGTTTTATGTCCATAGGGGTACGGAGCCGATCCGCGCCGGCATAAGCCCTGCTCGCCGCACGAGCATAAGCGCGACCACCAGTGTGGCCACAAATCCTGTTGGGGCCTTCACCAAAGGAAAGATCACGATCAAGAGGCCGGCAAGCGCGAGCGCGCGCACCTCGCCCGGTGTCGGGCCCGCCTCCCCGCAGGCGCGCAGCAGAAACGCTATCGCCACTGCCAGAATGACGAGATCGTAGAGGAAGATATAGGGCACGACCATGACGGTGCCGACCGCAAGCGCGGCGGCTTTAAGATCGAAAGATGTCTTGCTGCGCCAGAGCGCGGCGAGCGCGACGGCAACCGCCCCCGCCAGCACCCCCTGCACCACCCATGCGATCGCACTCGTCGCACCCACCATGCGCATGATGCCATAGGCGCTCTGCAGCTTGCCCCATTCCGCTCGGCCCTGATCAAGCGTCGACTGCGATGCCATCGGCAAACTCTGGAGGAACGCGGTCCAGGCATCGGGGCCGAAAGCCTCCAACGACAACAGCGAAATAAGCCCAAAGGTCACAGCAGCCGCCGCGATGGCGCGCCAATACCCTCCGGCAACGAGGACAATGGGAAGCAGAATCCCGAGATGGGGCTTGAATGCGAGCAGCCCGATCAAACAGCCAGCGATGAGCGGCCTTCCCGGTAGGAACAAGAGCGCACCGCCCAGCAGCGCCGCGCTTAGGAATCCATTCTGCCCCACGACCGCGTTGGCCAGGAGACCCGGATAAGCGCACGCCAGGAGGATGCCGGCGCGATGGCGAATGATCCCCCGCACGACCACCAGGTAAGCCGAGAACGTGAGCGCCAGCCAGGCTGCCGCAGCCACCCCATACGGCAGAAGCGCAAGGGACACAGCGACAAACAGGAAGGTTGGCGGATAGGGCCAGGGATACTCCCCTTCGAAGTCATGCCCGACGGCTGTCACTTCGGCGGCCTTGTGCAAAGCGACGTCGTAAGTCGCCGCCGGTACTCCCGCGAGCGCCTGACGACCTGCCGCCCACACATTAACGAAATCGGTCGCGATCGGCTGGCCGCTGGGATCGGCCAGCCATTGGCCCTGCACCAGCGAGGCCGCGAGATACATGGCCTGTCCGATCAAGAGCGCGATGCAACCAAGCTCGAAGGCCCGTGTCAGCGGCCAGTCGGCGCGCGGGCCGGAAGAGATCACCGCAATCGTCATTGCGATCCCCTGCGCGCGGCCATCGATCAGCCGCCGACTGCCCGCTTCGCGCGCTGCGGCACGCTGCGCTCGCTTTGCAGTGCGTCACGAACGCCAGACGAGCCGGCCTCGTGGTACTCGGCGTCCTCGTTGACCTCCCAGACATTGTAGGCGCGCTCGCCCTGGACGATGTTTCGCGCCGTCAGCATGGCGGTCATCATGGCATGATCCTGATTGTTATACTTGTGCATGCCGTTGCGTCCGACGAGATGCAGCGTCGGATAGCTGAGCTCGAGATCGCGCCGGACCATCGCGACGTTATCGCGATAGTCCTCGTCATAGACCGGATAAGCCTTGGGCTGCCGCACCACGCAGGCATCAAGCACGTCCGCTTCGCCAACAAGTCCGATATGCGCGACCTCACGCTTGGCCAGCGCGATGAGGTCCTCGTCCGCCATATTCCAGAGCTCGTCGCCGTCGAAGCAGAAATATTCGAGCCCCAGGCAGTTCATGTCCGCCGGCACCATCTCGGGCGACCACGAGCGGAAGTTCTGCACCCGACCAACCTTGACCGCCGGATCGTGGATATAGATCCAGTTGTCGGGAAACATATCCGGCTTGCGCACCATCAGCGCCACAGTGAGAAAATCGCGATAGCGCAGCGCACGAGCATGGAAGATCGAGATCGGCCGCGGCACGATCTTCTCGACCAGCTCGCGCATAGGCGCCGAGCTGATGACATGCCGGGCAGTGTAGTTTTCGACGCGGCCATCAGTGGCCGCTGCCTCGAGCGCCCAGATCTTGCGGCCGGCATCGTAGGCCAGCCGGCGCAGCTCACGGCCCATCAGGACGCAGCCGCCGTGCTCCTGGACCTTGCGGGCCGCAGCCTCCCACATCATTCCCGGGCCCTTGCGCGGATACTGGAAGCTCTCGATCAGCGTCTTGACGACAGGCTCACCATCCCGGCGCGTGCGACCTGCAGGCCTGACCGCGCGGACCAGCGCATTCCTGACCGCAACGCCGAGGTTGAGGCCCTTGATCCGCTGCGCCGCCCAGTCGGCAGAAATCTCGTCGCACGACATTCCCCAGACCTTTTCGGTGTAGGTCTTGAAGAAGATCGAGAACAGCTTTTCGCCGAACTGATTGCGCACCCAGTGATGGAACGTTCGCGCGTCCTTGATCGGGCGCAGCCTGGCGTATGCATAGGACAGCATGCAGGCCGCGCTGGTGACGAGGCCGAGATTGGTGAGCGCCTGGAAGGCGCTCAACGGATAGGAATAGAACTTGCCGCCGTAGAAGATACGGGACAGACGCGGACGCTCGATGAAGTCATCGGGCAAAATCTCGCGCCAGAGGTCCACCACCTCTTTCGATTTTGAGAAGAAGCGATGGCCCCCAACATCGAAGAGGAAATCTTTGTAGCGAACGGTGCGGCTGATGCCGCCCACATAGGCCGGATCTTTCTCGATGACGAGAACCGACGATCCCTCCTTGCTCAGGCAATAGGCCGCTGTGAGGCCGGCCGGCCCTGCACCGATGACGAAGACGTCGACATGCTTCGTCATGACCGCACCAAGCCCGAAGAACCGGAGGTGCCGGACGCATCGGCGTGGCAAGGCGCGAAGGCGAACAGGCGGTGGCCGTTGTAGGAGATCAGCGCGCCGACAGCCGCGCCGGCGACGATCGCGGCCTGCGGCAGGCGCGCCAGTACGGTCAGCACCAGCACAGCGAACACCGCATAGCTGGTGCCTTGCGCAACCGCCGTTACAACGGCGTAGCGCATGGCTTCCTCGCGCTGGGGACGCCCCGTGCGATCAAAGGTGAAGGCACGATTGAGCCGCCAGGCCAGAATCGTCGCCGCAACGAGCGCCAGCAGACCAGCGGTCAGCGAAGGGACGCCAAGCATCCAGACGATGGTGAAAACAGCAATATTGGTCGCAAGGCCGAGACCACCGACCGCAAGAAACCGCAGCGGCCGCGGCAGCAGCGCGGCGAGCGACCTAGCCCGTGCATAGAGATTTAGCTGCACAGTGTTTCTCTCAAGCCGCTTGTGAAAGGCATCCTGTGCATGCACCGACGACTGGCGATCCCGCCCCCGATTGGAACCTCTCCCCATCGCAGGAATCTGTTAAAGCGCCACTTTGGTCATCGTGCTGGCGCGGCGGAATCCGAACACGGTTAAGCCTTTCGGAAGGCTCGGCTCGGCGTCTGTCTTTTCCGAAGCGTGCTCTGGCGGCCCCGAGCGCCTGAGCAAGGGAACCAGCGGCTAGTGGAGCGGATTTGACATTCGCTCCCCACCCAGCCGCGGGCTCGCGAGGCGAATGTCAAATCCAAAGCTCCACTAGAAACCTATACTTGCTAGTGGTCCTTTGATTCTAACATTCGCAAGAGAGCCCGCCGAGAAGGGCTGCGAATGTTAGAATCGGACCACTAGCGGCAGGTTCTGTTGGCGATTGATTAACTCAAGACCTTAAGCGGAAATTCGGCAGACGGCCGGCATACTTGGCGAGTAATTACAAGTCACAGTCGCAGCTGCTTGGTCGTGGCCTGATGTCCGAGCCCGTTCAACCTGTTCGAGGTGGAAACGTTGCGCCTGCGATCGAGCAGGCGGCGCGCACTCCACGGCTGTCGATTCCGCTGCGAGATTTCTGGTGGGCCGCTCTTGTCCTGCTCGGTGTTTCGGCGGGCGCGGTCGGCTGGACAATCTGGGAGCTCCGGTCCGATGCATTTCGGGCCGCGATCGCGGAGTCCGGCAATATCGCCGCGGTGCTCGCAAGCCAACTGTCGCGATCCATCTACGGCATCGATTCCGTACTGATCGAGACCAAGCGCGCGACCAAGGACCTGGACATCGATACGCCGGCGAGCTTCCGCTACGCGTTCAACCGCCGCAGCATGCACGACGCTTTGGCCGACAAGCTCGGGCGCCTACCGCAGGCATTCAATATCGCCATTGCGGACCGCAATGGCCAGCTGACCGTATCGACCGCGGCCTGGCCCACCCCCGCCATCAACATTGCCGATCGCGACTACTTCAGGGATGCGCGCGACCGCAGCGACGCACAAATCAGTACCTCAACCCCGATCTACAACCGCATCGACGGAAAGCAGACGATCGTCTTTGCCCGGCGCCTGGAAACCGCGACGGGCGAGTTCGCCGGGATTATCTATTGCAGCGTCAACACGGAATATTTTGAGAACATCTACGGCTCCATCCAATCGGTTCACAGTCACCAGTTCAGGCTGCGCAAATGGGATGGGACGATCCTCGCCAGCCATCCGGATTTGCCGGCCCTCGCCGGCAAGACTGACAGCGTCGGGTCTGAATGGCATGCCGCGGTCGTCAATAGTGGCGGCGGCTACAGCACCGCGAGTTAATCCGACGGCAGCACCAACTTCGTATCGGTCCGCACCGTCCCTGACTATCCGCTCGTTGTTGACATCATGGTCACCGACCGAGCGGCACTCGACGGCTGGCGCCAGCGCGCCGCCACTATCGGCTTCGGTAGCGCCGCCCTGCTGGTGTGCTCGATCTACCTGCTGCTCTCGGTCACGCGGCAGGTTCGCCGCCTCAGCAATTCCGAATCATCACTGACGCAGAAATCACGACAGCTCGACGCTGCGTTGAACAACATGTCGCAGGGCCTGTCGATGTTCGATGGGCAGAGTCGGCTGATCATTTGCAACAGGCAGTACAACGAGATCTATAAGCTTACGCCGGAACAGACCAAACCCGGCATGTCGATCCAGGACATCATCACCTCGCGTGTTATGGCAGGACAAGTGCCGGAGGATTTGCGGACTTCATCGCCAAGACCGCGGAGCAGATCAGCCTGAACCGGCCAACTTGCGTGGTCCATACGCTACAGGACGGCCGCATCGTTTCGACCACCCACCAGCCGATGCGCGACGGAGGCTGGGTCGCGGTGCACCAGGACATCACGGCACAGAAACGAGCCGAGGCGGAGCTCGCCCATATGGCGCGGTACGACAGCCTGACCGGGCTCGCCAACCGTACGCTATTCATGGATCGGGCGCGCGCGGCCATCGAGAAGCTCCGGACCCACGGAAGCCCGTTTGCGATCTTGATGTTGGACCTCGACCGCTTCAAGACCGTGAACGATTCACTCGGCCATGCCGTCGGCGACTCGCTCTTGAAGGTCGTGGCGCAGCGGCTGCGCAATGCGATTCCCGATATCGAAACCATTGCCAGGCTCGGTGGTGATGAGTTCGCCATCCTGGTGTCGCTGCCCAACGGTATCAAGGAGACTGCGACCAGTCTCGCCGACAGGATTCTCGCCGTCGTGACCGAGCCATATGATTTCGAGAGTCGGCGATTCACGATCGAGACCAGTGTCGGCATCACATTCGCGCCGCAGGACGGCACCAATCCGGATGCGCTGCTCAAGAATGCCGATCTCGCCCTCTACAGGGCCAAGTCTCTCGGAGGGAACCGCTACTGCCTGTTCGAACCTGCCATGGAGACGACAGCGCGCGAGCGCCGCGAGCTCGAGGACGACATGCGCAAGGCGATCGCGCGCAATGAATTCGAGCTGCACTACCAGACGATCGTCAATGCAGGCAAGCTTGACGCTTGCGGCGTCGAAGCTCTGGTTCGCTGGCGCCATCCCGAGCGTGGCCTGATCCCTCCAGATCAGTTCATATCGCTGGCGGAAGAAAGCGGGCTGATCGTTCCGCTCGGCGAGTGGATCCTGGGCAAAGCCTGCGCCGACGCCGTGCAGTGGCCGTCCCATCTCAAGCTCGCGGTCAACATGTCGCCGGCGCAATTCAAGCAGCCCGGTCTCCCGGGCGTCCTCAAGTCGATCCTCGAGCAATGCGGACTGCCAGCCGGCCGGCTGGAGCTCGAGATCACCGAGACCGTGCTCCTCGACAACAACGAAGAACACGTCGCCGTGCTGCATGAGATCAAGAATCTCGGGGTCTCGATCGTGCTTGACGATTTCGGGATTGGATACTCGTCGATGCGCTATCTGCAGATGTTCCCGTTCGACAAGATCAAGATTGACAAGACTTTCATTCAGAGCATGACGAGCGACCCCGACAGCGCCGCGATCGTGTGCGCGATCGCGGGGCTCGGGCGCGCGCTCGACATCGAAACCGCTGCAGAGGGCGTCGAGACGACCGATCAGCTGGCGCTAGTTCGTAGTGCCGGATGCCAATTGGCACAGGGATTTCTGTTCAGCCGCCCCGTTCCGCTCGGCGAGCTGACGTTTGAGCGATCAGGCTCGCCACGTGGTGCCCAAGCAGCTTGACTTTATGTTTGAGCATGATCCTTCCCGAAAACCCGTTTCCACCCCCGATCAAGTCCGGGGCAAGCTTTTCGGGACCATGCTCTAAAACTGCGTGAAGCCTTTCGACTTCATGACAGCCGAAGCGGCTGGCGTCGACAAGAAGGCGATCAAAGCCTTGTCGACGTCCTGGTGTGCGCTCGCGGCCATCACACCAGCTGCATATTCCGTATAGAACTGGATGTCCGCCGGCAGCGGCCCCACAAGCTCAAGACGCGGGTCCTGCAGAATCTCGGTGATCTGATTGAGTCCAAAATCAGCTCCGCCACTGGCAACGAAGTCGGCAAGCGGCTTTGACGGTGGCGTCAGCTTGGTCTTTGGTCCGATCGATCCAGTAACATCAAGCGAACCCATCAATTGCCCGACATAATTGGCGGCGGTCCCGCCGAGCCTGGGATCGGAATAGGAGATGACCTTGGCGTTCATGACCGAGCGCACGAATGCATCGCGCGAGCTGATGTCCGGCTTTGGATCACCGCGACGTACAAAAACGCCGACACCGACCCGAGCAATCAAAACCTTGCTGCCAGCGGTAAGCTTGCCGAGCTTGATCAGCTCGTCGGCGGCCGAGGCGCCCACGATGGCGACGTCGCCGGCCTCGCCAGCCTTGAGCTTGTCCACCAGCGCCAGCGCAGGCGAATACTGGACCGTGACCTTATGGCCGGAGGCCTGCTCGAACTGCGGAACGAGCTCGCGCAGCGAGCTGGCGACCGCACCAGGGGACCAGAGTGTAATTTCCGCTGCGTCCGCCTGCGGATAGCTCACACACAGCAGCAAAGCTGCCGCCGACAATGCCCGAAACATCATGACTCCCCTGCTACGACTTGCGGCCTGAAAAGCCTGGCCACTTGAACGGCAACGTCCCGCCCTGCTCGATTGCTGCACCCTAGCGGTACAACCATCGGGGCGGAAGAGTTAAGGCTAATATGTGGTTAACAGGACGAATCCGTTGCTCAGCGTGCGCTGATCGCCTCGAATCCGCCCGCAGCCCACGCATCGCGCGCGCCTGCCAGCAATCTCAGATACTCCACCGCTACATCCGGAGCAGTACTGCCGACCGACACAGCACCCCCGAAGGTAATGAAGTTCTGCAACTCGGTCGGGAACGCGCCGGCCAGAGCAGCGCCCGAGACCGGCAGAATCTCGCTGACATTGAAGAGGCCGATCTCGGCGTCGCCCTTGGCCACCGCCGCCATTCCGCCACCGATGGCGAACATCAGCTTAACCTTCGGCCTCACCACATCGGCGATCCCCAGACGCTCGAACACCCTGTCGATATGCGCACCGGTGAAGCCGCCGCCCTTCGGATCCGGATGCACGATCGAGCGCGCTGCCAGCAACGTTTTGCGGAACGCGTCCACGGTGGAGACGTCGGGCACGGTCGCGCCCTGCCGCACCGCGACACCAATCCCTACTCGCGCGAGACCGACCCGGCTGCCCGCGCGCAGCTTTCCAGCCTTATCCAATGTGTCGACCGAGGGCACCGGCAAGACCACTACGTCAGCCGCTTCGGAAGCCAGCAGCCGGTCCTGGATCACGGCCAGCGTCCCTGAGATGATAACAAGCCGATGACCGCTCGCCTCGTTGAATCTCTGGGCCAAACCTTTCTGAATTTCAGCGGGAGCGCCGGACGTATAGACGCGGACATCTGAAGCCACCGCGTGAGACGCTGAAAAAGCCAGCACCGCAATCGACACAAGGCCAGCAACACTTCGAGCGCAAATATCTCGAGCACAAATACCGGATTGGCTGGTCATGCCGTTTCCTTATGGCGAACTTCGCCGCTCAGGGCGGCGTCACCCATACTACGGTGGCGGGTATCGACAACAATGGAATTAAGGACAGGAATCGCTTCCTGCGACCCCATTGTGCAAACCGCAAAGCCAAAAAGCCAAGCTGCGAAGGCTCAGCCGACCTTGGAGGGCCGCATCACGGAGATCGAGCCGCTGGCCTGCTCCTCACCGGGCTCCATCGGCTCGCTGCGCAAATCTTCGAGATAGTCGGCGAGATCATTGATCTCAGCCGAAGTCCCGCCCTCGCGCACGTAAATGCCGCAGTAGAGCTCTGGCAGCTTCGGTAACGGCGGCCCTTCCCAGACAACAAGGCCCTTCTTCGATGCCCGCCCGCGCGGCATGGCCATGACGCCGAAACCGGCCTGGACGGCGGCCGCGAGGCTTACCAGGCTCCGAGAGGTATAGACGAACTCACAGGTGCGGCCTGCCTGCCGAAGCGCCGCGACCGCGACCCGCTGCGAAGCACAATCCTCACCGTAGCAGACAAGAGGGACCGGGCCCTTCGGATCGATCCGAGTCGCAGGGCTCGCTACCCACACCGCCTCGCGCATCCAAGTATGCCTTGGCTCGATCAGGGGCGGGGGTGTTTCAGTCACCGCCATCGCCACGTCGAGATCGCCCTGCGCCAGATCGCGCAGCAACTGCTCGGAGGACGCGCTGCTCACAATGAAGTTGATCGAGGGCCAGCGCAGGCGGAAACGCGCGAGCTTTTCCGGAACTCGCGAGCCCGCATAGTCACCGGGAATTCCGACCCGCAGAGTCTTCGAGATGCGACCGCCGCTGGTCGACCGCAGGATATCGTCATTGATGGACAGCAGCCGACGTGCCTGGTTGACCACGAATTCTCCGCGCGGAGTGAGGATCACGCCGGGCGCCCGCTTGTCGAGCAGGTCGTACCCCAAAAGCGATTGCAAGCGCTTGATCTGGGCGCTTACCGCGGGCTGGGTGATCCCCAGTGCTTTGGCAGCTTTGGTGAAGCTGCTCAGGTCCACAACGGTGGTCAAAGTTCGCAAGAGATCAGTCGGAATATTCAACATTGCGCTCACGCCGTTCCAATTGTCGATCTGGTCGAGATTCCAAGATTCGAACCCGATTCCAAGATTCCAATATGCCGCATCGCCAGCTGCCTCGCTCCAGACGTGCAGATCATTTGCGCCAGCCAAGCGCAATTCAAGCAGGTTTAACGCGACTCCACCACAACGTAGCGCATTTTGCTAGCAACTACTCAACCCCGCACACTATACAATACTAAAATTCTTCACAATTGCACGTTTGTAGCAAGCCCTTCTCCACCTGTTTGGCGCGTCCATTCGTTGCGGGCGGCAGCCATTTCGTTAGAGTGGGCCTGAGGCTCACCGATATACATGAAAATTCTGCGACTCTATATCCGGGTACTGGCGCTGCTGGGGTCCGAAGCACGCTTGGGCTGGACTCTGGCGGTTGCGAACGTGGCACTCGCCTCGGCCCAATTCATCGAGCCAGTCCTGTTTGGACGGATCATCGATACATTGGCTAATTCGCAAGGTGGAACTCGGACGGTGTCATGGTCCGATGTCATTGTGCTTGTAGGTATGTGGGTGGGGTTCGGCCTTTTCATCATCGCGGCCGGCACCATGGTGGCGCTCCATGCCGACCGGCTGGCGCATCGCCATACCCAGAAGGTACGCACCGACTATTTCGAGCATGTGCTGCAACTGCCGTTGAGCTACCACACCGGCACCCATTCCGGCCGCCTGATGAAAATCATGCTGACCGGCACCAATACGTTGTGGAGCCTGTGGCTCTCATTCTTCCGCGAGCACCTGACAGGTTTTGTGTGTCTTCTTGTCTTGATGCCGCTCACGCTGTTCATCAACTGGCGCTTCGGACTGCTGCTGATCCTGCTCTGCCTGATCTTCGCAGCGCTCATCGCGTTTGTGCTGAATCACACCGAAAAGCTGCAGCGGCAGGTTGAGTCGCACTATACCGACATGGCTGAGCGGACGACCGACACGCTGGGCAATATCGCCCTGATCCAGAGCTTCGCACGCATCGAATCCGAAGTGTCGCTGATGCGCAACGTCGGCGACAAGCTGCTTGGCGCCCAGATGCCGGTGCTCTCATGGTGGGCGTTCGCGGCGGTTCTGAGCCGGACCGCGACCACCCTGACCATGCTGGCGATCCTGGTCGTCGGTATCTTTCTCTATCTGGCCGGGCAATCCACCGTCGGCGAGATCGTTATGTTCATGAGCTTCGCCACCCTGCTGATCGGCAAGCTCGAGGCGGTGGTCTATTTCGCCAATCACTTGGTGATGGATGCGCCACGGCTGCAGGAATTTTTCGACGTCCTCGATACCGAGCCGGCGATGCGAGACCGACCAGACGCCATGGATCCCGGCCGCCTGCGTGGGCTGATCGAGTTCGAGAACGTCACCTATTCCTATGATGGCAAGCGCCCCGCGGTCGAGGACCTGCACTTCACCGCGCTGCCGGGAGAGACGATTGCGCTCGTGGGAGCGACCGGCGCCGGCAAGTCCACGGCGCTCGGGCTCCTGCACCGCGTCTTCGACCCCCAGTCGGGCAAGATCAAGATCGACGGCATGGATATCCGCGCGCTAACGCTGTCGGCACTACGGCGCAATATCGGCGTCGTGTTCCAGGAAGCGCTGCTGTTCAATCGATCGATCGAGGAGAACCTGCAGGTCGGCAAGCCGGACGCGAGCGAAGAAGAGATGCGCGAGGCCTGCCAGCGCGCGCAAGCGCTGGAGATCATCGAACGCAACCCGGAGGGCTTCCAGGCGCAGGTTGGCGAGCGCGGGCGCCTGCTATCGGGCGGCGAGCGCCAGCGCATCTCGATTGCGCGCGCCCTGCTGAAGAACCCGCCGATCCTGATCCTCGACGAGGCGACAAGCGCGCTGGACGCATTGACCGAGGCGAAGGTGCAGGCGGCGCTCGACGAGGTCATGAAGGGGCGCACCACGTTCGTGATCGCTCACCGGCTTGCCACCATTCGCAACGCCACCCGCATCCTGGTGTTCGAAGGGGGACGCATCGTGGAAGCAGGCGACTTCGACGAGCTGGTGCGCCAGGGCGGCCGCTTCGCCGAGCTCGCTCGTACCCAGTTCATGGTGGCCGAGACCGCCAAGCCGCCCACCGAGTTGGGCACCCCGATGTCAGCAGCCGGCTCCTGAGGCTAGTGCCCCGTTTTCGAAGTTCGTGATACGTCTCAGCATGCTCTGACACGAGCTTCGGAAACAAAGTGGCACTAGCAACGCCATGATTTTAGTGCCGCTTTTCGATTTGAAGTTCCTAACCGAGTTGGCTGCAGGTGGTGTAGGAACTTCAAATCGGCGGCACTAGCCCGCTCGCTCAATCCGGCTCGAACTCGTCCTTGTAATCGATCTTGAGAGCCGGATTCTGCTCGGCCTTGCGCAGCATGCAGTTGCCGACCACGAGCAGTTCGATCTCGTTGCCCATGAAGCAGCGGAAGGCATCCTCGGGCGTGCACACGATCGGCTCGCTGCGCACGTTGAAGCTCGTGTTCACCAGCACCCCGCACCCGGTCTTCTCCTTGAAACGCGAGATCAGCGCATGGAAGCGCGGGTTGGTGTCGGCATGCACGGTCTGCACCCGTGCCGAATAGTCGACGTGCGTGACCGCCGGAATGTCGGATCGCGCCACGTTGAGCTTGTCGATGCCGAAAAACTGCTCCTCCTCGTTGGTCATGCGCCGACGGCGCTCCTTCTTCACGTCGGCGACGAGCAGCATATAGGGCGAATTGACATCGAGCTCGAACCAGTCAGCCACGTCCTCACGCAGCACGGCGGGCGCAAACGGCCGGAAGCTTTCGCGATACTTGACGCGTAGATTGAGTGTCTTCTGCATGGCGGGTGAGCGCGGGTCGCCCAGCACCGAGCGGGCACCGAGCGCGCGCGGGCCAAACTCCATGCGGCCCTGCATCCAGCCGACCGCCTCGCCGCCAGCGAGCGATGTCGCGGTCTTCTCGATCACGTCGTCGTCGGAGACGGTCGAGAAATGCGCGCCCGCATCCTTGAGCCGGCGCTCGATATCCCCCTGCGCAAAGGCAGGACCCAAGAGCGCGCCCTGCATCAGGTCGCGCTTGCCGTCGGCGCTACGCTCTCTTCCGAGGAACTGGTGCCAGGCCGCCAGCGCAGCCCCAACCGCCCCGCCAGCATCACCGGCCGCCGGCTGCACCCAGATGTTCGAGAAGGCGCCGTCGCGCAGGATCTTGCCGTTGGCAACGCAATTGAGTGCCACACCGCCCGCCAGGCAGAGATTGTCGAGCCCATGCTCGCGCTTGAGCGAGCGCGCCAGCCGCAGCATCACCTCCTCGGTCACTTTCTGAATCGAGGCCGCGATGTCCATGTGGAACGGGGTGAGCTGCTCCGTCTTCCAGTCGCGCACTTTCGCGCCGAACAGCTCGGCAAATTTCGGGCCCGTCATGGTGAGCCCGGTGCAATAGTTGAAATAGTCGAGATCGAGCCGGAACGTCCCGTCGTCCTTGAGGTCGATCAGGTTGTCGAGGATGAGGTCGACATATTTCGGCTGGCCGTAAGGCGCGAGGCCCATCAGCTTGTACTCGCCGGAATTGACCTTGAAGCCGGTGTAGTAGGTGAAGGCGGAGTAAAGAAGCCCGAGCGAATGCGGGAAGTGCAGCTCGCTCACAATGCTCAGATCCTTGCCGCGCCCGACCGCCGACGAGGTCGTGCACCATTCGCCGACGCCATCGAGCGTCAGCACGGCGGCCTCCTCAAAGGGCGAGGCATAGAACGCGCTCGCCGCATGGCTCATGTGATGCTCGGTGAACAGGAGCTTGTTCTGCCAGTCAAAGTCGGGCGCGAACGCCTGCAGCTCGCGCCGAATGATGTCTTTCTGGAACAGCTTCTCGCGCAGCCAGAGCGGGATCGCCATCGCGAACGACTGATAGCCGCGCGGCGCAAAGCCCACATAGGTCTCCAACAGCCGCTCGAATTTCAGAAACGGCTTCTCATAGAACACCACATAGTCGATGTCGCTGATCGCGCAGCGGCCTTCCTCCAGGCAATACGCGATCGCATTCTTGGGAAAGCGCGCGTCCTGCTTCTTGCGCGTGAAGCGCTCCTCTTGCGCCGCCGCCACGATATGGCCATCCGCCAGAAGCGCGGCGGCGCTGTCATGATAGAACGCGGAGATGCCGAGGATCCGCACGGCTTAGAACAGCGTGTAGATGAACGGAGCCACGGCCGAGCCCTGGGCCAGGATGACCAGACCGCCAAAGACCAGGAGCATGAACAGGATCGGGGCGAGCCAATACTTCTTGCGCACCCGCATGAACGACCACAACTCGTACAAGATCGACATGATGGCCCCTTAACTCCAATGAACGCTGACTATCTCGGCCGCATGGTGGGATTATGGTTCCGATTTGACCGGCTTAGACTTTTTGTTTGAGCATGATCTATTCCGAAAACCGGCCTCCACTTTTAGAGATCATGGCCTAGAATTGGTTCTTCATCGTCTCCGGCGCGGGCTGCGCCTCCGGTTCGCGCCTGATCCAATAGGTCTTCAGCTCGGGCCGCCGCTTGAGCGACAAGATATCGCGGCCGCGCAGTCGCATGAGCCAGCCGGTGGGTGTCACCGCGGCGAAGAACAACATTCCCATCACCAGCGGGCTCACGATCCTGTGCAGGAGCCGCCCGAACGCCAGCCACACCCGGTTGAGCAGATGCAACAACTGCGGCCGAACCAGTGCCAGCACGGCGAAGGCCGCCGCCACCCCCAGCGCCCACCAGCGCAGCGGCTCCCCATGCACCAGCGGCCAGCAGCCGATGATGCAGAACACCACCGCGAACACAAAACCAAAGCTCCGGTCCGAGCTTTCCGGCACCGGTCCGCGATCGATGGTGGGTTCCAGAACTGTGGCCATGTTCCCCCTCGTGACGTGGGGTCGGAACCTAACCAGAACCGGTGAGGGAGGCAATCGCGGTGCGTCACCCTGCGCGCACCGCGAGCCGAGCGCGGTCAAATGTCACAATCAGCAGCGCGGCCACGCAGAGGACCACGCGACTACCGAATGCGCTCCAGGATGCTCACATAGTTAGCGACAGCCGCGCCACCCATGTTGAAGAGCCCACCGAGCCGCGCGTTCTTGACCTGGAAATCGCCGGCCGCATCGGTGAGCTGCATCGCGCCGAGCACATGCATCGACACGCCGGTCGCGCCGATCGGGTGGCCTTTCGCCTTGAGCCCACCCGACGGATTGATCGGCAAGCGCCCGCTCATCTCGGTGAGGCCATCCTTGATGGCATTCGCCCCGCGGCCTTCCGGCACGAGGCCCATGGCTTCGTACTCGATCAGCTCGGCGATGGTGAAACAGTCGTGCGTCTCGACGAATGAGAGATCGCCGAGCCCCACGCCCGCAGCCGCGAGCGCCCGCTGCCAGGCGAGCGCACAGCCTTCGAACTTGAGAATGTCGCGCTTGGCCATGGGCAGGAAATCCTGCACATGGGCAGCGCCGCGCACCGCCACGGCCTTGCCCATGGTGCGCGCCGTCTCCTCATCCGTGAGCACCACGGCCGCGGCACCATCGGACACCAGCGAGCAGTCGGTGCGTTTGAGCGGACCTGCGACGAATGGATTCTTGTCGCTTTCGCGACGACAGAAATCATAGCCCAGGTCCTTACGCATCTGCGCGAACGGATTGCCGACGCCGTTCTTGTGGTTCTTGGCCGCGATCCGGGCAAGCGCGTCGGATTGATCGCCGTACTTCTGAAAATAGAGCGCCGCGATGCGGCCGAAGATGCCGGCGAACCCGCCTTCGATGTCGGCCTCATCACGCACATAGGATGCTTTGAGCAAATTTTTTCCGATCTCCGCGGGAGGCGTCGTCGTCATCTGCTCGACCCCGACGATGAGCGCAAAGCGCGCACTCTTCGCCGTGATCGCGTTGATGCCTTGATGCACCGCTGCCGAACCGGTGGCGCAGGCGTTCTCGACCCGGGTCGCGCGCTTGAAGCGCAGATCGGGCGAGGCCTGCAGCACCAGCGATGCAGTGAAATCCTGCGCCGAGAAGCCTGCATTGAAATGGCCGAGCACGATCTCGTCGACTTCTCCAGGCCCGACGCCGGCATCCGCCAGCGCCTCGCTCGCAACCCGCACAATCAGGCTTTCGACACTCTCGCCCTCAAGCTTGCCGAAGCGGGTGTGGGCCCATCCAATGATGCAGGCGGTCATGAGTTCCGGCCTCCTTGCCAAGCTCGATCATGATACTCCGGGTTCATTTTTCGGCAGACGCAAAAATGACAAATAAAGTATGGGTACATCACGTCGGGTGCGCTGCCATTCGGCCTGCTTTGCAACGGCCTTAAGGGCCTTTTCCGCGGCCGATATGGCGGCATGAACACAGTCAAGTGTTAAAAAGGAATCATCGCTGTCAATTTAGTGCATTTTTGGGGACTCACCAGCCGCGCTGGTGAGTTCCATTTTGCTTTTGCCCCCGGCTTCGGTTTACATAACCGGCCCGGGCTGCTTAGGGACCCTTATGTTTCCCGAGGCCCGCAGAAAACCGGATAGCGCATTGATGCTTTCGCGTGACAAGACCATTGCCCAGATGCTGACTTGCGTGCTCGCGCTCTGCACTATGGCGAGCCTCTCGGTCTCTCGCGCAGCCGCGGAAGCGCAGATCCTGATTGACGTCGAGACCGGCAAGGTGCTGCATGCCGAGAACGCCACCATGCCGTGGTATCCGGCCTCGATCACCAAGATCATGACCACCTACGCGACGCTGCGCGCCGTGAAGGAAGGTCGCATCACGCTCGACAAGCTGCTCACCGTCTCGCCCAACGCGCTCGCGCAGTCGCCCGTGAAGATGGGGTTCCCGGTGGGCACGACCATCACGGTCGACAATGCGCTCAAGATACTGTTGGTGAAGTCGGCGAACGACATGGCGGTCGTGCTGGCGGAAGGAGTTGGCGGCTCGATCGAGAACTTCGCCGAGATCATGAATCGCCACGCCCAGCGTCTCGGCATGACGCAGTCGCATTTCGTCAACCCGAACGGGTTGCCCGCCGACGAGCAGGTCACTTCCGCGCGCGACATGGCGATCCTGGCGCGCGCCGCGATCAAAGAGTTCCCAGAATACGACTACTATTGGCATCTGCCCGGCATCCGGTTCGGCAAGAAGGTCCTGCGCAACTACAACACGCTGATCGGCCGCTATCCGGGCGCCGACGGCATGAAGACCGGTTTCATCTGCGCCTCCGGTTTCAATCTGGTGGCAACCGCCACGCGCGACGGCAAGCGGCTGATCGCGGTCGTGCTCGGCGCTCCGTCGTCAGCTGGACGCGCCACCAAGGCGGCACAGCTTCTCGAGCGTGGCTTTGCCTCCGACGGGCTCGGCTGGTTGACGCCGCAACTTGGGACAGTCGAGGCGCTCGTCCCGGTCAACGCCGAGCCGCCCAATATGCGCGAGGACATGTGCGGCAAGCATCGCAAGAAGCAGGCAAGCGAGGACGAGGACGATTCGGCCGCCATTGCAAGCTTGCTTTCATCATCCGGCTCGGCCTATTCGGTGTTCCTGTCGGCGTTGCGCGCGCCTGCCAACAAGCAGGCGCTGCTACAGCAGGAGGCTCGCCTGGGTGAGCCTGTGCCGGTGCACCTTGGCCCCGCCAAGAAGCCGGCCAATGCCGCCGACCCTAAAGGCAGCAAGGCGAAGAGCGCAATCGCCAACGCCGTGACGGCCGTCAGCGGCCCCGAGTTGTCTTCACGATCGGACGACGGCTCCGCGGTGCCATTGCCGCGGCCGCGACCCAAGATCGTGCGCACCGCAGCCCCGACAGCGGCAGCCCCGCCAACCGCGGCCTCGTCAACTGCTACGCGGGCGACGCCGGCGCAGACGACCGCAGCACATGCGGCGCCAAGGCCTGCCACGGCAAAGACAAATTCCAAGACAGACCCAAAGACAGACGCCAACAAGAAATGAGTCACGGCGACGACCTGCGGAAGCCCGCCGAGCCCATTCCCCTCACCGTGCTCACCGGCTTCCTGGGTGCCGGCAAGACCACGCTTCTCAACCGCCTGCTGCAGGATCGAAGCGCTCTCCGGCGCGGTCGTGATCATCAACGAGTTCGGCGAGATCGGGCTCGATCATCTCCTGGTGCGGACCATCGACGACAACCTGGTGCTGCTGCAGAGCGGCTGCCTGTGTTGCACCTTGCGCGGCGACCTGGTTTCGGCGCTCGAAAACCTGCTGCGCGATCTCGACAACGGCCGCATCTCCTTTCGCCGCGTGATCCTGGAGACGACAGGGCTGGCCGATCCGGCCCCGGTGCTGCAGACCGCGATGGCACACCCCTATCTGGTCATGCGCTTCCGGATCGACGGCGTGATCACCGTGGTCGACGCCATCAATGGCGCCGCCACGCTTGACGACAACATTGAATCGCTCAAGCAGGTCGCGGTCGCCGACCGCATCGTGCTGACCAAGAGCGACCTCGCCGACACCGCTGAGCTCCGCGGTGCCAGGGACGCGCTGCTCGCCAGGCTCGCTGCGCTCAATCCAGCCGCCCCGGTCCTCGACGCCGCCGCAGGCGAAGCCACCGCTGCGCGGCTCCTCGAATGCGGCCTCTACAATCCCGACCAGAAGATCCCAGACGTGAAGCGCTGGCTGGCCGAGGAGGCCTACGCGGCAGCCGCGCATCACCACGACCATCACCACCACGATCCCAATCGCCACGACGATCGCATTCGCGCCTTCACGATCGCGACCGATACGCCGGTTCCGGGCGCGACCTTCGAGATGTTCATCGATCTCGTGCGCTCGCTGCACGGTCCCAAGCTCCTGCGCCTCAAGGGTATCGTGAAGATCGCCGAGGAGCCGGACCGTCCGCTGGTGATTCACGGCGTCCAGCACGTCATGCACCCACCGGTTCGACTCGAGCGCTGGCCCGATGCCGACGAGCGCACCCGGATCATCATCATCACCCGCGACCTCGCCCCCGAGGCGGTCACGCGGCTGTTCGACGCATTCCTCGAGCGCCGCGCACCCGATACGCCCGATCGGGCGGCCCTCTTCGACAACCCCCTGGTGCCGTTTGGCGGCGTCGACCGTTGACACCGTGCTAGTGCCGTCGATTTGCCGTTCTTAGTATCACCATCTTCGGAAGGCCCTGGGCCCGGCTCTTGCCTCCGGGGGCTGGCTGCATGATGCTGCCGTGGCTGTGAGTCGCGTCCGGCGTGCTGGCGGAAAACGTCATGGGAATGATCGAGCGGCTCTCGGCTGACCTGATTTGCGCGCGTGGCGCATTGCGCACGCTGCGGATGACGACGCACATCGCCCGCGACCCGACCCGCACGTTCCCCAAGGTGGTGGACGAGCTTGCCGACCGGCATGGCGACGCACCGGCGCTCCTCTCCGACCGCGAGCGCTTCAGCTATCGCGATCTCGCCGAGCGCTCCAACCGCTATGCGCGCTGGGCGCTGAGCCAGGACCTCGGTCAAGGGTGACACCGTCTGCCTTCTCATGCCGAACCGGCCGGAATTCCTGGCGCTCTGGCTCGGCGTTACCCGCGTCGGCGGTGTGGTCGCGCTCCTGAATACCAACCTGACGGGCCACGCGCTCGCTCATTGCATCAACGCCGTCACGCCCAAGCACATCATCGTGGCGGCGGAGCTCCTCGCCGCGCTCGAGACCGCGAGACCGCACCTGACCGGCACAGCGACCTGGTGGTTACATGGCGAGGCAAATGCGAACTTGGCGCGCCTCGACCGCGAGATCGAGGGATTTTCCGGCAACATGCTGACCGGCCACGAACAGCGTCAGCTCACGATCGAGGACCGGGCGCTGTTCATCTACACGTCCGGCACCACCGGCATGCCCAAAGCCGCCAACATGAACCACTACCGCGTGATGCTCGCCTGTCACGCCTTTGCGGGCGTGATGGACACGCGCGCAGACGACTGCATGTATGACTGCCTGCCGATGTATCACACCGCCGGCGGGCTGCTCGCGACCGGCGCCGTTCTGGTCAAAGGTGGCTCGGTCGTGCTGCGCGAGAAGTTCTCCGCACGCGAGTTCTGGGACGACATCGCGCGCTGGAACTGCACGCTGGTGCAATATATCGGCGAGTTCTGCCGATATCTCGTCAATTCACCACCGCATCCGAAAGAGCGCTCGCACCGGCTGCGCCTCCTCTGCGGCAACGGCCTGCGGCCCGACATCTGGCATGAGTTCAAGGAGCGCTTCCAAATTCCTGAAATCATCGAGTTCTACGCTGCCACCGAAGGCAACGTCACGATGTTCAATTTCGAGGGCAAGGAAGGCGCCGTCGGCCGCATCCCCTGGTTCCTGGCCGATCGCTTCCCGACCAAGGTCGTGCGCTTCGACGTCGAGCGGCAACAGCCGATCCGCGACGAGCTGGGCTTCTGCATCGAGTGCGAGCCCGGCGAGGCGGGCGAGGTGATCGGCAAGATCCTCAAGGACTCGTCGAAACCCGGGCAGCGCTTCGAAGGCTACGCGACCCAGACCGAGTCCGAGAAGAAGGTTTTGCACGACGTGTTCGTCAAAGGCGACATTTGGTTTCGCACCGGCGACCTGATGCGCAAGGACGAGGATGGCTACTTCTACTTCGTCGACCGCATCGGCGACACGTTCCGCTGGAAAGGCGAAAACGTATCGACCACCGAAGTGGAAGAGGCGATCGGCGGATTCGACGGCGTGCTGGCAGCCAACGTGTACGGCGTGCGTGTTCCCGGCCGCGACGGCCGCGCCGGTATGGCGACAGTCTCGGCTCAGCAGGGCTTCAATCTGACCGCATTTCGCGAGCATCTTGCCCAGCGGCTGCCGGAGTACGCCAGGCCGGTGTTCATTCGGCTGCGCACCGATATCGAGACCACGAGCACGTTTAAGATCAAGAAGGTCGATCTCGTGCAGCAAGGCTTCGATCCGCGCACGATCAGCGATGCGATCTATGTCAACGATCCTGCCGCCAAGGCTTTCGTGCAGATCGACACGGCGCTCTACGACCAGATCACAAACGGAAAGGTGCGCCTGTGAGCACCGGCAGCGACACGAGCGCAGCCGACACGAGCGCGTCCGACGTGCTCGCCTTCTGGCGAGCAGCCGGCCCTGCCAAATGGTTCAAAAGGAACTCGGCGTTCGATGCCGAGATTATCTCGCGCTTCGCGGCGCTCCGGCGCGAGGCAGCCGCCGGGGCGCTCTCCGACTGGGAAGTCTCAGCGGAATCGGCGCTCGCACTCGTCATTGTGCTCGATCAGTTTCCCCGCAACATGTTCCGCGGCAAAGCCGATGCCTTCGCCACCGACGCGCTTGGGCGCGGGGTGGCCGAGCGCGCAATTGCGCGCGGCTTCGACCAGAAAGTCCCGGCGTCCGAGCGCCTGTTCTTTTATCTCCCCTTCGAGCACTCAGAAAGCCTGACCGACCAGGAGCGCGCCGTCGCGCTCGTCGGCACGCTTGGCAATCCCGATCTTACTCGATGGTCGGAGCTGCACGCCGATGTCATCCGGCGCTTCGGACGTTTCCCGCATCGCAATTCAACGCTTGGCCGCGCAACCACCCGCGAGGAACAGGAGTACCTCGACGCGGGCGGATTTGCCGGTTGAGCACCGCCGCACCAGGAGTTGACCCATGGATGCCAGCAGCGCAAGAGTGGTGCCTGCGTCCCAGTCGGTGATGATCGGCAGCGTCATGGCCGAGCTAGTGGTTAACGATATTCGGCTGCGCGCCAATGAACGCGACGTTCTCAAAGGTGTGACTCTCACCGTCCGCCCGAAGACGGCGGGCGCATTGGTCGGGCCAACAGGTAGCGGCAAGAGCGCGCTGTTACGCACCGCCGCAGGGCTCATCGAGCCGCAGTCGGGCGCGATCCACGTTGGCAGGCGGACCGTGTTTGACGCGGCCGCAAGCGTCTCGCTGCCATCGCAAAAGCGCGGCATCGGATACGCCTTTCCGAACGATTCCATGCTGCAGCAACGCTCCGTGCTCGACAATCTCTCGTTCTTCGCCCGCTTCGGCGCATCCGGCGCTGAGGACATTCGATCCTGCGTCCGTGAAGCACTCGATCAGGTCGGCGCGAGCGACCTCGCCAGCCGGCTTCCACCGCAGCTTTCCGCAATAGAGCGCGGACGCGTTGCGATTGCTCGTGCGCTGCTGCGCAATCCACCAGTCTTGCTGCTCGACGATCCGCTGTCGCTGCTTGAAGGGACCGCACGCGCTGAGGCCCGCGCCTGGCTGCGGCAGCTCATTGCAAGCCTCGAGTGCTGCACGCTGATTGCAACGCGTGATCCCATCGAGGCGATGGCGATCGCCGACCAGATCGTCGTGATGAACGATGGCGCGATCGAGCAGGAAGGCCCGCCGGAGGAGGTCTACAACGAGCCCGCAACTGTGTTTGCCGCAGGCTACATGGCGCGGAGCAATCGTCTTCCGGGCACCCTGATCGAGAACGCGGGGACGCGCGCCTGCCTCGAGGTGATGGGGTGCCAGATCAGCGGCATCACGCAGACCCGTGCGCCGGTTGGGTCGCAGGCCATTGGCCTGATCCGCGTCGAGCGCACCCGCATCGGCGGCGGGCCCGGCCCGAACCGGGTGCCGATGACCGTGGCAACGCAGATGTATGTGGGCGAGCGCTGGGAGGTCGTTTTCACGCGCGAAGGGCTGAATGTACTGGCCTACACATCCGCGCCGCTCCGCCACGAATCCTATCACGTGGAGTTTCCGCCCGACGCATTCTGGGTGTTTTGAGACGGTATTGGCGCGTCAGGCTTCGCGTGAGGCGAGACAGGCACTCGTGTCCCGGCCGAGCGCAGCGAGAGCCGGGATCCAGGGGCGATAGACCGTGAAGCCCAAGAATGGGGCACTGGGTCCCGGGTCTCGCTCCGCTCGCCCGGGACACGTACTGTAGCCGTTGGCACGCCCGGGGCACGAGCAAACGGTGGTACCGCCCAACCGATTCTTAACGGTTCCTTGCTAAGCCTGCGGTTGCTCGCTCGTTCCTAAAGAAACGGGCGTGCGGAGGCTTGCTTGGCACTGACCGATTCCGAACCAGCACGGTCCTGGCTGATGCCCGCATGGCGGCGCCTGTGGGCGCGCCTGACCGCGCGCCTCGGCGACAGCGACCTGATGCTGGTGCAGCGGCTGGCCGGCACCGTGTTCCTGATCCGGGTCGCGAGCGCGCTGCTGGCCTATGGCTCGCAGGTGCTGTTCGCGCGCTGGATGGGCGGCTTCGAATTCGGCATCTACGTCTATGTCTGGACCTGGGTGCTCCTGATCGGGCAGGCGCTCGATCTCGGGCTCGCGACTGCGGCACAGCGCTTCATTCCGGAGTATCGAGAGCAGAAGCGCTTCGATCACTCTGCGCGGCTATCTATTCGGCAGCCGCATCGTGGCGGTCGGCGTTGCCATGCTGGTCGCGGCCTTCTGCGCCGGTCTGGTCCGCCTGCTGCAGCCCTGGCTCGACGACTACACCGTCATCCCGCTCTACCTCGCCTGCGCGGCGCTGCCCGCCTATGCGCTCTCGAACGTGCAGGACGGAATTTCCCGCTCCTATGACTGGGTCGCGCTCGGGATCGTTCCAACCTACATCGTGCGTCAGCTGCTGCTCACCGCATTCATGGCAACCACCTATCTGGCGGGTCTGCCGCTTGATGCCGTGACCGCCATGGTGCTAGCGGGTCTCGCACTGTGGCTGCCGCCGCTCGGACAGCTTGTGATCCTCAAGCAACGGCTCGCGGCTCACATCGAGGCTGGGCCGCGTTCCTATGACTTCAGGCTCTGGATTGGAACCGCGCTGCCGATCCTGCTGGCGGAGGGCTTCTATCTGCTGCTTGCGCATACCGATGTGCTGATGCTGCAGCAGTTCCGGTCGCCCGACGAGGTCGCGGTCTACTACGCGGCCGCCAAGACGCTGGCGTTCGTGAGCTTCATCGGCTTTTCGATCGCGGCCACCACGGCGCATCGCTGCGCCGCCTATCAGGCGGCCGGTGACACCCAAGGCCTGCACGACTTTCTCGCCAAGGTCATCCGCTTTACGTTCTGGCCATCGCTTGCCGTCACGCTGGTGCTGCTCGCCTTCGGGCGCCCGCTGCTCAGCCTGTTCGGACCCGGCTTCGGCGATGGCCACCATCTGATGTTCATCATGGCCGTCGGGCTCGTCGCGCGCGCCGCGATCGGGCCGATGGAGCGCTTTCTCAACATGCTCGGGCAGCAGCGCGCCTGCGCGCTGGTTTATGCGTCGGCCTTCGGCATCAATGTCGCGCTGTGCCTGCTGCTGATCCCATCCTTCGGAGCCATCGGCGCCGCGATTGCGATCGCCACCGCACTCATTGTCGAGACACTCTCGCTTGCGCTGGTGGCCAAGCACAAGCTCGGCTTCAACGTTTTCATCTGGGGTCGTCGGGCCTAGGAGAAACTGTGCACGGCACGATCGAGTCCACGCTCGAAGTCGAATGGCGGCCGCTCGCGGAGCTGGCGTCGATCACCCCGGAGTGGCGTGGGCTCGCCGCCCGTGCGCTCGTGCCCAACGTCTTTTACGAGCCCGCGTTCGCGCTCGCCGCACAGCCGGTGTTTGGGCGCGACGTCGGCGCCACCCTGGTCTGGTCGCAGGGAGCGACGAGACGCCTCCTCGGCCTATTTCCAGCACGGACCGAGCGCCATCGCTACGGACTGCCGTGGCCGATCGCCGTGGGCTGGATCAACCCTTACGCCCCGCTTGGCGTGCCGCTGATCGACCGCGAGGCGGCCGAGCCTGTGCTCGGCGCCTGGCTCGAGCACATGGCGAGCTACCGGCCACGGCTCCTGTTGCTGCCGATGTTTCCGCAACAGGGCGAGCTCGCGCGCGTATTCGATGCTGCGCTCGTGCGGCGCGGCGGCGCGAGCATGGCCTTCGCTGTGCATGAGCGCGCGCTGCTGTCGCCTGCCGGCGATCGCGCCAACTACATCGAGCGTGCGCTCCCGCGCAAGAAGCTCAAGGAGCTTGGCCGGCAGCTGCGCAGGCTCGGCGACGATGGCGCCGTGGCCTGGGATATCGCACGCGATCCTGCCGCGATCGGAGCCGCGCTTGCCGACTTCCTGGCGCTGGAAGAGGCCGGCTGGAAGGGCCGCGCCGGCACCGCGGCGGCGCGTAGCCCTCAAATCGGTGCCTTCCTGGAAGCTGCCGTGGCGGCGCTTGCGCACGAAGGCAAGGCCGAGATCATGCGGCTCATGCTCGCCGGGCGCGCCATCGCGGCGCTGATCGTGCTGCGCAGCGGCGACACCGCCTGGTGCTGGAAAATCGCCTATGACGAGCGGCACGCCCGCGCTTCGCCTGGCGTGCAGCTCATGCTGCGGGCCACCGAGGCCCTGCTCGCCGAGCCTGGCCTGTCCCACATCGAACTCCTGTGCGGCGCCCGACCACCCGATGATCGACCACATCTGGCGCGAGCGGCTGCCGCTCGCCGACCGTCTGGTGCGGCCGGGGCCAGACGGCGGCGCGGCATTCGCGTTGACTCGCCTCCTGGAAGCCGCACGAACCGGCGCCATTGCGGCCGCCAAGCGCGCCCGCGACCTGCTGCGGCGATAGCCCTACGCGCTTGCGGCATGCCGCTTGTGCGCTCGACGGGCTTTGCAGGCAGACCGCCACCCAGTAAGCAGGGAGATGGCAACAACCGGCGCCCGGAGCCCGTCAGTTCATCAATGACCGAAGAGCTCCGCCTTGCCGGCCGCCGGGACATCGACTGGACGCTGCTGGCGCCACTTCTGGCGCATGTGACCGTGACCCACGTGGCGGTGCTGATCGTACGCGTCACGGTTTCCTATCGGAGCATCGAGCTTGGCCTCCCGGCGATGTGGTTGGGCATCATCTCGGCGAGCTTCGCCATCATTCCGATCTTCACGGCGCTGCGCATCGGCCGCTACATCGATCGCGGTCACGACGCCCAGGCAGCCTGGATCGGCAGCGCGCTGATGCTCATGGCCGCCGTTGCGCTCTGGCTGTGGCCAGATTCCGCGACCCACCTGCTCGCCTTCACGATCCTGCTCGGAACCGGCCACATGTTCCTGATGGCGGCGCAGCAGATGCTGTGCGTGCGTAGCGCTAGCGAGCAGGGTCGGGAAGTCGCCTTCGGGCACTACATGGTGGCGGTGTCGATCGGCCAGGGGCTCGGACCTTTCCTGGTCGGCTGGATCGGCGGCGGAGCGACGGTGCCCGCCACCGGGCCGCTGTTCATGGTCGGCGTCATCACGGCCGCGCTTGGCGTGGGCGTCGCGCTCGCGATCCGGCCGGCGCTGAAACAGGCGCAGGGTGGCGACGCGCCTGCAGTGCCACTGGCCGAGCTGTTGCGGCGGCCCGGCATGTCGGCCGTTCTGATCGCCAGCGTGGTGACGGTGACGGCGGGCGACCTCTTGGTGATCTATCTCCCGCTGCTCGGTGCCGAACGCAACATCGAGGCGAGCCATATCGGTCTGTTGCTCACCGTGCGCGCGGCGGCGGCGCTGGTGGCGCGCGTCTTCTATGCGCGGCTCATTCAGGCCGTCGGCCGGCTGCCGCTCACGCTGGTCAGCACGCTGGTGGGCGCCGCCGCTTTCGCCATCATGGCGGTGCCTTCGCTGCCGGTCATGTATGCGGCAGCGGTCGCGATCGGCATCGGGCTCGGCATTGCGGCGACGCTGACCATCTCCGGCATCGTCCTCGTGGCTCCCCCGGAAGCGCGCGGGACCGCCATGACACTTCGCATCACCGGCAACCGGCTTGGCCTTGTGCTGATGCCGCTGGTCGCGGGCGGGATCGCGGCGGCCACTGGCGTCGCCGGCATCCTGCTGTTGACGGCCGGCAGCCTGACAGCCTGCGCGTTTGGCATGCGGATGAGCCGCGCGCCGTCATGAGCTTTCTCGAGCGCGTGCGCGTTCACGGCCCGTTAACGGGTTAAGAATGGTTAAGCACGACGCAAAAGTTCTTTGCGCAAACACTTGAACGTTTCTGCGATGCCGACTAAATCGTCGCCGCCGCTCGACGCATTTGAAACAATCGCGACGGCCGCACACCCGAACGCCACACACCCGAAACGCCAGAGGACTTCCATGCCGCGTAACCGGCGCAACGACGGTCCATTCGATCTCGACGCGCTGCTCGATCCGGCACACGCCTTCGCCCATCCGAGCGACGTCGTCAACGATCCCGACCTGACGCTGCGCGAGAAGCGCGCGATCCTCTCGGGCTGGGCGAGGCGAGCGTGTGCCGCCCAGGCGACGCCCGCCCTGCTGCGGCCAGCGGAGGCAACGCCCGTCCATTACGACGACGTGGTCGATGCGCTGCGCGCGCTCGACCGGCGAAGCGCTCTGTTCCGGCCGCGTCCGCACTACCGGCACGTGCTCGAGAACCGCATTCCAGGCGTATTCGGCCGCGTCAGCCGCGACGACGAACGCGACCATCCGTTGCACTGAGCATCAAGCATCCTTCCGCTCCGCCGCTCGCGCGGGTAGCATCCCGCTTTCCTGATGCCAACAACAGGGGACGGGCGTGCGCAGTGTATTGCCGATGGCGGCGTGGCTCCTGCTCGCGCTCGCCGGAACGCCGACCTTGGCCCAGGAACCGGTCACGTTTCGTGGCAAGACCATCACCATGATCGTCGGCTCGCAGGCCGGCGGCGGCACCGATGCCACCGGCCGCCTGATGGCGCCGTTCCTCGCCAAGTATCTGCCCGGCAATCCCACCGTAATCGTCGAGAACCGGCCGGGTGCCGACGGCATCGTGGCGCTCAACTACTTCGTTCAGCAGGTCAAGCCCGACGGCCTCACGGTCGCCGCCGGCGATAGCCCGCAGATCGATCCGATCCGCTATCGCGCGCCGCAGTCGCGCTACGATCCGACCCGCTTCGAGTTCGTGGGCGGGATCGGGCGCGGCGGCTCCATGATCATCATGGACGCCGCCGCCGAGAAGCGGCTCAGCGACAAGAGCGCTCCACCGGTCACCATCGGGGTGGCGAGCAGCGTGCCGCGCTCCGGGCAGGCGATTGCCGCCTGGGGCATCGGCTTTCTCGGCTGGAACGCCAAATGGGTGGTCGGCTATCGCGGCACGAGCGCCTTGATGCTCGCGCTGCAGCAGGGCGAGCTCGACATGACGGCGACCAGCAACACGTTCTCGCTGCAGCACCTGATCGACAGCGGCAAGTTCAAGGTGCTGGTCCAAAGCGGCGGGCTGCAGGACGGCAAGCTCGTGCGGCGGCCGGAATTCCCCAACGCGCCACTGCTGTCCGACCTGCTCGCCGGCAAGCTCGATCCGATCGCGCAGAAGTCATTCGACCATTGGCGTGGCGTGCTGCTCGCCGACAAATGGCTCGGCCTGCCACCTGCACACGCCGGCCGCGATGGTCGAAGTCTATCGCAAGGCCTATCGCGCCATGGCGGCCGATCCTGAGTTCCTGACGCAAGGACGCCGCATCAGCGAAGTGTTCGCCCCGATGACCGACGCCGACATCCGCTCGCTGGTGCAGGGAGGCGCCGACGCCCCGCGCGAGGCGATCGAGTTCCTCGACAACCTGCTGCGCAGGCAGGGGATCGCCTTGTGATCAAGGCCCCATCGCGGTTGAAAGATAGTCCAGGATGCGCGTCCGCTCCTCCGGAGTCGCCTTCAAGCCGTAGCGCGTCATGTCCTCGAGCACCCGGGTCCAGCCTTCCCGGTTACGCCCGACCGTGCTGTAGAGATTGCTGAGAGCATGACACTCGCTGCAGACCTTGGAGACGAACTCCCGGTTAGGTCCTTCTGGCATGCGCGGGTCGATCTCCTGTGCGGCCGCTAATCTGAACGCTCGACACAACGGCAACGACGCCAGTCAACAGACGCGCGACTTTCATTCCAGGCCTCCATTTCGTCTTCTTCGCCATGACGGCGGCAACAAGGGATCATCTAAGGCGCTCAGACGTTGGGGAAACGCCGTGCGGGTTGTGCCGATGCGCCCGAGTTCACGAGGATAATGGCGGCTCTCCAGCCTCCCGGCAAGCCAGCAAAGGCTGGTGGGCTTGATCCCACCGATGTGCCACGACAAGAGAGGCGGACAACTCAATTGCCGGCCTTGATGTAGTCGGCGACGAAATTCCTGACCTCGGGCCGCACCGTCAGCGCGGCGCGCACCTTCTCGCTGGTGTCGGTACCAGCCTCGTATTCCGGCACATAGCCCATCGTCTTGAGCGCGTCCTCCGCATAGGCCTTGTCGTTGCCGAGGCGCACGAGTGCGGTGCGCAGCGCCGCAACCGCGGCCGGCGGCGCGCCGGGCGGCAGGGCGAACAGCCGCTGCATCGTCCCGTTCAATGTGACGAGTGAGAGATAGGCCTCCCACTTCACACCCGTCGGGCGTCGAGCCTTTCACGCGCTTGTAGAACTCCTGGTAGGGCTCGAGCGGCAGGCCTTCGACCTGCTTCGAGTTGCTGAACGTGCGACCATCCCACATCGGGTCGACAAACAGCGGGATCACGCTTCCTTCCTTCACCAGCGTCGGCTCGACCGAGCCACGATAGCCGGGCGTCGTATCGGCGTAGAAATGGACTTCGCTCCGTTGCAGCGCGAGCCGCACGCGCTCGCCGCTGCGATAGCCACTGACGTGACGGAACGGCACGCCGAGAATATCGAGCACAAGGCGGATGGCGAGATCGCGGCCGGTGGTCGCCGCGATGCCGCCCGAGACAAGTCCTTGCGCTTTGAGGATATCGGCCGGCTGCTTGATGCCGGGCGGCACGTCAGTGCGCACGTAGTAGACCACGGTGCCGCCCTGGAAGCCGACGAACTCGTAGTCGCGGAAATCATGCCGGAAGAGATTTGGCTGGCTCGCGAAGTTCCAGGCGCTGCCGGTGAGATAGCCGAGCGTGGTGCCGTCCTTCGGGGCCACCTCGCCGAGATACTGGGTGCCATTGTTGCCGCCCGCGCCCGCGATGTTCTGCACGATCACCTGCGGCTGCCCCTCGATGTGCTTGGCGAAATGCCGTGCGAACACCCGGCCCTCGATGTCGGTCGCAGAGCCGGCGTCAAAGTTAACGAGCACGGTGAGGCGCTTGCCTTTGTAGAACGGCTCCTGTGCCAAAGCGGGGGCAACCAAGGCGCCGAGGCCGAGGCTCACTAACACCAACAATCGCACAGCGGACATAAGTCCCTCCCGAGGCATTTTCTTCACCTTCTAGCGAGCCGGCCATGACGTGAATAGCTACTTCTTCTGGGCGCTCTTGATGTAGTCGGTCACGAAGGCGCGCACCTCGGGCGACGCCACAAGCAGCGCGCGCACGCGCGCCGCGATGTCGGGTCCAGTCTCGTACTCAGCCGCGAACCCGATCGTCTTGACCGATTCCGCCGCGAACTCCCGATCCTGATTGAGGCGCGCAATCGCCTCGCGTAGCGCCGCGGCCGCCTCCGCCGGCGCACCGGGCGGCAGCGCGATCAGCCGTTGCAGTGTCGAGTTGACGTTGTGGATGGTGCGGAACGCCTCCCACTTCGGCCCCGAGGGCGGCGCACCTTTGACCTCGCGATGCAGCGCCGCGAAGGTCGGGATCGCGAGCCCTTCAAGGGACGCGGCGGCGCGCGCGGAATCGCCTTCACCACTGGTATCGTACCAGACCGGCAGCACCTCACCGCTCTTCACCAGCGTCGGCTCGACCGCGACACGATAAGTCGGCGGTGAATCCGAGAACATGCTGATCTCGCCGCGCGCGAGCGCGAGCCGCGCCTGTACGCTGCCGCGATAGCCGGTGACGTAGCGATGCGGCACGCCCAGCATATCGAGGCCTAGGCGCATGCGGATGTCCTTCGGGTTGTCGACCGCGAGGCCGCCCGCAACCAGCCCTTGCGCCTTTGCGATGTCGGCCGGAGCTTTCATGCCCGGCGCCACGTCGGTGCGCATGAAATGGACGGTCGTGCCGGACTGGAACCCTACAAACTCGAAGCCGCGCAGGTCGACCCGCCAGCGCTCCGGCTCGTTGACGAAGTTCCAGGCGGTGCCGCTCATATAGCCGAGCATCGTGCCGTCGCGCGGCGCCACCTCGCCCAGAAAGGTTGCCCCGACAAGGCCGCCGGCACCCTCCTTGTTCAGCACCAAAACGTTTGGCTGTCCGTCGATGTGCCGGCCGAGATATTTCGCCAGCAGCCGGCCCTCGATGTCGGTCGGCCCGCCGCTCGCCGCGCCGATCAGCACCGTCAGCCGTTTGCCCTTGAAGTAGGGCTCGTCGGCATGCGAGTTGGTCGCCGTGAGCGCCACGGCGGCAACGAGGCAGGCGGTCCGAAACAGCATTCCAAGTTTCCCTTTTGGCATTCCCTTGTGGCATTCCCTTCGATCGTCAGCGCTTGCTAGGATACATCTGGGAGAGCATCCGGAATATCCCGTGGCGAATGGCCGCGGAGCGGATGGCGTGAGCAGCAGGAATGGCCAGGATTTCACGGCTGAGAAAAGCGCTCGACAAGGGCCACGCCGGCCTGATCCTGTTCGATGCGCTCCATGGCTATCTGCATCCGGAGGATCCGAAGAAGCGCGTGTTTCTCGCCGAGCGCAACATCCTGCCGAACCTGCAGCGGCTGCTCGCGGGCGCGCGGCGGGCTGGGCTGACCACGTTCTATCCGTCCGGATCGCATGCGCCCGACGGATCGGACGTGGTCGAGCGGCTCACCGACACCGACATGGAGCTTCGTCCGATCGGCGAGACGCCGATCGTGCCGCACATCCGCAAGAATTCGAAGGACGCCGAGATCGCGGCCGAGCTTGCGCCTGTGCCAGGCGACGTCATGGTGCCGAAGAATCGCTGGAGCTCGTTCTTCGAGACCAATCTCGCGCTGCAGCTGCGCGTGCGCGGCATCGACACCATCGTGATCGCGGGCGGCTCGACTGACGTCGGCATCGCGGCGACCGTGTTCGCGGCCCGCGACATGGACCTCGGCATCGTGGTGGTGCGCGACGCGTGCTACTCGATGCGCGGCAACAACAACGAGTTCTTCATGGAGCGCGTGTTCCCGCGCATGGGCCGGGTGATGACGGTCGATGCGGCAGTGGAATTGATGACACAATGACAACGGTCGTTGCGAGACCATGACGAGCGGAGGGACCAGATGACCATCGCGGCACGCCACGCCGATATCACCACGCAGGACATCGTCTGCGACAACGGGATGCCCGCGTTTCTCGCCTATCCGGCCGGCGACGGCCCGTTCCCGACCGTCATTCTGATGCATGAGCGCTATGGCCTGGTGAAACATACTCGCGACCAGGCGATGCGCTCGGCGCGCGACGGCTTCGCGGTACTGGCGCCGAACTTCTTCTTCCGGCACTCCGATCAGCGCATCCTCAACGCCGGCGACAGCCGCTACGACATGACCGATCCGGAGTCGGTCGAGCTGATCAAGGCTGCGCTCGCCGCGATGAAGAAGCAGAAGATCGCCGACGCGAAGCGCGTCGCGGTCTGCGGCTATTGCCAGACCGGCCGGCATCCGCTGGTGTTCGCCGCCGAGGTCCCGATCAGCGCCGCCGTCGTCTGGTACGGCGCCGCCTCCAAGCGCGAATGGGAGGTCAACAAGCTGCAGCCGAAAGCGCTCGACGACATCATCGCGGCGCTGCCCTGCCCGACGTTCGGCGCTTTTGGCGAGACCGATCACATCATCTCGCTCGACGATGTTCGCCGCTTTCGCGACAGCCTCGAGCGGCACAAAAAGAGCTACGACATCCACATCTACAAGGATGCCCCGCATGGCTGGCTCAACGACACCATGCCGGGCCGCTATCGCAAACCGCAGGCCGACGCCGGCTGGGCGGCGCAGCAGCAGTTCCTGACCGAGGTGTTCGGCGGCGGCTATGACTCCGCCACGATCCGCTGGCAGTTTGAGTGCGCGAGCAGCCCGAGCTACGATTTCTCCAAGAACGTGCGGCTGGAGTAGTAGCTGTGCGTGTCTCGCGTGCCGCTACTTTGCGACGGTCGTCCCGGCGATCCCTCCCCCTTGCGGGGGCAAAGGCGCTGGGACGGCCGTCACCACGAAGGCAGAGTCTGTCGTGCGCCATGCCCTCCACCAGCGTCGTCCCGCCGCACCGGCGCGGAGGGCACGGCGTCCACGACAGCGCGCTGTCGTCGCCGAAAGTCAGCGCCACCGCCTTTGCACCTTCCTACAGCCTGAGTGCTCGTCGGCCGCTTTGTCTTCTCAGCCCACCTGCCCACGCCGAGTCCGTCGCCGACTTCTATCGCGACAAGACCGTCACCATCATGGTGAGCGCGGGCGCGGGCGGTGGCTATGACACGCTCGCTCGTACGCTGGCGCGCTTCCTCACCAGGCATCTGCCCGGCAATCCGATCATCGTGGTGCGCAACATGGCGGGCGGCGGCGGGCTCGCGGCCGCCAACGCGCTGTTCAGCGGCGCTGAGACCGACGGCACCTATATCGGCCTCCTGCAGAGCCAGACGCCGTTCGATCCGCTGCTCGGTGCGCGCGAGGCGCGCTTCGACGCGACCAAATTCAACTGGCTCGGCACACCGAGTGTCGAGACCGGCCTGTTCGTGCTCTGGAATGCAGTGCCGATCGATACGCTCGCGCAGGCGAAAGAGCGAGACATCACGGTCGGTGTTGCTGGCGCCAATTCGACGCCCGCCTTCCACGCCCGGCTGCTCAACGACGTGCTCGGCCTCAAGCTCAAGATCAAGACCGGCTATCCGGCTTTGACCGATGCGTTCTACGGCCTAGAGCGGGGCGAGCTCGAAGGCTACACCAGCGTCATCTATTCGGCCCTGCAGGCGACCAAATCCGACTGGCTGCCGCAGAAGAAGATCAAGGCGCTGCTGCAGTACGGGCCGGAAAAGCGCGCCGAGCTCGCGGGCGTTCCTTCCGCGCGCGACGCGGCCAGGAACGACGACGACCGCATCCTGCTCGACGCTGCGTTCGCGCCGCTCGCGCTTGGCCGTCCGCTGGTGATGCCGCCGGGCGTGCCAGCCGACCGCCTCGCCGCCATGCGCAAGGCGGTCATGGAGACCTTCGCGGATCCGGGCTTCATCTCCGAGAGCGCGCGGCTGTCTCTCGGGCCAAGCGAGCCGCACAATGGCGAGGCGTTGCAGGAGGTGGTCGCGCGCACCTACGCGGCACCGCCAGGCGTCTTGGAGCGGCTGCGCCGATTGCACGCGGCGCCGCGCTGACGGCTCTTTCGCGACAACTGACTGGTGAGTTTGCTATTTCGTCTTCGTCTTGGAGGGCGCCGCGGCCGTCACGCCCGACGAGCGCGCCGATGACACCGCCTGATAGGCGTCGACGAGGCCCGAACCAAAGTCCCGCTCGCTGCCCCGCGGCCCTAGCGCCTTGGCGGTGCGTGTGAGAATACGGCGGACATCGCCGGGCGTCAGCGACGGATTGCGCTCGATCAGCAGCGCGGCAATGCCGCTCACCTGCGCGGAGGCGACCGAGGTTCCGGTGGTGAACTGATAGGTGCCATTGACGCTCGGGGCCAGGATATCAACGCCGGGCGCAGCGACCGCAATGTGATTGCCACGATTGGCGCCCGAGAACAGCTTGTCATCGACGTCGGTCGCGGTCACCGCGATGACGTTGGGGTCGGAGGCTGGATAGAGCGGCGGCGACTGCGGGCCGGCATTGCCGGCGGCCGCCACGAGTACGACGCCCTTCTTGGCGACGCGCGCAATCGCATCGCGCAAGCGCGGATCAGCGGGCCCCGCGAAGCTCATATTGATGACCCGGGCACCGCGCTCGACCGCCCAGTCGAGACCCTTGATGATGTTGAACGTGGTGCCATCCGCACTGTTAGACCGCGTGCTGAACGCACGCACGGTGAGGAGCCCCACACGCGGCGCGGTGCCGAGCATGCTGCGATGGGCCGCGATCGCGCCCGCCATGCCGGTGCCATGCGGGTGCGGAGCGTTGTCGTTAGCCGCATCGAGATTGGCCACGACCGCACCCGCCAGATCAGGATGCGAAGCATCGACGCCCGAGTCGATCACGCCGACCAGCACACGGTTGCCGGTGGCGAGCCGATGGGCCTCGGGCAGGCTGAGCTTCTCGGGCGCATACTGGTCGCCGTTCACCAGGCCAGCCGTGGATCCTGACATGTCTTGTGCGAGCTCGAAGAGGTAGAGTGGCTGCGCACCCGCGATTTGATTCTCGCGTGCCAGTACGCGAATCATGTCCGGGACAGCGGTGCCGCCATCGAGGCGCCAGCGATGCAGCGTGCGCCCGGTGAGCCGGAACGTCTGCGTTTCCAGCCGTGTCATGCCGTGGCGCGCCGCAACCGCATCCAGCGTCGCAGTAGGCACGCTCGAGGGGATGTCGAGCATCACCTCGTTCTGCACGAAGCGGGTCTCGCCGAGCGGCGGAAGGTTGAAGCCGTTGCGCAGATTGGCAGTGCCAGCCTGGTTGCCTTGATTGCCCTGGTTATTTTGATTGGCCTGCTTGCCCTGCCCTCGCGTGGGCGGCGGGTTCTGCCCTGGCGCTGGCAGCGATATCGGATCGAGCGGAGGAATAACCGGAGGCTGGTCCAATCTTGGCGGCGGATCCGGATTGAACACGCGCGTGCCGATCATCCAGCCCACGATGGCGACAGCGACGCCGCCGACCACGTACCAGACCGCCTTGTTATTGTGCTATCGCCACCGGTGTCGCGATTCGTCACCACCCTGGAAGCACGTTTGTTGATCGGCGGTGCCTCCAGGCAGCGTCTTTTGGCTGAGCGTGCGCGCCATCGGTGACGCTGGCCGCAGCCAACACCCCCGCCAACAGCAAGCGGATGAAAGTCGCTCTACCCCTGCCCATGCTCGACCGCGTCCTCAGCAACGCGCAGCGCCGTATGGCGCTGTGTGTTGTCGTCACAGCTCCTTGCCGCCCCCAGCAAGCCGCAACGATCGCCTCAGTTGGCGCAAACCCGTGTCGAAACTGTGATTGTACCGGTCGACAAGTCAACCGCGCTCAGTTACCCGCGCGGACGATCCGGCGCTGCCAAGATAAGCGCCCAAAAGACCTTGTATTTCGACTGAGGCGCGTAAGCTGTGGCAATACCGATGTGGGTTGCGCCGGGCAGCAACATGTTCTTGCGATGTGGCGGCGAATCGCGCCAGCCCGAGAAGGCTTGCGCCAACGTGTGGTAGCCGGCCCCGATGTTCTCGGCTGCAACCTTGGCATCGAATCCCGATGACCGCATCCGCGCATTGAAATCGCGCAGCACATTGTGCTCGAGCTTGTCGCGCGCCGCCATCGCCTGGGCTTGTGCCTGCGCGAGCTTCGTCAGCTCGGGATCGACCCGCACTGACGACAAGCCGTTGTTGGTGCGGTAGCCCGAGATCATCGAGGCTGCCATGCCGGCATCCAGCTTGGCGTCCACGGACGCCAAGCTGTTGTAGAAGCTTGGCTCGGCAGGTTGCTGCGGGTCGTGATCGGTGGCGCAGCCAATCAATGCAACCAGCCCCGCCGCAACCAAGAGGCCTGCCACAAACCGCGTCGTCAAATTGATATCCCCCATCTGCCAATCGGCCCCCTACCTAACCCGCGGTTCGCGCACTGGAAACAACCGCGAGCGGCCTTGCGGCAACGAACTACCGTACAAGACGTGCGATTTCCACGATTTCGGTGAGAGTGCCCGATGTCCTGGTAAGCGATGGTTAAGAGCGGGGCGCTGCGACCGCGCGGGCCCTGGCGGGAGGGGCTTGGCCCCACTACGATCCGGTTTTCGAACATGGGATGAACGGAGAGGCGCGATGTCGAGCCAGCCAGCACAAGCCCGCACGCCCGGCGCCAAGCGCGCAGGTCCCGGCGAATACCTGTTCGATCTTGCCCGAATAAATCACATCAAGGGCGGACCAGACTATTCCTCGGTCGAGGGCGGCGTGGTCGAGGGCGACCGCATGATCGTTGCCCTCATGCGCATGCCGGCCGGCACCGGCGCGGTCGCGCACTCGCATCCGAACGAGCAGTGGATCTACATCCTGGAGGGTACCTTCCGCGCCAAGATCGGCGACAGCGAGATCGTCGCCAAGCCCGGCTCGGTCGTCTACGTGCCCTCGAATGTCATCCATTCCGCCGAGGCGACCGCCGACGCCGACGTCGTATTCTTCACCGTCAAGGACGCCTCGCACAGCCTGCATGGCACGAAAGCCGCATGAGCAACGCAGCGTAACAACAGATCGTCCGGCCGGGCGTGACGCGCGAATTCATGAAAGGACAAGCACGATGAAGCGCGTAGGTTTGATCGTCTCCGTCTGCCTGGCCGCCCTGGTCCCCTTGGGCATCTCAGAAGCTTCTGCACAGAATTGGCCGACAAAGCCGATCAAGGCTTTCATTCCATTCAGCGCCGGCAGCGCCACCGACATCATCCCGCGCACCGTGTTCGAGCGCGTTGCAGCCGATCTCGGGCAGCCTATCATTGTCGAAAACCGCGGTGGCGCGGGCGGCACGATCGCGGTCGGTGCCGTGGTCAAAGCCGAGCCCGACGGCCACACGATCCTGGCGAACTCGTCGGCGCACACAGTGGCGCCGTCGATCATCGACAACATCCCCTACGACACCGCCAAGGATCTCTCCGCCGTCGTTGCATTCGGCAAGAACGCCAACATTCTGGTGGTCTCGCCAGCGAAGGGCTGGAAGACCGTTGGTGATCTTGTTGCCGCCGCCAAGGCAAGGCCGGGGACGGTGAACTACGCCTCCGCCGGGGTCGGCACCGCGACCCACGTCAGCGCCGAACGGTTCCGCCAGAGCGCGGGGATTGAGGCGACCCACGTTCCCTACCGCGGCGGACCGGAAGCGCTCGCCGACATCTTTGGGGGACGCGTCGACTTCTACTACTGTCCGATTTCGACGGCGTTGCCTCTGATCCGCGACGGCCGCGTGGTGGCACTCGCGGCGAGCACGCCGCAGCGCGCGTCCGCGCTGCCGAACGTGCCGACGTCGCTCGAGGCCGGCTATGCAAACTCCGACTACACCATATGGTACGGCGTGTTCATGCCGGCGAAGACGCCGCGCGCGATCGTCGACAAGTTCTATACGACAACCATGCAGGTCATTGCGACGCCTGCCATGCAGCAGAAGCTCGCCGAGCTTGCGCTCGAGCCTATGCCGATGAAGCCAGCCGAGTTCGACGCGCTGGTCGAGACTGAAATCAAAGCGAACCGAAAAGCTGATCAAGGGTGCGGGGCTCAAGCCGAACTGAGATTCGAGGCCCGGCGCCCGATATTTGGAAACGACCCAACAGGAAACGGGAGAGTGACATGAGACGGATTGGCGTGACGTTGCTCGCGGCCGCGGGTCTCGCATTCGCCTTGGCGCAGGCCGGAGCGCAGGACAAGTTCCCGTCGAAGCCGGTGAAGATCCTGGTGCCCTATGCGCCCGGCGGCGCCACCGACATCGTGGCCCGCATCGTCGCGCGAGCCGATGCGCCAGTCGCTCGGGCAGTCGTTCGTGGTCGAGAACAAGCCGGGCGCCTTCGGCATCCTGGCGATCGAGGAAATGGCACGTGCGCGGGCGGACGGCTACACGATCCAGGTCGGCAACGTGTCCACCAACGCGATCACGCCGGTCATCTTCGCGAGCAAGTTCAAGGTCAACTACGACCGCGATGTCGCGCCGGTGACGAACCTCATCGACGTGCCGGCATTCCTGGTGGTGACGACGACGAATTTCGCCGTGAAGGACGTCAAGGAGCTGGTCGAATACGCCAAGAAGAATCCCGGCAAGCTGCGCTACGGCACGGTCGGCGCCGGCAGCTACCCGCATTTCGACATGGCCTATTTCGCCAAGCGGGCCGGCGATCTCGACATGATCGCGATCCACAACAAGGCGGGCGCCTCCGGCGTGATCAACGACATGATCACCGGCGACACCCAGGCCTCCTTCCTCAACGTGGCCTCGACCGCCGCGCAGGTGCGCGCCGGCAAGCTCAAGCCGATCGCGGTGGTCAATCGTGAGCGGCTGGCCGCCTATCCGGACATCCCGACGATGGCGGAGGTCGGCTTCCCGGATGTCGGGACCGTCGCGTGGAACGCGATGTTCGCACCGGCCGGCACGCCCAAGCCTGTGCTCGAAGCGCTGCACAAGGCCGCCGTCGAGGCGCTGCAGGCACCGGCCGCGAAGGAAGCGCTATCCAAGCAGAACTTCAACATCGTGCCGTCGAAGTCGGTCGACGAGGCCAAGACCTGGCTCGCCGGTGAGATCGCGACCTGGCAAAAGATCACCGCTGCGGTGAAGATCGACGTCACGGAGTGAGATTTCTCGTCTACTCCTACCATCATCATCCGCGACAGCAGATGATGATGGCGACCTTGCGCTATCGGCAACGTGGTGTTTACTGGATGCTCGCCTTCGCGGGCATGACGCTTTTCTAGTGCCGGCAGAGAGCCGATGATGACCGACACGCCACAGACAACGCCGGCGCAGCCGCAACATCACCCACTCCACATCCTCGCGCGCAAGAACGTGCTCGCCGGGCTGATGTTCATTGCCATCGCGGCGCTCGGGCTGTGGTTGTCGCGCGACTATCCGATCGGTACGGCGCTGCGCATGGGCACCGGCTATGTGCCGCGCCTGCTCTGCTGGGTCCTCATGGGGCTTGGCGCCGCCATCGTGGTGCAGGGGCTGCGCGAGAAAGACGCACCGCCTGAGCGCATCAGCTGGCGGCAACTCATGCCGATCTTGGTCGTGACCACGAGCCTCGTCGCCTTCGCGCTCGCGATCGAGCAGCTCGGGCTCGTGCTCTCGATCCTGCTCCTTGTCGGTATCGGCGCGATCGCGGCGCGCGACATCAAGATTTGGGAGACGCTCGTAGCGGCGGTCGTGCTCATCGCGCTCTCCTGGGCGATCTTCATTCTCGGGCTCGGCTTGACGATCCCGGTCTGGCCGGTGTGGTGATGGAGCTTCTCAACAACCTCGCCATCGGCTTCGGCGTCGCCATGACGCCCGCCAATCTCGGCTTCGCGCTGATCGGCGCTCTGATCGGAACGCTGATCGGCGTGCTCCCCGGCATCGGGCCGATCGCCACCATCGCGATGCTGCTGCCGCTCACCTTCCATCTCGAGCCGGTGTCGGGCCTGATCATGCTCGCCGGCATTTTCTACGGCGCGCAGTATGGCGGCTCGACCACGGCGATCCTCGTCAACCTTCCGGGCGAGACCTCCTCGGTCGTCACCTGCATCGACGGCCATCAGATGGCGCGCCAGGGCAAGGCCGGCTCCGCGCTCGCGATCGCGGCGCTCGGCTCGTTCTTCGCCGGCACGGTCTCAACCTTCATCATCGCGACGTTCGCGCCGCCGCTCGCCCGCGTCGGCCAGTCGTTCGGCGCACCCGAATATTTCTCGCTGATGGTGCTCGGCCTGATCGCCGCGGTCGTGCTGGCGCACGGCTCGGTGCTCAAGGCGATTGCCATGATCATCCTCGGCCTCCTGCTCGGCCTCGTCGGTACCGACGGACAGACCGCCAGCCAGCGCTTCACCTTCGACATCACGCAGCTCTCCGACGGCATCGACTTTGCCGTGCTGGCGATCGGCGTGTTCGGCGTCGGCGAGGTCATCGCCAATCTCACGCGCGGCGAGGAAAGCCGCTCGGTGCATGAGCGAAAAGATCACCAGGCTGTGGCCCACGCGCGAGGACTTCAGCCTGGCCTGGCCGGCGGTCCTGCGCGGCACCGGCCTCGGCTCGATCCTGGGCGTGCTGCCGGGCGGCGGCGCGACGCTGTCCTCCTTCGCGGCCTATGTGCTCGAAAAGAAGATCGCGCGCGATCCCTCCCGCTTCGGCCGCGGCGCGGTCGAGGGCGTGGCCGGCCCGGAGTCCGCCAACAATGCCGGTGCGCAGACCTCGTTCATCCCGATGCTGACGCTCGGCATTCCGGGCAACGCCGTGATGGCGCTGATGATCGGCGCCATGACCATCCACGGCATCCAGCCCGGCCCGCAGGTGATGAGCGAGCGCCCGCAGCTGTTCTGGGGCATGGTCGCCTCGATGTGGATCGGCAATCTGATGCTGCTCGTCATCAACCTGCCGCTGATCGGGATCTGGGTGCAGCTGCTCAAGGTGCCCTATCGGTTCCTCTACCTGTCGATCCTCCTGTTCTGCGCGATCGGCGTCTACACCATCGGCAACAGCACGTTCTCGGTGCTGATCGCGGCGTTCTTCGGCGTCGCCGGCTACATCTTCATGCGGCTCGAATGCGAGCCGGCGCCGATGATCCTCGGCTTCGTGCTGGGGCCGCTGATGGAGGACAATCTGCGCCGCGCGATGCGGATCTCGAGCGGCGATCCGATGATCTTTCTCAACCGGCCGATCAGCCTCGGGCTGCTGATCGCGGCCGCGATTCTGCTGCTCATTGTTGCGCTGCCGGCGATCCGGCGTAGCCGCCAGGAAGCTTTCCAGGAGTCTTGATACCGACCATCGATTGCAGCGAGCTGACAAAGACAATCTTAGATGGGGCAGCGCTCTTCAGTTATTATTAACACAAGAACAACGTATTTTTCCTAGGGTTGTCCGCAGCAACACGAGATTGTAGCGGGCCAATGTTTCAAGTCTTCAGCTGTCTTACCGAGCAACACGACTGGCGTCTCGTCCTGGCTGCAGCACTTGTGTGCCTGTGTGCCTGCCTTGTGACGGTCCACCTGATACGGCGGGCGCAGGCCACCTTAGGGCGTGTTCGCGCGGTCTGGGTTGGCACCGCCGGCTGCACCGCCGGGTTCGGCATCTGGGCGACCCATTGCGTTGCAATACTCGCCTACGAGCCGGGCGTTCCCATCGCCTTCGCGGTCGTGCCGACCGTGCTTTCCCTTCTGGCGGCGATTGTGATCACCTCGCTTGGCCTTGCGTTTGCGATCGGTCGGAAAACCTGGGCGGCTTTCGTCGCCGGGGGCGTCATTGTGGCGCTCGGCATTGCCGCCATGCACTACCTGGGAATGCACGCGCTCGAGGTTGCCGGTCAGGTCGGCTGGTCCGTGGACTTGGTGGTTGCCTCCATTCTGGTCGGAGCCCTGCTGGCCACGGGAGCCTTCGCGGTCGCGGCCCGCCCGGAAACCGCCTCCACCACCCTTGGCGCGGCCACCCTGCTCACGCTCTCCATCGCAGCACTGCACTTTACGGCGATGGGCGCGGTTACGATCACGCCCGATCCCACCCGCGTGCTGAGCCCGGCCTCGCTGTCGCCGGCTTGGCTCGCAACCGTGGTCGTCTGCCTGACGTCCGCCGTGCTTGGCATGAGCCTGATCGTAGCCTTCGCGGACCGCCGCTTCCGCGTGATCAACGCTCAGCTGGCGACAGCGCTCAACAACATGCCGCAAGGCCTGTGCATGTTTGACGGCGCCTTTCAGCTCGTCATCTGCAACGACCGCTACCGGACCCTCTATGACCTCAACCCGGACCAGACAGTGCCGGGCACTTCGCTGCGGCAGTTGCTGGAAACCCGGCGCCAGAATGGCAACTTCGTATCGGATGTCGACACCTATATGGCGGCGGCCAAGCAGTCCATCAGCCGGGGCGAGATGTTCGGCACTGTGGTCGAGATCAAGGGACGGACAATCTCGATCTCGAATTGGCCGATGCCGGACGGCGGCTGGGTGGCCACGCACGAGGACATCACGGAGCGGCAACGGCGGTCCAAGCTGCTCGATCGCGCCGCGGAGCAGGAGGAGCGCCGCGCCGAGCTCGAAATGGCCATCTCGGCGTTCCGCAGCCGGATCGAAGCAACCTTGAAGACCGTGAGCGACCATGCCGCGGCGATGCGACGGACTGCGAGCAGCCTGTTCGACGCCTCGCGCAAGACCTCTGAGCGCGCCGAAGGCGCCGTCAACACCTCCAACCAAGCCTCCGACAATGTCGAGGTCGCGGCTGCCGCTGCTGAAGAGCTGTCATCCTCGATCAACGAGATCAGCCGCCAGCTCAGCCAGACCAACAGCCTCGTCAGCAACGCGGTGAGCGAAGCCGCTGTCACAAACGACGAGATCGGCGGGCTCGCCAAGGCGGCGCAGACGATTGGCGACGTGGTCAAACTCATTCAGAGCGTCGCCGGGCAGACCAATCTCCTGGCGCTCAATGCCACCATCGAGGCGGCCCGCGCGGGCGAAGCCGGACGCGGCTTCGCGGTGGTCGCCTCCGAGGTCAAGTCGCTCGCCATCCAGACCGCGCGAGCAACCGACCAGATCGGCGCGCAGATTGCGGCCGTCCAGGCATCGACCCACACCGCGGTCGAAGCGATCGGCCGCATCGCGGCGCGCATGAACGAGATCAGCGAGTACACGGCGTCAGCTGCGGCGTCGGTGCACGAGCAGAATGCCGCGACCGGCGACATCTCGCAAAATGTTGCAAGCGCGACCCGCGGGACCAGGCAGATTGTCACCGTGCTGGGCGATGTCGTGAGTGCAGCGACCGAAACGCGTCAATCAGCCGAGACTGTGCTCACCGCATCCGAAGCGGTTGCAGCCGCAGCAGGCGACCTGCGCGCCGAGGTTGATACCTTCCTACATAAGGTCGCCGTTTAGACTAGCCTCGTCACTCGCCATCGTCCGATATCCTATAGGCCTCGCCGGAAGGACTTTGTTAACGCTAAGACAATGCATTTGGCCTATCTTCTTACCTGTAATCCACCATAAGCGGTCGCTATGCTTCGCGTCCTCCATAGTCTCGCGACGGAACATGACTGGCGTCTCGTCGCCGGCGCAGCGATGGTCTGCGTAGGCGCGAGCCTGATGGCGGTTCACCTGCTGCGTCGCGCGCAGGTCTTGAGCGGCCCCACTCGAATCATATCGATCGCGGCGTCCAGCGCCGCCACCGGTTTCGGCATTTGGGCAACTCATTTCATCGTCATGCTCGGCTATGGGCCGGGAATTCCGGCCACCTACGCGCTCGGCCCTACCCTGCTCTCGCTGCTGATCGCGATCTGTGTCACGTCCTTGGGGCTGGCGACGGCAATCATTGGTCGCGCTTGGTGGGCTGCACTCGCCGGCGGCGCGATCGTCGGGGCCGGCATTGGCGCGGCGCATTACATCGGCATGTGGGCCGTCGAGGCGCCGGGAAGCGTGAGCTGGGACACGAGTCTCCTGACCGCGTCGACCGCGATCGCAATTCTGCTGGCCATGGCAGCCTTGACGGCTGCATCGCGCCGCAGCAGTACGCAGGCGACGCTCGTGGTCACGACGCTGCTGACACTTGCAATCGTTTCGCAACATTTCACGACCCTGGGCACTATCGAGGTCGTTCCGGATTCCAGGCGGGCGATCAGTGCGCTCTCCCTTGCGCCCGGCCTGCTCGCCGTCGCGGTCGCATGCGTGGCGGTCGCCGTTCTGAGTGTCTGCCTTGCCGCCACCTTCATCGACCGCCATCACGGCGAGCAGGATCAGGAGATGGCCACGGCATTCGATCACATGTCACAGGGCCTGGGCATGTTCGATTCGGCGGGACGACTGATCCTCATCAACAATCGCTATCGCGAGATGTACGGGCTTTCGGCGGAGCAGGCAAAACGCGGCGACACGCTGCACCAGCTGTTCCATCACCGCGTCAAGGTGGGCACATTCAGTGGCGACGTAGACAAGTATGTCGATAACGTGATGCGACAATTCGCACGCGGCGAGAGCGTCGATCGAATTGTCGAGACGCCGGATGGGCGTTTCCTTTCCGTCTCGAACCGCCTGCTGCCGAGCGGCGGCTGGGTATCGACGCATGAGGACATCACCGAGCGGCTCCGGCAGGACCAGGAGCGCGACCGCGTGGCCGCGCAGGATAAGCGCCGCGCCGAGATCGACATGGCCATCACGACGTTCCGCGGCCGAGCCGAATCCATGCTCAAGACCGTGAGCGACTATGCGGAGGCGATGCGAAAGACGGCGAACACGCTGTTTGCCGCCTCGCGCAAGACCTCCGAGCGCGCCGAAGGCGCTGTTCACGCATCGAATGAGGCATCGGACAATGTCGAGGTTGCCGCCGCCGCTGCCGAGGCGATGTCGACCTCGATCAACGAGATCAACCGCCAGCTCAGCCAGACCAACAACCTGGTAAGCAACGCTGTGAGTGAGGCCGGATCGACCAACGAAGAGATCGGCGACCTCGCCAAGGCGGCGCAGAAGATCGGCGACGTGGTCAAGCTGATCCAGACCGTCGCCGGACAGACCAACCTCCTGGCGCTCAACGCCACCATCGAGGCGGCCCGTGCGGGTGACGCCGGGCGCGGCTTTGCGGTTGTCGCCTCCGAGGTGAAGTCGCTCGCAATCCAGACCGCACGGGCGACCGACGAGATCACCGGTCAGATCGCCGCCGTGCAGACTTCGACTTGCACCGTCGTGGAGGCGATCGGCCGAATCGCCGAGCGCATGGGCGAAATCAGCCGGTACACGGCATCAGCCGCAGCATCCGTGGACGAGCAGAACGCCGCCACAGCGGACATTTCAAGAAACGTGGCCAGCGCCACACGCGGAACCAGGCAGATCGTCACGGTACTGGCCGACGTTGCGGGTGCCGCCGGCGAGACACGCGAATTGGCCGAGACCGTGCTGTCCGCATCCGAAGCGGTCGCGACGGCGGCCGGCGATCTGCGCGCCGAAGTCGAGACCTTCCTGCAGAAAGTTGCAGTTTAAGCCGCAGCCGGCTTAGAGGATGATCGCGAAAAGTGGAAGTCGGTTTTCGGAAAAGATCATGCTCAAACAAAAAGTTAGACTTTGATCCGATTCAATCTATCGAATCAAAGTCTAGCCAAAAAAATTCGACAGCGCATAGAACAGCGCGCCGATGAAGGCCGTAGCCGGGATCGTGATGATCCAGGCAATCACGATGTTGTTGGCAACGCTCCAGCGGACCGATGAGACGCGCCTCGCCGTCCCAACACCGACGATGGCACCCGTGATCGTATGCGTGGTGGAGACCGGGATGCCGAGCCAAGTCGCAGCGAACAGCGTGATGGCGCCGCCGGTCTCCGCGCAGAAGCCCTGGAACGGCCTCAGCCGCGTGATGCGCGAACCCATCGTGTGCACGATCCGCCACCCGCCCATCAAGGTCCCGAGCCCCATGCAGGCGTAGCAGGCCAGCATGACCCAGAACGGAACATAGAAATCCTTACCCAGATAGCCCTGCGAGTAGAGCAGAACCGCGATGATGCCCATGGTCTTCTGCGCATCGTTGCCGCCATGGCCGAGCGAATAGAGCGATGCCGAAACCAACTGCAGCGAACGGAAGGTCCTGTCGACCGCAAACGGCGTATAGCGCACGAACAGCCACGACACGATCAGAAACAGAACCAGCGCCAGCACGAAGCCCGTCAAGGGCGAGACCACGATCGCGGCGCTGGTCTTGGCAAGACCATCCCAGACGATCGCCTTGATCCCGACCTTGGCGGTGCCCGCACCGACGAGGCCGCCGATCAGGGCATGCGAGCTTGATGACGGAATGCCAAGCACCCAGGTGATGACATTCCAAGTGATCGCCCCCATCAGGGCGCCGAACACGACATGCGCATCGACAATGTCGGCCGAGACGATGCCGGTGCCGACCGTCTGCGCAACGTGCGCTCCGAAGATCATAAATGCGACGAAATTGAAGAACGCCGCCCAGACCACCGCCGTTTGCGGCCGAAGCACGCGCGTCGACACAATCGTGGCGATTGAATTGGCGGCGTCGTGCAGACCGTTGAGGAAATCAAACGCGAGTGCCACCACAACGAGCCCGATCAGAACAGGCAGGGCAAGCGGAACGACATCCATGGTGCGGTGGCTCCAGCCCGTCAGACGTTCTCGAGCACAATGCCGTGGATCTCGTTGGCCACATCGTCAAAGCGATCGACCACCTTTTCGAGGTGATCGTAGACCTCGACGCCGATGAAGAATGACATCGAGTTTGACGGCTGGTTCGCACGATAAAGCTCTTGCAGACCGCTGTCGTGGAGCTCGTCGGCCTCCCCTTCGATCTGCGAAATCCGTTCGCTGATTCGGCTAATCCGGCCGGCATTGGTGTTGATGGACGAAAGCAGCGGCATCGCCTCCTGCACCAGGCCGGCCGCGGTCACGATGGCATCGCCCATCTGCTTCTGTTGCGGCGTGAACGTGTGCTGCTCGAACAGCATGATGGTCTTGGCGGTCTTCTGCATCTGGTCGATGGCGTTGTCCATCGATGTGATCAGGTCCTTCACGTCACCGCGGTCGAAGGGCGTGATGAAGGTGCGCCGCACGGCGATGAGCACCTCGCGCGTGATGTCGTCGGCATCGTGCTCCCGGTCCATCACGGTCTTGTAGTGGCGCGGCACCGCGTCGCCGCCTTGGAGCATTTCGCGCAGCGCCTTGGCGCCGGCGACCACCACATCGGAGTGGCGGGAGAACAACTCGAAAAAGCGCTCTTCCCGCGGCATGAGGGCGCGAAACCAGCGCATGACGAGCTCCCGACCTTAATTCCCACGTCGAGCGGCCTTCTAGCAGGCGCCGGCCTGACTTGGGGGGCCGGACAGACGTCCGCCCACAGGAATTGATAGCGAAGCCAAATCAACTGCTCGCAGCCGCGCGCATTGCGGCAGCGTACAACCGTCGGACGCGCGACGATCCTAGCGCAGCCTCAGGAGAAAATCTCGTTGAACCGGCGCTTGATTCGCTGGGTCTCGTGCTCGATGTAGTCCCCATCCACCGAAAGAATTTTGAGACTCTTGAGATCGGGCGAGCCGGCCGGTGGCGCAATATCGATACGCACAGAATAGCCCCCATCGGCGGGGAAGACCTTCTGGGCGTCGTCGCCGATCATGAACTCCGCAAACAGCTTTGCGGCATTCGGATGCGGCGAGCCCTTCACCACCGACGTGGGCGAGGGAATGATGAATACGCCGTCGGTCGGGTAGAGCGTCTTGACCTGATGGCCCTCGCGCTTGAGATCGGCCGCGTAGCTGTCGAGCGCGCCGACCGCGATCAGCCGCTCACCGCGCTTGAGCATGTCGGAGACCTGCTGGTTGCCCTGCACGATCATGGTGTCGTTGGCGCGCAGTTTTTCGTAGAAGCCCCAGCCGCGCTCCTTCGACATGGTGCCGACCACCGACACCTGCAGCGAGGTGAACGAGGGATCGGTCATCACCAGCTTGCCCTTGTACTTGGCGTTGGTGAGGTCATCCCAGGTTTTCGGCTCGTCGGCCGCCGCGACTCGGTCGCTGCGATAGTAGTGCGTCATCAGGTTAAGCCTTTGGCCGACGAACGAGCCATCAGCCGCCTTGGCGGCATCCGGAATCTTGTCGAAGTTCTTCGGCTTGAACAGAACGAAGTAGCCTTTCTTGGCGAGCGCATTGGCAGCGGCGGGCTCCGAGTGGGTGAGCACGTCGGCCGCAGCGCGGCCGGCCACCATCTCCTGCTGGAAGCGGCTGAGGATCGCCGAGCCGCCGGAACGGAACAGCTCGACCTCGATGCCGGTCTGCTGCTTAAAAAGCGCGGAGATCTTCTGCGCCTGCTCGATCGGTGTCGACGTGTACCAACTCACCTTGCCTTCGGCCTTGGCCTTGGCGACGTCGACAGCCTCCTGCGCATTGGCGGGGGACAGTCCGAGAAATGCCGCGGCGCACAGTGCGAGTTTGAGCTTGAGCATCATGGCTTGCTCCTCCGGTTCCACACGCGTCATGGCCAGGACAAGCCCAGCCATGACGGCAAAAAATCAATGCTCGCCTCGATAGATCGGTTCCGGCTGGGTGAAGAAGCTCAGCAGGATGTGTTTGACCAGAGCGTGATTCTTCTGCTGCAGCGAAGCATGCGCGATGCCCGGCATGACCACGAACTGCTTGTCCGGGTTGGGCAGCTTCTCGAAGAACTTCACCAGGTCTTCGAAACTCGCGATGCCGTCGTACTGCCCACGCATGATGATGGTTGCGGCCTTGATCTTTTCCGGATTGCAGACCGGAAGATGCGCGCACATGTCGACATAAGTGCCGGTCGGCACCGAATCGTCGAGCTTGAGGATGGCGTCCGCGAACGCCTCGACCACGTCGTCGTCGGCAGTGCCGGGATGGTCGCGGGTGAAGATCGAATGCACGAAGGCGCGGTCGATCGGCCGGCGGTTCTTGGTCTGATATTCGGGCAACCGCTTACGCCGGTCGGCGAGCGTTGGCGAGCCCTCGCCGGTCCACACTGTGGCGTCGAGCGCCAGACGTCCGACCATATCGGGATGACGCTCCGCAAACAGCGCCGCGCGCAGCGCGCCTGACGAGATACCATAGACCAGGAACGGGCGCTTGCCGCGCAGCTTCTGGATGTAGGTCGCGGCTTCGAAGCAATCGTCGGCTCCGTAGGAGATCGGCGCATTGTTGTCGCGCGTCTTGGTCGAGCGGCCATAGCCTTCCATGTCGACACACCAGGTGTCGAAGCCGCGCGCCGCGAAGAAATCCATCGCCGAGAATTCGTTGCGGCCCGGCACCTGCAGGTCGAAGGTCGGCTGCGAGGCCATGGACGAGCCGTGCACGAACAGGATCGTACCGCGCGTCTGCGCCGGATCGCCGGCGCACTTCTCCCACATGAACAGCTTCACGTCGCTGCCCTTGTTGGTCCAATGCTCCTCGCCGCGGATGGCGGCGCTCGGCGTGGTTGGCTTGTTCATCGTGTGGCTCCGATTGCTATGACGATGCGGGCTCGCGACGGAACACGCTGCAGCTCTTGGCGTCGATCTCGAGCGCGACGTCTGAACCGACCTCGAAATGCTCAAGCGGGTGGGTCTGCACCCGCAGCACCTGGCCGGACGGCAGCGCCGCGTAGTATTCGCTGATGTTGCCAAGAAACACATGACTGGTGATCTTGGCCTGCGCAGCCGGGGCCGCCGACGGCACGCGCAGGCGAATATTCTCGGGCCGGATCGACACGTCCACGCTCTCGCCCGCGCCGGCCCCGCCGAGCACAGGCGCCTCGATCACGAAATTATCGGCAAGCTCGATCGTGCCGGCGCCGTTGCGCACATCGCGCACCTTGCCGGGCACGAGATTCACGAGCCCCATGAAATCGGCCACCATGCGGTTCGCCGGCTTGGTGTAGACATCGAGCGGCGTTCCGAACTGCTGCACCTTTCCGAGCTGCATCACCGCAATCCGGTCCGAGAGCGCCAGCGCCTCGGCCTGGTCATGGGTGACGTAGACGAAGGTGATGCCGGTGCGCCGCTGCAGCTCCTTGAGCTCGGTGCGCATACGCTCGCGCAGCTTGGCGTCAAGATTGGAGAGCGGCTCGTCAAGCAGCAGGATCTCGGGCTCGACCACCAGCGAGCGCGCAAGCGCGACGCGCTGCTGCTGCCCGCCAGAAAGCTCGTTCGGATAGCGCTGCTCAAGGCCCGCGAGATTGACCAGCGCGAGCGCGTCAGAGACTTTCTTCTTCGCATCGGCAGCGGGCACCTTGCGAAGCTTGAGGCCAAAGACAACGTTTTCGTAGACGTTCTTGTGCGGCCAGATCGCGTAGTTCTGGAACACCATGCCCATGCCGCGCGATTCCGGCGACACCACCGATGAAGCCGACGACACGACCCGGCCGTCGACCTCGATCGTACCCTCGTCGGGCACGATGTAGCCCGCGATCAGGCGCAGCGTCGTGGTCTTGCCGCAGCCCGATGGGCCGAGCAGCGTCACGAACGAATTGTTCGTAATGTCGAGAGTGATGTCGGAGACCGCCGCAACCTCGGCATTGGCGCCGAAATTCTTCGACAAGCCACGGATCGTGATGCCCGCCATTACGCCTACCTTGTTTAATGCTGCCTTGCTAGTTGACCGGCGCCGCCTCGCGCGAGGACACCGACCGACCACCAATCCGATATGCGAGCCAGATCGCCACCCCGATAATGGCCATGTTGACCATCGCAAGCGCGGCGACCGGCTCGATATAGCCGGTCTCGTAGAGATTGTAGACCGCGACCGCGAGCGTGATCGAGCTCGAGGAAAACAGAAGGATCGACGCGCTCAATTCCTGGATCACCGGCACGAACACCAAAAGCCAGCCGGCAAACAGGCCGGGCCGAATGAGCGGCAGCGTCACCTCGCGCAGCGTGGTGGTCCAGCTGGCGCCGAGGATCTGTGCGCTCTCCTCGAGCGAGGGATCGACCTGGCGCAAAGACGCGTTGGCGGCGCGCACGCCGAGCGGCAGGTAGCGGCCCACATAGGCAAGGAGCAGGATCGTCAGCGTGCCGTAGAGCGCGATCGGCATCGCCAGCCAGAACTGGATCAGCGCCACCGCCACCACGATGCCCGGCAAACCAAGCGGAATGAGCGAAGCGTAGTCGAGGATCTTGCGGCCCGGAATGCGGGTGCGCAGATCGATCCAGCCCATCACCACGCCGAGAAAGACCGCGAGCGTTGCCGCGATGGTCGCGAGGAAGAGGCTGTTGAGGATGGCGCGCTGGGTGACGTTGTACTCGAGCAGGATGAACTTGTAGTTGGCCAGCGTGAGATTCTTCCAGAACTCGAGCCCCCACGACTTCGAGAACGACACCGCGATCAGCGTCGCGTAGGGGGCGAGGATCGCGATCACGAAGATGATCACCGCGAAGCCGAGCACCACCCAGCGGAAGATGCCGAGCTCCATGAGTTGCGGGCGTGAGCCCTTGCCGCCGAGCGTCACGTAGGAGCGCTTGGCCAGGAACGAGCGCTGCAGATAGAGCGCCGCTACGGTCAGCAGCACGAACACGAGCGAGAGCGCGGATGCGAGACCGTACTCGGGCGGATAGTCGAACAGCGCGTAGATGCGCGTCGGCAGTGTCACGATGCGGCCAGGAAGCCCGATGATCGCCTGTGAGCCGAACAGCGCGATGGCGTTGACGAAGGCGAGCAACGTCCCGGACAGGACCGCCGGTGCCACCAAAGGCCCCGTGATCGTAAACGCGGTGCGCAGCTTCGAGGCGCCGAGGATCTGCGCCGCCTCCTCGTAGGAGGCGTCGACCGACTGCAAGGCGCTCGACGCCAGCAGATAGACGAACGGGAAGGTGTGCATCACCGTCACGATGACGAGACCGGTCATCGAGAAAATATTGAAGGTGAGCCAAGGCAGCCCCAGCACGTCGCGCATGAGCACGTTGATCAGGCCCGCATTGGGACTGAACAGATAGGTGAATGCGATCGCGGTGAGGAATGGCGGCAGCAGATAGGAAAGCGTCGCGGTTGCCTGGATGAACTTCTTGGCCGGGACGTCGGTGCGGCTCACCGCCCAGGCCAAGGTCAGGCCGATCAGCAGGCTGAACAGGCCGGTCCAGGCGCCGAGGATCAAGGAGTTCAGGAGCGCATTAACGTAAAGCCTGCCTGAGAGCACCTCTGAGAAATGGTCGAGGCTCAGTCCCTGCTCGCCGCGCAGGCTGCCGTAGAACAGCCAGAGCAGCGGCAGCACCACCAGGATGATGAGCGACAGGACCGCGCCCGCCATGACGACGTGCTCGAGCCGAAACCGCCGGGCGCCCGAACGCGCCGCCGATCCCGACTGCAGCACCGTACCCATCACTTGCGTGGACATTCCCTGACCCTGCTGGCGCGCGTCTCTCGTGGCGCCATCTCCTAGATCATAAGCCCATGGGATACCAGACCGTCCGCGCACCCTGCGGCAACGGGCGCTCGTATCATTAAGATCAACCCGACAGCCTTTCAGGCAGCCAATATAGCCACGCTTGTGGCACAATGAGTTCCGATCAGAGATCGCTTTAACTAGGGTAAATTGGAATGCCGAACTCAATGCTGCCGCGCGAACGCTGCGACTATTCGGCTATCGTCGACCGACCGCCGCTGCGGTTGCCGGCCGGGGCGCGGCTCGTGCTCTGGACCATCGTCAACTACGAGGTCTGGGACATCGCCAAGCCGATGGCACGCCAAGTTCTGCCGGCGCCCACCGGGCAGCCGCAAATCCCCGACGTCCCGAACTGGAGCTGGCACGAATACGGCATGCGGGTCGGCGCCTGGCGTTTCTTCGATTTGTTCGAGCGTCTTAGCATCCGGCCAACGCTGGCCGTGAATGCGCGCGTTTGCGAGGACTACCCACGGGTGGCGGAGCAGGCCAAGCGCGCCGGCTGGGAGTTCATGGGCCACTCCTATCAGCAGGGCCCCATTCATCAGGAGCCGGACCAGGCCGCCATGATCGAGCGCTCGCTCTCGACCCTCGAGCGCTTCACCGGAACGCGCCCGGTCGGCTGGCTCGGGCCCGGCCTGACGGAGACGTTCGACACCCCGGAGCTGCTGGTCGCGGCGGGCGTCAAATATATCGGCGACTGGGTCTACGACGACGAGCCCACCACCATCCGTACCGCCAATGGACCACTCGTGACGCTGCCCTATTCGGTCGAGCTCAACGACATCCCGATGATGATCGTGCAGCACCATGAAGGTGAGCACCTGCTCAAGCGTGCGATCGACCAGTTCGACCGGCTTTACCTGGAGGGCAAGCAGCGCGCCAAGATCATGGCGCTAGCCATCCATCCCTACATCAGCGGCCAGCCGCACCGAATCAAATATCTCGAAGCGATCTATGAATACGCCGCCAGGTTCGAGGGCGTGCTGCATTGGAATGGTCTCGAGATTCTCGAGTGGTATCAAAAAACCCAGCGCTAAACGCGCGGCTCGATGCCGTCCCTGGATACCGAAGGCTCTGGTTTCATTTGGGAAATGGCGATGCCGCACGGGCACACCGGGAGGCAATCTGGCCACACTAGTACAGAAACCCACAGCATTTCGCTTATTTTAGGTGGTCGAGCCTGATTACGCTGATAGTTTGCGGCTAACGATCGCCGTGGCCCCGGGGGGTAAATGGGGCTGCGTTTGCGGCGATCGGGGTTGGGGTCCTATCAGCAGAACGCGGGTCATCCATGGCCACGCCTTTTCAGGCGCGCGCAGAATGCGCGACAAGAAGTCGATTCCGCCGGATTTTTGCCGCGGCGGTTGGACTGTGTCTGGCGCCAATGCTCGCCGGATGTCTCCTGACTGAAAGGCCTGAACTCGCGCTCGAGATTCCGGACGCTTACAAGGAAGCACCGCGCGCGCCGACCAGCGCTCCGCCCAAACTCGACTGGTGGCGCGACTTCCGATCGAAGGAGCTGACCGACCTGATCCAGGAGGCGTATACCTCAAACTTCGACATTGCGGCCGCGGTCGCGCGCATCATCCAAGCGGACGCAGCAAGCAAGATCGCGGGCGCGCCGCTGCTGCCAAACGTCGCTCTGAACGCCAGCGCCACCCGCACCCGCTCGTCGCAGGCAAGCGGCAACAGCAGCAACGGCGGCGGCGGAGGGTCCGAGCGCGCGTCCTATCAGGCTGCGCTCAACGCCAGCTACGAGCTCGACTTCTGGGGGAAGAACCGCGCCATCTCGGAATCCGCACAGGAGAACGCCATATCGGTACGCTTCGACCGCGACACCGTCGCGCTCAGCACCGTGGCGAGCGTCGCTACCGCCTATTTCCTGGTGCTGTCCTCGCAGGACCGGCTGCGGATCGCGCGGCAAAACGTTGCGGCCGCGGACCGCGTGCTGACCCTGATCAAGCAGCGCTTCGAGGCCGGGACTGCCTCCGCACTTGAAGTCGCTCAGCAGGAAACCCTCTTGGCACAACAGCGTGCGCAGATTCCTCCGCTTGACCAAATCCTGCGGCAGAACGTCGCTACGCTCGCGCTACTGGTCGGCCGCGCACCCGCCTACATGAAGGTGCGTGGCGGCAGTGTCTTCAAGATCGGCATCCCAAGGGTTACCCCGGGCCTGCCCTCGGAGTTGTTGATCCAACGGCCCGACATCCGCTTCGCCGAAGCGCAGCTGGCCTCGGCCGATGCCAGCGTGGTGGCTGCGCGCGCTGCCTTCTATCCGAGCATCACGCTGACCGGGGAATACGGCATTGCCAGCACGGCCCTGAAGAACCTGTTCACCCCACAGGCGATTTTCTACCAGATCGCCGCCGGTCTGGCGCAGCCGGTGTTCGATGGATTCAGGCTCGAAGGCCAGCTCGAGCAGGCCCAGGGCCGTCAGCTCGAGCTGCTCAGCGACTACCGCAAGAGCATCGTCTCCGGGTTTGCGGATGTCGAGCGAGCCCTCATTGCGATCACCGACAATGCCGAGCTGGAGCGGCTGCAGCGGCAGGTCGTTACCGCCTCGCAACAGGCCTTTAACATTGCTGAAACGAGGCTGCGCGAGGGTACCGTAGACCTGACTACGGTCTTGATCACCCAGCAGGCGCTGTTCAACGCGCAGGATACCCAGGTCGTGGTCCGTCTGGCCCGGCTGCAGGCCGTGCTGAGCCTGTACCAGGCATTGGGGGGGAGCTGGATGCCACCGGCTCAAAATGGCGCTATAAACGCCAACTGATGACCCGGACCGGACGTATCGCCTTTTCCCTTGTCTGCCTGACCCTCGCGGCGGGCATCGTTTATTATTGGGCCCCCTGGCAGAGTTCCGCACAGCAGACGGTCGTTAACAAGAAGGGCAAAGGTAAACGCGGCAGCACCACGCCGGGCGAGGCGGTTCCGGTGCTTGCGGTCGAGGCGCGCATTGCTGATGTTCCGGTCTACCTCGACGGCGTTGGAACTGCGCGGGCGCTCAACACCGTGACGGTCCGCCCGCAGGTCGACGGCAAGCTCCTCTCGCTCTCGTTTGTTGAGGGGCAGGAAGTTCCAAAGGGATTCCTGCTGGCCAAGATCGATCCCGCGACCTATCAGGCGATGTATGATCAGGCCGTGGCCAAGAAGGCGCAGGACGAGGCCACTCTCGCCAATGCCAAGCTCGATCTCGAGCGCTATCTGAGGCTGGCAGCCTCGAACGCCGTCAACAAGCAGCAGCTCGACACTCAGCGCGCGCTGGTCGCGCAGTTGGAAGCGCAGGTCAGATCGGATCAGGCCGCCATCGACAACACGCGCACGATCCTCTCCTACACCGATGTTATTGCGCCCATCGCAGGTCGAACCGGAATCCGCATGGTGGACGAGGGCAATATCGTGCACGCCTCCGACACGACCGGCATCGTCGTCATTACTCAGATCAAGCCGATCACCGTGCTGTTCAACCTGCCGCAGCAGGAGCTGCCGCAGCTGTCGAAGGGTCTCAGCGAAGGGCCGCTGCCGCTTGACGCTCTCGGCCAGAACGGAAAGCCGATCGACAAGGGCAAGCTGCTGGTGATCGACAACCAGGTCGACCAGACCACCGGCACGGTGAAGCTTAAGGCCGAGTTCCCGAACGAGAGCCTGCAGCTGTGGCCCGGCCAGTTCGTCAACGTGCGCCTCCTGATCGAGACCTTGAATCGCATTGTGGTGGTGCCAACGGCGGCCATTCAGCGCGGCCCGAACGGAACTTTCGTTTATGTGGTCCGCACCGACGACACGGTGACGGTCCGCCAGGTCAAGGTGAAGCAGCAGAACGACCAGGAAGCCGCCGTCGAGGAAGGGCTCAGCTCCGGCGAGATCGTGGTCACCAGCGGCTTTGGCCGGCTGCGCGAGGGCGAGCACGTGGTCGTCGACAGACCCGACACCGCTGGCCCTGTCGACCAGGGCAAAGGGGGCAAAGGCAAGGGCAAGGGGAAGCGCGTTTCCAAATCGAGTGAGTAGCGGCCCGCCATGAGCGTTTCGTCGCCCTTCATCCATCGGCCCATCGCCACCTCGCTGCTCGGCATCGCAGTCATGCTCGGCGGCATTCTGGGCTATCTGCGGTTGCCGATCTCGTCGCTGCCGCAGGTCGACTTCCCCACCATCCAGGTCACCACGCAGTTTCCTGGCGCAAGCCCCGACACCATCGCGGCGCTGGTCACGGCTCCGCTCGAGCGCAATTTCGGCCAGATCCCCTCGCTGCAGCTGATGACCTCCTCGAGCTCGTTCGGGATCAGCCAGATCACCCTGCAGTTCGAGCTCAACCGTGACATCGACGCCGCCGCGCAGGACGTGCAGGCCGCCATCAATGCGGCCGGCTCATCGCTGCCGCGCACGCTGCTCTACCCGCCGGTCTATTCCAAGGTGAACCCGGCCGACTCCCCGATCGTGACGCTGGCGCTGACCTCGCCGACCATTTCGCTGCGGCAGCTCAGCGACCTCACCGACACCGTGCTGGTGCAGCGGCTGAGCGAATTGACCGGTGTCGGCCGCGTCACCATCCAGGGCGGCATCCGCCCGGCCGTCCGCATCCAGGTCGATCTCGCGCGGCTCGCCAATTACGGCATCAGCCTCGAGGACGTGCGCGCCGCCGTCGTCGCCGCCAATTCGGCCGGGCCCAAGGGCTCGCTCGACGGCGCGCATCAGGCCTACACCATCGCCGGCAACGACCAGATCATGCAGGCGGAGGCCTATCGCAGCATCGTGATCGCCTACCGCAACAGCGCGCCGGTGATGCTCAAGGACGTCGCCGAGATCATCGACGGGCTGGAAAACAACAAGGTCGGCGGCTGGTACAACGGCCGGCCGGCCATCATCGCCGATATTCAGCGCCAGCCCGGCGCCAACGTGATCGAGACGGTCGAGCGCATCCAGCGCGAGATCCCGCGCCTGCAGCGCGTGTTTCCGGCCGACGCCACACTGACCGTCGTGCACGACGCCACCCGCACCATCCGGGCATCCGTCCATGACGTGCAGTTCACGCTGGTCTTGAGCGTGGGGCTCGTCATCATGGTCGTGCTGATGTTCCTGCGCACCGATTCGCGCCACCATCATCGCCGGCGTGGCGCTGCCGCTGTCGCTGGTGGCGACCTTCGGCATCATGTGGTTCTGCGGCTTCTCGCTCGACAACCTCTCCCTGATGGCGCTGACCATCGGCACCGGCTTCGTGGTCGACGATGCCATCGTCATGATCGAGAACATCGTCCGCCACATGGAGGACGGCCAGGATCCGTTCGAGGCCGCGCTCGAAGGCGCGCGCGAGATCGGCTTCACCGTGATCTCGCTGACGCTGTCGCTGATCGCGGTGTTCATCCCGCTCCTGTTCATGAGCGGGATCGTGGGCCGCATGTTCCGCGAGTTCGCGCTCACGCTCACCATCGCGGTGGTGACGTCGGCCATCGTGTCGCTGACACTCACCCCGATGATGTGCAGCCGGATGCTCAAGCACGGCGTCGGAGGGCACGGCAACGCGGTGACCCGCTGGTTCAATCGCGCTCGTCGACGGGATCATCGAGGTCTACCGGCGCACCCTCGAATGGGTGCTCCGCCACGAAAGTCTCACGCTGATTGTGACCTTTGGGACCCTGGTCGCAACCATATGGCTCTACATCATCGTGCCGAAGGGCTTCCTGCCGCTGCAGGACACCGGGCTGATTTTCGGGGTGATGGAAGGCGGCGAGGACGTTTCGTTCACCGAGATGCAGCGGCTGCGCGGCGTGGTCGAGACCGCGCATCCGCCAGGACCCCGACGTCGTCGGCGTCGTCTCGGTGGTAGGCGTCACCCCGCTCAATGCGACGCCCGAACGCCGGGCGACTCGCCATCACGCTGCGTCCGCGCGACCAGCGCAAGGAGACCGTGGCTCCGATCATCGAGCGGCTCAAGCGGCTGGTCGCGCCGATCCCCGGCGTCACGGTGTTCTTCCAGCCGGTGCAGGATATCCAGATTTCCACGCGCATGAGCCGCGCCCAGTTCCAGTACACGCTTGACCGGCGCCGACGCAAAGGACGTCGCCGACTGGGCCGACCGGCTGGCCGCGCAGCTGCAGTCATCGAGCGTGTTGCGCGACGTCGCGTCCGAGGCTCAGGACGACGGGCTGCGGATGAATATCGTGGTCGACCGCGAGCTCGCCGGCCGTCTGGGCGTGTCGCTGCAGATGATCAACGATACGCTCAACGACGCCTTCGGCCAGCGGCAGATCGCCACGATCTACGCGCAGTCCAACCAGTATCGGATCGTGCTGGAGGCGATGCCGCACTACCAGCTCGATCCGTCCTCGCTCTCGAAGCTCTACGTTCCCGGCACGGCCGTCCCTGGTGCCGCCGGCGGCCCCAGCACCGGCGCCGCGCAGGTGCCGCTGTCGGCAGTGGCCCGCTTCGAGACGACCACCGCTCCGCTCGTGATCGCCCACCAGGAGCAGTTTCCGTCGGTCACGATCAGCTTCAATCTCGCGCCGCATGCGGCGCTCAGCGACGCGGTCACTGCGATCAACGCCGCCGAGCGCGAGATCGGCATGCCGACCTCGGTGCTGGGCAGCTATTCGGGCGATGCCGCGGAGTTCGCCAAGTCGCTCGAAAACGAGCCGTGGCTGATCCTCGCGGCCGCCATCACCATCTACATCGTGCTCGGCGTTCTCTACGAAAGCTTCATTCATCCCATCACGATTCTCTCCACGCTGCCGTCCGCAGGCGTCGGTGCGCTGCTCGCCCTGATGCTGTTCCGACAGGACCTGTCGATCATTGCGCTCATCGGCATCGTGCTGCTCATGGGCATCGTGAAGAAGAACGCGATCATGATGATCGACTTTGCGCTGGAGGCGGAGCGCGGCGAGGGCCTCCCTCCGCGCGACGCAATCGTGAAGGCGTGCCTGCTGCGCTTCCGCCCAATCATGATGACCACGCTGGCGGCACTGTTCGGCGCGATCCCGCTCGCGGTTGAAGGCGGCACGGGTTCCGAGCTGCGCAACCCTCTCGGCATCACCATCGTTGGCGGCCTGCTGCTCAGCCAATTGCTGACGCTCTACACGACCCCGGTCATCTACCTGCAGCTCGAGCGGCTGCGGCAACGGCTGGTCGGCGACGCGCGGCGCGAGGTGCAGCAGGAGCTCGACCTGCCGACTGCGGCCGGAACCCTCACAACGCCCGGCGGAGTGAGACCATGAACGTCAGCGAGCCAGCCATCCGTCGGCCGATCGGCACCACGCTGCTCGCCATCGGTCTGTTTCTCGTCGGCGCCGTGGCCTACGCCTTCCTGCCAGTCGCCAGCATGCCGACGGTCGATTTCCCGACCATCTCCGTAACCGCGAGCCGGCCGGGCGCCGACCCTGAAATCATGGCGGCGACCGTCGCGGCGCCGCTCGAACGGCGGCTTGGCGAGATTCCTGGCGTGACCGAGATGACGTCACGGAGCTCGCTCGGGACGACGCGCATAACGCTTCAGTTCGACCTCAACCGCCGCATCGACGGCGCCGCCCGCGACGTGCAGTCCGCCATCAATGCGGCGCAAACCGACCTGCCGACCGACCTGCAGTCGCAGCCGACGTTCCGCAAGTCCAATCCGAACACCGTGCCGATCATGATCCTGGCGCTCACGTCGAGCACCAAGCAGGCCAGCCAGCTTTACGACATCGCCGACACCGTGGTGGCCCAGCGACTGTCGCAGGTCGACGGGGTCTCCGAGGTCTCCGTGAACGGCGCCGAGCAACCGGCAATCCGCGTGCGCGTCAACCCGATCGCACTCGCCTCCATGGGGCTATCCATGGAGGACGTGCGAACCGCGATCGCCAACACCAATGCCCAGGGCCCGCTTGGCGTGTTCGATGGCAACGGGCGCGCCGTGACCATTGGCACCAACGATCAGCTCCGCGTCGCCTCGCAATATGATCCGCTGGTGGTGCGGACCACGAACGGAACTGTGGTGCGGCTTTCCGCCATCGCGTCGATCGAGGCCGGCACGCGCAATAGCCGTTCCTTCGGCTGGTACAATCGCCAGCCCTCGGTGTTGCTGGTGATCAACAAGACGCTCGATTCCAACGTGATCGAGACCGCCAACCGCGTCCGCACCATCATCCCCGACATCAAGCGCTTCATCCCCTCCGATATCGACATCTCGGTCGTCTCCGACCGCACCCAGATGATCCGCGCCAGCGTCTCCGACATGCAGATGACGCTCTTGGCCGCGATCGGGCTGGTGATGTGCGTGGTGTTCCTGTTCCTGCGCCGAGCCGCCGCCACCGCCGCAGCCGGCGTTACGGTGCCGCTGGCGCTCGCCGGCACCTGCGCCCTGATGTGGTGCGTCGGATTCTCAATCGACAATCTCTCGCTGCTGGCGCTCGCCTGCTCGGTCGGCTTCGTGGTCGACGACGCCATCGTGATGATCGAGAACGGTTTCCGCAACCTTGAAAAGGGCATGCCACCGATCAAGGCGGCGCTCGAAGGCGCGCGGCAGATCGGCTTCACGGTGGTGGCGATCAGCGTCTCGCTGATTGCCGCCTTCATCCCGCTTCTGTTCATGAGCGGCGTGGTCGGGCGCGTGTTCCGCGAGTTCTCGGTGACACTTGCTTTCGCGATCGCAGTCTCCACCGTAGTATCCCTGACACTCACGCCGATGATCTGCGCGCATTTCATCCGAAAACCGCCGAGCAAGACCGCAACGCGGCTCGATCGCGGCATGGAATGGGCGACCGCCTGGCTCGTGGCCCGCTATGAGAGCAGCCTCAGAATAGTGCTCCAGCATCATCTGCTCACGTTGATCGTCCTCGCCGCCGTGATGGCACTGACCGGCGTGCTCTACTACAAAGCCAACAAAGAGCTATTTTCCAACCGACGACACTGGCCTGATCTATGGCGGCACCGTCGCGCCCAGCGACACGTCGTTCGAGACCATGTTCGAGCTGCAGCAGCGGGCCGCCGAGATCGTGCTGGCCGACCCGGCCGTCGCCGGCGTGGGATCGTCGATCGGACAGTCGTCGTACAATGCGTCATCCAATCGCGGACAGTTCTTCATCAACCTGAAGCCGCCATCCGAGCGCTCGGAAACGACCTGGGATGTCATCAACCGGCTGCGTCCTCAGGTGCAGAAGATTCCGGGACTCAACACATTCTTCTATGTGCCGCAGGATGTGCAGACCGGCGCGCGCGGCGGCGACGGATCATACCAGTATACGATCTGGGGCCCTGACTATCAGGAAATGGCGCAGTGGGCGCCGCGTGTCTACGATGCGCTGCGCGTGCTGCCGGAACTGGCCGACGTCTCCACCGACCGCGAGCGCAGCGGGCTCCAGGTCAATGTCCTCTCCGACCGCGTCGCGGCTGCCCGCATGGGCGTACGGATCCAGGACATCGACACCGCGCTCAACAACGCATTCGGGCAGCGACAGATCGCGGTGCTCTACAGTCCGCGCAACCAGTATCGGGTCATCCTTGAGACTGATCCGCAGTTCCAGCGCGATCCGCACGACCTCTCGCGCGTCTATGTTCCCGGTGCCAACGGCGTGCAGGTTCCGCTCTCGGCGGTGACCACGATCCGGCGCGGCTTGCAGCCGCTCGTGGTCAACCACCAGGGACAATACCCGTCGGCCACGATCAGCTTCGGCCTCGCCGAGGACGTCTCCATCGACGAGGCCACAAGCGCTGTCGACAAGGCCATCGCGGCGCTGCACATCCCCGAAACACTGCATGCTGAATTCCAGGGCGATGCCCGTGCCTATCGGCAAACGATCGGCGCGCAGCCGCTGCTGATCGTGGCAGCGCTGCTCGCGGTCTATATCGTGCTCGGCGTGCTCTACGAGAGCCTCGCGCATCCGCTCACCATCATCTCGACGCTGCCTTCGGCGGGACTGGGCGCACTCCTGGCGCTGCAGGTCTTCCAGACCGACCTCTCCCTGATCGCCTTCATCGGGATCATTCTGCTCATCGGCATCGTCAAGAAGAACGGGATCATGATGGTCGACTTCGCGCTCGAGGGCGAGCGCAAGCACAAGCTCACGCCCGACCAGGCGATCTTCGAGGCCTGCCGCGAGCGCTTCCGGCCGATCATGATGACGACGCTCGCCGCATTCCTCGGCGCGCTGCCGCTGGTCATCGCCAGCGGCCCAGGCTCGGAGCTGCGCCGGCCGCTCGGCATCACCATCGTGGGCGGGCTGATCGTGTCGCAGGCGCTGACCCTCTACACCACGCCGGTGATCTACCTGCTGCTCGACCGGCTGCACCGGCGACTCTGGGGCAAAAGCCCCGCGCACCGGGAGCCCGGCACGCTGCTCAAGAATGCGGTGCGGGCGCTCAAGTCGTAGACGACAGCCTCGTGTCCCGGGCGAGCCATAAGCGCGTTCACGCGCGTCTTCGACGCGCTATGGCGAGACCCGGGACCCAAGCGCGATCGATCGCGAGCTTCGCGAGTGCCCTGGTCCCGGGTCTCCCTTCGGTCGCCCGGGAAACAGAGCCCTCGCCTTGGTCGAAGCAACGGAGTCTGCCGCCTGCCCTGGTAGCCCTCAACGCCCCCGCTTGACCACGATCTCGTCGTAGAGCTTCTGCCACTTGTCGCCCTGGTCCAGGATCTGCGCCGGATCGATGACGTTGAAGGCGACGTCGAGCGGCTTCACCTTCCTGTTGGTGGGCGTGAAGTCGCGGTCGAGCAGCACGCGCTGCGCATCTGACAGCATGAAATCAAGGAACAGCACGGCCCCGTGCGGATGCGGCGGGCGGCGCATGATGCCGGTGCCAAGAAAGCGCGCGAAGCCGGGCGGCAGCACGTACCAGTCGAGCGGCGCGCCGGCATTCTTCAGCTGCTCCGCCTTGTAATGATAGAGCGTGAGCGAAAACGGCACCTCGCCTGAGACCACTAGGTTCGCAAGCAGCGTGTGCCCCTTGCGCACCGACAGCCCGTTGGTCCGCACCAGATCGCGGAACAGCTTGACCGCTTTCTCCTCGCCCATCGCATTGGCAAGCGCGCCGAACCAGACGGCATCGTCGGCTTCAATGCCGAGTTTGCCCTTCCACTTGGGATCGAGCAGGTCCTCATAGGACTTGGGCACGTCCTGCTTGCGAACCAGGTTGGTGTTGTAGCCGGCCGAGATGATATTGAGGCGGTCGCCCACCCATTCGCGATGCGGACGCAGCGCCGCCGGCACGATATCGGCGATGTGCGGCGACTTCACCTCAATGAGGAGCTTCTCGCGATGCAGCGACTCCATCTCGGCCGCGCTCGTTTCGATCGCGTCGACCTCGTAGCGTCCACCGCGATACTCCACCATGGCGCGCTGCAGGATGCTTTCCGAGCTCGAACGCCAGAACTGCAGCTTCACGCCGTATTTCTTCTCGAAGGCATTCACGAGCGCCTTCTGATCATCGACGGTGACAGAGGAATAGACGTTGACGACGCCTTCCTTCTTGGCGCCGGCGATCAGCCGCTCGGTGCGATCTGCACCCGCATAGGTCGCAAGCTCGGCGATGGTCGGCGAGACGTTTTGCGCGAGGGCGGGAGAAACGGCAACGCAGGCGAGCCCGACATAGACCATGCGGCGGAAACGGATGGACATTTGGCGTTCTCCCTTGGACACGCGATTTTTGCTGTGCGTTGTCGCTTGAAGAATGGGCCAGGGCATATTGATTGGCAAGCGCACCACAGCACGGGTGTCGTCCCCGCGAAGGCGGGGACCCATACGCCGTGTCCTGACGGCGGGATCGCAACGGCAAAGACATATTGAGAGGCGGGTGGTTATGGGTCCCCGCCTTCGCGGGGACGACACCGGGGATATGGCGCGGCAGCGAGAGCGATCGAGCCCACCAAAGCAAACCGGCGCCGATCTTGCGATCGGCGCCGGCTTAACAATCTTGGCCTTGATAGCGTTACGCCGACTTAGCGCTAAGCCGACTTGGCGAGCTTCGGCGGCAGATCAGGCAGCTCCTGCGCGTAGGCCTGATCCATGCGCGGGGTCAGCCCGCGCTTGGCGAGCTCGTCGGAGAACATGGTGCGGACCATCGGAGTTTCATCAGCATAGTCGATCTGGTCGCCGCCGATACGCCGGCTGATCCATGCCTTCGGCACGCCTTGCGCATTGCGGATCGACACGACCTCGTGCTTGAGCGCGAGATAGCGCGCCGGCGTAGTGCCGGAGTTGAAGTGCTGGTGGAACCACATGTTGGGCGGCACGATGAGCGTGCCGACTTCCCACTCGTAACGCTTGGGCTCCTCGCCCTCCGGCCACATCAGCGAATAGCCCTCGCCCGAGAGAATGATCACATAGGCGCCCGGCCCGTGCGCGTGACCCTTCTTGTAGGTGCCGACCGGGAACTGCGAGATGTGGCTGTTCATCGAGCCCTTGGCCATGCTGAAGCGGATGTGGCCACCGCCGGCCCCGCGCTCCTTGGCGCTGATCAGCGGCAGGTTGATCGCGTCAGCGACGAAATTCGTCTGCAGCAAGCAGGCCCCTCTGCTCGCCCTTGGCGCTGAAGTAATCCGGCTCGCCATTGAAGCGATTCTTGAAGTCATGGTCGCAGCCGAAGATGAAGTCGAGATCCTCGTAGAGGTTGATCACCGGCGGCGCATTGGTGACGCCGACATAGCGCGCCGGTTGCGTGCCCGAGCCATTGAAATGCTGGTGCCAGGCGTTGAGCGGGATTGCAAACAGCGAGCCTGCCTTCCACTCGAACGTGATGCGCTTGCCCTCGTTATTCCACACCGTGGTCGAGCCGCGCCCCTCGAGGACCAGGATCATCTCTTCGTAGAGCTGCCGGTGCGGCTCAAGCGTCTTGCCGGGCGGGATCTCCATCACGTAGCTATCGTTGGAGACGCGCGAGGCGTCGTGGTTGACGAACACTGCGTTGCCGCCGCGCCGCGCCCAGGGCTTTACGTCGACCGTGCGCAGGTTGCGCACATAGAGCGCCGGGATGATGTCGAGCCCCTCGGCCTTCACCCAGCGGGTATATGGCGTCTCTTTTTCAGTTGCGAATTTTTTCGCCAGGTCTTCCGAGGCGAGGGCTTCCTTGGCCATGCATTCACTCCTTCAGCGTCTTCATCAGTTCTTGGTCAAGCCCGGCCTAGCTCGGCCGGATCGTCGTCGTACTCTCATTCACACTCTTGGGCGGCATGTCGGACGGAATAGCGACGCACTTGTCCGCCTTCATGCGCACATAGATCGGGTCGCCGGTCGGCGTCCGCAGCGACGGATGGGCCCGCGACTGCAGCACAACATCGCCCACCTTGACCTGGAAATCCAGGTATTCACCGAGGAAATCCTTGTGATGGACGGTGGCGCGGATGATGGTTTCGCCCTCGGCCGCTGCCGGCTCCTGCTCGGAGAGCTCGACGTCCTCCGGGCGCACCGAAACGATCACGGTCTTGTTCTTGGCAACCCCTTCGCCAGCATGCGCCTTGATCTCCCCGACCGCCGATGAGACCAGGCAACGCCCGCCGCTCTCCAGCGAGCTGACGGTCCCGCCGATGAAATTGGTGGTGCCCACGAAATCGGCAACGAACGGGCTGTTCGGCGTCTCGTAGATCTGCCGCGGCGTGCCGACCTGCTTGATGAAGCCGTCGCTCATCACCGCGATCTCATGCGAAAGCGCGAGTGCCTCGCTCTGGTCGTGGGTGACATAGATGGTGGTGAGGTTGAGCTCGCGCTGCAGGCGCTTGAGCTCGGTCCGCATGCGATCGCGCAGCTTGGCATCGAGATTGGACAGCGGCTCGTCGAGCAGCAGAAGCTGCGGTTCCATCACCAGCGCGCGTGCCAGGGCCAGACGCTGCTGCTGACCGCCCGAAAGCTTGGTTGCCTCGCGATCGACCAGATGTTCGAGCTGCACAGCGGTGAGCACGCGCATCACCCGGTCGCGCATCTGCTGCTTGTCGACCTTGCGCACCTCCAGCGGGAACGCAACGTTCTGGAACACGTTCATGTGCGGCCAGATCGCGTAGGACTGGAACACCATGCCGAAATTGCGCTTGTTGGGGGCGACGAAAATGCCGCGGCTCGACGAATAGACGGCACGGCCTGAGACCTCGATCTCGCCCGACGTCGGCCGCTCGAGGCCGGCGATCGAGCGCAGCGTCGTGGTCTTGCCGCAGCCGGAGGGGCCGAGCAGCGTGAACAGCTTGCCCTCGGGCACCTCGAACGAAACGTCCTGCGCGGCTTTCACCACGGTCCCGTTGTCGCTCGCATATTCGGTGTAAAGCGAGTTCACCTTGAGCACGGCGGTTCCCTCCGGCTTCGTTCTCGCTGCATACGCAACGATCTCATCTTGGTCACGGCCGGCCAACCTTCTCCGTTCGTCCCCGCGAAAGCGGGGACCCAGGGCCAAAAGCTAGATCCTCACCATCGATTCTGGGTCCCCGCTTTCGCGGGGACGAACGGAGCGAAACTTGCCAACCAGTCATCAACTAGCTCTCCGAAATTCCGAATCTCCTGCCCACGAGCTGGGCAATCATCACCAGGCAGAACAACAGAATGATCAGCATGACGCCGAGCGCGGAGAGCTCGACATACTGCCCGTTCTGCCAGAGCTCCCAGATCATGATGGACACCACCTCGGTGCCCGGGCTGTAGAGCAGGATCGAACTCGACAGCTCTCGGATCGAGACGATCAGGACGTAGATCCAGCCCGCGAGCAGCCCGGGCTTGAGCAGCGGCAGCACCACGCGCCGGAACGTCATCGCCCAGGAGGCTCCGCTCATGGCAGCCGATTCCTCGAGCTCCTTGTGGATCTGCAGCATCGACGTCGACACGTAGCGCGAGCCGTAAGGCATGAAGCGCGTCACGTAGGCGATCAGTAGGATCCAGATCGTGCCATAGACGCCAATGTCGATGTAGAGATAGCAGATCATGATCGACAGCCCGAGCACCAGGCCCGGAAACACGAGCGGCATCGAGGCGAGATTGTCGAGCACCCAGCGCCCGGGAATCTTGGTGCGCACGATCACCCACGACACGATGGCGCCGATCAGCATCACGGTCGTGGCGGTCGTGAACGAGAGGAACAGGCTGTTGCGTACGGTCGACCAGAATTGCGGATAGTCGAGAACAGCGCGATACGAATCGAGGGTGACGCGGCTGAGCGCCGCCCATGACGGCGGACTATAGAAGCGCTGCAGCGACGACCACACCAGCACCAGGAACGGCAGCAGCACGATGACGACGAAATACAGAATGAACAGCGAGGCCGTGAAATAACGCCAGCGGCCGAGATCGACGGTCCGCGGGCGGAAGCCTTTGCCGGTGACGGTCGAGAAGCGCGAGCCGTGGTAGGCAAGCCGGGATTGCAGATAGATGCCGACGCCCGTGATCATCAGCAACGTAATCGCATAGGCGGCGGCGAGCCCGATCTGGCTCGGATATTGGTGGATCGCCTGGTAGATCGCCGACGTGTAAACCTGGATGCCGACCGGCAGGCCGAGCAGCGCCGGCACCTCGAACGATTCAAGCGCGCGCACCAGGAGAATCAGGAGCGCTCCAGCGGCAGCCGGCCAGGCCAGCTTGAGCGTGATCTTCCAGGCGATCTGTAGGATCGAGGCCCCGCTCATCAGGGCGGATTCCTCAAGCGACGGGTCCATCGAGCGGAACGCCGCCGTCATCAACAGAAACGCCATCGGGGAATAGTGCAGGCCCTCGACAAAGATCATCCCCGGCATGGTGTAGATGTTGATGAACACCTCGTCGGTGTTGAACAGCCACTGCAGCCAGACGTTGAGGATGCCGATCTTCGGGCTCGCCAGCATGATCCACGACACCACGAACAGGATGCCGGGGATCACCAGTGGAATGAGCGAGAGCGCGAAGAACAACCGCTTGAACGGCGTATTGGTGCGCTCGTTCATCCAGGCGAGCGCAGTGCCGAGGCAGAGCGCGAAGATCGCGGTGCCGACCGCGAACTGCACCGAGTTGAAGAACAGCCGGAAGGTCTCGGCGCTGAGATAGGCGGTCTCGAAATTCTCGAGCGTAAAGACGGCCGGCCGGCTCGCGGTCTGCGGAGTGAGGAAGCTCTGCCAGAGCAGGAATACCAGCGGCACCAGCGAGAGCCAGAGCACCAGTGCAATCGGCACGCCGATCAGGACCCATCTGGAATCCAGCCGCTGCCAGAATGCGACTTGCGCTTCCGGCAGAGGAGAACCGCGGGTGACTGCTTCAGCCATGGTGTCGGGGCCAGTGCCTCACGTTCTCAGGTCCGATCACGCGGCGCAGCGTGACTATGTGACGCGTCGTGGTCATGGTCGTGGTGATGATGACCGTGATCATGGTGGTGATGACCGTGACCATGGCTGTGATCGTGGCCGTGATCATGAGCATGATCATGGTCGTGATGATGGATGCGCTGGTGCGGACGGCCGCTCTGCGGTCCTTCGCTGAAGACGAGCGACTTGATCGTGACCGGTACGGTGTAGGAGGGCATGCGGATGCGGCCGAGATCGATATAGTCGAAGTCGCGCAGCATCACGCCATCGATCGCCAGAATTTCGCTCTCGACCAGAAGCTCCTCGCGCAGGATCGCACCGAGCGTCTGGGCGATGTCGCCATCGAGCATGATGTAGACCGGCTTTCTCCGCTCGATCGTGTTGGCAAGCCCATGCCGAATGCCTTCCGCGAAGGCCGCAACGCGCTCATACGACGGCGGTCCTTGCCAGCGCAGCGCCAGAGCGACCTCGCCCTCGCCCTCGACCAGGTCGAAGCCGGTGAAATGCGTCTTGATCGCCTTGGCAAGCGCAGCGGAATCGATGATGTCCTGGCACTCGAAGGCCGGCTGCAGCACCTGCAGATTACGCCGCGGCAGCAACTCGCCGGGCTTGGAGATATAGCTCGTATTGCCGGAGAGCTGGACACTGTATTCGGAAGCGCCGAGCGCGGTGGCACGGATGCATTCGCCCGCCGGCAAGCAGCGGCCACGGCAGCGCGCCCGCGTCGATCTTGCGCCGGATGGCCTGGCCGAGCCGGCGGCCCATGTCGCCGAAATCGCGGGTCTCGCGGCCATAGACGTATTCGCCGACGCCGCCGGAGAACATCATGCCGTCGATGCGGCCGAAATCCAGGATCGGATCGGTGAGATAGAGATGCGAGATCGCAGACGACATCGGCCTTTGCATGAGCGCCGCCACGAACTCGTCCGCCATCACGTCCGCGACCTTGTCGAGCAGCTTCGTGTCGATCACATCGCCCTTGTGCCAGTCGAAGCCGGCCTGCCGCGCGTGAAAACGCCCGGCCGGATCGAGCCGCACGATCGTGCCCTTGTCGTCGACGACCTGCAGGCGGCCGCCGACATGAAACGCCGCGGTTGCGATCACGTGGCCCTTCTCCACCACCGAGAGCTTGGTGGTGCCGCCGCCGATATCGATGTTGAGGATGCGTTTGTCCTCATCGTGCGAAACGCGCGAGGCGCCCGAGCCGTAGGCAGCCAGCATCGACTCCATATGATGGCCGGCGGTGGCGCAGACGAATTCGCCGCCCTGCTCCGACAGAATGCGCGCGATGGCAGCGGAGTTCTCGCGACGCAGGGCCTCGCCTGTAAGGATCACAGCACCGGTATCGATCTGGTCCGGATGCAGATTTGCCTTCGCATAGGCCTCGTCGATGATCTTGCCGAGCGCGGCCTCGTCGATCAGCTCCTCGCTCTGGTAGGGCGTCAGCGCGTTCGGTGATTGATAGAGTGTTTCACGCGAAACCACGTAGTAGCGGCTGGTGAGGTCCTCGCCATAGCGGCGCAGATTGATGCGCGAGAAGATGACCTGGGTGCCGGCCGAGCCGATATCGATGCCGACGCTCACCAGCGTCACGTGATCCTGCAGCCAGATCGGATTCTGCTCTAGCGGCCCGTCCTCGTCGAACTCGAAATGGTCGTGGTCGTGGTCGGAATACTCATCGTGCTCGTGGACGATGTTCTCGCCATAGAGATGATCATTAAGGCTATGTCCCCCCTCTGGTTTCTTGTCTTCGGCATCAGCCATCAGCAAGCACTCCTCAATACTTCAATGCCCGGCGGTGGCCGAGCAGTAGCCAAGCATCCTCGGCCCTGCCGAAAAACCCCATCGGCGTGGCCTGGCGCGTTCGGGCGGACGGTGGCCGGATCGGCTTGCTCGCAGGGGCTTGGCAGATCCGCAAGTCCTTTCAATAGGATCGCGTCGAAGTCCGGGGCCCAAGACGTGCGGTTTCCGTGCGGTTTCCACCCTGACCGGCGCGCTTGGACGTGCCCTGCGACACGATCGCTCGTTATCGGACATTCATATACGCCGCAGGTCATTTTGCGGTCAAATTTCCCGGAGACGGCCGTGCTTTGCGGCCAAAAAGGGGGCTTCATTGACAGCAGTTGGACGCGGTTCGCGCCTGTTCCGGCGAAGTGGATACTGGTCGCCGACAAGAACATGCGCCCCTTAACGAAGGCTGGAGCGTGTCCCGTTTCCATCGGAACGGGACATGCTCTAGTGTCGCCGACCATCCCAACAAGGACATAAGCCCGTGAGTAACGAAACTCCCAAGGAAATGACCGCCGAAGCTTACCTGGCGAGGCTCGGCGAGCGCGGTATCGATTACGTATTTGCCAATGCGGGCACAGACTTCGCCCCGATTGTCGAGGCGATCAGCCGCCATGGCGGCAATGGCGCCAAATATCCGCGCTTCCTTACGGTTCCGCACGAAAACGTCGCGATGGCAATGGCGCATGGTTACTACCGAACCTGCGGCAAGCCGGCGGCTGTCATGGTGCACGTTACCGTCGGCACTGCTAACGCCATCTGCGGGTTGATGAACGCCGCCCGCGACAACGTTCCGGTGCTGCTCGCAGCTGGCCGTACGCCGATTACCGAGACTGGGCACGTCGCCTCCCGCAACCGCTCAATCCACTGGGGCCAGGAATCGTTCGACCAGGGCGGCATGGTTCGCGAGTTCGTGAAATGGGATTACGAGTTGCGCGATGGCCAGCCGGTCGACGCAGTGGTCGACCGCGCGCTCGACATCGCGATGACCGAGCCGCGCGGCCCGGTCTACCTCACGCTGCCGCGCGAGGTGCTTGCCAATCCGGCCACGCATGCCCGGCGCGACACCGTGCGCCCGCTTGGCGTTGCCTCACCGGAGCCTTCACGCCGCATCATTGAGGAAGCCGCGAGCCTGATCGCCAAGGCCGAGTTTCCGCTGATCGTGACCTCGACCGTCGGGCGCGACCCCAACGCGGTGACCGAGCTCGCGGCGCTTGCGAACGAGTTTGCACTGCCGGTGGTGCAGGCCGAGGCGCGCGACTTCAACCTGCCGACTGACCATCCGATGCACCTCGGATTCGAGGCTGGCCACTGGGTCGCCAAAGCTGACGTGATCGTGGTGCTCGACAGCGTGGTGCCGTGGATCCCGAAGAGCGGCGGACCGCGCCGCGATGCCAAGATCATCCACATGTCCAGCGATCCGCTGGCGACGCGTTATCCGTTCCGCGAAATGGAGGCCGATCTCCTCATCGCGGGCGACCCCTGCGCGGGGCTACGCCTGCTGCGCGAATGCCTCGCCGGCCTGCCCAAGAGCAAGAACGGCGCCGCCGATGGCCGACGCAAGACCGTGGCGGCTGCACGCGACGACATCCAGGCGCGCCGCCGCAAGCTGATCGATCAGGTGAAGGATCAGTCGCCGGTGCACCTCGCCTGGCTCGCACACTGCCTGAACGAAGTGAAGGCGAAAGACGCGATCGTGATCAGCGAGCTCGGCGTGCCGCTGGCGCAGCTCGATCTCACCGCGCCGCGCTCGTACATGGGCAACCTTCTTTCGGGTGGTCTCGGCTTCGGCCTCGGCGCTGCGCTAGGCGCCAAGCTCGCGGCGCCCGAGCGCGAAGTGATCACGACCGTGGGCGATGGCTCCTACATGTTCGGCAACCCGCTGCCCTATCATTACGTCGGCCGCGCCGAGAGCCTGCCCACCCTCACGATCATCACCAACAACCTGATGTGGGGCGCGGTACGGCAGTCGACGCTCGATGTCTATCCGGACGGCAAGGCCTCCAAGGCCAACTCGATGCCGCTCACAGAGCTCAAGCCGTCACCCGACTTCGAGAAGGTGGTGGAGACCTGCGGAGGCTATGGCGAGAAGGTGGAGACTGCAGGCGATGTGAAGCCCGCGCTCAAGCGCGCGTTCGACAAGGTGCGCTCCGGCACGCCGGCAACGCTTAACGTGATGACGCAGATGCGGCGCTAAGCGTAACGCCGCGGGAGAGCGACATGGCCAGATGCGCACGGGCTCTGGCGGCTGCTATCGCAGCGATTTTGATCTGCGGTGGCGCACAGCACGCCACCGCCGAGGACTACTTCGCCGGCAAGACCGTCGCGATCATCTGCGGATTCCCGCCCGGCGGCGGAGTCGATGCCGGCGCGCGTCTGATCGCACGTCATCTGCCCCGTTTCATTCCGGGCGCGCCCAATGTCATCGTGCAGAACATGCAGGGCGCGGGCGGGCTCGGCGCCGCCAATCACCTCTATGCACGCGCCGAGCGCACCGGCCTCGTGCTTGGCCTGCCCGGCCGCGACTGGGTGCTGCATCCCGCATTGCAATTGCAGGGTGCCCAGTTCGACGCGCTCAAGTTCAACTACATCGGCAGCACCGGGCCTGGAAACAACTTCGCCTGGATCAGGGGCGATCTCGGTGTGCGCTCGATGGCAGCCCTCAAGGCGCGCCGCGACAAGATCGTGTTCGGCGCGCTCACGCCCAACACCATCACGTCCTCGGCGCCGAAGCTGCTCGCCTCCGAGGGCTATCCGATCCAGGTCGTGACCGGCTATCAAGGCACCGCCGCGATCGTGAATGCGATCGAAAAGAGCGAAGCGCACGCGATCCTCACCAACCTCGCGAGTTTCGCGCGTCGCCCCGACCTCGTCGACAAGCAGGTGGTGCGCTTGTTTCAGACGCTGCATGAGGTCGCCGACCTGCCGGTGCTCGAGGACATCGTGTCGTTGCCGGCGAAGCAGCTGGCGCGCATCATCGCGGCGCCGTCGGCGACCGGCATGCCGTTCGTGGCGCCGCCCGAGGTGCCGCAGGATCGCGTCGAGGTGCTGCGCAAGGCGTTCATCGCGATGGCGCGCGACAAGGCATTTCTGGATGAGGCCAACACCATCGGCGAGCCCGCCGACGCACCGCTCGACGGCGCCAGGCTCCATGCGCTGTACGCGGACATCATCAAGAGCGCGACGCCGGATGTGTCGAAGACCTACAAGGAATTGACCGGACAGAATTGAACCGGATCAGGAGGAAACGATGAAAATCGTGCAGGGCGACGAGCTGCCGTGGACGCGCGGGCTGGAGCATCGCGGCGGCATGTTCCATTTCCGCAACCTGATGGAAGGCGCGCCCGGACGGCGCGATAATTTCCAGCTTTCCATGGGTCGGAGCGACAAGGACTTCCTCTCGCCGCGGCACCGGCACAATTTCGAGCAGTTCCGCTTCCAGCTCGAGGGCGATCTCGACTTCGCCCGCGACGGCACCATGCGGGCCGGCATGGTCGGCTATTTCCCGGAAGGCGCCTCCTACGGCCCGCAGACCAGCGAAGGCAACGCCACCACCATCGTGCTGCAGTTCGGCGGCGCGAGCGGCGCAGGCTATCTCTCGCGCAAGGAAGTCAAGCAGGGTATGGACGAGCTGCAGGCACTCGGCACCTTCGAGGGCGGCGTGTTCCGTCGCAATGACGGAGCACCTGGCAAGCGCAACATGGACGGCTACGAGGCGATCTGGTCGCACGTGAATGGCCGGCCGCTCGAATATCCGAAGCCGCGCTATCCCGGGCCGATCATGATGGACGGCACCCATTTCGACTGGGTCGCGCTGGCGGACCAGCCGGGCGTGAGCGAGAAGACGCTTGGCATCTTCACCGAGCGGCGGGCGCAAGCGGGCTTCTATCGCGTCGATGCCGGCGCCACGCTGCACGCGTCAGGACGCGGCGTGTACGTGGCCTATCGTGGCGAGGGCTCGGTCAATGGAACGCCGCTGCGGCCGTTCACGACCGTGTTCCTCGAGCATGGCGAGGATGCCGCAATCACGGCGACGAGCGAGGTCGAGCTTCTCTATTTCGGATTGCCCGACCTGCGCGACATGGCGGTGCAGCCGGAGATGACGGCGGTGGCGGCAGAGTAGCCGCGATCAATTCTTTGGCACGTTGCGCATGTAGTCGTTGATGAACGTGCGCATCTCGCGGCGTTGCCTGGATCATCGCGCGCACCTTCTGGCTCATGTCGGGCGCGGTCGGATAGTCGGGCGCGAACTCGATCACCTTGGTGGCCTCGGCGGCAAAATCCTTGTCGTGGTTGAGGCGCTCGATCGCCTTGCTGAGTGCGTCATAGGCGGCGCGCGGCGCGCCTGGCGGCAGCACGATCAGGCGCTGCAGCGTCGAGTTGATCTCGAACAAGGTCTTGTAGGCCTCCCAGAGCTGGCCTGACGGCGCGGCGCCTTTCACCTGCCGATGGAGCTGCGGCAGCGATGGAATGGCGAGCCCTTCCATCTGCTTCTGCGGCGGCGGCGGATCGGCGAGGCTCACATCGTCCCACCAGACTGGAATCGCAACGCCCACTTTTGACGAGCTGCGGCTCGACCACGGCGCGGTAGCTCGGCGGCGATTCCGAGAACATGTTGATCTCGCCGCGCTGGAGCGCGAGCCGCGCCGGCGGGCTCGAACGATAGCCGGTGACGTATTTGTAAGGCGGCACGCCCAGCATATCGAGGCCCATGCCGCAGCCGCAGGTCCTTCGAGGTGTCGATGCTCAGGCCGCCGGCGATGAGGCCGCTGCGCCTTCACGATGTCGGCCGGCTGCTTGATGCCCGGCGGCACGTCGGTGCGCACGAAGTGCACCGTGGTGCCGGGCTGATAAGCGATGAACTCGTAGCTCCTGAAGTCAACGCGAAAGCGCTCCGGCTCGCTCACATAGATCCAGGACGTGCCGCTGAGATAGCCCATCGCGGTGCCGTCCTTGGGGGCGACCTCGCCGAGATAGCTCGCGCCCACGACGCCGCCCGCGCCATCCATGTTCTGCACCAGCACGTTGGGCTGCCCGTCGATGTGCTGGCGAGATGCTTGGCGAACAGGCGGCCTTCGATATCGGTCGGCCCGCCGGCCGCAAAGTTGATCAAGATCGTGATCCGCTTGCCTTTGTAGAACGGCTCCTGCGCGGCAGCGCTGGTGGCTGCGGACGCGATGCAGGCGCCAAGCAGAGATGTGATGCACGCGGATCGAACCCATGGCGGCCTCGCGCACTAACGTTTCGGCACGTTGCGCGTATAGTCGTTGATGTACTTGCGCATCTCTGGCGAGGCGACCAGCATGGCGCGGATCTGCTGGCTCATGTCGGGCGCAGTCTCGTATTCCGGGATGAACTCCATCACCTTCATGGACTCGTCCGCGAACTCCTTGTCATCCGCGAGCTTCGTGACCGCCTTGCTGAGCGCATCGTAGGCGGCGCGCGGCGCCCCCGGCGGCAGCACAACGAGCCGCAGCATCGCATTGTTCATCGCAAACAGCGTGCGGTAGGCATTCCAGAGCTCGCCCGCCGGCGCGGTGCCTTTGATCTTTTTGTAGAGCTGCGGGAACGACGGGATCGCGAGCCCTTCCAGCTGTTTCGACGCCGGCGGCGGATCGGCGATCTCGTCATAGAACACCGGGATCGCAGTCCCGGGCGTGATCAGCTGCGGCACCACCACCGAGCGGTAGCTCGGCGGCGATTCCGGAGAACATGTGAATCTCGCCGCGCGCGAGCGCGAGCCGCGCCGGCGGGACTCGAGCGATAGCCGGTGACGTACTGGTACGGCACGCCCAGCATGTCGAGTCCCATGCGCAACCGCAGGTCCTTCGAGGTGTCGGCGCTCAGCCCGCCGGCGATCAGGCCTTTCGCCTTTACAATGTCGGTCGGCTCCTTGATGCCGGGCGGCACATCGGTGCGCACGAAGTGGATCGTCGTGCTGGGCTGACGGGCGACAAACTCGTAGTTGCGGAAATCGACGCGCCAGCGCTCCGGGTCGCTGGCATAGATCCAGGCGGTGCCGGTGAGCGCGCCAAGCACGGTGCCGTCCTTGGGCGCGATCTCGCCCAGATATTGAGCGCCGATCAGGCCACCGGCGCCATCCATGTTCTGCACTACCAGGCTGGGCGCCCCGTCGATGTGCTTGACCAGATATTTCGCGAAGATGCGGCCTTCGATGTCGGCCGGCCCGCCGGCTGCGAAATTGATGAGCACAGTGAGGCGCTTGCCCTTGTAGAACGGCTCCTGCGCGCGCCCGTCCGACGCTGCCGCTGCAAACGCGACGCAGGCTCCCAGCACGATGGCTTGCACGCGGAGCGAGAGCATGGAGTCCTCCCTTGTTGAGCGCGACGATAGCCGCCAGACGGGGGCATCGACAAGGCGACGAAACGGCGCGAGCGCTTGAATGGCCGAAGCGGAACCAGGCAATCACGATACGATCGTCAATCGCCTCTGCGCTGGCTCGGCCGCACGCCGGTGCGACCTTCATCCTATGCCCGCTGGCAGTGATCGCGTTCGAGCTTGCGCTCCATGGCGGCCGACTCACCGTCGTGCCCTGGGGCGCTGCCGCTCATGGCCTGGGGCTATCTGCAATATCTTCTGGTCGGGCGCTATCGCCATCCGCGCGCCGGCGGCACTCCCGGCATGGAGGTGCCGCCACGAGCGCATCATCGACTTCGGCCCCTATCGGTTCACGCGCAACCCGATGTATCTCGGCCATCTCATCTTTCTCACCGGCCTCGCGATCACGTTCTGGTCGTGGTTTGCGCTGATCGTGCTCGCCGGCCGCGCGATCTGGTTTCATCGCCGGGTGCTGCACGACGAGGCGCGGCTCGAGAAAATTTTCGGCACCGAGTACGCGGCCTATCGTTCGCGCGTGAAACGATGGATCCCGGGGGTCTGGTAGACCACGGCCGCTCGCTACCTCGATCCGTTCTTTGCATCGCCGACCTTTCCATGGCCGACGGGGCTTGAAGCCCACACAGGATAGGGATGTAATCGTCCCCCGAAGGAATTCTCAAATGAAGAACATTTTTGCAGCTGGTCTCGTCGTTCTCGCGATTGGCATGGCGGGCGACGCCGGTGCGGCAGAGCTGAAACTTTTGATCTCGAACGGCGTGAAGGAAGCCGTGCACGACCTCGCGCCCCAATTCGAGCGCGCAACCGGCCACAAGCTCTCGATCCGCTATGGCACCTCCGCATTCCTGCAGCGGGACATGGAGACCGGTGAGAGTTTCGATGTGACGGTCGTGCCCGCGCCCAGCATCGACGCTGTGGCCAAGGCGGGCAAGCTCGATATCTCAACGCGCAGCGACATCGCGCATTCGCGCATCGGCATTGCGGTTCGCACGGGCGCTCCGAAACCCGATATCAGCACGGTCGAGGCCTTCAAGCGCACGATGCTCAACGCTAAGGCGATCGCCTATGCGACGGTCGGAACCAGCGGCGTCCATTTCATCGCCGTCTGCGAGCGCCTCGGCATCGTCAGCGAGGTGAAAGCCAAGAGCAGGACGCTGCCTGGCGGCGTGCTCGCGGACTTCGTGGTCAAGGGCGAGGCCGAGCTTGCGATCCAGCAGATCAGCGAGCTTCTGCCGGTCGAAGGCGTCGAGCTCGTCGGTCCGTTTCCGGCGGAGCTGCAGCTCGTCACGACTTACGTGGCTGCGACAGGTGCCACGAGCCGCGAGGACGCGGCCGGCAAGGCATTCATTCAGTTCCTGAAGACACCCGCTACCGGCTCGGTGCTGAAGGCGAAAGGGCTCGACCCGGGCTAAGGCCAGCTTCTTGAAGTGCGTTCGTACAAAACCAGTCAAACAAGGGAGGAAGTCATGACGATCAGGTCGAAGATCACAGCCCTCGCAACGGCGGTCTGCTTGACCGCGCTGACGGCGGGGACGCAAGCGGCGGAAATCACAGTCGTGGCGACCGGCGGGCCACTGCCGGAAGTCATGGGCGTGCTCGGACCGATGTTCGAGAAGGCGAGCGGGCACAAGGTCACGCTCAGCATCAAGGCCGCACCCGCAATCATCAAGGACGTCAAGGACGGCGCCAACATCGATCTCATCGTCTCCGGCGACGAGACCGTCGACGCGCTGGTCAAGGACGGCCTCGTTGCCGCCGGCAGCAGCGCCAAGGTCATGCAGTCGCGCGTCGGTCTCGGCGTGCGCACCGGCGCCCCCAAGCCCGACATCAGCACGTCGGAGGCGCTGAAGGCTGCGCTGCTCGCCGCCAAGAACGTCGCCTACAGCCAGGGCGCCAGCGGTCAGTTCTTCACGACCGTGATCGCCAAGCTCGGCATTGCAGATCAGCTCAAGCCGAAGACGGTCATCGTGAGCGGCCGGCCGGTCGGGGCCGCAGTGGCGAGTGGCGAAGCCGAGATCGGCATCCAGCAGGTCGCCGAGCTTGTTCCGGTGCCGGGCGTGACCCTGGTTGGACCGCTGCCGGCGGATGTGAACCGGATCATCGGCTACTCGGTCGGCATCCCGTCCAAGGCCAAGGAGATGGATGCCGCCAAGGCGTTTGCGAAGTTCATCGCGTCGGGTGAGGCGCTCGCTGCCTACAAGCAGAAGGGCATGGAGCCCGCGAGCTGAGCGCGCGGAAGAGGCAAACAACAAATGGCGAGTAGCGAATAGCGGCGGATGCTGCCGCGTTCGCTATTCACCGCAAACATATCGGGAGGACGCCATGCGCCCGTGGTCGATTGTTGTCGCGTTAGCGGCGAATTGCCTCAATGCGGCCATTCCAGCAGACACCGCACGCGCCGCCGAGATCAGCCTGATGACCACCGGCGCGGTCGAGTACATCTTGCGCGACCTGACCGCACCATTCGAGCGCGCCACCGGCCACAAGGTCACGATGACGGTTCTCGGCACCGGCCCGGCTGTCGCCAAGATCAAGGAAGGCACCTTTGCCGACATGATCCTGCTCGGGCCGCCCGCCCTCAATGAGCTGGCGGCGGCTGGCAAGGTCGACGCCGGCACGATCGCGCCCGCATTCCACTCACGCATCGGCCTGGCGGTGCGGACAGGCACGAAAAAGCCTGACATCAGCACGCCCGCCGCCCTGAAGCAGGCGCTGCTCGATGCCAAATCGATCGGCTACAGCATCGGGCCGAGTGGCGAGCACTTCTCGAAGGTCGTCGTCGCCAAGCTCGGCATCGCGGATCAGCTCAAGTCAAAAATGTCCAACGTGCCCGGCATCGTGGTTGGCGCCCGCGTGGCCAAGGGCGATGTCGAGATCGGCATTCACCAGCCGGCCGAGCTGATGCCGATCCAGGGCATCGACATCGTCGGCGATCTGCCGGCCGAGCTGAATATCACGATCGTTTACGCAACAGCCCTCACGCCGATGGCCAAGCAGGCCGATGCGGCGCGGCAGTTCATCAAGTTCATCAACGAGCCCTCCGCTGCTCCGGCTGTGCAGAAGAATGGCATGGTGCCGGCGCCGCGATGACCACGGTATGGCCGATACTGCGGATCGCGGGCCTGGCGGTTTGCGTCGCGGTTGGCGTTTCGGCTCCCGCGCTGGCGCAACCGGCTTCCGCACCATTCCCGATCGGCAAGCCTGTTTCGATGTATCTCGGCTTCGAGCCGGGCGGCGGCAACGACCAGATCATGCGGCTCGTTGCGCGCAATATCGGCCGGCATCTGCCGGGCAGCCCGAACGTGATCCCGCGCAACATGCCGGGCGCGGGCGGACGCCGGCTTGCCGGCCATATGTACAACTCGGCGCCGCGCGACGGCACCGAGCTCGCGATGATCTCACGCGGCGTCACCACCGATCCGCTCCTGGTCGATCCGATGCTGAATTTCAGCGTGCAGGATCTCACCTGGCTGGGCGCGCCGACCAGCACGACCGACACCTGCGTGGTGTGGCACGCCGCCAAGGTGCAAAGCATCGCTGACCTCAAGACCACCGAGATGGTCGTCGCAGGCTCCGGCAACGAGGCGGCGCAGCTGCGCATCCTGCGCCAGCTTGTCGGCGCTCGCATCCGCAGCGTGGTCGGCTATCCGGGCGCGCCGGCGATGAACCTCGCGATGGAGCGCGGCGAAGCCGACGGCCGCTGCTCGCTGAGCTGGGAATCGATGAAAGCCAGCATGGCGGACTGGGTGAATGCGAGGAAGATCAAGCCGATCGTTCAGTTCGCGATGGAGCGGCATCCCGAGCTCAAGGACGTTCCGGCGATCATGGAGTTTGCGACCACCGAGATCGATCGCGCGGCGCTGCGCATCATTCTGCTGCCGACCGTCTTCGGCTTCCCGTTCGCGGCACCGCCTCAGCTACTGCCCGAGGTGCGCACGACCTTGCGCACCGCCTTCGAGCGCATGCTCGACGACCCGCAGTTCAATGAGGAAGCGCGCAAAATGAAATTCGACACGCGGCCCGTCGCCGGTGCCGACCTCGAGCGCGCCGCGCGTGCCGCCTATGCGTCGTCAGCGGAAGCGATCGCACGCGCACGCCAGCTGATCGCCCCGAATTGACCGTCAGCGCGGCGGGTTCTTGATATAATCCACCACAAAAGTCCTGATCGCCGGATCGACCACGAGCGTGCGCCGCACCTGCGCATTGAGATCGCCGCCGGTGATGAACTGCGGCACGAACTGGATCGCCTTGAGCGTCTCCTCGGCGAACTCCTTGTCGCCGTTGAGCCGCTCGAACGCCTTGCGCAAGGCCTCGATCGAAGCCTGCGGTACGCCCGGCGGCAACACGACCGTGCGCAGCATCGCTGAGTCGACTGCAAGGTTGGTGCGATAGACGTCCCATAGCCGGCCCGACGGCATCGTACCTTTGAGCTTGCGGTAGAACTCCGGAAAGCTCGCGACCTGCTGATCATCCATCGGCTTGAACGGCGCGAAGGTGCGACCGTCCGAAATAGGATCGTAAAAGACCGGAATGACCTGCCCGGTCTTGGTCAGGCTCGGCTCGACCACGCCGAAATAGCTCGGCGACGACTCGGAGAAGAAATTGATCTCGCCGCGCTGCAGCGCGAGCCGCGCCGGCGCGCTCGAGCGGAAGCCGGTGACGTATTTGTACGGCACGCCCAGCATGTCGAGCGTGAGCCGGATCAAAATGTCCTTCGAGGAATCGGCAGCAAGCCCGCCGGTGACCAAGCCCTTCGCCTGCATGATGTCGGCCGCGCTCTTCATGCCGGGCGGCGTGTCGGCGCGCATGTAGTAGACGACGTTGACCGGCTGATAGGCGACGAACTCGTATTGATCGAACGGCACACGATAGGATTGCGGCTCGATCACGTAGGTCCAGGCCGCAGCGGTGAGATAGCCCGCCATGGTGCCGTCGCGCGGCCCGAGCTCACCCAGATAGTTGGTGCCGACGAGGCCGCCGGCGCCGTCCTTGTTCTGCACGATGATGCCGGGCGCGCCGTCGATGTGCTTGGCGAGATGCTTCGCGACCAGCCGCCCCTCGATGTCGGCGGGCCCACCCGCCGCGAAGTTGATGACGAGGTTGAGACGCTTGCCTTTGTAGAAGGGCTCCTGGGCCTCGCCGCGCGCCGGAATCAAAGCGAACACGATCCCTAGTGCTGCAACAACGATGCGCATGCAAGATGAGGCCATGGCGATCCTCCCCCCTGTCGATTGTGATGAGCTTACGCGTCCCCGATGCGCCGGACCAGCGGGGCTGACAATCCCGCGCGGCCATGGCACAACGCCAGCACGACTTTCTGGAGACCCTGCCGTGCTCGACAAAGGCCAACCGCAACGCTTCAACGCCTACAATTCACCGCACGAGGACCTGCGCGAGTTCATCAAGCGCGCCGAGGAGGCAGGCGAGATCGTGCGCATCAAGGGCGCCGACTGGAAGCTCGAAATGGGCACGCTCGGCGAGATCGTAAACCATATGCGGCCGGAGCCGCCGGCGCTCCTGTTCGAGGACGTGCCCGGCTATCCCAAGGGCATGCGGCTCATTTCGGGCGCCACCAACTCCTCGAAGCGGCTCGCGATCACGCTCGGGCTGCCGGTGCCGTCCTGCCCGCTCGATGTCGTGCGCGCCTATCGCGACCGCATGAAGGAGCATCACCCGATCCCGCCCAAGACCGTCGGCAAGGGTGCGGTGTTCGAGAACATCGACCGTGACGACCAAGTTGATCTCTTCAAGTTTCCGGTGCCGTTCCTGCATGAGCTTGATGGCGGCCGCTTCATCGGCACCGACGACATCGTGATCATGCGCGACCCGGAGGAGAACTGGGTCAACTGCGCCACCTACCGCGTGATGGTGCAGGACAAGAACCACGTCTCGATCTGGATCTCGCCCGGCAAGCACGGCCGGCAGATCCGCGAGAAATATTTCAAGGCCGGCAAGCCATGCCCGGTGCTGATCAGTTGCGGGCACGATCCGCTTCTCTTCCTCGCCGGCGGCAACGAGCTGAAGTTCGGCCTCTCCGAATACGACTATGCGGGCGGCCACCGTGGCGAGCCCTACGAGATCGTGCCGAGCGAGCTCTACGGTTTGCCGATGCCGGCGCATGCCGAGCTGGTGCTCGAAGGCGAGATGGTCGAGGGCGTGACCGCCAAGGAAGGGCCGTTCGGCGAGTTCACCGGTTACTACGCGTCGAGCCCGAGCGAGCAGCCGGTTGTGAACGTGCGGCGCGTCTATTGGCGGAACGATCCGATCATCTCGATCGCCTCGCCGATGCGGCCGCCGTCCGACTTCTCGTTCTCCAAATGCGTGATGAAAGCCGGCATGATCTGGGACGAGGTCGAGCGCGCCGGCCTCTCGGGTGTCGCCGGCGTCTGGGTGCACGAGTTCGGCGGCGCGCGCATGTTCAACGTCATCGCGATCAAGCAGGCCTATCCGGGGCATGCGCGGCAGGCCGGCTTCCTGGCGGCGAGCTGCCAGTCCGGCTCTTACCTGGGCCGCTTCGTCGTCGTGGTCGACGACGACGTCGATCCGTCCGACCTGTTCGACGTGATGTGGGCGATGTGCACGCGCTGCGATCCGGCGGAGGACATCGAGACCTTCCGGCGCGCCTGGTCGGGCCCGCTCGATCCGATCCTCGACAAGGCGTCGTCGACCAACTCGCGCGCGGTGATCGACGCCTGCCGGCCGTTCGAACGGCTGAAGGATTTTCCCACGGTCGCGCGCGCGTCGCCTGAGCTGCGCAAGCAGGTGGCGGAGAAGTTCGCGGACGTGCTGAAGAAGATTGGCAATTGAGGGCGTCGTCCCCGCGAAGGCGGGGACCTATACGCCGTGTCAAAGCGATGTGACGATACGCCAGAGATCAATTTGAAACGTCGGTGGTTATGGGTCCCCGCCTGCGCGGGGACGACAGCAAGAGTGACCGCCGAGACAACAGCAATCGACGGATTGCTTATTTCACCATCCCGGCCGCCTTCTCGGCATCGGCCGCCGAAGTCGTCCGATAAATCTCCTCGACCAGCGCCGCGACCTTCTCGCCTGACACGGGCGTGATCTCGAATTTCGCCTTCTCGGCCTCCGCCAGGAACTCCTTGTCCGCCATCGTATCCATGAACGCCTTGCGCAGCGCGGCCGCGCGATCCGCCGGTACGCCGGGTGGCGCCATGTAGGGCCGGCCCATCACCTGGCGGGCGAAGATCAGCTTGAAGATGCGCTGCTGCTCGCGCGTCTTGGCGAGATCGGTGATGAGCGGGATTTGCGGCAGGTCGGCGTGCTTGGCGAGCGAGAACTGCATCAGCACATGAATGATCTTCTGCTCGATACCAGCTCATGCGGGTGGCCTTGATGCTCGACCACGACCAGCCGCAGCGCCCGCCGACCTCGCCGCGCTCCATCGCGATGCTGACGTCGTTGCCGCCCGGATAGCCGGTGATGATCTTGAACTTGGCGCCGAGCGCATTGATGGCGAACTTGGGAAACTGATAGGTGTCGTCGGCGACACCGGTCGAGCCGATGGCGAGCTCCTTCGTCATCACGTCGTCCCAGCTCGTCACGCCCGATGTGTGCCAGGCCACGCAGACGCTCACCTCGTCGTTGGCGCTGCCGACCCAGGTGAACTTCGGCGCTTCGTATTGCGCGGTCTTGTTGCCGAGCAGCGGATCGAACGCCATGCCGCGGCTGGTGGCGCCGATCGCGGTGCCGTCCTTCGGGGCGACGCTGTAGAGACAGTTCGCAAGCCGCAGGCTCGCCCGCTCCCTCCATGTTCTTCGGCACCACCTGCGGATTGCCCGGGAATGTGCTTGCCGAGATGGCGCGCGATCATGCGCGCGTAGAGGTCATAGGCGCCGCCGGCGCTGTAGCCGATGTGCAGATCGACCGTCTTGCCCTTGTAGAACTCGGCGGGCGATTGCGCGCCGGCGATCGAGGTCAGCGCGAGCGCAAGCGGCATTGCGGCAAGCCCGCTCAACGCGCGTCTGGCATGATATTCTCATCGTTTGCATCCCGAACTTCAGCTATCGCATCGCGGCGCCGGCCTTCTCGGCCAGCTCCGGCGTCGTGTTGCGATAGACCTCGAGCACCAGATTTTCGATCTTCTCGCCGGCGACCGGCGTGACCTCGAACTTCGCCTTCTCGGCCTCGGCCAGAAACTCCTTGTCGGCCATCGTGTCCGTGAAGGCCTTGCGCAGGGTGGCGACGCGCTCCTTCGGCACATCGGGCGGCGTCACGTAGGGACGGCCCATGACCTGCCGGCCGAAGATCAGCTTGAGGATGGTGCCGCTGCTCGTCGGTCTTGGCGAGGTCCATGACCAGCGGCACGTCCGGCAGGTCGGCATGCTTGCCGAGCGAGTACTGCATCAGGAGATTGACCTTATTCTCGTCGATCCAGAACCTGCGGGTCGCCTTGACGGTCGACCACGGAATGCTGCAACGCCCCTGCACCTCGCCGCGCTCCATGGCGAGATTGATGTCGTTGCCGCCGCGGATAGCCCGGCACCATCTTGAACTTGGCGCCGAACATGTTGTTGAGGATCGCGGGATACTGATAGGTGTCGTCGGACGACGCCGCCCGTCGCCGACCACGAGTTGCCTGCTTCTGCGCGTCCTCGAATGTCTTGATGCCGGACGTGTGCCAGGCGACGCAGACGCTGACCTCGTCGTTGGCGCTGCCGATATAGTTGAACCTGCTGGCCGTCGTATTGCGCGCGCCTTGTTGCCGAGCAGCGGCTCGAACGCCATGGCGCGCGCCAGCGGCACCAAGCGCGGTGCCGTCCTTCGGGGCGACGTTGTAGAGCCAGTTGGCGAGCCGCATGCCGCCGCCGCCTTCCATGTTCTTCGGCACGACGATCGGATTGCCCGGGATGTGCTTGCCCAGATGGCGGGCGACCATGCGCGCGTAGAGGTCGTAGCCGCCGCCGACGCTGACGTTGACGTAAATCTCGATCGTCTTGCCGCGGTAGAAGTCGGCCGGCGCCTGCGCCGATGCGGCTGGAAGCCGGTAGAACCGCGAGCAATGCCGCGCCGCGACACAGCGCATCTGAGTGCCATGATCACGCCTCCGCTTATCGCACCACCCATCTGGGCAATGCCCGGTGCGGTCCGTCGTGTCTCTGACTATTCTAGCGTGCCGCGTGCGGTCCGCGCGAAGCCGCGCACGGCCGGGCGGCGACGATTGCGCGCACCGCCGCAATCGCTTATGACCGACAACGGCGATTTCGCAGCCCTGCGGGCGCGATGTCCGGTCGCGGACGCCAGGAGGAGCGCAGCATGACAGACGTGATCGAGGCCCCGGGCATCGGCCACAACCAGCCCGATCCGCTGGAAATGGAGAAGAAGAACCAGAAATGGGACCGCTGGGCCAAGAAGCGGACCTTCGTGCGGGCGCTCGAAGGCACCTACAGCCACCTCTACAAGACGCTGAACGACGAGAAGCGCGTCTACTCCGCGCAGGACGTCGCCTGGAAGGGCGGGCCGCAGATGTTCGGCAAGAGCGTCGATCAGCCCGCAGGCGACCTCGATCATCCAGTCGATCGAATCCCACATCGAGGCCTATGCGCCCAAGACCGGCGGCCAGAAGCACGGCCACCTCAACAGCGCGGTGTTCTACGTGCTCAAGGGTCACGGCTACGACGTCCACGACGGCCGCAAGATTCCGTGGAAGGCCGGCGACGTGATGCTGGTCGAGAACGGCTGCGTGCACCAGCACTTCAACGACTCCGACACGGAGGAGTGCGTCCACCTGGTGTTCAAGGCCAAGCCGCTGTTCCTGTTCATGCACCTGCTGCTGCAGAAGATGGTGGAGTGGCCGCCCGAGCTCGATCCGGCGCTCGGGCCCTACTCGCCGCCGACGGATCTCTAAGGCGTCAGGAGCAGCGCACACATGAGCGCGATCGAAGACAAGAAGCAAGCCCTCTCCGGCAACCAGACCTGCAACTGGCGGGCCGAGGAGATCGTCAAGTCGCTCGAGTTCCGCAAGGAATATGCGACCCGGCCGAACGTCATCACGGCCGAGGAAATGCCGTGGGAGCGCTCGCCCGACGGCCTGATCAAGCACCTCATCCATCGCAACATGAATACGCCCGAGCTGTGCGTCGAGGCGTACATGCTGTTCCTCAAGGACGGCGAGCGCTCCGGCAAGCACCGCCACATGTGGGAGGAGCTCGCCTTCGTGGTGGAAGGCGAGGGCTACGACCTGCACTGGGACATGATGTTCGACTGCCAGGACAAGTTCATCTGGGAATGGGACGCAGAGCCCAAGAAGTTCGACGTGGAAGCAGGGCGACTACATCTACGTGCCGCCCTACACCAATCATCAGAGCTTCGCGCACCAAGGAATCCCGCATCATCGTGATGAGCAACCGCATCATCAAGGACATGGGCTTCGACTGGCACGACCAGCTGGAGAACGCGCCGGGATTCTGAGCCGAGATCCCGGACTTGTCAGCGTTCACGCTTGCGTTAGTGCACGATTGCCGCGACGGCCATTACGGGCCTGCGATTAGCGGCGCGTGTTACGCGCTGCGGTATAATGCTGACGGCGACGCGCTGCGCGTTGGCAGCGTCTCGCCGGATGGAGAATCCTGTTGAATGCGCCTTGCCCTATCGGCTCGTTTCGTTGCATTCGCGGCACTCGTTGCCGCGTCGGTCGCGACGCAGCAGCGCAGACGCCGGCGGACTTCTACAAGGGCAAGAACGTCGACCTGATGATCGGCTACAGCGTCGGCGGCGGCTACGACGTCTACGCGCGCCTGATCGCCCGCCATCTCGGCAAGCACATTCCCGGCAATCCGACCGTCGACCCCGAAGAACATGGAAGGCGCCGGCAGCCTGCGGCTCGCCAACTGGCTCTACAACGTCGCCCCCAAGGACGGCACGGTGTTCGGCACGATCGGCCGCGGCACCGGCTTCGATCCGCTGCTCGGCAGCAAGGCGGCGCAGTTCGACGGCACCAAGTTCAACTGGATCGGCAGCGCCAACGACGAGGTCAGCGTCTGCGTCGTCTGGAACGGCCGCAGCAAGGTCACCAAGTTCGACGACCTGCTGACCCAGGCAGCTGACCGTCGGCGGCACCGGCGCGGCCGCCGACACCGACCAGTTCCCGCGCATCATCAACGGCGTGCTCGGCACCAAGATGAAGATCATCACCGGCTATCCGGGCGGCAACGACGTCAATCTCGCGCATGGAGCGCGGCGAGGTCGACGGCCGCTGCGGCTGGTCGTGGTCGAGCGTGAAGTCGACCCGCGCGACCTGGGTCAACGAGCAAGAAGATCACCATTCTGATCCAGCTCTCGCTGGCCAAGCATCCGGACCTGCCCGACGTGCCGCTGATCACCGATCTCGCCAAGAACGACGAGCAGCGGCAGATCCTCAAGCTGATCTTTGCGCGCCAGGCGCTGGGCCGGCCCTACCTGGCCCCGCCCGGCGTGCCGGCCGATCGTGTCGCCGATCGCTGCGCAAGGCCTTCATGGACACGATGAAGGACAAGGAATTCCTGGCCGAGGCCGACAAGGCGCAGCTCGAGATCACGCCGATCGCCGGCGAGGCGGTCCAGAAGCTCGTCGCCGAAGTCTATCAGACGCCGCCTGCGAGTCGCGCAGCAAGGCCGCCGAGAGCATGAAGATAACGCTGCAGCTGATCGATCAGCCGTACGCTTTGCATCGCTGCGGAAGCGCCAGGCACTCGCGATTCAGGCGGCGCCGTGCGACCGCCGGCGCGTCCAGCGCACGCAATTCTCGCGCGCCGATCTCCCTTGACGGGCCGCCCTGCCCGTGACTGTTAGGCACGACATTTCCAGCGCATCCCGGCACGGGCATCAGGCGAGGCGCGACAAGGAATTCCCATGGACGCAAAGATTAAGAACTACACCGGCTGGCAGTCCGACGTCATCGTCGACATGATCAAGCGCTACGGCTTCCCCTTCATCACGCTCAATCCGGGCGCGAGCTTCCGCGGCCTGCACGACTCGCTGGTCAACTACGGCAACAACGAGCCGCCGATGATGCTCTGCAACCACGAGGAAATCGCGGTGCAGATCGCGCACGGCTACGCCAAGGCGACCGGCAAGCCGATGGCCGTCATCCTGCACAACCTGGTCGGCCTGCTGCACGCCTGCATGGCGATCTACTACGCCTATCTCGACCGGGTGCCGATCTTCATCATGGGTGCCACCGGTCCGATGGACGAAGCCAAGCGCCGCCCGCACATCGACTGGACCCACACCGCGCTGGTGCAGGGCAACGCGGTCCGCGACTACACCAAGTGGGACTACCAGCCGACCTCGATCCACGGCGTGCCGGAAAGCTTCGCACGCGCCTATTCGGTCATGATGACCGAGCCGAAGGGCCCGATCTACATGTGCTACGACGCCGCGCATGCAGGAAGCGCCGATGACCGAGAAGGTCGACGCTGCCGCCGGACGTTCGCGGTGCATGTGCCGGCGCCGATGGCGCCGGATCCGCGCGCGATCGAAGCGATCGCCGACAAGCTGCTCAAGGCCGAGCACCCGATGCTGCTGGCCGAGTATGCCGGCCGGCGCGGAAGGCGGTTTCGACAACATTGTCGACGCTGGCCGAGACCACCGGCTCGGCGGTGTGGGACGTCAACAACGCGCTCAACTTCCCGAACAAGCATCCGCTCTGCCTGAGCATGGACAAGGCCTCGCTCAAGCACACGGACCTCGTGCTCGGCCTCGACCTCAAGGACTGGGAGAAGCAGCTCACCGAGCTCAACAGCACGACGCGGCAGCTCGAGCCGCTGGTCGCGCCGAACTGCGACTATGTCGAGATCGGCTTCGCCGAGATCGGCATCAGCAAATGGGCGATGGACTATTGCCGCATGCAGCCGTGCTCGGTGCGCGCGCTCGGCGACACCGCGATCGGCATTCCGGAGCTCACCCGCATCTGCAAGGCGCGCATCGCAAAGGACGTCGGCCTCAAGAAGAAGATCGAGGACCGCAAGGTCGCGATCGGCAAGCGCCACGACGAGGTCTGGGCCAAGTGGCAGCAGGACGCCAAGCAAGAACTGGGACGCCTCGCCCGATCACCTTCCAGCGGCTCGCGATGGAAGTCTGGGAGGTGATCAAGGACGAGGACTGGGTGCTCACCGCCAACAACCTCAAGCACGAAGTGCGCAAGCTCTGGGACTTCGACAAGCCCTACCGGCACCCGGGCGTCGAGCTCGGCACCTCGACCCAGATCGGCATCTCGCTCGGCGTCGCGCATGGCCTGCAAGGAGAAGGGCCGGCTCGTGGTCAACATCAATCCCGACGGCGACCTGATGTTCGACGCCGGCGCGCTCTGGATCGCGGCCAAGTACCAGATCCCGATGCTGATCGTGATGCACAACAACCGCGCCTATTACAACGACTGGGCGCACCAGATCCGCATGGCGAAGCTGCGCGGCACCGACGAGGCCAAGGCCCATATCGGCATGGACCTGTTCGGGCCGGAGCCTGACTTCGGCGCGCTGGCGCGATCGCTGGGCTGCTACGGCGAAGGCCCGATCGACAAGCCGAAAGACATCCGGCCGGCGCTCCGCCGCGCGATCGCGGAAGTCAAGAAGGGCCGGCTGGCGCTGGTCGACACGATCACGCAGCACAGATAGGCACACGGCAATCGTAGGGCGGATTAGCGAAGCGTAATCCGCCGATCAACTCGAAGATGGCGGATTACGCTCCGCTAATCCGCCCTACAGCTTCGTAAATGGACCGGCACTACACCGGCTCCATGCCCTTGCGCTGATAGACCGGCCGCGCGGCGGCTGATGTGAGCAGCGCCACTAGTGCTTTCGCGACCTGCGGCTCCGACGCGCCCGTAAAGATGCCGGCCGAGAACACCGTCACCTTCTGCAACTCCGCCGGCAGCGGGCCGACGATCTCGATGCCCGGCACCGGCAGAAGCTCGCTGATCTGCTGCACGCCGATCTCGGCATCGCCCTTGCGCGACCACCTCGCCGACCGGGACACCTGACGGCGGGATCAGCACTTTCGCGGTCACGTGCTCGACGATCCCGAGCCGTTCCAGCACGGTCGGAAAATAGACGCCGCTGATACCGGTCTTCGAATAGGAGATCGTGCGCGCCGAGAGCAGCGCCTGCTTGAGCGCAGCGGCGGAGCCGATATCGGGCTTGGGCGCGCCCTGGCGCACCGCGATGCCGATTGCCGAGCGGACGAGATCGACGCGGCTGCCGGCCACGATCTTGCCCTGCCCGATCAGTCCGTCGATCGCCTCGTCGGTGAGGATCGCGAGGTCGCCGGTCGCGCCTTTGCGGATCTCGTCCATGAGCATGTTGGTCGATGCCCAGGTGATGGTAGGCGTCACGCCATTCGCACGCTCGAACGCCGGCAGGAGATCGAGCACCACCGCTTTCACGCCGTTCGAGAACAGGCCTTTCATCAGCGCCGCTACTCCGCCTCGATGACGAACGCGGCCGTTCTCGACCACGGTCTTGTAGGTCTTCATCGGCACCATGCAGGGCGGCGACACCACCTCGCCGGTCTTGATGTTGAACTGGCCGTTGTGGAAATTGCACTCGACCACATCGCCGTCGATGTAGCCTTCCGAAAGCGATCCCGGCCCGTGCGTGCAGAGGTCGTCGGTCACGAAGTATTCGCCGTCGACGTTGAACACGGCGAGCACCAGGTCTGCCGGTCTCGACCTTGAGCGCGCTGCCGGGCGTGACATCCGCGGCGCTGCACAGATCAATTCGTTGGGGCATGAACGTCCTCGTAACCTGTTGAATAACCTGCTGTCATGGTGATCGTTGACGGTGCGAACCCGCGATGTTATCAAAGATGGAACGTTGTTCCGTATAGAAGAACGCGCGCCAGGACGCAAGACGCTCCCCTTCGCAGCGCGGCGATGTCCTACCATATTCAGTTAAGGCCCGTACAATTGAGGCTCGCGCGCAGAGTTCGACAGCCATGAGCCCTGCGGAGATCTGAATGCTGAGAAAAGAACAGAACGACCTGGTGACGCAGACCGGCCCCGGCACGCCGATGGGCCAGATGTTCCGCTGCTACTGGCTGCCCGCGCTGCTGGCCGACGAACTGCCGGAGAACGAATGTCCGCCGGTGCGGGTGAAGATCCTGTCCGAGCGCCTGCTCGCGTTCCGCGACACCGATGGCAGCTACGGCCTGATCGACGAATTCTGCGCCCACCGCGGCGTGTCGCTGTGGTTCGGCCGCAACGAGGAGCACGGCCTGCGCTGCCCCTATCACGGCTGGAAATACGACGTGACCGGCCAGTGCATCGACGTGCCGTCCGAGCCGGTCGAATCGCGGCTTCTGCCAGAAGATCAAGCTGAAGTCCTATCCGCTGGTGAAGCGCGGCCCGGTGCTGTGGACCTATATGGGCCCGCCCGACAAGCAGCCGCCGCTGCCGGAGTGGGAATTCGCCATCGTTCCGCCCGAGCAGACCTTCATCTCCAAGCGCTTGCAGGAATCGCAACTGGCTGCAGGCGATGGAAGGCGGCATCGATTCCAGCCACGTCTCGTTCCTGCATCGCGGCGACCTGCATTCCGATCCGCTGTTCAAGGGCGCCAAGGGCAACGAGTACAACCTCGCCGACATGAAGCCGCATTTCGAAGTGGTGGAGCAGCCGGGCGGCCTCTACATCGGCGCGCGCCGCAACGCCGAGAACGGCAACTACTACTGGCGCATCACGCCCTGGGTGATGCCGACCTTCACCATGATCCCGCCGCGCGCCGACCACCCGATCCACGGCCATTTCTGGATTCCGATCGACGACGAGAACTGCTGGGCCTGGACCTACGACTTCCATCCGACCCGCGCGCTGACGCAAAGCGCGAGGTCGACGCCATGAAGGACGGCGCCGGCGTGCACTGCAAATACGTGCCCGGCACGTTACCGGCCGCTCGCCAACAAGGACAACGACTATCTGATGGATCGCGCCGCCCAGAAGGCCGGCAGGACCTATCAGCGGCGTCGCCGGCTTCGCGAGCCAGGATGCATCGCTGCAGGAGAGCATGGGTCCGATCTGCGATCGCACCAAGGAGAACCTCGTCTCGACCGACAACGGCATCATCATGGCGCGCCATCGCCTGCTGCGCGCCGCCAAGGCGCTGGTCGACAAGGGCACGATCCCGCCGGGCGTCGATCCCGAGCACCACAAGGTGCGCTCGGTCGTCGATCGTGCTGCCGCCCGACCAGGCGTTCAAGGACGGCGCCAAGGAGGCGCTCACGTCGCGGCTCGGCGTCGCGCACGCCACGGTCTAAGTCGAGGAGTGCGTCATGCAGACCGAAAGCGCACGGATGACCACGGCCGAAGAGGCGCGGTATCGGATCAACTATCCGAACTCCTCGCCGCGCGCCGTCAAGGTGGTCGCGCTCGATCCGCCGAGCGAGGCCGTAGTCAAGCGCCTCGCGCAGGGCTCCTGGCAGCGGGCGACGTTCTTCACCGCGCCAAAGATCGAGGGCACGCCGAAGCAGCGGCGACCGCTGGTCGATGAAGGCGTGGCTCTCCGACCTCGCCGGCCGCACCAAGGATCTCGATCGACGAGATCGCCACCGCCGACCTGATCGTGATGGTGGCGAGCGCCGGCACCAATGCGGATGCGGCCTCCGTGATCGCGGAAGCCTGCAACGTGCGCAAGGTGATGACGACCGCGCTGATCATCGGCAGCGCGAGCAAGTCCGACGATGAGCTGTCAAAGACGCTGGCGAGCCTGCGCCCGTATGCCTCCATGCTGGTGATCGCCAGCAACGACGACTACATCGAAGAGATGCTGGTGGCGTTGCGGGCGTAAGGCTCTCCACCTCATCCGGCGCACCCACATCCCATCTGTCGTCCCCGCGAAGGCGGGGACCCATACGCTGTGCGCGCGCAATAAGGCACGATTGTCGATCAACTGGACCATCAGTGATTATGGGTCCCCGCCTTCGCGGGGACGACAGCAGAGATTGTCGATACTCTTGAAACTACATCGCCGCGCGTGCCCGATAGCCCAGCCGCGCCGACACCAGATCAGCAGCCGCGATCACATGCGGCGCGATGGTCGTGACCGCGCGCTTCGACATCCGCGTCTCCGGCCCCGCGATGCCCACTGCTGCCACCACGGCGCCGGTATCGTCGCGGATCGGCGCCGCGATGCAGACCATGCCGAGCTCGCTCTCCTCGTTCTCGACCGCGCAGCCGCGCTGGCGCACGGCCGCGAGCGCCTTGAGGAACTTGTCGGCGCGTCGTGATGGTCCTGGGCGTGCGCGGCACGAGCCCGGCCGCGATCACCTCGTCGATCACCGGCTGCGGCTGAAACGCCAGGATCGCCTGCCCCTCGGCGGTGCAGTGCGCCGGCTTGCGCACGCCGAGATCGGAGCGCATGCGGATCGCGTGCGTGCTTTCGAGATTGTAGACGTACATGATCTCGGTGCCGTCGAGGATCGCGAGGTGCACGCTCTCGTTGATCTTCTCGCGCAGGTCGTAGAGGAACGGCCGCGCCTCGTTGGACACCTCCATGCGCCGGCGCACCAGCGCGCCGAGCCGGAACAGCGCGACGCCGAGCCGATATTTGCCGCTGCCGCCGTCCTGTTCGAGCATGCCCTCCGAGACGAGCGTCACCGCAAGCCGGTGCGCCGTGCTCTTGGCGATCCTGAGCCGGCGCGCCAGGTCGCTGATGCCGATGTCGACCTCGTCCTCCGAGAACGCCTTGAGCAGGCGGATCGCCGTCGCAACTGACGACAGCCGCTCGCGGGCTTCGGACTTGGCTCGTCTCGCCATCGCGTGAAGACCTTGCGGGCTAGTGGTCCGATTCTAACATTCGCATCCCTTCTCGGCGGACTCTCTTGCGAATGTTAGAATCAAAGGACCACTAGCAAAGTATAGGTTTCTAGTGGAGCTTTGGATTTGACATTCGCTTTGCGAGCCCGGGCTGGGTGGGTAGCGAATGTCAAATCCGCTCCACTAGCGCGTGATGCTGGCATTTCGGCGCGTGTCACGGTAGAAAACGGAGACGAAATCACGTTCCGCTAGGCGGACCAGCGTTCCAATCTGGCGCGCCCGCGCTGCGGTGTCAATCTCGCGCCGGCAACCGGCGATGCCACAGGAGCCCCCATGAGTGACGCCCGCAAGATCGTCATCGTCGGCTGCGGACCGGCCGCGGTCGGTGCCGCCATGGCGGCCCGCAACCAGGACAAGACGGCCGAGGTCCTGATGCTCAGCGACGAGGACTGCGAGCCCTATGAGAAGCCGCCGCTGTCGAAGGCGGTGCTCACCGGCAAGGCAATGCCGCAGGATGCGCTGATCGCCGGGCCCGCCGGCGTCGCCGGCAAGGGCATCACGCTCAAGCTCAACGCGCGCGTCAAGGAGATCGACCGCGGCGCCAAAACCGTCACGACCGAGACGGGCGAGCGCATCCCCTATGACGCGCTCATTCTCGCGACCGGCTCGATCAACCGCGTGCTGCCGATGTTTCCAGCGGGACAGAAGGGCATCCACTATCTGCGCACGCAGGCCGAAGCGCTTGCGCTCAAGGCCGAGCTTGCGCGCAGCAAATCGCTTCTCGTGGTCGGCGGCGGCGTCGTCGGTCTCGAGATCGCCTCCTCGGCTGCGGAGCTCGGCGTCAAGACCACGGTGATGGAAATTGCACCGCGCATCCTGGCGCGGGTCTGCGACGAGGAAACCTCCGCGTTCATCCACGAACGCCATCGCCGGGCGGGCGTGGATATCCGCCTCGCCACCGGCTCGACCGTATTGCGTCCGCTGCCGGGCGGCGGCTTCGAGATCGACACCAACACCGGAATTGCCGTCAATGCCGACCTCATCGTAGTGGGCGTTGGCATCATTCCGGAGGACCACCTTGCGAGGGCCACGGGTCTGACTGTGCAGGACGGCATCCTGGTGGACGATCATTGCCGTACCTCCGATCCCGCGATCTTTGCGGCCGGCGACTGCACGCGTTTTCCAGGCCCGCACGGTCGGATCCGGCTGGAGAACTGGCGACACGGCCAGCAGCAGGGCTCGGTCGCGGGCCGCAACGCCGCCGGCGGCGACATGTCCTATACGATGCTGCCGTCGTATTGGTCGGAGCAATACGACATGTACATTCAGGGCATGGGCTGGCCGATCGCCAACCCGAGCCAGCGCGTGCGCCGCAAGCTCGGCGACAACGCCACGCTCCTGTTCGAACTTGATGGCTCCGCGATTGCCTATGTGCTCGGCATCAACGCGCAACGCGAGATGGGGCCGGCGCGACGGCTGATCGAGCAGCGCGTATCGGTCGATCCCGCGGAGCTCGCCGATCCGGCGAAGCCGCTCAACGCGATGCTGAAGGCGAAGGCGTAACGACGCGGCACGCACATCCTGTCCCGGGTGACTCCTCGCCCCGGACACACAAAACATCGCAACGCGACGGCTCACCGGCCGCGTTCCATGAACTCCAATATCTCCCGGCCGAGCTGCTCATCCGGCGTGTTGAAGGAAAACACCTCCGAGCCGTGATTGTGCTTCTGCAGGCGCGTGAAGCGCGGACAGCTGGCATCGCGCGCGCACAGCCCTGCCAGGAGCTCGGCTCCCATGATGTCGAGGCCGGCAAGCTCGTATTCGGCAATGACCGTGAACAGCGGGATGCGGGCGGCGTCCTTGATGTGGGTGATGGCGGAGCGATTGCCATAGACCGCGGCGTCCTCGCCGAAATAGGCCTGCATGGCCTTTCCATTCGGATCGGCTGGATCGTAGGAGAGCCGATAGCGGCCGCTGATTAGCACCGTACCGGCAACATCAGGACCGCCGGAGGGCTGCAAGCCCTTGTTGAAGATGTAGTTTGCGACATGCGTCGCACCCGCGGAATGACCAATGAGCACGATGCGGTTTGGATCGCCGCCGAACCGCGCTGCATTCTCTCTGGTCCACTTGACCATGCCGGCAATGTCCTCGGTCGCGGCAGGCCACTTCGCCGCTGGGGCCAACCGGTAGGTCGCGTTGACCCCGAGCACGCCCTGACGCGCGAACCAGGTCGTGACGTTGCCGTAGTAGCTCTTGTCGCCGCCCACATAGGCCCCGCCGTGAACGAAGATCACCACCGGAGCAGGGGCACCTCCCCGGCTGGGCTTGTAGACATCGAGGATGTTTCTCGGATGGGGGCCATAGGCCACATCCTTGGTCACCACGACTCCATCCTTCGGGGCAACCGCATGGAGCGCCGCAAACGCCTCCCTCATGGCGCTGAGGTCAGGGCGAAGCGACTGATTCCACATGGAGCCCGTCGCCGTCATGGCGCTCTGAACCTCGCGCGACAGCAGCGACACCTGCGCGCTCGCTGGAGCAACGGGCGTAAGCGCGGCCGCCACGCCCGCGAGACGGATCAGGAATTGACGAGCCAACAACGACCGCACAGGGCCTCCATGCTTCTTTCTGCTTCCGGCCCCTACCACCAAAGCCGCGGTTTGTGCCAAGAAATTGGCACATCCTGCCCACCGCCAGACAGTCGAGGACAATAATATGACTAACGGACAAGCCAAGGAGCGCGTCGGCATCGTCGGTGCCGGCCGTATGGGCCACGCGATGCTCAAGCACCTGGTCAAGCACGGCTACAGCGTCACCGCCTGCGACGTCAGCGCAGAGGCGCTCGCGAACGCACGTGCCGCCGGTGCCGCCACCGCCGATTCACCTGCCGCGCTCGCCAAGGCATGCGACTTCGTGATTCTTGGCGTCGGCTATACGGACGAGGTCCGCGCCGTGGTCTATGGCGACGGCGGCCTGATCGCCAATCTGCCCAAGGGCGCCATCATTGCGGTGTCCTCGACCACCTCGCCCATGGTGGTGCAGGAGATCGACGCCGCCGCCAAGCCGAAAGGCATCGGCGTGCTCGACGCCCCGATCTGCCGCGGACGGTTCGCGGCCGACGAAGGCACGCTGCTCGCGCTCGTCGGCGGCGCGCCCGACGTGGTCGAGCGCGGCCGCGCGGTCTATGGCTGCTTCTGCTCGGACTATGCGCATCTCGGCAATGTCGGGCATGGCCAGGTCGGCAAGACCATGAACAATCTCCTGCTTTGGATCAGCGCCGTCGGCCTGATCGAGGCCGGGCGGCTCGCCGAGACCACCGGCATCGATCTCGTCAAGCTGCGCGACGCGCTGATGATGAGCTCGGGCAACTCCGACGCGCTCAAGGAGTGGGACATGATCTCGTTCACCTGGGCGCTGAAAGACATGCAGGTCGTGGCCGAGATGACGGACAAAGCAGGCCTGTCGCTGCCGGTCACCGGCGCGGTCAAGGAGCTCGTGAAAGAAGCGCGCCGCATCAAGGCCACCAACCCGCCGAACTGGACCGGCAAGGGCCCGATGAAATACAGCTGACACCGATCGTCGTGGCGTTTCACTTCGTCATGCTTGCTTTGTAGCCCGGATTGAGCCATGAGCGCGTTCACGCGCGTCTTCAACGCGCTATGGCGAAATCCGGGAGCACCAGCTCCCTCGCACAGCACCCGGATTTCGCTTCGCTCAATCCGGGCTACGAGCGGCGGGTCATTGCAGCACTACGTCCCGGTCTGATCCATCGCCATCGTGCCGCCGTCGACGAACAGGTTCTCGCCGATCACGAACGATAAATCGTCGCTCGCCAGAAACAGGATCGCCTTCGCGGCCTCATCCGGCCGGCCTGCGCGCCTGAGCATGTTCGCCACCGGGCGCGTCGGGTCGAACTCATCGCGCCCGACCGGCGAGCCGATCTTGTTCGGCACGATCGCATTGACGCGGATGTTGTGCGGAGCAAGCTGCACCGCGATGGTGCGGGTGAAGTTCGCGATCGCGGCCTTGGCGGCCGAATAGGCGGTGGCGCGCGGGCGGCCCTGCCAGCCCGAGGTCGAGCCGACATTGACGATCTTGCCGCCGGTGCCCTGCGCGATCATCTGTTGCGCCACGTGCTTCGACATCAGGAACTGGCTCTTGAGCGTAACCGTCATCACCCGGTCCCAGTCCTCCTCGGTGATGTCCAGCAGGCTCTTGTTGTCGGAGATGGCGACGTTGTTGACCAGGACGTCGATCCGGCCGAAGCGACCGACCACCGCCTTAACCATGGCGACGACGTCGGCGCCCTTGGAGACATCGGTCACGAACAACTCAGCATCGCCGCCCTGCGCCTTGATGGCGTCGACCGTGTGCTGGCCGCGCGGCCGGTCGAGATCGACCACCGCGATCCTGGCGCCCTCGGCGGCAAACAGCTTGGCGACTTCCTCGCCGATATTGCGGCCGGCGCCGGTGACGATCGCGACCTGATCCTTCAGCTTCATGTTAGTCAGTCCCTATCGAGCTTGAGCCTGGGTCATTACATGGCGGGTCGCCCTGGGGCAAGAAAGCCACCTCGCCGGAGCACCTCGCCGGACTTGCACGGGCGTGATAGGAAAGCCGCCCGGATGAACACCATGACCGCGCCCCTCAGGACCGTCGAAGCCGCCGCCGAAACCGTCATGCCCGAGCTTGGGCGGCAGGCGCGCGCCGCCGCGCGCGTGCTGGCGCATGCGCCGACCGCGCAGAAGGACAAGGCGCTGGCGGCGATCGCGCAGGCGATCCACGCCCGCAGATCTGAGATCCTCGCCGCCAATGCAGACGATCTCACGGCTGCCAAGGCCGCGGGCGCAACCTCGGCCTTTCTCGACCGGCTCGCGCTCGACGACAAGCGCGTCGCCGCCATGGCGGACGGGATCGAGGTCGTGCGGGCACTCGCCGATCCGGTCGGCAAAGTCACCGAGCGTTGGACGCGGCCGAACGGCATGACGATCGAGCGTGTGCGCGTGCCGCTGGGCGTGATTGGCATCATCTACGAGAGCCGGCCGAACGTCACCGCCGACGCGGCCGCGCTTTGTCTCAAGGCCGGCAACGCCGCGATCCTGCGCGGCGGCTCGGAGAGCCAGCGCTCCAATCTGGCGATCCACGCCGCGATCGTGGAAGGACTGAGCGCAGCCGGACTGCCACCAGCGGCGATTGGGCTCGTGCCGACGCGCGACCGCGCCGCGGTCGGCATGATGCTCGCGGGCCTCGACGGCACCATCGACGTGATCGTGCCGCGCGGCGGCAAGGATCTGGTCGCGCGCGTGCAAGCGGAAGCGCGCGTGCCGGTGTTCGCGCATCTCGAAGGCATCTGCCACGTCTATGTCGACAAGGCCGCGTCGCTCGACATGGCGAAGGCGATCGTGCTCAACGCCAAGATGCGGCGCACCGGCGTATGCGGCGCCGCCGAGACGCTGCTGGTCGATCGCGCCGCCGCGCCGACGCACCTCAAGCCGCTCGTCGCCATGCTGATCGATGCGGGCTGCGAGGTGCGCGGCGATGCCGCCGTGCAGGCCGCCGACGCGCGCGCGAAGCCCGCGCGCGAGGAGGACTGGTCGACCGAATATCTCGACGCCATCATTTCATCCAAGGTCGTGGATGGCGTCGATGCCGCGATCGAGCACATCGAGCGCTACGGCTCGCATCACACCGATTCGATCGTCACCGAAGATCAGGCCGCGGCCGAGAAGTTTCTCGACGGCATCGATTCGGCGATCGTGCTGCACAATGCCTCCACCCAATTCGCCGACGGCGGCGAGTTCGGCTTCGGCGCCGAGATCGGGATCGCCACCGGCCGCTTCCATGCGCGCGGCCCGGTCGGCGTCGAGCAGCTCACGACATTCAAATACCGCGTGCGCGGCTCGGGCCAGACGAGGCCGTGACCGTTCTGCCTCCTCACGCTCGCGGCATGCGGATCGGCCTGTTCGGCGGCACCTTCGACCCACCGCATCAGGCCCATCGCGCCGCCTGTCTGATCGCGATGCGAAGGCTTGGCCTGCACCGCGTCTGGTGGCTGGTGACGCCGGGCAATCCGCTCAAGGACACCCGTGGCCTGAGCCCGCTCGCCGACCGCATGGCGGCCGCCCGTGCACTGGCGAATCATCCGGGCATCGAGGTCAGCGGTTTCGAGGCCGAGATCGGCGTGCGCTACACCTACGACGCCATTCGCTATCTGGTGATTCGCTGTCCGGGCGTGCACTTTGTTTGGATCATGGGCGCCGACAATTTGCGCAGCTTTCATCGCTGGCAGAAATGGCGCGGCATCGCCGCCATGGTGCCGATGGCGGTGGTCGACCGACTTGGTCCGAGTCTCTACGCAACGGCGGGCGTTGCGGCCCAGGCACTGCGGCGATTTAGGCTCCCCGAACGGTCGGCAGGCACACTATTCCGGCGCAAGCCGCCGGTGTGGACATACCTCCATGGGCTTAAATCGCCGCTCTCGTCCACCGCGCTGCGAGCGCGGCGGCGGAAGTCATGAGGGCGACACTCGATCGCAGTAGAAAACCAAAAAAGATTGAGTCTTAGGAACGGCAGCGGATTGAAACCATTAACTAGCCGTGCCTATCTTACGTCTTGCGTCCCTGCTTCGCCGGGACGCGGTGATGCAGTGAAAGGAACTGAAAGGAAAGGCAAGCCCCTGTCCACACTTGCAATCTCCAGGGCTGGCGCACGTCGCGCCCCCCACGCGATTTCCAAGGTGCGTCCTGACACCGAGGAAATCCTTCGCCTCGTCCTCGCCCGCATCGACGACATGAAGGCTGAGGACACCGTCACCATCAATCTCACCGGCAAGAGCGCACTCGCCGACTTCCTGGTTGTGACCTCCGGGCGGTCCAATCGGCAAGTGGGCGCGATCGCTGACCGCCTGCTCGAGGACCTGCACAAGGCTGGTGTCCGCGACGTTCGCGTCGAGGGCATGCCGCATTGTGATTGGGTCCTGATCGATGCCGGCGATGTCATCGTGCATGTGTTCCGGCCGGAAGTGCGCGACTTCTACCAGATCGAGAAGATGTGGTCGCGCCCGCAGGCACGACATGTGAGCTGAGCAAGCGGCTTACATCACTTGCTGCTAAGGATCGGCGGCACTCGCCATGCGAATCATGGTCGCCGCAGTTGGTCGGCTGAAGCAAGGGCCGGAACGGGATCTGGCCGAGCGCTACCGTAAACGCGCGGCCGAGGTGGGGCGCGCGGTCGGGCTCACTGCCATCGACATCATCGAGATCCGCGAGAGCCGCGCCGATAGCGCCGAGCGGCGCATGCTCGAAGAATCGATTGCCATCGCCAATATCCTGCCCGAGCGGGCCGTGACGGCGATCCTCGATGAGCGGGGCAAGAGCCTCACCAGCCCGACCTTCGCAGGCCAGCTGCAGACATGGCGCGGCGAGAATCGACCGGCTGCTGTGTTCATTATCGGCGGAGCCGACGGACTGGCGCCGACCCTGCAGGAAAAAAATCGGCTGACGCTGGCCTTTGGGGCCGCCACCTGGCCGCACCAGCTGGTGCGGATCATGCTCCTCGAACAAATCTACCGAGCCGCTACCCTATTGGCAGGACATCCTTATCACCGCGCCTAGAGTTCACCAGTTCGTGAGCGCAGGTACGCGCCTTAGTCTTAATCCGGCGCGATTCGGGATTAACCCTTGGCGTTGGCGTCAATTTTGCTTAAAATTCGTCTGATGGGCACAGTGATGCGGTATGTCCTGAACGTGAGACGTCCGGTGATCGCGGGGGCGGCCGGAGTCGTTTCGATTGCATGCGCCTCCCTGGGGATAGTGGCAGCGCTTGCGCAAACGCCGCTACAGCCGCAGTTTCAGCCCGGCGAAGTCCCCTATTTGAACTATGCGCCCGCCGTGCCGGCGAGCCCGCCAGCGCCCCCCGCTCGTGTGACACCTCCGGCGCCGCGCCTGGAGCTGCGGCCGTCGAGCGTGCCGAGCGCCAAGGAGATAAACGCCAAGGAGGCGGGCCCTGCCTCGAGGGAGCCTGTCGCTCTGGACGCGCTCAAGCAGCGCGATCAAGAGCTCAACGCGCTGCGCAATCAGCAGCGGCGTGCGCTCGAGAACGAGGCCAAGCTCAAGCGCGACATCGAATCGATTGCCGGCGACCGCCGCAAGTTCAATGCTCAGCTGATCGAATCGGCCGAGCGCGTGCGCGCCATCGAGGCCGCGATCATTCAGGCCAACGAGCGCATCCAGCCGCTCGACAATCGCGAGCAGGCAATCCGCAAATCGCTCGAGGAGCGGCGTGGCGTCATCGGCGAGGTCCTGGCTGCGCTGCAGCGGATCGGGCGACGACCGCCGCCTGTCATCCTGGGACGGCCCGAGGACGCGCTCGAAATCGCTGCGCACCGCCATGATGCTCGGCTCGGTCCTGCCGGGGATGCGGCAGCAAACGGAGTCGCTTTCGGCCGATTTGTCGGAGCTTGCGCGCGTACGCAAGGACATCGCGGACGAGCGCGAGCGCCTGGAACGCGATCTCAAGATGATTGCCGACGAAGGCCTGCGGCTGACCATGCTCACGGAGCAGCGGCAGAAACAGCTCCAAGATGTCGAGAAGAACCTGGCGGCCGAGCACCAGCGCGCCGGCCAGATTGGTCGCGACGCCGACAATCTCAAAGATTTGATCGGGGGGCTCGAGCGCAATCTGGATGGGACAATCCGCGCCACTCGGGTGGCGGCCCGCGCCAATGACGAAAAAAAGGCTTTGGACATCCGGACCGACGCTGCGGCGGTCAAGGACCTTGGCCGGCTGGCCCCGGCCATCGCTTTTGCGTCGGCCAAGAAGCGCCTGCCGCTTCCGGTGAATGGCGTTAAAATCAGGGAATTCGGGGCTTCGGACGGGCTCGGCGGGGCCGAAAAAGGGCTGTCCATTGCGACCCGCAACGCCAGCACGGTCACCGCTCCCTGCGACGGCTGGGTGGTTTATGCCGGCCCCTTCCGTAATTACGGCCAACTCTTGATCCTGAATGCCGGAGACGGGTATCATGTGCTACTGGCCGGGATGGAACATATATCCGTCGACTTGGGGCAATTCGTCGTGACGGGTGAGCCCGTTGCAGTGATGGGAAGTCGGGCGCAAGCTGCGGCGACTGTCACGGCCGGTTCCGGACAACCGGTTCTGTATGTTGAGTTCCGAAAAGACGGGACCCCCGTCGATCCAGGCCCGTGGTGGGCGGCAAGCGAAGTCGAAAAGGTTCGCGGATGATGCGCAAAACTTCTCTGATCCTACTCGGTGCAGCAGCAGGCGCGGCCCTGACGCTGATCACGACCCAGCCCCGAATCGTGTTCGATGGCTCGAGCGCGAAAGCGGCAGCCGCCGACACCTACCGACAGCTCAGTCTGTTCGGTGACGTTTTCGAGCGCGTGCGCGCCGACTACGTCGAGAAGCCGGACGACAGCAAGCTGGTCGAATTGGCGATCAACGGCATGCTGGCCGGGCTCGACCCGCACTCCAGCTACATGGACGCCAAGAGCTTCCGCGATATGCAGGTGCAGACCCGCGGCGAGTTCGGTGGCCTCGGCATTGAGGTCACGATGGAAGACGGCCTGATCAAGGTCGTGGCGCCGATCGACGAGACGCCGGCCGCGAAAGCAGGCGTGATGGCCAACGACATCATCACCCACCTTGATGACGAGGCGGTGCAGGGCCTCACGCTCAATCAGGCCGTCGACAAGATGCGCGGCCCGGTCAACACCAAGATCAAGCTGAAGATCGTCCGCAAGGGCGCCGAGAAGCCGATCGATATTGCGATCACCCGCGATGTCATCCGGGTGCGCTCGGTGCGCTCGAACCTGAATGGCGATGACGTCGTCTACATCCGCGTCACACAGTTCAACGAGCAGACCACCGAGGGCGTGCGCAAGGCGATCAACGACCTGACGGCCCAGACCGGCGACAAGCTCAAGGGCTTCGTCGTCGACCTGCGCAACAATCCGGGCGGATTGCTTGATCAGGCGATCTCGGTCTCCGATGCGTTCCTGGAGCGCGGCGAGATCGTCTCGACCCGCGGCCGCAACGCCGAGGAGACGCAGCGCTTCAACGCCCGCGCTGGTGACCTGACCAAGGCGAAGCCGGTCATCGTGCTGATCAACGGCGGCTCGGCTTCGGCCTCCGAGATCGTGGCCGGTGCGCTGCAGGATCACAAGCGCGCGACCATCGTCGGCACCCGCTCATTCGGCAAGGGCTCGGTGCAGACCATCATTCCGCTCGGCTCCGGCAACGGCGCACTGCGGCTGACGACGGCGCGCTACTTCACGCCATCCGGCCGCTCGATCCAGGCCAAGGGCATCACGCCCGACATCGAGGTCCTGCAGGATGTTCCGGAAGAGCTCAAGGCGCGTACCGATACGCGCGGCGAGTTGTCGCTGCGCGGCCACCTCAAGGGCGAAGGCCAGGAGGAGACCGGCTCGCAGTCCTACATCCCGCCGGATGCGAAGAACGACAAGGCTCTCAATACCGCGCTCGATCTCATCCGCGGCGTTCAGAAGAACTCGGCCTACCCGCCAAACTCAAACTCGCGGGCGCCGGTCCCGAACTGATCACGGATAATTGTTCTTAACTTCCATGCGGGGCGGCCTTCGGGCCGCCCCGTTCGTTTGGGGGCCGCCCCTTCGCAGGTAAACGCGCAGTTAACGACTCAGGCTGTTAGCTGGGGGCCTGATTCGCGAGGAACGTCCCGTGGCTGCGGATGACCTGACCGCCCCGCTCGGAAAGAACAGGCCGAGCAAACGCCGTTTCGCACTGCCGATTTGCATTCCCCATCTCCTGGCCGGGATTTTGGGGCTGCCGCTCATTGTGTTCATCGGTTGGGCGATCGTTCGTGACAACCCGCTCGGCGGCGAGCCGATAGCGATGGCACCATCCAATCCCCGCCCCGAGGCTGGCACTCCCGCCAAGGGTGCAGGCCGCCCTGGCGGCTCGCCGACCGTCGCCGACAAGACACGCCCGAACCGCTACGACGGACCCGCCGCAGGCGGGCAGCCACCCGAGCCGGAGCCCCCGCCCGGCAGCAAGACTGTCACCATTATCGATGGCAGCAGCGGCAAGCGTCAGCAGGTGGTGATCCCCGACACTCCGAATGACAAATCCGCTCCAAACGACAAGTCCGCGGAACCCGACGAGCGCCTCACCGAGCCGTCCCGGCACGGCCCGCTCCCCAAGATCGCCCAGGATGGCGTGCGTCCGGCCGATGCGTTTGCGCGGCCGGTCAAGAGCAATCCGTCGGACCCCGACGCTCCGCGCATCGCCATCGTGGTGGGTGGGCTTGGCATCGGCTCGACCAACACCAGCGATGCCATCAAGCGGCTCCCCGGACCGGTCACCTTCGCGTTCCTGCCTTACGGCGGCGACATCGAACGGCAGATAACTCTCGCCCGTGGTGGCGGCCATGAGGTCCTGCTCCAGATCCCCATGGAGCCCTTCGATTATCCCGACAACGATCCGGGACCGCAGACGCTGCTCACCTCGCTCGATGCCAGTCAGAACGTCGACCGGCTGCAATCGCTGATGGCCCGCGCGCGCGGCTATGTGGGCGTGGCAAACTTCATGGGCGCGCGCTTCAGCGCCTCCGAGCAGGCGCTTGCGCCGGTGCTGCGGGAGACCGCCAAGCGCGGCCTGATCTATTTTGATGACGGCTCGGCGCCGCGCAGCCTCGCAGGCCAGATCGCGGGCGGCAACAGCCTCCCCTTTGCCAAGTCCGACGTTGCAATCGATACGGTGCCGACCGCGATCGAGATCGATCGAGCGCTCGGCCGGCTTGAGGCGCTGGCCCGCGAACGCGGCATGGCGGTCGGCATGGCAGGTGCGCTGCCGATCACGATCGACCGCATCGCTCGCTGGGCCAAGGCCGCAGAGGCTCGCGGCGTGCAGCTGGTGCCGATTACCGCGGTCGTCGCCAAAACCCGGTCAAGCTGACTCGATCGAGCTGACCCGGTCGAGCTGACACACCTGCCAATCATCTTGAGCGCAGTCGCCTCTCCGTCTATGCAGCACGCGCGAACGCACAATGCGACGGCGATCCGTGCCTGCTTCGCATAGGATCGCCACGCGGCAGCTATAGGCCCGTGTCATGCGTCGCATTTCGCGACGCTTGATCGGACAGCAGGACATACCGATGCCCGCTTTCGAATCCCTCCCGTATCGGCCTTGCGTCGGTGTCGTGGTGTTCAACCGCACCGGCCGTGTCTTCATCGGCAAGCGTCGCGGCGGACCCGAGCATGTCGACGACACCCATTCCTGGCAGATGCCACAGGGCGGCGTCGACCCTGGGGAGGAGCCGTGGCCGGCCGCGCAGCGTGAGCTCTACGAGGAAACCAATATCCGCTCCGTCGAGAAGGTTGCCGAGATCGCGGACTGGCTCACTTACGACATTCCGCGCGAGATCGTCGGCGAGGCCTGGAAGGGCAAATATCGCGGGCAGACGCAGAAGTGGTTCGCGGTGCGCTTCACCGGCGACGACAGCGAGATCGACGTCAATCACCCGGCCGGTCACAAGCCGGAATTTTCGGCTTGGCGCTGGGAGCGCCTCGAAGAGCTGCCCGCGCTCATCATCCCGTTCAAGCGGCAAGTCTACGAGCGAGTGGTGAAGGAATTCGCGCAGTTTGCAGGCGAATAGCGTCTCTCAGACAGGCCACTGTCCCAGCCTGTAGTCCGCATTGAGCGTCAGCGAAATGCGGGACCAATCGAGCAAAACGGCATCATCGTTCCTGGATTTCGCCATAGCGCGTCGAAAGACGCGCGTGAACGCGCTTATGGCTCAATCCAGGCTGCAAAACGCATCAAGCACCAAGCGATGCCTGCAATGCCTTGAGCTGATCCACCCGATGGTTGAGCTTGTCGCGCTGCCAATCCTCCTTGGCGTCGGCGACGTCTTCCTCGGCGTCCTTGATCTGGCTCGCCAGCACGGAGCGGTCGAAATCGTCGAGCGGAACCGCCATGTCGGCGAGCACGGTCAATCCCTGCGGATTGACCTCGGCGAACCCGCCGTTGACCACCACCTTGAGCGCACCGCCCTCGCGGAAAATCGTCACAATGCCCGGACGAACCGTGGTCACGAACGGCGCATGATCTGCGAGCACGCCGAAGTCACCCTCGGCACCCGGCACGTCGACCTGGTCGACGTCGCCGGAGAACAGGAGCTTCTCGGGAGAGACGAGATCGAAGTGGAAGGTGGCCATCGGTTACGCCGCCTCCGCCGCCAGCCGCTTGCCCTTCTCGATCGCCTCTTCGATGGAGCCGACCATGTAGAACGCCGCCTCCGGCAGATGGTCGTACTTGCCCTCGACCAGGCCCTTGAAGCCGCGGATGGTGTCGGCGAGATCGACGAGCTTGCCGGGCGATCCGGTGAACACTTCGGCGACAAAGAACGGCTGCGACAGGAAGCGCTCGATCTTGCGCGCGCGCGCCACCGTCGTCTTGTCCTCTTCCGAGAGCTCGTCCATGCCCAGGATCGCGATGATGTCCTGCAGCGCCTTGTAGCGCTGCAACACCTGCTGCACCTGCCGAGCCACCGCATAGTGCTCCTCGCCGACGATGATCGGCGACAGCATGCGCGAGGTGGAATCGAGCGGATCGACCGCAGGGTAGATGCCCTTCGCCGCGATGTCGCGCGACAGCACCGTGGTGGCGTCAAGATGCGCGAACGAGGTCGCGGGCGCCGGGTCGGTGAGGTCGTCGGCCGGCACATAGATCGCCTGCACGGAGGTGACCGAGCCTTTGGTGGTGGTGGTGATGCGCTCCTGCAGCGCGCCCATATCGGTGGCGAGCGTCGGCTGATAGCCCACCGCCGACGGGATGCGCCCGAGCAGCGCCGACACTTCCGAGCCGGCCTGCGTGAAGCGGAAGATGTTGTCGACGAAGAACAGCACGTCCTGGCCCTGGTCGCGGAAATGCTCGGCGACCGTGAGGCCTGAGAGGCCGACACGCGCGCGCGCTCCCGGCGGCTCGTTCATCTGGCCGTACACCAGCGCGCATTTGGAGCCTGCGGTCGAGCCGTTGTTCTTCTTCGGGTCCTTGTTCACGCCCGACTCGATCATCTCGTGATAAAGGTCGTTGCCCTCGCGCGTACGCTCGCCGACGCCCGCGAACACCGAATAGCCGCCGTGCGCCTTGGCGACATTGTTGATCAGCTCCATGATCAGCACGGTCTTGCCGACGCCGGCGCCGCCGAACAGGCCGATCTTGCCGCCCTTGGCATAGGGGGCGAGCAGGTCCACGACCTTGATGCCGGTGACGAGGATCTGAGCCTCGGTCGACTGTTCCGTGTATGCCGGCGCGGGCTGATGGATGGCGCGCCTGGCCGAGGTCTTGACCGGCCCGGCCTCATCCACCGGATCACCCACCACATTGATGATGCGGCCGAGCGTCTCGTCGCCAACCGGAACTGAGATCGGCTGCCCGGTATCGGTGACATCCTGGCCGCGCACGAGGCCTTCGCTGGTGTCCATCGCGACAGTGCGCACCGTCGACTCGCCGAGATGCTGCGCCACTTCGAGCACCAGGCGATTGCCGCCGTTCGTGGTCTCGAGCGCGTTCAAGATCGCGGGTAGCTCACCATCGAACTGCACGTCGACGACGGCGCCGATGACCTGGGTGATCTTTCCGACTGCGTTGGTTGGGGTGGCCATTGATCTTCCTCTTGCGAAAGTGTCACAGCGCCTCGGCGCCGGAGATGATCTCGATCAGCTCTTTCGTAATCATCGCCTGGCGGGTGCGGTTGTACGTCAGCGTCTGCTTGCGGATCATTTCGCCGGCATTGCGGGTGGCGTTGTCCATGGCGCTCATCTGCGCGCCGTAGAAGGAGGCAGCGTTCTCGAGCAGCGCGCGGAAAATCTGCACCGCGATATTGCGCGGCAGGAGCTCCGCCAGGATCTCCTCCTCGTCCGGCTCATACTCGTAGGCAGCAGCAGCGCCACCGCCAGTCGCAGCGTCGAACACCGGCGGGATGATCTGCTGCGCGGTCGGGATCTGCGCGATCACCGATCTGAAGCGAGAGAAGAACAGCGTGCAGACATCGAACTGGCCCTTCGCATAGAGCGCAGTGATCTGCTCGGCGATCGATTCCGCGTTGACGAAGCCGATGGTGCGCACCGACCGCAGCTCAATGTGCTCGATGATGTTCCGCTCGTATTGGCGACGAAGCTGCTCGTAGCCCTTCTTGCCGACGCAGAAGATCTTGACCTCCTTGCCTTCGGCCAAGAGCCGGTTGGCATGCTCGCGCACGAGCCGCACGATCGCCGAGTTGAATGGGCCGCACAGACCGCGCTCGGCTGTGCAGACCAGGAGAAGATGCACCCGGTCGCTGCCGGTGCCGCGCAACAGCGCCGGTGCGGAATCGAGCCCCGCCACCGAGGCGGCAATGTTGCGAAGGACGGCGTCCATGCGCTCCGCATAGGGCCGCGCGGCCTCGGCCGCCACTTGCGCGCGCCGCAGCTTCGAGGCCGCGACCATCTGCATGGCCTTGGTGATCTTCTGCGTCGCCTTGGTGGCGGCGATGCGGACCCGCATATCCTTGAGGGAGGCCATGGCCTTGCTGCGATCCTGTTAGGCGAATGTTTTTGCGTAGCCGTCGACGGCGCCCTTGAGCTTGGCCGCGGTCGCGTCCGTAAGGTCGCCGGTCTTGCGGATGTCTTCCAGAATATCGGCGTTCTTGCTGCGCAACAGCGTCAACAGTCCCTCCTCGAACGCGCGCACCCGGTTGACTGGCAGCGGATCGAGATAGCCGTTGACGCCCGCATAGATGACAACCGCCTGCTCTTCCATCTTGAGCGGCGAGAACTGCGGCTGCTTGAGGAGCTCGGTCAGGCGGGCGCCGCGATTGAGCAGGCGTTGGGTGGTGGCGTCGAGGTCGGAACCGAACTGCGCAAACGCCGCCATCTCGCGGTACTGCGCCAGCTCGCCCTTGATGCGGCCGGCGACCTTCTTCATGGCTTTCGTCTGCGCAGCAGAGCCGACGCGCGAAACGGAAAGGCCGACGTTCACCGCCGGGCGGATACCCTGGTAGAACAGGTCGGTCTCCAGGAAGATCTGGCCGTCGGTGATCGAAATCACGTTGGTCGGGATGTAGGCCGACACGTCGTTCGCCTGGGTCTCGATGATCGGCAGCGCGGTGAGCGAGCCCGCCTTGTTGGCGTCGTTCATCTTGGCGGCGCGCTCGAGCAGGCGCGAATGCAGATAGAACACGTCGCCCGGATAGGCTTCGCGGCCCGGCGGGCGGCGCAGCAGCAGCGACATCTGGCGGTAGCTCACGGCCTGCTTCGACAGGTCGTCGTAGATGATGACCGCGTGCATGCCGTTGTCGCGGAAATACTCGCCCATGGTGCAGCCCGAGAACGGCGCCAGGTACTGCATCGGGGCGGGATCGGACGCGGTCGCCGCGATCACGATCGAGTATTCGAGCGCGCCCTGCTCTTCGAGGACCTTCACGAACTGCGCCACGGTCGAGCGCTTCTGGCCGATCGCGACATAGACGCAGTAGAGCTTGATCTTCTCGTCCGGCTGGGCGTTGAGCGGCTTCTGGTTGAGGATCGTATCGAGCGCGATCGCGGTCTTGCCGGTCTGGCGGTCGCCGATGATCAGCTCGCGCTGGCCGCGGCCGATCGGGATCAGCGCATCGACCGCCTTGAGGCCGGTCGCCATCGGCTCGTGCACGGACTTGCGCGGAATGATGCCGGGCGCCTTCACGTCCACGCGGCGCCGCTCGCTCGACTTGATCGGGCCTTTGCCATCGATCGGGTTGCCGAGCGCGTCGACCACGCGGCCAAGCATTTCCTTGCCCACCGGCACGTCCACGATCGCGCGCGTGCGCTTGACGGTCTGGCCTTCCTTGATCTCACGGTCGTTGCCGAAGATCACGATGCCGACGTTGTCAGTTTCGAGATTGAGCGCCATGCCGCGCACGCCGTTCTCGAACTCGACCATCTCGCCAGCCTGGACGTTGTCGAGCCCATAGGCGCGCGCGATGCCGTCGCCGACCGAGAGCACCTGGCCGACTTCCGACACCTCGGCCTCCTGGCCGAAGTTCTTGATCTGCTCCTTCAGGATCGCGGAGATTTCGGCGGCGCGGATGTCCATCAGGAGACCTCTTTCATCGCATGTTTGATCGAATTGAGCTTGGTGCGGAGCGAGCTATCGACCATGCGGCTGCCAAGCTTCACGACCAGCCCGCCAATGATCGAAGGATCGACCTTCACGTCGACCTGCACGTCCTTCTTGGTGATCGCGTTGAGCGCGCCCTTGATCGCGTCGAGATGCTGCTCGCTGGGACGCTCAGCCAGCGTCACCTCGGCGCTCACCTCGCCCTTGTGCTGGGCGACGAGCTTGCGGAACCCCTTGATCATGTCCTGGACGGCGAACAGCCGGCGATTCGACGATACCACCTGGAGAAACCGCCCGGCGACGCCGCCGATGCCGGCTTTGTCCAGCACAGCCGCGAGCGCGCGCGATTGCGCTTCGGCGGTGAATGCGGGGCTGCGCACCAGACGGCGCAGATCGGCGCTGTCGCCAATCAGTGCGTCGAAACGATCGAGATCGGCCTTCACCGCGTCGATCGCGTGCTCCTCCAAAGCCAGCTCGAACAGCGCGCTCGCATAGCGGCCCGCCATGCCTGAAACAACAGAAAGTTCGCTTGCCACGGCTGACGCTCTGTTTGAGGCAATCTCTCAGGCTCGGCACCGTCGCGACGGCGGGCCCCAAGCCCTTGAAATGCAAGTGGGACTTCGAGTTTCCACGAAGGGCTCACGATAGGCGCGGAACCCTGCGGAAATCGCGCGGTTTGCTAACACACCGACCTGGGCGGTGCAACATTGCCGACCTGCGCACATCGTCGTGCCTGAGGGAATCGGATTGCAGCCACGGACTACCAGCAGACGCACACGGTGGCCTGATTTTGAACGCCAGCCGCGTTGACCAGCGCCATCCTCAGTCCGCAGAGTATGCGCCGACAAGGGGAGGGGGCTACCCATGCGCACACAGCGCCTGCCGATCGTTGCTCTCACGACGACCCTGCTCCTTTCCGGATGCTACGAGGGCGCGCGCGGCCCGGCAGGGCCGGCTGGACCGCAAGGCGCGGTAGGTCCGGCGGGGCCGGCCGGCGCAAAAGGACCGGCGGGGCCCGCCGGCCTGCTAGGGCCCCTCGGACCTGCTGGCCCCAAGGGTGATAAAGGCGACCGGGGCGATCCCGGCGCAATAGGACCGCCCGGCCCGGCTGGCCCGAACGGCGACGCCGGACCTCGCGGAGTGACCGGGCCGAAGGGCGAGCCGGGCACACCAGGTCCACCCGGGCCCGCTGGCGCGACTGGCGACGCCGGGCCGCGCGGCGTGACCGGGCCCAAGGGCGACAGCCGGGCCGCCGGGGCCGATGGGACCACCCGGGCCTTCAGGCGCCGTGGCAAACCTGCGCGCGTTCGATGCCACCGGCGAGACCGCCAGCTGCGCCCCCAACGAACGCCTGGTGTCGGCGATCTGCCGCGGCAGCGGCACGCCTGTGATGGAGGGCAACAACGTGCACTGTGCCGGCGCGACCGGCATCGTAGGGCTTTGCATGCGGCGCTAGACCACGCCCCGATCAAGTCGAAAAGGTCATGGTCGAGCTTCCAGCTTCAGTCAGCCTTGCCGTTGCGCCCGCGCGCGGGCTTGGGTGACCGGCCGGGCCGCATTGGTTTGAAGTAGAACCGCCCGAACTCGGCGCGGGCGATCGCAGCGGCGAAACGGGACCGCTCCGACCCGCGTCGCTCCTTCGGAGCTGTCGCCGACGGCGCGGATCTTTCCGCGGTGAGGCTGCCAGCCTCCGCCCGCAATTTCGCCCGCCACCGCAACGCGTCTTCATGGTCTTGGGCAAGCTCTTCCGGCGTACGCCGGACGCTCGGTCGGCGACTATCAGGTGCCTTCACGTTGTTCTCTCCTCGTCGGTTGCAACCGACAGCCGCCACAACAGCGGCTGCGCCAGCGCCTCTCGCGCGCGCAAATGCGCGTGCGGAGCTGAGGCCTGGCGACGAGGGAAAGGGGCTAAGGCCCGTGATGTCCGAGATAATTCGGCATGACGCATCGTGTGGCACGCGAGGGCGGCGAAATTCAGGCCGCATCGCCCTGACGGACCCACCTGGCGTTGGCCAACGCTCGCCTTTGCGCACGACATTCGCTAGGGACAGGCGCGCGTCGCGGCAAAACGCTTCCCGCTTCAAGTCGCTTCCAGGCCATGCAACCGCTGACGGCTTCCGTTGTCCTCAAACTTGCAACTTGTCCGCCAGCTCGCGCTCCTGTGGCTTGCCGGCATTGCGACACGGATCACGATTCTCGCCATTCCGCCGGTGATCCCGCTCATCCGGGATGAGCTGGAGATGACGGAGGCACAGGTTGGATTTCTGGTTGCGCTGCCAGTGCTGATGTTTGCGATTGCAGCCGTGCCCGGCTCGCTGCTGGTGGCACGGCTTGGCACCGGCGTGACGCTTCTGGCTGGCGTGCTCCTGACCGCGATCGCAGGCGCCGCCCGCGGCAGCGCCGGCGACATCTGGCAGCTCGCGGCCATCACCATGCTGATGGGAGCCGGCATAGCCGTGATCCAGCCCACGCTGCCAGCGATCGTGCGCGAGTGGATGCCTGGCCGTCTCGGTCTCGGGACGGCGACCTATGCCAACGGCATGCTTACAGCCGTCATGCTTGCGCCCGCGCTCACCATTCCGGTGGTGCTGCCGCTGGTCGGCGGAAGCTGGCGGCTTAACCTCGCGCTCTGGTCCGTCCCGGTGCTTGCGACCGCAATCCTCTTCGCCTTGCTGGCACCGCGCCGCCCAGCGGGCGGCGCATCGGCAATGATCGCCGCTCGCTGGTGGCCGGACTGGAAAAATCCGCTGATTTGGCTCCTTGGCTTCACCTTCGGGAGCAACAACGCCGCCTACTACGGCGCCAACGCCTTCCTGCCGGATTTCCTCGCCGGACAAGGCCGATCAGACTTGATCGGACCGGCACTGGCCGCGCTCAACGCCGCCCAGTTCGCGGCCTCGCTGGTGTTGCTCGCCACGGCGGATCGGCTGCTGCGGCGCGCGCTGCCCTACCTGGTGTTCGGGCCGCTGACGCTTGCGGCGTTCGCCGGCATGGTTCTGACCAGCGGCTATTGGATCGTTGTATCGGCGGCCGTGATGGGCTTCGCCTCCGCGATCACATTCGCGGTCATCATCGCGCTGCCATCGGTGCTCAGCCCGCCCGGCGACGCCCACCGGACCGCGGCCGGCATGTTCACCATCAGCTACAGCTGCGCGGTGGCGATCCCGACCTTGAGCGGCGCGCTGTGGGACCTCACTGGGCTGCCCTGGATGGCGTTCGTGCCGCTGGGGCTTTGCGCCATCACCCTCACGGTGCTCGGGACGATGCTCAGCCGCTACCCGAGCCACGTCGAGTAGCGCCTGATCTCAGGAGTGAACGTCCGCAGGTGTCGTCGCCGCGACCCGAAACTCCGGCATGACCTCGTTCGCGAAAGCGCGGAGCGTCTGGTCCGACCCCGTCGAGTCGATCAACAGCACATATTCCACGCCGCCGCGCTCAAGCTGGCGAAGCTGCCTGATGATCTCGTCAGGCGTACCGATCAGCGCTGCATTCTCGGCCGCCAGATCCGCATCGGCGAAGCTCTGGGCATTCTGATAGCGCTCCGCGCCCGGCCCACGCGCCAGCGCACCGATGGCCGACAGCGTCTTGCGGCGTTGCGCAAAGGCGTTCCGCCGCTCCTCCTCGTTGCGCACGATCTGCACCGCGCGCGTGACGCCCACCCGCATGCCGTCGAAGCGTTGCCCCTGCCGTTCGATCTCGGCGCGATAGATCGCCACACGCTCGATCGTGAGCTCGATGGGCGCGATCTGGTCGAGCAGAAGATTGTAGCCCTCCTGTCCGGCGCGACGAATTCCTTCCGGGCTGCCCGCTCCCATCCAGAACGGCGGATGCGGCTGCTGCACCGGCCGCGGCTCGACCACGATGTTGCGAAAATTCCAGTGCTTGCCCTGATGCGTGAAGCGGCCTTGCGTGGTCCACGCCTTGCGCAGGATCGCCATGCATTCCTCGAAGCGCTCGGTCGCCTCCGCCTTCGGGATGCAGAAGCTCTCGAACTCGGCATCGCGGTAGCCCTTGCCGACGCCGAAATCAAAGCGGCCACCCGACAACAGATCGAGCGTCGCGACCTGCTCGGCGAGCAGCACCGGATTGTGCCACGGCAGCACCACCACGGCGGTGCCAAGCCGCATGCGTTGCGTGCGCCCCGCGATAAAGCTCAACAGATTGAGCGAGGCCGAGACCTGGCTGTTGCCGGTGAAATGGTGCTCGACCACGAACAGGCTCTGGTAGCCGAGCTCTTCGGCCAACAGCACGTAGTCGATGAACTTGCGGTAGCTCTGGCTGTCGGCGCTGGCATCGCCGCCCGACTTCGCCCCGCCGAAAAGCCCGAACTTCATTCGGCAAACTCCGGTGCCTGCCCCGCGGACACTTGTTGCACGGGACCGCCATCGCCTCAACCAGCGTCCGAGGCGGCGCATTGCCGGCATTCCCGCCGTTCTGTTGTTGAACGCCGAAAGCGCGCTACAACAGCACCATTCGGCCGATCGGGCCGTCCCCTGCAGCGCCCGGGCCGCACGCATGTCGCCATCAAGAAGCGAGTCCGACCTGCCTCGACCGGCACCCGAGGACGCGACCAAGGCGCGCGTCTTTCTCGTTCTCCTTTGCCTCGGCTGGGGGGTTACGTGGCCGATGATGAAGATCGCGCTCGATGAAATCCCGCCGTTCAGCATGCGGGTCTCGAGCCTGATGCTCGGCGTCATCACCTTGACGTCGCTTTCGCTGCTCCAGGGCCGCAGCCTGCGCATTCCGCGCCTCGAGAACGTTCGCGCATCTGTGCGCCGCCTCGTTCTTCAACATCGTGGCGTTCAGCGTGCTGACGCCGTTTGCGCAGATAAGCGCCGCAACCTCGCGCGTCGCCATCGTGGTCTACACCATGCCGATCTGGGCCACGCTGATGGCGCTCCCGATCCTGGGCGAGCGGCTCAACACCGTGCGCGCGCTGGCGCTCACGCTTTGCGTCGCCGGCATGAGCGTGCTGATCTATCCACTCGCAACGCTCGGGATCCCGACCGGAATTTTGCTGGCGGTCGGCGCTGCAATCGGCTGGGCCGCCGGCACCATCTATCTCAAGTGGGCGAAGATCGATGGTGATCCGATGGCTGCTGCGTTGTGGCAGCTCGTCATCGGCGTGATCGTCATCGGGGCGTTGCTTCCCATCGTCGAAGGATCGCTACATCTCGAAGCAGGCTCATTGGGGCGCCATCCTGGCGATGATCTTCAGTGGCGTGATCGGCTCCGGCATTTCCTATTTCTTGTGGTTCGACATCGTGCGGCGGCTGCCCGCCACGGTCGCTGCGCTTGGCATTCTCAGCTCGCCCGTCATCGGGGTCATCTCCTCGATGCTGCTTTTGGGCGAGCAGCCAACGCTGACCGACATCATCGGGTTTGCCCTGATGCTTGGAGCCTCGGCGAGCGTGCTGCTGTGGCCGCAGGGCATCTCTGGCAAGCCCTCGACGCGAGAGCCTTCGGCCTGATCGAGCACATCGGTATTCCTTCGCTGGGCCCCTTACGGCCGCACGCAACTGCGCTAACCTTTCGCCATTCGCATCGCTGCTGGGAGGTCTCCGTCATGATCGGCCGTCGCCGTACGATTACGCGTCGCACTGTGCTTGGCGCCACCGCCGCGACCCTTGTGCTCGGGGCCCGCCGCGCCGCCGCGCAGGGCAGCAACTGGCCCGATCACCCGGTGCGTATCATCGTGCCTTACCCGGCGGGCGGCTCGACCGACGTGCTGTCGCGCCTCTATGCCGAAAGCTTCAAGGACCGGTTCGGCCAGCCCTTCGTGATCGAGAACCGGCCCGGCGCCGGCGGCAATATCGGCATCGATCTCGTCGCCAAGAGCCCGGCCGACGGCTACACCATCGGCGCCGCCACCATCGGCCATTTCGCGATCAACCAGTTCCTTTATGCGCGCATGCCGTTCGATCCGGAACGCGACATTGTTCCGGTGTCATTGACCTACGACCAGCCCAACGTCGCGGTGGTGGCGAGCCAGCATGTGCCGGCGAAGACGCTGCAGGAGTTCATTGCCTGGGCCAAGGCGCGGCCTGACGGCATAGCCTATGGCACGCCCGGCGTCGGCACCTCCCCGCATCTCTCTGCAGCGCTGTTTGCGAACCGCACCGGAATCAAAGCAGTGCACGTGCCATTCCGCGGCGCTGCGCAGACCATCCCGGCGATGCTCGCCGGCGACGTGACGTTCGCGATCGACAATCTCGCCTCCTACATCTCCATCATCGAAAGCGGGCAGATGCGGGCGCTTGCCGTGACCTCGGCTGAGCGCTGGCCGACATTGCCGAATGTGCCGACCATGGCAGAGGCGGGTCTGCCGGATTTCGTGGTCACCTCATGGGCGGCGTTCGTGGTGCCGGCCGGCACGCCGCGCCCGATGATCGACAAGCTCAACGCCGCCATCAAAGACATCGCGGCCCAGCCGGCCACGAAGGCGCGCTTCCTGCAGGCCGGCGCGCGGCCCCTGTCCAGCACGCCGGAGGCCGCGCTCGCATTTGCCGCCAAGGAGCGTGAGATCTGGCGTGAGGTGGTCCGGATCTCGGGCGCCAAGGCAGAATAGCGCCGAAATAATCGAAATAGTAGTAAGCTTGCTTATTATAAGGTGCGTCACCATATCCCTTTTCCGGAGGGAGCATGACAGTGACCACCAAGAGAGAAATCGCATTTAATATCAACGATGTAGCTCGCCTGCTGCGGACCTATGCGGACCACAAGGCGGCGAGCTTCGGCCTGAACCGGGCCAAATGGGCCGTCCTCGCCCGGCTGGACCGGTTCGAGGGCCTCAAACAGAACGAGCTCGCCGACATGCTCGATCTGCAGCCGATCAGCCTGACCCGGCTGCTGGACGGGCTGAGCGAGAACGGCCTGATCGAGCGGCGATCAGACCCGAAGGACCGCCGTGCCAAGCGGCTGTTCCTGACGCCGGCTGCGCGCCCCTTGCTCGATCGTCTGAGCGAGCTGGGCGAGGACCTGATGACGACGGCCCTTGCCGGCCTCGATCAAGCGGAGAGGTCCGCGCTGCTCGCCAGCCTCACGACCATCAAAGAGAACCTGCGACAGGCCGTGCAAAAGAAATCAGTTAAAATGGAAAAACGTTATGGCTGAAGGCGCAATCAATACACTCCAGCGCGACGACGCATCATCACAGCCGTCCCGGTCGTTCCTCGCCAGCATCTGGGCGCGGCATGGGCGCATGATCCTGCTCGGGCTGCTCCCCGCGATCGCGATCATCGTCGGAGTCGGCTTCTATCTGGCCGGTGGCCGCTATATCTCGACCGACAACGCCTATGTGGGCGCCGAGAAGGTGCTCATCACGCCCGACATTTCCGGCAAGGTCAGCCGCGTGCTGGTGCGAGAGGGCCAGCATGTCGACGCGGGCGCGCCCTTGTTCGAGATCGATCCGCAGCCGTTCGAGCTCGCGGTCCGCCAGGCGCAGAGCAAGCTCGACACCGTCGTCACCGACCTTGCCAATCTCAAGAGCAACTACCAGTCGCTGAAGCAACTGGTGGAGCTGGGACAGCAAGCGGTCGAGCATCAAGCAGCGCGACGTCGAGCGCAAGACCGCGCTCGCCGCCAAGCAGACCTCAACCCAGGTGGATGTCGACAACGCGAATGCGGCGCTCCTGACCGCGGAGCTGCAGCTCCAGCTCGGCCGCCAGCAGCTCAGCAGCACATTCAATCAGCTCCTGGAAAACGCTGATCTGCGCGCCGAGGAATTTCCACCCTATCGGCAGGCGAAGGCTGCGCTCGACCAGGCGAAGCGCGATCTCGACCACACGTCGATCAAGGCGCCGATCGCCGGCACCGCAACGCAGGTCGACAACATTCAGCTCGGCCGTTTCGTGACGGCGGGCACGCCCGTGTTCAGCGTGATCGATGACTCTGAGCCGTGGGTCGATGCCAATCTCAAGGAGACCGACATCACTCACCTTGCGCTCAACCAGCCGGTCGAGATCGATGTCGATTCCTTTCCCGATCAGTCCGTTGCACGGCCACGTCGCATCGGTGAGCCCGGGAACCGGCGCGCAGTTCGCCATCCTGCCGCCCCAGAATGCCAGCGGCAACTGGGTGAAGGTGGTGCAGCGCGTGCCGGTCCGCATCGTCTTCGATCGCGGCGAGGATGTGTCGCGGCTGCGCGCCGGCATGAGCGTGACCGTGTCGAATCGACACCGGCCGCCAGCGCACGGTCGCGTCGCTGTTCGGCGCGAGCCCGAGCATCGCCAAGGAAGTCGCCAAGGACGTTCACCCGTGAACACCGAAGCGTCCGCGAAATCCCGGCATGCGCCGGACGATGGTGACGATCTGCGCCATGAGCGCCACCATCATGCAGGCGCTCGATACGACCATCGCCAATGTGGCGCTGCCCTACATGCAGGGAAGCCTGTCGGCTTCGCTCGACCAGATCAACTGGGTGCTGACCTCCTACATCGTCGCCTCCGCGATCATGACCGCCCCGATCGGATGGGTCGCCGAGCGCTATCGGGCGCAAGCGCCTGTTCATCATCTGCGCGGCCGGCTTCACCGTCGCTTCAATGTTGTGCGGTCTTGCCCAGAACATCGAGCAGATCGTCGGCTTCCGCCTGCTGCAGGGCGCTTTCGGCGCGGCGCTCGTGCCGCTGTCGCAATCGGTCCTGCTCGATTCCTATTCGGCCGAGGAGCGCGGCTCCGCGATGGCGATCTGGGGCATCGGCGTGATGCTCGGCCCGATCATGGGACCGACGCTCGGCGCCTGGCTCACCGACAACTACAGCTGGCACTGGGTCTTCTTCATCAATCTGCCGATCGGCATCCTGACCGTGCTCGGGCTGATGATCTTCATGCAGGAAACCGAGACGCAGAACACCAGGCGATTCGACTGGTTCGGCTTCGCCGCGCTTGCGGTTGGCATCGGCTCGCTGCAGCTGATGCTGGATCGCGGCGAGCAGCTGGGCTGGTTCGAACTCGAACGAGATCATCGCCGAGGCGATCGTGTCGGCGGCCGGCTTCTACTTCTTCCTCGCGCACTCGCTCACGACGACGTCGCCCTTTGTGCGCCTTGAGCTTTTCCGCGATCGCAACTTCGTGGCCGGATGCCTGTTCATGGTGGTCATCGGCGTCGTGCTGTTCGGCACCATGGCGCTGGTGACGCCGTTCATGCAGAACGTGATCGGCTATCCCATTCTGACCGCCGGATTCCTGCTCGCCGGCCGCGGTGTCGGCACGCTCATCGCCATGATACTCGTCGGCAAGCTGCTCAAGATCATCGAAGCGCGCTATCTCGTGCTCGCCGGCCTCCTCCTGGCGAGTGTCACGCTCTACCAGATGGTCGGGTTTACCGACCAGACCTCGTCCCGCACGATCGTGATGGCCAGCATCCTGCAGGGCTTTGGTCTCGGCCTCGTGTTCGTGCCGCTGAGCACGGTCGCATTCGTCACGCTGCCCGCTCACCTGCGCACCGAGGGAACCGCGATCCTGACACTGGTGCGAAACGTCGGCAGCTCGATCGGCATATCGATGGTGATCGCGCAGCTCACCAACATGACCACGCGCATGCACGCCAACCTGGCCGAGTTCATCACGCCGTTCAACAACGCCCTGCAGGCGCCGGACGTCTCCGCGATCCTCAATCGAGCGACCGACACCGGCAGGGCCTTGCTCGATCTGCTCATCACGCAACAGGCGGCGATCATCGCCTACGCGAACGACTTCAAGCTGCTGATGTATCTGACGCTCGCAACGATCCCCTTTGTGATTCTGGTCGGATCATCGCAGGCCCGCGCACCGCAGCGCGACGAGGTGGTGGCGCACGAGATGTGATTGGGCCTTACACCAATTCGTCCGGGTACGGCCAATCACCTCGAGCAGAGCTGAGACATGGCCTCGGACTTCGAGTCTGTGATATAGCAAGGGCAACGTAAAGGTTAGGCCATGAAAGAATCTGTCGTTCACTCCGACCCCGAAATCCTGGGTGGCACGCCGGTATTTGTGGGCACTCGCGTTCCGGTGCAAGCCCTGATCGACTACATCGAAGGCGGCCACTCGCTTCATGAGTTTCTTGATGATTTCCCAACCGTCAGCCGGGATGTAGCTATTGCGGCCCTTGAGCAGGCCAAGGCACATCTGATCGCCGATGCGCGTGCTGCTTGACGAGTGTGTTCCCCGCGCGCTGCGTAAGGAATTGCCTGGCCACAACGTCAAAACCGTTGCGGAGGCGGGGTGGGCCGGAGTGAAGAATGGTGAACTGCTGCAACTAGCGGCCAACGAATTTGACGTTTTCCTCACGATAGATCGCAATCTCGAATACCAGCAGAACTTTTCTGGTGTTGTGCCTGCGGTTGTCGTCATTCACGCTCCAAGCAACGATATTGCCGTACTCCGCCCGCTGATGCCTGCCGTACTTGCTGCAATTCCAAAAGCCAAGCCCGGAATGCTAACGCACATCCACGGCTGATCGACGACAATTAGCAATCGCGTGTGAAAAAGCGCGCTCATAAGAAGCTCTGCGGATCGACGTCGACCTCCAGCTTGAGCTTACCTTTCGGCTTCGGCGCCGCCGCGAGCCAATCGCGCAGATAGCCGGAGAGATCGAACGCGCGTGGCGCCTTGACGAGCAGCCGAAAGCGATAGCGGCCGCGCACCAAAGCGAGCGGCGCTTCCGCCGGTCCAAGCACGCGGACCTCGTCGTCGCGCGGCGCCGCAGCTGCGAGCCTGCGTGCGAAGCCTTCAGTGTCGTGCTTGTCGCCTCCCGAAATCACGAGGCTCGCCAGCCGCCCGAACGGCGGGTAAAGAGTCTTCTCGCGCAGCTCGATCTCGGTCGCATAGAACGCGTCACGGTCGGCTGCGATCAGTGCGCGCATGACTGGATGCTCGGGCTGATGGGTCTGCAGATAGCCGACGCCACGGCCCTCTTCGCGCCCGGCGCGGCCGACCACCTGGTGCAACAGCTGGAACGTACGCTCAGCCGCGCGCGGATCTCCGTTGCTGAGCCCGAGATCAGCGTCAACGATGCCGACGAGATTGAGCTTTGGAAAATGGTGCCCCTTCGCAACCAGCTGCGTGCCGATCACGATGTCGACCAGGCCTTGCTCGATCTCAGCGAGCTCCTGCGCGCATGCGCTCGACGGTGGCGATGAGATCGGATGACAGCACCAGGACACGCGCATCCGGAAACAGCGCCGCCACCTCCTCTTCCAGCCGCTCGACACCCGGGCCCGCAGGCGACCAGGCTCGCGGCCGCCTCGCACTTGGGGCACTTCTCCGGCGGCGGCATCGAGAAGCCGCAATGGTGGCAGACGAGCCGCCGCTTGAAGCGGTGATCGACCAGCCAGGCGTCGCAGTTCTGGCAGGCGAAGCGATAACCGCAGTGGCGGCAGAGCGTCAGCGGCGCATAGCCGCGCCGATTGAGAAACAACAGCGCCTGCTCGCCGCGCTCGATGCGCCGTCTTCATCGCCTCGGCGAGCCGCGGCGCGATGAAGCGTCCGCGCGGCGGGCCTTCGCGGCGCAGATCAATCGCTTCAATATGCGGCAGATGAGCGCCGCCGAAGCGCTCCGGCAGATGCAGCCGCCGATAGCGCGCCGCGCCGCGCATTCACCTCGGTTTCGACCGAAGGCGTCGCGGAGGCGAGCACGACCGGAATCTTGGCGACGCTTGCGCGCACCACCGCCATGTCGCGGGCGTGGTAGTGCACGCCGTCCTCCTGCTTGTAGGCCGGATCGTGCTCCTCATCGACCACGATCAGGCCAAGCTCCTTGTAGGGCAGGAACAGCGCCGAGCGCGCGCCGACCGTCACGCTCGCTTCGCCCTCCGCCACCGCCGCCCAGGTGCGCGCACGGAGCCGTGGCGAGAGCTGCGAATGCCATTCGGCCGGGCGCACGCCGAAGCGCTCGGCAAAGCGATCGAGAAACTGCCCGGTGAGCGCAATCTCCGGCACCAGCACCAAGGCTTGCCGGCCGCGCCGCACGCATTCGGCGATCGCCTCGAAATAGACCTGCGTCTTGCCGGAGCCGGTGACGCCATCGATCAGCGTACATGAGAAGCCGCCTTCGGCGACCGTCTCGCGCAGACTGTCGGCGGCTGTCTGCTGGGCTGGCGCCAGCTCGGGCTGCATGTGATCGGGATCGGGCGTGCGCGCGACCGGCTCCGGCGGCAGCACCAGCGTTTCCAGCGCGCCTTCGTCGATCAGGCCCTCGATCACCCCGACCGAAACACCAGCCTCGAACGCCGCCTCGCTCTTGCCGCGCACGAGCCCATCGGCCATGAGCGTGAGCACGCGCTGGCGTGCAGGCGTGCGGCGTTTCGGCGGCGGCCCCGCGAGCCGCACGCCGGTGCGCTCGCGTGCCGGCCCGAGATGCTCGCCCATCCGCAGGCCCATGCGCAGCACCATGCCGCGCGGGCTGAGCGTATAGGTCGAGACCCAGTCGACGAACCGGCGCAGCTCGTCCTTGAGCGGCGGCACCTCGAGCTTGCTGTCGATCTCCTTCAGGCGATTGTCGAGCCTGGGGTTGGGCGCCGGATTGTCGGCCCATACCACCGCGGTCGCGGTGCGCGCGCCGAGCGGCACGGACACGATATCGCCGGGCGCGAGCGCCATCGCGTCGGGAACCCGATACGAATAGGCCTGGTCGAGCGCGACCGGCACCAGGACATCGACGACGCGCTTTGCCATAGAGTGCTGACTTGGTCGGTGATTCGCCCTCGCCTTAAGAAAGGGTAAGGGAGCGGGTGTGATTATGCACCCGGTGTCAAGCGGGCGCTGATGTAACACGCGGTGCGTGCCACAAACTCGGCGCGCTCCCTCTCCCCGGCTTAAGGGCGTTCACGCCCGTCTTCGCGGGCTATGGGAGAGGGGTGGGGTGAGGGGGTTCCGACTTCTCGACAAGCCTGATCCCGCTCGCTTCGCTCGCGACCTCTCCCCCTTGGGGAGAGGTCGAGCCCGCGGCACGCACACACAGAGATTCGTTGTCTGTTCAACGTTGCAAGGTAATGCCAAAGGAAGCGGACGATCTTCAGTTCCCTTTTACCGCGCCCGACGTGGCGGCTGAGATGGCGCATTGGCTTGCCTATCTGGGCGCCGAGCGCCGCATGTCACCCAGGACCGTCGAAGCCTATGGGCGGGATGTGCGGCAGTTCCTCGCCTTCCTGGCCGAGTACCACGGCGGCCGGATGAGCCTCTCCGCGCTGAGAAAGCTGACGCCACAGGATGTGCGTGCCTTCATGGCGGCGCGCCGCGGCGATGGCATCACCGGGCGCTCGCTGATGCGCGCACTGGCAGGCACGCGCTCGTTTGCGCGCTACCTTGAGCGCAATGGCAAAGGTCGCGTCGCCGCGCTCGGTGCCGTGCGGGCGCCCAAGGTCGCCAAGACGCTGCCAAAGCCGCTCGCCGTCGCTGCCGCCAAGCAAGTCACCGACGCCGACCTGCGCGCCGGCGAGGAGCGCGAGACCTGGGTGCTGATGCGCGATGCGGCTGTGCTGGCGCTGCTTTACGGCTCAGGCCTGCGCATCTCGGAGGCGCTCGGACTCTCGCGCGGCGACGTGCCGGAGCCCGGCAAGGGCGACGTGATCACCGTCACCGGCAAAGGCAACAAGCGCCGCATGGTGCCGGTGCTGCGGCGCGTGCTTGAGCTGATCGCCGATTACGTGAAAGCCTGTCCCTACGAGCTTCCCGTCAACGGCGCGGTGTTCGTCGGTGCCAAAGGCCGCCCGCTCTCGCCGCGTATCGTGCAGCTTGCCATGGCGAGTCTGCGCGGCGCGCTCGGCCTGCCCGACACCGCCACCCCGCACGCGCTGCGCCATTCCTTCGCCACGCATCTCCTCGCCCGCGGCGGTGATCTGCGCGCGATCCAGGAGCTGCTTGGCCACGCATCGCTTTCGACCACACAGATCTATACGGCCGTCGACGCCGAGCGCCTGCTCGAGGTCTACCGCAACACCCATCCACGCGCGTGACGAGATTGTGACGGCGGCGGAAGCTGTTCCACCCCCTCTTGCGCAGCCGACCCTGATCAATACATCGTGACGGCCGGTGTGCCGGTTCAGAAGCTCGCAACAAGGGTGCCGCCAGAGCCATGCGAGCTTCGGAATCGGACACAAGCGATCAGGGAGAATGGTCATGAGCCACGGCGTTCACGCAGTCCAGCATGAGGTGGAGCACCAAATCGAGCACGAGGAGCATGGACACGGCGGCGGCGGTCACGCGGCAAAGCCGGCGGAAAACCACAACAAGCAGATTGCGCTTTTGATCTCCGTAATCGCGCTGTTCCTGGCGTTCTCGGAAACGTTGGGCAAGAGCGCGCAGACGGTCGGCATCGAGCTCAATATCAAGGCCTCGGACACCTGGAATTTCTTCCAGGCCAAGACCATTCGCCAGACCTCGCTACGCACGGCGGCCGAAGCGATGGCGCTGCAGGTCTCCAGCGTGCCCGATGAAGCCGGCAAAGCCGCAATGACCAAGCAGATCGAGACCTGGCGCGCGACCGTTGTGCGTTATGAATCCGATCCGAAGGAGAAGGATGGCCGCAAGGAATTGCGGGCACAGGCGGAGCAGTATGAGCGCGAGCGCGATGTCGCGCTGGCGAAGTACCACAACTACGAATTCGCGTCCGCCGCCTTTCAAATCGGCATCGTGCTGGCGTCAGCGGCGGTGATCACCGGCATCCTGACGCTCGCCTATGCGGCAGCCGGAGTTGGAGTGATCGGATTGATCTTTTCGTCTCTGGGATTGTTCGCACCGAACGTGCCGCATGACGTGCTGCACTGGGTGCAGCAACTGTTCTCCTCCGGCGGCACGCACTGAAGCTTCCGTTTGGCTCACCCTGCATCGCCGCGTGCCGCCTGCATGCGGCGGCGGATGCGGGTCAGGAGTGCAAACGTGCGGCCTGCACGGTTGGGCGCGAACGCCCGCATGGCGCGCTTGATGCGCTCCTTGATCGGATCGGCGAGCTCGTGCGCCTTGGCGAGCCACACGATCATGTGCTCGTAGAACCAGCGAAACCACGGAAGCTCCAGCAGCTTCGGCCGCGTCAGATCGAAGATGAACGCGGTGACGCCGAGGCTCACCACCTTGGCCAGCGACAGCACGACGACCGCGCCCAGCCAGAATCCATGCGCCAGCATCCAGAAGCCGACGACCTTGAGCGGCAGCAGGAGGAGCACCGGAATGAGAAACACCAGCAGCGTCGGATAAGGCGGCAGCCGCTGGATCGTGGCCGCAACCCTGGTCTTGAACGTCGCCCACGGGATGAGGGCGACCAGCCAGCCGACGATCGGCGCCAGTTGTCGCCACAGCCACGCCTCGAACAGAAATACGAGCGCGAGCAGGATCAGGAACGGGCGGAGCAGTCGGCGCATCAGTGTTGGCCGCCCCGACGCGAGCCGCCGCCTAGCCGACGGACAATGATCGAGGTTGCCCGATCCTACCCTTTTGAGCCGGCAGCGTCACCGTTCGGGGCCTGTTCAATCTGCGGCTTTTTCGTGAGATTTCCGCCGAAAAAGATGGCGACCACGATCGCGACGCCAACCGCGAACAGCTTCCCGACTTTGAGCAACGGCCAGAGCAGCGCCCATTTGTGATGGTCGTAGATCCACCAGCCGCCAAAGCCGATCAGACCCGCAAGCACGACCAGCCCGACCGACAGGGCGACAACCACCCATGGCTTGATCCGGCGCTCTGGACCGTCCGAATAGGGGTCGATTGACTGCCGGAAACGTTCCAAACGCCCGTCCCAGCGCTCGATGAACGCCGTCCAGCGTGACTGTGGTTGTTGCTGCGCAAGCATGACTTCGCCCTCCTGTCCGGATGGCGCCCGGCCATTTGTCGCGCTCAAGCACGACTGAGTTCAGGCCGGCCGCCCTCTTTGCAGGATGTTCTGAACGAAAGCCCGATCACCGTCTGTGACGACAGTCACAGAAAATCACATATGGATCGATCGCTTGCCCACTGCGAGCGCGGCTTCCTTCACCGCCTCGGTCAAGGTCGGGTGAGCGTGGCAGGTGCGCGCAATATCTTCCGCGGCCGCACCGAATTCCATCGCCACCGCCGCCTCCGCGATCATGTTGCCGGCATCAGGTCCCAGGATGTGGACGCCAAGGACACGATCCGTCTTGGCATCAGCCAGGATCTTCACAAAGCCCTCGGTCTGCAGGTTGACCTTGGCGCGCCCGTTGGCGGTGAACGGAAACTTCCCGACATTGTACGCAATACCGGCGGCCTTGAGCTCCTCCTCGGACTTTCCGACCGTAGCGATCTCCGGATAGGTGTAGACCACGTTCGGGATCACGTCGTAGTTCACATGGCCGGCCTGCCCCGCGATGATCTCCGCAACCGCGACGCCTTCATCCTCTGCCTTGTGCGCTAGCATCGGGCCCGCAATCACGTCACCGATCGCGTAGATGCCGGGCACGTTGGTGGCGAAATGCCCGTCGACCACCACGCGCCCGCGGTTGTCTTTCTTGACGCCTGCCTCATCGAGGCCGAGTCCGTTGCTGTAGGGAACGCGACCGACTGCGACCAGCACCACATCCGCTTCGATCATTTCGGCGGTGCCGCCGGCCGCAGGCTCGACCTTTGCCTTGAGCCTGTTGCCCGACGCATCGACCGCCGCAACCTTTGACGACAGCTTGAACGCGATGCCCTGCTTTTCAAGCAGGCGCTGGAACTGCCGGCACACCTCGTTGTCCATGCCGGGCAGGATGCGATCGAGAAACTCGACCACCAGCACCTCCGCGCCAAGCCGCCGCCACACTGAGCCGAGCTCGAGCCCGATCACGCCCGCCCCGATGACCAGGAGCTTGGCCGGCACCTTGTCGAGCACGAGCGCGCCGGTCGACGACACCACGCGCTTCTCGTCGATGGTGATGCCGGGAAGCCGTGCCACGTCCGAGCCGGTGGCAATCACGATCGACTTGGTGTCGAGCATCTGCGCCTTGCCGTCGGATCCCTTGACCTCGACCTTGCCGGGCGCCGCGATGCGGCCAACGCCCTGGAACGTGTCGACCTTGTTCTTCTTGAGCAGGAAGGCGACGCCCTTGACGTTGCCGTCGACCCCTTCGTCCTTGAACGTCATCATGGCGGGGAGATCGAGCTTCGGGGTGCCGACCGCGATGCCCATCTTTTTGAACGTGTGGCCTGCCTGCTCGTAGAGCTCGGAGGCATGCAACAGCGCCTTCGAAGGAATGCAGCCCACGTTGAGGCAGGTTCCGCCGAAGGTCTTGTCCTTCTCGACCAGCGCGGTCTTGAGCCCAACCTGGGCCGCCCGGATCGCGCATACATAACCGCCGGGACCCGAGCCGATAACGATGAGATCGTAGGAAGAATTTGCCATCTTTGTTTGCCTGGACTGCGCCTCTCTCGCGTCGCCTGCAGTGGATAACACCTCGCCTTGCGACGAAGCCCGACGCTCGCTTAAATCAAGGATATTTCTGGCGAAATTTCTTCAATCACCACACGCGCCGAATGGTTTTTCCACAGCTAGGTACCGTCGGTAACGTTTGCACCCCTTTGTTGCGCAATTACTACAGCCGGCCGCATCTTACCGATTTAGTATCAGGGTAGTTCATCGCCCTAGCCGCTGTAGCGTGTGATTTGGCAAAGGGGGCAAGTCACAAGTCAAGCGTGCCGAGTGGCGTCAAATGTTGTGTGAAGTCGTCAGGAGTCTGGCGTCCGGATGGACGCGCGCGTGTGTGTGGATTGCGGCGGTAGCCCTATGCGCCATTGTGCTAGGGAGCTGCGCAACCGGTCCTGCCACGCAGTCCCAAGCCAAGGTACAAGCCAAAGCTCAAGCCAAACAGGTCAAGCACAAGCCGGCGACGCGCATGCTCACCGCGCGGGCGCGGATTCCGCTGCCCGACCACATGTTGCTACAGCGCCAGCCGGAGCCCGACTGCACCTTCCGGGGCACGATCAGCAGCCCGATGACGGTCGAGGAGCTTCGCCAGAAGCTCGACTACGAGCAGCAGTGCTACCGGCAATCCGAGTCGAACGTGCGCGTGCGCCTGCACAGTTTGCAGGATGCGGTCGAGGAGACGATCAGGGCTGTCGAAGAGCAGTGAGCTTATAGATCCAGCACCAGCCGGGCCGGGTCTTCCAGGCACTCCTTCACGCGCACCAGGAACGTCACCGCCTCGCGGCCATCGACGATGCGATGGTCGTAGGACAGCGCGAGATACATCATCGGGCGGATTTCGATCTTGCCGCCGATCACCACCGGCCGCTCCTGGATCTTGTGCATGCCCAGAATGCCCGACTGCGGAGCATTGAGAATCGGCGTCGACATCAGCGAGCCGTAGATGCCGCCGTTGGTGATCGTGAAGGTGCCGCCCTGCAACTCCTCGATCTTGAGCGCGCCATCACGCGCGCGGCGGCCGAAATCGCCGATCGTCTTCTCGATCTCGGCGAGCGACAGCGTGTCAGCCTCGCGCACGACCGGGACCACGAGGCCCTTCTCGGTGCCGACCGCGACACCGATGTGATAGTAGTTCTTGTAGATCAAGTCGGCGCCGTCGATCTCGGCATTGACGGCTGGAATCTCCTTGAGCGCCTGCACGCAGGCGCGCACGAAGAAGCTCATGAAGCCGAGGCGTACGCCGTGCTTCTTCTCGAACACATCGCGATACTGGCTACGCAGCGCCATCACATGCGTCATGTCGACCTCGTTGAAGGTCGTGAGCATGGCGGCGGTGTTCTGCGCATCCTTGAGCCGCCGCGCAATGGTGGCGCGCAGCCGCGTCATCTTCACCCGCTCCTCGCGCGCCGCGTCATCGACGCTTGACGGGGCGCGCAACTGCACGGCTGCCGTCGGCTGCACAACCGGCATTGGCGCTGCGGCCGCGCGCTCGATCGCAGCCAGCATATCGCCTTTGGTGACCCGCCCGTCGCGGCCGGTGCCCGCGACCGTTGCCGCATCCACGCCGCTCTCGACGGCAAGCTTGCGCACCGATGGTGCGACCGGCGCGTCGGTCTTGGCAGGAGCCGCCTCGGGCTTGCGCAGCTTCGGCTCCTCGGGTCCAGCATTGATCGGCGCCGTCGTCGCGGTCTTCTGATCTGGCCGCCCGGTCGGCACCGGCGCCGCCTTGGCGGCCGCGCCGCCTTCCGCGATCTGGCCGAGCAGCGCGCCAACCGCGACGGTCTCGCCATCGTTGACCGCGATCTCGGACAGGATGCCAGAGGCGGGTGCCGGCACCTCGATCGTGACCTTGTCGGTCTCGAGCTCGACCAACGGCTCATCGACCGCGACCCGCTCGCCGGGCTTCTTGAACCACTTGCCGATCGTCGCCTCGGTCACCGACTCGCCGAGCGTGGGGACACGGATGTCAGTCATGTTCGTTCTTCCCTAGGTCCGCTGTCACGATGTGGCCGCTCACGCCAGCGCTTCGTCAAGGAACGCCTTGAGCTGCGCGAGGTGCTTCGACATCTGGCCGACCGCGGTCGCGGCTGACGCCGGCCGCCCGGCGTAGCTCAGCTTTCTGTTCTGAGCGGCGATCTGCTCCAGCACCCACTCGAGGTAGGGCTCCAGGAACTGGAACGCGCCCATGTTGCGCGGCTCCTCCTGGCACCAGGTGAACTGCGCCTGCTTGAAGCGACCTAGCTCATGCACCAGCGCGCGCAGCGGCACCGGATAGATCTGCTCGACGCGCAGCAGATAGATGTCGTCGATACCGCGCTTCTCGCGCTCCTCGTAGAGATCGTAATAGACCTTGCCGGAGCAGAGCACGACCCGTCTGATCTTGTTGTCGGGCACGAGCTTGATCTTCTCCTCCAGCTGCAGCTGCGCGTCGTCCCACAAGAGGCGATGGAAGAATGTATCGGACCCAAGCTCTTCAAGCCGCGAAACCGCACGCCGATGGCGCAGCAGGGATTTTGGCGTCATCAGAATCAAGGGCTTGCGGATGTCGCGCTTCAATTGCCGTCGCAGGATGTGGAAGTAGTTCGCCGGCGTCGTGCAATACGCCACCTGCATGTTGTCCTCGGCACACATCTGCAGATAGCGCTCAAGCCGCGCCGAGGAATGCTCCGGGCCCTGCCCTTCGTAGCCATGCGGCAGCAGGCACACGAGGCCCGACATGCGCAGCCATTTGCGCTCGCCCGAGGAGATGAACTGGTCGAATATGACCTGGGCGCCGTTGGCGAAGTCACCAAACTGGGCTTCCCACAGCGTGAGCGCGTTCGGCTCGGAGAGCGAATAGCCGTATTCGAAGCCGAGAACGGCTTCCTCCGACAGCATCGAGTTGATCACCTCGAAACGCGCCTGGTCATCGCGGACGGAATTGAACGGGATGTAGCGGTTCTCGGTCTCCTGGTCGATCAGCACCGAGTGGCGCTGGGAGAAAGTGCCGCGCTCGCTGTCCTGGCCCGAGAGCCGCACCGGATGGCCATCGAGCAGGAGCGAGCAGAAGGAAAGCGCCTCGGCGGTCGCCCAGTCGATGCCCTCGCCGCTCTCGATCGCCTTGCGGCGATTGTCGAGAAAGCGCTGGATGGTGCGGTGAACATTGAAGCCCTTCGGCACCGCCGTGATCTTCTGGCCGATGTCCTTGAGGGTCGCAAGCGCAACACCGGTGTTGCCGCGCCGCGGGTCCTCGGCATCGCTCGAAAACTTGATGTCGGCCCAGCGCCCGTCGAGCCAGTCGGCGCTGTTGGCCTTGTAGCTCTGACTCGCTTCGAGCTCGACGTCGAGCTTGGCACGCCAGTCGGCGCGCATCTTCTCGAGCTCGCCCTCTCCGAGCACGCCTTCGCCGACGAGCTTCTTGCCGTAGATCTCGAGTGTCGACGGATGCGAGCGAATCGCCTTGTACATCAAGGGCTGCGTGAACGACGGCTCGTCGCCTTCGTTGTGGCCATAGCGGCGATAGCAGAACATGTCGATGACGACCGGCTTCTGAAACTTCTGCCGGAACTCGGTCGCGACCTTGGCGGCGTACACCACCGCTTCCGGGTCGTCGCCATTGGCATGAAAAATCGGCGCCTCGATCATTTTGGCAACGTCGGAGGGATAGGGCGACGAGCGCGAATAGCGCGGATAGGTGGTGAAGCCGATCTGGTTGTTGACGATGAAATGCACCGAGCCGCCGGTGCGGTGGCCGCGCAGCCCCGAGAGGCCGAAGCACTCCGCGATGACGCCCTGGCCGGCGAAAGCCGCGTCGCCGGAGATCAGCAGCGGCATCACCATCTCGCGATGCTCGGGCGTCGCGCCGTGCTGATCCTGTTTGGCGCGCACCTTGCCGAGCACCACCGGGTTGACGATCTCGAGATGCGACGGGTTGGCGGTGAGCGAGAGATGCACCGAGTTGCCGTCGAACTCGCGATCCGACGAAGCGCCGAGGTGATACTTCACGTCGCCCGAGCCTTCGACCTGCTCGCTGGTGGCCGAGCCGCCCTTGAACTCATGGAAGATGATCCGGTGCGGCTTGTGCATCAGCTGCGCCAGCACGTTCAGCCGGCCGCGATGCGCCATGCCGAGCACGATCTCTTTGACGCCGAGAGCGCCGCCGCGCTTGACGATCTGCTCGAGCGCCGGGATCATCGATTTGGCCCCATCGAGCCCGAACCGCTTGGTGCCGGTGAACTTGAGATCGCAGAACCGCTCGAAGCCTTCGGCCTCGACCAGCTTGTTGAGGATCGCGCGCTTGCCCTCGCGCGTGAAGGTGATCTCCTTGTCGAGCCCCTCGATGCGCTCCTGCATCCAGCCCTTCTGCGCCGGATCGGAGATGTGCATGAATTCGACGCCGAGCGTCTGGCAGTAGGTGCGGCGCAGGATGGCGAGGATCTGCCGCAGCGTCGCGAACTCAAGCCCCAGCACGCGGTCGAGGAAGATGGGGCGGTCCATGTCGGCATCGCCGAAGCCATAGGAACGCGGATCGAGCTCCTCCTCGCTTTTGGGCGCCTCAAGCCCCAACGGGTCGAGGTTGGCGTGGAAATGCCCGCGCGCCCGATAGGCGCGGATCAGCATCAGGGCATGGATCGAATCGCGTGTCGCCTGCTGCACCTGGGCAGCAGACAGCTCGACCCCGCGGACCTGCGCCTTCGCCCTGACCTTGTCGCCGACCACGATCTCGACCTCGCGCCAGTCGCCGTCGAGCGCAGCGGTGAGGTCATTGCGCGCCGTCGGCGGCCAGTCGTCCCGGCGCCAGGACGGACCGTGGGCCACCTTGGCGATGTCGGCACCCTCATCCTTGAGGCTCCGGAAGAAAGCCTGCCACTGCGCATCGACCGATGTGGGATCGGCCAGATAGCGCGCATGCAGGTCCTCCACATAGGCAGCGTTGCCGCCATAGAGAAACGAGGTCAGGGCGAAAGCCGCATTGGCGTCCTGGCGGGACATGTCAATTTCCTGAATGGGTTACGAATTGTGTCGACTGGGCCGGCGCGCGGAGACGAATCCCGGCAGCGCACTACCTAGCATTAATTGTGCCGTATGACCGCCAGAACAAGGTAGAAACAATGAAACCAGAATCACTTTTTGGTTTGCTTGTCCAGGCGCTCAATGTGTCCGGAATACACAAAGAGCCCCGGCGAACCGGGGCTCTTGCAGCATGAGTGCGGAGGCGCCTGCGAGAGGCGCTATTGACCGCCAAACTTGTAGGACAGGCCCAGCGTGCCGGTGAGGACCGAACTCTCCTGGCCGAACCGGTCCTCATAGTTGCTCGTGATTCGCTGCGTCTGGAATTGGGCGTACTCAACCTGACCACGCAAAATCCAATTTGGACTGAGCATATGCTCAACGCCGGTGGCAGCAGCCAAGCCGAGGCGGTGCGAATTCCCGGAGGCGACTTCGGATCCCGATTGCATCGAGAAGTGCGAGCCGCCCCAGGCCGGACCGGCTGCGACATAAACCAGGGTGCTGCCGAATGCCAAGCCTGCGCGCGCCTTCACGCTGCCGTAGTCCCTCAGCTTGCTACGCAGGAAATCCTCGTCAGCGTCCGGGAAGCTTGTAACCGTGCCGTCAAGCCACGACCAAGCGGCTTCGATACCATAAACGAACGCGTCGTGCTGGAAGTTGATGCCGCCATACACGCCCGCCGTCCAGGTGAGCTTGCGATCGCCATTGAGACCCTGATTGTCGAACTCGTCGTCGAAATCCTTGAACGATGTCGACACCGAGGCCCCGCCGACTTGTCCGCCGATGTAGAAGCCCGCCCAGCTTGGCGCCATCCCGATTGGCGCCTTCATCACCGGCCGCTGAAGGTCCGCCGCGAAGCCTTCGCCTGCCGTCAGCGCCACGAAGGCCGCGGTCGTCAAAAGCAATTTGCGCATGTGCATGTCTCTGTACTGCGAGTTCATTTCAGCCGTCACCTTGGGCAACGACAGAGCCCCCCGCCTAGGAGCTGCCGCCATCCCAGCTACAGAGACCGTGCTTGCGCGGCGTCACCCGATTGAATGAGGTGAGCTTTTCGCACTCTGCCCACGTACAAAGAGGCGAGCAGACAGACAAGCGCAGCAAACATCTTTGAGCCCGTGAATACGGGCACAAATCGAACATTGCTGGAGGTAAAGAGAGCGGCGCAGAACGCTGTGGCGGAAGCGCCACATGCTGACAGAATTGTTGTTGAGTCAGTCGCTGAGCAAAAAGGGAGAGGTTCGACTACCCCTTCAACACCTCGACCAACGTCTTGCCGAGCCTTGCCGGCGAGGGCGAGACCTTGATGCCAGATGATTCCATCGCGGCGATCTTCGAATTCGGCATCGCCCTTGCCGCCCGCGATGATCGCGCCCGCGTGACCCATGCGGCGGCCGGGCGGCGCGGTGCGGCCCGCGATGAAGCCGACCATCGGCTTCTTGCGGCCGCGCTTGGCCTCGTCTTTGAGAAACTGCGCGGCGTCCTCCTCGGCGCTGCCGCCGATCTCGCCGATCATGATGATCGACTCGGTCGCCTTGTCGGCGAGCAGCATCTCCAGCACCTCGATGAACTCGGTGCCCTTCACCGGATCGCCGCCGATGCCGACCGCGGTGGTCTGGCCAAGCCCCTCGCGCGTGGTCTGGAACACCGCCTCGTAGGTGAGCGTGCCCGAGCGCGACACGATCCCGACTTTGCCAGGCTTGAAGATCGAGGCCGGCATGATGCCGATCTTGCATTCGCCCGCCGTCATCACGCCCGGGCAGTTGGGCCCGATCAGGCGCGACTTCGATCCGCACAGCGAGCGCTTCACCTTCACCATGTCGGCGACCGGAATGCCCTTCCGTGATGCAGATGATGAGCGGGATCTCGGCCTCGATCGCCTCGGCGATCGCGTCGGCGGCGCCCGCCGGCGGCACGTAGATCACGCTGGCGTCGCAACTGGTCTTCGCCTTCGCCTCCGCGACGGTGTCGAACACCGGCAGCCCGAGATGAGTCGATCCGCCTTTGCCGGGCGAGGTGCCGCCGACCATCTTGGTGCCGTAGGCGATCGCCTGCTCGGAATGGAACGTGCCGTTCTTGCCGGTGAAGCCCTGGCAGATGACGCGGGTGTTCTTGTCGATGAGGATGGACATGGTGCCCTCAGGCTAGGCGCTTCCTTCGAGAGTCTGACCACTGCTTTAGTATCACCGTCGAGATCACAAAAAAGGGGATGATCTTCAGCGCCGAAAGGACCAAGAGCAGGAGCATTGGCGCAGACCACTCACATTGTGGGAACGGTGGTTCTTCAACAAATTTGCAGAGCTTCAGCTCGGCGTAGATGGCGTAGGCGACGAACGAAGCAACCAAGACAACACGTCGCCCAGCCCAGAAAGACGCCGATACGCCGTCCTAAGACGACCTCCACGCACCACAGCAACGTGACAAGCAGGACCGTCAGGCCAAACGCTATGCTCGCATACATGAGCAGCGTGTTGATCACCCCTTCACCGCCTTCACGATCTTCTGCGCGGCGTCGTCGAGATCGTCGGCGGCGGTCACGTTGAGGTTGGACTTGGCGAGGATGTCCTTGCCCTCGTTCACGTTGGTGCCTTCGAGCCGCACGACGAGCGGCACCCGCAGGCCCACCTCGCGCACCGCGTCGACCACGCCCGCCGCAATCACGTCGCACTTCATGATGCCGCCGAAGATATTGATGAGAATCCCCTTCACCTTGGGATCGGACGTGATGATCTTGAACGCGGCCGCCACTTTCTCCTTGCTGGCGCTGCCGCCGACATCGAGGAAGTTCGCGGGCGATTCGCCATAGAGCTTGATGATGTCCATGGTGGCCATCGCAAGCCCGGCGCCGTTGACCATGCAGCCGATGGTGCCGTCGAGCGCCACGTAGTTGAGATCGTATTTGGAGGCCTCGATCTCCTTCGCGTCCTCCTCGGTCTCGTCGCGCAGCGCCGCGATCTCGGGATGCCGGAACAGCGCATTGTCGTCGAAGCCGATCTTGGCGTCGAGACAGATGAGCTTGCTGTCCTTGGTGACGACGAGCGGGTTCACCTCGAGCAGGCTCATGTCCTTCTCGGTGAACGCCTTATAGAGCCCGGTGAGCAGCTTGCTCATCTGCTTCTGCAGATCGCCACTGAGCCCAAGCGCCTTGGAGACGCGCAGCACGTGGTGCGGGCAGATGTTGGTCGCCGGATCGACCGTGATGGTGACGATCTTGTCGGGTGTATCGTGCGCGACCTTCTCGATGTCCATGCCGCCTTCGGTCGACACCACGATCGCAACCCGCGACTTCGTGCGATCGACCAGCATGGAGAGATAGAACTCCTTGTCGATCGCGGAGCCTTCCTCGATGTAGAGGCGATTGACCTGCTTGCCCTGCGGGCCGGTCTGGTGCGTGACCAGCGTCGAGCCCAGGATTCGGGTCGCCTCCTTCTTCACGTCATCGATCGATTTGACCACCTTGACGCCGCCGGCCTTGCCACGGCCGCCGGCGTGGATCTGCGCCTTGACGACGACCACGGGCGTCGCGAGATCGGCCGCCGCCTTGGTGGCTTCTTCGACCGAGAAAGCCGGAAAGCCGCGTGGCGTCGGCACCCCGAACTCCCGCAGCACTGCCTTGGCCTGGTATTCGTGGATGTTCATCGCCGCTCCGCGGTTTCGATCCCGTGCCGACTCGTTGCTGCTACTTGTTGCCGAGGTTGGGCGCGATCGTCTTGCAGGCGTCGACCAGCGTCGCCACCGCCTGTACCGACTTGTCGAACATGGCACGCTCGGTGCCATTGAGCTGGATCTCGACGACGCGCTCGATGCCCTTGGCGCCAACCACCGACGGCACGCCGACGTAAAGGTCTTTCACGCCGTATTCGCCGTTGAGATAGGCGGCGCATGGCAGCACGCGCTTCTTGTCCTTGAGATAACTCTCCGCCATCGCGATCGCGGAGGCTGCCGGCGCGTAGAAGGCCGAGCCGGTCTTCAGCAGGTTGACGATCTCGGCGCCGCCGTCGCGGGTCCGCTGCACGATGGCATCGATGCGCGCCTGCGTGGTCCATTTCATCTTGACGAGATCCGGCAGCGGGATGCCGGCGACGGTCGAATAGCGCTGCAGCGGCACCATGGTGTCGCCGTGGCCGCCCAGCACGAAGGCGGTGACGTCCTCGACCGAGACGTTGAACTCGTCGGCCAGGAAGTAGCGGAAGCGGGACGAGTCGAGCACGCCGGCCATGCCGACCACCATCGGCTTCGGCAGCCCGCAGGACTTCTGCAGCGCCCACACCATGGCGTCGAGCGGATTGGTGATGCAGATCACGAACGCATTGGGGGCATATTTCTTGATGCCGGAGCCGACCTGCTCCATCACCTTGAGATTGATGCCGAGGAGATCGTCGCGGCTCATGCCCGGCTTGCGCGGCACGCCGGCGGTGACGATGCACACACTGGCGCCCTCGATCGCCTCATACGAGTTGGTACCGACCAGCCGGGAGTCGAAGCCGTCGACCGGCGAAGACTGGACGAGGTCGAGCGCCTTGCCCTGTGGAACGCCCTCCGCGATGTCGAACAGCACGACATCGCCGAGCTCCTTGAGACCGACCAGATGAGCCAGCGTGCCGCCAATCTGGCCGGCACCGATCAATGCAATTTTGGGACGCGCCATGTGCGAAAAACCTTCAGATTCGAGCCGCCGGGTGGGACGATGGGCCGCAACGCTGCTCATAGACCCTTTCGGGGCCGCCATTCAAGACGCTCGGAGAGCGCGCGGCCACCAGTTTAGCGGGACTTCGCCTCCTGCATGATTTCGAGCTGGATTTGCTGGATTTCCGCCAGCCGTTCCCATTGTCGCGTCAGGATGTGGTCCATCTTCTCGTGCAGATGACGGATCTCGAGCTCGGCCTTCAGGTTCACGCGATAGTCGTTCTCCGACCGCAGCCGATCCTTCGCTTCCTGACGCTTCTGGCTCATCATGATGATCGGAGCCTGGATGGCCGCCAGGCATGACAGCACCAGATTGAGCAGAATGAAGGGATAGGGATCGAATTGCGACCTCCCGGCGATCGCGATGTTGAACCCCATCCAGACCAGCAGCACGACACCGAACAGGGAGATGAAGGTCCAGCTGCCGCCAAAGCTTGCCAGCCGGTCCGACATTCGCTCCCCGAGCGTGCGCCGCTCCGAGTACTCGGCTTCGATGTTCTCGGCCAAGGTCTCATGGTCCGCCAGGCTCTTGACCACCTCGTGCTCGAGTTCGCGTGAGCTCGCCCCGCTCCCGGGTCAGGAGCTGCGACACATAGATCGACCGGAACCGGTCGAGATCAGTGCGGCAGATGAATCCCTGAGCCGGGAGATCGGGATTTTCCTCGCGGAACGCACGACATCGAGCCGCACAATATCGCGCGTCGGCACCTCACGGCCGCAGACAGAACACGCTTGCCGGCTCGACCGCGCCCGCCGCTTGTTTCCGCCGACGTCACTCACCTCCGGAGCCGGCTCCGCCGTACTGTTGTGTCGAGGATCGGAATGAAATCAGCCATGTCCTGCTCCCGCCGTACGATATCGCAACCCCTGCCCCTAACTTGGAGCGAAATGGTCGATGCGCTAGATTGCGCCACAGAACTTTCGCTGCCAACCACAGACGGCCGAGAGGAGCCGCCATGCGCAGGCCTGGATTATTTGTTACGGTATTGCTGGCCTGCCTTGGGCTGGCTGATGCGCATGCACAGACCTATCCCGACAAGCCGATCAAGCTCGTGGTGCCGTTCGTGCCGGGCTCCCCGGTCGATGTCCTGGGGCGCGTCGTCAGCCAGCAGCTGGGCGCCCGCCTCGGCCAGAGCGTGGTCGTGGACAATCGGCCGGGCGGTGGCACCTCAACCGCCACCAAGGCGGTCGCGGCAGCGCCGGCCGATGGCTACACCCTCCTGATGTCGGGGCAGACGCTGGCCTATCTCGGCTTGTTCTATCCGGACCTCGGCTTCGATCCGATCAAGTCGTTCGCGCCGGTCGCCACGCTCGCCGGATGGTCGCATGTCCTGGTGGTGACGCCCTCGGTGCCGGTCCGCACGGTGGCGGAGCTTGTGGCCCATGCCAAAGCCAATCCGGGCAAGCTCACACTCGGTTTCGGTCTCGGCACCTCGCCGCAGATTCTGGGTGAGTATCTCAAGGTCGTCGCCGGCCTCGATCTCGTCAGTGTGCCCTACCGCGGCGGCGAGCAGGTCCGCATCGATCTCCTGGGTGGGCGCATTCACGTCAATTTCGCGCCGGTCTCGAACGTGCTCGCGATGATCCGCGAAGGCCATATCCGTCCGCTCGCCGTCACCGGCGCGGCGCGCGACCCCAACCTGCCCGATGTTCCGACCATGACCGAGAGTGGCTATCCGCAGGTCGGCTTCCACCCCGACGTCTGGCAGGCGTTCGTGGCACCGGCCGCCACGCCTCCGGCCGTGATCAACAAACTCAACGCGGAGGTCAACGAAACGCTCAAATCAACGGAGGTGAAGGCCAACCTCGACCGCCTTGGCTTCGACCCGATGATCATGTCGCCACAGGAGTTCGCGGCATTCCTGGCCGTGCAAGCGCAGAAGTGGCCGCCCGTCATCAAGGCCGCCAATATTCAGCCGCAGTAAGATAGAGCCGGAGGCGGAAGTCGCCGCTATTTCACCCCGCCGGCCACCGACGTAAAGGTGTCGCTCAGCGGCGTACCGATGGATTTCACTCCAGCCACGATCGCAAGCGCAATGCCGCCCGCGATGATGGCATATTCGATGGCGGTGGCGCCGCGCTCACACTTCAAAAAGCTGCGCAACATCTGCATCGGCGGCCCCTTATTCATGCCCTGCTCGTCTCGTTCAAACCTCAACACAATGGCGGCCCATCACGGCGTCCATCGAGCAGCCCCATACCCTGGCAGCAGGATATGAATTTTGGGTTTGCGTCTTAGCTCGGAATTTACGGACAACTTTAAGGAACTGGCAGCCAATCCACTCATCTCTTGGCAGCCCTAAGTCTCCACGATCCCTTCCGCCGACGCACCCGCCTGCGAATCGCGACGGCCGTGCGGCAGCGCCAGATAGGCCTCCGATCGCATCTCGATCAGCCGCGAGGCGGTGCGCTTGAACTCCTGCGCCTCGTAGCCATCGGTGGCGCGATAGAGCGCATCGGGCTCGGCCGCCGCGGACGCGACCAGCTTGACGTTGTTGTCGTAGAGCGCATCGATCAGAATGATGAAACGCTTGGCGGCGTTGCGCGCGTCATAGTCCATCACCGGAATGCAATCGATGACGAGCGTATGAAACGCGTGCGCGATGGTGAGATAGTCGGGCGCCGCGAGCGGCTCCTCACACAGCTCGTGGAACGAAAAGCGCGCAATCCCCATGGCGGCGCGGGGCACGCGCAGCGTGCGTCCCTTCACCGCCAGCGCGACCGCCGCGCCGTTATGGCCACTGGTGAGGCGCTGCCAGGCCGGATCGAGGGCCGCGTCGCATTCGCTCCCCCGCGTCGCGAGCTTGTCATCCAGCACATGCCAGACTGACTGGCCAGCGAGCTTCTCAAGCCGAAAGTCGGTGCGCGCCGCCAGCCGCATCACCTGCATGTACTGCTCGATCAGCGCGATGAACGGCAGGAACAGCGCGCGGTTGAGACCGTCCTTGTAAAGCTCATCCGGGCGCAACGTTGGAGGTCGCCACCACAACGACCCCCAGCTCGAACAGCCGAGTGAACAGCCGGCCGAGAATCATAGCATCGGCAATGTCAGTCACGTGGAATTCGTCGAAGCAGAGCAGCCATGTCTCATCCGCGATCGCGGCCGCCGTCAGCCGGATCGGGTCCTCGCCATTGGTGGCGCCGACCTTGATCCGGTCGCGATGCACGCGCACGCGGTCGTGCACGTCGCTCATGAACTCATGGAAATGCGCGCGCCGTTTGCGTTTGACCGCGCTTGTGGCAAAGAACATGTCCATCAGCATGGTCTTGCCGCGGCCGACGTCTCCAAACAGGTAGAGCCCGCGGATCGGCTCTTCGCGGCGCTCACGCGCACCGAACAGCCAGCCGAGCGAAGACGACTTGCGCGCCAGCCGATGCTCGCGCAGCCGCGTCTCAAGCCCCGCCAGCAGCTCGAGCGCCTCCTGCTGCGCAGCATCGCGCTCGATCTTGCCCGAGGCGATCAACGCTGCGTACTGGGCTCTGATGTCGATCGGCATTCAGGAGTCGAGGGGCCCGGATGGACAGGATTTATGATCTAGAAACGTTGAGACCCAACGTGGCAGCAACATGCCTAGTGCCTGTGCGCTAGAATAATCAACCATAAGGCCCCGAAGAGCATTCACCGCCGGAATGGCAGTCATGCTTATACAACACGTTTCCACACTATTGTTTAGTTGAATGTCATACCTCAGCCTTGACGTAAAAGTAGCATATCGTATTAACGCGTACGCTATGCGCGTGCATCAAGGTGTATGATGAACGAGCTGCTTCCCGAAGGTGGCATCATTCGCAAGATGTGGTCGGTCGAGGCCGGCCGCTATCGTGAACACTTGCTGCGGCTTGATCCGACCAGCCGGCGCAATCGCTTTGGTGGCGATGTATCGGATGAATTCCTGGATGACTATGCGACGCTCGCCACGAGCATCGACATCGTCATCCACGGATTCTTTGTGAACGGAACAATGCGCGGCGCCGCCGAGCTGCGCCCGATCGGCGCATCGGTCGCGCGCGAGGCGGAAGCAGCCTTTAGCATCGAGGAGCCGTGGCAGAGTCACGGCGTAGGCTCCGCACTGCTCGAGCGCACGCTGCTCGCAGCCCGCAATCGTGGCATCACATTCCTGCACATGGCGTGTCTCGCCGATAATGAGCGCATGCAGCAGCTCGCGCGCAAGTTCGATGCCGAGCTGCGATTTGATTTCGGCAGTGTGGTTGGCGAGGTTGCCGCGCCGCATCCAACTCCGCTCTCGGTCGCGCGCGAGATCGTCGCCGACACGCACGGCTTTGCCACTGCGCTGCTCGACGTGCAGGCGCGACTGCTGCGTCCAGCCTGAAAGTGCTCATGCCGCCAGCGGATAGGCGGCCTCCACCACGTAAGGGCCGCCGCCCACCGAAGCGCGCGAGGAAAACAGCACAAAGCGCGAGACCCGAAACGACAGCGGCGTAAGAAATGGACGCGTCGCAAGATAATCGGCCACCTGGCGGCTGGATGAATCGCGCAGCCGCGCGAGCGTGACATGCGGCGTGAACTTCCGCCCCTCAGGCTCGAGCCCGACCCGCTGCATCAGCCGCTCGTGCTCGGCCTGCAGCTCCATCAGAGCTGCAGTCTGCGCCAGGCTCGCAACCACCGCCCGCGGACGCCGCCCGCCGAACGAGGACAGTCCATCGAGCCGCAATTCGAGTGGCGGCCGACTGACCCTGCCAAGCAGAGAGGCAACCTCGCGCGCCAACGTATCGTCGACGTCGCCGATGAAGCGCAGGGTGAGATGATAATTCTCGGGATCGATCCAGCGCGCTCCCGGCAGGCCGCCACGCAGCATCGCAAGCGACTGGGCGACGTCCGAGGGAAGCTCAAGTCCGGTAAAAATTCGCGGCATGGCACTTTGCGAAGTTTAAGAGTGTCAGATGCGGGCGACTGAATCAACTGCCGCGCCGCGCCCGTGCAATCAGCTCCTCGGCTTTTGGCAGGATCCCGCCGACGATCACGTCAATGCCGGCCGCTGTCGGATGCAGGCCGTCGCGCTGATTGAGCTTGGCGTCGCCAGCAATTCCATCAAGGAAGAACGGATAGAGCAGCGCATCGTATTTCGATGCAATCTCCGGGTAGATCGGCTCAAAGCCATTCGCAAAGTTGATGCCGAGATTCGGGATTGCCCGCATGCCGGCGATGAGCACCGCGATCCGGCGCTCGGTCAGCCGACGCACGATCTCCTCAAGTGCCCGCTGCGTGACCTTCGGATCGAGCCCGCGCAACATATCGTTGGCGCCAAGCTCCACGATCACGGCGGCCGTGCCGTCGGGCACCGACCAGTCGAGGCGCGCGAGCCCGCCAGTGGCGGTGTCGCCGGACACGCCGGCATTGACGACCTCGACCACGTGACCCTTTGCCCGCAGCGCCTGTTCGAGCTTGACCGGAAAGGCCGCGCTGGCCGGCAGGTTGTAGCCGGCGGTGAGCGAATCACCCAGCGCCACGATCTTGATCGGCGCATCGGCCGCGCGCGCGACGCCGGCCAGAAATAAGCCCAAAAATACGCTCAGGGCCGCGGCCAAAATGGCCGACTGGACCAGGCCCACCGGCACCCCATATGAGCGTGATTGCTTCACACCAGCCAGCAAGCGACGGAACCACCGCATGAACGATACCTCGGGTCTGCAGCGCGCGACCCCCGCGATCGCGCTTGCGGGCGTCAATCTGTCGCTCGGTCGGGGGGCGGCGCGGGTCCATATCCTCAAAGACATCGACCTCAATATAGGGCGGGGCGAGGCGGTTGGCATGGTTGGCCCGTCCGGCTCGGGGAAATCGACCCTGCTGATGGTCATGGCCGGCCTCGAACGACCCGATTCCGGCTCGGTCGTGGTGGCGGACCAGGCGCTCGGTGCGCTCGATGAGGATGCGCTGGCGCGGTTTCGCGGCCGCAATGTCGGCATCGTATTCCAGTCCTTCCACCTCATTCCCACCATGACGGCGCTCGAGAACGTGGCGGTGCCGCTCGAGCTCATCGGCGTTTCCGATGCGCAGGAGCGCGCCGCCCGCGAGCTGGCCGCAGTTGGCCTTTCCGAACGCCGTCACCACTATCCGGCACAACTGTCCGGTGGTGAGCAGCAGCGCGTCGCACTCGCGCGTGCGCTGGTGCCCAATCCGGCGATCCTCATCGCCGACGAGCCGACCGGCAATCTCGACGAGACGACCGGCGCCGAGATCATCGAGCTGATGTTCAAGGGCCACGTCGAGCGCCAAACCACCCTGGTGCTGGTCACGCATGACACCGGCCTCGCCGCGCGCTGCGACCGCGTCGTGCGCCTGCGCTCGGGGCACATCGAGCCATCCACCACGCGCGCCGCGGTGTCGGCATGAGCTCCGTTACCGTGCCGGCCGCCAAGCTGCCAAGCTTCCTGTTGCCGTTGCGACTCGCACTTCGGGAATTGCGCGCAGGCTTGCGCGGCTTCTATGTGTTCATCGCCTGCATCGCGCTCGGTGTGCTGGCGATCGCAGCCGTCGGCTCGTTGTCCGCGAGCCTCGAAAACGGGCTCGCGCGCGAGGGCCGCACCATCCTGGGCGGCGACCTGTCATTCCTTCTCAGCCACCGCGAAGTCAGCGCGCCGGAACGCGCCTTTCTCGAACAACAAGGCCGAGTGTCGACTGCCGCCACCATGCGCGCCATGGCGCGCACCGGCGACGAGCGCACGGCGCTGGTCGAGATCAAGGCGGTCGATACGGCCTATCCGTTGTTCGGCAAGGTTGCGCTCGAGCCGGCGCTGACTTTGCCGGCTGCGCTTGCGCAAACCGGCGGCGTGTTTGGTGCCGCTGCTGATCCGGCGCTGTTGGCACGGCTTGACCTTGCGCCAGGCGCCCGGGTGACCATCGGCGACGCCACCTTCGAGCTGCGCGCCACGTTGCAATCGGAGCCCGATAAGCTCGCCGGCGGCCTCGGCCTTGGACCGCGCCTGCTGGTCAGCCAAGAGGCGCTGCGCGCCACTGGTCTGCTGCAACCGGGCAGCCTGGTCCGCTGGCACTACCGCGTTCGCCTTCCCGACAACGACGCCAGCGAGGCGGCGGTGCGCCGGACCACCGCGGCTGCGGAGGAGCGCCTGCCCGAGGCCGGCTGGGAGATCCGCAGCCGCAGCAACGCCTCGCCCGGGCTGGAGCGCAACGTCGAGCGCTTTACCCAATATCTCACGCTGGTCGGACTGACGGCGCTGCTGGTCGGCGGCGTAGGCGTCGCCAATGCGATCAAGGGCCACCTTGATCGCAAGCGCGACGTGATTGCGACGCTCAAGTCGCTCGGCGCGACTGGCCGCGGCGTGTTCTGGATTTATCTCACGCAGACGCTGCTGCTGGCGAGCATCGGCGCGCTTCCAGGGCTCGTGATCGGAGCAGTGCTGCCGTTCCTGATCAGCTGGGCATTCGGCGCCATCATCCCGCTCCCGCTCGCGCCGGCGCTTTATCCAGGCAACCTTGCGCTTGCGTTCATCTACGGAGTGATGACTGCGCTTGCCTTCGCGCTGTGGCCACTCGGGCGCGCCCACGACGTGTCGGTTTCGGCGCTGTTCCGCGATGAGGTCGAGCCCGAGCGGCAACGGCCGCGCCTGTCCTACATCCTGGGCACGGTGCTGGTGGCCGCCGCGCTCGCGGCGCTCGCCATCATGCTCGCCTACGACCGCCGCATTGCCGCGATCTTCGTGGCGGCAGCCGCGGGCGTGTTCATCACGCTGCGGCTGGTGGCAAGCCTTGTCATGCTGATCGCGCGTCGGTCTCCGCGCTCGCGATCAACCGTGCTGCGGCTGGCGATCGCCAACATTCACCGCCCCGGCGCTCTCACGGTGAGCGTCGTGCTGTCGCTTGGGCTCGGGCTTGCGCTCCTCGTGACCGTGATCCAGATCGACGGCAACCTGCGCCGCCAGTTCCTGGCGGCGCTGCCCGAGAAGGCGCCGGCGTTCTTCTTTCTCGATATTCAGGCCACCGACGCCGAGCGCTTCGATGCGTTCATTCGCGAGCAGGCCCCGCGCGCCGTGCTCGACCGGGTGCCGATGCTGCGCGGGCGTATCGTCTCGATCAGTGGCGTCGCGGCCGAGGACCTGAAACCCCCGCCGAGCGCCGCCTGGGTGCTGCAGAGCGACCGCGGCATCACCTATACCGACCAGGTCCCGGCCGGGTCACGGCTGACGGTGGGCGACTGGTGGGGGCCCGACTACCAGGGGCCGCCGCTGGTCTCGCTCGAGCAGAAGGTCGCGGAAGGCCTTGGGCTCAAGATCGGCGATCCGATCGTGGTCAACGTGCTCGGCCGCAATCTCACGGCGCGCGTCGCCAATCTGCGCACCCTCGACTGGCAGAGCCTGGGCATCAACTTCGTGATGGTGTTCTCGCCCAATACCTTCCGTGGAGCGCCGGTGACCCATATCGCCACCATCACCTATCCGGGGGGCAGCACGACCGAACAGGAGATCGCCCTGTTGAAGGCTGCGGCCGTGGCGTTCCCGTCGGTCACGGCGGTCCGGGTGCGCGACGCGCTCGAGGCCTTCGGCAGCATCGTGACCAACCTGGTGCTGGCCATTCGAGGGGCGAGCGCCCTCACCCTGGTCATGGCGGTCCTGGTGCTGGGCGGCGCGCTCGCGGCCGGCCACCGTCACCGGGTTTATGACGCCGTAGTCCTACGAGCGGTGGGCGCAACGCGCGGCCAGCTCCTGCTTGCCTACGGCTTGGAATACCTGCTGATCGGGTTTGCCGCTGCCCTCTTTGGTGTGGCAGCCGGCACGCTTGCGGCGGCCCTGGTGATCGTCGAGGTCATGAACCTGCCGTTCATCTGGCTGCCTGGCTTGGCGGCCACGGCGGCGGTGGCCGCAATCTTGGCTACAGTGGTGCTGGGGCTCGCCGGCACCTTTACGGTTCTGGGCCAGAAACCGGCTCCGGTGCTGCGGACGCTGTAACCTGGCGCCGATTCGTCCTGTTTGGGCACGACAACAACGCTGACGCATTTTGTCACATTGTCCTTTGGTAACCCTGCGGAGGGCCGCAATCGACGTAGAAATGCCATTTCGACGGCGTTAACAAAACCACTGTTAGGGATCTGGCGCGGCAGCCAAACCCGCACTAGATTCAACGTTACCTGGCGTACGCCCGGATTGTAGGCGCGCGCCCATTCGCCGGTTACCGCCGGCCAGAGAGAGGGAATTTCCATGTCGGACTTCGACCGGAACTACGCGGCGACGCGCGGCGTCGGTAGCGACCGCGCGATAGCCATCGACGAGGGCCTGCGGACTTACATGCTGCGGGTCTACAACACCATGGCCATCGGCGTCGCGCTCACGGGCGTTGCGGCGTGGCTCGCTTTCCAACTCGCCGGCGGAGACGCAATCGTGGTCTCCGGACGCGGCATCTCCGGCCTGACCAGCTTCGGCCAGTTCATCTTCAGCTTCCCGGGACAGATCATGCTGTTCCTCGGAACGCTTGGCCTGGTCTTCTTCGTGAGCTGGCGCATTGACCGGCTCAACGTCAGCACCGCGACGACCCTGTTCATGGTCTACGCCGCGCTGCTTGGCGTCATGCTGTCCTCGATCTTCGTCGTCTACACCCACACCTCGATCACGCGGGTGTTCTTCATCTCGTCGGCAATGTTCGGTGCGCTGAGCCTGTGGGGCTACACCACCAAGCGCGATCTCTCGGGCTTCGGGTCGTTCCTGATGATGGGCCTGATGGGTCTGGTGCTGGCCATCGTGGTCAACATGCTGCTCAAAGCCTTCGGCGTGGCGACCGGCCCGATGGACTTCATCATCTCCTGCGCCGGCGTGTTGATCTTCGCGGGCCTCACCGCCTACGACACGCAGACGATCAAAGAGATGTATGACCCGATGGACGACGGCACCGTCGCCGGCCGCAAGGCGGTGATGGGCGCCCTCAAGCTCTATCTCGACCTCATCAACATCTTCTTGTTCCTGCTGCAGCTCCTCGGCGACCGCCGCTAAGCCGCAAGCCAGGTACGGTTACAAGCGCCCCGGCCGGTTGCCGGGGCGCTTCTTTTTTGGCCCGAGCCTAAGAATTGCGCGTCGATGCATGCGCCGGCTCCAAACTTTGCAAATAATTAACGCTGAAAGACCAGATTACCGTCGCGCTCTGTAATTTTTATACGAGCGAAAATTTGGCGATGATTGGACGCGGGTTTCGATCCGCAGAGCGGATCACTGCGTCCCTTGCAGCGCAAAGGGGGGACCGATGTCCGGGCAACGTCTGCGTATCCTGCTCACTCACAAGATTGCTGCCATCGGCGGCATCGGACTGCTTGGCGTTGCGCTTGTCGGAGGGATCTACTTCCTCGAGACGCATAGTCAGAGCAAGTACATGCTGGCAGCCGACCAGACCAACGCCATGTCCTCGCTCAACGACGCCCTCGCCGTCACGATGCTTGAGAGCCGGCGTGCGGAAAAAGACTTTCTGCTGCGCAATGACCTGAAATATGCCGACCGCGTTCGCGAGCTTGAGACGCAGGTCGAGCGCGATTTGGCAAAGCTGCGTACGCAAAGCGACGAAGCCGGCCTCACAGATCTATCAAAGCAGATCGACGTCGCGCGCGACGGCTACAAGAAATACGTTGCCCATTTTGCAACCGTCGCAGAGGCGAAGCGCCGACTCGGCCTGGACGAGAATTCCGGGCTTGAAGGAGCACTTCGTGGCTCCGTCCGTGCCATCGAGGCCAAGCTGGGTGAGTTCAACGAGCAAGGGCTGGTCGTCAAGATGCTCATGATGCGCCGGCATGAAAAGGACTTCATGCTGCGCCGCGATGCCAGATATGGCGCGGAGATGAAGCAGCGGGCGGCCGAATTCGCCGCCGGGCTCGAAGCGTCGAGCATGCCGTCAGGCGCCAAAGCCGACCTCAACCAGAAACTGGCCGCCTATCAGCGCGACTTCGCTGCCTGGATGGGAGTCGCAGGCGAGGTGGCAAATGCGCAGAAGGAAACATCGGCGGCCTACGCGGCAATCGAGCCCGTCATTGAGAAGATCCAAAAGACCGTCAGAGAGCTGAACGCCAGCTCGACATCGGCCAATCTGGAGTCGCGCGCCAAAACGGCGTTGGAGATGCAGGTATCGATCGGATTCATCGCACTCGTCGTTTCGGGATTTGCCTTCGGGATCGGACGATCGATTTCGCGGCCGGTGACTGCGATCACCGCCGTGATGGGGGATTTGGCGCGCGGAAATCTGCAGGTTGCAGTGCCGGGCTCCAATCGCAGCGATGAGCTTGGAGCGATGGCCAAGGCGGTCCTCGTATTCCGCGACAGCGCCCAAGACAGGAACCGGCTGGAAGCGGAGGCCAAGGAGCAGGAATCGCGGAGCGCGGCGGAACGCGAAGCCGCGACCGCCAAGGTGATGAATGAATTCGACGCGGCTGTCGGCGGCATCGTCAAGGCTGCGATGGCGGGCGACTTCTCGCAGCGCGTTCCGCTCGCGGGCAAGGATGGCGTCATCCGCAACCTCGCGGAAGCGCTCAACACCATGTGCGACAATCTTGGCCGCGCCTTCGATGATGTGGTGCGCATGTTCACCGCGTTGGCGGGGGGAGATCTCACGCAACGCATCAACGCGGAGTACCAGGGCGCATTCGCAACCCTGAAGCAGAATGCCAATGCGACTGCGCAGCGGCTGTCGGAAACCGTCGCTGAAATCAAGCTCGCGGCGCAAGAGGTCTCCAGCGCCTCCGCCGAGATCTCGACCAGTACCAGCAGTCTGTCACAGCGCACGGAAGAACAGGCCGCGAGCCTCGAGCGCACCTCCGCCGCGATGGAAGAGATCACCGAGACCGTGCGCAGGAACGCCCAGAACGCCCAGCAAGCCAACGAGCGCGCGGAGCTCACCAGCGAGGTTGCCGGCCGTGGTGGGCAGGTTGTCGCGACTGCGGTCGAAGCGATGGCCAGGATCGAAGGCTCTTCCCGTAAAATGTCCGACATCATCAGCGTTATCGATGAGATCGCCCGCCAGACCAACCTGCTGGCGCTCAACGCCGCGGTTGAGGCGGCGCGCGCGGGCGAAGCCGGGCGTGGGTTTGCGGTGGTGGCCACCGAGGTGCGCAGCCTCGCTCAGCGCTCCTCGCAAGCCGCCAAGGATATCAACGACCTGATCACCAACAGCAGCGGCCAGGTGCGCGAAGGCGTCGAACTCGTCAACCGGGCCGGCTCGGCGCTGAACGAGATCGTCGAATCAATCAAAAATGTCGCGAGCATCGTTTCCGACATCGCCACCGCCAGCACTGAGCAATCGACCGGCCTCGACCAGATCCGGGAAGCCTTGACTCACATGGACGAGGCTACCCAACAGAACTCCGCACTGGTCGAGGAGAACGCCGCGACGGCCAAGACGCTGGCGGATCAGTCCGCCGGGATGGGCGAGCAGATGGGCTTCTTCCGGACGGAGGACGAGCGCCGCTCGGCGAAGCCGATGTCAGGGCGTCGCGCGGCCGCATAGCGGCGCCTGACATTTGCAACAAGCGCGCGAGCGAGCGCGTCACGCCACTCTACCGAATCTCTCTCACAGCAACGCGCTGTGATTTGAGTTTTGCGAAAATTCAGTAATTGGCAACTGGTTACCGCTAATTGGGTTAACTGCAATCGGGGGATGGGCGCGATTGCCGCCTAGAAAAATTCGTGCGCCGCCGCACAGACAGGCGGCGCCATAGGGGGTTGAGACATGCCGAAATTGAGGCTCAAGGCGACCATCCTGGTCTTCGGGGTGGCGATGGCCATTGGGATCGCGCTTGCCGTAGCGATCAATACGGTGTCGCTCAACAAGGTTCGAAATCGGCGGCGCGACCTACGACGAGATCGTGCAGGTCAAGGATCTGGTTGCCGACATCCTGCCTCCCCCGCTCTACATCATCGAGGCCTATCTCGAGGCCGGGTTGGCGCTCAATCACATCAAGCCGGTAGCAGAGGTGCAGAGCCGCATTGCCGAGCTGCGCAAGCAGTACGACGAGCGTCGCGAGTTCTGGCAAGGCTCAAATCTCGACGGAGCCATGAAGCAGAAGCTCACCGAGAAGTCCCACACCCACGCGGCCAAGTTCTGGAGCGCGATCGATCGCAACCTGTTTCCGGCAATCGAGCGTAAAGACGATGGCGCAGCGCGACAGGCCTACATGGAATTGACGGAAGCGTACCAGGCGCACCGCGCGGTGATTGACGAGATCGTGACCGATTCCGAAGCGATGACCAAGACGGTGGAAGCAACAGCCGCTGAGCAGGGAACGATCGCGACCTGGTCAACCGGGATCGTCGACGTGGTGGTGCTGATGCTGTTGGCGTTCGGCATCGTTACGATCATTCGCAACATGGTCAGCCCGCTGGTCCGCATCACCGCCGTGATGAGGAGCATGGCGAATGGCAATTCTGCCGAGACGATTCCTTCGACCGAGCGCCACGATGAGATTGGCGAAATGGCCAAGGCCCTGGTCGTCTTCCGCGACGCCGCCCTTGAAAAGGCTCGGCTCGAGTCAACAGCGCGAGATCAGCAAGTGCAGGCCGAAGCGGAGCGGGGCGCCGCAACCGCCAAGCTGATGAACGAGTTCGATGCGGCCGTCGGTGGCGTCGTGAGAGCCGCGATGGCGGGGGACTTCTCCCAGCGCGTCCCGCTGGCCGGCAAGGAAGGCGTGATCCGCAATCTTGCGGAAGCGCTCAACACCATGTGCGACAATCTGGGCAAAGCCTTTGACGACGTGGTGCGGATGTTCGGCGCCCTGTCGGAGGGCAACCTGACACAGCGCATCACCGCGGAGTATCAGGGCGGATTCGCAACATTGAAGCAGAACGCCAATATGACGGCGCAGCGACTTTCGGAGACCGTGACCGAGATCAAGCTGGCGGCGGGCGAGGTTTCGAGCGCCTCGGCCGAGATCGCGACCAGCACCACCGACCTGTCGCAGCGCACCGAGCAGCAGGCGTCGAGCCTGGAGCGCACCTCCGCCGCGATGGAGGAAATCACCGTGACGGTGCGCAAGAACGCGGAGAACGCCCAGCAGGCCAACGAGCGGGCAAGCCGCACGCGCCAGGCCGCCGAAAGAGGCGGTCAGGTCGTCACCAGCGCAGTCCAGGCGATGGCCAGGATCGACGAAGCCTCCCACAAGATGTCCGATATCATCAGCGTCATCGACGAGATCGCGCGGCAGACCAATCTGCTGGCGCTCAATGCTGCGGTTGAAGCGGCGCGCGCCGGCGAAGCCGGACGGGGGTTTGCGGTCGTGGCAACCGAGGTGCGCAGCCTCGCTCAGCGCTCCTCGCAGGCCGCCAAGGACATCAGCGATCTGATCACCAACAGCAGCGGCCAGGTGAAAGGCGGCGTCGAGCTCGTCAACCGGGCCGGCACGGCCCTCAACGAGATCGTCGAATCGATCAAGGGTGTTGCGGACATCGTCTCCGACATTGCCACCGCCAGCGCCGAGCAATCGACCGGCCTCGACCAGATCAAGGAGGCCCTGTCGCAGATGGACGAGGCGACCCAGCAGAATTCCGCACTGGTCGAGGAGAACGCCGCAACCGCAAAGACACTGGCGGACCAGTCCGGCGCGATGGGCGAGCAGGTGAGCTTCTTCCGGACGGAAGACGCCCGCCGCTCGGCTAAGCCGACGTCCAGGCCACGGGCCGCCTAACGGCGAGCCTGATGGCGGGGGTCGCAGACAGCAGGCGGCGGAGCAGATATGCTTCGTCCATCGCTTTTTAGCCCCCTGCCTGGAATGTCCCCTGTTTCAATTCGCCCAGTTCGGCCCGCCGACATCGCCGCAATCACCCGCATCTACGCCCACGCGGTGCAGCACGGGACGGCATCATTCGAGCTCGAACCCCCCGACCTCAAGGAGATGACGCGCCGTCTTGAAGCGCTCAACGCGGGAGGTTTTCCGTATCTGGTGGCGGACGCGGAGAGTGAGATTGTGGGCTACGCCTATGCAGGTCCGTATCGCGCCCGGCCGGCCTACCGTTTCTCCGTTGAAGATTCCGTCTACATTGCACCCGACGCACAAAGACGCGGCCTGGGCCGCCTGCTGCTCGATCGGCTGATCGTCGAATCAGAAGCGCGCGGCTACCGGCAGATGATCGCTGTCATCGGCGATTCGGCTCAGCATGCCTCGATCGCGCTGCACGCAGCCCTGGGCTTCCGAATGATCGGAACGCTCGAGGCGGTTGGATGGAAGTTCGGCCGCTGGCTCGACAGCGTGCTGATGCAGCGGCCGCTCGGACAGGGCACAGACGGCAAGCCGACTTGAGCTCAGAGCATGATCCCGAAAAGTGGGAACCGGTTTTCGGAAAAGATCATGCTCGAACAGAAAGTTAGACTTTAATCCAATCGGCGGAAAGTCTAGCCCGCCACTACCGCGAGCGACCGATCGATTGAGCGCAGCACACGATCAAGCTCGTGCCCACGGCGAACGATGAGACCGGTCGCTGAGATCACGCTGTAGGTGCCTTGGCGGCGCGCCAGCTTTGGATTCTTCTCAATGCGGTAGATGGGAACTTCGGAGCTGCGGCGAAACACGGAGAAGACAGCGCGATCCTTCAGGAAATCGATCGCATAGTCGCGCCATTCGCCCGCCGCAACCTTGCGGCCATAGAGACCCAACAGTCGATTAAGCTCACGCCGATCGAACGTTACCTGCTGCGTGGGGACGAGGCTCGCGGCCACCTCGCCCCCAGGGGACTGGCTTGGTTCTGCATCGCCTGGACCAACGATCATCGGCGCCTCCTTCCTGAGCTACCTGAACTGTCTCACTGGTGTGTTCATCCGAACCGTCACCTGTATGTCACATGCTGATGATCGCGCCGGATGCAAGTCTCGGCAAGAGGGCTCTTCGGATTACCTTTGCGACGCAATGGTGCGACAAGTTGCGCATGTATCGCGGTAAGCGCTCACGGGTTCGTCAAGCGAATCATAATGCAGCCTGAATTCGGTCAATCGGGGGTCAATCTGCGCTGCGATACAAATGACTGTTGCCTCAGGGCCTGGTCTACTTTCGCGCGACGGATTCCTCAGCCCCCCAGCCCCCCGGAGCCGAAACGGACCAGGCCCAAGAGCAAGCGTACATTCAATCCCCAAATGCTTTAGGGCCGGCGCAAGCCGGCCTTTTTTTGCGTGCGCGGCCCGCGACTCCGGCTCGACGCGTTGCCTACGTCTTTGGAGCGGACTAGGTTTCTTCTCAATCAGTCGAGGCAGGGAGCACGCGATGGCCCGGGATTTTGAAGACCACTGCTGGAAGGACGTCATCGACCCGGACACGCTGCAGATCTACCAAGCCTATCACCGCAAGATTTACGTCGGCGACAACCCGGCCGTCCTGGCCATCGACCTCTACAACAAGGCCTATCTGGGCGGCAGCCGGCCGGTCAAAGAGGTGGACAAGGAATTCTCCGGCTCCTGCGGCGAGCATGCCTGGAAGGCCATGCCACCCACTCAACGGCTGTTCGCGGCAGCGCGGCGGGCGGGCGTGCCGGTGATCTACAGCACCCGTCACGTCGACACCGGCGGCGTGCAATCGACCAACCGCAATCTCAAGGAGCTCGGGAAGGACATCTACGACATCAAGGCCGAGCTGGCGCCGGCTCCGGGTGAGCTCGTGATCTACAAGGAGCGCGCCTCAGCGTTTTTTGGCACGCCACTGATTGCACATCTGCAAATGATGAAGATCGACAGCCTGATCATCTGCGGCGAGAGCACATCAGGCTGTGTGCGCGCCTCGACGGTCGATGCCTACTCGTATGGCTTCCACAATGTCGTGGTGGAGGAGTGCACCTACGACCGCTCCCCGATCTGCCACAAAGTCAATCTGTTCGACCTGCATCACAAATATGCGGACGTCATGCACGTCGAGGAGGTGCTGGCGCATCTCGACGGACTGGCACAGGGGCGCAAAGTCGCTTGAAGCGTGCTGAACTTGAAGCGTATCGACCTGGGCGCGCTGCAATGCGACGCCGCCGCTTTTGATCTTAGGATTCCCGTAGCGATAAAGCCGCGCGCCTGGTCAGCGGATCGGCGCCAGCGCGGCGCCGAGGATGATGCCCGGCTTCTCCATCGTCCCACCCTGAACGAGGACAGCCGCCTGATGAACGCCCTCGCCCTCGATCTCGTTGAGCGGGATGCTCCAGCTCTTGCCGTCGGTGGTGTCGAGCTTGTGCCAGCTGCGCGCCACGTTGTGGTAGGTGATGGTCTTGCCCTTGTTCTCGCCCCGGCCGATGGCAACCGTGACGGCTTTCGCTAGGCTCACCACCCAGACTTCCGTCGCCCGTCCATCGCTCGTGAACGACGCAGTCAGCTTCCCATTGGACACCGAGGCCGACACCGGCAAGGCCAGCGCCGAGGTATTTTGCCGGCTCTTGGCGATCATTTTCTCGATCGCAGCGCGATCGCTCCCAAGCGCATGGAAGCTGCCGTTGACTACAACCTGCGGGGTATAAACCTCGCGGTCCGCGCGCAGCTTTGAATAGGCGCGCTGGCGGGCGGTATTGCGAGGATCCGCGAGCGTGTCCTTCCAGCCGAGATAATCCCAATAGTCGATCGGCAGGCTCATCGACACGAGCGTCGGATCGTTCGCCAACTCGCCGATCAGGCGGTCGGCCGCCGGACACGACGAGCAGCCCTGACTGGTGAATAGCTCGACCACGGCCCGAGTCTCGGTACGAGTTCTCGGCCCAGCAGATGGTTAACGTGGCCGCCGAGGCGCATGCCACAACCGCCACATAGGCGAGGCTACGACCAAACATTCTGGCCTCCATGCCTCTAAGCCTCCGCGCCCCGCCACGAATGTGTAGTGACCCCTGCGATCACCCGCCACTCACTTCAAGGTGAGGCACCAGGACGAAGGGAGCGACGGCGGCCTTAGGCCGCCACCAGCTGTCTTAACACATATTGCAGGATGCCCCCATGTTTGAAGTAGTCAAGCTCATCCACGGTATCAATGCGGCAAATCAGCGGGACCCGCCGCAAACCGCCGTCCGAGGCGACGATCTCCGCCATCATCCGTTGGCGCGGCTTGATCTCGCCGTGCAGGCCCCGGATGGTAACCTGCTCGTCACCCTTGAGACCGAGCGTCTGCCAGGACGTCCCCTCCTCGAAGCACAGCGGAAGCACCCCCATGCCGATGAGATTGGAGCGGTGGATGCGCTCGAACGTCTGACAGATGACGGCGCGGATGCCGAGCAGGTTGGCGCCCTTGGCGGCCCAATCGCGCGAGGAGCCCGAGCCGTATTCCTTGCCGGCGAACACGACCAGCGGCACCCGGTCCTTCTTGTAGCGCATCGCAGCATCATAGATCGTCATGCGCTCGCGCGAGGGATAGTGGACGGTGAAACCGCCCTCGACGCCGGGGACCATCTGGTTCTTCAGCCGGATGTTGGCGAAGGTGCCGCGCATCATCACTTCGTGATTGCCGCGCCGGGTGCCGTACTGGTTGAAGTCGGCCGGCTTGACCTTGTGATCGGTCAGGTACTTGCCGCCGGGCGAATCGAGCTTGATCGAGCCCGCTGGCGAGATGTGGTCGGTGGTGATCGAGTCAAGCAGGAGCGCCAGCACTCGCCCGTCAACGATATCGGCGAGCTGCGCCGGGCGCTTACCCATGCCAACGAAGTAAGGCGGGTTCTGCACATAAGTCGACTTCTTGTCCCAGTCGTAGGTGAGGCCACCCTTCACGCTGATCTTGCGCCAGAGCGCATCGCCCTTGAACACGTCGGCGTATTTCCTGGTGAAGATCTGCTTGTTGATGGTCTTGCGAATGAGCGAGGTGATCTCGCGGCTCGTCGGCCAGATGTCCTTGAGGAAGACTTTCTTTCCCTTCTGGTCGAGGCCGAGCGGCTGCTTGACGAGATCCGCATACATCGAGCCCGCGAGCGCATACGCCACCACCAGCGGCGGTGACGCGAGATAATTGGCCCGCACGTCGGCGTTGATGCGGCCTTCGAAGTTACGGTTGCCGGAGAGCACCGCCGCCGCCACGACGTCGTTGTCGTTGATGGTCTTGGAGATTTCCGGCGCCAGCGGGCCGGAATTGCCGATGCAGGTGGTGCAGCCGAAGCCGACCAGATTGTAGCCGAGCTTGTCGAGATCCTTCTGCAGACCCGACTTGTCGAGATATTCGGCAACCACCTGCGACCCTGGAGCCAGCGAGGTCTTCACCCACGGCTTGACGGTGAGGCCCTTGGCAACCGCCTTGCGCGCCAGCAGCCCGGCTCCCATCATCACGCTCGGATTCGAGGTGTTGGTGCAGGACGTGATTGCGGCGATCACCACGTCGCCGTGGCCGAGATCGTGATTGCGCCCCTGGACCGAAAAACGCTTGGGCGAGCCGGCCTTGGCGAAATTCTTGTCGAGCGGCGCAGTCGCGATCGAGGGATGCAGATCGAACACATCCTTGCCGCCGCCGTCGCCGGCCTTGTTGAACTCCTTCACCATCGAGGTGGCGAAGCCGTTCTTGACCTCCTTGAGGGCGATGCGGTCCTGCGGACGCTTGGGTCCGGCGAGCGACGGCTCGACCGACGCGAGATCGAGCTTGAGCACATCGGTGAAGATCGGATCGGGCGTCGTCTTCGAACGGTACATGCCCTGCGCCTTGGCATAGGCGGCGACGAGCGCAATACGATCCGCGCTACGACCGGTGTCGCGCAGATACTTCATCGTGTCGTCGTCGATCGGGAAGAAACCGCAGGTCGCGCCGTATTCGGGCGACATGTTGCCGATGGTGGCGCGGTCCGCGATGGTGAGGCCTGCAAGACCGGGGCCGAAGAACTCGACGAACTTGCCAACCACGCCACGCTTGCGCAGCATCTGCGTGACGGTGAGCACGAGATCAGTGGCGGTGACGCCTTCCTTGAGCTTGCCGGTGAGCTTCACGCCGATCACTTCCGGCAGCAGCATCGAGTAGGGCTGCCCAAGCATCGCGGCTTCCGCCTCGATGCCGCCGACACCCCAGCCCAGCACGGAAAGACCGTTCACCATGGTGGTGTGCGAGTCGGTGCCGACCAGCGTGTCCGGATAGGCGACCTCCATGCTGGCCACCTTGCCGTCGACCTTCACGTTGTCCTTCCGGGTCCACACCGTCTGCGATAGATACTCGAGATTGACCTGATGGCAGATGCCGGTGCCGGGCGGCACCACGCGGAAATTATCGAACGACTTCTGCGACCACTTCAGGAATTGATAGCGCTCCTGGTTCTGCCGATATTCCTCCTCGACGTTCTTCTTGAACGCGCCTGCGTCGCCGAAGAAATTGACCGCGACCGAATGATCGATGACGAGATCGACCGGCACCAACGGATTGATCTTCTTGGGATCGCCGCCGAGCATCTTCATGGCGTCGCGCATGGCAGCGAGGTCGACGACCGCCGGAACGCCAGTGAAGTCCTGCATCAGCACGCGCGCAGGCCGGAATGCGATCTCACGTTCCGAGGTCTTGGTCTTGAGCCATTGCGCAACCGCCTGCAGGTCTTCCTTGGTGACACTGCGGCCGTCTTCGTGACGCAGAAGATTCTCCAGCAACACCTTCATGGAGAACGGTAGGCGCGAGATGCCCTTGAGGCCATTCTTCTCGGCGGCAGCGAGGCTGTAGAAAGCGTAGGTCTTGTTGCCAACCTTGAGGGTCTTGCAACAGCGGAAGGAGTCAAGCGAGGTCATATCGGTCGTTTCCCATCCGACCGGAGGGGCGTTCGAGCACGGTAGTATACCACCGGTATCGCCCCACTGTCGCCGGCCGCGACGTCCGCGTGCGGTCAAGATAAACGCGGATAGCCCTGGCTTATAAGGACTTTTTTTGCGTCGTTCCAGACAATCGACACTCGTCAACAACGTGAACATGATCTTCACCAAAGATTTCTTACCTTGCGGCGGGCTAACACGCTTGGCAGGAAGTGCGCGGTGGCGGGGATACGGATGTGATGCGGCTTAAGGCAAGCGACCTGGCCTGCATCCGGGGCGGCCGGCGGGTCTTTTCCGACGTGAGCTTTACGGTCGGGCTGGGTGACGCCCTCCTCATCACCGGCCCCAACGGGGCAGGAAAATCGTCCCTGTTGCGGCTCGTGGCCGGGCTGCTGCGGCCGAGCAGCGGAACTCTGGTCCTCGATGGGGCCGACCCGGAGCTGACCCTGGCCGAGCAGGCCCACTATCTGGGCCACCAGGATGCCCTCAAGCCTGCCCTCTCGGTGCTTGAAAACCTCGATTTCTGGGCTCGTTTCCTGGGCGGCAGGGCGACTGACCTTGCCACCGCGCTGGCTGATGTGGGGCTTGGCGGCATCGCGGCCCTGCCGGCCGCCTATCTGTCCGCCGGGCAGCGCCGCCGGCTCTCGATTGCCAGGCTGATCGCGGTCAAACGCCCGCTCTGGCTGCTCGACGAGCCAACCACGGCGCTCGACGTCACCGCCCAGGCCATGCTGGCGGAGCTGATGCGTGCCCACCTGCAGAGTGGCGGGCTCATCGTTGCAGCCGTCCACGGCCCGATCGGCCTCGAGAATGCAGCAGAGCTGAGGCTCGGAGGAAGCCGATGACCGCGTGGCACAGTCGAGATGCAGTCGTTCCCGCATGCGGCCGACCGGACTCGCACAGTTGGGGAGCCACACGCACGCGCATCGTCATCCGTTGCGAAGGCGAGCGCCACAACGTTCCCTCCCCCCTTGCGGGGGAGGGACAGGGAGAGGGGTGGCGGCAGACTTTGAATTTGGGGATACCCCCCTCCCTGTCCCTCCCCCGCAAGGGGGGAGGGAACGCTAGAGCAGATCAGCAGTCGCTTGTCGCAGCAGTGGTCACACCGACGGGCAGAAGGAGCTTGTCGCAATGACCGCACTTGCTGCGCTCCTGGTCCGCGATATTCGGCTCGCCGTGCGCGTCGGCGGCGGGGCCCTCATCGGGGTTCTGTTCTTTCTGCTGGTGGTGGCGATTATCCCGTTTGCGATCGGGCCTGATCTGGCGCTGCTGGCCAGGATCGGCCCCGCGATCCTTTGGCTTGGCGCCCTGCTGGCGAGCCTTTTAGGGCTCGACCGGCTGATCGCGTCCGACCACGAGGACGGCTCACTGGACTTGATCCTGTCGGCCCAGACTCCGCTCGAGCTGACCATGGCGGGCAAGGCGATCGCGCACTGGCTCACAACCGGTCTGCCGCTCGTTGTCGCGACCCCGCTCCTTGGGCTCCTGCTCAATCTCGATCCGGTCGCGACCGGCGCGGTCGCGCTCACGCTCGCGGCCGGCACACCCGCCCTGACCTTTATCGGGCTGGTCGGGGCCGCGCTGACGGTTGCGTTGCGGCGCGGCGGGCTCTTGCTCGCGGTGCTGATCCTGCCGCTGACCATCCCGGTCCTGATTTTCGGGGTGGCAGCCTCGAACGCCGCTGTCGTCGGGCCGATCCCGTTCGGCACTCCGTTCACGATTCTGTGTGCATTGACCATGATGAGCGCGGTCGTCGGCCCGATTGCGGCCGCTGCTACGCTACGCCAAGGGCTTGATTGAAGGACTTGACTGAAAGCATGCCCCAGCGGCGGCATTGCGCATACGCCATGGCATTTCTAATGTAGCGCCATGCCGCTCATCGATCTTGCCAATCCGACCCGTTTCCTGACGCTGTCAGGACGAATCCTGCCGTGGCTGTCCGCCGCCACTCTCATCGCGTTTGCGTTCGGCATCGCGCAGGTGATCGGCGCGCCCGACGACTACCAGCAGGGCTCGACCGCCAAGATCATGTATATCCACGTGCCGTCGGCCTGGCTCTCGATGTTCATCTGGGGAACCATGAGCATCGCGGCGCTCGGCACGCTGGTCTGGCGCCATCCGCTTGCCGATGTGGCCGCCAAGGCGGCCGCACCGATCGGGGCCGCGCTCACGCTCCAGTGCCTCATTACCGGAATGCTGTGGGGCCGTCCGATGTGGGGCACCTACTGGGTCTGGGACGGCCGCCTCACATCCGTGCTGGTGCTGTTCCTGATGTATCTCGGCGTGCTGGCGCTCTGGCGCACCATCGAGGAGCCCGCGCGTGCCGCTCGCGCGGTCGCGGTGCTGACACTCGTGGGCGCACTCAACCTGCCGATCATCAAGTTCTCGGTCGACTGGTGGAGCACGCTGCACCAGCCATCGTCGGTGCTGCGCCTGGGCGGGCCGGCCATGCACCCCTCCATCCTGGTTCCGCTCCTGGTGATGGCGCTCGCCTTCTTTCTGTTGTTCTTCACGCTGCACCTTGCCGCCATGCGCAACGAGATCATGCGGCGGCGCGTTCGCACCCTGATGCTGATGCAGGCTGACGCGGCGGCCGGACATTAAGCATCATGGATCTCGGTCCCAATGCAGCCTTCCTCGTTGGCGCCTATTCGGTCGCAATCCTGATTGTCGCCGCATTGATCGCATGGGTTCTGATCGATCAGCGGCGGCAACGCCAGCTTCTGTCCGACCTCGAAGCGCGTGGTATAACGCGACGGTCCGGACGCTCGCCCGAGAGGCCCCAATGACCGTTACGGCAAACAACGACACCGACGGCAACAAGAGTGCAACCCCGGGCGGCCGGCGGCGCAGTGTGCTGGTGTACATCCCGCTCGTTGTGTTCCTGGGACTCGCGGTGCTGTTTCTCATTCGGCTCGGCGCCGGCGATATTTCGCGCATCCCGTCCGTGCTGATCGGACACCCGGCCCCGGCAACCGTGCTGCCCGGCGTCGACGGGCTCGAGCGCAACGGCAAGCCGGTTCCAGGGCTCGAGGCCGACAGCTTCAAGGGTGCGGTCGCGGTGCTCAACGTCTGGGCGTCATGGTGCGTGCCCTGCCGCGACGAGGCGCCGCTTCTGCTCGCGCTCGCGCGCGACCCGCGCGTCCGCATCCTCGGCATCAATTACAAGGACTCAGCCGAGAACGCGCGCCGCTTCCTAATCCGCTATGGCAATCCCTACATCGCCAACGGCGCCGATCTCAATGGGCGCGCGTCGATCGAATGGGGTGTCTATGGGGTGCCCGAGACCTTCGTGGTCGGGCGTGACGGCCGCATCGCCTACAAGCTGATCGGGCCGATCGAGCCCAACAATCTCGAAAAGGTGCTGAAGCCCGAGATCGAGAAGGCGCTGGCAGCGCCGGCATCCTGATCCGCCATGATCCGCCATACCACGGGCGAGCCTGCATCGAGCTGACCGATGTTCGGCAACCATACGGATCGCCGATGCCCGCGTGTTTCGCCGCCGCTTGGGCGACGCCGCTTTGCGCCTATCGCAACGCTGCGGTGGTGGTTTGGTTCAGCGAAGCGAGCTCGCCTTCGGCAACGGACTTGCTGATCAGCTCGAAGTTCATGTGTCCAACGATGATGCCGGGAGAAATCGAGGTGCGGACGTACTTGGTCTCGCCGGCTGCCAGCGTGAAGGCAAGCTTCGATTCAACTTCGGTCGCGCTCGAAGCTACGTAGCTGCCTCTTGGGCGATCGACAAAGAAGAACCCTCCAGGGGCCGCCGATCCGACCGATTCGCCGTTGAGCTTGATGTCAGGCTGGACGACGACGCCGACAATCGCTGTGCTGCGATAGAAATAGATGCGCCCCCGGTCCGGTGCGAGCTTCGGCGCTCCCACGTTCACGTCCGCGTATCGGGCACCACCCGTCGCACAGCCAGCCAGGAGTGTGAAAGCGCAAAGCGCCAAGATATTCCCAAAACGCATGTTGACCCCCCAAGCAACAATTGAACAACACGAAACAACGCACATTCACGGATGATCGAGCTCGGCATCCGCGAATAGAGAACGATGATTGCAGACGTATGTCCGCGCCGACAGGACACCGCACGCAAAAGGACATCGCTTGCGCTCGGTACCAATGGCGCGGAAGCACATGCGACCAGCAGCGGCGACTGTCACCCCATCCCCCACTCGAGGGAGATTATAGGTTGTAGGACACAACCCGACAATACCGGTCACCCACATTCGCCCGAGCCAGGTGTCCCGGAGGGGAATGACGGGACCTCACGGCGGCTTCGCTTCCGGCCGCGTGTCCTTCATTTGCGGCGCCTCTGTTTTGCAATATCCTCTGCCTCCTGCGACGACGCACCGGCGTATTCAGGGGCGCTCCATTGTTGGTTCCCATCTCCGTTCGTCCCCGCGAGAGACGATGTGAAGCAATGACTCTCCGCTGTCGTCCCCGCGCAGGCGGGGACCCATACGCGGCAGCAGGGCAATGTGGCAAAGCCAGCGACGACCGAAACCTTGGTGGTTATGGGTCCCCGCCTGCGCGGGGACGACAGCGGCTGGGTTCGTGCCAAGGACAGTTGAGCACGCTAAAGTCCGCCCTGCGGGGGAATGAGCGGAGTGCGGCAGCTCTCGTGATCATTCTGGCGCTGCTCGCTATTCCGGACAGCTTCGCCTTCGCGCACGGCATCGGCGGCAAGGATGCCTCGTTCGTGGCGGCGACCAAGGGCCCCGACATCCTCCCCTTCATGTATCTCGGCGCCAAGCACATGGTGACCGGCTACGACCACCTGCTGTTCATCCTGGGCGTGATCTTCTTTCTCTACCGCATGCGCGACGTCGTCATCTATGTGACGCTGTTCTCCATCGGTCACAGCATCACGCTCCTCGCCGGCGTGCTGCTCAAGCTCGAGGTCAACGCGTATCTCATCGATGCCGTGATCGGGCTCTCGGTCGCCTACAAGGCGTTCGACAATCTCGGCGGCTTCAAGTCGGTCTTTGGCTTTCAGCCCAACAACCGCATCGCGGTCGCCGTATTCGGCCTGATCCACGGCTTCGGGCTTGCCACCAAGCTGCAGGAGTTCCGGCTCAGCCCCAATGGCCTCGTGCCGAACATGATCGGCTTCAATATCGGGGTCGAGCTCGGGCAGATGATTGCGCTCGCCATCATGCTCGCGATCATGCTGCAGTGGCGGCGCACCGCGAGCTTCGAGCGCTCCGCCGTCGCCGCCAATGCGCTGATTCTGGCGGCCGGCTTTGTGCTGATGGAATATCAGCTCGCCGGCTATTTCGTGGGAGCCAAGGCCTGATGACGACCGAGGGCCAGATCTCGCAACCGCTGTCGCCTGGGCGTATGCTCACCATCACGGCGGGCGCCTTGGTCGTCGCAAGCGTGATCACGTTCGGCGCCATCCTGCCGGCCGAGTTCAATGTCGACCCGCTCGGGCTCGGCAAGCTCACCGGGCTCAATCGGCTGTGGGCGCCGCGCGAGGTGCCGTTCGACATTACCAAGAGCGAGGTGCCGCTCGCACGCGAATATCCGTCGGGCTTCCGCAGCGACACGATCGAGATTCCATTGAACCCTGATGGAAGCCGACAAGGCGGCGACCAGCTCGAATACAAAGTGCGGATGAAGAAGGACGCAACGCTCATCTACGAATGGAGCGTGGCCGGCATCCCCATCTCCACCGAGTTCTTTTTCGACTTTCACGGTCACACGCTCTCCGACGGCAAGGAGATGACGGTCGCGACCTACAAGAAGGATACCGGCACCAGCGCGAACGGCGCGCTGACAGCGCCCTTCGACGGCGTCCACGGCTGGTACTTCCAGAACCAGTCGCTCAACAACGTAATCGTGCGCGTCAAGATCAGCGGGTTCTACGAGCTGATCGCACCGGGCGAAGCCGGCAATGAGTCGCACGTCATCGCCAACGTGCCCGCGGATCGGGCTCTTGCGAAGAAATGATACGGCCGCGGCGCTTGAAGAGGAGACGCTGCAATGTCGGCACCACCTGTCACCGCTCTCGCCGATACCCTTCCTCCCTACGGCAACGGCACGTTGCCCTCGGGATTCGCTCCCGCGTCGTCAACAACAACAACGGCCTGATGGTGCACGTGCTGGAGGCGGGCTTCGAGAGCACGGGCCGGCCTTGCCTGCTGCTGCTGCACGGCTTCCCGGAGCTCGCCTACAGCTGGCGCAAGGTAATGCTGCCGCTCGCTCAAGCCGGCTATCACGTGATTGCGCCCGACCAGCGCGGCTACGGACGCACGACCGGCTGGGATGGCTCGTTTGACGCCGACCCCGACCCGTTCCGTATCCTCAACATGGTGCGGGATGCGACCGGGCTGATCTTTGCGCTCGGCTACCGATCGGTGGCCGCAGTGGCGGGCCACGACGCCGGCTCACCGGTTGCGTCGTGGTGCGCGCTGATCCGGCCCGATGTCTTCCGTTCGGTCGCACTGCTGAGCTCGCCGTTTCCGGGCCCGCCAGCAATCCCATTCGACACTGCCAACGGTGCCGCGCCGCCACGGGCGGCTCCCACTGATGATGAGCTCGACGCCGAGCTCGCGAAGCTGCCGCGTCCGCGCAAGTATTATCACAACCATCAGCGTACGCACGGCGCCAACGATGACATGCTGCACGCACCGCAGGGCCTGCACGCGTTCTTCCGCGCCTACTATCACTACAAGAGCGCCGACTGGAAAGGGAACAAGCCGCATCCGCTCAAGGGGCGCACCGCCGAGGAGATGGCGAAGATTCCAACCTATTACGTGATGGACAAGGACAAGGGGATGGCCGAGACGGTCGCGGCCGAGATGCCATCCGCGGCCGAGATCGCGGCGTGCCAATGGCTGACCGAAGCCGAGGTCGGCGTCTATGCCACGGAGTATGCCCGGACCGGCTTCACCGGCGCTTTGCAGGGCTATCGTGTCCGACGCGGCACCGACCCCAAGACCCTCGCCGAGCTGCGCACATTCGCGGGCCGCACGATCGACGTGCCGGCCTGCTTCATCGCCGGCAAGAGCGACTGGGGATCGTATCAGAACTCCCGGCGTCTTCGAAGCGATGCAGACTCCCCGCGTCTGCACGCAGTGGCGCGGCGCCCATCTTGTTGACGGCGCCGGACATTGGGTGCAGCAGGAGCAGCCCGACGCCGTGAGCAAGCTGCTCGTGCAATTCGTCAAAGGATGACGACGGTTATTGTTCTTTCGCGTCCGCCGGCTCTGTCACCGCATATCTCGTCAGCAGCGGATACTGGAACGCCGCAAACACGAAGGTCAGCGGCACCACACCGAACAGCTTGAAAGCGCCCCAGAACACATCCGATTGGGTGCGCCAGACCACCTCGTTGAGGACGGCAAGCGCGAAGAAAAACAGCGCCCAGCGCACAGTGAGCTTGCGCCAGCCCTCTTCGGTAAGATTGAACACGGAATCGAACACGACGCCGAGCAACAGCTTGCCGAAAGCAAGCCCGCCCAGCAAGACACTCCCGAACAGCACGTAGATGATGGTCGGCTTGAGCTTGATGAACTGCTCATTCTGCAGAATGAGCGTGGCGCCGCCGAACACCACCACCACGACGGCAGTGACCACGGGCATCACCGGCAGGTGGCGGGTCTTGGCGTAGCCGATCGCGAGCGCGATCAGCACCGCAGGAATGAATATCGTGGTTGCCGTGAAGATGCCGGCATGCGGTCCGGCGAGCAGCTCGGCCGACAGGAACGGCGCCACCAGCGGCTCGAACAGCGCCGGGCGCGTGGTGGCGGCGAAGAACAGGACGAGCGGCCCGAGATCGAGCGCGAGCTTGAGCCCGACCGGAAGCTGGGGTTTATCGGTCATGCGCTGATTGTCGCATTGTGGTTGCCATTCACTCAACTCCCTCGCCGGCTAGTGCCCCGTTTCCGAACTACTCCGCCCCCGCAATCGCCCGCGCGAAATCCTTCGCCGCAAACGGCGCCAGGTCATCGACGCCTTCGCCCACGCCGATGAAGTGCACCGGCAGGCGATATTTTTCCGCGATCGCCACCAGGATGCCGCCGCGCGCGGTGCCGTCGAGCTTGGTCATGGCAAGGCCGGTGACGCCGGCGAGCTTGAGGAAGACATCGACCTGCGACAGCGCGTTCTGGCCGACAGTCGCATCGAGCACCAGCAGCACCGCGTGCGGCACGGCGGCATCGACCTTCTTCATCACCCGGATGATCTTCTGAAGCTCGTCCATCAGCTCGGTGCGGTTCTGCAGCCGGCCGGCGGTGTCGACCAACAGCACGTCGGCGCCCTGCGTTTTCGCCGCCTGCAGCGCATCGAACGCAAGCCCGGCCGCATCCGCGCCCTGCTCGCGCGCGATCACCGGCGCGCCGACGCGGGAGCCCCAGATCTTGAGCTGCTCGATCGCGGCTGCCCGGAAGGTGTCGCCGGCCGCCAGCATCACCGATTTGCCTTCAGCCCGGAAGCGCGCCGCGAGCTTGCCGATGGTGGTGGTCTTACCCGAGCCGTTGACGCCGACCACCAGGACCACGAACGGCTTCGCCCCTGTGACAGCCAGCGGCGTGGCAACCGGGGTCAGGACCTTTTCGACCTCGGCGATGAGGACCGCCGTCGCCTCGTCGAGGTTGCGGTAGCGCCCCTCGCCCATGATGGTCGCCATCCGGGCCGCGACATCGACGCCGAGGTCGGCTCGGATGAGGGTCTCCTCGATCTCCACGATCCGTTCGGGCGAGAGCGGGCCGCGCATGACGAGGTCGGAGATCGCCTGGCCGATGGCGCCGGAGGTGCGCTTGAGGCCGCCGGTGAGGCGGTTCCACCAGGAGCCCTGCTTCTCGGTGCTGTCATTCATGCGGTGCTGTCATTCATATTGGCCGTCGTGATAGCGGTTTCGCTGATGAACGCAAAGCTCAACCCCGAAGAGATGGTGGCTCGGCTGCTCTATCGCGATGGGCTGATGCTGGTGATCGACAAGCCCGCCGGCATCGCGGTCCACCGCGGCCCCAAGGGCGGCGAGAGCCTGGAGGATCATTTCGGCGCGCTGCGCTTCGGGCTGCCGCGTGCTCCCGCGCTTGCCCACCGGCTCGACCGCGAAACCTCGGGCTGCCTGGTGCTCGGCCGCCACCGCAAGGCGCTGGCCACATTGGGCAAGCTGTTCAAGACCGGCGCGATCGGCAAGATGCTACTGGGCGGTGGTCGAGGGCGGCCCGGCCGAGCACGAAGGCACGATCGATCTGCCGCTCGGCCGCCGTGACGAAAGCCGCGGCTGGTGGATGAAGCCCGATCCGGATGGCCAGCCGGCGGTGACGAAGTGGAAGGTGATGGGGCGTCGCCACGTACGCGGCGACAGCTTGGGCAGAGCCGCGCCACAGCGTTCCCTCCCCCCTTGCGGGGGAGGGACAGGGAGAGGGGTGGCGACAAACTCAGCATTCGCGGTCACCCCCCTCCCCACCCCTCCCCCGCAAGGGGGGAGGGAGCCGGCCCGTCGAGTGGCAGGCGAGTCGCTTCAACGCGCGACTGTAACCGCAGCTCAGCATCTCACCTGGCTCGCGCTCGAGCCCGTCACCGGCCGCACCCACCAGCTGCGCGTCCATTGCGCAGCGCAAGGCTGGCCAATCGTCGGCGACACGATCTACGGCAACGCCCCGCGCATCGGCGGCCCGTCGCTGCACCTGCATTCGCGCGAGATCATCGTGCCGCTCTACAAGAACCGCGACCCGATCAAGGTAATGGCGCCGATCCCGCTCACCATGCAGGAGCGTCTCTACGCCTGCGGCTGGCAGGGCGAGGTATTTCGCTTGGTCGGATTAGTAGATCGTCGCCTTCAAGCGTTCGGGCGCGGTGCGGTCGTGCTCGGCGCCGCCAAGCTTGCCACCGGTGAGATCGGCGAGAATGGTGCCGGCGCTCGGCAGGCTCTTGCGCTCGACATGACGCGAGGCATCCCACAGCTTCGAGCGCACGATCGCCTTGGCGCACTGGTAGAACACGCTCTCGACCGACACGACCAGCACCGAGCGCGGCGCCTTGCCGTCGACCAGGAAGCTCTGCGTCAGCTTTGGATCGATCGAGATCGCGGCGCGGCCGGTGATCCGGATGGTCTCGCCGCAGCCCGGAATCAGGAACAGCAGCGCCACCCGCGGATCGGCGCAGGATGTTGCGCAGCGTGTCGATGCGGTTGTTGCCGCGCCGGTCGGGAATGAGCAGCGTCTTCTCGTCCTGCACCCGCACGAAGCCCGGCGCGTCGCCGCGCGGCGAGCAGTCGAGCCCGCTCGGCCCCGCCGACGCCAGCGCAAAGAACGGCGCCGCCTCGATGAAAGCGCGATAGTGCGGCGTGATGCGGTCAGCTTCCTTGGCGAGCGCAGGACCATGCGGCTCGCCGTAGATCCGCTCGAGCGCATCGAGCGAGGTGATGAGGTGCGGGTCGGTCATCGGAATGGCTCCTGTCGCGCAACCAAACCTACGCACGCGGGCTCATGCCGCCAACAGGCTCCTGCCGTCGTGCCCCGCCATCCGGACATCAAGGATGACGCCCGGCTTCGCCCGGCGCCGCCAACCGCACCGGCGTGAAATGCTCGGTGCGGCCCATCTCCTGCGTCTCGACCAGCACGCTGCGGCGCGCACCCACCTCGCGATCGAGATGGCGCTTGAGCGCCTCGGCGCCCTTGTCACGCAGCCGGCGCGCCCGCTCCTTGACCACATCGCGCGCGACCTGCGGCATGCGGGCGGCGGGCGTGCCGGGGCGCGGCGAGAACGGAAAGACGTGCAGATGCGTCAAGCCGCAGTCGTCGACGAGCTCGAGCGAGCGCGCAAACATCGCATCGGTCTCGGTCGGAAAGCCCGCGATGATGTCGGCGCCGAACACGATGTCGGGCCGCAGCCGCCGCGCCTGCTGCACAGAACGCGATCGCGTCGGCGCGCAGATGGCGCCGCTTCATGCGCTTGAGGATGAGATCGTCGCCCGCCTGCAGCGACAGATGCAGATGCGGCATCAGCCGCGCCTCGTTGGCGAGCGCATCGAGGAGATCGCGGTCGGCCTCGATCGAATCGATCGAGGACAGCCGCAGCCGCGGCAGCTCGGGCACGTGCTTGAGGATGCTGCTTCACCAGCGCGCCGAGCCTTGGCGCGCCCGGGAGATCTTCGCCATAGCTCGTGAGATCGACGCCGGTCAGCACGACCTCGCGATAGCCGCGCTCGGCGAGCGTGCGCACCTGCGCGACCACCTCGCCCATCGGCACCGAGCGCGAGGGGCCGCGGCCATAGGGGATGATGCAGAACGTGCAGCGGTGGTCGCAGCCGTTCTGCACCTGCACGATGGCGCGCGTGCGGCCCTCGAAACCATCGATCAGATGCGGTGCGGTCTCTTTCGCCGCCATGATGTCATTGACGACGATCTTCTCCTCGGCCGCGATGCCGAAATCATTTGCCGCGAGCGCGCGCTGCGTGTCGCGCCACGCAGCGCCTTTCAGCTTCTCGTCGTTGCCGAGCACGCGATCGACCTCGCGCATGCCGGCAAATGTTGCCGGCTCGGTCTGCGCCGCGCAGCCGGTCACCACGATGCGGGCCTCCGGCCGCTCGCGCGCAAGCTTGCGGATCGCCTGGCGCGCCTGCCGCACCGCTTCGGCGGTGACCGCGCAGGTGTTGACCACCACCGTGTCGGTGAGCCCTGCCGCCTGCGCCTCGCGCCGGATCGCCTCCGACTCATAGGCGTTGAGCCGGCAGCCGAAGGTCATCACCTCGACGGTCACGGCGACGCTCCCGCCTTGAACAACGCCGGATCGAACTGCCCTTCGAATTCGTATTCCACCGGGCCGGTCATCAGCACATGGTCGTCGCGCTCGCGCCACTCGATCATGAGATCGCCGCCCGGCAGCGTCACCGTGACCTTGCGCTCGGCGCGCCTGAGCCGCGCCGCCGCAACCGCGACCGCGCAGGCGGCCGACCCACAGGCCTTGGTGAGACCGGCGCCGCGCTCCCAGGTCCGCACCACGATGTGATCGCGCGACACGACATGCGCGAGCGAAATGTTGGCGCGCTCCGGAAAGATCGGATGATTTTCCAGCATCGGGCCGATCTTGCCGAGATCGTAGGCGTTGACGTCGTCGACCCAGAACACCGCATGCGGATTGCCCATGTTGACGGCCGAGGGCGAATGCAGGATCGGCTTGTCGATCGGCCCGATCTGCAGCTCGATCGCGCGGGTGTCGCGAAATTCCTCCGCGAGCGGGATCTCGTTCCAGGCGAAGCGCGGCTTGCCCATGTCGACGGTCGAGACCAGCGGCTCATCGCCCTTCCAGCAGTTGAGGATGCCGGCGCGGGTCTCGAATGTCAGCGTGTCCTTGCCGCTTTCCTTGAACACGATATCGGCGATGCAGCGCATGCCGTTGCCGCAGGCGCCCGCCTCGGAGCCGTCATTGTTGAGGATGCGCACATAGGCGTCGGTGCCCCTGGCGCGCGGCGCGTGCAGGACCATGAGCTGATCGTAAGGCACGCCTTGGGCCGCGGCCCTCGCCTCCTCGGCGCTTACGGCGCCCGTCTCGCGGCGCAAATCGACCACCACGATCTCGTTGCCGAGGCCGTTCATCTTCACAAAGGCGTGGTTGGCGAGGCTGGTCATGATCGTCCTGATGCCGCCATATAGGAGCAAGAACAGGCCCTTGGCCAGTGGGCGGTAGATGGCTACGCCACGCCAATTTTTACGTAAATTTTTGCGGGAACTGGCACGTGTCCGACCCGTTGTGCTCCACCATCTGTTAGACTCCTGGAAAGCGCTGGGGCCGGGCGGCGCGGCGGCATGAGGAGATTTCCGATGCGGCGGTTCATTCTTATTCTCGCCCTCGCGGCAGCAGTTGGCGCCCCGGTGCCGTCTTTGGCGCAGACCACGATCCAGACCCAGCCGATCGATCCATTCGGCCAGGAGGTCACGCTCGCCGAGCAGCCGATCGTCTATGCGGCAGGAACCGGCGAATGGGATACGGCGCTTGAGACGCTGACCGAGGCGTTCAAAACCGTGAAGCAGTATCTCGACAAGGCGGGCCTCAAGGCGGCCGGCCCCGCCATGACGATCTACACTGCGATGGACGACGTGAGCTTCAATTTCCAAGCCGCGATCCCGGTCGCGGCGGCGCCGAAAGCAGCGCCGACCGGCGATATCCTCACCGGCACCTCGCCGGCCGGCAAGGCGCTCAAGTTCGTGCACCGCGGCTCGTTCGACGCCATGACGCAGACCTACGACACGATCTCCCATCACGTGGATGAGAAGCAGATCTCGACGCAAGAGCTTTTGATCGAGGAATACGTGACCGATCTGCTGACGGCACTGCCCGACAAGCTCGTGATCAACATCTTCGTGCCGTTGAATTAAAGCGCACACGAGACCCGCGCGCGGGGATACGGTTGATTCCGGCCTTCGGACGCCCATATTCGGGAAACGTCATCGATCATTTATAAGCTTGGGGGCCGGCTCGACCGGTTACGGCGCAAGGGTTCCGCGCGTGCTGCATGACCGCTAGTACTCTGTTTCATCCAGCCGTGGCGGCCTGGTTTGATCGTGCGTTTGCCGCCCCCACGGCCGCGCAGGCGCAGGCCTGGCCCGCGATCCAGTCAGGTCGCGACGTCCTGATCGCGGCACCGACCGGATCCGGCAAGACACTGGCGGCGTTCCTGGCAGCCATCGACGGCCTGGTGCGGCAAGGGCTCGACACTGGTCTCGAGGATGAGACGCAGGTCGTCTATGTGTCTCCGCTCAAGGCCCTATCCAACGATATTCAGCGCAATCTTGAAGCGCCGATCGCGGGAATCCGCGCGGCGCTGCGCGCGCAAGGCCTGCCCGACGTGGAGATCAGGAGCTGGGTTCGCACCGGCGATACGCCGGCCGGCGAACGCCAGCGCATGCACCGTCGCCCGCCGCACATCGTCGTGACCACCCCGGAATCGCTTTACATCCTGCTTGGCTCCGAGTCAGGCCGCGAGCTGCTGAAGACCACGCGCACTGTGATCGTTGACGAAATTCATGCAATGGCGCCGAACAAGCGCGGGACGCATCTTTCGGTGTCCTTGGAGCGTCTCGACGCCCTGTGTGGCCGGCGATTGCTGCGTGTTGGTCTCTCGGCCACCCAAAAGCCGATCGCGACGGTCGCGAGCTTCCTCCTCGGCGCGAGAGGAGGTGCCGGCTGCGAGATCGTCGATACCGGCCATCAGCGCGCGCGCGATCTTGCGCTCGAAGTCCCGTCATCGCCGCTCGAAGCCGTGATGTCGGGCGAGGTCTGGAATGAGATCTATGATCGCCTGGTGGAACTCACCAACGCGCATCGCACGACGTTGATCTTCGTCAATACACGCCGGCTGGCCGAGCGTGTCACCCGGCAGCTGTCGGACCGTCTCGGCCAGGACCAGGTGAGCGCGCATCACGGCAGCCTTGCCAAGGAGCTGCGGCTCGATGCGGAGCAGCGGCTCAAGCATGGCAAGCTCAAGGTGTTGGTCGCCACGGCCTCGCTCGAGCTTGGCATCGACATCGGCGACGTCGACCTCGTCTGTCAGCTCGGTTCACCGCGTTCGATCGCGACCTTCCTGCAGCGAGTCGGGCGCTCGGGCCACGCGGTTGCGGGCACCCCCAAGGGCCGGCTGTTTCCGCTCTCGCGCGACGAATTGGTCGAATGCGCAGCGCTTCTCGACAGCGTCCGGTGCGGCGAGCTTGATCGCCTCTCCGTTCCGCAGCAGCCGCTCGACGTGCTGGCGCAGCAGATCGCCGCAGAGGTTTGTTCCAAGACCTGGGATGAGGATGAGCTCTATCAGCTCATTCGCCGGGCCTGGCCCTATCGCGCGTTGGCACGAGAGGACTTTGCAGCCATCGTCGGCATGCTCGCCGAAGGCTTCAGCACCCGCCGCGGGCGGCGCGGCGCCTTGATCCACCATGACGCCGTCAATCGCGTGCTGCGCGGCCGTCGGGGCGCACGGCTCACCACGCTCACCTCCGGCGGCACCATACCGGACAACGCGGACTATCAAGTGTTGCTCGAGCCCGAGAATCATTTCATCGGCACGGTGAATGAGGATTTCGCGGTCGAGAGCATGGCCGGCGACATCTTCCAGCTTGGCAACAAGAGCTATCGCATCCAGCGCGTCGAGCGCAGCGTCGTGCGGGTCGAGGATGCCCACGGCATGGCGCCGACCATTCCGTTCTGGCTCGGCGAGGCGCCCGGTCGCACCGACGAGCTGTCGAGCGCCGTGTCACGCTTTCGCGCCGAGATTGCCGCCTCGCTGCGCGACGATCCAACCGGCGCACGTGCCTTGCAGCGTCTGGTCGACGAGATCGGAATCGCCGAGCCAGGCGCGCGCCAGCTGGTCGAGTACCTGGCGTCGGGTCTTGCCGCGCTGGGTTGCCTCCCGACGCAGGACACGATCGTGTTCGAGCGCTTCTTCGACGAAGTCGGCGGCATGCAGCTCGTCATCCATTCTCCGTTTGGCAGCCGCATCAATCGCGCCTGGGGACTGGCGCTGCGCAAACGGTTCTGCCGCAAGTTCAATTTCGAGCTGCAGGCGGCCGCGACCGAAGACAACATCGTGCTCTCGCTGACCACCGCGCACAGCTTCGCGCTCGAGGAGGTGTCACGCTATCTCAACGCCGCGACCGTGCGACCGTTGTTGATCCAGGCGATGCTCGATGCGCCGATGTTCATCACGCGCTGGCGCTGGACTGCCGGTGTCGCGCTCGCGCTGCCGCGGATGCGCGGCGGGCGCAAGGTGCCGCCGCAGCTCTCCCGCATGGCGGCCGAGGACCTGATCGGCGCCGTGTTCCCCGATCAGATCGCCTGCGCCGAGAACCTGCCCGGCGAGCGCGAGATTCCGGATCATCCGCTGGTGCGGCAGACGATCGACGACTGTCTCACCGAGGCGATGGATCTCGCGGGCCTGCAGCGGCTCCTGTCGGGCATCGAATCCGGCGCCATTCAGGTCGTGGCGCGCGACCTCAATCAGCCGTCGCCGCTCGCGCTCGAGGTTCTCACGGCGCGGCCCTACGCCTATCTCGACGACGCACCGCTCGAGGAGCGTCGCACTCAGGCCGTGATGGCGCGCCGCTGGCTGTCGCCGGAAGATGCCGCCGACCTCGGCCGGCTCGACGCCGATGCCATCGCGCGCGTGAAGGCCGAAGCCTGGCCCGAGGCGGCCAACGCTGATGAGCTGCACGACGCCATGGTCTGGCTCGGCTTCATCACTGATGAGGAAGCCAAGGCGCCCAATTGGGATGGCTGGCTCGCCGAGCTCGCGAAAGACAAGCGCGCCGCGAAGCTCTCGACGCCATCGCACACGCTGTGGATCACGGCGGAGCGCCTGCCCCAGTTCCGCGCCATCTGGCCGGCCGCGCGGCTCGAGCCCGCAATCGCGGCGCCGGACGGCGCGACGGAGCGAGACTGGTCGCGCGAGGAAGCGCTGGTCGAAATCGTGCGCGGCCGGCTCGAAGGTTTGGGTCCGGTGACGCAAGAGGCGCTCTCGGCATCGCTTGGCGTATCGGCGGGAGAGATCGCGAGCGCGCTCGCGGCGCTCCAGAGCGAAGGCTTCGCATTGTGCGGACGATTCACGCCCGGTGTTGTGGTTGACGAATGGTGCGAGCGGCGGCTGCTGGCGCGAATTCATCATTACACGGTCAAGCGCCTGCGCGCCGAGATCGAGCCGGTGGCGGCGCGCGATTTCCTGCGGTTCCTGCTGGCCTGGCAGCACGCCAGCGCCGACACGCGCATGGAAGGATCGAACGCACTCGAGAAAGTGGTCGGACAGCTCGAAGGCTTCGAGGCGCCTGCCGCCGCCTGGGAGGCCGAGATCCTGCCGACGCGGCTTGCGGCCTATCAGCCGTCCTGGCTGGACGATCACTGCAGATCGGGACGCATCACCTGGACGCGGCTGCGTCCGCGCGCGAACGGCGCCGACAGCCGCCCGACGCCGGTGCGGACAACGCCGATCACGCTGCTCACCCGCCGTGACGCGGCGTTCTGGACATCTCTCTCAAGCCGCGCGGAAGCGAGCACAGCCGACCCGCAACGCCCAGGCCGTGCTCGAGCATATCCGGCAACATGGCGCTTCGTTCTTCGACGAGCTGCTCGACACGCGGCTGCTGCGAACCCAGATCGAGGAAGGGCTGGCCGAGCTGGTGGCCTTGGGTCTCGTGACCTCCGACAGCTTTGCGGGATTGCGCGCGCTGCTGGTGCCGTCGAGCGAGCGGCGACCCGGAGCGAACGGACGGCGCCGCCGCCGCACTGTGATGTTCGGCATTGAAGACGCCGGCCGCTGGGCGCTGACGCGCCGTGCGAAGCCTCAGCCGCAAGATCCCCAAGATCCAAAAGATCCGCAAGCCGCGTCCGAAGCTGTCGAGCACGTCGCCCGCGCGCTGCTCAATCGCTATGGCGTCGTGTTCTGGCGGCTGCTCGAGCGCGAAGCCGCCTGGCTTCCGCCGTGGCGCGACCTCTTGAGAGTCTACCGACGACTGGAGAGCCGAGGCGATATTCGCGGCGGCCGTTTTGTCGCGGGCTTTGCAGGCGAACAGTTTGCGTTGCCGGAGGCGGTCGGCATGTTGCGCGAGGTGCGCCGCAAGGCCGCCGATGGCGCCTGGATCTCGGTATCGGGCGCCGATCCGCTCAACCTCGTGGGAATCATCACGCCGGGTGCCCGGCTGCCGGCGCTGACCGGGAACCGCGTGCTCTACCGCGATGGCTTGCCGGTCGCCACGCTGGCAGCGGGCGAGGTGCAGTTTCTCGAAACCCTCGATCCCGCCACGGAGTGGGAGGCGCGCAATGCACTGCTGCGCCGCATCAGGAAGGCGCCGTCGCTTTCACCGGAAGGAGAGCTCGTGCGCGAAGCGACACTTGGCTTGCTGCGGCAGCCACAGCACTGATCGCACTACCTAACGGCTACTGCGTCCCCGTGAGCCCCGCCTTCCGCACCACCGGCTCCCAGCGCGCAATCTCGGACCGCACGAACTCCTGCAGCGCCTCGACCGAGGTGTTGTCCATCATCAGCATGCCGTCGCTGAGGAAACGCTCGGTCAGCTCGGGCAGGAACGCCTTCACCTCGGCATGCAGCTTCTCGACAATCGGCCTTGGCGTCTTGGCCGGCGCGACCAGCATCTGCCAGGAGGCCGCATCGAAGCCCGGCACGGTCTCGGCCACCGGCGGGATGTCGGGGAACGAGCGATGGCGGGTCTTGGTCGAGATCGCGATCGCGCGCACCTTGCCGGTCTGAATGACGCCGACCGCGGGCGGAATGTCGACGAAGGTGAGCGGCAGATGCCCGCCCACGACGTCGTTCACCAGCGGGCCCGAGCCCCGATAAGGCACGTGCGACATCTCCACCCCGGTCATGCTGCGAAAGAGCTCGGCGTAGAGATGATGCGGCGTGCCCGGCCCGGCCGAGCCATAGGAGAACGCGCCCGGCTTTTCCTTGGCGAGCCGGATCAGGTCGGCGACTGAATGGATCGGCAGCGACGGATTGACGATCAGCACGAACGGCGTCTGCGCCGCGAGTGCGATCGGAATGAAGTCGACCGCGGGATCGTAGGGCAGGCTCTTGTAGATCGAGACGCTCATCGCCATCGCCGGGCTTGGCGCCATCAGCAGCGTATAGCCGTCAGGCGCAGCGCGTGCCGCGGCCGTCGCACCGATGGTCGAGCCGGCGCCCGGCTTGTTGTCGATGAGGAACGATTTGCCGAGCCGCTGCTCGAGCTTCTGCGCCAGCAGGCGGGCGATGATGTCGGTGCCGCCGCCGGCCGCGAACGGCACCACGATGGTCACCGGGCGGGCCGGATAGTCCTGGGCCGCGAGGGAGCGAAGACGAGGACGCCAGGACGAGGGCTGCCCCCGCGGGCGAATTGCTTGAAGTACGTCATGTCCTCTTCCCCAGCGTCGGTCGGTCAGCCGCGCGGGTATCTTTGGAGAATTGTCATGGACCGTCAATTCTGAGCTTGCGTCAAAGGTGACGTGCGCGCCCATCCGCGTCCAGAGGCGCGACATTGGTCGCCGTGCAATGGCCACGAACCGCGGGGAAACCGCTCCCGTTGCCGACAGACAAGCCGACCCCTGCGCATGCAAGAAGCGCCGTATTGGAGACATTCGACCAAAAGCGCGCCCCGCCATTCAAGTGAACGGCGGATTCGCTTCGGGCGTTTCAGCTAGTGTGCCAGTCCGCGCCGGAAATGCCTTTTCGCCTCACGCCAGCACCTTGCCTTTGAACGAGCGGCCAGTGCGGTCGTATGACGCTGACCTGACCGTGCGATAAATTCAATCTGCTGGCCCGCAACCGCAGCCGCAGCCAGCATCGATTTCTCCGCGCCGCTGCGCACGACGTCTTGATCGGATAGCCGCCACACATCTACAAACAGCCGTTCCTTGTTTTATTGCAGACTTCAGTCTGCCGATAGTGGTTGCGGAAACGTATCGAGTTACCTCACAAGCATCCAAATTCGTCGGGTTCATCGCTCGCCTCGTTCACTTCATCGAAAATCGAAAACGCAGAACTCAAGTAAATTACAGAATCATTCAAAACAAGATGTTCGCTCGCCATCGAAACGCGCGACAACGGAAATACGCGCACACTGCCGCGTTGTAAAGAGACGCGACGGACCAACTCGCGCTTGCAAAACAACCGACGCGGCCTATCATTGAGAGATTGTTCGATCTGCTGAATTGTAGTGCCCGGTCCATGTGCTGGCTGGGTAATCGCAGAATTTAAGGGAGGTGCAAGTGTCACGTCAGCGTCCATTTATCGGTATGTTCATGAACTTGGCTGAGGACGATCGAGAAATATCGGCGCGGCGCGAGGCGTTCTTGCGAGGAGTTGGGCCAATTCCAGGCCTGACCGTCGCCAACTGCTTCGGCGCTGGAGATTTTGGCGAACTACGGCAAGAAGGCGCAGGCTTTGCGCGATCTCGTGGTTGATGGATCTGGCCCGGACCTGTACTTCACCGGCTGCTGGCCGTCCCTGCGCGCCCTCAACGGCGTTGTGCGAAGACAAGCCAATCGTCTTTGCCGGGATGGCCAACCTGAGGGCAAGACCCCGCAGCCACTCCCGAGTATGGCAAGTAATGTCTACGGCTTTATCTCATACGGCAAGAATCTGTGTGGCGAGTGGGTGCGTTTGCTCAGGGCTGTCAAACCAACGGTGGCACGAGCGGCCGTCGTCTACGATATGGATCCCGCCCGATACAATGCGAAGTGGGTATACGACGAAATCCTGGCTCAGGCACAAAACCTCAGCTCCGAAGCTTGACGCGACAAGAGCGATCAATTGCGGCTAGCGCTACGCTTGATGCAGATTTGACGAAGTTTCGTGAAGGAGGCCGATACGCCGGCCGGCCTTATCGTCGGAGTGAGCGTGTTGGCGGCAGCAAAACGTCAAGCCATCATCAAATTTGCGACCGATCATAAGGTGCCGGTGGTTTATCCAAATCGGCTGTACACCTTCAGTGGCGGCCTGGTTTCCAAGGGAACCTACATACAGGGTCTGTATCGATCCGCGGGGCAATACGCCCGCAAGCTCCTCCTCCATGAAGGACCGCCCTCGCCGCGGATTGACATAACCCAGACCGGACTGGATCCGCAGCAAGAGGCCGGTCTTTGAAACTGTCATCAATGCCAACGCCGCGGCTAGAATTGGCCTTCAACTGGTCCTCGGAAGTGCTGAGGAATGCTGACCTGATAATTGAGTGAGTCCACATAGTCGACTGAGCCTACGGCATGCGCCGGCGCGATTTGATCGTCTTCTTTGGTAGTATCGCTTCGGCGTGGCCGGTCGTTGCGCGCGCCGAAAAATCTGAAATGCGTCGCATCGGCGTGCTCATGACAGTATCTGCCGAAGATCAAAATGGACGTAACCGAATCGCGGCTTTCCTCCATGCGTTGCGAGAACGGGGCTGGATAGAAAACCGCAATGTGAGGATCGACTTCCGCTGGTCGGACGACCGGGAACTCGTCCGCCAACGAGAGGTCCTTCGCCGGTACGCGCCCGAGTTGGTCTCGCTCGCGCCCGACGTCATCCTGGCGGGAAGCGGGTTGGCGATGGAGGTGTTGCACGAAGTGAACCGCACCGTGCCCGTCATATTCACGGCGACTAACGACCCATTGCCCTATGTCAAAAGTCTTGGCCGACCGGAGGGCAACGCGACGGGCTTCAGCAACATCGACTTGACCTTCAGCGTAAAATATTTGGAAATTCTGAAGGAGATCGCGCCCGCCACAACTCGAGTTGCAGTGCTTCGACCACCCGGCTTTCCCGCCCAGTTCGCTGCAATCAAGGCTTTGGCGCCCTCCCTCGGGGTAGAGGTGAGCCCGGTCGAAATGAGCGATGCCGCTGAAATCGCGCGCGCGGATTGGAAAATTCGCAACTGAGCCAAATGGCGGTCTCATCGTGATCGCCAGTTCCCCGGCAACGGTGCATAGCAAGCTGATCGTCGAACTTGCGGCACAGCATCGGTTGCCCGCGGTCTATCCCAACCGCATTCACGTTCTCGCCGGTGGTCTCGTCTCCTACGGACCGGAGTTTCTCGATCAATTCCGTGGAGCGGCAGATTACGTCGATCGCATTCTTAGGGGCGCGAAGCCGGGCGATCTCCCGGTGCGAACGCCAAGCAAGTACGAAATGGCGCTCAATATCAAGACCGCAAAGGCACTTGGCCTTGACCTGCCCCAGATTGTATTTGTGCGTGCCGACGAAATCATCGAGTGATGGGCACGAGCGACTTTTTGCAGGTAGCGGGCTGTACGTTCAGACCGGCTAAGAGGATGCTACGTAGCTTACTCCGTCCCCCGTGCGCCTGCTTCATCGACCACCTTGCTCCAGCGTGTGATCTCCGAGCGCACGAAATTCTTGAGCTCGGCGGGCGGCGGCGTGACGGTCGCGATGTGGCCACGGCCGTTGATCTCCCGGTTGACGGCCTCGTCACTCACGATCGCATGGAGCTCGGCATTAAGCTTGTCGACGATGGCAGCCGGTGTCTTGGCGGGCGCGACGATCATCTGCCAGGCAGAGGCGTCGAAGCCAGGCACACCCGCTTCGGCGAGGGTGGGAATGTTCGCAGCGGCAGCGCTGCGCTTGGAGGTCGAGACCCCGAGCGCACGCACCTTGCCGCTCTCGATCAGCGGCAGCGCACCGAGCAGGTCGGAGAACATGACCGAGACGTGCCCGGCCGCGACATCCTGCAGGCCCGGCGCATTGCCCTTGTAGGGGATCGGCGTCATGGCGATGCCGCCGAGCGCATTCTTGAGCAGCACCGCAAACAGATTGGCGGCCGAGCCCGGACCGGTCGACACATAGTCGAGCCCGCCGGGCTTGGATTTCGCGAGTTGCACCAGGTCGCCGACCGAGCGCACTGGCAGACCCGCATTCACAATCAGGACGAACGGCACGCCCGAGACCAGCCCGACCGGCGCGAAGTCCCGGTCGGGGTCATAGGGCAGATTCTTGAACACGCTGACATTGATCGCCATCGTGGTCGAGGTCGTCATCAGCAGCGTGTGGCCATCGGGCTCGGCCTTGGCGACCGCGGTCGCCGCGATCACGTTGGCACCGCCGGCGCGGTTCTCGATAATGAAGGGCTGCTTGAGCCGCTGCTCGAGCTTTTGCCCGAGCAGGCGCGAGAGCCAGTCGGTCGAGCCGCCGGCCGGGAACGGCACCACCAGGGTCACGGTCTTGCTCGGATAGGTCTGGGCCTGCGCGGCCGGCGCAAGCATCGAGGCGGCGACGAGCGCGACGGCAAGGCGGAGTAGCATTGGCGGGGTCCTCGCTGGAACGTTTCCGCAACCTACCCTACCGGGCTGGGCACGGTAAGGGTCGCGACCCTTACCGTGACGCTTGCCGCGATCCTTGCCACGTTGACACGGCGCCGCAGGGCCCTCATAAGCATCCCGCGGTTGCCATTAGGCGCCGTCTAAACCCCTAACCGACTGAAACTTAACCGACTGAAAGAAGCCGGTCCGGACCTCCGAGCACCGGGTATTCGAACACGAGGAACAGAACGATGTTCGCAGTCATCAAGACCGGCGGGAAGCAATACCGCGTCGTCGCCGACGACAAGCTCAAGGTCGAGAAGATCGACGGAGAGCCCGGCCAGATCATCCAGTTCAGCGAGGTGCTGGTGGTGGGCGGTGATCCGGCCACGCTCGGCACCCCGACCGTCGCGGGGGCTTCGGTCGCCGCCGCGGTGATCGAGCAGAGCCGCCACCCGAAAGTCATCGCCTTCAAGAAGCGGCGACGCAAGAACTCGCGTCGGAAGCGCGGGCATCGCCAGGAATACACCCTGGTGCAAATCACCGAGATCCTCACCGGCGGCGCCAAGCCCTCCAAGGCGGCACCACCCAAGCGCGAGCGCAAGCCCAAGGTGGCCGCCGAGGCGGCCGAGGCGGAATAGCCTGGGAATAGTCCCCCGGGGTTGGGCGAGCGGGTTGCGGTGCCGAGCACCGCAACCATATGGGCTGCAAAGGCCGAGATTGGCTTTAAAAGCGCCCAGGAAAGTTCGCGCCAGTCGCCAAAGAAAGTGATGATTTCGTCACAAAAGTGAGCTACATAGCTCCGGACTGAAGGAATCGATGCCATGGCACACAAGAAAGCAGGCGGCTCCTCGCGCAACGGCCGTGATTCGAACAGCCAGCGGCTGGGTCTGAAGCTGTTCGGCGGCGAGCACGCCATCGCCGGGAACATTATTGCCCGCCAGCGCGGCACCAAGTGGCACCCGGGCCAGAATGTCGGCCTTGGCAAGGACCACACCCTGTTCGCGCTCGTCGACGGCCAGGTCGAGTTCCGCACGAAAACCAAGGGCCGCGTCTTCGTATCGGTACAACCGATGTCGCAGGCAGCGGCCGAATAGACGGTGGACTAAATCGGGTCCGCCGGCATCAGTCGATCCGGCGGAGCCCCAGTGGGTTCCCGAGAGGGGAGACGGGATGCCGGCTCCCCTCTTCGCTTTTCCGACGCATGCAAAGGACATGCGTCGCACGACAGGAGCCCGCGATGACGCTCATAGAGAGGCTGCCAGACGCCCCGGTTCTCCCTGCCCCTGTGCTGGCAACCACACGGCTGCAACTGCGCGCGCCACAGCGCGAGGACGCGCCTGCCATTGCGGCACTCGCCAATGATCGTCGCATCGCCGAGAACACGGCGCGCATCCCGCATCCCTACACGCTCGCGGACGCCGAAGGCTTCCTCCGTTATCTCGAGGACAGCGAGACCGAAACCGCATTCGCGATCACGCTCGCGGACGACGCGCTCATCGGAATCTGCGGCCTGCGGACGAAGCCGAGCAAGGCGCCCGAGATCGGCTATTGGCTGGGCGCACCCTATTGGGGCCACGGCTATGCCACCGAAGCGGCGCGCGCCGTGATCGACCACGCCTTCGAGGATCTCGGCCTTGAGCGGCTCGAGGCTGGCGCGCGGGTCTCGAACCCGGCCTCGCGTCGCGTGCTTGAAAAGTGCGGCTTCCAGTGGAGCGGCGTGTTACTGCTGCGCATTCACGCAATCGCCTCGTCAGCGCCGATCGATCGCTTCCGGCTCGACCGCGGCCTGTGGGCGTCGCTGAAGAGCTGGGGGAAAGAAAAACGGGTGGCGTAACGACGCCACCCGCCAAAGCCGATGAGCAGCGTTTCAGGCGCCGCGTGAGCGACGCCTGCGATGCTAAAACTCTTTCCAGTCCCGATCCGCGTTGACCGCGGTCGCCAGTGCCGTCTGCATGCGCCCGACCGGCCCACCGTTGGCGACGGCACGCTGCCGCGGCGGCGCCTTGGCGGTCGCAGCGCTCTGCGGCCGCGGGGCAGCCTTCGGCGGCGGCTGCGTGGGGCGCGAGCCGGCGGAAGCGCGCATCCCTTGCGGCGCATCGTCAGCGATGCGGAAGAAGGCGACACGGTCGCTCATCGCGCGCGCCTGCTCGTCGAGCGTCTTGGCGGTCGCCGCATTCTCCTCGACCAGCGCCGAGTTCTGCTGCGTCACCTCGTCCATCTGGGTCAACGCCTTGTTGACCTGCTCGATGCCGGTCGCCTGCTCATTGCTGGCATTGGCGATGTCGGCCACGATCGTGGCCACCTGACTGATCGAGTCGACGATCTCGGCGAGCGCACCACCCGCTTTGTTGACGAGTTCGACCCCGTCCTGCACCTGGCTGTTGCTGTTGGTGATCAGGTCCTTGATGTCCTTGGCGGCCTGCGAGGAACGCTGCGCCAGGTTGCGCACCTCCGATGCAACGACCGCAAAGCCGCGGCCGGCCTCACCGGCACGCGCCGCCTCGACAGCTGCATTGAGCGCCAGCAGGTTGGTCTGGCGCGCGATCTCGTCGATCACACCGATGATGTCGGAGATCTTGCGCGAGGAGCCCTCGATCTGACCCATGGCCTCGACCGCCTTGGCCACCACCTGGCCGCCGCGATTGGCGACCTCGCGCGCATTCGCAGCCGACCCATTGGCCTGCTGGGCGTTCTCGGCGTTCTTCTTCACGGTCGCGGCGATCTCTTCCATCGACGCCGAGGTCTCTTCCAGGCTCGCGGCCTGCTCCTCGGTGCGCTGCGAGAGATCGGTGGTGCTGGTGGAGATTTCCGCCGACGCGTTGGTCACCTCGTTGGCGGAACGCTTGATCTCGCCGATGGTCGCCCCGATCCGCTCGGCGGTCTTGTTGGCATTGTCCTTCAGGATCGCGAAGTTGCCCTGATAGTCGGCGGTGATGCGCCGCGTGAGATCGCCCTCGGCGAGCGCGTCGAGCATCTTGATGAGATCGTCGAGCGCCTTGGCGACATTCTCGCACAGCGAATTGATCGCGGTGCCGACGTTGAGAACGAGCCCGGTCTTGCCCTGTATATCGACCCGCTGGCTGAAGTCGCCGGCCACCGCGGCCTGCACGATGCCGCCCACCGTCGCCTCGAACTCCTGCGCCACTTTCTGCATGGCGGCATCGCGCTCGGCGGCCGTAAGTTTGTCCTGCGCGATCTTGGCTTCCGCTTCCTGGCGGGCCTTTTCCGCCAGCATCACCTTGATCTCGTTGACCGCACGCGCGGTCTCACCGACCTCGTCCTTGCGCTCGGTGCCGGTAATCTCGATGTCCTCGCCCTTGGCCATGCGCTGGAGACACCGTGACCAGACCGCGCATCGGCTTGGCGACGCCGCGGCCAATCGGCCAACCAGAAGCCCCCCACAATGACAGCAATTCCGGAAACCGAGAGTGACTGCCGCACAGCCGACTCGAGCAGCCACGCGCCGATTCGGACATTCTCGGCGCTTCGAGCTGCATCTCGCTCAACGCGTCAAGCTCTTCGGCAATTGGGCGCCGAGGCGTTGGCGACGGCTATCGTGCAATCGACTGACCTCGCGACACTGTCGCTGAAGTCGGCTCGGTCGCTTCGGACGTATTTTTCTCGCCAGAGCGATCAGCTCCTGTCACATCGCTGCCTGTAACTCGGCGCGGCTTCACGGCCTCTGGCGCATGCTCTTCGGCCGTCTGGTCCACAGCCTTGCGTCGTACTCCTCCGCCGCGCTCTGCGAGATTGGTCTGGCTTGGCGCGGCCTCGAACTGGGTCCTGTTTCACCGGGTATTCCGCGAGATTCTGCTCGCGCGATCCCAGCTGGCGGCACCGTGTAGTCGTTCTCCGCCAGGTTGACCCACGAGATCGACAGGCGTTCTGCAGCTGGGCACCGAGCGGACGCAAGACAACCTCCACCGTCCGTTTCTGCTCTGATCGCTTCTCGAACGAGTCCGGCGATACACGGCGGCAAATTCATTCACCTCGGAGATGATCGTGCTCCAGGCGCTGCCGCCGTTCCTGGACTATGAAGGACCTTGATCGCCTGCGTTCCGGTCTGCAGTTGGTGGTGCCAATGAATTGCGCGCCTGCTTGCTCGACCGCTTCCGAAGCCGGGTGATCAGCGACCATCAAGACGCGGCGGCGAGGCTGCAGTCAATCCGGTATTGATGGTGCCCACCCGAGCCATGATCTGCGCCGATCGTGCCGAGTTGCGTCGGGTTCTCCGCTGAACGATGGACAACGCAGTGTTAGGCGCAAGTTCTGCGCGCGAAAGTTTAATGCAAGTTTGCAACAACAAGCCCGGTCTGAGCAAAAACTGCTCGGCCTCAATTTATCAATGCTATACGAGACGGTAGTCTCGTGATCTGGCTCCACCAAGCAGAGGTATTGTGAGTTGTCCGTCAAGGCGTTATCACCTTGCCAGGAGCGCATCCGCGGCGGATGCGCTCCCGGTGTATTAGGACTTTCTAGAACTCCTTCCAGTCCTGGTCTGCGTTGACCGCGGTCGCCAGTGCCGTTTGCATGCGCCCGACCGGTCCACCATTGGCGACGGCACGCTGCCGCGGCGGCGCCTTGGGAGTCGCAGCGCTCTGCAGCCGCGGGGTAGCCTTCTGCGGTGGTTGCGTGGTGCGCGAGCTGGCGGGAGCCCGCATCCCTTGCGGCGCATCGTCGGCGATGCTGAAGAAGGCAACACGGTCGCTCATGGCGCGAGCCTGCTCATCGAGCGTCTTGGCGGTCGCCGCATTCTCTTCGACCAGCGCCGAGTTCTGCTGGGTCACCTCGTCCATCTGGGTCAGCGCCTTGTTGACCTGCTCGATGCCGGTCGCCTGCTCGCCGCTGGCATTGGCGATGTCGGCCACGATCGTGGCCACCTGGTTGATCGACTCGACGATCTCGGCGAGGGCACCGCCCGCTTTGTTGACGAGCTCGACCCCGTCCTGCACCTGGCTGTTGCTGTTGGTGATCAGGTCCTTGATGTCCTTGGCGGCCTGCGAGGAGCGCTGCGCCAGATTGCGCACTTCCGATGCGACCACCGCAAAGCCGCGGCCAGCCTCACCCGCACGCGCCGCCTCGACCGCCGCGTTGAGCGCCAGCAGGTTGGTCTGGCGGGCGATCTCGTCGATCACCCCGATGATGTCGGAGATCTTGCGCGAGGAGCCCTCGATCTGGCCCATGGCCTCGACCGCCTTGGCGACGACCTCGCCGCCGCGATTGGCGACATCGCGCGCATTCGCAGCCGACCCATTGGCCTGCTGGGCGTTCTCGGCATTCTTCTTCACGGTCGCGGCGATCTCTTCCATCGACGCCGACGTCTCTTCCAGGCTCGCGGCCTGTTCCTCGGTACGCTGCGAGAGGTCGGTGGTGCTGGTGGAGATTTCCGCCGATGCGTTGGTGACCTCGTTGGCGGAGCGCTTGATCTCGCCGATGGTCGCCCCGATCCGTTCGGCGGTCTTGTTGGCGTTGTCCTTCAGGATCGCGAAGTTGCCCTGATAGTCGGCGGTGATGCGCCGCGTGAGATCGCCCTCGGCGAGCGCGTCGAGCATCTTGATGAGGTCGTCGAGCGCCTTGGCGACGTTCTCGCACAGCGAATTGATCGCGGTGCCGACGTTGAGAACGAGGCCGGTCTTGCCCTGTATATCGACCCGCTGGCTGAAGTCGCCGGCCACCGCGGCCTGCACGATGCCACCCACCGTCGCCTCGAACTCCTGCGCCACTTTCTGCATGGCCGCATCGCGCTCGGCGGCCGAGAGTTTGTCCTGCGCGATCTTGGCTTCCGCCTCCTGGCGGGCCTTTTCCGCCAGCATGACCTTGATCTCATTGACGGCACGCGCGGTCTCGCCGACCTCGTCCTTGCGCTCGGTGCCAGTGACCTCGATGTCCTCGCCTTTGGCCATGCGCTGCAGGTCGCCGACGAGAGCGCGCATCGGCTTGGCGATGCCGAATTGACCGATCACGAAGCCCAGAACCAGGCCAAGCGTGATGCCGACGGCCGACATGGTGATCATCAGGCGCGATACCGATTCGTACTCCTCGGCCGCGTCCTTGGAAAATTGCTCAACCCGCTCATCAAGGCGATCCGAGACCGCGCGGATGCTGGCGTTCAGTTTGCCCGCCGCGTCCCGGCTTGCGTTCGCTGCATCGCGCAAACGCTTGCTCTGCTCGGTCATGTCGACGGTGTGGATTGAATCCACAAGACGGAGCGTATTGTCGAGATCCTTCTTGTATGCAGCAAACGCCTGCATAACGCCAGGCATCATGCTTCGCGCCTTCTCGTCGCGAGTTTGACCGGTTGTCTCGATTCGCTCCTGGAAGTTTTTCAACTGCGCGTCGATCTGCTTTCTCATTTCCGCGCGGTTCTGCTCGCTCGGGTCCAACGCGGCCGAGAACTCGCTGCGGTTGAGCACGAGGACAGCCTGCGCCGCCCTGGTCGCGACCAGAGCACGCTTCGCCGAGGAGGCCATGTTCGCACTCCCGGTGTTGAGCGAGCTCAGCGCGGTCACGCCGAGCCAGGTGATGCCGACGGCGAGCACTGATAAAAGCACAACCACGGCGATGATCTTGGTGAGGACGTGGAAGCGGGCCATCAAGGACATGTCAGTCTCCGAGAGCTTTGACGCTTGTTTTGGCGGTGGGCGATGTCAGTGAATGGACGGGGCGGCTGGTTGCATCAGCGCTCCGTGATGTGGTGGAGCGATCATGTCCTGGAGTGCAGTCGATGGCGCGAGCTGTACGATTTGCATGGTCGATCCGGACGCGATTCGGCCGTCGCCCGAGCGAGCCTGATCAGCCCGCCGAACGCGCCTGATTGGCGATTCGGGTTTTCCGTGAAAGATGGACAACGAAACGTTAGCCGCAGTCTTGCACGCGAAAGTTTAATGAAGTTTGCATTGCAAGCATGCCTTTCCAATTTTTTGATCGAAGTTGCTATATTCCACAACTTATCAATGCTTTATATGGCGGTAGTGCTGTCACATCCCGCTCCCAAAGCGGAAGTTTTGCGGCTGCCCGCGGTAGTCCGGAGCTTGATGACATTGGCCAGCTTTTTCCGTCGTCTGACTGGTGGCCAATTCTGCGCTCTCGGCCTGCTCAGCCATGTCCGACAGCAGGACGGCCCGCTCGCTCAAAGCCTGCAGCAGCAAAGCAGACTGCTGGCTAATCGCGAGAACGCTGCTGGCGATCTCCGTCAGGTAAAGGCCGAACGCTTCAGTTCCCTCGAGGCGTGCACTGTCGTGCGGTTCCTTCGTCATAACGTTCTTATTCTCCACTTGCTGGAGCCGGTGCGCGTCATCGGCGATGCGTCCCGGCGCTTAGGATTTGTTAAAATTCCTTCCAGTCCTGATCTGTAATTGACCGCGGTCGCCAAGCTTCTCCATCGAGCCGGCCGCGCCCTATTCAGGCTCGGCAACCGACCCGTGTTTGCTGATGACCGAACGCCTACTGAAGGTTTTATTTTACCTACAATGCCTAACAAAAAATGAAATCTATGCGTTTAGTTTCTACAAATACTCTTTGTGATTGTTTTTAGTTATAACCTATCAGCTCAGGTTTTCGAAGCATCTCGTCGGAATCAGTCCGTTGCGCCAACACATTGGAATCGTTGCGTGAAGACTAGAGAGAGCGATTGACCATGCATGCCGTTCTGTTGCGCGTAACACGCTGAAAGCGATTGCCGAATCTTCGCCAACAAGTTGCTCGCGGCTTGGTCCGTTCCGGTTCGCGGGTTTCCTCGGTGGTAAATCAATGCGCGAGGAGATTTCACGTACAATCTTAAATAAACAATGAAATCTTTGCGATTATGAAGCGCTCATTGCGCCTTATAGGGGAATTGTCCACATGGACAGGAGTTGGCGGACAACCGCGATGGCGGCCACGCCGATCTCGATCTCGCTGAGCAGCAGGAGTGCTGAGGGAATGCGCAGCGCGGACCGCGTAGCGATCACGTCGCAGCTGAGCGAGACAAGGCTCAGCATGTCCCGTTCCGAGTAGATCGGGACATGCTTCTGCTGACCTTGAAGTCTCAGGTGTTGTGTCGGCGAACCCGTGCCGGCTTCGCCGTACCGCAGGCTAGAACTCCTTCCAGTCCCGCTCGGCGTTGACCGCGACAGCCAGTGAGCCCTGCGAGCGGCCGACTGGTCCGCCATTGGCAGCCACGCGCTGCCGTGCCGGAGCGCTGTGCGGCCGCGTCACAGCCGGCGGTGCCGGCGCTCGTGCTGATGCTCTAACGGCCGCGCGAATCTCCTGACCCTCTTCCTCAACCCGGAAGAACGCAATCCGTTCGCTCATGGCATGCGCCTGCTCGTCGAGCGTCTTGGCGGTCGCCGCATTCTCCTCGACCAGCGCCGAGTTCTGCTGGGTCACCTCGTCCATCTGGGTCAGCGCCTTGTTGACCTGCTCGATGCCGGTCGCCTGCTCGCCGCTGGCATTGGCGATGTCGGCCACGATCGTGGCGACCTGGTTGATCGACTCGACGATCTCGGCGAGCGCAGTCCCGGCTCTGTTGACGAGCTCGACCCCGTCCTGCACCTGGCTGTTGCTGTTGGTGATCAGATCCGTGATGTCCTTGGCGGCCTGCGAGGAACGCTGCGCCAGATTGCGCACCTCCGAAGCGACCACCGCGAAGCCGCGGCCAGCTTCACCCGCCCGCGCCGCCTCGACCGCGGCATTGAGCGCCAGCAGGTTGGTCTGACGGGCGATCTCGTCGATCACCCCGATGATATCCGAGATCTTGCGCGAGGAGCCTTCGATCTGGCCCATGGCCTCGACCGCCTTCGCCACCACCTGGCCGCCGCGATTGGCGACCTCGCGCGCATTCGCGGCCAACTCATTGGCCTGTTGCGCATTCTCGGCGTTCTTCTTCACGGTCGCGGCGATCTCTTCCATCGACGCCGAGGTCTCTTCCAGGCTCGCGGCCTGTTCCTCGGTGCGCTGCGAGAGGTCGGTGGTGCTGGTTGAGATTTCCGCAGACGCGTTGGTCACCTCGCGCGTCGCCGCCTTGATGTCCGCAACCGTCGAGCTGATCCGGTCCGCCATCGCATTGGCATCATTCTTCAGCTGTCCATACGTGCCGTGGTAGTCGGCGTTGATGCGCCGGCGGAAGTCCCCTTCCGAAAGCTTGCCAAACATGCCGACCAGGTCCGTCATCACCTTCGACACGTTCTCGCACAGCGCGTTGACCGCATTGGTCAGGTTGAGCATGAAGCCCTGCTTGCCGGCGGCCGGCACCCGCTTGGAGAGATCGCCCGCCAGCGCAGCCTGGATCAGGTCGTTGATCTCGCCTTCGATCGCCTTCTGGGCGGTCTCGTCCTTCCATTCCAGGCAGGTGCCGACGCGCTTGCGGTGCTCGTCGAACACCGGCGACGCCAAGAGCTGGAACTTCAGCGTACCGATCGAGATGTGGCTCTCATGCGTTGCCGTCAGCGTATCGAGAAGCTTGCGCTGATGCTGCGGGTCCTTGTGGAATACGTCCATACTGGCGCCGATCAATTTGCTGGCGTTGAACTGCGGCAGCACCTTGCGTATCTCGGCCTCGGCATCACGGAGCGATTTCTGCAATGCCGTGTTCAGATAGATGATCTCGTAGTTGGCATCCGCGATCATTACATTCGAATCAACCGAATCGAGCGCGGCACGAACGCGGAAGTTGATCACCTTCTGGGCAACCGACTGCTTGAACACCTCGGTCGCCTTGGCGATGTCGCCAATCTCATCAGTGCGCTTCGTGTAGGGCACCTCGACGATGCGGTCATTGGTGAGTTCGACCAACACCGACGTGATCTTGCGGATCGGCGCCGCGATCGAGCGTGCGCTGAGGAATACGATCACCGCGGCGGCGCCCAGGCCGAACGCGAGCAGGCTCCACTCGACCATCTTCAGGAACCCGATCCCGTCCAGCACCTCCCGCGACTCAATGGACAGCATCTCCTGCTGATTGGTCTTGATGCCGCCCAAGCGGGTGCCGTCGGGTTGCTTGGTGCCGTCGAGCAGATCGAGAATCTTGAGCGCGCGCGGCGCCGCTTCCGTCGTCAGCACATGGACCGGCTGGTTCCATTGCGGCGATCCGCGAAGCGCAAACATCCGCTCGGGTAGCGGCGCGAATTCCCCGCGCGCCTTGCCGACGGCGTCGAACGACGCGCGCTGGGTCGATGTCATGAGATGCCGTTGCGGCTCAAGCACCGCGAACGCGCGCTGAAAATTTCCCCACGGCGCCGCGAAGGACTCCCGGTCGCTCCTCTCGCCCGAGAGCAGATACATCCTGAGCTGGGCCGCGGCCGATGCCAGGTTGCCGCGCGCATCCGCCATCGCCTTGAGCAGCCGCTTGCGCTCAGGCGTCGCCTCAAGCGCTTCCTCCTCGTTTATCATCTTGGTGATCTCAGAGAACATCAGCTGCACGCGCGGAGCCCCCTCGCTCACCAGCAGCTTGGTCGCAGGATAGGCGTCAGGCGTGAACGCCACCGCCTCCGCCTTGTCCTGCGCGGCGCGGAACTCGCCGAGAATCGCTTTGGTTTCGGCCCATTTGCGCCTGTTCTCTGGATTGGTGAACCGGTCCACCATCTTGTCGAAGTCGGCACTGGTCGCATCCATCTCCTTCCACATTCCGGCCCGATCGAGCTTGCCCTGCGGATTGCCGGTCAGGAGGTAGCCGCGCAGCGTGGCGAGCGTGGAATAGAGATTGCCGACGAGCTGCGTGCTTTGAATGGCGACGGGCGTGCGCAGATTGACCATGCGGTCGACGTTTTGACTCACGCCGCCGAGCATGAGCGACGTGAAGCCAACCGCGCCAGCCAGGATGGCAGCAAGCGCCGCAAAACCTAGGACCAATCGACCTGTGATGCGAAGGCTGAGTGCATGCATGGCGTAGAATCCCGTGTTGGAGAGGCTCGACGCAAAGCGTGTACGCTACCGGGTCGCCCGCAACGCAGGACGCCCATGGACGCCAGTGCTGATCCGGAGATCGGATGGATCAATCAGGGTGATCAGCTTGCCCGCGATGGTGAGATCGCCTGCCGGCACATCGAGGCCGCGCATTCGCAAGAGACGCGGCGCCGCATGGAGGCTCGCCAGGTCGGCCGTGATCATGTCGGGCATCTGATCGGCCAGAAGTCCGAGCGGCCCCCACCTGTTCTGCACGACGATAACGACATGCATCGGCGTCAGCGTTGCCGGTCCGGCCAGGCGAAGATCAAGGATCGGGACCGTCTCGCCGTTCAACATGAAGGCGGCACAGCCTGAATGAGGTCCTGCCGCAACGGCCCCTTCCGACAGGCTCCTGACTTCCAGCACCTCCAGGATATCGACGGCGTATTGGTGGCCGCCGATCAAAAAGGTGATCAGCTGCGCGCTCCCCTCATCCAAGGTTGATGGAAGGGATGCCTCTTGAGCTGGCGTCTGTTGGGTGGCGGCTGGCCACCGCTGAGCGGCTTGTGTGTTGCTGTGCATAGCTTGGCTGTGGGCGCGCGTCAGGCCTGTAGCCCCACCGAGCTCGGCCATGAGCCGCGCCCGGATCGCCCCCATCTCCCTCAGAATGTTCCATAACGAAGCAACAACCAGTTTTGCTGAAGCACAGCTAATAGGAGGTAAATTTAGTGCATGTTTTCCATGCTTTTTGTCGCTCTGGTTGCAGGCGGCGCACTGCTCTAAGAGGAAATCTCCAATTAAATCTGTAGCTTAAAAGTCCTTTGCACTGCTCAAGAAGGAGGCAATGTCGCCCGCCCCCAGTGGCACGTTGGCATTGACGCCAACTCGGACAAGCAGATCACGCGGAAGCTCAGCAGCGGTCATCATCAGCGCGAGCGATCGCGGTCTGCATGAAGCATTCATGCAAAGCGCGCGGCCCCTTCTGCCGGTGGCATTCTCCGAGTGCGTCGAAAAATGATTTCAATATCCTTGGCGGCGGCTGTCGATCAGGCTCGCATCTCCGCTCCTTGCCGCGGGCACACGGGGTTTTTATCTCTCGCGTCATCACGTTGGAATCGTTGTGGCATCGCCGCCAGCGACGGACCGACTTGCGCAAGCCTGTCGCCGGACCGGACAGCGCCATAAAAGTGAAGTAATCTTCCGGTACCGCGCGCGGGTCCGCCCGCGACGGCGGCACAATCAACCCCAACTCACGAAAGTCATTGAGGGAGGAACTGCATGAAATACGCACTTCTGCTGTCTGCTGCCCTGTGCCTGGCCGTTGGCCAAGCACAGCCGGCATCGGCCCAAGGCCCGGCCGACCTGGTCAAGCAGGCGGTCGAGGCGCTTGGTGGCGCCGACGCGCTGCGTGCGCTCAAGACCAATGTTTCAAAGGGCGACGGCCAAGCATTGGGAGCCCGGCCAGTCCAATAGCATCAACGGCGAATCGCGCTTCCTGGGCGATTCCAACTTCACGCTGACCGCCGACATCGCGAACGGCATCGTCCGTGTCGACTGGGATCGCGACATGAAATATCCCGCAGTCGAGAAGTCAAAGTACAGCGAGATCACGCACCCGACCTACGGCGCCGTGATCGACGAGAAGGGCCAGGCCACGCCGATGTCCGGCATCCGGCTCGCCGCACTGTTGCGTGAGCTTCGCCGCGGTTCGCCGGCGCTGCTGCTGCGGGCGCTCGCCTCGCCGCAGAACGTCGCCGCGATCGAGGACCAGAAGCTCGGCAACCAGACGCTACCCAGCGGCCGTGATCACGATGGGCCGTTCAAGTACACCGTGCATGTTCGACCGCAGCACCAAGCTGCCGGTCGCGGTGCGCACGCGCGACGAGGACAACATCTGGGGTGACCAGAACTACGACATGATGCTGAGCGACTGGAAGACCGTCGGCAACGTCAAGTTTGCCAATACGCGCTCCTTCAAGCTCGGCGACATGGAGATCCAGCGGCTGACCTATCAAGGAGTTCACGCCCAACCCGACGATCGCGCCTACGACCTTTGCGGTCCCCGACGCGGTCAAGGCAGCCGCCAAGCCGCCGGCAACCGGCAATGTTCCGTACCAGTGGGTGCTCCGGCGCATCTTCCTCGATCGCTTCACCGACAGCGACGCCATCTACTTCCCGCCGGGCGGCAGCTTCAAGCTGGTCGAACTCGCGCCCAACGTGCAGATGGTCCAGGGCGGCGGCGCCAACAACCTGATCGTCAACAGAAGGACGGCCTCGTCGTGGTCGACGCACCGACCGACGAAGGCCAGTCGCTCGAAGTGATCAAGCTCGCCAAGGCGAAGTATCCGGGCAAGCCGATCAAGACGCTCGTGCTCACCCATCATCACATGGACCACACCGGCGGCATGCGCGCTTTCGCAGCCGAAGGTGCGACCGTGATCGTGCCGGCGCCCGACAAGGCCTACTTCGAGAAGGTCATCAAGCGCGCGCACACGATCGAGCCGGATGCCCAGCAGAAGGCGCAGAAGCCCGCGAATGTGCAGGACGTGAAGGACACCCTGTCGCTCAAGGACGACACGGTCGAGATCAACCTCTACAACATCCCGAACCCGCACGTGGACGGCTTTCTGCTCGTCCACGTCGTCAAGGACAACGTCGTTGTGGGTCACCGACCTCGTGTCGCCGCGCGGCACCGATCGGCCGCAATCCCGGCACGGTCGCGGTCGGCGATGCGCTGCGCAAGCACAACATCACCAACGCGACGATTGCCGGCGGTCACGGCGCGATCGCCAAGCAGGCCGACATCGGCCCCGCGCTGGCGGCGAACTGACGAGACTGCTGACAACTCACTGCAGCGCCCGGCCCGCAGGCTGGGCGCTGTTTTCTTTGCGGCGATGCTTGGAGATGCTTGGCGTTACATCCCGCTTCGCGGGGCATTGAGAAGGTGGGAGCGCTTCAAAGAGCGGGCGCTTTCATCAAGCGCCTACAGCGCGAATTTCCGGAGCGGCCGCATCGATCGTGTCCGCCAGGACGACACAGTTGCGTCCCTTGCGCTTGGCGGCGTAAAGGGCCTCATCGGCGCTGCGAATGACATCCTCGGCCGTCAGCCTCGGCTTGAGCTCGGCGACGCCAATCGACACCGTCACGCGGCCGATCGACGCTCCCGTGGAGCGCACTCTCATCTCGACGCTCTCGATCGCAGCGCGGGTGCGCTCGGCGATCAATTTTCCGATCTGGATCGATTTGTTGTACAGGATTACGGCAAACTCCTCGCCGCCATAGCGCGCAATCTCGCCATCGCGCACACTGCTCTTGAGCCGCGCCGCCACCAGCCGCAACACGTCGTCGCCCATCTGGTGCCCGAAGTCGTCGTTGATGCGCTTGAAATGATCGATGTCCACCATCAACAGCGTCAACGGCGCGTTGCTTTGGCCGGCTCTCGCAATCTCTCTCGTGAGAGTATCATCGAAATGTTGTCGATTTCCGACCTGTGTGAGCGCGTCCGTGAGGCTTTCGATGCGGACTGCTTCAATCTCATGCTTGAGCTTCTCAGAGCGAATCCTGGACGCCTCGAGCTGCTCTTTGAGCGAGCTGTTTTCGCGCTCCATGCTAAAGGTTGCACTGATCAAGTCCTCGATCACGCGCCTGAGATCAGCCTCATTGGTTGCGTTGCTCGCCGCGGCAGTGCCTTCATTCAGCTGCTCATCATAGCGCTCGACTGAGGAGACAGCCGCATTGATCATCCTGACGACTTGGCCAACTTCGTCGTTGAGCCTGTTGGCAACCCGGTCGAAGTCGCCGGCGTTGCGCGTCGGGCTGATGTATTGAACGTAGAGCCGATCGATATCACTCTCGGTCAGCGTGACGTCGCCTCGCAGGGCCGCGTCGATCTCGTCCCTGAGCTTTTGATTTTTTCCGGTCGCATAGACGTACCAAAGCTCGTAGCTGCGAGGATCGGCCGGCAGCCCGAGCTCGACGATCTTGCCCAACGCGACGGCAGCAAACGCGAGGGTGCGATGTTGGCTTCCCGAGTCCGAGCCCATGATCGAGAAACCTCTCTGTCGCACGGTGCGCCATGCCATTGCGCACCATCCAGCCCGGAAACTCTGCAGCGCATTGATGAAAAAGTTCCAAATAACACAGAGCTCAGGCGATAAATCCTTAATCTCATCTTGCTCCAGCTCGCATCGCGACCGGCGTCCGGCCTGAACAATGACCGGACGGGTCGCGGCGAACGGTGCGCAAACAACCGTGAGTAAGGTCGCGAATTATCTGTAACCACCATTAGCAACCGCACGCGGACGTGGCGCTTGCGACCGTTGCGCTGGCGCTGCAGTCCGGGCCGGCGCCGCACCCACGGAACGATTGGAGTGGGCCGTTGCGTCGTCCTCGAGGCGGAAGAACGAGACCTGCTCGCTCATGGCCTGCGCCTGCTGATCAAGGGTCTTGGCCGTCGCCGTGGCCTCTTCCACGAGCGCCGAGTTCTGCTGCGTTACCTCGTCCATCTGGGTCAATGCCTTGTTGACCTCCTCGACGCCCGAGGCCTGCTCGCTGCTGGCGGACGCAATATCGGACACAATGGTCGCGACCTTGTTGATCGACTCGACGATCTCGGCGAGCGCGCCGCCGGCCTTGTTGACGAGCTCGACGCCGTTCTGGACCTGGCCGCCGCTGCTGGTGATGAGATCCTTGATGTCTTTTGCCGCCTGCGACGAGCGCTGGGCCAGATTGCGCACTTCCGAAGCGACGACCGCGAAGCCGCGTCCTGCCTCACCGGCACGCGCCGCCTCGACCGCTGCGTTGAGCGCCAGCAGGTTGGTCTGGCGGGCGATCTCGTCGATCACGCCGATGATGTCGGAAATCTTGCGCGACGAGCCCTCGATCTGGCCCATGGCCTCGACCGCCTTGGCGACCACTTCGCCGCCGCGATTGGCGACCGCGCGCGCATTGGCTGCGGACTTGTTGGCCTGGTGGGCATTCTCGGCATTCTTCTTCACGGTCGTCGAGATCTCTTCCATCGAGGACGAAGTTTCCTCCAGGCTCGCTGCCTGCTCCTCGGTGCGCTGCGAGAGATCGGTCGAGCTCGTGGAGATCTCCGCGGAGGCATTAGTGACCTCGCGGGTCGCCGCCGCGATCGCACTGATCGTCTGCTGGAGCTGCGCCACCGTGGCGTTGAAGTCCTCTTTGATCTGCTTGTAGTCGTCGGTGAAATCGTCGCTGAGGCGGACCGTCAGGTCGCCCACCGCGAGCCGCTTGAGGCCGTCTGCAAGCGCACGGACGGCGTGCGCCTGCGTTTCAGCCGTGCGGGCGCGTTCTTCAGCCGTGCGCGCGAGCTCCTGGCTTGCCTTGGCCTGCACGGCCGCTTCGGCCTCGTGCCGACGCGTCGCTGACTCGGCTTCGTGGCGCGCCTTCTCGTCGGCGACGGCCTTGAACCGCTCGACCGCATTCGCGATGGCGCCGACCTCGTCTTTGCGCTCGGCACCCGGCACAGCCACGGTGAAGTCCCCGTCGGCGAGCTTCAACATCGCCTCCTGAATGCGGTGCAGCGGTCCGATCACGCGGCGGGCAACCAGCTGCATCATGCCGATCGCGAATGCCGCCGCCATCGCCAACATGACGAGCTCGAGCCCGAGATTCCACATCGCCTTCGTTTGCTGCTTTGCCGCATGCTCCTTGGCGAACTCGAGCGCCGCATCGGCCACTCCCAGGAGCGTAGCAAGCTTGGGAACCGTCAGCGCCGACCATTCGTCGGCCGTGATGCCCGGCGGCTCCTTCGCGACCAGCTTCTTCAGCGTGTTCGTCCGCAACGCGAGGTGATCGGGTGCGAAGTAGACCTGCTTGGTTTTCGCCATAGCGCTGGTCATCGAGCTGGGCAGCGTCATGCTCGCCGCCTGCTGCTCCAGCAGCGACCACGCGGTCTCATACTTGCTCACGTTCGCCGCATAGACGGCAAGGGGATCGGCCGGCAGGGGTTGCCCAGACAGGGCGTTGGACAGCATCACGGAGGCATCGCCGCCAGCGTCGCGCGCCACCCAGGCAAGCTGCTTGAGGTTCATGAGCTGGTCAATGAAGGGATCCTCGAGCTTGATCAGCTTGTCCAACCGCGTTGACAGGTTGTCCAGCATCGTCAGGAGGCCCTGGATTTCGTCGCGAGTCTCCGGCGCAAGCCCGGGCCGGCGCTGCGCCTTGGGCTGCGCCAGGGCCGTAACCGATTCCTGGTGCAGCGCGCTGAGTTTCTTGATTCGCTGGTCGAGCTCCGCCGCTACGGTCTGCCGCTCGGGAAAATCCACGTTCTGCAATGCGGCCAGAGCCCCCTTCAACGCCGGCATCTCGGCGTCGCGCGACTCCCAAAGCCGCGGATCTCGTGTCGTTATCACCTCATCGCCCGTGAGCATGCGAAAAGACCGGGAGCGGTCCGAGCGGAGGTTATGCAGCGCCGTAAAGATATGCGCGGTGGTGGCGGCAACGCCGGCAATCCGGGTGTCCACCTGCAGACGGCTCCAGGAGCTCCAGGCACCCGCCGCCAACATGATGACGACAACGGTCCCCAGCGCCGCGATCACAGACCTGAGGATTGCGTTGACTGAGAGTTGATCAACCATAGCATTGCCCCTGCCGTTCTGAATTTCCCCAGGTCCCACACACCGACCGCAACCTAAACAAGAGGTAACCGGAAAGGATTACCAGTCAGTTTATGGTAATGTAACGTTGTCACCCGCGCTGGTTGACCTCGGCCAATGGGTTGGGTGGACGGCTTGCGATCACGCAAGAACACGCACGAATATGCGGCGTTTGCTGCGCCGAGCCGCGCAGCCAGTTAAGGTTCGCGAGCTACAGGAATGGCTGTCGTGCTGCAACGGCAGCGCTAGAATTCCTTCCAATCGGTTTCAGCTCCGACCGACCGCCTTGGCGAGCGCTCTATTTCCGCGGCCAACAACGGCGCGGTTGGGAGCGCCTTGCTTCACCGCCGCAGGCCGCGACTTGACTGGTTCCACTGATTCCCGCCTGAGGGGCTTGAGCACGTCGGCGTGGACGGGCTGGCTATCCCCGAGGCGAAAGAAGTCCACTCGTTCGCGCATCAACTGCGCCTGCTGATCGAGTGTCTTGGCCGTTGCCGTAGCCTCCTCCACAAGCGCCGAGTTTTGCTGCGTCACCTCGTCCATCTGGGTCAATGCCTTGTTGACCTGCTCGACGCCCGAGGCCTGCTCACTGCTGGCGGACGCAATATCGGACACAATGGTCGCGACCTTGTTGATCGATTCGACGATCTCGGCGAGCGCACCGCCGGCCTTGTTGACGAGCTCGACTCCGTTCTGAACCTGGCTGCCACTGCTGGTGATCAGGTCCTTGATGTCTTTCGCCGCTTGTGAGGAGCGCTGCGCCAGGTTGCGCACTTCCGAGGCGACGACCGCGAAGCCGCGGCCCGCTTCGCCGGCACGTGCTGCCTCGACCGCTGCGTTGAGCGCCAGCAGGTTGGTCTGGCGGGCGATCTCGTCGATCACGCCGATGATGTCGGAGATCTTGCGCGACGAGCCTTCGATCTGCCCCATGGCCTCGACCGCCTTGGCGACCACTTCGCCGCCGCGACTGGCGACCTCGCGCGCATTAGCTGCGGACTCGTTGGCTTGGTGGGCATTCTCGGCGTTCTTCTTCACGGTCGTCGAGATCTCTTCCATCGAGGACGAGGTCTCCTCCAAACTCGCCGCCTGGTCCTCGGTGCGCTGCGAGAGATTGGTCGAGCTCGTGGAAATCTCCGCGGAGGCGTTGGTGACCTCGTGGGTCGCCGCCACGATCGCGCCGATCGTCTCCTGCAGTTGGGCAACCGTCGCGTTGAAGTCCTCCTTGATCTGCTTGTACTCGTCGGTGAGATCGTCCCTCAGGCGGACAGTCAGGTCACCCGTGGCAAGCTGCTTGAGGACGTCTGCCAGCGCACGAACGGCATGTGCCTGCGTTTCAGCCGCGCGAGCACGTTCGTCAGCCGTGCGCTTGAGTTCTTCACTTGCCTTGGCCTGCACTGCCGCTTCGGCCTCATGCCGCCGCGTCGCTGCCTCGGCTTCCTGGTGCGCCTTCTCGTCGGCGACGACCTTGAACCGCACGACCGCATTCGCCATGGCGCCGACCTCGTCCTTGCGCTCGACGCCGGGCACTGCAACGCCGAAGTCGCCCTCGGCGAGCTTCAACATGGCTCCCTGGATCCGCTGCAGCGGCATGACCACGCGGCGCGACACCAGCAGCATCATCGCGACCGCAAATGCCGCCGCCGCCGCCAGCATGGCAAGCTGCAGCACGAGCTGCCCCATCGCGGCCGATTGCTGCCTTGCCGCATGCTCCTTGGCGACATCCAATGCCGTCTCGGCCACCGCCAGAAGCGTAGCGAGCTTGGGGGTCGACTGCGCCGACCATTGCTGGATCGTGATGCCCGGTGGCTCGCCCGCAATCAGCTTCTTGAGAGTGTTGGTCCGCAGCGCAACAAAATCAGGCCCGAAGAATTCCTGCTTGGCCTTCGCAATCGCGTTGGTCAATGCGGCAGGTAACGTCAAGCTCGCCGCCATTTGCTCCAGCGTTGCCCACGCCATCTGATGTTTGGCCATATTGGCCGTAAAGACGATCATGGGATCAGCCGGCAACGGCTGCTTCCCGAGTGTGTTCGTGACCATCACATTGGCGTCGCCGCCGGTGTCGCGCGTCACCCAGGCGAGTTGCTTGATCTGCAGCAACTGGTCGATCAAGGGATCCTGGAGCTTGATCAGCCGGTCCAAGCGGGCCGACAGATCTTCCAGCATCGTGATGAGGCTGTTGATCTCGTCGCGAATCTCCGGAGCAAGCCCAGCCCGGCGCGCGGACCTCGGCTGCTTAACGGCCGCGACCGATTCCTCATGCAGCGCGGTGACCTTCTTGATCCGTTGAGCCAGATCGGCCGCCAGGGCCGCCTGCTCGGGAAAATTCATCGTCTCCAATGTGGCCAGCGCGCCTTTCAACGCCGGCATCTCGGCTTCGCGCGCCTCCCACAATCTGGGATCTCGCGCCGCCTCCTCCTCATCGGTCACCAGCATGCGATAGGATCGAGCCCGGTCCGAGCGCAGATTGTGCAGGGCGGTGAAGACGTAGGCCGACGTGGCGGCAACGCCAGCAATGCGGCTGTCGACCTGCAGGCGGCTCCATGAGCTCCAGGCGCCCGCCGCCAGCATGATCACCACCACCGCGCTCAGCGCCGCGATCACCGATTTGAGGATTGAGCTGACTGAGACCCGATCGAGCATTGGTGCGTTGCCCCTGCCTGCAAGGAAGCCCGTATAGGCATTTCGCATCAGGCGAGGGGTCAGCCCCAGCCCCTGCAAAGCCCGCTGCAAGACCTAGATCGAATCGATTACCACCCAGTTTACGTTGCGGTAATCATGTCGCTCGCGCGGATAGCGGGGTGGACAGCTTGCGAGCTGGGCGCGATGGCGCGTTTGGCCGTAGGCCCTATTGCTGCTTGCGGGATACGACGCCCGTTCGGCCCACCATGGTGGTGGGGTTTGGAAAGCTGACGTCGTCGCTGACGCACTGGTTCTGGCGGCTCAAATCCGAGAAGTTGATCATCGTGAAAAACTGCTGGCCGCGTGGCACGGCGCGGAACGAGCCGTGGCCCTGGTTCTGCGAGCAGATGCCCGTGCCACCGCAGGTCTGGTCGCGATACTGGTAGAGGCCGTTGGCGTCATAGGTCGAATAGATCCGCTGGATCTGATTGGTCTGCGGACTTTGGTTTTCGGTGTACCAGGTGCCGACGATGAACCGCAGGATCGACGGATCGGGGAAACGCGGCAGCTGAAGCCAGGTCGCTGAGGAATAGTGATCGGGCGGCGGCGTGCGGCCGGGCATCTTGGACAGATTGTCGAGGCACGGAAATCCCTGTGCCAGCACGGGGGTCGAGGCCGTAAGCAAGGCCAGCGCGGCCAGTGTCGAAGACAGTCGCATTGAAAATTCCACTTGATTGAAACCCCGATCTTGCCGCGTCTCCTGCCGCAGCCAAGCCCTAACAGCCACACAGCCACCGCACCAGCAGTGGCCGGTTGTGGCCCAGGCTGGCGGCAGCTTTAGCGCACCCCATATGAGAGAGAGCCCCAGCCTGCGAGGGGGGATGACAAGGGACGTTTCGCGTTTTGGCAAAACGAAACCAAATATGTCGGCGACCTTAATGGCGCTTATGACCGCTGCAGCGGTCCCGCACCCGCGCTATAGTGGCGTCAACTATCTCCCCCGGTCAGTTCGATGACGGAGAAACTGATGCCTTACGATCTTGACCAGTTCATCGCCGACTGTCGCGCGAGCCTGACCCACGACCCTGGTCCCAAGGGCCGCGAGGAGGTGCGCGTCAATCTCGAGCGCCTGCTGGCAAACGCCGACTTCGTGCGCGAATATTGCGGCGACGACGTGCCACGTGGGCTCAAGCTGCTCTACGAGGACAAGGCGCTTGGCTTCCAGGTGCTCGCCCACATCAACGACAAGGCGCGGGTGTCGCCACCGCACGACCATGGCGCCTCGTGGGCGATCTACGGCCAGGCCACGCACTACACCGACATGATCGAATGGGAACGTGCGGACGACGGCACCGATCCCCAGCACACCAACCTCAAGCCGGTGAAGAAGTATCGGCTCAATCCGGGCCAGGCCGGCATCTACCAGGACGGCAAGATTCACTCGATCGACTATCCCGACTACGCGCGCTTCGTGCGCGTGACCGGCACCAACCTCGACAGGATCACCCGCATCCGCATCGACCTCAAGACCGGCGAGGTCCACCAAATGACGCCGCAGCAGGCGACGTGACCCGCCACTTGCTCCGTCATGCCCGGCTTCATGCCGGGCATCCACGTCTTGCTTCTAGGCCAGGAAGAAGACGTGGATGGCCGCGCCAGGCAAGTTTACGCAGCCTGCGCAAGCTAGGCTGCGAGCGCAGCCATGACGACGTGGAACAGCAGCATCTGACAAACAGAGTCATGCGCTCGATCAATCCCCACACCCTCAAAGCCATGCTCGGCGACGACGCCGAGCTCGCGCTCGTCGACGTGCGCGAGGAGCTGATCTTCTCGCAACGCCATCTGTTATGGGCGCGCTCGATTCCGCTGAGCCGACTTCGAGCTTAATTTCACGCGTCTGGTGCCGCGGCGTGCGACACGCATCGTGCTGTGCGACGACGATGACGGGCTTGCCGAGCGTGCAGCAAAGATCCTCAGCGCAGCCGCCTACACTGACATCGCATGTCTGACGGGCGGCGTGAACGCCTGGGCCGACGCTGGCTACGAGTTGTTCTCGGGCGTGAACGTGCCGAGCAAGGCCTTCGGCGAGTACATCGAACACGAATGCGGCACGCCGAGCATCAGTGCCGACGAGTTGCACGCGATGATGCGCGGCGGCGACGACATGGTGGTGCTCGACAGCCGGCCGCTCGACGAGTTCCGGCGCGTCTCGATTCCGACCGCCACCAACGTGCCGGGCGCTGAGCTCGTGCTGCGTGTGCATGATCTCGCCCCGTCGGCGGCAACCACTGTCGTGGTCAACTGCGCCGGCCGTACCCGCAGCATCATCGGGGCGCAGTCGCTGATCAATGCCGGCATAACCAACAAAGTGGTGGCGCTACGCAATGGCACCATGGGCTGGAGCCTTGCCGGACTCACCTGCGACAGCGGCAAGGATAAGCGTACGAGCGCACCGTCCGACCAGGGCCTCGCCGCCGCCAAGGCAGCCGCCGAGCGCGTCGCGCAACGCTTCGGCATCGAGCGCATCGACCGCTCAACGCTCGAGCGCTGGCGCTCCGAGGCGAACGAGCGCACGCTTTATCTGTTCGACGTGCGCGATCCGCAGGACTATGCGGCAAGCCATGTTGATGGTGCGGTCTCGGCACCGGGAGGGCAATTGGTACAGGCGACCGATCAATATGTCGGCACACTTGGCGCTCGCATCGCGCTCGTCGACGACGCCGAGGTGCGCGCCGTCATGACGGCGTCCTGGCTCAAGCAAATGGGCATGCGCGACGTCGTCGTGCTGGTCGAGCGCGGAATGGAAACCAAGCCGCCTGACTATGCGATCCTCGGCACGCCCGCAACTGCAGAGAAGGCGATCGATTGCACGGCGCTTGCGACATTGCTCAAGCGCGGCGAGGCGACTGTCATCGATCTCGCGCCCAGCCCGCAATATCGCAAGGGTCACATCCCGGGCGCCTGGTTTGCGATCCGCTCGCGGCTCAATGAGGCGCTGGCCAAGATTCCGGTGCGCGACACGCTGGTGCTCACCTCCGAGGACGGCGTGCTCGCGAGCCTCGCAGCAGCCGACGCGGCCACACTCACCACCCATGATGTGCGCTATCTCGCGGGCGGCACCGCGGCCTGGCAATCAGCCGGACAGCCACTGTCGCAAGAGCCGCGCATGGCGGATGAGCCGATCGACGTGTGGCTCAAGCCTTATGACCGTGGCGGCGATACGCGCGGCGCGATGAGCGAATATCTGAGCTGGGAGGTCGATCTCATCGAGCGCATTGCGCGCGACGGCACATGCCGCTTCGCGATCGCGCCGAAGCGACGTCACGCGTGACCTCGTGTCACCACCTGACATTTGCGACCACACGTCCATTGACATTGCGGCGCGCGATCACCACGATTTAATATAGATGGGGCGCAGATCCTGCGTATGGACCAACCCCTGTGGGCTTTCCATGTAGGCTCATGCGTCCGGAAGTGGAGGTACCATGCCCCCGGGCTACTTTGGCCGCGATGATCGCCGCGGAACCGTTCGAGCCGAGGCGTAGCGGCAAAATCCACGAACCACACCGTCGGGAGCGGCCCACCGGGCTGCATCAGTGAGGCATTGCCCATCCTGGCCCCTCCCGGCGATGTGCGCTTAACTTTTAGAATGAATTGTTGAGCGACGCGCCCGCGGGCCCTCGCGTTTTCACTTGGGCGCACGCATATTGCGCTCACCATGAAATTTCTCGACGAAGCCAAGGTCTATATCCGCTCCGGTGACGGCGGGAACGGCTGCCTGGCGTTCCGGCGCGAAAAGTTTATCGAGTTCGGCGGGCCGAGCGGCGGCAACGGCGGCAGGGGCGGCGACGTGGTGGTGGTCGCGGTCGACGGACTCAACACGCTGATCGACTACCGCTACCAGCAGCACTACACCGCCCAGAACGGCCGTCCTGGCATGGGCAAGGATCGCCATGGCGCCGGCGGTTCCGACGTCGTGATGAAGGTTCCCGTCGGCACTCAGATCTACGAGGAGGACGGCGAGACGCTGCTCGCCGACCTCACCGAAGTGGCCCAGCAGGCGGTGCTCGCCAAGGGCGGCAATGGCGGCTTCGGCAACGCCCATTTCAAGAGCTCGACCAACCGGGCGCCGCGCCATACCAATCCGGGCCAACCGGGCGAGGAACGCACCATCCGGTTGCGGCTCAAGCTGATCGCCGATGCCGGCATTGTCGGGCTGCCGAATGCCGGCAAGTCGACGTTCCTCGCCGCGGTGAGCGCGGCGCGACCCAAGATCGCCGACTATCCGTTCACCACGCTGCATCCGCAGCTCGGCGTCGTCGGCATCGACGGCCGCGAGTTCGTGCTTGCCGATATTCCGGGCCTGATCGAAGGCGCGCATGAGGGTTTGGGTTTAGGTGACCGCTTTCTCGGCCATGTCGAGCGCTGCCGTGTGATCCTGCATCTCGTCGACGGCACCGGCGATCATGCCGGCAAGGCCTATGAGACCGTGCGGACAGAGCTCGAAGCCTATGGCGGCGGGCTCGCCAAGAAGGCCGAAGTGGTCGCGCTCAACAAGGCCGATGCGCTCACGCCGGAAGCCCTCAAGCAGCAAGTGGCGCGCCTCAAGCGCGCGGCCGGGCGTACTCCGCTCGTCGTCTCAGCCGCGACCGGCGCGGGCGTGCCGGAGGTGCTGCGGGCACTGATCAAGGTGATCGACGATGCGCGACCCGCCGATCAGAAGCTCGCGGGCGAGCAGGCGTGGCAGCCATGAAACGCCCGACAACGACCGGCGGCGATGTGATAGAGCGGGGGCTCGATGCCAAGCCTGCGACCATGACCGCCAAGCTTTCCAAAGCCCCGAGCCTTACCGACTTCCGACGCATCGTCGTAAAGGTCGGCTCTTCGCTGATCGTCGGCGCTTCGCGCGTCAACGAGGACTGGCTTGCCGCGCTTTCCGACGACATCGCGTGGCTGCATGGCGAGAAGCGCGACGTGCTGGTTGTGTCCTCGGGAGCGATCGCGCTTGGCCGCGCGGTCCTCAAGCTGCCGAAAGGTCCGCTCAGGCTCGAGGACAGCCAGGCCGCCGCCGCGGTCGGACAGATCGCGCTCGCGCGCACCTGGTCGGAGGCGCTCTCCCGCCACGGCATCACGGCGGGGCAAGTGCTGGTCACGCTGCAGGACACCGAGGAGCGCCGCCGCTATCTCAACGCGCGCTCGACCATCGAGCGGCTGCTGGAGTGGCGCGCGGTGCCGGTGATCAACGAGAACGACACGGTCGCCACCAACGAGATCCGATACGGCGATAACGACCGGCTCGCCGCTCGTGTCGCCACCATGGCGGGCGCGGACCTGCTGGTGCTGCTCTCCGACATCGACGGACTCTACGACGCTCCGCCTAGCGCAAAGGCAGACGCCAAGCACATTCCGGTGGTCGAGCGCATCACCAGCGAGATCGAGGGGATGGCGGGCGCCGCCGGCTCCGAGCTTTCGCGCGGCGGCATGCAGACCAAGATCGAAGCCGGCAAGATCGCGACGCAGGCCGGCACCCACATGGTGATCGCCTCGGGCCGCATTCCGCATCCCTTGAAGGCGATTGCGGAAGGCGCGCGCTCGACCTGGTTTCTGACTGCGGCCAATCCCGTGACCGCACGCAAGAAATGGATCGCCGGCTCGCTCGAGCCCAGGGGGACGCTGACAATCGACGCTGGCGCGGTGGCTGCGCTCAAGAGCGGCCGCAGCCTGTTGCCGGCAGGCGTCATCCGGGTCGACGGCAGCTTTGCGCGCGGCGACGCGGTCATCATCCGCGGGCCGGACGGTGCGGAAGTCGGTCGCGGCCTCGTGGCCTACGACGCCCCGGACGCGGAGAAGATCAAGGGCCGCTCCTCGGCCGATATCCTGTCGATTCTGGGCTTTAGCGGCCGCACCGAGATGGTGCATCGCGACCACCTGGTGGTCGGTCGCGGCTGAACGCACCTCGTTATATCTCATCACAACGAATCGCAGTCATCCGATAATTCGACGGCCTCGCAGGTCATTTTTTTGAACCTGACCAATCATCGCTGCGACCACAGAATGCGCGCGGTTGCGACAGCCCTCAAGAATATGGAGCGACGACAATGCGCATGGTCACTTTCGGCTGCATGGTCATGACGGCGACGATCGTTGCGAGCGTCTGGAGCCTGACCCACACGACCACGTTGACCTTGGCGAGTCCTGTTGACGGCACGGCCGCCATGAACCCGCATGACATGATGAAGAATGCGGGCGAGATGCCGGTTCAAGTCATGGTCGATCTTATTTGACCCTGACCGCCATTTTTCTGATCCCGATCTTTCAACCGTCTAGACCCTGATCCGATTGGATTGCATCGGATCAGGGTCTAACGTTTTGTTTTGCGCATGATCTTTTGAAGATCGGTCGCCGCTTCTCGGAAATCTTGCTCTCGCGAAAAAGGACCCCGGGCCACCTTGTGGGCGGCCGGGGTCAAGCGCTGGACGACACCATTTAGGGATGGGACAGGCCATCCAGCGAACGCACAAAAACTACAAACTTCTCAAACGCTAAAGACTTCTCGGAGCAGCCTTGCTCGCTGTCTTGCGGCGCGGACCGGTCGTCGGCGGGTTGCGCGCCTCGTGCTGAGTGACTCGATCGGCCGGCAGATTGATCTGACGTCCATCCGGGAATTCGAGATACCGCAGATGCACGTGGCCGCCTCGGCCTTCGATGACATAGCGTGTGCCGACCGGAAACCGGCTCGGGAGACGACTGATCCTTGAACCCATGGGCCTTTGTCCTGTCTAACAACGGGCCCCCCAACAACTAAGAAAGTAGCGCGAGAAAGAGACGGTTCCGAGACACCATTGTGTGAGGCGCGGATTCCTGTGGGTAAGTGTGGAAAAGGCCGATTTCATCGGGGTTTGTTGGATCAGTCAGCGAGCCCGCTCTGCTCGGCCAATGCCTTAAGTGAGGCCTCCGGGCGCGCGCCGAGGTGCTGGATCACCTCGGCTGCCGCAAGCGCACCAAGCCGCGCTGCAGCGCGGTAGTCGTTGCCGCGCGAAAGCCCGACCATGAAGCCAGCCGCGAACAGATCACCAGCGCCGGTGGCGTCGACAACGCGTTCAACCGGTAGCGCATGAACAGCATCGGTCTCTTCACGGGTAACAACAAGGCAGCCCTTCTCGCTTCGTGTCACCACACCCAGGCGAACGTCGTTGCGCAGCGCGTTCACGGCCGAGTCGAAGTCCGCAGTCTCATAAAGACTGTGCAGCTCGCGCTCGTTCGCGAAGATCAGGTCGACGGTCTTTTTTCGGATGAGATCGAGGAATTCGCCGCGATAGCGATCGACGCAGAACGCATCCGAAAGCGTGAGCGCGACCAGCCGGCCGGCGCCATGCGCGATGCCGGCTGCCTTGAGAAAGGCTTCCTTGGCATGAGGCGGGTCCCACAGATAACCCTCGAGATAGGTGATCTCGGCCGCCGCGATCATGTCGGCATCGATGTCGTTGGGATGCAGGTCCTGTGCGGCGCCGAGGTATGTGTTCATGGTGCGCTCGCCATCGGGCGTGACCAGGATGTAGCAACGCCCGGTCGACGGGCCCTCGGAGGCGGGCGGCGCCTCGAATGCAACGCCGGCCGCCCGAATGTCATGCGCGAACACGCGGCCAAGCTCATCATCCTTGACCTTGCCCACGAAGGCCGCGCGGGCACCGAGGCTCGCGACCCCGACCGTGGTGTTGGCGGCCGAACCGCCTGAAATCTCCACCGCCGGCCCCATCGCGTCGTAGATCGCCTCCGCCCGCGCCTCGTCGATCAGCTGCATGCCGCCCTTGTGCATTTTCTGCTTGATCAGGAAATCGTCCTCGGTGCGTGCAAGCACGTCGACAATGGCGTTGCCGATGCCGAGAACGTCGAAGCGGGTGGCGGGCATGGTATCTCCAGGGCGGGAACAGCGCGCGCACTATACTCGGCGCCCAAAGGCGCGCAATTGCGAGGGCGGCGATAAGACGGCAAGGTCGAGCGGCCTGGAATGAAGTCTTCGGGACGCCGCCTGATGACGCTTGCGCGCAATGTGACGACGGTGGGCAGCGCGACCTTGCTGTCGCGCCTGCTCGGCTTCTTGCGCGACATGCTGATCGCCGCCGCGCTCGGCGCCGGCGCCCTCTCGGATGCCTATTTCGCGGCCTTCGCGCTTCCTAATCTGTTCCGCCGCTTGCTCGCGGAAGGCGCATTGAACGCGGCCTTCATTCCGGTCTGGCTGCGCATTCGCCGCGACGATGGCGCGGAGGGCGCAAGGCGGTTCGGCGAAAGCATCCTCGGGCTGATGATGCTTGGACTTGCGATTCTCGCGCTGATCGGGGTCGCGTTCGCGCCTGTGGTGATCCGTTTGCTTGCTCCAGGCTTCGCGCCCGGCAGCGAGCGTTTCATTCTCGCAGTCGACTACGCGCGGCTCGCGATCCCCTATCTGGCGATCGCCGGCGTGGCGGCAGTCGCAGCGTCGACGCTCAACGCCGAAGGCCGCACCGGCGCGACCTCGCTCGGCGTCGTTGCCTTCAATGTCGTGCTGATCGCCGCGGTCATCATGCTGCTCATCGTGGGGCTGGCGGCAACACCGGCGGCCGGCGTTGTGCTGGCCAGCGCCGTCGTCGTGGCCGGTGGCGTGCAGCTGCTGCTCGTCGGCGGCGCGCTGATGCGATCGCCGCTGGCGCCGCGCCGCCTGCGACTGTCGCTGTCATCCGACACCCGCTTGTTCTTTGCGCTGGCGGTGCCGGGACTGATCGCGGCCGCCATCCCGCAGCTCAAGCTGATGGCCGGCAGCATCGTGGCATCGCCGTCGGAAGCCGCGGTGTCGTGGCTCTACTATGCCTACCGCCTCTATGAGCTGCCGCTTGGGGTCGTGTCAGTCGCGATCGCGGCCGCGATCGGGCCCGCGGTCGCGGCAAGCGTGCGAGCGGCCGACACGACGGCGATCGCGAGTGCGCAGTCGCGCGCGTTCGAGACCGCGCTTGGCCTCGCTTTGCCGGCCGCGCTGGCGCTCGGGTTGTTGGCTCCCGACATTGCCGGCGTGCTGTTCGAGCGTGGTGCCTTCGGGCCCAACGACACCGCGGCAGTCGCGGCTGCCATCGCGGCGATCTGCGCGGGCCTGCCCGGCCACGCGCTCGAGAAGGCACTCGGCGCGGTGTCGTTCGCGCAGGAGGATACGCGGACGCCGATGCTGGCGGCGCTCGTTGGTCTCGCGGCCGCGATCGTCGGCGCGCTCGCGCTGTTTCCGCGCTTCGGCCATGTCGGAGTCGCGGCCGCAATCGCGCTGTCGGGCTGGGTCGGTGCCGCGATCCTGTGCGCCGTGCTGGCGCGCCGGCGCTGGCTCACCACCGAGCCGGGCCTTGGCGGTCGACTGGGGCGCATCGTGATGGCAAGCCTCGCGATGGCGCTCGTCCTCATCGGCTTGCAATGGGGACTGGCCGCAATACCGGCGAGCTCGGTCCTTCGCATACTCAGATTGGCGGTACTGGTCGCGGCCGGACTCGCGACTTATGCGTTGGCGCTGCAGCTCTTCGGCGTCACGCGGCTCGCCACCCTCCTTGCCGCCGTGCGCGAGCGCGCCTGACTGCCCTTGCCGCGGGGCAAGCGCCATGGCATGCACGCCGCGAATTCAAGGGTCCAGCCATGGCGTTCAAGCATCTCGTCTTTTCCGGCGTGCAGCCGACCGGCAACCTGCACCTCGGCAACTATCTCGGCGCGATCAAAAGGTTCGTCGAGCTGCAGCAGAGCCACGACTGCATCTATTGCGTGGTCGACCTGCACGCCATCACCACCTGGCAGGACCCGGCCGAGCTGCCGCGCGCGATCCGCGAGGTGACCGCCGCCTTCATCGCGGCCGGCATCGATCCCAAGACGCACATCGTGTTCAACCAGAGCCAGGTCGCCGAGCACGCCGAGCTCGCCTGGGTGTTCAATTGTGTCGCCCGCATGGGTTGGCTCAACCGCATGACCCAGTTCAAGGAGAAGGCGGGCAAAGATCGCGAAAATGCATCGGTCGGTCTGTTCGCCTATCCGAACCTGATGGCGGCCGACATCCTGGTCTATCGCGCGACGCATGTGCCGGTCGGCGACGACCAGAAGCAGCATCTCGAGCTTTCGCGCGACATCGCGCAGAAATTCAACAACGATTTCGGCAACTCGATCCGCAGCCGCGGCTTCGGCGACGCTTTCTTTCCGCAGCCCGAGCCGCTGATCCAGGGACCGGCGACGCGCGTGATGTCGCTGCGCGACGGCACCAAGAAAATGTCGAAGTCGGACCCCTCCGACCAGTCGCGCATCAACCTGACCGACGACGCCGACACGATCGCCCACAAGGTCCGCCGCGCCAAGACCGATCCGCATCCGCTGCCAAACGAGCCGAAAGAGCTCGAGCAACGGCCGGAGGCCGACAATCTCGTCGGCATCTACGCGGCGCTCGCCGATATCAGCAAGCCCGACGTGCTCAAGCAGCACGGCGGCGCACAATTCTCGGCCTTCAAAAACGCCCTGGTCGAGCTGCTGGTCGCCAAGCTCGCCCCGATCAATGCCGAGATGCGGCGCCTTGCCGACAACCCGGCCTATATCGATTCCGTCCTGGCCGACGGCGCCACCCGCGCCCAGCGAATCGCCGCCGAGACCATGACGGCAGTCAAGGATATTGTCGGTTTCGTCCACCGATGATGTTGGATCAGCGCCTGCCGGGCTTGTCCGCCCGCCGAGCGTCATGGCATGATTTCAAAGACTTACAATACCGCGCACGGTCGCGTGCGGGCCCGGGAAGGTCATGAGCGCAAGGCGGCGCAGCTACGAATCCGGCCACAGGCCGAAATTCCTGGTCGTCATCGACGACACTCCGGAATGCGACCGTGCGCTTTATTTCGCCAGCCGCCGCTCGCTGCGCATTGGCGCGACGGTCGTCATGCTGCAGGTCATCGAGACCCGGGACCGCAATCAGCAGTGGCTCGGGGTTGCCGATATCATGCGGGCCGAGGCCCATGAGGAGGCCAACGCCACACTCGACCGCCACGCCGCCCGTTCGAGCAGCATTACCGGCAACCAGCCGGAGCGGGTCATCCGCGAAGGCGACCAGACCGAGGAATTGCTCAAGCTGATCGACGAGGACGAGGATATTGCGATCCTGATCCTGGCCGCCGCCACCAGCAAGGAAGGGCCCGGACCCATGGTATCGGGCTTTGCCAAGGGCGCCGGGACCTTTCCGATCCCGGTCGCCATTGTGCCCGGCCATCTGAGCGACGAAGACCTTGATTCCATGACTTAACCGGGCGGCAGCCCTGACCAAGGCTTTCGTCGCCGCCGTTTCCGCCCGAACTTCCTTTGCGGCATGTCAATGACTAGATTGGTGGCAGAGCAACACTACCCGCGGAAAGCGCGCCCCAACTCCAGGAGCTGACCCATGTTCATCCAGACCGAGCCGACCCCCAACCCGGCCGCCCTGAAGTTCCTGCCGGGCCGCGCCGTGCTCCCCCACGGTACGCTCGACATCCGCGACAAGGATGGCGCCGGCCAATCGCCGCTCGCGGAGCGGCTGTTCGCGGTTCCAGGGGTGAGCGGCGTCTTTTTCGGCTCTGACTTCATCTCGGTCACCAAGGCCAGCGGCGAATGGCAGCAGCTCAAACCCGCAATCCTCGGCGCCATCATGGAGCATTTCATGTCGGGCGTGCCGCTCCTGCGCGGCGAGCCGGGCGCTGGACCGGCCGCCGGAGCGGACGAGTTCTTCGACGCCAAGGACGCCGAGACTGTCGCCACCATCAAGGAGCTGCTCGAGACCCGCGTTCGCCCCGCTGTCGAGAATGATGGCGGCGACATCAGCTTCCGCGGTTTCAAGGATGGCGTGGTGTTTCTCGACATGAAGGGCGCCTGCGCCGGCTGCCCGTCGTCGACCGCAACACTTCGCCACGGTATCCAGAACTTGCTGCGCCACTACGTGCCAGATGTCGTAGAGGTGCGGCCGATGTAGCGGCCGCCCGCAGCACGATAGACGGTCACGCAACCCGCAACGGGTTCATCGCCGTTTCGCACATTTGAGCGAACTGACTGGTCATGCGCGTCCTCGCGATCGACACAGCACTCGATGCCTGCTCAGCTGCCGTGCTCGATAGCGATCGGCAAGCCATCATGGCGAGCGAGACGCTGACCATGCAGCGCGGCCATGCTGAGGCGCTGATGCCGTTGATCGCGCGCGTGATGGATGGCGCTGCCGTCGAATTCAAGGAGCTTGATCGCATCGCGGTCACGACCGGCCCGGGCAGCTTCACCGGGCTGCGAGTCGGCATATCGGCTGCGCGCGGTCTTGCGCTGGCGGCTGACAAGCCGGTCATCGGCCTCACGACGCTTGCCGCCTTCGCGGCGCCGCACATCGCGGAAGACGACACGCTACCGGTCGTGGCGGCGATCGATGCCCGTCATGATCACGTTTATCTCCAGATCTTTGGGCCGCGCGGCCGGACCCTGGTGGCGCCACGGGTCGCATCGCTGCGCGAAGCCGTGCGGGCAGCGCTGCCGAATCCGTCACGCATCGTCGGCTCGGCTGCAAAGCTGATCGCGGCAGCTTGGCCGAAGACCGAGCCGCCGCCGACCACGGTCGATCAGCGCGGGGCTCCCGACATCAGCTGGATCGCGCGGCTCGCGGCAGCGGCCGATGAGGGACACGGCTCACCCAAGCCGCTCTATCTGCGCGCCCCCGATGCGCAGCCTCAGGACGCGGCTCGCCTGCCCCGCCGATGATCGCATTCCTGACCCGCCTGCTCGCGCGCCGCGAGCCCGCCCTGTCGGAGGCGACGCCGCGCGATGCCGCAGCGATCGCGACGCTCCATGGCAAGTCGTTTCATCGCGGCTGGAGCGACGACGAGATCGAGGGCCTGCTGCTCGACCGCAACGTCATCGCGCATCGCGCCATGGTGGGACGCGGCCTCGTCGGCTTCATCCTGTCGCGCATAGTCTCCGACGAGGCAGAAATTCTTTCTGTCGCCGTCGCGCCTGCACGGCGGAGGAGAGGACTTTCGCGCCGCTTGCTCGACCTGCATTTGCGCCGTCTTGCAGGTATCGGTGTGCACAGGGTGTTTCTCGAAGTTGACGAAGGCAACCTTCCGGCACGCAAGCTCTATGCGCGCGCCGGATTCCGCGACGTCGGCCGCCGCGAAGCCTATTATCAGGATCAAAAGGGTCGAAGCGCCGCGGCGCTTGTTCTTCGACGCGACTTGTAACCACATTTGTGCTAAAGGTAGCCCCACGGAGGGACATGTGGCGACCGATACCAAAGGCAAGGACATCGAAGCCTTGTGCGCATCCAAAGGCATGCGCATGACTGAGCAACGCCGTGTCATTGCGCGGACGCTGGCTTCGGCTGATGACCATCCCGACGTGGAGGAGCTCTATCGACGCTGCTCCGCGATCGACGACCGCATTTCGATCTCGACCGTCTATCGGACCGTGAAGCTATTCGAGGATGCCGGCATCATCGAGCGGCACGATTTCCGCGACGGCCGTGCCCGCTACGAGCAGATACCGGACACGCACCATGACCATCTCATCAATCTCCGCACCGGCGAGGTGATCGAGTTCCAGTCCGAGGAGATCGAGCGGCTGCAGGCGGAGATCGCCCGGCAGCTCGGCTACAAGCTGGTTGACCATCGGCTCGAGCTTTATGCGGTGCCGCTGGAGGAGAAGCCGAAGCGGTAACGGCCAAGGTTCGCCAAGGCTTCCAGGCTCCACAAGCCACGCGCGATGCTCTTCCCTTCCGGAAACGGGAGTCGTAGGCTTAGCCCAAAAGCCGACGATCGGGAGGAAGCCCTATGAAGCACAGCGCGTGGAACGTAGCGCTGACGACCGCGCTGTTCATGCTTGCCGTCACGCCTCTGAGCGTGCATCGCGCAGCAAGCCGAACAATCTCTCAACGACAAGCAGACGACGGGGCGGAATCTGTTCGCCCAGTCATGCGTGGTCTGCCACGTGAAAGTGCAGCTCACGAATGTCGGGCATTACGGTCCGGTCCTGTCCGGAATGTCGCTGGGCGGGCAAGAAGACTTGATGCGTGAGTTCATCAGCAGCGGCACCCCGAACATGCCGGGCTTCAAATATCATTTCCGTCCCGACCAGATCGACGCCATCGTGGCCTACCTCAAAACCCTGCCGGTGCCCGCACCGGCCACACCCGCGCCTGCCAATCAACCGCGCTGAGCCATCGACCATCAGGAGAGCTGGCAATGACTTGCAAACGAATTGCGACGAGCCTCGCCACCACCACCGCGTTGTGCCTCAGCCTCGCCGTCATCGCTTCCTCGGCCGACGCCGCCGAGGTCGTGCTGAGCGGTTCGATCAAGTCGGCCGCGGGCGAGAAGATGGAAGGCGTGACGGTCTCCGCCAAGGCCGAGGGCTCCACCATCACCACCACGGTCTTCACCGACGAAAACGGCGCCTACTATTTTCCGCCGCTCGAGGCCGGCAAATACAAGGTCTGGGCGCAGGCGCTGAGCTTCGAGACCGCCAAGAGCGATGTCGACCTCGCCGCCAAGAAGAGCCAGGATTTCGTGCTGACGTCGATCACCGATTTCGAGACGCGGGTGCGGCAGCTGCCTGGCGATCTCATTCTCGCGGGCTTGCCGGAAGAGACGCAACGACGACAAGCGCATGAAGCGCATCTTCCGCAACAATTGCACGAGCTGCCATACGCCGAGCTATACGCTGCAGCATCGCTTCGACGAGAACGGCTGGCACGCGATCGTGCAGGCGATGAAGTCGATCAACGTGTACGGCATGTATCGGCCGAACACCCCGCCCAATCCGGTGCTCGATTTCCATCAGAAGGAGCTTGCCGGCTATCTCGCGCGCGCGCGTGGACCGAACCAGGGCGGCTTCAAGATCACCAGTCGGCCGCGCCCCACCGGTGACGCGGCGCGCGTGGTCTACAAGGAATACGACGTGCCGCTCAATCCGGACGTCCAGCTTCCGTCGCGCGACCCCGCCGATCAACGGCAGCGACTGGACGATGGGAACGACCTCGCGCGGCGGCTCGCTGCCGCATGACGCGGCCGCCGATCTCGACGGCAATCTCTGGTTCGCCGCCGTGACGCAGAACAAGACCATGACGATCGGCCGCATCGACGCCAAGACCGGCGAGCTGAAGCCGTTCAAGGTCAACGCCCCGAACGGCAATGCCGCGAACGCGCACGGCCTCATCCGCGACGAGAAGGGCATCATCTGGTTCAACGCGCACGTCTCGCGTGGCGCGCTCGCCATGATCGACCCCAAGACCGAGAAGATCACGGTCCACATCCCGCCGTCGAACATGTCGCAGATCGATGGCCCGGTGACGCTCGACTATGACGGCACCGGCGGCATCTGGGCCGGCACGAACGACGGCGTGCTGCGCTTCGATCCGGTCGAGGAGAAATTCACCGAGTTCAAGTCGGTGACCCCGAAGACCGCCAATGGCGGCCAGGGCGCCACCTACGGCATCGCCGGCGATCGCGACGGCAATGTCTGGTGGACCCAGATGGCGTTCGACATCATCGCCAAGAGCGACATCAAGACCGGCAAGTCGATGGAATGGAAGCTGCCGCCGGTGAAGGAAGAGATGGCGATCGTCACGCCAGCGGACGTCAAGTTCTACGACACCTACGCGCCGAAGGACATCGGCACGCCATTCCCGTGGTCGCAAGGCCCGCGCCGCATCGGCATCGACCGCTCAGCCGGCGTGCTCTGGGTCGCGAACTCCTGGGGCGGCAATCTCACCCGCGTCGACACCAAGACCGGCGACATGAGCTTCGTGCCGTTCCCGAACCCGACCGCGCATCAGCCCTATGCGACGATCGTGGACAAGAACCACAACGTCTGGGCGCCGATGTGGACCACCGATCAGATCGCGAAATACGATCCGACTGCTGCAAAGTGGACCGTGTTCGATCTGCCGACACGTGGCACAGAGGTGCGGCTCGCCTCGCTGCGTGACCTGCCGGGCGGCAAGCTCGAGGTGGTGTTCTGCTATCCGCGCTCGAGCAAGGTCGTGGCGATGACGTTCCGCAGCGACGCCGACCTGGCGGAGCTCAAGCGGCAGGCCCAATAACCGCAGCCCCAATACTTCGGGTGGCCGCCCCGTTTCACCGACGGGGCGGCCATTCACATTTTCGAAGGGGCGCGCCAAGCCGGGGGCGCGTGGTTTCCTTTTCGGCCGAAACCCAGTATGACATGGCGCCTATCGGCCACCGTTGGGAACTGGAATTCTGTAGCGCAGTGAATAGCTTAATTGCGAGCCGGCAGAGGCGGCATCGACGAACGGCATGAGCGCAGGGCGCAAGGTCTACATCAAGTCATTCGGCTGCCAGATGAACGTCTACGATTCCAATCGTATGGCGGACATGCTGGCGCCTGAAGGCTACGCCGAGACCGCGACGCCCGAGGACGCCGACCTCATCATCCTCAACACCTGCCATATCCGCGAGAAGGCGGCCGAGAAGGTCTATTCGGAGCTTGGCCGCACGCGCCTGATCAAGCAGGCGGCGGCCCGGGACGGACGCCGCGTCACGGTCGCAGTGGCGGGCTGCGTGGCCCAGGCCGAAGGCGCCGAGATCGTGCGCCGTGCGCCGTCGGTCGACCTCGTAGTCGGGCCGCAGAGCTATCACCGCCTGCCGGGCCTGCTGGCGCAGGTGGACCGCGGCGAGCGCGCGATCGACACCGAGTTCCCGATCGAGGACAAGTTCGACGCGCTCCCGGCGCCGAGCCGCGAAGTGACGCGCCGGCGCGGCGTATCCGCGTTCGTCACCGTGCAGGAAGGCTGTGACAAGTTCTGCACCTTCTGCGTGGTGCCTTATACGCGCGGCGCCGAGACCTCGCGACCCGTCGACAGGATCGTCGCCGAAGCCGGGCGCCTCGCGGAAGCCGGCGTGCGCGAGATCACGCTCATCGGTCAGAACGTCAACGGCTATCACGGCGAAGGTCCCGACGGCCGTTCCTGGACGCTCGGGCAGCTTCTGCATCGGATCGCCGACGTGCCGGGCGTCGCGCGGCTGCGCTACACCACCAGCCATCCAGGCGACATGGAGACGAGCCTGATCGCCGCGCATCGCGACCTGCCGGCGCTGACGCCTTATCTCCATCTGCCGGTGCAGTCAGGCTCCGATCGAATTCTCGCCGCGATGAACCGTCGGCACACCCGCGCTGACTATCTCGACGTGATCGCGCGCGTGCGGGACGCGCAGCCTGCGATCGCGTTCTCGTCGGATTTCATTGTTGGTTTCCCGGGCGAGACCGAGGACGATTTCGACGCCACGCTGTCGCTGGTCGAGGAGGTCGGTTATGCCGGCGCTTTCTCGTTCAAGTATTCGGCGCGGCCCGGCACGCCTGCGGCTGAGCTCACCGACCAAGTCGACGACGAGATCAAGGCCGAGCGGCTGCAGCGTCTGCAGCAGGCGATCGATCGCGACCAGGCCGGCTTCAACCAGCGCTGCCGCGGCCAGACCTTCGATGTTCTGTTCGAGAGAATAGGCCGCCATCCGGGCCAGATCGTCGGGCGCTCGCCGTACTTGCAGCCGGTTCAGGTCCTGGCCGACGCGGCGATGATCGGAGAGATCGCTCCGGTAACGATCACCGACGTCGGTCCCAACAGTCTGTTCGGCACGCTCGCACAGCCGCGCGAGGCGCGCGAGCCGATGCTCATGCAGGCGGGAGGCTGATGCCATTGCGCACCACTGGCTCTGACAAGGAATCGCTTCTGCAGCCCGATGCGGCAGGCGACAACTCCGCAACCCACGTCGCGCTCACCTACGACGACAATCGCCTTGCCTCGCTGTTGTTCGGCCAATACGGGCAGAACCTTGCGCTGATCGAGCGCCGCCTCGGCGTGGTCGCCGAGCAGCGCGGCAACCACGTCACCCTCGAGGGCTCGCGTGACGCCTGCGAGCAGGCGCGTCGCGTGCTCGACGGGCTCTATGGGCGGCTCAAGCGCGGCGACGAGGTGGTTTCCGGCGACGTCGAAGGCGCCATCAGGCTCGCAATCGCGCAAGGCTCGCTGTTCGACTATGACGCTGCCACCGCACGGCCAAACTTCGAGGAAATCAACCTGCGTAAGCGCCCCGTGCGCGCCCGCACCGCCGCGCAGGACGCCTATATCCGGGCGCTGAAGCGCCACGCGCTGGTGTTCGGCAGCGGCCCGGCCGGCACCGGCAAGACCTGGCTCGCGGTCGCGCACGCGGTGCAGCTCTACGAGCGCAAGGAGGTCGACCGCATCGTGCTCACGCGCCCCGCGGTCGAGGCGGGCGAGCGGCTCGGCTTCCTGCCCGGCGACATGCGCGAGAAGGTCGATCCTTATCTGCGGCCGATATACGACGCACTCTACGATCTGATGGATGCGCGCATCGTCGAGCGGGCGATGCAGACCGGCGAGTTCGAGGTCGCGCCGCTCGCCTTCATGCGCGGACGCACGCTGTCGAACTCGGTGGTGATCCTCGACGAGGCGCAGAACACGACCTCGATGCAGATGAAGATGTTCCTCACCAGGCTCGGCGAGAACAGTCGCATGATCGTCACCGGTGACCCGAGCCAGGTCGACCTGCCGTCGGGACAGACCTCGGGCCTGACCGAGGCGATCCGCCTGCTCAACGGCATCGAAGGCATCAGCCACGTGATGTTCACGGCCGAGGACGTCGTCCGGCATGAGCTCGTGATGCGGATCGTCCAGGCCTACGACCAGGCCGCGCTCAAGACCCTGCGGTCACGCGAGACGAAGGAATGAAGCGCGCGCGCGGCGTCCCGGCGGCTCCTGCCATCGAGATCCTGGTGGAAAGCGCGCGCTGGAGCGGACGCCGCGGCGTGCAACCGCTGCTGCGGCGGGCGATCGCGGGGGCCGCAACCGCGCTCCCGGCCAAGGCCGCCCGGTCAACAAGCGGAGCCGAGCTTGCTATTGTGCTCACCAATGATTTCGGCAATTCGCAAGCTCAACCGGACCTGGCGGGGCAAGGACGAGCCGACCAACGTGCTATCGTTTCCGGCCGACCCGCAGGCGGGGGCACATCGGCTCCTCGGCGACATCGTCATCGCCTATGAGACGCTGGCGCGCGAGGCCAGGGTGGAGCGCAAGCCATTCGACCACCATCTGGCCCATCTTGCAGTGCACGGTTTCCTGCATTTATGCGGCTACGACCATGAGAGCGACCGGCAGGCGGCCACCATGGAGCGCCTGGAAACCGCGATCCTGGCCCGGCTGGGAGTTCCCGACCCCTATATTGCGCGCGCCCGCAGCGGCTGACATCTAATTGGCCAAGTCCAACCCCATGTCCAACCCCGACCAGTCCAATCCCGACCAGCGACCAGCACACGAGGCCGAGCCGGCCCAGGGCACCACTCATAACGCCGGCGATCGCTGGCTCGGGCGCTTGCGGACACTGTTCGGCTCGAAGGCGGGATCGATCCGCGCCGACCTGCGGACCGCGCTCGAGAAGGGCGCCGTCGCTGCCGGCTTCTCGCCCAAAGAAAGCGCCATGCTGCGCAACATCCTCAGCCTGCGCGAGCGGCGTGTGGCGGATGTGATGGTGCCGCGCGCCGACGTCATCGCGGTCCAGAAAGGCATTGCGCTGGGCGACCTCCTGAAGGTCTTTGCCACCCAGGCGCATTCGCGGCTGGTCGTCTACGATGACGCGCTCGACGATGCCATCGGCATGGTCCACATCCGCGACCTGATCGCGCTGATGACGGCGCGTGCTGCGGAAGCCGCAGCGCAGGCCGGTGAGCAGCAGCCGCTGCCGACCGGCCTCGATCTCAAGGCGATTGACCTTTCGATGTCACTGTCGACCGCCAAGCTGGTGCGCGAGATCCTGTTTGCTCCGCCCTCGATGCCGGTGCTCGATCTGCTCGCCAAGATGCAGGCGACCCGCATTCATCTCGCGCTGGTGGTCGACGAATACGGCGGAACCGACGGTGTCGTATCGATGGAGGACATCGTCGAGCAGATCGTGGGCGAGATCTCCGACGAGCACGACGAGGACTTTGTTCCGGGCGTGGTGCGCCAGGCCGACGGCTCCTTCCTAGCCAATGCGCGTGCGAGCCTCGAGGACGCGACCGCGATCATCGGGCCCGAGTTCGATGTCGGCGAAGTTGCCCAGGAGGTCGACACGCTCGCCGGCTATATCGCGACCCGCATCGGCCGGCTGCCGGTGCGCGGCGAGGTCGTGCCTGGGCCGGGCCGGTTCGAGATCGAGGTGCTCGACGCCGATCCGCGCCGGGTGAAGCGGCTCAAGATCTATCGGAGCCCGGACCGCCCGGGCACAGCACGGCCGCGACCTGCCGGATCATCTGCCGGGCCACCAACCAGCCCTGCGACTGCGCCGCCGGAGCCGTCCGCCGCCCAGCCCCCAACCGTCACGTCCGACCCCCCGAAGGCCTCGACCTCCTAGTGCCGCCGATCGAAAGCGGCACGGGAGTCATACAATTGCTAGTGCCCCCTTTGTTTCCGAAGTTCGTGTCAGAGGGTGCTGCGACGTATCACGAACTTCGGAAACGGGGGCACTAGTCGTGACCTTGGCCCGCATCGCCCATTCGATCGTCCTATCGTGGGGATGGCGGCGCAACCTGATCGCATTTGCAGCTGGCGCCGCGACTGCGCTGGCGCTGCCGCCGCTATCCGTGTGGCCGATGCCATTCCTCACCTTTCCGGTGCTGGTCTGGCTTGTCGATGGTTCCGGCGCTGCCCGCAGCGCAGTGCGGTCTGCCGCGGTCGTCGGGTGGTGGTTCGGCTTTGGCTACTTCCTGGCCGGACTTTACTGGATCGGCCACGCCTTCCTGGTCGACGCCCAGACCTTCGGATGGCTGCTGCCGATCGCGGTCACCCTGTTGCCGGCGGGGCTCGCGCTGTTCACGGCCTTCGGCGTCGCTTTGGCACGGCTGTTGTGGAGCAAGGGCCCGGCCCGCGTGTTGGCGCTCGCGGTCGGGCTGACGGTTGCGGAATGGCTGCGCGGGCATCTGCTGACTGGCTTCCCCTGGAATGCTTTCGGCTATGCCCTCGCCACGCCCCTGACGCTGGCGCAGACCGGCGCATTGATCGGGCTGTGGGGACTGACCGCGATCGCAACTGCGGTCTATGCTTCGGCAGCCGTGCTCGCCGACAATCCGGCCGACACCCGGCGCCGCTGGGGCGCGCCAGCAGTAAGCGCGCTCGTGCTGGCCGCCATGGCAGCCTTCGGCACTGTGCGCCTGTGGCAGCCGCCGACCGACTATGTCGACAATGTGCGGCTGCGCATCATGCAGCCCAATCTGCAGCAGGACGACAAGTTCAGGTATTCGCAGAAGCAGGTGGTGATGAGCCGCTACATCGGTCTGTCCGACCGTGCGAGCGGGCCGCAGGCAAGCGGCGTCGCCGATGTGACCCACCTGATCTGGCCGGAATCGGCCTTCCCGTTCTTCCTGACCCGCGAGGCCGACGCGCTCGCCCAGATCGCGACACTGCTGCCCGAGGGCACGGTGCTGATCACCGGCGGCATCAGGGCGCCCGAGGGCGCCGCTCCGAATGCGGCGGTCAGGCGCGCCTACAACTCGGTCTACGTCATCGACCATGACGGCTCGGTGCTGTCGGTTTATGACAAGGTGCATCTCGTTCCGTTTGGCGAATACCTTCCCTTCCAGGACTTCATGGAGCGGCTTGGCTTCATGCAGCTCACCAAGGTCGCAGGAGGATTTATTCCTGGCGACCGCCGGCGCATCCTCACCGTGCCGCGGGCTCCAAGCATCGCTCCGCTGATCTGCTACGAGATCATCTTTCCAGGCGCCGCGGTGCCGGCAGGCGAACGCGCCGGCTGGATGCTCAACCTGACCAATGACGGCTGGTTCGGAATCAGCTCAGGCCCCTATCAGCACTTCCAGCAAGCGCGCCTGCGCGCGATCGAGGAAGGCCTGCCGCTGGTGCGCGCCGCCAATACAGGAATATCTGCGGTAGTCGATCCACTCGGCCGCGTCGTGCGGTCGTTGCCGCTGGGCAGCGAAGGTGTGCTCGACGCCCCATTGCCAAAGGCTATGAGCGCTACTCCGTACGCACGCTTTGGCGATATGCCTGCCATGCTGATGGTCGCAATTGCATTCGTCATCGCACTGCGTCGGCGCACAAGAAACGTCAGCGCCCAATAAAGATGGTTAATAAGCAAGGCCACCAGTGCTTGGCCTGTTAACCATAAAAAGCGCGGGTTATACGATTAACAACAGTATTGTATTGCACACTTTTTTCGAGTTAATGACCCATCTACGGGGGAAATACAGGTTGCCTTCGGGCAATAAAGGTGGTCATTACGCGGAAGCGCACCCGCATAGGAGATGCTTATGGCAAAGAAGGCTCCGAACCCCATCGATAAGCATGTGGGGAGTCGGGTTCGGATGCGGCGGATGATGCTGGGAATGAGCCAGGAAAAGCTTGGGGACGCGCTCGGCTTGACCTTCCAGCAGGTTCAAAAATACGAGAAGGGCACGAACCGCATCGGCGCCAGCCGGTTGCAGCAGATCTCCCAAATCCTGCAGGTTCCGGTTGCTTTCTTCTTCGAGGGTGCGCCCTCACTCAACCCGCTGCCAGACGGTATGAAGGAAGCTCCGTCGCCGGCCTATGTGTCCGACTTCCTGGCGACCTCGGAAGGTCTTGCGCTGACCAAAGCCTTCACGCGCATCAAAGAGCCGAAACTGCGCCGTCGCATCGTCGACCTGGTCGAAGAGATCGCGGAAGAAGGTAAGTAAGCGCCCGCCATTGCGGGCGCCGGCCCCGATACGCTCAGTGTGCGTGGGCGGCTATGGATGATAGCTTCGCGCTGCGCCCGGTCGTCAGATCAATTCTGCCCACATCTTGACCGCGCACAGGTACGCTGCAAGAAACACGACCCAGCAGCAGCCGACCCGACCGGCTCCAGCAAGGGAGTGTGCTCAAGTGTCACGCGCGAACTTTCTGTTCACCAGCGAATCCGTTTCTGAAGGGCACCCCGACAAGGTCTGCGATCAGATCTCGGACGCCATTCTTGACGCCTTCATCACCAACGACGTCAAGCTTGGCATTGCGGACGAGAGCAAGGTCAACACGCGGCTTGGCTGCGAGACGCTGTGCACGACCAACAAGATCGTCATCGCGGGCGAAGGACGCGGCCAGTCGCCGCTGTTTCACAAATACGGCAGCAAGGCCCACGTCAATCGCGACATGATCGTGCAGATCGCGCGCGATGTCGTCAAAGATATCGGCTACGACCAGGAAGGCTTCTCCTATCACGGCGCCGACGTCGAAGTGCTCTTGCACGGCCAGTCACCCGACATCGCGATGGGTGTCGACGCCAAGCAGCAGGGCAACAGCGAGGAGGAAGGCGCCGGCGATCAGGGCATGATGTTCGGCTTCGCCTGCACCGAGAGCGAGGTCTATGAAAAGAGCTCGTTCATGCCGGCCCCGATCTACTTCGCGCACAAAGTTCTCAAGGTGCTCTCCGACAAGCGCCGGAGCGGACAGCTCGTCGACCTGCAGCCTGACGCCAAGAGCCAGGTCACGGTCAAATACGTCAATGGCAAGCCGGTCGGCGCCACCAAAGTGGTGGTGTCGACTCAGCATAACGAGGCCGCCCGCAACGGGCAGAAGTACACGCCCGAGATGGTGCGCGAGATGATCGCCGACACCGTCAAGTCGGCACTGCCGGACGGATGGATGCCGAAGGCGGCGTCCGACTTCCTGGTCAATCCGACCGGCAATTTCGTGGTTGGTGGTCCCGACGGCGACTGCGGCCTGACCGGTCGCAAGATTATCGTCGACACTTATGGCGGCTATGCGCCGCACGGCGGCGGCGCCTTCTCAGGCAAAGATCCGACCAAGGTCGACCGCTCCGCCGCCTATGCGGCGCGCTACCTCGCCAAGAACGTCGTCGCCGCTGGCCTCGCCGAGCGCTGCACCATTCAGATCGCCTATGCGATCGGCGTCGCCGACCCGATGTCGCTCCTGGTCGACACGCATGGCACCGGCACGGTCGACGAGGACAAGCTGCACGACGTGCTGCTGGAGATTTTTCCGCTGCGGCCGACCAGCATCCGCCGCAATCTCAAGCTGAACCGGCCGATCTACCGCCGCACCGCGGCCTACGGCCATTTCGGCCGTGCGCCGGACAACGAGGGCGGCTTCTCCTGGGAGAGGACTGATCTCGCCGATGCGCTCAAGCGCGCACTGCGGTGAGCCTGACAAGCGCGCCTTTTTCGGACGGCGCAAAGGCCACCGGCTGAAGCCGCAGCAGGCGGCGCTGCTCGATACGCTGCTGCCACGCCTGGCGCTTGACCTCAGCACGCCTGCGGCTGCTCTCACGCGTCTGTTCGAAGGAGCCGCGAGCGAGGTGCGCCTCGAGATCGGGTTCGGCGGCGGCGAGCACCTGATCGCGGAGGCCGAGCGCAATCCGCAATCCGGCTTCATCGGCGTCGAGCCGTTCGTGAACGGTATGGCGAAAGCGCTGTCCGCGATCGCGGCGAAAGGCCTTGGCAATATCCGGCTGCACTTCGGCGATGCGATCCATGTGCTCGATTGGCTGCCACCGGCCACGATCGCGCGGCTCGATCTTCTCTACGCCGATCCCTGGCCGAAGCGCCGGCACTGGAAGCGCCGCTTTGTGCAAGATGCGACCGTTGCCGCCATCGCGCGCGTGCTCAAGCCGGACGGCACCTTCCGTTTCGCGACCGACTGGCCCGACTATGCGGCCTGGACGCTGCAGCATCTGCTGCGCTCAAGCGACTTCGAATGGACCGCCGAGCGCGCCGACGACTGGCGACAGCCTTGGCCGGGCTTCACCAGCACACGCTACGAAGCAAAGGCTAAGCGTGAGGGCCGCACGCCCTGCTACCTGGTCTTTCGGCGTCGCGGGGACCCTGCTCTGGATTGCCCTACGAAAGCCACCGACCACACGCATTCGGATAGAAAGGGTTCGTCGGGGATACAGCAATGATCCGCGCCACGGCACTCCGTGCGCTTGTGCTGACGGCGGCTTTTGCCGCGGCGTTGACGCCGGCCACATGCCTTGGCGAAGACAGCAATCGGTTGCCGGCCAAGGCAACAAAGGAGCTGCCGCCCGAGCTGCTCTCGCTGCTCCAACAAAAGAACATGCCAAAACGTTCACCGATCCTTGTGCGCCTTTTCAAGGAAGAGGCGGAGCTCGAAGTCTGGAAACAGGACACCACCGGCCGTTTCCAGCTCCTCAAGATCTATCCGATCTGTCGGTGGTCGGGCGACCTTGGGCCGAAGTTGCAGGAGGGCGACCGTCAGGCTCCAGAAGGGTTCTATACAATTACGCCGAAGTTGATGAATCCCAACTCCAACTACTATCTTGCGATCAACGTCGGCTACCCCAACAGCTTCGACAAAGCGAACAACCGCGACGGCAATTTTCTCATGATCCACGGCGACTGCTGGTCGAGCGGTTGCTATGCCATGACCGACGAACAGATAAGCGAGATCTATTCGCTGGCGCGCGACTCATTCCTCGGCGGCCGGCCGTCATTCCAGGTCCAGGCCTATCCGTTCCGCATGACGCCGGCGAATTTGGCGCGGCATCGAAATAATCCGAGCTTGGCCTTCTGGAAGATGCTCAAGATCGGCAACGATCATTTTGAGACGACGCAGCTCGAGCCCAAGGTGGATGTGTGCAATCGCCTCTATGTATTCGATGCGCAATCTCCCCCGAATTCGCCGAAGCCGCTTGTGTTCAATCCCACCGACAAATGCCCCGCCTTTGTCGTGAATCCGAAAATCGCGCAGCGGGCGCTGGAGAAGCAACGCGCCGACGAGCTCGAATACGCGCAATTGCTCGAGGACGACGTACCAGCCGCCCCAATCTACAGCGGACTGGACGGCGGAATGAATAGGGTTTTCCTCGCACGGTTTCCGGGCAGAGTGACGCTTTCGAAAGTGATGCCGTATGCATCTCACCTGCCGGAACTGTCACCGATCCCCTGGGTCGACAACGATGGTTCGTTAACGAGCAGATGGTTTGGCACCTTGTTCTGATCGACGTCAGATCGACATTGGGGTGTTGCGGTACGCACGGGCGTGTGGTTTCAAGTTTACCGGATCTCGGGCGCAGCCGTGGTGCGCGCCTGCCAGAACCGCATCACCCGTTGCGCGGTGGTGGGCGACAGCCGCTCGAAGTTCGAGAACGCATTATCGAGTCCTGTGCTCGAAGACTTGATGTGCGAACGCGACAGAATGACGGCGCGCGCGGTCGGCCATCCCCAGCCGGCTGCCTTGCACAGGATCAGGATCGGGTCGGGCCGATCGCCACCCATGAGGCGATCGACGACGTCGATCGGAACTTTGCATAAGAGCTCGAGCGAGGCGACCACCTCCTCGTAGCGGCCGCTCTTGGCGAATTCCACGACCTGCTGCTCGTTGAGCCTGCCTTGCTGACGCAGATCCACGACCACGTGCTGGGCGGCCGTGTAGTCGCGCGGGCGGGACTTGCCTCCGACCTCGCTCGACACCTTCGCGAGCACGCGCCGGATCTCGGCCTGCGTCGCCACATCAGCGAAGGTCAGCAACCGCTGCTGCACGACGTCGGTCGCCTTGAGCAAGAGCTCGCGGAACAGCCGCGCCGGAATGTCGGGCCGCAGACCCACTCCCTCGGCCAGAACGATGTCGGCATGCGCCTGACCGACCAATGCGGCGAAGCTCACGTCCGAGAGCTGCGCGGTGCGATTGCGGGCAAGATTGCGCGCCACCTCGCGATCGCCACGCTTCACCAGAACGTCGGTGACAGGCTCCGCAATCCCAGTCCGGCTCGCGATGGCCAGAAGATGGGCCTGGCTCTTGGTCCGCGCGATGCCGATGAGATCGGCGTCATTGAGCCGCGATGACTGGCGCAAGACCGGCCCGGCAACCGATATCTCGTTGTCGGTCGCCAGCCTGCGCATCACCTTGACCGGCGCGTTGCCGACCGGCGCCAGCCGATTGGCAAGCTCGGTGCGCGCCTTGCTCTCGATCTCCTCGATCAGGCGGCTCAGCACGTCGTCGAAAAGGCCAACGAGGTCTTCGCTGAAACCCTCGGCGCCGTCGATGAACAGCGCGGTAATTTGCTGAAGCATGAGGGCCCGCCGCTCCGGCGAGCCATGCTGGATAGCGTCTTCCAATTCCGGAATAATCGAGGCCGGAACAGCCATCCTCAAACGACCCGTACTCACTCACACACGCCAAAAAGACTGCGGCGGCTCGCAAATTAGAAGGGGATTGTGAAGGAAGGGTTAGTCTGAATCAGGGGGATTCCAGGTGGATTCCTGTTGGATTCCCGTTGGATTCTTGGGCTGGCAGCCCTTGCGCCAAAGGGCGAAATCGCTATATTTGCCGGGTCCGCTTATGGACATCTCATAACGGTCGGATGTGATCCGAACGGCTTTTGAGAGTGGGTTCCCCCGGGACCCGCTCTTTTTTGTTAGGCGCGCCGGCCCACATGTAATCCTGGCCGGCCCCCGGGGTTATGACTTGAGAATGAGACCGGCTGCGTAGCAGAGGATGATGCAGACGACCGATATCCGGGCAGAGTCCGAACCCCGCCTGATCGTTGAGCAGGGCGTGGCGGCGCGTGTTGCCGCGATCGCCGAGCCGGTGATCGAGGGCTTTGGCTTGCGCCTGGTCAGGGTAAAGATTTCCGGGCTCTCCGGCTGCACCGTGCAAATCATGGCGGAGCGGGCGGACGGAACCATGACCATCGAGGACTGCGAGACGCTGTCGCGCGCACTGTCGCCGGTGCTCGACGTCGCCGACCCGATCGAGCGGGCGTACCGGCTGGAAATCTCGTCGCCCGGCCTCGATCGTCCGCTGGTGCGCCGCTCCGATTTCGAGCGTAATATCGGCAGCACCATCAAGGTCGAGATGGCGATCGCGGTCGAAGGCCGCCGCCGTTTCCGCGGCTCGCTCATCGGCACTGAGGGCGACAGCGCACGGCTCCGCCGCGATCAGGCGGCAGCCGGCGAAGACCCCGAGGTCCTGTTGCCGATCGGCGACATGGCTGAGGCGAAAGTGACGCTCACCGACGCGGTCATCAGCGAGTTGCTCAAGCGCGGCAAGAGCCAGTTGGGCGAGACCGGCGACGACGAGCAGCCGAGCGGGCGCAAGTCCAAGCCCAAGCAGGCGCGCGCGCCCTGGCGCGACACCCGCCGCAACCGCGCCGACCAATCGCGCGCGAAGCAATTCCGGCCCGACGGCAATGGCCGCGCGGCCCAGCACGAAGGAGACTGACCGATGGCCGTCAGCGCCAACCGGCTCGAACTGTTGCAGATCGCCGATGCGGTCGCTCGCGAGAAGGCAATCGACCGCGGCATCGTGATCGCCGCCATGGAAGACGCCATCCAGAAGGCGGCGCGCTCGCGCTACGGCAGCGAAACGGAAGTGCGCGCCGAGATCAATCCGAAGACCGGAGAGATGCGGCTCTCGCGCCTGATGCTGGTCGTCGATCAAGTGGAGAACGACTCGACCCAGATCGCGGTCGATGACGCCAAGAAGCGCAATCCAGCCGCGCAGGTCGGCGACTACATCTCGGAAGCGCTGCCGCCACTCGAATATGGTCGCATCGCGGCGCAATCCGCCAAGCAGGTGATCGTGCAAAAGGTGCGCGAGGCCGAGCGCGACCGGCAGTATCAGGAATACAAGGATCGCATCGGCGACATCGTCAACGGCATCGTGAAGCGGGTCGAGTACGGCAACGTCATTGTCGATCTCGGCCGCGGCGAGGCGATCGTGCGCCGCGACGAGCTGTTGCCGCGCGAGACCTTCCGCAACGGCGACCGCATCCGCGCCTTCATCTACGACGTGCGGCGCGAGCCGCGCGGACCGCAGATCTTCCTCTCCCGCACACATCCCCAATTCATGGCCAAGCTCTTCGCGCAGGAAGTGCCGGAGATCTACGACGGCATCGTCGAGGTCCGCTCGGTGGCCCGCGATCCCGGATCGCGCGCCAAGATCGCGGTCATCTCGCGCGACTCGTCGGTCGACCCGGTCGGCGCCTGCGTCGGCATGCGCGGCTCGCGCGTGCAGGCGGTCGTCAACGAGCTGCAGGGCGAGAAGATCGACATCATTCCGTGGACCGCTGACCCGGCCAACTTCGTGGTGAACGCACTCGCGCCCGCCGAGGTCGCCAAAGTCGTGCTCGACGAGGAACGCCATCGCATGGAAGTCGTGGTGCCCGACCAGCAGCTCTCGCTTGCGATCGGACGGCGCGGCCAGAACGTGCGGCTCGCCTCGCAGCTCACCGGCTGGGACATCGACATTGTCACCGAGCAGGAGGAGTCGGAGCACCGGCAGGCGGAGTTCGAGAAGCGCACCAAGCTGTTTGTCGAAACGCTCAACGTTGACGAGGTTGTTGGCCAGCTGCTGGCGTCTGAAGGATTCAAATCGGTCGAGGAGCTTCTCTTGGTCGACGACAAGGAGCTCGCCGGCATCGAAGGCTTCGACGAGGAAACCGCGCAGGAGCTGCAGTCGCGCGCGCGCGAGTTCCTGGACAAGGAAGAGGCCGAGCTCGACGTCAAGCGCAAGGAGCTTGGCGTCGACGACGACCTCAAGGAGGTTCCCGGGGCCACCACCAAGATGCTCGTGGCGCTCGGCGAGGACGGCCTCAAGACGGTCGAGGACCTGGCCGGTTGCGTCACCGACGACCTGATCGGATGGACCGAGCGCAAGGACGGCGAGACCGTGAAGCACGCCGGCATCCTCGCCGACTTCGATCTCACCAAGGAGGAGGCCGAGGCCCTGATCATGCAGGCGCGCGTCAAGGCCGGCTGGATCAAGGAAGAGGATCTCGCGCCACCGCCGGCTCCGGAAGCCGCCGCTGAGGCGAGCGAAGCGCAAGCGCAAGCATAAGGAAATGGACGCATCCCGGCATGCAGACGCGACCGCACGATGATAGGCTCGACGACGGGCTCGACTTGGGTCCGCGCCGGATTGCGCCCGGCAGCGAGCGGCTTTGTGCGGCCACCGGCGAGGTGACGCCGGTCGCCGACATGATCCGGTTCGTGGTGGCACCGGACGGCTCGGTCGTGCCCGATCTCAAGCGGCGCCTGCCGGGGCGCGGTATCTGGATCACTGCGACCCGGCCCGCGCTCGGCAGCGCGCTCGCCCGCAAGGCGTTCGCCCGCAGCTTCAAGCGCGACGTCCGGGTGGCCGGCGACCTCGTCGAATCGACCGAGCGGCTGCTCGAGCGTGCAGCGCTTGATGCACTCGCCATGGCTCACAAGGCCCGGCGGGCCATCATCGGCTTTGCCAAGGTCGAGGCAGCGCTCGGCCGGGTGGAACGGATTGCCGCCCTGATCCATGGCTCCGATGCCAGCCCGGATGGCGTGCGCAAGCACAACGCCAGCTTGCGGCAGCGGCCCAACGCTGAAAACATCGTGATCATCAACACATTTGCCATCTCGCAATTGGATTTGGCATTCGGGCGGGCAAATGTGGTACATGCAGTCCTGGTTGCGGGTCCCGAAAGCGAGGCATTTCTGGCGCGCGTAGCGCGCCTCGAGCGCTTCCGGACCGGTACCACTCATCGTCCTGAAACCCCGGGAAACTGGCAGCGGAATGGCTGAAACGACGGAAAAGACTGGCGAAAAGAAGTTAAGCGTCGGCTCGAACAAGACGCTGTCGCTGAAAGCGCGCGGCGTCGAGCAGAGCGTCGTGCGCCAGAACTTCAGCCATGGTCGCACCAAGCAGGTGCTGGTCGAGAAGGTGAAGACCCGTGCGCCCGCCGGCAAGGCCAAGGTCGAGCCGCCTCCGCCGCCCGCCCCGGCCGCACCTGCGCCTACCCAGAGCAGGCGGTCAGGCGCGCCTTCCGGCCGCGGCCATTCGGCCGCCGCTGCACCAGCAAAACCTTCCGGGCTGGTGCTCAAGACGCTGACGGCCGAGGAGCAGCAGGCCCGCGTGCACGCACTCGCCGACGCCCGCCTCAAGGACGCGGAGGAGCGCAGGATCGCCGAGGAGCAGGCGCACATCCGTGAGATGCGCGACGCGATAGAGCGCACCGAGCACGAAGCCGCCGAGTCGCGCAAGCGCGAAGAGGACGATCGCCGGCGGCACGAAGACGAAGCCAAACGCAAGGCCGAGCAGGAGGCCAAGAAGCGGTTCGGGGGCGGCGAGGAAGAAGCCAAGCCGAAGCTGACTGTCGGAGCGCTCGCGCGCACGCAGATCACCGAGCCCGAGGAGGAAGAGGCACCGCGTCCACGCCGCCCGGGCAGCCCGGCGCGTCCCGCCGCTCCGGCCAAGCCGACGCCGCGACCCGCCGGCGGCGAGAAGCGCCGTCCGCGGCTCACGCTCGTGACCGCTCTTCAAGCCGACGAAGTGCGCGAGCACTCCAAGGCCTCGTTCGTGCGCCGCACCAAGCGGCGCATGAAGGATCAGTTCGCAAACGAGCCGAAGGACAAGCGTTCCCGCGAGGTCACGATCCCGGAATTCATCACCATCCAGGAGCTCGCCAACCGTATGGCGGAACCGGCGCGCACCGTCATTGCGATGCTGATGAAACAGGGTCAGATGCTCAAGATCACCGACGCCATCGACGCCGACACAGCGCAGCTCATCGCCGAGGAGCTCGGCCACGGCGTCAAGCGCGTCGCCGAATCCGACGTAGAGGAAGGACTGTTCGACAAAGCCGACGATCCTTCAACGCTGGTGCCGCGTCCGCCGGTCGTGACCATCATGGGTCACGTCGACCACGGCAAGACCTCGCTGCTCGACGCCATCCGCTCCACGCAAGTTGCGGCGGGAGAGGCCGGCGGCATCACCCAGCATATCGGCGCCTATCAGGTCACCTCGCCCTCGCATGGCAAGATCACCTTCATCGACACGCCCGGCCACGCCGCCTTCACGGCGATGCGTGCGCGCGGCGCCAAGGTGACCGACATCGTGGTGCTCGTGGTGGCGGCCGACGACGGCGTGATGCCGCAGACGGTGGAGGCGATTCAGCACGCCAAGGCGGCGAAAGTGCCGATGATCGTCGCCATCAACAAGATCGACAAGCCCGACGCCAAGCCGGAGCGCGTGCGCACCGAGCTGCTCCAGCACGAGATCCAGGTCGAGACGCTGGGCGGCGAGGTGCTCGACGTCGAAGTGTCGGCGACCAAGAAGCTCAATCTCGAGCGCCTGCTCGAGACCATCGGGCTGCAGGCCGAAATCCTCGAGCTCAAAGCCAACCCGCAGCGCCCCGCCGAAGGCACCGTGATCGAGGCCAAGCTCGACCGCGGCCGCGGTCCGGTCGCCACCGTGCTGGTGCAACGCGGCACCCTCAAGCCCGGCGACATCGTGGTCGCAGGCGCCGAATATGGCCGCGTGCGCGCGCTCGTCTCCGACACCGGCATCCCGGTGATCGTGGCCGGGCCGTCGACGCCGGTCGAGGTGCTTGGCTTCAACGGCACCCCCGAGGCCGGCGACCGCTTGGCGGTCGTCGATAGCGAGGCACGTGCCCGCGAGGTCACGGACTACCGCGCCCGCCAGAAGCGCGAGAAGTCGTCGGCACGGGCGACAGGCGTGCGCGGCTCGCTCGAGCAGATGATGGCGCAGGCCAAGACCGCGGGCCGCAAGGAGTTCCCGCTGCTGATCAAAGGCGATGTGCAGGGCTCGGTCGAGGCGATCATCGGATCGCTCGAGAAGCTCGGGACGTCGGAAGTCGGGGCCCGGGTCATCTTGGCAGGCGTCGGCGGCATCACCGAGTCCGACGTGCGGCTCGCCGAGACCTCGAACGCGGCGATCATCGGCTTCAACGTGCGCGCCAACAAGGAAGCGCGCGAGAGCGCCGAGCGTGCCGGCATCGAGATCCGCTACTACAACATCATCTACAACCTGGTGGATGACGTGAAGCAGGCGATGTCCGGCCTGCTCACGCCGATGCGGCGCGAGACCATGCTCGGCAACGCGACGATCCTGGAAATCTTCAAGGTGTCCAAGGTCGGTAACATCGCCGGCTGCCGCGTGACCGACGGGACCGTGGAACGCGGCGCCAATGTGCGGCTCATCCGCGACAGCGTGGTGGTGCACGAAGGCAAGCTCAGCCAGCTCAAGCGCTTCAAGGACGACGCGCGCGAGGTGACCGCCGGCCAGGAATGCGGCATGGCCTTCGAGAATTACCAGGACATGAAGGCCGGCGACGTCATCGAGTGCTACCGGGTCGAGACGATCCAGCGCTCGCTGTAGACGCCGCTCCCGGGTCGCGAATTGTCGCGGCCCATCATTGCCGGGTATGAGCCCGGCAATTCAAGGTGTCTTCGCAAGAGGATGGATGCGCGGGTCATCAGGGCGTTTACGTCCGTCCACAGCTCGTCGAAGACGGGCGTTGACGCCCTTTAGAACGGGCTATGCCCGCGCATGACCAGGAAGCACGGCATGGCACGCCATCAGCACCGCGATCAGTCGGGCAACGCCTCGCAACGCCAGCTGCGCGTGGGCGAGCTCGTGCGTCATGCGCTCGCCGACATGCTCGCGCGCGGCGAGGTGCACGATCCGGTACTCGAAGGCCACCTGATTACCGTGCCGGAAGTGCGCATGACCCCCGACTTGCGGCTGGCGACCGTTTACGTGATGCCGCTCGGGGGACGCGATCAGGGCGAGGTGCTGGCCGCGCTCGAGCGCAACAAGCGGTTCCTGCGCGGCGAAATCGCGCATCGCGTCAACCTGAAATTTGCCCCTGAAATCCGCTTCCGTATCGATGAGCGATTCGACGAAGCGGAGCGGATCGAAAAGCTCCTGCGCACGCCCGCAGTCCAGCGCGACCTCAGCAAGCCCGACGACGGGAACGAACAAGAATGAATGAGCACATCAACCTGACACCACAGTCGACGGGCGGGCAGCCGCCACAGCGCAAGCGCGAGAAGCGCGATGTGAACGGCTGGCTTATTCTCGACAAGCCAGTCGGCATGACGTCGACCCATGCGGTGAGCGTGGCGAAACGACTCTACAGCGCCAAGCGCGCCGGCCATGCCGGCACGCTCGACCCGCTGGCCTCCGGCCTGCTCCCGATCGCGCTTGGGGAAGCGACCAAGACCGTGCCGTTCGTGATGGACGGACGCAAGATCTACCAGTTCACCGTGCGCTGGGGCGAGGAGCGCGACACCGACGATGCCGAAGGCCGCGTGGACGCCACGAGCGCTGCACGGCCTTCCGCCGACGACATCCGTTCGCTGCTCCCGCGCTTCTCCGGTACCATCGCGCAGGTGCCGCCGCGCTTCTCCGCCATCAAGATCGACGGTGAGCGCGCCTATGACCTCGCCCGCGATGGCGAGGTCGTCGAGCTCGAGGCCCGCCCGGTCGAGATCCACCGCCTGAGCCTGGTCGACATTCCCGATCCCGACCACGCCCTGCTCAGCGCCGAATGCGGCAAGGGCACCTATGTGCGAGCGCTCGCCCGCGACATGGGCCGCGTCCTCGGCTGCTTCGGTCATGTCTCGGCGCTGAGGCGCACCGGTGTCGGCTCGTTCCGCGAGCAGGATAGCGTGAGCCTTGAGCGGCTCGAGGCCGCCGATGCCGCGGCGCTCGCAGATCTGCTGCAGCCGGTTGCCGCCGGCGTGCAGGGGCTGCCGACGATCAGCGTAAGCCGTGCCGACGCCGCGCGTCTTGCGCGCGGGCAGGCCGTGCTGCTGCGCGGGCGCGATGCTCCAATCGTCGAGGGATCGGTGGCAATCTTCACGCAAGGCGACCTGATCGCGCTCGCTGAAGCCGCCGAAGGCGAGCTGCGGCCGCGCCGCATCTTCAACCTGAATGTCCAGCCGCGCTGACATCCCCGATCGGCCGAGTCGAGCGTCGCACGCCGTCTCTGCAGACCGGAATCCGCTGGTTTTGGCGATACTTAAGGCCTTCTACCTTGACCCGGCGGGCGCCTTCCTATATCTCGCCGGTACGCGGGCCTCGTGCCCGCGCGTATGCCGTGACCGCGCTGGACGACATCCCGGCCCGGCCGCACCCGCACGATCAGTCGAGAATATCGATCGTGGATCGTGACAGTAGCCTGGTAAGAGGCTCGCAAGAGAAAGGAATGCCCGATGTCGATTACGACCGCACGCAAGGCAGAAGTCATCAAGACCTATGCGACCAAGTCCGGCGACACCGGCTCGCCGGAAGTGCAAGTGGCCGTTCTTTCGGAACGCATCAACAATCTGACCGAGCACTTCAAGAGCCACGTCAAGGACAATCATTCCCGGCGTGGACTGCTCAAGCTCGTATCGCAGCGTCGTCAGTTGCTCGATTATCTCGCCCGTATCGATGCGGGTCGCTACAAGTCGTTGATCGAGCGGCTGGGAATCCGCCGCTAGTTTTGTACCGCGCGGCCATTGGCCGCGCGCTTATCGTGAGTGGATGAAGCTACGTCGGAACCAAGGACGTCATCCGCTCGCATCATCCGGCAGCGAGGATGCTGCCGCAGTCCGGGACGGCGCGAATGATCGCCCCGTCCATCAACCGGAAGGGCCAGAAGGCCATGGCAGGATCGCTGGATGCTGATGCAAGGCGCGAGCAAGCGCGCGTCAGCCTCTCGCCGTCTTGCACATGGCTTTCGCCGCTTCCGCGAAACCGTGAGAGACGAAAGAGATGTTTGATATTCATCGCGTTGAGCTCGACTGGGGAGGGCGCAAGCTCATCCTAGAGACCGGCAAGATCGCCCGCCAGGCCGACGGCGCCGTCGTTGCCACTTATGGCGAGAGCAAGCTGCTCGCAACCGTAGTCGCCGCCAAGGAGCCGAAGGAAGGCATCGACTTCCTGCCGCTGACCTGCAACTACGTTGAGAAGTTCTACGCCGCGGGCCGCATCCCGGGCGGCTATTTCAAGCGCGAAGGCCGTCCGACCGAGCGCGAGACACTGATCTCGCGCCTGATCGACCGCCCCATCCGTCCGCTGTTCGCCGATGGCTGGCGCTGCGACACCCAGGTGATCGTGCATGTGCTCTCGCATGATCTCGAGAACGACCCCGACATCCTGGCGATGGTCGCTTCCTCGGCCGCGCTGACGCTCTCGGGCGCCCCGTTCATGGGTCCGATCGGTGCCGCCCGCGTCGGCTTCGTCAACAACGAGTACGTGCTCAATCCGCAGCTCGACGAGATGCCGGAGAGCCAGCTCGATCTCGTCGTCGCCGGCACGCAGGACGCGGTGCTGATGGTCGAGTCGGAAGCCAAGGAGCTGTCCGAGGAGATCATGCTCGGCGCCGTGATGTTCGGCCACCGCCACCTCCAGCCGGTGATCGACGCCATCATCAAGCTCGCCGAAAAGGCCGCCAAAGAGCCGCGCGATCTGAAGACGGTCGACAACGCCGCGATCGAGAAGGAGATGCTCGGCCTGGTCGAGAAGGACCTGCGCGCGGCCTATGCCATCCCGGACAAGATGGCGCGCCACAAGTCAGTCGACGCCGCCAAGGCCAAGGTGATGGCGCACTTCCTGCCGGAGGGCGTTGAGAACCCGCCGCATCCCAAGCAGCAGGTCGGCACCGTCTTCAAGGACCTCGAAGCCAAGATCGTGCGCTGGAACATCCTTGATACCGGCCGCCGCATCGACGGCCGCGACGTCAAGACCGTGCGCCCGATCGTATCTGAGGTCGGCATTCTGCCGCGCGCCCACGGCTCGGCGCTGTTCACCCGCGGCGAGACACAGGCGCTGGTGATCGCGACGCTGGGCACCGGCGAGGACGAGCAATTCGTCGACGCGCTGCCGGGGACCTACAAGGAGACTTTCCTCCTGCACTACAACTTCCCGCCATTCTCGGTCGGCGAGACCGGCCGCTTCGGCGCGCCCGGCCGTCGCGAGGTGGGTCACGGCAAGCTCGCATGGCGCGCGATCCATCCGATGCTGCCGGCACATCATGATTTTCCCTACACCATCCGGTGCGTGTCCGAGATCACCGAGTCGAATGGCTCGTCGTCGATGGCGACCGTGTGCGGCTCCTCGCTCGCCCTGATGGATGCAGGCGTCCCGCTCAAGCGGCCGACCGCCGGCATCGCCATGGGGCTCATACTCGAGGACAAGCGCTTCGCCGTGCTCTCCGACATCCTGGGCGACGAGGATCACCTCGGCGACATGGACTTCAAGGTTGCCGGCACCGACCAGGGTGTGACCTCGCTGCAGATGGACATCAAGATCGCCGGCATCACCGAGGAGATCATGCGGGTCGCGCTCGCGCAGGCGAAGGACGGGCGCATCCACATCCTCGGCGAAATGGCCCAGGCGTTGACCGCCGCGCGCGGCGAGCTCGGCGCCTACGCGCCGCGCATCGAGACCTTCAAGATCCCGACCGACAAGATCCGCGAGGTGATCGGCACGGGCGGCAAGGTGATCCGCGAGATCGTGGAGAAGACCGGCGCCAAGATCGACATCTCGGACGACGGCACCGTCAAGGTCGCCTCCGCCAACGGCGACGCCATGAAGGCGGCGATCAACTGGATCAAGTCGATCGCATCCGAGCCGGAGGTCGGGACCATCTACGAAGGTACCGTCGTGAAGGTGATGGACTTCGGCGCCTTCGTGAATTTCTTCGGCGCCAAGGACGGCCTCGTGCATATCAGCCAACTGGCGGCGCGCCGGGTGCAGAAGGTCACCGACGTGGTCAAGGAAGGCGACAAGGTCAAGGTCAAGCTCCTGGGCTTCGACGAGCGCGGCAAGACCCGCCTGTCCATGAAGGTTGTCGACCAGGACACCGGTGAGGACCTTGAAGCCAAGCAGAAGGCCGAAGGCGAGCAGCACGAGCCGCGCCAGGAAGCCGCCGGCGAGTAATCGGCGCGGCAATCAAACTTGATCGTAGTCGAACAAGGATCGTCCCGGCCACATCTGGCCGGGACGATTTTGCGTTCAGGCTTTCTCGCGCGGCCCCACCAGAAAGAACGTCCTGGTCGTGCCGAGACTTTTGATATCGGTCGCGCCGCGCTCCTCGAACACAAAATGGTCGGCAGCGAGATTGCGGAACGCCTCGCTGACCTGGATGCGCCCGGGCTCACCATGAGATTCCATGCGCGAGGCAATGTTCACGGCATCACCCCAGATGTCGTAGGAAAAGCGAGTATCGCCGATGACGCCCGCGGTCGCTGGGCCGCAATGGATGCCGGCGCGCAGGCGAAGCTTGCGGTCGCCGAGCGGCGGCTGCTGCGCGATCACCTCCATCATCGCGAGCGCCAGGCGACCGATCGCGACAGCGCCTTCGGCTTGCCTTCCATCGAACCCTGCCGCCGCCATGTAGCTGTCACCGATGGTCTTGATCTTGTCGGCCCCGTATTGCTGGCACAGCGCATCGCAGGCCCGCACGAGACCGTCGAGGAACTCGACCACCTGCTCGGGCGCGAGATTGCGCGCTGCTTCGGTAAAACCCGCAAGATCAGCGAACATCACGCTGAGCATCTCGATGCGATCGGCGATTCGCTCCTCGCCGGCCTTCAACCGCTCGGCGATCGGCCGCGGCATCATGATGTCGATCAGGCCGTCTGATCGCGCCAGGAGCATTCTCTTTGTCGACCTCGGCGCGGTATTGCGAGGTCTGGGCGTAAAAATAGATCGCAGCATTGATCGATATGGCATTGATCATGGCCTGAACCGACAGCTCGTCGCGAAACTTCTCATCCTGAGGAATGAGAAGCCCATCGACCGGCGCATAGTTGACCAGAATTAGCAGCGCCGCGAGGTACAGGATGAAGAAGACGATAAACAATCGCCATCGCTGCACTCCTATCAGGAGGAGAAAGACGCTCGGAAAAATTGTAAAGTAAACTTGAAGATCGCTGGCGAGGCCGAGCAGGCACACAACGAATGAGTGCCCGAACAGAATCAAGATAGCCAGAGCAACCGCACCAACGTTCTCACCGAAGCGATGCAGCTGCGGAATGAGCATCGGCACGAAGACCATGAAGACGTTGTAAATATTGATGACGATCAGCCCATAAAAATCGTGCAGCGAATGCATCACGATATGGGAGATCGTGCTCCCGATCGTGGCGATGACCGCAACATTTACGAAGCGCTGACGACGGACCACGTACGGATCGGTCGAGACAATGCCGATGGACAAGAGTCTGTCGATCCACCCCGGCAGATGCACGGACTGCCGAGGTGGCTTCCCGAGAAGGTCGCGTAATCGCGTCATGAATTAAAATCCGTTGTGGACGATGCCACAGTCCCCCTGACCTACGGCATTGCCCTTTGAAGCGCACCTTTGACGCCAGCCACCGCTCGGAAATATGGCATTTGGCGGGTCGCGCGTGACTTGTACGCCTGGGCGATCTCCCCTCATTTTACCAGCTTACAAGAGATTAATTTGCAAGCCGGAAATTAACCGTAATGGCTCATAGCAGGCTTCGACCTGCGGCGAGAAACGGCTCGGGTTCTCAGGATTCGACTTTTCCGACATCCAAGTGATGGCCATCACATCCGAGAGTGGCAAATCGAGGTTGTATGCGGACGACAGGACGAACGAGGTCAACGTCTGCCGGTCTTCCCAACCCGCGCACGGCAGATGTGAGGGACCCGCCGGGGCGAACAGTCCCGGCGGGTTTCCCCCTTCACCATGTTGGAGAATGATAGAGGCATCACATCGACAGCGGCACTGCGGTATGCTCCGCTGGCCTCTTTCGCGAGACCCTACGATGCCGAAACCACCGTCAGCCAACGATCTTCTCAGCGCGCTCCCGAGCGGGATGCTCTCCGGCTTGTTCGCCAAGGCGCGCCCCACAACACTCACGGCCGACCAGGTCCTGTTCATCAGCGGAGACGAAGGCGACGGCTGCTATCGCGTCGACGACGGTCTGCTCAAGGTCAGCGTGGTGGCACCGACGGGCGGTGAACGCATTCTCGCCGTGCTCGGACCGGGAGCGATGGTGGGCGAGCTCTCGATGATCAGCGGCGCGCCACGCTCCGCTTCCGTCACCGCGTTGCGCGACTCCAAGCTGAGCTTCGTCAGCCGTGCCACCTTCGACAGCTTCGCGCGTGACAATCCCGAACTCTACAAGCATGTCATGCAGTTGCTGGCAAACCGCCTGATCGACACCAACAACGCGCTGGCGGCAACCACGTTTCTCTCGCTGCAGGGCCGCGTCGCGCGCTCCCTGCTCAGCCTCGCCGCCGGCTTCGGCCAGGACGTCGGTGGCGGCCGCATTCTGGTGCGTCAGAAGATCACGCAGAGCGATCTTGCCGCCATGGCAGGCATCGCACGCGAGAACGTCAGCCGCATTCTCAAGGAGTGGACGCGCCAGTCGCATGTGTCGCGCCTTGCGGGCTACTATTGCCTGGAGAACAAGGCCGCGCTTGAGCGCGAGGCCGAGCTGTAAGATTTTTGGACGTCACGCCTTGGCCTTGTGACGCAGGCGCTGTGCGGGCTTCGGCGCGAGACCAAGAGCCTCGGTCACCAGCTCGCCCAGCGCGATGAAATCAGCCTTTCGCGGTGAGGTCTGCCGCCACACCAGCCCGATCGTGCGGCCCGGCTGCGGCGGTGTCAGCCGCAGAAGCTTGATGCGCTCGTCGCGCACCTCGACATCGACCGCGACCTGCGGCACCAGCGTGACACCGTAGCCGTTGGCCACCATCTGCATCACGGTCGCAAGGCTCGTGGCACCAAGCCCCATCGCGCCGGCCTGCAGCGTATTGCCGCAATAGGCGAGCGCCTGGTCGCGCAAGCAATGGCCTTCCTCGAGCAGGATCAGCCGCTCACGGTCGATATCATCGACATTGACGCGCTCGCTCTTGGAATGCGGATCGCCGGCCGGGACCGCCAGCAGGAATGGATCATCAAATAGAGGCATGGCCTCGAGCTCGCTTTCCGCGATCGGCAGCGCCAGCATCACGAGGTCGAGCGCACCGCGGGTGAGTTCGTCGAGCAGAACCTTGGTCTGGCTTTCGCGCAGCTCCACGCGCAATTCCGGGCAACGGCGCTGCATGGCCGGTAGAATGCGTGGCAGCAAGTAGGGCGCGATGGTTGGGATCACGCCAAGCCGCAGCCGGCCGGTGAGCGGCCGTCCGTAGTGGCGGGCGAAATCGACGAGATCGCGCGTCTCGGACAGCACGCGGCCACCGCGCCTCATCACCTCAAAGCCGATATCCGTCAGCACGACTTCGCCGGGTCGGCGCTCGACCAGCTCCACCCCGAGGAATTTCTCGAGCCCGCGGATCTGCATGGATAGGGCCGGTTGCGTGACCGCACAGGCCTCGGCGGCCCTGCCGAAATGCCGATGCTCGGCCAGCGCCTCCAGATATTTCAATTGTCTCAAGGTGATCATATCGATCAGATATTCTTATCGGGCCGGTTAATCAATACGATTGGACCTGATCCAATCTGCGGCCCATGGTGCCGCCGGCCAGCTCCCCGATGGTTAAAGGAGACTTAGATCAAGGCGAAGGCGCCCGCAGAAGGGCGACAAGATTCAACGGCGGCCCCTCCCAGGAATGAGAGTTCCGTACGGAAGAACAACATTGCCGAACATGAACGGAGAAAAAACATGGACGCAAAGACGGACGACAGCGCCGGCAAGTGCCCGGTCATTCACACCAACCGCGACTGGTGGCCAAAACAGCTGAATATAAGTGTTCTGCATCAGAACTCCGCCCTGTCTGATCCGATGGGCAAGGAGTTCAACTACGCCAAGGAATTCAAGAGCCTCGACCTGAACGCCGTGATCAAGGACCTCACTGCTTTGATGACGAACTCGCAGGAGTGGTGGCCGGCCGACTTCGGTCACTACGGCGGACTGATGATCCGCTTGGCGTGGCACGCCGCAGGAACCTACCGCATCACCGACGGTCGCGGCGGCGCCGGCGCCGGACAGCAGCGCTTCGCGCCGCTCAACTCGTGGCCGGACAACGCCAACCTCGACAAGGCGCGCCGGCTGCTGTGGCCGATCAAGCAGAAATACGGCCGCAAACTCTCCTGGGCCGACCTGATGGTCCTCGCCGGCAACGTCGCCCTCAACTCGATGGGCTTCAAGACGTTCGGCTTCGCCGGCGGCCGCGCCGATGTGTGGGAGCCTGAAGAGCTGTTCTGGGGTCCCGAAGGCACGTGGCTCGGCGACGAACGCTACAGCGGCGAACGCCAGCTCGCGGAGCCGCTCGGCGCGGTGCAGATGGGCCTGATCTACGTCAATCCGGAAGGGCCGAACGGCAATCCGGATCCGATCGCGGCGGCCAAGGACATCCGCGAAACGTTCTTCCGCATGGCGATGAACGACGAAGAGACCGTCGCGCTGATTGCCGGCGGCCACAGCTTCGGCAAGACCCATGGCGCGGGCGATCCGTCGCTGATCGGCGCGGAGCCGGAAGGCGCCGACCTCGAGGATCAGGGCCTCGGCTGGAAGAGCAAGTACGGCACGGGCATCGGGTGCGACGCCATCACCGGCGGTCCGGAGGTGACCTGGACGCAGACGCCGACCAAGTGGAGCAATCTCTTTTTCAAGAACCTGTTCGAAAACGAATGGGAGCTGACCAAGAGCCCGGCCGGTGCGAAGCAGTGGAAGGCGAAAGGTGCGGAAGCCACCATCCCGGACGCCTACGACAAGTCGAAGAAGCATGTGCCGACCATGCTGACCACCGACCTCTCGCTGCGGATGGATCCGGCCTACGAGAAGATCTCGCGGCGATTCCTCGAGCATCCGGAGCAGTTCGCGGACGCGTTTGCTCGCGCGTGGTTCAAGCTGACGCACCGCGACATGGGCCCGATCCAGCGTTACCTCGGCCCGCTGGTGCCGAAAGAAACGCTGATCTGGCAGGACCCGATCCCGGCGGTGGATCATCCGCTGATCGGAGAGCAGGACATCGCGGCCCTGAAGGCGAAGATCCTTGCCTCGGGGTTGTCGATTTCCCAGCTTGTCTCGACCGCCTGGGCATCGGCGTCGACGTTCCGCGGCTCCGACAAGCGCGGTGGCGCAAACGGCGCGCGCATTCGCCTGGCGCCGCAGAAGGACTGGGACGTCAACCAGCCGGCTCAGCTCAAGACCGTCCTGCAGAAGCTCGAGGCGATTCAGAAGGAGTTCAACACCGGCGGCAAGAAGGTCTCGCTGGCCGACCTGATCGTCCTCGGCGGCAGCGCCGCCATCGAGAAGGCCGCAAAGGCGGCCGGGCAAGACGTGAAGGTTCCCTTCACGCCGGGACGCATGGACGCGTCGCAGGAGCAGACCGACGTCGACTCCTTCGCGCCGCTCGAGCCGCGGGCTGACGGCTTCCGCAACTATATCGGCGGCAAGCGGCAGTTCATGTTGCCTGAGGAAGCGTTGGTGGACCGGGCGCAATTGCTGCGGCTGACGGCGCCGGAGATGACGGCTCTCGTCGGCGGCCTGCGCGTGCTCGGCGCCAATGCCGGGCAGTCCAAGCACGGCGCCTTCACCAAGCAGCCCGAGACGCTGACGAACGACTTCTTCGTCAACCTCCTCGACATGAGCACGCTATGGACGCCGGTCGCCGGCTCCGAGGGAGTCTACGAGGGCCGCGACCGGAAGACCAACGCCGCCAAGTGGACCGGCACGCGTGTCGACCTGATCTTCGGCTCGCACTCGCAGCTGCGCGCCTTCGCGGAAGTCTATGCGTGCACGGACTCGAAGGAGAAGTTCGTGAAGGACTTCGTGGCGGCGTGGACCAAGGTCATGAACGCGGATCGCTTCGATCTCGCCGCCTGATCGCTGCCTGGAAGTCTAAGAACACTCAAACGGCCGGGGCCTTTTGCCCCCGGCCGTTTCTGTTTCGCATGTGTCAGCTCTAAACGACCGCCCGCGCCATCGGCGACACGAGGGGGCTTGAATTGCCTTCCGTCGCCGGGCGTTCCGGCGGCTGCGCCTGACGGCCAAGCTCAAGCCGGTAATTGATCCAGATCGCTGCAATGATGGCGAGCGCGATCAGCCCGGTACCGATCTTCAGCCACGATTTCCGGATCCAGATATCGCGCATGACAGCTACTGCGCCGCGTCCTTGGCGGCCGTGTCGTCATTGAGCGCGCTCGGCTGCGGCATTGTGATGATGTTGTAGCCGGAATCGACGAACTCGATATTGCCGGTGACGCCGCTCGACAGATCGGAGAGCAGATAGACCGCCGCGCCGCCGATCTCGTCGAGTGTAACGCCGCGTCGCAGCGGCGAGTGCCGCTGCTGGAAGGCGAACATCTGCCGGGCCTCACCGATGCCGGCGCCCGCGAGCGTGCGGATCGGGCCCGCCGAGATGGCATTGACCCGGATCGCGGACGGCCCGAAGTCGACTGCGAGATAGCGCACCGAGGCTTCCAGCGCGGCCTTCGCCACTCCCATCACATTGTAGTTCGGCATGGCGCGCTGGCCGCCGTTGTAGGTGAGCGTCAACATCGCCCCACCCGCCGGCATCAGCGCGGCCGCGCGCTTGGCCACCTCGGTGAAGGAGAAGCAGGAGATCAGCATCGTGCGAATGAAGTTCTCGCGCGAGGTGTCGGCATAACGGCCCTTGAGCTCGTTCTTGTCGGAGAACGCAATGGCGTGCACCAGGAAGTCGAGCGATCCCCATTTCTCGGCGAGCGTCGAAAAGACTGCGTCGACCGTGTCGAGCTGCTCGACATCGCACGGCAGCACCAGCGTGGAGCCGACCGATTCGGCGAGCGGCTTGACGCGCCGGCCGAGCGCGTCGCCCTGGTAGGTGAAGGCCAGCGACGCGCCCTCCCGGGCGAGCATGCGGGCGATACCCCAGGCGATCGAGTGATCGTTGGCGACCCCCATCACCAGTCCGCGCTTGCCACTCATTGCCCCCGGCATGTGCTCCATCCGTCTGTCATTGTTCCGCCGCTGCCTCGCCCGGCATTCTGCCGAGCGCCGGCGCTTGACTCTGAAAGGTTTTAGTTCAGCTCACGCGTCGAGCCGCTTGAACACGACCGACGCGTTGGTGCCGCCGAATCCAAACGAGTTCGAGAGCACGCAGCCGAGCGCCACGTTGTCACGACGCTCGCGCATGATCGGCATGTCCGCGAACGCCGGATCGAGGTTCTCGATGTTTGCGCTCTCGCAAATGAAGCCGTTGTTCATCATCAGAAGCGAGTAGATCGCCTCCTGCGCGCCGGCAGCGCCGAGCGAATGGCCGGTGAGCGACTTGGTCGCCGAGATCGGCGGGCACTTGTCGCCGAACACCTCGCGGATCGCCTCGATCTCCTTGATGTCGCCGATCGGTGTCGAGGTCGCGTGCGGATTGATGTAATCGATCGGCACCTTCACGTCCTTGAGCGCCATGCGCATGCAGCGCACCGCGCCCTCGCCCGACGGTGCCACCATGTCGTGCCCATCCGACGTCGCTCCGTAGCCCACCACCTCGGCGTAGATGCGTGCGCCGCGCGCCTTGGCGTGCTCGAGCTCCTCGAGCACCAGCACGCCGGCGCCGCCCGCGATCACGAAGCCGTCGCGGTCGACGTCGTAGGCGCGCGACGCCTTGCCGGGCATCTGATTGTATTTCGACGACATCGCCCCCATGGCGTCGAACAGCACCGACAGTGTCCAGTCGAGCTCTTCGCAGCCGCCCGCGAAGATCAGATCCTGCTTACCGATCTGGATCGTCTCCGTCGCATTGCCGATGCAATGGTTGGAGGTGGCGCAGGCCGACGAGATCGAATAGTTGACGCCCTTGATCTTGAACCAGGTGGCAAGCGTCGCAGAAGCGGTCGAGCTCATGGCCTTCGGAACCGCGAATGGCCCGACCCGCTTCGGCCCCTTGGTGCGCGCGACATCGGCGGCTTCAACAATGGCGCGGGTCGAGGGCCCGCCCGAGCCCATGATGATGCCGGTCATCTCGTGGGAGATCTCGCGCTCCTCGAGCCCGGCGTCGCGGATCGCCTGCTCCATGGCGACGTGATTCCAGCCGGTGCCGCCGCCATGAAACCGCATGGCGCGGCGGTCGACGACCTCTTGCGCGTCAAGGGTGGGCGCGCCGTGCACCTGGCAGCGAAAGCCAAGCTCGGCATATTTGTCGGCGCGCACCACGCCCGACTTCGCCTCGTGCAAGCTCGCCAGAACTTCCTGGGTATTGTTGCCAATGGATGAGACGATGCCCATCCCGGTGACGACGACCCGTCTCATCCCCGCCTCATCCGATCAATGACTAGTGCCGCCGATTTGAAACTAGGCACCAGCGCCGTTTTCGATTTGAAGTTCCTAACCGAGTTTGCCGCAACTGGTGTAGGAAATTCAAATCGGGCGGCATTAGCGCGCCTCGCGCCTTTAGGCCCCGCTCGGCTGCATCGCGTCTTCGTTGCGGAACAATCCGACCTTGAGGTCCATCGCCCGATAGATGATCGACCCATCGGCCTTGAGCCAGCCGTCGGCGACGCCAAGCACAAGCTTGGAGCGCATCACGCGCTTTATTTCAATGCCGTAGACTACTTCCTTGACGTTAGGCAAAACCTGACCGGAGAACTTGATCTCGCCGATGCCGAGCGCGCGGCCCTTCCCCGGCGAGCCGAGCCAGCCCAGGAAAAAGCCGAGCATCTGCCACAACGCATCGATGCCGAGACAGCCGGGCATGACCGGATCGCCTTTGAAGTGGCACGGGAAGAACCACAGGTCAGGCTTGAGATCGAGCACGGCCCGGACGAGGCCCTTTCCGTATTCGCCGCCTTTTTCCGCGATCTCGGAAATGCGGTCGAACATCAGCATTGGTGGCAACGGTAGCTGAGGCCCTTCATTGAACAGCTCGCCGCGGCCACAGGCCAGCAGCTCCTCATAGTTGAAGCTTGAGCGCCGGTTCTCCATTGAAATCCCGTTGTTGGCGCCGGGCCTGACAGGCCGTCGGATGCAGAACTCCTAACATAGGCAAGCCATCCGACAAAGCCAGCCGTCCCCTCTGGACTACCGTCCTCGAAATGGCTGTCGCCCTCGCGCGGTCTCGACCTAACACCTCGACCTGGCACGTTTGGACCTCGACCCAAGGGGCCGCTATTGGGACCCGGCCGGAAGCCACAAAACCTTGATTTTAAAGCATTTGTGGTGCCAAGATCGCTCCTCGGTCAGGCCCCCGGCCACACGTAGTTTGGAATTGCCATAAGCTAGTTGCGAAGCAGTTGCATCTTTGGCGCACTATGTTACAAATGCAACAATCTGGTAGGCTCTAATAATGGGCCTTTTCGTGGATGTGTCATGACTGTATCGCGCACCATGGTGTTCACCAATTTGGCCGAGCCGTCGGCGGAAGCCATAGCAGCGGCGGCTCACTCTGCGCGAACTGGCTGTCCCTGGCACGACGTCAAAGCGATGCTACGGCAGGTTGGCTTGCGGCCGACGCGTCAGCGCATGGCGCTTGGCTGGATCCTGTTCGGCAAGGGCGATCGGCACATCACTGCCGAAATGCTTTACGAGGAAGCCTCCAAAGCCAAAGTGCCGGTGTCGCTCGCGACCGTGTACAACACCTTGCACCAATTCACCGATGTCGGGCTGCTGCGTCAGGTCGCCGTCGATGGCTCGAAGACCTATTTCGACACCAACAACACCCAGCATCATCATTTCTTTGTCGAGGGCGAGAATGCCCTGCTCGACATCCCGGACTCCGCCGTGATGCTCGAAGAGTCGCCGATGCCGCCTGAAGGCTACGAGATCGCCCGCATCGACGTCGTGGTGCGGCTGCGTCGCAAAGGCCGCTGACAGCCAACTCCTTACGCAATCCGAGAGCGTGTGTCAGGCCGCACCGCGGCATGAGGCCGCTTGCGCCTTTCATCGAGGTGTCATCAACTGGGACCACGTCTCTCCCGGGAGATACACCATGCGCTCGATCCTGCTCGCCGCCACGCTTACGCTTGCTGCCACATCTACGCTTGCTCCCGCATCGGCCTTCGCACAAGCCATCGAGAACCGGCTTGTCATCGTCACCTCCTTCTCCAAGGACGTGACCGATCCCTTTGCGCAGGCCTTCCAGAAGAAATATCCCGGCACCCGCGTCGAGGTGCAGAACCGCAACACCAACGCGGCAGTGACCTTCATCCGCGAGACGCGGTCGAGCCCGCCCGACATCATGTGGGCCTCGGCGCCCGATGCGTTCGAAGTGCTGAAGAAGGACAAGCTGCTGTTCAAATATCAATCGCAGGCGCCGGGCCTCGCCCAGAAGGTCGGCACCTATCCGATCAACGATCCCGACGGCTTCTTCACCGGCTTTGCGGCGTCCGGCTACGGCATCATGTTCAACACGCGCTATCTGCGCGCCAACAACATCCCGGCCCCGAAGGAGTGGGACGACCTTAAGAAGCCCATCTATTTCGGCCACGTTGGCATCTCGGCGCCTTCGCGCTCCGGCACCACGCATCTCACCGTCGAGACTGTCCTGCAGGGCGAAGGCTGGGACAAAGGCTGGGCCACGCTGCTCGAGATCGGCGGCAATCTGGCGCAGGTCTCCGACCGCTCGTTCGGCGTGCCCGGATGCGGTCAACAGCGGCCAGTATGGCGTCGGCATCGTGATCGATTTCTTCGGGCTCTCCGCCAAGGCTTCGGGCTTTCCGGTCGAGTTCGTGTATCCGAGCGTGACCACGATCGTGCCGGCGAACGTCGGCATCATCGCCAACGCCAAGAACCAGAAAGCGGCGGAAGCGTTCGTGGAATTCCTGCTCTCGGATGAGGGCCAGCAGATCCTGCTCGATCCAAAGATCCAGCGGCTGCCGGTACGGCTTGCGACCTACGACAAGGCACCCGCCGGCTATCCCAATCCCTTCAAGGACACCTCGATCGGCGCCAAGGTCAGCTTCAAGGCGGAGCTTTCGGAAGCCCGCTATGAGCTGCTCAACTCGCTGTACGATCGCGTGGTGACGTTTCGCCTGAAGGAGCTCAACGCTGCCTGGAAGGCGATCCACGACGCAGAACAGCGGCTCGGCGCGAATGCCAGCGCGGCCGCGAAAGACCTCCTGGCGCAGGCCCGCAAGCTTGCGACCTCAGTGCCGATCACCGAGAAGGAGGCCTCAGACCCCGCGATCGCCGGCGCCTTCCAGGAGGTCAAGCCGGGCCAGAAGCCAGCCGGCCGCCAGGCCGAGTTCGAGGCGAAGTGGGACGCCGCCGTGGTGAAGAGCTACGCCGACGCCAAGTCACTGGCCGAACGGGCGCTGACGGCGCGGTAGGCCGGCGGCCGCTGGCGCGCTGGTAGCCCGCATTGAGCAACGCGAAATGCGGGAACAGCCGTCGTCCCGGGTTTCGCCATAGCGCGTCGAAAGACGCGCGTGAACGCGCTTATGGCTCAACCCGGGCTACGCGCGCGTCCGTCACTTTTGCGTCTGATTGAAATACCGCGCATCAGGCGGCGCCTGATTTTTCTTGGTCGGCATCAGTAGTCCATCCGCGCTCAGGAAATAGTTCTCCTTGCCGATCATCACCTGCGCGTTGGCTTCCATCAGGTCATATTCGAGCCAGACCGGCCGCGGATCCGGGTTGCGCACGTATTTCTTGTCCACGGTCCACGGACGCGTCAGCGCGTTGTCGATCGTGGTCATGACGTCGTGAATGATGTTGGGATCGGCTTTGTCGCGATAGATGCGCTCCTTGAAGACCGACTGGTTGTCAAAGTGCAGAGGGATGCCAAGCTCGTCGTAAGCGCGCGGCCCCTTGAAGGCGCGGGTCTCGACCTCGAGCACGTCGTAGGTGCCGTCGCCGTCCTCGTCGATCCATTTGCCGATCGAGTAGCCCTGGTAGCTCGGAATGATGTCCGCCGGGCCAGTCGCGTCCGTCGGTGAAGATGCGACGATAGTGGTCATACATGCCGACCAGAATGTAAGTGCAATCCGGCGTGACGACGAATTCCAATGGATAGAACGCCATCATCATGTGCGGCATGCCGGCGGCGCGGCCGGTCGTGGTTGGGAAATTGCCTAGTCCACCCTGCGCCTGATCCGCGATGCTGGCCTCCAGGATCGCCTGATACTCGGGCGTGAGCGGCGCCTGCTTGTCCCTTTCCCCACGCCTTGGTCTGATCGTGCGACGGCTGGCCCGGAAGGCCAGGCACGACGAACCGCGCCCACTGGCCGCGCCAGTCGGGATATTTCTTGTCATCTGCACCTTGCGCGAAACCAATCGAAAACGCAGCGGCCAAAGCAACGGCCACCACAACAGTCCAACGTCGGTCAGACATGGGTGCCTCCCTCGGCATTGCAAATTGCTTGTTGGATGACGATGGATGCGTTCTTTCGCGCATCGGTGACGGAGGATACAGCGTCTGTTGTCTCGCGGAAAGGCGATCAGCCCGTCACTTTCGCCCTGACTTGGTGCGCCAAGCACGGGCTTGACCTGCATCTCCATCCAACGCTTACAGTGACACCGACGAAGGATTGCCGGCCCACGCCCGGCAGCACCGGGGAAAGTTCGTGGCCGACGCCGCTGTTGCCGCCTCATCGCCGCGCATCTCTTTCGCGGCCCGCTTTGGCGCGAGCCCGGCGCAGATCGCCGCGCTGGCGTTTGTGGCACTGTTCCTCGTGGCTTTTCTCGTCGTCCCGATCGTGCGCGTCATCTTCGTCGCCTTCACGGATCGCGACGGCAGCCTCACGCTGGTCAATTTCCAGGACTTCTTCGCCACCGGCCTGCTGCGCGAGGCGTTCTGGAACTCGATCTACGTCGCCGCCATGACGGTCGCGCTTGCGAGCCTGATCGCGGTGCCGCTCGCCACCATCCTGACGCGCTTTCACTTTCGCGGCGCCGCGCTGATCCACACGCTCGGCGTGATGCCGCTGGTGATGCCGCCGTTCGTCGGCGCGGTGGCGATGCAGCTGATCTACGGGCGCAACGGCTCGATCAATCTCCTGCTCAACGACTGGTTCGGCTTCCGCATCCCGTTCATGGAGGGGCTCAACGGCGTCATCTTCGTCGAGGCGCTGCACTATTTCCCGTTCATCCTGCTCAACCTGTCGGCGTCGCTCGCCAACATCGATTCGGCGATGGAGGAATCGGCGCAGAACCTCGGCGCGCATGGCTTCACGCTGTTCAGGCGCATCGTGTTTCCGCTCGCGCTGCCGGGCTATGTGGCGGGCGCGGCGCTCGTCTTCGTCAAGGTGTTCGACGATCTCGCGACGCCGCTGCTGCTCAACGTCACCGACATGCTGGCGCCGCAGGCCTATCTGCAAGATCACGTCCGTCGGCATCACCGACCCCATGGGCTATGTGATCTCGGTGATCATGATCTTGTGCTCGCTGGGCGCCATGGCGCTCTCCGCGTTCGCGCTGCGCGGCCGCGACTTCGCGACCCTGCAGCGCGGCGGCGGCGGGCTCGCGCGCCGCACGCTCGGGCGCACCGGCAACACGATCGCGACGATCTTCATTGTGCTGGTGCTCCTGGTCGTGCTCTCGCCGCACATCGGCATCTTGCTGCTCTCGTTCGCCACCGTGTGGTCGTTCGCGGTGCTGCCGGATGGCTTCACGCTCGCGCACTACGCCACGGTCATGCGCGAAGCTCGCTGCCGCTCATCTCCAACACGCATCCTCTATTGCGGACTCGCCGGCCTGATCGACGTCGTGCTCGGCGCGATGCTCGCCTATATCGTGCTGCGCACCCGCCTGCCCGGTCGCAAGCTCGTCGAGCAGGTCGCCATGTCGGCGCGTGGCGATGCCGGGCCTGGTGCTCGGCATCGGGCTTCTGCGCACCTACTACGACGTCAAGCTGCCATTCTCAGGTGAGCCATTTGCGACGTTCTGGTTCATGCTGGTGATCGCCTATGCGGTGCGCCGCCTGCCCTACGCGCTCAGCGCCGCCACCGCCGCGCTGCAGCAGCTGCATGTGAGCCTCGAGGAAGCCGCCGAGAACCTCGGCGCACGCAAGTTCACCACGCTCGGCGCATCGTCGTGCCGCTGATGACCGGCGGGCTGCTCGCAGGCTTCGTGACAAGCTTTGCGACCGCAGCGGTCGAGCTGTCCGCCACGCTGCTCCTGGTCACGCCATGCGCCGGACGCGCCGCTGTCCTACGGCATCTACGTCTACATGCAGTCGGCCGCCGGCCGCGGACCGGGCGCGGCGCTCGGCGTCATCGCGGTGGTCGTGGTCGCGATCGCGACCTACCTCGCCTATCGGGTGGCCGAGCACGAGCGCGGCCTCAAATCGCGCGAGGTGTTCTGATGCGCGCGCGCGTAGCGTCACCATCGAGCACGTGACGTTCGGCTACGGCACGACCGCCGTGCTCGATGACATCAGCCTCGAGGTCGCGCAGGGCGAGTTCTTCGCGTTTCTCGGGCCGTCGGGCTCCGGCAAGACCACGCTGCTGCGGCTCATCGCGGGTTTCGGCACGCCGGCATCGGGCCGCATCCTGATCGGCGAGCGCGACGTGACGCGCGCTGCCGCCGTGGGAGCGCAACGTCGGCATGGTGTTCCAGAGCTATGCGCTGTGGCCGCACATGACGGTCGCCAAGAACGTCGCCTTCGGGCTCGAGCGCCGCAAGCTGTCACGCGCCGAGATCGCCAAGCAAGGTGTCCGACGTGCTCGCGCTGGTCGGCCTTTCGGCCTTCGCGGACCGCCGGCCGGCGCAGCTATCGGGCGGACAGCAGCAGCGGGTCGCGCTCGCGCGCACGCTGGTGATCGAGCCCGAGGTGCTGCTGCTCGACGAGCCGCTGTCAAACCTCGATGCCAAGCTGCGCGTCGAGATGCGCTCGGAGCTGCGGCGGTTGCAGCGCAAGCTCGGCATCACCGCGATCTACGTCACCCACGACCAGGAGGAAGCGAACGCCGTCGCCGACCGCATCGCGGTGCTCGACCAGGGCCGCATTCAGCAGATCGGCACGCCGCTCGAGCTCTACGACCGGCCGGCCAACCGCTTCGTCGCGACCTTCCTCGGCACCACCAACCTGATCGAAGGCACGATCAACGGCGACGGCAGCTTTCGTCGCTGGCGATTTCAGGCTCAACGGCGTCGGCGGCGCACCCGGACCGGCCGCGCTCTCGATCCGCCCGCAGGACATGACGCTCGCCCCGCCAGGCAGCGGCATCAGCGCCAAGGTCGCCGAATGCGAATTCCTGGGCAGCCATACGCGCTATCGCGTGCAGGTGAGCGGCCACGCGCTTGTGGTCGACACACCGCATCGGCACGGTATGCCGCCCCATCAGGCCGGTACTGTGCTCGGCGTGCTCATCGATCCGAAGCAGGTGTCGGTGTTACGCTGACGAGACTTTGCGTTGAGCATGATCTTTTCCGAAAACCGGCTTCCACTTTTCGGGATCATGCTCGTACTCGACCTTCTCGCTCGGATAGACGCCCCAGAGTCGCTCCTGCGCGACCCAGCCGTCGAAGCCGTTACCGAAGACGCGGCACCACGCTCCGGTGCAGGTCTTCACCGTGCCGAGCACGCCGGTCTGCAGCCTGGCGACCACATCGGAGCTGGCATCCGGCTTGGCCTGCAGCGGAACCAGCGCGTCCTTCTCCTTTGCCTTCACCAGCGCGGTGCGGCGGCCGCGACAGCATCGAGTGATAGACCCAGCCTTCCGCGCCTTCCCAATCGCGGATGCGGCGCCAGTTCTCCGACTCGGCCGTGATCTCGACCGGCAGGCCTGCGCGGGTATAGACCCAGGCCACATCATGATCACGGGTCGGGCCACCGCGGACATTCACCCGATCGGGCTTCAGGCTCACGAAGCGCGGAACCGGAAGGCCGCTGCGGGAACCGATGGCAAGCTCGCCCGCCGCATGCAGCGCCACCCCCGGCGATATATGCGAGCACGCACAGGGCCGCACCGGCGGCCTGCACGCACGTGAGCGCCTTGTTCTGACCGGGTCTTCTGGTAGAGAGTTCCAGTGGTAGCCTCCGACGGACGGAAGGGCAGTGTCGGGCGGCACGGTTAAAGAGGCCTGAACAGACCGGAGAAAGCGGGGCGGGCGGCGATCTTGTGGTGACCCTTTGCCACACGCAAGTTGCCACACCCGAGGACAGGCGCGAGACATGGCCAAAGCCAAGAAGCCGATCGTCGTCGTCACTCGCAAGTTGCCCGACCGGGTCGAGACCCGCATGCGCGAGCTGTTCGACGCGCAGCTCAACCTCGACGACAAGCCGATGAGCCAAGCCGACCTCGCGGAGGCGGCGAAGACCGCGGATGTCCTGGTTCCGACCATCACGGATCGCATCGACGCCGCCGTCATCGGCAAGGCCGGCGATCAGCTCAAGCTGATCGCCAATTTCGGCAACGGCGTCGACAACATCGACGTCAAGGCGGCGCATGCGCGCGGCATCATGGTGACCAACACGCCGGGCGTCCTCACCGAGGACACCGCCGACATGACCATGGCGCTGATCCTCGCGGTGCCGCGGCGGCTCGCCGAGGGCTTCGAGGTGCTCGAGCATGGCAAGTGGGACGGCTGGTCGCCGACCTGGATGCTCGGCCACCGCATCTGGGGCAAGCGGCTCGGCATCATCGGCATGGGCCGGATCGGCCAGGCGGTGGCGCGCCGCGCCCGCGCCTTCGGCCTGTCGATCCACTATCACAACCGCCGCCGGGTCGCGCCGCAGATCGAGGAGGAGCTGGGCGCCACCTATTGGGAGAGCCTCGACCAGATGCTCGCCCGCATGGACATCGTCTCGGTCAACTGCCCGCATACGCCGGCGACCTATCACCTCCTCTCGGCCCGCCGGCTCAAGCTCATGCGGCCGGAGGCCTATATCGTCAACACCGCGCGCGGCGAGGTGATCGACGAGAGCGCCCTCGTCCGGCTCATCGCCGACGGCGAGATCGCGGGCGCCGGCCTCGACGTGTTCGAGCACGCGCCGGCGGTCAATCCGAAGCTCATCAAGCTCGCGCGCGCCGGCAAGGTCGTGGTGCTGCCGCATATGGGCTCGGCCACGATCGAAGGCCGCGTCGAGATGGGCGAAAAGGTCATCATCAACATCCGCGCTTTCCTCGATGGTCACAAGCCGCCCGACCGGGTGCTGCCGTCGATGCTTTGAGCGAACCGATGCTTTGAGCGAGCCGCAATGGATGACTCACGCGCCCTTCGGAATATCGCCTTCGGGATCCTCATTGCTCTGCTTTGTTATTATTGGGCGGAGAGCTATTTCAGTTGGCCACCCCTGCAAATCCCGTTAGGCGGATTTATCCTTGAGCTTCGACATATTGTTCTTGGTGTGCTTTTTCTCTTCGTCGCGGTCAGGCTCTATTTTTCGCTGACCGGAAAATCCGGGGGGCAAAGTTAACCTGGCATCGCTGTTCACAGCCTCCATGGCGTCGACAGCCCGAAACGGGCTATAGTTGTTTTGCGACGACGTTGGAGATTCCGGAGGACACCGATGAACGCACGGATCGTGGGCGCCGCAGCCGCGCTTCTGTTGGGTACCTCAGCTCTTCTCGCCGCCCCGGCCGGGCGGCTCGCCCCCAAGGATATCGAGACGCTGTTCTTCAACGGCAAGGCATTCACCGCTTCGACGCCCGCCAACGTCAAGTTCAAGATGGTATTCGCGCCCGAAGGCACCATGACGCGTGAGCCGGTCGCCAAATCCGGGTCCAAGAGCGAAGGCACCTGGAAGCTGTCCGCCGATGGCTTCTGCTCGACCTGGAAAGGCTCGAAGCAGAACTGCTATCGCGTGCTGGAGAGCGGCCCCAACAAATGGGCGATCATCGTCTCGACCCAGGCGGTGGCGTATTGGTCGAAGTGACAGTTGCGTAGCCCGTAGCCCGGATGGAGCGCGAAGCGACATCCGGGTGCGTCTTCCTGCAATTCGACGCCGCGCATTTCGCTTCGCTCAATGCGGGCTACCAGCGCTACTTGTGGATCGACAGATCCGTGATCGTCGGGTGCTCGCCCGAGAGCGGATTGGCGGGATCCCAGCTGTAGCGCAGCGTCTCGAACCGCATCGAGCGCGCGTCGAACATCACGAGCCGCCCGACCAGGCCTTCGCCGAAGCCCACGATCTCGCGGATCACCTCGAGCGCCATCATCGAGCCGAGCACGCCCGCCATGGCGCCGAGCACGCCGGCCTCCGCGCAGGCCGGCACGCTGCCGGGCGGCGGCGGCTCCGGAAACAGGCAGCGATAGGTCGGATTGGGCTTGCCGTCTGCGGCGCGCTCATGCGCGCGCATGGTGGTGAGCGTGCCGTCGAAGGTGCCCATCGCGGCCGTCACCAGCGGTTTCTTGGCGAAGATAGCAGGCGTCCGACACGAGATAGCGCGTCGAGAAATTGTCGGAGCCGTCGGCGACCAGATCGTAGCGCGAGATCAGATCGAGCGCGTTCGCGGCCGACGAGCCGCGTCGCCATGCGCCTCGACCGCGACATGCGGATTGATCCGGCGCGATCGCGGCGGCCGCGCTCTCGACCTTGGGCGACGCCGATGTCGGGCGTGCCGTGGATCACCTGGCGCTGCAGGTTCGACAGCGACACCGTGTCGTCATCGACGATCCCGAGCGTGCCGACGCCGGCGGCCGCGAGATAAAGCAGCGCCGGCGCGCCGAGCCCGCCTGCCCCGACCACCAGCACGCGCGCGCGCTTGAGCGCCGCCTGGCCGGGACCGCCGACCTCGCGCAGCACGATGTGGCGGGCATAGCGTTCGAGTTCTTCGGGACTGAGCATGCTGTGCGCTTATAGCAACTGTATCGCGTTTGCCGATGGCCATCAATGATCGGCTAGGCTTGAGTGCAGAGGTCGCCTATGCAGGTTGCAGGAGCTTGCATGCGGTTCGGCAGGTGTCACGTCTGTTGGCTGCATTCAGTCTCGCGTCGGCCCGCGATCTGCGCAGGCACAGATCCGGCGCAGGCCATCCGGGTCGCCGAGGCCGCCAAGAAAGGACAAGGCGGAGCCCAAGAAGGGCGCGCCCAAGGGCAGCCCAGCGGATCGAACGGCTCGACACCATGCCGCTGCCGGAGCGCGTCGGCATCCAGTTCGACCTCGCCTGGACCGGACACTTCAACGGCCTGATCAACGGCGAATTCAACGAGCGCACGGTCACCGCCGTCAAGGCGTTCCAGAAGTCGATCGGCGTCACGCGAGACCGGCATGCTGGCGCCGCCCGAGCGCGCCCAGCTCGCCACCAAGTCGAAGACCGGCAGGAGCGCGTCGGCTGGCGCATGGTCGACGACAAGGTCACCGGCGCGCAGGTCGGGCTGCCGACCAAGCAGGTGCCGACGCATCGACGCGCAGCGGCAGCGGCACGCGCTGGTCGTCCGCGCAGGGCCAGATCCAGATCGAGACCTTCCGGATCCGAGAACCCGGCACGACGCTCGCGGACCGTGTTCGAGCACCAGAAGAAGGAGCCGCCGAACCGCCAGCTCGAGGTCAATCTGACTGCGCGACAACTTCTTCATCCTGTCGGGCATGCAGGGGCTGAAGAAGTTCTACGTGCGCGCGCGAGATCCGCGATCTCGAGGTGCGCGGCCTCACCGATCCTCTACGACCAGGCGACCGAAGGCATCATGGACCCGGTCGACGGTCGTGATGTCGAGCGCGTTCGCGCCGTTCTCCGGCACCGGCCTCACCGACGCTGATGGGCGCCGGCGCGCCGCAAGGTCGAATACGGCACCGGCATCGTGGTCACCGCCGGCGGCCATGTCGCTCACCGATCGCCAGCTGACCGAGGGCTGCAACGTCATCCAGGTGGCGGGCTACGGCGACGCCAGCCGTGCTCGCCGAGGACGACAACGAGCGGGCTCGCGCTGCTGCGCGTCTTCGGCGCGTCCGATCTCACGCCTGCTGCGCTCGTGCACGAAGGCGCGCGCGGCAGCCGACCTCACGCTCGTCGGCATCGCCGATCCGCAGGCGCAGGGCGGCGGCCGCGCGGTCACGACCGCGACCGCGCAGGCTCAACGGCGACGGCCTGCAGCCGTCGCCGCAGCTCGGCTTCGCCGGCGCCGCCGCGCTCGATGCGCAGGGCCGCCTCTTCGGCATGGTGACGCTGAAGGCGCCGGTCCTGGCGGCGCGGCGCGGCGCCGCTGCCGCCGGCCGACGTCGTGCCGGTCGACACGCATCCGGCGTTTCCTCGATGCGCAATACGTCACGCCCGCGACCGGCCGCGCCGGCGTCGACGCCGCCGAAGGCGTCGGTCGTGCGCGTGATTTGCGTGCGGCGATGAGCGAATGCAGTCAGTATCACGTCTGAGGAGGTGGAGTAGCGTGAAGTATGGCGACAATGGCCGTCTTCACTCGCTACGCACGATTCACCGACGCAGTCCTCACTCACTTGTTCTCGAACTTCGCTGGCCGCTTCTCGACGAACGCCGCCATGCCTTCCTTCTGGTCGTGGGTGGCGAACAGCGCGTGGAACACGCGCCGCTCGAAGCGGATGCCTTCGGCGAGCGACGTCTCGAACGCGCGGTTGACCGCCTCCTTGGCGGCGATCAGCGCCGGCAGCGACATCGCCGCGATGGTCTCGGCGACCTTCATCGCCTCGTCCATCAGGCTTGCGGCCGGCACCACGCGCGACGACGAGGCCGGCGCGCTCGGCTTCGGCCGCATCCATCATGCGGCCGGTGAGGATCAGGTCCATCGCCTTGGCCTTGCCGACCGCGCGCGTCAGCGCTGCGTGCCGCCGATGCCCGGAATGATGCCGAGCTTGATCTCGGGCTGACCGAACTTCGCGGTGTCGGCCGCGATGATGAGGTCGCATTGCATCGCAAGCTCGCAGCCGCCGCCAAGCGCGAAGCCCGCGACCGCCGCGATCACCGGCTTGCGCGCATCGCGCGGCGGCGTGCCAGCCGCCGGCGAAGTCGCCCATGAACATGTCGACCGCGGACTTGTCCGCCATCTCCTTGATGTCGGCGCCGGCCGCGAACGCCTTCTCGGAGCCGGTGAGCAGCATGCAGCCGATGCCGTCATCGGCATCGAAGGCCGCGATCGCCGCGCCGAGCTCGGCATTGAGCGCGGAGTTGAGCGCGTTGAGCGCCTGCGGCCGGTTGAGCCGGATGATGCCGACGCGGCCGTGCGTTTCGACGAGGATGGTTTCGTAGCTCATGGTTCACTCTCGCCAATGCTTCCAGGTTCGGGGCGCATTTCGCCGCACGCATATTCCCTGCCCCCGCCACCGTGTCATAAGATGACCCACACAGGGAGGAAGACAACATGAATCAAGGCACCTTGGCGCTCGTCTCGATTGCCGCCGCCGCGCTGGTCGCGGGCGGCATCCTGTCGTTTCTGGCCAGCCGTGCCGGCACACGCCGCGGACGACGACCCGCCGCTCAACCTCGCGCGCGACGGCTTCTTCTAGGTCGGCGGCAAGACCACGACCATCAACGGCAAGACCTATATGGTCGGGCAGATGTATGTCGAGATGCGCATCCCGCAGAAGCAGACGCATCCCTATCCGATCGTGATGGTGCACGGCGGCACCCGCTCCGGCACGACCTTTACCGGCACGCCCGACGGCCGCGAGAGCTGGGCGCAGTATTTCGCGCGCCGCGGCTACGCGGTCTATGTGGTCGACCAGCCCGGCCGCGGCCGCTCCGGCTACGTCGCCGGAGGTCTACGGCCCGCCGCGGCTCGCCGACGCCGAGAGCGCGCAGCACGCGCTACCTGCAGCAGGAGAAGTACAAGCTCTGGCCGCAGGCGCATCTGCACACGCAATGGCCCGGCAACGGCGAGCCCGACGATCCGGTGACGCTGCAGATGATCGGCAGCTTCCTGCCGGAGATCGCGTTCGCGAAGCAGCAGGTAGTCGTCACCGCGACGCCATGGTGGCGCTGCTCGACAAGATCGGCCCCGCGATCGTGCTGGTGCATTCGCAGGCCGGCCCGATCGGCTGGCCGATCGCGGACGCGCGGCCCGACCTCGTGAAGGCGATCGTGGCGGTCGAGCCGAACGGCCCGCCGGTGCGCGCGCTCGAGTTCGTCGGCGCGCCGGACTGGTTCAAGGAGGGCGGCGTTGCGCTGCCCTACGGCATCGACGCGGCGTGCCGCTCGCCTATGACCCGCCGGTCAAGGACGCCTCCGAGCTCAAATGGGTGCAAGGAGGACAAGCCGGACGCGCCCGGGCCTCGTCACCTGCTGGAAGCAGGCCGAGCCGCGCGCGCAAGCTCGCCAACCTGCAAGATGCCGATCGTGGTGCTGATGAGCGAGGCGTCCTATCACGCGCCCTACGATCACTGCACCGTGAAGTTCCTGCAGCAGGCCGGCGTGAAGCCGACCTACATCAAGCTCGCCGACCTCGGCATCAAGGGCAACAGCCACGTCATGATGCAGGAGAAGAACAGCAAGGAGATCGCCGCGGTGATCTATGGCTGGCTGGAGAAGTCGGTGGCGGCAGCGAAGTAGTATCAATGCTCTGCTGCTGAGCCCCGCGCTCTCCGTTCGCCCCCGCGAAAGCGGGGGCCCAGGGGCCAAGCACGCTGGTGTCGCCAAGACTGATGTCGCAAAAGACTGGGTCCCCGCTTCCGCGGGGACGAACGGAATTATGTCCGCCGACGCACTTTCTAGCCTGAATGGAAGAATGGCGGGCGAAAGAACGTCAGCAATCGTCCACAGATCAAGACCCCGATCCACATCGACAACGACGTCGCGGCGATGAGCTTGATCTTGCCCGGTACATCGGCGTTCGGGCCGAGCGCCTTCACCTCGCGGAACGCGCTCGTTCCATAGAACGCCAGAATGTTAAAGGCCGCGATGCCCATGAACGCTGCCTTGAAATAGAAGGCGTTGTTGTAGGCGTATTGGTCCGGATAGCCGAAGAAGAACACGATGCCGGTGACTATGTTGAGGATGAACCCGGCGATGCCCCACCGGATCAGCCGATGGATGGCGTAGGGCGCAATCCCCTTCGCCACTCCCAGCGCACGCAAGTCGAACAGACCGACGGTGCCGAGGAGCAGCGACAATCCGATGTAGTGGATGGTCTCGCACAGTGGCCACAGCCAGGGATGGCGGATAACGAAGAAATGCAGATCGGTGCTGCGGACCCAGACCTCCCACGGCTCCATTTCCATCACATGCCCCTCAGGTGATCGCCGGGATGCCGAGCATTTCCCATCGATAGGTGTAGGCGAGCAGCCGTCCGGCCGCGATCGTCGCAAGCCAAATGACGATCGAGAAGAGGGCCAGCCGCTTGTCCCCGCGTTCGATCGGCATCCGCTCGATCTTCGGATCATCGAAGATCCGGCGCTTGATCCGCAGCAGCACCACCACCCCCAGCGCAATCAGCAGAAGCTTGACATAGAAGAGCGGGTTGGTGAGCGCCTTGGTCGGATAGGCGATGAGCAGCAGGATGCCGCTGACGGCGTTGACCACCAAAGCCAGCCAGAGCACGGGAAAGAAGCGGCCAATCGGCGCCAGCTCCATCGTCGGCGCAAAGCCGAGAATCCGCAGGTCGATCGCGATGCTGCCGCCGGCCAGGACCCCCATGCCGATCGTGTGCAGCGTGAGGATCGCCGGAAAGACGAAAACCGTCGGCGTCTCGCGGATGAAGGTGCTCAACTCGCTGTTTTCGATGACGGCAAGAAACGAGTCCATGCGATCTCGCCTTTTGGCAGCAACGGAGCCGGCCCTTATACTATCACCTTCCAGCGCTAAGCCGCCCGGGAAAACTCCTCCAGCACGGATTTTTCAAACGCCAGTGCCTTCTGCACGCTCGGGCGCTGCTGCATGCGCGCGAAATGCGCAGCGCAGTTCGCAAAGCCCGACGGGTCCACATCGAGCTGCGTGCCGCGCCGCACGCACCAGAAGAAATGCGCGTCCGCGGCGGTGAAGTGATCGAAGAAGTATTCGCGCCCTTTCAGCAGGTCGTCGGCGATCCGGTAGTTCTCAAACAGTATCTCCTTCGCCAGCCGGCGCACGCTCTCGTCGGCGCCCGGCACGTCACAGACCTTGGGCGGCGAATTGATCCGCGACAGGAACGGATGAATGCCGGAGGCGCACCAGGCGAGAATCGAGATCGCCTGCAGCTCCTGCCAGGGATCCGCCGGCATCAGCTTCGCCTGCGGAAACGTGCGGGCGATGAAGGTCTGAATCGCGACGTTCTCGGTCAGCGTTTTTCCATCGACGACGAGCAGCGGCACCTTGTGCTTGGGATTGAGCTTCAGATAGTCGGCCGACATGTTCTGACCCTTGCGGAAATTGAGCGGCCGCACCTCAAAAGCCGCGTTCGCCTCGGTCAGCGTCACATAGGGAACAAGCGAGCAGGCATTGGGGGCGTAGTAGAGAACGATATTCATTGCAGTCTCCAAGATGGCGCACGCGAAGGGCTGTCAACCGCAAAAACCTACATCGGCCAGCGGCGACGTAGCAATTGGGCCAGAGCAATTGGGGTCAGGTCGAGCCGGCCAGCCAGAAGCCGCCTCTGACCCATTCTCCGACCCCAATTTCTCCCGCCGTTTGGTGACAGCCATCACAGAGACCACCCGCGCCAGCGCCTAGGGTGCCTGCCAGATCGGAGCATCGTGCTCCGTCACGCCAAAAAGCCAGGAGACTTCCAATGTACACCGCAATGTTCGCGATCATGTCGGCCGCCCTCGCCTACGCCGGCATGAAGTTCTACGGACTGACCGCCGTCATGGCGGGCGGTTTCGTCGTCGCCGCGCTGGCGATCGGCATGGCCGCCGACGTGATGCGGGCGAAGTACCGCACGGCCATCAAGTAGTATCAGGCAGCAGCAAAGAGCGTTCGCTCTTGCCTGCCTGATGACGGCTGGCGCCCGGAGCTCCATCCCTTCGGGCGCCGGCCGATCTGTCACAATTAAGCGTGTTTGAAAGAGAGGCCGCTAGCGCTGGCACACCGGACAGAAGAACGTCGAGCGTCCGGTCTGCACGATGCGCTTGATGGTCCCGCTGCAGCGAGGCGTCGGGCAATGCTCGCCCTCGCGGTCGTAGACCCGAAAATTGTGCTGGAACAGCCCAAGCTCGCCGTTGGTCTGCTTATGATCGCGCAGCGAGGAGCCGCCGGCCTTGATGGCGTCGGCGAGCACCGTCCTGATGGCCTCGACCAGGCGCTCCGCGCGCTCATTGGGCGCGCCAGTGCGCGTCGCGATGGTCGAAGCAATGCGCTTGGGCGAGAGCAGCGCGCGATGCAGCGCCTCGCACACATAGATGTTGCCGAGCCCCGCCACCACGCGCTGGTCGGAGAGCGCGGCCTTGAGCGAGGTCTTCTTGCCCGCACAGGCGCGTGCCAGCATGGCGGCATCGAACGCATTGCCAAGCGGCTCGGGCCCGAGCGCGCGTAAGAGCGGCTCCTCGTCAATCTCGGCCCGCCGCACCAGCTTCATCGAGCCGAACCGGCGCGGATCGTTGAATGCGATCTGCGCACCGTTCGACATCTCGAACACCACATGATCGTGCGCCGCTGCCTTCGAACGCTCGTGATAATAAGCGCCCGGCGTCGCTTCCCCGTGCGGATGCGTGACGCGGAACGAGCCCGACATGCCAAGATGCATCAGCAGCACATCACCCGACGAGAGATCGGCCAGGAGGTATTTCGCGCGCCGGCCAAGCCCGGTCACGGTCTGGCCCTCGAGCCGCTTGGCGAAATCCTTCGGCAGCGGCCAGCGCAGATCGCCGCGCCGCGCCTCGACATGCGCAAAGCGCGCGCCCTCCATGACGGGCGCAAGGCCCCGCCTTACCGTCTCGACCTCGGGCAATTCCGGCATGATTAACCGCTCTCCGCGCGAGACATAGCGCCTCTTCCCGTCGCGCGCTATGGTCCGGCCATGCACAGGATTTCGGCCATGCCCCGCGAAGAGACCCGCGAAGAGACCCATTTCGGCTATCGGCAGGTGCCGCTTGCGGACAAGCAGGCGCTGGTCGACGACGTATTCCACAGCGTCGCCTCGCGTTACGACCTGATGAACGACCTGATGTCGGGCGGCCTGCATCGCGCCTGGAAGGACGTGCTGGCGAACACCGTCAACCCGCCGAAGGGCAACCGGCCATTCAAGCTGCTCGACGTCGCGGGCGGCACCGGCGACATCGCGTTCCGGGTGGCGCAGGCGGGCGGCGCCGGCACGCGCGCGACCGTGCTCGACATCAATGCCGACATGCTCGCGGTTGGCCGCACCCGCGCGCTCGATCAGGGCTATGACGACGTGGTGACGTTCGTGGACGGCAACGCCGAGGCGCTGCCGTTTCCTGAGCGCTCGTTCGACGCAGTGACCATCGCGTTCGGCATCCGCAACGTGCCGCGTGTTGACCTAGCGCTGAAGGAGGCGTTTCGCGTCTGCCGCACCGGCGGGCGCTTTCTGTGCCTTGAATTTTCCTCCGTCGACGTGCCAGGGCTTGACGCGCTCTATGATCTCTATTCCTTCAACGTGATCCCGACGCTCGGGCGCATGGTGACGGGCGACGCCGAGGCCTATCGCTATCTCGTCGAATCGATCCGCCGCTTCCCGCATCCGGAGGCGTTCGCACAGATGATGCGCGATGCCGGCTTCGCCCGGGCGACCTTCGAGCGCATGGCCGGCGGCATCGTGGCGCTGCATTCGGGCTGGCGGCTGTGATGGCGTTCCAAGCAATACTGCCCCCAGCAACGAGCGCCCTGTGATCGCCGCCTTCGCCCATCTCTCGCGCCTTACCCGCGCCGGGTTCGTCTTCGCGCGCGAGGGCGTGCTCGCCCTGATCGATCCGAAGCCGCTGCCAATGCCCGCGCGCACCGCGCTATGGCTCGCGCGGCTCCTCGAGAAATCCTCAACCGGCGCGGCCCGCGCACGGCTTGCGACCGCGCTCACCATGCTGGGGCCGACCTATGTGAAGCTCGGCCAGTTCCTGGCGACACGGCCGGATGTCGTCGGCGTCGTGCTCGCGCGCGACCTTGAGACGCTGCAAGACCGCATGGCGCCGTTTCCGCTGGCCCAGGCCGAGCGCGTGGTCGCGGCCGCGCTCGACAAGCCGCTCAACGAGGTCTTCAAATCATTCGGTGCACCGGTCGCGGCCGCTTCGATCGCACAGGTGCATCGCGCCTCGATCGCAACGGCAGACGGCGAGCGCACGGTCGCCGTCAAGGTGCTGCGGCCGCAGGTCGAGCGGCGCTTCAAGGTCGACATCGATGCGCTCGCGTTCGCGGCGCGCAATGCCGAGGCGCTCTCCGCCGAAGCGCGGCGGCTGCGCATGGTCGAGGTGGTGGAGACGCTGCGCCGCTCGGTCGCGCTCGAGATGGACCTGCGGCTTGAGGCGGCTGCCCTTTCCGAGATGGCGGAGAACACCGAGAAAGATCCGGATTTCCGCGTGCCGACGGTCGATTGGGAGCGCACCGCGCGTGACGTGCTCACGCTGGACTGGATCGAGGGCACGCCGCTGACCGACCGAGCGATGCTCGCCGCCAAGGGCTTCGACCTGCCGAAGCTCGCGCGCGGCGTCATCCAGACTTTCCTGCGCCACGCGCTGCGCGACGGCTTCTTCCATGCCGACATGCACCCGGGCAACCTGTTCGTCGACGACGACGGCAACCTGGTCGCAGTCGACTTCGGGATCATGGGGCGGCTCGGCCCGAAGGAGCGGCGCTTCCTGGCTGAGATTCTGCTGGGCTTCATCACCCGCAACTATCAGCGCGTCGCCGAGGTGCATTTCGAAGCCGGCTATGTACCGCGCCACCATGCGGTCGAGAGCTTTGCGCAGGCGATCCGGGCGATCGGCGAACCGATCCATAATCGCACCGCCGAGGACATCTCGATGGCGAAGCTCCTGATGCTTCTGTTCGAGGTCACCGGCATATTCGACATGCGTACGCGGCCGGAGCTGCTGCTGCTGCAGAAGACCATGGTGGTGGTCGAGGGCGTAGGACGCTCGCTCGACCCGAAACTCGACATGTGGACGACCGCCGAGCCGGTCGTACGCGAATGGATCGAGCGCAATCTCGGGCCTATCGGCCGGCTCGAAGGCGCCACCGAAGGCGCGCTGGAAGTGGGCCGCTTCCTGAGCGTGGTGCCTGGCCTTCTGTCGCGCGGCGCCGAATTGGTGGAGCAACTCGACGCCATCACCCGCGACGGGCTAGTGCTGGCGCCCGAAACGGTCGCGGCGATCGGACGGGCGGAGGCGCGCCGCAACCGCTGGACAGCGGCGGCGCTGTGGGCGATCGCGATCCTGCTAGCCTTGCTGCTGATCGCGCGGTGATCCGCAACCATTCGTTAACCGCAATTTTCGCTTGCAATTGTACCTGATTTGTTCTCTTTATTTCAGATGATTCTGGACCGCAAGCGGCGCAACGGACCAGGTGTTGTGAGCAAAATCGTTCCCCTAGAAGCCTGCGAAGAGATCGACTTTTGGTGGCATCACGATGAGGACGGGCCTGCGCCCGCCCCGAGTGCCAAGCCAAGCGCGGCTCCAAGTGTCGCTTCTGCAGGAGCAGCATTGCCGGTGACGACACCGGCAGTAACACCGCTGAGAACAACACTGGCAGCAACGCCGCTGGCAAAGGTCGTGCGATCTTCGCCCTTCCGCGGCCGCGCCGCCGCGCCCCCGCGCTACCATCCAGGCGCGGTTTTCGACAGCACCCCGGTCCGCCGCAGCGCCAGCCAGATCTTTCTCGGTCTTGTCCTGGGGCTGGTGGCAATCGGGCTCACCGTCGTGGGGCTTACGGTCAACACCCGCTTTGCCGCCTCGTTCGGACAGACCGCGGAAGCCGCTGCGCTGCTTGCAGCCGTCGGGCTCACCATCGATTGCCTCGCCATCGTGCTCCCCAGCGCCGCCGCCCAGCTCTGGCGCGATCGCCACGCGATGTCGGCCGCCGCCGCCTGGGCGATCTGGCTGATCGCGCTCGGCATGACGCTCCTGGCCGCGATCGGGTTTGCGGCCACCAATATCGGCGACGGCGTCGCCGGGCGCAGCAAGGTCGCAGCCGAGGCGAGCGCGCTCGCCGCCGATATCGATCGGCTGCGCGGCGAGCGCGCCGCGATCACGGAGACGCGGTCGGCGTCAACGATCGAAGCAGAGGTCCAGCGGGCACAGCCTGCAGCCGCCGCGGTGTGGAAGCAGACCGCGGGCTGCAGCAATGTCACGATGGCGGCATCCGGCGCAGCCTGCGCCGAGGTGCTCAAGCTGCGGCAGGCGCTTGGTGTGGCGCAGCGGCGCGACGTACTCGACGCCGAGCTGCGTAACGCCGAGACGCGGCTCGCACCACTGCCGGCGATCACGAGCGGCGATCCCCAGGCCACCATGGCGGCTGATCTTGTGGCCTGGATCAGCCTTGGCCACGTCAGCCTCACGCCGCACGATATTCATCGCATGCGCATCACCGGACTCACCATCATCCCGGCGCTTGCGGGCATCATCTTCATGTTCGCCACCACGTTGCTGCGGGTGAGACGGCGCGAGCCCGTCGACTGATCGACGGGCGTCAAAGCACATCGAGGTCGTGGCCCATGACGACGGCGCCTTTGTAGGTCTGCCGGATCTCGTCGAGCAGCACGTCCTCGTGCTCCATCGAGCGGCCGCCCGCGTTCGAGCGGTGATAGATGACGAGCAGGCCGGGCTTCACCTCGTTCGCGATCGCGGCAAGCTCGATCGCCGACGTGTGGTGACAGCGTCGGAACGCTTGCGAGCGTGGGGAGACCTGCTGGTGGCTTGCTTCCGAATAGGCCTCATGAATGAGCACGTCGCAGCCGCGGCTGTGGTCGATGATCGCCTGCGTCGGCGCCGTATCACCCGAGATGACGATGCAGCGATCCGACGTATCGAACCGGAAGCCGAACGAATCGACCATCTCCTCGTGTCGCACCGAAAACGCCGTCACCGTCACGTTGCTGTCGCGGTAGACGACACCGGGTGCGATCTCATGCGCTTCCACCTTGTAGCCGGTCACGTCGCGCTGATTGATGCCGCTGGTGCGACCGTCGATATCGATCTGCCAAGCCTTGAGCACGTGCTCGGTCATGGCCTTGATGCCGTTTGGCCCATAGACTGTGAGCGGCTCCTGCCGGCCCATCACCCAAGGCGTGAAAATGAGATCGGGATAGCCAACTGTGTGATCCGAATGCATGTGAGTGAGGAACACCGTTTTGATGTTCGTGCCGGCGAAGCCGAGCGCGGTCACGCCTTGCTCATAGGCGGCGGTAGCGCGCCGGATCACGCCCGGACCGAAGTCGATCAGGTAAGGCGTGTCGTTGACGATGATGGCCGTGGCAGGCCCCGAGCGATCGGGGTCGGGGCGGGGCGTGCCGGTGCCGAGCATCACCACTCGCGTCGATCCGTTCGTTTTCATCTCAATCGATCCGCATGCCGGTGGTTTCGACAACCTTGGCCCATTTCTGGAAATCAGACGCGATGCGCGCTTTGGCCTCGGCGCCGGGTGTCGGTACAATCAGGATGTCCTGCACACGCAGCCTCTCCTGCAGATCGGGCAACGCCAGCGCCCGTAGCACCTCGCCTTCGAGCAGGAGCGCGATCGGCTCCGGAATCGCCGCTGGCGCCGCTAAAGCATGGTATGTATCGAACTCGAATTCCGGAAAGCCAACTTCCGCGATTGTCGGCAGGTCCGGTGTGAGCGGCGAGCGTTTGCGGGTCGAGACCGCGAGCCCTTTCAGCCGGCCTTCCCGGATATGCTGGGCCACGCCTGACGTCGACACAAAGCCGAACTTGATCTGCCCGGAAACGAGATCCGTCACGAGCTGCGGATTGCCGCGGTACGGCACCGGCGTCCCTCGAAACCCGGCCAGAAGGCCGAAATACTCCATGCACAAATGACCCGGCGTGCCGTTGCCGCCATGCGCATAGGATATCGGCTCTCTCTTCGCATATGCGACGAACTCCGCCACCGAGTTCACGGGGACGGATGGGTGCACGACCAGCGTGTTGCTGGTCGTCGATGTGATCGAAATGAACCTGAAGTCGGCGAGCGGATCGAACGGCGGCTTCTTGTAGAGGCTCGGATTGACCGTGAATGTCGTGCCAAGTGCCATCAACAGCGTGTAGCCGTCGGCCGGCGCCTTGGCGACGAATTCGGCGCCGAGATTGCCGGCTGCGCCGGGGCGCGACTCCACCAGAAAGGTCTGCCGCAGGCTTGGGGAGAGCTTGTCGGCGAGCGCGCGGGCGACATGATCGAATGTCGTGCCCGGAATGCCGGCAGTGATGATCTTGACCGGGCGCTGCGGGTAGGGCTGCGCCGCTGCGGGGCTTGCAGCAACCAGTCCAAGGCTCGCGGCCCCCGACAACAACACTCGTCGTGACAACATGGCCCACCTCGCTTCAAACAGACTGTCAAAATCGCCGTTGCAACGATGCCCAATCTTGCTGTTTCATGGAATCTCTAATTTTCGAATTCCCTTTACCCATTTGACTAAGAGGTCGACATGCAGCAGTGGGCAGACCGCATCGGCCGCCGCATCAAGTTGCGGGATCTGCACGTGTTCCAGGCCGTGGTGCAGGCGGGCAGCATGACCAAGGCGGCCAATCAGCTCGCAATCTCGGTCCCCGTGGTCTCCAAGGCAATCGCTGATCTCGAGCACTCTGTCGGGGTTCAGCTGCTCGACCGCGAGCCGCAAGGCGTCGCCCCCACCGCCTATGGCCGCGCGCTCCTGCATCGCAGCGCCATCGCGTTTGAGGAACTCAGGCAGGGCATCAAGGACATCGAGTTCCTGGCCGATCCAACGGTTGGCGAAGTGCGGATCGGCAGCACCGTTACACTCGCGGCGAGCTTCATTTCCGCCGTCATCGATCGGCTTTCGCGGCGCTATCCGCGGATCGCGTTTCGCGTCGTGGCCGAAGGCACCGAGATGCTGCGTGACCTGAGCGAGCGCAGCGTCGACCTCCTGATCTACCGGCAGTTCGCTCCCTTCGCAGACGAACGCGTGAGCTTCGAATTCCTGTTCGAAAGCCCTTACGTGGTGGCGGCGGGCGCGAACAACCCCTGGCTCAAGCGGCGTCGCATCGCGCTTGCCGACTTGAAGGACGAGCCGTGGGCGTTGCCGCCCCCGGAAGGCCGGTTCGGATCGTATGTCGTCGAGGTCTTTCGGGCCGCCGGGCTCGATTTTCCGCGCGCGGCCGTGGTCGCGTCTGCGCTTGAGCTGCGTGCCAATCTTCTAAAGACAGGCCGCTATCTCGCGATCTTTCCTGATTTCTGGCTGAAGTTGCCCGAGCCACATCCATTCATCAGGAAATTGCCCGTGGACCTGTCGGTTGCCAGTGGGCCGATCGGCATCGTGACGTTGAAGAACAGGGCGCTCAATCCTGCGGCACAGCTCTTTATCGAGGCCGCCCGTGAGGTCGCCAAGCCGCTGGCGAAGCGCATCAAACAGTGATGGCCGCCGCGCCCTTTTGCGCAGCGACCATCACGTCATTCGGTACGATCACCTTGCGTCCGCGGGCCGCAGGAACGACACCACCTCGGGCAGATGCCGGTCCAGCCAGGCCGCAACCGCGTCCTGGTGCTTGTGATAGAACAACCCGGCCGCAATGACGGCGACGCCGATCGCGGATAGCGCGAAGGGGAACAGCATCGAGTCCCTGAACACCGAGTGGGAGAGATAGCCGAGATAGCCGGCGACACCGAGCGTGCCGAACACCGCATAGACCCGCCGCCTCAGCACGACCGAAAGCAGCACCAAGCCCACGTTGAGCAAGCAGTAGAGCGCCTTCGCTATTTCGCTGTCGCTGCTCTTCATGCTCAGGCCGCCCCAGAACGTGATCATGCCGAACAGGTGGAGCCAGAAGGCAAAGTCGCCGCCGCGCGGACGGTGGTCGACTGCCCAGGCGACGACCAGCACGCCAAGCCCGAACCACATCGACACCGCGCGCCGCTCCTCCCAGGTGAATTCCGAGCGGCCGAAGATCCACGGCGTCAGGTCCATGGACATGAACCAGAGCGCAAACGCGATGATCATCACGATGAAGGGGAACGGATAGAACCGCAGCGCGATCACCGCCGCCACGATGGCGGCAACTTCCATGAACACCCAGCTGCCTTTGATCCAGACGTAGAAGTCATGCACGGTGCCGGGCCGGCCGAACTGGCCCCACAGGCCGTAGGATTCCTGGATGCCGTAGACCGCGAGCGGCGCCATCGAGACCGCGATCGCGATCAGGAGCCCGCCTGGGATGCGCAGGTTGCGCACATACCAGAGATGGTGGCCGGCGATTGTAAAGAGGATGGCGTAGACGATCGCCGTCGCAGTCAACGCCCCGCCGCCCATGGAGGTGAACGCGAGCGTCGAGAACAGCCCCATCGCGCCCATCACAATCAGCGCGCCGGCGTACCAAAGCAGATGCGCAAGGTCGAACTGTGGGGCGGGTGCTGCAGCAACCGACGGCACCGACGATTGCCGCGTCGCGAGAAAATCGAGAAGACGGCTCAAGGCGTTAGTGTCGAGCGCACCGGCCGTCACGGCCGCGCGCAAGTCGTGTTCCGAAAACTGCATGAAATCCTCCGGCGCGGATCGATGCCCCATGGTCCGGGGCTGAATCCTCTTTCCCGTGTCGTTGTCGCTTATGGCGTCATAGAGGTTCACGGTTGAGCGGCACCAATCGGGAACAACGGCCCTTAAAGTTCGGTAAGGTGAACGGTCTTGGTCACCTGAAGCGCGACAGCAGCGCCGCTTGACATTCCCTCGGGCGGCACGAACCATCCCCGTCAATATTACCGGGGAGGCGACGATGCAGAGGCGAGGCGCTTGCGCGATTTCGATGTTGCTCGTAGCGGGCCTTGCAGGCGTCACTGGGATCGCGGGAGCCCAAACCTATCCGACCAAGCCGATCACGATCATCGTGCCGTTCGCCGCCGGCGGCGGCAACGACATCATGGCGCGTTTGCTGGCGCAGCACATGGGCCGCGCGCTCGGCCAGCAGTTCGTGATCGACAATCGCGGCGGCGCTGCCGGCACGCTTGGCGCGCGCGCGGTCGCGAAGGCTACGCCCGACGGCTACACCCTGATGGTTGGCCATTCCGGCGTCTTCGGCGTCGCGCCAAGACTCTATGGCAACAATGCCGGCTATGATCCGCGCAAGGATTTCGCCCCGGTCGGCCTCATCGCCTCGTTCCAGCAGATTCTGGTCGTGCATCCCTCGCTGCCGGTGCACAACGTCAAGGACCTCTTGGCGCTCGCGCGCAAAGAGCCAGGCAAGATCACTTACGCGACCGCCGGCATCGGCTCGGGCTCGCATATCTCGACCGAGCTGTTCAACGCCATGGCGGACATCAAGCTCAGTCACATCCCTTACCGCGGCAGCGGGCCGGCGCAGAGCGATCTGATTGCCGGCCATGTCGCGATGGCGATCACGACCGTGCCGCCGGCAATCGCGCAGATCCGCAGCGGCCTCCTGCGCGCCGTTGCGGTCACCGGCGATACCCGCCTGCCCATCCTTCCCGACGTGCCGACAGTCGCCGAATCGGGCGTGCCCGGCTATGTCGCGGTGATCCACTACGGCATGGTGGCGCCGGCAGGCACGCCGCGCCCGATCGTCGAGCGGCTCAATGCCGAGCTCAACATCGCGCTCAAAAGCGACGATGTGCGGGCGCGCATCGCGGACGAGGGCGGCGAGCCGCTCGCCGGCACGCCGGAGCAACAAGCGGCCGACATCGACGCCGAAGAGACCAAGTGGGGCGCGCTGGTGCGCAAGCTCGGCCTAAAGGCGGAATAACGGCGGCAGGCGGCGCTTCGGTCGGTAAGAGCCTCATTCCGCCTTGATACCGAGCTTGGCGATCAGCGGCGGCCATTTCTTGAGTTCGGCATCGAGCAGCGTTTTGAACTCGGTCGCTCCCTTCGGACCGGCAACACCGGACGCCGCAAGCTGTGCCATCACCTCGGGCGTGCGCAGCACGCTCACGACCTGGCTCTCGATCGCGCGCTTGATCTCCGGCGGCATGCCGGCTGGGCCAAGGAGCCCATACCACTGCGGCATCACCAGATCCGGATAGCCAAGCTCGACAGTCGTCGGCACGTCCGGAACGCGGTCGGAGCGCTCGGTGTCGAACACCGCCAGCGCACGCGCGGTCTTCGCCTCGACATAAGGCAACACGCCGATCACCGACGTCGTGATGGCATCGATATGGCCGCCGATGAGATTGTTGAGCGCCGGCCCGAGCCCGCGGAACGGCACATGCGTCATGGCGATGCCGGCCGCGTGATTGAGCAGCTCGCCGGAAATGTGCGGGCTGGTGCCGGGACCGGGCGAGCCGAAGGTAAGCTTTTCACCGCGCTTGCCGAGCGCGACCAGCTCGGCCAGCGAGCGCGCGTCGAGGCTTGCACGCACGATCATCGCCGATCTTGACCGAGCCGACGAGCACCAGCGGCTCGAATGCGGTCGCCGTGTCATAGGGCAGGCTTGGCTGCAGCGACGGGCTGATCACGATATTGCCCGACGGGCTGAACAGGAGCGTGCGTCCGTCGGGCGCAGCCTTCGCCACCGTGCTCATGCCGACGATGCCGCCGGCGCCGCCGATATTCTCCACAATGATGCTGTCGGCCGGTCGCAGGCGGCTCCAAGCATTGACCATGATGCGCGCGATCGGATCGAGCGCACCGCCCGGCGCAAACGGAATAATCACGCGGATGGTGTCGGCGCGCGCGGGCACAAGCGACAAGCACAGCAGCAACAGCGCGCCAAGGAATTGGAAGGTCGCGCATTTGCTCCGCTGTCGTCCCGGCGCAAGCGGCAAGGCACGCATATATCTCTGCAAGCCTGCCCATGAACTCATTGCGCGAGTTGCGAAGATGCGCGCCCCACGGTTCCCTCCCCCCTTGCGGGGGAGGAACAGGGAGGGGGGTGGCGTTAAAGTACTGAGCGCGCGGCTTGTCTCGTTCACATACTCAAGAACGACGGCCAGCTGCATCTGTTGGATCGCAGATACGAAACAGAGGCAGTGCGGGTTGCACCCCTCTCCCTGTCCCTCCCCCGCAAGGGGGGAGGGAACGCTGTGGCACCGCTCTGGCCATCTCCAGCGACTCATTCGCGTATACCTCGTGCAGGCCCTAACGCTTGCGCGGGGACGAACGGAGATGATGAAAGGCGTCGCATCACCGCTTCAGCCAATAATCCGGGTTGCTCTTGAAAATCTTCTTCGGGATCGCGCCGTACACCATCTGCACCGCGTCGACGGCTTCGGCGACCCGGAAGTCGACCGCGATGCTGGCGAGCGAATAGGCATCAGCGGCGGACAGGCCTTTCCGGTCGCGACAGGAAGTTCGACGGTCTCCTGCGCGGCCTGCTTCATCGCCACATCGAGATCGAGATCCATGCCCATCGCATAGTAGTAGTTGGCGTCCTCGGCGCGCGGCCAGTTCATCGTGCGGCCGGCGCCCTTGTGCACGATGAACTGGAACGTGCCGGTGAGCGAGGCCTCGATCGCGGTGCCGTTGATCTCGCCGTCGGCCTGCACCGCGTGCGAATCGCCGGTGAAGAACTGCGCGCCCTTATGGAACACCGGCAGATAGAGCGTTGCGCCGGTCGTGAGCTTGTTGAAGTCCATGTTGCCGCCCCAGCGCCACGGCGGCCGCGAGCGAGATCAGCCAGGAGTTCGCGCGACGGCGCCACCGCCATGATGCCCATGAACGGCTGCAGCGGCACCTCGATCTCGGTGCGAGAACAGCGCGACATTGCGCGCCGTGTCGAACCGATGACCTTCGGCGGTGGGGCCGCTGAGCAAGTCGGGCAGCACGCCGGTGCCGCGGTTGGAGTTGTTCACGCCGTAGGGCACGCGATGCTCGAGCGCGAGGATGCGCACCTCCAGCATGTCGCCGGGCTCGGCCTCGTCGACATAGATCGGCCCGGTCAGGATATGCGCGCTCGCGCCGCGCGGGCGGTTCACCTTCTCGTAGATGTCGATCGCGTCCTTGAGCACCTCGTCGGCGGGAACGCCGTGCGTTCTCGAAGAACGTGACCGGATCGACGCCGGTGTTGACGCCGCCATGCGAGACGGTGTCGATGCGCACGGTCTGGCCCGACTTGATGCGCAGCGCCGGAGGAATGTCGGCGGCGAAATAGCCCCAGACCACCGTCTCGGGCGTCGAGCGCAAGGTGGCATCGGGCTTGTTGTCGGGCGGCGCTGGCTGCGCCAGTGCGGCGCCTGTCAGGACCACGAACGTGACTGCGAGTAGCTTCGAACTCATCATGGCTAGCGCTCCGTGCCTGCGGCCGATCCATCGCACCATAACGCGACGATCCGGGCGGTGCGCGTAGTCCGTCTGCCGCATGTCAGGGTGCGCGATGATTGCATTGATTGCAATGCAATCATATGGCAAGTCTGCGCCGAGGAGAGCCCCCATGGCCAGCATTACCATCCGGCAGCTCGACGAGAGCCTCAAACAGCAACTGCGGCTGCGGGCGGCGAGCCACGGCCGCTCGATGGAGGACGAGGTCCGCACCATCCTGCGTGCCGCGGCTGGCGCGACCGAAACAACGCCGGCACGGGCAGCACCGCGCCGCAGTCGAGCGAGTGGCGGTGCGAGAGCCCGACGCCTGTCTCCACTCCGGGCCTGCCCATCGCCCGCAAGCGCATTCTGCTCATCATCGGCGGCGGCATCGCGGCCTACAAATCGCTCGACCTCATCCGGCGGCTGCGCGAGCGGCACATGGCGGTGCGCTGCATCCTCACCGCCGCCGCGCAGGAATTCATCACGCCACTCTCGGCCAGTGCGCTCGCAGGCGAGCGCACGTCTTCACCGACCTGTTCGACGCCGCGAGCGAGCTTGATGTCGGGCATATCCGGCTCGCGCGCGACGCCGACGCGATCGTGGTGGCGCCCGCGACCGCCGACCTGATGGCCAAGATGGCAGGCGGCCACGCCGACGACCTCGCCAGCGCCGTGCTGCTTGCCTCCAACCGGCCGATCCTGATCGCGCCGGCGATGAACCCGGCGATGTGGGCGCATCGCGCAACGCAGCGCAATCTCGCGCAACTGATGCAAGATGGCGTCATGACGATCGGGCCGAACGCGGGCGAGATGGCGGAAGCCGGTGAAGCCGGCGTCGGACGAATGGCGGAGCCGCTCGAGATCGCGGCGGCGACCGAGGCGCTGCTTTGGCGACGACGGCGAGCGGCCGCTCGCCGGCAAGCGCGTCGTCGTGACCTCGGGACCGACGCACGAGCCGATCGATCCGGTGCGCTACATCGCCAATCGCTCGTCCGGCCGGCAGGGCCACGCCATCGCGGCCGCCGCCGCGGCGGCCGGCGCCGCCGTGACGCTCATTTCCGGCCCGGTCAACATTCCGGATCCCCCCGGCGTCAGGATCGTGAAGGTCGAGAGCGCGCGCGCCATGTTTGAGGCGGTGGAAGCCGCGCTGCCGGCCGATTGCGCGGTATTCGCGGCCGCGGTTGCGGACTGGCGCGTCGCGACGCCTGGGCGCGAGAAGATCAAGAAGCAGAAGGGCAAGGCGCCCCCGCCGCTGGCGCTGGTCGAGAACCCGGACATTCTCGCCACCATCGCGCATCGCAAGGCGCAGCGCCCGCCCCTCGTCGTCGGTTTCGCGGCCGAGACCGAGAACGTGATTCCGAACGCCAAGGCCAAGCTCAACCGCAAAGGCTGCGATTGGATCGTCGCCAACGACGTATCACCGGAGACAGGCATCATGGGCGGTGAATCAACACGCCGTGCACCTGGTGACGGCCGATGGCGTTGAAACGTGGCCGTCGCAATCCAAGGACGAGGTAGCGCGTGCGCTGGTCGCGAGAATCGCGGACGCGCTGACAGGAGAACAGGTGTGAAGAAGATCGACGTCCAGGTGAAGCGGCTGGCGCACGCGGCCGATCTGCCACTACCAACATACCAGAGCGAGCTCGCGGCCGGGCTCGATCTCCTGGCGGCGATCCCGCCCGATGCCCCGATGGTACTTGCCCCAGGCGAGCGCGCCATGGTCCCGACCGGACTTTGCATGGCGCTGCCTGCCGGAACGGAAGGTCAGGTCCGACCCCGCTCCGGATTGGCTGCCCGTTATGGGATCACGGTGCTTAATGCGCCAGGGACCGTTGACGCTGATTTTCGAGGAGAAATACAGGTGATCCTCATAAACCATGGTTCTGATGTATTTACGATTGAGCGTGGTATGCGCATAGCGCAACTCGTCATTGCGACTGCGATGCAAGCGAACATTTGCGAATCTGCAATTCTTAATGATACAACTCGGGGCGTCGGGGGATTTGGGAGCACGGGGACGTCATCCGGGGGGAGCGGGAGCGACGGCTAGCGCGCGTCTATTCGATTGCGCTCCGTAAGTACCGCAGGCTGGATTGCCGTCGTGGATTCACATGCAGCTACTGCCTCGCAAAGGCGTCTTAGCTATCGCGGCGGTCATCGACATTGCGCTTAATGCGCGGGGGCGGCCGGTCGCCGCCAAAGCGCTTGCGCACCGCCATCGCTTGCCGCCGCGCCATCTGGAGCCAGTTCTCCAGGCCCTGGTACGGCATGGCATCCTCAAAGGCGTCCGCGGGCCGCGCGGCGGCTATGAGCTCGCGCGCGAGCAGCGCCGCATTACCGCGGACGACATTCTGCGGGCGGCCGGCACTGTCGAGGAAGCGGACGACATGCCGATCAATGGCTCGGCGCTGCTGGCGCAAGTGGTGTTGCCCGCGCTCGCCGAAGCGGAGCGCTCCTTCGCGATCACGCTTGGGCATATCAGCGTCGAGGATCTCGTGCACTCGGCCGAGGGCTTACGCAAAAGCGCGGAGTGAGAGCGAGGCGTGAACGCGCCAAGTGAACGCGCGTGCGAGAGCGCGCGGCGTTCGTCAACGCGACGCGCCACCCTTGACGCTATCCCGCGTCACGCTGTCCCAATACGGACAGACGCCAGACATGACCTGGTAATTGCCTTCCATCACCTGCACAGGCCGACGCATGCCCTGCTCGGCATTCGCGAGCCGCAGCTTGCGCGCCGCAGCCTGGTCCTCGGCCGAGAGCCACTTGCGGTCGTGCCCCCACATGCTCGGGCCTTCCCGGCGCTCGAACGCCTGCCAGGTGTCGGGGTCGATCGAGCGCGCGCCCCAGCCGTACTCCACCATGAAGCCTGACGGGGTGAAGCTGTAGAACGAGGTGATGAAATCCGATGTGTGGCGGCCGAGACTGGTCGCCACCTGGTCGCTGCCGAGCGCAATGTCGTAACCCTGCCCCATGTCGTCCAACGAGAACACCTCCATCATGATGTGATGGACAGCGGTCTTGCCGGTCTTGATAAAGGCGAGGCTATGGTGGCGCCGATTGACGTGCAGGAAGCGCGCCTCGAACGGATGCGAGTAGTAGTCGGTGAGCCGGAAGCCGAGGAGATCGCGATAGAACGGCATCACGCGATCGATCTGCTCGACGCTCTCGACATTGAACACGACATGCCCGAGGCCCAACGGGCCGGTGCGGAACCCGGAGATCGGCCGGCCCGGCACAAACGGCTCGGATGCAACCTCGGCTCCGTGAAAAATCTCCAGGCGATTGCCGAGCGGGTCGTTGAGAACGATCAGGTCCTTCACCATCCGCTCGTCGGCCAGCGCGCGCGTGCCGCGCGCGACTTTTACATTCCCCGCCTCGAGCTTCGCAGCCAGCGCCTCGAGCGCGGCAGCGTCGGCCACCTCCCAGCCGAACACGTCGATGCCCTCCCCGCCATCGGCATTGACGATGATGCGCTGCTTGCGATCGTCCATGCGGAACGCAATGGTCGAGCGGCTCTTGTCGACGCGCTGCAGGCCGAGGAGCCCGGGCCCGTAGCTCGCCCAGTCGCCAAGATCCTTGGCGCGGGCGCGGACATAACCAAGAGCGGAAACCTGCATACCGGTCATTCTCCGAAGATAACTACCCAGGGAGATAGACGGTCGCGCCCGAATCTACCAGCCCGGCAGTCTACCAAGCGCTACTCGCCCTTGATCTCGGCGGCGTTGATGAGATCTGTCCATGTCTTGGTCTCTGCCGCCATGAAGGCCGCGAAATCCGCCGGCGAGCCGATCTTGGGGTTGGCGGTGAGCCTGGCGAGGCGTTGCCTCCATCTCCCGCGATCGCATGATGTCGTTGATCGCTGCATTGAGCCTGTCGACGACGGCCGCGGGCGTCCCAGCCGGCGCCAGCACGCCGGTCCAGTAGGTGGCCTGCAGATTGCGGAAAGCCGCTTTCGATCGTGGTCGGCACCTCTGGCAGCTGCGCGCTGGCGGCGCTCGTCCGCCAAAGCCAGCGCCCTGAGCTTGCCGGTCTCGACGTGCGGAAGCAGCGTGGCAATATTCTCGAAAAGATCTGGACCTGCCCGCGAGCAGGTCCGTCACCGCCGGTGCCGCCCCTCGGTAAGGCACGTGAACGATGTCGATGCCGGTCATCCGGCTTGAGCATCTCGCCCAGCAGGTGCGGCTGCGTGCCGAAGCCGGGCGACGCATAGCTGAGCTTTCCCGGGATTGGCCTTCGCATGCGCGACGAGCTCCCGCATCGATTTGGCTGGGAGCGCTGGATTGACGACGAGCAGTTGCGGGCTCGAGAAGATCGGTCGCGATCGGAACGAAATCCTTGACCGGATCATAGCCCACGTTCTTGTAGATCGCCGGCGCGGTGACCAGCGGACCTGGCGCGCTGTAACAGGAGCGTGTAGCCGTCCGGTTCCGCAGTGGCGACCGACTTCGCGCCGACGGTGCCACCGGCACCGCCGGGACGATTCTCGACCACAATGGTTGGCCGAGAGACGCCGACAATTGGTCTCGCGAGCATTCGCGCCGTCGTGTCGGTCGGCCCGCCCGGCGGGAATGGCAGGATCATCTTGATCACGCGGTTCGGATAGGACTGCGCGCAGGCTCCTGCCGACCCTAGCAAGATAACCGGGAGCCCGATCACGGCGCCCAGGATGGCGCGTTTGGTCAGCATGGTTTCCTCCTGCAGATGCGGGGCTCGTTCTTCTTGAAATGGTTGCAAGCTTTGCTGACGAGCCTAACACGAGAGCTTGCCCAGACGGGGATTGTTTCCGACGCCGGCCGATGGTTTGCTTTGGCCAACAATGCTCATCGGAGGAAACCAGTGCTCAGTCGAATCTTATCGCCGGCCATTGTCGCAGTGATGCTGTCGCTGACCGCCGTGCTCGTTCGCGCAAGCGCAAAGCCGCCCGCGCGAAACCATCCACGTCGGGATCATCGACCGCACGTTCTTCTTCCAGCCGGTGCTGGTCGCCATCCAGAATGGCTTCTTCGCCGACGAGGGCCTCAACGCCAACATGCGGTTCATCCGCAGCGGCGAGGGCCAGGCCGAAGGCCTGTTGAAAGGCGACCTGCACTTCGCGCTCTCCTCGACCGAAGGCATCATGCAGAACGCCGAGCGCGGCGGCCCGCTGCGCATGATCGCCGCGAATTCCGGACGGTTGTCGCATTACATCGTCACGCAGAAGAAATTTCAGAAGGTCGAGGAGCTCAAGGGCGCAACAGTGGGCATCCTCACCCTGACCGAAGGCAGCTTCTTCAACTGGCAAGAGATCGCTCTCAAGCACGGCCTGAAATATCCCGACGACTACAAGATCATGCAGACCGCGGGCGCGGGTGCGCGCCATGGCCTCCTGCTCGAAGGCAAGATCGATGTGGGCCTGCAATCCATCCCGTGGGTCTATGTCGGCGAGGACGCCGGCCTGAACAATCTCGGCGCCGCCAACGACTATGTCGGTGAATGGCAGTTCACGACCTACAATGTGAACAGCAATTGGGCGAAGGCCAACCCGGCCAAGACCGAAGGCTTTCTGAGAGCGCTCCTGCGCGCGACCGAATGGATCTACCGCAACAAGCCGATGTCGGCGGAGATCGCGGCGCGCGAGATGAACATCAAGACCTCTTATGCTGAGCGCGCCTGGGACTATTACACCGGCACGGGCACGCTCACGCGCGATCTCGCGTTCAGCCAGACCGGGCTGCGCAAGGTTTTCGACACCCAGATCAAGGCCGGGCTGCTGCCGGCCTCGCGCACATTCAACATGTCGAACTATGTGGTGAGCGACTACCTCGAGCGTGCGCGGGCGACGGTTCCGAAAGACTGAAGCCGCATATCGGTTCTGCGACCGTATGCTGGGGCCGCGCGCGGTCGTTGACACGTTGCATCAAGGGGCCCACGATCCCGTCGATCGCTGGCGCGTGCCGTCGGCCGATAGCGCTGCTTCGCCCGCGATCCAAAAAAGCGAATTCAATTTTACATCAGGGAGGCTCTCATGATGAACCGGCGCCAATTCTGCGCGACTGCTGCCAGTGCTGCGATCCTTGTCCACAGCCCAAGAGCGTTTGCGGCGACCTACGACATCGTCATCAAGGGCGGGCGCGTCATCGATCCGTCGGTCGGCATCGACGCGACCCGCGACGTTGCCATCGTCCAAGGCAAGATCGCGGCGGTCGAGGCCAACATCACGGCGGATGCGACCGAGACGATCGATGCGCGCGGCAAGCTCGTGGTGCCCGGCCTGATCGACATCCACACCCATGCCGGCCGCAGCAAGGAAGGCCCGCCGATGTGCCTGCAGGACGGCGTGACGGGTTGGGTCGATGCCGGCTCGGGCGGCGCGGACAACATGGACGCAGTCGCCGCCGTCGCGCGCGGCGCGCCGCAGATCGGCCGCTGCTTGATCAACATCGCGCGCACCGGCGTCGCTCCCGGCGGCGAGCTGCATGACCTCACACGTGCAAACGTGGACCTCGCGCGCGGCGCGATTGCACGCAATCGCGACGTCGTCATTGGTGTCAAGGGACGCATGTCGAACAACGTTGCCGGCGCCAACGATCTGGAGGCGCTACGGCGCGCGCAGGCGGCGGCCGACGGTCTGCCGGTCATGATCCACGTGGGGCAGAACTACTCGCCGCTGCGCTCATACCTTTCGCTGCTCAAGCGCGGCGACATCGTCACCCACATCTACGCACCGGCGCCGAACGGCCTGCTCGACGACAAGGGCAAGCTGATCCCGGATGTGATGCAAGCGCGCCGCCGCGGCATCCTGTTCGACTTCGGCAATGGCGTCGCCGACCATTTCGATTGGGCGACAGTCGAAGCCGCAACCAAGCAGGATTTCTGGCCCGATACGTTCTCCACCGACTGGAACACGATGTCGCGTACCACCGGTGTCGTTGACATGCCGAACGTCATGTCGAAGCTCCTCATGTTCGGCATGCCGCTGAGCGCGGTGATCGCAGCCAGCACGGTCAATGCGGCGCGCATTTTCCCGGCGTTTGACGACCGCGGCACGCTCAACGTCGGCGCACCCGCCGACGTGGCGATCCTGGAGTTGCGCGAGGGTGATTTCGAATTCGCCGACAACTACAAAGGCACGCGCAAGGGCAAGCAGCGCCTGTTCCCGATCGCGACCGTGGTCGGCGGCAAGCGCGCGCCAGCGCGGGCGTAAGCGACTGGCAGGGCGGAAGCGCGAAAGCTATTCCGCCCATTCCAGCGTGCGGTGGAGCGTGTCGTCTCGGACGTCCGCTTCTTGACTGCGGCCCATCTTTTGCTTCCCGTTGTGGCGCAAGCCGGTGCCCAACAGGGAGGATCGCCATGTTTTGCCGAAGCTTGATCATTGCCATCGCCATGGCGGCGGCCTGCTGCGTGTCTCCCGCCGCCGCGCAGATCGTCGACTTCGGCAAATATCCCGACCTGAAGGGCCAGTGGCGAAGGTTCGTCGTGCCGGGGATTCCGGGCCAGCAGGGTCACGATCAGACCAAGCCTTGGGGTCACGGACAACAGGCGCCGCTCACCCCCGAATATGAGGCCATCTTCAACGAAAGCCTCGCCGATCAAAAGAAGGGCGGGCTCGGCCTCATCTCCACCGCCCGCTGTCTGCCGGCCGGAATGCCGCACATGATGATGGCTTTCGGACCTCAGGAATACGTCGTCACGCCGGACACCACGTATATCCTGATCGATTGGGACGACCACAGCCGTCGCATCTTCACCGACGGACGCGACTGGCCGACCAACCTGGAACCGACGTGGTCGGGCTATTCCATCGGGACATGGATCGATGAGGACGGCGACGGCCGCTACGACGTGCTCGAAGTCGAGACCCGCGGCCCGTTCAAAGGGCCGCGCTCCTATGACCCGAGCGGCCTGCCGCTGCACTTCGACAATCAGTCGGTGTTCAAGGAACGCATCTTCCTCGACAAGACCGATAAGAACATCCTGCACAACGTCATGACCGCGATCGATCACGCGTTGACGCGTCCCTGGACTGTCGACAAGCGATATACTCGCAATCCAGATCCTCGCCCGCAGTGGTCCGAATACTATTGCGGCGAGGGCAATGCCCAGATCGTCCTCGGCAAGGAAAACTATTTCCTCGCCGATGGCTTCCTGATGCCGGTGAGAAAAGGCCAGAAGCCGCCGGACCTGCGATATTTCGATCAGACGCAGCAGTAGAATCGCAGGGCGGACTGGCAAAGCCAACCTGCCATTCTCAAAAGTTGCGGGTTACGGCCGCCGATAAGGACCCAACGCCTCACTCGAAGAGGCCTGCGCGTAGATCCTGCCGGATATGAACCAGCGCTCGGATCAGCACGCTGTCACCCTCTTGAGTGTAGAAGATGTAGTGGGACTGAAAGCGAAAGCGCCGATAGCCACTGACAAGCTCATCGGCGCTGATCCCTATGCCAGGAAACTCAGCCAGGAGACTGAAGGTGCGCTCAAAGCCGGAATGATAGGCGTCGGCCTGGTATCGGCCGAATAGAGCATCCGTGAATTCATAGATCTCGATAAGGTCTGCGCGGGCTCTAACAGAGAGCCGGTAGTCACCCACGGCGCGATTCGAGCCGGGCGCGGGCGGCCACCAGTACGTCGCTCATCGAATTGGTCGTAACCGCCGAGCAATCGGTATGAGTAAGCGCAGCGCGCAACCGCCGCAGCTGCTCATCGCGCGGGAGGGCTTCCCACCTACGGATATCGTCCTCGGATGGAGTTGCCGAAGGTGTGACATCAGTTAGATTGTCGGGTGCATCCTTCATGCTCGATATTTAGCACAGATCGTAAACCAATGACAGTCCGTAGGACGGGTTGAGCTCTTGCGAAACCCGTCGCTCTTATCGACTTGAACGTGATGGGTTTCGCTCTGTTTAACCCATCCTGCCCGCCACAGCTACGCGTTCCCTCTGGCCTGCTTGTCGATCTGCGCCTTGAGCCGCGGATAGACCTTGAGGGCGTTGCCTTCGAACACCTTCTGCTTGTCAGCCGCGGAAGAATTCGACGTCCCGTCGACATAGCGCTTGGTGTCGTCGAAATAGTTCCCGGTCTGCGGGTCGATGCCCTTCACGGCGCCGACCATCTCCGAAGCAAAGAGAATATTGTCGACCGGCACCACCTTGGTGAGGAGATCGATGCCGGGCTGGTGATAGACGCAGGTGTCGAAGAAGATGTTCTGGCCCATGATCTCGGCGAGCTCAGGCTTCTTGTTGTCGAGAGCGATGCCGCGGAACCGTCCCCAGTGATAGGGCACCGCGCCGCCGCCGTGCGGGATGATGAGCTTGAGCTTGGGGAACTGCTTGAACACATCCGACAGGATGAGCTGCATCACCGCCATGGTGTCGGCATTGAGATAGTACGAGCCGGTCGTGTGCTGGGCCGGATTGCAACAGCCCGACACATGGATCATCGCCGGCACGTCGAGCTCGATCATCTTCTCGTAGAACGGATACCACCATTTGTCGGTGAGCGGCGGCGCATTGAAATAGCCGCCCGATGGATCAGGATTGAGATTGCAGCCGACGAAGCCCAATTCCTTCACGCAGCGCTCGAGCTCCTTGATCGAGGAGGTCGGCGCCTCGCCCTGCGTTTGCGGCAGCTGGCACACGCCGATGAAGTTCTTCGGGAACAGCGTGCAGACGCGATGGATGAGATCGTTGCAGATCTGCGTCCACTCCTGACTCACCGCGAAATCACCGATGTGATGGCCCATGCCCGACGCGCGCGGCGAGAAGATCGTGAGGTCGGTACCGCGGTCGCGCTGAAACTTGAGCTGCGCGCCCTCGATGCTGGCGCGGATCTCGTCGTCCGACATCTTGAGGCCCGCGCGCGGCGGCAGCGCCGATTTGTTCTTGACCGCCTCGGTCTGGTCCTTGCGGAAACGATGCAGGTCCTTGGGTTCGGTCGTGTAGTGGCCGTGACAATCGATGATCATGATACCCTTCGCCGAGGATGATGGGCGCAAGCCCAAATTGGAACGCCAGAGAACGCCGGAGCGCGGCCCCTCTCGGGCCGAGATGCTACGAACCGCGCTTCCCCATTGTCAAACCTTGATATTCCGCGCAAACACTCGCCCGCGCGGGCTTCCTTCCGGAGGCTGGCGTTGTTTATAGTCGCAGCCCAAACGCGCCAAGGGGGAAAAGCATGGCCGAGCTACCGCGTCTCAATAGCGTGATCAAAGCCCTGGAGTCGGGCAAACAGACGTTCACTTCGTTCTGCCAGGCCGATCCCGAAACCGCGATCGCGATGGCGACCGCCAAATATGACGGCATCGTCTACGAGATGGAGCACAATCCGTGGGACATCCGGGCGCTGCGCGATAGCCTGCAATACATGCTCAACCGCGGCCAGATCGCCCGTTCGGGCTCGGTCGTGCCGGCCGTGACCCCGATGGTGCGCATCCCGCCGAACGGCGCCGAAAAGGCGCAATTCCACGCCAAGCAGGCGCTCGACCTCGGCGCCTATGGGATCGTGTGGCCGCATATCTCGTCGGTCGAAGAGGCCTATAACGCGGTCGCGGCCTGCCGCTATCCGCGCCTCAAGGACAAGCCACTCTACGAGCCGCAGGGCATCCGCGGCGACGGGCCCACGCAGGCGGTGCGCTACTGGGGCGTGTCGCAACAGGAGTACTACGACCGCGCCGACGTCTGGCCGCTCAACCCCAAGGGCGAGATCTTCGTGATCCTGATGATGGAGGACACCCGCGGCATCGACAGCCTCGACCGGATCCTCAAGGAGGTGCCCGGCATCGGCGCGATCCTGATCGGCGAGGGCGACCTCTCGCAGGAGCTCGGCTATCCGCGCCAGTACGAGCACCCGGAGGTGCTCAAGTGGATGGCGCGCGTGGTCGATACCTGCAAGAAGAACAACGTGCCGGTCGGCCACCCGCACGTCGATTCCAACAATGTCGAGCGCGTGCTCAGCGAGGGCTATCGGTTCCTGATGGCAGCGCCGGTGCGCAGCTATGCGGCCCTCGACAAGGGCATGAAGCTTGCCGGCAGGGCGTAGCCTCAGCTGCTTCACTCGTGTCCCGGCCGAGCGCAGCGAGAGCCGGGATCCAGTTTCTCAATACTATTTCCATGGGTCCCGGCTCTCGCTCCGCTCGGCCAGGACACGAGGGTAGAATCACTCCACCTTGATGCCGGTGAGCCGCACCGCCTCCGCCCATTTGGGCGCCTCCTCGGCAATCATGGCGGCGAACTCCTGCGGCGAGGAGATCAACGGCTCTATCCCCAGTTTGTCGAGCGCGACGCGACTCTCGGGCGAGCGCAGGCCGTCATTGATGGTGGTGTTGAGCCTTGCCACAATCGCGGCCGGCGTTCCGGCTGGCGCCACGACGCCGAACAGCGTGTCGTAAGGTTTATCCATGTAGCCAAGCTCGAGCATCGTGGGCACGTCCGGCATGTCGGCCCAGCGGCGAGCACTGGTCACCGCAAGCGCGCGCACCTTGCCGGCCTGAATGTGCGGCAGCAGCACCGACTTGCCGTTGATCGTCATTTGAATCTGGCCGGCGATGAGGTCGGCGATCATCGGCGCGCCACCGCGATAGGGAATATGCACGATGTCGGTGCCGGACTTGATCTTGAACATCTCGACGGTGAAATGCGGGCCGATGCCGATGGCGTTGCCGTAGTTGAGCTTGCCCGGATTGGCCTTGGCATAGGCGACGAGCTCCTGCACCGACTTCACCGACAGAGCCGGGCCGGCCACCATCACCAGCTTGTCGACCACCGCCGAGGCGACCGGCGTGAAGGCCTTCATGGGATCGTAGTCGAGCTTGTAGAGCACCGGATGGGTGCCGAACGTGCTGAGCGACCCCATCATCAGCGTGTAGCCGTCGGGCTGAGCGGTCGCGACCTGCTTGGCCGCGATGGTGCCGCCAGCGCCGCCCTGGTTCTCGATGATCACCGACTGGCCAAGACCAAGCTGGAGACGCTGCGCCACCAGCCGCGCGGTGGTGTCGGTCGCGCCGCCAGCCGGGAACGGCACCACCAGCTTGATCGGCTTGACCGGATAGGTCTGCGCCTGCGCCATGCTTGCCATGGCGATCGCCGCAGCCGTGAAAATGAAGACCCGGACCATCGCGCTTTGCACCTTCAGCACCTCATTCCGGCTTGATGCCGGTCACCCGGATGGCTTCGGCCCATAACGGTCCCTCCTTTGCAATGATGGCGGCGAACTCGGCCGGCGTCGTGATCACGGGATCGTTGCCGAGCTTTGCAAAGCTCGCTTTCATATCCGACGAGCGCAGCCCGTCATTGATCGCGGCGTTGAGCTTGGCAATCACCGGTGCCGGCGTTCCAGCCGGCGCGACGATCCCGAACAAGGTGTCGTAGGGCACGTCCAGGTACGACTTTTCAACCAGCGTCGGAACGTCGGGCAGCTCGGGCCACCGCTGCGGGCTGGTCACGGCCAGCGGCCGCACGCGCGCGTCCGGCCCCTGCGTGAACGGCAGCAGCACCGACTTGCCGCTGATGGTGAGGTGGACCTGGCCGCCGATCAGGTCCGGCACGACCGGGCCGCTGCCACGGTAGGGAATGTGGACAATGTCGATCCCGACCTTGCGCTTGAACAACTCCATCATGAAGTGCGGACCGATCCCGATCGGAGCTCCGTAGCTGAGCTTGCCGGGATTGGCCTTGGCGTAGCTCACGACTTCCTGCACCGTCTGGGCCGGCAATGCCGGTCCACCGACCATGAGCAGCTTGTCGACCACGACCGTCGCCACCGGGGCGAACGCTTTCACAGGATCATAGTCGAGCTTGTAGAACACGGGCGCGGTGCCGAACGTGTTGGCAACCGAGATCATCAGCAAGGTGTGGCCATCCGGGGCTGCGGTCGCGACCTGCTTGGCGCCAATCGTGCCGCCGGCACCAGCCTGGTTCTCGATCACGACCGGCTGGCCGAGCCGCGCCGACAATGACTGCGCCACCACGCGCGCGGTTGTATCGGTTGGACCACCGGCGGGGAACGGCGCGACCAGTTTGATCGGCTTCTCTGGAAAAGACTGGGCCTCAACCGCACTCGCCATGTCGATCGCAAACATGCCGATCGCGAGCATGGCGGCCAGAGCAAACCGGGCGCAAAGCATCCTGGCCTCCACCTTCATTACTATTTTTAGATTCTAACACTGTGGCCCGCGAGCCGTATCCTTCAAAAAACTGGCCCACTTACGACCAGAGCGTGCTGATCCCACCACGTTCACGGTCTGGACTCTTACAGCTACGATACCCTTAGAGTTAAAGTGAATCGATTCGTGAGTCGGGGGTTGGCGTGTGGGGCGCCAACGGTCGGCTTTGGCACCGGCGATGGCGCTCGCTGGTCTGATGCGGTGGGGCAAACGGTATGCCGGACTCGATCCGGATAACCGGCGGGAGCCTTAGGGCTCAGCCGCCGCATGATAGGCTATGCGGAAGCATCGCGGCCTCCCTCTATTCCATTGGACTCGTTTTGGGGCCCTCCGCGGCATACGCAGCTACCGGCGAGTTCAGGCATCTACCCTGGATTCGCTGCTCGCCATTCAGATCGACCGGCCTGAGCTGATCGCGGTTGCGCTGACGCTCGGCATTCTCTGCTTCGCGGTTGTCACCTCGATCATGCTGGTGCGCACCAGCCGGCGACTCGCCGAAACGGAGGCGTCCGCCCGCGACGGAATCATGGCGGCCCGCGCCGAGACCGACCGCGTCAACGCGCTCCTGCGCTCGGACCCGCAGGTGCTGGTGGCCTGGGCGGCAGCGGTCGACAAGCCCGAGGTGATCGGCGATACGGCGCTGGTCACCGGCGATAGCGCGTCCCATCGCCTGCTCGCCTTCAGCGCCTGGCTTGCGCCCGAGGAGGCGCGCACGATGGAGCGGCTGGTCGCGCAGCTGCGCGCACGCGGCGAAGGCTTCACCACCACGCTCACCACCCGCAACGGCCGGCCGATCGAAGCGGAAGGCCATGTCATCGGCGGGCGCGCCATCCTTCGCCTCAAGGACGTGAGCGGGATCAAGCGCGAGCTTGCCGAGCTCTCGGCGCGCTTCCAAAAACAGATGGAGGAAACCGAAGCGCTGCGGACGCTGGTCGAGGCGCTGCCGTTTCCGATCTGGGCGCGCGATGAAGCCGGCAAGCTGATCGCCGTCAACCAGGCCTATGCGCGCGCGGTCGACGCGCGTGACATCGTCGAGGCGGTGGGCCGCGGCACCGAGCTGTTCGACCGCAGCGCGCGCGAGGAGATCTTCCGGGCGCATGAGGCGGCAAAAGCCTATACTGGCCGCCTGCCCGCAATCGTGGCCGGTGCTCGCCGTATCTTCGACGTGCTCACGTTCCCCACCCGGCGTGGCAGCTCCGGCATCGGCATCGAGTTCGACCGAAGCCGAATCGCTGCGCGCCGAGATCAAGCGCATGACCGAGGCGCATCGGCGCACGCTCGACCAGCTCCCGACCGCGGTCGCGATCTTCGGCTCCAACCAGAAGCTCGCCTTCTACAACACGGCCTACCGGTCGCTATGGGACATCGACGCCGCCTTTCTTGACAACACGCCAACCGACTCGGCCGTTCTCGAGCAGTTGCGGGCGGCCCGCAAGCTGCCGGAAGAGCAGGATTTCCGGCTCTGGAAGGCGCAGCTGCACGAGGCCTATCGGGCGCTCGAGCCCAAGGAGATCACCTGGCATCTGCCGGATGGGCGCACGCTGCGCGTCGTCACCACGCCCAATCCGGAAGGTGGCATTATCTATCTGTTCCAGGACAACACCAAGCGGCTCGATCTCGAGCGGCGCTACGACGCGATGCTGAAGGTGCAGGGCGAGACGCTCGACAATCTCATCGAGGCGGTCGCAGTGTTCGGCAGCGACGGGCGGCTGCGGCTGTTCAATCCCGCCTTTGGGCGCATGTGGAAGCTCGATCCCGGAGCGCTGCGCGAGCATCCGCATATCGAGGCGGTGATCGCCTGGTGCCATGCGCTCTCCGGCGACAACCCGATCTGGTCGGCGCTGCGCACCACCGTGACGGCGATCGACAATCGCGATCCGGTCAGCGGCCGCATCGAACGGCGCGACGGCAGCGCTGCCGACTGCGCCACGGTGCCGCTGCCGGACGGCGCGACGCTGGTGACGTTCCAGGACGTCACCGACTCAGTCAATGTCGAGCGCGCGCTGCGCGAGCGCAACGAAGCGCTGGAGGAAGCCGACAAGCTCAAGGTCGACTTCGTGCACCACGTGTCCTACGAGCTGCGCTCGCCGCTCACCAACATCATCGGCTTCTCGCATTTCCTCGCCGATCCGGTGACCGGCCCGCTGACCGAGAAGCAGCATGAATATCTCGGCTATATCCAGGTCTCCACCAACGCCCTGCTCGCCATCATCAACAACATCCTCGATCTCGCCACCATCGATGCCGGCGCCATGAAGCTCAACCTGGGCGCGGTCGACATCCGCGCCACCATGGAAGGGGCCGCCGAAGGGGTGCAGGACCGGCTGGGGCAGAACGGTATCGCGCTCAAGATCCGGGCCGCCCCCGATATCGGCAGCTTCGTGGCGGACGAGCGGCGGGTCCGCCAGACCCTGTTCAATCTGCTGGCCAACGCGATAGGCTTTTCGCCCGCGGACGGGACCGTTACGCTGGCGGCCCAGCGGCTCAAGGATGCCGTGGTATTCTCGGTTACCGACCACGGGCCCGGCATCCCGCCCGATATGAAGGATAAGGTATTCGATTGGTTCGAGACCCACTCCCTTGGCTCGCGTCATCGCGGCACTGGCCTGGGCCTGTCGCTGGTGCGCTCCTTTGTGGAGCTGCACGGCGGCACGGTGACGCTCGACTCTGCGGTCGGGCGCGGCACCACTGTCACCTGCGTGTTCCCGCTCGGACAGTCCAGCGAGCGAACGGCGGCGTGACCCTCGATTGGGACGGCCGCCACGGCGGGCCAGCGGTGCCGGAATGTCCATGCTGCTGACCACCGGCCGTTCGAGCTTCTCGGTCGTGCTCCCCGACGAGGACGCCACCCGCAAGCTGATGATCGACGTCGCGGGCGCGCTCAAGCCCGGCGACACGGTCACCCTCTCGGGCGACCTCGGCGCCGGCAAGACCACCTTCGTGCGCGCGCTCATCCGCTATCTCGCGGGCGATGAGACAATCGAGGTGCCGAGCCCGACCTTCACGCTGATGCAGATCTACGATCTGCCGCAGTTTCCGCTGGTGCATACCGATCTCTATCGCCTGTCGGGCGCAGCCGAGATGTCCGAGCTTGGCTTCGACGACCTTCCGGAAGACGCCGTCATCATGATCGAATGGCCGGACCGTGCGGCAGGCTCGCTGGCGCCGGACCGGCTCGACATCGCGTTCACGCTTGCCCCCAAGCTCAAGCTTGAATTTCGCCACGCCCGGGTCACCGGCTATGGCAGCGTCGCGGCCCGGGTGGAGCGGATTGCGGCCGTGCGCCAGTTCGTGGCTGAGAGCGGCATGAGCGAGGCCGTGCGCCAGCGTATGGCGGGTGATGCCTCGACCCGCACCTACGACCGGCTGCAGCTTGGCAACAAGAACTCCATTCTGATGAACTCGCCGCGCCGCCCCGACGGCCCACCGGTGCGCGACAACAAGCCCTACAGCGCGATTGCGCATCTCGCCGAGACCGTGACGCCGTTCGTCGCCATCGCAAAGGGGCTGCGCGAGCTTGGGCTGTCGACACCGGACATCCTGCACGCCGACCTCGAGCAGGGCCTGCTGCTGATCGAGGATCTCGGCGAGGAGCGCGTTGTGCACGGCGATCCGCCGGCGCCGATCGTCGAATGCTACGAGGCCGCCGTCGACGTGCTGGTCTCGCTGCACGGCAAGGCGCTCCCGGACACGCTGCCGGTCGCGCCGCATGTCGAGTACAAGATCCCACGCTATGACCTCGACGCCTTCCTGATCGAGGCCGAGCTTCTGCTCGACTGGTATCTGCCGCGGCTGGGCGCCAGCATTGACGACGAGGCGCGCGCAACGTTCCGTACGCTCTGGCGCGAGGCGCTGCAGCCGTCGCTCGACGAGCCGCCGACCTGGGTGTTGCGCGACTTCCATTCGCCCAACCTGCTGTGGCTGCCGGAGCGCCATGAGCTGCGGCGCGTTGGGCTTCTCGACTTCCAGGACGCCCTGATGGGCCCGCGCGGCTATGACCTCGCCTCGATCCTCCAGGATGCCCGCATCGACGTGCCCGAGGAGACCGAGTTGGCACTGCTCGGTCGCTACATCCAGGGCCGCCACGCCGGGCAGGCCGAATTCGACGGGCCAACCTTCATCCAGAGCTACGTCACGCTCGCGGCCCAGCGCGCCAGCAAGATCCTGGGGATTTTCGCCCGGCTCGACGCTCGCGACGGCAAGCCGCAATATTTGCGACATATGCCGCGGGTATGGGGCTATCTGCAGCGTTCTCTCGCCCACCCATCCCAGGCGACCCTCAAAGAGTGGTATGACCAGCATGTGCCGGCGTTGAAGACGATCTGATTCGGGGGCTTCTTGTTGACGTCATCACGCGCTAAATCTGCGCGCCACAAGTCTGCGCACGACACGTCTGCGCACAACAAAACTGCGCCTGGCAATTCTGCGCATAGCTCCGTGCCGCGCTTCGCCATGGTCCTGGCTGCCGGGCTCGGCACCCGCATGCGCCCGCACAATGGTCAAATCCCCAAGCCGCTGGTGACGGTCGCCGGCAAGGCGCTGATCGACTACGTGCTGGACCGGCTGGCCGACACCGGGGTCGAGCGTGCGGTCGTGAACGTGCACTACCTGGCGGACCAGATCGAGCAACACCTGGTGCCGCGCCAGCACCCTCGGATCATCCTGTCCGACGAGCGCGCCAAGCTGCTCGGCACCGGCGGCGGCGTGATCAACGCGATGTCCGAGCTCGGCGGCGGGCCCTTCTTCCACGTCAATTCCGATACGATCTGGATCGACGGGGTGGTGCCAAATCTCGAGCGGCTGGCGCGGGCGTTTGATCCCACACACATGGATGCCCTTCTCCTCCTCGCAGCCGCGGCGACCAGTGTCGGCTACAGCGGCCGTGGCGATTTCTCGATGGCGCCTGACGGCCGCCTCGCCCGCCGCGCCGAGCGCACCGTCGTGCCGTTCGTCTATGCGGGCGCCGCGATCCTCACGCCCGCCTTCTTCGCCGGCGTGCCAGCCGGGCCATCCTCGATGACGCCCTTGTTCGATCGCGCGATCGCAGCTGGCCGGCTGCACGGGCTGCGGCTGGAAGGCGTGTGGATGCATGTCGGCACGCCCGAGGCGGTCAAGGCGGCGGAAGAAGCGATCCTCGCCAGCGCGATGTGAGTTCCCGCCGTCGGCGGCCTCCGCCTACCAACAGAACGAAGCGTTGTGGATCTGCAGGGAATCACGTAAGATTGCTGGATGTCAGCCGGAAGTCCCCGCGTCTTCACCATCCCGGCCGCAACGCCGTTCGTGCCGACGCTCGTCCGGGCGCTGATCGACGGCGCGCTTGGCTTTGCGCCGGCACGCGATCCGCTCGCGCTCGCGAGCGCGACCCTCTACCTGCCGACCCGGCGCGCCTGCCGCCTGGTGCGCGACCAGTTCCTCGACATTGCGGGCGGCCGAGCCGCGATCCTGCCGCGCATCGTTCCGCTCGGCGACATCGACGAGGACGAGATCGCGTTCGCGCAGGCCGCGATGCCGGAGGAGTCCGTGCTCGACCTGCCGCCGGCGATCGACGGGCTCGAGCGGCGCCTGCTGCTCGCCGAGCTGGTGACCCGCTGGGCGCAGTCGCCGGCGATGCGCGGCGAAGGTCATGCCCCGCTGGTCGTCACCGGTCCGGCCGCCGCGCTTTCACTCGCCGACGATCTCGCGCGCCTGATGGACGACCTCACGACGCGCCAGGTGCCGTGGGAGCAGCTCGACCAGCTGGTGCCAGATCGGTTCGACCAGTACTGGCAGCTCACGTTGCAGTTCCTGCAGATCGCGCGCCAAGCATGGCCCGCCATTCTGGCCGAGCGCGGGGCGATCGAGTCGGCGGCGCGGCGCGACCTCCTGATTGCGGCCGAGGCGCGCCGTCTCGCCTTCCAGAGCGACGGACCGGTGATCGCCGCCGGATCAACCGGATCGATGCCAGCGACCGCCGAGCTGCTCGCGACCATCGCCAGGCTGCCGCATGGCGCGGTCGTGCTGCCCGGCCTCGACACCGAGCTCGATGAGCCATCCTGGACCATGATCGCGGGGGACGCCGAAGGTCACGCCGCTCCCGGCCATCCGCAGTTCGCCCTGCAGGCGCTGCTTGCGCGCATGGGGATCGCGCGCGACGCCGTGGTGCGGCTTGCGGCGCCCAGCAGCCACGGCCGCGAGCGGCTGGTCTCGGAGGCGTTCCGCCCCGCTGCAGCAACGCATCTCTGGCGCGAGCGCGTCGCCGAGGTAGCGTTCTCGGCGCATGCCGGCGGCGCGCTCGACACGGTGTCCTCGATCGAGGCCGCGCATCCCGAGGAGGAGGCACTGGCGATCGCCATCGCGCTCCGCGAGGCAATCGAGGAGGAGGGCAAGACCGCGGCGCTCATTACGCCCGATCGCGCGCTCGCCCGGCGCGTGCTGGCGGCGCTGGCGCGCTGGAGCATCACGGTCGACGACTCCGGCGGCGATGCGCTGGCCGACACGCCGGCCGGCGTGTTCGCGAGGCTTGCCGCAGAAGCCGTGATCGAGGGCTTCCCGCCGGTGACACTGCTCGCGCTGCTCAAGCATCCACTGATCCGGCTGGGCGCGCCGGAAGGCTCGCACGCGCGGGCCATCGCGGCGCTCGAGCGCGCAGTGCTGCGCGGGCCGCGGCCGCGGCGCGGCACCGATGGCCTGCATCGCGCGCTTGCAGCGTTTCGTGAGGAGCTTGGCAAGCTCAAGCGCGGCGAGCGCTGCGACCTGCATCCGCTCGATCCGCGCGTCACACTCGCGGACGCGGAGCTGCAAGCTGCCGACGCTCTTCTGATCGAGCTCATCTCCGCGGTCGCCCCGCTCGAATGCCTGCGCGACGCCCCGCATGCGCTCGCCGAGCTGGCCGAGCGCCACCAGCACGTGGTCGCGCTTCTGTCCGATGACGGCAGCGGCGCGCCCGCCGCATTCGCTGGCCGCGACGGCGCGGCGCTCGCCACCGCGTTCACGGAGATCGCCACAAGCCCGCCGGCCGAGCACTTGCGCGTGCCGCTTGGCGACTATCCGGAGACGTTCGCGATCGCCATCGGCGGCCGCAAGGTGCCGGAGCCGCCGCGCAGCGGCGCGCGCATCAGCGTGCTCGGCGTCCTGGAAGCGCGCCTCACCGCCTTCGACCGCGTCGTGCTCGGCAGCCTCAACGAAGCCAGCTGGCCGCCGGACGCCAGGTCCGATGCCTGGCTGAGCCGGCCGATGCGCCATAGCTCTCGGCCTCGATCTGCCCGAGCGGCGCATCTCGCTCTCGGCGCACGACTTCGCCCAGCTTGTCGGCGCCCGCGAGGTGATCCTGAGCCGTGCCACCAAGGCGGAAGGCGCGCCGACGGTGGCGTCGCGCTTCCTGCAGCGGCTCGCGACTGTCGCAGGCGAGCGCTGGCCGGCCGTGCGCAAGCGCGGCGACCGCTACGTAAGCTTCGCGCGCGCGCTCGACCGGCCCGACAGCCTCGCGCCGATCGCCAAGCCGATGCCGCGGCCGCCGCGTGAGGCGCGACCGCTCGCTTTCTCGGTCACCGACATCGAGCACTGGCTGCGCGACCCCTACACCATCTATGCAAGGTACATTCTAGGACTGCGCGAGCTTGACGCCATCGACCTCGAGCCGGGCGCGGCCGACCGCGGCAGCATCATCCATGGCGCGCTCAGCGAGTTCACTAAAACTTTCGCCGCCGCACTGCCGGACGATCCCGTGAGCGAATTGCTCGCCATCGGCCGCGAGCACTTCCGGGCAACCGAAGATTTTCCCGAGGCGCGCGCATTCTGGTGGCCACGTTTTCAGCGCATTACGCGCTGGTTCGCGGGCTGGGAGCGATCCCGCCGCCTCAATGTAAAGATGCTAGTGGCCGAGACCTCGGGCAAGATCGCGATCCCGCTCGACGGGCGCACGCTGACGCTGCGCACGCGCGCCGACCGGATCGAGCAGCGCCCGGACGGCAGCTACGCCATCCTCGACTACAAGACCGGACAGGTGCCGACCGAGAAGCAAGTCCGCGCCGGCATCTCGCCGCAGCTCACGCTTGAAGCCGCGATCCTGAGCCAGGGCGGCTTCGCCGATCTGCCGCCGGGCCCGATCGCCGAGCTTGTGTATGTGTCGCTCAAGGGCGGCCCGATCGCCGGCCTCGCCTGCCCGATCGACTTCAAGGAAGGCGACGCCAACATGCATGCCGAGCGCGCGCTGGCGCGCCTGCGGGGGCTCGCACTCCGTTTCGAGGACGAGGAGCAGGCCTACCTGCCGCTTGTCCTCACCATGTGGAAGACGCGCTACGGCACCTACGACCACCTCGCGCGCGTCAAGGAATGGTCGGTCGGCGGCGACGAGGAGACGGGCGAATGACCACGCTATCGCCGTCGGCGAGCCGGTGCTCGCCGAACCATGTCCTTAGCCACCTGCGAATGCTTGGCGATGCGAGCAGGATCGGCTTCTTGCTCCGATACCGCGATCGGCAAAAGCAGATCGATGGTCACACCGAGCGCCCGACTGATCTTCTGATGCAGCGCTACCGGACCCTTGCGCTTCCCTGCTTCGAGATCGGAGAGATAGCCCTGGGTGATGCTGACGGAGACCGCAAGCTCGTCCTGCGTCATGGCGCGCCATTCGCGCAACACCCGAATGGGGTTCTCGTGAGCCGCCAGCCGATCCACAACAGCCTTTGGCAACATGACCTCGAGACCGGACGCGATCTTCTCACGCGCGTTGCGCACGACGCGAGCTGTCCCGATATCTTCGTCGGCGACGAGCCTGGCAAGCCGATCGTATTCGCTCTTAGGAAGAATGGCGAGCTCCTCGCCGCCTGCGGTCTTGATGAATTGAACCTTGGTCATGACACCCTCTCAATCATAGATCTCGCGTCGATGACCGACCGCGACGACAACAATCGCATTGGTCTCGGTATAGAAAACGATACGCCAATCGCCTACCCGCAGCCGGGAGCCCGCACGCCCTTTCAGTCGCTTAACGTCGCCCTGACCGGTCCGTGCGAAGATCTCGAGCTTGGCGTTGAGTCGCCCGCGCACATCGGCGGAGAGATCGAGCCATTGCCGTGTCGCCGCGGCGGTGAACACGATCTCCATGGCATGGATATAGCGTATCGCAATATAAACGTCAATCGCGACATCGCATATTGCGATAGCGTGAGGCGTCCATGAGCCGCACCATCCCTCACGTCGTGCTGCGCCGGCAGGTCGAGGCGTCGGATCCTGACGTGTCGGCCTGGGTCTCCGCCAATGCAGGCTCGGGCAAAACCCATGTGCTGGCGTTACGGGTGATCCGGCTGCTGCTCGCGGGCGTGCGACCCGAGCAGATTCTCTGCATCACATTCACCAAAGCTGCTGCCGCCAACATGGCCAAGCGCGTGTTCGATACGCTGGCGCGGTGGACATCGCTCGACGACACGGCGCTCGATCAGGCGATCCGCGCGATCTCCAACCTCGAGGGAGGCACATCATTGCGGGCGCGGGCGCGCCGGCTGTTCGCGCTTGCGCTCGAGACCCCGGGCGGACTGAAGGTGCAGACCATCCACGCGTTTCTGCACGCGGCTCCTCCACCAGTTCCCGTTCGAGGCCAACGTGGCGGCGCGCTTCGAGGTGCTCGATGGCGCCGCCCAAACTAAGCTGCTCGATGAGGTACGCACGCGCGTCCTGCTCGAAGCCGCCGCCGAGCCCGAAGGTCTCCTCGGCCGCGCGCTCACGATCGCGATCTCGACGGTGGCGGATCGCACCCTCAAGGACGTGATTGGCGAGGCCATCCGCAAGCGCGAGCTAATCGAAGCCTGGGTTGCGCAGGACGGCAGCGTCAGCGATGCGATCGCCGGCCTCTGCAAGATGCTCGGAGTGGAACGCGCCGATTCGCTCGATCGCGTCGATGCCGAGACCACGGACGGGCCGAACCTGCCGTCATCGGAATGGCCCGCCGTCGCGCAGGCGCTGGAGGATGGCTCGAAGGTCGACGACGACCAGGCGGCACGGCTGCGCGCTGCCGCAAGCGCCGAGGGCGAGGAGCGGGCCCGCGGCTATCGCTCCGTCTTCATGTCCGGCGAGGACAAGCCACGGCAGCGCCTGTTCACCAAGGCGATCGAGACCAATCACCCGGATCTCGCCGATCGGCTGCGCACCGAGCAGGATCGCGTGGTTGCACTATTCGAGCGCCGCAAGGCGGTGGCCTGCCGCGACCGCACCGCGGCGCTGATCGTCATCTCAACCCAGGTCATCCGCCGCTATGAGACCGAAAAGAACCGGCGTGGGCTTCTCGACTACGACGACCTGATCGATAAGACGCTCGCGCTGCTCGAGCGCGTCGAATTCGGCGTGGGTGCACTACAAGCTCGACCTCGGCATCGATCACGTGCTGATCGACGAGGCGCAGGATACGAGCCCGCGGCAATGGCGGATCATCGAGGCATTGACCGGAGAGTTCTTCGTGGGAGCCGGCGCGCGTGCGGTGACGCGCACCGTGTTCGCGGTCGGCGACGAAAAGCAATCGATCTTCTCATTCCAGGGCGCGGCGCCGCGCGAGTTCGACGGCATGCGGCGCACCTTCGAACGGCTCTGCCGCGGCATCGAGCAGGAGCTGCAATACATTCCGTTCCGCCACTCGTTCCGCTCCGGCGCAACCCTGCTCGAGGCGGTTGACACCGTGTTCGCGCGACCACAGGCGCATAAGGGGCTTTCGGCGGACGACGTTAAGACCGTACACGAAGCGCTGCCCGATGCGGTGCCGGGCACCGTGGAGATCTGGGATGCGGTCAAGCCCGACGCCAAGCGCGAGATCGAGGCTTGGGATGCGCCATTCGACGATGTGACCGAGACAAGCCCGCAGACTCGGCTGGCGCAGAAGATCGCGTGCAACATTCGGCTCTGGACCCAAAAAGGCGCACGGCCGGGCGACATCCTGGTGCTGGTGCGCCAGCGCGGGCCGCTGTTCGAAGCCATCATCCGCTCGCTCAAAGACGAAGGTGTCGAGGTCGCCGGCGCCGACCGCCTGGTGCTGACCGAGCATATCGCCGTCATGGACATGATGGTGCTCGCCGATGCGCTGCTGCTTGCAGACGATGATCTTGCGCTCGCGACCGCGCTCAAAAGCCCGCTGTTCGGCCTCGACGACGATGACCTGTTCACGATTGCCTGGAAGCGCGAAGGCTCGCTGCGCGAGGCACTGCGCCGCAAGAGCGAGCCTCGCTTTGTTGAAGCCGCAGAGCGGCTCGACCGCTACGCGGAGTGGGCGCGGCGCGAAACACCGTTCAGCTTCTTCGCACGCGTGCTCGGTCCCGAAGACGGCCGCCGACGCTTCCTGACGCGGCTCGGCCCGGAGGCCAACGACGCCATCGACGAGTTCCTCAACCTCGCGCTTGAGTATGAGCGGCGCGAGGCGCCCTCGCTGCAGGGCTTCGTCGCCTGGCTGCGCACCGCGCAGACCGACGTGAAGCGCGACATGGAGATCGCGCGCAACGAGGTGCGGGTGATGACGGTGCATGGCGCCAAAGGCCTCGAAGCGCCGATCGTGGTCCTTGCCGACAGCACGACTCCTCCGGCCGGACCGCCGCATCGCCAGCCGCGGCTGCTGGAGATGCCGGGCACGCCTGACCGGCTGGTGTGGGCCGCCGCCAAGGCAACCGACACCGAGCCGGTCGCGGCCGCGCGCGAGCGCACGCGCGCCGAATCCGAGAACGAATATCGGCGACTGCTCTACGTCGCCTTGACGCGTGCGATCGAGCGGCTTGTCGTCTGCGGCTATGACGGCGAACGCAAGCGCCCGGAGGGCTGCTGGTACGATCTCGTGCTCGATGCGCTCAAGGAGGTCGCCGTCCGCGAGCCGGCCGACGACGGCGATGGGGAGCTGTGGCGCTATCGCAAGGCCTCATCAGCAGCCGCGGCGGCGACAGCGATGCCATCCGAAGACGACGTGGAGGTCCTGCCGCCGTGGCTCAGCGACAACGCTCCGGTTGAGCCAGCAGCGCTCACGCCGCTGTCGCCGTCCACCGCTCACGATGCACACGCCGTTGTGCGCACCTTCGGCCGAGGTGTCGAGCGCAGCAAGGCGCTGGCGCGTGGCACGCACACTCATCGCCTGCTGCAGGCGCTGCCCGGGATCGCACCCGACGCGCGCACCGAGGCGGCGCGCCGCTATCTGCTGGGAGCCCGCGAGCTCGACGACGGCGATCGCGAAGACATCATCACCAAGGTCCAGCAAGTGCTCGCCGACGGGCGCTTTGCCGACCTGTTCCGGCCCGGAAGCCGGGCCGAGGTTCCGATCGTCGGGCGTATCGCGCGGCCGGGCGGCACCATTGCGGTGTCCGGCCAGGTCGACCGGCTGGTGGTCACCGAGGAGGCCATCCTGATCGCCGACTACAAGACCAACCACCCGGCGCCCCGGCGAATCGCGGAGGTACCGCCCGCCTACATTCGCCAAATGGCACTCTACCGCGCCGTGCTCACCGAGCTGTTTCCGCGCCAGCCAATCCGGGCCGCTCTGGTATGGACCGATACCCCTGATTTGATGGAGGTTTCGGCCGACCTCATGGATGCCGAGATGGCTGCTCTGACCTCGACCGTAAGGCTGCCTTGACGGGCGCCGGGGGCATTCCTACGTTCGGCGTCGATCTGCGGCGCCGTGCCGCGACAACAACGAGGTGCCCCATGGCGGTCGGCAAGGTGTCGGATACGACGTTTGAGTCCGAGGTGTTGAAGGCCTCGGGCCCTGTGGTGGTTGATTTCTGGGCCGAGTGGTGCGGCCCCTGCCGCATGATCGCTCCCGCGCTCGAGGAGATCGCCGGCTCGCTCGGCGACAAGGTCAAGATCGTCAAGCTCAATGTCGACGAGAGCCCGGCGACCGCGACCAAATACGGGATCCAGTCGATCCCGACGCTGATGATCTTCAAGAACGGACAGATGGCCTCCCGCCAGATCGGCGCGGCGCCCAAGCAGAAGCTCGAGCAGTGGATCACTGCGTCGGTCTAAACGGCGCACCACCAGTCACTTGAAAACGGCCGGCCGAAAGGTCGGCCGTTTTGTTTGTGGTGCTCAGGTCGGCGGCGTGCCGTTCACGGCCAGCACTTCGCCGGCGAGATAGAGCGAGCCGGTGATCAACACGCGGGGCGGCTCGTCGAGTTCGAGCTGACGGATAGCCGAAAGCGCAGCCGCAACGTCGGCTGCTTCCTGGGACGGGATCGCGATGGCGCGAGCGGCGGCCGCGACCGCCTCCGCCGACAGCGATTTCTCCTGCCGCGGAATCGGCACCGCGATGATGCGGCGCGCGAGGCCGGCAAAGTTTTTCAGAAAGGCCGAGCAGTCTTTCGTGGCGAGCATCCCCACCACGAGCACCAGAGGCCGCGAGACACGCTCCTCGAGATCCGCCAGCGCGTTGGCGATGGCGCGCCCGCCGTCCGCGTTGTGGCCGCCGTCGAGCCACAGCTCGCTGCCGGCCGGCAGCAGCGGCAGCAACGTGCCTTGCGACAAGCGCTGCATGCGCGCGGGCCAGTCCGCCTTGGCGATACCAATCTCGAATGCGGAGCGCGGCAACTGCAAGCCGTCCGCGGCCCGCAGCGCCGCGATGGCGGCCCCTGCGTTCTCGAACTGGTGGCGGCCGTAGAGCTTGGGCGCCGGAAGATCGAGCAGGCCGGCCTCGTCCTGATAGACGAGCCGTCCGCGCTCCTCGGTCGCGGTCCAATTCTCTCCAGCGATCTTGATCGGCGCTTGCAGGCGCGCGGCTTGGCGCTCGATCACCTTGAGCGCCTCGCGCGCCTGCGTGGCCACGATCAGCGGCACGCCGCGTTTGATGATGCCCGCCTTCTCGGCGGCGACCAGCGCCACGCTGTCGCCCAGGAACTCGGCGTGGTCGAGCGAGACCGGCGTGATCACGGTGACAAGCGGCCGCTCCACCACATTGGTTGCATCAAGCCTGCCGCCGAGCCCGACCTCGAGCAGCAGCACATCGGCAGGATGGCGTGCGAACAACACAAACGCCGCCGCGGTCTCGATCTCGAACACGGTGATCGGCGCCGAGCCATTGGCGACCTCGCATTGCGAGAGCGCGTCCGCGAGCGCCTCATCGCTGACCAGCTCGCCGCCACCGGCATTCCCTATCCGGAAGCGCTCGTTGAAACGCACCAGATGCGGAGAGGTATAGACATGCACACGGCGGCCAGCCGCTTCGAGCATCGATCGCATGAAGGCGACGGTCGAGCCCTTGCCATTCGTGCCCGCGACATGGATGACGGGCGGCAACTGCCGCTCCGGATGGCCGAGCGCGCCGAGCACGCGCCACATCCGCTCGAGCGACAAGTCGATCCGCTTCGGATGAAGCGTCAGCAGGCGCGCCACAATGGAATCAACCGAACTCATGACGCGCTAGACTACTCGAAAAACTCGGGCGCGCCGATGACGGTCGCTTGCTTAAGACGGTCGGATGCGGCGGACCGCGACTGAGGTTGCCAGGACGCGCTACCAGGACGCGCTACCAGGACGCGCGCTACATGTTAACCGGCACCGGCAGGTTCTCGACCGCTGATGGCTCGGGTACGGACGCAGCCATCACGGCAGGCGCCTTGGTCAACAGCCGGCACAGATTGGACATCGTGTCGCGCAACTGGCGGCGATGCACGACCATATCCACCATGCCGTGCTCGCGCAGATATTCGGCGCGTTGGAAGCCTTCCGGCAGCTTCTCGCGAATGGTCTGCTCGATCACGCGTGGGCCCGCAAAGCCGACCAGCGCGCCCGGCTCCGCGATCTGCACATCGCCCAGCATGGCGTAGGACGCCGTCACGCCGCCGGTGGTTGGATTGGTCAGCACCACGATATAGGGCTTGCCGGCCTCGCGCAGCATCTGCACCGCAACCGTCGTGCGCGGTAGCTGCATGAGTGACAGGATACCCTCCTGCATGCGCGCACCGCCCGACGCCGCGAACATGATGAAGGGCGTGCTCTTGGCGACGGCTGTTTCGAGACCCTTGATCACCGCTTCGCCCGCCGCCATGCCGAGCGAGCCGCCCATGAAATCAAAATCCTGCACCGCGATCACGACCGGCAGCCCGTCGAGCTTGCCGTAGCCGAGCTTCACCGCATCAGTGGTGCCGGTCTTGTTGCGGGCATCGCGCAGCCGATCGGAGTAGCGGCGCTCGTCGCGGAACTTCAGCGGATCGATTGGCACCGCCGGTACCGCAATATCAAACCAGGTCTCGTTGTCGAACATCGACTTCATGCGCGCAGTGGCGCCCATGCGCATGTGGTACTCGGAGCCCGGAATGACGAACGAATTAGCCTCGACGTCCTTGTAGAACACCAGCTGCCCGGTTTCCGGGCACTTGATCCAGAGGTTCTCCGGCGTATCGCGGCGATTGAGGAAGCTGCAAATCTTTGGCCGGACGACGTTGGATATCCAGTTCATCGGGGTTCCGTGATTATCCGTGTCATCACAATGTAACAATGCCCGGCCGCAAAAACACCCTCCCGTGGTTGCTTCCTTGGGCCGGTGGAAAAGTTCAGGCAGGAAAACGAGCCTAGACCGCCGCCCGATGGGCGTCGCGAATTCCATCGGCAAGGTCCGTGACCAGATCGGTCACCGCCTTCACGCTCTTGCGGGTGGCCTTGCCGTTCTTGTCGAGGCTTGCCTTGAGCGCGTCGACCAGCGCCGAGCCAACCACGACTCCGTCCGCGCCTTTGGCGATGGCGCGCGCATGCGCGGCGGTACGCACGCCGAAGCCGACTGCGACTGGCAGCGCGGTATGGCGCTTGATGCGTTCGACCGCGCCGCTGACCTTGGTGGCATCAGGCACCGCGGTGCCGGTCACGCCGGTGATCGATACGTAGTAGACAAAGCCCGACGTGTTCGCGAGCACGGCCGGCAACCGCCGGTCGTCGGTGGTCGGAGTCGCAAGCCGGATGAAACTCAGCCCTGCCTTGAGCGCCGGCAGGCACAGCTCCGCGTCCTCCTCGGGTGGCAAATCGACCACGATCAGCCCGTCGACACCCGCAGCCTTCGCATCGGTGAGGAAGCGCTCGACACCAAAGACGTAGATCGGATTGTAGTAGCCCATCAGCACGATCGGGGTCGCGTCGTCGACTTTGCGAAACGTGCGCACCATCGCGAGCGTCTTCTTCATGGTCTGCCCGGCCTTCAGCGCGCGCTGCGACGAAGCCTGGACCGCCGGGCCATCCGCCATCGGATCGGTGAACGGCATGCCGAGCTCGATCAGGTCGGCGCCCGCTTTCGGCAGCGCCTTGATCAGAGCGAGCGACGTCTCGCCGTCGGGATCGCCAGCGGTGAGGAAGGTCACCAGCGCGGCACGGCCCTGCGCCTTCAGTTCGGCAAAGCGGGTGTCGATCCTTGTTGTGCTCATACGGGGCGGCAAACTCGGGTATACCTCTCCCCAACGGGGAGAGGTCGGCGCCGAAGGCGCCGGGTGAGGGGGATGGACCGGTTCAAGAAGAAAGCACGACAACTACGCGCTTCGCAAACAAGCGCCGAGTCGCTTCTTTGGTACGCCTTGCGTAACCGGCGTCTTGCCAGCTGGAAATTCCGACGCCAGCACCAGATCGACAAATACATCGTCGACTTTGTCACACTGGATGGAAAGCTCATTATCGAGGTCGATGGGGCGACACACTCGACAGAGGCAGAGTTGCAGCACGACATGGAACGCACGCGCGTGCTTGAATCATGTGGATTCCACGTGATCAGAAGTCTCGAATGTCGACGTGTACGATAACCTCAAAGACGTTCTGGCTTTCATCGATCTAACGCTGCGGCCAAGACAATAGAATCCCCTCACCCGGCGCCTTTGGCGCCGACCTCTCCCCGTTGGGGAGAGGTGGACCGAGCTTGTGGCACCGCTTTCGTCCGCTCACTTACGATCCTTCATTCTTTCCGCCCGCCGGGTGGCGAGGCGAACGTTCATGGTGCCGATCATCAGCACAACGATCGAGACGATGAGCTGAAACCATTCCTTCCTTTCGAGCACCGGCCCGGTGCCGAGCAGGCGCACCTTGAGGAAATACAGGATGAAGGCCGTCGAGACGACGACCAGAATCCAGCCCGTGATTTTCTGCCGATCGAACACGCACGCTCCAAGCACAAGACACAGTCATCCGCCGTGCCGCTCCAGATACTCGGCAACGCTGGCGAGATCCTTGTCACCACGGCCCGACAGGTTGACCACCATGAGGTGATCCTTCGGCATTTTCGGCGCGAGATCGGCCACGCGCGCAAGCGCGTGCGCGGGTTCAAGCGCCGGAATGATGCCTTCAAGCCGCGAACAGAGCTGGAATGCCGCCAGCGCCTCCTTGTCGGTGGCCGACAGATATTTGACGCGGCCGACGTCGTGCAGCCAGGCGTGCTCGGGACCAATGCCCGGATAGTCGAGCCCGGCCGAGATCGAGTGCGCCTCATTGATCTGACCGTCGCCGTCCATCAAGAGATAGGTACGGTTGCCGTGCAGCACGCCGGGCTTGCCGCCCGCGAGCGAGGCCGCGTGCTGGCCCGACTTGAGACCGTGACCGGCCGCCTCGACGCCGTAGATCTCGATCTCGGTGTCGTCGAGGAACGGGAAGAACAGCCCCATGGCATTCGAGCCGCCGCCGATGCAGGCGATGAGCGAATCCGGCAGGCGCCCTTCGGCCTTCTGCATCTGCACGCGCACCTCGTCGCCGATCACCGACTGGAAGTCGCGCACCATCATCGGATAGGGATGCGGGCCCGCGACCGTACCGATGCAATAGAACGTGTTGGCGACGTTGCTGACCCAGTCGCGCAGCGCCTCGTTCATCGCATCCTTGAGCGTCTTCGAGCCCGAACTCGACCGGCCGCACAGTCGCGCCCAGGGCCTTCATGCGCAGCACGTTCGGCTGCTGGCGCGCGACATCGACCGAGCCCATGTAGACGATGCATTCGAGCCCGAACTTGGCGCACAGGGTCGCGGTCGCAACGCCATGCATGCCGGCGCCGGTCTCGGCGATCACCCGCGGCTTGCCCATCCGGCGTGCCAGCATGATCTGGCCAAGCACATTGTTCACCTTGTGGGCGCCGGTGTGATTGAGGTCCTCGCGCTTGAGATAGACCTTGGCGCCGCCGAAATGCGCGGTCAGGCGCTCGGCAAAATAGAGAGGTGACGGACGGCCCACATAGTCGGCGAGATAGCCGTCCATCTCTTTCTTGAAAGCCGGATCCTGCTTCGCCGCCGCATAGGCTGCTTCAAGCTCGAGGATGAGCGGCATCAGCGTCTCGGCGACGAAGCGGCCGCCATAGTTGCCGAAATGTCCGCGTTCGTCGGGACCGGTCCGGAACGAATTGGGCTTGCTCTGGACGGTCATGAGCCGCTCGCGACGCGACGCTCGCTCGCCTTGGCGGCGTTGCGGGCGGCACGGACAAAGGCGCGGATCTTGTCGGGATCCTTCTCGCCCGGTGCCCGCTCGACCCCCGAGGAGACATCGACGCCAGGCGCCGACGTGATACGCAGCGCCTCGGCGACGTTGCTGGCATCGAGGCCGCCGGAGAGCAGGAACGGAACGCCCGGATCGACGCCCTCAAGGAGCCGCCAGTCAAAGCTCTTGCCGAGACCGCCCGGCCGCGTGGCCGTGCGCGGCGCGCGGGCGTCGAACAGAAGGCGATCCGCGACGCTCGCATATTGCCTGATCGGCGCCAGATCGGCGCGCTCCGCGATCGGCAGCGCCTTGATTACCGGCAGCCCGAACCGGGTGCGCACCGTCACCACGCGATCACGCGTCTCCTTGCCGTGCAGCTGCAGCATGTCGGGCTGCAGCGCGTCGATCACGGTAGCCAGCCAGTCGTCGGCCGCGTCGACCGCGAGCGCAACCTTGAGGGCGCGGTCACGCACGCGCGGCGCAAGCGCGCGGGCCGCCTCGAAGCCGAGGTGACGCGGCGACGGCGGAAAGAACACGAAGCCGACCGCATCCGCCCCCGCCTCAAGCGCCGCATCCAGCGCCTCCGGGGTGCTCAGCCCGCAAATCTTGATCAATAACGGCATCAAGCCCTCGTCTCGACGAGACGCGGTTCTACAACGCCCATGGATATTTGTCTTGTCCTTGGCCGATCCTCTGCCGATCATTGGCCCGATCTTTGGCCGATGGGTCAGGCGGCGGGGGGCGGGATGGTCAGCCGCGGCGCGTCAATGCCTGAACGCCGCTCGATCGGGGCGCCGTGGCGCCGGAGCGCATCCAGCTCGCCCCGCAGCGTGTACACCTCGGACTCGAAATGGCGGGCTCGCCAGCGCCACTTGCCCTGCCCGAGCCAGGCCGCGACACCCCCGATGATGACGCCGCCGACGACCAGAAGCAGGATCAAGGCAAACAGGGGCATCCCGACCGCCAGCATCGGTTGCACCTGGTCGAACGGGTCGAACGAGACCACGACGGTCTGCCGGTTCGCGACCGCGAACACAACAAACAGGATCGCGAGCGGGGCCAGGATCAGCGCCGAGATGAGCTTCTGGATCATGCGACCTCGCTCCTGGTCACAGCCGCGCGGACATATGCGCACTCATGGGCGCACTTGTGCAACGGCTCAGACGTTCGCCCGGCTACACGCACGTCAACGCAAACAGCGCGACATCACCCCTGTTGCGGCGGTGCTTCGGCGGGGCGGTTCAGCCGCTCGCGCATTTCCTTGCCGGTCTTGAAGAACGGCACCGATTTCTTCTCGACCGAGACATGGGCGCCGGTACGCGGATTGCGCCCCATCCGGGCGGGGCGATTCTTGACCGAGAAGGCGCCGAAGCCGCGCAGCTCGACCCGGTCGCCGCGCGCCATGGCGGCCACGATCTCACCGAGTATAGCGTTGACGATGTTCTCCACGTCCCGCTGATAAAGGTGCGGGTTCTGTGAAGCAATGCGTTGCACCAGCTCGGATTTGATCATCGTGCCGCCATCCCCTGCGTCGCGTCTTGCCGGCTCCCGCCGCAAAGCTGATGCCTCAGCCGTCACCGTTCGCTGCCTCAGCGGCAGCAAACGGCCGGACCTGAAACGCTCAACACGAGCACCGAAAGCAAAGACGATAGATCAGTTCGCGGCTTGAGGGTGCCAAAGCGCCAAGAGACCGTCAAGATTTAGTCGCTCGATCGCCTGCAGGGCGCCTGACTCCTCGATACGACGCGCAAACGATCCGAGCCCGAGTGCCTCGAGCGTCACCACCGCGGTGGTGTGCAGGAACGGCAGATCGCTGAACCGGTCGCGCAGCCTATAATCACGCACCGGCGTCTTGGGGTCGATGTTCTTTTCCTTGGCAAGCCACGCCACGGCGGCTCGTTCGTCGCCAAGCTCATCGACGAGCTTCAATCCGACGCCCTGGCGGCCGGTGAACACACGCCCATCCGCGACCCGATCAAGCGCCGCATCGTCGAGTCCGCGGCGAGTTTTCACCAGGTTGCGAAACCAGGCGTAGGAGTCCGCCACAATCGCCTCGATGGCGGCGCGGGCCTCGGGGCTCGTTGGCTCGAAGCCGTTCGGCGCAGCCTTGAGCGGGGAGGACTTGATCTCCTCCATCCTGATGCCCAGCGTCTTCAGCGCCTCGCCGAAGTTGGGGAACTGGAAGATGACGCCGATCGAGCCGACAAGCGAAGTCTCGCCGGCCACGATGTGATCGGAACCGAGCGCCGCGATGTAGCCGCCCGACGCCGCCAGGCCGTCGACCACGACCACGGTCGGCTTCTCGTCCCTGAGCCGCATGAGCGAATCGTGCAGCTCCTCGGACCCTGACGTGGTTCCGCCCGGGCTGTTGATGTGAACGATCACCGCCTTTGCGGGCGACTTCGCCAGCCGCTCCAGCGCCTCGACCCGCTCGCGATCGGTCCGGATCAGGCCCGTGATGGTAATGCGCGCGATCGAGGCCCCGGTGGCCCCGGCCAGCACGCTTGGGCCCTGCGCCCGCACCGCCATGCCAGCCGCTATGACAGCGCAGATGGCGAACAGCACCGCGAACACCCGCCAGAACGTCAGCTTCCGCCGCATCCGGCGACGATCGACAATGAAATCAGCGTCGAGCGACATCGTTTGTCTCCCTCGCAGAGCCGGGGCGGAACTCAAGTCCGCCGATGATATCAATCAGAACGAGCAATGGCGCCGATGAACCAGCCGCATTTGTGGCAAGGCCTCAAATGTGGCAAGGCGTCAGGAAGTGGCGCGGTTGTGAAACCGCGCCACCCTCCACGTGATCAAGCCGTTTATTTCTCGTTCGGCTTCTCACTCGCCCGCTTGAGCGCGGTGCCGAGGATATCGCCGAGCGTCGCGCCAGAATCGGAGGAGCCGTACTGGGCGATCGCCTCCTTCTCCTCCGCGACTTCAAGCGCCTTGATCGACACCTGCACCTTGTGGGCGCGGCGGTCGAACTGGATGATCCGCGCATCGACCTTCTCGCCGACGGCGAAACGCTCCGTCCGCTGCTCGCCGCGATCGCGCGCCAGCTCCGCGCGCTTGATGAAGGTCGTGAGGTCGGTGCCGACGATCTTCACATCGATGCCGGCTTCCTTGACCTCGATGATCTCGCAGGTGACGACCGAGCCCTTCTTGATGTCGCCCGCGGTGTCCATCGGATCGCCTTCGAGCTGCTTGATGCCGAGCGAGATGCGCTCCTTCTCGACGTCGACGTCGAGCACCTTGGCGCGAACCTTGTCGCCCTTCTTGTATTCCTCGATCACCTGCTCGCCCGGACGTTTCCAGTCGAGGTCGGAGAGATGCACCATGCCGTCGACATCGCCGTCGAGGCCGAGGAACAAGCCGAACTCGGTCTTGTTCTTGACCTCGCCCTCGATGGTCGTGCCCGACGGATACTTCTCGACGAACACCTCCCACGGATTGCGCATGGTCTGCTTGAGGCCGAGCGAGATGCGGCGCTTGACCGGATCGACCTCGAGGATCTGCACGTCGACCTCCTGCGAGGTCGACACGATCTTGCCGGGGTGCACGTTCTTCTTGGTCCACGACATCTCGGAGACGTGGATGAGCCCTTCGATACCCGGCTCCAGCTCCACGAACGCGCCGTAGTCGGTGATGTTGGTGACGCGGCCCTTGTAGCGCGTACCGATCGGATATTTCGCCTCGATGCCCTGCCAGGGATCGTCCTGCAGCTGCTTCATGCCGAGCGAGATGCGGTGGGTCTCGTGATTGATCTTGATGATCTTGACCTTCACCTGCTGCCCGATATTGAGCACCTCGGTCGGATGATTGACGCGCCGCCAGGCGATGTCGGTGACGTGCAGGAGGCCGTCGATGCCGCCCAGATCCACGAACGCACCGTAGTCGGTGATGTTCTTGACCACACCGTCGATGACCTGGCCCTCTTCGAGGTTCTGCACCAGCTCCTGGCGCTGCTCGGCGCGGGTCTCCTCGAGCACCGTGCGGCGCGACACCACGATGTTGCCGCGCCGGCGATCCATCTTCAGGATTTGGAACGGCTGCGGCTGGTTCATCAGCGGCGACACGTCGCGGATCGGCCGGATGTCGACCTGCGAGCGCGGCAGGAACGCCACCGCGCCATCGAGATCGACGGTGAAGCCGCCCTTGACCTGATTGAAGATGACGCCCTGCACCTTCTCGTTATTGTTGAAGGCCTTCTCGAGCTTGCCCCAGCTCTCCTCACGGCGCGCCTTGTCGCGCGAAAGCACCGCCTCGCCGAGCGCGTTCTCGACCCGCTCGAGATAGACCTCCACCGTATCGCCGACCTTGAGATCGTTCTGGCGGCCCGGCCCGGTGAACTCCCGGATCGGCACGCGGCCTTCGGTCTTGGCGCCGACATCGATGACCGCGAGATCCTTCTCGATCCCGACGATCGTTCCCTTGACGACGGACCCTTCCTGCAGGCTGCCCTGGGTAAACAACTCCTCGAGCAGCTTGGCGAAATCCTCACGCGATGATGTAGCGACACTGGCGGCGGTAGCCATGGACTCTCCCGTTAACGGTTCATGTGGCGGTTCCTGCCGGGCCGCAACGCACGCCGTGTAGAAGCTGGCCACGTCCACTTGCGTAGACGTCCACCTGCGTAACGGCAGCCGAGCGCGGCGACCAAGCGATCGAAGCGATGATTCAGGTCTGGAAGCGCACCATCAGGAAGCGGGCGGAGCAGGCTAGGTCCTCCACGACGAAAGCGCGGTCAGCCCCGCTTTCGGCCTGCTCGGACGGCTTCGACAATGTCGATGGCGGCCCAGAATGCAGCGTCTATATCCAAATGCGTGGTATCGAGCAAGTGCGCATCCGGGGCGGGCCTGAGGGGGGCAGCCGCCCGCCGGGTATCGCGCTCGTCGCGGCGCCGGATGTCGGCCAGCACCTCGGCCTCGCTGACCGCGCCACCCGTCGAGGCGATCTCGGCCGCCCGCCGGCGAGCCCGTACCTCGGGGGTTGCATCGACGTAGATCTTCACGTCGGCGTCGGGAAAAATCACCGTACCGATGTCGCGCCCGTCGAGCACGGCGCCAGGGGGCGCCCGCCCAAAGTCGCGCTGGAAGGCCAACAGCGCCGCCCGGACCTCGGGTAGCGCCGACACGATCGAGGCGGCCTCGCCAATCGCGTGGCTCTTGAGCGCCTTTTCGTCAAACCCGCCCGGATTGAGCGCCTTCGCGGCGGCGACTGCCCGCTCGACATCGTCGAGCCGGTCACCGGCGTCGACGAGCGCCTTGGTGACTGCCCGGTAGATCAGCCCGGTGTCGAGGTGGCGCAGCCCGTAATGGGCGGCGAGCCGTTTGCCGAGCGTGCCCTTGCCGGAGGCCGCCGGTCCGTCGATGGCGATAATCATGACTGCTTGAGGCCGCTGCGCGCACGGCGGAGCGGGCGCTCTTCGGTAAAGATATTGCGGGAAGCAAATTCCGCTGGGCTCGAAAAGGTCAGATACTCGCGCATTCCCGGACTATCGATCGAACACGGATGCCAACGTGCTCAAGATAACGTGAGGGCTCGAAAGCCCAACAAGCAGGAATACTTGGCAGCTCGTACTGACGCGCCAGATATTCCGCCACTGCGCCCGCCAGGGCGTCGAGGTGTTCATCACCAGTCAAGCGAGGCTCGCGACCCAAGGTGTCGAGGCGCCCCTCGGCCGTGGGCGTGACATAAAAAGTATCGAGAAATTCCGCCAGCGCCGCGTCGCAGTCCGTGCCAGCGATGATCCGCTCATAGCTCTCTGCGAAGGTAGTGGGGCGCATCGGGAGCACCTGTGGTCGTCAGGACGTGCCTTAGCACAAATCGCGACTTAGTCTCAGCTTAGCTCTCCACCGAGCCCGCGGATCATCGGCACGAAGCTCGGGAAGCTCGTGGCGATGAACGAAGTGTCGTCAACGCCGACCGGCTTGTCGCTCGCAAGCCCCATGACCAGGAACGCCATGGCGATGCGGTGATCCATGTGGGTCACGACCTGACCGCCGCCCGGTGCGCGGCCCTTGCCATGCACGATCAGGTCGTCGCCCTCGATCTCGACGGCGACGCCGTTCGCCCGCAGGCCGTCGGCGACCGCGGCCAGCCGGTCGGATTCCTTCACGCGCAGCTCCTTGAGGCCGCGCATGCGCGTCGTGCCCTCCGCGAAGGCGGCCGCGACCGCCAGGATCGGATATTCGTCGATCATCGTAGGGCGCGCGCTCGGGGGGAACGTCGACGCCCTTGAGCGCAGAGGCCCGCACGCGGAAATCGGCGAGCTCCTCGCCGACGTCGCCACGAACATTGACGGTCTCGATATCGGCGCCCATCTCGCGCAGCGTCGTGATCAGGCCCGTCCGCAACGGGTTGGTCATGACGTCGGTGAGCGTCACCTCGGAGCCCGGCACGATCAGCGCCGCCACCATCGGGAACGCTGCCGAGGACGGATCGGCCGGCACCACCACCGGGGCCGGGACGAGCTCGGGCTGGCCGGTGAGCGTAATCCGGCGCCCATGCGCGCCCTCGGGCGCGATCTTGACCTCGGCGCCGAAGTGAAGGAGCAGCCGCTCGGTGTGGTCGCGGCTCGCCTCGCTTTCGATCACGGTGGTCGCGCCCGGGCGCCGCGAGGCCTGCCAGCAGCACCGCCGATTTGATCTGCGCGGAAGGAACTGGCGTGCGGTAGACGATCGGGAGCGGGTCGCGAGCGCCCTGCAGGGTGACCGGCAGCCGCCCGCCCGCTTCCTCGCGCAGCACCCGCGCGCCGATCTCAATGACCGGGTCGATGATGCGCCGCATCGGCCGCTTGCGCAGCGAGGCGTCGCCATCGAAGATGGCGGTGATCGGGCAGCCGGCCACAGCGCCCATCACCAGCCGGCAGCCGGTGGCGGAATTGCCGAAGTCGAGCACACCCGCGGGCTCGCGGAAGCCGCCGACCCCGACCCCGTGCACCCGCCACTCGCCAGTGCCCAGCCGCTCGACACTCGCCCCCAGGGCCGCCATGGCCTTGCCGGTGTTGAGCACGTCCTCGCCTTCGAGCAGGCCCGAAATCCGCGTTTCGCCGACTGCCAGGGCGCCGAAGATGAGGGCGCGGTTCGAAATCGACTTGTCGCCGGGCACGCGTACGCGCCCCCTGAGCGCACCCGCAGCGGCGGGCGGTGAGCGGAGCTGGCGTTGCGTGCGACACGGCGGGTACTCCTTGCAATGCCGGTTGCAATGCCGGGTCCACTAGCATGGCCGGCCGGAAGCGTCATCCGGCTCCCGCCACCCGGGTCACAAGCCCCGAATCCCCACAACTTTCCCAAGGATCTCGCTATTGACAGGGCGGGCGCGACTCGCCAAGTGAAGCACCTCAAATTTCAGGCTTCGACCCAAGGAAACCGGACCGTGGCGAAACCCGAGCTCGGCACCAAGCGCCTCTGCGGCAGTTGCGGTGCGAAGTTCTACGACCTGAGCAAAGACCCGATCATCTGCCCGAAATGCCATACCACCATGGCGGTGGCGGCGCTGACGGCCCGGTCGCGTCCGGAACCGGCCCGCCCGGTGGCGGCGCGTCAGGAAGAGGCCGTCGTGCCGGAGACCCAGGACGCTGAGTTCGTGTCGCTCGAGGATGCTGACGCCGAGGCGCAGGGCAAGAAGGGCGCGGAGGCGGCCGAAGGAGCCGAGGACGACATCGAGATCGACGAGAGCCTCGATGACGCCGCCCTCATCGAGGAGCAGGAAGAGACCGACGACGACGTCACCGATATCATCGGCGAGCGTGAGGACGACGAAGAGCCTTGAGACGGGACGCCCAGGCAGATAGCCTGACGGCCTGATGTGTATGATCTGAAACGCGGAGGTTCCCGACATCCGCGTCACGTGATGGGGCCATAGCTCAGTTGGGAGAGCGCTTGAATGGCATTCAAGAGGTCAGGGGTTCGACTCCCCTTGGCTCCACCAAACTAGCCGCATATCCAAGCGATTTATCTGAGAGCATTTTTCAGGACTGTTTACGGGGAAGCTTTGACGGCCGAGCAATCCGAATCCCTCCAGGCATTGCACGCGCCGACGCAAGCGCCTGACCAAAAAACTCCACCGTTCAAAAAACTCCACCGTTATTGATCGGCCAGTCTCAATTGGCGATCGCGGGCAAAGGCAATCATACAGTGCCTCCGCAATCGCAATTGTCGCTATTGATCCCCGCGTGGTTGCTTTCTTGTGTGGAACCTTTCGGATGCAAAAGACTTAGCATCTCAGATGAAAGTTCCTGCTCTCGAGTGGAGAACTTGGTTCTAGCAGGGCCTTCTCACAATCGGCGCCTCTGGAATAACCACCTTCTCTCCGCAATCGCCGCAAGATGTTGGGTGAGCCACCTCGCGATATCGAGTGCGCATCTGCGAGCGGGGTATCTGTCAGTTTGTGATGCGCATTCAAAACACACGGGATTGAGTTAGATGCACCTTCTCGCCAAAGTCACGCGAAGGATTTGGACGGCGATCTCCGAATGGCGTCAAAAGCGAAAGCTGCGCAGGATGCTTATGCGGGTGGGAGCAATCCGTCACCTTGAGAAGGGAATCGGTGCTGATCGACCGACGACAGAGCGCCTGCTTGTTGCCATGGGTGCACGAAAGTCCAGCACCGAAGAATGGACGCTGGGTCGGCACTAACGGCGTATAACGCCCGACCATGCCAGCATGGTTCGGCTTAGGTGAACGCCCTGTTGCAACAAACTATTGCAACAAAACAGAGCTAACTCTCCCTGCTCGCCGCTTTTTTGGAGATCGTTTTGTCCCTGGCGGCGGGCTTGGTCTTTGCAGCTTTGGTCTCGGCCGCCACGATCGCCTCCGCAGTCTCCTTGGCTAAGCGTAGCGCTCTCAATTTCGCTGTCTTTTCGTCGGTAGCCCGGGCGGCAAGCTCGTATGGAGAGAGGGTCTGTTTGGCGTCGTGCGCCTTCTTTATGGTCTTGTGGAATTGTGCTTCGGCTTTCGCTTGATAATCCTTTGCACTAGCCATTGTTTCTCCTTCAAGAGACCCCAGTTAGGGGCAATACGGCCCCAATACAAGTTGGCGTGAGCCAGCTCTCGCACGGGTAGCGCACCCGTTCGCCACCCCGGCATTCATGAGTGATAGGCCAAGAGCACAAATCGCCAGCTAAGGCAAAACAGGTTGTGCTGCCATGCCGAGTCTCAAGGCGGTGAGCGGGACAATAACCTGTTAGGTACGATCCTGTTAGGTACGCCGTCGCAGCGATCAAATCGTGTCACCGCTCTCCTGCATTGCCCGCGTCCGCTGCCCCTGGACATTCATACGGATGTAGCGCATGCTTTGTGATCATCGGCCAGATATCCTAGGCGCCGATGACTGAGAGACAGATCGCGCTCCCGCCTGCAAGCGAGGGAGCGCAAATCCAGCGTCTCGTTGGCTGCCGCGGCCTGCCTCAGTGTGGTGGCAGTGGTTATGCAACACGATCGCTGTTTTCCGCGCTTCAATAGGGGTGTCTAGCGGCTCCCGGCAATGTCGGGTGCGAGCCTGCTCAGGCGCAGAACACCTACCCGTATTGCGAGCACACGCTCGAGCGGGGCTACGTGCGCAAATTGAGCTCTCCCAACCAGACGAGGACCCAATGTCCATCAATGACAATCTGCCGTCGAGCAGCCCAAGCGGCAAGACGATGCTGAAGTTGCTAACGGCCGTTCTGGCACTCGTGGTTCTCGTAGCGCTCTACTACAACATCATCGGGTTCTGAAGCGCCCACATCGGCGTCGTGCCAGCGCCTGACGTTTATGTCTGTTAGCCTCGGCAATCTGGGGCTCCTACCTCGCCGTCAGCATGAGCGATCGGAGAAATCGTGAAGCAAACAATGGTTAAGCGGATCGCCAACCCCGTCGACAAGCACGTAGGCAGCCGGGTCCGGATGCGCCGGAAAATGCTCGGAATGACGCAAGAAAAGCTCGGCAATGGGCTCGGGATCACGTTCCAGCAAGTGCAAAAGTATGAGAACGGAGCCAACCGCATCGGCGCGGGCCGCTTGCAGCACATCTCCAATATCCTGCAAATCCCGGTGCCGTTCTTCTTCGAAGGCGCACCGCACCTGGCGGGGCAGCCTAACGGATCTGGAGAGGCGCCATCACCCGCCTATGTGTTCGAATTCCTCGCCACGACCGACGGCCTCTCGCTCACCAAGGCGTTCATGCTGATAAAAGAGCGAAGACTGAGGCGACGTATCGTCGATCTGGTCGAAGAGATCGCGGGCAACGAGACGTTAGAGACATCCTCGCCTGGTTCTTCGGCCGCTTAGGCCAAAGGATTCACTCCAGTTTCCAATTGGTCGCGTCAGCGGCGTCCGGCGCCGCGCCTCTGATCGATAGAAAGCCGAACGGACTTGCCGCTCGCCGGCCTTAACGTGCGATCTCAACCGAAGCAGCGGTAACAGGCGGACAGCCGCGCGATGCGGCCTGCGTGTGACGCAATCCGATACCTTGGGCATCTTCCGGCGAAGCGGTCTTTGGAAAAGATCATGCTCGAACAAAAAGTTAGACCTCCGAGACGTCAAAGGCCCGACCGGCGCTGCGCCTCCTCGATAACAGATTTGGCTTCCGCCAAACTGACCGACATCACCTCACGATAGCGCTTGATCGCATCAATCTTCTGGCCCGCCTGCAGCGCCTTCACGACATCCCCCGGCAAGTTGCCTAGAGGATCATACTCCAGCCGGGCGGCCTTCAGCAGCAGATCGAGCTTTGCGTCAATGGGAATGAGCTTTGCCAGCCGTTTTTCCACGCTGATCAGACGCCTTCCCAATAGAGCGATAAGCAGGAACAAAACAAGTATAACAATCGATACGAGCGCCGTCGCCTCGCCCATAGGCCATCCCCATCATGCACAATAGCCCAGTAGAAGATCGGCAAACTCTTGCCGATCGGGGCTCTATTCCGTTTGAATCGACCTGCATCCCACTTTGGGGCGAGCCTTGTTCCCACAAGGTTCGCGCGCGCCCGTAGGAAATTTTCACCTATAGTATTAAAACAAAACAAAAGAGAACACGGCCGCCTGTCGTAACACGCGGCCAAAGACGGATCGTCGCCCGTCCAAGTCTCTGCTAAATCAGTTATCTTCGGTGTCCGAGGGCTATTCCGAGCTGCCAAGCCTTCTGCCGCAACGCCAGCGCGCTGCGTTTGGTCTCTTTCGCAATCTTGACGACTGGGGTCTTAGCGCGCGAGTGCGCCTTGAGCTCCTTGATGTCGTCTTTTGACCACGCGCGTCGCACTCTCCGCACTCTCTTCTTTGCCATGTCGACTTGCTCCCAATTCGGACGCGTCGTCTACCATGACTCTGGCGATTTACAAGCAACTTGAGCGAGACGGTACGAAATTGCACGTGGAACGGCGCAAAGCAGCAAACAAACAATGTTGATAGGAGGCTTGTCGGCGCCCGGAACGCGGTACAGATCAAGCTTGGCGACGTCCCGCCGCTAAAGCGGCGATAAGGTGAACAAAAAGAATAACAAATTGGCTGGCCAGATCTGGCCCACGTGGCGTAGCGCCGCGCCACCTTGGTTCCCGCCATAGCCCATAATAATAGTATGTAAAAGACGACGAATGGGACCGCCCCACTACGGAGATAAAGATCAATGCCTAACAAAAAGATCAGCCCAATCGCTATGGCGGGATCGCTCGCCCTCGCGTTCGGTGTCCTGGCGCTCGTGCCGGCTGCCGCGCAGGGGCCGAGTCTCGCCGGCAAGAACGTCACCATGATCATCGGGTTCGGGCCCGGCGGCGGCTATGACGCCTGGGGCCGGGTGGTCGCCCGCTATATTGGCAAGCATTTGCCGGGCAATCCCAATGTGGTGCCGCAGAACATGCCGGGCGGCGGCAGCTTCAATGCCGCCAACCACATCTTCACCATTGCGCCGAAGGACGGCACCGTGCTCGCCATCATCGCCCGCGACGCACCGCTCGGGCCGCTGACCGGGGCGCCCGGTGCCCGCTTCGACCCGCTCAAGATCTCCTGGATCGGCACTCCGACCACTGAAACCAATATTTGTATCTCAATGGCCCGCGCGAAGGTGAAGACCTTCAAGGATCTGCAGGAGAGCGAGCTCATCATCGGCAATACCGGCGTTGGCACCGGCACATATTCCTACCCGAAGGCGCTCAACGGCATCTTCGGCACCAAGTTCAAGCTGATCTCGGGCTTTCCCTCGTCAACCGACGTATTTCTGGCCATGGAGCGCAACGAGGTCGACGGCATCTGCGAAAGCCTCGACAGCGTGATCAGCAAGCGGCCGGATTGGATCGCCACCAAGAAAGTCAACGTGCTGTTCTATGGTGGCGTCAAGCCGACGATCGACCTCCACGGCGCTCCGTTCATCGTCGACCTCGGTCGCAGCGCCGACGAGAAGCAGGCGCTCGACTTTCTCTATGCCGGGCAAGGCATCGGGCGGCCGTTCGTGGCGCCGCCGGACCTGCCGGCTGATCGGCTGAAGATGCTGCGCGATGCCTTCAGTGCCACCATGAAGGACAAAGACTTCGTTGCCGACGCGACCAAGCAGAAGCTCGATGTCGAGCCGGAGGATGGCGAGCACCTCGGAGCGTTGATCAAGAAAATCTACGCGACGCCGAAATCGGTGGTGGACCGGATCGGCGAGCTGATCAAATAGCGCGCGTTGCTGCGGCACAAAGAGGTCCTGGATGCATGGCATTCAGGACCTTTAATTATTGTCCGATCACATCCGGAAGCGCGCGACCTTTGCCTGATCCCATACCAGCCCGTTGCCGGGGCGATCTGGAATGATGGCGTTGCCATCGACAATGCGCAGCGGCTCCTGCACAAGCGCATCAGCCCAATCCATGTATTCGAGAAAATGGCTGGTCGGCGTCGCCGCCAGCAGATGCGCGCTCACCTCCGGAAAGAGATGCGACGACATCTTGATGCCATGCTCGGCCGCAAGCACCGCCGCGCGCCGCCACCCGGTAACGCCACCGATTCGCTCGAGGTCGGGCATCACATAGTCGGCAGCGCCGGCCTTCAGCGCCGTCTCCATCGCGACCGGCAGCGAGAAGTTCTCGCCAATCTGGATCGGCGTCGTCAGCGCCTGTGCGAGTGAAGCGCATCCGGCGTAGTCGTCGTGCCGGATCGGCTCCTCGATCCAGCAGATGCTCTCGGCTTCGAGCGCACGGCCGCGATCGAGCGCTTCAGTGACGGAGAGCGCCTGATTGTAGTCCACCATGAGGGCTACATCGCCGCCGATCCGACGGCGAACAGCGTGCACGGCCGCGAGATCCTCCGTGAGCGTCGGGTAGCCGAGCCGCAGCTTCACAGCGCGGAAGCCGCGCGCAAGCAGCTTCTCCGCCTCGTCGGCAACTTCATCTGGCGTCATCAGCCCGAGCCCGCAGCTGTTATAGGCCCGCACCGGCTGAGGCTTGGCGCCAAGATTGGAGTCAGGATTGGCGTCAAGCAACGTCGCCAGCGGAACGCCTGCAGCGATTGCAAGAGCATCCCATGCCGCAACGTCAAGCCCCGCCATCGCCATGCGCACGACGCCCTGCACGCCGATCAGCATGAAGCGCTGCGCAAGCTTGCCCCACAGCTGCCCCGGCACGATCCGGTCGCCCGTGACCATGCGACCGATCTCGTCCAGCATCGCCGCCATCGCGGGCGCTGCCGCTCGCAGATAGCAGAACAGGTACGCACGGCCGGTGATGCCTTCCTCGGTCTCGAGATCGATCAGCAGCAGCGGCGCCCGCGTGATCCGCGCCTGGCTCGTCCCGAGCGCATGGGTCATCGGCACCTCGACGCCGATCGAGCGCACGGCGCGGATGGTCAGCGGCGGCAGCGCGGCATCGGTGATCATCACGCGGACCTATGCGGGCTTGCTATCCGGGCGCCCAGCCGCGTGCAGAATGAGCGCGTCGCGCACCGCGCGATGCAGCGGCGTCGGCACGCCGACCTTGGCGCCGAGATCGACCACGCCGCCAGAAAGCCATTGCAGCTCCAGGGGTCGGCCCTGCTCCAGGTCATGATGCATCGAAGCCGACATGTCGGGATGCAGCGTATCCGCAAACGCCAGCCGCTGCTCGGCGAAATTGTCCGGGATCGCCGCCCCGTGCGCGCGCCCAACCGCCGCGACCTCGCGCATGAGATCGAGGAAGAACTGCCGCGTCAGGGGATGCGAGCGCACCGGACCGAGCGACTTGCGAGTCGACGCCGTCGCCGCCGCCATGCTGGCGAGGAAGATGAACTTCTGCCAGATCTCGCTGCGCACATCCGCGCTGATCTCGGCGTTGATACCGCCGCGCTGGCAGGCCGCAAGAAACTCTTCGGCGCGGCGCGAGCGGCTGCCGTCGTACTCGCCGAACACAAGGCGCTGCATCGGCCCCTTCTGGGCGATGACACCGGGCCGGCTGATGTTCGTGCCCACATAGGCGACTCCGCCCATGATCGCGCTCTCGCCGACGATCGGGCGCAACAGGTCGTCTTTCTGCACGCCGTTCTGAAAGGAAATGAGCGCGGTCTCGCGCCCTATGATTGGCTTGAGCGAGCGCGCCGCCTGCTCGGTGTCCCAGAGCTTGACCCCGAACATCACCAGATCGACTGGGCCGATCGTTGCGGGATCGTCCGTCACTTTGACGTTGGGCAAGCTGAACGACTCGTCCGTGCTCTCGATCGCAATCCCGTGCTCGCGCATGGCTGCAAGGTGAGCGCCGCGTGCCACGAAGTTGACGTCGGCTCCGCCGCGCGCCAGCTTGGCACCGAAAAAGCCTCCGACCCCACCCGATCCCATGACCGCAATCCGCACGCTTTCCTCCCGGCTCAAGCCCTGCTGCAACCTAGCATACTTAACATTTTGTAATCGCCCGACGGGCCAGGGGCGCAGCCGCCGATCATTCTTGAACCCGTAACCGAGACCCCCCATATTGGATCGTATTCGGACTGTGGGCAGGCCTGATGCCGGCCCGGCTCCGATCAGAGGGGGTGCCGCAAGGGCCCCGTCAAAGTCGCTTCGATGAGGGCTTTGAAAATGTCACGAGTTCCGTCGCTGTCCAGTCCGTTTCTTCTCGGATTCGATGAGATTGAGCGTGCACTTGACCGCGTCACCAAGGGGGCGGATGGCTATCCGCCTTACAACATCGAACGGATCGCCCGGGAAGACGGCAAGCCTGAGCGCCTGCGGATCACGCTGGCGGTCGCCGGATTCACGCGCGATCAGCTCGACGTGACGCTGGAGGAAAGCCAGCTTGTCATTCGCGGGCGGCAGCAGGACGACAAGACCCGCCAATATCTCCACCGCGGCATCGCGGCGCGCCAATTCCAGCGCACCTTCGTGCTCGCGGACGGAATGGAGGTGCTGGGCGCGGATTTGAGGAGCGGACTGCTATCGATCGACCTGGCAAGACCTGAGCCTGAGCGGACCGTCAAGTCGATCAGCATCACCGACCACGACTGAACTCAACTGCAACCAGGACTCGACCTGTAGCAAAGTAGAAAGGAGTCGAGGGCCATGAATACGAACAACACCAACAACACTAACAGCACCAACGTCACCTTCAGCAGCATCTCACCCGAAGCGCTCGCGGTGCTCGGCGGTGGTCGTATTGCCTATGTCAGAACGATCAAGTCCGAGGACGTGCAGAAGCAGTTCCCGCAGGCGCCCGAGCTCGCGCCCGGCACGCTGCTCTACGCGCTGCACGCCGCTGACGGCACGCCGATCATGCTCACCGACAGCCGCGAGGCTGCAGTCGCCAACGCCTGGAGCCAGGAGCTCGAGACGGTTAGCGTGCACTGAGCGGAAGGTTAGACGAGCAAGCCAAATAATAGAGGCTAAGCCGCGCTGGCCGACGGCAGCGCCAGCACGGAATAGAGCGCCTCGACGTCGCGGGAATCACGAAGCTTGTGCGCGACGTCGGGGTCCCGCAACAGCCTGGCGACGCGCGCCAGTGCCTTGAGATGATCGGCACCGGCGCCTTCGGGCGCGAGCAGCAGGAATACCAGGTCGACGGCTTGCCCATCGAGCGCTTCGAAGTCGATCGGGCGCTCGAGGCGCGCAAACACGCCGAACAGCTTGTTGAGCTTCGGCAGCTTGCCGTGCGGAATGGCGATACCATTACCGACGCCGGTCGAGCCGAGCTTCTCTCTCTGCATGAGAATCTCGAAGATCGTACGCTCGCTAAGCCCGGAGAGTTCCGCAGCCTTGGCGGCGAGCTCCTGCAGGGCCTGCTTCTTGCCGTTGACCTTCAGCGCCGGAATGATCGCATTGGGCGCCACGAGATCGTTGAGCGGCATGGATTGATTCCAGTATCCGGGAACTCAAGCGCTGGCCCGTCGAAGGCGGCGGACCATAAGAGCCGACTCTCTGGCCGTCAATGGGAGCAAAGCGCACATGCAGAGAGCCGAGTATCCTGTCATCATCGAGTCACGTTAACCAATCGCGGCCGTGTACATTTCTTCCGATTGCAACAATGCACCTGACATACTAGTGCCCCGTTTCCGAAGTTCGCGATACTCCTCAGCACGCTCTGACACGAGCTTCGGAAACAAAGGGGCACTAGCAACTCTATGATTCCAGTGCCGCTTTTCGATTTGAAGTTCCCAACAGAGTTTGCTTCAGGTGGTGTAGAAACTTCAAATCCGCGACACTAGCCCTTGGGGATTACGCCGGCAACCGGCGGTAAGGAGGGAACCCTTGCGGCCGCCAGCCAGCCCTACTCGATTTCTGGCCGCGGCCGTGCCACTTGGTGATCCTTGAGGCGCCGCTTGTAGCGACGCAACTGCTTCTCGATACGGAGCGCCGCCTGCTCGGCGCTTGCATAAGCATCAGCCGCCATGGCGTCAGCCTCGAACACAATCCCGGAATCGAGATGCACGACGCATTCGGTACGGAAGCCAAAACCGTCCTTCCCGACCGTCACATGGCCGGAATACCCACCATCGAAATATTTGGCGGCCACCTCGGCGATGCGCGTGTTGATCTTCGTGCGCAACGCTTCTCCCACGTCGATGTTCTTACCCGAGACGCGAAACGGCATGATCGCCCTCCGTTATGCGCTCCTCATGACAGCTCTTAATATGACATAGGATCGCGACCGTGCCGCCGCCAGATGCCAGGCTGACGCGCCCAAATCAGGTCGCTACACCCGCCGACAACTGCTTTTCGCGCCGCCTTTGCACGGAGGATGGAATCCGCATCGCCTCGCGATACTTGGCCACCGTCCGGCGCGCGATATCAATCCCGGCCGCGCGCAGCCGCTCCACGATGGTGTCATCGGAGAGCACATCCTGCGAGCTTTCCGCGTCGATCAGCTGTTTGATACGATGACGCACGGCCTCGGCCGAATGCGCTTCACCGCCATCGGCCGACGCGATCGCCGAAGTGAAGAAATATTTTAATTCGAAGATGCCACGGCTGGTCGCCATGTATTTGTTGGCGGTGACACGCGACACGGTGGATTCGTGCATCTCGATCGCGTCCGCGACAGTCTTGAGATTGAGCGGACGCAGATGCTGAACGCCGCGTGCGAAGAAAGCATCCTGCTGCCGCACGATCTCCTTGGCGACCTTGAGAATGGTCTTGGCGCGCTGGTCGAGCGCACGCACCAGCCACGTCGCGGTCTGCAGACAATCGGCGAGATAAGTTTTGTCTTTGTTGTTCCTGGCGGTGCCGGCGACCTCGGCGTAGTAGCTCTGGTTCAAGAGCACCTTGGGCAGCGTGTCGGAGTTGAGCTCCACGATGTAGCCGCCGTCGGGGCCTTGCCGCACGAACACGTCGGGCACGATCGGCTGCACCAGCGTGCTTCCGAATGCGAGCCCTGGCTTCGGATTGAGATGCCGGATCTCGGCGATCATGTCGCTGAGATCATCCTCGCTCACGTTGCAGACCTTGCGCAGCGCCGCAAGGTCGCGCTTGGCGAGGAGGTCGAGATGCTCGACCAGCGTCTGCATGGCGGGATCGAAGCGATCGCGCTCCCTGAGCTGAATGGCAATGCATTCCGTGAGATTGCGTGCGCCCACACCGGGTGGATCGAAACCCTGCAGGATTCCCAGCACCGCCTCGACCTCGGCGAGCGGCGCACCGAGCTTCTCGGCCGCCTCGGCCAGGCTCTCGGTCAGATAGCCCGCCTCGTCGACCAGATCGATCAGGTGCCGCCCGATCATGCGGCGGACCGGATCGACAACCGCAAGCGCCAGCTGCTCGGCGAGATGATCGACCAGCGTGACCTCAGCCGACACGAACGCTTCCAGGTTATAGTCCGCATCCGGACGCGCGCCCGCACCGACAGAAGCCCACTCTGATTGCGCGGGCATATGGTCAGCGCTGACTTGCCGGCTTTCGCCACCGTCATCGGGATCGGAGCTGGTGCCTTCGGGCGGCTCGAACTCCTCGCCTCGGGCACCACCCTCACTTGACCATTCCGGCTCCGCCTTCTGCTGCGCCTCACCCTCGCTGGCGGCGGGCGCATCGGGCTCCTCGCTACTGCGCTCGAGCAGCGGGTTCTTCTCGAGCTCACCTTCCACGTAGGCGGCCAGATCGAGATTGGAGAGCTGCAGCAGCTTGATGGCCTGCATCAGCTGCGGCGTCATGACGAGCGCTTGGCTCTGTCGTATCTCGAGTCGCTGTGTTAGCGCCATGCTGCGATGCACAAATGGTCCGGTTCTTGCTTATACGGTTTCGAAGCCGGTGTACACCGATTCCGGCGCGAGCCTTAACAGGATCGGGATAACGGCTTGGAACTGTTGCCCAACCGACACGCCAAAAATAGAAAATATTTTATTATCAATTACTTATGAAATACGGGCCGCGTCCTGGCGCCCGGCCTACATCCTGAATTCCTCGCCGAGGTAGAGCCGTCGGACCTCAGGATCGTTCACAATATCGGCCGCCCGACCTTCGCGCAGCACCTCACCCGAGTAGATGATGTAGGCCCGGTCGGTGAGCGCCAGCGTCTCCCGCACATTGTGGTCGGTAATCAGAACCCCGATGCCGCGACTGGTCAGGTGGCGCACCAGCGTCTTGATGTCGCCCACCGCAATCGGGTCAATGCCGGCGAACGGCTCGTCGAGCAGCATGTAGTTCGGCCGCGTCGCCAGCGCCCGGGCGATCTCGCAGCGGCGGCGTTCGCCGCCCGAGAGCGCAATGCTCGGGCTTTTGCGCAGCTTGGTCAGGCCGAATTCCGCCAACAGCGAGTTGAGATCGGCCTCGCGTTTGCGCCGATTGGGCTCGGTCACCTCCAGCACGGCGCGAATATTCTCCTCGACATTGAGGCCGCGGAAGATCGATGCCTCCTGCGGCAGGTACCCAATGCCGAGCCTGGCGCGCTGGTACATTGGCAGCCGGGTGACGTCGTGGCCATCGAGCTCGATCCTGCCGCGATCCGGCTTGATCAGCCCAGTGATCATGTAGAACACGGTGGTCTTGCCGGCGCCGTTCGGCCCGAGCAGCCCCACTGCCTCGCCGCGGCGCACATAAATGCTCGGCCCGCGGACCACCTTACGATTGCCAAAGCTCTTCTCGAGCCCAAAGGTAGCTAGATACCCCTCACGTGGCGGCTGACGCGCAAAACCGTCGTCGCGGCTCTCCGGCGTCTGCCCGCGGCCGGCCCGCCCCGGGGCGGCAGGTGCCCCTCCAGGGGGGCGCATATCAGGGGAACGCGCCTCCCTGGCCTCGGCCGGGATTGGGCGGCGCGCCTGCGTGGGCGGCGGCTCCTGCATGGGCTCCTCGCGCCGGCGCGGCGGAGGTCCGGCCTGGTGACCGCGCGGAACGGCGCCGTCAGGAGTGGCCGCCGGACGCGTCGGTCGTTTGGGAGTTTGGCCGTTCAGTTTGGCTGCCTCTTCGCGGGCCATGGAACCCGCGAGCGTGCGCAGATCAATGTTCCCAACCCCGGGGGCTGGATTGGCCTTCTGCCGCGCGGAGCCTCCGAAGATCGACAGGAACTTGCGCACACCCGCCTCAAAACCATGCGGCCAAGAGAGTTAATGAACCGTCGCCAAAACGGCGGTCTCAAGGCACCAGCCGATTCGAGCGGCAGCGCGCATCACTTCTTGCGCGCCGGCTGGGCCGGCTGTCCCGACGCCGACTTCTGCTCTGACTTTTGTTCTGACTTCTGCTCGGGTTTGCTCTTGGGCTCGAACAGGGCTTCGACCTGGCCGCCCTCCATCCTTGATACCCCGTCCGTCAGATTAACGACAAGGCGTTCACCACGCAGGACGTCCCGGCCCTTGGTCACCACCACCTTGCCACTCAGCACCACTGTATTGGTACGCATATCGAAATCACCACGATCGCCGGTCGCGGTCTGATCCTTCTGGGTGACCACCACATTGCCGCGCGCCTCCATGCGGCGGATCTGGCCGCTGCCGCCCGGCCCCGGCTCCGCGGCCTTTACGGTTTCCTTGCTGTCCTTGTTGGAATTGTCCTCGTAGTAGACCATGAGCGTCTTGCAGCGCATGTCGGTGTCGCCCTGCACCACATGGACATCGCCACTGAAGGTCGCAACCTTCTCCTTGTCGCGCACCTCGAGCGAGGCGGCCCGGATCTTCACCGGCTTGTCGCGGTTCGTTGAGAATCCCTGCAGCGCATTGGGTGGCCCCTGCTGCGCCAGCGCACTGACGCGACCAAGCAAGGTTGCGCCGGCAAGCACGGTTGCCATCACAATGGCGAACAGTTTCACGTTTGGGGCCCGACCTTGTGTCATCGACTTGCCGATTTCTCGCCGGATCGATCGCTCTCGGGCACGAGCACCATGGTAACACTGCCCTCGAAGCGAATCACCTCGCCCGAATTGGTCACTTCGAGCCTGTTCGCATTGATGGTGCCCTGCTTCATCGTCACTTCGACCGGATGCTCCGAGACCATATGATTGGTGCGGACGTTGACCACCGCTTCGCTCAGCTTTGCCTGGTAGGCGGCCGAGTTGACCAGGATGTCATCTCGCAGCGTCAGACGATCCTGCTTGCTCTCGAACAGCCCGGACCGCGCGGTCAGCTCGAATTTCCCGGCATCCTTGAACTCGATGGTGGCGTTGAGATCCAGCAACTGTACGGTATCGGGCTTGGTGACATCCTGGGTGGCGGCACGAGCGGTCACCACATACGGCCTGCGGTCCTGCGTAAAGCCTGACATCCGCGGCTGCTGCATGGTGATCGACGTGCCTGACACCACCAGTCCGCCGATGCTGCCCGGCAGCTTGGCGAGTTGGCGCAGCGGATCGAGCACATAGACCGACAGAACCGCGATCAGCGCCGCCACCACGACGGTGACCGGGACCGCGATCCGCAACAGGCGCACCAATCGGCTGTGGCGCCGCGCCGCGCGGAACACGCGCACATCATTGGCGCGCTCGCGCGACGCATAGGAGCGCGTGGAGCGATCGTCGACCTGGGAAGCGTCGGCGTGCGATGCAACGGTCAAGCGGCTACCCCACAACCCGTCCCGTAGCGGATCGGGCGGCTCAGACTGCCTCACAATTCTTAGCAAATCCAACGGCACCATCGCCAACAAATGTGGCTCCGCCGCGGCATATCCCCTTGAATTCCCTTGCGGCTCCCTGCGACCGCGATCCGGCCTCGTTCACCATGCAAGGCTGCGAAAACACTCAGGAATGCGAAAAGATATCCTCGGCGGCCCAGCCTGCGAGATCAAGCCGCACCCGCTCGGGCAGGAACCGGAAGCAGGCCTCCGCCAGGGCGCTGCGGCCCTCGCGCGCCAGCATACCGTCGAGCTTGGCCTTGAGCGCGTGCAGATGCAGGACGTCGGAAGCCGCATAGGCGACCTGCGCATCGGAGAGCTCGGCCGAGCCCCAGTCGGAGAGCTGCTGCTGCTTCGACAGATCGACGCCGAGCAGCTCCTTCACCAGGTCTTTCAGGCCGTGCTTGTCGGTGTAGGTGCGCGCCAGCCGCGACGCGATCTTGGTGCAATAGACTGGCGCCGCCATCACGCCCAGCGACTGATAGAGCACGCCGAGATCGAAGCGTCCGAAGTGGAAAGATCTTGAGCGTGTTGGTATCGGCAAGAAGCTTCGTCAGGTTGGGAGCACTCGGCCGCCCGGCCGGCATCTGCACCACATCGGCGGAGCCGTCGCCGGGAGAAAGCTGCACGACGCACAAGCGGTCGCGTCGCGGATCAAGCCCCATGGTCTCGGTGTCGATCGCGACTGAGCCGGTCTGATAGCGAGCAAGATCGGGCAGGTCGCCCCGATGCAGGCGGATGGTCATTGCGGCTCCCGATCCGGTGATGTGGTGCCCAGGAGGGGAACAAAGACAGTTGAGTTCATTCAAGCACCTCCCGCGTGGCGCGGGTATCGCACCATTGAGGCGCAAAGGGAATAGTCGGCCGCCGCCCGCTTCCTGCGCAGAAAATTCGATTACTGCGTCACCCGCACGGCCGGCGTGATCGCCAAGTCGCCGGGCGTCCGCAGCGCGATGAGTTGCGCCAAGAGGCTGAAAATGGCCTTCGTGGTTTCGGCCCCTTCCTTGGGGACGCAATAGTAGTGTCCGTCGAACTCCAGGTCCACAAAGCAGCCTCCTGATGAATTGCTCCTGACTTCGAGCAGGGGAATCCAATCGGGCTCGTTTCGATCCCTGCGACCGCGCAACATGATCATATCATGTCGGTTGCGCAGGACCCCGCCGAGGTACTGGTAGATTCCAAAGGTCGAGCGGCTGACGATCTCGTATTTGATTGGATAATGGTTGACGAGCTCGAAGGTGAGCGTGTCGGGGCTGCCCTCGACTTCTGTTTCGCTGCTGCCTCCTTGCCTTCCCCCGGAGGCTTGCACGATTCCCGGCAACTTACGTTTCCAAGGCTCGCTGCAACGCGGACTGATGGAAACATAACCAGAGATTCCCGCGTACTCCTTCGCCCTGCGTGCCAGAACTTCATCCTGGCATATTCGACCATACACCGTGGATATTGTCCTGCCTTGGTTGGTTATCCTTGATACTGTCTCGATCTGCGTGGTCACTCCATTGGCCAGCGCATCATTGATCACGTCTCTGAAGCACCGTGTCCTGCGGGGAAAGTCCGGGTCGCACGAAAAGGCCGTGTTGGGGTCGTTTCGGTATTCGTAAGTCTTGCCGTTGTACGTCTCGCGGACCGATTCAACGAACAGCCAGAACAGCAATTGGCGCGAGTAACCCTGACGGCCGAAGTAATTGACTGTTGCCAGATCCACCGGCGTCAACAGACCGCTGTAGAATTCCTTGGACTCGAGAATGCCGATGTCGAACGAGTTGTTCACGTTCGTGTTGGCATTGAACACCGAAGACCCAAACACGGTCTGTTTTTGCACGCTTGAGACAAGCGGCACTGGGCCGAGCCCGAAGGCGGGAAGCCCAACACTGGCTTGCGCGCTCTGGGACCCAGACACGCGCGAAAAAGCAACAAAATTGAGCGGTACACTATGGCTCGCTCGAATAATGTTCAGCAGAATCGACTCGTTGCGAGCGTTCGCAGCGGCGCGATTGATGGTGTCGTGACGTGGATCGGAACGATCGATGACGGCGCACGCCCCAACAGTAGCCGCCAGCATGCAAGCGGCGAGCACAACCACACGGGATGCTGACACGTCTTCACCCTGAACAGATTAAGCGCCACAAACTCGTTGAGGTCCCTGCCTGACAGCAGCTCCCCATCGGGCGAGCATACGGGGGTACCGTCAGATCAGTCAAAGGCATGCAGGTTGTGCGGCGTTGCCCTGTGGAAGAATGGCAAAATGGAAACTTGCTCGCCTTGTCAGAGCCCCAAACGCGGTCCTTTGGCTTAATACCCGGCGTACCGACATCCTGTGGGTGGTTCAACTCGCAATACGATGGAGCATCTGCAGAAACGATAGCAGACGGCAGCGAGTGCGCGCGTGCGCACCGCCGCGCGTCCCATCGTGCGCGCCCGCACCAAACGCAAACGGTGCGGCCATGAGGCCACACCGCCATTGTCATCGGTGAACTAGGTCCGAGGACCGGATGGTTCAGCAGTTAAGGCGCCGAGGCAACGTCAATCGTCCTTTACGGTCGCGAGCGTCTTGAGCAGGTCACAGGCGTCAAAGCCGCACGCCTCTGAGATCGCCAGGAACTCAAACACGTCGATCTTGCGCTGTCCGGCCTCAACCGCTGCAACGGTCGATTGGTGCCACCCGGTTCCCAGTTTCTCTGCAAGCTGAGCCTGCGTAAGGCCCGCTGTTTTCCTCCGCTCAATCAGGAGGACCCGCAAGACCTCGATGCGCGCAGACGCCATTTCCCAGCCTTGATTGTCATCGTCGACCACGACCCCTGTCCCATCATTAGATGTTGAGATCAATTATAACAAAGTCTGATTGTAAAACCGTTTATCAGAATTGACTATTTATGTATAGGTTATAGGGTTATCCGCTGAGGACAGTTCAAGGGGGTCCCCATGTTTGTGTTCGACGTCATGCGCCGAATTGCCGGCGCCGCCTACGCTCGCGCCACGCTTCGAACTCGTTCCATCCGCAAGGCACAGCACCGGCTCGATATGCTGGCCGCTCGCGGCTGCCGGTTTCTGATAGCGATCCCCTACCTGAAGTCCGGCGGGGCCGAGCGCGTCGCGGCCAATCTGACGCATGCGCTCGCGCACCTCTATGGGCCTGAGAGCATCGCCGTTCTGGTCACAGATTGGAGCGGCCTGATCGTCAGGCTCATCTTCCCGGAGAACACACCGAACAGCTACCCGCTCAAGGTGGAGTTCACCAACATCGTCCATCTCGGTCACGCTCCCTATGACGAGCGCGTGTGGGATTTGAAAACGGCCGTGCTCAGCATGCAACCGCAGATGGTCCTCAACGTCAACTCACATCTCATGTGGGAGGTGTTTGAGCGGTTCGGGCCGGAACTGAGAAAGCACACGCGGCTCGGCACGGTTGCGTTCGGCAACATTGAGGACAAGGGCGGAAGGCCGATCGGATACAGCGCCACGCACCTGGAGCGGATGCTGCCGTGTCTCGACTTCGTCATCAGTGACAACCAGACCCACGTCGACGAACTGACGCGCACGCTGGTCAAAGCGCCAGCAACCGAGAAGGTGCCAACTCAGCGCGAATGGTCGACTGCAAAGATCCTCACACGCAAGATCGACGCAGTCAGGCGTGAGAATGCAGACCTCGCTGACTATCTCACTCGCTTAAAACCATCGAAGGCAGAGTGGGCGGCCGCAGAACAACTGGCGAAGCAGATCGAGCATGGGCTCGACCCTGATGACGCGGCAAAGCTCAAGTGCGTGTACCAGCACGTTCCGATCATGCGCGAGCGCATGCACATATACAGGAGCGAGCGGCCGCAGATCCTGTGGGCCAGCCGTGTGACGCGCGCCAAGTTTCCTGAGATCCTCCCCAGGATCGCGCGTCTGTTGCCAGACTGCGACATCCACGCATACGGCGCGCGCGAGTTCGGCTATCGGTTCCCGGCAGCCAAGAACCTTCTTTTCCCGACATACGACCTCGGTGGCTACATCCCCAAGGCGCCGAACCTGTTCTGGCACGGCGGCTACAAGTCATTTGCCGAGCTGCCGTTGGTGAGCGTCGACGCGATGCTCTACACCTCGCTCTATGACGGGCTGCCGAATGTCCTGCTGGAGGCTGGCGCCCACCAGATCCCGATCGTCGCGCCACTGATTGGCGGCATCGGTGAGCTGATCACCCCGCAGACCGGCTTCCCCGTGGAGAACGGCAGCGATCCGCGAGAATATGCCGAGCGCGTGCGCGAGCTGCTTTCCTCACGTGAAGAGGCAACGCAACGCGCGGCTGCCCTCCATCGCCTCATCAAGACCCGGCATTCGTTCGAGGCGTTTTGCAGCAACGTGCTCACCCTCGTCGAGGGCGAGCCGGCGAGAGAGCACGTCTTGGCCCTCCCCGCGGCCGCGGTGTCGTAATGCGCGGAGTTCTGTCGTTCGTGGCGGTAGGTGTCTACGCGGTCGCGCTCGGTGTCGCGACCGTGTTCCTCCTCGGGTGGTTGCTCGGCAAGGAGCCGAAGCTCGCCGGATGGTCCGTCAGTTTTGTGCCGGCACCGACTACGATCAGCTTGCGGTAGCCGCTCGCCTAGAGCGGCCTCCGACATCTCGATTCGCAAATTCTGATGCCGGGCGGCTTGCTGGGCGGTGGACCTTGTTGGTCACCGTGGTCCTTATGCCGAAACCTGGAAAGATGTTCTCCCTCACCCGGTGCTAAGGTGTTGGATCACAATGATGTTCTCTTTGACCTGGTGCCCAGGAGAGGACTCGAACCTCCACGGCTCTCACCGCTAGTACCTGAAACTAGTGCGTCTACCAATTCCGCCACCTGGGCACTGACGCGACAGATAAGGGGCCGCCTTCCACCTTGTCAATTCGTCCGAATTCGCTCCCAGTTCGCCCCAAGTTCGCTCCTGGCCGCCCCTGTACAGGGCGGAATCGATCCTGTATTCGGCAGGCATTCCTCCGATAGCGCGAAAGACTGCGGCATGACCGCCACCCCTACCGAAACGCTCATCACCGTCTTCGGCGGCTCGGGCTTCCTGGGCCGCCATGTGGTGCGCGCGCTGGCCAAGCGCGGCTACCGCATCCGGGTTGCGGTGCGCCGGCCCGACCTTGCCTTCCACCTGCAACCCGCCGGCCGGGTCGGCCAGATCCATGCGGTGCAGGCCAATCTGCGCCATCCGGGCTCGGTCGACGCTGCGGTGCGCGACGCCGATGCGGTGGTCAATCTCGTCGGCATCCTGTTCGAGCGCGGCCGCCAGCGGTTCGACACCGTGCAGGCATTCGGCGCCGAGGCCTGCGCGCTGTCGGCAGCAGCGCACGGCGCACAGCTCGTGCATGTCTCGGCGATCGGCGCCGACGAGCAGTCGTCATCACACTATGCACGCAGCAAGGCGATGGGCGAGAAGCTGGTGCGCGCAGCGGTGCCGGGCGCGACCATCCTGCGTCCGTCGATCGTGTTCGGTCCAGAGGATGCATTCTTCAACCGGTTCGCCGCCATTGCGCGCCTCGCTCCGGCGCTGCCGCTGATCGGCGGCGGCCGCACTCGGCTGCAGCCCGTGTTCGCCAGCGATGTCGCGGCCGCGGTCGTGGCAGCGATCGAAGGCCGCACCACGCCGGGTGCGACCTACGAGCTCGGCGGCCCGGCGGTGCGGACTTTCAAGGAGCTGATGCAGTTCCTGCTCAACACCATCGAGCGCCGGCGGCTGCTGCTGCCGATCCCGTTCGAGCTGGCGAAGCTGCCGGCCTTCTTCCTGCAGCTCTTGCCGACCCCATTGCTGACGCCCGACCAGGTCGAGCTGCTGCGATACGACAATGTCGTGTCGGATCAGGCCAAGCTCGAGCGGCGCACGCTGGATGGGCTCGGCATCACGCCGACCCTGATGGAAGCGGTGGTGCCGGCCTATCTGCAACGCTTCCGCAAGACCGGGCAGTTCCGCGTGCGATCTATCGCCGCCGGATTGAGCCAAGCGCGCCGCGTCTTCGACTCGCTCCCTAGCCGAGCGCGAGCGCGATCAGACCAAGGGTTCCGACCACGACGCGCCACCAGGCGAACAGCGCGAAGCCATGGCGCTGCACATAGCCGAGGAACGTCTTCACCACGATCCAGGCCGCCACGAACGAGACCACGAAGCCGACCGCGATGATGAGACCATTGTCGAGGCTCATCTGACCGCGGCTCTTGTAGAGATCGTACACAAAGGCGCCGAACATGGTCGGCATCGCCAGCCAGAACGAAAACTCGGCGGCCGAGCGGCGGTCAGCGCCCAGCAGCATGGCCGCCACGATAGTGGCGCCCGCGCGCGAGACGCCGGGGATCATCGCCAGGCATTGGGCGAGCCCGATCACGAAATACATGGGCAGTGAGTATTTCTCGGCGTCCGCATAGCGCGGCCGCAGATCAAGCTGGTCGATCCAGAGCAGGATGGCGCCGCCGACGATCAGGGTGAAACAGACGATCCAGACGTTGAACAACACGCTCTTGATGAAGTCATGCGCGAGTGCACCGATGACGGCGGCGGGCAGGAACGCGATCAGGACCCCGATGACGAAGCGGCGGGCCGCCGGATCGGTGAAAAAGCCGAGCGCAAGCCGCCAAAGCCGGCCGAAGTAGATCGACAGCAGGGCCAGGATGGCGCCGAACTGGATCAGAACCGAGAACGTGTCCCAAAACTCCTTGCGGGCCGGGTCGTTGCCCAGGAACTGGTTCACCAATAGGAGGTGGCCGGTTGACGACACCGGCAGGAATTCAGTCAGCCCTTCAACAATGCCGAGCACGATGGCTTTGAAAAAATCGAATGACATCAGGGGGCTCCGAGCGGACAAGGACAGTCACGGCGCCTGGACAGGCCAGCCGCAGGATGGGATGCGAGGCTTTTCTACCAACATCAACCCGGTGGCAACGAAAAAGCCAGAAACTAACGGGAGACCGGAAGTGAGTCTGCTGCGGACCGGCCGGATTCGGTGACACCCTCGATGTCGACGCTGTTCCATCATCCGTTTTGCCCGCACTCGCGATTCGTGCGCCTGGTGCTCAATGAGTACGGGGTCGCGACACGGCTGATCGAGGAGCGGACCTGGGAGCGCCGGCGCGACTTCCTTGCCATCAATCCGGCGGGCACGACGCCGGTCCTGGTCGAGGAGGGCCTGCCGCCGGTCCCCGGCGCCGGGATCATCGCGGAATATCTCGACGAGCTTTGCGGCGACACCTTCGAGCGGCGGCTGCTGCCGCGGCAGGCCGGCCAGCGGATCGAGGTGCGCCGGCTGATGAGCTGGTTCAACGACAAATTCTTTGCCGAGGTGTCGGGCCCGCTCACCGCTGAACGGCTCTACAAACGCCACATGCCGCTCAATGCCGGCGGCGGCCCGCCCGAGACCGACGTGCTTCGTGCGGCGCGCAACAACATCCGCTACCATATGGCTTATATCGGCTGGCTGTCGCGCTCACGCGACTGGCTCGCGGGCGACCAGCTGACCTATGCGGATCTGGCCGCAGCCGCGCATCTATCCGCGGCCGACTATCTGGGCGATGTGCCGTGGAGCGAAGACGAGGCCGCCAAGAGCTGGTACGTGAGGGTCAAGTCGCGCCCCTCGTTCCGGCCGATTCTGGCGGAGACGCTGGCCGGCATCCCGCCGTCGCCGACCTACGCGGACCTCGACTTCTGAACGAGCCGCTCCCAAGCCTCAAGCCTGCGCTTGATCGAGGCCGCCCGGGCGCAGGGCTTCGATGTCGTGGGGATCGCACGGCCGGACGCGATCCCGCAGGCGCAGGAGCGGCTCCTGCGTTTCCTCGCCGAGGGCGCCCACGGCGACATGGCCTGGATGGCCACGACTGCCGAGCGGCGCGGCGACCCGCGCACGCTGTGGCCGGACGCACGCTCGATCATCATGCTGGGAATGAACTACGGGCCGGACAGCAACCCGCTCGCGATCCTGCGCGAGCGCAGCCACGGCGCGATCTCGGTCTACGCCGCAGGGCGACGACTACCACGAGGTCATCAAGCCAAGGCTCAAGGCGATCGCGCGTTGGCTGATCGCGCAAGCCGGCGGCGACGCCAAGGTCTTTGTCGACACCGCAGCCGTCATGGAGAAGCCGCTGGCGCAAGCCGCGGGACTCGGCTGGCAGGGCAAGCACACCAATCTGGTGTCGCGCCAGTATGGCTCGTGGCTCTTTCTCGGCGCGATCTTCACCACGCTTGCGATTGCCCCCGATGCGCCCGAGGGCGACCATTGCGGGCAATGCCGCGCCTGCCTCGACATCTGTCCGACCGCGGCGTTTCCGGAGCCCTACCGACTCGATGCGCGGCGCTGCATCTCCTATCTCACGATCGAGCACAAGGGCCCGATCCCGCGAGAGTTGCGCCCGCGCATGGGCAACCGCATCTACGGCTGCGATGATTGTCTGGCGGTCTGCCCCTGGAACAAGTTCGCGCAGATCGGGCGCGAGGCGAAGCTTTCCGCGCGCGAACGGCTCAAGGCGCCAACGCTCGCGAACCTCGCGCGACTCGACGATCCGGCATTTCGCTCGCTATTTGCCAAATCACCGGTCAAGCGCATCGGGCGCGACCGCTTCGTGCGCAATGTGCTGATCGCGATCGGCAACTCGGGCGACGTGAGTCTCGCGGTTGAAGCCGAGCGGCTGCTGGCCGATGCGTCGCCGCTCGTTCGTGGCGCCGCCGTCTGGGCGCTCGGCCGGCTCGACGCGCGCAGGCTCGCGGCGCTCACGGCCCGCCGCGCGATGGAAACCGATCCGGACGTGCGCGACGAGTGGAGCGCTGCGCTTCCTGAGGTCCCCGCCTGATGCCGACGCTCGTGTGTCTCGGACTGGGCTACTGCGCCCGGCACTATGTCACTGAGTTTGGCCAGCGCTTCGACCGTATCGTCGGCACGACCCGCAGCGCGGACGAGATGGCGGCGCTCGCGGCGCGCGCGTTTCGGCGGCCGAGCCGTGGAGATGCATCTGTTCGACGGCAAGACCGCCTCGCCCGACGTGCGCGCCGCCGTCGCGGACGCCGAGGCGCTGTTGATCTCGGCCGCGCCCGCCGACGGCGTCGATCCGGTGCTTGCCGTGCTCGAAGACGACATCCTGCGCGCGGGCGCGCTGCGCACGATCGTGTTTCTGTCGACGCTCGGCGTCTACGCCGACAGCAACGGCGCCTGGATCGACGAGAGCGCGGAGGTCATTCCCGATCTCGCCCGGCGCGGCAGCGCACGCCGCAACGCCGAGATGGCATGGCAGGCGCTCGGCGCGCGCCGCAAGCTGCCGGTCGCGATCCTGCGGCTTGGCGGGATCTATGGTCCGGGCCAGAACGCCATGATCCGGCTCCAGCGCGGAGCCGCGCATCGCATCGCCAAGCCCGGGCATGTCTCGAACCGCGTGCATGTCTTCGACGTCGCGCAGGCGATCGACGCTGCGTTCGAGCGCCGCATCGACGGCATCGTCAACGTGGTCGACGACGAGCCGACCTCGCCCAGCGAGCACATCGCGTTTGCGGCCGCGCTGATGGGAGTCGAGCCGCCACCGGAAATCCCGTTCGCGGAAGCGCACAAGGTGATGACGCCGTTTGCGCTGAGCTTCTACGAAGGCTGCATCAGGGCGCGCAACGACAAGCTTAAGAACGCGCTCGGTGTCACGCTGCGCTATCCGACCTTTCGCGAGGGCCTGCGCGCGCTGCACGACGCGGGCGATCATCTCATCGCCGGCAAGACGATGTAGCGCGCCGGCTACTCCGCGCTGATCCCAGTCAGCCGGATCATGCCGGCCCAGCCATCGATCGAGGTCTTGAAGAAGGCCGGCGCATCGGCGTACGCGACTGTATGGGGCTCGTAGCCCAGTTGCCGCATGCGCTGGTCGACCGCGGAGTTCTTCACGACCGCATTGATGTCGGCGTTGAGCTTGGCGGCGATCTCCGGCGGAATTTTGGCGGGCGCGAAGAAACCGTTCCAACCGCTGATGTCGATCCCGGGAAGCCCGGACTTCGTTCAAGGTCGGAACATCCGTGAAGGCGCGCGAGCGTTGCGCGCCGGTGACCACGAGCGCACGCATCTTGCCCTGCTGGACCTGCGGAAAAATCTCCGCGATCGGGCCCGCGATGATGTCGACGTGGTTGCCCAGAAGCGCGTTCATGGCCGGCACGCCGCTCTGGAACGGCACGCCCACCGCCTGAGTCTTCAACAGCACCTTGAAGACGTATTCGCTGCCGATGCGGGCCGACGAGCCGCCGAAGCCGAAGCTGAACGGCTTGCTCTTCGAGCGTTCGACGAACTCGGACAGTGTGCGCGCCGGATTGTCGGCATTGACGGCGAGCGCCATGCTGTCGCGCGCCACAAACGCGATCGGCGCGAGCTCGTCGGTCGAATAGCCGGGATTCTTGTAATAGGTCTGGTTGATCGCCAGGCTGTTGCCGGTGACGAGCAGCGTATAGCCGTCCGGCACCGCGTTTGCGACCGCACGCGCCGCGATGTTGGAGGCCGCACCGGGACGATTCTCGATCACGATCTGATAGCCGAACTGCTCGGTGAGCCCCTGCGCGATCACCCGCGCGATCGTGTCGATGCCGCCGCCCGGCGCGAAGCCGACCATGAAGGTGATCTTGCGATTGGGATAGTCCTGCGCGCCGGCGAGACTCGGCGCAAGAGTTCCAAGAGCAAGGGTCCCAACAGCAAGAGCCGCTGTGAGCGCGATCAGCACACGTCGATCGTGAATGGCCCGCATGTGATCCTCCCGGCGCAACAACGCGATCTTATTGTCGCGCAATTCTAGTCTGGTGCGACGCCAGGATCGAGCCGGGCTGGCCTAAAACTCCGCCAGCGCCGCCAGCAGGCGCTCGATGTCCTCCGGCCGCGACAGGCGATGATCGCCGTCCTTGACCAGGGTGAGCACGACATCGTCGCGCGCAATGCGCGAGACCAGCTCGACCGCATGTTGCCACGGCACGTCAGGGTCCTTGACGCCCTGCAGGATGCGCACCGGGCAGCCGGGCTCGATCAGGCCGCCGAGCAGGAGATGATTGCGACCCTCCTCGATCAGCTTGCGCGTGATCAGATAGGGCTCATCCCCATAGGCGGAGGGCCGCGCCCAGCCGCCGGTTTCCTCGACCGCCCGCTTAATGTCGGGCGGGAACCGCTTCCACATCAGCTCTTCCGTGAAGTCGACCGCGGGCGCGATCAGCACCAGGCCGGCTATTGTGGCGCGCACGACCGCGCGCTGCGCGAGCGAGCGAACCAGAAGCAGCGCGAGCCAGCCGCCCATGGAGGAACCGACAACTATCTGCGGACCCCGGCAGCAGGCCTCGAACACGGCCAAGCAATCCTCCAGCCAGCGGCCAATCGTGCCGTCGGTGAATTCACCCCCTGATTCGCCATGGCCGGAATAGTCGAAGCGGATGATGGCGCGGCCTTGCGCTTGCGCCCAGGCATCGAGCGCTACGGCTTTGATGCCCTTCATGTCGGATTTGAAGCCGCCCAGCCACAAAATGCCCGGTGATGAGCCGGCCCGCTCACGCACAGCGATCTTGCGTTCGTCGGCCCCTGTTCCAACCTGGATGAATTTCAGGCAACACTCACTCATGCGATTCTCGTGAATTTGAGGTTCTTGCGTCTATCGTTCCGGCGATGTTTCGCCGCATGCTGCCAAAGAGTGCAAGAACGATATCAGGACAATGGGGGATAGGCAGAACCTGGCGCGCCCGGTTCCATAACGGACAATGAGCGACCGATTCGACGAGCCGCGCCCTTCCAGGCCAGCGCTTGCTGGCGCCACCATCCTTCAGATGGTGCCGGCGCTGCGCGAAGAGACCAATGCCCGCGCGGCCATCAGCGTCGCCCAGATGCTGCTGCAATCCGGCGCCCGCGCTCTCGTGGCCGGCCGCGAAGGGCCGCTCGTTGCCGATCTCAAGGCCCATGGTGGCGAGTGGGTTTCGTTTGCATCCGACACCGTCAATCCGCTCACCCGCCACCGCAACAACCGCCAGCTCGAGAACCTCATCGGGGCCGAGCGAATCGACATCATCCACGCGCAATGCCGCGGCGGCGCGGCAGCCGCATGGCATGCGGCCCAGTCCGTGGCGGTCTGGCTGGTCACAACCCTGCCGGATGCGCCGCCGTCCTCCGGGGAGTTTTCCCAGCAGATCGGCGATCTTGCCCGCGGCGACCGGATCATCGCGCCGTCGAGCTATGCGGCAACGCCGGTCATTGAGCGCCTCGGCGTGCCGCGCGAGCGAATCACCGTCGTGCCGCGCAGCGTCGACACCAATGTGTTCGACATTCGCACCGTGCATCAGAATCGCCTCGCGGCGCTGCGCAATGGCTGGTCGATCCCGCCGCATCAGCGCGTCATCATGACGCCCGGCCGCGTCGCGCCATGGAACGGCCAGGTGCTGCTGCCCGAGATCGCGCGCGCGCTCCTCGACAACGGCTGGCGCGACATGGTTTTCGTGATCGTCGGCGAGAACCGGCAGCACCGCCGCTATGCCGAGGAGGTGCTCGAGCGCGCGCAAACCCTGCAAGTGGCTGAGATGTTTCGCATCACGGGGCATTGCGCCGACATGCCAGCCGCATTCGCCATCGCCGATGTGGTGGTCGTGCCGGCGACCGAGCCGCCGGTGCTGGGGCGGGTGGTCGCGCAAGCGCAGGCAATGAGCCGGCCAGTCGTGGCATCGAACATAGGCGTGCTGCCGGAATATCTCGTGACACCCCCCCAGATGCCGGAGGACGTGCGCACCGGCTGGGTGACGACGCCGGGTGATGCGCTCGACCTGGCCCGCGCGCTGGCGGCCGCCCTGTCGCTCGACGACGACGCCTATCAGTCCATGTGCGCACGCGCGCGCGAATTCGCCGAATACATGTTCTCGCCCGAGAGCGTCGCGGTGGCGACCCGGGCGGTCTATCGGTCGCTGCTGGCACGTGAAACGTAGCGGAACCTTGTTGGGAACAGACCCCGTCTGGCCGCTATGGTTGCCAGCCGGTTACCGTCACCCCCGGGAGACCCGTACCCTGCCCCCGAGGAAGGCTGCCGGTTGCGGATTTCCCGCCTCTTCAACTGCAAAAACACTTGATCAGCATTGCATTTCCGTTGACTTGCCGGCGAATTGACCGGATTCTTGCGAGACTCGCCCCCGCGAGTTTATCGCAACAGTATAGGAGGCCCGCGCCATTCGCCGACCAATGAGAGCCCCGCCGCCCGTCCAAAAAGACGGTCCGCGTGTCAACGAGGAGATCCGAAACCGCGAAGTGCAACTGATCGACCAGACCGGCCACAATCACGGCACTGTCGAGACGCGGTTTGCAATGGAGAAGGCCCAGGAAGCCGGGCTAGATCTCGTCGAGATAGCACCCAATTCCGTTCCGCCCGTCTGCAAACTTCTTGATTTCGGTAAATATAAATACCAGGCGCAGAAGAAGGCGGCCGAAGCCCGCAAGAAGCAGAAAGTGGTCGAGGTCAAGGAGATCAAGCTCCGGCCTATGATCGACGACCATGACTATGACGTGAAGATGCGCTCGATGAAGCGCTTCTTCGAGGAAGGCGACAAGGTCAAGATCACCCTGCGCTTCCGTGGCCGCGAGCTGGCGCACCAGGAGCTCGGCTACAGGCTGCTCAACCGGGTCAAGGACGATACGTCCGATTTTGCCAAGGTGGAGCAGGACGCCCGCTTCGAAGGCCGCCAAGTGGTCATGATTCTGGCGCCCAGATAGAGCTCTAAGTAGAGCCGGCGCCCCGACTACGTCTCACCCCCAAAGGCCGGGGAGGGGCGGCTGCGGCCGCCCCCAGAGATTCGTATTGGGTCGGTCCGTATTAGGTCCCGGATTGTCATCTGCCGGCGCTTCTGCCATAACCCCGGCCTCCCGCCGCCCGGCGCAATGGGCTGCCGTGGCGGCGGCGAAGTGCTCAATCAGCACGCTCACATCGAGCAAATTGACCGGCGGACGGGGGCCGTAGGGCCTCCTTGTGCCGCCGAAAGGAGAGCCAAATGCCCAAGATCAAGACCAAGTCGGGCGCCAAAAAGCGCTTCAAGATCACCGGCACCGGGAAGGTGCTGTACGCACAGTCCGGCAAGCGCCACGGCATGATCAAGCGGACCAAGAAGCAGATCCGCCAGCTGCGCGGCACCAACGTCCTGTTCAAGACGGACGGTGACAACATCAAGAAATATTGGCTGCCCAACGGCTGAGGCGCGCTTTAGCGCTCCCCCACCGCAGCCTCAGATAACCGCCAGAAGGAGATCAGCCATGGCCCGCGTCAAGCGTGGCGTCACCGGACACGCCAAGCACAAGAAAGTCTTCAAGGCCGCCAAGGGCTTTTACGGCCGTCGCAAGAACACGATCCGCATCGCCAAGCAGGCGGTCGAGAAGGCGAACCAATACGCCTACCGCGACCGCAAGCGCCGCAAGCGCACCTTCCGCGCGCTCTGGATCCAGCGCCTCAACGCCGCGGTGCGGCCGTTCGGGCTCAACTACAGCCGATTTATCGACGGCCTCGCCAAGGCCGGGCTCATGGTCGATCGCAAGGTGCTGTCCGACCTCGCCATCCACGAGCCGGCGGCGTTTCAGGCGATCGTCGAGAAGGCCAAGGCCGCGCTGCCGGCGGCCGCCTAAGCCACTTTGCCCGACCGCTGCCTTTGATGGCGTCATGGCCGGGCACAGCGCCGTCGAAGACGCGCGTGAACGCGCTCATGCCCGGCCATCCATGTCTTGCTTGCCAGAAAGACGTGGATGCCCGGCACAAGGCCGGGCATGACGGCGGAGAGGCGGAAGCCGAATAGAACGTTTTCGTTTGTCGAGGCCGATGTCCGACATCGCGACACTCGAACAGCAAATACTCAGCGACATCGCGGCTGCCGTCCGACGAAGCGGCGCTCGAAGCCGTGCGCGTGGCCGCGCTGGGCAAGAGCGGCTCGGTCTCGGCGCTGCTGCGCACGCTCGGCACGATGACGCCGGACGAGCGCAAGTCCAAGGGGCCGCTGATCAACGGCCTCAAGGACCGCGTCACCGAGGCGCTGACGGCGCGGCGCGAAGCGCTCAAGAACGCCGCGCTCGATGCGCGCCTCAACACCGAGCGCGTCGACGTCACGCTGCCGCTGCGCGAGACGCCGGCCGAGGTCGGCCGCATCCATCCGATCAGCCAGGTGATCGACGAGCTCACCGCGATCTTCGCCGACATGGGCTTCGCGGTCGCGGAAGGTCCCGACATCGAGACCGACGATCTCAACTTCACCAAGCTCAACATCCCCGAGGGCCATCCGGCCCGCGAGATGCACGACACGTTCTTCTTCAATCCGAAGCCGGACGGCTCGCGGTTGCTGCTGCGCACGCATACCTCGCCGGTGCAGATCCGCACCATGATGAGTCAGAAGCCGCCGATCCGCGTGATCATCCCGGGCCGCACCTATCGGGTCGATTCCGACCAGACCCACACGCCGATGTTCCATCAGGTCGAGGGGCTCGTCATCGACAAGGGCTCGCATCTCGGCCACCTGAAATGGATTCTCGAAGAATTCCTGCAAGGCGTTCTTCGAGGTCGACCAGGTGAAGATGCGGTTCCGCCCGTCGTTCTTCCCGTTCACCGAGCCCTCGCTCGAAGTCGACATCCAGTGCCGCAAGGGCAAGGACGAGGTGCGCTTCGGCGAAGGCGAGGACTGGCTGGAGATTCTCGGCTGCGGCATGGTGCACCCGAACGTGCATGCGCAACTGCGGCCTCGATCCCGACGAGTACCAGGGCTTCGCCTGGGGCATGGGGATCGACCGCATCGCCATGCTCAAATACGGCATGCCGGACCTGCGCGCCGTTCTTCGAGGCCGACGTGCGCTGGCTCTCGCACTACGGCTTCCGGCCGCTCGACCTGCCGACCCTGGCGGGAGGGCTGAGCTCATGATGGCTAAGCACAGTCGATGTTTGAGGGTTCCCTCCCCCCTTGCGGGGGAGGGACAGGGAGGGGGGTGACCGCGCATGCCGCACGCCGCCGTCAGCGAGCAGCATCGCCACAGGGCGAAGCATCTGCGACGCGCGATGACGCGCGCGGAGATTCTGCTCTGGCGCTATCTCAAGGCGCATCATCTTGATGGAATTTCGTTCCGCCGACAGGCGCCGATGGGACGATACGTGGTCGACTTCGTCTGTCACACCGCGCACGTCATCGTAGAGCTTGATGGAGAAACGCACGACTTCGACGCGCAACAACGGAATGATTCTGTGCGCGATGCTTGGCTCGCGTCGCGCGGATATCTCGTGCTGAGATTCACCAATGAGCAAGTGCTTTCCAATCTCGAAGGCGTATTGATCGTCATTCGAGAAACCGTAACTGCCCGAGTTCGCGGCGCACCCCCCTCCCTGTCCCTCCCCCGACATAAGGGCGCTCACGCCCGTCTGCGACGGGCTATGGGGGGAGGGAACCCTCAAACAACGGCTGCGCCGATTGGCAACGCAACGGACAGTCAGAGGGATCACCCATGAAATTCACCCTCTCCTGGCTCAAAGAGCATCTCGACACCGACGCATCCGTCGCCGCGCTCGCCGACAAGCTCACCATGATCGGGCTCGAGGTCGAGAGCGTCGACGACAAGGCCAAGCTGCTCGCGCCGTTCACGATCGCGCGCGTGATCTCGGCCGAGCAGCATCCGAACGCCGACCGGCTGCGCGTCTGCATGGTCGACACCGGCGCGGGCGACCCGGTGCAGGTCGTGTGCGGCGCGCCCAATGCGCGCACCGGCATGAAGGGCGTGTTCGTGCCGCCCGGCGCCTACATTCCGGGCAAGGACATCACGCTCGCGATCGGCAAGATCCGCGGCGTCGAGAGCCGCGGCATGCTGGTCTCCGAATTCGAGCTCAAGCTCTCCGACGACCACGAGGGCATCATCGATCTGCCGGACGATGCGCCGGTCGGGCAGAGCTACGCGCAATGGGCCAAGCTCGACGACCCGGTGATCGAGATCAAGCTCACGCCCAACCGCCCCGACTGCACCAGCGTGCACGGCATCGCGCGCGATCTCGCCGCCGCCGACATGGGCAAGTTCATCGACAAGGCGATCAAGCCGGTGCCGGGCAGTGGCGCCTGCCCGCGCAAGGTGACGCTCGACTTCGGCGACGACGCCCTCGCTCTGCCCGGGCTTCGCGCTGCGTCTCGTGCGCGGCGTCAAGAACGGCCCGTCGCCCGACTGGCTGCAACGGCGCCTGACCGCGATCGGGCTGCGCCCGATCAATGCGCTGGTCGACATCACGAACCTCATCACCTACGACCGCGGCCGGCCGCTGCATGTGTTCGACGCCGCCAAGGTGCGCGGCAATCTCATCGTGCGCCGCGCGCGCGCCGGCGAGACGCTCACTGCGCTCGACGGCAAGACCTACACGCTCGACGAGACCATGTGCATGATCGCCGACGAGGCCGGACCGGAATCGCTCGCCGGCATCATGGGCGGCGAGGCAACCGGCTGCTCGGAGGCGACCACCGACGTGCTGATCGAGTCGGCGCTGTGGGAACCGCTCAACATCGCGCAGACCGGCCGCAAGCTCGGCATCAACTCGGACGCGCGCTATCGTTTCGAGCGCGGCGTCGATCCGGCCTTCCTCGTACCGGGGCTCGAGCTTGCGACCAAGCTCGTGCTCGATCTGTGCGGCGGCACCGCGTCGGAGATCACGGTTGCGGGTGACCCGCAGGTTCCGGAGTTGCTGATCGATTTCCCGCTCTCCGAGATCAAGCGGCTGGCCGGCATCGAGATTCCGTTCCCGGAAATGCGCCGCGTGCTCAATGGGCTCGGCTTCTTGATCGCCGGGCAAGACAAGGCCGTCAAGATCGCGGTGCCGTCGTGGCGCCCGGACGTGCACGGCAAGGCCGACATCGTCGAGGAGATCGTCCGCATCGTCGGCGTCGATCGGGTGCCGTCGACGCCGTTCGAGCGCGGCGACAAGGCGCGCAAGCCGATCCTCACGCCGATGCAGCTGCGCACCCGCAAGGCCAAGCGTGCGCTCGCGACGCGCGGCATCGTCGAGGCGGTGACCTGGTCGTTCGTCTCGAAGCCGCAGGCCGAATTGTTCGGCGGCGGCAAAGCTGAGCTCGCGCTCGCCAACCCGATCGCGGCCGACCTGTCCGACATGCGGCCGAGCCTCATTCCGGGACTCGTGGCAGCCGCGCAGAAGAACGCCGACCGCGGCTTCGCGGACGCAGCGCTGTTCGAAGTGGGCCAGATCTTCAAAGGCGACAAGCCGGAGGAGCAGCTCACCGCCGCGACCGGCGTGCGCCGCGCGTTCGCCAAGGCTTCGGGCTGCGGGCCGGCATTGGTCATCCAAGGCCGCCGAGGTCGACTGCTTCGACGCCAAGGGCGATGCCTACGCGGCGCTCGCCGCCGCGGGCGCGCCGATGCAGGCGCTGCAGGTCGTGCCGGGCGCGCCGGCGTGGTTCCATCCCGGGCCGCTCGGGCACGATCCAGATCGGGCCGCAGAACGTGCTCGGCCATTTCGGCGAGCTGCATCCGCGCACGCTCGAAGCGCTCGATGCCGAAGGGCCGCTGGTCGCCTTCGAGGTGATCCTCGAGCGCATTCCCGAGCCGAAGGCCAAGGCCACGCGCGCCAAGCCTGTGCTCGAGCTTTCGCCGTTCCAGCCGGTCGAGCGCGACTTCGCGTTCGTGGTCGATCGCGACGTGAAGGCCGGCGATCTCGTGCGAGCGGCGCAGAATGTCGACCGCAAGCTGATCACCGGCGTGACGCTGTTCGACGTCTATGAAGGCACCGGCATCGAGCCCGGCAAGAAGTCGATCGCGATCGCGGTGACGATCCAGCCGCGCGAGAAGACCATGACGGACGACGAGATCGAGGCGCTCGCCAAGAAGATCGTCGCCGAGGTGAGCAAGCGCACCGGCGGCGTGCTGCGGACGTAGCCTTCGCAGTCGCCGGCGCGGCGCGTCTCATGCACCGCCCAGGCGCTGTCCTTGCCGCTCGACCAGGCGATCAGCGCCTTCGGCCGCATGCTCATCGCCGCCCGCCGAACAGCTTCGCCACCGCATCAGCCGCGCGCTCGCCCGATTCCCAGGCACCGCCGACCGTGCCCCACAGCGTCTCGTGCACGGCCTCGCCCGCGAAATACATGCGGTTGAGCGGCTCCATCAGGACGCGGCGCGCGGATTGGCCGCCCGGCAACGCGGCCGAGAAGGCGCCGAGCACCCAAGGCTCCTCGTTCCAGCGCGTGGCATGCCGGCGCTGCACGTGAGTCTTCATGTCAGAACCGAAAAGGCTGGTCAGCCAGTCGAGCGCGAACGCCACCATCTCCTTCTCGCCCTTGGCGGCGAGATCGCGGCCGAAGCTGCCGCCAATGTCGATCATGCACAGCGTCGAACCCGATGCATTGGCAAAGATCGACGCCGTGCGCGGACCGTTCGATTTCTCAAGAACGAGCTCGTCGGTGCGCAACCCGAGCGGATTGCCCGGCAGCTCCAGCGTCACATGGTCGTAGCTGCCGAGCTTGAGCTTGAGTAAGGCATCGAGCTGGCGCCTGGGCAGCTCCGGTTCGAACTTGATCTTGCGGGCGGCGAGCACATTGGTCGAAGCCGTCACGATGGCGGCCGGGGCGGTCAGGCGGCCGCGTGCCGTCACCACTTCGACTGCCGTCCGCCGGCCCCATTCGATCGCAGTCACGGGCGCATTGAGCTGCACCGGCAGCCCGGCCGCGAGCTTGGTCAGCAGTGTGCCGAAGCCCTGGCGGCAGAAAGCATCGACGTCTCTTTCGGAAGAGCGGGAGAAGTCGAGCGCCGAGATCTCCGACAAATCCTTGCCGCAGCCGAACGGGCCGAGGAAGAACTCAATCGTCGAGCGCCACTCGCCAAGGTCCTTCGGCAGCGCCTGCGAGCACGCCACATCGCCCTTGCGCGCAGCATCTGCGATCGCGGTGGTGGCGCGGACCTGCGTCGCCAGAAAATCTTCCATCTCGCTTTCGCGCGCGAAACGCCGGCCGACGCGGATGCGCTGGCCGGGCGGTGCCGGATAGATGTCGAGACCGCTCTGCGTCGCAAGCTTGGCCACCGGATTGATGTCCGGCATATGGATCCAATGAGCGCCGCGATCATAAGGCACGCCGAAAATCTTGCTGTCGGTAACGCAGCGCCCACCCATCTCGGGCGCGGCCTCCACAATCGCGACGCGGCGGCCGGCTGCGATCAGGCGACGCGCCGCCGCAATGCCGGCGGCACCGGCGCCAACAATGACAACGTCGACACCATCCGGGCGCGGCGTGCTTTTCTGCCTCGGTGCCGGCTGCGGGTTGGGTCCGGGTGGCTGCGCCAGCGCGGGCGCGGCCGACATGGCAGCAGAAGCGGCAAGAAATGAACGGCGACTGAAGAACGGCATGCTGATGCTTGCAGCGCTGTTGCTTGCGGCGATCGGGCTCCTCGCCCACGCGGAACATTGCCCGATTGCGTCCGCCACCGCAAACGTTTCGGCCGACATTTCAGCCGACATCTAATGTGAGCGCCCTATCAGGCGTCGATTCAAAGCGACGAGCGACCATGCGCTCACTTGTCGCGCTGCGCCCGCTCCAGATTCTTCGCCTTGTCGAGATTCCGTGCGGCATCGAGCCCGATCGGCCGGATCAGCCGCGTGGAGGCAAGATCGGCATTGTCGAAATCAGCTCCCGTCACAATGGCGCCGGTCAAGTCGGCGCCACCGAGCAGCGCGCCTGTCAGCAATGCACCGGTGAGATCGGCCTCGACCAGCGAGGCAAACTCGAGGTCGGCGCGCGAAAGGTCCGCACCGCGCGCGTTCACGCCTTTGAGGTTGGCGGAGCGAAAGACCGAGCGCATCAGCCCCATCGACTGGTTCTTGATGTCGACCCCAAGATTGCCATTGGCGACCGATGCGCCGACAAGACTTGCGCCGGAAAAATCAGCAGCGACGCGCGCGCCGGACAGGTCGGCGCCGTCGAGCTTAGCGCGCTGTAGCTGTGCGCCCAGCAGAATAGCATCCTTAAGGCTCGCGCCCGAGAGATCCGCCTCGAGCAGCCAAGCCTGGCTGAGCAGCGCGCGCTCGAGTTTCGTACCCGTGAGCTTCGTGCGGTTAAGCCGTGCCGCCCGCAGATCGACACCCGAAAGGTCGAGACCGGACAGGTCGAGGCCGTTGAGGCGCTTGCCGGACAAATCCGCGGGCGCGGACGCGCTCGCCGCGGCAATGGCTGCGACCACCTGGTCGCGGGTCATCTCTGCCATCGTCATGTCCGGCGACGACAGGTCGACATGACGCATCATGTCTTGCGCCCAAGTAGCCCTCGGCGTGAGCATGGGCGTGACCATGAGCGCGCACACAAGCGTGCACGCTCGCACAGCACCGAGAGCATCCGATCGGCGTAGCATGCCCTATCAGCTCTTCAGCACCCCTGACGCTTTGGCCACGTGGGTCGCGATCGCATCCATCAGAGCCGGCGACAGACAGTCGTAGGGCTCCAGATGCAACTCTCGCAATCGACCTCGGACCTCGGACATCATGCCGGGCGGCGTTCCGGACTCGATGATCGACGAGACGAAGGCAGCAAACTCAGGCGGCGCCCAACCGTCCTGCTTCGACAGCTCAGTGTGAATGAAATCGAACCCATAGAAGGGATGCTTGGTGTTCTCGATCCGGCCATACATATGCACGCCGCATTCCGTGCAGGCGTGCCGCTGAATGGCGGCATTGGGATCCACGACCTTCAGCTTCGCGGCATTCTGGGTCACGCTGACCTTGTCGCGCGGCACGACAGCCACCTGCGAGAACATTGCTCCTGCAGGCTTCCAGCACTTGGTACATCCGCACACGTGATTATAGGCGCACTGGCCGCCAATGCTCACAACGACAGGATTGCTCGCGCACTTGCATTGAAGCGTTCCACCTGCGAAGCCCGGCGAAGCGGGCTTCATGCCGTTGTCCACTGCCGGATGAATTGAAAACGTCGCCATGGCATCTCCTCCATCGATGGTACTCGGTGCCTGTCGCGGCCCAACGAGTCACTTTCTCGTGAGGCAGCCAGCACCGCAGACTTTTCGATTCTCGAATGCCGCCTTCCGACCGGCTATTGCTCCGTCGAGAAGGCCCTATTCCGTCAAAATTTTTGCTTAGAGCTTGCAATCCATACTAGAGATATTTCTCCAAAAAAGAAACTCCAAAACGCAGATTGAAATCGCTAGGGGAACGCTGCCCATGCGATCGGTGAGTGACCACGGTGGGCGATCGGCGCGGTGTTTACCGCCCTTGCGACACCTGTGCGACGCGCTAAGACTTGCGCATGCTACGACTTGCGCATGCCAAGAACTTGCACACATGAGTTACACATCATGACTTGCATATCGGCTTTGCCGATAGAATTTACGACGAGGAGCAAGCGATGAAGACCCGCGCCGCGGTCGCAGTAGAAAAGGCCAAGCCTCTGGAGATCATGGAGGTCGACCTTGACGGGCCAAAAGCTGGCGAAGTGATGGTCGAGATCAAGGCGACCGGCATCTGCCACACCGACGAGTTCACGCTCTCGGGTGCCGATCCCGAAGGGTTGTTCCCCGCGATCCTCGGGCACGAGGGCGCCGGCGTCGTGGTCGAGGTCGGGCCGGGCGTCACCTCGGTGAAGAAAGGCGACCACGTCATTCCGCTCTACACACCGGAATGCCGGCAATGCCCGTCCTGTCTGTCGCGTAAAACCAATCTCTGCACCGCCATCCGCGCGACCCAGGGCCAGGGCGTGATGCCCGACGGCACCTCGCGCTTCTCGCTCGGCGGCAAGAAGCTCCACCACTATATGGGCTGCTCGACCTTCTCAAACTTCACCGTGCTGCCCGAGATCGCGGTCGCCAAGATCCGCGAGGACGCACCGTTCGACAAGGTCTGCTACATCGGCTGCGGGGTGACGACCGGCATCGGGGCGGTGATCAACACCGCGAAGGTCGAGCCCGGCGCCAAGGCGGTCGTGTTCGGGCTTGGCGGCATCGGGCTCAACGTGATCCAGGGGCTCAGGCTCGCCGGCGCCGACATGATCATCGGGGTCGACGTCAACAACGACAAGAAGGAATGGGGCGAGCGCTTCGGCATGACCCATTTCGTCAATCCGAAGGAGGTCGGCGGCGACACCGTCGCCCATCTGGTTAACATGACCAAGAGTGGCGCCGATCAGATCGGCGGCGCCGACTACACCTTCGACTGCACCGGCAACGTCAATGTGATGCGGCAGGCGCTGGAAGCCTGCCACCGCGGCTGGGGCATGAGCGTGATCATCGGGGTTGCGGGCGCAGGCCAGGAGATCGCCACGCGGCCGTTCCAGCTCGTGACCGGCCGGGTCTGGAAGGGCACCGCCTTCGGCGGCGCGCGCGGCCGCACCGACGTGCCCAAGATCGTCGACTGGTACATGGAGAAGAAGATCCAGATCGACCCGATGATCACCCACACCATGCCGCTCAAAGAGATCAATCGCGGCTTCGACCTGATGCACGAGGGCAAGAGCATCCGGAGCGTGGTGGTATACTAAGGTTTACTAGCGCGCGTGCGCTCAAGACGCACCATGCGGGCGGCGGTGACGGGATCGAACACCTGATCCAGGCGTTGGAGAGATATCGGGGGAGCGCAGTCATTCACGACCTACGGGTCATGCCGGAGTCGACGAATGGGACGGAAGTCCACGACACAATCGGACCGCAGGCATTTCTGCGGCGGTTTGGCGTATCTCTTCCCGGCCGCAGCCGTCGCGCTGTTGACCGGCGCAGCAATTGCTTTGGGCCAGACACCGGCAACCCTGGCATCGCAATCCGAGGAACCCCACGCGGCGCCTGTACGCGAGATCCGCCGGATCGCAATCGTGCTGGCTCGCGAGTTGCGCGAGTTGCCACCGCCGATCTCGCCGCTGGATATCCGCCCCCCCGACGAAGGCGTCGCCGGAGCGCGCCTCGCGATCAACGACAACAACACCACCGGCCGCTTCCTGGGTCAGGAGTTCACGCTCACCATTGTCCAGAGCGCCAACGCCACCGAGCTCCTTGCCGACACGAAGAAGCAGCTTGATGCCGGCGCCTCCTACATCGTCGCCGATGCCAGCGCTCCAACCCTGCTCGCGCTCGCTGACGCGGTGAAGGGGCGTGACGCGCTCATCCTGAATGCCGGCGCCAGCGACGATCGGCTGCGCGAGCAGGATTGCCGGCCCAATGTGGTTCACACCGCGCCGTCGCGCTCCATGCTGGCGGACGGGCTGGCGCAATATCTGCGCTGGAAGCGCTGGCAGCGCTGGTTCCTGGTGTATGGCACCGAGCCCGACGATAAGGCGTTTGCGGACGCGCTGCGGCGCTCCGCCAAGCGGTTCGGTTTGAAGATAGTCGAGGAGCGCCAGTTCAGCGACGACGTTGGCAGCCGCGCCGACGGCGGGCACGAGCAGATCCAGGAGCGGATCCCGGCTTTCACCCAGCGGGCGTCCGCCCATGACGTGCGTGATGGTGGCCGATGAAAGCGGCCGGTTCGGCGAATATTTCCCGTATCGCACCTTTGACCCGCGGCCGGTCGCAGGAACGCAGGGGCTGGTGCCGACCAGTTGGCATCCGGCGCTCGAGCAGTGGGGCGCGACCCAGATCCAGAACCGCTTTCGGCGGCTCGCCAATCGCCCGATGGAGTCGCTCGACTATGATGCATGGGTGGCGGTGCGCGCGATCGGCGAGGCGGCAACGCGCAGCAAGACGACCGCGCCCGCGGACCTGATTGCGTACATGAAATCGCCTGGCTTCGAGCTCGCGGCGTTCAAGGGGCGCAAGCTCTCGTTCCGCGACTGGGACGGACAGCTGCGGCAGCCGATCCTGATCGGGACCGCAAAGCTGCCCGTGAGCGTGTCACCGCAAGCTGGGTTTCTTCATCAGTTCACTGAGCTCGACACGCTTGGTTTCGACAAGCCGGAAACCAACTGCCGAGCCTATGCGCCCTAAGGAACCACTCATGGACAGCACCGGGCATTCACGCGTGGCAGCTGGTGTGGCTCGTCGCACCAGCTGGTTCATGATTGCGTTGCTCGCCTCGCTGCTCGTCGCAACGCCGGCGCCCGCCTATACCGTTTTCGTCACCAACGAGAAGGATGGCACGGTCAGCATCATCGACAGCGCCAAGCTCGAAGTCGTCCGGACCGTCAAGGTCGGCCAGCGTCCGCGCGGGATCACGCTCACAAAGGACCATCGCTGGCTGCTGGTCTGCGCCAGCGACGACAACGCCGTTCAGGTTTTCGACGCGCGCACCATGGAGCTGGTGAAGAGCCTGCCATCCGGTCAGGACCCTGAGCTGTTCGTCCTGCATCCGGCCGGCAAGTTGCTCTACATCGCCAATGAGGAGGACAATCTCGTCACCGTGGTGGACATCGAGAAGGATTCGGTGCTGGCGGAGATTCCGGTCGGCGTGGAGCCCGAGGGCATGGGCATCAGCCCAGACGGCAAGGTCCTGGTGACCACGTCGGAAACCACCAACATGGCCCACTTCATCGACACCGCGACCAACACCACCATCGACAACGTGCTGGTCGACAGCCGGCCGCGCTTTGCGGAATTCAATGCCGACGGCAGCCAGGTCTGGGTCAGCGCCGAGATCGGCGGCACCGTCACGGTCATCGATGCCAAGACGCGAGCGGTCATGGCCAAGATCGCCTTCAAGATACCGGGCATGCCGCAGGATGCCATTCAGCCGGTTGGCGTGCGCATCACCAAGGATGGAAAGCGCGCCTTTGTGGCGCTCGGCCCCTCCAACCGTGTCGCCGTGATCGACACCGCGACCTTCAAGGTCGAGAAATATCTCCTGGTCGGTCAGCGTGTATGGCAGCTCGCCCTCACGCCGGATGAAAAGCTCCTGTTCACCACTAACGGCTCGTCCAACGACGTGTCCGTGATCGACGTGGAGAAGCTGCGCGTCGTGCAGATCGATCAAGGTCGGGCGCTATCCGTGGGGCGTCGTCGTGGCGCCGTTCTGATCAAACCGAGGAGAACGACGTGGCTCATTCGAACGCAGCCGTTGGCCTCTTCGCCGCGGGCATCATCGCGTGCGTCGCGCCGATCGCCCATGCCGCGGATGCCGCCAACCCGGATTGGCCGTGCATCCAACGAAAAGTGGCGACGCTGACCTCGGTACAGATGTGGGATGGCCCCGACGTCGACGACCTTACTCAATGGAACGACAACGAGGAGATGAGGAAGCTCGTTGCAGTCCTGGTCAGTCGTCGCGTGTCGCTCGAGCAGGCCGCCACCTCCATCGCGCAGTTCGCCGCGGCGCAGCCCCAGGACAAGCGTGACGAGACCCTTAAGAACCTGTTCGCAGGCCTGCTCAGCACCGTTAACACAGACCGCGCCACCGTGATGAACGGCCTCGAGCGCTTCCAGCGGCGGCAGAAGGCACGGGCGGCAGAGATCGAAAGACAAGACGGAGTGCTGCGGCAGATCAAGGAACGGGCGGCAGCCGATGCGAATGCACGCGCGGAGCTGGCCGCGGCAGAAGACAGGCATAACTGGGACATACGCGTCTTCACCGAGCGCCAGCAGTCCCTTCCGCTCGCCTGTGAAGTGCCGGTCGTCATCGAGCAGCGCCTCTTCGAGCTCGGCCGCGAGATTCGCTCGCACATGGGCGAGTGACACTCACTCAGTGCACATCACTTGCCCGGTGTCGCCACGTCGTGCTTCCTTTCCCGCCGCATTCAATAAATACACGCACGCGCGAGAGACGTTCGATTGCGAAATTTCCGAATCGCGATAGTGGCCCGTTACAGTCAGCAGGCAAACTGACCCGTTAGATAACCCGACTTCATCCACAGACGCGACAGTGCTTAAAGTTACTATTGGTCAACAGAACTTTTTGTTTCGATCTGCGGTGTGCGAGCACCCGCCTCGCATTGAGTGCGTGATGTTTTAGTTACACTTCGGCAACGATGAGTGACCCCACGTGGTTAAGGTGTGGAAGCAATTCGATGCAATCTAGATTTTGCGAAGATCGTGCGCGCAAAAATTGACGGCGTGGTTTTGGCTATCGAAGCGTCAGTGAAAAGCGTGATGATGCTTCGTAGGTCAGACTGACCGGGCATGGGAATTTTTCGGGGCCGCAGCCCGCTCTGCCTCTGACCCGCTGCCAAAGCCCTTCCGAGTAAGACGTGTCGGACGTCGGTCAGAACAAGTCGACCATAACAATACGACCTTAGCGACGCATCTCCGTGTGCGGGGCGCGCTCGCCGCAAGAATCTTGAAGCATGCCGAAGCAGCCTGCGAAGGCGCGCGACGGTCAACGGCTATGCATGGGAGAAACGAATATGAGTACGAAACTAACGACATTGGCGGCAGCGGGGCTGCTGTCGCTTTGTACAGCCGCACCGGCGCTCGCTGGATCCGTGACGCAGCCTGGCGAAACTGTGGGCGTCGCAGCCGGAGCCCCGCTCCCTCCCGGCGTCTATTATGTCAACACGTCGGACTATGGCTGCAGGGACACGCAACCGGCGACCACGTGTTTGGCGGTCACGATCCCGGTGGTCGCATGGTCGACGCCCGTGACCCTTTTGGGCGCGAGGCTGCAGTTCCTGGTGGCAACGCCCGCGTTGTTCGTGGCCGTTGAAAACACGCCGTCTCCCTCGGGCATGTACAATCCGCTCGTCTCGGGCCAGTTGGCCTGGGATCTCGGAAATGGGTTGGGCTTTAGCTATCTGTTCGGCGCTTATCTCGATGTCAATACCAACGTGGCTTGGAGCTCGACGTCGATCAATCAGCGGTTTGCTTTGAGCTACACCAACGACGGCTGGAACCTGACCGCCAACGTCATCTGGGGCATCCAACTCGATGGTGTCACCGACCGGCCGCAGCTGTCACCATGCCCGTCACCGTTTCGCATTCAGGGGCTGCAATCCAAACTTCGTGAACGTCGATCTGACGGCGACCAAGAAGGTTGGTAAATGGGAATTCGGTCCCGTGGCCTACGGGTCCACGGACCTGAACCGGCCGATCGTGGGTTATCAGAAACAAAGTCAGTTCGCCGTGGGCGGTTTGGTCGGCTACGACTTCGGCCCGGTCATTATGCAAGCTTACGTCACGACGGAGGTTTCCGAGAACAATTACGGCGGCCACGACACCCGTGGCTGGGGGCGTATCATCCTCCCGCTCACGAAGCTGTTCGAACAGCCAGCGCCGGCGCCGATCGTCAGAAAGTACTAGCACGCCTCTACACTGGGGAAGCATGCTTGGGATGTGCTGCGCGAGGTTTGCGAGAAGCAACCTCGCCGCGGGTGGTCCGTTCACGTTCGTCCGGCGCTCCATGCAGAGACTGCGAGACCGACAAATACTTCGATGATTAGGAAACGCACCCAGCGAGCAAGCGGCGGCTAATGTTCCTATGCCCTAATCGTCCACATGCTCTACCGCCGCCTCTTACAGTGGCATGGAATATGCTTCACATTGGCGATGCCGAGGTCTGCAATCGGCATGACAATGTGACCAGGACCATGCATGCTCGCCATCATCCTATCGACTTGCCTCGTCAATGAACCGACTGTGTGCCAAAATCACAGAATTCCCGTCGCGTCCGACATCTCGGCCATCCAGTGCATGAAGAATGCGTTGCCGTACGTGGCCAGGTGGAGCGAGGAAAACCCGCGATGGCGCGTCGTACGCTGGGAATGCCGCCCGGCGAACCAACACGACATCTGATCTGGCGCGATTCCTTTCGGGCGTGACCTTGTAAGCCCGCGAGCGAGCTTAGGCTGCTGGGCAACGGCAGCTCGGGCGGGGCGGCTATGCTGCAGGCGGCCGCAGCCGACATGCTCAATTTAGAGCCAGGTCTGCTGGTCAGCGCCGCGGCGCGGTGATCAGATTGGACTGCTCGTCAAGCAGCGGCACGCCGAACTGCAGAAGAACCGCATCGATATCACCCTGCCGTTTGGCGATGAGACCATTGAGCTGGCGCTTCCATTCGTCCTCGAGGGGGCGAACCCCAAATGTAATACGGTAGGCCATGCGCTGACCGGCGGCGTCTTTCAAGAGAGGCACGACCTTGAGGTCGCCGTTGGCCTTGGGCGCAAAATATCCGGCAATCGGGCCCCACAAGACGCCAGCGTCGATATCGCTTGATTGGATGTCTTCGATCATGCGCTCTGCCGGAGATTCATAACGACGATCGACCATGAGCGGATAGGGTTTGGCGTGCTCGATAAGACCGAGCAGGGCCATGGCGGTGGTCGGCGGCGTGCCGGCGATAACGCCGATGCGTTTGCCCCTGAGACGCGGATCTTCGAGACTGTCAACGCCATCGAGGCCCGTGCCCTTGCGCAGCACCAGGGCATAGGTCGAGCGATAGTAGTGGTTGGTGTTGAGCACGAGGTCATCGCCTTGGGCATAACCCATGACCACGTCGCAGCGCTTGGCGAACAGCGTCTGGCGGATGAAGCCGGTGGCTTGCGGAAACCAGGTGTACTCGACCGGCACCTTCAGATCGGCGGCGACCATCTCGGCAATCTTGTTCTCGAAGCCCTCGCCCTTGTCGTTCGAGAACGGCAGGTTGGCGGGGTCGGAGCAGACACGCAGCGCAGTTCGATCGACGAGGTCGACACGCTGCGCTTGCGCCTCCACCACGAATGCAACAACGCTCACGCTGATCGCGCCCGACAGCAGTACCGCGGTTAACCTAGCGATCACCGAAACACTCCTTTTCGTGCTTATCCGCCGTCTCGGGCTTGTCGGCGTGTTTGGCCGGGCGTCCGCGGGGCAGGACACCATCGGCGCGCGCTTTCAAATACACGTAGAGATCATCGAGATAGCACGCGACGTTGCGATTGTTGCCAAGCGCCGGCATCTTGGCTTGCTTGTCGGTGCGTATCTCCTCCTTGCCAGTGGCGACAATGAGCATGAAATCGGGGTAGCTCATCGTCTTCAGCGACTCGACCAAGCTCGGCGCATAGGTCGAGCCCTCACCATCCGGCCCGTGACAAACGTGGCATTCGGAATGATAGCGGCGGAAACCCGAGAACGTGTACCAGTCGACCGTGCCATCGCTGGCGATGTTGTAGGTCGGGCTGCCGTCGGCGGTTTCCCACTTGCCATCCTTCTCCTTCTTGGCCGGCTCTGCGACGACGCTGAGGAGACCCAGAGCGAAAAAGAGCATGAGTGGAATGCAGACACGTCTCATCTCAACCCCGGCGGTTGATGGCGCAGATCAGCCATAGGCTTCAGCACTGGACGCACCAGCGGGGGTGGCCCGCTGGTGCGCTGTTTGACGCTGCCGACTATGGCAGCGTGAATACTGTCAGCGAGCCGCCCAGCGCCGTGTAGTCGCGCAGGCCCGCGTAGCCGCCGACGGCGCCCAGGCCTTCGGTCGGGTTGGTGAGACCCGCGGCAAGGCCGATCCCGGCCCAGCCACCGACGCCCGACAGCACCGCGACATATTGCTTGCCGTTGTGACTGTAGGTCATCACGTTGCCGATGATGCCGGATGGGGTCTTGAACTTGAACAGCTCGGTGCCGTCCTTCTCGTCGACCGCCTTGATGTAGCCTTCGAGCGTGCCGTAGAACACGATGCCGCCCGCGGTGGCGAGCGCTCCCGACCACACCGAGAACTTCTCGGGCTTCGACCAGACGATTTTTCCCTGCGCGGCATCCCAGGCGATGAAGTTGCCCATGCCGCCATGGCTGCCAGGCGCCGGGAACATCGACAGGGTGGCCCCGACATAGGGTTGCCCAGCCGTGTACGACACCCGGAACGGCTCGTAATCCATGCAGACATGGTTGGTCGGCACGTAGAACAGGTTAGTCCGCGGCGAGAAGGCCGCCGGCTGCTGGTCCTTGCTGCCGAGCGCCGCCGGACAAACTCCCTTTGTGTTCTTGTCCTGGCCGGTCTGGAAGGTCGAGTACTCCTTCACGACCTGCGGACGCCCATATTGCGGACTGTTCTTGTCCATCACCACGCCGCTGGTCCAGTTGACCTTGGGGTCGAACTTGTTGGCGACCAGGAGCTCTCCGGTCACGCGATCGAGCGTGTAGCCGAGCCCGTTGCGGTCGAAGTGAACCAGCACTTTACGCGGCTGACCCTGCACCGTGATGTCAGCCAGGATCATCTCGTTGATGCCGTCATAGTCCCACTCGTCGAATGGCGTCATCTGGTAGGCCCATTTCGCCACGCCGGTGTCGACGTCACGCGCGATAATGGCCATGGTCCATTTCTGATCGATCGGCTTGCCGTCCGTGCCGGCGCGCTGAACCGGGTTCCAGGTCGATGGATTGGCTGTGCCGTGGTACATCAGGTTGGTCTCGGGGTCGTAGGAGTACCAGCCCCACGTTGAACCGCCGCCGATCTTCCATTGTTCACCGGTCCAGGTCTTGACCGAGGAATCCTTGCCGACCGGTTTGCCGAGCGACATGGTCTTCTCGGGATCGAACATGATCTCGTTGTCCGGGCCGACCGAATAGGCACGCCACAGCTGCCTGCCGGTCTTCGCATCGTAGGCGGTGACATGACCGCGCACACCGAACTCAGCGCCGGAAATTCCGACGATCACCTTGTCCTTCACCGGCAACACCGTGGCGGTGTTGGTCTCGCCTTTCTTCGGATCGCCGTTGACGGTCTTCCATTTCTCCTTGCCGGTCTTGGCGTCAAGCGCGACCAAGGTCGTGTCGGCCTGATGAAGATAAATGGTTCCGTCGGCATAGGCGGGCCCGCGATACACGGTGTCGCAGCACATCACCGGGATGACATCGGGATTCTGCTTGGGCTCGTACTTCCAGAGAATCTTGCCGTCCTCGTTCAAATCAAGCGCGTAGACCGTGTTCGGGAATGGCGTATGAACGTACATGATGTTGCCGACCACGAGCGGCGCGCCTTCATGACCGCGCAGCACACCGGTCGAGAACGTCCAGGCCACTTTCAGATTCTTGACGTTGTCGCGATTGATCTGGTCAAGCTTGCTGTATCGCTGGTTCGTGTAGTTCCCTGTCTGCAGCACCCATTGCTCGGGCTTCGCTGATTGCTGCAGTACATCCTCGTTGGCCATCGCTGGCGTCGCGATCGCGAACACCGCCAGCGATGCACTGGCAAGTGCATGTCTGTGCATAGCGCTACTCCCTACTGCCGTTGGGTATTTGAAGCAGTAGCGATCGTGGGCACGGCGGCCCCCGCCAACAGGCGTCTTTTCGTAAGAAACGATGGCTACAACTCAAATTTGTAGTGCATTCAGGGCGTTCGCAAGGAGAATCTTGGTCGCACGGAACGCACGCGAAGGTGCAACACTACTCTAAATGAAAGCGTGCGCCGCTTAGTTCCCTCGTCAATACCGCAACGAACAGAAGCTCCGAGCGACGGAGAGCGCGTCAAGCTACACACGCGAATGTGAAGTTAATTAATGTTGTTCGCCACAGAACGTCAGAAGCAGCGAAGTTCCGCTTCGACCTGCGCGCGCTTGAGATCGTCGACTTTCGCTCGCAGCGCCGGCATGGTCAGGAACATTGACGCATTTTTTCCGCCACGCTGGCGCACGCTCATGATCGTCTCGGCCTCTTCGTATAGATCATAAGGAAGAAGCGAGGCGATGACATCGATCGAGCATGAGCACCGCTCGAGCGCGTCGCGTGTCTGCCCATTCACCTGCATGCAACCGAACACGTAGTCGGCGCGCGCGACCGTGGGATAGTCGTTGGTGGGCAACTCGGCGGCGTGGGACGCGTCCACCGCCCAACCGGCATTCCAACAACAAGCCATGACGATCAGTGTTGCAGGCATCCAGCGCATGGGTGTCACTCCAGTGGCTCGACCGATCTGGATTCCGGGCAGACAACCAGCAGTTTCTGCGACGCATCGTGCCGCAGCGCGGCCGAACATGATGCATACCTATTAGGATAGGTCCGAGCGCTCGTTCACGCAATGCTGCGGGCTGCGGCCCATATGTCATCCCCGCATGTCGTCCCAAATATCATCCCAAGTATCATCCCATCCCCTTGTGTTGCGCGATTTGTCCCCGTACCTCTGCGCTCCGATTGGAGATCGCCCCCATGCTCGATGCGGCATTCAAGGCGCTGGCTCAGATGTTCACACGCCCGTTCCGCGCGGTGCTGTGGAAATCGATCGGGCTCGCCGCAGTCCTGATCATCATTGTGGGCATCGGCCTCAATCGCGTGCTGGTATGGCTTGCGGGCGTTGCCCAGGGCTGGGCCGAGCAGACGCTCGGAGTCACCACCAATATGCCGGTGTCCGTGCTGGCCTGGCTGCTGTCATTCGCCGCCACGGTCGGCATCATCGCGGGCTCGGTGCTGCTGATGCCCGCCGTCACCGCGCTGGTGGCGAGCCTGTTCGTGGACGAGATCGGCGCCGAGGTCGAGCGCAACTACTATCCGGATGAGCCCGTCGGGCACGAGCTGCCGATCTGGCGTGCCTTGTACGAGGGCTCAAAGACCGCGCTGCTCGCTGTCATGATCTATCTCCTCGCGCTGCCGTTCTGGCTGCTAGCGGGCGCCGGCGCGGTGATCTTCTTTCTCTGCACTGCGTTTCTGCTCGGGCGCGAATATTTCATCCTGGCCGCGATGCGGTTTCGAACACCCGCCGAGGCCAAGAAACTGCGCCGCATGCACCAGGGCACGCTGTTCATCGCCGGGCTGTTCATCGCGGCGTTTGTGTCGATCCCGATCCTGAACCTCGCGACGCCGCTGTTCGGCATGGCCTTCATGGTGCACATGCACAAGCGGCTTGTCGGCACGCGCCCGACCATCGTCGAGCACGACTCGTTTCCTGAGCCGCGCGTCTAGTTTCGACCGCCTTCGGACCAGGAAGTCCGCGGATGATGGTTAATGCCCTTTTCTTCGAACTGGCGACCTGGCTCGACGAGGAACTCGAAGGCCGGCGCGGGCGTTGCTCGTCAGGATATCTTAGTAACAATTCGCGATGGCCACGCGAATAGCCGTTACAGCGTCCAAATTTGTTTTGAAGGAGGAAGATCATGTCTTTTCTTGCCAGAACCTTATGCGCAGTCACCATCCCGTTCGCACTTGCAATGCCGGCATCCGCTCAAAGGGGCGAGCCGTGGGAGCTTCAGGAGCAAAAAGCCTACGTGGTAGACATGCAGGGAAAAATGAGGATGATGCAGCCCAAAGATCCGAGCATGGCGGCAATGAAGAGGCGGGCCAGGGCGGTTCCGAGGGGGACGGTCTTTTTCATGAACGACGGCCGTCTCTACATGATGCAAGGTAGCAGAAGCCTGTTCGAGACGAACTTCTAATTCGGACCCTCGTTGCCTCTGCGCTCGATATCGAGGTCGGCCCTAGGGACGGACCTCCCGAACCTGATCCTGTTCTGCGCGAAGGCCTGACGTTGCGATATAGCGGCGCTGTGGTGATCACGCCCGGCAAAAGCGGACGGCCTACTCGATCGGGTAAGGCAGCGGCGCGCTCGCGACCGCGAGCGACCTAATCTTCCACGCCGAGCCGGACGGAACTTCCAGGCCTATGATGCGCGCACCGGGGGCTGCTCTGGCAGTGGGAGACCCGGGCAGGCGCCGATCCCGACTGCGCGTCAAATCCCAAGATGTGTACACCCCCTAGCGCGGAGGCGGGGACCCAGTTCTTTGGCCAAGTTCTGGGCCCCTGGATTCCCGCTTTCGCGGGAATGAACGGAGATTGGTTCAATGGCGGTGCAAACCTAGATTCTTCGCGCTCTAGCTTCAGACCGCGAGTGTCTTGGCCGGATACCGGCACAGATCCGCGATCAGGCACTTCTCGCACAATGGTCGGCGCGCCACGCAGACATAGCGCCCGTGCAGAATGAGCCAGTGGTGGGCATGCCGCTTGAATTCGTCCGGCACGACTTCGAGCAGCTTCTCCTCGACCTCGAACGGCGTCTTGCCGGGCGCGAGCCCGGTGCGATTGCCGACCCGGAAGATGTGGGTGTCGACCGCGATGGTCGGCTCGCCGAACGCGATGTTGAGCACCACGTTGGCGGTCTTGCGGCCCACGCCCGGCAGCGTCTCGAGCGCCTCGCGCGACGGCGGCACCACGCCGCCATACTCATCGATCAACCTCCGCGACAACGCGATCACGTTCTTGGCCTTGGTCCGGAAAAGACCGATGGTCTTGATGTAGTCGGCCACCTTGGCTTCGCCGAGCGCCACCATCTTGGCGGGCGTATTGGCGGCCGCAAACAAAGCCGGCGTGGCCTTGTTGACGCCCGCGTCGGTCGCCTGCGCGGAGAGCACGACCGCGATCAGCAACGTATAGGGATCGACATGCTCGAGCTCGCCCTTGGGCTCCGGCTGCGCGGCGCGGAAGCGCCGGAACGCCTCCGTGACCTCGGCTGGTGTCCAAGGCGCAGTCGGCGACGTTGTGCCGGCAACCTTGGCCCGAAGAACTCCGGCGGCGGGCTTGATCGCGCGCGGTGACTTGCGACCGGACGCCACTTTTTTGGCCGTTCGTGCCGCTTTCTTTCTAGGTGTTTTCCTGGCCATGCTTTCCCTATATTGGCCGGTATGGCGCCCGACAACGACCCCGCTCAGGAACCCACGATCTTTTCGGCCGTGCTGACGCCGAACCGCTCGCTGAGCCGCAAGGGCTTCCTGATCCTCATGCTGATCCTCGGCAGTTTGAGCTTTACCTTCGGGCTCTATTTCCTGAGCGCCGGCGCATGGCCGGTCTTCGGCTTCTTGGGTCTCGATGTCCTGCTCGTCTACTGGGCGTTCCGGATGAACTACCGCTCCGCGCGGGCCTATGAAGTCGTCACCGTAACGCCGACCGAGCTCACCGTGCGCAAGGTCAGCTATCACGGCCGCGTGCGGCAATGGACGCTCAATCCGGTATGGGTCAGGCTCGACCGCGACGAGCACAAGGAATTCGGGATCGAGCGGCTGTTTCTGGTCTCGCACGGACGGCGGCTGCCGATCGCGGGCTTCCTGGGCGCGCACGAGAAGGAAAGCTTCGCGCTCGCGCTGTCCGGCGCGCTCGCCGAGGCTAAGCGCGGCCCGACCCGCACCGTGTTCGGGTCTGAGTGATACCGAACCGACGCAGAAATCGGGTGGGCAGTGGCACATCCGCGGCCTACATGGAGAGAAACATGACGGAGACCGCCATGCTCTCACCTGATCGCATTCCTGACCTCACCCGGCTCACGGCCGCAGCCGCCGACTATGACATCGTGCGCCGCGCCATCGGTCACATCCGCGAGCACTGGCGCTCACAGCCTGAGATCGACGCAATCGCGGAAGCCGCGGGCGTGACGCCGACCGAGCTGCATCACCTGTTCCGGCGCTGGGCCGGGTTGACGCCCAAGGCGTTCCTGCAGGCGATCACACTTGATGCTGCCCGCACACTGTTGCGCGCATCCGCGAGCGTGCTCGATGCCACCTATGAGGTCGGCCTTTCAGGGCCCGGCCGGCTGCACGACCTGTTCGTGACGCATGAGGCGATGTCGCCCGGCGAATGGAAATCAGGCGGCCAGGGCCTGACCATTCGCTACGGCTTCCACCCCTCCCCGTTCGGCATCGCGCTGGTGATGGCGAGCGAGCGTGGGCTCGCGGGGCTCGCCTTCGCAGACGCCGGCGAGGAGAAGGCGGCGCTCGCCGACATGCGGCAGCGCTGGCCCAACGCCTCATATGTCGAAGACACCGCCGGCACCGCAGCGCTCGCGCGCCGTATCTTCGATTCGAAACGCTGGCGCGCGGAGGAGCCTTTGCGCGTGGTGCTGATCGGCACCGATTGGGAAGTGCGGGTCTGGGAGACGCTGCTCAGGATCCCGATGGGGCGCCTCACCAGCTATTCCACCATCGCCAACAAGCTGTGTGCCCCCAAGGCCGCGCGCGCGGTCGGCGCCGCGGTCGGCAAGAACCCGATCTCATTCGTGGTGCCGTGCCATCGCGTGGTCGGCAGCGGTGGCGCGCTCACCGGCTATCACTGGGGCATCACCCGCAAGCACGCGATGCTCGGCTGGGAAGCGGGACGTGCCGGGCAGCCGTGATCACGTCTACCAGTTCGATGCGCTGTCATACTCGCGAAGGTATCGGTGAATGAGGCGTGCGACGCGCCCAAAATCCTCATCCTTGCTGCACTCAAGGCCGTGTTCTCGGAGATAGACCTCAATTTCCCGCTCGCTCAGGCCAGCAACGCCTGAACGGAATGACTTCACATGGATCAAAATGTTCGGGCTCGGCCGCCCACGATACTCGGCGAGGTCGGGATACCCGCTCGCCTTGAACATCGCCTTTTGCATGAAATCGAAGTTTGCTTGCGCCGGGGCACAGAAGTGCACCTTCTTTCCGGCAAGGACTTCGAATACGCACCAAGCCCGATTGATGGATTCTATACCCCACAGCGCCAACACTTCGGATTGATTGACGATGCTTGCCAGTCTGTCGAGCGCGCGGTCAAATACCGCCTGTTCCTCGGACGTTTCGCGCGCCTGCGGTAGAGACGCGTAATCGTACCAGACACGCACGTGCTTCAAGAGCCGGTAGAAGGCACGCCGCCGATGGGTGTCACTGACCCGCTGATAGAACAGGTCATCGGTTGCCAGTAAGCTCTTCAGGTCGAGCCAACCGACGCTTTTGCAAGTGCAGTAATGCAGCTCTCGTTCATGGAACGCATCGCGGAGGCTCTCACCGATCACGAGCTCCTTCGCGAGGTGCGAATTTGCATCGAGAAAGCCATTGGCCACCATGTAGATGCGACTGAGGTATTCAACAATCGTTGGCAACGACTGATTGCCGGGATCTGGATCATCGGGTGTTTTCCATCTGTGGGAAATGAAAAGCTTGATTGCCAGCGGGCACGACTCTTCATCAACGAATGTGCCCGCGTCGTCATGCGTCCACTTGGTGAACCGTCCGTGCTTGATATAGGGATAGAAAGGTCTCCATCCGATCGCACGATCGTTGACCGCTGATTCTCCAGCCTTTGGGAATGCGTCGTGCGAGGGTGATGCCTGCTCGTTTGGCGATGACCAGTCGTTGAAGGGATATTCCTTCTCGTCGTTTGCGCCGCGAGAGATTGAACCGTCAAATGCCGGGCGCCGCTTGCGCCGCCAAATCAAGATGACGACAAACGCGATGACCACCACAGCAAGCAGGAGCAACGCCCAGCCAGCGGGCTGATCGATGTTGAGGAGCCAATCGTCAAGCCGGCTCTGCGTCATACATTTTCCAGGGGACTACTGTGCGCACTCCCCGCCAGCATCCAATACCACGCATCGGCGGCGTGGGCAGCCCCGGTATTGAACATGCCAATGCCGAGCGGAATCGGTCTTTGGGGCGCCAAGTCACGCCTCAGCGGTGACCAGCCATTTGCAGGATTGGCAGCTCGGCGCGCGGAAAATCGCCGCTGCGATAGGCCGCGAGCGTCTCGGGCGCGAGCTTGTCCATCACATCGGCAAGCTTCTCATAGCTGATGCAGCGGACCTCGGGGAGGCCGCAAACCGTGCGCGCGAACGTCTTCAGGGCCTCGTGATAGACACCACCCTGCATGGACGCGAAGTGGTGCCCGATATGCAGCGGCGCCCGGTTGCCGGTGTAGCTTGCCTTGAAATAATCGAGGTAGGTCGCGAGCATCTGCTCGCCATAGAGATGTTGATACGACGGCTCATGCCGTGCGCGCGACTGCGCCATGAAGAAATTGAAGTCCATCGAGAGCGTGGCGCGCCGCGAGCCGCTGATCTTGAGCGTCGCAAGATTGAACCGCCACAGACCATCGACCCGCTCGGGCCATGCATCGGCCGGACTGACGCGGCTCGCGTCATAGCGGAAGCCGCTGGCCTTGAGCGCTCCATAGAGGCCCGGCCCCGCCGCGAGATAAGGCGCCCGGAAGCCCTGCACGCGGCGCGCATCGAAGATCAGCCGCGTCGTTTCGGGGAGCCCGTTGTGGACCGCGACCTTGTCGATCACATCGCTGTAGGCGCGCAGCTCCTGCCGCCACTCCTCGCTCGACCAGGTCGCGCCGTTGAAATGGCCGACCGCGTGCGAGGCGATCTCGTGTCCGGCACCGTGGAGCGCATTGATGAATTCAACGCGTTTGGCCACATCGTCGGCCGAGCCGCCAAAATTGATCGCCGAATAGCCGCGCCGGTTCCGCGGACCCTGATAGAGCATGCGGCTTGCATCCGCGACCAGATTGGTGCCGCTGACAAAGAACGTGAAATGCAGGCGCTCGCCGCTCTTGTTCATGTCGGCGGCGAACTCGGTGAGATCGCGCCAGCGCTCGAGCTCAGTGCAATTGTCGAACGCCATCACGACGAATTGCGGCGGGCGCTCGACCTCGGCGGCGGCGGGAGCCGCGATGGCGATGAAAAGCGCCGCGATGGCCAGCGCACTGGGCGCGCGGACGGCCGTGTCACCGCAATCAAAGGAGCGCACGCGGTCAAGGCGCTTCGCGCCTTGACTCACCCAACAGGCTACGGTTGCCGCCGCCCGGCGTAGCCCCAATGTGGATGTCCCCCATAGCATGATCCCGAAAAAGCCTGCCCCGGACTTGATCCGGGGTGGAAACCGGTTTTCGGAACAAGATCATGCTCGAACAAGGTCTGACGTTCCCCTTACGCAGCCAGATCGAGTTTCGACGCCACCGTCGAATCAGCGTTGAGATGGTAGATCAGCGGCACGCCGGTTGCGAGCTCCCGGCTGAGTATCTGCTTGGTGTCGAGACGCTCCAGCACCATCACCAGCGCGCGCAGCGAATTGCCGTGCGCGGCCACCAGCACGCTCTCGCCGCGCAGCACGCGCGGCAGGATTTCCTGGATGTAGTAGGGCAACACGCGCGCGGCGGTATCCTTGAGGCTCTCGCCGCCGGGCGGCGGCACATCATAGGAGCGGCGCCAGACATGGACCTGCTCTTCGCCCCATTTCTTACGCGCTTCGTCCTTGTTCAGGCCGGAGAGGTCGCCATAGTCGCGCTCGTTGAGCGCCAGGTTCTTGATCACCGGAATGTTGCTCTGGCCCATCTCCTCGAGAACGAGGTCGAGCGATCGCTGCGCGCGCTTGAGCGCCGAGGTGTAGCCGACGTCGAAGCGGATGCCCTGCGCCTTGAGCTTGCGGCCGGCATTGCGCGCTTCCTTGACGCCGTTCTCGGTGAGGTCGACGTCCTTCCACCCGGTGAACAGGTTGGTCAGGTTCCATTCGCTCTCGCCATGGCGCACGAGCACAAGCAGGCGGTCAGTCATTGGTCGATTCCCTTGTCGTTACTCACTTGCAATGCGTCAGATGTCCCTCAGCCCCAGCACGTCGGCCATCGAGTAGAGCCCCGGCTCCTTGCCGCGCGCCCACAGCGCCGCCTTGAGCGCGCCGCGCGCGAAGATCATGCGATCCTCGGCCTTGTGCGACAACTCAATGCGCTCGGCGGTGCCGGCGAAGATCACGCTGTGGTCGCCCACCACCGTGCCGCCGCGCAGCGCCGCAAAGCCGATGTCGCCCGGACGGCGCGACCCGGTCTCGCCGTCGCGGCCGCGCACCGAACGCTTGGCAAGATCGATGCCACGGCCTTCGGCCGCCGCGCGCCCCAGCATCAGCGCGGTGCCCGACGGCGCGTCGATCTTCTTGCCGTGGTGCATCTCCAGGATCTCGATGTCGAAGTCCTGATCGAGCGTCTTTGCCACCCGCTTGACCAGCGCGGCCAGGAGATTGACGCCGAGGCTCATATTGCCGGACTTGACCACGGTCGCGCGTTGCGCGGCCTGCGCGATCAGCGCCTCGTCCTCGGCGGTGAGCCCGGTGGTGCCGATGATATGGACGCGGCCGGCAGTAAGCTCCAGGAACACGCGGGTCGCGGCCGGCACCGTGAAGTCGATGAGCGCATCCGCTTTGGCAAGCAGGGGCGCGAGATCAGTCGTGACCGCGATGCCGTTTGGCCCGAGGCCGGCCAGCTCGCCCGAATCGCGCCCGATCACGGCCGCGCCCGCGGCCTCGATCGCGCCCGCGAGCGAGACGCCCGGCATCGCCGCAATCGCCTGGATCAGCGTGCGCCCCATGCGCCCGCCGGCGCCCGCCACGATCAGCCGCATGTCGGCCATGACTGCTACTCCCGTTCCGCCGGGATATAGCGGGGCGGCCGCAGCAAGGAAAGGAGCCCGGCGGACAGCCGGCCTTATCTCGGGGCTGCCCCGGCAAACAGGGTTAAGCCCATGAAGGGAAAAGTACTCTTGGCTGGAGGGCAGGGGCCTACCGGCCTACTGCCGCAGCATCTCGATCATGAACGCCAGCACATGGTCGCGGTAATCGGCCGGCGTGAAGCCTTCGAGATCGACATGGCCGGCGCCTTCGACCAGCCAGAGCCGCTTGGGCTCGTTCGCGCGCGCGAACATCGCCCGCACTTCCGCAACGGTGGTGCGATCATCGCGAGTGCCGGCAGCGAGCAGAATCGGCGCCCGCACAGTCGCGACGCGATCGATCGGGCGCAGATCGGCCGCGCTCACGCCGAGAAACGGCGGCAGCAGCAGCTTGAACAGAGCAGTGGTCGGCGGCGCCACCACGGCCCCGATCGGACCGAGCACGGCGCGGATGCGGTTTGCGATGGCAGCGTCGATATGCGGATAGACCGATTCGAGCACCAGCGCATCGACATCGAGCGGCGCAGGCGCAAGCAGCGCGGCGGCTCCGCCGAGCGAGCTGCCGATTGCGCCAATGCGCTCGTTCGGCAGCCGCGCGCGCAAATACGCGATCGCAGCCGCCGCGTCCTGGCCTTCGCGATGCCCGAAGGTGATGCGTGCGCCGGTCAATTCGCCATGCGCCTGAAAGTCGAACAGCAGAACCGCGAAGCCCTCGGCGTGGAATAGCTGCGCCCGCCGCAACATCGAGAGTCTGTTGCCATGCACGCCATGCATCAGCACGACGGTGCCAGCACCCGGCCGCCCCGGCACGAACCAGCCGCGCAGCGTTGCGCCCGAACCCGACGCAATCGAGACGGTTTCCACCGGAATATCTGCCGGCGCAGCACCGACAATGGCGCGCGCCGGTGCGGAGAGAAATAGGCCGACGGCAACAACGGCGGCCGTCAAGCAGGACGGCGCCGGCAAAGGTCGCGCTGGCAGCGAGCTTAAAAATCCAGCGGACGTCGCGAAGGAGCTGCTGAACCAGCAATCGCGGTCATGCCGACAAAGTCATAACGAACATCGGCACAACGATGGCGCGTTCAGAGCGCCGTGGCGCGGATATTTCTCGTCGGGCGTGGCCATCGACAAGTAGTGTGATATAATTTGATCATGAGCCCTGCGATCAAAGAGCTTTTCGAGCAGGTGGCCTCCTGGCCACCCGAAGACCAGGAAGAGCTGGCGGAGCTTGCGCGCCAGATCGAATCGCGCCGCACCGGCGTCTATAGAGCCACGGCCGAGGAGCTGCAGGCTCTCGACGAGGCCGATCGCAGTGGGGTTGCGAGTGACGACGAGGTCGAAGCCGCCTTTCGCTCGTTCCGCCATCAATGATGGTGGAGTTCACGAATTGTGCCGTTCGTGACTTGCGCGAGATTTCTGGTTATTGCCGCAGATAATTTGGCGATCGAGTGACCGCCGCACTCGAAGCGCGCATCAGAGACGTTGTAACCAATATTGCCGATTTTCCTGAGAGGGCGCCTCGCGTCGAGGGGCGGCCCGGCGTGCGAGTTGTACCGCTTGTTCGCTATCCATTCAAAATCTTCTCTCGGATTTTCGGTGACACGGTGAGAATCGTGCACATCCGGCACGCCACGCGACGCCCCTGGACAGGGGGCGCTCAATAACAGCACGCTCAATTATCCTCACGCCGCCGCTGCGATCTCCGCGACAATCGCCTCCGCGGCCGCTCTCGGATCATCGGCCGCGATCACGGGCCGGCCCACCACCAGATAATCGGCGCCGGCGCGCACCGCTTCGCCCGGCGTCATGATGCGCTTCTGGTCATCGGCGTCGGTCTGCATCGGGCGGATGCCGGGCGTGACCAGCACCATGCCGGGGCCCAAGAGCGGGCGCACGATCTCGGCTTCCGCCGCCGAGCAGACAAGCCCGTCGACTCCGATGTCGCGCGCCTGCGCGGCGCGCTCGGCGACAAGCTCCCCCACCGTAAAGTCGTAGCCGGAGGCGGCTAGATCGGCATCGTTGTAGGAGGTGAGCACGGTGACGGCGAGAATGCGCAACGACGTGCCGCGGCGCGCATCGACCGCCGCATGCATGGTCTGCGGATAGGCGTGCACGGTGAGGAAGCTTGCGCCCAGTCGCGCCACGCTCTTCACCCCCTGCGCGACCGTGTTGCCGATGTCGTGCAGCTTCATGTCGACGAACACCTGCTTGCCGTTCTTGGCGAGCCGCTCTGCCAGCGCGAGCCCGCCCGCGAAGCCAAGCTGGTAGCCGATCTTGTAGAACGTGACCGCCTCGCCGAGCTTGCTGATGAGCGCCTCCGCCTCGGCAACGGACGAGACATCGAGCGCCACGATCAGACGGTCGCGCGGATTGAGCATCTCAGCGGTCCCCCATCATGCGGGCATAGTCGACCAGCTTGCGTACCACCAGCTTGAGCTGCGCGCCCGCGCGCGCATCCTTGAGCTCGTCGCTCGCATCGAAGGCCTCGCCGGCGTTCGGGATCGTCACCTGCTCCGGCACAACCAACGCCCGGCAGCCGATCGCCAGCACCTGGCGCAGCGTGATCAGCGACTGCATCCCGCCAGAGCGGCCGGGCGAGGCGGCGCCGAGCGCGAAGGCGCGGTTCTGGAAAGTGTACAGCTGCGGCTCGTCGCGCTCGCGCACGACCGAGATCCAGTCGATCGCGTTCTTCAGGAGCGGCGTGATCGACGCATTGTATTCCGGGCTCGCAATGAAGATGCCGCCGTGGTTGCCGACGAGCTGCTTGAGCCTGATGGCGCTTTGCGGCAGCTCCGACTTGGCGAGATCGGCGTCATAGATCGGCAGCGGATAATCGGCGAGCGAGATGCGGGTCACGTCGGCATCGGCCAGCGCAAGCTCCTTGGTGGCGAGCGCGGCAAGCTTCACATTGAAGGACCCGGTGCGCAGCGAGCCCGGGATGACCAGGATTTTCGGGGAGGACATGGCAAACCAAATGGCGGGTGGGCTCGTCCCCGCGCAAGCGGGGACCCAGAGCGATCAATCGACTAGTTCGAGCCAGCGGCTCCTGGCTCCCGCTTGCGCGGGAACGAAGGGAGAATACGGCACGCGTCGATCAATTGGAAATCTTATTGGAGCCAGCCGGCAGAGCGTGCTGAGGTGTACCACGAACTTCGGAAACGGGGCACTAGCCCCGCCGGATCAATACTTCCGGTAAACCCACACGCGCGCGGGCGGGATATTGGTCCAGATGCGCTCGGAGGCCTGCGAGCGGACACGATCGAGCCGGCGCGGGATAGGCGACACCGCGGCATAAGTGAACTGCACGAACGGGGCGCCCCCTGCCATCAGGCCGAAGGCTTCCTGCAGCAGGCGAAGCCGCATCTTGAGCGGCTTGGTGAACAAGGGCAGGCCCGACACCACCGCGGCGGCTGGCTGGCGCAGGATCGACGTCAGCAGCGTGCGCAGCCGGTAGGCATCGCCCTGCACCACGGTCGCCTGCGGATAGCGCTTACGCAGCAGCCGGCAGAAGGTCGGGTCGAACTCGACCAGCACCAGGCGAGCCGGATCAATCCCGCGCGCCACCAGCGCCTCGGTCACTGGCCCAGTGCCGGGACCGAGCTCGATGATCGGGCCGTCCGAATGCGGGTCCACGTATTCCGCCATGGTGCGGGCGAGCGCCTTGCCGGACGGCGTCACCGCGCCCATCGAGAGCGGCTTCTCCATCCAGTTTCGGAAGAAACGAAACTCGTCGTCGATGCGAATCCCGTTCTTCTGCTCGAAGCGGCGAATGTGGGTCTCGAATTTCTTCTTTTGCGCATCGAACTTCTGTTCAATGCGCAGCTTGTGAGCGTCGAACTTCTGACCGATGCGCTCCTTCTGCGTCGCGATCTTGCGCTCGAGCTTGCGACCAAGCGCACGGTTCTTGAGCTCGAAAAGCCTGATCTGCCTTTCGATCTTGCGTTCGAGAACTTGGAGGGCCTGGATGGGCATTGGGCGGCTGACGCTACAAAATGACCGAGATGTTGCCTGTCATTCGCTTGCGATACTCGCAGCAGTCATCCGACTGTCGCATGGATGTCATCGGTCAGTGGTCATCATCGGTAAGGCTACCCGCCGTGGGGGTCAAGTGTTCCATTTCCGGTCAGGCCGAGCTCGCCCGTCCGCCCAGAAGCTCCCGCATCTTGCCGAAGAATCCGGCAGATTCAGGGTGCGTCTCCTGCGACGATAACTTCTCGAATTCATTGAGCAATTCACGCTGGCGCTTGGTCAGCTTCTGCGGCGTCTCGACCATCACCTGTACATACATGTCGCCGGTCTGGCGCGAGCGCAGCACCGGCATACCCTTGCCATGCAAGCGGAATCGCCGCCCCGACTGAGTGCCTTCCGGCACTTTCACACGCGTCTTGGCGCCGTCGATGGTGGGCACCTCGAATTCGCCGCCGAGCGCAGCCTGCACCATGGAGATCGGCACGCGGCAATGCAGATCGGCGCCGTCGCGCTGGAAAAACGCGTGCGTCGCAAGCGAGAGAAAGATGTAGAGATCGCCGGAGGGCCCGCCGCGCACGCCGGCCTCGCCCTCGCTCGCAAGCCGGATGCGCGTGCCGTCCTCGACGCCCGGCGGAATGTTGACCGAGAGCGTACGCTCGCGCGTGACGCGGCCCGAGCCCGAGCACGTCGGGCATGGGCTTTCGATCACCTGGCCGCGGCCCTGGCAGCCGGTGCAGGTGCGCTCCAGCGTGAAGAAACCCTGCGCATGACGGATGCGTCCGGCGCCACCGCAGTGCGGACAGGCTTTTGGTTTGGTGCCGGCCTTGGCGCCGGTGCCGGAGCAGGCTTCGCAGGACACCGAGGTCGGGATGCGCACCTGCGCGGTCTTGCCCGCGAACGCCTCGTCGAGCGTGATCTCCATGTTGTAGCGCAGATCGGCGCCGCGCTCGGCGCGATTGCCGCGCCCGCGCCCACCGGACATGCCGAAGATGCCTTCGAAGATATCCGCGAACGCCGAGCCGAAACCGGGGCCGAAGTCGTGCGCGCCGTTGCCCATGCCCTGCTCGAAGGCGGCATGGCCGAAGCGATCGTAGGCGGCACGCTTGTCGGCGTCCTTGAGGATCTCGTAGGCCTCGTTGATCTCCTTGAAGCGCTGCTCGCTCGAGGCGTCGCCAGGATTGCGATCGGGATGCCACTTCATCGCGAGCTTGCGGAAGGCAGTCTTGACATCGGCGTCGTTGGCGCCGCGCTCGACCTCGAGGACCTCGTAGTAGCAGCGCTTGGACATCCCCGCTTCCCACCCCATCGAATCTTTCGTGGCGCCGGCGCCGAACTTTACCTGATCGTTCATGGTGCTTCAAAGAATGTGACAACGAAAGGGCGAAAAGTCCGCCCGACGCCTGGATAGCCAAGCGCCGAAGCGGACCAAGCACTAACGACTTGCTGAGATACGACGTCACCACCATCGCGCGTGTGGGGGATCGGCCAATTGGAACATGGCCAACTGGAGCATGTGCCCGCTGGTTGCGGCCATGCTCCAGACGCGTCGAGTGGCGCATGCAGTGCGCCGGCGAACCGATATCCACTTCGCAGGACCATGCGCTAACCCCGCTTGTGACGTCGATCGTGCACGGCGGTCCGCATCGCGGCGCCCTGCATCAGGCCGACTTCTTGTTCTTCTTGTCGTCGTCGACCTCGGTGAACTCCGCGTCGACGACGTCATCCTTCTTGCCGGAGGCGTCAGGGTCAGCGCCAGCGCCGGCCTGCTTGTACATCGCTTCGCCGAGCTTCATGGAAGCCTGCGCCAGCGCATTGGTCTTGGCGGTGATCGCCTCGGCGTCGGTGCCCTTGAGGGCTTCCTTGAGATCGGCGATCGCGTTTTCGATTGCGCGTCGCTCAGTCTCACCGACCTTCGAGCCATGCTCGGCCAGCGCCTTCTCGGTCGAATGCACCAGTGCCTCGGCGTGGTTCTTGGCCTCGACCTCGGCCTTGCGCTTCTTGTCTTCCTCGGCGTGCGCCTCCGCGTCCTTGACCATGCGATCGATGTCGGCCTCGGAGAGGCCGCCCGACGCCTGGATGCGGATCTGCTGCTCCTTGCCGGTGCCTTTGTCCTTGGCCGACACGTTGACGATGCCGTTGGCGTCGATGTCGAACGTGACCTCGATCTGCGGCACGCCGCGCGGCGCCGGCGGAATGCCCATCAGGTCGAACTGGCCGAGCATCTTGTTGTCGGCCGCCATCTCGCGCTCGCCCTGGAACACCCGGATGGTGACCGCGCCCTGGTTGTCCTCGGCGGTCGAGAACACCTGGCTCTTCTTGGTCGGGATCGTGGTGTTGCGGTCGATGAGCCGCGTGAACACGCCGCCCAGCGTCTCGATGCCGAGCGACAGCGGCGTCACGTCGAGCAGCAGCACGTCCTTGACGTCGCCCTGCAGCACGCCGGCCTGGATCGCGGCGCCGATGGCGACGACCTCGTCCGGGTTGACGCCCTTGTGCGGCTCCTTGCCGAACAACTGCTTCACGACCTCCTGCACCTTCGGCATGCGGGTCATGCCGCCGACCAGGACCACCTCGTTGATCTCGGCCGCGGAGAGGCCGGCGTCCTTGAGCGCCTTCCGGCAGGGATCGACCGTCTTCTGCACCAGGTCGTCGACCAGCGCCTCGAACTTGGCGCGGGTGAGCTTCATGGTCAGATGCTTCGGACCGGATGCGTCCGCCGTGATGAACGGCAGGTTGATCTCGGTCTGCGTCGTGGAGGACAGCTCGATCTTGGCCTTCTCGGCCGACTTCCTTGAGCCGCTGCAGCGCGAGCTTGTCGCGGCGCAGATCGATGCCCTGCTCCTTCTGGAACTCGTCGGCGAGATAGTTGACGAGGCGCATGTCGAAGTCTTCGCCGCCCAGGAAGGTGTCGCCGTTGGTCGACTTCACCTCGAACACGCCGTCGCCGATCTCCAGGATCGAAATGTCGAAGGTGCCGCCGCCGAGGTCATAGACCGCGATGGTGCCGGTCTTCTGCTTGTCGAGGCCGTAGGCGAGCGCGGCCGCGGTCGGCTCGTTGATGATGCGCAGCACTTCGAGGCCGGCGATCTTGCCGGCGTCCTTGGTGGCCTGGCGCTGGGCGTCGTTGAAGTAGGCCGGGACCGTGATGACGGCCTGCTCGACCTTCTGCCCGAGATAGGCTTCCGCGGTCTCCTTCATCTTCTGCAGGATGAAGGCGGAGATCTGCGAGGGCGAATAGGTCTTGCCGTCGGCCTCGACCCAGGCGTCGCCGTTCGACGGCCTTGGCGATCTTGTAGGGGACGAGCTTCTTGTCCTTCTCGACCATCGGGTCGTCGTAGCGCCGACCGATCAGGCGCTTGACCGCGAAGATGGTCTTTTCCGGATTGGTGACCGCCTGGCGCTTGGCCGGCTGGCCGACGAGGCGCTCGCCGTCATCGGTGAAGGCGACGATCGAGGGCGTGGTGCGCATGCCCTCGGCATTCTCGATGACTTTCGGAGTCTTGCCTTCCATCACGGCGACGCAGGAATTGGTGGTGCCGAGATCGATGCCGATGACCTTGCCCATGGCTTTCTATCCTCTCTCGCTGCGGCAGGTCGGCCGGGCCCAGACGGCACCCGGACGGAGGCCATGCACGATGGCATGAAACCTCGTCCGACCCCCTGAGATTACACGTTAAACGCCGCCCCCGCGGCGTCCTGCCTCATATAGGAGGGCCGCTTTGAGGCCGCAAGGCGGCAGTTCACAAATCCGCGAGCCGGCGGTGGGTGAGTTTTCCGCAGGGACTGTTAACGGGCTCCTAGAGCCGCGTTTTGCGACGCGCCGCAAGGGACGGGCGAAATCGCGCGGATGCTGCGGTGCGGTTCGTTCGAACCAATTCGGCGGGGTAGCTGATCGGCAGCCAGGGACGCTGCACGATTTCTTGTTGTGCACAATGCCACCCTCGTGGGCAGCTGCGGGTGAGGCGCGTCGCGCGCCTGTGGCAAAGACGGCCTCAAGTCCGCCAACCGGAGCACCCAGGAGTTGCACAAAGCGACGATCGCGCCCGCTACTGCCCCTGCCCGGTCGTCGTCGCCGGGGTCACCTCGAAGGCGAAGCGGAAGCGCGGCAGGTCCTCGCCCGGATGGTCGTCCGCGAAGGTGAGCTGCGGCAGGCGGTAATTGTTCGGCCGCGTCTCCTTGCCCTTGTAGATCGCCGGATAGAGATCGATGAAGTGCCAGCCGGGCTCGCCGGTCGCCTGCATGAAGATCTCGATGTCGCCCTGGCTGTTGAAGCCGCAGGCATAGCCCGAGGTCGCGTTGTCGTAGACCAGCGTGTAGATGTTGGCGGTCTCGCTCCAGCCGACGCCCTTGAGATGGATCTGGAAGGTGGTGCCGGCCGGGCCGCGCGCCACATCGAGCGGCAGCGCGGTCGGCGCGATCCAGAACGTGCCGGTCTTCTTGCTTGCCGCCGGCGTCGACCCAGAGGTTGTGCGAGCCGCCGAGATCGTCCGGCGCCTTGAAGTGGAATTCGACGTTGCCGGCGGCGTCGGCCTTGGCCTCCGCGATCGGCGCGCGGACTGCTCCTCCCAGCCGCCGCCGCGTCATGCGGTTGCCGATGACGGTGTTCCAGTTGAGCGTGTAGGTCTTGCCCGGCTCGAAGCCCGCGCCCTGACCGTGACCGGCTGATCGATGCCGCGAGAAGGCCGGCGTCGCCACCAGCTCGCCCTGCGGCGGCAGCGTGCGCACGTGCCTTCTGCGCCTGCTGCTCGGGCGGCGGCGGCAGCACCGGCGCGCCCGGCGTGATGGTGAAATCGAGCTTGAACTGCGGCCGGTCCGGCGCCGGCGACTGCTGCATGTTGCGATAGGGCGAGCCGAAATCGGTGTGAATGACTTCGAGGACATGCAGGCCGACATGGCCGGTCGCCGGCACGTTGAAGCGCGCGGTGCCGCTGGTCGTCATCGCCGACATGAAGCCGGTATATTTGTTGTCGTAGAGCAGCACCCAGCTGCCTTCGAGCTCGCGCCAGCCGATGCCCTGGACCTCGACCGCGATCGGCGGTGCCGAGCGGGCCGCTCGTCGCGCCGGCAGCTTCATCGTCATGTCGATGCTGAACGCGGTCTGCGTCAGCAGGCGGTCGCCCTGCTGCACCACGATGTCGTGCATGAAGCCGAAATCCTCCGGCGCCTCGAAGCTTGGCGGCGATGCGGCCGGCCTTGTCGGTCTTCACCGTCGCGATCCGATAGGCGACCGGGGTGAATTCGCGGCCGAGATATTCGGCGATCGTGACCTTCCAGCTTCCCTTCACGGTGCGCCAGACGAGCTCGACCTCCTGCTCGGGCGGAAAGCCCTCGCCGCGTCACGGTCAACGGCGTGCCGACCGGGCCATGCGTCGGCGTGACGCTCAGCCGTCCGACGAAGCCGCCGGACGGCTCGCCGAGCGTCACCTCGGGACCGAAGCTCCGCCGCGCGCGGCGCCGCCAGCGCGGTCGCGGGAACGCGAGCGAGAAGCGACCAGCGCGCAGGCAAGCGCGATCGTTCGCCGAATTCCGACGCCAAGCATCATGGCATGTACCTTGTCGTTCGAGTTACTGCTTGGCCGGCGGCGGCTTGATCTCGATCGCGCCGTCGACCACCGTGAACTGCGACGCGTGACCTTGAACGGCTCCCAGGTCTGCGTCTGGCCCTGCATGTCCGTCGCGGTCGCCTTGTAGGCGAAGGTGCCGGTCGGATGTTCGTCCGGGATGATCCAGGCGGCGGTCCAGAAATGATCGGTCGCAGCTTCGCCGCGCGGCGGATGCGGGCCGAACGCGCGCTTGCATCTTCTGTGCCGTCCGGCAATTCGACGACGAGGCTCTTGATCCCCTTGTCGTCGAGCGCCTTGCCGGCCTGATCGAGGATGCGGAAGCGGAACACGACCTTCTCGAGACGCTTGAACTGATTGTTCAGCACGCAGAACGGCCCGGGCGCGCCGGCCTGGGCGCCGCGGACGATGTCGCCTTCGAAGAACAGCTTGCCGGCCTGCTGCGCCTGCGCGCCGCTGGCAAAACCGAGCACCGACAGCGCAACGGCCGAAACGGTCAGGATTTTCATTGAGGCCCTCCCTTGGCGATTGAAATCTGATGCATTGTCGATGTTGGGTCTGATCATACATTGGTTATGCGGCGTTTTGAAGAGGCCTTGGAGACAGATTTTCGTGCATGGACGCGGCCTTCGTTTACTGCCCGGTTATCTCGACCGCAGCGGCCCAGGAGGCGCTGCTTGCGGCGCTGCGCGACGTGATGCGCGCGGCGCGCCGCTCTATACGCCGCGCATGCCGAAGAGCGGCAAGCCGATGTCGGTGCGCATGACCAATTGCGGGCCGCTCGGCTGGGTGACCGACGAGCGCGGCTATCGCTATCAGCCGCCCCATCCGGAGACCGGCGACCGCCTGGCCGCCGATCCCCGACATCGTGCTGGCGGCGTGGCGAGACCTGGCGGGCTATCCGCATCCGCCGGAAGCCTGCCTGGTCAATGTCTACGGCCCGGACGCCCGCATGGGGCTGCATCAGGACCGCGACGAGGAGGATTTCGCCGCGCCGGTGGTCTCGCTCTCGCTCGGCGACACCTGCCTGTTCCGCATCGGCGGGCACCAAGCGCAGCGATCCGACCCGCTCGTTCCGGCTCGCCTCGGGCGACGCGCTGGTGCTTGGCGGCGACGCGCGGCTCGCCTTCCACGGCGTCGACCGCATCATGCCCGGCACCTCGACGCTGCTGCCCGAGGGCGGGCGGATCAATCTCACGCTGCGGCGGGTGACGCAGCCGAGCTAGTCAGAAGTGGAGAGATCTATCGGGCTGCCGCGATATCACTACCGAGCCGCTGAAATGTCTCGGGCGACGCAGAGGCAATGATTGCCACGACCTTGTCGACCTCCTCACCCGAGACCGGCGAGACGTCGAGATTGGATCGCTGCGCATCGGCCAGAAATTCCTTGTCGCGCGCCAGCGCGCTAAAGGCCTGACGCAAAGCCGCAAGCCGATCAGCGGGCACACCGGGCGGAGCAATCACGGGCCGCGCCACCGTTTTTTGAGTGAGGTAGAGTTCCATGACGCGCCGGTCGGCGTCACCCTTCACAAAATCCAGCGCCAGGGGAATTCCATGCAGCTCCGGGTCGCGCTCCAGCGCGGACTGCATCAGGATGTTGACCTTCTTCTCGGCGAGCCAGGACGGGCGCACGGACTTGAGACTCGACCAGGCCCAATCGGCAATCCCCTGCACCTCGTCCCGCTCCATCGCCAGCGCAATCTCGACCGTGCCGGGATAGCCGGCGACAATTCTGAATTTCGTGCCGAGCACCGCATTCAGGAGGCGCGGGGTGGTCTCGGTATCAATGCCAGTCGTGCCACCAACGATCAGCTCCTTGTCGAACAGATCCTGCGCCGTGCGATGCGGAGCCGTGTGCCACGCCAACACAAGCCCGACCTCGCGACTGATGCTGCCGATCCAATTGAGCTTGTCCAGCTCGAAGCGCACTTGCGCTGGATTCCACGCCTTGATCAGCAACATGCCGCGCTGAACCAGGGCGATGACGGTGCCATCGCGGGGCGCGGCGTTGGCGATGTGATTGGCGGCCGCCAAGCTGCCGGCTGCCGGCATGTTCTGAACCACCACCGTGGGCCGCCCGGGAATGTGGTGGCCGAGATACTTGGCGACAAAGCGGGCCTGGGTGTCGTAGCCGCCGCCAGGCGTGGCGCCAACGATCAGCGTAATTTGCTTGCCGGAATAGAACTGAGCAACCGACTGTTTTGCGGCGAGGAACTGGATGTTTGATTGGGAGGCAAGCGGACTGGCCTGCAACATGCAAGCGGCAACCACTCCCATCGATAAAGTACGCCGTCCCATCATCCCATCCACGCGTGCGGACGCGGCTTCCATCAACCCGCCCGGGCGTCCACTGTCTATGTTCGGTCTGAAACTCCCCCGTCTGGCCTTTTACGTCCGACCCGAGCAATTGTCCCCGAGGGCTGACGCGTCGTCGTGTCGCAGCGCGGGGCGCCGGCTGCACCATCTCTGCCACCTCGATGCTGCCGCGTCGGGGTGCGCGGATCAATAGCAATGCCGTGAAAAGCCTCACTCAGCCGTTTTCTCGACACCGAAACTCTCGATAATGGAAAGAGAACCATTACAAAAAGGGAGGAATGCCATGCGCCAACGGAATGCCGTCTCTGGCAGCGCTGCTGACCAGCACTGTTTTGTTCCTTGCAGGGCCGACATTGGCCGCAGAGGTCACGCCGGATCGGCTGATCAACGCAGACAAGGAGCCGCACAACTGGCTGATGAATCACCGCACCTATGACGCGCAGCGATACTCGCCGCTCGACAAGATCAACAAAACCAACGTCAAGTCGCTCAAGCTTGCCTACGCGGTTGCGCTCGGCGGCACGTCGGCGAACGAGAATTTGCAATCAACTCCGCTCGCCGAGGACGGCTACCTCTATGTCGTTGATCAGTGGGGCGTGCTTTACAAGATCGACGGCCGCTCCGGCGCCATGGGCCGGATCGTCTGGCGCATGGACCCCAAGCAGGAAAAGCTGCCGCTCGCCAATCGCGGTGCCGCGCTTTGGGGCAACCTCGTCATCTCCAACGCCAGCTATCCGCCGCGCGTGATTGCAACCGACAAGGACACCGGCAAGGTCGTGTGGGAGACGAACCTGTCGGAGGGGCAAGTCGACGTGCAGCTCTCGGCGGCGCCGCTTCCCGTCAAGGACAAGATCATCGTGGGCGCGGCCGGCGGCGACCGCGGCGTGCGCGATTACATCGCGGCGCTTGATGCGGCGACCGGCAAGCTCCTGTGGCGCAAGTACACGGTCCCCGCCCCCGGCGAGCCCGGCTCCGAGACCTGGAAGGACAACAACAATTCCTGGCAGACCGGCGGCGGCGCCATGTGGGTCACGGGTTCCTACGACACAGCCACCAATCAGGTGCTGTGGGGCACCGGCAACCCGGTGCCGATGTACAACCCTTACGTCCGCCCTGGCGACAATCTCTACACCAACAGCCTGATCTCCTGGGATCCCGACACCGGAAAGATGAATTGGTATTTCCAATACACACCGGGCGACATGTGGGACTACGACGAGGTCGGCACTCACATTCTGATCGACGGCCAGGTGGCTGGCCGCGAGCACAAGCTCGTCACCCACGCGGCACGCAATGGCTTCCTCTACAGCTTCGAGCGCGCTAACGGGCAGCCGGTTTTAGCCAAGCCCTACATGGAGGAGATCACCTGGACCAAGGGCATCGATCAGAAGACGGGCAAGCCGCTCGATTATGATCCCACCAAGGACATCCAGGTCTATTCAGGGGTGCAAACGCAAACCCTGACGGATCGCACCAAGCGTATCTGTCCGTCGCACGAGGGCGGCAACAACTACTGGTCGGCGTCGTACAGCCCGAAGACCAGGCTCATCTACATCCCGTCGCGGCCGACCTGCAACGAAGTCACGATCACGCCCGAGCAGCCGAGGAGCCCGACCGGCAGCCTCTTGGGCGGACGGATCAAGCTGCTCACGCCGACCGAATCCGAGATCGTCGTCGCCGATCCATTCACGGGCGAGGTCAAGAAACGCGTGCGTGCGCCCTATCCCAACTTCAGCGCCGCGCTCACGACCGCCGGCGGGCTCGCGTTCACCGGCCTGGGCGACGGCACCGTCGTCGCCTATGACGACGAGAGCATGCAGGAGCTCTGGAAATTCAATCTTGGCAGCGGGATCAATGCGCCGCCGATGACGTTCGAGGTCGGCGGCAAGCAGTATCTTGCGATCACGACGGGGCTCAGCCTGATCTCCAAAGGCCGCCTCGGCCTCACTCCGGAGCTGACCGAGATGCGCAACCAGACAATGCTGTTCGTGTTTGCATTGTAAGGCGTCGCCTCGACATCAGTGCAGGCGAGCTCACGCGAGCCCGCCTGCACTGGAATTCTCACAAGTGACATCCGTCGCTTAGGCTTTTTGTTTGAGCATGATCTTTTCCGAAAACCGGGTCCCACTTTTCGGGATCATGCTCAAGCCGGCTTGATGTTGGCGGAGCGGATCACCTTGCCCCATTTCTCGGTTTCCTCGGCAATCAGCTTGCCGAAATCGGCCGGCGAGCCCGGCATCAGAATGCCCCCAAGCTCGGCGAGCCGCGCCTTCAGCTTCGGATCGGCGATCGCCTCATTGACCCCCTTGTTGAATGCCATGACCACATCGGCTGGCGTGCTCCTGGGCATCCCGAAGCCGAACCAATTGCTGACCTCGTAACCCGGCACGACATCGGCAATGACCGGAACTTCCGGCAATGCATCTGCCTTCATTGCCGTGGTGACACCGAGCGGCCGCAACCTGCCCGCCCTGATGTGCTCGACCGCACGAGGCCATCGCGTCAAACATCACCTGCACTTGACCGCCGACCAAGTCGGTCAATGCCGGACCAGAGCTCCGATATGGCACGTGCATCATGTCGAGGCCGGTCATGAATTTGAACAATTCGCCCGACATGTGATTGGACGCGCCGACACCCGACGACCCGAAATTGAGCTTGCCGGGATTGGCCTTCCCATAGTCGATGAACTCGCGCACCGAACGCGCCGGAAATGATGGGTTCACCACCATCACATTCGGCACGCGCATGATGCTGGCGACCGGTGCGATGTCACGGATGAAGTTGAAGTTGAGCTTGTCATAGAGCGTTGCGTTGATGGCGTGCGACGATGACACCACCAGCACCGTGTAGCCGTCCGGCGGTGCGTGAACCACCACCTCGGTGCCGATATTGGTCCCCGCACCAGGGCGGTTTTCGATCACGAACGGCTGGCCCAGATGTTCGGACAACCATTGGCACACGACTCGGGCCACGATGTCGTTGGGGCCGGCCGCTGCGTAGGGCACGATGATATGCACCGGCCGCGACGGATAGGTTTGCGCCCGCGCGGTGCGAGGCAACACCGGCAACACGGTGCTGCTTGCAGCCAGATGCAGGAATTTGCGACGTGAAATGTTCATAAACACCTCTCAAGTAAGCGGCCGATCGATTGCTTTTTTGGGCTGGGATGCCGCCCGTGACGGGCGACCAATAGACTGCTCACATCGCACCCCATATCCCCCAATCGGCGGACCCGGCTGATTGATCATGGCTGCCATCCCAAAGCCCACACTGCAGACCAGGATTTCCGCTTGACCGTCACAGAAGTTGAGCTGTGGATCACCAACGCCAAACTGAACGAACGACCGCTCAGCCCGCCACACCATCGCAACAGTTTGCTCGTATAACCCTGACTCTCCGCGGATTCGCTCGCGAGGAGCTCATTCCGTTGGACATCAAACAGCCATCAGGCTCCAAACCACCGTTGCGGATAGAGCAATGCTCTCTTGCGCGAGGGAAATAGTCGCGGCTTTAGGTCCATGATGTGCTAAACTGGCGTGGTCTCACGGGAGGCGAGAATGACCAACTGCTTCGACAGGCGCGATTTCTTGACCTTTCTTGGCGGCTCCTTAGCCGCCTGGCCGCTCGCGGCACGGGCGGAGGGGCATTCCCCCCTAATCGGTTTTCTCAACAGCGCATCACCTGATCCGACGCTGCAGCGCGTAGCAGCGTTTCGCAAAGGCTTGAGCGAGATCGGCTTCGAGCGGCAGAACGCGGCGATCGAATTCCGCTGGGCTGAGAATCAGATCTATCGGCTGCCCGGCATGGCTGCCGATCTGGTCCGCCGGAACGTCACCATTATTGCGGCGACGGGCGGCACCGCATCAGCGCTTGCCGCCAAGCGGGCGACGTCGACGATCCCGATCGTCTTCCAAATCGGAGGCGACCCGATCGCAACCGGTCTGCTCGACCCCGACGGGTCGGGCAGCAACATGACGGGTGTCAGCCTGAACATTGCCGCGCTCGTGCAACGTCAGTTCGAGCTGTTGCGGGAGGTCATCCCCAAGGCATCGACGGTGGGCGTGTTCCTCAACCCCGACAATCGCAACTCGCCCGGACAAAAAGCCCGTGCGGAAGCGGCGGCTCGCGCGGTCGGGATGCAAACGATCGTGCTGGATGTCAACAAGGAGAGCGGCTTCGACAAGCCATTCACGACGCTCCAGCAACGAGGGGCCGATGCTCTGTTCGTTGCCAACGATCCGTACTTTCTGGAATGGCGACAGGAGATCGTCTCGCTGGCGGCGCGCTATTCCGTACCGACCATCTATCCATCACGGGCCTTCGTGGCGGCGGGTGGCCTGATGAGCTATGGCGCCAGCCTCAGTGACGGCTATCATCAGGTCGGCGTCTATGTCGGCCGCATTCTCAAGGGCGAGAAGCCCGGCGACCTTCCGGTCGTGAATTCAACCAAGTTCCAGCTCGCGATCAACACCACCACCGCCTGGGCGATGGGTCTCAATCCACCGCCGGCGCTGCTGACGCGCGCCGACGAGGTGATCCAGTAGGACGTCCTCTTCTGCGGCGACGCTTCCGTTCGCGAAAATATTAAGCCGCGCCGGGTTTCCCGGCGCGGCATGTTCATGGGACGATCGAAGTCGTGAAGAGTAGCGGTCGGGCGATCCGTCTTTGACTTACTGCGTGACCGCCTTGACCCAGCGGCGCACGTTCATCTTGCCGGTCCAGCCGCCATAGATGATGCCCGATGCGTCCGCCGCGATGCCTTCCGGCATGTTGGCGTCAGGCGCGATCTCGGGGATGAAAGACACCACCTTGCCGTCCTTCGCGCTGCCGATGCGCACGCCCTTCTTGAAGCCGGGATTGACCTTGCCGCCGTCATCGCCCGACTGATGGTCGGCCGAGTAGACATTGTCATTGCGGTCGATGTAGAGGCCGCTCGGGCGCCCGAACTGCTTCCACTCCTCGAGATACTTGCCATCCTGATCGAAGATCTGGATGCGATTGTTGACACGGTCAGCCACGAACAGCCGGCCGGTGGAATCCATCGCCAATTGATGCGGCGTGCTGAACTCGCCCGGGCCGCTGCCGCGCTTGCCCCAGGACTTGATCAAGGTGCCGTCCTTGGAGAATTTGAAGATGCGGTCGGTGGGACGCGCGCCGTGTCCCTGCGAGACGAAGATGTCGCCATTCGGCGCCACGTAAATGTCAGTCGGCTGGTCGAACGCATCGTTCGAGCTCGCATCGCCAGTAACGCCCGGCTTGCCCAACGTCATCAGCACCTTGCCGTCTTTGCTGAACTTGATGACGGTCTGGCCTTTGCCGCCCTCCGCAACCGTGTCGGACACCCAGACGTTGCCGTCGCGGTCGACATGGAAGCCGTGCGGATCGTTCACCGTGCCGCTGCCGAACTTGGTCTGCATGTTGCCGTTCGGATCGAACTTCATGATCGGATCGAGCGTCGAGCCACGGCAGTTCTGCGCGGCGCAGCGGTCGAACGTCCACAGGCTCTTCCCGTCGGGATCGATCTCGATGCCGATAGTCGAGCCCCAGGTGCGGCCAGCCGGCAGCTTCGCCCAGTTCTCCTGCAGCTGGTAGGGATTGGGATAGGCGTTTGGATCATTGGACTGGGCGAATATCCGCTCACCCGAGAGAGCGGCGAGCGCGATCGCTCCTGCACCCAGCAGCAACGCAGCGTAGCGTGCGGTCTTCATGTGTCTCCTCCCTTATGGCTTCTTGGTCAGAACGGTCACAGCCGGAACGCCCGATCAACAACATCGCGCCTTATGCGACGTTTGGGATTTCGGCGTCCCGCTGGCAGTCCAACGCAAGGCTACATCAGTTTGGCGATCGGGCAGAGGGGGCCGTAGCAATCTTTTTTCGAAACGCGCGATCCTTCTTGAGCCCCAGATAATACCCATCACGCAGGCCGCGTGAGATCGCTGCCAACAGCGCAATTGCAGGGACTCAGAGGCTCGCGCTAGTTTCTTGTCGTGACACGCGAAGCTGTTCTCCTCGTGCATGGGCACGGAGCACACCCGGTGCTGCTCGAGCCGCTTCGGCGTGGCTTGGCGCGACAGGGCTATCGCGCCATCAATTGGCGCTATCCAAGCCTGCGCGGCTCGATCGAGATGCATGCGGCACAGCTCGCGGCCAAGGCCAAAGAGCTCGACGACAACGACGCTGTCGAGCGGCTTCATTTTGTCGGCCACAGCATGGGCGCCATCGTGGTGCGCAGCGCGCTCGCGATGCAGAGGCCGCGCAAGCTCGGCCGCGTCGTGCTGCTGGCCCCGCCCAACCGCGGTGCTCGGCTCGCGGACCTTGCCCTGAGAACTCTTTGGGCGGTGGCCCGCTGCGGCGAGAGAGCTCTGCTCACATCCCGGCAGCTACGTGAATGGGCTCGCAGCGGCGGCCGATCTCGATTGCGGAATCATCGCGGCGTCATGGGATCATGCCGTCTCGCTGGCCTCGACGCACTTGCCCGGCGAACGCGATCACATCACCCTTCGCGGCCTGCACACGCTCCCGCTGCACTGGCGCGCACCGGTGCAGGTGGCGCACTTCCTGCGCGAAGGCCGCTTCCGGCATGCGGCCGGCTAAGGTGCCTCACCGCACCCACTGACGCCCGCCGGCGCCCTTGCGCCACATCGGGGGCTGAGAATTCGCGGAAAAAAATAATGCGTTCGGCATTGAACCAAATACTCCCCTCATACGACAAGACTTTGGCTTCTAACGTGCGCGGCAAGCTGCGCGCGAAACTTGTCGCTTTGACTGAATTCTTTAGGACGAGATCATCAGTACCAATCCATTGAGGTCAGGCAGGCCTCCCAGTCGGACGGAGTCTACCATGTCTGATACTGAGCAGGTTGATTCCCTGATCGGTGACATCTATGACGCGGCGCTCGACCCGTCGCGATGGACCGCCGTTCTCCGACAGGCCCGGGATGTGGTCGGAGGTTCGGCCGCGGTCGTGTTTTCGAAAGATGCCCGCACCAAGCGCCTGCAGATCTATCACCACTGCGGCGGTATGGATCCTTACTATCGACAGCTCTATTTCGATCAATTCGAAAAGCTCGACCCTACCACGGGGGTCCAGGTCATGAGCGAGATCGGGGAGCCCATCGGCACTGTCGACATCATGCCGCTCGAGGAATTCCAGAAGACCCGCTTCTATCAGGAATGGCGGCGACCACAGGGGGTGGTGGACTTCGTAACCGCTGCGCTCGACAAGACCGCAAGCCGCGCTGTTCTCTTCGGCGTCTTTCGACAGCATCAGCACGGCTTCGTTGACGACGACACGCGCTGGCGCATGCGGCAGATCGTGCCGCACATTCGTCGCGCGGTCCTGATCGGCAAGGTCATCGAGCACAAGACTGCCGAGGCAACCACCTTCGCAGACGCGCTCGACGGCCTGAGCGCCGGCATGTTCGTCGTCGACGCGGAAGGCCGCATCGTTCACACCAACACGAGCGGCCGTGCCCTTTTGGAAGATGGCGCGGCTCTCAATGGCGCCCAGGGCCGGATCAGGCCGACCGACGTCGCCGCGGGACGCACCCTCAAGGACATCGTCGCGGCTGCTGGCCATGGCGACAAAGCAATCAATACCAAGGGCATCGCGGTGCCGCTCACGGGCCGGGACGGCCAGCGCTATGCTGCCCACGTGCTGCCGCTCACCGCGGGCGCACGGCAGCGCGCCTCCGCGAGCTACTCGGCCGTCGCAGCAGTTTTTGTTCGCAAAGCCGAGATCGAGGCGCCCTCCGAGCCAGAGATCATCGCCAGGCATTTTCAGCTCACGCCAACCGAGTTGCGAGTCCTGCTGTCGATCGTCGACATCGGCGGCGTGCGGGAAACATCCGAGGCGCTTGGGATCGGCGAGTCCACGGTGAAGACGCACCTGCATCGCGTATTCGGCAAGACTGGCGCAAGCCGCCAAGCCGATCTGGTCAAGCTCGTGGCCAGCTTCTCCAGCCCGCTGGCAAGCTGATCCACTTAATCCTGGTGCCGTTGTTTGAGGGACGTAGTCGCCCTGCTCCGAGTCATCGGGGCAAGGCGGCGCTTGCGTTTTGGGCGGCACAGAATCGCTTTGCTAATCACGCTCTCGTGCTCATGCTCGTGCTTCGACTCAACCGTTTGATGGATGAATCATTTCAGCAGCTCAGGCAATTGGACGCTTCGTGACTGCCCCCCACACGGAGCTACGACCATGCGTCCAATATTGACATGCACAATCCTGGCGCTGTTGACCGCGCCACTGCAAGCGACCGAGTTGCCCGACGCCATCGCGGCGCCTGGCGAAACTCTGGTGACGACCGCCCGCGCGGTCGGCACTCAGGTCTACGAGTGCGCGTTCGACACCGCCGGCAATCTCATCTGGCAATTTCGCGAGCCGATCGCCGCGCTGTTTGTGTCCGGGAAGACCATCGGCCGGCACTACGCCGGGCCGACCTGGGAGCTGATCGACGGCAGCGTCGTCAGCGGAAAGGTCATCAGCAGCGCTCCTCCTGTCAGCCCTGCCGACATCCCGATCCTCAACCTCGAGGTCACGTCGCGGCGTGGCCAAGGCCAGCTCAGCATCGTCAGCGCGATCCAGAGGCTCAATACCCGTGGCGGCGTCGCCACCGGAGGATGCAGCGCGCACCACGCTTTGTTGGGCGTGCCATACACCGCCGACTACGCCTTCTATCGCAAGGGCGGCGCGGCACATGCAGCTTTTGGAGAATGACCATGCGCAAGCTCATTGCATTCCAATACGGTCTCGTCGCCTACCTCGCTTTCCTGGGCACGATTCTTTATGCCATCGGTTTCGTCAGCGGCCTGATCGTACCCAAGACGATCGACACCGGCACTGTCGTGCCGCTCGTCGAAGCGCTCGTCGTCAACATGCTGCTGTTGTCGCTGTTCGCCGTGCAGCACAGCGTGATGGCGCGCAAGCCGTTCAAGCGATGGTGGACCCAGTACGTTCCGAAATCGATCGAGCGCAGCACCTACGTGTTGCTTTCAAGCCTCGCGCTCATGCTGCTGTTCTGGCAGTGGCGGCCGATGCCCGAGGTGCTCTGGCAGGTTTCCAACCCATCCATGGCCATGGCGCTCACGGGCCTGTCGCACGTCGGCTGGCTTCTGGTCTTTACCAGCACTTTCCTGATCAATCACTTCGAGCTGTTCGGCGTGCATCAGGTCATCAACAACCTCGCCGGCCGCGATATGCCGGCAGCGCGGTTCAGGACGCCGGTGCTCTACAAGATCGTTCGCCACCCGCTCTATCTCGGCTTCATCATCGCGTTCTGGGTGGCGCCGGTGATGACCGTGGGTCACGCGCTGTTTGCGGCGGTGACCACGGCCTACATTCTCGTCGGCATTGCGCTCGAGGAGCGCGATCTGGTCGAGCAATTTGGGACCGAGTATCGCCGCTACCGCGAGCGAGTGCCGATGCTGTTCCCGTGGCGCAAGTCCACCGCTCCGGCCGAGGCGCAGACGAACCAGGCTCGCCCATCCATGGCGGACTCGCAGGTCTAGAGCGGGATCCCGAAAAGCGGAAACCGGCTTTCGGAAAAGATCATGCTCAAACGCCAAGTCAAACTCGACGACGCGCCAGCGTCATGCCGTCCGCAACAGGAAGCATGACGCGATCTACCCGCTCGTCCGCTGCGATCTTCGCATTCAATGCGCGCACCGCCTCGGTGCGCGCATCTCTTTGACTGCGGCTCCAAGACCTCGCCACGCTGGAACATGTTGTCGAGAACAACCATGCCGCCCGGCCGGGCCAGCCGAAGGGCCGCTTCGTAGTATCGATCGTAAGTTGGCTTGTCGGCGTCGATGAATATGAGATCGAAGCTCGGACCATCCTCCCGTTCAAGCTGATCGAGTGTTGCGAGGGCGGGACCGATCCTGACCTCGATCTTGTGCGTCACGCCCGCCCGCTGCCAAAAGGCAGATCCGATACTCACTGTTTCGTCGTTCACATCGCAGGTGATGAGCCTGCCGTCGTCAGGCAGTGCCAACGCCATCGCCATGGCGCTGTAGCCGGTGAACGTTCCGAGCTCCAAAACCCGTCGCGCACCCATCAGCTTGATCAGGAACGCGAGAAAGTGACCCTGCTCGGGCGCGATTTGCATGATCGAGCGCGGCAGGCCCTGGGTGAGACTGCGCAGCTTACATAGCTCCTCGTGCTCCGGCGGCTGGCTCGCGAGGAGATAGGCAATCAGCTGATCGCTCGGCACGGTTCGAATTTGAGCCATTAGACGCTACTGAGGCAGCTTGATGCCAAACTCCCGCACGACCCGCTCCCAATGAGCGACCTGAGAGCGGATGAGATCGCCCAGCTCCGCAGGCGTTCCGCCCTTGGTTTCGTAGCCGAGCTTTGCCAGCGCAGTCTGAACTCTCGGTGTCTTGATCGCCGCATTGATTGCCCCGTTGAGCCGATCAATGGCGTCATTCGGCGCGCCGGACCTGACCGCAAAGCCGATCCAGTCTCCGATGACCAGACCAGGAAATCCCTGCTCGACCACCGTCGGCACCTGAGCAAAGGCAGCTATCCGCTCCGGGCTGGTGACAGCGAGCGCACGCAGGCGGCCGCTCGCGATCAGATCGACGGCGGCTGGCGTGTTGAGGAATGCGAACTGGGTCGCTCCGCTGAGCAGATCGGCGACGCGTTGCTGCGTCTGCGGATAGGGCACATGCACTGCACGCACACCGGCCTGCAGCTTGAGCAGCTCTCCGGCAAGATGGGCGGGCGTTCCGAAATCCGCCAGAGGAAAACGTCAGCGCGTCCGGCTGCGCGCGCAGCAACGCGACCAGCTCGGGAAGCGTTGCTGCGGGAAGCGAGGGGTGGGCGACCAGCGCGAGATAGCCGGAAGCGATCAGGGCCACCGGAGCAAAATCCGTTTCGAGCCGTAGCCCCTTCGCCGGAACCAGCGCAGGAGTTGCCATGGCGCCGAGTGTCATCGGGAAGACCGCCAGTCCATCCGAGGGCTGCTTCAGCACCTCCGTCATCGCCAGGGTTTGCAGGGCGCCGGGCCGGTTTTCCACGATGACGCGCCAGCCTTGCGTCTCCGAGATCTCGGTCGCGATGATCCGCCCGACCACATCGGGAGGAGAACCCCCGCCGGCGGGCACAAAGATGCGGATTGTCCGCTCCCCTGGAAACGTTTCTGCCCTGGAATCCGGGATCGATGCAGCGGCTGACAAAGCGCCAGCACCGCACAGAAGGACGGTCCGTCGGCTGAGCATGGACATGTGCCTCTAATATTGAATGCCGCCGACGAGCATGTCGCGTTCCGCTATAGATTGAAAATTCTATTTTGCTCTCTCAATATAGCTTTTTCGAATAGGAGCAGCCCATGATCAGCGCCGATCAGATCCGGCACCGCCTCAAATTACGCCATCTGAACGTCCTGCTGGCGGTCGCCGAGCACGGCAGCATGCTTAGGGCGGCGGAGCAGCTTGCGGTCTCGCAGCCGGTCGTCTCCAAGGCAATCGCTGATCTTGAGCAAACACTCGGACTGCGTCTGCTCGAGCGCGGCCAACGAGGAGTCGAGCCGACCAGCTACGGACGCGCGCTTCTCAAGCGTAGCATCGCGATCTTCGACGATCTGCGGGCAAGCGTCAGGGAGCTCGAGTTTCTGGCGGACCCCACCGCCGGCGAGCTTCGCATCGGCAGCACCGAAGCTATGGGAACGAGCCTCGTGCCCATGATCATCGAGCGGATGTCGAAGGAATATCCGCGCATCCGGTTCGAGGTAGTGATGGCCGATCCGGTCTCGCTGCGCGAGCGTGAGCTACCCGGGCGGCGCGTCGATCTGGTGATCGGACAGCGGATCACGCCCGGTTTCGACGCTGGCGATCTGAACGTGACGGTTCTTTTTCACGACCGCCTGCGTATCGTGGCCGCCAAGAGCAATCCGTGGGCCGCACGCCGCAGAATCGGACTCGCTGATCTCGTGGGAGAACGCTGGTGCTTGCCGCCGCCCAGTCATCCAGTGGGAGCGCTAGTGCGCGAGGCCTTTCAGCGGCGCAAATTGGCTCCGCCTCAGCCCGTTGTGGAGGCGCAGACCGCTCCGTTCACATGCAGTCTGGTCGCGGGCGGCCAATATCTCGGTGTCCTGGGACTCGTGTTTCTCGGCGCGTACGACCGCCTCGGTGCAGTGAAGGCGCTGCCCGTAGATCTGCCGATCGGTGATTGGCCGGTCAGCATTCTCACATTGAAAAACCGAGCGCCCAATCCGGTGGCAAAGCTCTTTATCGACCACGCACAGGAAGTTGTGCGCGCACTCGCGAAAGGGCGCTGAGGAAGCGCCGGGCGTCGAAATATCTACGGCCCCTCAAGACGTCACCGGCGTCATCCAGCCAACCCCCGCACCGCCAGGCTCGCGCAGGATGGCGATGCGTCCGACGCCCGGCACGTCAAATAGCGGGCGCATCAAGGTTGCGCCCGCCGCGGTCGCTTTGTTGACGCGCGCGTCGACATTGTCGACCGCCAGATACGCCATCCATTGCTCAGGCACGCCGTCGAACTTTGGCGTGCTCAGCGGAAAGATGCCGGCGACGGCGTCGTCACCCAGCTTGGCAACCCAATAGGTGCCATCCGGCATCGACATCGCCTCGAAGGTCCAGCCGACCGTCGCGCCATAGAAGGACTTGGCCTGCTCGGTGTTCCGTGTCATCAGCTCATTCCAATAGAAATGCCCATGGGACCACATCGAGTTCTCCCGGTTTCGCGATTGCCTATTTTTCGCTAAGCCAATGCACACATCATCACGATGTGTGCGAAACTCGGCCTTATTCTCAACTCCTGAGTGGAGTAGTTTGTTCTCATGACAATCCTGCGTTCCCTTCTCGTTCTACTTGCGCTGCTGTCGGCAGCGCAGGCTGCTGACGTTGTGTTCCCGGCGGGCTCGCGCATCGGACTTGTGCCCCCGCCGGGCCTCAGCAAGAGCAACGCCTTCCAGGGCTTCGAGGACGCCGAACACAACGTTGCCATGGTCATCGCCGCGGTGCCGCGCGAGGCGCTCTGGGATCTGCAGCGATCAACCTCGGCCGAGGAGCTCCAGAAACGCGGGCTCACCTTCGAGAAACGGGAGGACCAGAAGCTTCGCCGACGGCGAAGCCTTCCTGGTGATTGCCCATCAAGAGGTGGAGAAGATGAAGCTGCGCAAGTGGATCTTTGCGGTCCTGGCGCAGGATCTGATTGCGCTGGTGACGGTGCAGATTCCAGACGACGCGGCTACACTCTATCCAGACAGCGCGATCCAGACCGCACTCTCGTCGGTCGCAATCCGCGCCACTGTGCCGGCGGAAGAGCAGCTCGGAATGCTGCCGTTTCGTGTCGGCGATCTCGCACAGTTCCGGATCGGCGGCGTGATCCCGGGGCGCGCGATCATGCTCACCGATTCAGCCGCCGATGACCTCGGGTCGGACGTCGATGCCCACATCGTGGTCGCGGTCGCGCCCGGTGGCCCAGGGCAGGCGTCCGACCGTGACGCCTTTGCGCGCGATCTGTTCGGCACCATTCCCAACCTGAAGGACGTCCACGTCAGGTCAGCGGAACCGCTGCGGATCGGCGGTCAGCCGGGTCATCAGGTGATGGCTGTCGGCAAGGACATGCGCACCGGCAACGACGTCAATATCGTGCAGTGGCTGCGCTTCGGAGGCGGCGCCTATCTCCACATGATCGCCGTGGCGCGCTCGAGCTCCTGGATCCCGGCCTATGCGCGTTTCCGCCAGGTGCGCGACAGCATCGATCTGCAGTAAGGCCATCGCCCCTCCGCGGGCTGGCGTCTCCCTTCACCACCCGCGTTCCGGCTGATAGCCTGCCGCCAGATGACAACCGATCGCCTGGAATCTGAAGTCGGCGGTCGCGGCCGTCGAGCCCACCGTCCTGCCGCAGGCTGTGCGGCATCGGATCTTTCTCTATCTCGGCGCGCTGGTGTTCCTTTCGGCCTTCGGCTCCCCGTCCGGCGGCCTCTTCGACATTCCGATCAGCTTCTTCCTCAAGAACAAGCTGAACCTGACCGCGCACGAGGTCGCCAGCTTTCGCCTGATCGCCGCCATTCCGCTCTACTTGTCCTTTGTGTTCGGCTTTGTCCGCGACACCTGGAACCCGCTCGGACTGCGCGACCGCGGCTTCATCATGCTTTTTGGCGCAGCCAGCGCCGGGCTCTACGCCCTGTTCGCCTTCATCCCGATCACCTATGGAACACTGCTTGTCGCTGTCGTGCTGCTGACCACATCGTTTCTGTTCGTCTCCAGCGCGCAGCATGGGCTGACCTCGGTGCTCGGTCAGCAGCACGCGATGTCGGGCCAGGTCAGCGCGGTGTGGAATGTCTTCGCATCGATCCCGGCGATTGCGGCCCTCTACCTTGGCGGCGTCGTCAGCGAGCTGCTCGAAGGCAGCAACGCCGATGAGGCTGCGCGGACGCTGTTCCTGGTCGGCGCCGCCATCATGGCGACGATCGCCGTCTATGGGGCATGGCGGCCCGGCAGCGTGTTCGACAATATCCGCTCCGAGCAGCGAGAGGTCGCAAAGCCGCTGGAGGATGTGCGACGCCTGCTGCGCCACTGGCCGATCTATCCCGCGCTCCTAATCTGGCTGTTGTGGAATTTCGCGCCCGGCTCGGCCACGCCGCTGCAGTACTATCTGCAGAACACGCTGCACGCCAGCGACGCACAGTGGGGTGAATGGAACGCAATCTTCGCGGCCTCCTTCATTCCGACATTCCTGGTGTATGGCGCGCTCTGCCAGAAATATCCTCTGCGCGTCTTGCTGATGTGGGGAACCGTGGTTGCGGTCCCGCAGATGGTTCCGCTGCTCTTCATCGATTCAGTCACCGGCGCGCTGATCGCCGCGTTCCCGATCGGGCTGATGGGTGGCATCGCCACCGGCGCCTATTTCGATCTGCTCATTCGATCATGTCCGCCAGGGCTGCAGGGAACGACGCTGATGATGTCGAGCAGCCTCTATTTCGTCGCCGCGCGCTTTGGCGATGTTCTGGGCACGCGCCTCTACGATCATTTCGGGGACTTCACGGTGTGCGTGATCGCGGTCACGGTGGTGTATGCCCTGATCCTGCCGAGCATCCTCCTGATTCCAAAGCACCTCACCGCAACCGCCGACGGGCAGACGTCCGTGGGGCATTAGAGCGGCATCACCGCCAGAATTCCCGCGTGGCGATGCGCGCGCCTTCCGCCATGGCGGCGAACTTCGCCCAGACCACGTCGGGATCCACCGCCGCCTGTCCGACCCAGGTGCCGTAGCCGCAGTCCGAGCCGGCGAGCACGTTCTCGCGGCCGACAAGCCGCGCATAGCGGCCGATGCGTTGCGCGACGAGCTCGGGGTGCTCGATGAAGTTCGATTTCGATTCGATGACACCCGGAATCAGCACCTTGCCGTCGGGCAGCTTCACGCGCTCGAACAGCGTCCATTCGTGGGCATGACGCGGATTGGCGGCCTCGAACGAGATCGCGTGCGGCCGCGCCTTGAGCACGAGATCGATGATGTCGGCAAGCGGCACGTCACGGTGGTGCGGGCCTTCGTAGTTGCCCCAGCACAAGTGCATGCGCACCTGCTCGGGCGCGACGCCGGAGAGCGCGTGGTCGAGCGCCGCGATGTGCATGCCGGCACGCTTGCGGAACTCCGCCAGGTCAAGGTTCGCATACTGGATGTGCCGTCCCATGGCGAGATCGGGACAGTCGATCTGCAGCACGATCCCGGCCTTGGCGATCGCCTCGTATTCGTGCCGCATGGCATCCGCGATCGCAAACAGATAGCTCTCGTGGTCCTTGTAGTAGTCATTGCGGAAGAACAGCGACACCACGCCGGGCGAGGCCGCGCTCATGAAGGCGTCGGAGCGGCCAGCGGCCGCAAGCGCGGTCTTGAGATCGGCGACGTCGACGGCGGCCGCGTCGCGATCGCGCACGGCAATCGGCGCGTTGCAGGCGGGTGTCTTCCGCCGCGAACGGCCGGGGTCGCCGAACACCCGCTTTTCCAGGCTCGGGAAGTCGGCGAGGTCCTGATACACGAACGTGTTGCCGGAGCCGCCGAAACCCGCGAGCCGGTCTTTGACGTAGGTGGCATAGCTCGGCTTCGACATCTCGCCATCGTTCACGAGATCGATGCCGGCCTCGGCCTGCTTGGCCACGACCTCGGCGACCGCCGCGCGCACGCGTGTGGCCAGCGCGGCCGCGTCGACAGGCACGCCCTCCTCCTTGGCAAACATCATGCGGATGAGGTCGGCAGGCCGCGGCAGGCTGCCGGTATGCGTGGTGAGGAAGCGCTCGGTGCTGCGTTTCATCCCGATCATCGAACGCCTCACATCTGTCGCGTCATCCGCCGCCTGGCAGGCCCAGGGGCAATGTGACGGCGATGTATCACGACTTCGGAGGCGTGGCAGCAGTGTCCTGCCTCCAAACAGGCAGGATGGGCTCGTCCCCTTCGCTCAGGTAGATCGCGATTTCGGCGAGCGCAGCGGGTTCGGAATGTCTAAAATGTCCGGCTCGTCCACGATGTCGGGCGTAGGCTCGCCGGTATCGTCGTTCGCCGACGCCTCGACGTGCTCCGCCAACTCCTCGACCGGCTCTTCGGCCCGGGCGGTAGCCTCTTCCGGAGGCGGGGCAGGCGGCGGCTTGGGCCTGGCCTTGGCCACCCCGACCAGCGCCGGGCGCAGCATCCGGTCGCCGATCATGTAGCCGGCCTGCACCACCTTGGCGACCGTGCCGTTTGGCAGCGACGGATCAGGCACCTCATACATGGCCTGGTGCAGGTTGGGATCGAACTTCTCACCGTTCGGCTCGAACTTCTTGACGCCGTGCTTCTCCAGAACCTTGAGCAGCTCGCGCTCGGTCAGTTCGACGCCCTCGAGCAATGACTTGAGGCCCGCATCCGCCGTCTCACGCAGCTGTGGATCGATTGCCGACAGCGCACGGCTCATGTTGTCGGCGACCGCGAGCACGTCGCGCGCGAAAGCCGTGATGCCGTATTCGCGCGCGTCCGCGACCTGCCGCTCGGTTCGCCGGCGCATGTTCTCCATCTCGGCGAGCGAGCGCAGCAGCTTGTCCTTGTTGTCGGACGCTTCACGCGCCAGCTGCTCGACCAGGGCGGCCACCCGCTCGGCTTCGCTCGCCGCGGGGTCCGCGCCCGGCAGCGGCTCAGAAGCCATCGACGTGATGTCGTCAGGACGGCCAGAAGTCGAATCCGTCATCGTGTAGTTCCCGCCACAATGTGAGTGCTGTCTGCCGGGATATCAGGGCTCTGCGGCCAAAAATCAAGTTCGTATCGCGCTTTGCGTGCAAACACTGTTCCCGCCTTGCTTAACGCGAATGCAGATCTTTGTCTTATTCCGGCTTGATGTTGGCCTGCGCGATGACCTTGCTCCAGCGCTCGGTCTCCTGCCGCAGGAATGCCGCGGTTGCTGCCGGTGTCGATCCACCAGGCGCAGCGCCGATGCCCCCCAGGCGGGTCTGCACATCCGGCATCCGCAGCGCCTGGGCCGCCGCCTGCCAGAGCCTGTCCACAATCGCAGCCGGCGTTTTTGGCGGGGCCAGCAGCGCGAACCAGCTGGTGGCCAAGAAACCGGGGTAGGTCTCCGCCATGACGGGAAGGTCGGGAAACTCCGCGAGCCGCTGCTCGTTGGCAATCGCAAGCGCCCGCAACCTCCCGGCACGGATGTGCTGCAGCGAGTTACCGAAGTTGTCGAACATCAGGTCGACGTGGCCCGCGACCAGATCGGCGATCGCCGGCGCCGAGCCCTTGTAGGGCACGTAGGTCATCTTGGTGGCGCTCAGGATCTTGAGCCACTCGACCGCGAGCTGGGTCTGCGAGCCGCCGCCAGGAGCCGCGTAGTTGAGCTTATCCGGGTTCGCCTTGGCATAGGCGACAAGCTCCGCAACGTTTGACACCGGCACGCGCGGATTGACCACCAGCACATAGGGCAGCGACGCCATGACGGTGACCGGTGCGAAGGCGGCCGGATCGTAGCTGAGGCTCGGATAGAGGCTCGGATTGATCACCAGCGGACCGGCGGCTGAGGCGAGCAGCGTATAGCCATCGGGCTCCGCGCGCGCGCACCGCCTCGGTCCCGATATGCTGGCCGCCGCCCGCGCGGTTCTCGATCACCACCGGCTGCCCGAAGCGCATGGAGAGCTTCTCGCCGATGATACGCGGCAGGATGTCGGCGGTCCCGCCCGGCGCCAGCGGCACGATGATCTTGATCGCCCGGCTCGGAAAATCGGCCTGCGCCAGTGCCAAAGCAGGCGCAAGCCACGCGATTAGCAGCAGGGTCCAAACTCGGCTGGCGTGAACTCATTGGTCGATCTTGATGCCGGCTTCCGCGATGATCGGACGGAATTTCTCGCTCTCCGCCTTGATCATCGCTGCGGTCTGGGCCGGCGTCGAGCCGACCGACGTGAAGCTTGCCTCGCTGATGCGTTTGGCGACATCGGGCAGCTTGAGCGTCTCGGCGATCGCCTGCGAGAGCTTGTCGGCAACCTGCGCCGGTGTTCTCGGGGGCGCCACCACTGCGAACCAGTCCTCGTGCACCACACCGGGATAGACATCGCTAAGCGCCGGGATCGCCGGATAGTCCGCGAGCCGCTTGGTGCCGGTCACGGCGATGAGCCTGACCTTGCCTTCCCGGACATGCCCCAGGATGTTGCCCGGTGTGTCGAACATCACGTTGACATGGCCGCCGAGCAGATCGTTGAGCGCCGGCGAAAGCCCCTGGTACGGCACGTGCACAAAGCGCACGCCGGCCGCACGCGACAGCTTCTCCATGGTGAGATGCGGCGTGCTGCTCACGCCGGGCGTCGCAAAGGTGACCTTGTCAGGATTGGCCTTGGCACGCGCAATCAGCTCCTGCAGGTTCGAGACTGGAAAATCGTTGTTGGCGATGAGCAGGAACGGGAACCGGACCAACTCCGACACCGGGACGAACTGCGAAGGGTCGAACCCGAGCTTCGTATAGACGTGCTGGCTGATCGCGAGCGGCCCGGGTGGCGTAACGAGCAGCGTGTAGCCGTCGGGCGGCGACTTGAACACCATCTCGGTGCCGAGGTTCGATGCGGCACCCGGCCTGTTCTCGACGATCACCGGCTGGTTCCAGCGCGGCGAGAGCTTGTCACCGATGATGCGCGGCATCGCGTCCAGCATATTGCCAGGCGGCACCGGCACGACGAACTTGATGGCGTGATTGGGGTAGTCGGCCTGGGCAAGCACTGTCGCAGGGCGCGGCCGCGATCAGGGCAGTGGCGGCCAGCACGGATCGCCGGTCAATCAATCGGCTGCTCTGGTACGGCATAAGCGATGTTCCTTCCCTGCAAATGAATCTTTGTCGTCTCGGCGCATTTGTCGTCGCGGCGACTTTAAGTCCTTCGGACGAAGCCAGCATCGCGGGCTCACAATAGCCTGCACCCGGCTATTGACTCCAGCCGTCCCAATCACCCCCCAATAATCTTGCTCACCACCTTGGCCGTATAGTCCACCATCGGGATCACCCGCGCATAATTGAGCCGGGTCGGGCCGATGACGCCGAGCACGCCGACGATGCGGCCGGCGCTGTCGCGATAGGGCGCCACGATGGTGGAGGAGCCCGACAGCGAGAACAGCTTGTTCTCCGAGCCGATGAAGATGCGCGCGCCGTCGGCCTGCTCGGCGCGGCCGAGCAGATCGATGACGCCGCGCTTGGTCTCCAGCTCGTCGAACAGCAGCCGCACGCGCTCGAGATCCTCGACCGCCTTGAGGTCCTCGAGCAGATGCGCGGCGCCGCGCACGATCAGCTTGCGCTCGTCGCTCTCGCCGCCCGACCAGCTCGCGAGCCCGGCCGCGACGATCTTCTGGGTGAGCTGCGTCGAGCTGCGCCTGTTGCGGCTTCGAGCGCCTTCTCCAGCTCGACCTTGGCTTCCGCGAGGGTGCGGCCGCGCACATGGGCGTTGAGGAAATTCGAGGCCTCGGTCAGCGCCGAGGTCGGCAGACCCGACCGGCACGCTCGACGATGCGGTTCTCGACCTGCCCGTCCTCCGCCACCAGCACCACCAGCGCGCGCTCGGGCTCGAGCCGCACGAACTCGATGTGCTTGAGGCGCACGTTCGACTTGGCGGTGAGCACGACGCCGGCCGCGCGCGTGAGGCCGGAGAGCATCGCCGGAGGCTTCGCTGAGCACGGCCTCCATCGAGCGTGCCGGCGGCGGCGACCTTGGCCTCCATGGCGCGGCGGTCGTTCTCGCCGAGAGTCGCCGATCTCCATCAGCGCGTCGACGAAGAAGCGCAAGCCCAAGCTCGGTCGGCAGCCGGCCCGGCCGAGGTGTGCGGCGCATAGATGAGGCCGAGCTGCTCGAGGTCCGACATCACGTTGCGCACCGAGGCCGGCGACAGCGGCGTCGTGATCAGGCGCGAGATGTTGCGCGAGCCGACCGGCTCGCCGGTCGCCAGATAGCTCTCGACGATCTGGCGGAAGATGTCGCGCGAGCGCTCGTTGAGCTGCGCGAGCGAGACCTGAGTCGTGCCGATCGGGACGTCCTGCGACATCGCTGATCCTTCACCAAAGCCTGTTCCAGCGGAGTTCAGTCACTCTGTACTCAACCGTTCGTCCCCGCGGAAGCGGGGACCCAGACAAGAAGTTGTTGCATTGGCGTGCATCAAAGCTGGATTCCCGCTTGCGCGGGAATGAACGGAGAGTGTGGCTCGATCTGAGCGCAACATCGTTTAGCCCTTCATGGTGCGGCGCTCGATCTCCAGCAGGCGGTCGAGCCCGCAGGTCGCCTGCGCGGCCTTCATCATGGCGTCGCCGCCGCCCGGCCCGAGGAACGGATCGGGCTTGTCCTGCGCGAGGCATTCGTAGGACTGCCGCACCGCCTTGTACATCGCGGCAAACGCCGTGCCGGACGACGCCGCCAGCCGGAACCCGAGCTTCGCGATAGTCGCGCTGCGACAGCGTCGAGGTGGCGAAGCCGTCGACCGGCGCGAACGTCATCAGCGGATGGCGGCACCCGCTCGCCCACCATGCGCATCTCCTCCGGGTTGCGGGTGAAGCAGAACACCATGTCGGCGCCGGCCTTCGCGAAGGCTTCGCCGCGCCGGATCGCCTCGTCGATGCCGCCGGCGCGCGCGCGCATTGGTGCGCGCGATGATGACGAGGTCCGGATCGGTGCGCGCCGCGAGCGCCTCCTTGAGCTTCTTCACGAAGAACTCGGTCGGCACCAGGTGGTCGATGCCGACATGATGCTCGACCCGCCGCGGCAGCAGCTGGTCCTCGATCTCGATCGCCTGGCAAAGCCCGCCGCCTCGGCCAGCGCGATGGTGCGATGCACGTGCACCGGATCGCCCCAGCCGCCGCCGGCATCGAGCACCAGCGGCAGCTTGCAGGCGGCGCGGATGTCGACCGCGACCTCCGCCATCTCCGACAGCGAGAGGTTGGCCTCGGTGACGCATTTCACCCAGCCGAGCGTGCCGCCGGAGAGATAGATCGCCTTGAAGCCGGCCTCCTCCGCCATCCGCGCCATGATCGGGTTGCACACCACCGGCGCGACGATGCAGGTCGTTGCCGCGGATCAGGTCCTTGAGCTTTCGGCAAGCTGCACTCCCCTTCCTGTTCGCCTATAGTTCAATGGCGGCCCCAAGATCGTAGATGATCGTACATGATCATGGGGCAAGGGAGGTGACGTGGCAAAGCTCAAGATCATGTGCGCGCGCTCGATGCACGAGGTGGTTACCGCGCTCGCCTATGACTTCACCAGTGCAACCGGACACGAGGTCGAGCTCAGCTTCGGCACCGTCGGGGCGCTGCAGAAGCGGCTCGATGCCGGCGAGACCGCCGACGTGCGTGATCAGCGCGATCCCGCCATCGACGCGTTGGACAAGGCCGGCGCGGCTCGCGCCAACAGTCGCGGCCGACATCGCGACCACCCGCATCGGCGTGGCGGTGCGCGCGGGGCGCTCCCGCGCCCGACATCTCGACGCCGGAGGCTTTCCAGCAGGCGCTCGTTGACGCGCGCGCGGTCGCGTTCAGCGACGCCGCGGTCGGCGGCTCGGCCGGCGTCTATCTGGCGCGGATGTTCGCGGAGCTTGGCCTCGCCGAGGCCATCAAGACCAAGGGCATGCCGCAGCAGAACGGCGGCGAGGTGGCCAAGCGCGTCGCCGAGGGCGAGGCCGAGATCGGCATGACGCTGATCGCCGAGATCGTGCCGATCGCGGGCGTGCGCGTGATCGGGCCGCTGCCGACGCCGCTCGGCAACGACACCACCTATTGCGCCGCCGTGATGGCGACGAGCCACGCACGCGGCGCCGCGCTCGATTTCATCGCGGCGCTCAAGCGGCCGGACCGCCACACGGTGTGGAAGGAGGCAGGGTTCGAGGTGGCGAACTCGTCCTGATTGGCCTTGTCACCAATTTGGTGACATGTTATTCGTCTTGCATGCAGGTGATCGCCCGCCGAACGCTCAAGCAGTTCTGGGAGCGACACCAGCAGGCGGAAGGTCCGTCGCGCGCATGGTATGCGATGGTTGCGAAGGCCCGGTGGCGAAGCCCGAGCGACATCAAGCGCCAATTCGGCAGCACCGTGGACTTCGTGGGTGACAACCGCGTAATTTTCGATCTCGGTGGCAACAAGTATCGGCTGATTGTTCATGTCTCATACGCTTTCGGCCGCGTGCTGATCAAATTCATCGGAACCCATGCGGAATACGACCGCATCGATCCGGAGACGGTGTCATGGCGAAACGAAATCCGGTCCAAACGGTAATCCGCCCGCTTCGCAGCGAGGCTGACTACGATGCGGCCCTTGCTGAGATTGAGCGCTATTTCGACGAGCCGCCCAAACCGGGCACGGTCGCAGCTGATCGCTTTGATCTCCTCGCGTTGGTGATCGAGGATTACGAACGCAAGGTATGGCCGATCGAGCCACCCAGTCCGGTCGAGGCTATCCGCTATCGCATGGAGACCGGCGGCTATACGCAAGCTGACCTCGGCCGCTTGATTGGATCGCGTCAGCGGGCCTCCGACGTGCTGGCGCGCAAGCGTCGCCTAACAATGGGCATGGCCTGGAAGCTCCACCGCGAATGGGGCATTCCAGCAGAGGCTCTGATCCGCCCACGGGCCGCGCGACGAGCGCGCCGGACGGCGACGCGATAGCTTTGTAACGCTCAAGCCCTATCACACCCTTCGCCCGAACAGCGCGATCGCGGCGATCGGCAGGATGAAGCTCAGCGCAAACACCGTCACCATGAGCGGGGCAAGCTCACCGTATTCGCCGCGCGCGACCGGAAAGATGTCATTGAGATACTTGGTCTGCAGCGCGCCGGCCTGCAGCGCCAGATTCATCAGCGACGCCATCAGGGCAAACCAGGTCGCGCGGTGGCCGGCCGGTGCGTAGTAGGCGGTGAGCGTCAGGAGCGGCACCATGCTGAGCTGCACGAACGGCGAGGTGGTTGCCGCGTCGATGATCGAGATGGTGCGCGCGCCGAAGCCGAAATGCTGTTCGGTCCACTCGTGCAGCCCGAACACAAGCCCGAGCGCCGGCAACGACAGAATGCTGCCCGCCACCGTGATCCAGAACAGCGTCCGCACCACCGAATATTCGGTGATCTGCTTGGCCAGGAACCACATCACCAGGACCGAGATGACGGCGCCGGTCTGGCGCAGGTGGCCGTAGAACGCCTCATCGAACTTGAGCACGTCGAGGGTCCACCAGAAATAGCCGTCGCCTGGCAAGGGCGTCGCGCGAAACGCGAAGATGATGATGGCGGCAAACAGGATCGACTGCCGCGACTTCAAGTCAAGGTCGCGCGTGACCAGCACCAGCATGGTGCAGACGACGGCCATCGAGATCAGGAAGACGACCTCTTCGGCGAACGGAAAGCTGGCCAGTCCCATCAGCGTGACGACCACGCCGAACACGATGCCGCCGCCGAGGATGCGCCAGTCGATCGGCCGGCGCTCGTGCGTTTCCGCCTTGATCAGCAGCACGCCGGTCACCGAGATGACCGGCACGATCAGCCCGATCAGAAACACGGTCGGCCGGCCATAGATGAAGGCGAGCCAGCCCGACAGCCCCGACACCGCGAGAATGCCCGCCGACAGCGCAAGCCGGCCGAGCAACTGCACCATGCCGAGCTCAGCGCGCACATCGTCCTCCGAGCGCGCGTTCCCGGCCGCGTCGGTGCGCTGCACGACCTCGGTCGACATTGCGTCCGCAACGACGTCCTGGATCACGGTGCCGACGACGAGAATCATCGCGCCCGCGAGATAGAGCTGGTTGACCGGGAGCGTGGTGAGCCAGCCACCGGCGGCGCCTGCCAGCGTCAGCAGGCCGCAGACCACGAAGGCGGCGCCCAGCAGAATGTAGGACCGGCGCTGCGAGCCAAACAGCGGCACGCAATCGACAAGCTCGCCGAACACCATCTTCACGGTCCACGGCACCCCGAGCCAGACCGCATAGCCGGCGAGATCAGACGGCGAGAGCGTCAGCTTTTCCTTGATCCACATGTCGCGGCTGACATCGATGATGCCGAGCGCCCCATAGGCGAAATAGACCATCAGAAGCGGAAGGTAGGCGAGCCGCAGTGCCTGGATCGGGCGCAGCAGGTTGGCGTTGATGGCGTCCCATAAGCCCTGCTTGGCGCCTTCTGCCTGCGTGGTCATCCAGCTTCAAGACCTCGTCTCGATCCCTAGGAGCTTTGCCGCCGTGCCCGATGCAACCATGCGCAACTCGTCGTTCGATAGCGTCACGGCTTCCTTCACCTCGCCGACCGGGTCTGTGCCGCCGACCGGATAGTCGGCGCCGAGCACGATGCGGTCGGCACCGACGCGCTTGAACAGCGTCGCCAGCGCCAGCGGATCATACACGCACGTGTCATAGTAGAAGTGGCGAAGATAATCGCTTGGCTTCTTGTGCCCGATATTCACGCGTGCCTCGGCCTTTTCGACGTTGCGATCGAGCCGGCCCATGCAGGTCGCGAAATAGCCGCCGCCATGCGCGATCACGATCTTGAGGCCAGGGATCGCGTCGAGCAGCCCCTCGTAGATGATCGAGGCCGCCACTTTCGCTTCCTCGATCTGCTGGCCGATCGAATTCCAGAGCGCGAACTTGTGATACCAGGGATCGCGGATGCCCTCGGGATGAATGAACACCGCGATGTCGTGATCGCGGATCGCCTGCCAGAGCGGCCAGAACTTGCGGTCGCCGAGATAGACGCCGTCGACGTTGGTCGGCAGCAACACGGCCTTGTGGCCGAGCTCTTCCACGCCATGCGTAAGCTCAGCGATCGCAAGATCGACGTCCTGCATCGGCAGTGTAACGGTCCCGACAAAGCGCTTCGGATAGCGTGCCACCCAGCCGGCGATGATGTCGTTCATGCGACGCGTGAGCTTGGCTGCTGTCTGCGGGTCCGCCCACCAGGTCGACATGTGCACCGGGCCGGTGAACACGACATGCATGTCGATGCCGCGCTCGTCCATGTCGGCGATCTGCAGCTCGGGATCGAGGAACTTGCGCAGATTGGCGCTCGGCGGCGGCTGCTTCTTGCCGAAGCCCGTAATGGCGTTGCGGCTGGTGCAGATCGCGCGCAGCTCCTCGTCGAGCATGTGGGTGTGGAAGTCGATCACGAAGGGGACGTCGGCGTGCTTCATCGTTGTCTTCTTTTTCCTCCGGCGGGGCCGGGCCAAGCTTCCGTTCAAACCAAGCCACAGGCCGCGCTCATTCCCCGCGCAAACGGCTAGCCGGATCCCGCTTGCGTCTCGGAACCCCCGGCTTGATTCCATGGGAGACGCAGACAGGGCATAATTCATCTTGATACCGTTAGGCGCAAAGCCCTGCGGCGCCCAACGCCGAACACCGCGAGTTCCAGGCCCTGCGCCAGGAACAAACCGTGCTCTGACCGGCCACGCTGCGACCAGCGCGGTCGCGAGCGTGCCAGCTTAAATCCACTGCGCTGCAGCATCAGATGTTTCCTCGCTGGCGTGTTCGCATCCATACTCCATACGCTCCCATATACGCCTCTTGCCGCTTGCGCGTGCCCTGCTTACAAAGCACGGCGTTTTCGAGAAACCGAAGGACATCGCCATGCGGCCCAGTCGCCGAGCGCCCGATGAGCTGCGCGCCGTTTCGCTCGAACGCGGCGTCGTGAAATATGCCGAGGGCTCGTGTTTCGTGAAGTTCGGCGATACCCATGTCCTGGTCACCGCCACGCTGGAAGACCGGCTGCCGCCTTGGCTCAAGGGCCAGGGGCGCGGCTGGATCACGGCCGAATACGGCATGCTGCCGCGCGCGACATCCGAGCGCACCCGCCGCGAGGCCTCCGCCGGCAAGCAGTCCGGGCGTACCATCGAGATCCAGCGGCTGATTGGCCGCAGCATGCGTGCCGTGCTCGATCTGCCGGCGCTGGGCGAGCGCCAGATCACCATCGACTGCGACGTGATCCAGGCTGACGGCGGCACCCGCACCGCCGCGATCACCGGAGCCTGGGTGGCGCTGCACGATGCCATCGCCTGGATGAAGACCCGCTCCATGCTCAAATCGGAGCCGCTGCGCGACCATGTGGCGGCGATCTCCTGCGGCATCTTCAAAGAGACCGCGGTGCTCGATCTCGACTATGCGGAGGATTCCGAGGCCGAGACCGACGCCAATTTCGTGATGACCGGCAACGGCCGCATCGTCGAGGTGCAGGGAACGGCGGAGAAGACGCCGTTCAGCGAGGAGCAGCTTCTAAATCTGCTCGCGCTCGCCAAGAAGGGCGTCGCCAAGCTCGTCGACCTGCAGAAGCTCGCGGTGATGTAGGCACGCACTCCTCGATGTCGCATCGCCCCATCTCCGGTCGCCTGGTCATCGCCACCCACAACGCCGGCAAGCTCAAGGAGATGCGCGAGCTGCTTGCGCCCTATGGGGTGTCGGTAGTGTCGGCGGGAGAGCTCGGGCTCCCCGAGCCCGAGGAAACCGGGACGACTTTCCGCGACAATGCCCGCATCAAAGCCGTCGCCGCCGCGACCGCCACCGCGCTGCCGGCGTTCTCCGACGACTCCGGGCTCGCGGTCGATGCGCTCAACGGCGCGCCCGGCATCCACTCGGCGCGCTGGGCAGGGGAGTCTCGCGACTTCAGCTACGCCATGCAGAAGGTCGAGGATGAACTGCTCGCGCGCGGCGCGACCACGGCATCACAGCGCAGCGCGCATTTCGTCTCGGCGCTCTGCGTCGCGTGGCCCGATGGTCACCTCGAAGAATTCGAGGCGCACGTGGACGGCACGCTGATCTGGCCGCCGCGCGGCACCGCCGGCTTCGGCTATGACCCGATGTTCCTGCCCGACGGCCATGATCGCACCTTCGGCGAGATGAGCGCGGAGGAGAAGCACGGCCTGCCACCACATGGGCGCGGCCTCTCGCATCGCGCACGCGCGTTTCTCAAGCTCGCAGCGGCGTGCTTGCAGCCACCGCAATAGCTAGATCGTGCGCACATAAATCCGGTTCCTTGGCGTACCGGGGTTAATGTCCGCCTTGCCTCGAAAGCGACTAAGGGCTGCGTTGCTGCGAACAACGCGATGGGCCAATTGCCAACATCTGAGCGACATGGCTCTACGCCCCCAACAAATGCTCCATGCTCACGCTTGGTGCCGACAGACTTTCTTTCTTGGAAGACCACGCATCACTTCCGGCGTATGCTGCGAACCCGCGCGTTGGCGGTTTACGCCGACGCGCTGAAAAACGTCGATATGACCGATCTGGGAGGAAGCATATTCTTGCGTCTACCAGAAAACACCATGGGAGGAGAAACATCATGAAGGCGAGGAAAGCTCCGCTTCTCGCTCTGACATCGGCGCTTATGGCGGCGACAGCTGCATCGAGCGCATCGGCATGGGAGAACCCGCTGGAGAACCCTTATCTGGACGAGCCGCTGGAAGTCTGCGACCAGGGCTCATTTTTCGTCGGCGGCGTACCCAAGGTCACGAAATACGCAGCAGGTCCGACCGCAGGTGATCCCCAGCAGATCACGATCGGACAAGCCTACGTGCAATTCCAGGTCCCGAAGACGCGCCGCCAATGGCCGATCATCTTCGTTCACGGCTCGACGCATACAGGCGCGGCGCTGGATTCGACGCCGGATGGCAAGGAGGGCTGGCATTCCTATGCGGTGCGCCACAATCTGGCGTCGTTCGTCATGGACCAGCCGGGACGTGGGCGTTCGGGCTTCGACCAGTCCGTGCTCCACGAGGCGAAGGCGACCGGCAATTGGGACATGGTTCCCACCTTCGGACGCGTTACCGACAACGGGGCGTGGACCCAGTGGTTCGGCCATATCATAACCGGCTCGACCATCATGGACGGCAAGATGATCCGCCACGGCGATGCTGGCGATCCCGATCCAGCTGAAAATCCTCAACCATCCCCGGCGCACGGCAACTACTCGCCGAAATTTCCCATCCCACCAGGCCCCGATTCAGCCGATCCAAAGCTTGTCGCACGCAAGGGCGCCATAGGGCCGGCGCCCAATGCCGCCAACAACGAGTACCTTGGTCTTGAGTACTACAAGCAGCTGGTGCCGAATGCTGAGGTGACGCTGCCTGGCTCGATCTGTGAACGATGCACGCCGCGCGAGGTCGCGCCAAACAACACGTGGCTTCCAATCGCGCTTGCCGACCTTCTCGAGGGCATTGGCGGCGGCATCGTCGCGCCCCACTCGCAGTCCGCACCGTCATCACTGCACCTCGTGCGCGTGTTGAAGGAGCGCGGCAAACTGCACCTGCTTAAAGGCATCATCACGCCGGAAGGTGGAACCGATCTCGCTGCGGCGGGTCTGGTTGGCTCCGATTTCGATACGATCCCCTTCTTGATGATGAACGGCGACTATCGACCGATGGCTTTCCGGGAAGGAAACTACGCCGCCGTCGCTGACATGAACGCCAGTCCGACCCGCAAGGTGGGGCCCGCGCTCGTGGTTAGTGCCGAAGACCCACGCTTCGAGGGTAAATTCAACGGCCACACACATATGGGCATGCTGGGGTCAACAGCCTTGGCGCAGTTCGACGTCTTCCTCGACTGGGCGGAAAAGAACATTCCCAATCCCATTGTGAAGACTTCATGCACGAAGCGTCCCTCCCGTGGGCCCTGATACTCATAGCCCGGCAATACTGCCGGCTCCACCACGGAGCCGGCACGCGTCTGCTCGACGATGGCGTGACCGAGAAGGTCATCCACACTCCAACCAAAAATGGAAGTCAGCTTTAAGTTTTTCGACGGGCAGCGATCGGGAGTCCATGCCCTAGACTAGTCCTGTGCGAGCCGCTCCTTCAGGCGCGGCGCAGCAAAATCGATGAACGCGCGCAGCTTCAACGGCAGACGGCCCTGCCCGGCATGCACGAGGCTGATCGGCATGGGAGCCGGCTCGAACCGGCGCAACACGCGCAGCAGCACGCCGGCGCGTAGCGCGGCTTCGGCCTGATAGGAGAGAACGCGCGTGACGCCTGCGATCGCCGCATCGATCGCGGCCTCAGCCGTATTGACGATCAGCCGCGAGCGAACGGGCACTGACACTTGCGATTTTCCCGCCGTGAACGTCCATTCAGGCGGGCAGGGCGCGTAAGTGCTGGTGACCCCGAGATCATGGCGCGTACATTTGAGCTCGTGACCGACCGCGGAGTATTGCGCGTTGGCTTGATGTCGCAGCGGTCGCCGCGAGATTTCTTTATAACCGTTACGCATCGCATAAAACTGATGAGCGGCGCCTTCTTTGAGTATAGATATCGTAAAGTCATCGTCGCGTTTGGTAGACGATGCTCAAATCTTCGCAAATTCTATCGCGACGCCGTTATTTTACTGATTCTTGACGTGCGCTATCGCCAATAGTACGAGTCTGTGGGGCCACGGCCAGCTTGTTTTCACGGCCGATAATGACAAACGTACGGGTTGGGGCAAGTAGCGACAATATCCGAACCGGGGCCGCATCAGACGACAGCGCTTTGCGCTTCGGTTGGGCGGCCATCGACGCGCAACGTCCGGATGAGGCGGAGCGCGTTGCGCGCGCGGTGCTGGGCGGGCATCCGCAGCATCGGGGAGCGCTGCATCTCCTCGGGCTCGCGCTCCTGATTCAGAAGCGTCCACGCGAGGCGGTCGGGCCGCTAACGGAGGCTGCGCGCGACAGCACCGATCCGCTGCTCGAGACCCACTATGCGCTCGCGCTGCGCGATGTTGGGCGCAAGGACGAGGCGATCACGTGGCTTGAGCGCGCGATCAGCCGCCGGCCCGTATTCGCGCCGGCCTTCCACGAGCTTGGCCTCATCCTTTGCGGCCTGCGCCGCTACGACGAAGCCGAAGCTGTCCTCAAGCAAGGGATCGAGCTCGCGCCATCAGTGTCGGATCTCTCGGTCGAGCTCGGCGGTGTCTATATCTGCAGAGGCGATCCGGCAAACGCCAAGGTCGCGTTCGCGCGCGCATTGGCGCTCGCGCCCGGCTACGTGCGCGCGCTGCACGGCTTCGGCACCGCGCTCCTGCTCGAAGGCGAGTGCGAACGCGCCGCCGAACAGTTCCGGCGCGTGCTGGCGCACCGCCCGGACCATCTTCGCGCCCGGCTCGATCTCGCCCACTGCCTGCTCGAGCTCGGGCAGTTCGAGGCGGGCGTCGCGGAATTGCGGACGATCGTCCGCGCCGCGCCACGGTGCTACGGCAATGCGCTGAAGATGCTGGCGTCCTCGCGGCGCGGTCGGCTCTGGCTGCGCCCCAGCGTGGCGGCGTCGTTCCTGCAGGCCGTCGATTTCTTCAACTCGACGAATGAGCGGGCCGATCACGGAGACGTCGGATGACGGAAGTCGCGTCGGGGATGAACATCACCTTCCGGTGCCCGCCGCAGCTCGAGCCGATCCTGCCGCGGCCATCGCCGGCGCTGCTCGGTCTTCCGGACTGGTTCAAGGCGCTGCCCGCCTCGGTGTTCAGCCGCGTGCTGCAACAGGAGCAGCTCACCGTCAAGAAATGCCCGCCGTTCATCGATGCGATGACCTACGGCTTTTTGATTCCGCTCGTGACCGACATCAAGGTCGAGGATGGCGCGTTCGCCTGGGACTTCGAGTTGCCCGCCGGCGCGATCGCGAGCTATTCGCGCTCGCCGCTCGACTTTCATGACAGCGCGCAGGTTGCCGGCACGCCGTTCTTCAGAGACGACACATTCGTGATCAAGTTCAACAATTTCTGGACGATCGAAACGCCGCCCGACTATTCGCTCCTGATCACTCATCCCATCAATCGCCACGATCTGCCGTTCATGACGCTGACCGGGCTGATCGACACCGATCTCTACAAGGACAACTTCATCAACTTTCCGGCGCGCTGGCGCGACCTGTCGTTTCGAGGCGTGCTGCCGAAGGGCACGCCGATCGCGCAGTGCATCCCGGTGAAACGCGAATATCTGGAGCGCAGTGTTCGGCACCATCACGGGCGACGCGGTCGCCCGGCTGCAGGACACGGCCGCCGCCCTCACTAGCGAGCGCGGTGTTTACCGCCGGCAGTTCCGTGCGCCCAAGCGCTAGTTGGGCTACGAAGCGACATTGACCCGTTTTCCCTTTGAGCGACCTGATGTAGGCTAGTACCCGAGCTGCCAACGGGACGTGCCGAATCCCCAAATGATTTTAGTGGCAGCGTTAATGCCCAGCGGCTGGCGAGCATTTGGCAATTTAAATCCGTTAGCTGCAAGCGCAACAGCGCTTGGCCTTCAATTTTTTTGGAGGAACCGCATGAAACTTCCCCGTAGGCAATTCTTGTATATGGCTTCCGGCGCGGCCGCGCTGCCGGCCTTGGCGCATTTAGCTTTAGCGCAAGCCTATCCAGCAAAGACGGTGCGCATCATCGTCGGCTTCGGCTCCGGCAGCTCGTTCGACATCCTCGCGCGCCTCATCGGTCAATGGCTGTCGGATCGGCTTGGGCAGCCGTTCGTTATCGAAAATCGCGGAGGTGCCGGCGGCAATCTGGGCACCGACACTGTCGTGCGCGCGCCGGCAGACGGTTACACGCTCCTGCTATGCGGTTCGCCGGACGCCATCAACGCGACGCTGTACGAAAAGCTCAGTTTCAATTTCATCCGCGATATCGCACCGGTCGCGAGTATCGCCCGCGGGCCCAATGTGCTGGTGATCCATCCGTCGTTTCCGGCCAAGACGATTCCGGAACTCATAGCCCATGCCAAGGCCAATCCGGGCAAGGTTAACTTTGCCTCGGCCGGCGTCGGCAGCGTATCCCACATGGCCGGCGAGCTGTTCAAGGCCATGGCGGGAGTCAACCTGGTGCATGTGCCCTATCGCGGCCAACCTGCCGCGCTCACTGACCTTATTGCCGGCCAAGTGCAGGTCGACTTCGCCACCATGCCCCCATCGCTTGAGCTGATCAGAGCTGGCAAGCTGCGTGGGCTGGCTGTGACCTCGACGACGCGTTCCGAGGCGCTGCCGGACCTGCCGACCATCGGTGATGTTTTGCCGGGCTACGAGGCGATGCAGGTCGCGGCTCTCGGCGCGCCTAGGAGCACGCCTGCCGTCATCATCGAGCGGCTCAACAAGGAGATCAACGCCGCCCTCGCCGATCCGGGCATCAAAGCCCGGCTTGCCGACCTTGGCAACGAGCCGATGCCGCTGACGGCCGCCGGCTTCGGAAAATTCATCGCCGACGAAACCGAGAAATGGGGCAACGTGATCCGAGCCGCGGGCATCAAGCTGGTTCCATAAGTTCCAGAATCGGATTCACATGCCGATGTCCGAGTTGGGTCATTTTCGACTAACAAATCCACGGTTACCTCTGGCCCATTTCCGCTTGGCCCCGAAGGCAGACGTTCCGCCTTTGTCGCGTTTATGAGTCCATGCCCGGGTCCTGTGCGAGCCGCTCCTTCAGGCGCGGCGCAGCAAAATCGATGAACGCGCGCAGCTTCAACGGCAGACGGCCCTGTCCCGCATGCACGAGGCTGATCGGCATGGGGGCCGGCTCGAACCGGCGCAACACGCGCAGCAGCATGCCGACGCGTAGCGCGGCTTCAGCCTGATAGGAGAGGACGCGCGTGACGCCGACGCCTGCGATCGCCGCATCGATCGCGGCCTCAGCCGTATTCACGATCAGCCGCGAGCGAACGGGCACTGACACTTGCGATTTTCCCGCCGTGAACGTCCATTGATCCGGCGAGGTCATTCCTTCGAAGGTGATGCAGTCATGGCTGTGCAGATCAGCCGGGCTCTTTGGCATCGAACGTGCTTCGAAATAAGCTGCGCTACCGCACACGACGCGGGAGACCGCGCCCACGCGCGTCGCGACCAGGCTGCTGTCGGGCAATTCGCCGATGCGCACTGCGAGATCGACGTGTTCCTCCTGCAGATCGACCACTCGGTCGCCCAGCGCTATCCGGATATTGATATCCGGATAGGCGTTCAGAAACTCCGTCACGATCGGCAGCACATGCAGGCGGCCGAACACGATCGGCGCCGTCATCGCAAGGTCCCCGCGCGGCGCGCTGTATTCGCCCGCAGCGGCGCGTTCGGCCTCGCCGACGTCTTCGAGGATACGCTTGCTGGCAGCCACATAGGCTTGACCGGCGTCGGTCAGCGACAGGCGCCGGCTGGTGCGATGAATGAGACGCGTGCGCAGATGCGCCTCAAGCTCGGAGATCTTCCGGCTCACGGTCGGCAGCGGCATGCCGAGCTTGCGCGAGGCGGCCGAAAGGCTGCCGCCTTCGACCGCGGCCAGCAGTGTCGCCATGGCGGCTAGCCGGTCCATTCAATATTCCGAAATATGGAATGTTAGATGCCGATTTTAGCCGATACTAGCTTTTTGCGGAAGTCCCTATATCGGGATAGACCATTCAGGAGAGTTCCCATGACGATGAGCCATCCGAGCGACGTCGCCTTCACGCCATCGGTCAAGGCAGTGCAGGAGCGCAAGGGCTCGCGGCCCGCCTATGCCCGCATGGAGCAGCGCGGCGGCTGGCAGAGCCGCATCACGCCCGACCTCGCACAATTCATCGCGGCGCAGACCAGCGTCTTCCTCGCCACCGCCAATGCTGATGGCCAGCCCTATATCCAGCATCGCGGCGGGCCGCCGGGCTTCCTGCGCGTCGTCGACGAGAAGACCATCGCGTTCGCGGACTTCGCCGGCAATCGGCAATACATCACGCAGGGCAATCTGGCCGACAATCCCAAGGTCCACCTGTTCCTGATCGACTACGCCCACCGCCAAAGGGTGAAGATCTGGGGCGAGGCGCGGGTGGTCGAAGGCGACAGCGCGCTGATCGCAAAGCTGATGCCGGAGGGCTATCGGGCGCGGCCCGAGCAGGTGATCCTGCTGACGGTGACGGCCTGGGATGCCAATTGCCCGCAGCACATCCCGCAGCGCTTCGAGGCCGCCGACGTGGCAGCCGCGCTGGCGGAACGTGACCGGCGGATCGAGGCGCTGGAGGCAGAGGTCAAGCGGCTCGGCGCGACCGCCCACTCTGATGCCACTCTCTGATGCTACTCTGTCGCCGGTCCCAACTCTAAGGCGCGGTTCCGTATCCCCTGCAGCCGTATGCGGAAGCGTGGGCACGCGGCCGCAGCCATGCTAAAGGCTACTGGCTATTACGAATTGTCACCGAACTGGGCTGCGATCTGACAGCGAGGCGACCAGCATGAAGACAGCCTTCGGCGTCTACGTGCACTGGCCGTTCTGCCTGTCCAAGTGTCCCTACTGCGACTTCAACAGCCATGTGCGCCATGCCGCCATCGACGAGGCGCGCCATGTGCGCGCCTTTACGGCTGAGATCGCGGCCACGGCCGCGCGCGTGCCTGGCCGCACGGTGTCGACGATCTTCTTTGGCGGCGGCACGCCGTCGCTGATGCAGCCTGGGACCGTCGGCGCAATCCTTGAGGCCATTGCGAAGCAATGGTCCATCGCGCCCGACGTCGAGGTGACGCTCGAGGCCAACCCGACCAGCGTCGAGGCGACGCGCTTTCGCGGCTATCGCATGGCTGGCGTCAACCGCGTATCGCTGGGCGTGCAGGCGCTCAACGATGCCGAGCTCAAGTCGCTCGGCCGCCTGCACACCGCGCAGGAGGCGCTCGACGCCGTCGCGATCGCGCGCAAAGTGTTCGAGCGCTATTCCTTCGACCTCATCTATGCGCGGCCCGGCCAGACGCCGCAGGCCTGGGCATCAGAGCTCAAGCGCGCGATCGCGGAAGCGGCCGAGCATCTCTCGCTCTATCAGCTCACCATCGAGCAGGACACGCCGTTCGCGGCGCTGCATGCGGCCGGCAAGCTGGTCACGCCGGATGAGGACGTAGCGCGCACGCTCTATGACACCACGCAGGAGGTCTGCTCCGCCGCCGGCCTGCCGGCCTACGAGATCTCCAACCATGCACGGCCGGGCGCCGAATGCCGGCACAATCTCGTCTATTGGCGCGGACACGAATATGCGGGCATCGGCCCGGGCGCGCACGGCCGGCTCGACATCGCGGGCGAGCGCCGCGCCACCGCGACCGAGCGGCGGCCGGAAGCCTGGCTGATGCGGATCGAGGCGCTCGGCCACGGTGTCGTCACCGATGAGACGCTCTCGCATGTGGAGATCGCCGACGAGTTCCTGATGATGGGGCTGCGTCTGGCCGAAGGCATCGACCCCGCCCGCTACGAGCAACTCGCCGGCCGGCCGATCGACGAGCGCCGCATCGCCATCCTGCGCGAGGAAGGTGCCGTCGAAGTCACGCCCGAGGGCCGGCTGCGCGTGACGCAGTCAGGCTTCCCTGTGCTCGATGCGGTGGTGGCCGATCTGGCGGCGTAAATGCGATGACATCCGCCTACAAGGACGTCGTCATGATTGGCGGTCCGAATGGAGCCGGCAAGACCACAACCGCCACGACGATGCTCCGGAAAGAGCTGCGCATCCAAGAATTTGTAAACGCCGACGAGATCGCGCGCGGACTGTCTCCCTCCAATCCTGAAGGAAGGGCGCGTGCCGCCGGCAGGCTCATGATCAAGCGCATCCACGAACTGATCAACCGTGGAGAAAGCTTTGCATTCGAGACGACGTGCTCCGGCCGAGCGCACGCCCAGACATTGTTGAGGTGCCGAGAAGCCGGATATCGCTTGACACTGATCTTCCTGTGGCTTTCGTCCGCCAAAGAAGCACTCAGCCGTGTTGCAAGACGGGTTGCCCAGGGTGGACACGCAGTACCCAATGGCGTCGTCGTTCGCCGTTATGCCGCCGGGCTGAAGAACCTTCAGCGGCTATACCTCCCAATCGCAGACATCGCCTATATCTATGACAATACAGACGAAGGCGGTATTCTGATCGCTGAGCGTCAGCCGGATCACGCTCTTGTGGTGTGCGACGATCGACGATGGAGGCAGATTCTGGAGTCCAATCGTGACTGACTTTACCGCAGAAGAGATGATCAAGCGAATTGCGCGCGGCCTTGAACATACCCGCAAGCAGTTCGCGAAGCCGACCTCGAAGGCAACAGCCTCGAAGGCAACTCGCGGCCCGACCCGCAGCGCAACCGCTAAGCAGAAATCAAGGGGGAGCGGCGCTCGAAAAGGTTAGGCTCAGCGGTAGGCCTGGTGACAGCGCACTCATCTGGCGGGAGTGCCGCACTCGTCAGCCAGTGACCAACTTTGATAGTCAGCGTGCCCTCGTTTTGTGAGGGCTGCGTACGCCCGCCCCCCACTGGCCTTGGCCACATAGAACCGTAGGCGGAAGCGGCAGCGGATTTGGTGTTTTACTACCCCTGCGGCGGATTGCCCCCAACTTCAGGTCCCATGAGCCGATCCAGCCGCATTTGCGGTGTAAATTGCCAAGTGATTCGGGGAGGCGGCGTGCTGGCAATCTTTCCGCACGGCGCCGACGGTTAGGACGGGGACGGAGGACTCTTGGCTCGAATCGGTGTGGGATCGACCGCCGCAGGGCTCGCGGCGCTCGCGATCGGCTTTCTCTCTTATATGTGGTTGACGCGCGACACCGGGCCGGCGAGCATCGGATCGCGCACCGAGGCTCGCGACCTTTCAGGTTCGGGTACGATCCATCAGAAGAGCGGTCGGTCTCGGCACCGCTGGATCGTACAGCGGAGATGACGACAGCGCGTCCTTGGATCGCGCGCGCTTCGCGAGGCCTTCAAGCTGGAGACGATTCGATTCACGTTTAAGGAGCCGGACTATCGGTCAGCGCCGCCCTTGGCGCGCTTGCCCTTCGGTGAGCGTTTCTCGTTCGACCAATCCGCTCCGTCCGGCGGGTCGTTACAATCCTCGCAACCCTCCGCGTCCTTCCAGGACCGTTTTATCGGCGAAGTCTTAGCCTCCAGCTTTGTCGGCGAAGTCTTAGCCCCCAGCGCCCCGGTTTGGTCCGCCACGGATCCGGATCCGCCACGCGCAGCAGTCCCGCGCGTTACGATGGCAGCTGCTGCGCCGCGTCCAGATGCGCGCTCCGGGATCTCCCGGGGCACGCCGAAGCGACAATCCGGACCCGGCTTCCGGCTCGCCAGCGCGTCCGACACTTCTTTTGCCATTGCATACGCGCCGAGTAACTCGGTGAACGATTCAGCAAGTACGGCTTCGCCTCTGAAAGGCTTGACGCCGAAGGAGTCGGATCCACTTGCCGACATCGATCCCAGCCGTACCGCGATTTACGACATCTCGGCTCGGACGGTGTATCTGCCGAACGGACGGCGGCTGGAAGCACATTCCGGCCTCGGCGACCACATGGATGATCCACGCTACGTGAACGCGAGGGCTACCGGGCCGACGCCGCCGAACGTCTATGAGCTCAAGTTGCGTGAGACGCTCTTCCACGGCGTTCGCGCCATCCGGCTTGTTCCGAGCGACAGCTCCAAGATGTACGGCCGCGACGGCATACTGGCGCATTCCTACCTGTTGGGGCCCAACGGCCAATCCAACGGCTGCGTGTCATTCAGCGATTACCCGGCGTTCCTGGATGCGTTCCTGCGGGGCGACGTCAATCGTCTCGTCGTGGTCGAGCGTCTCGCGGACACGCCCTCACCGAAGACATTGGCGGATTGGTTTTCCAACACGCTCAGAGATATCTTCCGAGGATCTTGATCTCATTCATGCAGGCTGGTTGGCGATGTTGATCAGCTCGTCTGTTCACATCATATTCCATGTAAATGCCCGGGCGGCGGCATCACGAAGAGTTTGGATGAACTTCGACTGCCCGACAGCCGTGTAGCGCGCGAAGTGTTCCGGTTGCCGCCGTACGACGGGCAAGTGGGCCAAGGTGGTTGGCGCTGTACATGCCCTTTATCTCAACGCCGCCCGGAGCCCACTCCTACTCACGTCCGTCGGCAACAAAGATCGAAAGTAAAGACGCCCTCATGATTGGCCGGCCGCTCCAGCACCTTTTTGCGCTCATCCCGCTCCCGAGCCGTTGAACGCCTTTGGGGGCTGGGCTGATCACCTGCCCGCCCGCGGGCGTGACCTTCATCACGGCAAGCCCGCGCTGGTTGGTGCCATCGGCGCGGAAGCGGAACAGGCCATCGATGCCGGTGAAGCCCGACGAGTTGATCAGCACCTGCTCCGAGAAGCGCTGATCGCCCTGCGTCTTGACGAGCGCCGAGATCAACGCGACCGCATCGTAGGCGAGCGACGCCGTTCGTGCCGGATCCTGCCCGTAGCGAGCGCGGAAGCGTGAGGAGAAATTGCGGAAGCCGGTCGCATCGGGGCCCGCGTACCAGGCGCCCTCGAGCGCCGCGTTGGTGAAAATCTGCGGATCCTCCCACAGCCCCGAGCCGAGAATCTTGCACGCGCTTGAGGTCGACGCCGGACGCGCCCAACGCCTGCACCACCGCCGGCGCCGAATTTGATCCATCCGGGATGAAAATCGCATCGGCACGAGCCGCCGACTGCGCGACGGTGCGGATTGCGGCCTGCATCTGGTTGCGGTCGGCCGGATAGTGCTCGAGCGCGACGATGCGACCACCGCGCCGCGCCACCGATTGCTTGAACGCAGCTTCCGCCACCGAGCCGTAGGCGTTGTCGGGAATCGCCGCCGCGAATGACTTCTTGCCCTGCGAGATCGCGTAGCTGACGATGCGGTCGACGTCCGACTCCGGCAGGAAGCTCAACAGATAGACACCTCGGGTCGCGACATTCGCGTCGGTCGAGAATGCCATCACCGGAATATTGCGCGAGCGCGCGAGCTGACCGACCGGCGAGACCGAATGGGCAAAGATGGGCCCGAGGATGATCTCGGCACCTTCGTCGATCGCCTGCTGCGCGACCTGGCGCGCGCCGGGTGCATTGCCACCATCGTCCTTGACCAGCAACTGCAGGTCCGTGACGTTGAATTCAGCCAGCGCCATCTCGGCGGCGCTACGCATGGCGGTGCCGGCCGCGCCCGCGTTTCCGCTTGCCGAGAGTGGAAGAACGAGCCCGACTTTGACCTGGCCGGCGCCTATGCTGGCGCCGCCTTCGGCAGGCTGGGTTGGTGCTGCAGGCGTACCGGAGAAGGTGTCACCCGGCGACATGCCGGAGCACGCGGCCAGCAAGGCAGCAGCAAACACCACAGCCAGCCGCTGCGCTGTTCGCCCGTTCACGGCCCATGTAGATCGCAGCACCATGGATCACAGCACCATCATGCGCTTTGCACCATTTGGCCTTCCCCGGCCAGTTACCTACCACGTCGGCGCTGACGGTATTAGAGCACGCCCACCCTGCCTTTTGTCGATAAAACATTAGCTAGGTAAAAAGAATAGGACTTTCCAGAGCCTGAGGCACGCCGCCCAGGTGGTAAACTCACAGGTATGATGAGAGCCCGCGATCAAGCCACGACCCCGCCACGCACGGCACGGTATGTGATCGATGGGCGGCCCGTGGATCCGCCGGCGCTCGCGGGCGGCCTGTACATCGTGGCAACTCCGATCGGCAACCTGCGCGACATCACCCTGCGTGCGCTCGACGTGCTCGCCGCCTCCAACTTGATTGCGTGCGAAGACACTCGCATCACCCGCAGGCTGCTCGACCACTATGGCATCACTACGCCGCTCACGCCCTATCACGAGCACAATGCCGCCGCGGCACGGCCCAAGCTGTTGACGCGACTGGCCGAAGGCGCTTCGGTCGCGCTCGTCTCCGACGCCGGCACGCCGCTCATCTCCGACCCCGGCTTCAAGCTGGTGCGCGCAGCCCGCGACGCCGGCCACATGGTGACGGCGCTGCCCGGACCATCGGCGGCGCTCGCAGCGCTCTCGAGCTGCGGCCTGCCGACCGATCATTTCTGGTTTGAAGGGTTCCTGCCCGCCAAGCCCTTGCAACGTCGCGCGCGCATCGCTGAGCTGAAGCGGCTGCCAGCCACGCTGGTGCTGTACGAGGGCGGAAGCCGTGTTGCGGCCTGCCTCGCTGATCTTGCAGCGGAGCTCGGCCCGCGCGCCGCCGCCATGTGCCGCGAGCTCACCAAGCTGCACGAGGAGGTGCGACGCGGCGATCTCAACGAGCTTGCCGCACACTATGCGGGCGACGCCGAGACCCGCGGCGAGTTCGTGATCGTGGTCGCACCGCCTGAGCGACTGGCCGAGCCGATGGACATCGATATGCTGCTGCGCGATGCGCTCGGCCGGCTCAGCGTCAAGGAGGCCGTGGCCGAGATCGCAGCAGTCACCGGCCAGCCGCGCCGCGAGGTCTATCAGCGCGCGCTTGCGCTCAGCAAGAACATCGCTGAGAACGAGGGGTCCCACGATGCCTGATGGCAATCCGCCCCGGCCCCGCCCGCTCGACGCGCACGCGCTCGCCGCAACCCGAGCGTCAGGTCGCGTTCCGCGTCGGCATCTCGGCCGAGAGCCGCGCGGCCGCGCTGCTGATCGCCAAGGGCTTCCGCATTCTGGCCAGGCGCTTCCGCAGCCCGGTCGGCGAGATCGACATCGTGGCGCGCAGGCGCCATCTCCTGGTGTTCGTCGAGGTAAAGGCGCGCGAGCGGCTCGACGACGCCGCCTGGTCGGTGACCGAGCGCCAGCGCGCACGCATCATCGCGGCTGCCGAAGCCTGGCTCGCGCGGTCATCCCGACCCGAGCATTCAGGACATCCGCTTCGACGCCATGCTGGTCGCGCCCGGACGGATGCCGCAACACATTCCGGCGGCGTTCGACGCGAGCTGAGCGTCCGCCGTCACACCGGTTGACGTCACGCCCGTTAACGCCACGCTGGCGAAGCCCACCATCATCCTTTTGGTGACCGGCATCACATCGCGCAAGGCCCCCTACGCGTACCACGTCCGGCATGCGGGGCCGGCATCCGGCCCTCCTTAACTTTTCAGGAGAGACGCCATGTCGGACATCAGCATTCCCCTTTCATCACGGGCCATGGACGCCCAATTGGACGCCCAGCTACCAGCCACCATCGACCGCACCGCCACGCCGGACACGCCGCTTGGGCTGTGGGCCACCATCGGTTGGGGCGCCGCCGGCATTGGCGCCCTTTACCTGACCTATCTGCTCCCGATCGTGCTGAGCGCCATCGCGGGCTCGCGGGTCGCGATGCCTACACTCTATCTGCCTGTCGATCACATGATGGTCGCGGCCGTCGTGATGGCCGCGCTCTGGTTCAACCGGCGGCCGTTGCGCCAATACCTGGCGATGTCGGCGCTGCGATTGGGCAGCGTCGGACGCAGCATCGGCATCGGGCTCGCGGCCTATGTCGTGTTTGTGATCCTGCTCGGCGTGCTGGAGGTGCTGCGCAGCAGCGGCGTACAGGTCGCACCCACACCTGCTCCTGCCCCCACCAAGATCGTCATCGACACGGCGATGATCATGTCGCTCGCCGCCTATTGGTTCGTCCTGGTGGTCGCCGCGCCGATCGCAGAGGAAATGCTGTTCCGCGGCCTGCTCTATCGCGGGCTCGAGGCCAAGGTCGGTGCGATCGCACACGATCACGATCACCTCGATCCTGTTTGGAATGGTGCACTATCTGGGCTTCGGCTGGCCGCGTGCGGTCGCCACCGGCTGCCTTGGCCTCCTGTTCGGCATCATCCGCTGGCGCACCGGCAACACCACCGCCGCCATGGTGACCCACGCCACCATCAACTTCGCAGCCGCCATGATGGGCACCACCATGATCCTGCTGGCCGCATGGGGCATGTAACCCGCGCGACCTGACCACAGTACCTGAGTCAACTTCTTGAGATCGCGGCGACGGACTTGACCGTCGCCGTGTTCGTTTTTAGTGACCACGTTCTTCTTACAGTGAGCGGATCAGGCCGCGCGCAGAGTCTCAAAGAACTGATCGACCTGGGCGCGGACACGCGCCGCCACGGTCCCAAGACTTTCGGCAACTGATTTCACGGCAGCCGCATTCGAACGCGTGGCGTCCGTGGCCTCACTAACGCGCCCGACCTCGCTGGCGGTGTCGGTCGTACGCCGCGCAGCGACCTCGACGCTGCGCGCGATCTCCTGCGTGGCGGCTCCCTGCTCGGTGACCGCCGCCGCGATCGTGTTGGAGATCGCACTGATATCGCGGATGGTCCGCTCGATGTCGCCGAGCGCTGCGATTGAGCGCGTGGTGGCCTTCTGCATGCCGCCAACCTGAGCCGCGATGTCCTCCGTTGCCTTGGCGGTCTGGCCCGCAAGCGCCTTCACCTCGCTCGCCACGATCGCAAAGCCACGGCCCGCTTCACCCGCGCGGGCCGCCTCGATGGTGGCGTTGAGCGCCAGGAGGTTGGTCTGCTCGGCAATGTCGGTGATCAGACTCACCACGTCACCGATGCGGCCGGCAGCCTCGTTGAGCGCCCTGACGGCCGCGTTGGTCGATTCGGCCTCGTCCACCGCCTTGGCGGCAATCGTATGCGACTGTGCGATCTGGCGCTCGATCTCGTTGACCGACACGGCAAGCTGCTCCGACGCCGACGCGATGTCGCGCACATTGGCTGAAGCATCGTCGGAGGCCTCGGCCGCACTCGTGGTACGGTGCGCGGCATTGTCGGCAGCCGTCGCGAGCGCGCCGGAGGCTGATCGCATCTGCGCCGAAATCGCTGCGAGCTCGGCCAGCGTGGCCTCGATCTCGGAGCCAAACCGCGCGATCTCGGCAGCCATCATCTCCTGGCGCCGCGCCCGGCCTTCGCTGTCCTCGCGCACGGTGCGGCCCAGCGTGTCGTTGCGCCGCATGGTGTCTTGAAAGATCTCGATCGAGCGCGCGAGCGCACCGACCTCGTCGCGGCGCTGCACGTAGGGTACTGTCTGCTGCAGCTCACCAGCGGCAACCCGCTCGGTCAACCGGGCGATGCGGCCGAGCGGCTGCGCCACCGACTGCCGGATGGTGAAGATGCCCGCCGCGGCCAGCAGGACTGCGAAGACCCCAAGTGCGGTCAACAGCCACGCCGACTGCTGCATCATCCGCTCGACTTCGTTGTAGGTCAGGTCGGCTCTGCGTGTGTAGATCGCGGACAGCTCGCGCAGGTCCCGGCCCAGGACTTCATGTGCCGTGTCATGGTCGTCGAACTGCATCCACTTGCGCGCCGCCTTGAGCCCGTCCTGGGACACTTCCGCGGCCAGCTTGCCACGATATTCGCGAAAGATGCGGACCCGTCCGGACAGCTCCTGAAAGCGTGCGGCGTCGTCGGCGCGCAGGTAGCGCTCCCAATCCCGCATGATCTCGCCGAACTGGTCGTTAACGCCGGCCAGACTCGCCGCATATTTCTTGGCAGCGGCATCATCAGCCGCCAGATAAATGCCGCGTGTCTCCATCAGCGCGGCGTAGATCAGACCATTGGTGCGCCCGACCTGCTGGCCACCCCGATAAGCGCCCTCGAACTCGGAAATCAGCGCGGCATGACGCTGCCCGTTCCACGCCGCGATCGCGGCCAGCGCGATCGTCAGTGTGGCCAGCAGCGCGCAGATCGCATAGAGCTTGGTCGCAATAGACAGATGCGAAAGCCGCACGTGGGATCCTCACCAGCACATTGTCCGGTCAGCCGTACAACCGTGTATAATTGGCGCAAAACATTAACGTTGCGTTTGTATTAGCGATGCGCAACCAAGAGTCGCACCCATCTAAGTGGCGCATCCAGGAGGCTCGATGAGGCTGAACGTCGCCGTCCAGATGGACCCGATCGAGCGGATCAACATCCGCGGCGATTCGACCTTCGCTCTCCTGCTGGAAGCGCAGCAGCGTGGCCACACGCTCGCCTATTACACGCCCGACCGCCTGGCGATGCGCGACGGCAGCGTGCACGCGGCCGTGCAGCCGCTGCAGGTCCGCGACCAGGTGGGCGACCATGTCACTCTTGGGCCAGCCGAGCGCACTGATCTTGGGCGCTTCGACGTGGTGCTGCTGCGCCAGGACCCGCCGTTCGACCTGCAGTACATCACCACGACACATCTGCTCGAGCGCATCCACCCGAAGACGCTGGTGGTCAATGACCCTATGCATGTGCGCAACGCTCCCGAGAAGATGTTCGTGATGGCGTTTCCGGAGCTGATGCCGCCCACGCTGATCACGCGCGACCTTGCCGAGATCAAGGCGTTCCGCGCCGAGCAGGGCGACATCGTGATGAAGCCGCTCTATGGCAAGGGTGGTGAGGCGGTGTTCCGGCTGGAGCGCGAGGACCTCAATTTCGGCTCGCTCTACGATCTGTTCACGGCGACCTTCCGCGAGCAGTGGGTGGTGCAGAAATTCCTGCCCGCCGTAAAGCACGGCGACAAGCGCATCATCCTGGTCGACGGCGAGTTCGCCGGCGCGGTCAACCGCGTGCCGGCGCCGGACGACCTGCGCTCCAACATGGTGCGCGGCGGCACCCCGAAGGACACCGAGCTCACCGCGCGCGAGCGCGAGATCTGCGCCGCGATCGGGCCGGCGCTGCGCCAGCGCGGGCTCATCTTCGTCGGCATCGACGTGATCGATGGGTTTCTCACCGAGATCAACGTGACCTCGCCGACCGGCATCCGGGCGATCAAGAATCTCGGCGGGCCCGACGTGGCCGCGATGATCTGGGACCGGATCGAGGACAAGCGCGCCGGCCGCCGACGGCGCAAGCCAGCGAGCGGCAAGCAAGCGAGCCGCCCGCAAGGCAAGCGACACGGACGGGCCTGCCAGAACTCGCGACAGAGCCGGCAGGCCCGTTTCACCGCGTCGATAACTTGGTCAGGTCAATCCGCACTTCGATCAATGACGGTAGTCTGGCCCGCCGCCATGACGCCGCGATGAAGCTTCGATGAAAAGCGCCTGCCGGGTACCGGCGCGTTCACAGTGTTTTGCTTTGAGCATGATCTTTCCCGAAAACCGGTTTCCACTTTTCGGGATCATGCTCTATCGCTCCAGCTTGATGCCGGCGACGTCGATCACGTGCTTCCAGCGGATGAGCTCCTGCTCGAAGAAGGCGTCTGCTTCCGCCGACGGCTTGCCGACCGGCGCGACGCCGATCGTTGCGCATGCGCTCGCGGAACTGCGGCGTCGCCGACCGCCTCGACCAGCGCATCGCTCAAGGTCTTGCGGATCGTCGTCCGGCAGGCCGCGCGGGCCAAACAGCATGTTCCAGCTGGCGACGTGGAAATTGGGCAGCACCGTCTCGCTGAGCGTCGGCAGATCGGGCAGCTGCTCGAGCCGATAGCTCGAGGTGACCGCGAGCGGCTTCACCGCACCGGACGTCGCCATGCCGAGCACGGCCGGCAGCTGCGGGAACATCACCTGCGTGGTGCCGGCGCATCAGGTCGTTGAGCGCGACACCGCCGCCCCGATAGGGCACGTTGTGCATCTTGGTGCCGGTCTCGAGCATGAACAGCTCGGCCGCCAGCCGATCCGACGTGGCGCGCCCCGACGAGCCGAAGTTCAACTGCCCCGGCCGCGCCTTCACGTAGGCGATCAGCTCCGGCAATCGAGTTGACCGGCAGGTCCTTGTTGACCACCACCACATTGGCGAACTCAGCCGTCATCGCGATCTTGACGATGTCGCGCCGCACGTCGAACGGAAAGTCGTCCTTCATCAGCGGCGGCACGATCTGGCCGCCGAAGCCGCCGACCAGGAGCGTGTAGCCATCCGGCGCCGCGCGCACGACCTCGCCCATGCCGATGAGGCCATCGCCGCCCGGCTTGTTCTCGACGATGACGGTGCCGCCGAGCTTGTGCTGCAGCAGCTGCGCGACCAGCCGGCCCATGATGTCGGCGACGCCGCCGGGCGCGAACGCGACCACGAGCTTGATGGTGCGCGGCTCGGATAGCGGTCCTGCGCGCGCGCGGGCGAACGCGAGCAGCGCGAGCGCAAGGCTGGTAACAAGCGCGAACGCAGACTGCAGCAGACATGGCGCATGCGAGACATGCGCAAGTCATGCCGACTTCGAGTTCATCAGCGTGCGGGCTCGGGCGGCTTCACGAAATCCTCGACCAGCAGCAGCCGCAGGTTGGAATGGCCCTGCCGCACCGCCTTGGCGGCCTGATACTCCGGCGAGGCGTACCAGCGGCGCGCCGTCTCCGCATTCTCGAACTCGATGATGAGAATGTTGTGCGCCGGCCCGCCTTCGAGCACCTGCGGCCGCGCGCCGCGCGCGAGATAGTGGCCGCCGAATTTCTTGACCGCCGCCACGATCATCGGCCCGTAGGCCTTCATGGCGTCGGGATTGATGATGTCGGCCTCGCCGATCACATAGGCCGGCATCAGACGGCCGCCTTCGCGTTGCGTCTTTCGCGTTCGGACCTTCGTCCTGCCCCGGCATGATCTTGGCGGTGTGGCGCGACTTGAACTCGCCGTAGACGAACGGCTTGTCGCGCGGCATCGAGGTGTGCAGGTTCTCCGGCGCCACGTTCGCCGGATCGGGATTCTTGCAGCAGCGGCTGGATCAGCGCGTCGTAGCTCGGATACATGAAGAACGGGATCGAGTAGCGCCGCCGGCCGGAGCGATTGATCACCCGATGCAGGGTCGAGGAGAAGATGCCGTCGCTCCAGACCTTCAGCACCTCGCCGACATTGACCACCAGCGTGCCGGCGATCGGCGGCACCGCCACCCATTCGTTGTCGCGGTTGCGGATCTCGAGCCCGCCGTTGTTGTCCTGCGCCAGGATCGTGAACGCGTTGGTGTCGGTGTGGGCGCGCGCGCCGAGATGCACGCCGTCCTCGTCCGGCTTCTGCGGCGGGTAGTGCAGGAGCCGCAGCGAATTCATGTCCTTCTTGAAGATACTGCTCTGAGCTCGCCCGCCCGTAACCCGAGCGCGAGCTCGAACAGCTTGAGCAGCTCGTAGCCCAGCTCATTGACCTTGTCGTAGTAGGCCATCATGCGCGGCTTGAGATCCGGCATCGCGCTCGGCCACGGGATCTTGCCGTGCAGCGGCTTGCCGGCGAGGAGGTCGGGATCATCGTCCGCCAGCGGACGCTTGATCTGGAACGCCTCCTGCAGATTTTCCGAGATGCTCTTCTCGTTGCCCTTGGTCATGCCGTGCAGGTAGCCCTGCGCATGATTGTTCTTGGTCATCGAGACTTCCATCTTGGCGTCGAGCGGAAGATTGTGGAAGTCGGCTGCGGTCTGGAAGATCGCCGCGATGTCGGCGTCGCTGAGCGATGGTTCTTGACGTAGAAGAAGCCGACGCGGCCGCAGGCCTCCGCAATCTCATCCGCCACCGCTGCGGCGCGCCGTCCGCACCGCCCGACCACGCCGGCGCCAGGTCGATGACGGGGACGTCGGTGAAATCAAGCTTGCGGGCGGTGGGCAGCATGGAGGTCTCCAGGCGGGGCGAAAGCAGCAATTGTGAACGCGCAAGATGAGACGGATTGGGCGTTGCAACAAGTCACGGGGAGGCCGGGGTGGCTTGCCGCCCCAAAGCGCATGTTCCTGAAATGTTCTTGCGCGCAACGTAGGCTTCCGATACACTTCCCGCTCTGGTTGGGGGCGACATGGTCCAGCACGTCACGACGGTTGCATTCGAGGGCATCGAGGCGCGCGCGGTCGACGTGCAGGTGCAGGTCGCGCCCGGCCTGCCGGCCTTCAACATCGTGGGTCTGCCCGACAAGGCGGTGAGCGAGGCGAAGGAGCGCGTGCGCGCGGCGCTGATCGCCTCGGGCCTGGCGCTGCCGGCACGCCGCATCACGGTCAATCTCGCGCCCGCCGACCAGCCGAAGGAAGGCAGCCACTATGATCTCCCCATTGCGCTCGGCCTGATGGCGGCGATCGGCGCGATCCCGCCCGACGCGCTCTCGGGCACTACGGTGCTCGGCGAGCTCGGGCTCGACGGCTCGATCGCGGCGGTCGCGGGCGTGCTGCCGGCCGCGATCGGAGCGAATGCGCGTGGCGAGGGGCTGATCTGCCCATCCGTCTGCGGCCCGGAAGCCGCCTGGGCGAGCCCCGAGATGGAGATCATCGCGGCGCAGTCGCTCATCCAGCTCGCCAATCATTTCCGCGGCACGCAGGTGCTCGCCCGGCCGCAGCCGAAGATCCGCGAGGTCGAGGGCGCGCTCGTTGATCTCAAGGACATCAAGGGCCAGGAGAGCGCCAAGCGCGCGCTCGAGGTCGCGGCCGCCGGCGGGCACAATCTGCTCATGGTCGGCCCGCCCGGCGCCGGCAAGTCGATGCTGGCGGCGCGGCTGCCGACGATCCTGCCGCCGCTGGCGCCGGCCGAGCTGCTGGAAGTCTCGATGATCGCGTCGGTCGCGGGCAAGCTCGAGGGCGGCGCGCTCACCAACCAGCGGCCGTTCCGCAGCCCGCATCATTCCGCCAGCATGCCGGCGCTGGTCGGCGGCGGCTTGCGCGCGCGCCCGGGCGAGATCTCGCTCGCGCATCATGGCGTGCTGTTTCTCGACGAGTTTCCCGAGTTCCAGCCGCAGGTGCTCGATGCGCTGCGCCAGCCGCTCGAGAACGGCGAGGTCGCGATCGCGCGCGCCAATCATCGCGTCACCTATCCGGCGCGCTTCATGCTGGTCGCCGCCATGAACCCGTGCCGCTGCGGCCGCGCCTCGGAGCCGGGCTACACCTGCAAGCGCGGGCCGAACCTGCGCTGCGCGGCCGATTATCAGGCCAGGCTTTCCGGCCCGCTGCTGGATCGCATCGATCTCTGCATCGAGGTTCCGGCGGTCACTGCCGCCGACCTGATTTTGCCGCCGCCGGCCGAAGGCAGCCGCGAGGTCGCCGAGCGCGTCGCGCGGGCGCGCGACCTTCAGGGCGAGCGCTACGCCGCGATCGGGCTGCCGCAGATCCGCACCAATGCGACCGCCCCAGGCCCCGTGCTGGAAGACGTGGCGCGGCCGGATGCGGGCGGGCTCAAGCTGTTGCGCGACGCCGCCGACGCGATGCGGCTCTCCGCGCGCGGATATCATCGCGTGCTGCGGGTCGCCCGCACGCTCGCCGACCTCGATGGCGCTGCGACGGTCGGCCGCATCCACCTGGCTGAAGCGTTGTCCTATCGGGCCCTGACCGACGAGGTGAGGCGCGCGGCCTAGCGCATGTCCCGGAAAAGTGGAAACCGGTTTTCCGATAAGGACATGCGCCACTCAAAGACTAGCCGGCACGAATGCGGCAGAAACGTCACGCCACCCGCCAATCGCAGGAGACCGACTCGCATTTGCCGGCAAACCGCCTATCTCACTCGCCGCCGGCCAGTAAGAGGACCCCAATGGCTCGACGTGTGTTGTTGGTACGTGCGTACTTTTTCCTAGCCGTCGCGGCCGCGTTCTTCGGCATGGCGCCGACTGCCGCGCGGGCGCAGGCAGGCTTCGACGGGTTGTGGACCATTCTGATCGTCACCGAGGCCGGTGAGTGCGACCGCGCCTACCGCTACGGTGTCTCGATCGATCACGGGCGCATCGTCTACGACGGCACCGCCGGCGTCGAGTTGACCGGCACGGTGGATCCGAGCGGCCGCGTCGCCGCTACCGTCCAGCGCGGCGAGCAGGGCGCGGTTGGGACCGGCCGCCTCTCCGGCGGCCGTGGCCGTGGAACCTGGCGGGGCAGGTCCTCGGCCAGCCAGTGCAGCGGCTACTGGGAGGCCGAGCGGCGCTGATCGCTCCTGCCGCGTTTGAGGATCCGCCATCGAGGCGTCCGCCCAAACGAAATGAACCATGACGAGCGCGATGAACCTCGCCGACGCGTCCGTCCGCCACCGCCTCCTCGCGTCCGGTCCGCTCGGCGCCTGGCGCACCCGGTTCGACGCCGACGGCACCGGTCGGGTGCCCGAGGGCCGAGTACTCTTGCGCGGGCCTGACGCGGCATTATCGCTTCATCAACCCTAACGATTGCCCGCTGCCCATCCGGAAGGGAATCGCAACCCTTCCATCGCACCATCGCGCCGCTATCGCCGCTACGCCTGCCGCTGTTTGCCGCGGCACCGGACCGACCATGCCGCTCGATCTGCATATGCTCGCCATTGGGCTTGCCGCACTTGCGGGCGGCGCCATCGGCCTTGCTGTGCTCCTGTTTGCACGCAACCGCGCACTCCGTCGCAAGCTTGATGCGGTGCAGGACCGCGCCGAGGCGCTCGACGACCGCAACTGGGAGCTCAAGGAAGCAGAGGAGCGTGCACGCTCGTTCCTGGCAGCGCAAGGCGACGTGATCGTGCGCCGCGACGCCGACGGCCGCATCACCTACGCCAACGACGCGTTCTGCGCGCTCGCCGGCTGCTCGCGCGACGCACTCATCGGCGCCAGCTATCAGCCGCAGGTGATCGAGCAGGGCGCAACCGCGATCGCTTCCGACGGCACGCGCAGCCACGACCAGAAGATTGCGACTGCCGAAGGGGAGCGCTGGATCGCCTGGCGCGAGGTGACGGTCCGCACCAGTCAGGGTGCCGAAGTGCAGAGCGTCGGCCGCGACGTCACCGATCGTGCGCAGGCCGAGCGCGCGCTCGCCGGCGCGCGCGACCAGGCGGAAGCCGCAAGCCGTGCCAAGTCGCGCTTCCTGGCGGTCGTGTCGCACGAGATCAGGACGCCACTCAACGGCATCCTCGGCATGTCCGACCTCTTGCGCGACACCACGCTGACACCCGAGCAGCTGACCTACACGCGTGCGGTGAAAGCATCGGGCGATACGCTGCTGGCGCTGATCGAGCAGGTTCTCGATTTCTCCAAGATCGAGGCCGGCCGGCTCGACCTCGAGCCGCGGCCGTTCGATCTCGCTATCCTGGTCGAGGAGACCGTGGAGCTGATCGCGCCGCGCGCGCAGGCGAAGGACCTCGCGGTGGCCTCCTATGTCGCCGACAACCTGCCGCGGCAGGTCGTGGGCGACGCCGCGCGCCTGCGCCAGGTGCTGCTCAATCTCGCCGGCAACGCTATCAAGTTCACCGATCATGGCGGGCTTTCGATCGTGGTCGAGCGCGGCACCGAGCCCGATGCGATCGTCATCGCGGTGCGCGACACCGGCATCGGCATCGCGCCCGAGGAGCAGGAGCGGATCTTCCACGAGTTCGAGCAGGCCGACCGCAGCGCGGCGCGCGCCTTCCTCGGCACCGGGCTTGGGCTTGCGATCTCGCGCCTGATCATCGAGCGCATGGGAGGCCGCATCGGCGTCGAGAGCGCGCCCGGCGCGGGATCGACGTTCCGTGTCACGGTCCCGCTGTCGCAGGCGCACAATTTGCCCGACATCGTCCGGCCCGATCTCAGCGGCGTCGATTGCCTCATCGTGGCGCCGGCCGCGATCGAGGCCACGCTGCTGGAACGCCGGCTCGCCGATTGGGGCGCACGCACCCGCATCGCGGCCGATGTTGAGCAGGCGCGCTCGCTTCTCGCCCAATCGTCATGGGGCGCGCTGGTGGTCGACCATGCGCTCGGCCGAGCGGCCTGCGAGGCGCTCGCGACCGCGCGCGTTCCGCGGCGCATCGTGCTGGTCACCCCGGCCGCGCGCCACGATCTGCCGGCGCTCAAGGCGGCGGGCTTCACCGGCTATCTGGTCAAGCCGGTGCGGTCAGCATCGCTCGCCGCCCGCCTCACCGCTCCGGATCAGGCCTTCGATCGCGCCAGCGAGATGACGGATTCGGTGGGCGAGGCCGGCGGGCCGGATCCGGCTGGTGGCATCCCGATCCTCGTCGCCGAGGACAACGAGATCAACGCGCTGCTGGCGCGGGCGCTGCTCACACGGCTCGGTCATCGGCCGACCATCGCGTCCGATGGCGCGGCCACGGTTGCGGCCTGGCGCGCCGCGCAGGTCGCCGGCGAGCCCTTCAGCCTCATTCTCATGGACGTGCATATGCCAGGCAGCGACGGGATCGAGGCCGCGCGCCGCATTCGCGCCGCCGAAACAGAGCAGGGCCTTGCGCGCACGCCGATCATCGCGCTCACCGCCAATGCGCTCGAGGAGGAGCGCGAGGCCTGCCGGCTTGCCGGCATGGACGGCTTTCTGACCAAGCCGCTCGACCGCGAGCGGCTCAAGGCGGCGCTCGCAGCCCTTCAAGCTGCCTCGCTGGCGGCGTAATCATCGGCGACACGCCTTGCTCGCAGAGCGGAGCGTGCAGGGATCATGCTCAGGACGGCCGACCGACCACCGCGCAGCGCCCAGAAGGCGGGGCTGCTGCGCGTGCTCAAGGCGCTGGCGGCGGTCGCGCGCTATTGCGGGCGCAATGCCGGCAGCTTGTTTCTCCTGGTCTGGTTTCCCTGCCTCATGGTGGCGGCGTGCCAGATTGCGCTCGACTGGCTGTCGCTCTCCTTTCCGCCCAAGCTTCCAGCCTGGCTGCTGTCGCAGAGCTTCAACCCGCCGACCTGGCTGACGGCCGCCGCCCAGACCCCCTGGGGGGCCATGGCCTGGGCGTTCGTGCTGGCCGATATGAGCAACCGCAATACGCGACGCGGCGTGACGAGCGTGCTGGGTTCGCTACGCGCCCGCTTTGAGCTCAGCCTTGCCGTGCTCGTCGCGGCCATGATCTTCACGGTGGTCAATCTCATCGACGGCGGATTGCGCATCCTGCAACTCCAGTTGCTCGACGCAATCGCCGCGACGTTCGAGCTCACCGACGAGCTGCTCCTCGCCATCGGCAAGACCGGCGAGATCATGCAGGTGATCGTCATGGCGGCCGTGGTCTCGGCGGCCTATCTGACGATCGGCAGCCTGCTGCGGAGCGGCTTTCGAAGCGCCATCGGTGTCTGGCGCCTGACGCGTCATAACCGGCTGCGTGTGTTCGCCCTGTTCCTGCTCCTGAGCCTGATTTCTGTCGCGCTCAATGCCGCAGCCGCGCCGGCGATCACCTGGGTGCTCCGCGGCTTTGCTGACGATCTGTTCTGGACGTTCCAGGGCGCGCTGGTCCGGCAGCTTGTCGATCTGCCGTTCTTCATGCTGTGGACGGTCGTGTACGCCGTGACGATCGGAATCGTGCTCGGCGCCTTGCAGCAGCGCGCAGCCACGCAGGCTCCTCCACCGCAGGGTCGCCCTACAGCCGCCGCAGCGCCACCTCCTCGACCAGGTGGCTCCCGCCCTTGGTGAGGATCAGGTCGGCACGCTGGCGCGTCGGCAGGATGTTCTCGTTCAGATTGGCAAGGTTGATGCGCGACCAGATCGAGCTCGCGGTCTTGACCGCTTCCTCGTCGGAGAGCTTCGAATAGCGATGGAAATAGGACTGCGGATCGCTGAACGCGGTGCCGCGCAGCGCCAGAAAGCGATCGACGTACCAGCGCAGCAGCACATCCTCATCGGCATCGAGATAGATCGAGAAGTCGAAGAAATCCGAGACGTAGGGGATCGCCTTGCCGTCCTTGGGCGGACGCCCGGTCTGCAGCACATTGAGACCTTCGACGATCAGGATATCGGGCTGATCGACGGTCACCCACTCGTTCGGCTTCACGTCGTAGACAAGGTGTGAGTAGATCGGCGCGCTCACCGGATGGCGCCCGGCCTTCACCTCGTTGAGGAAGCGCAGCAGCGCCGGCAGATCATAGCTCTCCGGAAAGCCCTTGCGCTCCATCAGGCCTTCGCGCTCGAGCACCGCGTTCGGATAGAGGAAGCCGTCGGTGGTGACGAGATCGACCCGCGGCGTGTTCGGCCAGCGCGCGAACAGCGCCTTGAGCACGCGCGCGGTCGTAGACTTGCCGACCGCGACCGAGCCCGCGACCCCGATGATGTAAGGCACCTTGCTGTCCTCGGTGCCGAGGAAGTTCTGCTGCGCCCGGAACAGGCGCTGCGTCGTCGCGACGTAGAGCGTGAGCAAGCGCGAGAGCGGCAGGTAGATCTCCTCGACCTCGCGCATGTCCAGGCGATCGTGCACCGAGCGCAGCCGGCCCACTTCCGCCGGTGTCAGCGTCATCGGCGTGTCGGCACGCAGCCGTGCCCACTCGGCGCGCGGGAAGATGCGGTACGGAGAGATGATTTCTTCGGTGCGCTGTTCCATTGATCGACCGGCGTCAGACCTGTTTGCGTGACGCTTTCTCCTGAAGGCCCGACTGGCCGGTGCGTGCCGCCAGCGCCGCCTCGACCTCGGCGAGCGCGACGCCGCGTGCCTGCAGAACCACGACCAGATGGTAGACGAGATCAGCCGCTTCCGCGATCAGCCGCTCGCGATCCTCCCCAACCGCCGCGAGCGCGGTCTCGATCGCCTCCTCGCCGAGCTTCTTGGCGCAATGCGCCACGCCCCGGTCCAGGAGCTTGCGCGTATAGGACGCCTCCGCGCTGGCGGCGGCGCGCTCTTTTACGCGCTGTTCGAGATCGTGCAGGGTGAACGGCATTGTGAGTTCTCCAAAACTTGCCATAGCATCTCGCCCTGCCGGCGGAAATAGAGCCAATGTCTAAGACGGTGGGATCGGATCGCCTTATGTTCGCACTCGATTTCTGGTTCGATTTTGCGTCGACCTATTCCTATCCGGCCGCGATGCGCATCGCTCCGCTCGCGGCGGCGGCCGGCGTCACGGTCCGGTTCCGGCCGTTTCTGCTCGGGCCGATCTTCAAGGCACAGGGCTGGGACACCTCGCCGTTCAATCTCTATCCGGCCAAGGGCCGCTATATGTGGCGCGATCTCGAGCGGCTGTGCGCGGATCTCGGCCTGCCCTTCCGCCAGCCGGAGCCCTTCCCGCAGCCGAGCCTCTTGGCAGCGCGCGTGGCGCTCGTCGGCCTGGCGCAGCACTGGGGTGAGGACTTTTGCCGTGCCGTGTTCAAGGCCGAATTCGGCGAGACCGGCCGGATCGACGATATCGCCACCATCGTGCGGCTCCTCACTTCGTTCGGGGTCAATGCCGACGAGATACTGGCGGAAGCGCAATCCGAGCCGAACAAACTGCGGCTGCGGGATGAGACCCAGGTCGCGCAACAGCTCGGGATCTTCGGCGCCCCGAGCTTCGTGACCGCGGACGGCGAACTGTTCTGGGGCAACGACCGGCTTGAGCACGCGCTCGCCTGGGCAGCCCGCAGGTAGAAGAGCGTTAACAGCCGCCGTCTCCCCGATTGTGGTCTTTCAGCGCCAGCGCCCTTGCGGCCGTGCATAGCGGCTTTGCAAGCCGCCACATCCTCGGGCCAGCGCGCCACCCCATCTGTCCGGCGTCCCCGGCCGGGCATGCGCCCGTCCACTTTGGCCATCGCCCACGAGGCTTGTTGGCGCTCATCCGACGATCTGTCTCAAACACTCAAGTCATGCCCGCCCTGGCCTCGACCCGGGTCACTCCAACATATCTGGAGCAGAACATGTCACTCGCGATCTTGGCGATCCTCGTATTGCTGGCGATCGGATTGATGGGACTGCGCATTGCCAACCAATACCAGCGCGCCGTCGTCTTCCGGCTCGGGCGCTACATGCGAACCCGCGGCCCCGGCCTCTACTGGATCATCCCGTTGATCGAATGGCAGCAGACGATCGACCTGCGCATCAACACCACCGCCGTCGAGCAGCAGGAGACGATCACCAAGGACAACGTCCCGATCAAGGTCAACGCCGTCGTCTGGTATCGCATCGTCGATCCCAAGCTCGCGGTGATCGAGGTGAAGAACATCGATCTCGCCGTCATCCAGGTGGCGCTCACGACGCTGCGCACCGGCATCGGCCAGCACTCGCTCGACGAGGTGCTCAAGGAGCAGGAGAGCGTGGCGAGCATCATTCAGGGCAAGATCGACGCCGTCACCGAGCCCTGGGGCGTCAAGGTCGAGCGCGTGGAGATGAAGAATGTCGAGATTCCGGAATCGATGCAGCGCGCCATGGCGCAGGAGGCGGAGGCGCTGCGTGAGAAGCGCGCGCGCCTGATCAAGGCGCAGGCCGAGTTCGAGGCGTCCGAGCAGCTGCGCCGCGCGTCCGAGATCATCATGCAGAACCCGGCCGGCCTCGAGCTGCGGCGCATGCAGATGATCACCGAGGTCGGCGCCGAGCAGAACACCATGACCATCATCATGATGCCGAGCGAGTTCGTGAGCATGGCGGCTGCCATCGCCAAGGCAGCGGCGGCGAAGGGCTGACCCGAAATGGGGTCTGTCCCCAACTAGGTCAGAAGTCGAGCCGCATCGGCAGGCCAGCGTGAGCCATATGCTCCTTGGCCTGCCGAACTGTGTATTCGCCGAAATGAAAGATCGAGGCCGCGAGCACCGCGGTCGCATGCCCGTCGCGGATGCCATCCACCAGGTGATCGAGCGTGCCCACCCCGCCCGAGGCGATGACCGGCACCGACACCGCATCCGCGATCGCGCGCGTGAGTGCAATGTCGAAACCTTGCCGAGTGCCGTCTCGATCCATCGAGGTGAGCAAGATTTCGCCGGCTCCGAGCGCCACCACCTCGCGCGCATAGGCGATGGCCTCGAGCCCGGTCGGCTTGCGCCCGCCGTGGGTGAATATCTCCCAGCGGTTGGGCTCGCCCGGCCCCGACACCTTCTTGGCGTCGATCGCCACCACGATGCACTGGTCGCCGAACTTCTCGGCCGCCTCCTTCACAAAGGCACGCCGCGCGACCGCCGCCGTATTGATCGAGACCTTGTCGGCGCCGGCGCGCAGGAGCGCGCGGATGTCGTCGACAGTGCGCACGCCGCCGCCAACCGTCACTGGCATGAAGCAGGCTTCCGCAGTGCGCTGCACCACGTCGAGGATGGTGGCGCGATCCTCGTGGCTGGCCGTGATGTCGAGGAAGGTCAGCTCGTCGGCACCAGCGGCATCGTAGGCGATCGCCGCCTCGACCGGATCGCCAGCGTCACGCAGATTCACAAAATTAACGCCTTTAACCACCCGCCCGTCCTTGACGTCGAGACACGGGATGACGCGAACCTTAAACATGGTGCCTTGCCATTGCCCGGAATTAACCGGTCTGCCTATATTCTGCTACCCGGGGGCAGGAATTGCCGGGGCACAATGCCAAGCGAGCCAGCAACATTCAACACCGCGGACCTGGTCCGCGCGACCGCGATTTTTCGCGAGCTGTCGGACGAGCAGCTGACCGCGATCTGGTCGCGCGCCAAGGTGCTGAATCTGATCCGCGGCGCCGTTCTGGTCCGGCAGAACACCCTTTCGGATTCGGTCTTTGTGGTCGTGTCCGGGCGGTTCGAGGTCTGGGTGGAGGGCCGGGACCAGCCGATCAATGAGATCGGCGTGGGCGAGCCGATCGGCGAGATCGGGTTCTTCTCCGGCGCGCCGCGCACCGCCACCATCGTGGCGGCGCGCGAACTCGGTCGTGCTCGAGCTCGATCGGCCTTCGTTCAACACCGTGGCGCGCGAGGTGCCGGCGATCTACCAGACGCTGCTCAGCGCGCTGGCACGCCGGGTTGCGGGAAACAGCGCCCGCGTCGACCATTCGCCGCGGGTCGGCGTCGCACGTACGGCCGCAGTCATCGCCGGTGGCAGCGCAGCGATCCCGCCCGGCTTCTTCGAGCATCTGCATCGCGTGGTCACGCGCCGCGGCAACGGCCTGGTGCTCGACCATGCCAGCCTGCGCGAGCATTTCCCTGGCCAAAACGCGGACGACCCGAAAGTGTCGGGCTGGCTCAATGCGCTCGAGAACGAGAACGAGCTCGTTGTCTTTCTGTGCGACCAGGCTTTGACCGACTGGACCCGCAAGGCGATCCGGCAGGCCGATCAGGTGATCGTGGTCGTCGCGGGAGCCGATCCGAAAGCGCTCAACGCAGTCGAAGAGTTTGCGTTTTCGATCCATCCGCCTGCGCGCCGGCGGCTTGTGCGGGTGCACGAGCGGCGCAGTGGCTCAGTCGAAGGCACGGCCGCATGGCTGCGCGACCGCGAGGTCGCCATGCATCATCAGGTCGCGCTCGAGGACGATCGCGATTTCAAGAGCCTGCATCGTTTCCTGACCGGCCGCGCGCTCGGCTTCGTGGCGGCGGGCGGCGGCGGTTTCGGTCCCGCACATATCGGCATCTTCAAGGCGTTTCTAGAGCATGGCGTCCATTTCGACATTCTCGGTGGCGCCAGCGTTGGCGCCGCTGTGCTGGCCGGATTTGCACTGCTCAAGAGCCCCGAGGAAGTCGATCTCGCGGCGCACGACATCTTCGTGACCAGCAAGGGCTTCAAGCACTTCACCCTGCCCCGCTATGCGCTGCTCGATCACATCGTGTTCGACGAGGCGCTGCGGCGCGCATTCATGGGCATCGCCATCGAGGATGCCTGGCGGCCCTATTTCGCAGTGACGACGCTGCTCGACGGCTCGTGGCAGGGTCCTTACCTGATGCGCAGCGGTCCGCTCTGGAAGGCGGTGCGCGCATCGGGCTCGCTGCCCGCCATATTGCCGCCGGTGATCTCCGACGACGGACGCCTCCTCGTCGATGGCGGCGTGGTCGACAATATTCCGCTGGGCCCGATGAGCGCGCTCAAGACGGGCCCCAACCTGGTCGCGCATTTTGGTCTGCGCGGGCGCGCGCAGCGCTTCGAGGTTGACTACATGAGCATTCCGGGACGCTGGCAGCTCGCCCGTTCGCTGCTCACGCGCACCGGCCGCGGGCGACTGCCGCCGATCCCCGGCCCAATTGGCGTGCTGCAGCGCTGCCTGGTGTTGAACCAGGATCCTGATCGGCTGCCGACCGGCCCGCTCGATCTCGTGCTGCCGGTGCCGGAGCTGCCGGGCGCCACGCTGCTTGATTTCGATCGCCACTTCGAAGTGTTCGAAGGCGCCTATCAGTGGTGCAAGCGGCGCATCGACGAGCTCGGAGAGCAGAACGACGCGGCGCTGGCCGCGATCCTGGCGACACGGGACTAGGCCGCAGATCAAGCCGCCGTAGCCCGGATGGAGCGTAAGCGACATCCGGGAGCGATGGTGCAGCTTGCTCGGTCGTTCCCGGATTTCGCTTCGCTCAATCCGGGCTACTTGCTCCCCTAACGAAAACCAAACGAGGACGATCGTCCACGTTAGTGATCGGATCGGAGTCTATGCGGTCGCGATGAGCGCCAGCGCCGCCGCCGCATCGAGTCGCCCGTCATAGAGCGCGCGGCCCGCGATCGCGCCGGCGAGCTTGCTTGCACGCGGCGCCAGCAGCGCACGCACATCGTCGAGCGACGCAAGCCCGCCCGAAGCGATCACCGGAATGGAAACGGCGTCCGCGAGCGCAATGGTGGCATCGAGATTGAGGCCCTTGAGCAGGCCGTCGCGCGCAATGTCGGTGTAGATGATCGCAGCGACGCCGGCATCCTCGAAGCGGCGCGCGATGTCGAGCGCCGCGATCTCGGATGTCTCCGCCCAGCCCTGCACCGCGACCTTGCCGTCGCGTGCATCGAGCCCGACCGCCACGCGGCCCGCAAATGCGCGCGCCGCGCTCTTCACCAGATCGGGATCGCGCACCGCCGCGGTGCCGATGATCACGCGGTTGACACCTTTGCCGAGCCAGCCCTCGATCGTTGCCATGTCGCGGATGCCGCCGCCGAGCTGCACCGGAATCGCGACCGCCTCGAGAATCCGCTCGACCGCCGCGGCATTGACCGGCTTGCCCGCAAAGGCGCCGTCGAGATCGACGATGTGCAGATACTTGAAGCCCTGCGCCTCGAAGGTGTGCGCCTGCGCGGCCGGATCGCGATTGAAGATGGTGGCGCGCGCCATGTCGCCCTGCTCGAGGCGCACCGCCAGACCCTCTTTCAGGTCGATGGCCGGAAACAGGATCACGGCGTCCACTTCAGGAAATTCGCGATCAGCTTGAGCCCAAGCCGCTGGCTCTTCTCGGGATGGAACTGCGTGCCCACCATGGTGTCGCGGCCGACGATCGCCGTGACGGGGCCGCCGTACTCGGCCTGCGCCACAAGGTCGTTTCGCTCGGCCGGCTTGAGCTCGAAGGAGTGCACGAAATAGGCGTGCAGCCCCTCGGGACCGACCGCAATGCCGTCGAGCAGAGGATGCGACTGCATCGCATTGAGCGTGTTCCAACCCATATGCGGGATCTTGAGATTGGGATCGGACGGCGTGATGCGGTCGACCTCGCCGGGAATCCAGCCGAGCCCCTCTGTCACTTCGTATTCGCGGCCGCGCTCCGCCATGAGCTGCATGCCGACGCAGATGCCGAGGAACGGCCGGCCCTGCTGGCGCACACACATATTGAGAGCGTCCACCATGCCGGAGACCGCGTCGAGGCCCCGGCGGCAGTCCGCGAACGCGCCCACGCCCGGCAGCACCACGCGGTCGGCGCGCGCCACCTTGTCCGGATCGCTCGTCACCACGATCGGCTGCTCGTGCCCGCATTCGCGGGCCGCGCGCTCGAACGCCTTGGCGGCCGAATGCAGATTGCCGGAGCCGTAGTCGACGATCGCAACGCTCACCGCTTGGTCCCTGGTTGCGTTCCTGGCTGCGGAAACAGTCCGATGACATCGGGCGCCGGCACGAGCTGCCGCGATTGTGACTCGCTCGTCGTGCGCGGTCGCCGCGCCTCCGCTCTTGACCCAGACGTCGAAGAAACGGCGTTCCGCCGCTTCGAGATCATCCGCCACGATCACACCGAGATTGGTCCAGCGGCGGCGGCCAAGCGTGAAGCGCCGCAGCGTCGCCGCCTCCATTCCGACCAGAACAGCGAGAAGGAAACCCGCCGCGATCCTTGGGGCCGCTGTCGTGCCCAGCAGGCTGAATATGATCTCCAGCGCAGCGGAGACGCCAACATAGCCGACCAGCACCAGCCACATGCGATGCGAGAGCATCCAGAGCGGGCCGAACATGAACGCCGCAGAACGAGAAGCCATCGCGCACGAAGGCAAATCGCTCGGGATCGCTTGTCTGCTCAAAACGCTTCGGCGGCGGCTCGTGCACGGTGTAGACGGCCATGGCTAACCTCAGTTGGCAAACTTGCTGCCCCGCACGGTGAATGTAACCCGGATGAGGCCATAAGCGCGTTTACGCGCGTCTTCAACGCGCGAGGGCGCAATCCGGGTGACAATGTCCTCGCGCTCCCGCAGTCCGCTCTGCTTCATGTCGGCAGTCTCTCAGAGCGAGCCCTTGGTCGACGGCACCTCGTCGGCCGCGCGCGGATCGATCGCGACCGCGGCGCGCAAGGCCCGCGCCAGACCTTTGAAGCAGGATTCGGCGATATGATGGTCATTGGTGCCATAGAGCGTCGCGACGTGCAGCGTCACCCCGGCATTCATGGCAAAGGCCTGGAACCATTCCTGCACCAGCTCGGTGTCGAAGGTGCCGACCTTGTCGCGCACGAACTCGGCCTTGAACACCAGGAACGGCCGCCCCGAGATATCGATCGCCACGCGGGTGAGCGCCTCATCCATGGGCATGTGCACGTCGGCGTAGCGGGTGATGCCCTTCATGTCCCCGAGCGCGTGCCCGCACCGCCTGCCCGATCGCGATGCCGACGTCCTCCGTGGTGTGGTGGTGATCGATATGCAGGTCGCCCTTGGCCTTGACCGTCAGATCAATCCGCGAATGGCGCGCCAGAAGATCAAGCATATGGTCGAGGAAACCGATGCCGGTCGCGATCGAAGAAGCGCCCTTGCCGTCGAGATCGACCGCGACCTCGACGTCGGTTTCCTTGGTGGTGCGCTTGATGGTGGCTTTGCGCATGCGTGCTTCCTTAAGTCGCGGGCCTTGTACCAGGGGCCGGGCGACTTCGCCACCGAAGCATGAAAAAAGCCTAGCATCGGGCTCCGCGTCAGCGGGCCGAGGTTAACGTCTTAACGGCCCCCAGCAGCAGCAAACAGCAGGGCCTTGCCATCTCAGACCACTAAGTTTGGGGCGAGCCCTCGGGCGCCTTGACGGGCACCCAGGCTGATAACAGCCCGTAGGTCGTTCCCAGCACTGCGCCGTAGACGAGGTGGTAGATCAGGGTCACCACCGCAGCCATCGGACCGATCCGAGACCCAAAGAAGCCCACCTTCGCGAGCGGCATGAACGCCACCATCATGACGAGCCAGGCGAAGACACCAAAGATGATGCCCTTGAGCCAGGGTGCGGGGCGGCTGGCGAGCGAGTCATAGGCGCCGAACAGAAGGCCCCAGACCACGACCCCGATGATGAAATGATCCATCCAGGCCTGCACCGTGCTGATGCTGCCGAGGTTGACGAGCAGCCGGATGAGATTGAGCTCGGGCACGAGATTCATCGTGCTCTTGAGCAGAAGGAGCCCGGAGAGAACGAGTGTCGCGACGAGGCCCGCAAGCATTCCCTTCATGGAGTTCGACATGGCGATCCTCCCAGATCTGACGATGCCACCACCATCATGAACGCATCATCGCACCGGTGGGAATTGCGTCGCGTTGTCCCAGGTCCTACATGATGGTTCCAATCGGGAATTCTCGAGCTATGCAATCCACGCAATCCCCGTCCTGGCACGGGACTACCATTCTGACGGTCCGCAAGGGCGGAATCGTTGCCATCGGCGGCGACGGACAGGTGTCGATCGGCCAGACCATCGTGAAGGCCAACGCCAAGAAGGTCCGCCGCCTGGGCAAGGGCGACGTGATCGGCGGCTTCGCGGGTGCAACCGCCGATGCCTTCACGCTGTTCGAGCGGCTGGAGGCCAAGCTCGAGCAGTATCCGGGCCAGCTGACGCGCGCGGCGGTTGAGCTCGCCAAGGACTGGCGCACGGATCGCTACCTGCGGCGGCTCGAGGCCATGATGATCGTGGCCGACGCCAAGGTCTCGCTCGTCCTGACCGGAACCGGCGACGTGCTCGAGCCGGAAAACAGCCTCATGGGCATCGGCTCGGGCGGCAATTATGCCCTTGCGGCCGCTCGTGCGCTGGTCGACGGACCGCTCGACGCCGAGGCGATCGTGCGTCGCGCCCTCGACATCGCGGCCGACATCTGCGTCTACACCAACCGCAGCATCACCATCGAGACACTGCAGGGCGCCTGACATATGCCGCGGGACACGTATCGGTTCCAGCCGATGACCGCGGACGACCTGCCGCTGGTGCGGCGCTGGCTCGAGACCACCCATGTCAGCGAATGGTGGGGCGATCCGGCCGAGCAGCTCACGCTGGTGAGTGGAGATCTCGATGAGCCGGCAATGGAACAATTCATCGTCGTGAAGGAGGATCGCGCCTTCGCTTATCTGCAGTGCTATGTCCAGGCAGCTTGGCCTGAGAACGGGCTGGGGCTGCATCCCGCCGGAACCCGCGGCATCGATCAGTTCATTGGCGAAGCCGACATGGTCGGCTGCGGCCACGGCTCCGCCTTCATTCGCGGCTTCACCGACCGCCTGCTCGCGACCGGCACGCCGCGAGTCATCACCGATCCCGATCCGATCAACGCGCGCGCCGTTCGCGCCTATGAAAAAGCCGGCTTCCACAAGCAGCACGAGGTGGATACACCGGACGGCCGCGCTCTTCTCATGGTACGCAACGCATGACCGACTTCTCTCCCCGCGAAATCGTCTCCGAGCTCGACCGCTTCATCATCGGCCAGGGCGACGCCAAGCGCGCGGTCGCGATCGCGCTGCGCAATCGCTGGCGCCGCCTCAAGCTCGACGACCGGCTGCGCGAGGAGGTGCTGCCCAAGAACATCCTGATGATCGGGCCGACCGGCGTCGGCAAGACCGAGATCTCGCGCCGCCTCGCCAAGCTCGCGGGCGCGCCGTTCCTCAAGGTCGAGGCGACCAAGTTCACCGAGGTCGGCTATGTCGGCCGCGACGTCGAGCAGATCGTGCGCGACCTCGTCGAGATCGCGATCACGCTGACGCGCGAGCGCAAGCGCAAGGACGTGCAGGCGCGCGCGCAGCAGAACGCCGAGGATCGCGTGGTCAATGCGCTGGTCGGCGAGAACGCCAGCGCCTCCACCAAGGACGTGTTCCGCAGGAAGCTGCGCGCCGGCGAGCTCAACGACAAGGAGATCGAGATCGAGGTGCAGGCCGGCCGGCGGCGGAATGCCGATGTTCGAGATTCCCGGCATGCCGGGCGCCCAGATGGGCGCGATCTCGATCGGCGACATTTTCGGCAAGCTCGGCGGCGGCCGCACCAAGACGCGGCGCGTCACGGTCGCGGAATCCCACGAGATCCTGATCGCCGAGGAATCCGACAAGCTGCTCGACAACGATCAGCTGGTGCAGGAAGCAATCAAGGCGGTCGAGCAGAACGGCATCGTGTTCCTCGACGAGATCGACAAGATCGCCGGCCGCGAGGGCCGCCACGGCGCCGACGTGTCGCGCGAGGGCGTGCAGCGCGACCTGCTGCCGCTGATCGAGGGCACCACCGTCTCGACCAAGCACGGCTCGGTGAAGACCGACCACATCCTGTTCATCGCGTCAGGCGCGTTCCATCTCTCGAAGCCCTCCGACCTCCTGCCGGAGCTGCAGGGCCGGCTGCCGATCCGGGTCGAGCTTGCGCGCGCTCACGCGCGACGATTTCCGCCGCATCCTGACCGAGACCGAGGCCTCGCTGATCAAGCAATATGTGGCGCTGATGGCGACCGAAGGCGTCACGCTCGAATTCACGCCCGACGCGATCGACGCGATCGCCGACGTGGCGGTCGCGGTCAATTCCAGCGTCGAGAATATCGGGGCGCGCCGGCTGCAGACCGTGATGGAGCGCGTGCTCGACGAGATCTCGTTCGCGGCGCCCGACCGCTCCGGCGAGAAGGTGAAGATCGACGCCGCCTATGTGCGACAAGCACATCGGCGACCTCGCCAAGAACGCGGATCTGAGCCGGTTCATTCTGTAGCCGAGCTGCTCAGCGCGACCGCGCCGCAGCCGCACATAGAGCGCGCCGGCACCGCCATGGGCGAGGTGCGCCTCCTCGACCGCGAGCACATAGGCACGCAAGTCCGGCAGCGTGAGCCAGAGCGGCACCTGCCGCCGGAGCACGCCGCGGCCGCGCTCGGGATCGGCGCCGCCTTTGCCGGTGATCACCAGCACGGTCCTGGCGCCCTCGCCCTGCGCGCGATGCAGGAAGCGCAGCAGCGCCGCGTGCGCCTCGCTCTGGGTGCGGCCGTGCAGGTCGATGCGGCCGTCGATCTCGATCTGGCCGCGCGCGAGCCGCTGCTTGAGCCGGCGATCGATCGGCATCAATGGCGGCGGCAGCTTGGGACCCGGACCGGCATGCGTGCGCGGTGAAGCTGGCGATTTCGACACCGGCTTGAGCTGCGGCTTGACGTTCAGCTTGCCCTGCAGCTTGGCCGGAACGCGCGCGCTTTCAGGCTCGCTGCGGCGAACACGGCGGCGCTTGAGCGGCACGATCGAGCGCGTGACGGTGTGCCAGAGCGTCGCGTCGTCATCGGACAGCCGGCGCGGCGGCTTGTCGTCACCACTCATGACCCGGATTTCGACCGGCCAGCCTGCGGGCCTGCCTTGCCGTTCTTGGCCTCGCCGGACTTGCTGTTTCGGTCGTTGGTCGACTTGTTGGTTTCAGACTTGTTGGTTTCAGACTTGCCGTTGGTAGATTTGCCGCTGGCGCCCTTCTCGGACTTGCCCTCGTTCTTCGAGGCAACCTCTGTCGGGATCGGAGGCTTGGCACGCGGCAGCGGCATCTTGCGGCCGGCCTCGACCATGTCGAGCTCGCGCGGCATCAGCATCACGAAGCGGCCCTGATGACGAATGCGGCCGGCGACCTTGCCGGCGTCGTCGCCCGCGCCCCAATAGAGATCGGCGCGGGCCGGCCCGATGATGGCGGAGCCGGTGTCCTGCGCCACCATCAGGCGGCGGAATTTGGTTGTCGGCCGCGGACTGTCGATCGGCAGATCGGCCTCGATGAAGAACGGCGTGCCGTAGACGTGGGTCTTGTCGACCGCGATCGAGCGTCCGGGCGTGAGCGTGCACGCCCTGCGCGCCGACCGGCTCGTCCTCGTTGTTCAAGGCCGGTGATGCGGAAGAACACGAACGACTTGTTGGTGCCGCGCACCTCCCTGGCCTGGTCCGGATTGGCCAGCATCCAGCGCTTGATGCGGTCCATCGACATCTCTTCGCGCGGGATCAGATTGCGCTCGATCAGGATGCGGCCGACCGCCGTGTAGCTGTGACCGTTGTGGGCGTCGTAGTTGAGGCGCAGCAGCGTGCCGTCCTCGAGCCGCACGCGCGCCGAGCCCTGGATCTGGATCGACATCGCCTCGAACGGATCGGCGATGTAGCAGATCTCGAGCTTCTGGCCGTCGAGCGCGCCGTCCTCGATGGCGAGCCGATCGTAATAGGGCTCGAACTCCTTCTTGTCGTTGAGCCGGCCGACGGTGCCGCGGTTGGGAAAGGCCCAGCTGCCCTCTTTGGAGCCGGACCCGCCTTCTTTGATTCTGGCTCGCGCTCTTTGATTCTGGCTCTTTTGATTCTGGTTCGCACTCTGACTTTGGATCACGAGATCGCGCGGCCGCCGGTAGAGCGGCACATTGAACTGCCGGATTGGGAAAGCGCGAGCCGTCGACGATCGGCTCGTAATAGCCGGTGAGCAGGCCGCTCGTTTCGCCGAGCTTGGCGATCCGCACCGGCCGGAAATTCTCCTCGAAGAAGGCGCGCGCCTTGTCGCCCTTGAGCGCCGGCCGCGGCACCCGCTTGCAGACGTCCTTGAGAGCGACCGCGACCGGCCGCGTATCGCTCAGCTGACGCTGCCGGTTGAACGGCTCGCAGCTGGCCTGGAAGGCCGCGAAGGCGGCGGCATGATCGTCGCTCGCCCAGCCGTCGAGGTCCGACCACTTGACCGGCTCGAGCTGGCGTATCCGGGATTTTCAGCGGATCAACGGTGGTGTCGTCGCCGCGCGCCTGATCAAGCGCCATCACATTAAGCGCAGCAGCGCCGATGAGCCACATCGTGGCCGCGGCAATTCGTCCAACAGAGGTCTGACGACCGAGATACGTAGGCCCATCGCCTGCGGCTCCGGCTTTACTCCCCATGTCAACGTCCTTCCGAAGCGGGCCATATGCGCCTCCAGCTTGGCCCTTCGGAAGTCATGCCCGGACAGGCCTGTGCCCGATCCAAGGCACTCCGATTGGAGCTAGTGCCGGGATTGAGTCTTCGATTTACTGCCCGGCTTCGGTCGCGACGAGCTTCCAGTTGGGATCGCGCGAAGTCACGTCGCGCGCGAACGTCCAAACGTCGGTGACGTCGGTGACTTTTTCAGGGCTGCCGTCGATCACATTTCCGTTGCGGTCGCGGGTCACCGAGATGAGCTGCGACACGAAGCGCACGGTCACCTGCGCGGTGCGCGCCGCGCATCTCGGCGCCGATGATGTCGGACTTGTCGATCGACACGAACCGGGTCTCGGCCTTCTCGCCCTTGGTCTCGCGCTCGCGGATGGCGGCCTCGAAGCCGTCATAGACCTCGCGCGAGAGCAGGTTCTTCAGCGTGCGGCGGTCGCCCTCCGCATAGGCGGTGACGATCATCTCGTAGGCCGCGCGGGCGCCGCCGACGAAATGCTTGGCGTCGAAGCTCTTGTCCTCGCGCGCGATGGCGTCGAGGCCGGTCGCCACCGCCGACCCGGCCTCGGCGATGCCCTTCCAGCGCTCCGCCGGCTCGGACGGTTCGGCGGCTTCGGCGGCACCTCGCCGCCGCGGCCCGGCAGCGCCACCACATTGTCATTGGTCGAGGGGCGCACCGCGTCGCGCGCCGAATAGGGATCATAGGGCGGCCGCTCGCGCCCGGTGCGCTGACCGAGCACGCTGCGCAGGCGCAGGAAGATGAACACCGCCAACGCCAGGAAGATGATGGTGTAGATGTCGAACACGTCTTGCACGCCTCGGCAGCCGTGACGACCGAACCCCGGAAAGATCAGCGGATAGGCCGCAGACCTAAATCTGCGGAGCGGAAGTCGGTTCCCGCGTTATATGTAAGCACGCGACCGAGCTGATCCAGTGGCGCGCGTCGGCACGGCCATCGTTCCGTCCGGACCATAGACGATCCTGGTCTCCGCGCCAACCTCGTCACGCAGGATTTAACGCCCGATGTCCTTGGTAAAATGGGCCTTTATCGGCGTTCTCCTGCTCCCGGCGGCGGAGTTCGTGGCGTTTGCGCTGGTTGCGCTCGCGATCGGCTGGCTCTGGGCTGCTCTGCTGTTCCTTGGCACCTCAGCCATCGGCCTGCTGGTGCTCCGGCGCGCGGGCCGGCGCGACTTCGACCGTTTTCGCGCAGCACTCTGGGGGCGCAGGGGATCAATCCATCAATCTGGAGACTCCGGGGCTTGCCACCATGATGGGGGGGATTCTCCTGGTGTTGCCGGGATTTATTACCGACGTGGTGGGCGCGCTGCTGCTCGTGCCGTGGACGCGCCGATTGGATCGGGGCGGCGTTCGCCCGCGCCGTTAAGAAACAACGCGCCACCGCAGAACCCGATCGGTCATCGATCTTGCGCCCGACGAGTGGCACCAGATGTCGGAAACGATCGAGGCCCATGAGCCGCGAGCGATTGCCGCCTCGAACGCGCAAGCGGAAGAACACACTTTCGTGATCCTTGTCCGGCCTCGCCCCCTGTGTTAGCCACGCCGCGCGGTGCGGGATTCCGGCCGGGGACGGAGGGTAGCGTATCATGACGACGACCAATGGCGGCCCGACGCCGCAGCCGCAGCAGCCGGCGCCATCCCAGCTCAACGTGCTTGGCCAGTACATCAAGGATTTCTCGTTCGAGAATCCGAATGCGCCGCGCTCGCTGGCGCCGAGCGAGAACCAGCCGACGATCAACATCCAGATCAATGTCGGAGTTCAGCAGCTCGGCCAGAGCCGAGTTCGAGGTCTCGCTCAAGCTCGAAGGCAAGGCGGAGAATTCCGGCACCGTGCTGTTCGCCTTCGATCTCACCTTCGCGGGCATGTTCCGGATCCAGAACGTGCCGCAGGAGCACCTGCAGCCGCTGCTGATGATCGAATGCCCGCGGCTCCTGTTCCCGTTCGCGCGCGAGATCATCGCAACCGCGGTGCGCAACGGCGGCTTCGCTCCGCTGCTGCTCGATCCGGTCGATTTCGTCGCGCTCTATCAGCAGCGCCTGGCGCAGGCAGGCGAGCAACCGGTCGCGCCGCCACCGACGACCTGATCAACCCTCAGGGGTGGGTTAGCGTGGCCCGTGCAGCCTGTTGTGTGGATGGGCGCATGATCCACGCGTAACCCATCATTGCAAGCATCATGGTGGGTTAGGCGTGGATTGAGTGCTTCTCACTCCGCCGCAAATCCCGGGACACGCTAACCCACCCTGCGGCGCTTCGACGCCAGTCAGCGATAATCGAGCCAGATCGCCTTGTCGCCGAGCGTGCGATGAACTGCGTGTGCGCCTCGAGCTCGGCTTCGGTCAGGCGGGGCGCAAGCGGCATCGGCCTCCGCTGTGCCGCAGCGTTGCGCCTGCGGGTCGCGGTCTGGGTGCGGCCGGTCTCGACCAGGATCAGTGACGCCTGCCGGCCGCCGATCAGCTCGACATAGACTTCCGCCAGCAATTCGGCGTCGAGCAGCGCGCCATGCTTGGTGCGTCGCGAATTGTCGACGCCGTAGCGCGAGCAGAGATCGTCGAGCCGGTTGGGCCCGGCCGGATGCCGGCGGCGCGCCAGCATCAACGTGTCGACCAGGCGATCGCGCGCGACCGTCTGCTTGGCGCAGCGCTCGAGCTCGGCATTGAGGAAGCTCAAGTCGAACAGCGCATTGTGGGCGACCAGCGGCGCATCGTCGATGAAGGCGGCAAGCTCGTCGGCCGCCTCGGCAAAGCGCGGCTTGTCCTTGAGGAACTCGACCGACAGGCCGTGCACCGCGAAAGCCTCCGCCGGCATGTCGCGCTCGGGATTGAAATAGCGGTGGAAGACGCGGCCGGTCGGAAACCGGTTCACCAGCTCGATGCAGCCGATCTCGACCATGCGATGGCCCTGCAGCGGGTCGAGCCCCGTCGTCTCGGTGTCGAACACGATCTCGCGCATCGCTGTCCAAATTCCCGCCGCGGCCGAATCACTTCCGCCGTCTTGGCATTGTAGCAACCGCGGCAAGGATCGCACGCACCTGCGCGCGCGTCGCCTCGAACTCCTGCGACGTATCCACCACGAAATCGGCGCGGCGGCGCTTCTCCGCGTCCGGCATCTGCTTGGCGAGAATCGCTTCGAATTTCTCAATCGTCATGCCGGGGCGCTCCAGCACCCGCGCCCGCTGCACCTCGGCAGGCGCCGACACCACCACCACGGCGTCGACGCGCTCGTCGCCGCCGGTCTCGAACAGGAGCGGAATGTCGAGCACCGCGACGTTGTCGCCGCGCGCCTCGGCCTCCGCCAGGAACCGCCGCTCGGCGTCCTGCACCAGCGGATGCACGATTGCTTCGAGCCGCTTGAGCGCAGCCGGATCGCCGAGCACGCGCTTGGCCAGCTGGGTGCGGTCGACGGTGGCGCCCGACGTCGTGCCTGGGAACGCTGCCTCGATCAGCGGCGCTGCCTCGCCCTCATAGAGCCGATGCACCACGGCGTCGGCGTCATGCACCGGCACGCCGGCTTCAGCGAAGAAGCCTGCGGTCGTCGACTTTCCCATTCCGACCGAACCGGTCAAACCGAGCACGAACATGCCAAGTGCCCTGTTTCCGAAGTCTCGTGATGCACCTCAACACACTCTGACACGAACTTCGGAAACAAAGGGGCACGAGACGGTACCGGCATCCACGCCGGGCAAATCCAGCTTTATCGCTTCGGCGCCCGGAACTGGCGCCGGTAGACACCTTGTTCGCTCGTGACGGCAGCAGCCGTGACCTGCAGCCGCGCCACCGCGTCTCCGGTGATCGTCTCGAATTGCGCGTTCCAGAGCTCTCGTTTCACCGGGATGCACTGCGCGACCGGGGTGCCCTTCGGGAGCACACCCCGGAAGGAGTGGTCGCGCCAGCGCGCCGGGAAATTGATGAAATTGTCCTTGTAGAGATCCGTGTCGATGAGCCCGGTCAGCGTCACGAACGGCAGATCGTAGCGATTGACCGGATGGGTGACGAGCAGCGAATAGCCGGGCGGCGATTCGATCGTCCAGAAATTATTGAATTTGATGACAAAGGTGTCGTCCTTGAACAGCGGCGTGCCGGCGACCTGCGCACTGTCGTGGAAGTCGAGCGGCGAGCGCGAATAGCTCGTGATCGCGCCGCCGGGCATTTCGAAATCCCACGAGAATGCGCCATCCTCGATCTTGAGATCGGTGACCAGCGGAATGAGGAAACCGTGCGTCATCGCATCGATGAATGGCGGGCACTTCTTGACTGTAAGCTGCTCCGTTTGCATCACGCTTGAGAACGCGGATGCCGGCATCGCCTTGAACCAATCAGGCAGTCCAAGCAGCGCAAGGGACGGCCGCGGCAACACACCTTCGAGCTCGGGCGGGCACCGGAATACGACGTTCAGGTCAGCGAAGGCATCCGTCATGACGACCAGTTGGCAGACGAAACTTTTTCGATGATCTGCAGGAACGACGCCGCCATGCTGGGCTTCAGCCAGAGCCGGCCGCGCCGCGACGACGCCAGCATTTTGAGTGCCTTGCCATAGTACTGCGGCGAGGAGCGCACAACGGTGCGCAGCTCGGTGACGCCGGTTTCGAAGCGGCCAAGCTCGAGCAGGCAGTGAGCGAGATCGAGCCGGGCGCGCACATGCCCGGGCTCGCGCGCGAGCACCTGGCGGAATTGCGCGGCGGCGCGTTCGAACTCCCCTTCGAACAGCAACGCAGTGCCGCAGCCGTGCAGCGCACGTCCATGGTCTGGAGCAAGCGCAAGCGCGCGTGTGAACGCAGCCTTGGCGTTGGTTGGCTCGGCACGAAAAATATAGACGCCACCGAGCTCGACCGAAAGCTCAGCAACGTCGGGTGCAAGCTCAATCCCCTGCTTGAGCACAGCCTCAGCGTCGTCGAAGCGGCGCATGCCGCAAAGGATGAGCGCGAGCTCGTGGAAGGCGGGCGCGAAAACCGGTCTGCGACCCATCGCGCGCTTAAGCCAATCGATCGCCTCGTCTCTGCGTCCGACGTCGCGAAGCGCCAGCGCATGGTGTGTCTCGAGCAGCGGATTGGCGGTGTCGCGCGCAGCCTCCGCAAGCGGACCGACGGCCTCGCGAGGACGCTTCTGGATCAAGAGGGCGAGCCCCAGGAGATGCAGCGCCCCGGCATGCTGCGGATGCCGGCTCAACACGTCGCGCGCAACGCGCTCGGCTTCATCTGGGCGACGTTCGTCGATAGCGGCCCAACCAAAACGAAGGGCCTGCTCAGCCGAAGTTACGGCCGCTCGGTGTGTGTTCTTGTTGTTGTTCACGCCCGCCCTACGTCATTCCGGCGCCACAGTGTGGCGCCTTACCCCAACATAGGTTAGGGCACTGACCCGCAGAGCGCACGTCAAGAGTATGTAATTCAGTTGCAACAGAGAGTTGGTTTATAAGAATTTATATAAACCGCTCTCGTAAGAGCGTCAGACGCTATACATTCGAACCACGCAACTGCGACAATTTATGCATTTTTTAGACTTCGCGTTGCCGCTGCTTCCCTGCGACATAGTGTCGTGAGGACCGCTCTTTGAGCGCGTGATTACGACGCGATTACGACGCGTGATTACGAAGTGACGGAAAACCCGGCCCAGAATCTCGCCACAGGCGTCCTCACACCGGAGCCTGTTCGATGCCGCCGTCGAATTCATCGCTGCAGTAGGGTCCGCCCTGGTACCACTCGCCGATCGGATCGGGCGGCAGCGCGGCATCGGCCTTGAGCGCTTCGTCGCGGTGATCCTCGGCGCGGCCCTGCGGCCGGTAGCCGAAGCGAAAGGCTTGCGCATTGTCCCAGAAGCCGCGCGCATTGTCTGACGCGCCGTAGAATATCTCGCAGACGATATCCGGATGCTCGAGCCCGATCCGGACGAGTTGCACGAGATCTTCCGGTTTGAGCCAGATCGACAGTCGCCGCTTGTCAGCGGGAATGTCGCTGACGTTGCCAATGCGGATCGAGGTCGTGCGCAGTCCATGCTTGTGGGCGTAAAACGCAGCGAGCGCCTCGCCGAATGCCTTGCTCACGCCATAGCGCGAATCCGGCCGCACCGGAGCATCGGTCCCGATGCGGCGCGCCCGCGGATAGAAGCCGACGGCATGATTGGATGACGCAAACACGACGCGCTCGACGCGCTGCCGCCGCGCGGCCTCGAACAGATTGTAGGTCCCGATGATGTTGCTGTTGAGGATCGTGTCCCAGGGACCTTCGACCGAAAAGCCGCCAAGATGGACGATGCCTTGCACGCCGGTGACGGCGCGCTCCACCTCGGCAATCGAGGCGAGGTCGGCCTTGATGAAGGTTTCGTCGGCCGCGAGGTCGTCGGGCGGATTGATGTCGCTCAGGCGGAGGCTTGGGTAGACGCCCTTGAGGAGCTTGCGCAACCGCGTGCCGATGGCGCCTGCTGCGCCTGTGACGAGGACTGTTTCCATCATGCTGTCGCTACCGACCTTCTACGGTGTCACTCGCATTGCCAAGCTTTGCCGCGAAAGCCTCATATCGCTTGCGGCTGTTGAGCATATGCCGCCGCATTGCTGCGCGAGCCTGCGTCACGGCGCCTGCGCGGATCGCACGCACGATTGCGCGATGTTCCTCCTGGAACATCTTGCTGTAGGCTCGCCTGGGTAGCCCAGGGCCGCCGGAAATGGTCTGACGCGGGATGATGAGGCGCCCGAGATGTTCCAAGAGGCGCCGGAATTGTGGATTGCCCGCGGCATCCGCGATGCTGCAATGAAACGCAAAATCCTGATCGATCGCGTCCTCGCCCCGCTTAAGCGCGCGATCGATCATATCAAGGCAATCGACGATATTGCGGACCTGGGCCGCCGAGGCGCGCTCGGCGGCCAGTCCTGCAGCCTCAACTTCGATGCCGGTCCGCAACTCCATGACCTCGAGCACTTCGCGTATCGACGACAAACGACCGACATCGACGCGGAACGGCCGGCGCGCATTCTCAGGAACAAAGGCTCCGACACCCTGTCGGGTTACCACCAGCCCCTCGGCGCGCAGTGCGGCGACGGCTTCGCGCACCACCGTTCGGCTGACGCCGGTCGCCGCGATCAGCGCCTGCTCGGTCGGGAGACGCGCGCCCGGCGGGATGTTTCCGCTGGTGATATCGGCAGTCAGCCGCGTGATGAGCTCATGCGCGAGCGATTTCGGCGCCGGCAGCGGCCGGCCGGCCGACAGCTTCTTGGCGGCCTCCATTCTGCTTGACACCTCTTCAGCCTCAGTCATCATATGATATGACAACCTACCATCGAGCCCCCGCGGAATTCAATGCGAAAGAGGGGCAAGTAGCGAATAGTGAGTCGTAAGGGCGAATTTGAATCACTACTCACTATTCCCTGCTCACTACACTCACTGCTCACGGATGGATCGAGGGAGAACAATCATGAACCGCCGCACCATGCTGCGTCTCACTGCGTTCACCGCCGCGAGCGCTCTCGCCGGCCACGCAACGCTCCCCGCCTTGGCCCAGCAGAAGCTGGTGCTGAAGGCGTCTGATGTGCACCCGCTCGGCTATCCGACCGTCGAAGCCGTGATGCGCATGGGCAAGGCGCTCGAGGCAGGATCCGGCGGCCGTCTCAGCATCCAGATGTATCCGGCGATGCAGCTCGGCGGCGAAAAGGAGATGATCGAGCAAGCGCAGGTCGGGGCGCTCGCGATTGCGCGCGTCAGCGTCGGACCGATGGGCCCGATGGTTCCGGAGCTCAACGTCTTCAACCTGCCCTTCATGTTCCGCGACGATGCCCACATGGAGAAAGTGATCGACGGCGAAATCGGCACCGAGCTGCTCAAGAAGCTGACCGATCATCCCACATCGGGTCTCATCGGCCTGTGCTGGATGAATGCTGGCACCCGCCACGTCTACAACAGCAAGAAGCCAATCAAGGGGGTCGAGGACCTCAAAGGCCTGAAAATCCGGATGATGGGCAACCAGGTCTTCGTCGACACCATGAACGCGCTCGGCGGGAACGGCGTCGCCATGGGTTTCGATCAGCTCGTCAGCGCAATGCAGACCGGCGTGGTCGATGGCGCCGAGAATAATTATCCGAGCTACGACACTGGTCAGCACTATCGCTATGCCAAGTACTATTCGCTGACCGGCCACCTCATGATTCCCGAAATCCTGGTGTTCTCGAAGCGGACCTGGGCAACGCTCCAGAAGAGCGATCAGGACCTGATCATGCAGTCGGCCAAAGCGGCGCAGCTCGAGCAGCGCAAGCTCTGGTACGAGATGGAAGAGAAGTCGATCAAGCACATGCAGGAGGTCGGTACTGAGATCAACAAGATCACCGACCTCAAGCCATTCCAGGCGGCGGTCAAGCCGGTCTGGGACAAGCATGCGGCGCAGCACGCCGCGTTGATCAAGCGCATCCAGGACGTGAAGTGAGCCTGCCGTGACGAGCCGCGCGCAAGCACTGCGCCGCGTTCTGGTGACGTTCGCACAAATCTCCAGGAATGCAGGATGAAAGCGCAATACATCCGGGCGATGGACGCGATTCACCAGGCCTGCCTGTTCATCGCCGGCAGCTGCCTGGTCATCATCACCATCATCGTCCCCTACGGCGTCTTCACGCGAAAAGTCCTCAACAGCGCGGCGTCCTGGCCGGAGCCGATGGCCGTGCTGTTGATGATCGTGCTGTCGTTTCTCTCGGCGGTCATCTGCTATCGCGAATATCTGCACATCGGCGTCGGCGTGATCCCCGGCTTGCTGCCGGAAACCATCAAGCCGGTGCTCGGCTGGTTCCTCGAAATCTGCATGCTGGCGACCAATCTCTTCATGCTGTGGTGGGGCATCAGGCTGGTCGAGACCACCTGGTATCAAAGCATCGCTGAATTTCCGATCCTCACCGCCGGCATGGCCTATCTGCCGATCCCGATCGGCGGCGCGCTGACCGCCTTGTTCGTCATCGAGCGCCTGCTGACGCAAAAGTTTTTCACGGAGCCGGAGCCCGAAACGGTCAGCCAGATCTCGACCGAATAGCGCCGAACGCGGGCCCCATGGGCGTATTCATCCTCATCGGCAGTTTTACAGTCTTGTGCCTGTTGGGCATGCCGGTGGGCTATGCGCTTGGGCTTGCCGCCATCCTGGCGGCGATCGCGACCGACATCCCGCTCGAGGCCGTCATGCTCAAGGTCTCGGGCGGCATGAGCGGCTTCTCGCTGCTTGCCATTCCATTCTTCGTGCTCGCCGGCGCGATCATGGCGGTCGGCGGCATGGCCGAGCGGCTGGTCAATCTCGCGAAGGTCTTCGTCGGCTCCATTCGCGGTGGCATGGCGCTGGTCAACATCGTGGCGTCCACGATGTTCGGCTGCATCTCGGGCTCGTCGGTGGCGGACACCGCCGCCGTCGGCTCGGTGATGATCCCGCAGATGATCAAGAACGGCTATCCGCGGCTGTTCGCCGTCAACGTCACGATCTCGGGCTCGCTGCAGCCGCTGCTGCTGCCGCCGTCCCACAACATGATCATCTACTCGCTGGCCGCCGGCGGGACGATCTCGGTCGCGCATCTGTTCGTGGGTGGCATTATCCCGGCGCTGCTGCTCGGGCTGTCGCTGATCGTCCTCGTCCTCATCATCGCGCACCGGGACAAGCTGCCGAAAGGCGAGGTCGTTCCGTTCCGCCAGGCAGTCAAGATTGCGATCGACGCGATCTGGGGGCTGATCACGATCGGGATCATCCTGGGCGGCATTCTCTCTGGCTTCTTCACGCCGACCGAATCGGGGGCGGTTGCCTGCGTCTATGCGTTCTTCGTCACGATGTTCATTTACCGCGATTGTAAGTGGCGCGACCTGCCCATGCTGATCGGACGCGTGGTGCGCACCGTCGGCATGGTCATGATCATGATCGGCTTCTCGATCGCTTTCGGCTACATGATGGCGATCTTGCAGGTTCCGGCCAAGGCGACTGAATTCTTCGTCGCGATCTCGAGCGACAAATACACCTTCCTGCTCTGGGTCAATGTGCTGCTGCTTCTGCTCGGCACCTTCATGGACCTCGCGCCGATGCTTTTGATCTGCACGCCGATCTTTCTGCCGGTGATCAAACAGTTCGGCATCGATCCCGTGCATTTCGGCATCATCATGATCCTCAACCTGGGGATCGGATTGCTCACGCCGCCGGTCGGACCGACCATGGTCGTGGGCTGTGCGATCGGCCGTGTGAGCATGGAGGCGGTGTCGCGCAGCATCCTGGTTTTCTATATCCCGATGCTCATCGTGCTCGTGCTCGTGACCTATATCCCAGCACTGACGCTTTGGCTCCCGAGCATGGTATTGAAATAGACCCCTGCTGTCAGGTGGTGCAGGAACTTCAAATCGGCGGCACTGGGCACGACTGTGGCACAGGAGAAACGCCCATGAGCATTGCCGCACTATTTGGCCTTAGCGTCCTCATGAGTTTTCTCGCCTTCGGCATTGTCACGAAGCTGTACATTTGGCCGCGGCTGCGTGTCATGCCGCGAGAGGATTCGCTTACTGCGCTGGTCGTACCGCACACATTTCGTTTCATTGGGCTCAGTTTTCTGGTCCCTGGCGTCGTATCACCATCGCTGCCCTCGGACTTCGCCGCCCCGGCGGCGTACGGCGACCTCGTTGCAGCGGTGCTGGCGGTTGTCGCGACGCTGGCCCTTCAGGCGCGCGCATCCTGGGCCATCGCGATGGTATGGGTATTCAACCTGTGGGGCACGCTCGATCTCCTGAACGCGATTTACAATGGCCAGATCGGTGTTGGCATAAGCCCTGGGTCGCTCGGGGCGGCGTTCTATATTCCAACAGTTCTTGTGCCGCCGCTGCTCATTACACACGGGCTGATATTTTGGATTCTGTTGCGGCCGAAACAAGCTTGAGCTTCGGCCCCAGCTTGCCGCGGTCAACATCACAGTTCCGTTGCAACCCAATCTTGCGTTGGATGTCGCGCATCGCGACCGTACCGGTTACGCCGACATCGACGGCATGCAGCAGGGCGACATATTTCCGCGGCATCGCGGCACTATAGGACAGCGCCGTCGATCTATCGCCCGCCCCTCGATGCCGTCGCCGCCCGGCGTATCTGGAACCCGTCATGCAGTCCCATCTCCCGGCCGGAGACAGTCGCGCCGTCGTGTTCGCAACCACCGCCGATGGCCTCAGATTGCCGGTCATCGACGTCACGCATCCGGCATTCGCGGTTCCGGACGATCCCGCTAGCCTCGCGACGAGGCGCGATGCGTTCCTGGCCTGGGACCGTCGCAACCGTCGCATGCCCAGGATCGTCACGCGGCTGCTCATGAGGCTGGCGGCGCGGCGCTCGCCGCTGCTCCGGAAGATGCTCGCGTCGGACAACGGATATCTCGACAGCATCTCGACCTACATGCTCAAGCTCGGCGCGGACCACCTGCCGCCCGGCTTCGACGGTCCGGTGGACCGCCAGGTCGCGGCGGCTCCGCACGTGGCGCTGATCCGGCTGCGCATGCAACAGATCGCCCGACTGCTGGCGGAGGCGCTCCTCGCACCGCTCGCCGACGCACCGGACGCGCCGCTGCATCTCGTCAACATCGCGGGCGGGCCGGCGCTCGACAGTATCAACGCGCTGATCATGCTCGCGCGCGCGCACGCGACGCTGATCCACCGTCCGATCGCGATCCACGTCTTCGATGCGCAGCAGGACGGGCCGACCTTCGGCGCGCGCGCGCTTCTTGCGCTCACCGCGCCCGGGGGGCCGCTGCATGGGCTCGAGGTCCAGTTCCAGCACCATGCCTACGACTGGAACGACACCGCGCCGCTCGCGCGCCTGCTTGCCGGCCTCGCCGCGCGTGGCGCCATCATCGCGGCCTCGTCGGAGGGCGGCCTGTTCGAGTACGGCACCGACGACGCGGTCGTCGCCAACCTCACCGCGCTGGCGCAGGCCGGCGTGCCGATCGTCGCCGGCTCGGTCACGAGCTCGAGCGAGGAGCGCAAGCGGATGATCGCGCAGACGAGATTCCGGCTTTTTGCGCGCGGCCTGGAAGGCTTCGCGCCGCTCGCCGAACGGAGCGGCTATGCGATCGCCGAGAGCCGCACCGCCGTCGTGAGCGAGCAGGTGCTGCTGCGGCCGCGGGCGACGCCGCCACCGTGACATCGAGCGAAGGCGGCACGTCGGAATTCAGCAAGCCGGTGACGTTGGCAGAGTGATACTCGGCGCGCGGCGTCCCGCACGCCGAAGCAAACGACCCTGTAGCTCCCAAGATTTCGGATTGGAGCTTAGGTACGGTCGTCAACGTATTCTTCACCATTTTCTGAAGCGCTCCAGCGGGCTTCAACCAGTTGAAACCGCTCCACCCGTAGTGTCTGCACGTCTATGCGGAGAGACACATGGTCGATTTCGGGAAGCGGACTGTGAATGCAATGCGAGAGCCGCCTGTTCGGCACGCATCGGGCGCGCCACAAGAGAGCGCGCCGGCGTGGTCAGATCAAATCTCCAAGCGTGACCTCAGGGCGCTCGAGAAGGGTCAGCTGCCCGCGTGGACCAATTTGAGCCAATTGAAGCAGCTGGGCATGGCTCTCTTCGTGGTGGCCATGGTCTTGGGAGCTCTGGCGTTCTATGGGCCCGAGTTGGCGCGTGACCTACGGCACGCGGGCACTTTCAGAGTGGCGGATGATTTGCGGGCCACCGAGGGCAGGTGCAAACGATACATCTTTCTGGTCTCGTTCTGCAGCGCGAAAATACAGTCGGTCAGGAACGAGCAGTCAACGTATTCCACTGAGTTCTTGATGTTCTTCCGTGGGGGTGACGGTGCGGAGCTGATTCCGGTGCGCTCCAACGTCGATGCGTCTGTCGTCGGCATCCAGTATGCAGTAAGCGACGTGCTGCTTAACCGCACCCTGTCGTTAGTCGGCCTCGCACTGTTCTTTGGCTGGATCGCCTGGACGTTCTTAGACCGCGTCCGCAAAGGCCAGTACCAGGACGGACCCGCACACGAGGCGGTCAGGCAATACGTGGCGCTCCATTCGAGCTCGTAGAAATCAGGTTAGCGTGCAGCCGGCTCAAAGCCGCGCGACTTGAACAACTCGATCGCAGCCGGCGATGTCAGCAAGCTCAAGAGGGTTCGAGCGGCCTGCGGCTGTGTTGCGGCTGCGCCGACATTGCCGGTGTAGACGATGTAGCTCTGCAATTCCGCCGGCAGCCAGCCAACAAGCTCGACACGCCGACACATCGAGGATAGGAGAGACGCCGATCACGACAAGATCCGCCTCGCCGCGCGCGACGGCCTCGATGGCGCCCCCTGTCGGATAGGGCCGCAGCTTCCCTTTCATCGCCTCGGCGATTCCGAGCCGAGCCAGGATGCCATGGAACTGAACGCCGCTCGCTCCGCCATCGGCGTAGGCCACCATTGGTGCCGTGAGAAGTGCACGCCGTAATGCGTCGACCGTGCCGATGTCGGGCACCGGCGCGCCCCTGCGCACCGCGACGCCCAAGCCGGTCCGGCCCAGATCGACGCGCGAGCCTGCGACGAGCTTCTCTCGTCGCGCAAGCTCGTCTGCCATGTCCGGCGGCAGAATGGCCACATCGAACGGGTTGCCAGCTTCAATACGGCGCTTGAGATCGACAGCGAACGCGTATTCGACCACGAGCTGGTGGCCGGTCATGCGTTCGAAAACCGGGGCAATCTCTCTCAAAATGGCGCGGGGCGCGGCGCTACTGAACACCCTCGTCTCGACAGGCTCCGCAACGGCCGCGCGCGCCAGAGTCAGTGCGGCAAGGACCGCAGCCACCGCTGCGACCGTCGTTGCCGTTTGAATTTGCGTCCACATCGGGGCATTGCTCTCTGACGCAAAGCCTCACGCGGCGCTTACTGCATGGCGCAGGTGAAGCTTGCCGCCTCATTCGGATCGCCATGGCCCTCATAGCGCGGGCTGAGCGGATAACGGCACATCGGGCGCGAGGCGATCGTCTTGAACGGTGCTTTTTCTTCCTGGCTCACCTGCAACAGGGTGTCCGGAGCCTTGCCTGCATCGACCCAGGCATCCAAAACGCCCAGCATGTCGAGTTTCGCCGGCACCGCCTTGCCATCGCGCATGACACCGTTCCCCGGATGGTTCACCCCCGGCGTCACATAGAAGCGCATGAACTGATTCACGCGATCCTGTCCCATCTTGGCGACGACCGACTTGTAGTAGTCGATTTCCTGCAGCACGCTGCGTTGATAGTCGGCGCCGTTGCCTTTCAAGATCAGCTTGCCGCCGCGCGCTTGGAAAGCCGACAGGTCCGGATCGGTGGCGTCGAACAGCTCCGAAATTTCTTTGATCCGGCCGGCGAATTTTTCGGGCGAGAATTGGAACGGATCGAACTTCGCATCGCGCGCAAAGTAATAGCGCACCAAACCGTCCGCATTGACCCAGGCTACGGACTGAGTCTTCGCGTCCTTGATCGGGAATTGCGGCGGCTCCGCGCCGGTTATGGTGTCGACCATTCCGCCCGGCTGCACCTCGCTGCCATACGTCCATCCCGGAAACGCGGTGACGCCGTTCTTCACCGCGAACGGATAGTGGTAGGGCCGGTGCACCAGCCGGTCGGCCTCGATCTGTTTGTCGGAAAGGCAGGTGTCACCGCTGTCTGCGCCGTTAGGGCAGCGCAGCGTGCCCACGTCGAAGGTGCTCAGGCATTTTTCATAGGCGCTGATCACGCCATCATCGATACCGTCGAGCTTGTCACAAGCGGCATTGACGGCGTTGTGGATCAGCTTGACCTTGGCCGGGTTGATCCAACCGCCCTCGCGCTGGAGCTGGGCGAGCTTTGCCCGCATCAGATTGCCGCCCGTGTAATTGCTCACAGGCACCACGCTCACGATGCCGTCGAAATCGGCCGGGAAACGTTGCGCCATGACCAGCGCCTCGCGCCCGCCCTCTGAGCCGCCGTAGAAATAGGTCTTGGACGGCGCACGGCCGTAGAACGCAGTGGCGATGCGCACGCCCACGTCACGCGTCTTCTTGTAGGAGGCGTAGGCCATATTGACGAGCGCCTCATCGTTGAGCGCAAACGCCCGCGGCTCGGCAAGCTTCCTGTTGTCGTGGCCGGAATCGGTGCCCCAGGTCGCAAAGCCGCGCGCCACCGGCACAGGCGTATCGCGCCGCGCGTCGCGCAAGGGTGCAAGGCCGGTGATGAGCACGCCATTCGATCCGCCGCCGCCATATTGCACGGCCTTGCCGTTCCAGTCGGCGGGCAGGTTGACCTCGAAATTGACCGGCGGGGCATTCGGGTCCACCGGCGCAACCGCGCCCAGCACCTTGCAATAATCGCGCGTCGCGCCGGCATTGAGCGGATCAGCGGGCACGGTCGCGATCTCTGCGGAGGCTATCGTTGCACCGCCGCTGGGCAGCCCGATTTCACTCGCTGGAATTTTCAGGCTCGCCAAATCGGCGCAACTGACGGCCGCACTAGCCGGAGATGCTCCGGCGGCGATCAGAGTTGCCACCACGCTGCTGACGAGCGCCGTTTTCAATCTGAGCATGGCCACCTCCCCCTAATGTATTGTGATTAGGAACGTTATTTGGAGCAGCCTAGCACGCCATGCTTTTCTCGTCTGCGATCAGCTCCATATGCAGACGACGGAGGGCAGTTCTTGTCCGCAATGCCCCGAAAGCGAGGGCCGGCCGTCAAGATGTCGCCCGTCGCGAAGGGCCAGAAGCAGTCATAAGGTGCGCCGGTCGATCACTGCCTTCGGCGCGGTTTGCGTCATGCAGCCTCAGAGAGGAGGTTCACTGCTCGAGAGGAAACTCAATTCTGCAGTTCACACCCTCTGCAGCGAACTCGAGATCGACCGTCCCTCCGAGCTCGTAGGGCACCAGCTCGCGTATCAATCGAGTCCCGTATCCCGTTTTGGACTCAACCGCACTCGGTGGGGCGCCGAACTCGCGCCATACGAATACGAGATTTGCCGCATGACCGTTCGGCTTGCGATCCCAGCTGACCGCCACACTTCCACTGGGCACCGAAAAGGCGCCATACTTTGCAGCATTGGTGACCAGTTCGTGAAGGACCATTCCCATTGCCTGAATCGCGGCCGGGGTGAGGATCACATCCGTTCCGTCGATTGCGACGTTCGCGTCGGATGCATACGGCGCAAGCTGGTTACGGACGAGAGCCTCCAGTCCGACACCGTGCCATCCTTTTTGGCTCAGCAAAGAATGGGCCGCTGCCATGGACTGGATGCGCCCTTTCACCGATCGGGTAAACTCGTCAATGGAGCTGCTGCCATTACGAGATGACGTAAGGACCATGTCCACACGGCTCAGCACATTTTTAACGCGGTGATCGAGCTCCGCCATCAGTGTCTTTTCGTGTGCCTCGGCGCGCTTTCGACTGGTGATATCTCTGTAAATTGCCGATGCGCCTGCGATCTCGCCTTCGGCATCTTTGACCGCAGAGATCGTCAGTGAAACGTCAACCGAGCTGCCATCCTTGCGCAGACGAACGGTTTCATAGTTCTCGATGCGCTCTGCGGCTATAATCCGCTGGAAAATCGTGCGTTGTTCATCGCGGCGATCTGGTGGAATCAGAATTGTAACGGGCTGGCCGATCACTTCGTCAGAGGTATAACCGAATAGCCGCTCTGCCGCGCCGTTCCAGGTTGTGATAACGCGTTCGATGCCTGTGCTGACGCGCTCAAAGCTTGTGCTGACGATTGGGTCATTGCTGGACTCGACAATGGAGGCGAGCCATCGAAGCCGCTGCTCGCTTTCGCGGAGGGCTGTTTCGACCTGGACCCGTTCGATGAGGTCTGCGGCTTGTCGAGCGAGCACATCCAACGACCGAAGCATGCGCTCAGTGGGTTGATGCGGCTCGCGACAAAGGGTTGAAATCATGCCGAGCAATTGCCCGGAGCGCGAGACGAGCGGCGTGGACTGCGTAGCGCGAATACTTGATCGACGAAGGGCATCTAGGTCAGCCGTGCCTGCCATGAAGTCACAAGTCTCGATGTCTGGCACAATGACCCGGCGTCCCAGCGACAAGGCCATCCCACAGGTGGTCGCGGAGGCGCGGTTAACCCGTTCCCAGTAGGCTGCCGCTTTAGGATGAAATTCCCCCTTGGCGGTTAGCAGCAGAAGTTCACCGCGCTCAGGATTGTACTTCTGCATGGTCCCCATGTCGGCCGACATCAGGCCGATGGCGGCGTCGAGGACGCGCTCGTATAGGGCGTCGAGATTGCCCTCCTGAATGAGCAATGTGCTGATTTCTTGCAGTGGAAGCGAGGCGTCAGTTTGCCTACTCAGCTTTTCAAGCATTGACTGCAACGATCTCTTTTGATGCTACGTCATCTTTACTGCTGTTCCCCAAAAGCAACTCTCGCCGAGAGTTCCGCAAGTACACCGATCGGTCAAGGTGGCCATTCGTCCAATATTATCGGTCGAGCAGAGCAACCTATGATTTTACAATGCAACCCGCCGCGGGTCGCCACCGGATAGGGGGCAAGGCCAGAGATGACCGCTCCGGGTCATTCGCTACTGATCGTTGCGCACCGAAAATCGCCCTATGTCCGCTGTTCACCGAAAGCGACGCAAAAGTCAGCGCCTTGGTGCTCTGTCGAATATTTACTGTGAGTAATTCACCATCCACGGCGGCATCCCGGAAATCCTTCTCTCCAGCGAGGTTATGGATTTTGAGCCTGTGCGGGAAGCCCGCGCCAGAAAAACGCGAAGCCCAGGCGACGGGCGCGTCCCAAAATGACATTGAAGGGAGTTACCCCTTGCTCTCCAGCCGCCGCACGACCTCGTCGAGTTGATCGAGGCTGCGATAGCGCACGTGCACCACGCCGGCTTCGCCACGGTTATCGATCGTGACCTCGAGCCCGAGCGCGTCGGTGACGCGACGCTCGAGCGCGACCGTGTCGGCGTCCTTGTCCGCGCGTGACTTGGCGGCGGGCGGAGGCGACTTGCCGGCATCCTTGCCGGCCCTGCCCCACTCCTCGACCTGGCGAACGCTCAGGCCCATCTCGACGATCTTCTGCGCGAGCTCCTCGGCGTCGGCGCGGCCGATCAGGACACGGGCGTGGCCAGCGCTGACCTTGCCCGAGCGCACCAGCGATTGCACCTTCTCCGGCAGCTTCAGCAGCCGCAACGTGTTGGTGATGTGAACGCGGCTCTTGCCGACCGTCTTGGCGATCTCGTCGTGGCTGTGCCGGAAATCGTTGATCAGCGCCTGATAGCCGCTCGCTTCCTCGATCGCGTTGAGATCGGTGCGCTGCACGTTCTCGATGATGGCGAGTTGCAGCGCCTCGTCCTCGGTGACGTCGACCGCCACGATCGGCACGTCGTGCAAGCCGGCGCGCTGCGCCGCGCGCCAGCGGCGCTCGCCCGCGATGATCTCGAACTTGTCGTTCGAGCCGCGCACCGGGCGCACCACGATCGGCTGGATGATTCCCTTCTCGCGCAGCGATGACGTGAGCTCATCGAGATCGGCTTCGGAAAAATCGCGACGCGGATTGCGTGGATTGGGCCGCAGGAATTCGACAGGCGCACGCCGCTGAGTGCGCCCGCCGCTCTGCGGCGCCGTCGCCGCCTTCTTGGTCTCCTCGCTGACGTCGCCGATGAGTGCCGCGAGTCCGCGCCCCAGTCGCGATTTGCCCTCATCCGCCATGATCAATCGTCCTGAAAGTCACCTTGTCTCGATTAGAACGAATAGCGAACAACGAAGCAGCAGGGAAGCGGGCACGGGCCGGTGCTCACAATTCCTTCCCTGCTCGCTCATTCGCGACCTGCCATTCGCCCTCCTCGTCACCCCGCCGCCCGCATCGCCTTCTCGCGCTGGATGATCTCGGTCGCGAGCTTCAGATAGGCTTCGCTGCCCACACACTTGAGATCGTAGACCAGCACGGGCTTGCCGTAGGACGGCGCCTCCGAGATGCGCACGTTGCGCGGGATCACGGTGTCGTAGACTTTCGCGCCCATGTGCTGGCGCACGTCGGCGACGACCTGGTTGGACAGGTTGTTGCGCGCGTCGAACATCGTGAGCACGATGCCGTGGATCTCGAGCGACGGATTGAGCGCCTGCTTCACCTGCTCGACGGTCTTGAGCAGCTGCGACAATCCTTCGAGCGCGAAGAACTCACATTGCAGCGGCACCAGCACGGCATGCGCCGCCGCCATCGCATTCACTGTGAGCAAATTAAGCGAAGGCGGGCAGTCGACCAGGACATAGCTGAACGCATTCTCGTCGCCGTCGCGATTGAGCGAGCCGAGCGCACTGCGCAGCCGATAGGCGCGGTCGCGCTCCTGACTGATCTCGAGCTCAAGGCCCGAGAGGTCGAGCGTCGAGGACGCAATCGAGAGCTTGGGAACCGCGGTCGGCAGAATGGCATCGCGGAGCGACGCCTCGCCGACCAGCACATCGTAGGTCGAGTGGCTGCGATCGCGATTGTCGATCCCAAGGCCGGTCGATGCGTTGCCCTGCGGATCGAGATCGACGATGAGCACGTGCTCGCCGATCGCGGCGAGCGCAGTGCCGAGATTGATCGCCGTCGTGGTCTTGCCGACGCCACCCTTTTGGTTGGCAATGGCAAGCACTCGCGCCGGTTTGCCGGCGCCGGTGCGCACGGCTTCGTCGACGTCCTCTACTAGGAGGTCATCGATGGAATGGACTTCCTCTGGCATCATGGCTTCCGTCCCCAAGGGGTTGAAGCGAATCGGATCAATACTCGGATACCTGGAGCCGCTCCAGGCCACGCACCACGACAATGCGGGCGAGAGAATCAGTGCGACTCGGCGCAAGTGTGTAATCGATGTTCCAGTATTTGGCGGCCTGGGTCAATTCAGCGGCGACATCCTGCCCCTTCGGGAACAGTCCGAGTGCCCCGCGCGACAGAATGGAAAAGCTGTTATCCAACAATGACTTAAATGGTAAAAGCGCACGGGCGGTAACGACGTCCGGAATGGCGGCGAAGTTGGCCACAAATTTCTCGATGCGCATGGCCTCTACGACCGCAGGAGCCCGCGTGACTCGGACTGCCTCGCGCAGGAAGGCGGCCTTCTTGGTGTTGCTTTCGACCAGGTGAACCTTGGCGCCAGGGGTCTCGGCAAGCGCGCAAGCAACGACCACGCCGGGAAAGCCCCCGCCCGATCCGAGATCGACCCAGAGCCTGGCGCTTCGGGGCAAGGTCGAGGAGCTGGAGGGAATCCGCGACGTGGCGAGTCCAGAGCTTGGGGATCGTGCTGGGCGAAATGAGATGAGTGGTCTTCTGCCACGTGAGCAGGAGCTCGACGAAGCGATCGAGCCGCTCCTGCGTTTCACGTGAAACAGGGGTGAGCTCGAACGCCTTGGCTCGATCAGCGGCTTGCGGACTTGGAACGGCCTTGACGTCGCTCATGACCCCGGGCGCTCCCTCGAACATGAGCAACCAGCAGCGTCAGCGCTGCTGGGGTCATGCCATCGATCCGGCCGGCCTGGCCAATGGTTTGTGGCCTGATGGCGGAAAGCTTTTGCCGGGCCTCATTCGAGAGCCCCTTGACCCCCGCATAGTCGAGACCCTCCGGGAGCGTAGAGACTCTCGTCCCGGCGAAAGGCCGCAATGTCAGCGGCCTGGCGGCTCAGGTAGACATCGTACTTCGCGTCGATCTCGAGCTGCTGAAGGATCCTGGCCGGGAAGGAGGCCAGGCGAGGCCAAATCCGCCGAACCGCGTCGATCCCAATGGTCGGAAAGGACAGGAGGTCGAAGGCGCTGCGACGCTGGCCGTCCCGGTTCAAGGTGAGGCCATATCGATCGGCTTCGTTCGGCGTGAGCGAGACCGATCGGGCAAACTCCGTCGCAGCTGAAAGCGCGCTCATCTTCTCGGCATGGCGGCGCTGCCGCTCGGGTCCGACGCAGCCGAGAGCAATGCCCTTCTGGGTCAGTCTCTGGTCGGCATTGTCGGCCCGAAGCGTGAGGCGATACTCCGCCCGCGAGGTGAACATCCGATAGGGCTCAGACACTCCCTTGGTGACGAGGTCGTCGATCATGACGCCGAGATAGCCCTCCGCTCGATCGAACACGACCTCTCGACTTCCACCCGCCAGGGCGGCCGCGTTCAGACCAGCCACGAGGCCCTGCGCCGCGGCCTCCTCGTATCCCGTCGTGCCGTTGATCTGCCCAGCCAGGAACAGGCCCGGGACTCGCTTGGTCTCAAGCGTGGCTTTCAGCTCGCGCGGATCCACATGGTCGTATTCGATGGCATAGCCCGGGCGCAGAACCCTCGCCTTTTCCAGGCCAGGGATTGTCGCCACGAGGGCGAGCTGCACCTCCTCGGGAAGCGAGGTGGAAATCCCATTGGGATAGACCGTCGGGTCGTCCAGCCCTTCGGGCTCGAGGAAAATCTGATGTCCGTCGCGATCCCCGAACCGAACGATCTTGTCCTCAATGGAAGGGCAATAGCGCGGCCCTCGACTTGCGATTTGCCCCGAATACATCGGAGAGCGATGGACATTGTCACGGATCAGGCGATGCGTATCCGCAGTCGTTCGGGTCAAGCCGCACTGGACCTGGGGGGTTTCGATGCGCTCGGTGAGGGTCGAGAAGGGCTCAGGAGGGGTGTCCCCCGGCTGCATTTCCAAGGCGGCCCAGTCAATAGTTCGACCATCGAGGCGAGGGGGTGTGCCGGTCTTGAGCCGCCCAAGCGCAAAGCCACACCGCGCGAGTGTCGTTGAAAGACCAAGCGCGGGCGCCTCTCCCACCCGTCCGGCCGGCGTTTGCTTTTCGCCGATATGGATGAGCCCCCGCAGGAAAGTCCCCGTCGTCAGGACCACCGACTTGGCAGAAATCTCCCGACCGTCCAAAAGGCGCACGCCTGCGATCTGACCCGCCTGGAGGATCAGGTCATCCACCTCGCCCTCGATCACTGAAAGCCGCTTGGTCTCCCGGATCGCCGCCTGCATCGCAGCGGCGTAGAGTTTCCGATCCGCCTGGGCCCTTGGCCCCCGAACCGCCGGTCCTTTGCGCCGATTGAGAACCCGGAACTGAATTCCACCTCGATCTGCCACCCGCCCCATCAGGCCATCAAGCGCATCGATCTCGCGAACGAGATGACCCTTCCCGAGCCCCCCGATGGCGGGATTGCACGACATAGCCCCGATGGTCTCGAAGCGATGGGTCACAAGAGCCACCTCGGCCCCCATGCGTGCCGCCCCGGCCGCAGCCTCGCAGCCGGCGTGCCCGCCCCCCACCACAATGACATCGAAATTCGTGCTCATGGCATTGCTTCTAGCTCGACCGTGGAATGGGGTCAAAGAAACGAGGAGTGGGATGTTTCACGTGAAACAGAGGCGAGAACGCCCCTCCAAAGTGTTTCACGTGAAACGAGGTGATGGCTCTCTTAAGAAATATGGTTACGGCATTTGCCACTCGTTCGGAGGCCTTCTCGGCCGCTGAGTCAGAACTCCCCCATTGGGCCATTTTATTTCCCGACACAGAACTCCCGAAAGATCACGTCAAGGATCTCCTCGACATCAACTCGTCCAGTGAGTCGCCCGAGACCTGTCAGGGCATGGCGCAAATCCTCCGCCACGAGCTCCTCACCAGCGCCCTGCTCCGCTTTCCTCACGGCATCGCGCAAAGCGCCCAGGACCTCGTTGAGTCTTGCTCCGCTGCCGCTCGCGTGTAACGAGGGCAGGCTCGGAATGGTGAAAGCTCTCTCCCGCAAAACACACCAATGCCGCGACCAAATCCTCCACGCCTTTCCCGGTCACGGCTGATATCGGGAATTGATCCCGAGCCGAGGCGGCCTGAGGCGGCGACTGCAAGAGGTCAATCTTGTTCACGACCCGCCAGCGAGAGGCGCCTGGGTTGAGAGCCAGATCGGCCATTGAGTCGGCCCCCACCTCGCGGGCATCTGTCATCCAGAGGACCAGGTCCGCACGCCCCATGACATCCCGGGCGCGCCGCATGCCCTCCCGCTCGATCGGATCCTGCGAGGCTTCGTTGAAGCCGGCGGTGTCGAGGAGGTTGACCGGATAACCCCGGAGATCGAGGTGCACCTCGATGACGTCCCGCGTCGTGCCCGCATGGGGGGACACGATGGCGGCCTCGCGTTGCGCGAGACGATTGAGCAAAGTCGACTTGCCCGCATTCGGCGGCCCAGCGATCGCGACCCAAAGGCCCTCCCTTAGCCGCTCGCCTCGCCCCGCTCCCGCCAGCGCCTCGGCGATTTCCGTTTCGACTTTCCGCACGATCGCAGTCGCCCTGGGAACGAGCTCCTTGGGCACATCGCCCTCGTCGGAGAAATCGATCCCCGCCTCAACCAGGGCCAGGGCCTCGATCAGCTTTTCCCGCCACGCCTCGGCCCGCCCGCCCAGAAGGCCACTCATCTGGCCGAGCGCCTGGCGCCTTTGCGCCTCCGTCTCCGCCCCGACCAAGTCAGCGAGACCCTCCACGGCGGTGAGGTCGAGCCGGCCGGCCTCGAAGGCGCGACGTGTGAACTCTCCAGGCTCGGCCAGACGAAACCCAGGCAGTTCCCCAAGAGCCCTGAGCACTGCGGCGATGACGGCCCTGCCCCCGTGGATCTGGAGCTCGGCCGAGTCCTCGCCAGTCTCGCTCCTGGGTCCAGGAAACCAGAGCGCCAGTGCCTCATCGAGGAGGACCCCAGACGCAGGGTCATGGATCCTGGCCAATGCGGCTCGGCGTGGCTCGGGCACTCGGCCGATGAGTTGCTCAAGTGCGAGCCGTGCTGCTGGGCCAGAGACCCTGATCACCGCGATGGCGGCGGGCGGGGGCCCTGAAGACAGCGCAAAGATCGTGTCGGTCAGAGGCCCCGGCGAACTCGGTTTCATTTCCTGACGTCCAAATCGAGAAGCGAAGCACGCAGCAGCGGTCTGCCATTGGCTTATTCGGCCTTGGCCCGAACGCAGCAGCCTTCGCGGCTCTCTCTATCACGCCTGCCTATCACAGCCTCCTGTCGCCCCGGCGCAAGGGCGCCTCAGGGCCGCTGGCCAGGCCCTGACCGGACAAATCGTATGGCGCTTCTGCCGTTCCTGTATTACAATTTGAATCATGAAGATGCTCACCGTCCGCCTGCCCGACGCGCTCGTCGCCGAGATCGAGGCCGAGGCGCGCCGGCGCACGATCTCGAAATCCGATGTCGTGCGGGAGCGCCTCACCCGCCCTATCGCCAAGCGCAGCCCCGCCGCGCTCGACCAGATCGCCGACCTGGTCGGCTCGATCGAAGGGCTGCCGAGCGACCTGAGCGAGAGCCGGAGATCCGACCATGGCCGCAAGCGTGATCGTTGACGCAGGTTTTCTGGTCGCGCTCTTGAGCGGCCGCGACGCGAACCATGGTTGGGCCGCCGCGCAGGCAGCGCGCTTGCCGCCGCCCTGGGCCACCTGCGAGGCCTCGGTCGCGGAAGCGTTCAGGCTGTTGGGACCCGCCGGCGGGCGCGGCCTGCGCGCGCTGCTCGAGCGCCGCGCCGCGACCTGCACGTTTCAAGCCGGCAAGGAGATCGCGCCCTTGCTCAAGCTGATGTCGAAGTACGATTCAATGAGCTTCGAGGACGCCTGCCTGGTGCGGATGACCGAGACCATGGCCGACCCGGTCGTGCTCACGACCGATCCCGAGCTGCGCAACTACCGTCGCCTCGGCCGCAAAACCGTGCCGTGTCTGACGCCTGGACAGATGACGAAGCGTCATACCGAACAGGCGGCCGCTGGTCGCGAAAGCGACCAGAAAGGCAAGGCCGATCTCGACGAGATCCTGCAGGATGTCACACGCATATTTCGGGATTGAGGATCAAGAATCGCGAATGGCCGCAGCACGCGGGCCGCGGCCATTTGCAATAGCCGGGCGTCGTCGGCCTATGCCGCGAGCGCGTTGGCCTCGGCCGGCACGATTACCATCCAGCTGACGCCGAAGCGGTCGACCAACATGCCGAAACGCGGCGAGAAGAACGTCTTGCCGAGCGGCATCGTCACCTGGCCGCGGTTGGAGAGCGCGGCGAACTTGCGATCGGCCTCAGCCTCGTTCGCGGCTGTCAGCGACAGCGAGAAGCCCTGGAAATTCTTCTCGCTGCTGGCGCAGCCGTCCGACGCCATGAGCACCGCGTCGCCGATCTTGAGGCTGACATGCATGATCTTGTCGCCCCAATTGTCCGGGACCATGCCGGGCGGCGGCTTATCGGGGGCGTCCTTGAAGCGCATCAGCATTTGCACCTCCGCGCCGAGGGCATCGCGATAGAACTCGACCGCTTCCTGGCAGCGGCCGCCGAACGTCAGATAAGGCTGGATCGACATCGTTCTCTCTCCTTAACTTTCCCAGTCTGATTTTTCCCCAGTCTGAGCGCCTCCGGGCGTGACCCGGAACCGGTTCGGTGCCATGATGTGGACACCGTCCACAAACTATGGCACAAGAAATGGACGCTGTCCACATATGGCCAGGATGAAGCACCAGGTCAGGAAACACCGGAAGCGCAGCTCATATCGGCACGGCGATCTGCAGCGCGCCTTGCTCGAGGCCGGCATTGCGCTGGCGCAGACCGGTGGCCCCGAGGCGGTCGTGCTGCGCGAGGCAACGCGACGGGCTGGGGTAGTCCCCAATGCCGCCTATCGGCACTTCACGAGTCGAATGGAGCTGCTTCAGGCTGTGCGCATGACGGCGCTGTCGCGCCTCGCGCTGTCGATGGAAGCGCAACTCAACGCCTTGAGCTCGGCGCTTGGCCCCGCCGAGCTGGCGCGCGCAAGCCTGCGCGCCATCGGGCTTGGCTACTTGCATTTCGCTCTGACCGAAACCGGCCTGTTTCGCACGATCTTCGCGGTGCCCTACGAGTGGCCGGCTCCGCCCGATCCAGCCAAGGCCGGCGCGACCGGCCTCAACCCGTTCCAACTCCTGGGCGTGGCGCTCGACCGGATGGTCGCGGCCGGCGTGCTCCCGAAGGAGCGCCGGCTTGGCGCGGAGTTTCTCGCCTGGTCGACCGTCCATGGCTTTGCCATGCTGGTGATTGACGGTCCTCTGCACGGCTTCGCCCGCCCGCAGATCGATGCGCTCGGCCAGCGTGCGGTGGCCATGGTCGAGAACGGCCTTTGAGATCGCTTTCCCCGAGACCGGCCGGAAGCCTCAGGGCTGCGCGCCGTCGTAGCCCTCCACAATGACGAGGTCGATGTCGCCCTTGCCGCGCCGCCTCTCCTTCGCTGCCTCATATTCATGTGAGTGATAGCAGGCGAGCGCAGTAGCGTAGTCTGCGAACTCGATCACCACGTGACGGGATCGCACCCTGCCCTCCGGCTGCTCGGCACTGCCCCCGCGCACCAGAAAACGCGCACCATATTTGCGGAACGCGACTGCGTTCGCGGCCTGGTAGTCCTTGTAGCCCTCCGGATCGGTCACATCGACGTGCGCGATCCAATAGCCCTTGGCCATGCAGGCCTCCCCTTTGTGAACATGCGGGTATAATGCAGGCCAGCCGCGGCGCTGTCCCCGGTCCTGCTCGAGCCCGCACGGAGCTAGAGGCGCAAGTCATGAGACAACGACCACTCTCTTTCGTGAACGCCCTCACCGGTCTCATGCTCATCAGCGCCCTCACCGGCGCCGCGCAAGCGCAGGACGGCTGGAGCTTCCAGAACCGCCCTATCACGCTCTACACGGCCGGCACTCCCGGCGGCGGCTACGACTTCTATGCCCGGCTGCTGGCGCGCCATCTTGGCCGGCATCTCCCGGGCAATCCGTCGATCGTGGTCAAGAACATGCCGGGCGCCGGCGGCGTCGTGCTCGCCAACCATCTGCAGGCGCGCGCGGCGCGCGATGGCACCGAGCTCGCCGCGCTGGAGCACGGCACCGCCTTCACCTCGCTGCTCACGTCGGCGCGGGTCGACTTCGATCCTTTGCGGTTCGGCTGGCTTGGCAGCATGGAGCAGTTCACGCCGATTGCGGCGGTCTGGCACACGGTCCCGATCCATTCGGCCGACGACCTCATGATGAAGCCGATAACCGTCGGAACATCCGGCGCGGGCTCGACGACGTCCGGCTATCCGCATTCGCTCAACGCGATCCTGGGCACGAAGATGAAAGTGATCGCGGGCTACCCGGGCTCGGCCGAGGTCAACCTTGCGATCGAGCGCGGCGAGCTCGACGGCGTCGCGAGCTGGTGCTGGACCTGCCTGAAGGGACAGAAGCCGCACTGGGTCGCCGAAAAGAAGATGCGGGTGGTGATGCAGCTTGCGCCGGTCGGCGATCCTGAGCTGACCGCCATGGGGATCCCCACCGCATTCGAGCGTGCCAAGACCGAGGAGCAGCGGCAGATGCTCAACATCGTGTTCGGCAGCGTCGCGCTGTCGCGGCCGTTCGTGGCGCCGCCCGATCTGCCGCCCGAGCGGCTTGCGCTCCTGCGCAAGGGTTTCGAGGCGGCCGTGAAGGACCCGGCGCTGATCGCCGATGCCACCAGCAAGGGCTTCGTCGTCGAGTTCATCGCTCCGGACTTCATCGAAGGCATCGTCCGGAAGGCCTATGCCACCAATCCCGCGCTCATCGAGAAGGTGCGCGCGGCCTATTCCGGCAAGTGACGCCATGTACCCATGACTGACCTGAGAACCATTCGCGTCGACCAGATCGGCAGCCTGTGCTCACCGCTCACGCTGCAAGAGGTGTTTGGCCGCTACAAGCAGGGCGCCGCCTCGGAGGCCGAGCTTGAGCGCGCCAAGGACGAGGCCATCCGTGACATCGTTCGCAGGCAGGCGGCGATCGGGCTTCCGGTGGTGACCGACGGAGAATTGCGCCGGCGAAATTTCCAGGAGAGCTTCGGCTCGTCCGTCTCGGGCTTCGAGGTCGCGGCCGAGGACCGCGCCATGGAAGGCGTCACCACCGCGCCGCTCGCGCGCGCCGAGCAGAACTTCAGCGCGCCCGGCCCCGCTATCGTGACCCGGCGCAAGGTGGTCGAGCCGCTGCGCCTCGCTCGCAACGTGCCACTCGCCGAATATCAGTTCACGGCCGCACTCACCGACCGGCCCGTCAAGGCGACGGTGCTGAGCCCGGACCGCATCTCGCAGCGCTTCGACTGGCAAGGCTCGAAGGCCATCTACCACGACATGGACGCCTTCATGGCGGACGTGGTCGAGATCACCCGCACCATCATCCGGCAGCTGATTGAGGCCGGCTGCCGCTACATCCAGATCGACGCGCCCGGTTACACCGCCTATGTCGATCAGGTGTCGCTCGACCGCATGCGCTCGCGCGGCGAGGACCCGCGACGCAACCTCGAGCGCTCGATTGCGGCCGACAACGCCGTGATCGAGGGCTTCGACGGCGTCACTTTCGGCATTCACCTTTGCAAGGGCAATGCCCGCACGGTCGACCCCCAGACCGGCAACGTCACGCCGCAATGGCATCGCGAAGGGCATTACGACGGCATTGCCGAGCCGGTGTTCTCACAGCTCAGGCACCATCGGATTCTGCTGGAATATGACGACGAGCGCTCCGGCGGCTTCGCGCCGCTCGCGCATGTGCGTAAGGGCACGGTGGCCGTGCTCGGGCTCGTGACCACCAAGCGGCCGGACCTTGAGCCATTCGATCTCCTGCGTCGGCGTATCGACCAGGCGAGCCGGTACCTGCCGATCGGGCAACTCGCGCTCAGCCCGCAATGCGGCTTCGGCGGCCTCGATCACCTCGTGATCCCGGAAGACGACCAGTGGCGCAAGTTCGAGCGGATCATCGCGGTTGCCGATGCGGTGTGGGGCAAAGCCTAAGCGAGTTGCTTCCGCTCGAGCCTGGAGAGCAAGATAAGATGAGCTTGAATCGCCTTTCAAATCTGCTTGCGAAGATGTGAAGCAATCATTCTCTGCTGTCATCCCCGCGCAGGCGGGGACCCATACGCCGCAGCAAAGGCGATGTGGCAGGGCCAGTGATAACCGAAACCTTGGTGGTCATGGGTCCCCGCCTGCGCGGGGACGACAGCAGCTGAGTTCGTGCCATGGACACTTAAGCGCACACTGGATTCGCGCTTTCGCGGGAATGAGTGGAGATTGGTTCACATCTCGCTCTAGGCGAGGGCGCCTTCGCGCCCTCAGAAATCCCGCCGGGTCGCGCGCGGGATCGGCACCAGGTTGGCGTTGAAGTAGTCGCCACTGTTCTCGGCGCAGATCGTTTCCCGCCAATCGTAGGGGTCTTTCTTCCAGCGCTTGGTCGCGTACCAGGGCTCGTTGAACGTATCCTCGTCCTCGAACCTGACCAGCGCTTCCAGAAACTTGTTGTCGGCCGTGACCTTGAAGCGCTCCACCACGTGCAGCTTCTCGGTGTGCGGGGTGCGGAACATGTCGAGCACGCCCAGCGGATGCGCCGACAGCCCGATGGTGTCGACCACCAGCTCGCCGTTCTCGTAACGGCCGATCAACTCGCCATACCACGACGGCTTCACCTCTTGCGAATGCCGGTCGGTCAGGAAGATGCGTCGCACCCACTGGTCGCGCTGCCAGACCATGTAGACGACCTTCGCGGTCTGGATGATGTAGACCGGCTCCGTGGTCCAGAGCAGCTGACCGGGGGTACCGCCTGGCCAGCAGCGCGACTGCGGCAGGAACGGAATGCCGATCTTGCCGGACAACAGCTCCTCGTTCGACACGCGCATCTTCTCAGCCGCCCACGGCTTGAGGATCGGATCCTTGTAGTTGCCGAGCGCGGGCGTCGGCCGGCCGGTCTCGTTGCCGCGCAGCGGATAGTCGGGATGCTGCTTGATCGGCCCGCGCAGCCCGGCCGGCGGATCGAACCAGCCGGTGCCGTAGCGCGCGATGCGGCCGTCTCGCGCCAACGGCGTCCAGGCCTGGCTGCTCGAGGCGGAGAGGTCGGGAATCGCCCCGGGCGCCTGCGCCGCGACTGGACTGCTGGCGCAAACCGCGAATACGGCGCCGGCCAAAAGCCAGATCGCTCTCCGGACCAATGCTGTGCTGCGGACGGACTTCGGCGCGACGAACGAGCGCATCGCTTCCTCCCTTGGACGCTTCCGACCCAATCAAGCTTTGTTCTTGTTCTCGGTTGCCCAACGATACTCGCGGCGTTGAGCTGCGTCGAGGTGCCCGGACCGCACTATCAACGGCAGTCGTTTTTGCCGCACCGCCGCTTCAGCTCCGCAGCCCCGGCGCCTCGCGGCCGGTGCGCGCGACATATTCTGTGTAGCCGCCGCCATACTGGTGGACGCCCTCGGGCGTGAGCTCGAGCACCCGGTTCGACAGCGCGGCCAGGAAGTGGCGGTCGTGCGAGACGAACAGCATGGTGCCTTCGTATTGCGCGAGCGCCGCGATCAGCATCTCTTTCGTCGTCATGTCGAGGTGGTTGGTGGGCTCGTCGAGCACCAGGAAATTCGGCGGGTCAAAAAGCATCAGCGCCATCACCATGCGCGCCTTCTCGCCGCCCGAGAGCACGCGGCACCGCTTCTCCACGTCGTCGCCCGAGAAGCCGAAGCAGCCCGCGAGCGTGCGCAGCGCGCCCTGCCCGGCCTGCGGGAACGCATCCTCCAGCGTCTCGAACACGGTGCGCTCGCCAACGAGCAGCTCCATGGCGTGCTGTGCGAAGTAGCCCATCCGCACGCTGCCGCCGAGCGCCACCCTGCCGTCGTCCGGCTCGGTCGCGCCGGCGACGAGCTTCAACAGCGTCGACTTGCCGGCGCCATTGATGCCCATCACGCACCAGCGCTCCCTGCGCCGCACCATGAAGTCGAGCCCTTCATAGATGCTGAGGCTGCCATAGCGCTTGTGCACGTTCTTGAGGCTCACCACGTCCTCGCCCGAGCGCGGCGCGACCGGGAAATCGAACGCGACCGTCTGGCGGCGGCGCGGCGGCTCCACGCGGTCGATCTTCTCGAGCTTCTTCACCCGGCTCTGCACCTGCGCGGCATGCGAGGCGCGCGCCTTGAAGCGCTCGATGAACTTGATCTCCTTGGCGAGCATCGCCTGCTGGCGCTCGAACTGGGCCTGCTGCTGCTTGTCGGCGAGCGCGCGCTGCTGGGCGTAGAACTCGTAGTTGCCCGAATAGGCAGTGAGCGAACCGCCGTCGATCTCCACCACCTTGGTGACGACCCGGTTCATGAATTCGCGATCGTGCGAGGTCATCATCAGCGCGCCGTCGTAGCCCTTGAGGAACTGCTCGAGCCAGATCAGGCTCTCGAGGTCGAGGTGGTTGCTGGGCTCGTCGAGCAGCATGACGTCGGGCCGCATCAGCAGGATGCGGGCGAGCGCGACCCGCATCTTCCAGCCGCCCGAGAGCGCGCCGACGTCGCCCTCCATCATCTCGGGGCTGAAGCCCAGGCCGGCGAGCACCTCGCGGGCACGCGCCTCGAGCGCATAGCCGTCAAGCTCCTCGAAGCGCGCCTGCACCTCGCCATAGCGCGCGATGATGTCGTCCATGTCGTCCGCCTGGTCCGGGTCCGCCATTGCGGTCTCGAGCGCCTTGAGCTCGGCCGCCACTGCGCTCACCGGGCCGGCACCGTCCATCACCTCGGAGACCGCGCTACGGCCCGCCATCTCGCCGACGTCCTGGCTGAAATAGCCGATGGTCACGCCGCGCTCGACCGCCAGCTGGCCTTCGTCGGGCTGCTCCTCGCCGGTGATCAGCCGGAACAGCGTCGACTTGCCGGCCCCGTTGGGACCGACGAGCCCGATCTTCTCGCCCTTCTGGAGCGCCGCGGAGGCTTCGATGAAGAGGATCTGGTGGCCGTGCTGCTTGCTGATGTTGTCGAGACGGATCATGCCGGACTGGGACCTGTAAGGATGTGCGGCGCCCATATCCCATATGACGCGCCAGCGGACCGACCCCACAGGCGCCACGCTCCGGTGTAGCAACAGTCGCCTGCAAATGCGCTCTCGTTCGACGCAGACTGCGAGGTCGCCCAGTGCCTGCGACGACAGCGCGCCTGACGCCGTGCTACCATCGCTGCGCCTCGCGCGTTATCCTCCTGCGCCCCGAACGATCGGAACCTGTGATGTCCGCCTCCAGTACCGACCCACGAAAACCGCCTCGCGCAGGAGACCTCGCCCTATCTCCTGCAGCACAAGCACAATCCGGTCGACTGGTGGCCGTGGGGACCGGCGGCGCTCGCCGAAGCGCAGCGCGCCAACAAGCCGATCCTGCTCTCGGTCGGCTATGCGGCCTGCCACTGGTGCCACGTGATGGCGCACGAGAGCTTCGAGGACGACGCCACCGCCAAGGTGATGAACGACCTGTTCGTCAACATCAAAGTCGACCGCGAGGAACGGCCCGACATCGACCAGATCTACATGTCGGCGCTGCATCTGATGGGCGAGCACGGCGGCTGGCCGCTGACCATGTTCCTCACGCCGAAGGGCGAGCCGTTCTGGGGCGGCACGTATTTCCCGAAAACGAGCCGCTACGGCAAGCCGGCCTTCGTGGACGTGCTCGCGAACGTCGCGCGCATCTTCCGCGACGATCCCGAAGAGCGTCGAGCAGAACCGCACGCGCGCTGATGGAGCGGCTGGCCGCAGAGCGCGCGGCCGCAGGGCCGCGTCACGATCGGGCGCGGCAGAGCTCGACCGCGCCGCGCAGCAACTTGGCGGGCATCATCGATCCGGTCAACGGCGGCACGCGCGGCGCGCCGAAATTTCCGCAGCCGATGCTGCTCGAGTTCCTGTGGCGGCGCCGGCCAGCGCACCGGCGAGGCTGCGCTACTTCAACGCCGTCGAGCTGACGCTCGAGCGCATCTGCCAGGGCGGCATCTACGATCATCTCGGCGGCGGCTTCTCGCGCTACTCGGTCGACGAGCGCTGGCTGGTGCCGCATTTCGAGAAGATGCTCTACGACAACGCGCAGCTGCTGGAGCTGCTCGGCGCTCGCGCTATCAGCGCTCCGGCAATCGCTCTATTCCGCACGCGCGCGCGCGAAACCGTCGGCTGGCTCAAGCGCGAGATGACCACGCAGGACGGCGCGTTCTGCGCCTCGCTCGACGCCGACTCCGAAGGCGAGGAGGGCAAGTTCTACGTCTGGTCGCTCGCCGAGATCGCAGCAGGTGCTCGGGCGCGGAGGACGCTGACTTCTTCGCCGCCACTATGACGTGACCGCCGGAAGGCAATTTCGAGGGACACAACATCCTCAATCGCCTCGCGCGGGTACCGGCGCAGCGATGGACGAGGAGACACGGCTCGCCCCGCTGCGCCAGAAGCTGCTCGCGGTGCGCGAGCAGCGCGTGCGGCCGGGCCTCGACGACAAGGTGCTGGCCGACTGGAACGGCCTGATGATCGCAGGGCTCGCCAATGCGGGCGTCGCGTTCGGCGAGCCAGAATGGCTCGAGATGGCGGCGCGCGCGTTCCTGTGCATCGCGACCAAGATGAGCAGGGCGACCGGCTCGGGCATTCCTGGCGCGCCGGCAAGCTGCTGTTCCCGGGTCTCGCCTCCGACCACGCCAACATGATCCGCGCCGCGCTCGCGCTCATACGAGGCGACCGGCGAGATCGCGCTACCTCGAACGCGCGCTCGCCTGGCAGGGCGCGCTCGACCGCCACTACGCCAACGGCGACACCGGCGGCTATTTCCTCACCGCCGACGACGCCGAGGGCCTGGTGGTGCGGCCGAACGCCACCGCCGACGAGGCGACGCCCAATCCGAATTCGGTCGCGGCGCAGAACCTCGTGCGGCTCGCGCTCGTGTCCGGCCAGGACGCCTGGCGCGCGCAGGCCGACCGGCTGTTCGACGGCCTGCTCCCGTTCGCGGCCGACAACCTGTTCATGCATCTCGCGCTGTTCAACGCGCTCGACCTGCGGCTGCGCGCCGCCGAGATCGTGGTCGCGGGCACGGGCGCGCAGGCGGATGCGCTCGCCGCCGCGGCGCTCACGCTGCCTTACCTCGACCGCATCGTGCTGCGCGCGCCCTCCGCCGACGGCGCTGCCGCCACGCATCCCGCGCAGGAGAAGATCAAGGCGACGACGGCGCCGCGGCCTTCATCTGCGTCGGCGAGCGCTGCTCGCTGCCGGTGACGGAGCCCGCGCGCATCGCCGAGGTGGTGAAGGAGATGCGGTCATGATCGGCGCGTCACAAGTCCCACAAGGGCTCAGACCATGATCTCGAGATGCCTCGCCTTGTTTGCCACACTGCTCGCGACCACCGCCGCATACGCCCAGACTGACTACCCGAGCCGCGTGGTGCGAATCATCAATCCTTACGTCGCTGGCAGCACCACCGATGTCCTGGCGCGCGCACTCGCGGTTGGCTTGTCGAGCCGGCTTGGGCAGCAATTCGTGATCGAGAACCGGGCGGGGGCTGGCGGCGCGCTCGGGGCCGCCGCAGTCGCCCGCGCGGAAGCCGATGGCTATACGCTCCTGTTCGCGCCCGCGCTGGTGCTCTCGGTCTATCCGCAGGCGCGCGGCGCCGACACCGGCTACAAGCCCGACGCGCTCCAACCGATCTGCCAGACCTTCAGCAACGCCATGGCGCTCGCGGTCCGCCCCGACTCGCCGATCAAGACGATCGGCGATCTGGTTGCGATAGCGAAGCAAAGGCCCGGCGCGCTCAACTACGGCCACCAGGGCCCGCTGACGATCCCGCATCTCGCCATGGAGGAGTTTCTCCAGGTCGCCGGCATCGCGATCGCGGACATTCCGTTCCGCGGCGAGCCACTCGTCCTGACTGACCTCATCGGCGGGCAGATCAACGTCGCCTCGATCGTGCTCGGCAGCGCGACGGGGCAGAACGTCCGCCTGCTCGGGGTGTTCGCCGAGACCCGCCATCCGGCCTTCCCGAACGTCCCGACGGTGAAGGAGCAGGGCTACGATGTGAGCCCGGCGAGCTTCGGAGGATTGCTGGCGCCGGCAGCGACACCCGCGAACGTCATCGACAAGCTCGCAGGCGCCTGCGCGGGCGCCGCACGCGATGAGACCTACGAGAGCCGTCGCCAAGCGCGCCGCCCAGCCGGCCGATTTTTATGCTGACGCCGATGCGTTCAAAGAGCGGCTCGATCGCGATATCGAGCGCAAGGCTGCCGTGCTGGCGCGCGTCAAGACACAGCCGTAACGCCTGCGCGGATAAGAACCAGCGATCGCAACGCGCACGGTCGCGCCGTCACTGACGCGCGTCATCACCCTTGTCCAGCGCACGAAGCCGCGTGCAAATGGAGCTCATAGTGCTCTAAGGCAACACCATCGCCCACAGCAGGAGCGCGATGCCAGCGACCGCAACATTCCAGGTGAGCGAGCGGATGAGCGGCACCCCGAATGCATAAAGCGGCAGATAGGCAAGCCGGGCGAAAAAGTAGAGCGCAGCGCCCCAGTGTGTGCGCCAGTCTTGGACGCCGACAAGATGCGCGGCCAGCACGGCCGCGGCGAAGAACGGAAAGGTCTCGTTGAAATTCGCAAGCGCCCGCGAGAGCCGGCCGGCGACACCGGTCAGCGGCGGCAGGGCCTCGTCGCGCGCGCTCGCGGTCCATCGGTAGCCGCGTTGCAGGCTCGCCGCGTGCGAAGCGAGGACAATCTGAATGAAGCCAAGAAAGATGCTCAGTGCCAACATCGTAAGCTCAAAGGTCACGTCTGCGCTCCCGGGACCACGCCTGACACGAAATTGGGTAGTGGCAATATGCCATACACAAGCGCACTCAACGCAGCCAGCGCGGTGCCCCCAACGCGTGATCCTTATGCAAATTCCCAAAGCTGGAAAATTTCCCGATCGCGGGCCAAGCTCCTTGATGCAAGTCAACAGGTTGGACGGCGCGAGCGACCTCTTATGACAGTCTTGGAGCACCCGTAGCGCATGTGGATCGTCCCGCCAGAACGCCTTGTCCGCCGCGCGCTGATCGCCGTCGCGCTCACCGGGCTTGTGCTCGGCCTTGCGGCCTGGGCTGCAGGTCACGCGGCGCTCGCGAACAGTATCTGGGCGGCGGCGACCGTGCCGGTCGTGATCGGCCTCCTTATCTCTATTGTCCGCGACCTCATGGCGGGGCGCCTGGGGGTCGACGCGATCGCCCTCTTGTCGATGGCAGGTGCGCTCACGCTGGGCGAGAGCCTTGCCGCCGTCGTGGTCGCTGTCATGTATGCGGGCGGCAATGTACTTGAAGACTTCGCGGTCGCGCGCGCGGAGCGTGATCTCAAGTCCCTTGTCGACCGCGCGCCCCGGATCGCGCATCGCCGGCAGGGCTCAACCATTGCCGATATTGCTGTCGAGCAGGTGGCGATCGGCGACACCATCCTGGTGCTCGCCGGCGAGGTGATCCCGGTCGACGGGCTCATCGCCAGCCCGAGCGCCATGATCGACGAGGCTGCGCTCACGGGCGAGCCGATCCCGGTGGCGCGCCGGGAAGGCGAGGCCGCGCGCAGCGGCACCGTCAACGCCGGCGAGGCATTCGAGATCCGCGCGACTGCGTCGGCTGGCGAAAGCACCTACGCCGGCATCGTCCGCATGGTGCACGCGGCACAGACCGCCAAGGCGCCGTTCATTCGGCTGGCCGACCGCTATGCGCTGCTGCTGTTTCCCATCACGATCGCGGTCGCGGGCGGCGCCTGGCTCTATTCCGGCGATCCCGTTCGCGGCCTCGCGGTGCTGGTGGCGGCTACGCCATGCCCGCTCATCCTGGCGGCACCTGTCGCTTTCATCGCGGGCGTCGCCCAGGCCGCGCGGCTGGGCATCCTGATCAAGGGCGGCGGGCCATTCGAGGCGCTCGCGCGCACACATACGGTGATGTTCGACAAGACCGGCACGCTGACGGTCGGCGGCGCGCGGCTGGTGGCGATCGAGACCGCGCCTGGCGAGAGTGCGGACGAAGTACTGCGGCTAGCCGGCTCGCTCGAGCAAGCCTCGCACCACGTGGTGGCGGCATCGATCGTGGAAGCGACGCTTGCCAAAAGGCTCACTCTCAGCATCCCCACGGAAGTGCGCGAGACCCAAGGCTCCGGCCTTGAAGGGCGGATCGACGGCCGCCTCGTACGGGTCGGCTCGCATCAATTGGTCTACGGCGCCCGCAAGCCGGAAGAATGGGCGGTGCGCGCGCTGCGGCGCGCGGCGTGGCGCTCCGCGCTCAGCGTGTTCGTGGCGGTCGATGGCCGCACCATCGGGGCTCTGCTGCTCGGCGACGAGCTGCGGCGCGAGACGCCGCGCGCCGTGCAGGCACTGCGCGCGGGCGGCGTCGGACGCATTGTGATGCTCACCGGCGACCGCGCCGACGCGGCGGAAACGATCGCCGCTGCACTCGACCTCGATGCGGTGCTGGCCGACCGTGTTCCGTCCGACAAGGTCGAGGCGGTGGCAACCGAGCAGCGACTGGCCCCGACCGTCATGGTCGGCGACGGCATCAACGATGCGCCGGCGCTTGCCGCTGCGAGTGTCGGCATCGCCATGGGCGGCGCGTGGCGCCAGCGCCTCCTCGGAAGCCGCCGACGTCGTCATCCTGGTTGATCGGCTCGATCGCGTCTCCGACGCCGTCGCCATCGCCAAGCGGGCGAGGCGCATTGCGCTGCAGAGCATCGTGGCCGGCATGGCGATGTCCGGCATCGCGATGGGCTTCGCAGCAATCGGCTGGCTGCCACCGATCGCCGGCGCCCTGACCCAGGAGGCAATCGACGTCGCGGTCATCCTCAACGCGCTGCGCGCGCTCACTCCGGGCCGCAGGGCGCTGCGGCCCGCGCTCTCGGCCGCGACCGCAAACGCCTTGCGGCATGATCACGAGCAGCTGGAACCCGTGCTCGACCGGTTGCGCGAGATCGCGGATGCGCTCGATGACGCGCGCGGAGAGGCGGCGGTGGCGCTGATCACGGAGGCCAACCAGGTCATCGGCCGGCAGGTGGTCCGGCACGAGCGCGACGACGAGACCAAGGTCTATCCGGATCTTACGCGGCTTTCTCGGCGACGGACACGGGCTCGGCGCCATGAGCCGGGCGCACCGCGAGATCATCCACCTGGCTCGTCTCCTCAGCCAGCTCGCCGACGGACTCACGGCCGACGACACCGACCGCTATCTCATCCGCGACGCGCAGCGGGTCATCGAATCGATCGAGGCGCTGGTGCGGATTCACAACGCCCAGGAAGAGGACATCTACGAGCACGCCATCAGCGGACGGGTTTGAGCAATTCCCACGGCGAGTTTGATGCAGGTCAAGAATCATCCGCCGTCATGAGACCCTAATATGGGATGCGCCAGGACTAAGGCGCGGGGCCTTCATGGAGGCTCGCATGATCACGCTGGAAGATTGCATCGGGCTCTGTGGCCTGACCGAGGAGGAGGTGCTCGCGATCGCGGAGCATGAGCACCTGCCTGAGATCGCCGCGACCGCGCTCGCGCAATATCTCCTGTGCCATGAGCACGGGAGCGAACGGGTCCGCGACATGATTGTGGACGACATCCGGCAGGCCGAAGCCGCCGGTGACAAGGCCCACACGCTCACTTTGCTGCATGTGCTGCATCACTTCCTCAAAACTCATCCGGAGGCTAAGCCGGCGCAGCATCCCTGGAGCGAGCGGGCGTGATCAGACCTTCCTTTCTATCGTCCCCGCGCAATCCTCCGCCTCGTCCTGAGGACGGGCGCATGCCCACGCGCTTTCGACAAGCACTCCCTCGCGTTGCGCCCGTCTCGAAGGACGGGGCGGCCCCATGGTTCGAGACGCCGCGCACGAGACTGCGGTATCTATCTAAGTCCGACACTGCGGCTCCTCACCATGAGGCCGGGTGAGGCTGCGATCAGATGACGACAATGAGAGAACCGGTCCTACTTCCTCGCTGCCGCCTGCAGATAGGCGAGCGCGGCGCGGAGCAGGCGCGGGTCGTCCGCACAGAAGCCCAACGCACTGTTGCAACTGCGGCAAAGCAGCCCGCGCACGCGGCCCGTGACGTGGCAGTGATCGATGCATAGGTCGCGCGTCACCTTGCGGCAGATCGCGCAGGCATGGCCCTGCCGCTCTTGCAGCGCGCGATAGTCTGCCAGCGAGAGCCCATAGCGGCGTGCGCGTTCTGCATCTCGATAGTCGGGCTCGAGCGCCCGCCGCACGCGCCGGCGGTCGTTCTTCAGAAAGCGTGCGCGCTCGCTGCGGCCAGCTTGGGGCGGTTTGCGGGCAGGCTTGTCCTCGTCGGGGCTTGGGCGATGCAATCCTCTCTTGGCCCAGTCCCGGCGCGTTGCCATCAGCCGGGGGGACGAAACAATGGGTCGGCACTAGGCATGGAACACCAAGGAGATTGGCGCCGCGTCCACAGGACGCAGCCGTAGCGGCAGGGGATGGCTCGCGACGATGATCAGGCAGCCGCGATACGCACGGCTGCTCGCGGCCGCCCTTTGCGGCCACCCGTTTCAAAGACCCAATTTGGAGGAATGAGGTATTCTCACCTTCCCCGGAGAAACCTGTCAAGCGCCGCAGCCAGCCATGCTGAGACCATGCGCCGGGGGTTTCCTTGCAGCGGTTCCAATCTGGGCCCCTGTGCCGCCAATTGTGCATTCCTAAGGACGCCGCTAACAATATTGCGCCCCGCGGCACTCGGCCGACCGGGCCCTGGAGGAAGTCATGCGTGGCGTGAGACATGTGTTTGCAGCGTTGCTGTTGTGCGGCCTTATCCCGACCGTGTCCCAGGCCGAGGAGCTGTCACGCCTTGAGCTCAACGCGGCTGAAACCGCCAACAATCGCTGCCTCCTGACCTTCCTGATCGAAAACAAGACCAGCAAGGCGCATCGACAGCCTCAAGCTTGATCTCGCGCTGTTCAACACCGAAGGCATCATCCAGCGCCGCATGATCACCGAGATGGGGCCGATCCGCGGCGCGCGAACCAATGTGCGGACCTTCCCGGCCGAGGGCGAGTGCGGCCAGATCGGCGCAATCCTGGTCAACGATGTCGCCGCCTGCTCGGCCGGCGATCCGGGAGAATGCATGGACGGGCTCACGTTGTCGTCGCGCGTGAAGACCATCCGGCTTTACAAGTGATCCATCCCAGCCTGTAAGATTGTCCTCCGGCTTGATCCTGAAGGCGAGGCCAGAGCGTTCGCGCGCCAGGCACGACGCTAACGGGCACACCACAGCGAGAGGAGACCTCCATGGCATTCACGAGTTGGCGCGGCGTCGTCGGATGCATCAAGCCGACGCTGCGGCCGGGCGGGCTCGAGGAGCTGATCCGCATGCTGCCGGAGGGCATCGGCGTGCTGCCGCTGTTCCTCAACATCCAGCGATGGCACGACCGACGAGTTCAAGCGCGCGACCGCACCCTATGAGCCGCTGGTCAAGCAGCTTGCCGACGCCGGCTGCGACCTCATCCATCCGGAAGGCGCGCCGCCGTTCATGCTGCTCGGCTTCAAGGGCGAAGCCGCAGCTCCTCAAGAAGTGGGAGAAGGAGTACAAGCTCCCGTTCTTCACCTCCGGCTCGCAACCACGTGCGCGCGCTGCATGCGCTCAAGGCGAAGAAGATCGTGGGTGCGACCTATTTCGTCGGCGGCATCAACGACCTGTTCGCGAAATATTTCGTCGAGGCCGGCTTCGACGTGCTCGGCATGGAAGGCATCAAGGTCGATTTCGACAAGGTCGGCCAGCTCTCGGCCGAGCAGGTCTACGCCCACGTCAAGCAGGCCTTCCTCAAGCATCGCAAGGCCGACGCGATCTATCTGCTCGGCACCGGCTGGCGCGTGCTGCCGATCATCGATCTGCTGGAGCAGGACCTCGGCGTGCCGGTGGTGCATCCGGTGCCGGCGCGCTGCTGGGAGATGCAGCTGCGGCTCTCGATGCGGCAGCCGGTCAAGGGCTATGGGCGGCTGCTGGCGGAGATGATGGCGGGCTAGGGCGGTACGACGTCATTCCATTACGCGGTAGCGTGCCGCCAATACAGCACGCGGCGGCCGGAGACAGCCGCGACCCCCGCCAGCACCGCTGCGCCGCCCAGGTGCCAGAACAGCACCATCACGCTCGCATCACCGACGTGGAACAGCCGCAGCCCGAGATTGGCAATCGCCGCCACCGCCAACGCACCGAGCGCGATGCTGACCCGCGGCAACAGTGGCGCGCCGCGGCGAAGCATCATCACCATCGCGATTGACGGCACGATTCCGATCAGGATCGCAGGCGGCAGGCAATCCCAATCGGGCCGCAGCGTGAGACCATCGGCACCGAGTGCAACCCAGTTGCGCCAGCAGCCTTCGCCCAGGCTCGCGAACCAGACCGCCAGCGGCAGCAGCGGGATGAGCAGGATCCTCCGGTCGTATCCGGGCACAACGCTGCCGAAGGCGGCGAGCGCGGCCGTCAATGCCGTGACCAGGAGCACCGCCTCCTCAAAAAGGAACCGCCGATTCGTCATGGCGGCGGCCGGGTTGATGTCGCTCGGCATCACCAGCCAGATCACCGCAAGGAACGGAACCGAGATCGCGAGCCACAGCAGCATCCTCACCCAGGGCGCCGGCAGGCGCCGCACCGGGGCGGCGGAATTCGCAAGCTCAGCGATCAGCGCGCTGGTGTCCATCACTAGTCCTTGCCGGCCAACATCCGGCGCAGCGCCATCATGCCGCGGTGAACCGAAACTTTCAGCGCAGCAATGCTCGCACCGCTATGAGCCGCCGCCTCTTTCAACGACATCTCGCGCAGCTTCAACAGCTCGATGGCACGCCTTTGGCCGTCCGGCAAAGCCTTCGACCGCGAGCCGCAGCGCCTCCGGGTCACCATAGGGGCCATCGACTCTATTCGGATCAGCGTCCGAAAAGGTTTCAGGCAGCCGATCGACCACGACCTCATGGGCGGAGCGGCTGATGTAGCGCCGTGCCCCGTCGGCTAACCGGTTGCGAACAATTGCCATCAGCCAGGGCAGGAACGGACGGGTCGGATCATAGCTGCGACGCGCCTCGTGCAGCGACAACAGGATGTCCTGCACCAGATCCTCGGCGTCCTGCGGCTTCAGGAGCGCGCGCTGACGGCGCACGGCGCGCCGCAACAACGGAATGAGTTCATGGAGAAGTCTGGCATAGGCCTCACGATCACCCGCCTGCGCCGCCCGCATGAGCAGCGCAAATCGCTGGTCCCGCTCCCTGCTCTCATTCATTCACAGGCCATGATGCCGGGCAAAGGTCCTCAAATTCACATGTAACCTTTTTGCGCCCAGGTCCGAAGTCAACGCCCCGTGAACCGCGACCGGTTCGCCGGCCGGCTCTTGAGACAGCCCGCGCCGCACTCGAATCTGGAGGTAATGTCCATGAGCAAACGCGCCCTCATCGTTTCCGCACTCGCGGCCGCCATCGCCGCCCCAAGCCTGGTCATGGCGCAAGGCGGCCCGGCGCCGGCCCCCACCTTCAAAGCCGAGAAGTGCTACGGCCTCGCCAAAGCCGGCAAGAACGACTGCGCCTCGACCGGCAACAATTCCTGCGCCGGCACCTCGAAGGTCAATGCCGACAAGAAGGCCTGGATCTACGTCCCCGAAGGCTACTGCGACCGCATCGTGGGCGGCAGCAAGTCCGCCGCCTGAGTGAGCCTTTGACCGAATCTGGGTGGTGGCCATGGCGTCAAGTCATGCTCGCGCAATGCCGATCCTGTCAGGTGTGGGCCTCCGGCTCCCGCATCTCACCGACGTCGTGGCCACCCGCCCGTCCGCAGCGTGGTTCGAGATCCATCCGGAGAACTTCCTGGCCAATCCCCACGCTGCGGAGCTGCTCATCGATATCGCGCGTCACTATCCAATCTCCGTTCACTCGGTCGGCGTTTCAATCGGCAGCGCGAGCGGGCTTGATCGGCCGCATCTTGCCCGCGTCCGGGCGCTGGTCGATCGCATCGATCCGATCCTCGTATCGGGCCATCTCGCCTGGTCGACGCACGCGGGCGAGTATCTCAACGACCTCCTGCCACTGCCGTACACGCAGGAAACGCTGCGCATCGTCAGCGCGCATGTCGACGAGGTGCAGGACGCGCTCGGGCGGCGCTATCTGGTTGAGAACCCGTCGAGCTATGTCGGTTTCAGCGCCTCGACCATGACGGAGGTCGAGTTCCTGTCCGAGCTTGTTCACCGCACCGGCTGCGGGATCCTGTGCGACGTGAGCAACATCTATCTCAGCGCGCACAATCTCGGCTTCGACAGTGATCGCTACATCGCCGAGCTTCCGGCCGAAGCCATCGCGGAGCTACATCTTGGCGGCTTCACGCCGGAGCCGGAGGAGGGCGGCGGCGAGGTCCTGATCGACACCCATGGCAGCCGGATCGCCGAGCCGGTCTGGGCGTTCTACGCCCGCGCACTCAAGCGCTTCGGACCAAAGCCGACCCTGATCGAGTGGGACAACGACGTGCCTACGCTCGATGTCATCCTGGCGGAGTCTGCGCGTGCCGACGCCGTGTCGCTGAGCGCCTTCACACCGAAGCCCCGCCATGCCCTCGCTTCTTGAGATCCAGCGCCGGATGCGCGATGCCGTCATCACCGATGAGGCGGCCAGTGCGCTGCTGCCGCTCCTCGCTGGCGGGCGCGATCCAGAGGCGCGGCTTGCCATTCATCGCCACCATTATGAGGCAAGCCTCACGCGCGCGCTGCTCGACAAGTTTCCCGCCGTCTTTTGGCTCGCGGGCGAGCACTTCGCGACCGCAGCGGCACAAGCCTTCGTCCACGCGCATCCGCCGGCCGCACCCTGCATTGCGGAATACGGCGCTGACTATCCAGCGTTCCTGGCGAGCCGCGCGGGCGCCGAGCGCCTCCCTTACCTGCGCGCGTTCGCCGAGCTTGAGTGGCATCTCGGAAAAGTGTCGATCGCGGTCGATCGCCCGCCCCTTGCAATCGAGAGCTTGGCGTCAATCGACGCGAGCGAGCTGCCTGATCACCGCCTCACTCTGCAGCCTGGCCTGCGCTACTGCGCGGCCGGCTGGCCGATCGATGAGCTGATCAAACAGTATCTGAGCGGCACCGAGCGCGAGCGCTACCATTTCAGCGCGACTGACGTGCATCTCGAGATTCGCGGAGCGCGCGGCGACTTCCGCATCGAGCGCCTTTCGCAGGCTGAATTCGTGTTCCGCTCGGCGCTCGTCGGCGGAGTCACGATCGGAGCTGCGGCGGAGCGCGCGATCGACGCCGATGCAACATTCGATCCCGGGCAAGCGCTGCTGCGATTGATCAGCGCCGGTCTCGTGATCGCGATCGACCAAGCCGGAGACCAGCCCATGACCGCCCTCAGCGCCCCCCTCAACACCCTGCTCGCGTGCCGCACCACCCTCGAGCGAATCCCGCTTGCGCTGATCCAGCTCGCTATGCGGATCGCGGTCGGCGCCGTGTTCTTCAATTCGGGGCTGCTCAAGATCAATTCCTGGGAGTTTGCGATCAAGCTGTTCGAGGACGAATACAAGGTGCCGCTCATCGAGCCGGTCTGGGCTGCGCGGCTCGCCGCCTTCAACGAGCTGACGTTCCCGGTGCTGCTGGTGCTCGGCCTTGCGACGCGGCTCGCCACGCTGCCGCTCATCGGCATGATCCTTGTGATCCAGACGCTGGTCTACCCGCAGGCCTGGGTCGACCACCTGCTATGGGGCTCGATCCTGGTGTTCCTGCTCAGCCGCGGCCCCGGCGCGATCTCGCTCGACGCTCTGATCGAGCGCCGGTTCGCCGCCACCCAAAAGCTGAGCATAAGCGAGGGCGAGCGTGCGGCTGCGGCATAGCGCTCGATCACGGCGGCTCCACCGCAAAGCTCTGCGGTGCCTCGCCCCGCTGCCAGGTCTCCCACATGGTCGTGTAGGCAGCCTCGATATGGCGGCAGAAGCGGCTGGTGTCGAACAGCGGATGGGTCAGCCGGTTGGCGGCAAGCCGCGCGCGCAGCTCGCCGATGAACCTCGGGTCGGTCGCAAGCCGCAGCGCGAGCGCCTCGTAGTCGGCGAGCGAGGTCGTCACCAGCTCGGGCAGCCCGACCGCGTTGAGCAGGCTCGCAGCGACGCGCGCCGCGAATGACGCGCCCTGGCAAGTCAGCACCGGCAGGCCGGCCCACAGCGCATCGCTCGCGGTGGTGTGGGCGTTGTACGGCAGCGTGTCGAGGAACAGGTCGGCGAGGCGGTGGCGCGCCAGATGCTCGGCCAACGGCATGCGGTCGGCAAAGACCAGCCGCGCCGGATCGACGCCGCGCGCCTTGCGCCTCGCGCTGCAGATTTGCCTCGACGACGACGTTCTCGCGCAGCAGCCACAGCACGCTGCCGGGGACCGCCTGCAGCAGCCGCATCCAGACGTCGAACATCGCCGGCGTGATCTTGTAGTTGTTGTTGAAGCAGCAGAACACGAAGCCCGTCGGTGGCAGGCCCGGCCTCCTGCCGGCTTGGCGTCGTGTCCGCGATTGCGCGTTGGCGGTCGTTGCACTGATAGGAATCCGGCAGCTACGACGATCTTCTCGCTGTAGTGGCGAGCTTGCTCGAGCGGGATCACGACGTGATCGGCAATGATGTAGTCGATGAAATCGGCACCCATGCTGCCCGGATAGCCGAGATAGCTCGCCTGGATCGGCGCCGGCCGGAACGCCAGGATCTCCGGGTCGCGACTCCTGGGTATAACCCTTGAGATCGACCGCGATATCGATCTCGTGCTCGCGTAAGAGCTGGGCGACCTCCCGGTCGCTGTTCGAGCGCGTGGCGTGCACCCGATCGAACGCCGCGATCACCCGGCGCCTGATGTCGCTGCCGTCGTCGCGGCCGAACGAGATGCCGATGATCTCGAAGCGTTCGCGGTCATGACGCTCGATCAGCTCGGCGATCAGATAGGCGGTCGCATGCTGGTGGAAATCGGCGCTGAGATAGGCGACCCGAATGCGCTCATGCGACCAGCGCTCGCCGGTCCAGAGCGGGGCGGGCAGGGCGCCGACCTTGTCGGCGATGAACGAGCGCGCGCATTGCAGGTGCAAGTCCGGCTTGTCGCTGAACCGGATGAGCGTGAACGGATTGACGATCGCCTTGCGCTCGGCCACCAGCGCTTCGAGCCGCGGCACGAGCTCGGTGGTGCGCGCCCAGTCGCAGATCGACAGCGCCGCCTCGGCCAGGCCGCTGTAGGCATAAGGATGGTCGGGGCGCAGTGCGATCGCCTTCTCGTAGCCCGCGATTGCTTCTCCGTGCCGCTTGAGCGCATTGAGCGCATCAGCCCGGCTGAACTGCGTCTCGGCATGATCGGGCCGCCGGCCCTGCGCCTGGTTGAAGTATTGCAGCGCCTCGCTGAACTTGCCCACTGCCGACAGCGCGCAGCCGCAATTGTAGAGCGCATCGGGATAGTTCGGCCGCAGCTTGAGCGCGCGCTGATAGCTGTCGACCGCCTCGTCGTAGTGCTTGAGGCCCTGCAGCGCATTGCCGCGGTTGTTGAGCGCCTCGATGTGGGTCGGAACGCGCGCCAGCACCTGGTCGAAGCACTCAAGCGCCTCCTCGTTGCGCTTGAGCCGCTGCAGGGTGTTGCCGCGGTTGTTGAGCGCATCGACCGACGTGGGCTCGATGGCCAGGGCCTTGTCGAAGCTCTTGAGCGCCTCCTCGTAGCGGCGCAGCGCGTAGAGGATCAATCCCTGGTTCGAGAGCGCACGGTCCGAGCGGGGGCTCAACTTGAGCGCGGTCTCGACGAACTCGAGCGCCTCGGCGTTGCGGCCCTGCTGATACCGGATGACACCGAGCATGTGGCGAGCGTCGAAGTGCCGCGGCTGTGCCCGCAGAATCTGCGCATAGAGCGCCTCGGCCTGCGCGAACTGCCCCTGCCGATGGCAGGCGATCGCGCGGTCGAGCAACTGGCTGAGCGAATGCGCTGTCTGCCCCGGTCCGGTCATGGGGCCCTTATAGCGCCCGATCGCGCGCACAGTCACGCCCGCGGCTGCAGATCAGCTTCCACCGCAAAGGCGTGCGGCGCCTCGCCGCGCTGCCAGATCTCCCACATCGTCGCGTAGGCGGTCTCGAGGTGGCGACGGAACTTGTCGGTGTCGAATAGCGGGCAGGTGTCCAAATTGCGGGCGAGCGTCTGCCGGAAGCCCTCGAGCAGCGCCGGCTCGCGGGCGAGCCGCAGCGCCAGCGCCTCGTAATCGGGAAGGCTCGTCGTGATCAGCTCGGGCAGGCCGACCGCGCGCAGCAGGCTCGCGCCGACGCGGCCCGCAAAGGCGTTGCCCCGGCAGGTGACGACCGGCACGCCCGCCCACAGCGCGTCGCTCGCGGTGGTATGAGCGTTGTAGGGCAGGGTATCGAGGAACAGATCGGCCAGACGATGGCGCGCCAGATGCTCGGCGAGGCCGCTGCGGCCGGCGAACACCAGCCGTTCCGGATCGATGCCGCGCGCCTGCGCCTCGCGGCGCAAGTTGCGCTCGGCTCCGAGCATTGTCCCGCAGGAGCCAGAGCACGCTGCCCGGCACCGCGTCGAGGAGCCGCATCCACACGTCGAAGAGCGGCGCCGTGATCTTGTAATTGTTGTTGAAGCAGCAGAACACGAAGCCCGTCGTCGGCAGGCCCGCCTCCTGCCGGCTCGGCACATGCGCCGCGATCGTGCGCTTGCGGTCGTTGACCTGGTAGCAATCGGGCAGCTGCACGATCTTTTCAACGTAGAACGGCGCGTGCTCGAACGGGGTGACGACCGGATCGCCGATCACATAGTCGATGCAGTCGGCCCCGACCGTGCCCGGATAGCCCAGATAGCTCGCCTGGATCGGAGCACCGCGGTGCGCGAAGATGCCAAGGCGGGAATCGCCGGTGTGGCCCTTGAGATCGACCGCGATGTCGATCTCAAGCTCATGCAAGAGCTTCGCCACGTCGTGATCGCTGCGTGTGCGCACGTCATGAAACGCATCGAGCGATTTCACCAGCCGGCGGCGGACGTCGCTATTGTCGTCCCAGTCGAAGCCAACGCCCACAATCTCGAAGCGCGCGCGATCGTGCAGCTCGAACAGCTCGGCGACCAGATAAGCGGTGGCATGGCGATGAAAGTCTGCCGAGAGATAGGCGACGCGAATCCGATCATGGCGCGCCGGTGGGCCGCGCCACAACGGCTTCGGCCGCACCGGCATACGGTCGGCCACGAATGTCTTCGCGCACTCGGCATGCAAGGCCGGATCGTCGCAATAGGCGAGCAGGGTGAACGGCGCGACCGTGGGCTTTCCGGCCCTCACTCGCTCCGCCAGCTCCTGCGCCAGCGGGCCGGTGCGGGCCCAGTCGCACACCGAAAGCACGACTTCCGCCATGCCAACCGACGCATCGATGTGCTCCGGATCGATCGCCAGCGCCCGCTCGAAGCTTGCCAGCGCCTCATCGTGGCGCCGCAGGTCCTTGAGCGTGTTGCCGCGGTTGGAATGGGCGTCGGCGAAATCCGGATTGAGCGCGATCGCCTGATCGTAGCTTGCGAGCGCGGCGTCGTGCCGCTTCAGGGCAGAGAGCGCCGAGCCGTGATTGTTGTGGGTGCCGGGGCTTGCCGGATTGAGCGCCAGCGCATGCTCGATGCTCGCAAGCGCCTCCTCGTGCCGGTTGAGCCGCAACAGCGCATTGCCGCGATTGTCACAGGCTTCCGCATAGTCGGGCGCGAGCGCGAGCGCGCGGTCATAGCAGGCGAGCGCCTCCTCATAGCGCCGCAGCGCCGACAGCGCATTACCGCGATTGTACCAGCCGACCGCATAGTCGGGCGCGAGCGCGAGCGCCTGATCGAAACGCGCCAGCGCTTCCTCGTTCCGATCGAGCGCCGATAGAGCAATGCCGTAATTGCTGATGGCTTCCGCGTAGTCGGGTTTCAGCACCAGCGCCCGATCATAGCTTGCCAGCGCCTCCTCGTGCCGCCCGAGAGCGGCGAGCGCGTTGCCGCGATTGTTGTGCGCTTCCGGATAGTCAGGCTTGAGCGCGAGCGCGCGGTCGAATCCGACGAGCGCCTCATCGTGGCGCTTGAGCGTCGCCAGGAGCGTGGCGCGGTTGTTGTACCCCTGCGCATAGTCGGGCTTGAGTGCCAGCGCCCGATCATGGCTCGCGAGTGCTTCGTCGTAGCGCATCAGCGCCTCGAGCGCATTGCCGCGATTGCTGAAGACCTCCGCAATGTTGGGCCGCAGCGCCACCGCCTGGTCGTAGCAAGTGACAGCCTCGCTGTGGCGCCCGCTCTGCGCCAGCGCATTGCCGCGCAGGAAGAAGCCTTCGGCGTAGTCCGGCCGCTGCTTCAACAGCCGTTCGAAATCAGCCGCCGCCGCCTCGTGGCGGCCGGCGCGGTAATTGAGCTGGGCACGGTTGGCAAGCGCATCCGGGAAGGCCGGATCGAGCGCCAGCGCCCGGTCGAAGCTTTTCAGCGCCTCGTCCTGGCGGCCGAGCCCGAACAGCGCCAGCCCATGATTGGACAGTGCGCGGGCCGAGCGCGGATCGACCTTGAGCGCCTGTTCGATCAGCTCAAGCGCCTCAAGGCCGCGACCCTGCTGCATGCGCACGACACCGAGAAGGTGCAGCGCGTCAAAACTGGCGGGCTGGCGCGCCAGGATTTGCCGATAGAGCTGCTCCGCGTCGGCGAGCCGTCCCTGCTGATGCAGGGTGATCGCCTGCTGCAACTCATCAAGAGGCGGCACGTCGGTCTCGCGTCAGCCCGATCCCCGACCAGCGAACCGATCGGGGAGGGCATCATCAGGTGTTCATCGACTCGAAGAACTCGCCGTTGCTCTTGGTGTTGCGCAGCTTGTCGAGCAGGAAGTCGATCGCATCCATCGTGCCCATCGGGTTGAGGATGCGGCGCAGCACGTACATCTTCTTGAGCTGGTCGGGCGGGGTGAGCAGCTCTTCCTTGCGGGTGCCCGAGCGGGTGATGTCCATGGCCGGGAAGGTGCGCTTGTCGGCCACCTTGCGGTCGAGGATCAGTTCCGAATTGCCGGTGCCCTTGAACTCTTCGAAGATCACCTCGTCCATGCGGCTGCCGGTATCGATCAGCGCGGTCGCGATGATGGTGAGCGAGCCGCCCTCCTCGATGTTGCGCGCAGCGCCGAAGAAGCGCTTGGGCCGCTGCAGCGCATTGGCGTCGACACCGCCGGTCAGCACCTTGCCGGACGACGGCACCACCGTGTTGTAGGCGCGGCCGAGGCGGGTAATCGAGTCCAGCAGGATCACCACGTCACGGCCATGCTCGACCAGGCGCTTGGCCTTCTCGATCACCATCTCGGCAACCTGCACGTGGCGCGAAGCCGGCTCGTCGAAGGTCGAGGACACGACCTCGCCTTTGACCGAACGCTGCATGTCGGTGACTTCCTCCGGCCGCTCGTCGATCAGCAGCACGATCAGGAAGCATTCCGGATGATTGGCGGTAATCGAGTGTGCGATGTTCTGCAGGAGCACGGTCTTGCCGGTGCGTGGCGGCGACACGATCAGGGCGCGCTGGCCCTTGCCGATCGGCGCCACGATGTCGATGACGCGAGCCGAGAGATCTTTCTTGGTCGCGTCCTCATGCTCCATCTTCAGCCGCTCGTCGGGATAGAGCGGGGTGAGGTTGTCGAAGTTGACCTTGTGGCGGGCCTTCTCCGGGTCCTCGAAGTTGATGCTGTTGACCTTGAGCAGCGCGAAGTAGCGCTCACCGTCCTTGGGACCACGGATCTGGCCGTCGATGGTGTCGCCGGTGCGCAAGCCGAAGCGGCGAATTTGCGATGGCGAGACGTAGATATCGTCGGGGCCCGGAAGGTAATTGGCGTCCGGCGAGCGAAGAAAGCCGAAACCGTCGGAGAGAACTTCGACGACGCCCTCCCCGATGATGTCGGTCTCGCGCACCGAAAGTTGTTTGAGGATGCCGAACATCAGCTCCTGCTTGCGCATGGTGCTGGCGTTTTCGACTTCGAGCTCTTCGGCAAACGATACGAGCTCAGCTGGCGTTTTGGATTTTAGTTCTTGGAGTCTCATTTCCCGCATGCGGGTCGTCCTGGGAATGGCGGCGACGGGGAGGAGTAATCAGCCGGTCGGCGCGAAAGTGGAGGGGGAAGGTATTGAGGCGAGCTTCCGGGCCAGGGGCCCGATGCAGCGGCCGGTCCCAATACGCGCGGGCCGTATACGAAAGCATCTGCCTGCGGTCGGGGAGATGACGCAAACATATGGAAATAATGTTCTCTGCGCAAGGCCCGCGTGTGCGCTGTCGACAATTTGAATCTGCGTCAAAACGGTTTGAGCACCACCAGAAGCACGATTCCGATCATGAGAACTGTCGGTATTTCATTGATAATACGATAGAATTTTTGTGTGTGCCGGTTCTGGTCGGCACCAAAGTCACGCACGCAACGCACCATGAAGCCATGGACGCCCGATAGCGCGACCACCAGCGCGAATTTGGCATGCAGCCATCCTGCGGTGAGCCAGCCGCCGTCGTGAGCGAGCCAAACGCCGAGCACCCAGGTCGCCACCATGGCAGGGTTAATGATGACGGTCAGCAACCGCCATTCCATGACCTTGAAGGTCTCGGACTGCCGCGATCCAGGCTCAGCCTCGCAATGGTAGATGAACAGCCGCGGCAGATAGAGCATCCCCGCCATCCAGGAGATGACCGCGATGATGTGCACGGCCTTGGCCCAAAGGTAGAGCCCGGGTGGGTGCCACCACAGCAGACCGCCCAGCAGGACGGCCGTGATGACCAGCCCGACGACGGCACGGTTGCCTCGCGTTTTGACGTCTGCCGCCATCAGGCCTAACCCCGCACGCGCTTCAGCATCTGCTCGACATGCTCGATCGGCGTCTGCGGCACGATCCCGTGGCCAAGATTGAAGATATACGGGCCCGCCCGCAAAGGCTTCGAGCGCTGCATCGACCGCCCGGTCAAGCGCCGCCCCGCCGGCGACCAGCACCAGTGGATCGACATTGCCCTGTACCGGCAGCCGGGACTGCACCTGCTCGCGCGCGAACGCCCGATCGATCATCCAGTCGAGCCCGACTGCATCCACACCGGCTTCCGCTACGTATTTGGGGAGCATCGTGCCGGCTCCGCGCGGAAATCCGATGAGTTTCGCCCCCGGCACCTCCCGCCGGACTTTATCGGCGATCCGGCGGGTCGGCGCGATGCACCAGCGCGCGAACTCATCGGTTGGCAGCACGCCGGCCCAGGTGTCGAAGATCTGCACCGCGTCGGCGCCGGCCTGCAGCTGCCGGACCAGGTAGGCCGCCGACGCGTCGACCAGCACATCGATCAGGGTGTCGAGGCCAACCCGGTCGCGATAGCCGAACTGCCGTGCCGGCGCCTGATCGGGCGTGCCACGACCCGGCAATCATGTAGGTCGCTACCGTCCACGGCGCCCCGCAAAAACCGAGCAGCGTCACGTCGGGAGCAAGCGCTCGCTTCACCAGACGCACGGTCTCATAGACCGGTTCCAGTACTGTGTGGTCGAGCTCACCCGCAATGCGCTCGAAAGCGGTGCGGTTTGTCAGCGGCTCCAGCACCGGACCCTCGCCGACCTCGAACCTCACCCGCTGGCCGAGCGCATGCGGAATGACCAGGATGTCGGAAAACAGAATGGCAGCATCGAAACCAAAGCGGCGAATCGGCTGCAGCGTGACCTCTGCCGCCAGCTCCGGTGTAAAGACCAGATCGAGGAAGTCTCCAGCCTTTTCCCGCAACGCCCGATACTCGGGCAGATAGCGGCCGGCCTGGCGCATTAACCACACGGGCGGTGGACTGTGCCGCTTCCCACCGAGGACGTCGAGAACCCGTTTACTCACCAGATGCTCACCGCTCAAGTGCTTCCAAATTAAATCTTCTAGAATCTTACTGTTTTAGATTCTGGACGGTTGATTGAACTCATGACTTGTCGTCCACACTCTATACACGCACCAGAATGCTGTACGAAAGGCTCTTGAGGACTCTCGCGTATCCGCCTTGACTCTCGATTCGCAGGCCGCATTCGCGGATTGCTGGAGCGGTGCGGGGGATGAACTCACAGGGGATTCACAACTTACCACAGCGGCCGTGAGGGGCCCGGACTCCTGTCCCAACAGAAGCAATGTGGAAATATTTGCACGGCAGCCGGCGGCACGGCTTGCACCGGGCGTCCCGGCGTGGCCTCCTCCCCATGAGTTCACAGGCTCGTCCCATAACCATCACCATGCCTCATCGTTCCGGCAGCTACTTCCATCTGCATCTGATCTCGGATGCTACCGGCGAAACCCTGACCACCGTGGCGCGTGCCGCGACCGCGCAGTACACCAAGATGACGCCGGTCGAGCACGTCTATCCACTGGTGCGCACACAAAAACAGCTCGACAGGGTGCTGGCGGAGATCGACGAGGCTCCGGGAATCGTGCTCTACACGCTGCTTGGAGGACGAGCTGGTCACGCGGCTCGAGAGCTCATTGCCGCGATCTGAGCGTGCCTTGCCTCTCGATTCTGGGGCCGGTGCTGGCGCTGCTGCAGTCCTATCTCGGAACCGAGACCAGCCATCGGGTCGGTGCACAGCACACGCTGAACGCCGAATATTTCAAGCGCATCGACGCCTTCAACTTCACCATGCTGCACGACGACGGGCAGCATATCGAAGACCTCGAAGAGGCCGATGTCGTGCTGGTGGGCGTCTCGCGGACGTCCAAAACTCCGACGTCGATCTATCTCGCCAATCGTGGCGTGAAGACCGCGAATGTTCCGCTGGTGCCTGGGATCCCGCTGGCGCCCAAGGTCGAAGAGCTCAAGCGGCCGCTGATGGTTGGGCTCTATGCGAGCCCGGAGCGAATCGTGCAGATCCGGCAGAACCGGCTGCTCGGCCTCAGGGCACACCAGGATGATGACCAATATATCGATCGCAAGGCGGTGGCCGAGGAAGTGGCTTATTCGCGCAAGCTCTGCGCCAAGCACAACTGGCCTTCGATCGATGTCACGCGCCGATCGATTGAGGAGACCGCGGCGGCGGTGCTCAGCCTGCTCACCGAGCGGCGGCGGCGGCCGGTGGCGTGATGGCGCTCTGGCTCGCCGACAAGCCGCTGGTGCTGGCGTCGAAGAGCGCGCCGAGGCGTGCGCTCCTGGAAGCGGCCGGGATTCCGATCGAGGTCCGCCCCGCCGACATCGACGAGCGTGCGGTTGAACGCGCTGCCGTTGCGAATGCGGCTGGTGACGTCGCCGCACTGCTGGCGCGCGAGAAGGCATACGCCATTTCGATCGGCATGCCGGGTCGGCTGGTGCTCGGCGCCGACCAGACTTTGGTGCTGGGCGAGCGTCGCTTCGATAAGCCCGCTGACATTGCGGCTGCCCGCGCGCAATTGCGTGCGCTTTCCGGCAAGACGCATGAGCTGCATTCGGCCATCGCGTTTGTGCGCGATGGACAGATCCTAAACGAAACGGTTCAGGTTGCGCGCATGACCATGCGTGCATTCAGCGACCGGTTCCTCGATGCGTACCTTGATGCGGCTGGTCCCGCCGTGATGGCAAGCGTCGGTGCCTATCAGCTCGAGCGTTATGGCGTGCATTTGTTCGAGCGTGTCGAGGCGGATCATTTCACGATCCTCGGCCTGCCGCTTCTGGCCGCGCTTGATTTCCTGCGACAGGAAGGAAGCCTTGTCGGTTAGTGCCCCGTTTCCGAAGTTCGCACCATTCTGCGGCACACCCATTTGCGAACTTGATGCACTCGCGGTCTCTCCCGGCCTCATGGTGAGGAGCCGCGACTTTGGACCTACCCAGATTCCACAGGCTCGTGCGCGGCGTCTCGAACCATGCGGGTTTACCCGACTTGCGCGCATTGATGCCGATCTCGGTAAACCCGGATCGTGGCCGCCCATCCTTCGAGACAGGCGCCACGCGATGATTGGGCCTCCCGGAAGCGCATGTGCTTGCGCCTTCCTCAGGATGAGGCGGATAAGCGGCCAAGCGCCTGTCCCCTCGTTTCATTTCCAGCGAGATCCGCTGTAGCGCAAGTTCGCTTGTGACGACGGCATGACAGCTGCCGTTAACCCTCGCGATTCTCTCCTCTCTCACGCCACGCTGTCATATGACTGAGATGTTGAAGTTGCATTCATGATGGAACGCAATTCGTCGCAGCGACCAAACTAACAAAGGCCGCCGCCGGACGCGGATGATTGGATTGCGCCACTGCACAGTGGCGCCACCATGATGGATGCTCCGGTCGCCTGATGCGCCTTCTCATCGCAACCGACGCTTGGCAGCCGCAGGTCAACGGCGTCGTGCGCACACTCGGGGCGCTCTCGCGTCGTTTGCGCGGCCTTGGTGCAACGGTCTCCTTTGTGACGCCGGAAGGATTTCCATCGTTTCCGGTCCCGACCTATCCGGATCTGCGCTGCGCTTTGCCGAGCCGGCGCGAGATCGTAAGGCGCATCGAGGACGCCAAGCCCGACGCGATTCACATCGCGACCGAAGGCACGATCGGTCACGCGGTGCGCGCCTATTGTCTGCGCGAAGGCCGGCCCTTCACGACCGCCTATATGACGCGCTTTCCGGAATATGTGTCGGCGCGCGTGCCGATCCCCGAATGCTGGAGCTATGCGCTGCTGCGGCGGTTTCATTCGGCTGCGACCGTCACCATGGTGTCGACCACCTCGCTGATGGCGGAGCTGACCGAGCGTCGCTTCCGCAACATCGGCCTGTGGACGCGCGGTGTGGACACTGACCTGTTCAAGCCTGCGCCGGCTGCGGACCTCAATCTGCCGCGTCCGATCTTCATGAGTGTCGGACGCGTTGCGGTCGAGAAAAATCTGGAAGCCTTCCTGTCGCTTCCGCTGCCCGGCTCCAAGGTTGTGATCGGCACGGGCCCGCAGGAAGCCGAGTTGCGGCGACGCTTTCCGGAGACGAACGTTTCTGGGGCTGCTCGAAGGCGCCGCGCTCGCGGCCCATATCGCGGCGGCCGATGTGTTCGTGTTTCCCAGCAAGACCGACACATTCGGCATCGTGCAATTGGAGGCGCTCGCTTGTGGCGTTCCGGTCGCGGCCTATCCGGTGACCGGTCCGCGCGATGTGATCAGCGGCCATCCGGTCGGCGTTCTGCACGACGATCTCGAGACTGCCTGCATGGAGGCCTTGCAGGTTTCGCGAGCGGCTTGCCGGGACTTTGCGCTGACGCGCTCATGGGACACGAGCGCGCGTCAGTTCCTCGGTCACGTCAATCAAATTTTGCATCGTAGCAGCGGCGCCGCGGTGGCGCCGCTTGCTGTCGAAGCGATGGAGCATGGATGATGTTTGCAGTTGTCGGCGGCAAGGACGGACGCGCGCTTGGAGCGGGCGAGCTCGACAAGGACACGATCGCGAAAGCCTATGGGCGCTGGGCGCCGGTCTATGACCTTGTGTTCGGCGCCGTGTTCGATCAGGGCCGGCGGGCCGCGATCGCGGCGGCGGAGCGCATCGGCGGCCGCATCCTGGAGGTTGGCGTTGGCACCGGGATTTCGCTGCCGGACTACGATCGCAAGTGCCAGCTCTTCGGTGTCGATATTTCCGAAGGGATGCTGCGTAAGGCGGAAGAGCGGGTGAGCGAGCTTGGCCTCAGCAACGTCGAGGGGCTCGCCGTCATGGACGCCGAAAACCTGTCCTTTCCGGACGCGTCCTTCGATGTGATTGTCGCCCAGTATGTGATCACGACCGTTCCCAACCCGGAGGCCGCGCTCAACGAGTTCGCCCGTGTTCTCAAGCCGGGTGGCGAGATCATTCTGGTCAGCCGCATCGGCGCGGAAGCTGGGTTACGCCGCACACTCGAGCATTGGTTCGCGCCGGCGGCGCGCCGGCTTGGCTGGCGCACCGAGTTCGCGTGGGCGCGCTATGTGAGTTGGGCGCAGGCGACGCCGCAGATTCGCCTGATCGAGCGGCGCGCGATGCCGCCGCTCGGGCACTTCTCGCTCATTCGGTTCGGTAAGGATGCGGTGGCCGAGGCTGCGCCATCACGCATGACGGCATCTCGAGCGTAAGGCGTATCGGACACATTCGGATCACATCGAGAGAATCGTAGGAACGACCCAGAAGGAACCACCCATGAGCGCCTTTCTTCAAGCCCTCGAAGTTCAGCGGTGGGACGATCACCGCTACTATCATCACAGCCGGATCAATCAGGCTCTGCATCTCTTGAGCGCGATCAGCTTCGTTTGCGCCTATGTGCTCGTCTTCTTCAGTCCGGTGGCGGCGGTGCTGGTGGCCTGGCTGATCGGCATGACCACTCGGCAGATCGGCCATTTCTTTTTCGAGCCGAAGACCTATGACGAGGTCAATCAGGCGACCCACGAGCACAAGGAAGACATCAAGCTCGGCTACAATCTGCAGCGCAAGGTCGTGCTGATGAGCATCTGGGCGCTATCGCCGCTGGTGCTGTGGGTCGACCCGACCGCATTCGGTCTATTCGAGCCGCACCAGGATGTCGACGACCTTCGCGCACCACACCGCGCTGATCTGGCTTGCGGTCGGGATTGGCGGGCTCATCTTCCGCACCGTGCACCTGTTCTTTCTCAAGGACGTGCAGACGGGCCTCGTGTGGTTCACCAAGATCATCACCGACCCGTTCAACGACATCAAGCAGTACTACAAGTCGCCGATGTATCTGATGCGCGGCGAGCTGTTCGATTTTCCGCAGAAGCAGCACGGGTAGCGTCGACCTCGTGATGATCGACGTCCTTCCCCGTTCGTCCCCGCGCAAGCGGGGACCCAGGGCTGCTTGGCTCCGATCTTTCGATCTTTTGTTCTGGGTCCCCGCTTGCGCGGGGACGAACGGCCTCACGATGGAGTGAGTTCCGTCCGGCGCCCGAACCGATGCGCTATGATCTCCCGCAGCACGCGCCGCTTGATCGACTTGTTGGTCGCGGCCGGGTCGTGCCACCAGAAGCCATCGCGCCGCATGGCCTCGGCCGCCGCCACGAACCGATCCATGACCGCCGCGAAATCCGCATCCGTGTAGTTGAGGCTGAAGATCAGGCGCCCGGTGCCGATCCAGCTCAGCGCCAGGCCTTCGGCACGCAGATAGAACTGGAACATCCAGTTGTAACGCGAGGGCTCGGTGTAGGACACGGTCCAGATCGACGACAGGTTGGCGACCTGGACGGGGAGCTTGCGCTCCCGCAGGCGCTGATTGAGCGTGTCGGCGCGCGCGTTCCAGAGCGCATCGAGCCCGGCATACATCGTACGCGCCTCAGCCGTGTCGAGATGGCGCAGAAACTCGTTCATCGCCGTCATCACGTAGGGATGGGCGTTGAAGGTGCCGCGCGCGAAGCAGACGTCGAGCGGCCGGTCGTCGCGATAGCGCTTCATCAGCTCCTTGCGGCCGCAGAGCACGCCGACCGGCAGGCCGCCGCCCAGCGTCTTGCCGTAGGTCACCATGTCGGCGCGCACGCCAAAGTATTCCTGGGTGCCGCCAGGCGCGATGCGGAAGCCGACAAAGACGTCGTCCACGATCAGCACGATGCCATTCTGGCTGCAGACGGCGCGCAGCTCCTTGAGCCAGTCCGCGTAAGCCCGACGATCGAAATGAGCGTTGCGCGCGCTGTCGATCAGCGCCGAATCGGCCGGCGGGCTCGCATTCGGGTGCAGCGCCTGCAGCGGATTGACCAGCACGCAGGCGATGTCGCGGCGCGTGCGCAGGACGCGCAGCGCTGCTTCGGACATCTCGTTGAGCGTATAGGTCTCGCGCGCCGGAATCGGATTGCCGATGCCGGGCTGCACGTCGCCCCACCAGCCGTGATAGGCGCCGCAGAAGCGAACGAGGTGCGTGCGCCGCGTGTGATAGCGCGCGAGCCGCACCGCCTGCATGACGGCCTCGGTTCCCGACATGTGGAACGAGACCTCGTCGAGGCCGGAGATCGCGCGCAGCCGCGCCACGTTGTCGGCGACCACCGGATGATAGCTGCCGAGCACCGGGCCAAGCTCGCCGGCGCGCTCGACCGCGCGCGCAATCGAGCCCTTGTAGAAGTCATAGCCGAGCAGGTTGACGCCGTAGGAGCCGGTGAGATCGTAGAACCGGTTGCCGTCGAGGTCGGTGAGCATCACGCCCTGCGACGACTGCACGAAAGCGGGCGCGCTCAGGTGGCGCTGCACCAGCTCACGAAACTGGAACGGGACCCGGTAAGTGTCGGTGAATTGCAGATCCGAGATGCCATCCTTGGCGCTGGCGGTGAGCTGCATGGTCTGCGGGTAGCGCTCGGCATAAAGCCTTGCGAGCCGCATGAAGCCTTCACGGCGTGCGGTCGCGATCTCCTGCGGCGGCTCGTCGCTGTGGAAGACCTGCGCCTCATCGTAGGCGTAGAACGGAATGAGCCCGGCAAGGCGGCGCGACAGCCGGGCGTGGCCGCCCAGCGAGCGGTGCTTGGCCCGCGACAGCGCCAGGCGCGATTTCAGCTTAACAACCGAGGTGGTCAGGGCGGCCGCCCCGGCGGCCAAGAGCGCATATCGTGGTCGTGCCCGAATCCATCAACATCGAGCGCTAACGGGGTAATCTTACGGTTTCATGACAATCCGGTCCGCAATCGCCAAAGTGTGCCAGCAGGAGGACCTCAACTTCCTGCTCACCAACAGAATTCCGCGCCGCCTGCTGACGCGGTTCATGGGCTGGTTCAGCCAGATCGAGCAGCCGCTCGTGCGCGAGCTGTCGATCGCGACCTGGCGGCTGTTCTCCGACCTGGACTTGAGCGAGGCGCGCAAGCGGCGCTTCCAGAGCATGCACGACTGCTTTACGCGCGAGCTCAAGGACGGCGCCCGCCCGGTCGAGCACGATCCGTCCATTCTGGTGAGCCCTTGCGATGCCATCGTGGGCGCGGCCGGCGAGATCGCCGGCACGACCGTGTTCCAGATCAAGGGCTTCCCCTACCGCCTGGAAGACCTGATGGGCGACGGCGACCTGAGCGAGGCGCATCGCAACGGACGCTATGTGACGCTACGGCTGACGTCCGCCATGTATCACCGCTTCCACGCGCCGCATGATTGCCGGATCGAGCAGGTCACCTACATCTCGGGCGACACCTGGAACGTGAACCCGATCGCGCTCAAGCGTGTCGAGCGCCTGTTCTGCAAAAACGAGCGCGCCGTGCTGCGCACCCGGCTCGCCGCCAGTGGCCACCTGATCACGCTAGTGCCGGTCGCTGCCATTCTGGTGGCAAGCATCAGGCTTCCATTCCTTGACGGCGCGCGCGACCTGCGCCGACTCGGGCGAAACGTGATCCCCTGCAGCGCCGATTTTGCCAAAGGCGCGGAGATCGGCTGGTTCCAGCACGGATCGACCATCGTGCTGTTCGCGCCCGACGGCTTCACGCTGTGCGATCAGGTCAAGGAGGGGACGGTCATTCGCATGGGGCAGCCGCTGATGCGACTGCCGTGAAATCGTATCAAGATCCGGTCGCCTCGATCGGCTCCGGGGCCCGAGCATCGACGTGGACAGCGCTCTGCTCCGGCAGCAGGTTGCCCGGCTGCGAGGAGCGGGTCCAGCGGATGATCTCGAAGCGGCCGTCGAAGTGCTCGACCACGGCGGTGCAGCTCTCGACCCAGTCGCCGCAATTGATGTAGCGGCAGCCGGCATCATCGCGGATCACCGGATGATGGATATGACCGCAGATGACGCCGTCGACACCGTGCCGCTTGGCTTCGGCCGCGATCGTTTGCTCGTAATGGCCGATGAAGTTGACGGCGTTCTTGACCTTCAGCTTGGCCCATTGCGAGAGCGACCAGTAGGTGAAGCCGAGCTTGCGACGCACGATGTTGAGCGCCGTGTTGCACCAGATGGCGAGATCATAAGCCTTGTCGCCGAGCAGCGCGAGCCAGCGCGCGTGGCGAATCACCACGTCGAACAGGTCGCCGTGAATGACGAGATAGCGCCGGCCATCGGCTGCGACGTGGATCGCGCTCTCCAGCACGTCGACGCCGCCGAAATGGGTGCCGTAGTAGTCGCGCAGGAACTCGTCGTGATTGCCCGGGATATAGATGACTCGCGCGCCCTTGCGCGCCTGGCGCAGCAGCTTCTGCACCACGTCATTGTGGGCCTGCGGCCAGTACCAGCCTGACCGCAGCTCCCAGCCATCCACGATATCGCCGACCAGATAGATGGTCTCGGCCTCGTGATGGCGAAGGAAGTCGATCAGCTCCTCGGCCTGACAGCCGCGCCGTCCGAGATGGATGTCGGACAGGAAGATCGTACGGAACTGTCGGGGGCCGTCGCTGGCGGGTGCAAGCATTGGATTGCCGATGTTACGCATATCTCCGTGTGGCTGATTTCTATTGCGGCCCGATGACGCTCATGCGTTCCGTCCGCGGTCGGCGATGCGCATCGGCGTGTTGCGCCAGACAAAGTCTTTCCCCAGCCAGCTTGCGGCCCAGAGTACCGGCAGCAACAGGTCGCGCATGAGCCAGATGAGTGGCGATCGCCGCGAGAGCTGCCAGCCGGCCACGAGACACAGCCACGCTTCGGCCGCGTACCAGATGGCTCCAAGTGCCAGCAGGCAGGGCATGACCGCAACGCCCGCGGAGTCGGCCGCGATCGCGCCGGCCACAAGTGCCGGCACGATGCCAGCGAGCACCTCGAGCCCGAACAGCGACTTGAACGAATCACGCCGCAGCCGCGCCCAGCGCAGTTGCCGGCGCCACACTTCGCCAGCCGTGCGGCGGCCCAGGGGCTGCAGGAACGGGCGGTCGACGATGCGCACGCGCAGGCCGAGCTTGCGAACCACCTTGGTGGATGCCGCGTCCTCGGCAAGCTCGCTCGCCAAAGCGCGAATGCCACCGGCGCGCTCGAGCAGGTCGCGGCGCCACAGCATGCTCTTACCTTGCGCAAAGCCGTAGCCGGCGCTGTCTGCCACACACTGCCAGCGCGCCTGGTAGGTGTTGAGAAACGCGCATTCGAGCTCGGCAAAGACGCCGTCCGGCAGGCAGCCGACCGGCGGTGAGCAAACGAGCCCGGTGTCGGGCTGCCACGTCGCCGACAATCGCTGGATGTAGTCGCGTGGCATCAGCACATTGCTGTCGGCGATCACGATCCAGTCGTGCGCTGCCGCGCGCCAGCCCTTGACGATGTTGTTGAGCTTGGGGTTCGGGCTGATGCGATCCTTGCCGATGATCAGCCGTGCGCGCACATCCGGATGCGCCGCGATGAGGCGGTTGACCACCGGCACGATGGCATCGCTTTCGTGCTCGACGCAGAAGATGATCTCATAGTCTGGATAGTCGAGCCGGAACGCTGACCCGAGCGTTTCCTCGCTGAAGTTCTCAAGCCCGCAGACCGGGCAAATCAGAGAGACCGCGGGAGCGTATTGGGGAACCGGGACGCGGCTGGGGGCCACTCGCATACGCAAGGCTGCAGCGAGAGTGCTCGCGATCTGAACCAGGACCGTAGTGGCGCAGAGCGAGCCGGCAACGATCGTCGAGGTCAACATGCGCACTTATGCGCCATGGGCGATGACACTGTTGTGACGCGCGTTGTGATGTACACCGGCTTTATGCGATTGAGTTGTTAGCGTTAATGAGCGCTACTGCGTACCGGCGAGCCGCAGGCCCACCATGCCGACCACGATAAGAATGAGGCAGCTCATGCGGAACATATCGGCCGGCTCGCCGAACAGGAAGATGCCCACCAGAATCGCGCCGGCAGCGCCGATGCCGGTCCAGATCGCATAGGCGGTGCCGAACGGAATCGATTTGAGCGCGAAGGCCATCATCACAAAGCTCAAGCCCGAGCGCCACGATCGTTGCCAGCGTGGGCCACAGCCGCGTAAGGCCGGCGGAATATTTGAGCCCGATCGCCCAGGTGATCTCGAACACTCCGGCCAGGAGCAAGGCTTGCCATCCGTTCACTTGCCATCCGTCCATTTGCCACCCGTTCTTCGGTCGAATCGCATCTGTCGAATCGCATTGCGCGCGTTGGCTCCTTGCTAGCGTTGCTCCTTGTAACTTGCGTGAAATGGGGCGACGGGTGGTGCTGGAGCTCGGCATAGGACGCCCGTGACATTAACAATCGATTCAGCACGAGCGCCGGCAGAGGCTCATGGCTCATGGAACGGCACAGGACTTCCTTAGCGATTTTCGCCTAGCGTCTGTGCGCCAGCGATCAGGCTACGCTTGGTTGAGCGCGCCAGCTGCGCATTGCGATCTCTCTGCAGCCGAGGCGCATGATGGCGAAGCCAAAGGCAAACGAGTCCCTCATCGTCGAGCTCGAGCGCGCCACCCACAGCGGCTCCCCCGAGCGCTGCGCCGAGACCATGCGGCGCGTGACCGATCTCTTTCTCACCGGCGCGGAGCGCTACAGTGAGGATCAGGTCCTGCTGTTCGAGGGTGTGCTTGGGCTCCTGGTCGAGCGGATCGAGCGGCGCGCGCGGGCGGAGCTCAGCACCCGGCTCGCGCTTGTCGACAACGCCCCGATCCGGGTCATTCGGCGGCTGGCGCAGGACGACGAGATCGCGGTCGCCGAGCCCGTCCTCCGGCAGTCGCCGTGCCTCTCCGACAACGATCTAATCGAGATTGCCGGCACCAAGAGTCAGGACCACCTGCTCGCGATATCGGGGCGCCAAAACATCGACGCAGCGGTAACCGATGTGCTGCTCGACCGCGGCAATCGCGAGGTCATCCACAAGCTCGCCAACAATGCAGGCGCGACCTTCTCCGAGTCAGGCTTCACCACGCTGGTGCTGAAGGCGGAAGCCGACGAGCGCCTGACCGAGGCCGTCGGGCTGCGGCTCGATGTTCCGAGCCATTTGTTTCGGCAGCTGCTGACGCAGGCAACCAAGACGGTCCGGACAAGGCTTTTGGCGCTGGCGCCGCCCGCGACGCAGCGCGAGATCCGGCGGGTGCTGGCCACGGTGTCGAAGGAGATCGGCTGGGAGGCGACCGCGCCGCGCGATTTCGCGCGTGCGCAGGAGCGCGTGCAGGCCATGCAGGAGAGGGGCGAGCTCAACGAAGCGACCCTTGGCGAGCTGGCGCGGCTGCACAGATACGATGATCTGGTTGTTGCGCTGTCACTGCTGTGCGCGGCGCCGATCGACGTGATCGACCCGCTGCTGGGCAGTCCGCGCGACGATGGGATCCTGGTGCCATGCCGGGCCGCGAAGCTGAGCTGGCCGACCGTCGATGCGATCCTGCAGCATCGCGGCATGCACCAGGCGTTGACCGCCTATGATCGCGACAAGCTGCAGGCCGACTATGCCCGCCTCTCGCAGGCCACCGCGCAGCGGCTTCTCGGCTTCTGGCAGGCGCAGTCGTCACTCGCGCGGCATTAGAGCATGATCCCGAAAAGTGGAGCCGGTTTTCGGAAAAGATCATGCTCAAAAGCTAGACTTCATCCGACCAGATCGAATCGCAGCCTCGCGCTACGACGCTCTCGTCCGTGCCTGTACGGCGAGCGAGAGCAGCGCGCGCTGCGCAATCGGCTCGCTGACGTCGGCGCGGGCATGCTGGCGGCGCGATTCAAGTGCAGCCTCGGCCAGCAGGCTCATCGCACGGGCCAGGCGCGCCGTGGTCCAGGCGCGCAGCGCTGTCTCCACCACCGGCTTGCGGCTGAAATGGACACGCATCTCCTCGGCGGCGCCACTCGCTGACTGGCCGGCGTCGATCGTGAGTCGCGCCTTGTGCAGCGACGCTACATGGCGGATGGCCGCGGCCAGAATGGAGGAAGGTGTGGTGCCGGCAGTGCGCGCCTTGGCAAATTGGAACTCGACATCGGCGGTCTTGCCCGCAAACGCGGCGTCGAGCAGAGCATCGAGCGCCAGCGCCGAAGCATCGGAAACGACCGCCATGATATCGTCGAGCTCGACCCGGTCACGGCCGCGGGCATAGAGCGCGAGCTTGGTGATCTCACTGCGCGAGGCGAGCCGGTCGCCGCCGAGCAGCGGAAGGAGGGCCGCGCGCGCCTCCGGTGCGATGGCGAGGCCGAGACTCGCGCAGCTCGGTGTCGATCAGTCGGTCGAGCGTCTTCTCGTCGTCCTCGTAGCAGGGCAGCGCTGCGGCGTTCTTGGCGCGCTCGATGAGCGCGCGCAGCGGTGCATTGCGGCGCAAGTCGCCCGCCTCGATCACCACCCGGCAATCGGGCGAGGCGGCGCCGAGCAGTGCCTCGACCGCCGGCACGATGTTGCGCGAGCCGACCTTGACCCAGACCGCACGCCGGCCGCCGAACAGCGGAATGGTGTTGGCCTCTTCCACCAGGCGCGTCGGCTCGCCGGCGAGTTCGTCGCCATCGAGGCGCGCGAGCGAGAACGGATCGTTGACGTCGTCGACCGAGGCGCGGATCAGCGCTTGCGCGCGCTCGCGCACGAGCCCTGAGTCAGGCCCGAACACGAGCACCACCGGCTGCGCTGGCCTGGCCACGAAGGCGTCGACTTGATGGGCTTTCAGGGCGACCATTCCAGCCGCCGTCTATGTTGCTGTCGTCCCCGCGAAAGCGGGGACCCATAACCACCGCGCCTTCGATGTCGCAACGGTGGTGCAACGTCGGTAGCACAGGGCGTATGGGTCCCCGCCTTCGCGGGGACGACATCGGAGAGTCACGTGATCAAATGCGATAGATCTTTCCATTCCAAGTTTTCCTCTTCAATGAGCCTTATTTTCTAATCGCGATTCCATTTCTTCAATTGCTTTTCGCGGCGGATAGCGTCCTCGGCATTTTCATAAGCCTCGACATGGACGAGGTGATAGACGGCATACTTGCGGACGAATTCAGAACCGAGTCCGAGCCTGTGCTGTTCAAGCCGAGTGCGCAAATCGTTCGTGACGCCGATGTAGATTGTGCCATGGCGACGGCTGGCTAGAATGTACACGAAATAAGGCACGGCGATTGCTCCGTGAGGGAGGCAAGGCCTCCATTGCTATCGTCCCCGCGAAGGCGGGGACCCATACACCGTGTCATAGCAACCGTGGCACGCACGGTGAGGATCGAAAGCTTGGTGGTTATGGGTCCCCGCCTTCGCGGGGACGACAACAACATAGGCTTTACCCGCAACTCGCCATTCGCCCACCCTCACGCCACTACGTTCACGATCCGCTGCGGCACCACGATGACCTTCTTGGGCGGCTTGCCATCGAGCGCGCGTTGGATCGCTTCGAGCGCCAGCACGGCGGCCTCGATCTCGGCGTTCTTGGCGTCGCGTGCGACCGTGACGTCGGCGCGCTTCTTGCCGTTGACCTGCACTGGCAGCGTGATGGTGGTCTCGACCAGGAGCGCCGGCTCGAGCTCCGGCCAGGCCTCCGTGGCGACCAGCGTCTTGTGCCCGAGCGCGGCCCAGCACTCCTCGGCGAGGTGCGGCATCATCGGATTGAACAGCCGCACCAGGATCTCGGCTGCTTCCTTGACGGCCCAGCGATAGTCGGGCGTGGGCGTGCTCTCGACCGCGCCGATCGAGCCGGAGAGCGCATTGGCGAACTCGTAGAGATGGGCGACGCACACATTGAAGTGCAGCTTTTCGATCGCGTCCGACACTTTGGCGAGCGCGCCGTGCGCAGCCTTGCGTAGCGCGAGCGCCGCGTCGCCGAACTGCGTCGGCCGCTCCGCCGGCGCATCCTTGGCGATCTCAGCGGCCTCGTCGACCAGCCGCCACAGGCGTTGAGTAAAGCGCCAGGCGCCCTGCACGCCACGCTCGGTCCACTCGACGTCGCGCTCGGGTGGCGAGTCGGACAGCATGAACCAGCGCGCCACGTCAGCGCCGTAGCTCGACATGATGTCGTCAGGGTCGATGGTGTTCTTCTTCGACTTCGACATCTTCTCGATCGAGCCGATCTCGACCGGCGCGCCAGTCGCAGCGACTGTGGCACGCCGCTCCTCGCCGACGGTTTCGATCTTGACCTCGGCCGGCATCACCCATTCGCCGTTGGCCTTATAGGTCTCGTGCACCACCATGCCCTGTGTGAACAGGCCGGCGAACGGCTCGTCGAGGCCGAGATGGCCGGTCGCCTTCATGGCGCGCGCGAAGAAGCGGCTGTAGAGCAGATGCAGGATCGCGTGCTCGATGCCGCCGATGTACTGGTCGACCGGCAGCCAGGTATCGACCACCTTGCGATCGGTCGGCGCCGAGGTGATCCATGGATCAGTGAAGCGCGCGAAGTACCAGGACGAGTCGACGAACGTGTCCATGGTGTCGGTCTCGCGCCGACCCGCCTTGCCGCATTGCGGGCAGTGCACGTTCTTCCAGGTCGGATGGCGATCAAGCGGATTGCCCGGCTTGTCGAAGGTGACGTCCTCCGGGAGCTTCACCGGCAGGTCCTCAACCGGCACCGGTACCACGCCGCAGGTTTCGCAATGGATGATCGGAATCGGGCAGCCCCAGTAGCGCTGACGCGAGATGCCCCAGTCACGCAGGCGATAGTTGACCTGGCGCTTGCCGACCGGCGCGCCGCCGCGGGTTTCCTTCTCCAGCCGCTTCGCCACTTCTTCCTTGGCGTCGGCAATCGTCATGCCGTCGAGGAAGCGCGAGTTGATCATGCGGCCGTCGCCATCATAGGCGGTGTCGGTGATGACGAAGGTCTTCGGGTCCTGCCCAGGTGGGCACACCACCGGCGTGTTGCCGAGGCCATACTTGTTGACAAAGTCGAGGTCGCGCTGGTCGTGCGCCGGGCAGCCGAAGATCGCGCCGGTGCCGTAGTCCATCAGGATGAAGTTCGCCACGTAGACTGGCAGCTTCCAGCTCGGGTCGAACGGATGAATCGCCCGGATGCCGGTGTCGAAGCCCTGCTTCTCGGCGGTGTCGATGATCTCCTGCGCAGTGCCGTGGCGCTTGCACTCGGCGATGAACTCGGCGAGCGCGGGGTTCTTTGCGGCCGCCGCGGTCGCCAGCGGATGGTCGGGCGACAAGCGCCATGAACTTCGCGCCGAACAAGGTGTCCTGCCGGGTGGTGAAGATCTCGAGCTCGCTCTCGCGGTTGGGCGCGGTGGCGGCATCGAGCGCGAAGCGGACGAGCATGCCCTCGGAGCGCCCGATCCAGTTGCGCTGCATGGTGCGCACCTTCTCGGGCCAGCGCTCGAGCCGGTCGAGCGCCGTGAGCAGATCCTCCGAAAACGCCGTGATCTTGAGGAACCATTGCGTGAGCTCGCGCTGCTCCACGAGCGCGTTCGAGCGCCAGCCGCGGCCGTCGATCACCTGCTCGTTGGCGAGCACGGTCTGATCGACCGGGTCCCAGTTCACCTTCGACTGCTTGCGCTCGACCAGGCCGGCGCGCAGGAAATCGAGGAACATCCGCTGCTGGTGCTTGTAGTACTCGGGATCGCAAGTCGCGATCTCGCGCGCCCAGTCGAGCGAGAGCCCCATCGACCGCAGCTGGCCCTTCATGGCCGCGATGTTCTGGTAGGTCCAGGCGCGCGGATGCACCTTGCGCTCCATGGCGGCGTTCTCGGCCGGCATGCCGAACGCGTCCCAGCCCATCGGATGCAGCACCGCGAAGCCCTTGGCGCGCTTGTAGCGGGCCACCACGTCGCCCATGGTGTAGTTGCGCACGTGCCCCATATGGATGCGCCCGGACGGGTAGGGGAACATCTCCAGCACGTAGTATTTGGGACGTTGGCGCGCGGAATCGTTCGAGGTCGCGAAGATCTCGCGCTCGTCCCAGATTTTCTGCCAGCGCGGCTCGGCGTCGCGGGCGTTGTAGCGTTCGGTGGTCATGGCTCGCTCGGCTTGCCAAAAAATCGCGCCGACTAGGCCATGAAAGCCGCGGACGGGTCAACGCCCGTCGCGCTGTCGCCGGCTCAGTGATAGCGGCCCTGCGCGGTCTTGCCGTCCGGGCCGGTGAGCTGCACCACGCCCTTCACGTCGGCCGGAATGGTCACTGGCGAGGCGCCGCCAAGGTGGTTGTCCTGCGGGGCAAGCTCGATGCGCTGCGCCTTGCCGCTGACGGTGAGGATGGCGAGGCCCTTGAAGCCTGCGGCCGGGATCGGCTTCTCCTTGGCGTCGGAGACGTAGATCGCGACCGCTTTCGTCTCCACCACAAGTTCCACATGGTACGGGCCGGCTTCGACCACGCGGCCGCCGTTCGGTCCTTTGGATACTTCGTGCGCCGTGGCTGGCAGGGCGGCGAGCAGAAGTGCGGCGATGAGCATTCTTCGATTCATGGGAACCTCCTTGGTTGTGGTTAGAACGTGGTTGGAGATGGAGCAGGGCTCGGCGTCGTCGCCGCCGAGGTGGATGCGCTCCGCAGGCGCTCGAGCGCATTGCGTCCGAAGCTTAGGAACAGAACCGGAGTGAGAATGGCGTCGAGCGCGGTAGCGCTCACGAGCCCGCCGAAGATCGTGACCGCGACCGGATGCAGGATCTCCTTGCCGGGGCTCGACGCATCGATCAGCAGCGGGGCGAGCGCGACGCCCGCCGACAGCGCGGTCATCAGCACCGGGGTGAGGCGTTCGAGCGTGCCGCGAATGACCAGCTCGCGTCCGAACGGCATGCCTTCATGCAGCGCGAGGTTGATGTAGTGCGACACCTTGAGGATGCCGTTGCGCGCCGCGATGCCGGTGAGCGTCACGAAGCCCACCATGCTGGCGACCGACAGCGGCTGGCCGGCGAGGAAGAGCGCCAGCACCGAGCCGATCAGAGCGAGCGGCACGCTGCCCATGATGATGAAGGCGAGCACGGCCGAGCGATAGCGGCTGTAGAGAATGGCGAAGATGAGCGCCAGCGAGAGCAGCGAGAGAATGCCGATGGTGCGGCTTGCGTCCTCCTGCGCCTGGAAGGTGCCTTCGAGGCTGGTGAAGAAGCCCTCGGGCAACGCGGTTGCGGCGATCTCGCGGCGGATGGCGGCAACCATCTCGGTGAGGTTTGCGCCGGGCGCGGTGTTGGCGAACACCACGATGCGGCGCCGGCTGTTCTCGCGCTGGATCTGGCTCGGTCCGTCGGTCTCCTTGATCTCGGCGATCTGCCGCGCCGGCACCCAGCCGCTCGGGGTCTCGATCAGGAGATCGCCGAGTCGCCTCGTGGTGCGCATGTTTTCGGAGAGCCGCATGGTCACGTCGAAGCGCCGATAGCCGTCGGCGACGCGCGAGATCACGCGGCCGTTCGACAGCCGGCTCAGCTGCTCGATCACGGCCGCCGGCTGCACGCCGTAGAGCGCGGCGCGGCCGTAGTCGACCCGGATCTCGAGCTGCGGGATGCGTACCTGCTTCTCGACCTGCAGGTCGACGAGGCCAGGGATCTTGCCGAGCCGCTGACGCAGATCCTCGGCGACGGAGATGAGCCGGTCGAGCTGGTCGCCGAACACTTTGAGCGCGATCTCGGCGCGCACGCCCGAGAGGAGATGATCGAGCCGATGCGAGATCGGCTGCCCGACATTGACCGCGACCGGCAGCACCGCCAGCCGCTCGCGCAGCTCGGCGACGATCTCGGCCTTGCTGCGCGAGGAGGGCTTGAGCTCGACCTCGATCTCGCTGTAGTGCACGCCCTCGGCATGCTCGTCGAGCTCGGCGCGGCCGGTGCGGCGGCCGACAGTCTTGACCTCGGGCACCTCGAGCATCAGCCGCTCGGCGATCAGGCCGACACGGTTCGGACTCGGCGAGCGAGATGCCCGGGTTGAACAGCACGTTGATGGTGAAGGTGCCTTCGTTGAACGGCGGCAGGAAGGTGCGCGGCAGCAGGAGCGCAGCGCCGGCGGCCACGACCACCATGAAGGCGACGGCGGTCAGCAGCAGCGCCGGATGCCCGAAGGCGCGCTCGAGCAGCGGCGCGGTTGCCAGCGCTTGAGCACGCGCACCAGCGGGCTCTCGTGCTCGCCCAGCCGTTTGAGCCGCGGCAGCAGTCAGGTAGGCCATCACGGGCGTGAGCGTGATCGAGACCACGAGGCTCGCCAGGATCGAGATGATGTAGGCGAGCCCGAGCGGCGCGAACAGGCGGCCCTCGATGCCGGAGAGCGCAAACAGCGGCACGAACACCAGGACGATGATCGTCGGTGGCATAGAGGATGCCGGAGCGCACCTCCTGCGAGGCCGCACCACCACGTCGAACACCGGCACGCGGATTGGCGCGCGCACGATTCTCGCGCAGGCGGCGGATAGATGTTCTCGACATCCACCACCGCGTCGTCGACCAGCTCGCCGATCGCGATCGCAAGCCCGCCGAGCGTCATGGTGTTGATGGACAAGCCCGCGAACCAGAAGATCACAGCGGTTGCCAGGATCGACACCGGAATGGCGGTGAGCGAGATTGCGGTGGTGCGCCAGTTGAGCAGGAAGGCGAACAGCACGACCGCGACCACGACGGCGGCTTCGAGCAGCACGCGCTGCACGTTATGGATCGAGGTCTCGATGAAATTCGCCTGCCGGAACACGATCTGGTCGGCGCGCATGCCCTGCGGCAGGCTCGCGGTGATCTGGCGCAGCGCCTCCTCGATCTCGCGCGGTCAGCTTGATCGTGTCGACGTTGGGCTGCTTCTCGACCGAGACCACCACCGCGGGCTGGCCCATGTAACCGGCATCGCCGCGCTTGACCTTCGGGGCGAACTCGACGTTGGCGACCTGGCGCAGATAGACCGGGCGGCCGTCGACGGTCGCCACCACCACGCTGCGCATGTCGTCGAGGCTGGTGGTGCGCCCGATATTGCGGATGAGATATTCGCGCGAATACTGGTCGGTGAAGCCGCCACCGGTATTGGCGCCGAACTGGGCGAGCGCCTTCTCGACCTGTTCGTAAGAGACACCGAGCGCGCGCAGCGCCGCTGGATGCGGCGACGACGCGGATACTGGCGCACCTCGCCGCCGATCGGGATCACCTGGGCGACACCCGGGAATGGTCAGGAGCCGCGGCCGGATGACGAAGTCGGCGGCCTCGCGCAGCTCCATCGGTGTGGCCCGCTCGCTGGTGACGGCGACGAGCAGGATCTGGCCCATGATCGAGCTGATCGGCCCCATCTGCGGCAGCGTGTTGGGCGGGCAGCTGGTCGCGGATGAGGGCGAGCCGCTCGGCGATCTGCTGGCGATTGCGATAGATGTCGGTGCCCCAGTCGAACTCGACATAGACCATCGACAGCCCGATGCCGGAGACCGAGCGCACCCGGATCACGCCCGGCACGCCGTTCATCTGCGTTTCGATCGGGAAGGTGACGAGCTGCTCGACCTCGACCGGCGCCAAGCCCTCGGCCTCGGTCATGATGGTGACGGTCGGCTTGTTGAGGTCGGGGAACACGTCGACCGGCAGCCGCGTGGCCGTGAACGCGCCGTAGAGCACGAGCACGCCCGGCGAGCGCGAGGATCAGCAAGCGATTGCGAAGCGAATGGCTGACCAGGAAGGTGAACATCGGTGCCGCTCTCCCTCACCGCACCTGATCGAGAGCTCGGCGCCCTGCACCACGATGCGCTTGTCGGCCGCGATGCCGGTCGCGATCAGCACACGCTCGCCGTCGAGCGGCTCGATCCGCACCGGGCGCGGTTGGAAGCGCTCCGCCGTGACGTGCTCGTAGACGAGGTCCTGCCCGTTGGCGCTGCGCACCACGGCGGCGCGCGGCAGCGCGATGCCCCGCAGCTCCTCGCCGGTTGCGGCAAAGCACCGTGACGAACTGGCCGACCCGCACACGGTGCACGTCACCTTCGATCGCGAAATGCACCGGGATCGACTGGTTGCGATCGAGAAGCCGGAGCCGCGATAGGTGAGGGCAAGGGTGTGGCCTGGCGCGGTCTGCGCGGTCGCGATGGTGGCCGCAGCCAGCGCATCGAAGCTCAGCGCCTCGACCCACAGCCGCGCCGGATCGACGATCTGGAACACGACCGTGTTGGGCTGCGCCATCTGGCCGGCGACCGGCGTGCCGTCTGCGATCACTCCATCGACCGGCGCGATGAGCGCTTCCGGCTCGCGCCGCACCTTGTCGAGCGCCGCGCGCCGATCCTTGCAGGCCCTGCAACTCCAGCCGTGCCTCGTCGAGCTGGACGCGGGACACCGCGCCACTCTGGGCCAGCGGCTCATAGCGGTTGACGCGCCGCTCGACGATCGAGATCTGCTGGTCAAGCTCGCCCTGCCGCTGACGCATGTCGGAAATGTCGATCGCCTGCAATGGCGCCGTCACATAGGCGAGCACGTCGCCTAGCGTTTACCGCGTGTGCCGAGGCGTGGAAAGCCGCCGGGCGGCGGCGACAATCGTCCGCCCGCCGATGCCTGCACAAGGCCGCTCGCATTCGGGTCCGGGATGATGCGGCCCGGCAACTCGATGGTGCGCTGAAAGCGCCCATCCGCCGTCATCGTGGTGCGGATCGCGAGAATGCGTTGCGTTGCCTTGGGAACGAACACGCTGCCGTCGGGCAGGCGCTGGGAGAGGTCGCGTCCGATCGGTTGCGTCGGCGGCAGTCCGTGCTCGTCGACCCTCATGCGCGACGCGCCGGTGACCACGAAGAGACGTCACGATCAACGCCACGGCCGTCGCGGTGCCGTGCGTGTCGTCGCCGGCCGATCGCCATGAGCACCAGCGCAAGCACCGAAACCGGCGGCTGTTGCGCCGGCGAGCAGCACGATCTGACGCGAGCGCTCGCTGGTCGGCGCAGCGCTGCCGTCCGTTGCCGGATCGGGAATCTCAAGCGTGACCGGCAGGACGTCGGTGTCGCGGTCCGTGGTCACCGTGACGATCAGATCGTATTTGCCGGGCTTCTCCAGCCAGGGAGCCGCGATCCGAAACACATCACCGGCTTCGGCGCGCGCGGTGATGGGGCCGGCGGGAGTCTCGACCTCGATCTCGGCGCGCCCGACCGGCTCGTTGCTGGTGAAGCGGTCGAGATAGATCGCGATCGCATTGCCCTCGGCCACGGCCACAAGCTCGAGCGCTTCGGATTGCGCTTCGCCCCGAGCCGCCATTCGGGCGGGAGGCGGCGTCGGCTCGTGCTCATGGCCCTCGTGGGCCGGCACCCCGCCGGTTGCCAGAAACAGGACTGTGATCGCCGTACCAATGGCGAATAGTCGGTGCATGGGAACACCCTTCGCGTTGAACAGGTCATGCACGCGCGCATCGCGCCAAGCGATGCACACGACCAGAATGAACGGTTCAGGCGAAGGATTTTGGCGGCTTGGGGAGCGCCTCGGGTGGCAACCCGAGCAAGGCTCCGGCCCGCGCGAACGAGAGTGCGTGGGACGCCGTAGAGGACGGCATCATTGAAATCTCAGGAACCAGCGCGGCCGAGCAACACGTCATGTTGGCGGTGCCGCCGCAGCAGTGGCTGGCGCAGTCCGATGTGTCAGCATCACGGGTGGGAACCGAAGCGCGAGCGATCTCGCGACGGACCATGCTGGGCTTTTTGGATTTGATCTCGCCGGCCACGTCGGCGGCTGGAGGCATATCCGCGGGCTCAGCCATTGCAGCCGCGCCGTGATGGTTATGGCCCGCATGCGCGCTGGCGAGCGCTGGCGCGAGCAAGGCCGCGCACAGCAGCACTGCCGCCAGGATGTGCTCCACCAGTCGACGCTGCAGGCTCATGGCGCATAGGCTACCACGGCTTTCCGTCGCTCCCAAGGCGCTTGTGGGCTCTGGCCTGGCTAAGCCGGGTAACCTGGAAGGGCCGGAATGGCGGATCAGCTCGCGGCCGCGAGCTCGATGTCGCTGTGCGCGACAACTGCGTTGCGGCCGGCTCGCTTGGCGGCATAGAGCCCGCCGTCGGCGGCTTCGATCAGGCTCCGGGCCTTGTCGCCCAGGCTCTTGTCGCCCAGGCTCTTGTCGCCAAGACTCGGCACCATCGAGGCGAGGCCGATGCTGACGCTGACCTGGCCGAGCGGAGCGTCAGCGTTGGCGATGCACAATTCCTCGACCGCGCGCCGCAGGCGCTCGGCGACGATGCGGGCACCGGCAAGGCTTGCGCCCGGCAGCAGCACGGCGAATTCCTCGCCACCATAGCGCGCCGGCAGGTCACCCGGCCGGCAGGCGACGTTCATCAGGAGCTTGCCGACACGGCGCAGGCAGGTATCGCCTTCGACGTGTCCGTAGCGATCGTTGAACAGCTTGAAGTGATCGACATCGATCATCAGCAATCCGACCGGGCGCCGATGCCGGATCGCCTCCTTCCAGGTCCTCATTAGGGTTTCATCGAAATTGCGGCGGTTGGCCAGGCCGGACAGCGGATCGATCAATGCGAGCTGCTCGAGATGCTCGTTGGCGGCCCGCAACTCACCCTCACGTTCGGCCAGCTTCTGCCCCATCTCGCGCAGCGCCGCTGCGAGCGGCGCGAACTCCTTGGCCCAGCGCTGCCGCTCCGGTCGCGCAGTCAGGTCGCCGCGTCCGAGCCTCGTGGCCGTGCGAGCCAATGAGCGGATCGGATCGACGACCAGGCGCTCGCCGCCGATCCAGGCGATGATCAATACGAGGATGGCGAAGAAGGCGAGCTGCAGATAGGCGAGCTGGATCTCGCGATCGATGCGATTGAGCACTTCCGCCTCGGGGAACCCGACCACGAGACGAGCGTCGCTCAACGGCACGGCCACGAAGCCATAGACGCGGCGCACACCATCCAATCCAGCTGATCTCACGATGCCCTCGGGCTTGTCGGCGAACTCGCGGAACGGCTCGGCATTGCGCACCGACTTGCCGATCCAGCCCGCGCTCTGAGGGTCGCCGGCAAGCACTGTGCCGCCTGCATCGACCAGCATGACCGTCGCGCCCGGGCGCCGTTCGAGCGTGGCGGCCAAGCTGCTCACCCAGTACAGATCCACCGAGGCCACGATCACGGCGTTGGTGCCAGGATCGATAGCTTGCGCCGGATAGGCCGCGACGATCGAGGGCGCCTGATTGGCGCGGCCGACCAGATAGTCGCTGACCACGAAGTCGTTGCTGCGGATGGCTTCCTCGTAGTGCGGGCGGTCCGACATATCGAGGCCGATCGCCGATGCCAGCGTGGAGCACGTGATCCGGCCGTCGGCCCCGATGATCGAGATGCCTTTGATCCACGGCATGTTGCCGGCAAGGTCGCGGACGTAGACGTTGCAGTTATCGCCGCGCGACAGCGTTGCCACATAGGCACGGGCCGTCACCTGCAGCATGGCGCGGACCGTGGTGATGATCTCGCGCTGGCCTTCGGCGCCGCGCCTGGTCAGATCGAGCACCTCGGTCGCGGTCGACGCAATGCGCTCGCTGCGGCTCGCCTCAAGCAGACGAACGCGGTCGACCATAAGGGGCACCGCAATAAGCAATGCCAGCACGACCAGACGACCCCGGATGCTGAGAAACGGGGGCCCTGGCTTGTTGTCCTGTCGGCCGCGGCGGAAAACTGCAAACATTCGTCGTTGTTCCAATCCGCCATAGCGGACATGAATTGATCATAGAAAATAGAAATGAAGGGCCGTTTGGCGGGATCGATAAAATTTGAGCCAGTTTGGCTGATTTCGTTTTCACTTAACGATCTCCTCCAGCAGGATCGATCTGGAGCAGCTTCTGCTGGTGCCGCCAGCAATTGCAGATTATTCTTATTCGCAGAGGCGGGAAAAACCGCCCCAAATTCATAGCACGCCCGGATTCACGCGTGCGGGGGGAGGATTGCTCGTGAGCCAGCGGGAATGGCGAACAGCACTCAAGCGCGACAAGCGGTTACCGCTTCCTGTTCCGCTTCGGGAGATCGATGATTTAGCCGCCGAAGCACGGCGACACTTCGATTTCCGCGATCTGCCGGCGGCTGAGCGACTCAGCAAGGAAATCCTGGCGCGCGAACCGTCGCATGTCGACAGCATGAACCTTCTGGGCCTGATGGCGCAGGAGAGCGCGCGCCACGCCAAGGCCATTCGATATTTCGCCAAGGCCATTGCGATCGATCCTGACAACGCCGCCTGCCATTTCAATGTCGGCTCCTCCTATGAGGCTCTCAACGAGCGGGACAAGGCGGCTGTGCATTTTCGCGAAGCGATTGCTTTGGGAATGAGCAGGGCCGAGGTCGACAATCATCTTGTGATGCAGGGCGCCGCGGTCGCTGCCGGACTTGACCGCATCAAGGCAGCGTGGCCGCGGCGGCCAAGCGCTGCCGAGCTGTTCGCTGCACCCAGCATCGCCAACGATGTACTGTTCTGCTGCGGGCTGGAAACGATCAGGCTGAGCGGGCTCGTCGCGGAGCGGCTGTTGACCGAGGCGCGCTACGCGCTGCTTCGCCTCGCGACCGAGGCCGCGCCGAGCTTTGGCGGCATCGACGCTTCGCTGCTCAGCCTATGCTCGGCGCTGGCGCAGCAGTGCTTCATCAATGAATACGTCTATGCCCTGAGCGATGATGAGGCCCGGCAGATTGGTGTCTTGCGCGAGCTGCTGCAGAAGAAGCTGCACGCAAGCTGCCGCGTTCCGGCGTTCCTCCTGGCCATCATCGCGGCCTACCGGCCATTGTACGCTCTCCCCAATGCGCAGACGCTTGCGCAAATGGAGTGGCCGGCCGCATTGGCCGGTCTCGTCCGCCAACAACTGCACGAGCCGGCGGAAGAAGCACGCGACCGATGCACCATCCCGGCGCTCACGCCGATCGCGGACACGTCGGCGCCCGTGCGACGCATGTACGAGGAGAACCCATATCCGCGCTGGACCATCATCACCAGGGATCTCTTGCCGAAGAGCCGCGATGCCAACGGAGCTGCAGAGGCGCGTGACGGCGCTCCTGCGGAGGAAATTCTTGTCGCCGGCTGCGGCACCGGCAGCAAGGCAATCAGGACGGCGCTGCTGTTTCCAAGCGCCAAGGTGCTGGCGATCGACATGAGCTTGTCGAGCCTCGCCTATGCGCGCCGAAAGGCGCGCGAGGCGAATGTGCGCAATATCGAGTTTGCGCAGGCCGACATCATGAATCTGGGTGCGATCGGGCGGCGCTTCGACAAGATCGAAGTGATCGGTGTGCTGCACCATCTGAAGGATCCACTGGCGGGCTGGCTCATCCTGCTGTCGCTGTTGCGGCCCGGCGGCGTGATGCTGGTCGGACTCTATAGCGTCTCGGCCCGCAAGGCGATCAACGTCGGACGCGCCTTCGTGTCCGAGCGCGGCTATCGCTCGACCCCCGAGGATATCCGGGCCTGCCGCCAGGCGCTCATTGCAAACGACTCTCTGCGCCGGGAGCTCGGCTCCATCCATGATTTCTTCACGATGAGCGATTGCCGCGACATGCTGTTCCACGTCATGGAGCACCAGTTCACGATCGCGCAGCTCAAGGCCTTCATTGCCGACCAGCGCCTGTCATTTCTCGGGTTCGATATCGACCCGGAAAACCTCGCGCGGTTTCAGCAGCAGTTTCCGGATCCTGCGGCCCTCGTCGACCTCGATTGCTGGGAGCGCTTCGAGGCCGCCAACCCGCGGGCGTTCATCCAGACCTATCTGTTCTATGTTCAGTCGCCCGTCGCTTCTTGAATCGGTCGCTTGCTCTTCATGCGCTTTCGCGGCAGTGGGAGCGCATGGAAACGATCGATACAGAAACCCGGCTCGCGACGGTGCGCCAGGAGATTGCGCAGGCCTGCCGGGCCGCTGGCCGCGACCCCGCCTCTGTCACGCTGGTGGCGGTGTCGAAGACGTTCGGGGCGGACGCGATCGAGCCGGTCATTGCGGCTGGGCAGCGGGTGTTCGGCGAGAACAGAGTGCAGGAGGCGAAGGCGAAATGGCCGCCCTTGCGCTCAGGGCATCCTGGGCTCGAGCTCCATCTGATCGGCCCGCTGCAGTCGAACAAGGCGAAGGAAGCGGTCGCGCTGTTCGACGCCATTCATTCGGTCGATCGGCCGAGCCTGTGCGAGGCGCTGGCCAAGGAGATCGCCCGACAGGGTCAGCGGCCTACCCTGTTTGTCGAGGTGAACACCGGCGGCGAGCCGCAAAAGGCGGGCGTGCTGCCGGAGGCGACCGACGAGTTCCTCAAGGCCTGCCGTGAGCGTCATGGCCTGTCGATCTCCGGTCTGATGTGCATCCCGCCGGCCAATGAACCACCCGCCCCGCATTTTGCCCTCACGGCGAAGATCGCGGCTCGGAACGGACTGAGCCTGCTGTCCATGGGAATGAGCGCGGACTTTGCGACGGCGATTGCGTTCGGTGCGACACATGTGCGCGTTGGGACGGCGATTTTCGGCGGTCGAAGTTGACCGGGCAGGCGCAATCTAGATCTGAATCAGGATTCGCGTATTGGGTCCAAGCCGCGCCAGCAGGCGGCGCATGTCGGGAGCCGCGAAGGCGACGCATCCCGCGGTCGGGGAGCGGTCTGGCCGAGCCAGGTGCAGGAACACGGCGCTGCCCCGGCGGGCGACCCGGGGCCGGGTATTGTGATCGATCTCGATGATGATGTCGTACAGCTGGTCGTCGCGCCAGAGGCGGTCGCCTGGTTCATTGGCCGATCGCCGGAATGGCCGGTTATAGCGGCGGTCGCCGGGGTCTTCGCACCAGGCCACGCGGTGGTCGATGCGGACGGTCGGCAGCAAGGTCGGTGGCCTCGGGCTCCGGTCGGCTCGCCACCACAGCCGCCGCAGGCGGAACCAGCCCCGCGGCGTGGCGCCGTCACCTTCGCGCTTGTTGGCGCGAATACCAGTGCGGCCCAACACCACGGGGATGGCGAGCCGGCCGGCGATCAGCACCCCGCGGCTGCGTATACCTGGCCTGGTGGCAACCTTGAGAAGAGATAAGGCCATGCTGTGCATAGGCTTCCCCCACGCTTGGCGGTTCTTACATGGCCGCAGTCGAGGTATAAGCGCCCGCCAACTGCCGCTTGCTCTTTTGGCAGCGAATGCTCTACTTCCCGCAACGCCTGCCCGGCGTTGAATGTTGGGGGGATAGTCCTAGCCGGTTTTGCAGCCATTGCGTATGGTTGCAGGCCAGAACCACATAGGAATCATGGATTTGCCCGTGTCTTGCTAGGACGTCCGACCATCGCGCCGCCGACCCTCGTCAAGGTTGCGAAAGTCGGACACTGAACCACAGTCCCAGAGCCCTCGATGACTAACGTTCGCAGGATCCTTATCGTTGAAGATGATGCCGAATTGCGCGACGCGCTGGTCGAACAGCTTGCGTTGCACGAAGAGTTCGAGGCGGTCGCCGCCGAGAACGGCACCAAAGGTGTGCAGGCCGCCAAAGGCGGCCAGATTGATCTTGTAATCATGGACGTGGGCCTGCCCGATATCGACGGTCGCGAGGCCGTTCGGATGCTCCGCAAGGGCGGCTTCAAGGCGCCGATCCTGCTGCTGACGGGTCATGATACCGATTCCGACACAATTCTCGGGCTTGAATCGGGTGCGAATGACTATGTGACCAAGCCGTTCCGGTTTGCGGTGCTGCTGGCGCGTATCCGCGCCCAGCTGCGCCAGCACGAAGCGAGCGAGGATGCCGTCTTCACCATCGGGCCCTTTACGTTCCGGCCGAGCTCCAAGCTGCTGCTCAACGCTAAAGGGAACAAGGTTCGTCTAACCGAGAAGGAGACAGCGATCCTGCGCTTTCTCTACCGGGCCGGTCAGAAGCCGGTGACGCGCGAGACGCTGTTGCAGGAAGTGTGGGGCTACAATTCGGGCGTGACCACCCATACATTGGAAACTCATATCTATCGGTTGCGGCAGAAGGTCGAGCGCGATGCCACCACGCCCACGATCCTGGTGACCGAGACTGGTGGCTACAAGCTGGTGCCTTGATTTCGTCGATGGATGACGATTGAAGGATGGCGATTGAGGACGACATCAATTTCTTCGAGAAGGTCCCGACCCTGAGCATGCTCGGGCGGGGCGCGCTTCGTATTTTGGCGATCGGTGCCGAGAGCCGCTATGTGCACAGCGGCGAGACCTTGTTCGCGGTCGGCGATGACGCCGATGGCGGCTACGTGGTCCAGGAGGGCTCGTTCCGGCTCTCGCCGCGCGGCGGCGACACCGCGAAGAGCATCAAGGTCGGCGTCGGCACGCTGCTCGGCGAGCTTGCCTTGTTCACCGAGACGACGCGACCGGTGACCGCGACCGCGCTCGAGCCCTCGACCGTGCTCTGCATTCCGCGCCCACTGTTTCTCAAGATGCTCGAGGGCTACCCGGATGCGGCGGTTCGCCTGCGTGAAATCCTCGCCAAGCGCACCGATGAATCCGAGCGTGACATGCAGCGGCTGCGCGCCGTGATCGATCCGAGCGCGCGCGGGTGAGCGGCGGGAGCTCGTGACCGTTAGACTTTGATCCGATTAGATTGAATTGGATAGTAACAATAGATCAGCACGGCCATGCGCTCGTGGCCAACGCGAGCGGAAGACGTTACCTAGAAAAAGAAAAGAAAGAAAGGCAAGTTGCGGAAAGTCTCTCCGCGCTCTGGTCACGAACCTCTTCGCAATCAAGAATTGATTCAAATCATATCAGGGGCCTTTTGGCCGAGTATTTTGGAAACGTAAATTCATTCATTGGGGAGAGGAAGACTATGCGTACAATTTCGCTTGCCTTCACCGCCGCGCTTGTCATTTGCATTGCTGGGCCGGCCTACGCCCAGAACCTTCCAACTGATGCGCAGTGTCATGTGCTCGCGCGACAGAGAGGCGCGGGAGAAACATCCGGAAATCGAAACCACGAAGCATTCATCAGAGCCTGCGTGGCAGGAAAAGTTACGACTACGACGCCCGCCATTCCTGAGCAAGTGCGAGAGTTGAGAGGAATGACATCCGATTTGTGCCACGAACTTGCGCGGAGCCGAGGTGCGGGTGAATCATCCGGAAATCGAAACCACGAAAGGTTCATCAGGAACTGCATGGCTGGCAGGGTCTCGGTGACCGAAGTACGTACCCAGACACAAGACCTTCGAAGGCGTTCCGAGGCAGACTGCGACGCGCTCTCGCGGCAAAGGGGAGCCGGGGAATCGACTGGTAATCGGAACCATCAAGCCTTTGTCAGAGCATGCATGGCAGGCAGAGTATCTTAGTTTCTCTGCCGTTCGCCTAGTCAGGCTTTCGACGATCTTAACCGTCAATATGAATTGTCAAACGTGCGGCGGCGGGGCATTGGCCAACGCCGCCGCATCACGCGCTCGTTCCGGCCCTCGCCGCGCGGCGGCGACACCGCGAAGAGCATCAAGGTCGGCGTCGGCACGCTGCTCGGCGAGCTCGCCTTGTTCACCGAGACGACGCGACCGGTGACCGCGACCGCGCTCGAACCCTCCACCGTGCTCTGCATTCCGCGCTCGTTGTTTCTCAAGATGCTCGAGGGCTACCCGGATGCGGCGGTTCGGTTGCGTGAAATCCTCGCCAAGCGCACCGATGAATCCGAGCGCGACATGCAGCGCCTGCGCGCCGTGATCGATCCGAGCGCGCGCGGGTGAGCACGCGTCGTTCGTATTGGGGAACCGGCAGCCTCTAGCTTCTCTCTGCCTCGTCCTGAGGAGCGCTCCGCAGGAGCGCGTCTCGAAGGATGGGCGGCCACTGCGGGCGGCCTATGGTTCGAGACGCGGCGCTTACGCGCCGCTCCTCACCATGAGGCCGAGTGAGGCAGCGTGTAATGGCAAGTAGCCTTTACACCTCCAGCGTCGCGGTCACCGGCACGTGGTCGGACGGGCGTTCGGCGCCGCGATACTGCCGCGCGATGGCGATGTTGGACACCCGATCGCCGAGCGCGGGCGAGGCCCAGATGTGGTCGAGCCTGCGGCCCTTGTCGGCCGTAGCCCAGTCGGGCGAGCGGTAGCTCCACCACGTATAGAGCTTGGCCGGCTCCGGCGTGAGCACGCGCATGGAATCGACCCAGCGTCCAGCCTGCGCAACCGCGGTGAGCTTGTCGCATTCGATCGGTGTGTGGGAGACGACGCGCAGCATCTGCTTGTGGCTCCAGACGTCATGCTCGAGCGGCGCCACGTTGAGATCGCCCACCAAAATCGCACGCTCACCTGCCGCCGGCTGCAGCGCCTTGTGGTCGCGCATCTCATCGAGGAACGCGAGCTTGTGGGCGAACTTCGGATTGAGACGAGGGTCGGGAATGTCACCGCCTGCCGGCACATAGAAATTGTGCACCGTCACCGGATCGCGCAGGCCGGCACGCTCGCCGAACACCGCCGAGATGTGGCGGCAATCGCTCTTGTCGCAGAAGGCGTGGACATCAAAGCGCTCGAACGGCAGCCGCGAGAGCACCGCGACCCCGTGATAGCCCTTCTGCCCATTGATCGCGGCGTGGATGTAGCCGAGACGGCGCAATCGCTTGTGCGGAAAGCTGTCGTCCGGGCACTTCGTTTCCTGCAGGCACAGGATGTCCGGACGCACCGCCTTGATGAACTTCGCCACCAGATCGATGCGCAAGCGCACCGAGTTGATGTTCCAGGTGGTGACGGTGAGACGCATGCAGAATGAGCGAGTAGCGAATGGAGTCGCGAATAGGGTAAGGGCGCTCGGTCTTTCGCTATTCGCCTAGTTTGGATATTGCGTGTAATCGATCTTGAACATGTCCGGATCCGGCCGCTTGGCCGTATCAAGATTGGAGAGCGCGACCGTGGTGTCGTAGCCCTGCGGGTCGGTCACGATCCATTGCTTGAGCTGGAAATCCTTGGCGCCGAACATCATCATCAGCTTGCTGGTGCCGATCACCGCGTGCTTCTCCTCGACGAGGACTGTCACGTAGGTGTCATCGGCGGACACCGCGGTGACGGTGGCGTCCTTCAGCAGATCGATGCGATCGGCCAGCAGGAACCGGAGCGGCGTCTGCGACAGCGGATACACATCCTGGGTGGCGAGCTTGCGGTCGCGCACCACGACCGAGGAGCCGTCCGCGACGATATCGATGCGGCTCGGTGAATCGTAATCGAAGCGGATCTTGCCGGGCTTCTGGACATAGAATTGGCCCTGCGACCGCCGTCCATCCGGACCGATCTGGGCGAAGTCGCCCGACATCACCTGCACACGCGTCAGATAAGCGCTGACCCTGTCGACCAGTGCGCGCTGCTTGGGCTCGAGATTCGAAGCCGGCCGCGCCTGTTGCTGCGGGGCCTGTTTCTCAGGTTGTTGTTGTTCTTTCTTCTCGTCTCCGCCGCCGAAGATCGGCGGCAGCCATTGCTGCAGCTGCTGCAGCGGACTGCTGCTCTGAGCTTGCTGCTCGTCGCCCTGCGCCTTCTGACTGCCCCCTTGTGCCGGTGTGCTCGGCCCTTTGGCGTTGTTGGGGATCGCGCCTGGTGGTTGAGGTGCCGCGCCCGTTTTGGGCAGCGGCGCAGGTGGCGGCAGCGGAACCGATTGGGCCGCCGCCACGGAGGCTGCAACCATTTGTCCCGCCATCGCGATTGCAATCCAAGCTGCTGCACTCGAAGCTGCTTGGCACTTGCCAGCCATGTGACGCTCCGCTTTCCGCCTCAATCTCGATTCGCGAGCCTGTTTGCTAGCCGCCTCGTGTGGCGACATCGCGGCCCGGTTGAACCCGATTCACCACGAACCGGCAACGCGTTATTCCTCAAGACTGCTATTCGTTCTCGCCGCCGATCAGGATTTCGCGCTTACCGGCGTGATTGGACTGGCCCACCACCCCTTCCTGCTCCATCCGCTCCATCAGCGAGGCGGCGCGATTATAGCCGATCTGCAGCCGGCGCTGGATATAGCTGGTGGAGGCCTTGCGATCGCGCAAGACGATCTGGACGGCCTGCTGGTAGAGGTCTGTGGGATCGCCAGCCTGGCCCATGCCGGTCGCGTCGAACACCGGATTGCCGTCCTCGTCGAGCTCGGGCTCGTCGGGGGTGGTGACCGCCTCGAGGTACTGCGGCGCGCCCTGCGACTTGAGGTGACGCACCACCTTCTCGACCTCGTCATCGGAGACGAACGGGCCGTGCACACGGCTGATGCGGCCGCCGCCCTGCATGTAGAGCATGTCGCCCTGGCCAAGGAGCTGCTCGGCGCCCTGCTCACCCAGGATGGTGCGGCTGTCGATCTTGGAGGTGACCTGGAACGAGATGCGGGTCGGGAAATTGGCCTTGATGGTGCCGGTGATGACGTCGACCGACGGCCGCTGCGTGGCCAGGATCACATGCAGGCCGGCCGCGCGCGCCATCTGGGCGAGCCGTTGCACCGCGCCTTCGATGTCCTTGCCGGCCACCATCATCAGGTCGGCCATCTCGTCGACGATGACCACGACGTAAGGCAGCGGCTCGAGGTCGAGCGCCTCCTCCTCGTAGATGGCGTCGCCGCTCTCCTTGTCGTAGCCGGTGTGGACGGTGCGGGTGAGCGCCTCGCCCTTCGAGACCGCCTCGGCGATGCGAGTGTTGTAGCCGTCGATGTTGCGCACGCCGAGCTTCGACATCTTCTTGTAGCGCTCCTCCATCTCGCGCACCGCCCACTTGAGCGCGACCACCGCCTTCTTGGGATCCGTCACCACAGGCGTGAGGAGATGTGGAATGTTGTCGTAGACCGAAAGCTCCAGCATCTTGGGATCGACCATGATCAGCCGGCATTGCTCCGGCTTGAGCGTGTAGAGCAGGCTCAAAATCATGGTGTTGATCGCGACCGACTTGCCGGAGCCGGTGGTGCCGGCGATCAGCAAGTGAGGCATGCGGGCAAGGTCGACGATGACCGGCTCGCCCCCGATGGTCTTGCCCAAACAGAGCGGCAGCTTGGCAGTCGAGCTGTTGGAGGCGTCGGCGGCGAGCAGCTCGCGCAGCATCACCTTCTCGCGATGCGGATTGGGCAGCTCGATGCCGATGGCATTGCGGCCCGGGACGACGGCGACACGGGCGGAGAGCGCGCTCATCGAGCGGGCGATGTCGTCGGCTAGTGCGATCACGCGCGACGACTTGATGCCGGGCGCGGGCTCGAGCTCGTAGAGCGTGACCACGGGTCCGGGACGCGCGTTGATGATCTCGCCGCGCACGCCGAAATCACCGAGCACGCCTTCGAGCGCCACCGAATTGTTCTGCAACGTCTCGGCGCTGACCTGCGGGCGGCCATTCGAGCGAGCGGCCGTCAGGAGATCGAGCGCCGGCAGCACATAGCCGCCGCCTCCGCGGCGCGAGGGCTTGGCCTTCTTCTTCGGCGGCTCGGGCTGTTCTTCCTCCTCTGCCTCCTCGCCCAACGCTTCCTCGTCGTTCGATCCGTCGCTGCCGAAGCTCGGCTCGGTGCGCCCGGTGAGCGCGACGCGCCGGCTGGTGTCGCCGTCACCGCGGCTGAACAGGCGTGCAAGCCGCGCTTTCAGGCTGAGGAAGCCGTGCACCAGGAAGCCGAGCGAGATGGCGGCGCGGCTTTCCTTCTCCTCGCTTTCAGCGGTCTCCTGCTGCTTGTCCTCCTGATCGTCCTCTTGGGGTTCCTCCGCGTCGAGCTCGTCGGCAGTACCCTGCAGACCGAACCCGCATGTGATCGCAAGCGCCGCGAATCCGAGCACACCCGTCGTCGCGCCAATCAGCACATAAGCGAAACTGCCGAGCGAGCCGCCCATCAGCCAGGCCGCGCCGCGCAGCACGGCGTCGCCCACCACGCCGCCGAGACCGACCGGCAACGGCCAGGATGCAGGCCGTGGCAGGCATGCTGCGAATGCGGCCACGAGCGCGATGGCGAGAACCCAGATCGCGAGCCTGATGCGCTCGCGCACGAGCGGGCGATGGCTCGCCAGCCGCCAGCCCCAGAGCCCGATCGGGACTATGAGCGCGAGCGCGGCGAGGCCGAAGATCTGCATCGACAGATCGGCCACGGTCGAGCCGGCGACACCGAGAAGGTTGCGCACCGGCGCGGTCGTGGCGTGGCTGAGCGAAGGATCGCGCACCGACCAGGTCGCGAGCGCGATCGCGAGCATCAGCGCGAGCAGGATCAGCGCGAGACCGCCGAGCTCGTGCAGGCGCCTGCGCAATGCGTCGCGCGCTTCCTCGGTGAGGAAGGTCAGGCTCTCAAGGGTACGGTCAATGGCCGACATGCAATTCCTCAGCCCAGTACACCAACCAATCGATGCAGCGCTTCCGCGGTCGTCTCCTGGTCCTGCACCAGCGCGACGCGGATATAGCCCGCACCTGGATTGCTGCCGTCGGCCTGCTCGCGCGCGAGATAGCGGCCCGGCACCACACGCAGCCCGGCTTCGCGCCACAGCCGCAGGGTGACCGCCTCGTCGCCGCCATGCTGCGAGACATCGAGCCACAGCAGGAAGCCGCCGGCCGGCCGGCGATAGCCATAACGGCCGCCAAGAATCTGGTCGGCGAGGTCGAACTTCAGCTTGTAGAGCCTCTGGTTCTCCTCGACATGGGCCTCGTCCGCATAGGCGGCGATCGCCACCCGCTGCGCCGGCAGCGGCACCTGCGGCGAGGAGACATTGCGCAGCTCAAGGAAGGCGCTGAGGAAGTTGCGGTCGCCTGCCACGAAGCCCACGCGCAGACCCGGCAGGTTCGAGCGCTTCGACAGCGACTGGAAGACGACGACGTTCTGGAAATCCGGTCCCGCCTGTTCGAGCGCGCTCGCGGGCGGCCGCTGGGTATAGATCTCCGAATAGCACTCGTCGCTGAACAGGACGAAGCCGTGGCGGCGGGCCAGCGCGACGAGGCGTGCAAAATAAGCGGGGTCGGCCACTGACCCCTGCGGGTTCGCGGGCGAGGCGAGATAGAACGCGACCGTGCGCGCCAAAAGCCCCTCCGACAGCGCATCGAGATCGGGCAGAAAGCCGGTCTCGGCAGTCGCCGGCAGATAGACCGGCTCGCAGTTGGCGCCGATCGCGCCAGCCTCATAGGCGCCGTAGAACGGATTGGGCATCAGGATCGCGGGCCGGCCCGCTCGGCCACTGGCCCAGCGCTCGGCTGCGAGTGCGCCGAGAAAGAGGCCCTCGCGCGAGCCGTTGAGGACCAGCACCTCGCTCGCGGGATCGATCGGCCGCGGCAGCTTGAAGCGGCGGCCGAGCCATTGGGCGGCGGCGGCGCAGAACTCGTCGAGCCCCTTGTTCATGGGATAGCGGCCGAACTCGGCCAGATGGGCGGCGAGCACTGGGCCAACGAACGAGGGCACCGCATGCTGCGGCTCGCCGACCGCGAGGCTGATTGCGGGCATGCCAGGCGGAAGGTCGCTCAAAAGCTCGCGCAGCCGCACGAACGGCGAGCGGCTCGAGGCCGGGCGGGCAGGCGAGGGAGGCGATACGCGGTCTACAACTGTCATGTACATAGCTACAAGCGGCGCACCCCCGCCGCACCAGACTATCTCCTACCATATGTACGGCCGGGTTAAGGGCTGTTTAACTGTTGTGGTGGCCGACTAATGCCGGCTTCCCGGCACGGTTCCATTTCGGGGCCGCCGTCGGGGTTGGACACGCCTGCGACGATCCGCTTGGCCATCGTCGCTACCGCTGACGAACAATTTCAGTTCGGCAACCGCCATCACGAGACGTCGAGGTCGGAGCTTGTCGCTGCAATTTCCTCCAGCTTTTCAGCTTTCAACACAGTAACGCTTCCTCGTTCCAGCCGAATCCATCCGCGCTTCGCCCAAGCGCGCAGCTGCTTGTTGGTGCTCTCCCGAGACCTGCCGACAATTTGGCTGATCTCGCGTTGAGTGATCGCCAGCTTTGCTGCCGCCTTCGAAGGCTCAGTGTTTGCGGTCAGTCGAAGCAAGGTTTTTGCTAACCGGGTCGACAAATTGAGGAATGTCACATCCTGGACCTGCTCGCTTGTCTTGCGCAGGCGCGAGCAGAGGATTTCCATTAATTTCAGCGTCACGTCGGGTTCGCTGCGCAGGAAGGGAATGAATTCGCGGCGCTCGATCACGATCAGCTCGCAATCGGACATTGCAGTGGCGTTGGCCGTGCGTGCGCGGCCGTCAAGCAATGCAATTTCGCCGAAGACTTCGCCCGGGCGGATGATGTTGAGCACAATGTCTCGGCCGTCTGCGGAGTTCACGCTGATCTTGACTGAGCCGGAGACAACTCCAATCAGTCCGACGCCGGCATCGCCCTTTTCAAAAATCGTCGACCCTTTGGGCACCGACCGTCTTTTAATGTAGGCGCTGATCTGCTCGAGAATTGGCGGGGTCAGCTCGCAAAACAGTGGATGATTGCGGAGCAGTGCCGCTCTATCCGTGGCTCCGCCAGTCGAAGGACTGTTTCTGGCAGTTGGGGTCGGAGGCATTTTCGCTCAGACACTCACACGCGCGCATTTTAATGGAAAATAACGGCTCCTGGGGGTCCCGGCAATCGGGAGGGCCCGCGAGATTGCCGGGCCGTTGTCCTAAGTCTATGTAATTAAACAAGAATTAATAATTCTTTGTGTGTGAACCAGTTCACATTCGCTCGAACACAAGAGCCTTACTCTGCAGCATACACCCCAAGCAGCGTGAGCTGCCAACAAGCAAAGTCACGGAGAGGGTCATGCTCGCAACAACTCAGGCCGACAGTCCCAAATTGGGTGCTGGGCCCTGGCTATCGGAGCACGGTCAAGCCGAAGCACCGCGCTCCATGAAAATCCTTGTGGTCGACGATCACTTCTTGATTCGAGAAGCGCTCCGCGGCTGCCTCAAGAACCTGAAGGGCACCGCGACCATATTGGAGGCGACCACTGGGCACCAAGCAATGGAGCTGCTCTCGGAGAACGCCGATATCCATCTTGTTGTGCTCGAGCTGAACCTGCCCGATCGGGATGGCTTTTCCCTGCTCGGCGAGCTGCGTGAGCGTCACCCGACGGTTTCGGTTGTCGTGCTATCGGCCCGTCAAGACCGGGATAGCGTGGCCAGGGCGTTGGATCTTGGCGCGCTTGGGTTCATTCCGAAGTCCGGGCTGCGGGAGGTGATGCTGAGCGCGCTCAATCTGGTCCTCGCTGGCGGTGTCTACATTCCGCCTGAGATCATCTCGCGTGAGCAGCGTGCGCTTACGGGCCCCAAGCTCGCGTGCATCGCCTCCGGTGCAAGAGCCGTGAAGCCAGCCGACCTTGGCCTGACCGACCGACAAGCCGATGTCTTACGGCTGATGATGAAAGGCAAGAGCAACAAGGCGATATGCCGCGACCTGAATCTGGCCTTGCCAACCGTCAAGAACCACGTCACCGCCATCCTAAAGGCGATCAAGGTGACGAACCGGACCGAAGCGGTGATCGCAACCGGCGGCTTGGGTCTAGACTGGGCATTGGTTCAGTCGCCTCCTGCCCAATGAGGCAGGCGCTGCCAAGTCAGCTGCCAAGTCAGCGGACGTTGTTGTCCTGCAGCCATATCCGTTCGCACCAAGAGTGAGGGGCCCTGGCTTGCGCCAGGGCCCCTCGACGGCAAGGGCGGTGCCGGGTCTCCACCCTAACCGTATCCCTTACATCGTGTAGGCCCGCTCGCCGTGATCGGTGATGTCGAGGCCTTCGCGCTCCTTTTCGACCGGAGCGCGCAGCCCGACCAGCACGTCGACCACCTTGTAGATGATCAGCGAGCCAACGCCCGACCACACCAGCGTGGTCGCCACGCCTTTGCACTGCGAGATGAGCTGCGCCATGAAGTCGTAGTCGGCGACCTTCGGCGGGATCGCGGTGTAGTCGATGATGCCGGCGCCGCCGAGCATCGGGTTCACCAGGATGCCGGTGCCAATGGCGCCGACGATGCCGCCGATGCAGTGCACGCCGAACACGTCGAGCGCGTCGTCATAGCCGAGCGCGTTCTTGACCGCGGTGCAGAAGAACAGACACACCGCACCGACGACCAGGCCAAGCACGATCGCGCCCATGGGGCCGGAGAAGCCGGCGGCCGGGGTGACCGCGACCAGGCCCGCGACGCAGCCCGAGAGCGCGCCGAGGAGCGACGGCTTGCCCTTGATCATCCATTCGAGGAACATCCACGACAGCGCCGCTGCCGCGGTGGCGACGAAGGAATTGGTCATCGCGAGTGCGGCGCCGCCATTGGCTTCGAGGTTGGAGCCGGCATTGAAGCCGAACCAGCCGACCCACAGCAGTGAGGCGCCGATCATCGTCATGGTCAGCGAGTGGGGAGGCATCAGCTCCTTGCCGTAACCCGTGCGCCGACCGACCAGCAGCGCGCCGACCAGGCCCGCGATGCCGGCATTGATGTGCACCACCGTGCCGCCCGCGAAGTCGATCGCGCCCCATATGAAGACCTGCCCGGCATCAGCCAGCACTGCGTCAAGCTTCTCCTGTGCGACTTTCTTCGCGGCTTCGTCAGTCGCGGCCGCGAGTACCTTGGCGGCATCCTGGATTGCATCAGGGCCGGCCCAGTACCAGACCATGTGGGCGATCGGGAAGTAGATGAGCGTCACCCACAGCGGAATGAACAAGGCGACTGCGGAGAACTTCATGCGCTCCGCAAAGGCGCCGACGATCAGGGCTGGCGTGATCGCCGCGAACGTCATCTGGAAGCAGATGTAGATCAGCTCGTGGATCGTGACCCCGACCGAGAAGGTCGCGGCCTGCGAGTTGGTGGTGACGCCCTTGAGGAAGAGCTTGTCGAGGCCGCCGATGATGGACGAGCCGCCTGTGAAGGCGAGGCTGTAGCCGTAGATCACCCAGATCACGGTCACGATGCAGACGGTGTAGAACACGTGCATCAGCACCGAGAGCATGTTCTTGGAGCGAACGAGGCCGCCATAGAACAGGGCGAGGCCCGGGATCGTCATCAGCAGAACGAGCACGGACGAGGTCAGCATCCAGGCGTTGTCGCCTTTGTTGAAGGTCATCGGCGCCGCTGGCGCTGCTTCCTCGGCGGAGACGCCGTGGGCAGTCAGAGAACGCGACGCCGCCAAGTACAGCGGCAGCAAGTCCCGCGCGAATAGGTGTCGTCAACTTCATGTGTCAGCTCCTTGTGAGGTGCGCGGGGTCAGAGGGCGGCGGCGTCGGTTTCGCCGGTGCGGATCCGCACGGCGTTGTCGAGGCCGAGGATGAAGATTTTGCCGTCGCCGATCTGGCCGGTCTTGGCCGCCGAGGTGATGGCGTCGACGGTCTTGTCGACCTGGTCGGAAGGGACCGCCACTTCGATCTTGATCTTGGGCAGGAAGCTCACGGCGTATTCGGCGCCGCGGTAGATCTCAGTGTGGCCCTTCTGACGCCCATAGCCCTTGACCTCCGTGACGGTCATCCCGTGCACGCCGATCGCAGTCAGAGCGTCGCGGACCTCATCGAGCTTGAATGGCTTGATAATGGCCATGACGATTTTCATGAGTTTCAATCCCCGCTTGGGCCCGGTCCTGCGTACGGCAGGTTCAGGCGGTTACGGTCCCGACGTGGGGGCACTTTGCCCGCGCGAGGCACCGCGCAACCCTGCGAATCAAGCCCCGTGCCAGTTCTACTGACATGTTATAAGTGACTGATTTTATGCCAGTTTTCGCCCTTGCAGCGACAGGCCGCCGCGCCCCTGGGATGGGTCAGCCTAAACATGCGCCAGGTCTGCCTAGTACTTAGGCAGGACTAAAAAGAACGCCGGCGGGGACTCGATTTCACAGCTATCCGCTGGAAACGACGCCCTTGGAACTGCGGTCAGTGCACAGCGTTGACGGTACTTAGGTAGGGATTGCGCTGGGAGTTGGGGCAGCTCGCCGGCTGCGCCGGTGCCGATCGTTCTTGAAGAAAAATGAAAGTGGGGGACCGTGGCTTGCGCCAAGGTCCCCCGACGGCAAGGGTGGTGCCGGGTCTCCACCCTAACCGTGTTCGCTAAGCCGTGAACTTACTGAACCGTCTCGCCGTGGAGCGCGACGTCGAGGCCCTCGCGTTCGGTCTCCGGTGTTACACGCAGCCCGATCACCATGTTGATGACCAAGAGGATGATCAGCGACACGACCGCGTCGTAGACAAACACGATGGCGACGCCGATGCACTGATTGATGAACTGCACCGGGTTGCCTTCGAGCGACGCCGGCGGTGCCGCCGTACTGCTCGATCGCGAACACGCCGGTGAGCAGCGCCCCCACGATGCCGCCGACCGCGTGCACCCCGAAGGCGTCGAGCGCATCATCGTAGCCGAGCATGTGCTTGAGGCCGGTGCAGCCCCAGTAGCAGACGATGCCGGCGGCCGCGCCGATCGCAAGCGAGCCGACGGGGCCGACGAAGCCCGACGCCGGAGTGATTGCGACCAGACCGGCCACCGCGCCAGTGCAGATACCGATGACGGTCGGCTTGCCGCGCACCATCCACTCGACGATCATCCAGGTGAAGCCCGCCGCCGAGGTCGCCATGTGCGTCACCAGCATGGCCATGCCGGCCTGCAAGCCGGCCGTGACGGCGGAACCGGCATTGAAGCCGAACCAGCCGACCCACAACAGCGAAGCGCCGATGAAGGTGAGCACCATGTTGTGTGGCGGGCCGGAGTCCTGGCGTTTGCCGAGCATGATGCAGCACATCAGTCCGGCGACGCCCGAATTGATGTGCACGACGGTGCCGCCGGCGAAGTCGAGCACCTTGAACATTCCGTCCGCGTTGGCGGCGTTGAGGAAGCCGTCCGGGCCCCAGACCCAGTGCGCGACCGGCGAATAGACGAAGATCGCCCACAGACCGACGAACCACAGCATCGCCGAGAACTTCATGCGCTCGGCGAAGGCGCCGGCGATCAGCGCCGGAGTGATGATCGCAAAGGTCAGCTGGAAGCAGATGTAGACGGTCTCGGGGATCGTCGCCGCCAGCGGGTTGGGATTGCCCATGCCCTTGGCGATATCGCTCAAGATGCCCTGCAGGAAGAGGCGGTCGAGGCCGCCGATGTAGGGCGATCCTGCGCGTGAACGCCAAGCTGTAGGTGCAGACCAGCCAGAGAAGGCTGATGAGACAGGTGATGGCGAAGCTGGTCATGATGGTGTCGCCGACGTTCTTCCTGCGGACCATGCCGCCGTAGAAGAGCCCGAGACCCGGGATCGTCATCATCAGCACCAGCGCCACGGAGGTGAGCATCCAGGCGGTGTCGCCCGAGTTCGGCGAGCAGTTGATCTGCATCTTGGCGTCACACGCCGGTATCGGCGGTTCCGGCTCTGGCGGCGTGGCTGGCGCCGGTGGCGTCTGCGCCGACGATTGATCGATGAAGCTCAGGATCAAGCCGAGCGCAGCGATGACGGCGAGAGCTATCAGCGCCACGCGCGCAAATTTCCTGAATGTCATGGTGTTACTCCTGTCCAAACCAGTGAGGCGCGGGCATCACAGAGCAGCGGCGTCGGTCTCGCCGGTGCGGATACGCACGGCGCTGTCGATGCTGTAGACGAAGATCTTTCCGTCGCCGATCTGGCCGGTCTTGGCGGCCCCCATGATGGCGTCGATGACTTTGTTGACCTGGTCGGTCGGTACCGCCACCTCGATCTTGACCTTGGGCAGAAAGCTGACGGCGTATTCGGCGCCGCGATAGATTTCAGTGTGGCCCTTCTGACGCCCGTATCCCTTGACCTCGGTGACGGTCATTCCGTGCACTCCGACCGCGGTCAAGGCGTCGCGCACCTCGTCAAGCTTGAAAGGCTTGATGATAGCCATGACGATCTTCATGGGTTGATCCTCCCGCTAAAGCCCGTTCCTGGGGTGGCAGGTTCGGACACCAAAGTTTTTTGCCGCGCGACGATCCACCCCCGCCAGCAACGCCACGTCAACCAATCAAGTCGTGTGCCAGATTCCAAACGGTCACGCGTGATGACTTCGAGCGATGGTGATTTCCAAGTGACGCGTGACTTTCAAGCGACTTGTGGTTTCCAACTCTTGTGAGTTGAGCACCGCCGCGATTGCGGTCGCGTCGTTCGGGGACGCCACCAGGCGCCCCCGAGTGTGCAAGCGACCATGTGCAAACGACCGAGTGCAAGCAACCGCGCTGGTTCAGTCGATCCGCCAACCAGAGAAGATCACGCTCGGAACCACGGGTTCGCCGGCTGGCTTCTTGACGACCAGCCCGATGCCCGGGTCGGTGCCCGAAAACACCACCTCGATCCGGTCCCCGCGCTTCACTTCAGCCACGCCCTGGCAGACCAGGACGGCCGTGAAGGTCGGGTCGCTGATGAACTGCTCGGTGTTGGAGTTGTCGATGTCCTTGCCATTGAGGCGCATCCACATCCGCACCAGAGCCTTTGCCCTTGCCGCCGACTTGCGCGGCCGCCATGACGAAGAAGGCTCCGGATTCATTGAACCTGATGACGCCCTTCTCCTGTTTGATGTTCTTCGACGCATCGGTCGAATTCATCGTGACCACCTTGGGCTTGGTGTCCGACGCGAGTTGCTCTTCCGTGCTCGAGGCTTGAAGATAGGACGTCGCCGACGCACTACCGACCGAAGCCAACAGCGCGGCCGACATGAAGACTGCACTAGCAATGACTTTCATTTCCGCCTCCGACTGTAGGACTACACACAGAGTTCTGGACGGCGTTGGATTGGCCCCCGCCTGATGCGGAGTAAAAAAAGTTTGGCGGTCTCCCCCCTGCGCACGTTTTGGAACTCCAATCAAAAATATGTGCAATGCGCGTGCCATATTGCCGCACTGCGCTGGAGTCATAGCTAACGAACGAGCGGTCCTGCCGTCTGAATGTGAAAGGAGCGCCATGCGGGCGGCTTCCCGCGCATGCAATGCGCGATTGGAATGCGTTTCTGATTCAAAGCGTTGGTGCGTGACTCGCGGTCGAGATGGTGCGCAACTCTTTCAGCGCACTCGGACTGACAATCGCCGAGTGCTCGCACTCTCTAATGACGGATAAGCATTCGCACTCGCGAGCACTCTTGCATTCTTTTCAGTCTTCTGCCCGCGAATAGTGCACGCTTTCGATTGACGCAGCCTGGTCTTTAGGCGCCATGCAATGTGACCCGCCGCAACGCCTGCGGGCTCTTCTTTCCACCCAAACCCGCCAAACGACCGCTTTGTGATCGTCATCACAGCCGCATTGACGGTGTCGGGATAAGGATGGTGCGGGAGACTGGGAGTGGGTGCGAAACAGGAGCGATGCAATGGTCGTCATGGCCAGGCTGAGCGCGGGCACCCTCGACCCGTCCTTCGGCCTCTTCATCGAGGGCAGCGACGTCAACGACACCCTCTACGGCACCACAAACGCGGACGAGATCCACGGCGGCGGCGGTGCAGATACTGTCTATGGCGGCGGCGGCGATGACATGATCTTCGGCGAGACCGGCAATGACACGCTGTCTGGCGGTCTCGGCAATGACATCCTCGATGGTGGCGTCGGCAACGATGTTCTCGCAGGTGGGTCCGGCGCCGACCGGCTCATCGGCGGCGACGGTTTTGACACCGCGAGCTACGCGTCGTCGAGTGCTGCAGTCTACGTCAACCTGGCGACCAACATGGGTGTGTATGGTGACGCCCAGGGCGACACCTTCAGCAGCATCAACAAGGTGGTCGGCTCGCGTTTTGACGATGGGCTGGTCGCCGATGACAGTGGCGTCGTGCTTGACGGTGGCGCCGGGCACGATCTTCTGGTCGGCGGCGCTGGCCTTGATGTTCTGATCGGTGGTGACGGCGATGACACGCTCGAAGGCGGCCGCGGTCTTGACGTGCTCACCGGCGGCGCCGGAGCCGATCGTTTCGTCTTGGACTACGGCGATGGGCCCGACCTCATCACCGACTTCCAGTCGGGTATCGACAAGATCGTGCTGGGCGATGGCTTCGGCTGGCACCCGTTCGGGCGCGATGGCGAGCTTGTGACCGGAACCGAGATCCCGAAGTCACGCGCGGTTCGATCACGACCTGCTCTTCTACGATACCGACGATCATCAGCTTTATCAGCTGAGCGTTCCGTACAATCACCAGCAGGAGATTCACGCAACCCTGCTGGCGACATTCGGGAATGGCGTTGCGCTGCAGACCAGCGACTTCGTCTTCTAGTCCCAATGTCACCTTCTGCGCTGAAAAGCGAAACGGCTCCCCGGTTGGTCTGGGGAGCCGTTGTGGTTCGAACAGTGTTTGCAGGATTACTGCAGCGCTTCGCCGTGCTGGGTCACGTCGAGACCTTCGATCTCGCTCTGCTTTGAGACGCGCAGCGGCACCATGAGCTCGATGACCTTGAGCAGGATGACGGTGCCGACGCCGGACCAGACCGCAACCGCCACGATGCCATAGACCTGGTAAAGCAGTTGGCTCGGATTGCCCTCCAGCAGTCCTGCCGTTTCTCCCACGGCTGCGACCGCGAAGACCCCACACAGCAGGGTGCCGGTGATGCCGCCCATGCCATGGACGCCGAAGACGTCGAGCGAGTCATCGTAGCCGAGCTTTTGCTTGAGCTTGGTGCAGGCCCAGAAGCAAAGCGCGCCGGCGACGAGCCCGATCACGATGCCGTGCCATGGCAGGACGAAACCTGAGGCAGGAGTGATCGTCCCGAGGCCGGCGACGGCGCCCGAGATCATGCCAAGCACCGAGGGCTTGCCGCGCGTCCACCACTCCAGGGCCATCCAGGTCAGCGCGCCCATCGATGCTGCGAGATGCGTGGCCACGATGGCGAAGACAGCGCGCGAATTGGCGCCGAGCGCCGAGCCCCCGTTGAAGCCGAACCAGCCGACCCAAAGCAGGCCCGTGCCGATCACCGCGAGCGAGAGATCGTAGGGCGCGAAATTGTCACTGCCATAGCCGTGGCGGTTGCCGACCACATAGGCGGCGACGAGGCCGGCGACGCCGGCATTGAGGTGGACGACGGTGCCGCCAGCGAAATCGAGAATGCCCGGCTTCATGGCGGTCGCATCCGGCGTGAGCCAGCCGCCACCCCAGACCCAGTGCGCGATCGGCACATAGACGAAGAGCAGCCAGAGCGCCGCAAACCACACGAACGCCGAAAAGCGCATGCGGTCCGCCACCGATCCTGCCACCAGCGCGACCGTGATGATCGCAAACGTCATCTGATAGACCATGAACAGCATCTCGGGAATCTTGGTCGACGGCGCGACCGAATCCATCCCGATGCCGCGCAGCATCAGCTTGTCGAGATTGCCGATCAGCGCGCCGTCGCCGTTGAAGGCGAGCGTGTAGCCGACGACGACCCAGAGGATCGAGCACAGCGCCGTGCACAGCAGGCTCTGCGCCATGGTGGCGAGCACGTTCTTCTTGCGCACCATGCCGCAATAGAACAGCGCGAGGCCCGGGATCGTCATCATCAGCACCAGGCCGGTCGCCGCGATCATCCAGGCGGTATCGCCGGCATCGATCGCCGGCGGAGCCGCCTCGGCGAACGCCGGTGTTGCACCAAGTCCCAGCAAGGCGATGGTGGTGATGGCTCTCTTGGTCGTCATGGTCGTCCCCCGTCGAGCGACGCCTGTCGCCGAGGCGTCGGTTTGCCCTCTGCGCGTCCCGATGCTGGTGGCGGATGCCTACAGCGCGTCGCTGTCGGTCTCGCCGGTGCGAATGCGCACCGCGCTGTCGATGCCGGTGACGAAGATCTTGCCGTCGCCGATCTGTCCGGTCTTGGCCGCGTTGGCGATCGCCTCGACGACCTTGTCGACCTGGTTGTCGTCGACCGCGACATCGACCCTGACCTTGGGCAGGAAATTCACCGCGTATTCGGCGCCGCGATAAATCTCCTTGTGGCCCTTCTGGCGGCCGTAGCCTTTGACCTCGGCGACGGTCATGCCCTGGACGCCAGTCGAGGTGAGCGCGTCGCGAACATCGTCGAGCTTGAACGGTTTGATGATGGCGATGATCATTTTCATGGAAGGTCCCGCGGTATGCGGCCCCCGATTGAGCCGCGGGTCAAAAAACCACCGACGCAACCCGGCAGGGCCATGCGCGCGGCAGACGGCACACGATATCGGCAGTGCGTTCAAAAATTAAGCGGATTCGTTGATTGAAAAATAATCTGTGCGACTAAGATCTGGGCATATTAGGACAATATATCTGACCTAACCCTGCTCGCCGGGCTCGGCGCGCCGCTCGCGCACCAGACCTTCCTGCGCCACGGACGCGACCAGCGTGCCATCGCGGGCGAAGATCAGCCCGCGGGAGAAGCCGCGCGCGCCCGACAGGTTCGGGACTGTCCTGGGCATAGAGCAGCCAGTCGTCGGCGCGGAACGGCCGGTGCAGCCACAGCGCATGGTCGAGGCTTGCCGCCATGATGGTTTTCTCGAACACGGTGCGGCCGTGCGGGATCAGCGCAGCGTCGAGCAGCGTCATGTCGGACGCGTAGGCCAGCACGCATTGATGGATGGCGGGCTCGTCGGGCAGTGTGCCGGTCGCGCGGATCCAGACGTGGAAGCGGCCGTCGGGATGCGCCTTGCCGAGATAGCGGTCGTACTCGACCGGGCGCAGCTCGATCGGTCGCTCGCGCTCGTAGTAGCGCCGTACCGGATCGGGCATCAGCGGCAGCACCCGCTCGCGGATCTCGGCTTCGCTCGGCAGCTCCTCGGGCTTGGGCACGTCGGGCATTTTGGCCTGATGCGAGAGGCCGGCCTCGTCGCGATGAAACGACACCGACGTGATGAAGATGGCCTGGCCATGCTGGAGCGCTGTCACGCGCCGGGTGGTGAAGCTCTTGCCGTCGCGGACGCGCTCGACGTCGTAGATGATCGGCACCTTGGGGTCGCCGGCGAGCAGGAAGTAGGCATGCATGGAATGTGGCGGCCGGCTTGCCACATCGAGGGTGCGGCAGGCCGCGACCAGCGCCTGGCCGATGACCTGGCCGCCAAACACCCGCTGCCAGCCGACCTGCGGGCTGCGGCCACGGAACAGGTTCACCTCGAGCGGCTCGAGGTCCAGGATGGTGAGCAGGTCTTCGATCGCGGAGGCCACATCAGTCTTCCCTGGTTGGCCATTTCTACCGTGTGGATGCCCTGCTTTGGCGGCGGCTGACAATAGCTATATTGTCGATCAGTCCGGTTCCTGTTGAGGGGCGAATGGCCGAGAGCGCAAACCGTTGCGACGTGCTGATCGGCGGCGGCAGCTTTGCGGGTCTCGCGCTCGCAATCGCGCTCAAGCAGGCGCTTGGTCCAACCTATCGGGTGACAGTGGCAGACCCGGCGCTGGGGCAGGCTGCCGATGATGCGCGCGCCTCGGCGATCGTGGCGGCGGCGCGCCGGCTGTTCGAGACCATCGGCGTCTGGGACATCGTTGCGGGCGAGGCGCAGCCGATCGTCGACATGCATATCACCGACAGCCGGCTCGGCGATGCGGTGCGTCCGGTGTTCCTCACCTTCGACGGCGACGTCGAGCAAAGCCGCCAAGTTCACGCAGGCGGCGTAGACTTGCCTGCGCACGAGCCCTTCGCCCATATGGTCGAGAACAAGCCATTGCTCGCCGCGCTGGTCGAGCGCGCCAAGCTTGACGGTGTCGAGCTGGTGGCGCAGGGCGTGACCGGTCAAATCGGCGCGGGCTCGCATATTCTGGTCATGCTGGCGGACGGGCGCACCATCGCGGCGCGGCTGTCTGGTTGCCGCCGATGGCGCGCGTTCCGGCATCCGGCAGCGCGCCGGCATCGCGACCCACGGCTGGGACTATGGACAGTCCGGCATCGTCACCACCGTTGCGCACGAGCGCGATCACGGCGGGCGCGCCGAGGAGCATTTCCTGCCCGGCGGGCCGTTCGCGATTCTGCCGCTCAAGGGCAAGCGCTCGTCGATTGTGTGGACCGACACGACTGCCGAAGCTGATCGTATCGTCGCGCTGCCCGATGCCGAGTTTCATGCCGAGCTCGAGCGGCGCTTCGGGCTGCATCTCGGCGAGATCAGCGCGGTCGGCGCGCGGCTCGCGTTTCCGCTTGGCTTTGCGGTTGCGCGAACGTTCGTGGCCGAACGCATCGCGCTCGTGAGCGATGCAGCGCATGTGATCCATCCGGTGGCCGGGCAGGGCCTCAACATGGGCCTCAAGGATGTAGCGGCGCTTGCGGAGGTGATCGTCGACGCCGCGCGGCTCGGCATCGATCCGGCGACCGTGCTCGAGCGCTACCAGCGCTGGCGCCGCTTCGACACCATGGCCATGGGCGTTGCGACCGACGGCCTCAACCGGCTGTTCTCCAACCGCTCGGAGGTGCTGCGGGCGGTGCGTGATCTCGGTCTCGGCGTGGTCGATCGCCTGCCGGTGCTCAAGCGCATGTTCATTCGCGAGGCGGCAGGCCTGGCGGGCGATGTGCCGAAGCTTTTGAAGGGCGAGGCGCTGTAACAGGTCCTGACGTCACGCCTGCACCGGAATCCAGGACCATCGGAAGATCACCAGATGCGTTTCGTGCCTGCGAAACCCACACTGCGCGGCGCATGCTTAGTGCGTTGCATGTGCGCGGCGACCAGGTCGCAAAAATCTTTCGCATAACGCGGAAAGACACGCCGCCTTTCCCATACCATTGCAAGCGGGTCGAGAATTGGCTTGCCTTTGTAGGCGATGCGAACGGTTCGCACTCCATAGCGATCGATTCCTGCTGCTGACGGAATGATCGCGATCCCAAGCCCTGCCTCAGCGAGAGCGAGTAGCGTATGTGGTGCGCGGCACTCGATAAGTATGTTAGGCTTCAGCTTGGCAGCACGACAGATTGAGTTCGAATCTCTTGCGAACGGCGAAAGCCGCTTCCAAAAGAAGCAAGGGATGAGAAGCGATGTTCTCAACATCGGCAGTCGCGCCCTTCGAGAGCCGAAAAGCAGGATTGCAGGCGGCCAGCAGCTCATGCGGTGGGAGCGGATGGGTTTGAAGATATTTATCGTGAGGCCGAACGAGTTCGAGCAAAGTGATTCCGAAATGAACCTCCCCACGTTGCAGCAGGGCAATTGTGTTTGTACCAATCGATTCGATGACTTTCACTTCCACGTTAGGATAGTGGCGGGCATATTTCGGCAAGAAGGTTGCTAAGGCTGATTTCGATTTGCACCGGAGCAGCCGCGACCTTCAGAAGACCGCTATCGCCACCCCTTAGTGCTTGCGCCTGCTCGCCCAGGGACCTTGCCTGTCCCAGGAGACTACGGCAATTGCCGAGCAATCGTTCCCCTTCTCCGGTCAAGAGCAGACGGCGCCCGACGCGATCAAAAAGAGTCAGGCCAAGTTCGGCTTCAAGATCGGCGATCTGCCGAGACAATGCAGGTTGGGCCGTATGAAGATGCTGAGCGGCCTTTGAGACAGAACCCTGTTCGACGACGGTAACAAAAGTCCGCAGTTGCTTCAGCTCCATAAAATCAGCTTATGCCAAATCAGCATAAATGGCTAGATCATTTATCTATTGGACAGGGCGGTGAGGAGGGGCTCAGGGTGCGTTTCAGGACATCGCGCGAAAGGCCACCAAAATGCATCGCCAATGCCGGATCTTGTTGCCGCTGATCAGTGCCGCGGCGCTCTTGGTCATCTCGTCTGCTGCCAGTGCACAGACTGGGCAGGCGTTGGCAGAGTTGGCGCCGACCGGCAAGCTACGGGTCGTACTTTTTACGCTGCCAATTGTCGCTGTCCGCGACGGGGAGACAGGACAATTCTCAGGGGTAGCCGCCGACCTTGGGCGCGAATTGGCGGCGCAGCTTGGCGTAGTCGCGGCGTTTTCAGCGGCGAAAACACCTTCGGACGCTGTCGACCAAGTTGCTAACGGGCATGCGGACATAACCTTTCTGGTCAATCTGTCTGCGCGCTCCGCTCAGATTGATTTCGGACCCGCCTACATCGGGTACGAAACGACCTTTCTTGTGCCTGAGAGTTCTGCGATCCACAGGTTCAATGACATCAATGTTCCAGGGAGACGCATCATCGCACCTGAGAAGAGTGCGATCTCGGCCGAGCTTGCTCGCGCTTTCAAAAACGTCACAACTGTAGACGTGCCGATCGCCATCGGCGCTTCGGATAGAGTGATTGAGATGTTGATGAACGGCGAGGCAGATGGCTACACCAATCTCACACACCTGCTCTCGCTAACCCAGCGTCGACTGCCGGGGTGGCGTGTCGTTCCCGGCAGCTACATGATGACGACATTTTCCATCGCGTATAGCAGAGACAAGCCGGCAGGAGCGTTATACGCAAACCAATTTGTTCATGAGATGAAGAAGAACGGCTTCATTCACAAGGCGATTGAGCGGGCTAAGCTCAAAGGAGCGGTTGTGCCTGAGTAGGGGAACTCCCCATCAAGGACGCATGCTGTCATCGTCAGCGCGTCGCTTCACGGGTGCTCACACTCTGCCAAGCCTCTTCCGCAATTGGCCGCGCCGGTAGGAGTGCACTCTTAGCTCTTGCGTGAGCGCTGCCGGCTGGGAAGAGCCTGCGCGACCTCGCGGGCACATTGGATGAACAACTGCACCACAGGACTTAGGGTCCGATTTCTCAGCGTCACAATCGCCACCGGGGACTGAACGGATAAGTCGATTGGGAGCTCCTTCAGCGCATGGGGTTTGCGGTAGATCTGCAGGACTGACTGCGGCAGAGCTGTAATGAATTGGCCGCTGCCGACGAGGTTGTTCCGCAAATGAATCGAGAACGTCGTGATGACAAGGCTTGGCTCCTTCAGTCCGCGCTTTCTGAATGCGCCCCCCACGAACGAATCGCCCAGTGCATCTATCGGCGTCATGATCCAAGGCTCATTCACCAGATCGGCAAGTCCGAGCTTGCGCCGAGCCCACTTGCTCTTCGTGCCGACAACCAAAACGTATCGTTCATTGAATAGCACTTCCGCATTGAGCTCCTCCGTGAGACGGCCCTCCACCGGGTCTTTCGCCAATCGGGCAAGGACCAAATCAATCTTGCGCTCGTGAAGCTCCGGAAACTCCACTGTCGGTTGGTGCACCGGCACAACATGAAACCTCACGCGTGGATGCTCTTTCGAAAATCTTTGCAGGACTGAGACAAGAAATCCTGCGGCGATCGACTCCGGGCATCCGATCCTCAACTCGCCGGCATCGGGATCGGCAATGAACTCGATGTCTCTGATCCCCTGGCGCAGCTCGTCGAACGCCGCTTGGCCGCGCACCAACAAGGCCTCGCCGTATGAGGTCGCGACGACACCCTTGGGAGTTCGATCAAGGAGCCGCACGCCGAGCGCATGCTCAAGACTGGCGATCACCTCTGAAATCGATGGGGTCGAGACACCGAGCTTGGTGGCAGCCTTGGCCATGCTGCCGTATTCCACCACGGTGAAGAACACAAACAGATCACGCAGCCGCAGCCGGCGGCCGATCTGTTGTTCCCACTGGACGAGCCTCGGCATAAGGAATTTACCTAACATGCCTAAACGTCTTTGGGAATTCCCCTAACTCAACGGCGCACTAAGCTCCTGATCGCGCGCGCAGATGCTTTGTACATTCAACCGACTGTTCGAAGGAATTGGCACATGAGAAAGTTGCTGATCGCGGCCGCATTCGCCGCGGCTTGGACGAGCCTCGGCGCTGCGCGAGCGCAAGTCTACCCGTCACATCCTATCACCATGGTCATGCCCTTGCCCGCGGGCGGCGCGTTTGACGTGACTGCCCGAATCCTGTCCGAGCATATGCGGGCATCGCTCGGCCGACCGGTCATCGTCGAAAATGTGACCGGCGCTGCGGGAAGCATCGGCACAGGTCAGGTCGCCCGCGCGGCGCCGGATGGCTACACGCTGATTTCTGGCGGCCTGAACACCCACGTCATCAACCCGTGCCTTCCTGGCCCTGCAGTACGATGTACTGAATGATTTCGAGCCGATCGCGCTGACCACAACGGTGCCGTTGCTGATTGTCGCCAAGAAGGCAATGCCGCCGAACGATCTTAGGGAGTTGATTGCTTGGCTGAGAGCAAACCCCGAGCAAGGCATCGCTGGGAACGGGCGGTCGGGGCAACGTGTCGCATCTCGCGGCCGTTTTCTTCCAAAGGGAAACCGGCACGCGGATGGGGATTGTGCCCTATCGTGGCTGCCGGCGCGGCGATCAATGACCTGGTGGCCGGGCATGTCGATGTGATGATCGATATCGCATCGAACTCGCTGCCCCATGTGCGCGCCGGCACGATCAAAGCCTATGCCGTCACAGCCAAGACCCGCCTGGCAGTCGCGCCGGACATCGCCACCGTGGACGAAGCTGGCTTGCCGGGCTTTTACATGGAGGCCTGGCAGGCGATATGGGCGCCGAAACACACTCCGAAAGCCGTGATCGAAAAGCTGAATGCATCGATCATGGCGGCCTTGGCTGACCCGGCGGTGCGCTCGCGGCTCGCTGATCTTGGGCAGGAGATTTTTCCGCCTGAGCAACAGACGTCGCAAGCGCTTGCAGACTTCCATAAAGCTGAGACCGAGAAATGGTGGCCCATCATCAAGGCCGCCGGCATCAGGCCGGAATGACGCATGGGCTGGCGTGCGTTCCAACTGCGATGGCAGGCCTCGCGAGGCCTGCCATCGAGTCCACCGGTCACAAGTCTTCTCTGCCCAACTGATGTCCACCCGAACTTGAAAACGTACTGTGCCAGACGATCCGAACCCGTCTGTTTCAAGGTGAGGTCCGCACGACGGTGCGGGAGTCGACGCCCTGGTGGCCACCTCTGGCCAGGGCCCCACTTGGAGCGCCCAATATCCTTGTCGTGCTGTTCGACGATGTCGGCTTCTCCGATTTCGGGTGCTACGGGTCGCCAATCAAGACGCCGACGATCGATCGTCTGGCTGCGCAAGGATTGCGCTACACGGGCTTTCACACCACGGCCATGTGCTCGACGACGCGCGCGGCGCTGCTGACCGGGCGCAATCACCACTCCGTTGGAGTCGGATGCCTTGCGAACTTCGACAGCGGCTTTCCCGGCTATCGCGGCAAGATCGCAAAGGAGGCCGGAACGCTGGCCGAGATGCTGAAGCCGCATGCCTACCGCAGCTACATGGTTGGCAAGTGGCACGTCACACCGCTTACTGAAGCCGGCGCAACAGGTCCGTTCGACGGTTGGCCGCTCGGGCGCGGCTTCGATCGTTTTTATGGATTCATGGATGCGGAGACCGACCAGTACGCCCCCGACCTGGTGCTCGACAATTCAAGCATCGATGCACCCGGGACGTTCGAGAGTGGCTACCACCTGACAGCTGACCTTGTCGATCAGTCGATCCGATTCCTGGCCGGTCATTTGGCCGAGCAGCCGGAAACGCCCTGGCTCCTGTGGCTCGCGCTCGGCGCGTGTCATGCACCACATCAAGCGCCCTTCGAACTGATCAAGAGCTACGATGCAGTGTTCCAGGACGGTTGGGACGTTGAGCGTGATCGCCGGATTGCCCGTCAGAAGGCCACCGGGATTGTGCCGGCGTCGACACGTCTGCCGTCTCGCAATGATGGCGTCCAAGCCTGGCTCAGTCACAGCGCTGACGAGCAGCGCTTCTTTACGCGCCTGCAGTCGGCCTATGCCGCCATGCTCGATCATGCCGACCGGCATTTGGCCCGCCTCATAGAATTTCTTGAGCAGACAGGAACGCTCGCCAACACGCTCGTCCATCGTCACCTCCGACAACGGTGCCAGCCAGGAAGGCGGCCCGCTCGGTTTTGTAAATTCTAACGGTCCTCGCAACTTCAGGGATGAGTCGTTCGCCGAGAAGCTCGCGCGTATCGATGAAATCGGCGGTCCCAAGACACACTCGAATTTCCCGCTGGGTTGGGCCATGGCGGCCAACACGCCACTGCGTCGCTACAAACAGAACACGCACGGCGGCGGTATTCGCGATCCGCTCGTCGTCTGCTGGCCGGAGCGGATCAGCGGTCGCGGGCGAGCTCCGCCACCAGTTTGCCCACGCCTGCGATTTGACGCCGACGCTTCTGGAGGTGATCGGCAGTCGAGGCGCCGGCTGAGATCAACGGTGTGAGGCAGATGCCGATCGAGGGCACGAGCTTTGCACCGAGCCTCAACGATCCAGCGGTTCCATCGAAAGCGCGGCCGCAGTATTTCGAGATGTTCGGCCACCGCGGGCTGTGGCACGCGGGCTGGAAGGCGGTCGCCTTTCACCCCTCCGGCACTCCTTATGAGCAGGACAAATGGGAGCTGTTTCATCTCGACGAGGACTTCTCCGAGACCAACGATCTTGCCGCAACGCAGCCGGAAAAGCTCGCCGCCTTGGTCGAGCTCTGGTGGGAAGAGGCCGAGAAGCACAACGTGCTGCCGCTCGATGACCGCTTTCGTGAGCGCTTCGTCGTGAACGCCAGCCGTTTCCACGGCGCCCGCAAGCGCTACGTCTTCCATGCCGGAATGGGCCACCTGCCGAACGATGTCGCACCTGATCTACGCAGCCGAAGCTACCTGATCGAGGCTCACGTCCATACTGACGCGGAGTGCAGAAGGCGTGCTCATCGCCCATGGCGATGCGAACGGCGGCTATAGCCTCTACCTGCAGTCCGGCCATCTTGTGCACGACATGAATATCGGTGGCGAGCACGTGATCGTGCAGGTCGGATCGTGCCGGTATCGCCGGGGGAGCACAGGCTCGGCGTCCGTGTCCGTCGTCTCACGCGAGAGCCGCCACTGACTATGCCTGGGAACCCTCGCCTCAGTGAGTTCACATCGCTGATCGACGGAGTGCCGGCAGGTCGTACCGAATCCTGGCTCGGTTTTTACAACTTAATCTCGTGGACCGGCCTGGATATTGGGCGAGATCGCGGCTCACCGGTCTCTCACTACCAAGCGCCTTTCGAGTTCACAGGCAGGCTCATCAAGGTGACCGTCATGATGGACGACGATCAGGTTTTGGACGGTGATGGTGTTGGCCGCGCGCAGCTCGCGCGAGAATAGCCGGTACGGGTCGTGGCGCGGCGGAAAGGCTTACAAGGCTGCACCGCTACACGAATGGCACCGGCAGGATGTGTTGCTTGAAAGCGACGCGCTGCTCGAGGCCATCGTACCAGCGCGTGAGGTGGTCGAGCCCGCTCCAGTCCGTCACCAGGCGCCGATAGCGATAGGCGATCAGGCCGACCGGGATGTCGCCCATCGAGAATGCATTGCCCGCTACGAATGCAGTCTGGCCGAGCTGCGCGTTGAGGATCGCCATCGCGGCCGTGGTCTTCTTGCGCGACTCGTCGATGTGGGCGTTGTCGCGCTTCTCAGGCGGCGTGCGGATGAGGCCCCAGAACAGGCCGTGGATCGCAGGCGCGCACACCGAGAGCTGCCAATCCATCCAGCTGCTCGCGCGCGCGCGGGTCTTCAGATCAGAGGGTTCAAGCGTGCCGGCGCCGTACTTGGCGGCGAGATAGCGCACGACCGTATTCGATTCCCAGAGGATGAAGCCGTCCTCTTCCTCGAGCGTCGGCACGAGGCCGTTGGGATTCTTCGACAGATATTCAGGCTCGTTGTTCTTGCCGAACGAGCCCCCGACATCGATGCGCTCATGCGCAATGCCAAGCTCGCCGATCGCCCACAACACCTTCTGAACATTGATCGAGGTGTTTCGCCCCCAGATCCTCAGCATTGCTCTCCCCTTCTGCCTTTGCGGCGCGACTTTTGTCGTTCTCAAGCGGATGCGTCAATCCAGCTTGCGCGCTTCCTCGGGCAGCATGATCGGGATGCCATCCCGGATCGGATAGGCGAGCTTGGCGGAGCGCGAGATCAGCTCCTGATGTTCGGCGTCATATTCAAGCTGCCCCTTGGTCAGCGGGCATACCAAAATCTCGAGCAGCTTGGGATCGATGCTGTTGGCAGGACGCTCGGGGGTGGTCATGGCGGGCTCTGTCACGCGAGGTCTCTATCGGCGGCGCACGGTCTGCTGCCGGCGGGTGGGCGGCGCGCCGAGCGGGCGGTTGGTGTCGCGATGACGGAAATTGATGCGGCCGCGATCGAGATCGTAGGGCGACATCTCGACCACGACCTTGTCGCCCACGCCGGTGCGGATGCGGAACTTGCGCATCTTGCCGGACATGTAGGCGAGCACTTCGTGCTCGTTGTCGAGCTTGACCCGATAATTTCCGTCCGGCAGCACCTCGGTCACGACGCCTTCGAATTCCAGCAGTTCTTCTTTCGCCATAAGCTTCTCCAGATCTGGTGTCGATGTCGATGTCAATGTCGGGATTGCTGCGGCGCCCGGGCACCGCCGGAGCGTGCGTGCGGACGCTGCTTCTGCGGCCGCTGCTTGTGTTGCAGGAACGCGACGGACGAGATGCTGCCGTCGCTGCTCGTGCTCTGTCGCGGTTGCTGCTGGCCGCGCGACGGCTTCTGCGGCCCATTATGCTTTGGGCCATGAGGACGTTGCGCCTGCTGCGCCCGGCGCTGTTGCGGCTGCTCACCATCGCGATGGCGATGGTTGTTCGGCTGCGTGCGCGCCCGGCCCGCAGGCGCCTTGCGCTGCTGGGGAACATGCTGGGCCGAGCGGCGCCTTCCGCTGCGGCGCGCGATCCGTCGCGTTGCGCGCGCCGATCGGTCGCCGGGATCGACATCCGGATCAGCTTTTCGATGTCGCGCAGGAACGGCCGTTCCTCGGCGTCGCAGAACGAGATCGCAATGCCGTCAGCGCCCGCGCGGGCGGTGCGGCCGATCCGGTGCACATAGCTCTCGGGAATGTTGGGCAGGTCGTAGTTGACCACGTGGCTGATGCCTTCGACATCGATGCCGCGCGCCGCGATGTCGGTCGCGATCAGCGTGCGCACCGAGCCGGTGCGGAAGGCGGCGAGCACGCGCTCGCGCTGGCCCTGCGACTTGTTGCCGTGGATGGCGGCGGCGTCGAGCCCGGATTTAGCCAACGCCCGCACCACCTTGTCGGCGCCGTGCTTGGTGCGAGTGAAGACGAGGACGCGATCGATCGGCTCGGCGCGCAGCACCTCGGCGAGCAGCTCGGCCTTGGCGCCGCGATCGACGTGAATGAGGCGTTGCTCGACCCGCTCCACCGTGCTGGCGGAAGGCGTCACCGCCACGCGCACTGGGTCGCGCAGCATTGCGTTCGCGAGCTCCGCGATCTCCTTCGGCATCGTGGCCGAGAAGAACAGGGTCTGGCGCGCCGCCGGAAGCTTGCCGACGATGCGCCGGATGTCGTGAATGAAGCCCATGTCGAGCATGCGATCGGCTTCATCAAGGACGAAGTACTCGACCTGGTCGAGCGCGACTGCCCGGTTCTGCATCAGGTCCATGAGGCGGCCCGGGGTGGCGACCAGGACCTCGACGCCAGGCGTGAGCGCGCGCATCTGCGGCTTGATGTTCACGCCTCCGATGGCAAGCGCCACGCTCGGTCGCAGGTAGCGGCCGTAGGCCTGGAAACTATCGACGATCTGGGCGGAGAGCTCACGGGTGGGGCTCAGCACCAGCACCCGGCAGGTACGCGGATGTGGCCGTCTGCGAGTCTCGGCCAGCCGATGCAGGATCGGCAGCGCAAAGGCAGCGGTCTTGCCGGTGCCGGTCTGGGCGATGCCAAGGACGTCGCGGGCCGCAAGGACCTGAGGGATGGTCTGGGATTGGATCGGAGTGGGGGCGGCGTAACCTTCGTCGGCCAGCGCGCGGGTGAGGGGCTCAGCGAGCCCGAGGTCAGCAAAAGGGGTCAAACGATTGTTCTTTCATGTGGCGATGCCGGCCGCGCGCGCTATTGCTCGCGGCCGCGAATCGCGGGGTCTCTCAAAGACACCCCGCGTGGTCTGGGCTGTCGGTTGTTGGTGTGCTGAGACGGGTCGAAAACCAGGGCGTCGAACAGGACGTGGAATTCGCGCACGCGACCCGCAAAGGCCAGCAAAACTAGCGGCCATTGAATGTCAACGCGGCTGACATAGCGCGTTAAGCTGGTCTTTTCAAGGCAGGGCCGCGATCAGGGTGAAGATCGTGTGACTTTTGAGTGACTCCCCCGGTGGCGCTCCCGCCTCGCCCTGCCGGCAAGGCGGGCCCTCGGCATGTGGCCGATTGAGTCGACGCCGGGGGGCTACTGCAGCGGCGTCTCGCCGCCGGTGTTCTTCTTGGCGAGCTCGATCTCGGTCATCGCAATGAGCATGTCGGCGCGGGTCTTGAGGTCGGGCGCCTCGAGCAGCGCCTGCTTCTCGGCCGTCCCATAAGGCGACATCATCGCGAGCGCGTTGACCAGCGCCTCGTTGGGGGCGTTCTCGATGCCATCCCAGTCGGCCTTGAGGTTGTTGGCTTCGAGGAATTGGCGGAGCGCCCGCAGGAGATGCTTCCGGTCGACCGCGTCCTCGCCCTTGCGAGCCGTGAAATCGTCGATGAAGTCGTTGTAGCTCACGCGGCATTGCCGATACGGCGTCGGGACTACCAGCTCCTCGATCACGCGAAAGCGTACGATGCCGGTGAGTTGGATCAGATAGCGCCCGTCACCCAATTCAGCGAGCTGGGTGATGCGCCCGACGCAGCCTACCCGAAAGAGATTCGGCCGCGTTTCGGAGCCCCCGTGCGCGGTGTCGGGCTGGATCATGCCGATCAGGCGATGCGTCAGCCGCAGCGCATCATCCACCATCACGAGATAGCGCGGCTCGAAGATGTTGAGTGGCATCTGCCCGCGCGGCAACAACAACGCGCCGGGGAGCGGAAACACCGGGATCACCTCGGGGAGGTCGCTGGGCTGATCATAGCTCTGGTTCATCGGCATCGTCGCACTCCACTGCGCAACCGCAGACCACGCGATCGATGGAACACAACGCTTACTCTTCCTAGGCGAACAGGATCGACGACAGCCGCTTGCGTCCGCTGACGGTCGCTTCGTCGGTCGGGCCCCAGGCATCAAAGAACTGAACCAGCTGCTTGCGCGCGCCGTCCTCGTTCCATTTGCGGTCGCGCCGCACGATCTCGATCAGGTGGTCGACCGCCTCCTGGCGGCGGTCCTTGCTGTTGAGTGCGACCGCGAGATCGAACCGCGCCTGATGATCCAGCGGGTTCGAGGCGATCTTCCGCTCGAGCTCGTCAATTGGGCCAACCGACTTCGCCTGCTCGGTGAGGTCGAGCTCCGCGCGCGCGGCCGCGACCGCCGGGTCGGTTGCTTTGGCCTCTGGCACCATCGCGAGCGTCTGCTTGGCCTCCTCGATCGCGCCGGTCTTGACGTAAGCGCGCGCCAGCCCACCGAGCGCCGACACATTGCCGGCGTCCTCCGCCAGCACCTGAGTATAGAGCTCGGCTGCGCTCGCGGCGTCGCCTTTGGCGAGCGCCGCATCGGCGGCCGCCAGCAAGTCCTTCTCCTCGCCGCCGATCTTTCCCTTAGTGACGCGCTCCAGGAACGCAACGACCTGGCTTTCCGGCAGGTTGCCCATGAAGCCGTCGACCGGCTGGCCGTTGACGAAGGCGAACACGGTCGGAAGCGACTGGATGCCGAGCTGCCCCGGGATTGCCGGGTGCTTGTCGGTGTTCAATTTGACCAGCTTGACCTTGCCCTTGGCGGCCTTGACGACCTTTTCCAGGATCGGAGTGAGCTGCTTGCAGGGGCCGCACCAGTCGGCCCAGAAATCGACCAGCACCGGCTGACGCCGCAATTCCTCGATCACGTCCTTCACGAACGCCTGGGTCGTGGTGTCCTTGATCAGGCCATCGGTGGCCGCCGGTGCTGTCGGAGCCTGCTGCAACATGGGTGTGTCCTGCGTTATTTCCCTGAAGGCCCGCGGTTCCTCCGCAAGCGCCGAATTTCTAATGTCTGCAACCAAATAGTGCCGGCATGCAGGGTTTGCAATGCAGCCCCGTCATGGCGCGGCCGAAGCTTGAGGCTCCGCCACCGGTTCGATCCGCGGCCGATGGCCGGTGGCCTCCAGGAACTTAACAAGATCGTCGCGGGCGATCGAGGTGGTCATAGTATTACGCAGCGGATGACAGTTGATGACCGGATACGCCATCAGGGCCTTGTCGAGCACCACGGTGACCCGGTGGGTCGTGTCGTTCATGGCGGCGAACGGCGTGACGGCGCCGGGCTCGATGCCGAGCACCTCGCGCATCTGTTCGGCCGGGCCGAACGAAAAGCGCCCCGAGGCGCCGAGCCGCCGATGCAGCGACTTGAGCTCGATCGCGGCGTCCTCGAGCGCCGTCACCAGGTAGAGCGCGCCCTTCTTGTCCTTCAGGAACAGGTTCTTGGTGTGGCCGCCCGGGATCTCACCGCGCAAGGCCTGGGATTCGTCGACCGTGAACAGCGCCGCATGGGTCACGGTCGGATGCGGGATTGCGAGCCGGTCGAGGAAGGCGAACAGGTCATCGGGGGTGGCGGGCATGGTGAATGGGGGGCGGAAGGTGTTTGGCAGGGCGCGAATGGCGAGTAAGCGCCCGGCTGTGCGGGGTCGACGAGGTGCTCGTTCCAATTTTGCCATTTGCTATGTGCTTTGTCCTGCCGCCAGTTGCAAAGCGGGGCACCTTTTGGCATAGCTTCGCTCCTGACGGCTGCTTAGCCGGCTGCCCAACGGATGCGGGTGTAGCTCAGGGGTAGAGCACGACCTTGCCAAGGTCGGGGTCGAGGGTTCGAATCCCTTCGCCCGCTCCAAACCACCTTCCAAACATCAAGCGTCAAGTGACGCGGTCAGGCCAAGCGTCTTGGTGCGACGTTACCAAGACGGCGCCAAGGTCGTCGACCTCCCGACGCCGCGGTTTGAACTAGACCCTAAAAGCTTCGAGCGGGTTTTGGTCCTATTCCACGGAATTCAATGTGTAATTTCAGGCTAGCGCCAAACCCATGCGCACGTCCGACCGATTTTTGACTATCGCTCAAAGGTTGTATTTCAACTCCACCTGAAGTGGTCTCAAACTGATTCGCGGAACGCCGACCGGTCTTGCTCTGCTTCGCCAAGTCGTACACCTTTTTGAATGCCATCTTATGACAGGCAACCTGACCGATTCACACGAGGATAACTATTCAAATAATTGTTTTATATAACTTATTTTTCGTCATGTCGGGAATAATTTACCGTTCATCTATGGTACTATAGTATCAACAGTGGTATCGAGGTAGACAATAAACAGTTATTGACTGGGCTATTTTCGCGACAGGTAGAATCAATCACAGCTGCGGTAGTCGGCTGCGGCCAACTCAAACAGACAACTTCGTAAAAGTACCGCTACTACTGGGGCGCGCATTAGGCGTGGTCTCCCTTTAGCTAGCGGAGCGAATTCATGCGCAGGGCAAATGGGGCAATTCTGGGAATTCTATTGGCTACGGTGGCGGTCCCCGCGTTCGCGGCGGACATGCCGGTAAAGGCGGCACCACCGCCGCCGCCGCCACCGGACTGGTCGGGAGTCTATTCAGGCATTGCAGCTGGTGGCGCCTGGGGACGTCAGAACCTCAATACGCCGGTCGACGCCGCTCAACAATTTGTTCGGCACCAGCGCCGACCGGATTTTCAACGGCTCGCCGGTTCTGATTCAGCCTGACTTCGACATGGGCTTTTGCGTCATCGACGGCTGCAACTCGTCTCAAGTCGAACGGTTTCATCGGCGGCGGCTTCGCGGGCGTCCAGAAGCAATGGGGTAACTGGGTAATCGGCATCGAAGGTAGCTGGGACTGGACCAGCATGAAAAAGGGGATAAGCGCGACATCGACCGACCTGGAGGACGTCATCCGGATCGTGCCCACAACCACGTTTCAAGTCGGCCCCCTTCCGGTAACCGGCACGGCGAATGTCCTGCCCGTCACCGTATCTTCGACAGGTGTCCTGACGGTTCCCGGCCAGAACATCACCTCGACGGGCTCACTCACGATTCCCGGTCAGACCATCGCCTCGACCGGCTCGATTACGATCCCCGGCCAAAACGTCACCTCGACTGGTCAAATTACGATCGATGGCCAAACGGTCAACTCGTCCGGCAGCCTGACCATTCCGGGGCAGACCGTGCGGGGTTGCGTTACGATCATCGCAACGGTGTGCACCCCGGCGAGCATAGGTCCGGCCTCGCTTCAGGTACTGGCGCAGACCGTGACGGTCAACGTCACCGGCAACACCGCGACGGCGACCGTCAACGTGGTCGTGAATGGCGCGACACAGCACAGTTATTCTGCCGGTTAACGTGACGGGCCAGACCGCGGCGGTCACCCTTCCGGTTACGGTCAACGGTGCGACGCAAACTGTGACGCTGCCGGTCAACGTCGTTGGGACCGTTCCGGGTCAAACGGCTGCCGTTACCGGCACCACTGGAACGCAGAGCATTACGCTTCCCATACCGCGTGAGACGACCGTCCGCGCCACCGTCACGCGCTCGGTCGATGTCAGCAGCAAGATCGACCAGATCGCCGACATCCGTGGCAAGTTCGGCTTTGCCAACGGCTTCATGGGGCCTAACTGGCTGTTCTACTTCACCGGCGGCGCCGCGGTTGGTCACTTCGAAAGGACGCTGACCCTGACGCAGACTGGTCAGTGTGGCGGGCGATGGCACCCGCACCAACACCTTCCAGTCCTCAACGGGCGACACGCGGCTGGGCTGGGTGGTTGGTGCTGGCTTCGACTGGAAGATGACACCGAACGTGCTTCTCGGTGTGCTCTATCGCCACCACGAATTCCCGTCGAGCACGATCTCGTTCGTCGATGATTCCGGCGGCAGCGGTCGGCCGGTCAGCTTCGGCACCAGCCGCGCACACGTCGACTCCGTCCAGGGTCGCTTGAGCTGGCTGTTCCCGATCCAGTGAACCCATGCAACGGCAAATTACCATCGTTGTTTCGTGAAGTAGTGGCGGGGCCGCGGTGGCCCCGCGTTGCTTTTTTTGGGGTGGACTATGAAACACAAACCTGACTTCATTGATCGTGAGATCGGACGGCGGCTGCGCGTTGCGCGGATCTCCGCCAACATTCGACAATACCGGGCGGCCAAGGCGGTCGGTGTCACGTATCAGCAGATGCGCAAGTATGAAGTTGGCTACAATCGCGTGAGCGCGGTGATCGTGGCCAGGCTGGCGCAAATCTACCGGCGGCCGGTGGAGTGGTTCCTTGAGGAGGTGCGCCTCCAGGAAGAGGCGAAAGCCGATTCACTCGCGGGGCCGATCGCGCAAGCGGATCACCACAATCTTGTGGAACACACGGGCAATTAGGTTTGCGCCCCTGGTACGACGTACCAACAAAGCGGGGCACGGACGGAACGTTCGTTGAATGGCATGGCGCTGGCCGGGCCGTGAGTGCCTGACGGGCGACCAATGATCAGCGGCCGACGAGCCTGGCGATCACGCTGGCTGCGTCGGCGGGTGCACCGTTGCCGACCCAGACGACGTAGCGGTCGGGGCGGACCAGCATGAGGCGCGCCTCATAGGCTTTGCGCCCATCGGCCAGACTGTCGCGCACAATTTTCAACGGCACGCCGAGCGACGTTGCGGCCGTCTCGAATGCTGCGATGGCCGTATCGTCCGCGCCGAATGCCAGCAAAGTGAAATCCGGTCCGAGCTCCTCGAACACATGCCGGCCGCTCGACAGAACCTGCGGCGGCAGGTGATGCCCGGCCCTGGCCTTGAACGAATGTGTCCCGCTCGCGCTGCACACGCTCCCCGGCGGCCCCCACACGCTCGACGAGCCTTCATAGTGCGGGGCGTAGGTCATCGCCCGCGTTGGCGTGGCGGTCATGGATTCGTTCCAGGCGCGCTCGAATTCCGCGCGGTCGCGCTCCGGGCTGTAGCGATCGAGGAAATCCCGATCGTCCTGAATGCGCGCGAGGATGAAGTCCTTGGCGGTTTCCCAGAAGATCGGTCGTCGCTCTTCCGTATAGGTGTCCAGTAAAGCGTCGCTGCCCCAGCCGTGCAGGCGTGCGGCAAGCTTCCAGCCGAGATTGGCGACATCGTCGAGGCCATTGTTGAGGCCGTAGCCGCCATAGGGCGGATGGCTGTGCGCGGCATCTCCGGCGATGAACACCCGCCCGACCCTGTATTTGTCGGCGACCGCGATGCGCAGGTCCCAGAAGCCCACATAGTCGAGCTGGCATTTGAACTTGAATCCCGCAGCCTTCTCCATGAGCCCCTGGAAGTCGTAGTTGTCCTTCGTGGTGTCGGGCGGCACCGGCGCATGAAAGAAGAACGTGTCCTGGGCGTCGACCCGCCCGAAGAATCGCCAATGGCCTTTCAGCGCCGGGTCCATCGCCCGATAGGTGGCACGCGGCGGAAATCGTTTCAGACCTGCTTCAAGCTCCGGTGAGCGGATGACCGTGAGCACCATGAGTTGGTCGAAGTTCTCTCCGCCCCGCGCGATGCCGACTTGCTCCCGCACAGTCGAATGACTGCCGTCACAGCCGATTGCATAATCCCCCTCGAGCACCTCGCGCTGGCCGTCCGGTGCGACTATGCCGACGCGAACGCAGTCCCGGTCCTGCTCGATGGAATCGACGGTCCGGCCCACAAAGCTTTCGATGCCGGGAAACTCCGCCATGCGGTCGCGCAGCACACGTTCCGTGAGATATTGCGGGAGCCGCTCGCTGGTCTGGAAATAGTACTGGTCGACCACCTCGCGAAATGGCGGCGAGTACCAGTATTCGGTGTTCAGGTTCATGTACGCCGTCACACCGCTCAGGGAAAAGTCGGGTGGCAGCACGCGGGCGGCGCGGATCTTTTCAAGCAAACCCCAGGAATGGAAATGCTCCATGGTGCGCTGCTGGAGCCCCTGACCCTTCGGGATGCGATGCTCCTGCGTGCGCCGCTCGACGATCGCGCTCGTAATTCCGCGTTGGGCGAGCTCGATGGCCATTGCCATCCCAACCGGGCCGCCGCCGACAATCACGACTTGTTGTTTCTTATTCATAGGCCTCATGTTTGCACCAAAACCTCATCGATGCCCGTGTTATCGGCGCGGTCCCTTTTTCTCAATCATCCGGTTCGAACGCCGCCAGCAGCCAGTCGCGGAACAGCTCGCGTGATCGTGGGGAAAGGCGAGATAGTCGCCGCGCCGCTCGTTCACGAGTGGATCGAACAAGGGCACCAGCGAGCCTGATGTAAAGTCTTGCCGCGCCGGGAAGGTCGGTACGGTCGCGACGCCACGACCTGCGATCCTGTCACGCATCGGCTCGCTGCCGCGTCCGCGGTCGCCGCAGGAACTCTCGGAGTATATCGCTCCGAAGCGGCGCGCTGGAGCGCGGCCGTCAAGCTCGCCGGCATGAAGCCCAAATGAGGCCGAGCGGCGGCAGAGAGGTCCTAGGCAACCGCTGAGCAGCGAGATTTTGTGGCGCTTCCAATCGCCATGGTTAAGAAATTCATTCTGACAACACCACATGATACCGCAACCTGGTGGCGTTTGTCCCAGTATTAGACAGGTATTGGCCCGGAGAGGTGCTGGGGTATTTCTAGATATACTCCGCCTCAACCACGTCTGTCGCTTCGGTATCACTGTCAATTTTTTTCCTTATTCATCACAGAGACTCACTATCATCGGGACGTTGTTTTCGGGGGCGGGGGAAGTCACCGCCGAAAGTTTAGGGTTCGAGCGCGCGCTGGCGTCGTCGCCACTGCGCGTGGCGGCGTCGACCGTTACGGCCGTGCGCACTCGCGCGTGTGGCCGTGATGGGAAGACAGGGGACTTGGTCGGGGACTGGGGTTTTCGGGGGAATCGGGGTTTTGACAGTAAGGGCCGCCTACGTCAGACGCGATCCGCGTGCTTTCACCAGCGCGCCTCCCGGCTCGCTTTATCGCCCGACGCTCTCGGCGCGGGTGGCGGGCTTCGCGCGCGGCGCCATGCGGCAAGCCGGTGCGGCTTGCTTCTCGGCGATGGTGACTGCCCTGGTGGTGATGATCGCGGTGAGCCGCAATCCGAGTCTGCCGGAAGACTACGAGCCAGGCGAGGCACCCAATACGACGCTTGCCTACCGGCAAGCCGAGTCGAGCCTGGATTTTTCCGATCGTTGGGGCGACACCGAATCTGGCGAGGTCACCCCGGTGGAGGAATTCGTCACCGGAAGCCTGACCAAGACGGTACGGACCATCAGCTTCGCGCGCCCGCCGGTGCAGGAAGCATCGCGTCCGCAGCCTTCGGGCTTTGTGCTTGCGAGCGCCGACGCGCGCCAGATCGACATCGGCGAGCCCAGGCTTCCCGGCAAGGAGATCCCGATCGAGCTCACGGACGAGGTCTCACAATATCTCTGGGAGGTCTATCAGCGCCTGCCGACCAAGAAGGATGGCTCCGGTGACTTCACCTGGAAGGACCCTGCCGCTGCCAAGCGCGTTGGCATGTCGCTGTCGAAATACGTGATCAGCGGCATGGATTCCGATTTCCGCGAGCAGCTTTATCACGCTGGCAAGGCCATGGATGCGGCCGGCGTGCCGTGGGCGATCCTGAGCGCGTTCCGCGACGACTATCGTCAGCACATCGCTTCCGGCATCAAGGCGAGCGGCGGCAATTCGCTGCACGGCGGCAGCCGGCGCACCGGCGGCTACGGTCACGGTCAGGCGGTTGACATGGCGGCTGCCGACGGCACCGAGATGTCGGACGTTTGGCGCTGGATTGATGCCCACGGCGCCAAGTATGGGCTCTATCGGCCGATGCCAGGCTATGATCCGGCCCACATCCAGTCGCGCGGCGAATGGCGCAAGCTCGCCGGGTCGCTGCGCCAGGCGCGGATCAAGGAAGCCAAGACAAGGGCCCAGGCTGTGACGGAGGCGCCGAAGGACGACGACGCCAAGACCCGGGTCGCCGCAACCGGATCGGCGAAGTAACGCGGCTCCCATTATTCAAAGGATGCGATAGGCTTCCCCTGACTGCAGTCAGGAGGAACGCATGCTCGCACGCTTTGCCGGCGCATTTGCCATCTTGGCAAGCGGCCTGACCTTGACGCAGCCCGCCGGTGCTCAGTCCTACCCCAACAAGCCCGTGCGCCTGGTGATCGCGTTTCCGGCCGGCGGGTCGATCGATACGCTCGGACGAATTCTCGCCGGCAAGCTCTCCGAGGACTGGGGCCAGAACGTCGTGGTCGAGAACCGCCCCGGCGCCGGCGGCAATCTGGGAGCGGCGGCGGCCGCGCAGGCGGCGCCCGATGGCTACACGCTGCACCTGGGCGCACAGACGCTCGCCGTCAACGTCACCATCGCGCCGCACCAGGGCTTCGATCCGGTACGCGATTTCGAGCCGATCATGCTGGTCGCGACCGCGCAGGACGTGCTGATGGTGGCGCCGAGCGCGCCTTATCGCACAGTGCAGGACCTGATCGCCGATGCCAAGGCGCGGCCCGATCAACTCAACTACGCATCGCTCGGTCCGGGCTCGAGCGCGCATCTGGCGAGCGTGCTGTTCGCGCAGGTCGCCGGCATCAAGCTGCAGCACGTGCCTTATCCGACCGGCATGTCGCAGGCGGTGACCGACATCATGACCGGGCGCATCTCGCTGTGGCTCGCGACGCTCGGCGGCGCGCTCGGCAACGTGCAGGCCGGCAAGGTGCGGGCGCTCGCGGTGTCGGGCCACGCGCGCAGCGAAGCGCTGCCGGAGGTGGCGACCTTCAAGGAGCAGGGCGTGGCGATGGAGGAGGAATCCACCTGGTTTGCGTTCTTCGCTCCCAAGGGCACGCCGCGCGAGGTGATCGCCAAGGTCAACCGCGACGTGGCGCGCATCCTGGCGCAGCCCGACATCAAGGCGCGCGGCGTCACGCTTGGCTATCGCTTCATCGGCGGCTCGCCAGAGGAGCTCGCGAGCTTTCTCAAGAACGAGACGGCCAAGTGGGCCGAGGTGGCCAAGAGCGCTAACCTCACGGCGCGGTAGCCGAGCCGCGCAGCCCGAGCCATTGAGCTAAGCGCGTTCACGCGCGTCGGTCAGACCCGGACTTGCGCGCAGCGAAATCCGGGAACATTGACGCGGATTTGCATGGCAGCTGCCGCATTTCGCTGGCGCTCAATGCGGGCTACAAGCTCTCCCAGAAACACATCTGGGAGGACGGCAAAGCGTGCTCGGGGGACTTCTCGCCATCTGCTCGGCGGCGACGTTTGCTTTCAACAATGCCAGCGTGCGGCGCGGCGTGCTGACCGGATCGGTGGCGCAAGCGATGGCGATCACGGTGCCGATCGGCGTGCCGCTGTTCTTTCTCGCAGCGCTGCTCACCGGCCGGCTGGGCGACGTGTTCGGCATTCTCGACGCAGGGCTATGTCGCGCTCGCACTCGCCGGCATTCTGCACTTCGTGTGGGGCCGCTACTGCAACTATCGCGCCACGCGCGCGATCGGCACCAACCTGGTCGCGCCGATCCAGCAGTTCAACCTGCTCGTCACCCTGATGCTGGCGATCTGGCTTCTGGGCGAGGAGCTCACGGTGCTCAAGCTGCTCGGCATCGGTCTCGTGCTGGTCGGGCCGAGCGTCACCATGCGCGAGCCGCCGGACCAAGGCGGAGCGCAAGATCTCCGACGAGAAGATCACCGCGATCGACGCCGAGCGCCCGGCTGCGTTCGAGCCGAAATACGCCGAGGGCATCACGTTCTCGCTGCTGTCAGCGATCGGCTATGGCTTGAGCCCGATCCTGGTGCGCGTCGGGCTCGAGCAGCGCGGGCTCGGCGCGAGCTTTGCGGGCGGGCTCGTCGCCTATATGGCGGCGACCGCCGTCATGGCGCTGGTGCTGGCTTGGCCCGGCCGGTTGCGCCACGCGCTCGCGGTCAATCGCGAATCCGCGAAGTGGTTCACGCTTTCGGGCGTCCTCGTTTTCCTGTCGCAGATGTTCCTCTACATGGCGATGTCGGTTGCGCCGGTCACGGTGGTGTCGCCGATCAACCGGCTGTCGATCCTGTTCCGGCTCTATTTCAGCCGCTGGCTCAACCCGGAGCACGAAGTGTTCGGCGGCAGCGTCATCGCCGGCACGGTGGTGTCGCTCGCGGGCGCGCTCGCGCTCTCCCTGAGCACGCAGGCCGTGCAAGATGTCGTGCCGTTGCCCGATACGTTGGTGGCGTTGCTCGCCTGGCACTGGCCGTAAACAATTCGACACCAGGGGCGGGCCGCCCCTGATGTCGAGCCTGCGTGGCAATGCGTGGGTTGCCGGCTTACAGTTTGCTGTCGTCCGGCCGCAGAATTTGCATCTGCTGGACTTTCTTCAGCAGCACCGGGTCGACATCCGGCAGGATGGTCTTGCGGAAGGCGTTTTCCGCCTGTCGGTATTCTCGAGCGCAATACGGTTGGCGAGCCGGCGGCAGCCAAGCCTGCGCCAGGTCCTTGAATGTCTCCGGATCCTTGCCATAGGCCAGGCAAAGGATCGCGAAGCCGCGCTGCAAGGCGAGGCTGTGCGAGTCCGCGAGCGCGGCTGCGCTGATGTTCGGGGTTTCGGCCGCCCAATTGTACGTCATGTTGAACATGCCCTTGATCATGACGCGAGCGACCTCGCTGCCGAATTGCAGCATCACGAAGCCGGCGACCATGTCGGCGGCATCCTCCTCGCGCCCGAGGCGCGGAATCTCCTGAATGTCGAAGATGGCATGACCGGTTTCGTGCAACGCGACGCCGCCGATGGCGCCGACGATTGCTTCGGCACGGGTCACGCCTGGAAGCAGACCCCGCCGAGGTCCGTTGGAAGCCGAACCCTGCCCGAGCTTGTCGGGCGAGACGGCGGCGACGTTTTCAATCCAATCCAGCATTTCATAGCAGAGGTGCACCGTCTGGTCGGTGGGGTCATAGAAGGCGTTGACCACGCCGCACGAGGTGGTCTCGAAGATGAGCTTTTGCTTCAATTTCAGGGGTGACAGAAACTCGCTGATTTCCTCCAGCACGCCTCTCTTCTTCACCCGCTCGTACAGCGCCTGATACTTCCAGTCGGTGTATCGCGTGACGACATTGGCGTTTTTCAGATCCGGCGTTTGCTGCTTGATGACGCTGCTGGAGTCGGGCTTGTTCTGTGCGAGCCCGCCGCCGACGGCGAGCGAGGCAAGAGCGATAGCTGCAATCGCGGTTGTGGCAAAACTCTTCATGGCGATATCCTTTGGGTCCTTTGGCTGGCCGAGACGTTTCACTGCGATGACGTCAGTCGTCCGCCAGCCATTCAATGGTGCGGACTTGCTTCAGGAGTGGCAGATCGACGTACTTGTCGCGGATCAATTGGTGGAACGCATATTTGATCTGGCTGTACTCGCTGCGCTCGGGAGCGGCCAGTTGCAGGCAATGTCCGTAGCGGTTCTTCGGCAGGTCAACCGGCCCCTCCTGCCGATCGATCGGCAGAAACACGGAGTAGCGGACGAGATCGTTGCCGACGGCAATGCACAGCAGATTGAAATAGCGCTGCGCGATATGCGGACGGATGGCGCCGAGATCAAGCTTTTCTGTTTGACCAGTCTTGGCGAAGAAATAAGCAGTGCCGAAAATGGTCTTCTGCGCGACCTGGGGACTGACCTCGAGCATGATGAACGCGGCGAGGCTGTCGGCTGCGTCCTCGGCATTGCCCCAGACCGGCAGCTCAAGCATGTCGATGAGGTGACGCGCGACGCTCCGGAGCGAGAACTGCACGAACGGGCCGACGAGCGCAATATCATGCGTCACGACCGCTTGGCCGACCGTGCCGAGCCCGGCCGGTGCTGCCTGCTCAATCAATCCGATATATTCGTAGCAAATCGTCACGGGGGCGTCGGGCTGGTAGGGCAGCTCGATCTGTCCGCCACATTCCGCCGTTACGACGTTGAGGGGCTGCGGCAATCGTAGCGGCGACAAAAAGGCCTGCAGCCGCTCAAGCACCTCCCGGCTCTTCAGCCTTTGATAGATCGGCTCAAGCTTCTTGTCGGTCGGAGCCTTGTATTCGACCTTGATCATAGACTTGTCGCGAAACGGCTTGAGGGTCTCGATGTCCTGGGCCGAGGCAATACTGGCCAGCAAGCTTGACGAGAGGCCGAACGCGATTGCGACGGCATACTGGAATGTCCTCATTGGTAATCTCCTGAGGGTGGAATGCTCCAGCATGTGGCATGCGGTGGGGAGTGGCGTCGTCCATCATTCGGGGGATGCGGGTTGCCAGGCCGTTCACGACTTAGAGACCGGGCGTCAGCGCGTTCACGCGCGTCCGTAGCCGTCGAAGACGGGCGTAAACGCCCTTATGGACGCGCTATGCGCGGGTGTGACGAGTCAAACAATCCGCGCTTTGGTATTAGAATTGCGACAAGGGCCCGCGTTTCATGCCGCCAGTGTGAAGTGACGGAAGGCCCGCAAAAGGGCCCAGCCCGTCACGGAGTCTGAGCGCGGCCTGGTAACGGGGCGGTCGCTCCTTAAGCTCTACAAGAACCATGTCGCAAAGGCGCCTGGGATCGCGCTCCCCGCCTCGAGCGCAAGCAACGACCTTGGCAGCCAGATCTTGCGCCAGATCATCGTCCCATATGGACATTTCAAGCTCAGCGCAAACTGCCTCAAAGGCTTGGGCCATCGCCTGTATGTGCTTGGGTTCAAATGATGACTTGTGAAGGAGACGACCGATTGCCATTGCATGCTCCCATAGTCGGCGGGAGCGCGACCGGTCTCTCAGCCACTGGCGCCTGGGTTCAGGGCCGTTACCAATGATTTTTTAAGTATGGGCTCGGTTGGGCTAGATAGCGAGTTATTTCTAAGCCTTGTCTGATGGTATTATAAGACGATCTTGCGGCTTTCGCCTCCTGCTTCAATTTGGCCGCACGACTCTCAGAATTCCTTCAAGTCCTCGGCAACGAGCACCTGGCCGGAGAAGTGTTTTCGCACCTCGTCGGCCCAGGCTGTGTAGTCGTCGCTGTCGGGGCGTGGCGTCAGGTGCGACAGGATCACGGTCTTGACGTTGGCGCGCGTCGCCATCTTGCCGATCTGCTCCGGCGTGATGTGCTCCTCGATCATGTGCCGGATGTATTCCTGCTGCTCCGTCGGGCTCATGGCCTGCCAGCGTCCGTCCCTGATCCGCGCCTCCTTGACGTCGTCGACCGAAACGACCTCGGAGACGAGAACATCCGCGTCCTTGGCAAGCTCGGTGAGCGCGTCGCTCGCGCCGGTGTCGCCGGTGAATACGATCACGCGATCGGGCGTCTTGAAGCGATAGGAATAAGACTTGTACTTGCCGTAGGCCGGGCTGCCGGCTGGGAAATGGAAATGGGTATTCTCGACCGCGGTCACGGTGATGTTGGCGTCCTGGTAGACTTGGCCGGTGCCGACGTCGTGCCCGAAGAACACCTTTTCAATGGGCGTTGTCCGGCTGCCGTCGCTGATCCTGATCTCGGCATCGTAGTTGAGATAGCCGATGGCGGCCTTGATCATCCCCTGCGTGCCAGGCGGCCCATAGACATTGATCGGCTGCGAGCGCTGCGCGCCCCACTGCACCGACAGAAGGTGGGGAAGCCCGCCGGTATGATCGTTATGGCCGTGCGTGATGAAGATGGTGCCGAGCGAGCGGAGATTGAACTTCAGCTTGGCCAGCCTGCGGGCCACGCCGTCGCCGGCGTCGATGAGATAGGGCGTGCCGTTGACGATGAGGAGGTTCGACGACTGGGCCCGCTTGGCGCGCGGCACCGGCCCGCCCGCCGTTCCGAGCGTGATGAGGCGTGTGCCTGCCTTGGATGCAGTGCCGGGTGATTGTGCGCTGCTGTCTTTGGGTTGACACGGCAAACCCGCTGACGATGAAGGCCGCGAGCACCCATGATGACGGCTGTGCATGAAGTCCTCCCGAAGGTCTGTCGCGCAGGCTATCAGCGTGACCGAGCCGCGGCGAGTACTACGGGAGCACTATCTCGCCGCGTGCCTGTTATGCAGTGTCGCAATCGATCTTGCGAGGCGGCAAGAGACTTGTCACTCTGCTCCTGTCCAACAAAGAAAATCGATCACGGGAGGCGCCCAATGTCGCAAATGCGCACACTTCTCAGCACCAGCCTGCTGGCATCGCTGCTTGCGTCAGTCAGCTTCGCGGCCGAGGCGGGCACGATCACCGGTACGGTGAAGAATGCCGACGGCACGCCGTTTCGCGCTGCGTTCGTGCGCGTGCAGAATACCAAGAACCGGATGACCATGATGGTCGCCTCCGATCGGCAGGGCCGCTACTTCACTGATGAGCTTGCGCCCGGCGCCTATCAGGTCTGGGCGACGTCGGTCGGCTACAAGAGCGACCCGTCGCGGCGCGTCAGCGTGACCATCGACGAGAAGGGGCGACAGACCGTTGACTTCACCATGCAGACGAGCGCGGTGCAGTGGAGCCAGCTCACCAAGTTCCAGGCCGGCGTGCTGCTGCCCGAAGCCGAAGGCAACGCCAAGCATGTGCTGATCCAGCGTTGCTTCAATTGCCATGCCTTCGGCAAGATCGGCGCCATTGGGCGACGCGACTTTGACGGCTGGAAGGATTCGATCGACGTGATGCGCCGCATGGGCGTGGCGCGCATCGCGCCCGAGATCGAGAACCGCGTAGCCGAATATCTCGCTGCAGCCTTCGGGCCCGACTCGACGACGCCGCAGTCGCCGGCCCAGCTGCCGGAATGGGACAAGGTGAAAGTCGATCACAGCTATTTCAGCGACGAGGCGCTGAACGTCGTCTATGTCGACTACGAGCTCACCGGCGATCCCAAGGACCGGCCCGGCACCGCCAAACAGGACAAGGACGGCTATCTTTGGATGGAGATGAATGCCGGCCTTTCGCGGCTTGATCCGGCGAGCGGCGAGATCAAGACCTGGCGGCTGCCCAACCGCGCCATGAGCTTCATCCATGAAATCCTGCCAACTGACGATGGCTCGGTGTGGATGACGCTCGAAGCGCAAGGTGGGATTGCCCGCTTCGATACCAAGACCGAGAAATTCGAGGTCTTCATCGACCAGGAGGCGAACACCAAGTTCAACCTCGCCAAGCCGGCGCAGAAGGATCCGAACGATCCGTTCCCCAACCTGCCCGAGCCTGCCGGGCCGCAGGGCGGTGGCGCCCGCAGCCATACCGCGGTGATCGATCGCGAGGGCAACATCTGGGCGTCGGGTCGGCCGCTGAAGAAGTTCGATACCAAGACGCAGCGCTACACCTACTTCGGCGCCGAGGCGCCCGACACCTATGGCATCGATGTCGACCAGGCCGGCAACGTGTGGTTCGCGCAGTTCAACGCCCGTGATCACCAGGACATTGGCATGGTCGACGTCAAGACCAACAAGGTCACGCGCTTCCAGCCGCCGGCGGGCGTCTCGCCACGCCGGCTCAAGATCGACTCCAAGGGCATGGTGTGGATCGGCGATTATTTCGGCGGCAGCCTGACGCGCTTCGATCCGGGTACGAAGGAGTTCAGGGTGTTCAAGCTGCCGGGCCTGATGCCGACGCCCTATGGGCTCGCGGTCGATCACGCCGACCAGGTCTGGTACGCCTCGATGTACACCGACACGATCGGCAGGCTTGATCCCGCGACCGGCAAGGTCGTGGAATATCCCTCGCCCTATGGCGAGCGCGGCACCCGCGACATGTTCGAGGACAAGCAGGGCCGCATGTGGTACGGCGCGCAGCCTTATTTCAAGGTCGGCTATGTGCGCATCCGCAGCGAGGCCGAGAAGGCGGCCGCGCTCGGGCGGTAGAAGACCATCGCGGTGTACACGGCGGGGCCGCGTCGGTAATCTTGCCCGATGAGCAGGCTCATCGGGCTCCCCGCCCTGATTTTGTCTCTGATCCTGAGCGCTTTTGCCGGCACCACATCTGCCGCGACGGATGACGACGACTTTCGCCGTGGGCTGACGGCCTTCAATGCCGGCGACTATGACACGGCCTTGCAGGTCTGGCGGCCGCTCGCCGAGAAGGATGAGCCGCGGTCGCTGGCCGGTATCGGCTTCATGTATCACCGCGGCATGGGCGTACGCGCCGACGACCGCGAGGCCGCGGTCTGGCTTCTGCGCGCCGCCGAGCGCGGCCAGGCCGAAGGCCAGCTGATGCTTGGCATCCTCTTCTATTATGGGCGCGGCGTGCCGCAGAGCTATGTGCGGGCCTATGCCTGGTGCGAGCTCGCCGAGATCAACGGCAACGCGCGACGCCACGCTGTGCCGCGACGCGGCGCTTGAATCGATGCCCTATGCCGATCGCGAGAAGGCCTTCCGGCTCGTGGTCGAGCTGCGCGACCGTCAGCGGTCGAGTCGATAGGAGACGGTAGGCCATTGTCCGAATAGGGCATGGGCCCTGTCCCAACGCCTGCGCGAGCGAAAAAAATCTCGTCGCGCGGACGCGTGCTGTTCTGATTTAATCTCATTCAAATGCTGGGCATGGGCGTGGCTCGCCAAGAAACTCGCCAAGAACCCGTCATAGCCAACTCAGCCACGATCGTACCCGAACAGGGAGGACCAATCATGCCAGAGCACGACCAAGCTCCCCTTGCGATGTCCATCGCGAGGATGCCGGCGAGCGCCGGCGGCTCGTCGACGCCGCGAGGCGTTCGCGCGTCGCGGCGCGAATTCATCAAGAGCGTCATTGCCTCGGGTGTTGCCGTCTCGGCCGCGGGCTACGTGGTCGTCGGGCGCGGCGGCGAGGCGTTTGCGCAGGCCGCCGGCACGGTGACGCGGCTCGTGACGCTCAACGTCAACGGCCGCGACCGGCCGGTCGACGTGCTCCCGAACGAGACGCTGATCCACACGCTGCGCTACAAGCTCGGCCTCACCGGCACCAAGCTCGGCTGCGATCATGCCGAGTGCGGCAACTGCACCGTGATGCTCGAACGATGTGGCGAGCTATTCCTGCACCACGCTGACCCACGCGGTGCGCGGGCGCAAGATCGTCACCATCGAAGGCATCGAGGGACCGAACGGCGAGCTGCATCCGGTGCAGAAGGCCATGGTCCAGGAGCTCGGGCCGCAATGCGGATTCTGTACCTCCGGGCAGGTCGTGTCCGCGGTCGCGCTTGCTGAAACACAATCCCAAACCGACGGTCGAAGAAGCGCGCATCGCCATGTCCGGCAATCTCTGCCGGTGCGGAGCGTACGATCACTATCTCAAGGCCGTCATGCGTGCAGCGCGGGAGGCCTGAGATGGCTTACAAACTCATTGGAAAAGATTTCACGCCCGTCGACGTGGTGGCCAAGGTCACCGGCCGCGCCAAATACGCCGAGGATTTCCGGGCCGAGCGCATGGCGTTCTGCAAGACGCTCTCGAGCCCGATTCCGCACGCGCGCATCCGCAACATCGATACCTCGGCGGCGACCAAGGTGCCGGGCTTCCTCGGCATCCTGACCGCCGACGACGTGCCGCAGTTCCCGCCGCCGCAGCCGCCGATCCTGAGCAAGGACGAGGTGCTCTATGTCGGGCATCCGATCCTCGCGGTCGCGGCCGAAAGCGAGGCCGCGGCAGCCGAGGCGATCGAAGCGATCAAGATCGACTTCCAGCAGCTCCCGCACGTCACCGATCCGCTCGAGAGCCTGTTCCCGGGCGGTCCCAATGCGCGCTCGAACGGCAATGTCGCCGCCGCCCAGATCAACCTGCAGACGTTGAAGTGGGAGGCCGCTGACTTCGCGGCGGCGGGCGACGACAAGCTGCCCGCCGGCAAGCCGGCCGAAGAGTGGACCTATGGCGACGTCGACGCCGGCTTCAAGGCGGCGAAGCTCGTGATCGACGAGAGCTTCGTCGCCGGCGGCTATCCGCATCACAGCATGGAGACGCGCACGACCTTCGCCTATTGGGAGGGCGGCAAGTGCTTCCTGCACGGCTCGAACCAGAGCCACACCTCGGCCGTTCCCAACATCGCGCGCTTCATCGGCATTCCGCCCGAGGACCTCGTCTTCATCGCGGAGTTCTGCGGCGGCGGCTTCGGCAGCAAGATCCCCGGCTATCCCAACATGGCGATCGCCGCCCTGATGTCGAAGAAGATCGGCCGCCCGGTGATGCATCGCATCTCGCGCGCCGAGGAATATGCGATCGGCAGCGCGCGCCCGAGCTTCCAGGGCCGCCTCAAGCTCGGCTTCGCGGCCGACGGCAGGATCCTCGCCGCCGACCTCTACGTCGTGCAGGAGACCGGCCCGCATCAGGGCGCCGGCGACTTCCGCTCGGCCGGCAACTGCCTCTCGATGCTCTACCAGCCGGACGCCATGCGCTATCGCGGCGTGCCGGTGCTGACCAACACGCCGCCCACCGGCCCGCAGCGCGGGCCGGGCGAGAACCAGTTCGTGCCCGGCGTTCGAGCCGATCATGGACAAGGTGGCGCGCGAGCTCGGAAGTCGACCGCGTCGCGATCCGCAAGATCAACGCGCCGGACTCCAGCAGCAAGATCGGCTCCGACCGCGGCCCGCTCACGTCCGCCTTCATCAAGGAGGCGCTCGACCAGGGCGCGACCATGTTCAACTGGGAGCAGAAGAAGACCCGCTCCGGCCAGCGCAGACGGCAACAAGATGACCGGCATCGGCGTCGGCCAGGGCTATCACTCGGCCGGCTCGAACGGCTTCGACGGCCTGTCTGCGGATCACGCCGGACGGCAAGCTCCACGTCCACACCGGCGTCGGCAATCTCGGCACCTACTCGCATTCGGCGACGGCGCGCGTCGCGGCTGAGATCCTCAACTACAACTGGGACAACGCCATCATCGAGCGTGGCGACAGCCGGCGCGGGCTGCCCTGGAACAGCAACCAGGCCGGCAGCCTCACCGCGTCGACGCAGTCGCGCACCATGTATGTCGCGGCGATCGACATGAAGGCGAAGCTGCTCGACATCGCCGCCCAGATGCTCGGCGGCGCTGCCGCCGACTACGACCTCGGCGACGAGAAGGTCGTCAGCAAGGCCGATGCGTCGAAGTCGATCACCTATGCGCAGGCGGCGCAGAAGGCGATGGAGCTCGGCGGCAAATACACCGGCAAGGAGGTCCCCAACGACATCAACCCGGTGACCAAGCATGGCGTCGACGATGATCGCCGGCACCGGCCTGATCGCCGTCGCCAAGGACAATCTCCCGCGCGTCGGCATCACGCCCGGCCTTACGGTGAGCTTCGCCGAAGTCGAGCTCGATACCGAGACCGGCAAGGTCGACATCAAGGAGATGCTGTGCGTGGCGGACTGCGGCACGGTGCTGCATCCGCAGGGCCTCGGCCACCAGATCGCCGGCGGCAACGTCATGGGCATCGGCCTCGCCCACCTCGAGCGCCATGTCTACGACCCCAAGCTCGGCATCCCGACGACGCAGAGCATCGAGCAGTCGAAGCCGCCAACCTATCTCGACGTTCCGGCGGAGATCGGCTGGGGTGCGGTCGACAAGCCCGATCCGCAGAACCCGGTCGGCGTGAAGGGCGTCGGCGAGCCGGTGCAGGGCTCGGGTGCCGCCGCCATCACGTCCGCGATCGCGGACGCGCTCGGCGGGCACCTGTTCAACCGCACGCCGGTCTCGCTCGACATGATCCTCAATCATCTCAACAAGCGGCCGCAGGCGCACAAGCCGCTGCAGATCAACACGGTCTGAGGGAGCATCGCCATGATCATCAGAGATGTGATGCCTGCATTCGAGCTGTATCAACCGACGCAGCTGCGCGATGCTTTCGCGCTGCTCGACCGCTTCGGGAAGGACGCCTGGAAGATGGCGGGCGGCTACGACAGCCTGTCGTGGTTCAAGGACCGCATCAAACGCCCGAAGGCCGTGATCGACATTACGGGCATCGCGGAGATGAAGGGCATCCGCGAAACGGCGGACGGCGTCGAGATCGGCGCGCTCGAGACGCTGACCGACGATCGAGCGCAACCCGGTCATCAAGGCCAAGTACCGCGTGCTGGCCGACGCCGCCGCCAAGGTGGCGAGCCCGCAGATCCGCAATCAACGGCACGCTGGGCGGCAACGCATCGCAGGACGCGCGCTGCCTCTACTATCGCTATGGCCTGCCCTGCTACCGGGCGGGCGGCAACGCCTGCTACGCCGACACGCCGGAAGGCGTCAACCGCGAGCACGCGCTGTTCGACACCGACCGCTGCGTGGCGGTGAGCCCCTCCGACACCGCGCCGGCGCTGGTCGCGCTCGATGCGAAGTTCGTGATCCGCAGCTCCAAGGGCGAGCGCGTGATCCGGCCGAGGAATTCTTCATCGGTCCGCACATCGACATCACCCGCATGACCTCGACCAAGCCGGAGGAAATCCTGGTCGCGATCCGCATCCCGGCGACCTTCGCGAACGCCCACTTCTACTTCGAGAAGGTGGCGGACCGGAATGCCTGGGACTTCCCGCTGGTCAACGTCGCGGCGGCGATCGTCGGTCAAGAACGGCGTGATCGACAATGCCCGCATCGCCTGCGGCGGCGTGAGCTGCGTGCCGCGCCGCCTCACGGCGGTCGAGCAGATCGTGAAGGGCAAGCCGATGGGCGAGGACATCGCCAAGCTTGCCGGCGCGTCGGCGACGCGCGGGCGCCAAGCCGCTGAACTACAATCAGTTCAAGATCCCGCTGATGGCCAACCTGGTGACGCGCGCCGTCCGCGACGCGCGGGCCTGAGATCAGTGCAGCATTGTTCCGCTACGCGACGTCGATCTACGGCGACTTCGGATGTCGTGATCGGCGCCTCGTGGGACCTGCTCCCGTGGTTTGTGGCGGTCGGCGCGGCCTTCATCATCGTGCATGCGGTGGTGAAGGCCATCGCCGGCCGGCGCGGCCACGCTCACTGACGACGCGCTGACTGACGGCAGATGAACGCGTCCGACGACGAGCGCGTCGCCAGTCGCGCCTATCGTCGCTCCGTCGGGCGAGCGGGTGCTTCGGCATCACCTGGTCGACCGCCTCTATCACTGGCTGATGGCGGCATCGGTGCTCACCCTGATGGGCACCGCCTTCCTTCCGATCGTCGGCTGGAAATTCGAATGGGTGAGCCTGCATTGGATGACCGGCATCGGGTTGACGGTGCTGGTGCTCATCCACATCGTGCGCGCTCTGATCTGGCAGGACTGGCGCGCGATGATCCTGGACGGTGCCGATATTCGCGACGGCTTGCGCAGTTCCGAGCGGCGCTCGGCAGCAGCGGGCCTGCGCCCGGCAAGCCCGGCAAGTACAAGATCGCTGCAGAAGCTCTATCACCTCGCTGTCGCGATCCTGGTCCTGGCGATCATCGTGAGCGGCCTGCTGATGCTGCTCAAGATCGATACGCCGTTCTGGAAGCGCAATCCGTATTGGTTCGATAGCGACACCTGGGGCATCATCTATTCCGTCCACGGCTTTGCGTCGATGGCGATGATCACGCTGGTGATGATCCACATCTACTTCGCGCTGCGGCCGGATGAATGGTGGCTCACCCGCTCCATGTTCGGCGGCACCGTCAGCCGCGACGACTATGTCGAGCATTGCGACACCAGCCGCTGGCGCCCCGAGGACCGATCCTGATCGCGGCTGCCCCTTTAAGAAATCGACACACAAGGACGCTGCTCATGGCCGCCGCGATGACCTTTGCCGAAGCCATTGACGTCATCGAGGAGACCTACGAGTTCATGCTGGCCTATGCGGCGCAGGGGCGTCGGCGCGATGACGACGACCAGGGCTCGGGCATCCGGGACCGCCTGACGCGGGTCGAAGCCGCGCTCGGCATCATCATCTCCGCCACGGCTGAAGCGATCGCCACCGGCCGCGCAGGCCGCGGCGGCCGGCCGAGTTCCTCGATGTCGTCAAGGCCGATGCGGCGCGGGCGCGCGCGGCGTTCCGCCTGGTGCTGGCGCAGCCCTCGATCGGATCGCAGATCGTCGATAATCTCAACGCCACGACCCATGTGCGCACGCTGCTGACCGACCTCTTTCTGCTCGACGAGACGATCAAGATCAGCGGCATCTGAAGCGAGATGAGATGAGTTTGAATCGCCTCTTGGCTCCGTTCGTCCCCGCGGAAGCGGGGACCCAGTTCTTTGGCCGAGTGCTCGGCCCCTGGATTCCCGCATTCGCGGGAATGAACGGAGATTGGTTCAATGGCGGTGCAAACCTAAATTCATCGCGCTCAGTCTTCCGAAGGAGGATGCACCATGGCTGCGTTGAGTGTCGGCGTGATCGGCATCGGTGCGTTCGGATCGCGCGTGGCGTTGCGGCTGCTCTGGAACGGCTTCCACACGCTGCAGCTCTACGACGTGAACGACATCTCGACCCGCCAGTTCACCAACGACTACGGCGGCATGCTCACCGGCTCGCCGAAGATGATGGCGCAGACCTGCGACGCGGTCATCACGGTGTTGCCGTCGGCCGCCGAGTTGCGCGAGGTCTGCTTCGGCTGGGAGAACCTCGCCAAGGGCTTCAGCGACGGCGGCATCGTGATCAATCTCGGCATCGTCGATCCGCTGGAGATCGTCGCGATCGCGCGCGAGCTCAAGGAGCGCGGCGTCACGCTCATCGATGCGCCGGCCTTCGGCACGCCCGGCGCAGGCCAAGGAGGGCAAGCTTGCGCTGCTTCGTCGGCGGCGAGGAGGAGGCGTTCGCGCGCGTGCGTGCCGTGCTGGAGACGCTGGCGCAGAGCGTCGAGCGCATCGGCGAGGTTGGCGCGCCGCAGGCACTCGGTGCCATTGTCGGACTATGTCCACGGCGCGGCCCTGCTGGCGACTTGCGAGGCGCTGCGGCTGGGTCAGCGCTTCGGGCTTTCGCCCGACGTCATCCTTGCGCATGGGCGAGGGACGCGCGGACCTGGGAACGCTGCTGCGCGAGGAGGTGCTCACGCGACGGTTCCAGTCTGCCCGCGCACTCGGCATGATCCGCGGCAACATCGAGCTTGCTGCCAAGCTCGCCGCCGCGCTCGAGACCATGTCGCCGATGCTCGATGCGACCAAGGCGGCCTGGTGCGAGGCCGACGCCGAGCTTGGCTCCGGCGCCGATCACACTGCGATCATTCGCTGGCTCGAAAGGCTCGAGCCGCCAAAGACGGCGGCTTCGTCGCAGGAGCCCGCCGAAAACGTCGCGGATGCGTGAGCTCGCGCATCAATTCGGCCTATTCCGACTTGATGCTCGCAAACCTGATCACCTTGCGCCACTTCTCGATCTCTTCGGTGAGCAGCCTGCCGAAGTCGGCGGGCGAGCCCGCGAGCGGCGTGGCACCGAGATCGGCGAGGCGCGATCTCATCCTCGGGTCGGCCAGGATCGCATTGATCTCCTGATTGAGCTTGTCGATGATCGCGGCGGGCGTGTTCGCGGGCACGCCCATGCCGCCAATCCCACTCGCCTCGTAGCCCGGCACGAATTCGCTGATCGTTGGAATTCCCGGCAACGCATCCGAGCGCGCCGTGGTCGTCACGGCCAGCGCGCGCAGTTGGCCGGCGCGGATGTGCTCGATCGCGGACGGCACGTTGTCGAACAGCACCTGCACCTGCCCGCTCAGGAGATCGCTGACAGCAGGTGCCGAGCCGCGATAGGGCACGTGCTGCATGCTGATGCCGGTCATCATCTTGAACAGCTCGCCGGTCACGTGTGGCGAGCCGCCGCTGCCGCCGGACGCCATGTTGATCTTGCCGGGGTTGGCCTTGGCGTAGGCGATGAACTCAGGGACCGTTCGCGCCGGGAACGATGGGTTCACCACCATCACCAGCGGCACGCGGACGAGGCTCGCGACCGGTGCGATGTCGCGACTGAAATTGAAGTTGAGCTTCTCGTAGAGCGTTGGATTGATCGTATTGCTGGAGCCGATCAGGAGCAGCGTATAGCCGTCTGCGGGCGCGTTCACGACCGCTTCGGTTGCGATGTTGCCGGCGGCGCCGGTGCGGTTCTCGATCGTGACCGGCTGACCGATCCGCTCGGACAGCGCCTGTCCGATCAGGCGCGCGATGAGGTCATTGAAACCGCCGGCCGCGAACCCGACGATCCAGCGCACCGGCCGCGCCGGATAGGTTTGCGCTTTCGCGGTACGCCCTGCAGGCAGCAGCGCGGCAGCACCTAGGGCCAGCTGCAGACATTGGCGGCGGTCGGGACGTCGCATGTTTTCCTCCCGGATCAGGTTGGGCGTTGACCGCCACACCCATCGAAGTCGGATTATTCTTGTTGTTCGTCCACTGGCACATGCGCTGTCGCCCGAAACGGGCTTTCAGCGCACCCGGCTAGACTTTGATCCAAACGATCCGATCGGATCAAGTCCTAATGCCCTGCCGCCAGCGATCCGCGTGTGCGTGGATCAGGGGCGCCGACAACCCCCTGCGGCGTGACCACGATCGAATTCGCCGAGGTGCGCGGCACGCCCTGCACCACCTTGTGGCCGCGTGCCTCGAGCCCCTGGATCACGTCGGCCGGCAGACCGCGCTCGAGCGAGACCTCGTCGGGCAACCATTGGTGATGAATGCGATGGGCCGCGACCGCCTCGTCGACCGGCAGCTTCAGGTCGATGCTGTTGATGATGATCTGCAGCACCGCCGTGATGATGCGGCTGGCGCCGGGCGAGCCGGTGACCAGAACCGGCCGGCCGTTCTTGAGCACGATGGTCGGCGTCATCGAGGAGAGCGGCCGCTTGCCGGGCCCTGGCGTGTTGGCATCGCCGCCGACGAGGCCGGAGGCGTTGGCGGCGGCCGGCTTGGCGGCGAAGTCGTCGAGCTCGTTGTTGAGCAGGACGCCGGTGCCCTCCGCCACCATGCCGACGCCATAGCTGAAATTGAGCGTGTAGGTGTTGGCGACCGCATTGCCGAAGCGGTCGACCACCGAAAAATGCGTGGTGTTGTCGCCCTCGCGCGCCAGCGCGATCTCGGGGTGGATCGTCTGCGACGGCGTTGCGCGCTCGGGATCGATGCCGGCGCGCAGCGTCGCGGCGTAGCGCTTCGACATCAGCCGCGCGAGCGGCGCGGTCACCACCGCCGGGTCGCCGAGATAGGCGGCGCGATCCGCATAGGCGCGCTGCATCGCCTCGACCATCAGGTGCAGCCGCGCCGCGGGCGCGAGCTCGCCGAGCCGGTAGCCTTCCAGGATGTTGAGCATCTCGATCAGCACCACGCCGCCGGACGACGACGGCGGCATCGACACGATGGTGTGGCCGCGATAGGTGCCGCGCACCGGCCGGCGCAGCCGATCGGCCGATAGTCCTTGAGGTCGTCGCGCGTCATGATGCCGCCGGCGGCCTGCGATCGCGGTGGCGAGCTTCTCGGCGACCGGCGCCTTCGTAGAAGGCGCGCGGGCCGCCGTGCGCGATCGCTTCGAGCGTATCGGCGAGATCGCGTCTGGACCAGGGTGTCGCCGGGCGCGAGCGCGCTGCCGTCGCTCTTGAGAAAAATCTTGGCCGAGGCCGGCCAGCGCGCGAGCCGCGTCTGCGCGCGCGGCAGCGAATCGGCGACGTCGTCCTCGATCGGGATGCCGTCGCGCGCGAGCTTGATCGCGGGCGCGATCAGGTCGGCGAGCGAGAACAGGCCGGAGCCGAAGCGCTGATGCGCCAGCGCAAGGCCCGCGACCGTGCCGGGCACGCCGATCGACAGCGCGGAATCGCGCGACTTGCGCGGGTCGGCGTCGCCTTTCTCGTCGAGGAAGATGTCGCGGCGTCGTCGCCGTCGGCGCGGTCTCGCGGTAGTCGATCGCGATCTGCCGGTTCGGCGCGCGCGAGATGGATCACCATGTAGCCGCCGCCGCCGATATTGCCGGCGCGCGGATAGGTCACCGCCAGCGCAAAGCCGGTCGCGACCGCGGCGTCGACCGCATTGCCGCCCTTCGCCAGAAACTCGGCGCCGATCTTGGCGGCGCGCGCCTCCTGCGCCACCACCATGCCGTGGCGGGCGGTGACCGCGCCGTCGCCGGCATACGTGGCGAAGGACGAGGGCAACGAAGAAGAGCAGGACGAAAGCGAGGCGGGTCATCTCGCTGTGCAGTCTATGCGCATTCAGTCCGGTCGGAGCATATTGTCTGTCGTTTCCCGGCCGAGCGCAGCGAGAGCCGGGAAACGTAGTGCCATTCGTGATGATCCTCACCGTCGCCATGGCGTGATACTGGCTGTTCGGCCGCATGTCGATCGCGGACGCGAGCCGGTTGGTCATGTTGAAGAACGCCGCGATCGCGGCGATGTCCCAGATGTCGCGATCCGAGAAGCCGACTTTCCGCAGCCCCTCGCGGTCGCTTTCCTCGACCGTCCACGGCTCGACCGTGAGCTTGACCGCGAAATCGAGCATCGCGCGCTGGCGCTTGTCGAGGTCGGCGGCGCGATAGTTCATGACGATCTGCTCGCCCAGGATCGGATCGCCCGAAAGGCCGCGCACCGCGGAGCCATGGGAGGTGACGCAGTAGTAGCAGCGGTTCTGCGTCGAGACCGCGGTGGCGATCATCTCGCGCTCGAGCTTGGAGAGGCCGGATTCGCCCTGCATGAGGACGTTGCGGTAGGCGACGAAGGCTTCGAGCTTGGCCATGTCAAAGGAGAAGGCCTTGAACACGTTCGGCACGAAGCCGAGCTTCTCCTCGCACAGCTTGAAAAGGTCGGCCATGGCGGGGGAGAGCTGGCGCCGGCTTCAGCTTGAGCGCCATGACGTCGCGGTCGTCGTGGGCGGCGCGCGCCGAGGCCGTGGGGCCGCGCTTGGTCGGGTCCTTGCGCTTCTCGGCGATGGTCTTCGTCTTGCGGGCTTTGTGCGCTGGTCCTATCGCGCGGGTTTTGGCCACGGTCATCTCCCTGACGTCTGGGCGAGCAAACTATACCCTGCGGCGCCGCAGCGATATCGCGTCCGAGGGCATAGGTACGCTGTGGTAATGGTACACGTATGCCCTCGACGGGGCCGTGTGGATGGGAAACACTCGCGCCCGTGATTCCGGGCAATAGAGACAAGACATATGGCCGTCGAACAGCATGCTGGCAGGGAGGAGGAAAAGGTCGCGGCGCTTCTCGTCGCCTCGGCTGGAGCCTTGCTTGAATCGCCAGGGAACCGGCGCGCCCAAGGTGTTTGTGGATGCGCTGTTCGGCCAGACCATGCCGGAAGATGTGGTCCGCTATGACGGCCGCGAAGTGGCGGCACTGGCGGAGGCGGCCTGGGCGTTCCTGGCCGAGCGCAAGCCGGGCGCGCCCAAGATCAGGCTGGAAAGCCCTGCAGCCGCCGGTGAGCACCTTCGCTCTATCTCGGTGCTCGAGATCATCAATGACGACATGCCGTTCCTGGTCGATTCCGTGCTGGGCGAGCTGGCCGATCGGGGCGTCGAGGTTCTGCTGGTCGCCCACCCGGTGATGTCGATCACGCGCGATGCGGCCTGGCGGGTGAAGTCGTTCGGAGAGAACGGCAACGGCGCTGCGCTGCGTGAGAGTGTCATCCACATCCATATCGGCCGCATCGACGACGAAGCGCGGCGCGGCGAATTGGTGCAGGGCATCGCCCAGGTGCTCGCCGACGTGCGGGTGAGTGTGCACGACTGGCGGACCATGATCAGGCGGGTGGAGGAGGTGATCGCCGGCCTCAAGTCCAATCCGCCGCCGCTGCCGGCCGAGGAGGTCGCCGAGGCGGTCGCGTTCCTGGAATGGTTGATCGCCAACAACTTCACGCTGCTGGGCGTGCGCAACTATGTGTTCACCGCCAACCGGGATGCGCTCGAGCCGCGCCTCGACACCGGGCTCGGCCTGCTACGAGCACGCGACGCCACCGCACTCGAGCGCGGTGGCCGGCTTACTGTGACGCCGGCGGTGCGCGAGTTTTTCGACCAGCAGCAACTCCTCGTGGTCACCAAATCGACGCGGCGCTCGCGCGTCCACCGCCACAGCCACATGGACTATGTCGGCGTCAAGCTGTTCGACGCCAACGGCAAGCTTGCGGGCGAGTTCGTCATCATCGGGCTGTTCACCTCGACCACCTATACCAAGTCGACCGCCACGATTCCGTATCTGCGCCGCAAGGTGATCGCCGTGGTCAGGCGGGCGGGCTTCGATCCGGACGGCCATTCCGGCAAGGCCCTGGTCAACGTGCTCGAGACCTATCCGCGCGACGAGCTGTTCCAGATCGACGCGGAAGCGCTCTACCGCAATGCGCTCGCAATTCTCAGGCTCGACGAGCATCCGCGCGTGCGCGTCTTGCCGCGGCACGACCGCTTCGGCCGCTTCGTCTCCATCCTCGTTTACGTCCCGCGCGACCGATACGACAGCGACGCCCGCAAGGCGATCGGCGACTATCTGGCGAGCGCCTACAAGGGCCGTGTCAGCGCGTTCTTTCCGTTCTTTCCGGAAGGGCCGCTGGTGCGCGTGCATTTCATCATCGGGCGCATCGACCCGAACGCGCCGGAGCCCGATCGCGCCGCGCTCGAAAGCGCAGTCGCCGGCCTCGTGCGCAGCTGGGCCGACGGCCTGATGGATGCGCTGTCGGTCGCGCACGGGCCGGACCGCGGGCAGGCGCTGCTCGAGCGCTATCGTGACGCGTTCTCGCAGGGCTATCAGGAGGCCTATCCGCCGACCGAGGCGGTCAGCGACATCCGGGTGATCGAGGGCCTTTCAGCCGACAAGCCGCTGGCCGCGGATTTCTATCGCCGCGTCGGCGACGACGGCGCCTGCATCGGACTCAAGATCTGGAGCCACAATCGCCCCATCCCGCTGTCGGAGCGCGTGCCGGTTCTGGAGAACATGGGCTTCCGCGTCGTCGACGAGCTCACCTATCGGGTTTCGCCCGGCACGCCGGAAGAGCCCGACGTCTGGTTCCACGACATGGCGATCGAGCGCGCCGACGGCGGCGAGGTCGATCTCGCCAGCCGCAAGCAGGCGCTGGAAGCCTGCTTCATCGTGGTGATGACCGGCGTCGCCGAGAGCGACGGCTACAACACGCTCGTGCTCGCGGCCGGCCTGGCCTGGCGCGATGTGACGCTGGTGCGCACGATCTCGCGCTTCCTGCGCCAGGTCCGCGTGCCCTATTCGCAGGGCTACATGTGGGCGACGCTGACGAGCCACCCCGCGATAGCGTCCAGCATCGTAGCGATGTTCCATGGCCGTTTCGATCCGCGCCTCGACGATCAGCATCGAGGCGCGCAAGGCGCGCGAAGACCGAGGCGCTTGCCGGCATCGAGGCGGCGCTCGCCGCGGTCGAGAGTCTCGACGAGGACCGCATCCTGCGCCACTTCGTGGCCGCCGTGCAGGCGGCGGTGCGCACGAACTTCTATCAGCTCGACCGCGAGGGCCGGCCGAAGGCGCTGATCGCTATCAAGTTCGCGAGCCGCAAGCTCGATGTGGTGCCGCTGCCGCGTCCGCTGTTCGAGATCTTCGTCTATTCGCCACGGGTCGAGGGCGTGCATCTGCGCTTCGGCAAGGTCGCGCGCGGCGGCATCCGCTGGTCCGACCGGCCGCAGGACTTCCGCACCGAGATCCTCGGCCTCGTGAAGGCGCAGCAGGTCAAGAACGCCGTGATCGTGCCGGTCGGCGCCAAGGGCGGCTTCGTGCCCAAGTTTCTGCCCAAAGGTCCGCGCGAGGCCGTGCAGGCCGAAGGCACCGCCGCCTACAAGCTCTTCATCTCGACACTGCTCGACCTCACCGACAATCTCGGCGACAAGGGCGTGATCCCGCCCGACAATGTCGTGCGCCACGACGAGGACGATCCCTATCTCGTGGTGGCCGCCGACAAGGGCACCGCGACCTTCTCGGACATCGCCAACGCAATATCGGCCGAGCACAAATTCTGGCTCGGCGACGCGTTCGCGTCGGGCGGCTCGGCCGGCTATGACCACAAGAAGATGGGCATCACGGCGCGCGGCGCCTGGGAGTCGGTGAAGCGGCACTTCCGCGAGATGGACCGCGACATCGGCAAGGCGCCGTTCACCGTTGTGGGCGTCGGCGACATGTCGGGCGACGTGTTCGGCAACGGCATGCTGCGCGAGCAGACCATCAAGCTCGTCGCCGCCTTCGACCATCGCGACATCTTCATCGATCCGGCGCCCGATCCGCAGAAGAGCTTCGAGGAGCGCCAACGCCTGTTCGAGCTGCCGCGCTCGAGCTGGCAGGACTACGACAAGTCGCTGATCTCGGCCGGTGGGGGCGTGTTCCCGCGCTCCGCCAAGGAGATCGCGCTCTCGCCCGAGGCGCGGGCCGTGCTTGGCTTCGACAAGCCGAAGGCGACGCCGCAGGAGGTGATGAGCGCGATCCTCAAGGCGTCGGCCGATCTTTTGTTCTTTGGCGGCATCGGCACCTATGTGCGTGCCACCAGCGAGACCGACGAGGCGGTCGGCGACCGCGCCAATGATGCGATCCGCATCACCGGCACGGACCTGCGCGCCAAGGTGATCGGCGAGGGCGCCAATCTCGGCATGACCCAGCGCGGCCGCATCGAGGCCGCGGCCAATGGGGTGCGGCTCAACACCGACGCGATTGACAATTCGGCCGGTGTCAACACCTCCGACATCGAGGTCAACATCAAGATCGCGCTCGCCCAGCCGGTGCGCAGCGGCAAGCTCAAGCTCCTCGATCGTGACCACCTGCTTGCCGAGCTGACCGACGAGGTGGCGGCGCTCGTTCTGCGCAACAACTATCAGCAGCCGCTCGCGATCTCGCTTGCCGAGCGGCGCGGGCTCGAGGATCTGGGCTTCGAGCAGCGGCTGATGCAGACGCTGGAAGCCGCCGGCGAGCTCGATCGCGGCGTCGAGTTTCTGCCTGACGACAAGGAGATCTCGGAGCGCCGCCGCCGCTCGCAGGCGCTCACGCGGCCGGAGCTGTCGGTGCTGCTCGCCTATGCCAAGCTCTCGCTCAACCACGATCTGCTCGAATCGAACGTGCCGGATGATCCGTATCTCGGGCGTGAGCTCGGCCGCTATTTCCCCAAGGCGATCGCCGAGAAATATCCGGATGCGCTGGCGCAGCATCGGCTGCGGCGCGAGATCATCGTAACGCAGCTCACCAACTCGATGATCAATCGCGGCGGCCCGTCGCTGGTGGTGCGCATCGCCGACCAGACCGGTGCCGCCCCGGCGCTGATCGCCTCGGCATTTGCGGCGGTGCGCGAGAGCTACGAGATGGTGGCGCTCAACACTGCGATCGATGGGCTCGATAGCGGCATTCCCGGCAAGCTGCAGCTCGATCTTTATGCCGCGGTGCAGGATCTGCTGCTCGATCGCATCGTCTGGTTCCTGCGCAATGTCGATCTCGCCCAGGGGCTCGCCGGGATCATCGAGCGCTATCGCTCCGGCATCGTGGCGGTCGAGGCCGCGCTCGATCGGGCGCTCGCCGGCGAGGTCGCCTCCGCCCGCGCCGCACGCGAAGCAGAGCTCAAGGCCGCAGGCGTGCCCGAGTCGCTGGCGCGCAGGATCGCGAGCCTGCCCGCGCTCACCGCGGCGCCCGACATTGTCGTGGTCGCCGACCGCACCGGGCAGAACATCACCGAGGTGGCGGCAACGTATTTCGCGGCGGAGAGCTTCTTCCGCCTCGACCGCATCGCGCGCGCCGCGCGTGCCATCAAGGTCTCTGACTATTTCGATCGGCTGGCGCTCGACCGTGCGCTCGATTCGATCGGCGACGCTGAGCGCCGGATCGCGGCTGCGATGTCAGGGAACGGCATCCATGGTCCCCGCGCGGTCGAAGCCTGGGTGGCCGAGCGCAAGACCGTGGTCAATCGCATCCGCGCCTCCGTGCATGAGATCGCCTCGTCAGGGCTGACGCTATCGAAGCTGTCGGTGGCGGCGAGCCTGCTTGGCGACCTCGTGCGGCATTGAGGATCAGTCATGAACCGGCGCGCCTTCCTGGCTCTCACGGCGGCTTCCGCGGCAAGCGCCACCAGCCCGGCGCTCGCGCAGCTCACGAGCGGGCGTCCGATCCGGCTGGTCATTCCACTTGCGGCGGGCGGCGCGACCGATCCCTATGGCCGGCTCATCGTCGAGCATATGGCGCGCACGCTTGGGCGCCCGGTGATCGTCGAGCACAAGCCCGGCGGTGGCGGCATCGTGGGCTCGCAGTTCGTGGCCGATCAGCCCGCTGATGGAAATCTCATGTTGCTCTCGACGCAGGCCATCATGGAGATCATTCCATCGGCGCAGCGCGACGTGAAATGGTCGCTCAACGATTTCATCCCGCTCATCCGCGGCGTCACCTCGCCTCTGGTGCTCGTCGCCAATCCGAGCGTTCCGGCGAAGACCCTCGCCGAGCTCGTCGCCTGGATCAAGCAGAACCCCGGCAAGCTCAGCTATTCGTCCTATCTCGCCGGCACCCCCTCGCACTTCCTCGGCTATCAGATGAACGAGCGCTTCGGGCTTGACCTGGTGCATGTGCCTTCCAAGGGCTCGGGCTTCCAGATGACTGACATGATCGCCGGCCATGTGCAGTTCGGCTTTGCGCAGACGCAGTCGTCGCTGCCGTTCCTGCGCGACGGAAAAATACGCGCCATCGCAATCACCGACGACCCGCGCTCGCGCCATATGCCGGACGTGCCGACCTTCGCGGAGCTTGGCTATCCCGAGTTCACCACCCGGGTCTGGTTCGGCCTGTTCGTGCGCGCCGGCACGCCGGCGCGGATCGTCGAGAGCCTGCTCGCGGCCGCCAAGACTGCACATGCGGATGCGGATGTGCGCTCAAAGCTCGATGCGCAAGGCTTCGACATGTCGGGCCAGACCGGATCGGAGTTGTCCGACGACATCCGCAAGCAAAGCGAGCGCTGGGCGCGCCTGATCAAGGCGTCGGGCTACAAAGCGGATTGATCAACGGATTGTCAGTATTCGCCTTCGCGATCTCTTGCGGTGTGCACGACATAGAGCACTTCAATCTCTTCTCGCGCTTCATGCACTTCATAAACGATAAGATAGGGCGGCTCGACGAGCTCGCGTGTGCCAGCGTCAAGGCCCGGCCGTCCCATATGCTCGAGCCCTGGTGTGGCCAGCCTGCCAATCCGTTGACGGATTCGGCGGATGACCTCCGTGGCAGCGCGCGGACTATCCTTGGCTATCCATTCAAAAATGCGATCAAGGTCGGCGTCGACCTGCTCGCGGATGATGAGCTTCATATGCCGAAGCGGCGGAGCCGTTGGTCGAATTCGGCCAGAGAAAGCGTCTTGGGGTTCTTTTCTGCGCGACGGCGTCGCAGCTCGGCAAGCTGCTCATCGCTCAGCTGATATCCGCTGCTGTCTTGAGCTTCGATGCCCATCAGGATTTCCGCAGCGTCCTGCTGCCGCTCGGGCGGCCACGTCAGTACGCGATCAAGAATCGCTTTAACTTCGTCCCTCGTCATTGGGAAAATATAGCCATTGTGTTGGGCCGCGCCAATGGGCTGGAGCAGTCCCGGATCTGCGGCGCACCGCGGTTCGCCTCTTTGCATAATCCCCGCCGCCCGGGCGCGCGCTGCGCCCGGGACACGGAGGCTGAGAGTTCCCTCAGTTTGGTTTCATTTACCTGAACGGAAATTGACGCATTTGATTTAAGACTCGGGAAGGGGGCCAGGCGCGATTGTGATCGCACGAAAACGCCGGGACATTTGCAGCGAGGCCCCCGATGGACAACAGCAAGCTTCAGGATTTCGTCACCACCACGGTGCTCCACAACCGCATCACATTCGGTGACGTGCGTCGGCTGCAGCGGGATTACCTGCCGCATGGGCTCGCAAGCCGTGAGCAGGTCGAGCTGCTCCTGCACCTTGACGGCATGATCGACCGCGCGGACCGGGCCTGGGCCGATTGGCTGGTCGCGGCCGTCTTTGATTTCGCGGTGTTCAGTGAACGATCCGTTGACGCGGTCGAGAGCGGGACCTGCGACTGGCTGCTCGACCATCTGGCGGCGCTGGACATCTCCACCAAGGTGACGCGGCGCTTGGAGCGCGACCTGCACCAGGCGCTCGAGCCGATCGCGCCGATCGAATATGTCGATGAGGCCGCCGAGTCTGCCGAGGCGATTGCGGATGCCTTGCCGCTGCCGGCGCCGTCGATGGTGATGCAAGCCGCACCCATGAGCCAGCTGGGTATCGCCGCGTAGAGGGAGCGTTAAACACAAAAGAAACGGGCCTGATGCGCGCCGCGCCTCAGGCCCGTTCGCATTTTGGGACCGGTGTTACGTCGTCGGCATCTGCGCGCCCGGTGTCGAGCGCGAGATCTTGATCTCGTCCTCGTTCATGTCGGCCGGAATGTCGGCGAACAACGGCGTGCTGAGATAGCGCTCGCCGGTGTCGGGCAACATGCAGAGCACGGTGGCGCCCTTCGGCGCCTCGGCACAGACCTTGAGCGCGCCCGCGAAGGTCGCGCCCGCCGTGATGCCGACGAAGATCCCTTCCTTCTGCGCAAGCTCGCGGCTGCAGCGCATCGCGTCCGGCGTTCGGGATTGCGATGATGCGGCTGATCACGCCGGTGTCGACGGCGTCGCCGGTGAGCTTTGGAATAAAGTCGGGCGTCCAGCCCTGCATCGGATGCGGCTTGAAGGCCGGGTGGGCGCTCGCGGGCGAGCCGTCGGCATTGCGCGCCTGCTCAGCACCGCTGCCAAGGAGCTGCGCGTCCTGCGGCTCGCACACCACGATCTTGGTGTCGGGGCGCTCCTTGGCGAGCACGCGCGCCACGCCCTTGAGCGTGCCGCCGGTGCCATAGCCGGTCACCCAGTAGTCGAGCCGCTCGCCCGCGAAGTCCGCGATGATCTCGCGCGCGGTGGTGCGCGAGTGCATGTCGGGATTGGCCTCGTTCTCGAACTGGCGGGTCAGGAACCAGCCATGCGTCTTGGCGAGCTCCATGGCCTTGTTCACCATGCCCACGCCGCGTAAGCGCTGCCGGCGTGAGCACCACCTTGGCGCCGAGAAAGCGCATCAGCCGGCGCCGCTCCACGCTGAAGGTCTCCGCCATGGTGACGACCAGCGGATAGCCTTTCTGGGCACACACCATCGCGAGCCCGATGCCGGTATTGCCGCTGGTGGCCTCGATCACGGTTTGCCCGGGCTTGAGCGCGCCCGAGCGCTCGGCCTCCTCGATGATGCCGAGCGCGAGACGATCCTTGACCGAGCCGAGCGGATTGAAGGCTTCGATCTTGACGTAAAGATTGACGTCCGGCGGCGCGAGCCGGGTGATCTTCACGACCGGCGTGTTGCCGACCGTGCCGAGAATGTTCGCAAAACGCGCCATAAGGGTGCTCCTGTGACAATGAATGACAATGACGGTGCCGGGAGGGACTTTATGCTGGTTGGCGGCGGCTGGAAATGCGCCGCTGTGCCGCTTTTTATTTGCGCATGATATTTTCCGAAAACCGGTTCCCACTTTCGGGATCATGTCTCAGAGCCGCAACAGCCTTGCTGCGTTCTTCCAGCAAATGAGCTCGCGCTCGGGCTCGCTGATGGGGGCGGCTTCGATGAAGCGTGAGGCCTCCAGGCTGTCCTCCAGCGGATAGTCGACCGAGAACATGACGCGCTCCGCGCCGAGCGCCGCAATGGTGCATGCGAGCGCCTCCGGCTGACAGGCGCCCGCGGTGGTGGCGTAGATATGGCGGCGCACGTAATCGGACGGCATCCGTTCGAGCTTGAGCTTGGGCCGGTAGATCTTGAAGCGGCTGTCGAGCCGCCAGAGGCAGAACGGCAGCATCTCGCCCATGTGGCCGAGGACGATGTTGAGTGTCGGGATAGCGATCGAACAGGCCGCTGAGAATGAGTCGCAGCGCATGCCCGCCCGTCTCCGCGGTCCAGCCCCAGATCGACGCCGCGAGGCCTGGATAGTCATCGAGCACCGGCGGGCGCACCGCCATGTGCACCGGATGGATGTAGACCGGCACAGCGAGCGCGGCGACACGTTCCCAGAATGGCAGGTAGCGCGCGTCGTCGAGATAGACGCCGTTGCTGTGACCGTTGATGAGCGCGCCCTTGAAGCCGAGGGTCGTGATGCAGCGCTCAAGCTCGCTGACGGCTGCGCCCGGTTCCTGCATCGGCAGATGCGCAAACCCGGCATAGCGGGCCGGATGCCTGGCGATCTCGGCTGCGAGAAAATCGTTGGCCCTTTGGGCTGCGCTCACCGCTTTGGCCGCGTCGCGCTCGATCTGCACGCCGGGCGAGATCAGCGACAGCACTGAGACGTCGATTCCCGCTGCATCCATTGCGGCGATGCGCAGCTCGGAAAACTCACCCAGGCGCTCGTCCATGAGACGCAGGAACCACGGCTCGAACAGATCGGCGCCGACCTTGCCGGTATGAGGGAAGCCTTCGGTCCAGAAATGCTCTTCGAGCGCGATCTTTTTCATCCTTTGACACCCCGGTTCTGTGATCGACGGAACATGAACGCGTGCGCGAACGTTGCCCCGCCCTCACCCTGAGGGCCGGCCGGCAGGCCGGCGTCTCGAAGGGTGGGGGCGGCCTCGTGCTTCGAGACGGGTGCACGCGAGGGCGTGCACCCTCCTCAGCATGAGGCCGATCGAATCCCTCACTCCTGTCTAATGCCGGAAGTGCCGCGTGCCGGTGAACACCATGGCGATGCCGTGGTCGTCGGCGGCCTTGATCACCTCGTCGTCGCGCACCGAGCCGCCCGGCTGGATCACCGCGGTGGCGCCCGCCTCGATTGCGACCAGCAAGCCGTCCGCGAACGGGAAGAACGCATCCGACGCGACCACCGAGCCCTTGGTGGCGGGCTCCTTCGCGCCCGCGGCTTGCGCAGCATCTTCGGCCTTTCGGGCCGCGATGCGGGCGGAATCGATGCGACTCATCTGGCCGGCTCCGATGCCGACAGTCGCCAGGTCCTTGGCGTACACGATGGTGTTGGACTTGACGTGCTTGGCGACCCGGAACGCAAATGCGAGATCGCGCCGCTCGGTGTTGGTCGGCGCGCGCCTGGTCACGACCTTGAGGTCCATGTCGTCGACCACGGCGTTGTCGCGCGAGGACACGAGCAGGCCGCCGGCGACCGACTTGACCAGCAGCCCCTGCGCGCGCGGATCGGGCAGGCCGCCGGCGATGAGCAGCCGCAGGTTCTTCTTGGCGCCCACGATCTTGATCGCTTCTTCGGTGGCATCGGGCGCGATGATCACCTCGGTGAAGATCTCGGTGATGGCGCGCGCGGCTTCGGCATCGAGCGTGCGGTTCACCGCCACGATGCCGCCGAAGGCCGACACGGGATCGCAGGCGAGCGCCTTGCGATAGGCCTCGATGAGGGACGCGCCCTCGGCGACGCCGCAAGGATTGGCGTGCTTGATGATGGCGCAGGCGGCGGTGCGCCTGGGATCGAACTCGGCGACGCATTCATAGGCCGCATCGGTGTCATTGATGTTGTTGTAGGAGAGCTGCTTGCCCTGCGCCTGGCGCGCGGTCGCAACGCCGGATCGTGATTCACCAGTGCGATAGAACGCGGCGGATTGATGCGGGTTCTCGCCGTAGCGCAGCGCTTCTGCAAGCTTGCCGCCGATGGTGCGATAGGTCGGCGCCGGATCGGCGAGCGTGGTGGCGAACCAGTTGGAGATCGCGGCGTCATAGGCGGCGGTGCGGCCATAGGCCTTGGCGGCGAGCCGCTTGCGCAACGCCAGCGTGGTCGCGCCGTTGTTTGCCTGAAGCTCTGCAAGCAATGGCGCATAGTCTTCCGCATCGACGATCACCGCCACGTCGGCGTGGTTCTTGGACGCGGCGCGGATCATGGCAGGTCCGCCGATGTCGATGTTCTCGACGCACGTTTCGTAGTCAGCCCCCTTCGCGACCGTCGCCTCGAACGGGTAGAGGTTGACGACCAGGAGGTCGATCGGCCGGATACCATGCGCCGTCATTGCGGCCTGATGGGATGCGTTTTCGCGAATAGCGAGCAGGCCGCCATGCACCTTGGGATGCAGGGTTTTTACGCGGCCATCCATCATCTCGGGAAAGCCGGTGACATCCGAAACATCGAGCACCTTGAGCCCGGCTTCGGCGAGTGTGCTCCTGGTGCCGCCGGTCGAGATAAGCTCGATGCCATGGCTGGCCAGCGCACGCGCAAAATCGACGAGGCCGGTCTTGTCGGAAACGGAGATGAGGGCGCGGGTGATGCGGCGGAGGTTCTCAGTCATGATGGCGTGCCCTTAGCACAGGCGGCCTTGCCAGGACCAGCGCATTGGCGCCAAGCGGCGGTTGACGCCTCTCGGGCTACACCTTCTTAGGCTCGGGTTTCGGTTCCGCCTTCTGCTCGACTTTCAGTTCGACCTTCTGCTCGACCTTGTGTGCGCTCTTTGCTTCGACCTTCTGCTCGGTCTTTTGAGCGCTCTTCTGTTCGATCTTGGCCTCACTCTTCTCGCTGGACACGGTCTCGCCGCGTCCTCGCCGGGGGAGGCCGACAGGAGAGACCGCGGTCAGCGACAGCGTCCATTGAATGCGCGCGACCTTGCGGGCGCGACCGTGGATGACGATCTGCGTCGTCCGGCGCGGGCCCTCGTTGCCGGCGAGGTAGACGCTTTCCTCGATGTCGATGCGATCCTCATAGGCGTTGAATGTCCAGACATCCTTGTTCGGCAGCAGCAGCATGGCGCCGTGGGAGTCGGAGAGCCGGTTGGCCTTGATCATCGGATGCAGATGGAAGCGCACTGCAAACTGGTCCTGGCTGGCGAGCGCCTCGCCGTGCATCGCCGTGAACAACTCCTCGCCGTCGAGCCGCTTGCCGTCTGCCGACAGCATCAGGGCGCGCTGATGCAGAATGCCGAATTCCTCGACGTAGCCGTCATGCGACACCCGCAGCACGGTTGCGCCGCTCTCGTCCTCGTCTCGGTTGACGGTGACCTGGCGGGGGCCGCTCACGATCGGTGTGCCGCGCATGAGGCGCCTGATCAGCCCCGATTCCATGAAACGGCAGGACGACACATCGTTGAAGGTGACCGTGGAATTCGCGGCGGTCGAACGCGCCATTGGTCGCCAGTGCTCACGGCTTGTGCCGGGCAGCCCGCAATTCACCAGGATGCGGAAATTGCGGTGCGACAGCTCGAAGCTCAGGCAGCCGGCATGCGCCTCCTGGCTCGCTGCCAGCTGCGGCGGCCGGCCGGTGTCCATCAGGATTAGCGTGCCGCCGGCCTCGACGCGCTGATATCCCGCATGGGGTGCGTTGGAGACCGGCGTGCCACGGGCGTCATCGTAGGCGAGCACGGTCGTGAGGAGGTCGGTCGGCGTCGGGCCCATGCCGTTGAACAGCGCGAAGTTGCCATCGCCGTGGCGGAAGAAGCGCAGCATCGGCATCATGCGGTCGATCGCATTGAGCAGCGATTGCGGTGGCGCAATGTTGCGCGATGAGAACGCCTGCCGCAGCGGCAGGAGGTCGACCAGAAGCTCGATGAGCGAGCCCGGGTTGCGGCCGATATGCCCGCCGTCGGGAAGGATCTGCCGGTCAAGCTCTTCGGCCAGCTGCCTGGTCGAGCCCTCGATATAGCGCGCCTGACCCTGCATGCAGAGCGATGCATAGACCAGAGCGATCACGGCCTGCAGGCGCGGCACTCCATCGCGCGGTCCAGCCAGCGTTATGCGCAGCGCCCGCACCTGGCGGTTCAGGCTGCGAATGAAACGGCGATAGAAGCGGACATCGGAATCGTCGACCAGCAGCGGGGCTTGCGTCAGCCAGGAGATGATGCGGCGTGAAGTAACCTCGGGCCGCCGGCTGATCGGGTTGCCGGCCCCGACCTTCCTGAGCCATTCGTTGACCAGCGAGCGCGCCCGCGCCCGGCTCATCGCCGGATCGGAGGTACGTAGATGCCGCAGCCAGCTGAAGCCGTGCAGGCCGATCGCCCATTCCTCCGACGGCGGCGAGATCTCGAATGGAGAACGGCCGTCGCAGACCGCGACCTTGCCGGCAAAGACGAAGCGACCGGAATGGATTTCAGCGGCTTGTGTGGCGTCGGCGGTGCGCAAGTCCTGCGGCGCAATCACCAGCCGGTCGTTCTTGCCGGAGAACAGCGGCAGCCTGTAGATCCAAAACGCAACGAATTGGCCCAGCAGCGCGCGAAGGATCGCGCGCGCCAGAAACAGGGACAGTTTGGCTTGGTCGGTCACTGAAACGCGCGACATCGACGCGCCGTCTCCTCATCACGCAGCCGCCCCGCCCGGCGCGACCATACCGGAGGCCCTGACTCGGGCCAACTGCATCGAGTTGTGCCGGGAACAATTTCAGTACAGGGGGAATGGATTTTTCGCCACAAAATGCGTCACTGCCGAGGTTTGCCCAGACTAGAGGCGCTCCAGGCGTGCTGCGTAGAAGCCGTCCATGCCACCTAATTGTGGTGTTGCATCAGGCAGATGGCAGGGCAGGGTGCGGAGATCGCCCGCGGCCGTGAGTAATTCGTTGCAGCCGCCGACCTCCGCGGCCGTCACCGGACGGCGGCGCAGCCGCGAATCACGCACCAGGAGGCCTGTCACGATGGCCTCGCATTCTTCCGGCTCCAGCGAGCAGGTGCAGTAGACGAGCAGGCCGCCCGGCTTCACCAGTTCGACAGCACGTGCGAGCAGCGATTGCTGCAGGGCTGTAAGCGTCGCGATATCGTCCTCGCGCTTGAGCCAGGGAATATCGGGATGGCGGCGGATGGTTCCAGTCGACGAGCAGGGGGCGTCGAGCAGCACGGCGTCGAACGGGCCAGCCTGCCATTGCGTGGCATCGGCGACGACAGTCTCGGCCGTAAGCTTGAGGCGTGCCAGATTCTGCCGCAACCGCGCCAAGCGGGCGTCGGTGCGATCGACCGCCACCACACGGGCGCCCGCCTGCGCGAGCTGCGCGGTCTTGCCGCCCGGTGCCGCGCAGAGGTCGGCGACCGTCTTGCCGCGGATGTCGCCAAGGAGGCGTGCGGGCATGGCTGCGGCAGCGTCCTGCACCCACCACGCCCCTTCCGCAAACCCTGGAAGCTGAGTGACCGACCCGTGCACGATCGCGCGCACCGTTCCGGTCGGCAGCACGCGGCCGCCGAGGACACCTGCCCAGTGGGCCGGGTCTTCCTTCACGGTGAGATCGAGCGCAGCTTCGCGACCGTTCGCCTGCGCGATCGCGCGGGCCATTTCGGAGCCATAGGAATGCGTCCAGCGCGCCAGCAGCCAGGGCGGAGTGTCGAGCGCGATGGTGTCGGCATCGCGCAGGCGCGCAGCCCCTTGCTGAGCGATCCGCCGCAGCACCGCGTTGACCAGGCCGCTGTAGCGCGCCGCGCGGCGATCGGAGCGGACGAGCCGAACCGAAAGATCGACCGCGGCATGGTCGGGCACGTCGAGCAGCAGGATCTGCGCGGCGCCCAAAAGAAGCGCGGTCTCAACCCTGGGGGCGTCGGCGGGAGCGCCGCGCTCAAGGAACAGGCCGAGCAGATGGCGAAGCGTGCCGAGCCGCCGCAGCACGCTCGCGGCGAGCGCGCGAGTCAGCGCCCGATCGCGCTCGGGGAGTGCCGCGAGGCTCGGCTGAGCGTCCTCGATCTGCTCGTCCAGCGGCCGGTGGCGGCGCAGGACCGCTTCGAGGAGCTCGGCTGCGACGCGACGTGCGGCAAGGCCCGGAGCCTCAGGGGACGGAGCAGGCATGCTGGTGATTTGGCACGAAACCCCTGGCCGCGTCTTGTGCGACACGATTTTGCGCGGCCAGGACCAGTTTTAGCTCCACGGGCCGCGGCTTGTGCCAGCGTCGCCCCAAGGGCTGCCCGCCGGCCGCGGCGTGTAGCCGCCGCGAGTGCTGCCGAAGCTACCCATCTCGCGCGCAAGCTCGTTGAGCGCCACGATTCGGTTCTCGGTCGAGGGATGGGTCGAGAACAGATTGTCCATGCGATGGCCGGAGAGCGGATTGATGATGAAGAGATGGGCCGTGGCCGGATTACGCTCGGCGGTGTCGTTCTCGACATGATGTGCGGCGTTGGAGATCTTCACCAATGCCGAGGACAGGCCATCGGGGCCGCCCGCGATATGGGCGCCGATATTGTCGGCCGAATATTCGCGGGTGCGGCTGATCGCCATCTGCACCAGCATGGCGGCGATCGGGGCGAGGATCACCATCGCGAGCGTGCCGATGAGGCCGAGCGCCGCTTTGTTGTCGCGATGGCCGCCGCCGAAGAACATGCCGAATTGCGCCAGCATCGAGATCGCGCCCGCGATGGTGGCGGTGATCGTCATGATCAGCGTGTCGTGGTTTCGGATGTGGGCGAGCTCATGCGCGATGACGCCCGCGACCTCGTCGCGGTTGAGCGTGCTGAGGAGCCCGGTGGTCACCGCGACCGCGGCGTGCTCCGGATTGCGGCCGGTCGCGAAGGCGTTGGGCTGGGGATTGTCCATGAGGTAGACGCGCGGCATCGGCAGGCCGGCGCGGCCCGCGAGCTCGCCGACGAGGTGCACGAGATCGGACGCGGTGCGCGCGTCGACCTCCTGGGCGCCATGCATCGACAGCACAAGCTTGTCGGCGTTCCAGTAGCTGAACAGGTTCATGGCGGCGGCCACCACGAGCGCGATCATAGCGCCGGCCTGGCCACCGATGAGAAAGCCAACGCCCATGAACAGGGCGGTCAGCCCAGCCAGGAGAATTGCAGTCCGAAAATAGTTCATTGGTCGCTCCCTTGCCGGATCAAGTCGCGGCTATGCGCCCAAGTTCCGGGCACTTAGGCTCCGGCACTCGGAGAAAAATGTTGGGATTGCGGGGGCTGGCCGCAAGGCCGCCCAACGGTGCGCACTGTCGCAGGGGAGGGCTTGACCCGCGGTGCGCCAGCGCCTTGATCAAGGGGATGGCCGAGCAAGATCGCAAACCGACAAATCCGCCTTCGGCGCCCAATGCGGCACCCAAGAAGCCGCTCTCGCCGGCGGCCCAGCGGGCATTGGCGGAGGCCGAGGCCCGGCGGCGTGCAGCGGCAGCCCCTGAGGGGTCGGCCGAAGTGAAAGGGCGCGGTGGGCTCGACCCGGTTCGCTACGGCGACTGGGAAGTCAAAGGCATCGCGTCGGATTTCTGAGGCTCGATCGGCGAGAATTTGTCACATCGGCGTGGAACTCGCGCGGCTGAGGCAAAATCAGTCGCTTTTTGCCCTTTTTCTGCGTCCACAACGCCTGCTCGCCACGCTTCGCGCTCGCGCCTCAGTGTGCAATAAACAAAATCATCATGTGTGATGACTTAGGGGGTGGCGATGTTGGCGCCGGCAGCGACGACCAAGCGACGCTTTCAGCTCGTGCTGATCAAGCCATCACACTACGACGACGATGGCTATGTGATGCAGTGGTGCCGCTCGTCGATCCCGTCGAACTCGCTCGCCTGCGTCTATGCGCTGGCATCGGAAGCGGCCTCCCGCCGTGTGCTCGGCTCCGACGTCGACGTTGATCTGACCGCGATCGACGAGACCAACACCCGCATCAAGCCCAAAGAGATCATCGACCTGATCCGGCGCCACGACGGCTTCGGCATGGTCGGGCTTGTCGGCGTGCAGTCCAACCAGTATCCGCGCGCGCTCGATATCGCGCGGCCGCTGCGGGCGGCGGGCATTCCGGTTGTGATCGGCGGCTTTCATGTCTCCGGGCTGCTGGCGATGCTGCCGGGCGCCAAGACCGATCTGCAGGTCGCGCTCGACCTCGGCTGCAGCCTGTTCGCGGGCGAGGCCGAAGGCCGCATCGACCAGGTGCTCAAGGACGCGGCGGCCGGCACGCTCAAGCCGGTCTACAATTTCATGAACGACCTGCCGACGATCGAATTGGCACCGGCGCCCTATCTCCCGCGCGACACCGTGCAGCGCGTGTTCGACAATCACGCGAGCTTCGACGCCGGCCGCGGCTGCCCGTTCCAGTGCTCGTTCTGCACCATCATCAATGTGCAGGGCCGCAAGTCGCGCCGCCGCTCGCCCGACGACATCGAGCAGCTGATCAAGAAGCACTGGGCCGACGGCATCCGCCGCTTCTTCATCACCGACGACAATTTCGCCCGCAACAAGGACTGGGAAGACATCTTCGACCGGCTGATCAGGATCCGCGAGCAGGACAAGATCGACATCCGGCTGATCATCCAGGTCGACACGCTCTGCCACAAGATTCCGAACTTCATCGAGAAGGCGCGGCGCGCCGGCGTGACGCGTGTGTTCATCGGGCTCGAGAACATCAATCCGGCGAACCTGCTGGCCGCCAAGAAGCGGCAGAACAAGATCACCGAATATCGCAAGATGCTGCTCGCCTGGAAGCATGCCGGCGTCATCACCTATGCGGGCTACATTCTCGGCTTCCCGGCCGATACGCCGCAGTCGATCCGCGAGGACATCGAAATCACTCAAGCGCGAGCTGCCGCTCGACATCCTGGAGTTCTTCTGTCTCACGCCGTTGCCGGGCTCGGAAGACCACAAGACGCTCTGGAACAAAGGGGTCTGGATGGACCCCGACATGAACAAATACGACCTCGAGCATGTCACCACGGGCCACCCCAAGATGTCGCCCGAGGAATGGGACGCGGTCTATCGCGCGGCCTGGGCGGCCTACTACACGCCCGAGCACAAGATGACGATCATGCGCCGCGCCGCGGCGGCCGGCATGGGCATGTCACGGCTGCTCGCGGTGCTGTTCGCGTTCTCGGTCGCGTTCCCGGTCGAGAAGCTGCACCCGCTGCAGTTCGGCGCCTTCCGGCTGAAGTATCGGCTGGATCGGCGCCCAGGCTTTCCGATCGAGCCCGTCTGGGCGTTCTATCCCAAATATTGGTGGGAGATCGTCACCAAGAACGTCCGGCTGGCGAAGCAGTGGATCGAGATGAGCCGGATGTGCGCGCGGGCGCGCCGCGAGCAGAAGCTCAATCCCTATACCGATCTCGCGATGACTCCGGTCACCGACGAGGAGACCGAGACGCTCGAGATGTTCACCCACAATGCCGGCGCGCGCGACCAGGTCGCGCATGTGCGCAAGGTCGACGCGCTCACGCACGGCAAGCAGGCGGCGTTGGGGGCGTGACGAGGAAGTGTCGTGCCAGCAGCGCACGGCTGACTACAATAAATCTCTGAACTCTTGAAGCCATTGCGGAGGCCGCCCGCTCCTTTGGTTCGAGCGCTGTCGCAAACGGGTTGCACACCTGCTAGCCTGCACGCCGTTTCTTTCAGCCACTGGGCGTGCGATGTCGGACCTGTTCAAGGTGGCCGGCCCTGCCGGCGAGCCGAGTGCGAGCGTGCTCCTGGTGCACGGCCTCGGGGGTCATGCCTACGACACCTGGCGGTGTGGCGTGGGCAAGCAGTCGCACGCTCGACAAGACATTCTGGCCGCGCTGGCTCGCGGATGAAGACCCGACGCTGGCGGTTTACGTGATCGGCTACGACGCGCCGGTCTCGCGCTGGCGGGGAACGGCCATGCATCTCACCGATCAGGCGACCAACGTTCTCAACCGGCTGCTCGCCGAGCCTGCGCTCGCACGCGGTCCGTTGATCCTGATCGGACACAGCCTTGGCGGGCTGATCATCAAGCAGCTGCTGCGCACCGCGGAGAGCATGGCACGCTTTGAGCCCCGCGCGGCGAACCTGATCGAGCGGGTCGAGAAGGTGGCCTTTCTGGCCACGCCGCATTCGGGAGCCGACCTGGCGAGATGGGGCGACCGGCTGCGCATCCTGGCGCGGCCGTCGGCGGCGACGGCCAGTCTTGGTGCGCAATGATCAGAATCTGCGGGTTCTGAACAACTGGTATCGCCACTGGGCCAACGAGCGCGGCCTCGCGCACCTGATCCTGACCGAGACCAAGCGAACGTCCATTCTCGGCATGATCGTGCAGCCTGACAGTGCCGATCCGGGGCTCGCCAACGTGCAGACGGTGCCGATCGGCACCGATCACTTCGGCATTTGCAAGCCGGCCGACCGCACGACGGACATTTATGTCTTCGTGCGGGACTTTGTCATGCGGCCGGTGCAGCGGCCGAAGCCGCAGCAGGTCGTGCTCGCGGAGATCGTCGCCGCAGATCGAGCCGCAGCAGGCTATGCTCGCGGAGATCCTCGCCAAGCTCGATGCGCGTGGTGAAACCGCGCGGGCCGCCGACGCCGGCATCGAGCGAAAGACCATCCTCGCGCTGGCGCAACGGCTGAAGCCCGACGAGGTGATCGATTTCGATCAGGCGGTGACGGAGTTGACCGCCGCCGTCGAGATCGCCATTGCGGTCAGCCAACAGGGCGCGCGCAGCAGCAATCTGGATGATCTGGTGGATACTGTTCTGGCGCGCATCGCCGACAAGACCCGGGCGGGAGACATCGACGGCGCGGCCCGCGAGGCCGATCGAGGCTTCGCCGAATGGGAGCGCTCAGAGGCCGAACGCCGCGCCGCCTCCGTCCGCAGCGGCATCGCTCTTCTCGAAGCGGGACTGGAACAGGACATCCTGCGCCGCGATGCGCCGGCCGCCGCGCGGCGGGTCGAGAGGATGGTCGCGCTGGAGCATCCTGACGACGCCTCGGCCCGTTTCGCGGCCATGCACGTAGCGGCAGGACACATTTTACGACGCGTGGGCGCGACCAGGGAGTCAACTTCGATCTTCTGATCGCGATTGAGATCGCCCGCCTGGCGCTCGACTTTGCGCAGGACGCAGAGCAACGTGGGACATCGCAGAACAATCTCGGCAACGCGCTCGGGACGCTGGGCGAGCGCGAGAGCGGCACCGCCCGGCTCGAGGAGGCGGTCGCCGCCTTTCGGGCGGCGCTCACGGAATACGACCCGCGAGCGCGTGCCGCTCGACTGGGCCGCGACGCAGAACAATCTCGGCAACGCGCTCCGGACACTGGGCGAGCGCGAGAGCGGCACCGCCCGGCTCGAGCAGGCGGTCGCCGCCCATCGCGCGGCGCTCACGGAATAGACCCGCGAGCGCGTGCCGCTCCAACTGGGCCGCGACGCAGAACAATCTCGGCATCGCGCTCTGGACGCTGGGCGAGCGCGAGAGCGGCACCGCCCGGCTCGAGCAGGCGGTCGCCGCCTTTCGGGCGGCGCTCACGGAAAGGACCCGCGAGCGCGTGCCGCTCGACTGGGCCACGACCCAGAACAATCTCGGCACCGCGCTTCGCGACGCTGGGCGAGCGCGAGAGCGGCACCGCCCGGCTCGAGGAGGCGGTCGCCGCCTTTCGGGCGGCGCTCACGGAATAGACCCGCGAGCGCGTGCCGCTCGACTGGGCCATGACCCAGAACAATCTCGGCACCGCGCTCGCGGAGCTGGGCGAGCGCGAGAGCGGCACCGCCCGGCTCGAAGAGGCGGTCGCCGCCTTTCGGGCGGCGCTCACCGAATAGACCCGCGAGCGCGTGCCGCTCGACTGGGCCGCGACGCAGAACAATCTCGGCAACGCGCTCCTGACGCTGGGCGAGCGCGAGAGCGGCACCGCCCGGCTCGAGCAGGCTGTCGCCGCCTTTCGGGCGGCGCTCACGGAATGGACCCGCGAGCGCGTGCCGCTCGACTGGGCCCTCAGCACCGGCAATCAGGGTGTCGCGCTTGATGGTGCTGGCCGAACGGACTGATGATGAACGCATGGCACGGACGGCACTTTCACAGATCGAGCTTGCTCTTGCGACGGCGCGCGACGGCGGTCACGATTCACTCGCCGCATACTTCGCGGCACAACTGCCAAAAGCCCAAGCCCTTGTCGAACGATTGAGCAAGCGCTGAGTCGGCGAGGTCCCTTATGGGTCGTGAGCGCTGGATTAGGACCGCTTGCAACAGTTCCGCCGCGGCGCCGTCGCGCCGGCGCATCTCGGCCTTTGCTCTCGAGCACGAGGCGGTGTGGCTTCCCTTGTGCCCTTGTGCTTGATCCTCGCGCATGGCGACACGCGATCCCGCACGTTTCGCTGATCTTGTGCGTCCTTGGCGACCTGTGATAGCGGCAAGTTCGTTGCGGCTCGAGGGGGATGAAAAACATGCGGCGGAGTTACCGGAGCATCATACCCTTTGGCATGCTGCCGCTCCTGCTCCTTGTGGCAGGCTCCGCCGCCGCTCTTGAGCCAAAGCCCTCCGTGAATGAAAAGGCAGCTGTCGCGCCACAGCAGAAAGACCGCCCCAAGGTCAAATCCGCACCCTCGGCTTGGCAGCGCGAGGTCGTCCGGTTGATCGCGCTCAAGCGGCGCTATCCATTCATGTCGGCGCTGCTCAGCGAGTGGGGCACCGTTGTTGTCGCCTTTCGCGTCGACCGCCAAGGCCGCATCGCCAGAATCGGCATCACCCGCAGCTCCGGTTCGACCGCGCTCGACAACGCAGCGCTTGAACTCGTGCGGCAGGCTCAACCATTTCCACCGCCGCCGCCCGGCGAGAAGCTCGATCTGACCCTTCCGATCACATACGATCCTGCGCTAGCTTGTGGGCCGGGTGACAAGTATCTGTTCGCACGTGAGTACTGCGCGAGCCGCACACAATCCGAGAAGCCGCGATAGCGGCAAAACCTGCAATGCGTCCTGCTCTCACGGCCCGGGACGTGGTGCAAGCCCCCCTCACGCCACGCCGAGCGCCGGATACTCGAGCTGCCGCCTGAAGGCCCGCCTTGCTCGTCAAGCGCATGCATCCAAATGATGGTGCATGCTCTTCTTTGGCAACTTCGCTTGCGGGCTCTCAGCGCGTGACGACCACCGACGTGCCGACACTCACGCGGCTATAGAGATCAAGCACATCCTGATTGTACATACGGAAGCAGCCGTATGACACGAAGCCGCCGACCGAGCCCGGCATGTTGGTGCCGTGAATCGCATACTGGCCGCCGCCGCTGAGCGTCATGGCCGCAGCTCCCATGGGATTTCTCGGTGAGCCGCCCGCAATGAGGTTGGGCAGGTGTGGTTTGTCGCGCTTGACGTCAGCTGGCGGCGACCATGCCGGCTGGATGTACTTGCCTTCGATCGACACGCGACCGTTCCAGGCCTTGCCGGACTTGCCAACGCCGACCGGGTAACGAACCGCGCGCCCGTCGCCCATGACGTAGTAGAGGCGGCGCTCACCCGTTCGGATCACAATTGTACCGGCCGAGTATCCGTTGTCGCGAAAGGCAACCACGTCGCGGGCTGCCGCCGGCTGCGAAGCTGAGATTGTCAGGACAGTGAATAAGAGCGTGGCCGCTTGGGCCGTGAGCCGTTGAACTCTGTACGCCATGGCCAGAACCGTTCTGTGTGATTGTTCAGTTGTGCTTCGTGGTGATGGATGATCCGCATACCGCAACGGGAGAGCGATTGATCATCAGCGCTGATGTCTCACACGACCCGGCTTTCAACTTCGTTACGAAGCTTGAAAAAATTCGCGCATGTGATGGTGGCGTTACAGTCTCAGACAGCAAAGTGCGGCATGCTGTGGCGCCCAGGCGGGACGTCGGCATGAGATCGATTTCGAGGCGAGCTTTGCTCACGAGCGCGACGGCGCTCTGTGGTCTGCGCGCGGCACGCGCCGCGCCAGCGCTCGTTCTCAACGACGCCAGCCGTCTCAACCCAATTCCGATTGCTGGTCATGCGATTGTTCGCGATGGCGATGACGATCGCATCATCGCCGAGCTGCGCGCCCAGTTGCAGGCGGCCGCGCGTGCTGGCCAGCCGCTGTGCGTTGGCGGCGCGCGCCATTCCATGGGCGGACAAAGCCTGCCGCGCGACGGCGTCGCGGTTTCGCTGGCCGCGCCGCTGTGCGAGCCCAATCCGGCCAAGCGCACCTATCGGGTCCGCGGCGGCGTGCGCTGGAGCGAGGTGATCCAGGCGCTCGATCCGCTCGGCTTCTCGGTCGCGGTCATGCAGTCGAACCACGACTTCAGCGTTGCAGGCACTTTAAGTGTCAACGCGCACGGCTGGCCGGTGCCATTTGGTCCATTCGGCTCGACCGTGCGCGCGCTGCGCCTGATGCTGGCGGACGGCACCATTGTGACCTGCTCGCGCACCGACAATGCCGACCTGTTCAGCCTCGTGATCGGAGGCTATGGGCTGTTGGGGATCATCCTCGACGTCGAGATCGAGATGGTCGCAAACGTGCTCCTGGTGCCCACGTTCGAGCGCGTGCCGGCCGCCGAGGTGGCTGCGCGTCTGGTGACGACGGTGCAGGATGTGTCCGTGAACATGGCCTATGGCCGGCTGTCGATCGCCGCCAAGGGCTTTCTGCAGGAGGCCCTGGTGGTGTCCTATCGACCGGTCCTGCCACAGCCGCGCGTGCTGCCGCTTGCCACGCGCTCGAACGTCTATTCGTTCCTGTCGCGGCAGCTGTATCGGAGCCAGATCGGCTCCGAGCGCGGCAAGGAGGCGCGCTGGTACGCCGAGACTGTGGTGTTTTCGCGCGCGGCTTCGCGTCTGCCGCTGACCCGCAACGCCATCCTCAACTATCCGGTCGCGGCGCTGGCCGAGACCAACCCGGGCCGCACCGACATCCTGCACGAGTATTTCATTCCGCCCGACCGCTTCGCGGATTTCCTCGCCGCCTGCCGCGCGATCATTCCGCCCGCGCGGCAGGAGCTCATCAACATCACGCTACGCTACGTCGAGGCTGATCGTGTGAGCGCGCTCGCCTATGCGCCCGTGCCGGGCGCGCGCATTGCGGCCGTGATGTCATTCACGCAGGAGGTCACGCCGGAGGCCGATCGCGCCATGGCGGCGATGACCGAGCGCCTGGTCGAGGCGGTGCTGGCGCTCGATGGCAGCTTCTATCTGCCCTACCGGCTGCACGCGCGCCCCGAGCAGGTGCGCGCTGCCTATCCGGAGTTCGACGTGTTCATTGCAAAGAAGTATTACTACGATCCGCAGCTGCGGTTTCGCAATCTGATGTGGGACAAGTATTTTGCGTGATGTGGGCGCTTGGGGTCGTAGGTTGGGTTAGCGCGGCCGCGGCCCTTGCGTTTTGTCGAACCGATAGAACCGCGCGTAACCCAACGTCTGGCTTGATTGGCTAGCGTGAATTTGTTGGGTTACGCGCGGATACTAGGTTTTCGCCGGGAATCTATGACGCATGGGCCGCGCTAACCCAACCTACGCACTGGTGCTACACCCCCTGGCGCTTGTTCTGCCGGTTCTTCACCAGATCGTCGACCACGCCGGGGTCCGCCAGCGTCGAGGTGTCGCCGAGCGCGCCGAAGTCGTCCTCGGCGATCTTGCGCAGGATGCGGCGCATGATCTTGCCCGAGCGGGTCTTGGGCAGGCCGGGCGCGAACTGGATGAGATCGGGCGAGGCGATCGGGCCGATCTCCTTGCGCACCCAGTTGACCAGATCCTTGCGCAGCTCCTCGCTCGGCTGCTCGCCCGACATCAGCGTCACATAGGCGTAGATGCCCTGGCCCTTGATGTCGTGCGGATAGCCGACGACGGCGGCCTCCGAGCACTTTCGGATGCGCGACCAGCGCCGATTCCACCTCCGCGGTGCCGAGCCGGTGGCCGGCGACATTGATCACGTCGTCGACGCGGCCGGTGATCCAGTAATAGCCGTCCTCGTCGCGCCGGCAGCCGTCGCCGGTGAAGTACTTGCCCGGATAGGTCTTGAAGTAGGTGTCGATGAAGCGCTGGTGGTCGCCATAGACCGTGCGCATCTGGCCCGGCCAGCTGTCCGCGATGCAGAGATTGCCGGAGGTGGCGCCTTCCAGCACCTTGCCCTCGGCATCGACGATCTGCGGAATGATGCCGAAGAACGGCCGCGTCGCAGAGCCTGGCTTGAGCTTGGTGGCGCCCGGCAGCGGCGTGATCAGAATGCCGCCGGTCTCGGTCTGCCACCAGGTATCGACGATCGGGCAGCGGCCGTCGCCGACCACGCGGTGGTACCACTCCCACGCTTCCGGGTTGATCGGCTCGCCGACCGAGCCGAGGAGCCGCAGGCTCGCGCGCGAGGTGCGCTTCACCGGGTCGTCGCCCGCCTGCATCAGCGCGCGGATCGCGGTCGGCGCGGTGTAGAAGGTGTTGACCTTGTGCTTGTCGATCACCTCCCAGAACCGCGACATCGTCGGATAGTTCGGCACGCCCTCGAACATCAGCGTGGTGGCGCCGTTGGCGAGCGGGCCGTACAGGATGTAGCTGTGACCGGTGACCCAGCCGACGTCGGCCGTGCACCAGTAGATGTCGCCCTCGTGATAGTCGAACACGAGCTGGTGCGTCATCGCGACATAGACCTGATAGCCGGCGGTCGTGTGCAGCACGCCCTTCGGCTTGCCGGTCGAGCCCGACGTGTACAGGATGAACAGCGGATCCTCCGCGTGCATGTGCTCGCACGGGCATTCGCTGGTCACCACCTCGGCGGCCTTGTGGTAGTAGACGTCGCGCACCGGATCCATGTCGATGGCCGCGCCGGTGTGGCGCACCACGATGACGTGGTCGACGCCGCCGGCCTTGGCGATTGCGGCATCGGTGTTGGCCTTGAGCGGAATCTTGCGGCCGCCGCGCACGCCTTCGTCGGCGGTGATCACCATTTTGGAGCCGCAGTCCTCGATGCGGCCGGCGAGCGAGTCGGGTGAGAACCCGCCGAACACCACCGAGTGGATCGCGCCGATGCGGGCGCAGGCGAGCATCGCATAGGCCGCTTCCGGGATCATCGGCAGATAGATAGTGACCCGGTCGCCCTTGTTGACGTTGCGATTGCGCAGGATGTTGGCGAAGCGGCAGACCTCGTCGTGCAGCTCGCGATAGGTGATTATCTTGCTGTCCTTGGGATCGTCGCCTTCCCAGATGATCGCCACCTGGTCGCCGCGCTTCTCAAGATGCCGGTCGATGCAATTGTAGGCGACGTTGGTGACGCCGTCCTCGTACCATTTGATCGAGACGTTGTGCGGGTCGAAGGAGGTGTTCTTGATCTTGCTCGGAGCCTTGTACCAGTAGATGCGCTTGGCCTCGTTGGCCCAGAATCCATTCGGATCCTTGATCGAGCGCTCGTACATGGCGCGGTAGTCGCTGTCCTTGACATAGGCGCGCCCAAGCCAATCGGTCGGAATGTCATACAGCTTGTCCGACATCGTTTTGTCCTCCTGCTGGCGCACGGCTGCATTCGCCGTCGTCTTTCATCAGGCCTTCATTATGCGACGGCGCTTGGACAAGCGACAAGACCACGGGACATCGTACTTTCGTTGCGTTTCTTCACCAAACGCGACGAAGCTCCGGGATGTAAACTGCGGGCCGAGGTGAATGCAGCGCTGGCGCTGCCCGAGGTGGCCGAGCGGCTGGTTCCGGCGCGCCCCGAGCCCTACAATCACCACGCTCGATGTGTTCAACGCCATCATCCGCCGCGACTACGAGACCTACGGCAAGGTGATCAAGGATGTGGGCGTGACGGTCGACTGAGCAAACCAACGAAACCGCCAGCGGCCTGGCACACGTGTCAGGCCGCTGCAGTCGCCAACACGTCCCGAAGCGAACTAACGCGCGCCCGGCTTGAAGTCCTGGTTCGACCAGGTCGATGCGTCAGGCGCCTTGATCACCACGAACGAATGGTCGGTGGTGGCGTGGCAGTTGTTGCAGGCCTGCGTGAGCTTGGCATAGGACTCGGCGAACTGGCGCGGCTCGCCGGCCTTGATGGAAAAATCGAGCACCGCGAAGGTCGGCTCGACCGAGGCCTCGATCAGGTCAGGAATCGGCAGGCCCTTCCAGCGCGGAATCGCGCGGCTCACCACGCCGAAGCCCGCCTTGAGCTCCTTGAAGTAGTAGCCGGCGAGCGACCAGTTCTCGGCCTGGCCGGCGAGACCCATCTTGGCGTGGCGCGGCTGGATGATCATGTTCATCAGCGCGCTCATCTGCGGATTGAACGGCTGCGGCGGCATGTCGGCGGGGCGCACGTCAGTGGGCGCCGGCTCTGCCACGGTCGTGTGCGGCTGGATGCCGATCGCTGCGATCCCCACAACGGCCGCGGCCGCGATCAACGAGAAGACGGATTTTTGCATGGATGTTTCTCTCCCTTTTGATTCGGACCTTGCGGTGCCGACTACACGCCCAGGGCGCCGATGATAGCGCCGCTGAGTACCAGAACAACGAGCCAATAGCCGCCGTCGATGAGCAGCAGCTTCGGGCTGCGCATGGCGAAGCGATTGTTGACCAGCATGGTGGTGAACACAAAGCCGCCCCAGCAGAACAGGCCGGACAAGGCGCCGTTGCGCAGCGTCAGCTGGCCAAGATGGCCGAGCAGACCGCCAAGCACCCAGGCGATGATCAGGTTCGCCAGGAACGCATAGACGAATGGCAGAAAGGCGCCCGAGCCCTTCCGGCATTCGTGCATCTGCTCCGGGGTCATGCCGATGCGCGGCCATCCAGGGCTTGGCCAGGGTCATGTACCAGACGGCGCCGGCGAGCCAGCTCGCGACCGCCGCGATCAGGATTGCGAGATAGTTAATTCCTGCGAATGCCATGGCACCTTCCCGGATGCGGCGCAGCTTACCTTGCTCTACGCCAGACGGGGAGGGGTGCGACAGAGTGGTAAAGGTGGGCTTAGGCGACCCCTTTAAGGCCGGCCATCTTGCAGACCAGGGCCCATTCCTGGGTTGTCACCGGTTGCACCGACAGTCGCGAATATTTGACCAGCGCCATGTCCTTGAGCTTCGGCTCTGCCTTGACGGCGGCAAGCGTCACCGGCTTCGGAACCGGCTTTACCGCTTTCACGTCGACCGCCTTGAACACGCCTTTCTCGTCGGTCGGGTCGGTGTAGGCCTCCTTGATGACCTCCACGACCCCGACGACCTGCTTCTCGTCGCCGGTGTGATAGAAGAAGGCGAGATCGCCCTTCTTCATATCCTTCATGTAGCCGCGGGCCGTGAAGTTGCGCACGCCGGTCCAGGGCTCGCCCTTGCTGCCGCGCTTGACCTGATCGTCCCAGGAAAATGTCTCGGCCTCGGTCTTCAACAGCCAGTACGCCATGGTCTCATCCCTCTGCCTTGAATGGCCGGGTCAGAAGATTCTCGATCGCAGTGTCGACATTAAGAGTTCCATCGAGGATGGCGGCGACCGCGCTCGCGATCGGCATCTCGACGCCCTTCTCGTTTGCCATCTCGAGCAGCACTGGCGCCGTGAAGGCACCCTCCGCGAGCTTGCCCGCCGACTGGGCCGCGTGCGGCGTCTGACCTTTCCCGAGCGCAACGCCGAGTGAGAAGTTGCGCGACTGCAAGCTCTCGCAGGTCAGGATCAGGTCGCCAAGCCCGGACAGGCCGGTCAATGTTTCCGGCCGCGCCCCGAAGGCGTGGCCGAAGCGAAACAGCTCGGCAAAGCCGCGCGTGGTCAGCGCCGCTGCGGCGCTGGCGCCAAGCCCGCGGCCCGATACGATGCCGGCGGCGATCCCCAGCACATTCTTGGCGGCGCCGCCGATCTCGACCCCGCGCACGTCGGTCGTGTGATAGGGCCGGAAGCTCACCGAGCCGAGCGCCCGGGCGAGCGCGGCAGCAACCGCGTCATCCGACGCCGCGAGCGTCACCGCCGTCGGCAGGCCGCGCGCCACATCGGTGGCGAAGCTCGGCCCCGACAGGATCGCGGGCAATGCTGACGGCGCGCACTCGGCGATCACCTCGGTCATGAACTTGTGGGTGCCGCGCTCGATGCCTTTGGCGCAGGCGATCACCGGCGTGCCGTGCGCAAGCGCAGGCGCGATCATCGTGAGCGCTGCGCGCAACTGCTGCGCCGGCACCGCCAGCAGGATCGCATCATGGTATGCGGTGTCGGCGCCAGCAGCCGCCACCCGCACCTGATCGTGCAGCTTGATGCCAGGAAGCCGCGGGCTCTCGCGCCGCTCGCCGATGACAGCGGCGCTCTGCGCGTCGCGCGCCGCGAGCGTCACGTTTCGGCCGGCGCGCGTGATCACATTGGCCAGTGCCACGCCCCAGGCGCCCGCTCCGATCACTGCGATCCTGTCGAAAGACATTGCTTCAAACTACCTTGCGCGCCGCTGGCATCGGGCGCGCGGCCAGATCGGATAGCGGCCAGCGCGCGTGCGGAGGCGTGTCGAGCGTATCGACCAGCCCGAGCGCGAGCCGCTCGGCGCCCGCCCAGGCAATCATGGCGCCGTTGTCGGTGCACAGCTCTGCCGGTGGCGCGACCAGCAGCGTGCCGCCCTCGAACGAGAGCCGATGCAGCACCTTGCGGATCGCCCCGTTGGCGGCGACGCCGCCTGCGGCCACGAGCGCAGTGGGGTTGCCGCACTGCTCGCGGAACAGCTTGAGGCCGGCGCGCAGCCGGTCGGCCACCACGTCCACCACCGCCTGCTGGAACGACGCGCACAGGTCGCGCACATCCTGGTCGCTGATCGGGGCGATCTTCTCAGCCTCGAGGCGCAGCGCGGTCTTGAGGCCGGAGAGCGAGAAATTCGCGTTGGGCTTGCCCAGCATCGGGCGCGGCAGCGCAAAGCGGGCCGGATCGCCGGACTTCGCCTCGTTCTCGACCAGCGGCCCGCCCGGATAGCCGAGGCCAAGGAGCTTTGCGGTCTTGTCGAAGGCCTCGCCGATCGCGTCGTCGACCGTGGTGCCGAGCCGGACATAGTCGCCGACGCCGCGCACGGCGACGATCTGGGTGTGGCCGCCGGAGGCGAGAAACAGGCAATAGGGAAACGCAATCGAGTCGGTGAGCCGCGCCGTGAGTGCATGCGCCTCCAGGTGATTGACCGCGATCAGCGGCTTCTCGCTGACCAGCGCGATCGCCTTGGCGGTGGTGAGGCCGACGATCACGCCGCCGATCAGCCCGGGACCGGCGGCGGCCGCGACGCCGTCGATCGCATTGAAGCTGCAGCCGGCCTCAGCCATGGCATTGGCGATGATGTGGTCGAGCGCCTCGACATGGGCGCGGGCGGCGATTTCCGGCACCACGCCGCCATAGGCGGCATGCTCGCTCACCTGCGACAGGACGACATTGGACAGAATCCGGCCCTCCCCGGTGGAGGTGCGCTCCACCACGGCCGCCGCGGTCTCGTCACAGGTCGTCTCAATGCCCAGAATGCGCATGGACCAAATACGTAGCGCGGTTGTTGATCTTTGCCATGGTCGCTACTGTGTACAAGTGAGGCGGCCGGCCTTCATCCGGCGTAGCATTGTGAGGTCGGGTGGTGCAATCCAGGGTGCTTCGGATCGGAACACGTGGCAGCCCGCTGGCGCTGGCGCAGGCCACCATGGTCCGGGCCCAGCTGGCGAGCGCCCATGGGCGTTCCGGAAGAGGCGTTCGAGCTCAAGATCATCCGCACCAGCGGCGACGTGATCCAGGACCGGCCGCTCTCCGAGGTCGGTGGCAAGGGCCTGTTCACCAAGGAGATCGAGGAGGCCCTGATCGCGGGCGAGATCGATCTGGCGGTGCATTCGGCGAAGGATCTGCCGACCCTGCTGCCGCCGGGGCTCGCGATCGTGTCGGCACTGCCGCGCGAAGACCCGCGCGATGTGTTCATCAGCCGCAAGGCCACGACGCTACGCGCGCTGGCGGACGGGGCGACAGTCGGCACCGCGTCGCTGCGCCGGCAGGCGCTGGTCAAGCGGCTGCGGCCCGACCTCAAGGTCGTCACTTTCCGCGGCAACGTGGAGACCCGCCTGCGCAAGCTCGACGAGGGCGTGGTCGATGCCACGCTGCTCGCGCTCGCGGGCCTGCGTCGGCTCGGGCTGGCGGAGGCCGCAACCGCAATCCTTGATACGGAGGAATTCCTGCCGGCGGTAGGGCAGGGCATCGTTGCGCTCGAGGCGCGGGCCGATGACACGCACACGCGTGCGATGCTCGATCGCATCAACAGCCCGGACGACGCCACTGCGCTCGCGGCCGAGCGCGCCTTCCTGACCGTGCTCGACGGCTCCTGCCGCACTCCGATTGCGGGGTACGCCAAGGTCGCGGCCGGGCGCGTCAGCTTTCGCGGCCTGATCGCCAAGCCGGACGGCAGCGACGTGTTCGAGACCTCGCGCGAAGGCACGGCCGCGCAGGCGTCAGCGCTCGGCCATGACGCCGGACGCGAGCTGAAGGAGCGTGCCGGCGCAGGCTTCTTCGCGCTGGCGTAAAGCACAGTGCGCATTCTCGTCACCCGCCCGGAACCCGATGGAGAGCGAACAGCGCAAAAGCTGCGTGCGCGCGGCTGCGACGTGCTGCTCGAGCCGGTTCTGCGGATCAAGCACCTCGAAGAGGCTGACCTTGGCATGGGTCCTTGGGATGCGGTGGCGATGACCAGTGCCAATGCGGCGCATGCGCTCGAGCGCCATTCACGCCGCCTGGAGGTTACGCGGCTGCCGGTGTTGACAGTTGGCCGCCGCACCGCTGAGGCGGCTCGCGCCGTGGGCTTCACAGACATCGCCTCGGCCAACGGCAACGAGCAGGCGCTGGCGCACCTGATCGGGGTCCATGTTGCGAGAGGTAATATAATACTCTACCTGGCCGGGGAGGATCGTGCCGGCGACCTCGCCACGGCGGTGGCGCCGCACGGCGTTAGGGTCGAGACCGTCGTGGTCTATCGCGCGGTCGCCGCCGACCGCTTGCCCGACGCGGCCGCGGCGGCGCTGCGGGCCGGTGAGATTAGTGGAGTCCTGCATTTCTCACGGCGTAGCGCTGTCATTTACCTTGATTGCGCTCGGACGGCTGGCGTCCTCGACAGCGCACTTCGGCCTTTTCATTATTGCCTCTCGCAGGCGGTCGCCGAGCCGCTCGTGGCTGCCGGCGCAAGCCGGGTCATGGTTGCGCAAAGCCCTGAGGAAAACGCCCTGCTTGATCTTGTCGCACCGCCTCAAAGCTAAATTGCGCCGCGCCGCGACCTTCATTTGCTGCTAGAACGCGAAGCGGTGGGGCGAATCGCCGAGGATGACGACATGTCCAGTGACACCACCGAGCCTTCGGGGTCGCCGGGCACCCGGGGCCGACGCTGGCCCGGGCCGACCATCGAGCTTGAGGCCACCGAGATCAAAAGCGGCGGCCGTTCGGCCCATTTCGGGCTGCGCTTTGTGGCTCCTTTTCTGAGCTGGGTGACGGCGCAGAAAGAGCGCCTCATGGCCTGGTGGGCAGCCCGCACGCCGCCCGATCCGCCGTGGCGTTTGATCGGCGCCATCGCGGCCGGCGTCGTGCTCGTCGTGCTGCTGGTGTTTCTGACCGGCCAGTTCAGCGGCGACGAAACCCGCATCCGCACGATCGAGGCCCGCATTGCGCGCGCGGAGCAGCAGATGCGTGAGCTCTCCGGGCGGCCGCCGGCGAACGGCGTCGATTCCAAAGCGCTCGATGAGCTCACCGCCCGCGTGGCGAAGCTCGAAGCGGGCGGGAGTGCCACGCGGCCGCCGGCAGCCGATCCGGCGCTGGCCAATCGCATGGCGACGCTCGAAGGCACGCTCAAATCGCTCGAGGAAAAAATCGGCGTGGTGGCGCGCCGCACCGATGACATCGACCTCGTCGCGCGCGATGCGCGCGAGAAGGTTGCTGCTACGGCGGCGGCGGTGGCGGAGCTGACGCAGAAGATGGCGCGGCTCAGCAGCACCAGCGATCTCGATGCTTCGGTCAATCGGATCGCGGCGCTTGAGCGTTTGGTCGGCACCGTGCAGGCCGAGCTTGCCAAGCGCGGCGTTGGTGAGGCCGGTGATCGGCCGGTGCGGCTCGCCGTGACGGCGTCGGCGCTGAATACGGCGGTCGAGCGTGGCGATGCCTTCGCGGCCGAGCTGGCAGCCGCCAAGCAGCTTGCGGGCGATGCCGCTGCGCTCGCGCCGCTCGAGCCGTTTGCCGCGACCGGTCTGCCCTCGGCGGCGGCGCTCGGTCGCGAGCTCGTGGCGCTGACCAATGCGCTCGCGCAGACATCCGGAGCTCCGCCGCGCGAAGGCGGTTTCCTCGATCGTCTGCAGGCCAATGCCGAGCGGCTGGTGCGCATCCGCCCGCTTGATGAGCCGCCGGGTGACGATCCGGCGGCGGTCCTCACGCGCATCGAGCAGCGCGCTTTGCAGGCCGATCTTCCTGGTGCGCTCACGGAGCTTGCCAAGTTGCCGGCGCCGGCACGCGTGGCCGCGCAGGCCTGGATCGCCAAGGCGCAGGCGCGGCTTGCCGCGGTTGCAGCAAGCCGCCGCTTTGCCGCCGACGCGTTTGCGGCGCTCGGCAAGACGCCAGAGGCCCGATGATCCGCGTCGTCATCTATCTGGTGGCTGTCGGCATTCTCGCGTTCGCCGCGGTGTGGCTCGCCGACCGGCCGGGCGACGTCCTGATCACCTGGCAGAACCGGCGGATCGAAATGTCGGTGATGGTGCTCGCCGTCGGCATCGTGATGGTGGCGGTGCTGGTCTCGGTGCTGTGGACCGCGGCGCGCGCCATCATGCGGGCGCCCGACGTGCTCTGGCTCTATCTGCGCACGCGGCGCGGTGTGCGCGGCTATCTCGCGGTGTCGCGCGGGCTGATTGCGGTCGGCACCGGTGACGCGCGCGCGGCGCGGCGATTTGCCGACGAGGCGCAGCGCATCGCGCCGACCGAGCCGCTCACGCTACTCCTCAGCGCGCAGGCGTCACAGCTTGCCGGCGACCGCGCCTCCGCCGAGCGCACGTTCCAGACCATGGCGAGCCGCCAGGACACGCGGCTCCTTGGCCTGCACGGCTTGTTCATCGAGGCGCAGCGGCGCGACGACATGCGGGCGGCGCGGCTTTACGCGGAGGAAGCAGCCAAGAGCGCGCCAGCGCCGGCCTGGGCCGGACAGGCTGTGTTCGATGCGCGCTGTGCCGGCGGCGATTGGAACGGCGCGATGGCACAGCTCGATCGCAACATGAAGGCGGGCCTCGTCGACCGCACCGCTTATCAGCGTCAGCGGGCAGTGCTGCTCACGACCCGTGCGCAGGCCGCCGATGTACATGACCCTGCGAGCGCACGCGCGCTTGCGCTCGAGGCGGTGCGGCTGGCGCCGACCCTCATTCCGGCTGCTGCGCTCGCCGGTCGCCTCCTTGGCGAGCTTGGCGACCTGCGCCGCGCGGCGCGCATCGTCGAAGCGGCCTGGAAGGCCAATCCGCATCCCGAGCTCGCCGACACGTACGCTCATCTGCGGCCGGGCGATTCCGCGCGCGAGCGGCTCGCGCGCGTCGAAACGCTCGCCCAGATGACGCCCGGTCATATCGAAGGCGCCCTCGCGGTGGCGCGCGCCGCGGTCGACGCGCAGGAGTTCGCGGCCGCGCGGGCGGCGCTGGCGCCGCTGTTGAGCGCGCCGACGCAGCGCGTCGCCATGCTGATGGCCGAGCTCGAGGAGACCGAAAGCAGCGACCTCGGGCGCGCGCGCGAATGGATGTCACGTGCAGTGCATGCGCGCCGCGATCCGGCCTGGACCGCCGATGGGCTCATTTCAGAGCGCTGGATGCCGGTCTCGCCGGTCTCCGGCCGGCTCGATGCCTTCCAGTGGCGCGATCCGCTGGCGGCGCTTGGCGGTGGGAGCGGTGGCGCGCTGGTCGAGGCTGAGCCCAACAGGGAGCGGCTGTCCGAGCGCTTCGAGCCGCGGCTGGAGCGGCCGGCGGCAGCACCTGCCGAGCGCAAGCCCGAGGACGCGGCGCTCGTTGGCGAGCAGCGGCTTGGTATGCGCAAGCCGGTCACGACGCCGCCCGCCGTGATCCCGCTGGTGCCGGTCCCTGACGACCCCGGCCCCGAGCCCGCGCCGCGGCGCGACGCCTGGCGGCGCCTGCGCGCGATGTTCCGGTAAGGGGCCGCCGGCTGCGCGCGATGTTCCGGTAAGGGCAGCCGCCAATCTCCGGTCACTGAACCTGTGTGCACTGCAGGTCGGCGCCGACCGTCAGCGGACCGGTGTAGGACTTCTTCACGTCGGCGATCGCGGCATCGAGATCGAACTGCCCGATGTGACTGAGGATGAGTCGCTTCGACACCTGCATCCTGCGCCACGCGGCCGACCACGCTGGGCGAAGCGTGCAGCGGGCTCGGCGGTGCGTTCGCAGCGATCGCCATGTGCATGACCAGCACATCGGCGTTCTTGGCAAACTCGACGAACTTCGGATCGCTGCCATTCTGATCCGAGCTGAACACGATGGCCTTGCCCTGGGTCTCGACCCGGTAGGCGAGCGTCGGCAGGTTGGCGTGCGGGATGCGCTGCGCGCTCACGACCAGCCCGTCGCGCTCGAACACTTTCGTGGGCTCGGTCTTGCTGACATCGACGACGCTCGCCTCGATGCGCGGGCGCTCGACGCCGGGCTGCTCGGCTCCGAGCGTCGAGCCCAGCACCTGGAACGCGCCGGTCTTCTCATCGAACAGCCGCGCGAGAAAGACCTTGAAATCCGGCGCGACATTGTTGCCCGACGGCCCCACCATCGGCAGCGGCGCGCTGCGCACGCGATTGCTTGCCCACATCAGCGCCGGCAGGTCCGAGGTGTGATCGGGATGCAGATGGCTGATGCCGACCATCGCGAGATCGTTGAGCTTCGCGCCCGCCTGGCTGAAGCGCAGATGCGCGCCGCCGCCGATGTCGAACAGAAGCTTGGCCTGCGCGCCGACCCATAAGCAAATAGCTTGCCGACGCGCGCTCGGCATTGAAGGCGGGGCCGCCCGAGCCGAGAATCTGCACCGCCACCGGATTGCCCGCGCAGGTTTGTGCGGACGCACTGGACGTCGCCGCGATTGCAGCAAAAAGGCCAAACGCTAAACGGATCATGGACGTCCTCCCTTTGTTTGATCTGATCTTAACATCGTTCAGCGCTTCGGTCCCTGCGGTTTAGCGCATGTTCCGGCAAAGTGGAGGCCGTGCTCTGAAACTGGCTTACCCCCTGGCCGGCCCAGGTTACTCTTTGCTTACCTTCTAACGACTCACTTACCTTCTGATGACAAACGCCACGCCATCTGCGTGAATTTAGTCTCAAAGAAACCGGCCTCGAATAGTGGGAGACTGCAGTCCAGTCTGAAGGGGGCTCACTTTGGCACCGGTCGAACGCCGCGATCCTCGGCACCTATTTGACGTTCGTGCGTGAGCGGGCCCCTCATCAACGCGCGCAGTCGTAGCATGCTTGTTAACGCGAACATCCAGCCGAACGAGCCAACCCTGGCTTGGTCCAGCTTCACTTCGGCCCGTTCGGAGTCAGCGCGCCTGAATCTGGCGGCGTTGCGAGCCCGTGTCGCGGCTATCGCGCAGAGCAGTGAATGGGGCGATGAGATCATCACTGCTTTCGATAAATTGGTGAGGGAGTTGTCGGTCAGCACACATCTGTTCGCATCGCTTGCGGACGATGCTGGGAAGCTGACTGTCCTGCTTGAGCTGATCACCCGATCGCCGCGGCTGACGGCCACGATCGCCAGTCGACCTGATCTGTTCGATCTCCTCGTCAGCCGACGGCGAGCCATCGACGGCATGTCCGTTGCTGATGTCGTTGGGCGTGTCAGAGATCTGAAGTTGCAGTGCGAATCCAATGCGGAGTATCTGCAACGCATTCAGCGATTCAATCGGACCCACCACTTTCTCATCAGCGCTCGAATCGTGATGGGCTGGATGCCCATCCACTATGCGGAGGAGGCCTACTCCAAGCTCGCGTTCGCGACCGTCCGGGCACTCGCTGGTCTAGCCGAGCAACGATTTCGTGCGCGGCACGGCCGAGTGCCGGGAGCAGAATGGGCCCTGGTCGCGCTCGGAAAGTTTGGAGGCTTTGAGCTGACCGCAACCGTCCGATCTCGACCTGATGCTGGTCTACGATAGTGCAGATGAGTCGCCTTCAGACGGAGCTCGACCGCTCTCTTCAACCCAATACTTCAATCAGCTCACTCAAAGTATCATCAGGATGCTGCAGACGTCGGACCGGGAAGGCCCGCTCTTCGATGTCGACTTCAGATTGCGGCCCTGGGGTAACAAAGGACCGATTGCAACTCGGTTGCCAACCCTGCGGGACTACCTCGGACAAGAGTCGTGGACGTATGAGCACATGGCGATGACTCGTGCTCGCGTCATCATGGGGCCGCCGTCCATCAGCGCCGCAGTCGAAGACACCCTTCACGCGGCGTTGTGCCGATCCGCCGAGCGTCCGAGCCTTCGCGACGACATTCGCGAGATGCATGCGCTTATGCATTCCGCCAAGGAGACGGACAATCCCTGGCACATCAAGAGCGTGCGGGGTGGCTTGACCGACGTGGAGTTCGCTACCCAATACTTGTTGCTATGCCACGCCGGCATTCGCTCCAACATCATCCAGTCCAATACATCGACCGCGCTCTTCGGCCTGCTTTGTGCCGGGCTCATGGGGCCCGGTGATTTCAATGTCCTGTCCGGAGCGCTGTCCTTCTTCAAGAGCATCATGCAAGTCATGCGAGCAGCCGGCTGGTCAGAAGCGTCGCCGGACGTCTATGCGCGCTATCTGTGCGAAGTGGTCGGCGAGAGGAGCCTCGACGCGGTTGAGACCAAGCTGCGCGCCATGCAGAGCTCCGTGCTGGACACATTTGGGCGCTTGACTGGCCGCTGACCAGCGGAAGCTTCTTGTCATAATCTCTACGCGTGTCAGCGCTCCGGCCTCTGCGGCATGGCGCCGATATGGTCGGCGAGCTCGGAGCTTGAGAAGCCCGAGGAGCCTGCGTTCGGATCCTCCGGCAGCATGGTCGCCTCCCACGTGGCGTATTGCTTCTCCATGCGGGCGAACACATCCTTCTGCCGGTTCTTCAGGTTGGCGCGCTCGAGCGGATCGTTGACGACGTTGAACAGGAACGTGTTCTCGGCGATCTTGAGATACTTCATGTCGCCGTCGCGCATGGCGCGTTGCGCATGCTGGCGATAACGCCAGTAGAGCGTGCGCGGAACGGGCGCGCTGCCCTGCGTCAGGACCGGCAGCAGGCTGATGCCGTCCGGTGCATGCATCGGATCAGGCGCCGGCGCCGGCCGCCTCAATCAACGTCGGCATCCAGTCCATGCTGATCGTCACCTGCTCGGAGGTGCGTCCGGCCGGGATGCGCGCCGGCCAGCGGATGATGACCGGAATGCGCAAGCCGCCTTCGAGCAGCTCGGTCTTGCGTCCGCTGAACGGCCAGGTGGCGGAGAAGCGTTCGCCGCCGTTGTCGCTGGTGAAGATCACGATGGTGTTGTCGGCGATGCCATTGGCCTCCAGCGCTTGCAGGACGCGACCGATCTGCAGGTCCATTTGCATGACCATGCGCGCGTAAGTGCGCTGCGAGCCGCCGTCGATGTGGAACAGCGAGGTGAGCCGGCGCGCCTCCGCCTCGTCGTCGGGCGCCTCCCAGGGCCAATGCGGCGCGTTGAAGTGCAGGCTGACCAGGAACGGCTGACCTGAGCGCGCGTAGGTGTTGATCTCGGACACCGCGCGGTCGCCGAGGAGATCGGTGAGGTAGCCGACCTGATGAATCTTCACGTCGCCGTCCCACAGGTCATCCGTGTCGGTGTGGGGCGGGCCGGATTTGTGGGTGAAATAGTCGAGCGAGCCGCCGCGGAAACCGAAGAAGCGGTCATAGCCGCTCTTGAGCGGGCCGTAATTCGGCAGCTTGCCGAGATGCCACTTGCCGATCAGCGTCGTGTTGTAGCCGGCGGCCTTGAGCAGCGAGGGCAGCGTCGGGTGGCTCGGCGGCATGCCGATGTCGCGCGTCGAGGCGCTCGCCAGCGGCTCCTCCAGCCCAATCGGCAGCCGGTACTGATAACGGCCGGTGATCAGCGCGGTGCGGGTCGCCGAGCAGACCGCCGAGTTGGCATAGCCCTGCAGAAAACGCACGCCGCCGGCCGCGATCCGGTCGATGTTCGGGGTCGAGTAGTCCTGCCGCCCGTAGCAGGACACGTCGGCGTAGCCGAGATCGTCGGCCATGATGAAGACGATATTCGGCTTCGCCGGTTGCGCGTCGCCGCGGCGCGCGGTTCCGCCGGCAAGCGCCAAGGTGCCGGCGGCGCCCGCCATCCAGGCTCGGCGCGAAAGGGGTCGCGAAAGGGGCAGTGCCATCGTTTCCTCCGAATGACGTGTGGCCGACGGCTGAGCCGCCGGGAGTATTTTGGGGACTGGCGGCGGCTGGAAGGACGCGGGCGAGGTTCCCGCGCCAAGGCTACACCCGCGTGCGACGGCGGCGAAGCGGGGTGGCAGCCGTATGGAAGGCGTCGCAAGCCCGCCGGAAAGTTCAATTCAGCGGGTTTTGCACCGCGGCATCCCGCTCCCGCTGGAGGGCCGGTAGCCTTCCTTGCCAAGCCCCCCGCCAGCGGATATCTCAGGGCCGTTGCCGCAATAGCTCAGCTGGTAGAGCACGTCATTCGTAATGACGGGGTCACAGGTTCGAATCCTGTTTGCGGCACCAGGATTAGCGCCTCCGAAAAGCGGAGGCACTGGGGGCTTACCCGATAGACTTAGCTGCACGCAAAAAAATTGGGCCGCTCTGATGCGGCCCAGTCTAGGGAGGAAACGCCCTAGAAGGGGCGTACCCAACAAATATAATCGTCCATTGGGCTATTGCGCGGTGTTGTCCTGTGGCGCGCCGATTTATCTAGATTAAATTATTTTAATGAACCAATGCGGCATCCACGAAAGAATCACAGGACCAGGTTGTTTTCATCTCTCGCGTCAGGTTCGAATTCTGCTTGCAGCACCAGCACTTAGCCCAAAAAATGCATTACCCTGCCGGTCCCTTGCAATGGGTGGACTACGAGGCTCCCCTCCAATACCTTTTAGACGCGGCTTTTGGCGAGCGCTCGTAGTGGCCGACGGGCTCTCAGGATCGTGCTGCATGGCCAAGGCCAGGAAGACCAAACCGCGCGAGCGCCTGTTTCGTTGGCGGGCGACGCTGATCAAAGGAACGCCCGCGAAGTTTCTTGGCCACGTCGATGCGCCTGACGAGGAGACGGCCCGCGAGCAGGCCGCGAGAGAGTTCAACGTGAGCGAAGTGCTGAAGGACCGGGTCGCGGTGCAGCGGGAGGAATGGTGAGCGCTCCCGCGCCTGTTTGACTCAACGCACTGGCGGCGGGCCGCAGAAGTCGATCAGATAATTGATGAGCGCACCGGAAACGCTCCTTTCCTGCAATTCGGGTCTGGTCTTCACAAAGGCTATGATGTTGTCGGCCAGCTCGCTGTCGGCCATATTCGCGCGGGTAATGCAATTATCATAGTGCTTTGTTACGGGGAGGTCGTTCCGATCCTTCACAAGGCCAAGCAAGCTGTCAAAGACTCCAGCGATGTACACGGACCGAAGCGTTTTATCGAGCGCCACCCACTGGCGATAGGAGTAGAACTGCCCCGCATTTGCGACGGACGATGTCGCAATCAAAAACAAAAAAATGAGACGAAGCATCTTGCGCCTCCGTCAAGGTGTCTTATTGAACACCTTCCGCTAGCTCCGATCAACCGCTTCTGGAAGCGTCTATCGCTGAATTCAAACGTCTGAATTCAAACGTCTGACGAAATTCTTTTCTGTCGCCCAGACCGCCGCAGTTGACGGCCGTGCTCGCCGGAATTCTTTGTAAAGAGCCTCGGCCGTCATTCGTCATGGCGGCGCCAGAGGTTCAGGCTCTAATTGCACACCCGCACTCAGTGCCGGCGCGCGCCCTCCTGATCGAATGACCGCCCCGCCTTGGCCCACGTTGTCATCATGTCGGTCCAGGCTTTCTGCCACTGTCCCGCGCACGTCATCCAAAACTGCAACGGGCTCGTCATCCCCATTTGGAAGGCATCGCCGCCCGGCCAGCTGCCGGGCGAGCCGGCCGAGGATTTCAGCTTGCTCAGCATGGCCGACGGCGAGGCGGAATTCGTCGATTTGAGCTGCTCCTCCCACGCCTCCACCATCTGATCCATCGTCTTGATCTGCATCTCAGTGAGGTTCTGCAGCTGCGTGCGGGCGGTGTCGACGATCTGTTCCGGCCATCCGAGCTCGGCGGCGGCCGCCGCCATCTTGCCGATGACTCGTTTCATGTTCTTCTCGCTGCTCTCGGCGGCCTCGCTGCGCCAGCTCGACATGGCCTCCAACGCTGCGTTCACTGCGTCCTGCGCCCTGCTCGAGAGCCCGGGAACGGACACGGAATCAAAACGATTTCTTGTTTCGTCTGTGGACCTGGTCACGGCGATTTCTCCTCTCACTCATTCGGAAGAACGCCCTTCAAGGAAATTTTGGACTTGGTTGTCGCATCGGCCACGAGGCGCCAGACGATACTGGAAGCCCGGACGCATTGATGCGCCAATCACAAGGTAACGCGCCAGAGCGCGTCGAGGTTCCATCGCCTGCGCAGGGCTGGCGTCAATTTTGGCGGCGAAGTTCCTTGGTCGGCATGCCAAAAAGGGCGCAGCGTCTACGCCCGTTCAACTCGGCTCATATCGGCTGCCGATCGACGGCCTGCTCTGGCCGAGGCCGGGCAATTCCCACACGCCGGCGCCGGTCGGATTGACGTCGGCCGCGATATCGACGTCGATCAGATAGGGCCGGTTGGCCGCGATGCCCTTGCGCACCGCTTCCGCCAGATCGGCGGCGCGATCGACGCGCACGCCTTCGACGCCCGCTGAGCGCGCCATGGCGGCGAAGTCCGGATTGTAGCGCTCGCCGGTCTTCGGATGATGGAAGTCGGTCGCGAGCTCGCGGCCGCCGAGATAGCCCCGTTGGAGACCGCGGATCGACGCATAGGCGTAGTTGTTCCACACCACCCAGACGACCGGCAGATCGTATTCGACCGCGGTGCCGAGCACGTTGGCGTGCATGAAGAAGGCGCCGTCGCCGCACACCGACACGCAAGGACGATCGGGTGCGGCGAATTTCGCGCCGAGCACGCCGGCGACACCGAAGCCCATCGGCCCGAAGCCCATCGAGCCGATCAAGGAGTTTGGGCGGCGCGGCTTGCAGTAGCCCAGAAGCCAGTTGTGGTGCACGCCGATGTCGCTGACCATGATGGCATCCTTCGGCAGCCCGCGATCGATCTCGAAGGCTGCGCGCTGCGGATTGATCGGCCGGCTGTCGTCGGTGAAGCCCGGTGCCACCAGCTTGTCCCATTCCTTGCGATAGCCGTCGATCGCGTGCAGCCATTTCTTGCGCGCATCGGCGCGCGCGCTCAGATCGGCGCGGCGGTCAAGCTCGGCATGCAGCTGGCGCAGGAAGGTGCGCACATCGGCCATCAGGCCGAGCGCGACCGGATAGTTGCGGCCGATCTCCTCCGGATCGATGTCGACATGAATGAGCTTGGTGGGCGGGATGGTGAACGAGTAGCCCTGGATCCATGAGCTTGAGGTGCGGTCGTCAAAACGCATGCCGAGCGCCAGCAGCACATCGGCCTGCCGCGTCGCGTGATTGGCCTGGTAGTGGCCGCCGCGCGCCACGAGCCCCAACGCGAGCGGATGCGAGGCGTCGATCGCGCCCAGTCCGCTTGCCGACGCTGCCACCGGGATCTGCAGGCGCTCGGCGAGCTTCAACAGCTCATCGCAGGCGCCGCCGTAGCGCACGCCCTGACCGACGATGATGACCGGCCGCTCCGCCGACAAGCAGCATGTCGACCGCCTGCACAACGCCCTCGGGATCGGCGCCGCAGCGGCAGGAGATATTGGCGCTCCACTCCTGCGGCTTCGGCGCTTCAGTGGCGGACGCTTCCATGAACACATCGAATGGCACGTCGAGCACCACCGGTCCCGGCCGCCCGGTCACCATCGTCTTCCAGGCCTGCCGCACCGCCAGCGGCACCATCTCGCCGCGCGTCGGCTGGAACACCTTCTTGCAGTAGGAGCGCACGGTCGCGGGGAAGTCGGCCTGGTAGTGGCGATAAAGCTCCTGGAAAGCCCCGCGGTTGAACTGGCTGGTCGGCACGTTGCCGGTCACCGCCATGAACGGCACCGAGTTGAGAAAGGCATTGCCGAGCGAAATCGGCAGATTGGCCGAGCCCGGTCCGCACGACGTGAAGGTCGCGATCGGCCGGCCGCTGACGCGGTAGTAGACGTCGGCCATGAAGCCGGCGACGCTCTCATGGTGCACCGAGATGGTCTTGATGTCGCTCTGGCGCTCGTACAGCGCGTCGATGAACTGGATGTTGCCATGGCCGCACAGGCCGAAGGCGTACGGCACCTTCTCCTGGATCAGATAGTCGACGATGACCTGGGCGCCGTTGAGCATGTTTGTCGACATCACGTCCTCTCTATATCGGTTACGCCCGAATCTCGGTTACGCCCGAGCCCCGCGGACACCCACTCATCGGGCCGAGAACTCGGCCAGCGTGGCGTACACTGCTTCGGGCGCCATGCCCAGCCGCCGGCCGATCTCGATCGCCCGCGCGCCGCTGCTCTCGGTGAGCGGCTTGGGGGTCGCCACCACGGCGGCGCGCAAGACGAGCTCGCGGCCGCGGTCGCTCAGGGATGCCGCCAGCCGCTCCACGTTGCGCAGCACGGCCTCCGGCTCGTCCGGTCCGGCTGCGATCGCGGCCAGGATGTCATCTTGCGGCATCTCGATCTTGACGAGGCGGCGTATTGCGTTGGCGATCAGGCCGCAAAGGTGCGGGCTTACGCTGTGCTTCTCGCCCGCCGTCAGCGCCATGACCTCACACAGCATACGTGACAGGTCGCCGTCGAGCGTGCGCTGCGCATCAAACTCATCCTGCGCGCTCGCACGATCATGCCGGAGCGCCGTCTGCGGGTAAGTTTTGTGGCATGAAGCGCATTCGACGAACGGCTCGGATTTCTCTAAAGGTATGAGGGGTATCCAATAGATGGTTCCCCATTTCTGGTCCTGGCGCAGCGCATAGGCGCGCTCCTGCCCGCAGCCCAGACAATAGAATTGCCCGGTCGCAACGACCTTGTTCGAGATCGATCTGCCCCAGACGATCATGAGACGACCATGTGACGATCTTGGGCCCCGTCTGCCATCGCATCTTGCGCCTGTCCGCTCCGCCTGAGCGGACAAGTGTTCGGGAGGGCGCGATCTATAACATGGCCTTCGGAACCGCGCCGGATTTGTCGCTCGCTCGGGGCCCGGATCTGCAGGTATTGGCCATGCTGGGGAGCCGACTTTGATTTTATGTAATTTTTCACGATGTTATTAGCGATATGGGGCGCCGGGGGAACGATGGGGTGCGCCCCGCGTTGGACTTGTATGAAAAAGAGCATCCTCATTGTTGAAGATGACCCCATCATTGCCGACGCCATGGCGCGGCTGGTGGAGGACCATCTCGACTGCAGCACAGCGACCGCCGGCAGCGTGGCGCGTGCAATGGCGTTACTCGACGCTGATGCTGACGTTGGCTTCGGAATTCTGGATGTGGAGCTCGCCGACGGCGTCTCCTTTCCGATCGCGGAGGAGCTCACGCATCGCCATATCCCGTTCATTTTCGTTTCGGGAAGCGATCCGCGCCGGGTTCCAGCAGACCTGGCCGCAGCACCCTTTTTCAGAAAGCCTGTGTTTCCCGACCACTTCCTGAAAGTCGTGCGGCCATACGTTTGACGCCGGGGCCAAGGTGGCGGTCACGCGGCCTACCGGTGCGCGGTCCCTCGGAAATCCGCGTCATCTTCAGGCCTGCACGTCTTCAGGCCTACACGTCGTGCGCAGAAACGATTTTCCGGCTCGTGCGTTGAACAAGACAGACAATCAGCAAGGCGGGTCGACCGATGCAGCTAGAGCCAACTTCTCAGATACACCGGCCTCGTCTGCTCTGGGGCTCGTCTGCTTGGCACAGTGGTCGCCTTGGCATCGGGCGTTGCTTTGCTGAATGCGTTCATCGGCACGAACGCTATCGCACAAGGCGGCAACGATCTGCGAGCGCCGTCCGCGTTCGCAAACATTGCGGATGCTCAGGCGCGGTCCCGCGCGCTGTTCAGCGAGGCCGCGAAGGTGATCATGGGCCCGCGCTGCATGAACTGCCATCCCGCCAGCGATCAGTCCGCTGCAGGGCAACGACAAGCATCCCCACCTGCCGCCGGTCGTGCGCGGCGAAGCTGGTGTCGGCGGGCCAGGAAACCAGTGCGTGGCGTGCCACACGCAGGCCAACTATACGCTGCTGGAACGGGCGACCACGTATGAAAGCATTCCCGGTCATCCGCGATGGGGCCTGGCTCCGATCGAGATGGCCTGGGAGGGAAAATCGGTGGCTCAGATCTGCGCCCAGCTGAAGGACCCCAATCGCAACGGCGGTCGCGACCTCAAGCTTCTGCACGAGCACATCGCGCACGACGATCTCGTGGCCTGGGGCTGGAATCCAGGCAGCGGCCGCGCTCCGGCGCCAGGATCGCAGGCTCGATTGGGCGAGCTTATCCAGGCCTGGATCGACACCGGGGCCCACTGTCCTTCGTAGCGTTGCGTTCGTTCGACGTGAGCTTCCAGGTCGATGTGCGTGTGTGCGCCTTGGTCAGAGCAAGGCGTTGGGACGAAAGCGTCACGGCGCGGCGCCATGCGTTCGAGCATTCGTCAGAACGGAGAGGCCAATGTCAGGAGAAAGTTTGCTCGTCATTCTGCTGGTTGGATTGGTTGCTGGCTGGCTTGCCGGCCTGATCGTCAGGGGCTGGGGCTTTGGCCTGATCGGCAATATCGGCGTTGGCGTGATTGGTGCGCTGATCGGATACTGGCTGCTTCCCAGACTTGGCATTCGGATCGGCGCGGGTCTCGGCGCCGCGATCGCCGCGGCTACCATCGGGTCGCTCATCCTGCTGGTCCTGCTCGGTCTCATCAGCCGGCAGGGGCGCTGGCGATTTTGAAGCGAGATTTTGAAGGAGTCTGTGGCGTGCGGGCGAGCGCATGTGCCCGCGTTAGCCTTCAAACAAGCAAGTCCCGTTCCGACAGAACGGGACTTGCTTCGCTTTTCGTGAGTGAAAAGTCCATCCGGCCATTCGCCGGACGACAGCGTGCTCCTGTCAATGGCACTGGGGTTTCATCTCCCAGGCCGGGTAGGCACTGGTTTCGCTCGCATCGCTACCACCGCTACTGATGCACGGCCAGCCAGGATGGTGGCTCGGACTCCAATGGCTCCAGTCGTCAGCCCCTTCGCCGCCGCTAGAGTTGTAGGCGCCATAGTAGCCGTTGCTGTCCTCGGCCGAAGGCGCGCCACGGTGGTGTTGCGGCGCGCCCGAGTTTCGATGCTGCGCCACCTGAATCGGTGTTGTTGCGACTTCGCGTAGAGAAGACGATGCAGACGACGGCAGGGCAACAGCAGCAGATGCCAGCGGCACGCTCGCCGCGATCAACAGACTTAGAATTGCTGAAGGTACTTTCATGGCGCGGTCTCTCCCGTGATTGATAGGGTATTCTGACTGGAGCAATGGCGGGAAAGTCCGACTGTCTCTATTAAATAAGGCCTTGAGTACTTAAATTCGAATTTAGAAACGATTTGATGCCGGCCGCGATACGGTGCGTTGTCGGTCCCCGCGAGCCCCGCCCCTGGTGGCAAAACGCCCGCCTCGGCATCATATAACGATGTGCCGATAACTCATCTCTGGAAGAGCTTTGATCGAAAGCGTGAGCTTATGGCGAAGGTGCTCCTGATCGAGGATGACAGCGAAACCGCGACGGAGATCATGGCCGAGCTCGTCGACCGCGGTTTCGAGGTCGATTGGGCAGCGACCGGGTATCGACGGGCTCGACAAGGCGCGTCGCGGGCGAGGCCCGACGTCATGATCGTCGACCGCCTGCTGCCCGGCATGGACGGCCTCACCATCATCGAGGCCTTGCGGCAGGACGACATCCGCACCCCGGTTCTGGTCCTGAGCGCGCTCGGTGCGGTCGACGACCGCGTGCGCGGGTTGCGTGCCGGCGGCGACGACTATCTGACCAAGCCGTTCGCGATCGTCGAGCTGGTTGCCCGGATCGAGGCGTTGCTGCGCCGACCGGCGGAAAGTCGCGATACGACGCTGCGGGTCGGTCCGCTCGAGCTCGATCTGATGACGCGCACCGCCAGGCGCGAGGGACCGTTCGATCGATCTGCTGCCGCGCGAGTTTCGCCTGCTCGAATACATGATGCGCCGCAAGGACCAGTTGCTGACGCGCGCGATGCTGTTCGAGGAGGTCTGGAACTACAAATTCGTGCCGCAGACCAACCTGGTCGACGTGCATATGGGGCGGCTGCGGCGCAAGGTCGACGAACCGAACGAGCCGCCGATGATCCACAATGTCCGCGGCGCCGGATTCATCCTCCGTGCGCCTGCCTGAATTCATCCGCACGACGACGTTTCGCTGGACGCTTGCCGTCTCCGGCGCGTTCGCGCTTTGCATTCTTCTGATGTTCGGCTTTGTCTATTGGCAGACGGCCGCCTACATGACCGCCCGTGTCGATGGACTGCTTGATCGGCGAGTCGCGATATGATCGCAGGGCGATGCTCCGGAACGGCGGCTCAAAGCGATCGATGAGCGTCTGAGCGCAGGATCCCGCGCCGCATTAAGCTTGCCGGGCTTTTCGGCGCCGATGGCCGTCGGATCGCCGGCAATTTGGAGAGTCTGCCGAACCGATCTTCTGACGAATGCCCCGCCCCAGCGGGTTTCCGTCGCCCGCATCGATGGCCAAGGTCGCGAGGAGCAAACGGCGCGCGCGGTTGCCCGTCGATTGCAGGACGGCGAAGTCCTGGTGATCGGCCGAAATGTCGACGAGCTCCCCGAATTGGCGCGGATCGTGGAACGCGCTCTGGAGTTCGGATTGATTCCGGCGCTGGGCCTTAGCCTTGTCGCCGGAGCATTCTTGAGCCTTCGTGCGCAGAATCGCGTCGAGATCGTCAATACGAAAGTTCAGCGCATCATCGCCGGCGACTTGCGCGAGCGCCTGCCGACGCAGGGCCTCAATGATCCATTCGACAAGCTTGCGGTCATCGTGAACGGCATGCTCGACGAAATCGAGGCCCTCATCCGGAGCATTGCTGGTGCCGGCGACGACATCGCGCATGACTTGCGTACGCCGCTCACCCGCGTGCGGATTGGACTCGAACGTGGTCGCGAGAGTGCGCAGACGCTACGACGAATTGCAGAGCACCGTTGATCAAGCCATCGACCGGCTCGATCAGTCGCTGGCAATCATCACTGCGCTCCTGCGAATTGCCGAGATCGAGCACAGCCGGCGCTTGGAAGGATTCGGCGACGTCGCGCTGGCGGACGTCGTCCGCGAGGTCGGCGATCTGTACGAGCCGATCGCGGAAGATAAGCGGATCGCCTTCAAGGTGACGGCGGATGTCGAGACGACCGTGCGTGGCGATCGCGATCTGCTGTTCGAGGCGGTCGCAAACCTTGTCGACAACGCCGTGAAATTTACCCCGGAGGACGGGTGCGTCGAGCTCGTGCTGATGCGTCGGGGCAACGAATGCGTCGTGCGCATCTGCGATAGCGGACCCGGCATCAGCGCGAGCGAGCGCGACCTCGTTGCAAGGCGGTTCTATCGCTCGGACAATAGTCGCCACACGCGAGGCTTAGGTCTTGGCCTCAGCCTGGTGAATGCCATCGTCAAGCTGCATGGGTTCCGGTTGACGATATCGTCCGGTCCCCACTGCGTGGTGGAAATCGCCTGCCAGTCTCTGGTGGATCGATCCTTGGTTGAGCCTGCGCCAATGTATGGCGCAGGTGTCGCGAGCTAGCCTCGCTCTGCCGGTCAGCAACACGATCCGTATTACTCAAAGCCAGCACAGGGACCGACACACTGCTACTTTGTGCGTTTGAGTACCATTTTCCAATCACAGTCATCACTCTTAAAGCTCCCTTCAAATATGTCCCTGATGAAGGTGCCCGTGAGGCGCTCGAATCCAATTGTCGCGCCAAACACACCATCCTTGGTCAAGGTACCACGGATGTCTTGCGGCCCACGTTGGAAGTTGACCTGACCAATCCCCACCTTGTCGCCCACGGTGATCGTAGCGGCGGCCGGCCGACATCGGCCTGACGTGACGGTCGCTGAACCATCCCATTTGCCGTCAAATGGATCCGCGTAGGCGTCGCCCGCTAGCGACAAGAGCAACAACGAGGCGACGGACGCGATGCGTCTCAGGCGCTTCATTTTGAGCTCTCGCTGTTGCCGGACTACTGCCCCGTTTCCGAAGTTCCTGATCCGCCGCAGTAAACTTGGAAAAGAACTTCGGGAGCTCCTAACCGAGTTGGCTGCAGCTATGTAGAAACTTCAAATTGGCGGCACAGCCGTCCCCCCTCGTCATCACTAGCATACGGTGCGGACAGCATTCAGCCAGCGAAATGTCGCCAAGCGAGCCAGAAGTACCATCGCGAGCGGTAACACTGCGCGCCGTGGGAGCGCTGTTACCCGTCCACCTGTGCAGCGAGCCTCAATGCAACGTCACCGAGTGTGTGGAGTTGCAACACGGGAGACATGAACACGCTCATCAAGACCGTGACGGCGGCTTGCGTCGCGCTCGTCTCGTTCCTCGGTGCTTCCGCGCAGGCGGGATTCAAATCGACGCTGTGGAATTGTGGAATGCCGGCAAAGGCTGCGTCGGGGGCGAGCAGAGCGCATCCAGCGCCTATTCGGCCTCAGCGGTCCGCATTCCGCGCACCGGCAGCCTCTAAAAAAGATGTCCCGTTCCGACGGAACGGGACATGCTTCAGTTTTCGTGAGTGCGCGGATAACGCGCTAGACCACCTCGATCACATTGATCGCCCGCAACTCGATATCGCTGCGCACGCGCGCATAGAGGCGCGGGTTGCGCGCGGAGAGGATCTGCAGCGCGGCGAGCACGGCGTTGGCGGGCTCGAGCACCGTCATCACCGGCACGTTGCTCGGCGTGCGCAGCGACGACCAGACATCCTCGGGAAAGTCCTTCACGCTCGCCGGCACCGTGATGATAGGCACCGGCGAGAGCGCCGAAAGCGTGGGGCCGGCGCCGTTCGAGCGCCCGATATTGGCGATCACGACCGTGTCGGGCACGTCCTGCAACAGACGCTGCAGCGTGCGGGCGGCGAGCACCGGCTGCTTGTGCACCGAGCAGGTGACGACCGTCATCATCTCCTTGGCGTCGCCGAGCGCCTCCGCGAACGGCTCGGTCTTGTCGCTTTCCGAGCCGCGCCACAGCACGATGCGCTGGCGCGGGACGCGGAAGTGGCCGGTGATCCCGGCGACGCGGCGATATTTCTCGGCCACGTCATCGAGCGCACCGCCGTCGCGATAGACCTGCTTGTCGATATAGGCGCCGCTTTCGACCACGCGCCAGGAATCGTTGTCGATCACGTCGGCGAGCAGCAGGCGTCCTTTGGTGTCGTAGCCGAACTCGACCTTGAGATCGACCAGCGTGCCGCCTTCGAGCTGCCAGGCCTTCTCCAGCGCCAGGAAGGCGCGGCAGGCGATCGCGCGCATCTCAGGAAAGGTCTTGGCCTCGTCCGGCTTGCTGAACACCTCCAACTCCGTCAGCACCAGGAATGGCTCCTGGCCCTGGATCGGCTTGGCCGGATTGAACAGCCTGATCTGTCCGGCATCCGCGACGTGCGCCATCAGCGGATCGTCGGCAACCAGCGGCTTGCCCTTCCAATCCTTATCCTTGGTCTTGAGATAGAACTCGACGATCAGCTTCGCGAACAGCTCGCCGCGCGAGAGGTGCGGATGGCGCTTGAGATAAGAGCCGTGCGCCTCACGCCGCACCACCACCTCGTAGGGCAGCATCTCGCACAGCGGGGCGATGAAGGACGTGGGTAAGTCCTGCTCTTCGAACGCCACCGGCAGCCCGCAGGCCTTGAGCAGACGGAACACGTTGCACGTCGTGGCATTGGCCAGCCGGCCTTTGTCGGAAATGACATCATGCTTGGCGCCGTCGCCGGCGGTGATGTCGTCCTTGGAGACGAGCGCCACCAGGTCGGTCGAGCCGTTGAGCTGTTGGATCTTCTTGGTCTTGCCCTCGTTGAGGACCGCGCCAAGTGTGAACTTCGAGGAATGGGTGGTTTTGGCGTCCAAGGCCGGATCCTTTGTGTATCGTCGTTCGGGGAAACCCCAATTATAACACCGCCCGACCGGGGCAGCCAATGCGAGCGTTGGTAGCCGCGCCTGCCGGGTGTTGACAATTCGGGCGCTGAAAAAGCTCAATAAAAATCGGCTCTGCCGCCCGGTCCGGGCGAGCAGAGCCGTGGAACCTCAGGGGAACCGGATCGGAACCCGCCTGCGCTGCGATCGTCAGCGCAGGCGCTTGGCGGCCTCTTCCACCAGGCTCAGGTCGGCGTGCTTCTTGATGTCGATCGCGCCGCGCACGAAACCGAGATCGCGGGTCATGTCGACATTGCGCTGCAGTGCGGCGAGGTCCGGCAGCATGTTGGGGTCGCGATAGGCGTCCTTGCTTGGTGAACACCCAGTCGAACCGCTCGGCCGGCTGCTTGGTCACGCGCGCCGCGATCTGCATGACCTCCTTGTGGTTCTTCGGATCGAGGTACCAGCGCACGATGCGGAGCGTGTCCTCCATGAAGTCGACCATGGCGGCGCGGTTCTTGTCGATGAACGGCTTGCGCGCCGTCCAGACGATCATCTGGGTCACCCCGATGGCGTCGCGCTGGACGAACAGCGGCCGCGAGATCTTGCGCAGCTCGGGATCGAGCGAGAACGGCAGCACGCCTGGAATGAGATCGACCTTCTTCTCCGCCAGCATCGCGCGCATGGTCGGGAACGGCGCCTCGACGACGGTGTAGTCGCGCTTGTCCTCGAGCTTGAACTTGCGCAGCATCGCGCGCATCGCGACATCGACGGCGCTGCCGGCCGCGTTGGTGGCGACGACCTTGCCCTTGAGGTCCTCGACCTTTTTGATCGGGCCGTCGGCGAGCACCATGTATTCCTGCGAATACCAGCCGTCGACGCCGTCGCGGAATTCGTCGGCGATCACGCGCAGGTCGTCCATGCCGGCATTCTGGATCGCGATCGCGAGCGTCGAATAGGCGAGGCTTGCGATTTCCAGCTCGTTGTTCGCCAGCGCCGTGATCATCGGCGGCGTGCCGGCAAAGCGCACCGGCTCGAACACGTAGGACTTGCCGAGCATGCCGGGCGAGGTCCTTCTTCTCCACCAGGATCGAGGCCCAGTTGGCGACCGGCGCCACCCAGGAGGCGCGGATCTTGACCGGCTGCTGGGCCTGCGCGGCGGTGGCACTGACGATGGCGGCAGCGACGCAGCCAAGCAGGGCAGGCTTCAACCAGGCGCATGTTATCCTCCGGGCTCTGTCTGAGGCTTTGGCGCCGACTTGGCGCTGATGAGGCTTTTAGCGCAGACGTGATCTTGGCGCAGACGTGACTTGGCGCCTACTTGCGCAACGCTGGCAATTCTGCGGCCAATAGGCCGTCTTGGCAAGTCAGGCCGTGGTCGGCTCGAGTGCTTCCTGATGCCACAGCAGCAGCCGCCGGCGCAGCAGCGACATCGCCTTGATCAGGCAGTAGCCGACCACCGCGATCTCGACGATGCCGGCGAACACGCCGCGCGAATCCGCAAAGCGCGACGCCGTCATCATGGCGCCGCCGAGCCCGTAGCCGCCCATCGCCATCTCGGCCACGACCGCGACGATCAGCGCAGAGCGGCAGCGCCACCTGCAGGCCGGTGAGGATCTGCGGCAGCGCCGCCGGCAGCATGATCTGCCACATCAGCTCGCGCTCGCTCGCGCCCATGTTGCGTGCCGACCAGATCAGCTCGCGCTCGACGCTGTGCGATGCCCGCGATGGTCGCGGTCACCACCGGGAAGATCGCGTCGAGCACCACCATGGCGATCTTGGAGACGTCGAAGAAGCCGAGCCACAGCATCATGATCGGCAGGAACGCGATCTTCGGCATCGGGAAGCCGACCGAGACGATCGGATCGAAGAACCAGCGCACCGGAACGCTGCGCGACATCGCGGCGCCGAGCAGGATGCCGCCGACCGCGGAGATCGCGAAGCCGACGAGCGCGCGATAGAGCGTCAGGCCGAGATTGATGAACAGGTCGCCCGTGAGCGCGTCATCGCAGATGCGCTGCGAGCACGGCGCTGAGCGGCGGCAGCATGAAGGGCGTCACCGTGCCGGAGCTGCGCGAACAGCTCCCAGGCGACCGCGAGCGACGAGCAATGGGAAGCATGCGCCAGCGCGATGCCGCCAAGGCGCGACGCGAAGCGCGACATTCCGGGCGCTGCTGTCTATTCGCGCCATTGCAGCACCCGTTGCATCAGCATCTGATAGAGCGCGGTCGGCCGCGAAGCCGAGCAGCGCGACCGTCAGCACGACCGCGAACATGCCCTCGTAGGAGCCGTTGGCGCCGAGAAAGCCGATCAGATAGCCGAAGCCCTTGCTGCGCCACGATCAGCTCGGAGCTCACCAGCAGGATGAACGCGAGCGCGAGCGCGGTGCGGATGCCGTTGAGCAGCTCGGGCATCGCGCTCGGCAGCACCACGTCCCACAGCATGCGCAGCCGCGAGGCGCCCATGCTGCGCGCCGACCAGACCAGCACGCGGTCGCTGCCGCGCGCGCCGTTGAAGGCGCCGATCGTGACCGGCAGCATGCAGCCGAGAAAGATCAGCAGGATCTTCGAGCCGTCGCCGAAGCCGAGCCACAGCACGGTCACCGGAATGAGCGCCGATTTCGGCATCGGATAGAACAGCTCGACCAGCGGGCTCAGGACAGGCATTGACCGGCCGCCACCACGCCATGCACACGCCGAGCGCGGCGCCGACCACGATCGCGAGCGCAAGCCCGACGCCGGCGCGATAGAGCGACGAGCGCGCCGTTAGTGACAAGGTCGCCGTCGCGCGAGCAGCTCGAACCAGGCGACGAGCACGTCGCTCAAGCGGCGGCAGCGCCAGCGACGAGACGAGCCCGAGCCGCGGCGCGACCTCCCACGCGAGCGCGAGCAGCAGCAGCGGCAGAAAGCGGATGAGCGCGGCTTTCATGGCGCGCGCGTCTCCTGCGCCTTGATCGCCTCGTCGCGCACCAGATTCCAGATCTCGTCGACCTTGTCGACGAAGGCCTTGCTCTTGAACAGACTGCGGATCGGTCTTGTCGAAGCCGGTCTCGACGATCGTCTTGATGCGCCCGGGCCGCGCCGACATCACGGCGACGCGGTCGGCGAGATAGACCGCCTCCTGCACGTCGTGGGTGACGAAGATCACGGTCTTGGGCGTGCGCTGCCAGATGCGCAGCAGCTCCGCCTGCATCAGGCTGCGGGTCTGCGCGTCGAGCGCGCCGAACGGCTCGTCCATCAGCAGGATCTCCGGATCGAAGGCGAGCGTGCGCGCGATCGCGGTGCGCTGCTTCATGCCGCCGGAGAGCTGCGACGGATAGCTGTCCTCGAAGCCCTTCAGGCCGACCAGATCGATAAAGGTCTGTGCGCGCTCCTCGCGCTCGGCGCGCGGCATGCCCTTGCCGCTCCAGGCCGTAGAGGATGTTGGCGCGCACGGTCTTCCAGGGAAACAGCGCGAAATGCTGGAACACGATGCCGCGGTCGGGCCCGGGCCCGGCGACCGGCTTGCCGTCGACCAGGATGCGGCCGCCCTCGATCGGCAGGAATCCGCCGATCAGATAGAGCAACGTCGACTTGCCGCAGCCGGACGGGCCGAGCAGCGCCAGGAATTCGCGCGTGCGCACGTCGAGCGACACATCGTCGAGCGCCAGCACCGGCCGGCCGCGCGGCGGCCGGTAGGTGTGCTGAACGCTTTCGACGACGATCTGCGACATGAGGGCAGGTTTGCGCGCGTTTCAAACGGATGAGACGATGAGACCTGCCAGGCGTTACTCCGCCGCGATCCGGCGAGACGATTGCGTGTCGATTTGCGCCAGGCATTTCGCGAGGCTCTCGCCGTCGGGATCGACCAGCGCGGCGGTGCGCGCGCTCGCGATCGCGTCGATCGCCAGCTGCAGCGGGATATGGCCGGCGAGCGCCGGCCGGATCACCTGCGTCTCGATCAGCCGGTAGTTGGCGGCGCCGCGCTTGTGGGTGTCGCCATAGCCCTTGATCAGCCGCGCGCATTCGGCGATCTCGAGCGCGAGGTCGCGCCGACTGGTGCGGCGGCCTCGACGATCGAGCGCGAGCCAGGCGTCGATCGCGCGCTGCTCCTCCTCGAAGCGATAGGTCCTGCGGCCGCCAGCGGCGCAGCTTGGCGAGCAGCCAGAACCGCAGGAAACCCGAGATCGATGCTGGCTGTTGACCTGCATGCCGCGCATGGAACGCGTCCAGCCGCGCCGTTCGGCGAGCGCGAGCAGCCGGCGCGCGAGGCGCGGCGGCAGCATCGAGCAGAACTCGTCGATGCCGGGCTTGAGGAATTCGGTGATGTCGAGCGGCTCGCCCGGCTTGGCGCCCATCTCGGCCGCGATGCGGGCGCGGCGCGTCGGATCGATCTTGGCCTGCGCGACGCGGATCACGTCCTCATAGGACATGCGCACCGCGAGATGCCGCGCGGTCTCGCGCAGCAGGCGGCCGCTCGGCGCCGGCGCGCTCGTCGGCGAGGCGGATCGGCGCCAGCCGGTCGAGATAGAGCTGCGCGTAGGCGATGTCCTGATAGCTCGACGAGCCGGCGCGCGCCTTCCTGGATCATGTCGCGCGGCGGCGGTCGACATCACCGCGACGATCTCGCGCTCGAGATCGGCGAGCGCGGCGGCGCGCGTTGCGCTTGCGGCTTTCCGGGATCGCGGCGCGCGGCGGTCGCCTGCGCGGCGCTCGAGACCGGCGTGGAAGCCGCGCAGATTGGCCTCGACCGCCTTGCCGTCGGCGCGGATCGCGCGCTCGAATGCGTCGGCCGGGATCGGCAGCCGATCCGCAGCCCGCAATGGCGCCGAGCATCACCGCGTTGACGATCGTGCCGGTGCGGCGCGCGATCTCCTCCATGTCGAACAGGATGTGTCGCTGCGAATGCTGCTCGATCGCCTGCGTCAGGCGGCTCGGAATCGTAGCGGCCGTCGCCCATCGCGATCTTCTCGTCCATCACGTAGAAGCGCGAGGTCGACGCGATCGTGAGCGTGCGATCCGGCGTGACGAAGCCCGCCGCGACCGCGCGGCCGGCCTCCATCAGCTCGCTCGCCACCAGCAGGTCGATGTCGCCGATGCCGGGATTGAGCGACAGCACCGGCCGGCGGCCGGCCGAGCTCGCGCTGCGAGTGCGGGCAGGATCTCGATGTAATAGGTGGTCGCGCCGGTGCGCTGCGCGACGCCGGGGATCGACGTCGACTGCACCGGGAAGCTCGAGCGCTTCCGCCGCCGCCGACGATCCAGTTGGTCGAGCACGCCGCCGCCCTCGCCGCCGAGCGCGGCGATCAGGATGGAGAACGGCCGCTCGGACGCGCTCGTGACGCGGCTCTCATGACACAGCCCGTCATGACGCTGCCTCACGCGCCCGGCGAGCCGGCCGATCACCAGCGCGCCGCAGCCGGTGCATGCAAGCGCTCGCCGACATGTCGGATTGCGCACGAGGTCGGCGCGATAGAACGACGGGCACAGCACCGCGGCGTGCGCGACCTCGCCGCACAGGCCGCAGCCGACGCAGCTCTCGATCACGGTCGCGACCGGATCGGTGCGCAGCGGATCGGGATTGGGCTTGACGGTCAGCGACGGGCAGCCGGACAGCCGGATGCAGGAATGGTCGCCGGTGCAGATCTCGTCGTCGACGCCGAAGCGCGTGCGCACCACGCGCGCGCCGCGCGTGAGCTTGCTCGGCATCTTCCGCGCGCACGCGGCGCTGGCGCGCCAGCTGGCATTCGCCGTCCGCGATGATCACCTTGAGGCCGCGCTCGGCGGTGCGCATCGCCTCCTTGAGCGTCTTCGCCATCGTGGCGACCGAATAGGTGCGCACCTTGCGCAGCCATTTGACGCCGAGCGAGCGCAGCGTCTGCTCGATGTCCATGCCGGGTGCGGCGCCCTGGCGGCTCGCCTTGCTCGACGGCATGTATTGCAGGCCGGTCGCCGACGTGTAGCCGTTCTGCATCACGATCAGCACGCCGTCGCCCTTGTTGAACAGGTTCGAGGTCACGCCGGTGATCAGGCCGTTGTGCCAGAAGCCGCCGTCGCCCATCACGGCGATCGGCCGGCGGTCGAGATTGGGCCCGACCGCGGCGGCGCTCGCGAGCGACATGCCGTAGCCGAGGATCGAGTTGCCCATGCTGAACGGCGCGAAGGTCGCGAACGCGTGGCAGCCGATGTCGGCCTGAGATATGCGTCGGCCCAAGCTCGCGCTGCATCAGCTTGATGGCGGTGAACACCGGCCGCTCCGGGCAGCCGGTGCAGAAGGTCGGCGGGCGCGGCGGCAGCTCGCCGACCGCCTTGGCGGCGGCGGGCTTGTGATCGACCGATCGCCAGCGCATGCCGCTGACCGCGGTCGACATCGAGACCGTGCGGGCGCGCTTCGGCGAGGAACGCCGCGAGGCCCTTGAGCAGCGACTTCGGACGTGTATTCGCCGGTCTTCGGCAGCGCGCCCTTGCCGAACACGCGGGTCTGGATGTCGGCGCGGCGCAGTTCGACATTGATCTGCTGCTCGATGTAGTCGGGCGAGCCTTCCTCGACCACCAGCACGGCGCGCTTGCTGGCGCAGAACGCGCGCACCTCCTCAGGCACCAGCGGATAGACGACGTTGAGCACATAGATCGGGATCGCGCGTCGTCGCCAAAGATATCGGCGAGGTCGAGCCGCGCGAGCGCGCGCAGCACGCTGTTGGTGAGGCCGCCCATGACGATGATGCCGACATCGTCGATATCGCCGGGCAGCACCTCGTTGAGCTTGTGCTCGCGGATGAAGGTGCGGGCGGCCGGCAGCCGGTCCTCGACCTTCAGCCGTTCCTGCGCGAAGATCACCGGCGGGTGCGCGAGGCGCGCGTATTCGAAGCGCGGCGGGCCGGCGATGCGATTGCGGCTCGAGAAACCGGCGCGGCGATTGTCCTTGGCGACGAACTCGCCGGTCACGTGGCAGGCGCGGATGCGCAGCTCCATCATCACCGGGGCGTGGCTCGCCTCGGACAGCTCGAAGCCCTTCTCGACCATGGTCACGATCGTCGGCAGGTCGGGCCGCGGATCGAGCAGCCACATCGAGGACTTCATCGCGTAGGCGTAGGAGCGTTCCTGGATGACGCTCGCGCCCTCGCCGTAGTCCTCGCCGAGGATGATGAGCGCGCCGCCGAGCACGCCGGGCGAGGCGAGGTTCGACAGCGCGTCGGCCGCCACATTGGTGCCGACGATCGACTTCCAGGTCACCGCGCCGCGCAGCGGATAGTTGATCGAGGCGCCGAGCATGGCGGCGGCCGACGCCTCGTTGGTGCAGGTCTCGACATGCACGCCGAGATCGGCGAGCAGGTCCTCGGCGTCGACCATCACGTCGAGCAGATGCGAGACCGGCGCGCCCTGGTAGCCGCCGACATAGCTCACGCCCGACTGCAGCAGCGCCTTGGTGACCGCCAGGATGCCTTCGCCGCGGAACGTCTCGCCGGCGCCGAGCTTGCAGCGCTTCCACTTCCTGTCTTGAATGAGCGTTCCATGGCGTTTGCCCGGTGTGACAGCGCGTAGGATGGGTTGAGCGCAGCGAACCCATAGCCTTTGGCTAATGTGCCTTCGACCCATGCGATGGGTTCGCAAGAGCTCAACCCATCCTACGGACTATTACATGACGCGCGGTCGGCCTGCCAGCGTCGTAGCCCGCATTGAACGAAGTGAAATGCGGGACCTAAACTGGATTTACCTTGAGCCTATCTGGCCCCGGATTTCGCTGTCGCTCAATCCGGGCTACGGCAGAACGCCTCAGCCGGGCTCGCGCCATCCGGCGAGAACAGGTAGCCGGCGCCGCGCACCGTGCGGATGACCGATGGGCGCGCCGGGTCGGGCTCGATCTTCTTGCGGATGCGGGTGATGCGCACGTCGATGGCGCGGTCGAAGGCCTCGCGATCGCGCGCCTCGGCGAGGTCGAGCAGTCGCTCGCGCGAGAGCACGCGCTTGGGGTTCTCGGCAAACGCCTTGAGCAGCGCGAACTCGGAGCTGGCGAGCGGATGCTCGTTGCCGTCGTCGTCGCGCAGGACCTGGGCGTCGACGTCGAGCCATTTGGTGCCGAAGCGGATCGGTGGCCGCGTCGCCGGCGCGCGGGGCCGCAGCGGCGGGCGCGGTCGCCGCGGCGCAGCACCGACCGGATGCGCGCCAGCAGCTCGCGCAGCTCGCAGGGCTTGGCGAGATAGTCGTCGGCGCCGAGCTCGAGCCCGACCACGCGATCGATCGGGCTCGCGGTCGCGGTCAGCATGATGATCGGCACCGCCGATGCTGCTGCTTGAGCGCAGCGCACGATCGAGAGGCCGTCCTCCTCCGGCATGTTGAGATCGAGCACGATCAGGTCGGGCGCCTGCTTCGTCGATGTGCTGGCGCAGGCTCGCGCCGCCGTCGCACAGCGTCACCTCGAAGCCGTGCAGGCGCAGATAGTCGCCGACCATCTCGCGGGCCGGCGCTTCGTCGTCGACCACGACGATGTGCTGGGCGCGGGCAGTGTTCATGCGGCCGTCGCCGGCAGCCGGATCGTGAAGGTCGCGCCGTGGCCCGGGCCGGGGCTCTCCGCGCCGACGCGTGCCGCCGTGCAGCTCGACGATGCGCTTGACGATCGACAGGCCGAGCCCGGTCGAGCTTTCGCCGCCGGTCGGCTTGGCGGACAGGCGCTGAAAGCGCCCGAACAGCCGCGACATGTCCTCCTGCGAGAGGCCGGCGCCCTCGTCCTTGACGCAGATGCGCGACGCCATCCGTCGTCGACGCTCATCGACAGCTCGATCTGGCCGCCGACCGGGCTGTACTTGATGGCGTTGCTCACCAGATTGTCGATCGCCTCGCGCAGCCGGTCCGGATCGCAATTCCACATCTGGTGCGGCGGCGACACGAGATGAATGGTCTGCTGCTTCTTCTCGGCCAGCGCCCGGTTGGACGCTACGATCTCGCCGAGCATGGCGGCGAGATCGATCGGCTCATTGCGGATCGCGATGTCGAGCGCATCCATCATGGCGTCGGAGATCAGGTCGTTGACCATTTCGGTCAGTTGCCGGGCGGAGGCGCGGATGTGGCCGAGCTGATCCTGGATCTTGTCGAGCGGGACCGGCGTCATGGCGGCGAGCTCGTTGAGCATCTCGGCGCGCCCGAGAATGACGCCCAGCGGATTCTTGCAGGTCGTGCGCGACGGTGCCGAGCACCTCGTTCTTGAACTCGTTGGCGCGGCGCAGCCGCGTCCACTGCGACGACAGCCGCTCGTTGGCGGTGGTGAGCGCGCGCGTGCGCTCGCGCACGCGCTCCTCCAGCCGGACATTGGCCTCGTGCAGCTGCTCGTAGAGGATGACGTTGTCGAAGGCGACCGACAGCCGGCTGCAGAACACCTCGACCAGCGAGCGATCGGTCGGCGGTCAGCGGCCGCGACGTCTCCAGCACCACGACCACCTCGCGCGCCGCTCGCGGTGCGGATGTAGAGCACCGAGAGCTTGGGCTGGAATTCGTGGGCGCGGCGCTCGAACGCGCTCTGCACCGCCTCGCGCAGCATCGGATCGAGCGTCGTCGGCGCCGGCCGCTCCGGCAAAGTGGCGGTAGCAGCCGGAGCCGGCCAGGATCGAGAACTTCTCCGCGCGGCGGCCGCCTTCGCGCAGCACCAGGATGCCGCCGCATTCGACGTTGAGCAGCGAGGCGATCTGCGTCAGCACGCCCTCGGCCAGCATCTGCATCGACTTGAAGTCGTAGAGCGTCGAGGCGCCCTCGATGATCATTTCCAGCCCGCGGCGCGTCTCGACCATGCGCTGGAGCTGCTGATAGCTGCGCAACGCCGCGGTGAGCGCGGTGAACAGCTTGTCGGCGGTGAGCTCGGTCTTCGCCTTGTAGTCGTTGATGTCGTAGTCGACGATGACGCGGCGCTCCGGCGCCTGTCCGGGCTGGCCGGTGCGCAGGATGATGCGGACCGTCTCGTTCTTGAGCTCGGTGCGGATGTAGTCGACGAGCGCGAGGCCGGCGTCGTCGGTCTCCATCACGACGTCGAGCAGGATGACCGCGACGTTCGGGTGCGCGCGCATCAGCTCGCGCCCTTCCTCGGCCGAATAGGCCGAGAGGATCTCGATGCCCTGGCCGTTGAGGTTGTAGTCGTAGAGCGCGAAGCGCGTGCCTTCGTGCACCGCCGGATCGTCGTCGATGACCGCGACCTTCCAGGCCGGCGACGGCTCCTCGGCCGGCGCGTCGCCGCTGTCGTCGATGACGCGGATGAGATCGTTGTCGTCGGTCATGTCGATTCCGCCAATGATGCGGTCGCGCGGTCCGTCGGCGAACTCGTCCTTGCGGCGCGACCAGCGGCAGCCGGATCCTGAAGGTCGTGCCGCGGCCGGGCTCGGATTCGAGCCGCAGCCGCCCGCCGAGCCGGCGGGTCACCAGATTGTAGACGATGTGCAGGCCGAGGCCGGTGCCGCCGCGGTTGCGGCGGGTGGTGAAGAACGGCTCGAAGGCGCGCCGCTGCACGTCCTCGCTCATGCCGATGCCGTCGTCGGCGAATTGCGATCTCGACCTGGTCCGTGCCGATGCGCCTGGCCGCGAGCCGCATCGTGCCGGCGCTGCTGGTCCGGGAAAGCGTGCACCAGCGAATTGAGCACCAGGTTGGTCAGCACCTGGCCGTAGGGGCCCGGGATAGCTGTCCATCTGGATGCCGGCCGGCACGTCGACCGAGAGCGAGATCGGCGGAGCGCTTGAGCGCCGGGCGCAGGCTCGCGACGATCTGCTCGGTCGATTCGCGCGAGATCGAACAGGCGCCGCTCGGCGTGGCTGCGGTCGACCGCGACCTGCTTGAACGACTGGATCAGGTCGGCGGCGCGATTGAGGTTGGCGACGAGCTGCTTGGCGGCCTCCTGGCTGCCGGCGATGAATTCGTCGAGCTTCGAGCGGCGCACCTGCGCCGTCGCGGACCTCCTCGGCGAAGCTGTCGCAGCGGCGCGCGAAGCTCGACGCCACCGTGAGGCTGATGCCGATCGGATTGTTGACCTCGTGCGCGACGCCGGCGACGAGGCCGCCGAGCGCCGCGAGCTTCTCGGCCTCGATCAGGCTCTGCTGCGTTTCCTGCAGCTCGCGCAGCGCGCGTCTCGGCGCGCTCCTTGGAGGCCTTGAGCTCCTGCTCGGCCTGCCGCTTGGCGATGGCGTTCTCGCGGAACACCTCCACCGCGCGCGCCATGGCGCCGATCTCGTCGCGGGCGTCGACGTCGCGCACCGGGCGCGCGTAGTCGCCGGAGACGATGGCGTGCATGGCGTTCATCAGCGTCGCGCAGCGGCCGCACGATGCTGGCCGGCGATCGCAAGTCCGATCAGGACCGAGATCGACAGCGCCAGCACGGCGACGATCGCGATCCGCACGTAGACGTCGGACAGCGTCTTCTCGAACCGCTCATAGGCGAGCCGGTCGCGCTCGCGCATGTTCTTGGACAGGATGTCGATCGTGCTCGACATCGCCACCTGATTGCCGTCGATGGCGTCGCGCAGCAGCCGCGTGCGGGTCGCGAAGCTCTCCGACAGTTGCGCGATGCCGAGCCGCCAGGACACCGCGCGATAGCCGAGCGCGCCGAGCGCGCCGCGCTGCAGGTCGTTGTCGGCGAGATCCATCATGACCGGAATGGTGCCCTCGATGGTCTCGAGGTTCTTGCGACACCTCCTCGGCGGTCTCGCGCGTCGGCGTCAGGTAGAAGACGTTGGTCAGCACCAGCGTGGTCGAGAACGATTCGCGCGACTTGTTGAGCGCCGGCCAGATCAGCGCGTCGCGGTCCTTGGTGGCGTCCTCCACGATGGCATAGAGCCCGGCCATTTCGTGCGCCGGCTTGAGCACCTGGTTCTCGTAGGATGTGGTGATCGCCGTCTGCACGTTGCGCAGGTCGCTGAAGCCGGCGACGAAGCGCTCGGTCGACTGCATCAGGTCTTCGGCCGAGCGCGACAGGATCGGATCGTCGCGAGGCGCGGTTCACCAGCGTGCCGAGCAGCGTGTCGCGCAGATCCGTGATCTCCTTCAGCAGATCGTCGTTGGGCTGCGTGAAATAGCGGTGGATGAGGTTCTGCAGGCGGTCGACCTGGCTTTCCAGCAGCGACCAGCAGCCGGTCGGACTCGCGCGTCTGCCGCAGCTCGTTGCGCGCCGAGCGTCAGATCCTGCGCGCCGTCCCAGATGACGGCCGCGACAGATGATCGCCACGATCGATGTTGAGCGCCGCGATCGAGCAGGATGCGCCAGCGGATCGGCAGCGCGCGCAGCGCCTCCAGGAAGCCGACGGCCTCGCGCCTCCCGCTGTCCGCGTCGCTCGATCGGATGGCCTGGCTGCAAATCGTGTCCTCGATGGCTCATCGCACGGCCTCGATCCGCTCGATCAGGGATCGAAACTGCGGATCGGCGCGCATCTCGTCGCGCATCGGCTTGGTGGCATCCTCGAAGGGCTTGCGGTCGATCTTGTCGATGACCGTGACGCCGGCCTCGATCGGCCTGCTTGTCGCGATCGCTCCTCCCAGCTCTGCCACTGCTCGCGCATGTATTTGCTCGACTTCGCGCGCGGCCTCGCGGAAGATCGCGCGGTCCTCGGTCGACAGTTCGGCCCAGGCGCGCTGCGACATGATCAGCACCTCCGGGCCCATCGTGTGCTCGGTCACCGTGTAGTAGCGCGCGACCTTGTAGTGGCCGGTCGAGCATGAACGACGGCCAGTTGTTCTCGGCGCCGTCGACGAGCTTGGTCGCAGCGCGGTGAGCACCTGCCCATAGGCGAGCGCCGACCGGCTCGGCGCCGAGCGCCTTGACCATCCTGTCCATCAGCTCGGATTGCTGGACGCGCAGGCGCAGGCCCCTGAGATCGTCGATCAGCGTCGCACCGGCTTGCGTCGCGGTGTAGATCGAGCGCGCGCCGGAATCGTAGAACGTCAGCCCGATGAAGCCGCTCGGCTCGAGCGCGCCGAGGATCTCATCGCCGATCGGCCCGTCGATGACCTTGTAGAGATGGTCGATCGAGCGGAACAGGAACGGCAGCGCCAGCACGTTGAGCGATCGGCGCGACGTTGCCGATGGCGCCGACATTGATGCGGTTCATGTCGATGGCGCCGACGCGGGTCTGCTCGATGGTCTGGCTCTCCTCGCCGAGCTGGCGGGAATGGAAGACGCGGATGCGGTGACGGCCGCCGGTGCGCTCGGTCACCAGCTGGTCCATGTAGCGCAGCGCCTGGACGGTCGGATAGTTCTCCTCCTGGATGTCGGCGGCGCGGAATTCTCGCGCCGCCGCCGGACCAGCGAGCGCGCCGAACGCGAGCACGCTACAGGTGGCGGCGACCAGGCACCTGGGCGTCAGGCTGCTGGGATCCCGGAACATCTTCGGCTCCATCAGGCCCTGAGCTTGGGGCCGACGCGATCATAGGGTCGGTATTAGACCGGGGCCATCACAGAAAACGCCGCGGCTGGGAAGGCGCCATTTGGGATTAAATACCTATTAGTCACAGCCGCGTTGCGTACTTTGACCCGGTCGCGCCCGTGATAGCGTCCAGCCCCGTGAATAGCGGGGCCGGGCTTTGGATGAGGCGGCGCTCATTGCTGAGTTCATCGCCGCCGACAAGGCGGCTGCTGGAAGGATTCAATGGGGGCTGCAACCGTACACCGACACTGCCAAAGCTCAATTACTGGTGGTGGTACCGTCCAAGCCGACCTTTGCAGCGAAGGTGCACCTTACCGCCCACGTCCATCGGGAACCGTTCAAGTATGGGTTCTCGCTGATCTTGGCGAACTCGTACCGAGTGCTTGGCCTGGACGTAAATCCCGGCCGTTCACACGTAAACTTTACGGATTTGAGTAATCCTGTCGTGCAATGCACTCATTGGCAGCCATGGCCGAACCACATAGCTGAGCCTGACGATCGTGATCAGACGCATCAAGAGTGGTTCCGCGACTTCTGCAAACGGTCTAGAATCAAATTCACTGGTTTGTATCGCGCGCCGCCTCATCTTGGAGGCCAGCAGTTGAGGTTACTATGAGTACCCCGCAGAACATGACTGCCAAGAATTTAGAGGCCGCATGTCGTGCTTTGGTGCGCGTGCAGGAGTCCAATCTTGGCTTTGAGGTGCAGCTTCCCGTTATCTATCCGAATGGTGATTTCGCAACGGTTGTCGTTGCACAAAACGGCGACAGCTTTCTTGTTCACGACGCTGGCTTTGCGGCGATGACTTTGGCAAATCATGCTGTCAGGATGACCGCGAAGCTGAGAGCTAGAATCGCGAAGCTAGCTAGACACTACGGCTGCGAATTCTCGAACGAGAGAATGGCACGGATAGCAACAGTTGATGAATTGCCCCTGGCAATTGCGGTGGTGGCTAATGCGTCTCGAACGATTGCCGACCAACTTTTGCAAGTGCCAACGCAACCAATATTGTCGTTTAGGCAAACGGTAATTGAGCGCGTAAAGGAATTCGTTGGCTCGAACCGAGTTCGCGAAAATGAACTTGTCGTTGGTAATAGTGGCACCGAATATCACATCGGTGCGGCAGTGCTTGATCGGCAGCTCTCAAAGCCAGTTGCGTATGTTGAAGCGGTAAGGGACATGGAAGGCGTGAACAAAAGGTTCCGCGAATTTTACGACATTTCACTCGTGCCCGAGCTTAGCGATATGACTTGCATCGTGCTGTACGATGACGCCGCTGAACTTCGGCAAGGCGACCTTCTCGTTCTTCAAAACGTGAGCAACGTAGTTCGTTTTTCTGATGCTGAGGCTAGGCTTAAGCCATTGACGAATGCCGAGGGATGAACAGGCGGCCACGGCGAGGGGCTGAAGCGACCGAGATTTGTGCGATACTAGCAGTCAAAGAAGCCTGTCCTTCGACGCGCAAAAATGTTATGATTCTTTCTGCGACTCGGGGCCGGGGGCTTTCCGGGAGTTTGCCAGAAGCCTTGCATTGTATGCGCTTCTCCCGACACGAGGCGTCGTAACAGCACCACTTGCGTAGAGCCAGAGCGTGTCGCTGCCACATCGGCGTTGCTGCACGTCGGGCTTTGTTGTCGTGCGTGAACCCTATCGATCACAAACATGGAGGTGCTCATTTGCCCCAAGCAAGGGTGAGAAACTCTCCTAGCCGAGCGAGAGTGGCGTCGCGGTCCGTCAACCGCGGCGCTTTCTTTTTTGGCTCTTCGCAAGCGAATTTTAGAGCCGGTTTGCCTTGCCTTCTGAGAGCGACAAATAGGATCATAAGCCTAAATCGGGGCTCGCCCGGCCGGTTACTGACCCTATTGTTTCTTCCCCGGCCATCCCACGAAACAATTGCCGAGTTCCACGAAACCATTTTCGCATTCGCAGCAATATTGCCGAAACCGCCCCCCTCTAGACCCGGCGCCATGGAGTTGCGCCGATGGAGTTCCCAGCTGGCGCGCGCAGGTTTCGGGAGAGTTCCCATGATTTACACTCAGGTCATTTCCGCCTCACCGGCCCGGGTGCCGGCCGTGGTCCAGGATACGTCGGACGAGACGCTGGTGGCGCAGATCGCCCAGCGCGACAAGCGGGCGCTGCAGCAGCTTTATTCGCCGCCACCACGTCCGCATCTATCGGCTTCGCGCTGCGCTTCCTCAACGACGAGGCCGCGGCCGAGGATACGGTCAGCGAGGTGTTCATCGACGTGTGGCGGCAGGCCGAGCGCTTCGAAGCGCCGCTCGCAGGTGACCACGTGGCTGCTCGCGATCGCCCGCAACAAGGCACTGTCGATGCTGCGCCGCCGCTCGAACGAGGAGCTCGACGACGAGGTCGCCGAGTTCATCGAGGACCCGGCGGACAACCCGGAGATCACCATGCAGAAGAGCCAGCGAGCGCACGGTCCTGCAGGACTGCCTGACGCAGCTGTCGCCCGCGCACCGCGAGATCGTCGACCTCGTCTACTATCACGAGAAGTCGATCGAAGAGGTCGCCGAGATCATCGGGTGCCGGCCAACACCGTGAAGACCCGCATGTTCTACGCCCGCAAGCGGATCGGCGAGCTGATGGCCGCCAAGGGCATCAACCGGGCGCAGATCTAGTTCCCCTCAAATCCCCCAACGATTTCCCCACACGACACGGCGGTCCGGCGCAAGCTGGGCCGCCGCTGCTTTTCTTGGGTTTTCTTGGACGCGAGAATCGGCTGATGTGGCTGGGGAGGACGCACATGCTGTGCGAGACCTGTCGATATTCCGGCCGTGTCGGCTTCGTGCGCGCCGGCGGCCGCACCGCAGCCGATGATCGCGTTGATGAGCAGCTGATCCCCTGCCCGGACTGCGGCGGAAGCGGCATTGCACATTGCTGCGACGGCATCTGCGAGCAACCGGGGACGCCGGGCGGTCGCTCGTCCGATCAATCGCCATGAGCGCGCCGTGCCCGGTGTCACGCGCACCATCGTGGCGCGGGGTGACGCGCAGATCGAGGTGCTCGCGCAGGGCGCAGGGCCATCCGATCGTACTGCTGCCGTCGCTCGGGCGCGGCGCGTCCGATTTCGACGCGATCGCCGAGCGGCTGGCGGCAGCCGTCCTTTCGGGTGCTGCGGCCGGAGCCGCGCGGCATCGGGGCAGAGCCGCGGGCCGATGACCGGCATCGATCTGCATACCTACGCGGCCGACATCGCCGCGGTCATCGAGCATGACCGCAGCGGCGCTGCATTTGTGGTCGGCCACGCCTTCGGCAATCGCGTGGCGCGCATGCTGGCGGTCGACCGGCCGGATCTGGTGCGCGCGGTGTCGCTGGTCGCCGCCAATGTCGGGCATGCGCCGAGCCCGCCGGTCGTGCGTGAGGCCATCAAGGCGAGCGCCAACCCGTCGCTGCCCGACGCCGAGCGACTGCAGGCGTTGCAGTTTGCCTTCTTCGCGCCCGGCCACGATGCGCGCGGCTGGCTCGCCGGCTGGCATCCGGAGGTCTTGGCGGCGCAGCGGATCGCCGGCGACCGCACCGTCGCGCGCAGGAGGACTACGCCGCCGGCACCGTTCCGATCCTCTATCTGCAGCCCGACCACGATCCGCTGGCGCATGTCGAGGACGCCCATGAGTTCAAGCGTGCGCTAGGCGAACGCGTGACCGTGACGGTGATCCCCCACTGCAGCCACGCGGTGATCGAGGAGCAGCCGGAGGTGATCAGTGACGCTGCTGATTGCCTACGCCCGTGCGCTCTGGGATACGCCGGGCGCCTCGCGCTATTGACGCTATTGAGCCATTGACCTTGATTTTCTCGCCCCCGGATGCTCCGCTGCCCGCGCAATCCGGAGTTGGTGGAACATGCTGGGAGCCTTCCTCCAGAAAGGCGACGTGATCTCGGGCGCGGTGCTGGCCGCGCTCGGCGTCTTTATCATCACGCAGGCGCGCGCCTGGGACTACTATACCCTTGACGGTCCCGGCCCGGGCTTCTTCCCGTTCTGGTATGGCGTCGCCATGGTGGTGCTGTCGCTGCTGCTGGTCCTCAATGCGGCGCGTGCAGACAGTGACGGGGAGGCGAAGGCCGTGGACTGGCCGGCACCGGGCGGGCGCTCGACGGTCTGGCTCGCCTTCGCGCTCTCGGTCGGGCTCATGGACTTCGCTCGGCTTCCTGATCAGCTTCGCGCTGCTCACGTTCTTCATCGTGGCGGTCATCTTCCGCCGGCCGCTCATCACCGCGGCCGTGGTCGCGGTCGCGTCCGCGCTCGGCTTCCACCTGATCTTCCCGGTGATCGCTGAGCGTGTCGCTTCCCATCGGTCCGTTCGGGTTCTGAGATGGACATTGCGTCGGCGGCCTGCTGCACGGATTTGCGGTCGCGCTGCAGCCGGCGCAACGTCTTCTGGTGCTTCGTCGGCTGCCTGCTCGGCACCATCGTCGGCATCCTGCCGGGCCTTGGGCCGGCGGCCACCATCGCGATGCTGCTGCCGCTGACCTTCAAGATGGATCCGGCCGGCGGCATCATCATGCTGGCCGGCATCTACTACGGCGCCAAATACGGCGGCTCGACCACCTCGATCCTGCTCAACATTCCGGGCGAGTCGTCGTCGGTCGTCACCTGCCTCGACGGCTACCAGATGGCGCGCAAGGGCCGCGCCGGCGCTGCGCTCGGCATCGCGGCGATCGCCTCGTTCGTCGCCGGCACCGTCGGCGTGATCGCGCTCACGCTGGTCGCGCCGCCGGTCGCGGCGTTTGCGCTGTCGTTCAGCTCGCCCGAATATTTCGCGCTGATGTGCCTCGGCCTGGCGCTGGTCGTGCTGCTGTCGGGCACCTCGCTGATCAAGGGGCTGCTGTCGCTGCTGCTCGGGCTGTGGCTCACCAGCATCGGCACCGATCTGTTCACCGCGCAGTCGCGCTTCATCTTCGGCCAGGCGACGCTGCTCGGCGGCATCGACTTCATGGTGGTCGCGATCGGCGTCTTTGCGATCGGCGAGGTGCTCGCCAGCATCGAGGCCGGCGATGAGGCGCAAGGTGCTGCCGGTGCCGCGCGGCATCCGCAACCTGCTGCCGAACGCCGAGGAGCTCAAGGCCTGCCGCTTTGCGTTCCTCAACGGCTCGATCACCGGCTTCCTGGTCGGCTGCCTGCCGGGCGCGCGGCGCCACGATCGCCTCGTTCATCGCCTACGGGATCGAGAAGGCGGTGTCGAAGCATCCCGAGCAGTTCGGCACAGGGCGCGCCGGAAGGCGTCGCGGCGCCCGAAGGCGCCAACAATGCCGACACCGGCGGCGCGCTGGTGCCGCTGCTCACGCTCGGCATTCCGGGCGGCGGCTCGACCGCGATCATGCTCTCGGCGCTGGTGCTGTGGGGCGTGAAGCCGGGTCCGCTGATGATGCAGGAATCGCCCGACGTGTTCTGGGGCCTCGTCGCCAGCATGTATATCGGCAACGTCATGCTGCTGATCCTCAACCTGCCGCTGGTGCCGCTGTTCGCGCAGATCCTGCGGCTGCCGGTCTATCGTGCTGTTCCCGGTGATCCTCGGCATCTCGATCGTCGGCGCCTATGGGGCCTCGGGCCGGCTGTTCGATCTCGGCCTGCTGGTCGGCTTCGGCCTCCTGGGCTACGCGATGGGCAAGCTGAAATATCCGACGGCGCCGCTGATCCTCGGCTTCGTGCTCGGCGACGCCATGGAGCGCGCGCTTGCGGCAGTCGCTGATGATGTCGCAGGGCGATCTCCTGATCTTGGTGGAGCGGCCGATCTCGGCGATCATGCTCGCGCTTGCGCTCGTGATCCTGCTGATCCCGCTGTTCGGCCGGTTCAACCGGCTGCGGGTACGCGCGATCACCGAAAACGGGTGAGCTGCGGAACGACTGAGTGAAGAGACCAGTCATTGCGGAGGACATCATGAACAGACGTGAGCTTCTCGTTGGCACGGCGTCCGCGCTTGTGGCGGGCACGGCAGGCCCGGCCTTCGCGCAATTCAAGCCGACGCGCCCGATCGAGTTCGTCGTGCATGGCGGGCCGGGCTCCGGCAACGACGTGTTCGCGCGCGCGCTCATCGCCATCATCGACCAGGAGAAGCTCTCTGCCGGTGCGCATGCAGGTGGTCAACAAGCCCGGCGGCGGCAGCACCGTCGGCGGCCGCCTATGTGGTCAGCAAGAAGGGCGATCCGCACGTGATCGCCTGCTTCACCAATATCTGGCTGCTCGATCCGCTGGTGCAGGAGGCCGCGACCAACAAGCTGCTCGACATGACGCCGATCGCGCGGCTCGTGGTCGAGCCGGCGCTGGTCGTGGTGCGCGCGGATTCGCCGTTCAAGACGCTCAAGGAGTTCATCGACGCCGCGAAGGCGAAGCCCGGCGCGCTCAAGATGTCGGGCGGCTCGATCACCTCGCGCGAGAACATCGTGCGCCAGCTGCTCATGCAGGTCGACCGGCGCGCGCTGGGCGTTCATCTCGTTCCCGTCCGGCGGCGAGCGCATCGCGGCGCTGCTCGGCGGCCATGTCGACATGATGATCGTCGATCCGAGCGAGGCCGGCGAGCAGGTGCGCGCCGGCAAGCTGCGCGTGATCGCGCAGGTCAACGAGCGCCGCCTGCCTGGCTTCCCGGACATGCCGACCATCAAGGAAGCCGGCTTCGACATTCCGAACGTGCCGCAGATGCGCGGCGTCGTCGGCGCGCCCGGCATGTCGGCCGAGACGGTCGCCTTCTACGAGGACCTGTTCCTCAAGGTCAGCAAGACCGCCGGTTGGCAGAAGTTCGTCGACGACAGCCAGCTCGACGGCGAGTTCGTCAAGGCCGCCGAGCTCAAGGCGTTCCTCGTGCAAGTTCGAGGGCGAGCTGCGCGAGATCCTGAAGGAGGCCGGCGCCAAGGTGGTGCGGTAGGCCCAATCTCTATATTTCTGCGCCGAGGGCACAGCCTCTCTCGCTGTCGTCCCCGCGAAGGCGGGGACCCATACGCCGTGTCCGCGCGATGTGACGACGCGCTCGAGGTTTCATCTGAAACGCTGGCGATTATGGGTCCCCGCCTGCGCGGGGACGACACCGTGCATGTTCAACGGCCGTGCCGTCACTCCGCCGCGCGCTTCTGCACCAAGGCCGCCGCAGCCTTGTCGTAGGCCTCCTCGCGCGCGAGCAGCGGCTTGAGGCCGACGAGATCGTAGTAATCCTCGAGCGGGATCAGATGCGGCTGGCACGGCGCCAGCGTGTCGTTGGTCTTCAGCAGTCGCAACACATTGCGCACCGCATTGGCGGCCGCGAACAGCGCAACCGACGGGAAGGTCGCGGCGACCACGCCGGCCTCATCGAGCTCCTTGAGGCTGCGCGCCTTGGGGCCGGCCGCCTGCGAGAGCGTCGCCATGTGCGGGCAGGGGATTTCGCGCAGCGCCCGCTTGATCTCCGGAATGGTGTCGAGCGCCCATCGGCTTCGCCATGTCGGCGCCCGCTTCCATGAACAACTGGCAGCGTGCGATCGCATCATCGACCGAGGTGACGCCGGCCGCATCGGTGCGCGCTGCGATGAAGAGATCGGGATCGCGCCGCGCATCGAGCGCGGCCTTCACCTTGGCGAGCATCTGCTCGACCGGGATGACCTGCTTGCCGGGCAGATAGCCGCAGCGGTTCGGGAAACACCTGGTCGCTGATGAAGATGCCGGCGACGCCCGCCGCCTCGAAGGCGCGCACCATCTGCCGCACATTGTTGACGCCGCCGAAGCCGGTGTCGGCATCGACATAGACCGGAATCTCGACCGCCGCGCAGACGCGCGCGTAGTGATCCGCATAGTCGCGCATGTTGGATTGGCCCATGTCGGCCTGCGCCAGCATGCTGCCGATCGCCGCATAGCCGCCGGCGACCATCGCCTCGAAGCCTTCCGCCTCGATCACGCGCGCCGAAAGCGCATCATAGGCGCCCGGCATCAGCACCAGGCGCTTGCCGGTCATGATCTGGCGGAATTTCTTGCGAGCGCTCATTCTATTTCCTCCGCGAAAATGCCTGTTATCGCCTGCTGTCGCGCGCCGTCTGCAGCCAGGGCTGCGCCGCCGCCATGTCCTGCTCGAAGGCCACGATGTCGTCGGTGTGCTTGAGCGTGAGCCCGATATCGTCGAGGCCTTCAAGCAAACGCATGCGGTCGGCGGCCGCGATCTCGAACGTGATGTCCGCGCCGCCCGGCCCGCTGATGGTCTGGGTCTCGAGATCGACCGTGAACGGCGCTGCGCCGTTCGCCGCGATCACGCGCTGCTCGAACGCGTCGGCCGTCAGCCGGCGCCAGCACGATCGGCAGAAGCCCGTTCTGCAGACAGTTCTCGCGATAGATGTCGGCGAAGCTTTTCGCGACGATCACCCGGATGTTGTTGGCGAGCATGCCCCACACCGCCGACTTCGCGCGAGGAGCCGGCGCCGAAGTTCTGCCCGGTCACCAGAATGCCGGGATTTCGGAATTGCGGCCTGTTGAGCACGAAGTCCGGGTTCTCGCTGCCATCGTCGCGCGTGCGCGCGCGCATGAACAGCAGCGTCTTGTAATCGGGCTTGAGATTACGCATCGCCTGTATCGGCGCGATCTGGTCGGTGTTGATGTCGTCCTGGATGAGCGGGACGGCGATGCCGGTATGGGATTTGAACGGCTGCATCACGCATTCCCCGTCAAGGATGCCCTGCAAGCAGTTGGCGCACATCGGTGATGCGGCCGGTGACGGCGGCCGCCGCCGCGGTCGCGGGGCTTGCGAGATGGGTGCGCACCTTCGGGCCCTGGCGGTTCTCGAAATTGCGGTTGGTGGTCGAGACGATGCGCTCGCCCGGCTCGCCGCGGTCGCCATTGCCGCCCGCGCACATCGAGCAGCCGGATTCGCCCCAGGCAAAGCCGGCGTCGCGGAACACGCGGTCGAGACCTTTTGCCTCGGCCTCGCGCTTCACGGTCGATGAGCCCGGCACCACCAGGGCGATGACGCCATCGGCGACACGCCGACCGCGCACCACCGCGGCGGCGGCCTCGAGGTCGGGCAGGCGCGCATTGGTGCAGGAGCCGATGAACACGCGATTGACCGGGAGCCCCACGAGCGGCGCGCCGGGCGCGAGTCCCATATAGGCGTAGGCGCTTTCCATTGCGGCCCGGCGACCTTGGCGCGCGTTCGCAACATCGGGCACGCGGCTCGCTGATGCCGACCACCTGGCTCGGATCGGTGCCCCAGCTGATCTGCGGCTCGAGCGTGGTGCAGTCGAGCGTATGCTCCTGATCGAAGGCCGCATCGTCGTCGCTCTTGAGCGTGCGCCATTGCGCCAGCGCGGTGTCCCATTCGGCGCCCTGCGGCGTCCATGGCCGGCCTTTCGAGCCATGCGAACGTCGCGTCATCCGGCGCCACGAAGCCCGAGCGCCCGCCCATCTCGATGTTGAGGTTGCACAGCGTCATGCGCTGCTCGATCGGCATCGCGCGCACGGCCGAGCCCGCATATTCGACCACGAAGCCGCGCCCGCCGGCGACGCCGAGCTCCGCGATGATCTTCAGCGCCACGTCCTTGGCGGTGACGTGTGGACCGAGCCTGCCGTCGAGCCGGATGCGCATGCTCTTCGGCCGCTTCAGCGCCATCACCTGCGTGGCCAGGATATGCGCGAGCTCGGTGGTGCCGCAGCCGAACGCGAGCGCGCCGAGCCCGCCCACGGTCGAGGCGTGGCTGTCGGGCACCGCATGGGTCGCGCCCGGCAGCACCATGCCGAGCTCGGGCGCGACCACATGCGAGATGCCCTGCTCGGGATCGCCGAGATCGAACACGCGGATGCCGTTCCGGCGGCTGCCCTCGCGCATGGCGCGCAGGAAGGGCGCGCCATCGGGGTTGCTGGTGTCGGTGCGGCCGGGCTGCGTCGAGACGGTGTGATCCTGCATCGAGAAGGTGAGGTCGGGCCGCCGCACCGGCCGGCCTTGTTTCTCGAGCGACTCGAAGGCGTGCGGGGCGTGCAGCTCATGCAGCACGTGGCGGTCGATATAGATCAGCTCGCGGCCGTCGATCCGCGTCGCCACCAGATGGGCGTCCCAGATCTTCTCGAACAGGGTTTTCGGCATGGGTGACTCGACCGTGAGATGGGGGGCGGTTTGTTCTCGTTGGCGCGCATCTTGCGGCGCGTAACCCGCGATAGCAAGCATGGGTTCTCTCCGTTCGTCCCCGCGAAAGTGGTGACCCTGGGGCCAAGCACGTCAGTCCCTTCCGCGCTGGCACCGGACTGGGATAGCCTGCCGTATCTGATCCGTCCGCTCGGGGAGGACGCCATGACCTGTTCACGCCGCAACGTCTTGCAGCTCGCCGCCGGCGCGGCCGCGCTGTCGGTGCTCCCGCGCGTCGCGCGCGCGCAAAGCTATCCGACGCGACCGGTCACGCTCGTGGTTCCGTTCGCGCCCGGCGCCGGGACTGACGCAGTCGCGCGCATCATGGGCCGCTGGCTGTTCCCGCGCCTCGGTCAGACGGTCGTGGTCGAGAACAAGCCTGGCGCCGGGACCATTCTCGCCACCCAGTCGGTCGTGAACGCACCCGCCGACGGCCACACTGTACTTTTTGTCTCGACCAGCAGCGCCACCAATCCGACCTTCTATCCGACGCTGCCCTACAACTTCCTGCGCGACATTGTGCCGGTGTCCGGGCTCGTCACCGGCCCGTTCGTGATGGTGGTGAACCCGTCGTTGCCGGCGAAGAATGTTGCCGAGTTCATCGCCTACGCCAAAGCCAATCCCGGCAAGGTCAGCATGGCCTCGACCGGCGCCGGCACGGCCGTTCATCTGTCCGGCGAGCTGTTCAAGGTGATGACCGGCGTCGACATGGTGCATGTGCCCTATCGCGGCGGCGCACCCGCGATCACGGACCTGATCAGCGGCCAGGTGCAGGTGCTGTTCTCCGATGTGCCGGGTGCGCTTCCGCACATCAGGAGCGGCGCGCTCCGCCCGCTCGCGGTGACGACGGCGAGCCGCTCGGCCTTCCTGCCGGACGTTCCGGCGATCAGCGAGACGGTCGCCGGCTATGCGTCGAGCACCTGGTATGGAACCGGCGTACCGAAAGGCACCCCGCCGGAGATCGTCGAGCGGCTGAGCCGCGAGATCAACGCGGGGCTTGTGGATCAGGTCGTCAAGACGCAGCTCACCGACCTCGGCGTGACGCCGCTGGTGTTCACGTCCGCGGAGTTCCGCGCGCACATCGAGGCCGAGACCGAGAAGTGGGGCAAGGTCATCCGCGCGGCCAACATCAAGGCGGAGTGAGAGCGAGCGCTGAGGCAGCGCGTGCTCGATACACTCTCCGTTCGTGCACGGCGCGAAAGTCGGGGACTTCCAGTAAAATATTCGAAGACATCAGAAGTAAGCACGCACTCGGATTGTCCCGCTTGCGCGGGCAATGTACGGAGAACTGCGTCGCTGCGCTTCAGCGCGCTTCAGAGGCGCCTTCACTCCCCCCGCAACTGCACTTCACCCGCGCGCCGATACTGGCTCGGCCATTTCAGCCCGCTGTAGCTCTGCGCGCGGGCGGCGTGGCGAGGCGAAATAGGCGTCCTCCAGATGAGCCGCGCGCCGAGCGCGCACATGTCGGCGCGGCCCGCCGCCACGATGGTGTTGATGTCGCCGTGGCTCACGATGCCGCCGACCGCCATGGTCGGAATGTCGAGCTCGTTGCGGATCTGGTCGCTGAAGATCGCCTGGAAGGCGCGGCCATCGACCGGCCGCTGCTGGCTCGAGACGCCGCCGGTCGACACCGCCAGAATATCGTTGCCGGCAGCGTGCAGCATGCGGCCGATCTCGATGGCATCCTCGATCGTGGTGCCGCCCTCGACCCAATCGACCGACGAGATGCGGGTCGAGATCGGCTTGTGCGCCGGCCAGGCGGCGCGCACCGCGTTGAACACTTCGAGCGGAAAGCGCATGCGGTTCTCGAGCGAGCCGCCGTAGTCGTCGGTGCGCCGGTTGGTGAGCGGCGAGATGAACGACGAGATCAGGTAGCCGTGCGCGAAGTGCAGCTCGATCATGTCGAAGCCGGCGGCGTCCGACATCTCGGTCGCGCGCACGAAGGCGTCGCGCACCTTGTCCATGTCGGCGCGCGTCATCTCGCGCGGCACCTGGCGGCCTTCCGCGAACGCGATCGGCGAGGGCGCGATCAGCTCCCACTTGGCTTCGCCGAGCGACTTGTGGCCCTCCCAGTGAGCGCGTGAGCGAGCCCTTGCGGCCGGCATGCGCGAGCTGCACCGCGATCTTGGACGTCGCTGTTGGCATGCACGAAGTCGGTGACGCGCTTCCAGGCCGGCACGTGCTCCGGCTTGTACATGCCGGCGCAATGCAGGCTGATGCGGCCCTCCGGCAGCACATCGGTCATCTCGGCGATGACAGGCCGGCGCCCCCGACGGCGCGGCTGCCGAGATGCACGAGATGCCAGTCGTTCACGGTGCCGTCCGTGGCCGAGTACTGGCACATCGGCGAGACCACGACGCGGTTGGGAATCGTCAGCCCGCGCAGACGAATCGGCGCGAACATCGGCGGCGGCGGCCGGTTGCTCGCGGGCGTGGCGCCCGCCAACAGCGTATCGACCGTTCGCACCAGATCGGGCGCCGCCTTCTCGATGCGCGCATAGGTGATCCGCATGCTGCTGGTGAGAAGCGAGAAGCACGAACTGCTCGAACGGCAGGCCGCGATAGCGGCGCACGTGCTCGAAGAAGTGTGCGCGAGGCGTCGGAGGCGCGCTGCAGGCTCTCGGCCTTGGGCCGGCGCGCGGCCTCAAAGGCTGTGAGCGCATCGGCGATGCTCGCGCCAGACGACAAGATGCTCGGCAAGCGCTTCGGCGTCCTCGAGCTGCGAGCGCAGGTCGAGCCCGACCGAGACATGCGACGTATAGGCGGCGCGGCCGAGGAGGACGACGTTGCCCGCATGCCAGGTACGATTGCGCACCGTCGCGAAGGATTCCCAGATCGAGCCGTCGGCAGCAGCCACGATGCGATCGAGCTGCAACGAGAACAGCTTGCGGCAGAGCGCGATGATGCACTCGGGCGGCGCCTTGTCGAGCCCGCTCACGCGCAAGGTCTCGGCCGGCGTTTCCACGATGACGCTCGACCCGTTGGGGCCGCGCGGCAGCCTCCAGGCATGGAAGATGCCGTGCTCGCTCATCCGGAATGAATAGTTCAGCGCGTCGATTGGCTCGGCCGATTGGAACACGACTGAGCGGTTGCTGCTCCGGCTGATCTCGGCTGAGAGCCCGCTCGCCGTCCGGGTCTCGCTATCGGGACCGTCAGCCGCGACCACGAGATCCGAGCGCCGATCGTCATCGGTCAGAGTGCGCCGCTCGAACACGCAGCCAAGCTCAGTGGCACGCTGCTTGAGCGCCTGCACGAGCGCGGTCCGGTCGATGGTCGCGTATTTGAGCCCCTTGGTCTCGAAGGTGCGGCCCTCGGCGTCGATGCTGACGCGGTCGAACGAGACGATGGCGGGCTTGATCGCATCGAGAGTTTCGGCATCGGCGAGCGTCAGCCGCGGCTTGAGTGGATTGCAGATGATGGTTGCCGGGGCCGAGGGCTGCGGGCTGCCGTCGACAAAGCGCACCAGATGGGACGGATCACGCCGCTTGAGCAGAATGCCGAGATAGAGCCCGGCGGGGTCCATTCCGACGCAAGTCACTTTCATGTCCAGCTCTCTTTCCGCGCTCCAAACCCTGCGTCCCAGACCCGCTCTGGTCATTGCCGGGCTTGACCCGGCAATCCATCGTCTTCGTGCGAGCCATGCAAGAGCAAGATGGATGCGCGGGTCAAGCCCGCGCATGACGGCCCAGAGCCAATCAAGGCGTTGCCAGCACGCGGCTGTGGCCGGCGAGCGGCGTCCAGGCGCCGAGCATCTTGAGCGTATTGCGGATGACGGCGGCCTGGTTGCACAGCACAGGCTTGCCGAACTCCGCCTCGAGCCGCACCGCCACCGGCTCGGCGATCCAGGAGCCGCCGCCGATATAGACAGCGTCGCAGTCGGGGTGATCGAGAAAGGCGCGCCGGCCGAGCTCATAGGCGAGCCGCATATGGTCGCCGGCGTCGAAGCGGTGGAAGTCCGCGGGTGCAGCGACTTGGTGCTGCGTCCCGATGACGCTCACGCCGCCGCGGGCGAAGAAGGCGGCGAGCGATTGGTTCATCTCCTCGGTCCACTTGTTGACCGGACCACGACCTTGCTGACGCCGAGGTCGGCCGCCGCCGCACCACCGAGAGCACGGTGGAGGTGGCGGGCAGGCGCGTGTAGCTCGCCATATGCGCGATCATGCGGTCATGCGCCTCGATCCCGATCAGGATCGGCAGCGGCACGCCGTTCTGGATCACCAGGTCGACGCCGCGCTCCATGAGCTGGTCGAGATAGCGCTCGAGTGGCGCGAATACGCGCTCGACGTCATGGCGCGAAAACTCGCGCAGGCCGACGCCGACCATCACCAGCATGACGCCTGACGGAACCAGCCGATAGAACTCGAAGGCGTGGTTGTCGATCACCGACGCCCGGCATCAGGCAGCCGATCTTGAGCCTGGGTACGAAGCCTTCGAACATACATGTGCCCTGGACGGCTTGCGCCCTCGTTGCGCCCGCCGAGTGCCGTCCCTATCATGATCGCAGCAAGGCAATCGGCTCACAAGAGCCGATGACGCTGGGATGATGAACGCCTGGTCGAACGCATATGGGCTGGCGCTCGGCGCCGTCCTGGCGGCGAGCGCTGGACCTCGCGGTGCGCGGCGCCGGATGAGTTCTATGCCGGCAAGACGATCACCGTCATCACCTCGCGGCGGCGGCGCCTATGAGGCCTACGGCCGCGCCTTGTCGCGGCACATGCCGAAATACATTCCCGGCCACCCAACCATGATCGTGCAGGCGATGCCGGGCGCCGGCGGCGCGCGTGCCGCGAGCTATCTCTACAAGGTGGCTGCCCGCGACGGCACCGTCATCGCGCGGCATCCATGGCGCGGTGCTGACCGCGCCGTTTCTCAATCCGGGCGCCGCCGATTTCGACGTCACGAAGTTCTCCTGGATCGGCAATGTCACCCGCGACAAATACGTCGGCTATGTCTGGCACACGGCGCCGGTACAGTCGCTGGCAGGAGGCGAAGACGCAAGCAGCTCGTCGTGGGCGGCACCAGCGTCGGCGGCCTTGGCATCGACATGGCGCGATCGTGCTGAAGGACATCTTCGGCTACAAGCTCAAGATCGTCTCCGGCTACAAGACCAGCAACGAAACCAAGATCGCGCTCGAACGCGGCGAGGTCGAAGGCACGCTCGGCAACGCGCTGTCGAGCCTCAACCAGACCGACTGGCTCGCCAAGAAGCTCGTGCGCATCATCGTGCAGCACGGCAGCAGCAAGCATCGCGACGCTTGCCGATGTGCCGCTGCTACGGACCTCGCGCGCGACGACGCCGAGCGGCAGATGATCGACATCCTGAACGTGCGCGACGAGATCACGCGGCCCTATCTCGCGCCGCCCGGCATTCCGCCGGCGCGGCTCGACATCCTGCGGCGTGCTTTCGACGCGACCGTGCGCGATCCGGCGTTCCTTGCCGACGTGCAGCGCCAGCGGCTGGAGGTCGAAGGCCCGTCGACCGGCGAGGAGATCGCGGCCATGGCCGAGAAGCTCGCGCGCACATCGCCTGCCGTGGTCGAGCGGCTGGTCGCGCTGTTGAGCAGCTACAAATGAGGGAACGCATGCGCCGACTTCCTTCTCTTGGCGCTCATCGCCGTGTCGCTCACGACGTCCGCCGCCGCGCAGGATTTCTACCGCGGCAAGACCGTCACCATCCTGGTCGGGTTCTCGCCGGGCGGCGGCTTCGACCTCAACGCGCGCGTGCTCGCGCGTCATATCGGCCGGCACATTCCGGGCAATCCCGACCGTGGTGGTGCAGAACATGGCGGGCGCCGGCAGTCTCACGGCGGTGCACTATCTCGATATCGTCGGCGCCGAAGGACGGCACCGTCCTCGACATTTTCAATTTCGGCAATATCGGTGATTCCCGCCTGCATCCCGACAAGATCAAGGTCGACTTCCGCAAGTTCAACTGGATCGGCAGCATCAGCCAGGACCTGACGGTCTGCTATGTGTGGCACACCTTCGGGCGTGAAGACGATCGCCGACCTCAAGGCCAAGCCGCAGGTCCATATGGGGCTCACCGGCATGGGCTCGTCGAGCGACACCAACCAGCGCATCCTGAAGAGCATCTTCGGCGTGCGCATCCAGCAGGTCGCGGGCTATCCGGGCAGCGCTGAGCAGCGCATCGCGATCGAGCGCGGCGAGCTCGACGGCGATTGCGGCGCCTGGAGCAGCATTCCGCTCGAGTGGATTGAAGGCCGCAAGATCGTGCCGGTGATCCGCTCGTCGCCCTCGATTGCGCCGGACATGCCGCCGGATGTGCCCTACAGCGTCGACATCGCGCCGAGCGAGCGCGATCGGCAGATCGTTGCGCATGCTGCTGGCGCCCGACGCAGGTCGGCCGGCCGTTCATCGCCTCGCAAGCGGTGCCGGCGGAGCGCGTGAGCATTCTGCGCGATGCCTTCAACGCCACCATGAAGGACCCGCAGTTCATCGCCGAGGCGCAGAAGCTGCGGCTGCCGATCTCGCCCAAGACCGGCGAGGAGGCGCTCAAGGTGGTCGAGGAGATCTACGCGACGCCGGACGACATCGTGGCGGCGGCCCGCAAGGTGACGGCGGAGTAGAGTTCTCTGCGCCTGCTCCGTCCCCATCCTGAGGAGCGCGCGCCAACAGTCATGCGAGGCGGCACAGATTGCGTGCGCGCGCGTCTCGAAGGATGGGGGCGGCCACCGATCGGGCGGCCCATGGTTCGAGACGCACGCGCGCTAGGCCAGCATGTGAGGCAGCGCCTGCTATAGCGTGCTCCTCACCATGAGGCCGAGGCCGTGCAAATCCTACACATCCCAAGGCGGGACGCGGCCGGCCGGATTGGCGATGCGGCCATCCGGCCGCTTGAGCGCATCGATGCGCTTCATCTCCCCGTCGCTGAGCGAGAAATCGAACACCGCCATGTTCTCGGCCAAGCGAGCCGGGTTCGACGAGCGCGGAATGGGTGCGACGATCTCTTTCTGGACGAGCCAGCGCAACGCCACTTGCGCGATGGTCTTGCCTTTCTGGCGCGCGATCTCGGCGAGCACCGGCTCCTTGAACAGCCGCCCGCGCCCGAGCGGACAATAGGCGGTGTAAATGAGCCCGCGCGCGCGGCAGGCATTCAGCAGCGTGGTCTGGTCGAGATAGGGATGATACTCGGCCTGCAGCGTCACCAGCGGCTCCGGGCACAACGCGATTGCCTGATCGAGCAGCGCGATGTTGAAATTGGCGACGCCGACATGGCGGGCGAGGCCCTGCCGCTTGGCCTTGGCGAGCGCCGTCATTGTCTCGCCCAGCGGAATCTCGAGATTCGGCCAGTGCACGAGGAGCAGATCGACATAGTCGACGCCGAGCGTCTTCAGGCTCTCGTCGACTGAGCGCGCGAAATCGTCGGCCTGCAGATATTCATGCGACACCTTGGTGCATAGGAAAATGTCGGCACGGGGCACGCCGGCGGAGCGCATGCCTTCGCCGACCTGGCGCTCGGTGCCATACTTCCAAGCCGTGTCGATGTGCCGATAGCCGAGCTTGAGCGCGGTCGCGATGGTCTCGGCGCGTACGTCGCCCATACCGGAGGTGCCAAGGCCGATCACCGGCATGGTGGCGCCGTGCGCCGACAAAGTAGGAATGCTCATGCGTATTTTGCCCTCAATGTGGGCGCGCAACATAGCCGATGGCTAAGTCGCCACCAGGCCCTGCCGCCGCGCGATCAGCCAGTAGAGCGCGATCAGCGGCGTCATCATCAGCAGCATCACGATCGCGAGCGCGGAGGCCTGGCCGAGCCCGCCGCCGAGCCACAGGCTCCAGACCACGACCGGGAACGTGACGTTGTCGGCGGTCGACAGGATCACGGCCAGCGTCAGCTCGCGAAACATCAGCAGCGCGATCCACAGCCAGGCGTAGAGCAGCGTCGGTGCGAGCAGCGGCACCGACGATGCGGCGGAAGCCCTGCCAGGTGGTGGCGCCGCTCATCTGCGCCGATTCCTCGAGCTCGGTGTGAATCTGGATCAGGCCCGCTATTGGTCATGCGCGTGCCGTAGCTGATGCGCGCGATCACGAACACGATCGAGCAGGATCCAGATCGTGCCGTAGATCGGCAGCGCGCGCTGCAGCACGAAGAGCGTGAGCAGCAGCGCGCCGACCCCGAACACGATCGAGGGCACGGCGTGCGGCAGGAAGGCGATGAAGTCGAAGCCGCGCGCGGCCGCGGATGCGCGAGCGCAGCACGATCCAGGAGAAGGCGAGGCTGATCGCGAGCGTCACGGTCGGCATCAGCACCGCAAGGATCGCGGTGTTGCCAGAGCGCGGTGAACACGAGCTCCCACGGCAGCGACGTATAGTGATTGAGCGACACGAACGCGAAGGCGCGCGCGGATGGCAGCTGGAAGAACGGCAGCAGCGAGCTCCAGATCAGCAGCAGGATCGGCAGGAGCTTGCTCAGCACGAGATAGACGCCGATGAAGCAGCCAGGCCGCGATAGACGCGGCGGCCGAGCCGGATGATCTTCGGCCGATAGGCGCGGCCGGTGACGACCGCGAAGCGGCGCGAGCGCTGCTGCATGCGCGCCGTACCACCAGCTCATCAGCGGCCGCGATCGCCATCGCGACGGTCGAGAGCGCCGCCGCGAGGCCATAGCGCGGCAGCACGTCCTGCGGATTGAGCAGGAGATAGAGATAGGTCGTGAAGGTGAAGATGCGATTGCCCCAGCCGATGATCGCCGGCACGTCGAAGGCCGCGAACGCGGTCATGAAGATGTAGATCGAGGCGGCGAGGATGCCGGGCCAGGCGAGCCGCACGGTGATGCGCCGCAGCACGCGCCAGGGGCCGGCGCCGTGCATCTCGGCGGCTTCCTCGAGCGTCGGGTCCATGGAGCGGAACACCGCCGCCGTCATGATGAAGGCGAGCGGCGCGAGGTTGAGGCCCTGCACCCAGCCCATGCCGAGGATGGCTCGTGATGTTGAACGGCGGCCGCGACAAGTCCGAACGTCGTCGACCAGGAACTGATTGAGCAGCCCGATGCGCGGATGCAGCAGGAACAGCCAGCCCATCGCGGCCGCGAAGCCCGGAATCAGCAGGCCGATCGCCATCAGGGTGAACAGCAGCGTCTTGGCGCGGAAGTCGGTGCGCTCGGCGAGCCAGGCGGCCGGAATGCCGAAGGCGAGCGCGACCACGAGCGACACGAACGCGAATGCGAATGTGTCGATCAGAACCGAATAGGTGCGCGTGTCGGAGAACACCTCGACGAAATTGCGCGCCGTGTAGGTGAGATCCGGATTGCCGGGCGGCCGCTGGTCCAGGCGAGCCACAGCACGACGCCAAGGTGGCGAGAATGACGACGCTCGAGACGATGACCACCAGCAGCATGCCGGCAGGCAGCAGATCGCCGGCGGTGCGGCGTTCGTGCAACGGCTCGGCGAGGGTGGACATCAGGCGGTGGTTGGGGCGCGAAGCAGCGCCACGTCTACTGTCGTCCCCGCGAAGGCGGGGACCCATAAACACCGAGCTTTCGATCTGTCACAGGCCGTGCCGCATCGCGATCACACGGCGTATGGGTCCCCGCTTGCGCGGGGACGACAGTCGGAGATGGCTGTCAGGCGCGCTGGCATCACTCCTTCGTCGTCAGAATCTTGATCAGCTCGCTCTTGCTGGCGTCGATCTCGGGATGCTGGCTGTACCAGTCGACGGTGACTTCCTTGAACTTGACGCCGAGCTTCTTGTAGTCGTCGACCATCTTGCCCATCTTCGAGCCCGGCAAGAAGTGCAGGTCGGTCTTCCAGGTGTCGTAGGAAAGCTTCTGGCCTTCCTCGCGTCATCATGAAGAGCGTGTAGAGCTTGGCGGCGTTGGGATGCTGCGCGTTCTTCGGGATCGCGAAGTAGTAGTAGCGCTGCTGCGCGGCATCGAGCGGCATCATCTGTTCGAGCGGCGCGCCCTTCTCCTTCCACTGCAGCGCATCCTGGCCGGTGCAGTCCATCACCAGCGCGAGATATTCGCCGGTCGCGATCCGCTCGGCCTCGCCGCAGCGGATCAGGCCGGTGATCTGCTGCGACAGCGCGCGCACGTAGTTGACGGTCTTCTCCTTGCCCCAGACGTCCTCGGCCAGCAGGATGTCGAAGCCCGCCGCGTAGGGCGTCGAGGCGATCTTGCCCTTCCACTGCGGCTTGAGAAAATCCTCGAGCGTCGTCGGCTTCATCGGCGCGAGCGCCGAATTGTAGGTCGCGCCCGAGAGCCCGGTCACGATGCGGATGAGCTGGCCGTTCCAGCTCGATCATCTCGTCGGTGATGCGGCCGGGCAGATATTTCTTCCAGTCGACCTGCTCGAAGAAATTGGCCTTGAGCACCGGCACGACCTGCGGGGCGGCGCCGAGCGCGATGTCGACCGACGCCTTCTGGCCGGCGGAATATTCGGTCGCGAGCGTGTTGACGATGCGCGCCATGTCGGCGCCGGGCAGGAAGTTGATGCGGATGTTGGTGCCGAAGTGTCTTGTTCATCGCGGCCTGGAAGCGCGCCGCGCCCTGGATGCCGGCGAAGCGTCGATCCGCTCCAGCTCAGCGTCAGCGTGCCTTCCCGATTGGCGGCGGCGGCAAGCTCCTTGAGCGCCGGCGTTGATCTCCTGGGCGCGGCGCCGGGGCGCATGCGACGACGCGCCAGCGCGGCCGCAGAAGCGCGATCGCGCGCACGAGACGATGACTTGCGTGCCGGCACCGAAACCTCCCTCGCCGCGAATTCATCGGCTGCCGCATTCTAATCCAAACTGCACGCGAGCGGCATAGTTCGCCGATGCGCAGCTTATCGCCGCGCCTTGCCGTCGGCCCGATCGTGACGCCATAGTCCCGCTCGGCCGCAGCCGCCGAGACATAGCCGGCGTCGAGATCGCGCTGGATCAGCTGCGAGCGATCGCTCGGCCGGCGGGCCGTAGCCGCCGCCGCCGCCGGTCTCGACGCAGACGAGGTCGCCCGGCTGCAAGCGGATAGGCGTTCTCCTTGTCGACGCTGCCTCCTCGCGTCGTCGCCGGCCTTCGACCACGGTGAAGCGGCCGGGCTTGGCTTCCTGGCCGCCCTGCACGCCCCAGGGCGGATACTTGGTGCGGTCGAGATTGGTGCCGAGATTGCACGGCGCGCAGGATGCGGTAGTTCTTGCGGAAGCCCAGGCCGCCGCGGAATTTGCCGGCGCCGCCGGAATCCTCGCGCAGCGAGAATTCCTCGATGCGGAACGGCATCAGCGATTCCTGCAGCTCGAGCGGGATGATGCGGGTGTCGCCGTGCGCCATGGTGCGGAACGGGCCGGCGCCGTCGTGGGTCGCGCAGGCGCCCCAGCCGCCGTGGCCGCTGTCGTGGGTGTCGAAGAACGATGCCGTTCGGCGCGCCGGCCGTAGAAGCGCACGCCCGAATGGGTGCCGAAATGCCCGCCCGGCACGCGCGCCGGCAGCGCCGTCTCCAGCGCCTTGATGACGGCGTCGATCACGGTCGGGAACGGCGTCGGATACATGAACATCGGCGCGGTCGGATCGGCGCTGATGCAGCTTGCCGGGCGGCAGCACGAGCTTGATCGGCCGGAACGTGCCTTCGTTCGCCATCTCGTCGGCGCCCATGCAGATATTTGAACGCGACGCGCGCGATGGTCTGGCCGCCGCCGTAATAGCCGGAATTGATCGGGCCCTTGGCCTGCGGCGGCGATGTCGGTGTAGTCGACGGTGAGCTCGTCGCCGGCGACGATCACCTTGACGATGATCGGCACCGGCTCCTCGCCGCCGAGCGGTCGTTGTCGAGATAGGTCTCGGTCGCGATAGACGCCGTCCGGCATGGCGCGGATGAAGGCGCGCGCCGCCGCCTCCGACTGGTCGAGGATCAGCTCGACCGCGCGGTTGAAGGTCGCGATGCCGTATTTGTCGGCGAGCTCCGCGGTGAGATCGCGCCCGAGCAGGCAGCCGGCGAGCTGCGCCGCGATGTCGCCCAGCAGCTCGTTCGGCATGCGCGTGTTGTTCTCGATGATGCGGTAGACCTCCTCGATCGGCTCGCCCTTCGACCACAGCTTGATCGAGCGCAGCTGCAGTCCCTCCATGAAGATGTCGGTCGAGTTGGTCTGGATGCCGCCGATCTCGATCCAGTGCACGTTGATGGCGAAGAAGCCGATCAGCGTGGCGCGGTCGCGGCCCGGCATAGATCGGCGTGTACATCACCGTGTTGTTGAGATGCTGGCCCTGCACGGCGGCGTGATTGCAGAGCACGACGTCGCCGTGGTGCAGCCGCTCGCGGCCGTAGATCGCAAGCCCGTCGCGCACCGCCATGCCGACCGAGTCGGCGACGAACGGCGGCATGCCGCCGGTGCATTGCGCGACCAGCTGGCCGTCGGCGCCGACGAGGCCGACCGCGAAATCGTTGTACTCGTAGATGTAGGGGCTGAACGCCGTGCGCTTGATGTTGGCGTCGATCTGGTTGGTGATCGAGACGAGGCCGTGGCGGATCACCTCGAGCGTGATCGGATCGATGGCGGCAGCGGTGCGTGCGGTGCGAGGCTTCCTGCATCATGATCGGCTCGCTCGCGGCCGCAGTGCGATGCGGATTTCGCCCAGCGTGCCGACCTCGAAGCGGTCGCCGGGCCAGATCAGCGTGGTCGATCCATATTCCTCGATCAAGGCCGGGCCCTCGCCCTTGAAGCCCGGCGCGAGCGCGGTGCGATCGTAGACCTGCGCCGTCGACCGTGCCGCCGGCCTCGCCGAAATAGACCGGGCGCGTTGCGGCGCTGCGTCGCTTCGACCTGCGCGCGCGGCAGATGCGCGAGCTCCGGCCGGCGCAGCCGCGTGAAGGCCGAGAGATGCAGCGCCTGGAACTCGGCCGCGGCGCGTGGCGTCGGCGTGGCCGTAGCGGCGCTTGTAGTCGCGGTCGAAGGCCTGCGCGGATGCCGGCGGGATCGTCGAGCCCGGAGATCGGCACCTTGATGTTGTGGCGCTGGCCGGCGTAGCGCATCTCGGCGTGGCGCTCGAACAGCACGTCGCCGGCGCCGAAGTCGCGCACCAGCGCGGCGCGCGCTTCCGCTTCCATCTCGGCGAACGCGTCCTTCAGCGACGCGACCGTCGCGTCGTTGAGCACGCCGGTGAAGGTCTTCGACAGATCGAGCCGCGCATCGGCGAGCAGCATGCCGACGGCGGAGAAATTGCCGGGCTCGGGCGGGATCACGACGGTCGGGATCGAGAGCTCGCGCGCCAGCGCGCTCGCGTGCAGCGGTCCGCCGCCGCCATAGCAGAACAGCACGAACTCGCGCGGATCGAGCCCGTGCTCGACCGAGATCTGCTTGATGGCGCCCGCCATGATGACGGTCGCGAGCGCGAGGATGCCGTCCGCCATCTGCGATCAGGCCGTCGGCGCCCGCTGTAGCCGAGCGGCGCCGGCGATCGCGCTCGATCGCCGTGCGGGCGCGCCGCGACGTCGAGCTTCAGCTCGCCGCCGAGGAAGCGGTCCGGGATTGAGCCGGCCGAGCACCAGATTGGCGTCGGTCACGGTCGGCTCGGCTGCCGCCGTTGCCGTAGCAGGCCGGGCCCGGGCGTCGAGCCCGCGCTCTGCGGGCCGACATGCAGGCGGTTCTGCGGATCGAGCCAGGCGATCGAGCCGCCGCCCGAGCCGACCTCGACGATGTTGATCACCGACGACTTGATCGGGAAGCCCTTCACGTAGCCGCCGGCGTAGTAGATCGACTCGACCGAGAAGCGGCCGTTCTCGACCAGCGCGCACTTGGCGGTCGTGCCGCCCATGTCGAAGGCGATGACGTTCTTGAAGCCGAGCGCCTCCGCATAGGCGCCGGCGCCGATGCAGCCGCCGATCGGGCCGGATTCGACGAGCGCCGACCGGCTGCCGGCAGGTGCGCTCGACCGAGAGCAGCCCGCCGTTCGAGCCCATCATGTAGAGCGAGCCGGCGAAGCCCTTGCGCTGCGAGATCGCTCTCGAGCCGCCGGATATAGGTCGTCACCTGCGGCCCCACATAGGCGTTGGCCGCGACCGTCGAGGTGCGCTCGTATTCGTACCATTCGCGCGTCACCTCGGTGGAGCAGGTGATGTAGACGCCCGGCAGCAGCGCGCGCAGCGCCTCGGCCGCCTGCTCCTCGTGCGCCGGATTGGCGTAGGAGTTCATGAAGAAGATCGCGACCGCCTCGATGCCGAGCTGCTTTGAGCTTGTCGGCGAGCGGCGTCGAGCGCGGCGATATCGAGCGGCGTGACGATCTCGCCCTTGCTGCCGATCCGCTCCGTCACCTCGAAGCGCAGCGCGCGCGGGATCAGCGGCTCGTCGCGCCGGTAGTGCAGGTCGAACGGATCGGGCCGGTTGCCGCGCGCGATCTCGAGCACGTCGCGGAAGCCCGTGGTGGTGACGAGCGCGGCCTTGGCGCCCTTGCGCTGGATCAGCGAATTGATCACCAGCGTGGTGCCGTGATTGACGAAGTTCGCGGCCTGCGGCTCGAGCTTCGCCTTGGCGAAGCAGTCGAGCATGCCGTCGACCAGGTTGCCGTAGGTGGTCGGGCTCTTGGTGTAGGCGACCTGGTGGCTCTCGTGATCGTAGGCGACCAGATCGGTGAAGGTGCCGCCGATATCGACGGCAACGGCATAGGGCATTTCTTAACGTCCCGTTCGTGTCGGCGAGCCATCCAGCCATGCAATTGCGGCGCCTGATCAATAGCGCCGCCGCGTGGTCTAAGACAGCCATTCGACCTTGATCGATGGATTGCACGCGTCGCCCAGATGTTGATCAGCACGTGCATCAGGATGGTGAGCAGGGTCGAGCCGCTGCGCCAGCGTGCCCATGGCGAGCAGAAGCCCGATGAAGAACACCTGCAGCGATGCCGAACCAGTCGTATTGCACGTGGATGGCCGCAAACAGCGCCGAGATCACCAGAATCGCCGGCCATAGCGCTGCTGCTCGGACCTGACCCAGCCGCGGAACAGGAAGCCGCGGAACATGATCTCCTCGGCTGACCGGCGCCACGATCACGAAGGTGAGCCACAACAGCGGCAGCGTGCCGCCGTCGCGGGCGGTGCGGTAGGTGTCGACCTGGAACGGCGTGACGACGTCGCGTGCCGATGAGATAGGTCAGCGCGTCGTAGCCGAGCAGAAACACGCATCAGGATCGCGAATCGCGATCAGGGCGGCGTGCGGATCGCCGGCCGCACCAGCCCGAGATACTCGCCGGCGGGCCAGCGCGCGAGCCTTGCCGCCAGCGCCAGCATGCCGACCTGCACCACCGCCGACGCAACGGTGGTGACGGAGATCAGCGGGCCGTCCTTCAGCATGTCGGTGCCGCCGCTCATGATGGCGTCGGGCCGCCAGATCAGCACCACGACAAAGCCCGCGATGGCCGACAAGACAAACGGCAGAGAAGGACCCAGCCCAGCGTCGCCCAATAGGCCCCAGGGGTGCGCGGCGTGGCGGCAGTCTCTGCTTCGATGTCCGTCATGCTGTGATCAATCCGTGCTGCTGATAGGCGTTGCGCCAGTCTTCGCCGGGGCGGAATTCCTCGTCGTGGCCATCGTAGCGCCACACCCCGCGGGTCGGCTTGTCGTAGGCCGGCACGAAGCGGTCGCGGTAGCGCATGCCGCAATAGTGCGCGGGCTTGACCTTGTCCCACACGATCTGAAGCCCTTCGGCGGTGATGCAGTCTTCGTCGATGCTCACCGCCTCGACCTTGCCGCACACCATCAGGCGGTTGCAGCCATTGCTGCGTCCAGTCGACCTTGCATTCGAAATGGCTGCGGCACTCGGCGATGCGCGGCGGCTTGAGCTTGCGCGCCGGGATGGCGCGTGAGGCCGGCCTTGTCCAGCTCGTTCTCGCCGCCGCGGAACGGCAGGCCGCAGACCAGCGTCTTGTCGAGCATGGCCTGCTCGAACGGCACCACGTTGACCACGAACTCGCCGGTCGCGAGCACGTTGTCGTAGGTGTCCTTGCCGGTCCCGCAGGTGAACGAGATGTACATCGGGTCGTGGCAGACGCGCGTGCAGGTCCCGAAGGCCGCCGCGTTGACGCGGCCGTCCTTGTCCACGGTCGTGATGATCACGAGGCAGGAGCTGCGGGGCGAAGATGTTGTCCCACCATTCGGGACGGACGTCGATCTTGTTTGGCATGAGCGTACTACGGCGTGTAGTGCACGAACCTCTCCGTCGTCATGCCCGGCCTTGTGCCGCGCATCCACGTCTTCTTCGTCTGCGTTAGAGTCGCTGGATGGCCGGGGCAAGCCCGGCCATGACGAAGGATGGACTGTCCGACGGCACTAAAACGCGCGGCCGATGAGGTGGTCAAGCGAGATCGTGCCGCCGCCGTGCACCAGAAAGTAGAACGTCACGATGGTCCACATCAGGGTGTATTCGAGGCCGAGCTGATTCCAGAAATACTTGCCGACCCGCCAGCGCTCGAAATTGGTCACGATCAGGAACAGCAAGATCGGCAGCGGCCGCCGGCGCGCGTGAACAGGCCGAGCGCCAGCAGCGGCCCGCCGATGAGCTGGGTGAGCGAGATCGCGGGCGCCCACAATTTGCCCGGCCGATAGCCGTCGTGGTCGAGCTGCGCCGCCAGCTCGGTGAGATTGTGCGAGCGTACGCCGGTCTTGGGAAAGAACCCGAACGTATTGCGCAGTCCGTGCGGCACCAGCGCCAGCCCGACAGCAGACGCGCAGGAGCGCTTCCGCCCACGGCGCGAGCGCCTGATAGAGCGGGCCGAGGGCGGGGAAGATGAGGGGCGTGGAAGGATCGAGCATGGCTCCATCATTCTGAAAGGCTGTGGATCTTTCCATCACTCAGACCTCATCCTCTTATGTCCCATGTCAAGGGTGTGGGGCGCAACATCTCGTCCTCTCGCTAAACGCCGTTGAGGTTGTCGATACCATGATCGTGCAGCGGGAGAAGCGAAGCCCAGAGACGTCGGTCAACAAGCTCTCATTCGCGGGTTCACGCATGTCCGTCTGTTCGTCTGGGGCTGTCCCGGTCTGAGGACGGGCGTCGATCTTGCGATCGGCCTCACAGGATGATCGGGAATTCCCCTTGCCGCGGCTCCGCTCCCGCCGTTGCACGAGATGTAGGTTCGCCGGACCAGGCCCCGGCGCGGGCTCCCTGAGTTATGGTTCTAACGTGTCACTTGCTTCTTCTTCCTTCGGAAGTCCTCTTGCTTACTTGGCCGCGACACGGGCGCTGGTGATCTCGTGACCGACGGCCCAGATGAAGCCGGCAAGCTCGCGTGCGACTGCGGTGATGGCCACGGTCTTGAGCTTGCCCCGGCGGATCAGCGCGCGGTAACGGCGGTATAGACGGCACTGCGCTTTCCAGGCGATCTCACGAACCGCTCTTGGGGCGGCGTCAACCTTCTGCTGCTTGTTGCGCCCCACCCGCGGGGGGTGCTGATAGCTCCAGGCGCACTCAACCAGCATGCGGCGCGCGCGCCGGTTGCCCGCCTTGGTGATGGGGCCACGCTTGATGGTGTTGCCGGTCGACGCCTCCGACGGCACCAGTCCGAGATAGGCCATCAGCTCGTGCGGCATTCGGAACCGCGAGAGGTCGCCGATCTCGGTCAGGAAGGTCGTCGCTGCGATCAGGTCGATGCCACGCATGGCCATCAATGCGGTAGCCACCTCTGCCAGTGACCAGTCCGGCACCGCGCCGCGGATCGCTTGCTCGAGCCGATCGAGGCATTCCTGCGCCTGACGGATCGCCAGCATCATCTCCTCGAACGCGATGCGCTGTTCCGGATAGTCGAACGTCTGGCTCGCAAGCCAGCTCATGTGCGCCTTGGTCCAGGGGGTGCGGCCCGCATAGGACCGGCCCTGCCGCAGCAGGAATGCCGACACCCGCTGGCGCTTGCACCGCAGATCCAGCATCGCCGCCTCGCGCGCCCGTACCAGATCCCGCATCGCCTCGTGATGGCGGTCGGGCACCCACACCGCGGTGAGTTCGCCCGCGCGCAGCAGTTTGGCCAAACTCACCGCATCGCGCCGATTGGTCTTCACCTTGTCGCCAGGCCGCTTCGGGATCAGCGAGGGGGCCGCTACGATGCACTCGTGACCAAGATCATCCTTGATCTGTCGATACAGCCCATACCCGGTCGGTCCCGCCTCATAGCAAAACGTCACACGCTGGTACTTGGCGGCAAGCTTCTTCACCAGCTTCGCCGTTGCCGCCTCCGTATTGTCGATCTCGCCGAGAAACCGCACCTCGCCACCCCGACCGCCATCCGCGATTGCGACCGCATTACGCAACTTCGAGGTATCGAAACCCACGAAAGCTTCGCTATGATTGCTCACGACTCGCCCTCCTTGTTTGAGGCTCTGCCCAGCCTATCCGGGTAACCCTCGCGACAGCATCGAGGGCGAGTCGCCTCTTCAAAGAAAGGGACATACGGTCTGAGGAGCCTGAGCGAAGCGAGGGCGTCTCGAAGGATGGCCGCGAGCTCGAACCTGCTGCCATGGTTCGAGACGGCGCGCTGCGCGCGCCTCCTCACCATGAGGCCCGAGTGTGTTGGAAACCCTGTCCCCACGTAACGTTACTCAGATTCGTATCTCGCCGAGATTGATGCTGGCGCCGAGCTTCGCCTCGACGGTCTTCTTCTTGCCGCCCTTGCCGCGATCTCGACCACATAGGCGCCGGAGTTCTCGTCGAGCTTGTCGAACTTGAAGTCGCCGTAGTTGTCGCTGGTCGTCTCGGCCACCAGCTGCGCCGTCCCTGCAGCAGCCGCACGCTGGCGCCCTCGACGCAGTCGACCACGCCGTTGGCCTCCGCCGAGACGCGAGCCGCCGATGAAGCACTTCGAATAGCGCCAGAGGTTGCGGTAGTAGACCCGCGGCTTGGTGCCGAGCTCGGGCCGCATCACCTCGAGGCCTTCCTCGCGCGCCATGCGCGCCATCTCGTCGTCCTCGACGTGGACCGCGCGCATGGCGCCGGTCGGGCACGACTGCTGGCCGCGCGTCTGCTGCCAGCCCTGGTCGATCAGATGGGCGTCGAACGGCCAGAGCTGCGGCACCTGATGCTCCTCGTTCCACCAGATGTGGCCGTAGGGACAGGCGTCGACGAGATCCTTGCGGCCCTTGGCCTTGCTCCGGGTCGATCAGCACGATGCCGTCGTCGCGCTTCTTGATCGCGCCGCCGGCCTCTTGGCGATGCAGGGCGCGTCGTCGCAGTGGTTGCACATGGTCGGAACGTAGGCGATGTCGATCATCGGGATCTGCCCGCGCTCCTTCTGCAGGATGTTGATCCACTTGTGGCCGTGCTTGGGCATCGGCTTGGTGTAGCCCGGCCAGTCGTTGCCGACATATTCGTCCATGGTCGCGAGCGTGCACAGATTGCAGTTGGTGCACTCGGCGACGTCGATGATCATGTTCCATTTTTTCATGCGTTACTCCGAACATTCGCAGGCTCCGTCACGCCGCGTGACGGCGTCGAATGAGGTCGAACTCTCGTGCGCCGTTATCGACATCTGCACCTCGACATTGGCTCGCTCTCAGGTCGCCGAGCTGCGTCTCCGACACGTGCTTGGCGCGGCACGCTACGCATCACTTCGCCGGGATCGAGCTGCGCGTCCTTCAGCGTGCGCTTGATCTCGGCTGTCCTTCTCCATCGCCGCGAAGGTCTCCGACATGTGCTCGGTGCGGCGGTCCCACAGCTCGATCTGCACCAGCGCATTGGCGCCGGCGAGCGCGTGCGTCGACTTGGTCTGCGACTTGTGCGGCGTGAGCAGGTTGAGGCAGCCGCCGCGGTCGACCGACTTGCCGGGCTCGCCCATCGGATCGTAGACCGCCGACGACTCGTAGCCGTGGCAGACGCCGCGCGGCAGCCGCTGCGTCGGCAGCGCCGCGCAGATCACCGCGCCGCGGTCGTTGTAGACCTTGACCAGGTCATGCTTCTTGATGCCGCGCTCGGCCGCGTCCTCCGCGTTCATGCGCATGATCCAGTAGTAGTAGCCGTCGACCTTGACGCGGTGGTCCTCGATGTTGAGCAGGAACGAATCCTTGCCGTCGCCCTGGGTGTGGAACGAGTACTTCGAGTGCGGCGTGAGCATCTGCAGCGGATAGCGCTCGAACTCCGGCGAATGCGGTCCTTCCCACGCCGGCTCGTATTTGACGATCGGCGGCCGCTCCGGATCGTTGACGCGCTTGAGGCTGTTGCACTCGAATTCGAGCTTGCCGGACTGCGTCTGCAGGCCGCGCAGATATTCCTCGGTGTAGTCGGACGGCAGCGGCTGCGCCTCCGGCACGTCCTTCTTGCGGTTCTCCCAGAACCAGCGGAACGACACCGGCGCGCGCAGCTTCTCCTTCTCGGCCGGCACCACGTAGTAGCCGCGCTTGAGCAGCTTCTTGAACGAGATCACCTTCGGCAGGTCGGAGGCGAGATAGAGCCGCTAGACCCAGTCGATCTCGTTGCAGCCTTCCGAGAAATAGTTGGCGAGCCCGAGCGGCTTGCAGAGCTCGTTGAAGATCCAGAAGTCGGACTTCGATTCGCCCAGCGGCTCGATCGCCGGCGCCTGGAACACGATGACGCGGTGATTGAGCTGCTGCTGGCCGTGATGGCCGTAGCCGCCGAGCCCGGCCCATTCGCGAGATGTCGGTGCGCTCGAAATTGGTGCAGGCCGGCAGGATCACGTCGGCGAACTTCGCCTCGCCCTCGAACCAGATCGACTGGTTGACGACGAATTCCAGGTTCGGCGACTGGTACATCTTCACCCAGCGATTGGTGTTGTTCATCGTCGAGAGGATCGAGCCGCCGTATTTGTAGAGCATGTGCACCGGCGAGTGGCCGGGCGCCGGATAGGCGAACTTGCGCGAACTGGTGCTCGATCGACTTGCCGATCCAGCGATAGCCTTCGGCCTTGCCGTCGATGATCGCCTCCGGCATCCAGATGCGCGGGATGGTCTGCGCCGTTGGAGTTCATGGTCGGCAGCTGCGGCATGCGCTGATAGAGCTCGACCGGCATCGCCGTGTTCTCGAGATCGCCCGACATGCCGCCGTCGGAGTAGCCGGGGAAATAGAAATTGAAGTCGAGCGGGCAGCCCCATTGCAGATTGCCCATGTTGCAGCCGGGCTTGCCGAGCCCCTGCATCGCCGAGAGGCACACCATCACGCGCGCCCACTGGATGCCGGTCTGGTTGCGGCAGGCGCCGCCGTGGCCGTTGCCCCAGCCGCCGGGCGCGAGATAGACGCGCTTCTTGCCCCATTCGCGCGCGAGCGCGCGCACGTCCTTGGCCGGAACGCCGGTTTCCTTCTCCTGCCATTCGGGCGTCTTCGGGATGCCGTCCTCGTCGCCGACGAGATAGGCCTTCCACTTGTCGAAGCCGACCGTGTGGGTCTCGACGTATTCCTTGTCGTAGAGGCCTTCCTTGATCCACACGTAGGCGATCGCCATCGCCATCGCGACCGAGGTGGTCGGCTTGGGCGCGAACCACTTGCCGGGCAGGAACTGCGCGGTCGCGTTGTAGTAGGGATCGACGTGCACGACCTTGATGCCGAGCTTCGGATCCTTCAGCCACTGCCGGCGCACGGTGCCTTCCTGCGCGCCGTAGGAGCCTGAGGTCGATTCCGGATCGGCCGCCCACGACACGATCATGTCGCAGTTCTGCAGGCAGTCCTCGACCGTGCCGTAGGTCTCCGACTGGCCGACGCGCAGCGTGTAGCCCCAGTGATGCACCGCGCCCCAGTACCAGCCTTCCCAGCGAATCGGGATTGTGGTGCACGCGCGTCATGCCGATCGCGTTGGCGAAGCGGAACAGCGCCGAGAGGTAGTAGCCGATATTGCCCCAGGTGTGGTGCGAGCCGTGCGAGACCGCGATGGCGCCGGGGCCGTACTCGCGCTTCTGGCGCTTGATCTCGTCGGTGACGAGCTTGATCGCCTCCTCCCAGGAGATGCGCACGTAGCCGGACTTGCCGCGGTTCTGCGGATTGCGCTCGCCGTTCGGATCGAAGTCGACGCGCTTCATCGGATAGAGCAGCCGGTCGGGCGAATAGACGATCGACTTGGCGTTCTGCCCGTGCGGCGCCAGCGTGGTCTTGCGCGGCGGCGTGAGCTTCACGCCCTTGGCCTCGATGGTCCACGACGCGCCGTCGTCCTCGGTGAGATCGATCGGCGTCATGCGCATGATCTTGCCGTCCTTGACGTAGATGAAGACCGGCCCGCCATTGGTCATGTTGCAATAGCGCATGGTGCCGTCGTCGCATGCGCGTGCCGAACTTGCAGGCCGACGCGTCTGGCTCATCATCACGGTCTGCGCGAACCAGTTGGTGAGGTCCTCCGGCCCGTCGACGCGAGAGCACGAAATCCTTCTGCGCGTTGATCTGGTTGAGCCAGTTGATCGGCGGCGTGAGCAGCGTCGGCGCCGATCGCGGCGTTCTTGAACATCAGCTTGCAGTCGGGCTTCGGGATGCAGGCCCGGCGCCGGAGCGGATGTTGCCGTCCTTGAACTCGAACCAGCGCCCGCATCTCCTCGTCGCGCGCCATGATCTGCGCGACGAAATTGCGCTCCTTCAGCCGCTGCCGGAAGGCCTCGTGCCGCCAGCGCCTTGTACTTGAGCATCACCGACAGGCCGAACAGGATGAGCGAGAGCTTGGTGGTCGCGAAGGTCATGGCGTCCTCCCGTCGGACTCCGATTAGCTGCTGGCGTTCTAGCGTACGATTTTGACGCGGGCCGGGCTCGGCTGACTTGCGCCCGATCCGTCGGACATGATGCGCTCGATCTCGCGCGCGCCCGCGGCCGTCGAGCGGTGCGAGGCGCGTCGATCAGCGCGTCGTCGGCGCGCGCGCTCGGCAGCGCGAGACTGAGGCTGCCCAGCACCGCGCGGTCGCGGTCGAAGATCGGCGCCCCGATGCCGATGCGGCCGGGATCGATCTCGCCGTGCGTGACGCAGACGCCGGCGCGCCGGAGGCCGGCGAGCGCGCGTGCGGAACTCCTCGAAGTTCTTGCCGAGTCCGCGCTGCCGCGATCTCGTCGGCGTCGTGCGCGAACAAGGACTTCAGCGTGCGCGTCGGCAGATGCGCCAGGATGATCTTCGCGGTGGCGCCGCGATAGAGCGGCATCAGCCGGCCGCGCTCGTAGCTCACCGGCTCCTGCGGTCCGCGGCCCATGACCTGATGCATGCACATGACGCGATCGTGGAACAGGCGGCACAGCAGGACGGTCGAGCCTTCCGCCGCGTGCTGAATGAGGTCGATCATCACGGTGCGGGCCGCAATCAGCATCGGATCGGTGGCCTGGATCTGCCGGTCCATCTGGATGATGGCGGGCCCGAGCGTGTAGCCGGCGCCGGCGACCGGGCTGATCAGGCCCGTCCCGGTGAGCTGCTTGAAGTAGCGATAGGTGGTGGTGGCGGAGACGCCGAGCGTCTCGGCCGCGGCTTCGACGGTCCATTGCGGCCGCTCGATCGTGAACAAAGCGAGCGCCGTCAGCAGGCGGTCGCCGCTACCTGCGCGATTTGCGCTCGATCGGCGCGTTCATGCTTTCTCGCTGCCTCCCCCTGGCTGCTGGAAACGCTCCAGACAACAAGCCAGAAGATGGGGGCGGCGTCCAGTCCGATTTCAAGAATTCTCGCCATATGAGAAAAAATGCAATATTGCTGGGGCCGGGCTGATAAATCGCGACTGTTCCGGAAGCGCTGGCTTATGTCCGTTTGGGCTCGGTGGAGATTTTCCGGCTCCAGTACTTTAGTCCCAAGACCGCTGCGCGCACTTGTCACGGGAACAAAACCACTCAGCGAAAAGAGTTATCGTCCAAGTGCGGTGAAGACATCGATCGCGTTGGCAGTACATCAAGCTGATTTACGGCACGCACCCTCCTCGACACACTTGAATATCTCGACGTTGGAGGGAGCTATGCAATTCAATCCTGTTATTGTGGATCTGTCGCATCATGACGATGTGCAGGACTGGGACGCTGTGAAAGCGTTCGGCATTCTTGGAGTCATTAACAAGGCCACGGAAGGTCGAGGGCTAGTCGACAAGACCTATGCAATTCGCCGAAACCCTGCTCGTGAGCACGGAATACTTTATGGGGCTTATCATTTTTTGCGCCCGGGTGATCCAATCGCGCAGGCCGATCATTTCCTCGAAGTGGCGCTGAATGTTCAACACGCAGATGAGTTGCTCCTGGCGTTGGATCATGAGGATAGCAATGTGTCGCTGGACAATGCCAAGCGGTGGATGCAGCGCGTCGCCGACAAAGCCCAACGCCTGCCCATTCTCTATTCTGGCTTCTTGATCAAGCAGCAGTTGGGTCAACGGCACGACGACTTTCTGGCCCGACACCGACTGTGGCTGGCCCATTTCAGTTCGCAACCCGTGTGCCCGCCGAATTGGGAGGCTCCCTGGATCATTCAATTCACCGGAGACGGCATAGGCCCAGGGCCGCACCAAGTGCCAGGCATTGAAATCGACGGCGGAATCGACCTGAATCATTTCGGCGGCACCGCGGCGGACCTGAAGAGGGAATGGAGCGGGCAACTGGTGACGGCGTGATAGGCGACCAAGGTATAGCCAGAATGGCGGCCACCACAGCGCGCGCTCCGGTCCTGGCGGTCCTTGCGGCGGTCCTCGCCGCCGCATCCGGCTCGACGGCGGCGGAGCAAGCACTGTTCGAGAGCCGACAGGTCACGCCATCCGGCGAGTACACCCCCGGCATCGAAGGCCCCGCCATTGATGCCGGTGGCAACTTGTTTGTTGTGAATTTCCAGCGGCAAGGCACGATCGGCAAGCTGAGCCCGGGCGCCGCACGGTCAGAGCTGTTCGCCGTACTTCCCGCTGGCAGCATCGGCAACGGCATCCGCTTTGATCGTGAGGGGCGGATGTATGTCGCCGATTTCAAAAGGCATAACGTGTTCGTGTTCGAGCGCGGTCAAACCGTGCCACTCGTCTATTTTCATTCCGACCGTTTCAATCAACCGAACGATCTCGCGATCGCTGCCGACGGTACTCTCTATGCGAGCGATCCGAGCTTCCCGCGCCGCACCGGACAGATCTGGCGCATCACACGCGGACCCGACGGCAAAGGCCGTGGGGAGGTGATGTCCAGCGAGCGACGTATGGGCGTCACCAACGGGCTCGACCTCAGCCCGGACGGTGCGACGCTCTATGTCAGCGAGTCCACCGCGCCCGAAGTGTGGGCCTATAAGCTCGAGGGCACAATGCTCACCGCGCCGCGCTTGGTGAGGAAATTCGGAGCGTTTGACCTTGATGGGCTCCGCACCGATCTCGACGGCCGAATCCTCGTCACGCGGCCCTTGAACGGTACTGTGGCGATGCTGGCGCCCGACGGAGTTCTAATTCGCGAAATTCCCCTGCGCGGAAAAGAGCCGACGAACCTTACCTTCGGCGGACCCGACGGCAAGACTGTCTTCGTCACGCAGCGCGAGGGGCGTTTCATCGAAGCGTTTCGCGTCGACCGACCGGGACGCGAGCCCTGCCTGCAAGCGCCGAGCGCTTGCTAGACTTTGATCCGATTGGACTGAACCAGATCAAGGTCTAGCAGTTCTTTGTTTGAGCATCCCCGCAGCGGCAATGACCGCGACGGATTCGGACACGCGTCCAAGATGAGCGCGTTGCGTTCCGGGCAAGCGCAAGGAGGCCCGGCAGGATCACAGTAGGAACTTCAAAATGAAGAGTATACCGCTTTCCTTCATCTCGTTGCTGCTCGCAGTCGGGAGCGCTTCAGCCGCAACTGTGACTGGCGGTAGCGTCCTGGTGCTTGCTTCTCTCGTTGCCGAACATTCCCCGCCACTTACCCAGCAGCAGCGGGATGTGATGGCTCGTATGCTCGCTGGAAATTTGGACTTCACCTTTCCGGCGAACCAAAAGATCGTCATTCAGGCCGATGCTGTCAGCTGCCGATCCAGCAATGTCGATATCACGTCGCGCTCGTGCGAGCTAACCTTGGGCCCAACGCGGGTCTCTTTGAAGGGCCGGCAGGCGCATGAACTGTTCGCGACGATTGCGGAAGTGGGGGTGCCACCCGAGGGGGCAGCCGGCACGATCTACGAGAGCATATCGCATCTCATATGCACGATCGACCCGAATGAGGTGAAACAACGAGCGGGAGGCGGCGCGGCCTGCAGTTTCGATCAGGGCACGTTATGACAGTCATTGTGCTCAACCGTCTCGATGCGATCTTACTGCGCCGGCAGCACACCACGCCCTAGAAATCCGGCCTCTCGGCGGTCGGTATCCGCGCGTCCTTGTCGGAGTAGTACTGCGTGTCCGCGTAGTAGTGCTGGATATTCTCGGCACAGACGCGCTCGTACCATTCCTTGTTGCCGGAGCGCAGATAGGTGATCGTCGCCTTCCAGGGCGTCGTGAAGGCGCCCGGATCCTCTACAGTGAATTCGAGCTGCAGTCCCTTGCCCCGGTAATCGGGATCGGGCGCATAGGAGGGGACGCGCGGCCATTCCCTGTGGGCGCGCGCTTGTGCTTCCTTGGCGGTGTCGTAGTCGATCAGCCGATAACGCTCGACCACGTGCAGGGCCTCGGTGTACGGCGTCCCGAAGCGATCAACCATCGCGTATTTCCCGACCTTGATCCCCACAGTGTCGATCACCAGCGTGTCGCCTTCGTAACGACCGATGGAATTGCCGTGGACGGACGGGGTCACCTTGGCGGGATGCGGCTGGTTCAAGCGAATTTGCCGATGATCCTGATCATGCGGATAGAGGATCGTGACCTTGTCCGGCTGCTGCAGAATTTGAATCTCGAAGTTCCAGAAAATGTAGGGCACCGGATTGAGGAGGCACTGGTTATCCGGGTCTGGGAAAGCCTTGCCGGCGAGCGAGATTTCGCCGAGCTTCTTGACGATCGCTGCGGCCCAGGGCTGCAGGATCGGATTGGTGGGATCGCCAACAAGCTGATTGAAGTTGCTCTGGCCCGACGGCGTGCGCCCCAGATTGCGCACCGGGCCTGGGCCCGAGATCGGGGACTCAAAGCCGAGCGCTGCGTGGGTCCATAGGCCGGAGAAATCCGGTATCGACGTGGCGCTTTGTGTGGCCTGCGTGCCTGCGACCGGAGCCGGCGTTTGCCCGAGCGCCGACGTCGCAGCCGTCATTGCCAACGTTATCGCAAGAAGCAACTTCCGCCGCAGGAACGTCATGGGCCCCTCCGTTTGGTCGCTTCACTGGCACCGTCAGGCTACACCCTTGCTTGTTGCTCTGGAAGGGTGCACGGGCGCCGGTCCCGAGCCGGATTTGAGGACGCTGATTGTTGAGCGCTTGGAGACATGCGGTTGTAAATGAAGCCGCCTTGGGCCACAGTTTGAGGTGTCACAAGACATGCGACCTGATCAGCCTCCAGAAGCTGACCATCGCCTAGGGAGGGAGTAACGAAATGTCATCGCTGATCGCGGGGACCGTTCGGTTGATCGGCGCGTTTGCCGTTGGCGCATGCATCCTGGCTTTTGCCGATGGCAGCGCCTTCGCCCAGACCAGCGGAAAGATCCCGGAGCTGTCATCGAATCCATCCAGCTGGGCCTGGATCCGAATTCGCGCTGATGGCCGCAACGCCCTTTACGGCGACGGTTGGCTTGATCCGCCGGCCGGGATGCGCGGGCCAATCAAGAACCATCCCGACCATCCGCTGCTCGGCAACAATGATCGGGGCGGGGGCCGGTCGGTGACGCTTGCGATCGGCAACCATCTGGATCCGATCCTCAAGCCCTGGGCGGCTGAGCAAATGCGCGTGTCGAACGAGGAGGTGCTGTCCGGCAAGCGCGGCATGCCGTTCCTGGCGACGTCGCGCTGCTATCCGGGAAGCGTTCCCGGCCAATTGCTCTGGACCACGGAGCCGTTCTACATCGTGCAAAACCCGAAGATGGTGCACATGGTGTGGCAGCGCGACTTGCTCGTGCGCCGCATCCACATGACCGACAAGCACTCCGAGGTGGTGAAGCCATCGTGGTTCGGCGAATTGATCGGGCGTTACGAAAACGGCGAGCTGGTCGTCGACACGATCGGCCTGTCGACGAAGATGAGCTTCATCGACATGTTCCGCACCCCGCATAGCGAAAAGCTCCGTGTGACGGAACGATTCAAGCTGACCGCGGACGGAAGGTTCCTCGAAGTCTTCGTCAAGGTCGAGGACGAGGACGCCTTCAACGAGCCCATGCACATGATGGCGCGCTGGCGCAAGCAGCAGGGTGAGTGGAAGGAATTCATCTGCGCCGAGAACAATGACGATCACTTTGGCCACAATCTGTTCCCGATCCCGAAAGCGACGAAGCCGGATTTCTGAGGGCAACGGCTCGGTGATATCCGAACACGCTGAAGTTACCTCAGATGTCGGGAGCATATCGGATATTGATCGCGGCCCGCCTCGATCGGGCCCGACGTGAATGACCCGAAGCAGACTAATCTATATGTCCTGTGTCACTCCGCGATGGACTGACGTAATACGGCTTCGTAATCCTTGGCCCGCGCAACCTTCGCGTCCTTTGCTTTTGTACCTGGCATGATTTCGAAGCGCGGGTCGAAATCGACAAAGGTCGATGCAAGCTGCTTTAGAATATCCGCGTTGCCCTGCAACTTTGCGGTTCCGTCCGCGATCTGGGCGTCGAGCGTTTTCGCGCCCATCATCGTCTGTTCCAGGTCCGAGCGATTGATCGTGAGCGTCAGGTCGGGTTTCTCGGCCTGAAAACCCTTGATGTTAGTGAGTGTTGCATTCTGCAATTCTATGATGAATTTCTCGCCATTGTCCGGCGTGACGAGGTTCATTGTGAACCGCATTCCCTCGGTCTTGCGGCTGTCCATGCGGATCGCCAGGAAGTTGAGAAACAGTTCGGTCGTCATCGCCCGGACCACATCGGGGCTGCTTGAATTGGCCGCTTCTCCTTGCGGAATTCCCGATCGCAGTTCGAATGCAGCCGCGAGGAAGCTGTTCCGCAGTCCTGGATTTTCCTGCTGGTAACCAATTTGTTCGAAGATGTCTGCCAGCAGGTCCTTGGCGGCCTGATTTTGCGGTTCGGCGTGAACCAGCTTGTTGACGATCTCCTGCGCGAGCAGATACCTGCCCTGGTCGTGCAACTCTCGGCCGCGCGCCATGATCTTCTCGCCGCCGCCCATCATCTCGACAAAGAGCGTCGCGGTTTCGCTTTCTGGCAGCGGAATGAGGTTGGTCGGATTGCCGTCCCAGTAACCAAGAAAGCGCTGCACCACGCCTCGGCTGTTGTTCTCTGGCGAGCCGTGATAGCCACGGCAGAACCACTTGTTTTGCAGACTTTTTGGGACTGCGTAGACGTTGTGCATTTCGCGGATGGTGACTCCCTGGTTGGCGAGATGCAGCACCTGGTTGTTCACGTGCGCATAGAGGTCGCGCTGGCCGCGGAGAACTTCCTGAATTCTGGCATTGCCCCAGCGCGGCCAATGATGCGACGCGAACATCACCTCGGCCTCCAGCCCGAAACGATAGAGCGCGTCGGCGATGTACTTGGACCATCGCAATGGATCGCGCACCGGAGCGCCCCGCAACGTGTAGATATTGTGAAACGATGAGATGACGTTCTCGGCCATCCAGAGCGCCTTCATGTCGGGAAAGTACGTGTTCATCTCCCGTGGCGCCTCGGTGTTCGGCGTGCTCTGGAAAATCATCCGGACGCCGTCGACCTCGAATTCTTCGATGTCCCTTTCGACATACCGGCTGGGCGCAATCAGGCCCATCGCGCCGGATGATACCGCCTGCCCGAGGCCCTGACCGACATAGCCATGAGCGCTGGCGGGAAGCAGCAGGCCGTACTGGTAGAACAGGCGCCGGTTCATGGCATTGCCGGCATAAACATTTTCAGAGACCGTGAAGTCCATGAAGTCGATGGGAGCGATGATCGGCACCTTCCCCGACCTCACATCGGATTCATTGACAATGCCACGCACGCCGCCCCAGTGGTCGGCGTGGGTGTGAGAATAGATCAAAGCCGACACAGGAAGGCCCTGGCCGACGTGCTCCTGGAATAGCTTCCACGCCGCACGAACCACCTCTGCGGTCACCAAGGGGTCGAATACGATCCAGCCGGTCTTACCGCGAACAAAGGTGATGTCGGAGAGATCGAAACCGCGGACCTGATAGATGCCCGGGATCACCTCATAGAGACCGTAGTTGGTGGTGAACCTGGTCTGACGCAGCAAAGAAGGATGAATGCTGTCGAAGTCGTCCTGCTGGTGCAGGAACTGGAACCGCTCCATGTCCCAAGCCACATGGCCGGCGTCAGCCATGATCTTGAGTTCTTTCATAGGAGCGATAAGCCCCCTTTTGTGCTCATCGAAATCCCTCGTGTCCGCGAACGGCAGGCCGACGCGTGCCTGCTTGAGTACATTCATCGTGTGTTGTGACGGCGCCTTGCCCTTGGGGTGAAAGTGCTCCGTCGAAGGGGCGGTCCCGCCTTGAGCTTGTGCGGGACTATCGTCGAGCAGCACCTGGCTCGACACAGCAAACGCTGTTCCAATGGCAGGAAGGGACTGGATAAATTCTCGCCGTGTGGACATCGTGCCCTCCCGTTCGAAGGTGCGGCAGCCGCAACATCAGTGAAACCCTGCCTCGGTTCATGTCGCGCTCCTGGTGAGATCGCCAACCTGACACCGGATTTACGCTAGGCACACTCCCCGCTAGGTCTGGCAAAATATCCTTAGGTTTAGGAACGTCGTCGCCACCAGCTGAAGCGCAAGATGTCCGCAATGCAATGGAGAATCATCGAACGGTGATCATTCCGTCTCTAATGACAACGCAGCTGCTTCGCCGACTTGGACGAGATTGACGACACTCAATTCTCGGGAGACGGGAGATTCCTTGAAGTCTTCGTCAAGGTCGAGGATACCTTCAACGAGCCCATGTCACATGATGGCGTGCTGGCGCAAGCAGCAGGGCGAGTAGAAGGAATTCATCTGCGCCGAGAACAATGACGATCACTTTGGCCACAATCTGTTCCCGATCCCGAGAGCGACGAAGCCGGATTTCTGAGGGGCAGTGCGAGCCAGCACTGGTTGACGTTTGTTTCTGTGCGCCTATATTTGCGCATTGCTGACTGAGGACGCGCGCGCCGAAGGGGAAGCCATGCCGCGTTCGCGCACCATCGAGGCCATCCGGCGAGACGGTGAGGTTGCCGCGGCGCTTGCCGAGGGCGCGGTCCTGGCCGTGGTCCCGCTTCTGCTCGATGCTGGCCGTCCCGCCAAGGCCAATCTCTCGGTCGATGCCGGCCTCCTGGAAGCGATCGATGAAGCCGCCGAGGCGCATGGTCTGACGCGCTCGGCATTCATTGCCAGCGCGGCACGCGAGAAGATCACGCGTGGGGCGTAAGCACGTGTCACACTCCATTCGGGGCTTGCGTGCGCAATACGCGCTGCCAGCAACGCGATATGACGATTCTGCTCGTGCGCCATGGTGAGACGGCTGGCAATGCATCGCGCATTCTGCAGCGCGCCGACGTGCCGCTGAACGAACAGGGCATTCGTCAGGCGGAACAGCTCGCGCAACGCCTGCTCAATCATGGTTTTTCGCACATCGTAAGCAGCGATCTGCCGCGAGCGCGGATGACGGCGGCGCCGCTCGCAGCTCGCTCTGGAATTGAGATCGAAGAAAATCCGCTGTTACAGGAGCGCAACTTCGGCGACTTGCGCGGCACGCCTTATGCCGAGTTGATGGAAGATCCGTTCGGACCTGATCTTGTACCGCCCAACGGCGAAGACTGGCCGACATTTCACGCGCGTGTCGCAGCTGCCTTCGACCTAATCGTGAGCAGGCGCCGCAGCTTGAACGGCAATTTGGTGGTCGTCACGCATGGTCTCGTCTGCCGTGCCCTCGTGGAGCGACATGCGCGGCTGCCCGAAGGCGTCGCTGTTCCGGCGTTCTTCCACAATACGAGCGTGACCGTTCTGCATGAAAAGGCGCCGCACGCGGTCAGTTTGGTCAACTGCACACGACATCTCGTGACTGCGCTCGACAATGACGGCCAGGGCGGCCCGGCGTAGCCGCCCGAGCCGTGGAGCCATTCTGGGTCAAGCGCGCCGGTCTTACTGCGGAGGCAGTGAGCCCAGATACGAGGAAATCGCAATGATGTCGTCCTCCGACAGATTGGAGACGACAGTCTTCATCAGTTCCGCCGCTTTTCCCGCGCTCGAGCCATGCCGCATATCGAAGAGCTGCCGCGCGATATAGAGCGGCTGCAGTCCGGCAAGCCGCGGGACCTCGCCCAGGCCCTTCAGCCCTTCGCCGTGACAGATCGCACACGGCACCGTCTTCGCGGACTCTCCGCCTTTCACCAACGCTTCGCCTCTGGCGAGGCTGCCCGGCGGCACGTAGGCGATGAACCCGGAATGCGGGTCGCGGATTTCGGTGCGGTACGGATCCTCGGGGATTTCAAGAATGCGGCGTCCGATCGGCTCGGTGCCTCCGTCGGGATGGAGCACACGATGACGGCCCGAAATGGCGATGAACGTCCGCGGCGGCGTGGCGGTCTCGATGATCTTCACCCACACTCGGGGCTTCAACGCTGCGAAATATTCGGCGGCTAGCCGAACGTCCTCATCCGACATCACCTTCGCGATCGGACCCATGCGTGCGTCATCCTTGCGCGTGCCCGACTTGTAGTAGGCCATCTGCCGGATCAGGTACTCGGCCGGCAGGCCGGCGAGGTCGGCGGATTCCGGATGGCCCTGGCCGGACATCAGATGGCACGCGCCGCACGCAAATCGTCGTCCCGGGCCGCCAGCGACCGATGGCGGCGCTGGGGGATGCTCTTCGGGAAACCAGTCCGGCGGATTCGTGTTTCCGGAGACCTTCGCCCACTCGTATTCCCTGGCGCTGCCCGGCGCTCGCACCATGCCTTGCGGCCGCACCGCGGAAGGCTGCTCCTTGTCAGGGATGTTGAATGTCCAATCGGGCTGTCCCGGAGGGCGCGTCAGCGGTTCCTGCGCGTTGGACTCCTGCATCGTGAGGAGTGAAGCAAGCGCGCACACGACGGTGGCGATGCAGACGGATGTAGTGGTTCGGCTGATCACGGCGGGTCTCCTCTGCCTGGGCGTTTCCTGGTAGACAGTCGGTTGTCCCGACGAATTTTGATTGTCAGTAATCGCGAGGAGGATAGCGACGCCTGTGCGGGCCGCAAGACCCGAAAGGACGGATTGCGTTTCTCTCAGCCGCGAGCGTTTGGCTTGCAAAGAAATGGCCGGGGTTTTCCCCGGCCACGCGAACGGCGACGTCGTTAAGGCTGGCCTCACACCTTCCGGGTGCGCATCTCGGCGACGCGGATCGGCGGCACCCACGGGTTCTGCGGCCCAGCCGACGCCCTTGCGGGCGACCTGGACGTCGAGCAGGTAGGGCTTGCCCTCGACCGTGTGCTTGCGCGCGCGCGCCAGCGCCTCGCGCAGCTGCGTCGGGTTCTGCACCACTTCGCCGTCGACGCCGAAGCCCTTGGCGATCGAGGCCATGTCCATGTCGGGATTGCCGAGATAGTCGTGGACGAACTGGCCGGTCTGCACCATGCGGCCGCCCGGCACGTTGTTGATGACGCGGCTGTGCGGCCCGCCATAGGCGTGGTTGTTGTAGACCACGGTGATCACCGGCAACTGCAGCCGCGCCATGTTCCAGAGCGCGGTCGGCCCGAAGGTGAACGAGCCGTCGCCGACGAGGCAGATCACCTGCTGGTTCGGCCGCGCGAGCTTGACGCCCGCCGCCGTGCCGACGCCGGAGCCGAGGTGGGCGCCGTAGTAGAAGAACAGCTCGCGCCCGCCGAGCGGATTGAAGTCGAAGCAGTGCAGCGCGACCGAGCCGGCCTCGTGCACGATGATGGCGTCGGGATCGGCGAACTGCGCGATCTCCCAGGTCAGCCGATCGGCGATCAGCGGCGCCTGGTCCCAGTCCGGGCTGTTGACGATCTGGCCGCGCAGCGTGCTGCGCCTGGTGGAGAACTTCTTCACCTCCTCGGCGCGCTCGGCGGCCTTCTGCTTGATCGACGCGCGTCATCAGCTGCTCGACCGCGGCGATCAGGTCGTCGAGGCCGTAGCCGACATCGGCCACCAGCGGCACCTCGGTGAGCATGACATTGCCCATGCTCCAGTGGTCGATGCGCATGTCGATGAACTTCGGACCGCGCGGCACGATCGGGTTCGGCGCCGTTGTGCTGGAACTTGTTGCCGACGTTGATGACGACGTCGACGCCCTTCGGATAGGGCAGCGAGTTGAGGTTGCCGCCGGCGAGATTGCCGACCCAGAGCGGATGGCCTTCCGGGAAGTTGGCGTAGAGCTGGCGCACCTGCGTCACCGGCATGCCGAGCAGCTCGGCGAGCTTCACCGCCTTGGCGGCGGCCTTCGCCTTGTAGATCTCGTCGCCGACCACCATCAGCGGCATCCTGGCCTCGACCAGGAGCTTGGCGGCGCGCTGCACGTCGTCCGGGTTCGGCCGCACCCGCATGCGCGGATCGAACTGATCCTGCGGGATGATCTCGGTGCGTGACCGCGCTCGTCGTTGTAGTCGGAGTGCCACGAGATGTAGGACGGGCCGTAGGGCGGCGTCCACGCCGCCTTGAAGGCGCGGCGCACCGTCTCCGGGATCATGTCGGCGCGGCGCGCCAGCCAGGTGTACTTGGTGATCGGCTGGACCATCTGCTCCTGGTTGAGCACCTCCTCGAAGCCGTCGCGCCCGGCGCGCCGCGACTGGTCGGTGCGGTAGGAGTAGACGACGAGCGGCGTCTGCTCCTTGTGGGCGTTGAAGATCTGGCCGATGGCATTGGCCATGCCGACGACGCCGGCCTGCATCACGATCGCGGGCTCGCCCGATGCCTTGACGTAGCCGGCCGCCATGGCGGCGCCGGGCCCTTCGTGCGGGGTGAGGATGTATTTGAGCTGCGGGCGGTCGACGAGCGCCTCGTAGAACTGCGCGTCCTCGCTCGCCGAGTTGCCGAACACGTATTTCACGCCCGAGGCGATCAGCTGCTCCGCGAAGGCGGCGCCGCCGGTGCCCTGGAACGGCTTCACCGGGCCGGCCGGCGGCCGCCGGCGGCGGCGCCGGGTCGGCGTGCGGCTGCGCGCAGGTCGACGGTGCTCACCGAGCTCAGCACCGACTGCGCGGCCGTCATGGTCAGGCCCGCCTTGGTCAGGCCGGTCACGAAATTGCGGCGCGAAACGCCTTTCGACAAATATTTGACGACCAGCTCTCGCATGTGTCGTCTCCCTGAGGGCTTGCGTATCGAGTTCGCTGCGTCGCGTCGCGCAGCCGGCGCTGCAGCGGCGGCACGTTCGGTCCGAAATCGGTGCCGAGATATTCGGCCATCAGCTTGATCTCGTCGGTGGTCCAGAGCGCGCCGCGCCCGACCATCCGGTAGAGGTTCGCCTCCCAGGCACGCGCGTCCTGGCGCTGGTCGCTGCCACATCGCGTCGGTGTGGCACTGGAAGCACTTGGTCGTGATGAGCTCGGCGCCCTGTGGGCTGTTGCTGGGCGCTTGCCGGAGCGCCGCCAGCAGCGACATGCGGCGCGAGCGCGACCAGGACGGCTGCGACAGTGTCATTCGTATATCCTCCCGACGTCTTGTTTGCGTACCACCGGCGATCGTGTCGGCGCGGTAGACTTGACGCGGATTTTAGTGGAGCGCGGCGTCGCCGCGCCAGTGGCGCGTTTCCGTCCGGATCGTGCGTCAGCGCCGCCGCAGCACGATCAGGGCGTCGAGCGCCATGCCGCCTTGCGCCCTGTGGCAGGGCGACGAACGGGTTGATGTCGACCGACTCGATCACGTCCGGGCAGGTCGATCGGCCAGCTGCCCGAGTCCGACCAGCGCGTCGGCGACGGCGTCCGACGATCGCGCGGCGCGCTCGCCGCGATAGCCCTCGCATCAGGCGGGCCAGCGCGGGTGCGCGCGAGCATGTCGCGCGCCTTGTCGCGGCTGACCGGCGGCGCGCAGAACGCCACGTCCTTGGTGAGTTCGAGCAGCACGCCGCCGGCGCCCGCCATCACCACCAGGCCCATCTCGGGATCGCGATGCAGGCCGAGCACCAGCTCGAGCCCGCCGCGGACCTGCTGGCAGACCAGCATGCCGGCGAGCGCGTGGTCGTCGAGCGCTGCCGACATGCGGTCGTAGGCTGCGCCGAGTGCCTCGCGGCGTTGCCAGGTTGAGCGCGACCGCGCCGACGTCCGATTTGTGGGTGAGCGTGTCGGACACCGCCTTGAGCACCACCGGATAGCCGATGCGCGTCGGCGGCCTGCGACCGCTTCGTCGCGCGAGGTCGACCAGCGCTTCCGCCGGCGTCGCGATGCCGTAGGCGCGCAGGATCGTCCTTCGAGTTCGACTTCGTTGAGCGCGGTCGGCTGCTCGCGCCCGCGCGCGCGCAGCCGCTCGATTGCGGCGCTGCTCGGGCGTCGGTGCGGTCGTGTCGTCGCCGGCAGCGCGCGCGCAGCGCTTCGATCTCGTCGCGCCGCACCACGCTGGCGATCGCGCGCAGCGCCTTGTTGGCTTCCTGCAGGAACGACACATGCGGCGCCTTGGCGCGCAGCGCGCGGCTGTAGTCGGTCTGGCTGTGCGAGGTCGGCGTCACGAAGGCGATCGGCTTCTTGCGCTTTGGTGGCCGCGTAGTCTCTCGACCATCCGGATATAGCTCTCGGCGCGGTCGGAGCCGGGCTCGCGCGGCAGCGCCTCCTGCAGCAGCACGATGTCGACGTTGGGATCGGCCTGCATCGCCTCGATCGAGGCCATGTAGTTGTCGGCGCTGGTGAGCACGCCGAAGCCGCCGTCGATCGGATTCGACACCAGCGAGCCGACGGTGAGGATCGAATTGAGCTTCTCGGTCGTGGCCGGCGCGAGCGGCTGAAACTCAAGTGGTTGCGCTCGGCGGCGTCGAGCAGCAGTCCGCGGAACGCGCCCGAGAGCGTGATGGCGCCGAGCTGCCGGCCGCCGGCGCGCGCCGGTGTGCGCGAGAAACTCGGTCACCTCGACCACGTCGTCGAGCGTGTCGGCGCGGATGACGCCGACCTCGCCCGCCACCGCGTCGAAGGCCTCGACCGATGCCGGCGAGCGAGCCGGTATGCGCCATCGCGGCCTGCCGGCCGCCTTCCGACTGGCCGAGCTTGAGCGCCACGATGTGCTTGCCGGCGGCGCGCGCCATCCGGCAGGCGGCCTTGAACTTGTCGAGATCGGAGATCGCCTCGACATAGATGACGATCACCTTCAGCTCGGGCTGGTCGGCGAAGAAGGCGATGTAGTCGCCGACCGACAGCCCGGCTTCGTTGCCGCTGGTGATGAGATATTCGGCCGATGATGCCGCGCTCCTCGAGCCCGGAATTGGCGAAGATCATCATGCCGCCGCTCTGGCCGACGAGCGCGACCGGGCCCTCGCGCAGCGTCAGCGGGCGGTCCTCGGTCAGCGTGACGAGCCGGCTCTTGGCGCAGACATTGCCCATGCAGTTCGGGCCCGAGACGCCGAGCCCGGTCTCCGCGATCACGGCCGCGAGCTCGCGGCCGAGCGCGGCGGCCTCGGTGTCGAAGGCTTCGCCGAAGCCCGCCGAGAACACGGTGGCGCTGCGCGCGCCGGCCGCCGCGCCCGCTTCGAGCGTCTCGATCACGCCGGCGGCCGGCACCAGCACCACCATGTGGTCGGGCGGCTCCGGCAGCGACTTGAAATCCGGATAGCAGGGCTTGTCCCAGATGCTCGTCGCGGCGCGGATTGATCAGATAGATCGGCCCGGGAAATTCGTAGCGGTTGAGATTGCGCCACACCCGCGCGCGCCCAGCTTCCCGGCCGGTCGCTGGCGCCGACCAGCACCGCGTTGCGCGGCGCGGTCAGCGCTTCGACTTTCTTCTTTGAGGCTTCGAGATCCAACGAACGCCCCTTTGTGTTGCGCAGCCCGTTGGGTCGGGCCTATTGCGGATACCAGCTCGGCTTGCGCTTCTCGCGGAAGCTCGCGATGCCTTCGATCGCCTCTGGCGTTTTCGGATTGTGCGGCGTGTGCTGCGCCAGGATGGCGGAGAGCGGCGGCGAGGCGAATGGCGCCGAGGCCTCCTTCAGCGCCGCGATCGCGCCGGGCGCGCCATGCAGAAGCTCGTCGGCGATGCGCGCGACGGTCTCCTCGAGGCTCGCAGCGTCGCAGACCTGATGCACGAGCCCGAGCCGCAGCGCTTCCGCTGCCGCGATGCGCTCGCCCGAGAGCCCATAGCGGCGGAAGGCGCGATGCCCCATGGCGCGAATGAGGAACGGCATCACGCCGAGCGGCGGCATGCCGACGCGCACCTCCGGGATCGAGAAGAACGCCGCTTCGGTCGCGATCGCGACGTCGCAGCAGGCGACGAAGCCGGCGCCGCCGCCGACCGCGCCGCCATGCACGACCGCGATCGTCGGCTTCGGCAACGTGTCGAGCGCAATGAGCACATCGCGCAGCGAGGCTGGCGCGCGCTCTGGCGGCTGCGCGGCAGCCTCGCCGCCGCGCGAGGCGAGATCGGCGCCGGTGCAGAAATGTCGCCCGCTGCCGCGCAGCACGACGATGCGCACGCTGTCGTCGGCGCCCAATGCTTTGAGCTGCTCCGGCGAGCTCATCGAGCATGGTCTGGTCGAAGGCGTTGCCGCGGTCGGGCCGATTGAGCGTGATGGTCGCGATGCGTCGGGACGAGATGTCGACGGTTATGGTCTGGAAGGACAAGCGAACGACCTCACTCGATGTTTGATGTTTGTGTGTGCCGGGCATGCACTCTCGGTGTCGTCCCCGCGAAGGCGGGGACCCATACGCCGTGTCGAAAAGATGTTTCGCTGTCCACGAAATACGGTGCGGCCAGGGGTTATGGGTCCCCGCCTTCGCGGGGACGACAGTAAGAGGCGCTCTGACTCATAGCGCTTCACCTGAACAGCTCGCCGACGATCTTGATCCAGCCCGGAATGCGGTCGTGGACCTCGTCCGGCTTGAGGAACGTCGCCTTGAAGCCGCCGTCCTCGGGGCGCAGGCCGGTCTTCATCGCCGGCACGCTCGGCATCGCCGGCAGATAGTCGGCCTTCTGCAGCACGCGCTGGCCGTCTTCCGACGTGAGGAAATCGACCAGGAGTCGCGCCGCGTTCGGATGCGGCGCGTCCTTGAGGATGGCGACTGCGTCGAGCGCGACCGGCACCGGCTCCATCTTGATCCAGTCCGATGGCGCGCCCTTCTGGGCGCTGATCACGGTGTGATGGTTGAACATCATCAGGCCCATCGGATATTCGCCGGCGATCACCTGGTCGAGGATCGCGCGCGACGACGCCTCGATGTTGACGATGCGCTGCGCCGACAGCGCCTTGAGATAGTCCATGCCGCGCGCGTCGCCCATGCTCGTGCAGCGTCGTTGCCGACGAAGCCGATCGCGCCCGCGATCGAGCCCGGGTTCCAGGCCATCTTGCCGTTCCAGCGTCGGATCGAGCAGGTCCTGATAGGTCTTCGGCGCCTGCTCCTTGCTGCACCAGCGTGGTGTTGATGCCGGGCGAGAACACGTAGATGCAGGATCGCGATCCAGTAGCCGTCCCGGTCCTTCAGGTCGGCCGGGATCTTTGCCGGCGGACGGCGATCCATGCGGCGCGACGATGCCGGCGCGCTTGAGCGGGACCATGTTGGAGATGCCGTCGAAGATGTCGGCCTGCACGCGGCCGGCCTGTGCCTCGGCCAGAATCTTGGCGGCGGTCGGCGCTCTCGTCGGCGCGCGTATATTGCAGCTCGATGCCCGGATAGGTCTTCTCGAACGCTTCCTTCAGCGGCCGGATCGCCTGGTTGACGATCAGGGTCGTGTACCAGACCACCTTGCCTTCCTTTTTGGCGGCCTCGATCAGGGCGGCGTCGGCGGCGCGGGCGGGTTTGCCCGCCAGAAACGCGAGGGCAAGCAGCACGGCGAGCGTCATACGTTGCACGGTCATGCGCTCCCCCTTCTGTTGCTCTCTGTATCTGTGTAGCGAAGTTTCCTACGTCAATTCAAGCCGCTATCGCTGCCCTGGAGCCGCCCAGCGAGGGCTGCGATCGCGCCGTAAATGCAGGTATCGCCCGTCACACTCGCAGGAAAATCTTGCGGCGATAGAGAAACCTGGCAAGCGTGATCGCCAGCGCCAGCCCGAGGGCTGCAATCAGAAAGCTTCCGGCGCCCTTGGTGAGATAATCGTCGAGCGCGTTGGCTACGTCACCGCCCACCACGCGCGCTGCGAGCCGCTGAAAGTTCACGATGTTGCCGACGAGATAGAGCGTGATGGCGTTGGCCCCGATCCACGCGAAGACTGTGGCCCAGGCGGTGCGGCCCCAGATGTCCATGACTTGATAGAGTACGCCCAGCAGCAGCGCGCTGTAGCCGCCGGCGACCAGCACGAACGAGGATGTCCAGATGTTCTTGATGACTGGAAACTGCAACGACCAGAGATAACCGGCCCCGATCATTGCGATGCCGGCTGCGATCAGCCACAGCACCTTTCGTTGGGGCTCGATGTGGGTGCTGCGCAGCAAGTAGCCGACGAGCACTCCCAACAGACAGGTTCCGATCGCAGGCAACGTGCTGAGCAGGCCCTCGGGGTCCCACTCGCCGTACCACTTCCGTCCGGGCAGATAGTTCGTGTCGATCCAGCGCGCGAGATTGACCTCCTCCGTCAGCGAGGGAGCGCCGGTCTCCGGCACTGGTACGAAGGTCATCAGTGCCCAGTAACCGACCAGCAACGCAATAAGCGCGAGCGCGACTCCGCGTATGCGCAGGTTCAGAAATAAGAGCGACGCGACCAGGTAGCACAGCGCAATACGCTGGAGCACACCCAGTAGCCGGATATCAGGCCAGTTATTGCTTGCGCCACCGTAGTAGATGATCCCCAGGGCGAACAGCAGCAGCGATCGTCGCAACACGCGCAAATGCGCGCGGGCGCGGCCCTCGCGTTCAGTCAATCGCGATAGTGAGAGAACAATCGAGACGCCCGTCACAAATATCAGGAGCGGAAATATGAAGTCGTAGAAGCGAAAGCCCTCCCACGACACATGCTCCAACTGGTCGCTCACAAAGGCCGTGATAGATCGCCAGAGCCCCTGTTGCCCGGTGGACATTTCCTTGAGCGCCCACGCGAGTGCATCTCCTCCCAGAATCCAGAAGATCGTGAAGCCCCGAAGTGCATCGATCGACGCCATGCGGGACGCCGTCGACGTTTCTCCCTTGGTCGTCACGTGCCACCTCCGCGGACGTGGCACGCCCTTTGCCATGTACGCCGCTTGCAATGATCTAAGTATTGAGTAGCGCGCCATAGCGTGCGGCGCTTTGCGCTAGGTCAAGCGCTCGCAGCATCATGCCGGCGCGGATGAGCTATCGCTTGCCGATCATGTCGAGCGGCTGGGTGGCGGCAGCCTGCCGGCCTCTAAGCATGGGCTCGCGGCACTGGCCGGTTCCGTTCTCAACGCGAAAATAGTTCCGGCCGAGATATGACCGGTAATACCGTTGCCAGATGCTGGTGTGATCAAGCGCGAGGATGCCGGCTGCCGTGACCGCCAGAACGGAGCTCTCCATGTCCCGCTCCTGCGGGTCGAGGTTTTCCGGCAGCTTGGCGCTCGCATAATCCACATAGTGGGTGCGCCGGGCGCACGCCAGGTCGCCGGCCGCTTCGAGCGCGGCTTTCGCGGTCATCTGATGATCCGAGTGGTCCTCCGGATTGGCGGAGGCGAGCCTCTCGGCGACGTTGAGCTGCACGGATGCTGCCTCGCCGCGGTCGTAGTCGAGAATGGCCCTGATCGTTGTCACCAGATCGTTCCATCCGCGATAGATCGCTGTGCCATCGATCGCCGACAGGACATTGATCTCGCCCTTGGCCAGGCGCTCGAGCGACTGGTGGCCGGTACCTGGAAATCCCGATCCGCTGGGATGCCCGTCGGGCAGCCGCAGGAAGTAGGCTGCCGTGTTGCGGTAGCCGATGCGGTAGATCGGGTGTCCGTTGAACGATAGCCGGGATTCAACCGTGTCGGCGGGCTGCTCGCCCGAGTCCGCCATGAAGCGGATGGCGGTTTCCGCGCCATTCTCGCGAGCCAGATAATAGGGATGCTTTCTGCCTCCCGCGCCAACGCCCAGTCCGGCATCGCCGGCCGTCGTGTGCACAAAGACGGTCTTTGCTTTCGGGTCGGTAACATCGACAAACGCGGACGGATTCATGAACAGCTGCCAGTCATCCTCGTGCGCCGCGAAATAGAACGAGACCTTCTCGCGGGCAGCGTCTGCCGCGCGCGTCCCCTGCGGCAGCATGGGTGCGCCGGCCAGGACGGCCGCGCCCAGGATCAGAACCGCCGCGAAACAGGACGACAGTCCACCCCATGCTTTCAACAGGTGCCTGTTCATGCGATCGGCTCCTTGTCCGGGTCGCTGCTCAATAGAAACAAGATGGGATCGATGGCTCAACGCCGCAACTGCGAAGGCTCCGGAGGCGCCCTTTGGCAGGCCTATCCTTCGATCCTTGCACAATCTTTGCACGAATTTATGATCCGCGCGAGAGCCTGTTACCGAGTTCGGATGGAAGCAGAATGCGCCTCGGCCTGTTCATGATGCCGCTCCATCCGCCGACGCGGACGCTCGGCGCCTTCCTTGAGGAGACTGCCGAGAAGGCGCTGCTCGCCGAGCGGCTCGGCTTTGACGAAGTATGGCTGGGCGAGCATTTCTCGGCCACCAGCGAGCCGATCCCGTCGCCCCTGATGTTCATGGCGAGCCTCGTCCCGCAGACGAAGCGCGATCACCTTTGCAACCGGCGTCATCAATCTGCCGAACCGGCATCCGGCCGTGATCGCGGCCGAGGTCGCGCAGTTCGATCACATGAGCCAGGGGCGCTTCATCTTCGGCATCGGCACCGGCAGCCTGCCATCGGACTACGAGCTGTTCGATATTGCGGACGCCGGCAAGCGCCAGCGCATGATGCTCGAGTCGATCTCGTTCATCGAACGGATCTGGGCACAGGGACCGCCGTACGAGTTCAACGGCGAGTTCTGGCGCTTCGCGATCAAGAAGGCGATCAGCGAGCCGCTCGGCATTGGCATCATGCCGAAGCCGCGCCGTGCCAGGCGGGCCGCCGATCTGCGTCGCGGTCTCAAGTCCGGGCTCGCCGACTGCCGAGAATTGCGGGCGCGCGCGGCTGGGGGCCGGTGACGAGCGGCGCTGACATCGGTCGATGCTGCCGTCCTCGCATTGGCAGCTCTATGGAGAAGGCTGCCGTGAGGCCGGTCGCGTCCCTGATGGAGCCGACTGGCGCGTGGTCAAGTATGTGCATGTCGCGGGCACGGACGCCGAGGCGCGCCAGCGGGTGTACAGCGAGCAAAGCGCGTACCGCTATGCGTTTGGCTATCTCTACGAGGTGCTCAAGCGCGCGGGCCGCCTCGTCGGCTTGAAGTCGCACCCGGACAGCCTGACAGCGATGTAACCGTCGAGTCAGTCATCGAGGCGCGCGTGATCCACGGCTCGCCGCAGACGGTCGCCGAGAAGCTCATCGCATTCCGCGCAGCAGGTCGGCCCGTTCGGCCATGTGCTGGTGACCGGGATGGACTGGGGCGGTCCCAATCGAGAGTGGGAGAGCGAATCGATGCGGCGCCTGGCCGAGGAGGTGATGCCGCTCGTGCGGCGGCAGACCACGGCGCGAGCGGCGGAATAGCAGCCTGACTGGCGTGGCAATCAGCTGGCGTCGCAATGAGCCACGATGTCGCGCGAACGTTGTGGGGCGTTCAGCGCTGAGCGGTAGCGGCCACGCATCAGCGATGCAAGAATATCGAAGGTGCGGGCGTCGCCGCGCGCCGCGGAGACGAAACGACAATGAACCCGCTACCCGACCGCCTGCCGCTGGTGATCGGCGTCACCGGTCACCGCGATCTGCGCGATCAGGACGTGCCGACGCTCGAACGCGAGATCGCCGCCATCATCGAGCGGCTGCGGCACGATTATCTGCACGGCAACGCCGAGACCCCGCTCATCGTGCTGTCATCGCTGGCCGAAGGGGCGGACCGGCTGGTGGCGCGAGTGGCGCTCGCGCATGGCGCTCGCCTGGTCGCGCCGATGCCGATGCCGATTGAGGAGTACCGGCGCGACTTCGAGCCCGGTCTGAAGCCCGGCAACGCGTCCGAGTTTGATGCTCTGCTGGCGCAGGCGATCGCGGCGCCGGTGATGCCGTTCACGCCCGGCAATTCGCTTGCCGCTGTTCGCGCGGATTCCGCCAAGCGCGAGGAGCAATACCGAGCAGTCGGGCTGTTCATTGCCCAGCACGCCAACGTCCTGATCGCGCTGTGGGACGGCGACGGCACGCACAATGCGCGCGGGCGGCACCGCCGAGGTCGTTGCATTCAAGCGGCGAGGTATCCCGCTCGACATCCTGGGCTCGGCGCGCGCAAGCCTCGATGCGTCCGAGATCGGGCCGGTGATCCACGTGGTCACGCCGCGCCAAAGGGAGACGAGCGCGGCTGACGCGGTGTCGGTGCGGCCGTGGGGACATTCGGTGATCAGGCGCTGCCTCGGTGGCTGGCCGCAGCGTGTGCTGGATGCAATCACCGTGTTCGTCGCCAATGTGTTCGGCCGCGAGGTTGCCGAGAGGCGCGATCGTCTGTCGGAGGAGGAGCTTCGGGAGCTTGAATCCTGGGAGACATTCGAAGCGCTCACGACGCTGACGCGCATCTTCAATCGCGATGCAGCGCGGCTTTCGGTGCCAGGTCGCCGCGACCAGGCTGGCGCAAGCCTCGAGGCTCTGTTTGCGTTTTCCTCGCCGTTACCGGCAGATGGCAGCGCCGCCCGACAGATCACCATGGAGCGGGCGCCGCGCTGGTGCCGCCTGTACGCGATCGCTGACGCGCTCGCGCAGCGCTGGCAGATCCAGTTCGGGCGCGACTGGTTCCACATCTATGTCTGGGCGCTGTTCGCATTCCTCTGCTTTGTGTTCTTCGCCAATGTCGGCGCATTCTCGAACGTGCTCCTGATCCTGTACGTGCTTGGTTTCCTGGGTATCGTCGCCGTTGTGGGGCGGGCGCACGTGGAGCGGCACCAGGGGCGCTTCCTGGACTATCGCGCGCTGGCCGAAGCGCTGCGGGTGGCGATGTATTGGCGCATTCTCGGGATCGCGAGCCCGACCGGCGCGGCGCCCGAACCGTTGCCGTTTGGCGTGCACAATCCCGGCACCATCGCGGATGCCTATCCGATCAAGCAGCCGAGCGAGCTCGCCTGGGTGAAGATTGCGCTGCGCGTGCTCGAGCTCGTCGAGCCAGCCGATGCGTCCTCCGTGCAAGGCCGGCTCGATGCTGCCGGCCATGCGGTCGCCCGCCACGGCTGGGTGCACGGGCAATACGCTTATTTCCGGACGCGCGGCTATCGGCTCAAGCGGCATGCCGACGTCATCAATGCGCATGGATTGGTGCTGGCTGCATCGGCGCCATTCGTGATCGTGCCGATCGTGCTGGCGTTCACATCGCCGGCGCCGGCTGGTGACGAATTCGCGTTGCGCACGATTCTCCTGATTGCGAGCGGGCTCCTGCCCGGCATCGGCAGCATCATGAACGATTATTCGGAACGACTCGCGCTTGACGCACGCGCCCGCCAATATGACCGGATGCGCATGCTGTTTGGGCGCGCCTACGAGCTCGTGCCCGAGCAGCTTGAGCAGGGCAATGCCGCGCTCACGCGCGCGATCTACCTGGAGCTTGGCCAGGAGGCGATGCGCGAAAGCGCCGAATGGGTGTCGACCTATCGCCAAAGGCCCATTCAGCCGCCGAAGTGACGTCCTTACGGAGTCAGCGTCCCGGTGAGCTGCTACGTGCCAAATGGGCGCGCCAGGCGGCTCAACGCCTTGGCGAGCGCGCTCGGCGGCGCGGGTGGCGCTGTCGGCGGCAGGCGCGGCCGCGTCTTGGCCGAGGGGTGCGTGCCGTCGCACCAGCGCGGCAGCTCGCCGACCCAATGCTCGGGCTTCACCTGGATCTCGGCGGCGATGCGCGCGAGCTTGTAGATGTCCGGGATGATGGTGGGATCGTCCATGCTGCGCATGCGCACCACGTCATCCTCGGTGAGCTTGCGGCCAAATTCCTGCTCGACCCGAGGTCCGAGCTCCTTCTCGATCCATGGCAGCTCGAGCCGCACGTCGTAGCGCAGGTAACGGAACAGCTTGCCGTGCGGCGGCGCGTCGCCGACCAGCGAGCCGATCTCGGAGTTGATCGTCCACGGCGCTGGGCATTCGCCGAGATACTGCATCTGCTGCAGCACGAAGGTCTGCGCATCGTTCATCAGCGAGGTCAGCGCACGGATCGCGAGCTTGGCGGTGCGGCCCATCCCGAGCTCTTCCGGGACGACGCGGTCGCGGTGGCTGCCGGTGCCGACCGAGACGATGGTGAGCTGGTCGGGCCCAAGCGCCCAGTCGATGTTGAAGGCCTTGAGCATGGTCATCATGAACAACACCAGCGACGGATTGTTGTGCGGTGTCACGCCGCCATCGACAAACAGCCCAGTCTCGTTGGTGCGCTCATCGACCGTGATCACTTCCGGGTCGAAGTAGAACGGCGCCGCGGTGCTGGCACGCACCAGATTCGACAGCCGGCGGCCTTTGTCCCATTCCCAATAGGGCGCGCGCGGATTGTTGGAGAGGATCCAGGGGCTGCCGGTGTCCATGCGCTTGGTGACGACGCACAAGCCCGGTGATCAGCTTGTCGGTGTCGAGCGTGAGCTCGTGAACGATGCCTTCGATCTCCTGGCGGAGCGCGTCCGCATCGAACTTGGCCTGCAGGCCCATGATGCGCCAGAACGGCCGCCGGAATACCTTGGGGGCGAGATCGAGATAGAAGCGCAGTGATATCCGAGGTGGTGTAGCCGAGCGCGAGCGCGCCCGCGATGATCGAGCCGGTCGAAGTGCCGCCGATGAGATCGAACCAGTCGCCGAGATGAACCTCCTCCTTGCCGAGGTGCTTGCGAGCACGAGCTCGATCTGCTCCAGGAACGCAACCGTAATGGCGCCGCGCACGCCGCCGCCGTCGAGCGCGAGCAGGCGCTTCGGGCCGGGGTCGAACAGATGGCGATCGCGTTCGCGCTCGAACGTCGTGGTCACAAGCCGGTCCTCACAATTGCGATTGTGTTGCTGCGGGTTTTATTGGCGGCCGTCAGGCGATGGGTGTGCAATGGGTTGGGCGACACCATGGCACGGGCCGCGCGCATCCGCCAAGGCTACAGGAAAGTTACGGATGGCCGAGCCAAGTCTCGCTCGGTTCGTGCTTCACGCGTGTGATCGCCAAGCCTGTGATCGCCATGTAGCCCGTAATTGCCGAGCGCCGTAATCGCGTGCCCGCGCTCTGGTCAAGGCGCCCGTACGACAGTAAAAAAGCAGCAAGGTAGCGGCGTGTCCGGTGCGTCGGAGGTAACGTCGGGGGAAACAATGGTTGATCGAGGGCCGGCCGAGAAGGTCGAAGGTGCCGGCAAGGCGCGGCTGCGGCAGCTCTATCCGACGATCGACGATCTGCGCCGTCGCGCGCGCCGGCGCGTGCCGCGCTTCGGCTTCGATTTCGTCGATGGCGGCGCCACCGAGGAATACTGCATCGAGCGCAACACCGACGCGTTCCAGGCGGTCGAGCTGCTGCCGCACTACTGCGTCGAGGGCAAGGCGACGACCGAGACCGAGATTTTCGGACGGCGCTACGCGGCGCCGATCGGCGTCGCGCCCGATGGGCTCGGCCGGCCTGATGTGGCCGGGGGCGGAGAAGCTGTTCGCCGCCGAGGCGCAGCGCCAGCGCATTCCCTACGTGCTGGCGACGCCCGGCAATGCCTCGATCGAGGAGATCGCCGCGATCGCGCCCGACGTGTTCTGGTTCCAGCTCTATCGCTTCCCCTACGACGATCACGCCATCACCTTCGATCTCGTGCGCCGCGCCGACGAGGCCGGTGCGCACGTGCTGGTGCCGACCGTCGACAGCGCCGGCAAGTCGAAGCGGCCGCGCGACATCCGCAACGGCGTGCGGGTGCCGTTCCCGATCAATCCCTGGACGACCTATCAGGTGCTGACCTCGCCGGCCTGGACCATGGCAGCTCCTGCGCAACGGCATGCCGATCACCGCCAATCTCGTGCCCTATGCCGAGAAGGCGACGCAGGTCGAGACCGCCGAGACCATGCAGCTGCGCTCCGGCGGCAGCCACACCTGGGACGAGCTCAAGCGCCTGCGCGACCGCTGGAAGCGTGCCGTTCGTGGTCAAGGGCATCCTGCATCCGCAGGACGCCGAGCGTGCGGTCGCGCTCGGCGCCGACGGCATCAGCGTGTCGAACCACGGCGGCCGGCATTTCGACGGCGCGCCGGCCATCGATCGACATGCTGCCGGCGATCGTCGTCGGCGGTCGGCTCGCGCGCGACCGGTGATGATCGATTCCGGCATCCGCGGCGGCCTCGACGTGGTGCGCGCGCTCGCGCTCGGCGCCAAGTTCTGTTTCACCGGGCGCTGCTTCGCCTATGGGCTCGGCGCGCTCGGGCCGGCCGGCGCACCGCACGTGGTCGATCTGTTCTTCGACGAGATCAAGACCGAGCTTCTGCATGTCGGCGCGCGCTCGGTCGCGGAGGCGGCGCGAGCATCACGGTGCGCCATCCGGGCGCGTGGCGGTTCGGGAACGAGTGAACGCGCCTTTCATGTTGTCGGGACTACCGGTATCCGGTAGTTTGCGCTCCCGTGGATTATGAGTGGGACGAAGCTAAGCGGGTACTCAATCGCCGCAAGCATGGGGTCGATTTTCCCGATGCCATCGCAGCCCTGGAAGATCCGAATCGGCTGGAAGAGGCTGATGCCACGTTGGACCACGGAGAAGAGCGGACCGTCGTTATCGGAATGGCCCACGGTAGAATCTTGTTCGTTGTGACCACGCTACGCGATGAAACGACCTGTAGAATCATCTCGGCCCGGAAAGCCACGCGCGATGAAGAGAACCGGTATTACGCGGGTGATCATGAAGCCTGGTAAAGCCCCTCCACGAGGAAATACCGATTGGGCCAAGCTTGACGCTTTGAGCAACGAGGAGCTTGTGGCGGAAGCAATGTCCGATCCTGACACCAAGCTGCTGACGCCAGAGCAGCTTGCGAGAATGCGTCGGGTCTCGCGCGTGAAGGCATTGCGGCAACGTCTAGGGATGACGCAAGAGGCTTTCGCGCTGGCGTTTCATCTTCCCCTCACCACGTTGCGCGACTGGGAGCAGCGCCGCAGTAAGCCCGACGCACCAGCCCGTGCGCTCTTGTTGGCGATCGAGCGTGATCCGGAGGCAATGAAGCGATTGCTCGCGGAGCCGGCAGCCTAGCTCGGTCCCAGAATCAATCGTCAAGAGGCAGCGCAGCGAGCGCGGCTGGCCTATACTGCTGTCATCATGCCCCGCCCGATCGCGGTGACCACGAAGCGGACCTGCTCGCGCAACACCGGCAGCGGGATCGCCTGCAGCTTCTCCTCGAGCCCGAGCACGACCAGCCCATGCACGGCGGAGAACAGCGAACGGGCCAGCAAGGCGCGGCGCACACGCGACTCGTCGGCCTGCAGCTCGAGCAGCAATTCTTCTACATAGGCGAACAGTCGTTGCTGCTGCTCGCGATACCAGGCGGGCACCTCGCGTCCAGCCGGCATCCGGTGCTCGAACAGCGTACGCCAGCGCGGCGTCTGTGCGGCCGCGAAGTCGAGATAGGCGAGCGCCATGCGCACCAGCCGTGCGATCGCGGCATTTGGCCCCTCGACCGGCTCGCCGGCGCGGTCGGCGGCGACCAGGTCGCGCTCCAGCGCCGCAAGCGTGCGCGCGTTCACCAGCAGCACGAGGTCATCGAGATCCTCGACGACGTTGTAGATCGCCCCGACCGCACAGCCGACCTCTTCCGCCAGCGCGCGCGCTCGCAAGGACCCGAGCCCTTGCTGTGTGATCGTCTGCTCGGCCGCCCCCACCAGGGCGTCGCGCAGCCGAGCCCGCCGTAGATCCGTGGCAGTTTCACTAACGTTCTGATTAGTCTCGTCTTTTATCACGACTGCCTCGCCGTGAACAGTGTTCAAAAATGCGCTTGAACATTGCTCACGGAAGTGTATAAGCATGAACATCGTTCATGGCAATGCAGAGTCCCCGATGATCGACATGATCCCAAGGTCGCTCCATATCTCTGAAGAGACAGCGAGAGCTTGCGGCACGATTTTGCGGCGTTGGCCCGTCAAATCTGCTGAAAGGCAGCGATCACTGCGGTGCATTGGTGTGGGTCTTGCTGATTGCAGCGATTGACGGCGTCTTGCGCCGCGAGCCGACGTTCCGCAGCCGCGCCCATCGCAGTCCACAACCCAAATTCATGAATGTCACATAGGGCCTTCATCGATATGATAGGCCCACCACAGAGGATCAGGACCAGATGTCGTCGTCCTTGCTGCTGACGCGCCGCTTTGCGCCGCTGTTTTGGACTCAGTTCTTTGCGGCGTTCAGCGACAATTTCCTCAAGCAGGCGCTGATCTTCCTCATCCTGTTCAAGATCGGCGGCACCAAGGCGGGCGTGCTGGTCACGCTCGCGCCGGCGGTTTTCATTGCGCCCTACTTCTTCCTCTCCGCCTTCGGCGGCGAGATGGCCGACCGCTACGACAAGGCCCTGGTGGCGCAGCGGATCAAGCTCGTCGAGATCGCCGTATCGGCTGTTGCGGTATTTGGCTTCTGGCTGCACACGGTCGGCTTCGACACCGCCTCAGTCAGCATTCTGTTCCTGCGCATTGTTCGGTTTCGGCGTGTGCGGGGCGCTGTTCGGCCCGATCAAGTACGGCATCCTGCCCGATCACCTCGATCGCTCCGAGCTCCCGGCCGGCAACGCGCTCGTCGAAGGCGCGACCTTCATTGCCATCCTGCTCGGCACCATCGTGGGCGGGCTTGCTGCCCATGGCGGCGGTGACCCGGCCTCGTTCGGCTTCCTGATGCTCATCTTCTCGCTCGCCTGCTGGGGCGCGAGCCTGTTCATCCCGCCGACCGGCGAAGCGGCGCCCGACCTCGTCATCCGCCGCAACGTCGCTGTCTCCACAGCGTCGCTCATCAGCCACCTGCGCGACGACAAGCGGATCTGGTGGGGCGCCTTCGTGACCAGCTGGTTCTGGCTCGCTGGCGCCGTGGTGGCGACCGTCATGCAGCCCCTGGTCAAGGACGTGCTCGGTGGCACCGAGGAGGTCATCACCACCTGCAACGCCATCTTTGCGATCTCGATCGCGATCGGCTCGGGCCTGGCGGCCTGGCTGGCGGCGGGTCGCATCATCCTGCTGCCGACGCTGATTGCTGCGGCCTTGCTGGGCCTGTTCGCGCTCGACATCGGCATCGCGACCTTCGGCGCCCGGCCTATCCCCGGTCTCGATGGCTATTGGTCGCTCTTTGGCTCCTGGCGCGGCGTCCGGTTCGTGGCGGACTTATCGGGGCTTGCGATCGCTGGCGGCCTGTTCATCGTCCCGGTCTTTGCCGCCGTACAGTCCTGGGCCGGTGCTGACCGCCGCGCCCGCGTGGTGGCGGGCGTCAATGTGCTCAATGCGGGCTTCATGGCAGGCTCGGGTGTTGCGATCGCGTTGCTGCAGGCGGTCGGGCTGACCACGCCGGGCGTGTTCCTGCTGCTTGGCGTCGGCAGCCTTCTGGTGGCGGTCGCGATCGGCCGCACCATGCCGGCGAACGCGCTCAGCGATGCGCTCTCGATCATCTATCGGACGTTTTTCCGCATCGAGCTGAAGGGGCTCGAGAACCTGCACAAGGCTGGCCCCAACGTCATCATCGCGCTCAACCATGTGAGCTTCCTCGACGCCGGCCTCGCGATGTCGCTGCGCAGCCGCAAGCCGGTGTTCGCGATCGACGTCGGCATCGCCAAGCATTGGTGGGTCAAGCCGTTTCTCAAGCTCACCCATGCGCTGCCGCTCGATCCGATGAAGCCGATGGCGGTGCGGACGCTGATCGACGCGGTCAAGACCGGCAACGCGCTGATCATCTTTCCGGAAGGCCGCATCACCGTCACCGGCAGCCTGATGAAGGTCTATGACGGTGCCGCCATGATCGCCGACAAGGCCAATGCCGAGGTCGTGCCGGTGCGCATCGAGGGGCTCGAGCAGACACCGTTCAGCCGTCTGTCCAAGGGGCAGGTGCGCCGCAAATGGTTCCCCAAGGTCACGGTCACGGTGCTCGAGCCGGTCAGGCTCACCGTCGATCCCGCGCTCAAGGGCCGCTGGCGGCGGCAGGCGGCTGGCATGGCGCTCTACGGCATCATGTCGGACCTTGTGTTCCGCACCACCTCGACCGATCGCACCGTGATCGAAGCCGTGATCGAGGCCACGCGCCTGCATGGTGCGCGTCACGTCGCGGTCGAGGATCCGCTGGCCGGCGCGCTCAGCTACAAGCGGCTTTTGATCGGCGCCTCGGTTCTGGGCACCAAGCTCATGCCGCTCGCGCGTGTCGGTCGCCCGGTCGGCGTGATGCTGCCGAATGCCAACGCCACTGTGGTCACGGTCATGGGCCTGATGTCGGCGGGGCGGGTGCCGGCGATGATCAACTTCACCGCCGGCGTCAGCAACATTCTGGCCGCCTGCGAGGCCGCCGAGCTCGGCGACCATCGTGACCTCGCGCACCTTCGTCGAGAAGGCGCGGCTCGACAAGCTCGTGACGGCGATCGCCGAGCAAGGTCTCGATCGTCTATCTGGAAGACATCCGCCCGACCGTCACCAAGTCCGACAAGATTCGCGGTCTGCTCAACTGGAACAAGCCGCTCGTTGACCGCAAAGCCGACGACTGGGCCGCGATCCTGTTCACGTCGGGCTCCGAGGGCGTGCCGAAAGGCGTCGTGCTCTCCCATCGCAACATCCTGGCGAATGCCGCGCAGGCGGCCGCCCGCATCGACTTCGGCCGCCAGGACAAGGTGTTCAACGTCCTGCCGATGTTCCACTCGTTCGGGCTGACGGTCGGCGTCATGCTGCCGCTGGTCTCGGGCGTGCGCATCTATCTCTATCCGTCGCCGCTGCACTACCGCACGGTGGCGGAGCTGATCTATGGCGTGAACGCCACCATCATGTTCGGCACCGACACGTTCCTCAACGGCTATGCGCGGGTGGCGCATGCCTACGATTTCCGTTCGCTGCGCTACATCCTGGCCGGCGCCGAGCCGGTCAAGGAAGTCGACGCGCAAGACCTACATGGAGAAGTTCGGGCTGCGCATCCTCGAAGGCTACGGCGTCACCGAGACCGCGCCAGCGCTCGCGCTCAACACGCCGATGTTCAACAAGTTCGGCACCGTCGGACGCATCCTGCCCGGCATGGAGGCGCGGCTCGAGAAGGTCGAGGGTGTGGAGGAGGGCGGCCGGCTGGTCGTGCGCGGCCCCAACGTGATGCTCGGCTACCTGCGGGCCGAGCGTCCGGGCGTGCTCGAGCCGCCGCCGGAAGGCTGGTACGACACCGGCGACATCGTCACCATCGATGCGCAAGGCTTCGTCGCCATCAAGGGCCGCGCCAAGCGTTTCGCCAAGGTCGGTGGCGAGATGGTCTCGCTCGCCGCCGTCGAGATGCTCGCCGGCGATCTGTGGCCGAATGCGCTGTCGGCGGTCGTGGCGGTGCCCGATCCGCGCAAGGGCGAGCGGCTGATCCTGGTCACCCAGCAGAAGGATGCGTCACGCTCGGCAGTTCCTTGCCTTTGCGCGCGAGCGCGGCGCCTCCGAGCTGATGATGCCGTCCGAGATCTTCAATACTCGACAAGATGCCGCTGCTCGGTTCCGGCAAGGTGGATATGATCAGCCTGGCCAAGCTGGTGCGTGAGCAGCGTGGCCGAGAAATCGGCCATGGCGGTGTAGGTCTTCTATAGCATTGGTCAGCATGAGAGGCCGCGCCAGGATCGGATCTGTGGCGCGGATGCCCGGGAGGCGAGTGTGCATCAGGATTCATCGACGCGGTCGTCGTCGCCCGTCAGCTCCGCGTTCCTGCTGCTGATCGTCGTGTTCCTCGCCTGCGCGGTCTGGATGCTGTACCGCCCCGATGACGCGCGCCTGCTGGTGTTCCCGTTCGTGCTGGCCGGATTTCTCATTTCGCTCTGCCTGCACGAGTTCGGCCATGCGTTCGTCGCCTATCATTGCGGGGACAGGACGGTCGAGGGAAAGGGCTATCTGACGCTCAATCCGCTGCTCTACACGGACCTGCAGTACAGCATCCTGTTTCCAATTCTGATCATGGCGATCGGCGGTGTCGGCCTGCCGGGCGGCGCCGTCTATATCAACACACAGCTGCTGCGGCGGCGCATCTATGGCGCGCTGGTGTCGGCCGGCGGGCCGCTGGCGACTGCGGTCGTGCTTGCAGCGTTGATGCTGGTGATCAATCTGGCGTTCAAGCCGGTCGCGCCCGATCCGGTGCTTTATGCCGCGGTGGCCTATCTCGCCATGCTGCAGGTCACCGTGCTGATCTTCAACCTGCTGCCGTGCCCGGGGCTCGACGGCTGGGGCATCATCGAGCCGTTTCTGCCTTTGACCGTCCGCCAATGGGGCCGCCGCGCCGCCATGATCGCGCCGGTTCTCCTGGTGCTCGCGTTCTTCTTCGTTCCCGGCGCTCTCCAGCTGGTTCTGGAACGTGGTCTACGGGCTGTGCGCGTTGATCGGGCTCGACCCGCGCGTGGCCTGGAACGGCTACGGGCTGTTCCAGTTCTGGCGTTAGAGTTTTGAGTGGCGCATGTCCTTATCGGAAAACCGGTTCCCACCCCGGATCGTTGTCCGGGGCAGGCTTTTCCGGGACATGCGCTGCGCGTCTCTGCTCAGGCCTACTGCAGCTTTTGGATGTCCTGCCTTCTCGATGATGTCGCGGAACATCGCCACCTCCTTGGTGACGCGTTCCATGTGCTCCTTGCCACTCTTGGCCGTCACGTCGAAGCCCGACTGCTCGAGCTTCGCAAGCATCTCGGGCCGGCGCAGGATCGCCAGCGTCTCCTTCTCGATCCGAGCCACGATCTCGGGCGGCGTCTTCGCCGGCGCCATCAGCGCCGTATAGGTGTCGAACACGAAGTTCGGGAAGCCCGCTTCCAGCATGGTGGGAATCTCCGGCAGGTCATGCCAGCGCTTGGTGCCGGTGACGGCGAGGCCGCGGATCGTGCCCGCCTTGATGTGCTGATGCGCCGGCGCAAGCACTCCGGAGGAGAGCTGCACGGTGCCGCTGATCAGCGCCGCGAGCGCGTCGCCGCCGCCCGCGAACACGACGGTCGCCATCTTCTGCAGGCCCTCGCGCTGCTTGAGCACCTCGGCCTGCAGCTGCGGCGTGGTGCCGATCGGCGGGGTCGAGACGTTGAACTTGTCCGGGTTCGCCTTCGCCAGCGTCACGAATTCCTTCATGGTCTTGGGGCCGAGATCGGGCTTGATCGCGAACACATGCGGCGAGATCGCAAGCTCGCAGACCGGAACGAAATCCTTGAACGGGTCGTAGGGCAGCTTCTCGTAGAGGCCCGGATTGACCGAATAGGCGCTGGTCGAAAGGAGGAGCGTGTAGCCGTCGGGCTCCGCGCGTGCCGCAAGCCCCATGCCGATATTGCCGCCGGCGCCGCCGCGGTTCTCCACGAACACAGCGCCGCCGAGCGTCTCCTGCAGCGCCGCTGCCATGATGCGCGCAATGATGTCGGAGGGCCCGCCCGGTGTGTTGGCCACGATGATGCGCACCGGCCGTTCCGGATAGGCCGCGAACGCGGTGCCGGCGCGCAGGATGGCCGGCGTCGCGAGGCCGGCGGTCAGCAGGCCTTTGATGACGTCTGCGGCGCGAGGGTGCAGACGTAGCGTAGAGCTTGGTCATGGCGCTCCTCCCAGGATCGCAATCCGGGGATGCTATGAACTTGCGCTCGCAACCGCAATGGCGGCTGACAGTCGATTTGCCGCAGCAGCGAGAGCCAGATGGGCCGGATGTGATTACCCCGCCCCGAGCTGCTCCGCCATCCAGTCGGCGCTCTGCGTGCGCCAGCGATAGGCGCGGTTGTTGGCGATGTGGTTGCCGTCCTCGACCAGGTTGAGCACGACCGGGCCCTTCACCTCGTGCGCCAGCCGCTCGGCAGTCCTTCGCCGGCACGATGCGGTCGAGCTTGCCGTTCATGATGTAGATCGGACAGGTGATGTTCTGCGCCACGCCCTTGAGCGTCAGCGTCGCGGCCTTGCGGCGCGCCTCTTCCAGCGTCGCGCTCTTGCTGCGCACCCGGAACGCCTCGCGCGTCAAATCAGGAACGTTGTCGATGCATTCGCCCCAGTCGTAAGGGCCGCCGAGCGCCAGGCAGGCCTTGATGCGCTTGTCGAAGGCGGCGGCGCGCGGCGCGTAGTAGCCGCCGAGGCTGATGCCCGCGATCGCGACGCGCGTTGGCGTCGAGGTCGCGCCGCGTCTCGATGAAGTCGATCACCGCCTTGACGGCGACCTCGTAGTCGCCGCGGATCGCGAAGTCGTATTCGCCTTCGCCCTGGCCCGGCCCGTCGAAGGCCAGCGTCGCCATGCCGCGCGCCAGGAATGGCTGCTCATAGGCGTCGGTCTCCTCCTTGCAGGAATCGAGCCCGCACGCGAAGGCAACCACCGGCGGGCGCTCGACGCCGACCGGCTTGCGCAGGATGCCGGCGAGCCACTTGCCTTCGTAGGGCATCTCCACGCGCTCGCCCGGCGGGCGCAGATACGGCAGCGCCAGCTTGCGGCACTCGACCGCCTTCATGTGCGCGGCTTTCATCTGCGCGAGGTCCTGCACGAACAGGAACTTGCCGAAGTGATAGTAGACGCCGGCGCGCTGCAGATGCTCGCCGGCGCTCAGAAACTTCTTTTTGCGCGAGCGCTTCGCGCCCCATCGCCTCGTGCACGGCGGCGCGCGCCGACCAGGCGCGGCACCAGTCGTCCCACGACGTGATCGCGCGCGTGACCTCCTCGAAGTCGGTCAGCGCAACGCCATTGGTGACGAAGCGTGGCCCCCAATGCCCGATGGCGGACGTGATGCGGGGGTCGGCGGTCTTTTCAAGTGTTGCGGTGGCCATCGTCTTTATCCGTTGTCGGGGCGGCAAGCAGCGCATTCGTGGGGTCAATGAGCTGCGCGGGCGGCGTCTCGGCCGATCGCGTTGGTGCCATGCACCGAGTAGAGCTTCGGCGCCGAGCGGTTGATCTGCAGGTGGAAAATATCCGGCCGGTTATAGTGGCCGGCAAAGTCATGCCGCAGCTTCATCTGGACGCCGATCTCGAGATTGCAGTCGGCGTAGAGGATGCCTTCCTCGGCGCCCATTGGCCCCGCAATGACGCGGCTGTTGGGCGCCACGATGCAGGAGCCGCCGCAGCTATCGGGATCGCGCAGGAATTTCTCGGTGTCGGGCCCGCCCTTGAGCATCTCGACCATATGCTCGTCGACCGTGCCGCAGGCTGCGATCACGAACGCCTTGCTCATCTGCGCGAACGACGTGCGTCGATCGCCACCCGGTCGCGCAGCGGATCGCCGCTCACCGGGAAATGGTTGGGCCAGCTCATGACGTGGATGCGCGTGCCTTCGGCCGTGAGCGCGAACACGGCCAGCGGATTGGAGTTCTCGCCGCAGATGAGGCCGCTCATCGGGCCGAACTCGGTCTGGAACGCCCCGAAGGTGTCGCCATAGCCGCCGGTGTGCACCAGCCGCTCGCCGACCGTGGGCATGATCTTCTGGTGCTTGCCAATGAGCGTGCCGTCGGGGCCGAAGTAGATCTGGCTATTGAACATGGTGCCGAGCGTGTTCGGCATCTTCTCGCACACGCCCATCACCACATAGGCGTTGGCGTCGCGGGCGGCCTCGCTGAGCGCCGCGGTCTCCGGCCCCGGAATTTCCACGGCGTTCTTGAACAGCTCGGTGGCGAGCCGGTTGGAGAGAGCGCCGGTCGCCGCATGGTGGTGATACCAGACCGGGTGCGCCGGAATGAAGCCTTCCGGAAACCCGATCACGCGCGCGCCGTTGCGGCCAGCCTCGCGGATCAGGCGGCAGGCCTTCTCGGTCGATCCCTCGCGATCGAGAAAGACCGAGGCCGCCTGCACCGCCGCGACCTTCACCACTCCATACACATCACCCATGAGGTCCCGCCGGGTCCGCTATTGCGCGGCCTCGCTCGCTGACGTCTTGGCCCAGTAGTCGCCGGCGCCCTTCGAGCGCTTGAGCGTGTCGGCATCCTCGAAGCCCGGCGCCATCGAGGCGCTGGTGCCGGCGAGGATCTCGTGATGCTCGATGTTGAGCGTACGCAGCCAGCGCTGCTGGCCCATGGTCAGCGCCACGAAATAGCCGATCTCGACCAGCTCCGGCTCGCTGAAATGCAGGTGCAGGCGCGCCCAGAATTTGTCGTCGACCGGCAGATCCCAGGTGATTGCCTCCGCATAGGAGAGCGCCGCCTTCTGCTTCTCGTTGTAGCGGGTCGAGCCCTCGAAATTGATCAGGTCAGCATAGTCATCTTCCACAATGCCTTGGCTCGCCGCTTTCATGGAGCGCTGGTTGCCGCAGTATTCGCACTTGACCGAGCGCGACACGTAGATGCGGCACAGCTCCTTGATCGCATGGTCGGCGACGCCGTGCTTGAACACGTCGCGCCAGGAGTTCGCAAACGACCAGAACACGGCCGGCACATGGGCGCGGATCGCCTGGCTTTCCGGCCGTGGCGTGCCCTCGCGGCGGCAGCGGTCGAACTCCGCCAACATCGCCTGGTCCTTTACGGTTGCGGGGTCCACATAGCTGATCCGTGGCTTCGACATTGTTTGATCCTCCGGCTGGGCTCGGTCGAGCAAGGGCGCGCATGTTGCCGCATGATCAACAATGTATCAACGCCGGTTGCGACATTGTTTACCACGCTGCATGGCTGACCATCGTGGATGGTGGGCAGGCGGGAGCGAGCCCAACGGGGCGCGGATTCACGCGTTTCCGATATGAAGGGTCGAATACTCAGCGACGATGGGTCGCGCATCGTTAGTGAAGTGCGTTGTCCATATCTCTCAAGCTTGCATCAATCAATGGCCGTCAACGCGACACCAACTGTAAACAATAGGACTTCAGCCTCTCTTCAGCATAGAGCCAGAACGCCCGGTCGCTTCACCAATTCAATACCTCCTCCACGCCTATAGTTTCTGTGAACCCGCGGATACCCGCGTGAGGCCAGAGGAATTACGTCGTGCGGACGAGCACCATCGTGATGATCGGCGTTGCCGTCTTGTTCGGCGTGTTCGCCGTGTTCCTCGCTCAGTCATGGCTCAATGGCCAGGCCGAGGTGCGGATGCGCAATCTCGAGGCGCAGAAGAAGCCCGCCGTCACGCAAACCATTGTGGTTGCCACCAAGCCTTTGCGCTTCGGCAATGAGCTGTCGTCGGCGTCTCTGCGTGAGGTGTCGTGGCCGGAAGAGGCGCTTCCGGCCGGCGCATTCCGCAGCATCTCCGACATCGTGGATGCGGGCGGGCGCCGCGTCGTGCTCACCGCCATCGATCCGAACGAGCCGGTCCTCTCGTCCAAGATCACCGGGCCGGGCCAGCGCGCGACGCTCTCGGCCACGCTGCAGGACGGCATGCGGGCCGTCACCATTCGGGTCAACGACGTCGAGGGCGTGGCCGGCTTCGTGCTGCCCGGCGATCGCGTCGACGTCGCGCTCACGCGTCAGAAGGACGCCAACGGCAAGGAGCGCTCCAGCACCGACGATCGTGCTGCAGAACACGCGCGTGCTCGCGATCGACCAGATCGCGGATGAGCGCAACGACAAGCCGGCAGTGGTGAAAGCGGTCACGCTCGAGATCGATACGGCCGGGGCGCAAAAGCTCTCGCTCGCGGCCTCGGTCGGTACGCTCTCGCTGATGCTGCGGCGTGCCGGCGAATCCGCGCTCGAGGCGACGCGCGTCATCACGCTCAGCGATCTGACGCCGGTGACGTGTCGCCGACGCAGGAACGCTCCTACGCGACCATCAAGGTGTTCCGCGTCGGCAAGGACCAGAAGATCAATCGTGAGGATTACAGCGTTCCGGCCGAGGGGGCCGGCAGCGCGGCGGCAGCCGATCGTAAGCGTGCGCTTCGATAGGCCGCCGGACAGAACCGGGGAAGGTGGACAATGGGTGGGGAGATCAAGGTGACAGAGCAGATCGAGCGGAGTGTCCTGGCCGTCTGGCAGGGCTCGTTGCGCGTCACGCCGCGCCGCCTGCTGGCGACGCTCGCGGCGAGCGTCGTGGCGGTGACGGCGATCAGCGCGGTACCGGCTACGGATGCGCAGGCGGAGCGGCTGATCCAGATCAGCGGCGCCAAGCGCACCGTCTCGGTCACCATCGCGGTCGGCAAGACCGAGGACGTGCACGTCGACGCGCCGTTCTCCGACATCACGGTCGGCGATCCGGAAGTCGCCGATGTGGCGCCGCTCACGGACCAGACGCTGTCGATTCTCGGCAAGAAGATCGGCACCACCCGCGTGACTGTCTACGCCGACGGCAAGCGCCAGCTCGGCATCTTCGACATCGAGGTGTCGTATGACGTGTCGCGGCTCGCGAGCGAGATCCGCTCGGTGGTCGGCCCCGGCATCCGCGTCTCGTCGGTGAACGGTCGCATCATGCTGTCGGGCTCCGCGCCTGACGCCGCGACGCTGGACAAGGCGGTGATGATCGCGCGTCAGTTCGCGCCCGATATCATCAACACCGTCAGGGTGGCCTCGCCGCAGCAGGTCATGCTCGAGGTGCGGTTTGTCGAAGCCTCGCGCCAGGCCAGCCGCGAGCTCGGCGTTCAGTGGAACGTGTACAACAGCCATTTGACCTCGAACATCGGCTCGCGCCGCACGCCGGGGCTGCTGCCGATCACGGCGCCGACAAGCGCGACCAACATCCCGGCCGGCGAAGTTGCCGCGGGTCTCCTCTCCGGCGCATCGCCGTTCGGGTTCATGCTTGGCCGGATTCTCGCGAGCGGCACAACCATCGACGTCATGATCAACGCGCTCGAGCAGCGCGGCCTGGCCCGCAGCCTGGCGGAGCCGAACCTCACCGCGCTGTCGGGCGACACCGCCAGCTTCCTGGCGGGCGGTGAGTTTCCGATCCCGGTGTCGGGCACCAACAACGCGATCACGGTCGAGTTCAAGCGCTATGGCATCGGGCTTGCCTTCACGCCCACCGTGCTGCGCGAGGGCCAGATCAATCTCAAGATCGAGCCCGAGGTGAGCCAGTTCGATCTCAACAATGCAGTCGCGCTCGGGCCCGGCCTGCCGCCCATCCCGGCGCTGATCGTGCGCCGTGCCAGCACCACGATTGAGCTGCGCGACGGCCAGAGCTTCGTCATCGGCGGGCTGCTGCAGAGCATCAACAAGGGCAATCAGCAGCAGGTGCCTTGGCTCGGCGACGTGCCGATACTCGGCGCGCTGTTTGCGAGCCGATCCTATCAACGGGACGAAACCGACCTCGCCATCATCGTCACGCCTCGTCTTGTGCACCCGGCGCGGCCTGGCGATCCGGTCAAGACGCCGCTCGACAATACGGTGCCAGGGAACGATGCCGACTTCTTCCTGGCCGGCAAGGCCGAGATTCCGCGCAAGGAGCTGCGCGCCGCGATGGGCGCCGAGATGCCGTATTCCGGTCACGTGCTCGATCTTCCGAAGGGAGTCCAAAATGCCGTCGTCAGCAAGAACTAGAACCTGCGCGGCGATCATTGCCGCCGGCGCGGCCCTCGGCGGCTGCTCGGATATCTACTTCGACCGGCGCGAGACCGTCTCGCTCGGTGCCAACGATGCAGTCGAGAGCAACAAGGTCGTCCACATGGTCGACCCTTGGCCGCGCTCCAGCGCCAATCGCCAGCTCGCATTCGAGGGCGAGCGCATGCAGGCGGCGCATGAGCGCTACCGGAACAACCGCGTCATCACTCCGGTCAACGTGACCACGAGCTCGGCCGCCTACCAGAAGGCGCAGGCCGAGGCAGCGGCTGCCGCGATCGCGACCGCCTCGCTCCGCGACCCCCGCGGCGCCGGTCAAGGGCCCTTGAGCGAAGAGCCAGCGTGAGCGCGCGTCATGAAAATCGGCCGGACCAATGCAGGAGCGAGCGCGACCCGAGTGGTCGTGCTGTCGGCTGACCAGGGTTTTCTGGAGGAGCTGAACGCTGCCTTCGGGGCTAACGCTCAGATAGCTCTCACGCCTGTTTCAGGCTCGCTCAGCGAGCTTGAGGCGCAGCTCGACCTTGCCGAAGCGAATGTCGCGGTGATCGATCTCGACGCTGCGCAGCCAGGCGAGATGCAGGCGCTTGAGCGGCTGATGGCGCGCCTCGGCGCCTGGCCCCCGATGGTGGTCATCACGCAGGCTTTCGATGCGGGGGTAGCGCGCGCGCTGGTGCAGATGCGCGTCGCCGATTTCCTGGTCAAGCCGGTGGCGCCGGTCGAGCTCGTGCGCACCTGCACGCGGGTCGCCCAGGCGCCAGTCAGCAGCGCCACGGAGCCTACCGAGGCGAAGATCTACACCTTCCTGCCGGCCGTCGGCGGGGCGGGTGTGACCACGCTCGCGCTGCAGAGCGCGATGCTGCTTCTCAACAGTGGCCCCGGCGGACGGTCGTCAACCTGCCTGGTCGATCTCGATTTCCAGCACGGCGCCTGCGCCGACTATCTCGATCTCGAGCCGCGGCTCAATCTCAGCGAGATCGAGCCGCGACCTGAGCGTCTCGATCGGCAGCTCATGGAGGTGATGCTCTCGCACCATCCGTCCGGCCTGGCCGTGATCGCGGCGCCCAATCGGCCGGCCGAGATGCGCTCGTTCGATCCCGACGTCGTGACCCGCCTGCTCGACATGGTGTCGACCCAGTTCGACTACGTCGTGTTCGACATGCCGCGCACCTGGTTCTCCTGGACCGACAGTGTTCTGCTCGGCTCGGATGAGCTGTTCATCGTCAGCGAGATGACGGTGCCGGGCTTGCGGCACGCCAAGCAGCTGGTGGAGGCGGTCCGCGAGCGGCTCGGCGATGGACCGAAGCCGAAGGTGATTGTCAATCGCTTCGAGCAGCAGATGTTCTCCAGCGGCCTGCGCAAGAACGACATCGAGCGCGTGCTCGGTGATTTGTTCGCGGCCTGCATCCCCAATCACTATGCGATCGTGCGCGAGGCGATCGACCGCGGCGTGCCGCTCGAGGACGTGAAGCCGGGCAACAAGATCACGCTCGCGATCAAGAAGATGATTCTCCCGCAATCGGAAGCGAAGACCGCCACCGAAGAGAAGGGTGCTGGTCGGTTCAAGCTCTCCTGGGCGCGCTAGAGCAAGATGAGATGAATTTGAATCGCCTCTTGGTCCCGTTCGTCCCCGCGGAAGCGGGGACCCAGTTCTTTGGCCGGGTGGACTACAGAGTTCTCGGCCCCTGGATTCCCGCTTTCGCGGGAATGAACGGAGATTGGTTCAATGGCGGTGCAGACCTAAATTCATCGGCCGTTGGCGCCACGGATCGCCCAGTGAGGATGCTATGATTGGCCGCTTTACCGCCCGTCGCGCCCCTGCCCCGGAGCTGGCGCCGGCTGCGCCGGAAGCGCCGCTGGAAGCGCTGCAGGGCGTATCCTGGACGGCCCCGGCGCCCGCGCCGGACGCTATGGCGGCTGCTGCCGCCTCCAACCCGCTGCAGACCGACAAGCTCCTCGACGCCAAGGTCCGGCTGCATCGCCGGCTGATCGAGGAGATCAACCTCTCGGCGCTGGAAAAGCTGCCGGAAGAGGAGATGCGCGCCCACATCCAGCAGCTCGTGGCGCAATACGTCATGGTCGAGCGACTGGCGCTCAATGCCCAGGAGCTCAATGACTTCGTCACCGAGATTCTCGACGAGATGACCGGCCTTGGGCCGCTCGAGCCGCTGCTCAAGGACGGCAGCATCAGCGATATTCTGATCAACGGCCACGAATGCGTCTATGTGGAGCGCGGCGGCCTGCTGGAGCCCTGCGGTGTGCGCTTCAAGGACGAGGCGCATCTGCTGCGCATCATCAACAAGATTGTTGCCGCGGTCGGCCGCCGCGTCGATGAATTGCATCCGCTGTGCGACGCACGCCTTCTCGATGGCTCGCGCGTCAACGTCGCGATCCGCCCGGTCGGCGTCGATGGACCGCTGGTCTCGATCCGCAAGTTCTCCAAGAAGCCGTTCAACCTGAACAAGCTGGTCGAGTACAACGCCATCAAGCCCCAAATGGCGGAAGTGCTGGCCGCGGCGGTGCGGGCGCGCATCACGACCATCATTTCCGGCGGCACCGGCTCCGGCAAGACCACGATGCTGAACGCGCTCTCTGCCTTTATCTCGGAGAAGGAGCGCCTGATCACCATCGAGGACGCCGCCGAGCTGCAGCTGCAGCAGCCGCACGTGGCCCGCATGGAGACACGGCCGCCCAACCTCGAGGGCAAGGGCGAGATCCGCCAGCGCGAGCTGGTCAAGAACGCGCTGCGTATGCGGCCCGAGCGTATCATCCTCGGTGAGTGCCGCGGCGAGGAAGCCTTCGACATGCTGCAGGCCATGAATACCGGCCACGAAGGCTCGATGGCGACCATTCACGCCAACAACCCGCGCGAAGCGGTCTCTCGTCTCGAGCAGCTGATCGGCATGGCGGGATTGCCGATGACCATCGCCTCCGTTCGCGGCCAGATCGCCTCCGCGGTCAGGCTCATCGTGCAGCTCTCGCGCCTCTCCGACGGCAAACGCAAGGTGACGTCGATTGCCGAGATCACGGGACTCGAGGGCGACATCGTCCAGATGCAGGAGATCTTCAAGTTCGTGCGTACCGGTACCGGGCCGGACAACAGCGTGATCGGGCATTTCCAGGCGACCGGCGTGCGCCCACGCTTCCTCAACGACCTGGTCACCATGGGCATCAAGATTCCGGGCAACTACTTCGACCCGTCGCAGCCGCTCTGACCGCCAACTCTGAATTCACCATGTCGTTCGAGTTCGACCCCATCTATCTGATCTACGTCTTCGTCGCGGCAGCGGCCGTGTTGCTCGTCGAGGCCATCTATCTGCTTTGTTTTTCGGGGGTCTCGTATCGCCAGAACGTCAACCGCCGCCTCAAGCTGCTCAAGGACGAGCCCAACCGCGAGAACATCCTGGTTCAGCTGCGGCGCGAGCGTGGTCTCACCGGCGGGGGCGACTACAGCATCGGCTTTGAAGCCTTCAACAAGCTCTTGCTGCAGTCAGGCCTGACGATGGGTGTGACCAAGCTGTTGATGGTCGTTGCGCTCGGCGCCTTGGTGGCGTTCGGGGCGACTTATGTGATCCGCAATGACATCGTCCAGGCGCTTGTCGCCGGCGTGTTCTGCTGCACCATCCTGCCCCTCATGGTGCTTCATGTCATGCGCGGGCGGCGGCGCAAGGCTTTCGGCGCCCAGTTCCCGGATGCGCTCGACATGATCGTGCGCAGCCTGCGCGCGGGCCATCCGGTGCCGATCGCGATCGGCCTGGTGGCGCGCGAGATGAAGGATCCGATCGGTTCCGAGTTCGGCATCGTGGCCGACGAGATCACCTATGGTTCCGATCTCGAGTTGGCGCTACGCAATCTCTATTTCCGCATCGGCCAGGACGACCTGCCATTGTTCGTGACGGCGGTCGGCATCCAGGCGTCGACCGGCGGCAATCTGGGCGAGATTCTGGACAACCTGTCCAAGGTCATCCGCGAGCGCTTCAAGATGCGGCGCAAAGTCCGGGCGCTGGCGTCGGAAGGCCGCGCTTCCGCGATCATCCTCTCGTCGCTGCCGCTGCTGCTGATGCTGATCATCCATGTCGTGGCGCCCGACTTTTACGGCGCGGTCTGGAACGAGGATATGACCAGGAAGGTGCTGATGGCTGCGGGCGGCTGGATGGGGCTCGGCAACTTCATCATGTACCGCATGGTGAACTTCAGGATCTGATCCATGGACGCCCTCTCCGACATGTTGTTCGAACTTTTCGGCGACGGCTCCCTGAAGGTGCTGGCGCTGATCGTGTTCGTTGCGACGGCGGCGACGGCGTTCGGCGTGATGGCGCTGGTCCACTCGCGTGGCGCGGTCAAGCGGCGGGCGGCTGGGATCAACCACCATACGGGCGAGCTGGGCGAAAGCAACAATTCGCTGCGCCGGTCGAGCCTCAAGGCGATCCAACGTGTGCTCGACTACACCGGCAAGCACTACGAGGCGGGCGACAAGGGCGACGGCAAGGTCTTGCGCCGGCGCATGGTGCAAGCCGGGATTTACAATCCGCGGGCGGTCGCGATGTTCTTTGTGGCGCGCACCGCGCTCGCGGTCGGGCTTGCGGTGGCTGCGTTTGTTGGGTTGCCCATGGTGATAGAACCGTCGCCGTCGATCCAATGGCTGGCCGTCATGGCGGCCGGTCTCCTCGGCTATGTGGCGCCGAGCATCTATCTCGATCGACGGATCGCATCACTGCGCAATGAGCACCGCGCGGGCTTTCCGGATTTCATGGATCTCCTGGTGGTGTGTGCGGATTCAGGTCTGAGCATGGAAGCGGCGCTCGAGCGGGTCGGGCGCGAGCTTGGCGAATCCTATCCGTCGCTGTGCGCCAACCTGCACATGGCGAATCTCGAGATTCGCGCCGGCCGCACCATGACGGAAGCGCTCGATCACCTGGGCGATCGGCTCGGACTTGAGGAGGCGCGCTCATTCGCCACCCTGATCCAGCAATCTGCCGAGCTCGGTTCCAGCATCACCGACGCTCTGCGCGTCTATTCCGACGACATGCGGCACAAGCGGCTCTCGCGCGCCGAGGAGAAGGCCTACAGCCTGCCGGCCAAGCTCACCATCCCGATGATGCTCTGCATCTTTCCGGTGCTGTTCGTGGTCATCCTGCTGCCGGTCATCGTCCGGCTTTCGGTCGGCCACTACTGATTTTCTCCCGGGTCGCCATTCGCAGTATCAAGTTGCTATCTTGCTGAGATTGCAGGCTGTTTTAGCCATATTTTGCGGCGCGTCGGCGAAGGAAATCTTAACCATCCTACCCTAGGGTTGCGCATCCGGCTGTTTTCGGACGGCGGTCGGGGGCTGCGTTGGCCGTCCCTGTGTGGGGCTGGAACGCCCGGTGTGTGTGTCGATGCATATGCGTAGGGGTCGTGTGCTTGTGGCGACGCTGGTGGGTCCGCTCCTTCTGGGCGGATGCGAGACGTCGACCAAGGTTGGCGACTTCTTCAGCACCAAGGCAGCCGACGATCCGCTGACCACCGCATCGGTGCCGGACGGAGAGGCGACCTCTGAGGCGCCCAATGCATCGGGGCTGTTGGGCAGCGATCCTTACGACGATCTCAATACTGGCAAGAAGCTCTACCGATCCGCCAACTATGGGCTGGCCGAACGTCATTTCCGTCGTGCCGTCGAGTCGCGACCGAAGGATGCCGAAGCCTGGGTGGGGCTTGCGGCGTCATACGACCAGCTACGCCGCTTCGAGCTCGCAGACCGCGCCTACGCACAGGCCGTCGGCATTGTCGGCAAGTCACCCGAAGTGCTGAACAACCAGGGCTATTCCTTCATTCTGCGCGGCGACTATACGCGTGCGCGCGTCACGCTCCTGCAGGCCAAGGCCAAGGATCCGGAAAATCCCTATATTCAGAGCAATCTGGAGCTGCTCGAGAAGTCCGTGCGCAAGCGCAAGGGCGTCCAGCAGAAATAGCGGTTGATGTTTTGCGACAGGGAAGAATGGGGCATCACGAGCCCTTTTCTCTCATTCGCTAATCGCGCGTTGCCATTCGCTTTTTCAAATCGCCATTCGCGCCCCGATATGCCAGGATCGGCGGGCATTCGCAGGATGGCTCGATGTTCCAGGCGTTCAAAGATTTCGTGTCGGAATTGACCGGCGGCCACAAGGATCCAAGCCGCTTCGAGGAAGGCGACTATCGGCTCGCCGCCGCGGCGCTGCTCGTGCATGTCGGCATGATCGACGGCGGATTGTCGGATGCCGAGCGCGTCAAGCTGCACACCATTGTGAAGCGCTGCTTTCAGCTTGACGACGCGGCCGCCGAGGCCCTGATCGTGCAGGCAACCGCGGCGGAGCAGGAGGCGGTCGATCTCTATCATTTCACCAGCCTGCTCAACCGCACGCTCGATGAAGAAGGCCGGCTTCGCATGGTCGAGATGATGTGGCAGATGGTCTATGCCGATCATCAGGTCACCGAGTTCGAGGACAATCTCATCTGGCGCGCCGCCGACCTCCTTGGCGTCTCCTCGCGCGAACGGATTGAGCTGCGTCGGCGCGTTGCGGGCGGCCGGGAGATTGACCGAGAGATCGGCCGGGCCGGAGGCAAGCAGACCGGCGAGGAGACCTGATGCGACCGGTCACGCTGATCACCGGCGCATCGGCAGGGATCGGCACGGCGCTTGCCCACGAGTTCGCGCGGCACGGCCACGAGCTTTTGTTGATCGCGCGACGGGAGCAGCGGCTGGCCGAGCTCGCTGATGCGATCGCGGCGCAAGGCCGCAAGCGGCCGCTCGATCCTGCCGCTCGATCTGGCTGCGCCCGATGCGGTTGGTCGCATCACCGACGCGCTTGCGAAGCTCGACGTCGAGCCCGAGATTGTCGTCAACAATGCCGGCTTCGGGCTGGTCGGAGCGGCGGCGAAGCTCGATCTCGCCGAGCAGCTCGCCATGATCGATGTGAATGTTCGCGTGCTCACCGATCTGTCGCTGGCCTTTGTCGGGACGCTGCAGCGCCATCGCGGCGGCATACTCAATGTGGCCTCGGTCGCGGGCTTCCTGCCCGGGCCCGGCATGGCCATCTACTACGCGAGCAAAGCCTATGTGCTGTCGTTCAGCGAGGCGCTGCATCGCGAGCTCAAGCCGCGCGGCGTGCGGGTGACCGTGCTCTGTCCTGGTCCGGTGCCGACCGAGTTCCAGGCGCGCGCGGGGGTGCGCAACGAGCGCTATCCGTCCCTCGTGAAGCAGACGGCCGAGCAGGTGGCGCAGGCGGGCTATCGCGGCTTCATGGCTGGCCGGCGCCTGGTCGTGCCCGGGATCGGCAACAAGCTCGTCACGTTCCTGCTGCGCGTCACGCCGCGCGGGCTCGCGGCGGCCGGGGTCGAGGCCCAGCAGCGACTTCGGCAATGATGACCATGACTGCACCGCGTCAGCCAATCCTGGTCGTCCTGCATCGCGACAATTCCGCGCCTGGCCGAGTCGGCCACGCGCTGCAGGAGCGCGGCTATCCGCTCGACATCCGCAGACCATGCTTTGGCGATCCGCTGCCCGACACTTTGGCGGAGCATGCGGGCGCGATCATCTTCGGCGGCCCGATGAGCGCCAACGATGCGGATGACTTCGTGCGCCGCGAGATCGGAGTGGATCGCGGTGCCGCTGAAGGAGCGCAAACCGTTCCTCGGCATCTGTCTCGGCGCCCAGATGCTGGCGCGCCACGCTCGGCAGCCGGGTCTATCCGCATGCCGAGGGCCACGTCGGAGATCGGCTATTACCCGATCCGGCCGACCGAGCTCGGACGCACGCTCTGCGATCCCTGGCCCGAGCAGGTCTATCAGTGGCACCGCGAGGGCTTCGATCTCCCGTCAGGCGCGGAGCTGCTGGCGGAAGGCGACACGTTTCCGGTGCAGGCGTTCCGCATCGGCTCCGCCTATGCGCTGCAGTTCCATCCGGAGGTGACGCACGCCACCATCTGCCGCTGGACCATGCGCGGTCACGAGCGCACGTTGCTGCCGGGCGCCAAGCAACGCGCCGCGCACTTCGCCGATCGCGCCGTCTACGATCCGGCCGGCCGCGCCTGGCTCGCGGCGTTCCTCGATCACTGGCTGGCGCAGGAGGAGTGACGGAGGACTGCAGCTCGCTCGGATCGATCGGCAGCGTCACTCCATCATCTTGCCGATCTTGACCGCCACGTCCTGCGGCAGCTTGAGCGTGTCGCGCACGAGCGCGTCGAGCTCCTCGCCGGTGCCGGGGTCGACCATCAGGTTGCGCTTCTCGGCGGCGGCGAGGAAATCCGGATCCTTGAGCATCGCGGCGAAGGCCGTGCGCAGCGCCGCGAGCCGCTCCGCCGGCACGCCGGGCGTGGTCAGGATCGAGCGGCCGAACTCGCCGGTGGATGCGGCGGCGTGCAGCATCGACGCGGCCTTCGTCGCTGGTGGCGAGCTCCGGCAGGGTCGGCACGTTCGGGATCAGCCGATGCCGCTTGAGCGAGGCCTGATAGAGGAAGGTCGCTTCGCCGCTTGTGACCCAGCCGGGCTGGCTCACCAGGATGCCGGGCAGTCCATAGGCGCCCACGATGTCGACCTCGCCGCGCTCCATCGCCAGCACGATGTCGATCGTGCCCGAATAGCCGCGCACCAGCTTGAACTTGGCGCCGCGCATAGGCGTTGAGCGCGGACGGAAACAGCACCGTGGTCGAGCCGCCGCCGGAGGTGCCGACGACGTATTGCTTCGCGCGCACGTCATCGAACGACTTGATGCCGCTCTTGGGCAGCGTCACGCCGGTGTCGATGTTGGTGACGACGCGGCCGAGATAGTTGAACTTGGTGATATCGATCTTGGTGGTCGTGTTGGTCATGCTGTCGAGCGCCAGCGTCTGCGCCAGACTGCCGAACACGGTGCCGTCCTTGGGCGCAACCTCGGCCATGAACTTGGCGGCCACGAAGCTGCCGCCGCCCGGCATGTTCTGCGGCACGATCATCGGATTGCCGGGAAGGTGCCGCGGCAGGAACTCCGCGACCAGCCGGCCGTAGATGATCGTAGCCGCCGCCCGGCCCGTAGCCGATCAGCATGCGCAGCGTCTTGCCGCGATAGAAATCCGCGACCGGCTGCGCGTTTGCCACTGGAGAAAGCAGGACGGCAGCGATGCCGATCGCTGCGGCGATTGTCATTTCCCTTCGCATTGCTTTCTCCTCTGACTGTGCGTTTCTTCTGAAGAGTGCCGGGAGCAAATACAAACGGCGTGATCGGAGCAGATGCGCCGATCACGCCGTGATCGTCAACGTGCGCTGCCGTGCTGGCAATTGCGCATTATGTCAGCCGGCTGCGTGTCGTCGGCTGTCAGCCCGCGGACGCGCTGCAGCTTCTGGCACTCGGCCTTGAACAGATTGTTGAGGCAGTACTCGGCGAGATCGATGCCGGTCGGGAACCAGAGATTTCCGCCTGCCTTCTCCATGTGCTGGATGATGCCGCGCAGCGCCAGCGTGCGGCCCGGCCGTCCGATGATGTAAGGATGCATCGTGAACGGGATGTATTTCGGCGCGCTCCGCGCTGCTCTCCGAATAGAGCTCGTCGAAATAGGCCTTCCAGGTCTCGAGCCCGTGATACGGATTGCCGTACTCGCCATGACGATGGCCGAACAGCGTGCCGTCGCCGAACGGCTGCCGCGGCAGCTCGACAATCACCTTGCCGTTCTTCTCGTAGAGGAACGGCAGCTCCTCGTGGAAGCAGTTGGTGTTGAAGGTGAAGCCGTTCTCGATCAGGAGCTCGAGGGTGTTGGTGCTCTGCGTGCACGAGCGCCAGCCAAGCGGCCGCCGGCCGGTGCGCTGCTTGATCATGGCGATGGCCTTCTTCATCACCGTGTCTTCCTGGTCGCGCGGCAGGTAGCGGGCGATCTCGTGATTGTAGCCGTGGCCTTCGACCACGTGGCCGTGGTCGAGGATCGCCTGCACCGCCTCCGGGAAGCGCTCCGCGATCGCGCCGCAGGTCAGGAAGGTCGCCTTGACGTTCTCTTCCTTCAGGACGCGCAGCAGCCGGTAGATCGCGTGGTGCGGGCCGTATTCGCCCTGGCTCCACATCTCGTAATTGAGGATGCCGTTCTTGTCCGGCTTGACGTCCTCGCCGCCCTGGAAATCGAAGGTCAGAAAGACGCAGGCGCGCTCGCCCTTCGGCCAGCGGATGAGGTGGTCGTAGTGATATTCCTTGAGCATGGCTGTTCCTCCTGACAAATGGGCGGACTGACGTGCGTCGGCGTGAGTAGGCCTTGGGGGCCGATTGTGCCGACCGAGCCGCATATTAAGCAAAGCCGCGAAATCTGGTAGCCAGTCTGTGGGAACAACTGTTGTTTCTGAGGAGTGCGGTCCGCCGTAAGCCTCGCAGAGACCAGTCGAAACAGGCAGCGCTCTGCGGACAACTGGCTGACGACGGGCTCGGGCTCAGTCTGACAGGGTTAATGCTTTGATACCGCTGGCTGAAGACGCTGGAATACGTCGACCGGGCAAAGCAAGGCGCGGAAGGACATTGCACGGAAGGATGCGACGGATGTCTCTGACGGCAGCGCTGCGAGACTTGAACAAGCTCAACACCTTCGTGCGGGTGGCGGAGCGCCGCAGCTTCACCAAGGCGGCGGCGGATCTGCGCACGACGCCGTCGGTCGTCAGCAAGCACATGAAGGAGCTCGAGGACGCGCTCGGCTTCAGCCTGTTGAACCGCTCGACCCATGGCATCGTGCTCACCGATGCGGGCGAGGGGCTGTTTCAGAGCTGCCTCGAGATGCTGGCGACGCTCGACGACTATGTGGTCGAAGACCCGCAATCTGCAGAACGGGCCCTATGGCACGCTGCGCGTGCAGGCGACGGGCGACTACGCGCGCTGCGTCCTCGCGCCGCTCGTCCTGGAGTTCGTCGGCCGCTATCCGGACTCTGCGCATTCAGCTTGTTGTCCGCGCCCGATAGCATCTCGGCCGTCGACGATGGCTTCGACGTCATCATCGCCGGCGCGAAGCCGTCCGTGCCCGGCCTGGTCGACTGCGATCTTGGCGTGGTCGAGCATGTTGTCTGCGCATCGCCCGCCTATCTCGAGCGCGCGGGCCGGCCGAAGAAGCCGGAAGATCTTCGCGAGCACAATTGTCTGGTCAATCTTGTCAGCGCACCCAAGGACTGGCCGTTTCAATCGCGCGTCGAAGTCTCTCCTGGTTCAAGTGAAAGGCACGCTCTCGTCGAACAGCGCGGACGTTTTGATCCAGATGGCGCTGCAGGGCCACGGCATCGTGCGGGTGCCGCGCTATGCGGTGCGGGCCGAACTCGCGAGCAAGTCGCTCGAAGCGCTGTTTGAGCAGGCGACTTTGTCGCCGGAACGCGTGTGCGCCTATTACTCGAAGGCCAAGCACCTGCCGGCGAAGACCCTCGACTTTGTCAAATTTCTGCAGTCCGCGATCGCAGGTCGCGGCAAGACATCCGCACGGCGGCAGGGCACATGAGCTTGCGCTCGCCGTAGAAAGGCAGTGCGATCACACGTCCGAAGAACAATGACTAAGAGTACCAACAAGCCCGAACCAATGTGGATCGCTAGTCTGCGATGGCGACGCGCGTCCTCACGCTGTGCGGCTCCGTAGCGCGCGGACGATCCAGATCAGCAAACACGCGCCGATGAACCCGGCAATCAGGTAGCCGATCCATCCGCCTAAGGCGATTCCAAAGAAGCTGAGAATGGCACTGGCAACCGCCGCTCCGACGATGCCGAGCGCGACATTCATCAGCAATCCCATATCACTCTTCATGAACTGCTCAGCCAGCCATCCTGCAATCCCGCCGATGATAATGGCTGCGATCCAACCAACTGCTGGGTCTCCCATGGCTCGTCTCCCTGGAAAGGGGTGCAGCACTGCACCCATCTCGAGATTCTCCGACGTGTCAGCGGAGTTAACAAGCGGTCTGTGACGATCTTCCCCCACGATCTAGGCCGCATCGATATACCTCAGTACAAGTGATGCGGACCTATTTCGTCCAACCAGCCACATTGTCGCAGTCGAGCATGAATGAGCCGATCCGCTGTCTAAAACATCAATGAACGAATGTTCGGCCTACTGGCTCATTCATTGCGGGTGAGAGGTGATGAATGATAAAGTTCAAACGTCACAGCGTTAAAACAGTGACAAAGGGAGGTAACCACTATGCGTAAAATGATCGTTCTTTCCGCCATCTCTATCACGCTTCTGGGATCGGCAGCGCTCTTGGCGCAAGCCCAGCAAGCTCCGCCCGCGCCGCCTGCGGTCATCAGCTTCTTCGTTGCCGAAAATGCCAACCAGACCGGCAATCTTGGTGGGCTCACCGGCGCCGATCAGATGTGCCAAACTCAGGCTCAAGCCTTGGGCGCCCCGCACGCGGCTCGCACGTGGCACGCCTATCTCAGCCAGCAGCAGCAAGGCAACACGCCCCGCGTGAATGCGCGGGATCGGATCGGCCCGGGACCCTGGTTCAACGTCAAGGGTGTATTGATCGCCAGCAACGTCGCCGATCTGCATGGTGACCAGCAGCGCGATCGCAACAACATGCAGAAGGCGAACGTGCTCAACGCCAAAGGGGAGGTCATTCCAGGCGTCGAGAGGCCGCAGGGAACCCAGAATGAGCACGACATTTTGACCGGTTCGGATGCCCAGGGTCGGGCCTACGTCGACGGTCTCGATCACACTTGCGGCAACTGGACCGCGGACGGCGTGTCCCTGCCACAGGCGAACCCGAACTTCCCTGCAGAGCGTGCGCGCGCCATGCTCGGCCACTCGGATCGCAGCGGGGGCGGGAACGTATCGTGGAATTCGACGCATATGAGCCAGGGGTGCAGCAAGCCGGCGCTCAACGCCACTGGTGGCACCGGCAGGTTCTACTGCTTTGCCACCAACTGAAGCTAACGTTGCTTAGCTGCATTTATCGCAGTTAGAGCGAGCGTGCGGGAGGACTGGCTGTCCTCCCGCATCGTTCACGACCGCCTGCTGATCCATATTGCGTCTGACGAGTACACGGCCTCATCGGACCAAGAGTTCTCAATGGCTCCGACCTTCACACCGAAATCGGCGCGGCGCCTTCGCGCACCTTGAGCGCGTCGGCAGCGCCTTCATGGAAGCTCACGCTTTCCGGCAGTACGATTGAAGCCGAGCGCACCGCGTGTGTCTTCGGATCAAGTCCATCCGGGGTCTTGCCTTGTTGTGCGGCGAGTGCCGCTTTCCGCAGGCGGATGCGCGCCATAATCACGCCGTTGTCGGTCGAGGTGAGGTTCTCCTTGCTGCGATCCTGGATCGGCCCCATGCTCTCCTGCACGGCCGCATCCTGCATCGCGATGGTCCGCACGCCGCAATAGGTCTTGTTGGCCTTCTGCGCCGCGCGATCCATCATGTAGTCGTTGTCCTTGTTGATCACCGGGCGGAATGTGCCCGGGATCAGGCTGACATGGATGCCGCCGCCGTTGCGCATCGTGTGAAGCTCATGCTCGGTCAGCGGCCGCGTCGGATGATGGGTGAAGCACCACGACATGCAGTTCTCGTCATCCGTCGGCACCCAGGCGTGGCCATTGAGCGCATTGTCGCCGTAGGGCGGGATCATGCTGTGGAACGGCATGATCCATTGCGTGATCCGCCAGTAGAGCTGGCCGGGCTCCGCCTGCCGGCGCACCCCGATGACCATGCCACCGTCGGTCTCGATCACCTCGAAGCGCGACGTCGGTCTCGCGCGTCAGCTCGGCGCCGCGGCTCGCATGCAGCGAATCGCTGCGCAGGTCGTGCCGGTGCAGGAACGACACGTGCGCGGAATCGATGCCGCCTTCCATCGCCTGCAGATAGTTGCATTCCTGCGTGCGCTTCGACACGAAGCGATGCGCCTGCGGCACCAGCGCCCATTCGAAGCCGGGCAGCGGCGGCTTGAGCTCGGGAGGGCCCATATAGGTCCAGATCACGTCGCCCAGCTCGACGCACGGGATACGACGTGAGCTTGATCTTCTTGCAGTAGCCGCTTTCCTCCGGCTCGGACGGCACATCGATGCACTGACCGGTCACGTCGTATTTCCAGCCATGATAGGGGCAGCGCAGGCCATTCTCCTCGTTGCGCCCGAACCACAGCGAGACGCCGCGATGGGCGCAGAACTCGTCCATCAGCCCGACGCGGCCCTGGGTGTCGCGAAACGCCAGCAGGCGCTCGGAGAGGAGCTTGACGCGCACCGGCGGACAATCCGGCTCCGGCAGCTCCTTCGACGTCAGCGCCGGGATCCAGTAGCGGCGAAACAGGTTGCCCATCGGGGTGCCGGGCCCGGTCTGGGTGAGGAAATCGTTCTGCTCGCGCGTGGTCATCCGGTTGCTCCTCTGCCGGCATTGGTGCATTCAATCTCTACGAACGCAAGACTGGGGCTGGGCTAGATGAGCATGTTCCGATGTCGTTGAATCGTTGCCTCTCCGCCGCTCGTCCCCGCGAAAGCGGGACCCAGAGCGACAGATTGAGTCATCAGCGCAAGTGACCCTAGGTTCCCGCTGCGCGGGAACGAACGGCTGAATGTGGATCGATTCGAACGAGAATTGTCTAGGGTCTCTTGCGAAGCTCGCGGACTGTCTCGGTCCACTCGGGCGAGGCGAGCGCCGCGGCCATGATCTTTGGGAAAACAACGGCTCGGCTCCAGGTATAGCCGCCCTGCCGGGATACCTTGAGATGGTCATGCCACCGCTGAAGGTCATACTCAAAGTCGACCCCGGTGATCTCCCGCAGCTGCTTTCGACCTTCGACTAAGCATTGCTTGAGAGTGTATTGGGGCATCATGGGAAGGTTGTGCCCGCAGATCAACTGGACTGCGATCTGTGCGGGCGTCAGTCGCATGGGACGTGCCTTCGTTGCAGACGCGCTTCGCGCGCCGTGCTTGCGTGTGTCGGCTTGGCCGTTAGGCTGAGTGTCTTCTGAGCGACCGTCAGAGTAGCCGCCCATTCTTGCGCGGGCAATCTGGCGCGCCGGCCGCCGTCACTGCTGCTTGCCGTAGCGAAATTGCTCGAGCCGATAGAGCTCCGGAAAGGCGCGGATGCAGGCCGCCACCACGACCAGCGTTCCAAACCCGCCGAGGAGCACCGCGGGCGTCGTGCCGATCCAGGCCGCCACCGTGCCGGCGCGGAAGTCACCGATCTGGTTCGACATGCTCACGAACAGAGAATTGACCGCGCTCACCCGCCCGCGCAGGTCGTCGGGCGTCTCGATCTGCACCAGCGTCATGCGGATCACCACGCTCACCGAGTTGGCCGAGCCCAAGACGGCCAGCGCCAGCATCGAGATCCAGAACGAGCTCGACAACCCGAACACGATGGTGGCGATGCCAAATATCGCGACCGCGGTGAACTCGATGCGGCCGATGCGCGCCTCGAGCGGAGTGCGGGTGAGCACCGCAAGGCTGATCAGCGCGCCGGCGGCGGGTGCCGAGCGCAGGAGCCCGAGCCCCCACGGGCCGACCTCGAACACGTCTTTGGCATAGACCGGCAGCAGCGCGGTGGCGCCGCCGAGCAGCACCGCAAAGAGGTCGAGCATGATCACGCCGAGCAGCATGCGGTTCTGCCGGATGTAGGAGAGGCCGGCGAAGAAAGTCGCAAGGGTCAGCGGCGGCCGCGTCGACGTAACACGCGCCAGCGGCAGCAAGGCGAGCTGCAGCGTTGCGCACAGGAACAGCGCGGTGCAGATTCCATACACAAAGGTCGGGCTCACCGCGTAGAGGAGCCCGCCGATCGCCGGGCCCGAGATGGTCGCGACCTGCGTCGTGACCGAGGAGGCTGCGACCGCGCGCGGCAGCAGCTCGGATGGCACCACAGCGGGGAGCAGCGCCTGGTTGGTGGTCGACTCGAAAGCGCGACCGGCGCCGAGGAAGAACACGGCCACCAGGATGAACTGCTTGCTGATCGAGCCGGTGAAGGAGCCATAGGCAAGGGCGGCGGCCGCTGCGCCTTCGACGCCCTGGCAGAGCTGCAGGATCAGCCGGCGGTCGTAGCGGTCGGCGAGCTGGCCGGCGACCAGAATCAAAACGGTGGCGGGCAGGAACTGCACCAGGCCGACGAGGCCAAGGTCGAAAGCACTGCCAGTGATCAAATACATCTGCCAGGCGACCGACACGCCAACCATCTGAAAGGCGAGCGAGGCGAAGATGCGTGCATTCCAATAGAGGACGAACGGCCGGTGCTGCAGCAGAGAGGCCGGCGTAGACGCGGGAAGTTCCATGGAAGAGGACAGTCTCGGCAGGCGGGAACCGGCGCCCGATTCGAGCCCGATCAGGGCGCCATTGTAGGGTATTGGCCGGCCATGAATAGTCCGGCGGCCACCACATCAGGCATGCTTTGCGATTGACTCCAGCCGACAGCGACCACCGCGGGAGGCGATCTCACTGCGCCATCCTCACTGCGCTGTCGCGTGACGCATTGCCGATGCCGGCACGAGATCCGGGCGATAGCGCGCGATCGCCGCCAGCAGATCGGCGACCTGACCATCAAGCAACAGCATGCTGATCGTGATCGCCGGCACGCCTTGCGCCTGCTGGACAATGGCGCCGAGGCGCGTGAGCCAGCGCGTGCCTGCAAGCGTGATGTCTGGCCATCGCAGGCTGACATCAACGACGCGGCCGCGATCGATATTGACCGGAAAGACAGCCTCGATCTCGTGCCAGCCGATGCGCCTCGGCATCAATCGCAGGTCAAGAATGCCGCTCTGGTCGATCATCAGCACGGCCGTTCCGGAAGTGGCGCGCCGCACGATGCCATGAGCGAGGCGTGCGATCGCGAAAAGCCAAGCAAGGCCCAGCACTCTGACGGCGGCAGGAGCTGCCATCGCAAGGATTGCGGCCGGCAAGGCTGCCGCCACGAGCACGAGCGCGGCGAAGCGAAGCTTCTCGATGCTCCAAGAAAAGCAGGCGCATGGGTTGGTGCCTGGAACCATGTCGAGCCGATGAGATGCAAGCGTCGGGCCAATGGCCCCGGTGTTGGCGAAGGACATCGGTTGCTCCTCGGCGGCAGCGTCTGAGCGGAAGCTTGCCAGAATACGACGCATCTGAAAAACGAGAAATGCTTGAGCAATGCTTCGGAGAAGCTGAAGGATGCGCGCTCTATCGGCCGCGCAGATCCGGCTTCTTAGAATAGCCGCTCAGGCGCGCGTGAATGCGCCGCCGACAGAAGCAACGTCCGTCTATTGTCGCGCCATCAGCGTAAACCGTTCCCGTATCCAATCAATGACAATACGGGCGGCGCTGTTCCCCTTGAGGTGCGATTGGATCAGAAGCCAGGTATCACGACGACGCGGCACCGGCGTTGCGCTCAAGCGCGGATCGGCCAACAGATCCCCGCAGAGATAGTCGGGCAAGATTCCCACGGCGCTTCGAGACAGAATGAGGTTGCGTATGACGCGTGCGTTTTCAGTGATGCAGCGCGCAGTGCCCTGTAAACCGCGTGATTTCAGAAACTCGGTCTCCGGCGAACTGTCCAGTCGTTCCGGATAGCAGCAGATAGGACTTTGGCCGTCTGCACTCAGCCCCTCGGCTGGCTCGAAGAAATAGAGCTGCGTGTCTGCAAGCTTCTCGATGGCGAAGTCGCCCCGCTCGGGCTTGCGCAGACGCAGGGCGAGATCGGCCTCCCAGCGCGAAAAGTTGGCCCTCTCTCTGGAGGTCAGGAGCTCGACGACGAGGCCCCGATTGGCGCTCAGCAATGAAGGGAGGCCGGGTGCCAGAATCTCCTCGGCGATCGAATTGATCGAGGCGACGCGAAAGCGACCTGCCGGGCCGGTCGTTTCGTTGCCGACGTTTCCGATCTCCGCCACGTGACGGGCGATCGCCTGGATATGCGACGCCACCAAGTCGCAGCACGCCGTCGGCTTGCGCACGCCGTCCACCGGCTCGAACAGCGTCACACCCAGCGTGCGCTCGATTCCCGCCAGCCGGCGCGAGACGGTTGTCTCATCGATGCGCAATGTCGCGGCGGCGCCCGCATAGGAGCCCTCGCGTCCCACGGCCTGGATGATGCGCAAGTCGTCCCAGTTCATGCTGCGCAATTCGTCCCAGTTCATGAGGAAGCCTCTGCGTCGTATGGCTGCTCGTGGTCGTTTCGCTCTACCCTGTGTGCGCCGCTGTTTCGCCGATCTCAAGCAGCGGCATCGCGAATGGTGGTCGAGCTATCTTGATCTGCTGGAGTGATCTGCTCGAGGCTGACCCGTGAAGCCAGGGGCACCTGTCTAGGCTCTGGAGCGGTGCGCGGCTTCGCCTAAAAACCAGGCACGGCGCGTGCTGGTCGGTTTGAGTTGGGACTGAGTGGTCCCAGTTGGGGGGAGCGAGCGGCCATGCCGGGAACCATGGCTCTCCCAAAGCGTCGAGACGGGGTGGTGGAGCCGAGGGGGATCGAACCCCTGACCTCCTCATTGCGAACGAGGCGCTCTCCCAGCTGAGCTACGGCCCCCAAGGGGGCAACGGGCTGCGCCCGTTGGCGGGTAGCGGCCATTTAGGGCTGGCCCCCCGCCAAGTCAATAAGGCAGGTCGATACGGCTGGTGCGAGACAGTCGCAATTGCGCACACAGGCTCGCTTCGCACCCGGCTTGTTCGCGCCCGGCAAGCCCGCTACATGTGGCAACCTTCCAACGAGCGAATTGCCCAGATGCGCGCCCTGTTCCTGGTCATCGATCTTGCCCTTGAGCTCTATATCTATCTGCTGGTCGCGGCGGCGGTGTTTTCGTGGCTGATCGCCTTCAATGTGGTCAACACCCGCAACCAGTTCGTCCACATGGTGGCGGATTTTCTCTACCGCATCACCGAGCCGGCGCTACGGCCGATTCGCCGCCGCATGCCTAATCTTGGCGGGATCGACCTTTCGCCACTGGTCCTGGTCTTCATCATCATATTCATTCGCTACGTTATCAGGCTCTACATCATACCGAATGTGTTTTGAGGCATGTCGGCCCGGCCCTGGACGGTGGTGCCAGGCGGTGTTGCGCTGACGGTCCGGCTCACTCCTCGCGGCGGTCGCGACGCCATTGACGGCATTGAGGTGCTCGCGGACGGGCGCTGCTGTCCTCAAGGCAAGGGTACGCGCGCCGGCGAGCGAGGGGGAGGCGAATGCCGAGCTGGTCCGGCTGATCGCGCGTACGCTCGGCGTTGCGCCGAGCAGCGTTACGCTGGCCGCCGGAGCGACGGCTCGTATCAAGCGCCTGACCATTGCGGGGCAGGGAGCGGCGGTCGCGGCAGCGCTGGAGAAGATTGTTCCGATCGGCTAGCATCTTGAACACGGTGGAAATGCATGACCGCGAAGATCATTGACGGTAAGGCGATCGCGGCCGAGTGGCGCGGCCGGGTGGCCGATGCCTCGCATCGCCTGGCGCGCGATCGCAGCTTGGTGCCGGGCCTCGCCGTCGTGCTGGTGGGCAGCAATCCGGCAAGTGAGGTCTATGTCGGCAGCAAGACCAAGATGGCGGTCGGCAGCGGCATGCGCTCGTTCGATCACCGCCTGCCCGAGACCGTAAGCGAGGCCGATCTGCTCGCGCTGGTCGGCCGCCTCAACAGCGACCCCGTGGTGCATGGCATTCTGGTGCAGTTGCCGCTGCCTGCCCACATCGACGCGCAGAAGATCGTGGCCGCGATCGATCCACGCAAGGACGTCGACGGCTTCAGCCCGACCAATGCCGGCATGCTGACCACGGGCCTTCCGGCGCTGGTGCCATGCACGCCGCTCGGCTGTCTGATTCTTGCCAAGACCGTGCAGCCAACGCTCGAGGGGCTTGAGGCGGTGGTGATCGGCCGCTCCAACATCGTCGGCAAGCCGCTGGTTCAGCTGCTGCTGGCCGAGAATGCGACCGTCACGATCGCGCATTCCAAGACGCGGGATCTACCGGACGTTTGCCGCCGCGCCGATCTCCTGTTCGCGGCCGTCGGACGGCCCGAGATGGTGCGCGGCCACTGGATCAAGCCGGGCGCGACCGTGGTCGACGTCGGTATCAATCGGTTGCCTGGCGAAGGCGGCAAATCGCGCATCGTCGGCGACGTTGCGTTTGAGGAGGCGCGCAGCGTGGCGGGCGCGCTCACGCCCGTTCCGGGCGGCGTCGGGCCGATGACGATTGCGTGTCTCCTCGCCAACACGGTGCGCGCCGCTTGTGCACTGGCGGGCCTGCCGCCGCCAACCTTCGAGCGGCCCAAGTCTGACGATTGAATTCGGACGATTGAGCTCGGACGATTGAGTGAATACGGCTCTTCGTCCGCGGGGCTGAAAATCAGCACCACCGCCGCGATCAATAACCGCAGCGAGTGCCGTTGTGCGGATTGCAGTGCAGAGAGTGTGCGTCAGCCCTGCCAGGCGTAGGCGACCTTGTCCAGGACCTTGCCGCCAAACCGCTCGGAGGAGCGCGCGACTGCGCGGCCGCCCAAGTTGCGATAGAAACCGACGGCGTTTTCGTTATCGGACAGCGCCCAGACCACCAGGCTGCTCATTCCGCTCTGGGCCAGATCGCGCCGCGCCGCCTGAAACAGCTTGCGGCCAAAGCCGAGACCCTGAAATTCGGGTCGCAGATAAAGCTCATAAATCTCGCCGTCGTAATACAGGCTGCGCGCACGGTTGCGTCCGTAGTTGGCGTAGCCTGCCACTGTGTCGCCGAATACCAAAATGGCAATGCGGCTGCCCCGCCGGATCGCGCCTTCCCACCATGTCGGTCCACGGCGATTGATGAGCTTGTCGAGCTCCGGTCCAGGGATCACACCCTGGTACGCGGTGCGCCATGCCTCGTCATGGGTGGCCGCGATCGCCGTCGCATCGGACGGCTTGGCGCGGCGGACTTCGATCAGGATCGTGTTCATGCGAGCGATACAAGCAAGTGCCTCGGCGCCCTTCAAGTGTGATGTTTAATTATAGCTTAACAATGTGACCCACTGAGCCAGTGAGGTCGTCGTTTTCGACGGCCGAGTGACAAAAAATGCAGATTTGTTCGTTGCCTGGAGGTATGTTGCAGCGGTGCCACGCCTGCCGAAGAAATTTCCGCAGCCTTTTCCGACATATGATCGGTGCGACCGAGTTCGTACGGATGACTCGGCCAACGGCCGATCAGCCGGATTTTTCGGAAGGGGGCGTGCGAATCAACGCCATCGCTCATGAAGCCGATTTACGATAACGGGCGCGTGATCAGACCTGCTCGGTCTCGCGCCGCCGCTCGTCCCTCTTGCGCTCGTTGGGATCGAGCAGCTTCTTGCGCAGTCTGATCGCTTTCGGAGTCACTTCGACGTATTCATCATCTGCGATGTAGGCGAGCGCCCGCTCGAGCGTCATGCGGATCGGTGGGGTGAGGCGCACCGCCTCGTCCTTGGAGTGCGTTCGGATATTTGTCAGCTTCTTGCCCTTGAGGACGTTGACCTCGAGGTCGTTGCCGCGGGTGTGCTCGCCCACGATCATGCCGCGGTAGACCTTCCAGCCCGGCTCGATCATCATCGGGCCGCGGTCTTCCAGGTTCCACAGCGCATAGGCGATCGCCTCGCCCTGGTCGGTTGAAATTAGCACGCCGTTGCGGCGACCCTGCAGGTCGCCCTTGTGCGGGGCATAGTTGTGGAAAATCCGATTGAGCACGGCAGTGCCGCGGCTGTCGGTCAGGAGCTCGCCCTGGTAGCCGATTAATCCGCGTGTGGGAGCGTAAAACACAAGCCGAACACGTCCGCCGCCGGAGGGCCGCATCTCGATCATCTCGGCCTTGCGCTCCGACATCTTCTGGACCACGATTCCCGAGAACGGCTCGTCGACGTCGATCACGACCTCTTCGATCGGCTCGCGTACCTCGTCCGTCTCCGGGTCGCGCTCGAACAGCACCTTGGGGCGCGAGACTGACAGCTCGTAGCCTTCGCGCCGCATGGTCTCGATCAGGATGCCCAGCTGCAGCTCGCCGCGGCCGGCCACCTCCACTGAATCTCGCTCGGTTGATTCGCTCACCCGCAGGGCCACGTTGCCTTCGGCTTCGCGGAACAGGCGGTCGTGGATCATGCGGCCGGTCACCTTGTCGCCTTCGGTGCCGGCGAGCGGCGAGTCATTGACCCGGAACGTCATGGAAAGTGTCGGGGGGTCGATCGGCTGTGCCGGCAGCGGCGTGACCACCTCGGGCGCACAAATGGTGTGTGATACGGTCGCCTCCGGCAGCCCCGCGACCGCGACGATGTCGCCGGCTTCCGCCTCCTCGACCGAAGTGCGCTCGAGCCCGCGGAAGGCGAGCACCTTGGTCACACGGCCCTGCTCGATGAGCTGGCCGGTGCGGTCGAGCACCTTCACGGGCTGGTTCGGGGTGATCTTGCCCGAGGTGATTCGGCCGGTGACCAGGCGGCCGAGATAGGGGTTGGCTTCGAGGATCGTGCCGAGGAGCCGGAACGGCCCGTCCTCGACCGTCGGCGGTGCGACGTGCCGCGTGATGAGATCGAACAGGGGCGCCATGCCGGCGTCCTTTGGCCCGGCCGCACTTGCCGCCATCCAACCCTCCTTGGCGGAGCCGTAGAGAATCGGAAAGTCGAGCTGCTCCTCCGAAGCATCCAGCGCCGCGAACAGGTCGAAGACCTCGTTGACGACCTCGGTGGGGCGGGCGTCCGGCCGGTCGACCTTGTTGATGACCACGATCGGCTTGAGGCCGACCTTGAGCGCCTTGGAGACCACGAATTTGGTCTGCGGCAGCGGCCCCTCGGCGGCATCGACCAGGACCAGCGCGCCATCCACCATGTTGAGGATGCGCTCGACCTCGCCACCGAAGTCGGCGTGGCCGGGGGTGTCCACGATGTTGATCCGGGTGCCGTGCCAGAGCAGCGAGGTGCACTTGGCCAGAATCGTGATGCCGCGCTCGCGCTCGAGATCGTTGGAATCCATCGCGCGCTCCGCCACCCGCTGGTTTTCCCGGAAGGCGCCGGACTGCTGCAACAGCCGGTCAACTAGAGTGGTCTTGCCATGGTCGACATGGGCAATGATCGCCACGTTGCGAAGGGACATTATTAAGGAATCCGTATGGGGTCAGTCCGCGTTGCGGCGCAATATAGGCAGCGGTGACCGGATAGCAATGCCGATCGCCCGATGATCCATAAGCCTGATCGGTGGTCCAAGAGCCGACCCCCCTGGCCTGGGCGGGCGAGTTGGCGCCGGCCCTGCCTGAAAAAGTGGCTCCTTAAGCAAACTGGTGCGGGGAACTTTTTGCGCGCAGTGTCTAGCGCTTCGCAAAAACCGTGACGCAGAGCTCACGCAGAGCCGTCTGGTTGAACGGTTTGGAGATGCGCGGCAGCTCACGAAAATCCTGTGGGATCAGCGTAACGTCATCATATCCGGACGTGATGATGACCGGCACGCCCTGCTGAATGAGCCGCGGAAGCACTGCGAACACCTGCTTGCCGCGCAGATTGATGTCCAGAAGCGCGCCATCCGGATGATGGGCTTCACATTGCTCCACAATATCTTCGACATTCGCCACCGGGCCGATGATCTCGCAGCCGAGGTCCTGCAGAACGCTCTCGAGGTCAAGCGCGATCATGGCCTCGTCTTCGGCGATCAGGATGCGCCGGCCACGGATGTCATCTGGTGAAGGACTCACGAAGGCCTATTCCTGCCAAACCCTGGTGCACACGCCGATCTCGTGTTGTGACGCTGCCAGCGCGTGCATGCTAGCACGGCTCTCGCGCGCGAGTTTATCGATTGTGCGACCTATGGTTTCAGGACGCGCTGGTATGAGAGGGTTCTATAATACCAGAGATGTAGTGGAATGCCCGAAAGAGCTGCCGAGGAAGCCACATCAGCTCGCCGTGCGGCCAGGTTGGCTTGCGCCAACCTGGCGCTGATTGCACTTCCGCGGCTGCGACCAATCCCCCTCACATGCCGTCGGCGAGCTGATAGGCAGCGCGCTCGAAGGCGTCGTAGACCGCGAGCGCCGAAGGGTCGGAAAACGGCAGGTACTGCATCATGATCACGCCCGCGATGCCGCGGCTCTGATCGACCCAGAAATAGGTGTTGTTGATGCCGCCCCAGCTCAAGCTGCCGGCCGAGCGCTTGCCGGGCACGTGATCGGTGGTGATCATGAAGCCCAGCCCGAACTTGTCGCGACCATCCGCCACGAATGTGAAGTCTCGGCTGCGCGGCAGCGCCGACGCCAGCGCCGGCACCGAAACGTTGCCGATGTGGTTCTGGCCCATGAGTGCGACCGTCTCGGCCTTGAGCACGCGGGCGCCGTCGAGCTCGCCGCCATTGAGCAGCATGCGCACGAAGCGGCCGTAGTCGCTGGCGGTCGAGGCCAGTCCGCCGCCGCCGATCGGCTGCGCGATAGTGAGCGCCGGCTGCGCGCCTGCTTGACGATCGCGCCGTCCATACGATCGCCGTCGCGCTGCTGCGCGGCGACGAGCCGCGCGCGCCTTTGCCTCCGGCACGTTGTAGGAGGTGTCGGTCATCTTGAGTGGCGTGAAGATGTGCTGGCGGAAATAGTCCTCGAGCTTCTGGCCTGAGTGCTTTTCGACCAGGCGCCCGACGATGTCCGTGCTCGTTCCGTACCACCACTTCTCGCCCGGCTCGAACAGCAGCGGGCCGTCCGCGTAAGTTTCGCCCGCACGCGGCTTGAAGTCGCGCAAGGTCGCGCTGGTGAACGGATAGCCGAGACCTGATGTGTGGGTGAGCACATGCCGCACCGTCATCGGCTTTGACGTGATGTGAAGATGATAGTTTCCGGTCTTGGCATCGAAGGAGTCGAACACCGGCAGCTTCGCCATCTCGGGAAGATGCTTCTCGACCGGATCGTCGAGCGTGAGCTTGCCCTGCTCGACGAGCTGCATGAGCGCCGTCGAGGTGATCGCCTTGGTCATCGATGCGATCCGGAACAGCGCATCGGCCGCTAGAGGGCGGCCGGTCGCGACATCGGCCACTCCGAACGCGCCCTGATAGACGACGCCCTTGCGATCGGTGACGAGCGCGACGACGCCCGGCACCTGCTTGCGCTCGACCGCCTCGCGCAGCTTCTGATCGATCAGTGCGCCGGCGCGCGTGCGGTCTTGCGCCTGGGCGGCGCTGCTTGCGAGTGCGAATGTCATTGGAAGTATGACAAGGGCGGCCATCATACGTCGGCGCATGAGCGTTACTCCCCGTGTTCATTGTTATGAGCACGGAAGCATAGCGTGTTTGAAACGAGAGCGGAATCGGAAACGGTGCGCTGCCCGCAAGGTCGCGCAAGTGGGCTATTGCCCAAGCGCTTTCCGGATCAGCCGTACCCCGATGACAACAAGAACAGGAAACGCATGAGCAGCAGTGCGATCATCATGTCGCTCCCGGAGAGGTGGCTGGAGACCCGGCCGTGAGCGCGATCGGTATGCGCTCGGTGGCTACGGCTCGATCCTGCGCTCGCCGCCGTCCTCGCTGCGGACCACGACGGCGCTGGAGGAGCTGCCAGCAAGCGCCTGAACATAGGTGTGGCTCGTTCCGGTCGGCCCTGTCAGCGACATCCCCGACTGTTGCTCCGATGTGCTGATCTTGACCGAGGGGCGGCCCCGTTCGGTAATCAAGCGCAACAGCACCGCCTCAGCCGACACGGTTCCGTCTTGTTGTCGGCTTGGCGGCATTATCTGGATGCTGGCGCGCACATTGCCGGAGTCATCCACGATCTGGAGCCCGCGACCGCGAAGAATTTGGTCGCCAGCAGGCGTCAGGACAGCGGAGCGATTTTGAATGAATGACATGGTCAGCATGCCGGCGTTGAGCAGCGTGATCGCAATCAGAAACAGGTTTGGCTTCATGGATGATCTCCGGAGACTTTCAATGCCGCGATGATAAGCTCACCTGTCGCACGTATGGCGGTGCAGAAGTCCGGGATGCAGACGTGTGACAACAATGTCGTTGGGTCAGGACCAGATGCTGTGCGCAACTATTCGGCGTTCTCTGTATCGGTCAGAAGAAAGAAATCAGTCAGCAGCGTGCATACGCGGCCGTCCGCGGAGAATCCGAAGAAAGAGGGATAGCTGCCATCACCCCAGCCGGATGAGAAGCAGATGATGTTCTCGTCGCGCTCGGATGACGGGCGCCAATCAAACCAGGATCGAGTGTTCCTGTACGTCGTCTCCATCCCCTCTATGATCGCGTTGAAATATTCGTCATCCTTTTCCATTCGGTCGGCAAGGAGCCGACCCGCGACCGGGTCCATGAAGCAGCCGGTGCCGGCGTCCACGCCGTAGCCAAAATAGCCATCGTGCTCGAGCCCGGATGGGTCTTGGCGCCCAGTCAATGCCATTGTCCAAGAGACAACCGGCAAATTGGACAGCTCGACCCGCGCGAACGCCACGCGTTCGTCGCGCTCGTCGCCTGTTCCATTACAGGCGACTGCGACCGATACCGGATACCGGCCGGCGGGTATGGACTGCGTGAATGCCGGAGGATCAGGGAAGACAAAGGGGTCCGACGCGGCCAAGGCACCGGACGTGACGACAAGTTGGCCGATCTCAAGACGCTGGAATTCGTGGGGAGTGCCGCGCTGGAGAAGGCTTCCCGAGGAGAAGGCAATGTCAACGTGCCGTTGATTGGGGGCATATGCCATGGTTCCGCCATCCGAGTGCAACGATGCGTCGCAATTGCGACGGGCGCGCTCTCACGCGATTTCTATAGAGTTTACGCTGCCTTTGTAGAGTTTATGCTGCCCCGGTCGAACCAATTCGCCCGTTGCGCTTTCTCTGACACAGTCTACCGTCAGAATCGGAGCGAGGCTGCAATGCGAACGTCCGTGACTGTCGCCCACCCCCGGCGCGTGCTCTGCGTCTTCCCCGCTTATGCCCCCTCGTTCGGCACCTTCTCGCATGCCTACAAGCTGATGCCGGGCGTGCGTGCCTTCATGCCGCCTCAGGGGCTGCTGTTGATTGCAGCCTATATGCCGGCGCAATGGCCGGTGCGATTTATCGACGAGAACATCAAACCCGCGAGTGCGGCCGACCTCGCTTGGGCCGATGTCGTTCTCGTCTCCGGCATGCATATCCAGGCGCCGCAGATCCGCGACATCGCCCGCCGTGCGCACGCGGCCGGCAAGGTGGTGGCGCTTGGCGGTCCGTCGGTGTCGGCCTCGCCCGAGATGTATCCGGAGATCGACTATCTGCACATTGGCGAGCTGGGTGACGCCACCGATGCCCTGATCGCGCGGCTCGACGCGGGCGTCGCGCCGCCCGCCGCGCAGATGCGCTTCGAGACTGACGAGCGACTTGCACTCACCGACTTTCCGATTCCGGCTTACGATCTCATTGCGTTGCGCAACTATCTGATGCTGACGCTGCAGTTCTCGAGCGGCTGTCCCTATCGCTGCGAGTTCTGCGATATCCCGGGCCTCTACGGCCGCCAGCCGCGGCTCAAATCGCCTCAGCAGATCATCGCCGAGCTTGACGCCATGCGGGCACAGCCGCATCCGCCCGCGGTCTATTTCGTCGACGACAATTTCATCGGCAACCGCAAGGCGACGCGCGAGATGTTGCCGCATCTCGTCGCCTGGCAGAAGCAGCATGGCTATCCGCTGCAGTTCTCCTGCGAGGCGACGCTCAACATCGCCAAGCAGACGGACATCCTTGCGCTGATGCGAGAGGCGTCTTTCAAGGGCATCTTCGTCGGCATCGAGACGCCGGAGACCGATGCGCTCAAGGCGATGCGCAAGGAGCAGAACATCGCGCTGCCGATGATGCAGGCGATCGAGACTCTCAACCGCTATGGCCTCGAAGTGACCGCCGGCATCATCCTCGGCCTCGACACCGACTCGCCCGACACCGAGGCGCGGCTCGCCGATTTCATTGACCTGTCGCGCATCCCCATCCTGACCATCAATCTCTTGCAGGCGCTGCCCAAGACACCGCTCTGGGAGCGGCTTGCACGTGCCGACAGGATCGTTGACGACCCGGCGCTCGAAAGCAATGTGCGGTTCCTGCGGCCCTACGACGACGTTGTCGGCCTCTGGCGGCGCGCGGTCGCGCGCGCCTATGATCCGGAGCGGCTGTTCGCGCGCTTTGTCGATCAGGTCGAGATGACCTATGTCCATCGGATCAGCCCGCCGGCGCGCGGCCGGCTGACCTGGGCGAACGTGAAATTCGGGGCGATCTTTGCGCTCAGGATTCTCTACTTCATTGGCATCAAATCGAACTACCGTCGGCCGTTCTGGCGCGCGGCGCGTCAGGCGCTCGCGCATGGTCAGGTCGATATGGCGTTCGCGATGGCATTCGTGGGCCACCACCTGATCGAGTTTACGCGCGAGGCTCTACGCGGCGAGCAGAACGCCTCGTTCTACTCGGCGCGCCAGCAGCAGGCCGCGCCCGCGCTTGAAGCGCCCTTGCGCAAGTCGGCGTAGTGGCGCACGCGTGGCGATCCTTCGGGGTCTTTTTGCGCATCCTGTCGTTGCATCAGGCGTGCAGGGCATGCTTGCGGCCGGTTTAAACCGACCGGAATCCGCTTTAGGTTTGCGGCAGCAACTCCAGAAAAAAGCTCCGATGCAGACGCAAATCTCGACTTCCGCCGCCGTCCTTGTGCTGCTGGCGCTGATGACCGCGCCGGCGCTCGCGCACGATGAAACCGCCTATCCCGACTGGTCCGGCCAATGGAGCCGCGTGCCGGACGGAGGCGTGCCGCGTTACGATCCGTCGAAGCCGCTCGGCCGCCAGGAAGCGCCGCTCAAGCCCGAGTATCAGGCCAAATACGAGGCGAACAAGCGAGAGATCGATGCCAACGGCTTTGGCGTCGACAACAACTACCGGTGCTTTCCGTCGACGATGCCGCGGACCATGAGCGGGGTTTCGTACATCGAGTTTGCGATCGGGCGGTCGGTGACGCACATCCTGTTCGACCAGATGACCTTCGCGCCGCGCCGGATCTACACCGATGGCCGCGCCTGGCCGGCGAAATACGAGCCGACCTTCCTCGGCTATTCGATCGGGCAATGGCGCGATACCGACGGCGACGGCCGCTACGATCTGCTCGAGATCGAGACGCGCAACATCCGCGGCCCCAAGATCTGGGATCAGACCGGAATGCCGATGGCCGACGACAACGAGGCGGTGATCAAGGAACGTCTCTCCATCGACAAGGCCGATCCTGGCATCTTGCGCAACGAGATGACCACCATCGACAATTCGCTGACGCGGCCGTGGTCGGTGCTCAAGCGCTATCGCCGAACCAAAGAGGTCCTCTGGGTGGACCATACCTGCACCGAGGGCAACCCCTATGTCGTCATCGAGAACCAGACGTATCTCTTGAGCGGCGAGGGCAAGCTCATGCCCACGCGCAAGGATCAGCCGTCGCCCGACTTGCAGTATTTCAATCGGACGCCGAGTGCGCCGCGGCCATAGCCTTGTCGGCCGCGCCGCTCGATGGCCTTGCCGCAACAGCGACCGCCGGCTTCGGCGTGAGCTTCTGGGCGACCAGCTCGATGTGGCTCCTGAGATTGTAGAGCTGATCGGAATAGTGCCGCGGGAGCTTCAGTCGCTGCACGGCGCGATCGATCCGCTTCAATCCCGCATCCACTTCGGCGACCTGCTCGGCCGAAGGGCTGTGGTCGAGCGTGAACTCGAGCTCCTTGAGCCGGTCGTACCATCGCAGCAGCCGCTGGCGGACCATCCAGGTGTAGAGCAGCGGCAGGAACCGCGACAGCGGGATCGCGATCGACAGGATCGGAATCGCGAGCAGGATGATCTTGGTCGTGTTGGAGAACGCAAACGCCGTCACCCAGAACGGGATGCCCATGCTGGCGTTGAGCGGGCCGACTGCGCGTAGAATCGAAGGCAGCTCACCGGTCTTGTAGTAAGCGCGGGAGTCCGGATCGATTTCGTACTCCGGATCGTTGCCATGGGGAAACTGGCCGGCACGAAAGAACAGAATTGGCTCGCCAGACGGATCGAAGCCAGGCTTTGGATTGACCGAGGCCGCGTGGGTGAGCAGGCTCACCAATGCGGGATGAAGATCCTTTTGCACCACGAGGGCAGGAGCGCTGGCCAGAAGGGTGATGTCGGCCGAAGGGATGTCGGGATCAAATTCAACCGACCCGCGCGACATGACGAGCTTCGACAGAAAGGGGAAGCGCGTCACGTAGGCGTCCGCCTCGGCGGAGAAGTCCATCAGCAGAATGTCGGGCGCGCGCAGAAGGTCCTGAACCTTCTTGGAATCGGGAGGCAGTGCCACAAAGGCGACATCGGCGCCGTCGGCGGTCAAAGGCTTGGCATCAGCCGGGAAGTCCTGCTCGATGAAGGTGGAGTTCTCCGCGGTCACGCCGTTGGCCTTGAGCAGCAACGCGGCGATGCGGCGTGTGCCGCTCTCAGGCGTGCCGACCATGATGCGCCGGCCTTTAAATTCGCCGACGCTCCTGACCAGACTGGGCCCTCGATAAAAGATCCAGATCGGCTCGTAGAACAGGCGGCCAATGGATTGGATCTTCGAAACCTGCCTGTCGTGCAAATCCCGCTCGGACGGCGTGGCCATGCGTCCCTGCAGACTGCCGGCGATGCCGCCTTTCAGGATGCCGCCGTCAATTCGGTCGTCGTCGGCCGCAAGCGCCTGCAGGACGTCCAGACCCTGGAGATTCGACCGCAGCTCGAGTTTGACGCCGAAGCGGGCAAGCTCGCGCTTCCAGGTCTCGGCAAGCTGCTCGTAGGCGCCGCCTCCGCCACCAGCGGCCAATACGATCCGGCCTGCCGGGCCGGGCTTGAAAATGACGATGGCGAGCCACAAAGCGAGAATGATGCCAACGAGCGAACTGCCAACTACGATCAGAAATTGTCGCACGCGCCTGCCCAATGTTTGATTGATTGACATGACTGAGTGTCCCCGACGCTACCGGGTGACATAGCCAAATTTTCGGCGGGTGGCCAAGAGATGCGCGAAGGGACGCGACAACGGCGCGACGCGACAAGGTCTAGCGCATTGTGCGGCCACGCTTTTTGCTTACGCGCAAACTATCGGATGCCAAATCGCCAGCGCGCCTCACGGGTTCGCCGGACGGCTCCACGGACCGAAGCTCACGCCCTTGGGCAGGGCCTGCTGTAGCATCATCATCTCGCCAAGTGTCTCCGATGTGACGAGGCCCACAAGCCGGCCGCCCGAATCCACGACCGCGACGGCGGGTGCCGACTTCTCCATCAGTAACCGCAGCGCCTCGTCGAGACAGCGGCGATGCCCGATCGTCGGCAACGGGCTCGTCATCGCGTCCACGACCTTGGCGTTGGGACCGCGCTCCTTCAGCGCCCGGATGATGTCGTTACGCCCCAACAGCCCCACCGGCGCGCCGTTGCCGTCGACCACCGGGAACTCGCTCTGGCTGGTTTGCAGCAATGTCTGCACGGCTTCCTCGACATCCGCCTCCGGCGCCAGGGTTGCAAACTTCGTCATCATGGCGGTGCCGACCGGCACGCCCTGTGACATCGCGCGCATCGCGACGCTGTGCGCCTCGCCGGAGGCTGCGAGATAGACGAAGATGCCGATGAAGATGAGGATTGGATTGCCGAACAGGCCGGCAAAGCCGAGCGCGAAGGCGAAACCCTGGCCGATGAAGGCGGCCACTTCAGTGGCGCGCACGAAGCCGAGCTTGGTGGCGAGCAGCGCCCGCAGCACTCGCCCGCCGTCCATCGGGAACGCCGGGATCATGTTGAACAGAGCGAGGAACAGGTTCACCGCAGCGAGGCGATCGACGAGCGAGACCCTGGTGCTTTCGACCGTGGCGAGATCGGCCATCTTGAGATGGGCGCCGGCGAGCAGAACGAGGCCGAAGGCGATTGCGACATTGACCAGAGGGCCTGCGATCGCGATCAGGAATTCTTCTTGCGGCTTTTCCGGAATGCGCTCGAGCCGGGCCAGCCCGCCGATCGGCAGCAGCGTGACGTCCGGCGTCGCTACGCCAAAAGCCCGCGCCGTGAAGATATGCCCGAACTCATGCGCAAGCACACAGGCGAACAGGAGCACCATGAAGGCGAGGCCGGCCCAGGCCGCCTGCGGCCCCTCCGACACCCAGCTGGCTGCGAAGATCCAGCCCAGGAAGAGCAGGAAGGTAACGTGCACCCGTACCTGCGTGCCTGCGATCGAGCCAATATTGAGCGACCAGGACATGGGAAACCTCGCATTGGCGGGTCTATTGTCGGATCAAGTAGTCACTTAACCTTGGTATTGCGAGTGGCTCTCCCACATTGAGCCGTGTCAAGATGATCGTGCAAACAAGACTGGAGTGCGAACGATGGCCCAGAAACTGACCGGAGATGCCCGCAAGGCAGCGCTCGCCAAGCTTGCCGGCTGGAGCGAGGTCAAGGACCGAGATGCCATCACCAAGACCTTCGTGTTTCGCGACTTCAACGAGGCGTTCGGGTTCATGACCCGGGCAGCGCTCGTCGCCGAGAAGCTCGACCACCATCCGGAATGGTTCAATGTCTACAAGACCGTCACGGTGACGCTCTCGACCCATGATGCCGGCGGCCTGACCGAGCGTGACATTGCGCTCGCCGAGGCGATGAACCGGCTGGCTGGGGCCTGAGCGCTGCCTTGCGTCTGCGCGCCGCGATGGCCATTTTGAGTACAGATTGACGTCTGCAGGAGACGCGACATGCCGGTCGACCACGCTGCTGCCTGGGAAGGGCTCGACGAGCGCACTGCGCGACGGGCCGCGCGCGATGAGGCGCGGGTGCGGCGCGGGTTCTGGAGCAAGGCGAAGCGGGTGGCGGCTCGTTTGCCATTCGCCGAGGATCTCCTCTCCGCCTATTACTGCGCCTTCGATCGCACCACGCCGATCCAGGTGAAAGCCGCACTCCTTGGCGCGCTGGCCTATTTCGTGCTGCCGGTCGATCTCATTCCCGACATCCTGCCGGTTCTCGGCTATGCGGATGATGCTGCGGTGCTGGCCGCGGCGCTGCGGCTCGTTGCCTCGCACATCCGGCCCGAGCATCACGAGGCGGCGCGGCAGGCGCTGGCGCGCGGCCTCGACCAATAACTCCACATGGCGGTGATGAACCCGGCGATGCTGGCGCAGGCGGTCGAGGAGGCGGCCAACCTCTATCGTCAGGGCAAGCTCGCGGAAGCCGAGAAGATCTGCGCCCGCGTGCTGCGCGCGCAGCCCAATTGGTTCGATGCCCTTCATCTTCTAGGAGTGCTCAAGCTGCAGAGCGGCAAGGCCGGCGCCGCCTGCGCTCACCTCGAGCAGGCGCTCAAGCTCAATCCGGCGTCGGCGCAGGTGATGTCGAATCTCGGCATGGCGCTTGCGGCGCTCAACCGCGACCAGGAGGCGCTGGCGATCCTCGACAAGGCGGTCGCGATCACGCCTGCCTCGGTGGAGGCGATCACCAATCGCGGCAACGTGCTGACGAAGCTTGGCCGGCCCGCCGAAGCGCTGACGGCGTTCGACGCGGCGCTCGCGCTGGCGCCGGGCTTTCCCGGGACGCTCGCCAATCGCGGCAATGCGCTCGCGGCGCTCGGGCGGTTCGAGGAAGCGCTCGCGCAGTATGACGCGGTTCTGGCGGCCGTGCCCGCGCATGCGGAGACTTATCTCAATCGCGGCAGCGCGCTCAGCGCGCTCTCTCGCGCCGGTGAGGCGGTTGCGGCCTTCGATCGCGCGCTCGCGCTGCGTCCCGATTACGTCAAGGCGCATATCGGCCGCGGTGTTGCTCGCCAGGCGCTCAATCAGCAGCGCGAGGCGCTCGAGGATTTCGAACGCGCGATCGTGCTCGACAAGTCGAACGCGGATGCGCATCACAACGCCGCGCTCGCGCGCCTCACTCTCGGCGACTATCGCCGCGGCTTCGAGCAATACGAATGGCGCTGGCAGCGCAGCGGCATGCCGGCGCGCCGCCGCAGCTTCGGCAAGCCGCTCTGGCTCGGTGAATATCCGCTCGCGCGCAAGCGCATCCTCATTGCTGCCGAGCAGGGCCTCGGCGATTGCATCCAATTCGCGCGTTATGTGCCGCTGCTGGCGCGCGCGGGCGCAACGGTGGTGCTGGAGGCGCCACCTCCGCTCTGCAGTCTTTTTGCACGGCTCGAGGGCGTCACCGCGGTGGTGGCGCGCGGCGATGCGCTGCCGGATTTCGATGTCTATTGTCCGGCGGGCAGTCTGCCGCGCGCGCTGCGCACCGAAGTATCGAGCATTCCGGCTGACGTTCCGTATCTGCGGGCGAGCGAGGCGCACATCGCCAAGTGGCGCGAGCGCATCGAGCGCCTGCCGCAGCCGCGCATCGCCGTGGCCTGGGCGGGCAGCGCCGATCACGTCAACGATCGCAATCGCTCGCTGCAGTTGCGCCAGATGGCGCCGCTGTTTGCGCTCAACGCAGGCTTCGTCAGTATCCAGCGCGACTTGCGCGCTGCCGATGCCGAGGAGCTGACGCGACAGTCCGCGCTGACGCATGTCGGCGACGCGCTTGCCGACTTCGACGACACCGCCGCCGTGGTGACGCTCGCCGATCTCGTCATCACGGTCGACACCTCGGTGGCGCATCTTGCGGGCGCGCTCGGTCGCCCGACCTGCGTGCTGGTGCCGTTCTGGCCCGACTGGCGCTGGATGCTCGAGCGCAGCGATACGCCCTGGTACCCGACCACGCGGCTATGCCGGCAACCGAAGGCGAGTGACTGGGAGAGCGTGATCGCGCAAGTTGCCGAGATGGTTCGGACAGGAGCCCTTACCGGGTTATCCACATGCCTTCCATCGCCGCAGTGACCTCGCCTATAAGGCGAATGCGGCTTTACGCGAACAGTCGCTGCGATGCGGTATAAGGCCGCCTTCACATTGCCGAATTCGCTGTATAATCCGTATCTTAGCGGGGCGCAGCAAAAAACACCACGGAGGCGGCCAATGCTGGCCAAGGGACTGCTGTGGACCACGGTGACGCTCGCTCTCACCGCTTTGCCGGGGGGCGCCCGCGCGCAGGGGGATCAGCCGACGCTGCTCGGAACCTATGGCGACTGGGGTGCCTACACGGCGACGCCGGGGGGCAAGAAGGTCTGCTTTTCGCTCTCGAAGCCGAAATCGTCGACGACCACTCCTCCCGGTCGCAAGCGCGACCCGGCCTTTCTGTTCGTTTCCACTCGCCCGGCCGAGAACGTCCGCAACGAGGTGTCGGTCATCATCGGCTATCCCTTCAAGGAAAGCACGGAAGCGACCGCCGAGGTTGGAACCGCGAAGTTCGCGATGTACACACAGAAGGATGGTGCCTGGATCAAGAACATGGCGGAAGAGGCCCGCATGCTCGACGCCATGCGCAAAGGTTCCGACCTGACTGTGAAGGGTACCTCCGCGCGCGGTACCAGCAGTACCGACCAGTTTTCGCTCAAGGGGCTCCCTCAGGCGCTCGAGCGTGCCGATCAGGCGTGCAAATGATTGATAAGACCAATTGGGAGTGTTAAGTCGCAGATCGCAAATAAATCCACCGTCCACATTCTTCCCAATTCGCACACAATATTTGCCTGAATTCGTCACTGGATTGTTCATTCAATTGTTCAGGTAATCGAGTTGTCCCTCCATGATTCGCGTCGGTATTGGTGGTTGGGTCTTCGAGCCCTGGCGTGGCACCTTCTACCCAAAAGGGCTGCCGCAAGTGCGCGAGCTTGCGCACGCGAGCCGCAACGTCACCTCGATCGAGATCAACAGCACGTTCTATGCGTCGCAGAAGCCGGCAAGCTTCCGGCGCTGGGCATCCGAGACGCCGGATGATTTCGTGTTCTCGCTCAAGGGGCCGCGCTATACCACGCATCGGCGCGTACTGGCGGAAGCGGGCTCGTCGGTCGAGCGGTTCTTCGCGAGCGGCGTGCTTGAGCTCAAGCACAAGCTCGGTCCGGTGCTGTGGCAGTTGCCGCCCACCAAGGCATTCAACCCCGACGACTTCGCGGCGTTTCTGGAGCTTCTGCCGCGCGCGCTCGACGGCCGCCCGATCCGGCATGCGGTCGAGGTCAGGCATGAAAGCTTCATGACGGCGGATTACATCGCGCTGTTGCGCAAGCATGCGGTCGCGCCAGTGCTGGTCGATTCGGAAAAGCATCCGATGATCGCCGATGTGACCAGCGATTTCGTCTACGCGCGCCTGCAGCGCACATCCGAAAAGGTGAAGACCGGCTACGCGCCGGCCGCGCTCGATGACTGGGCGAAGTGCGCGGAGACCTTTGCCAAAGGCGCCACGCCGGCCGATCTCGCATTGCTTGCCGCCGCACCGCGCGGCAAAGGCAAGCGCGACGTGTTCATCTACATGATCTCGGGCGCCAAGGTGCGCGCCCCGGCGGCCGCCATGGCGCTGATCGAGCGGCTGAAGTGAGCAGCAAGTGCCGTTGTGTCGCAGCTGAGCCGTAGGGTGGGCAAAGGCGCGTGGCACTGCATCGCAACAATTGCAGAGCCCTTGTGCGCCGTGCCCACCATCGACATCGATGCAAGACGCATTGCCGCTGGTGGGCACGGCGCACGCCAGGCTGTCCTTTGTTGAACAGCTGTGCCGGCGCCTTTGCCCACCCTACGGCAAACTAACAAATGCCGAATGAGCTGCGTCTCACTTCGACAGCTCTGCCAGTTGCGGCACGTCCTCTTCCTTGGGCGCGACCGCCTTGGCGGTGATCAGCGTCATCGCGACCGTGTCGTAGTAGCCCATGGTGGCGACCAGATCGATCAGGCCCTTCTCGCCGAACGCCTTGACCGCTGCCGCGAAGGTCGCGTCCGACACCGCCTTGTCGCGATACAGCTCGGTCGCGTAGTTGTAGAGGATCGTCTCGTCCTCCTTCATCTTGGTGGGGCGCCTGCCGGCGGCGATGTCGGCGCCGACGCTGGGGTCGAGCCCGTCTTTCACGGCCGCGCGGTAGTGGCCGCGCCAGATCCACTGGCTCGACCAATGGCGCGCCGTGATCATGATCGCGAGCTCGGTCAGCCGCGGCGGCTGGCCGGTGCCCCAGCGAACGTAGTCCGACACGGCCTCGAGTTTCGAGGCGAGGGCGGGGCTGCGCATATAGACCTTGAAGGGCGGGTTCCTCAGCGCGGTGGTGTTGTTGCGTGGCGGCTTCTGCAGGCTCTCGACATAGGCCTTTTGCTCAGGGTTGAGCTGATCCGGATTGAGCGTCGGATAGCGCTCCTGCGCGAAGGCGGCGAGCGGGAATGCGCAAGTTGCGGCAACAAACACGGTCTTCACGAGACGCTGCATGGTGTCCTCCCTTGGTTCGCTCTCTTGGTGGCTTTTCGGCCGTCGCTTTTGAGCCGCGAGGCCGCAACGGAAGTGTAGCCTTGAGCTTCTGCTGGGCACAATCGGGGCCTGCAAAAGCGGCGCCTGCGATCCTATTTGTGGTAGGAAGTTGTGATATGGGACCTGCTTCAGGCCGATGACCGAATTGACCACCGATACCGATCCGAGCGCGCCGGCGGGCTTCGTGGAGAAGGCGCCGCTCGAGCGCTATGTGCCGCCAGCCAAGCCCTCGCTGGTCGGGCTGTCGCGCGCTGCGATTGCGGAAGCGCTCGGCACGATCGGAGTGCCGCAGGCGCAGCGCAAGATGCGCGCGCAGCAGATCTGGCATTGGGCCTATGTGCGCGGCGCCACGCACTTTGAGCAAATGTCGAACGTGTCGAAAGATCTGCACGGCCTCCTCGACGCGCACTTCACGCTGGCGCGGCCCGAGGTGGTGGCCGAGCAAGTCTCCGCCGACGGCACCCGCAAATGGCTCCTCCGCCTGCCGGGCGAAGTGTCGGGCGAGCGTCCGCATGAGGTCGAGTGCGTCTACATCCCTGAGACCGACCGCGGCACGCTCTGCCTGTCGAGCCAGGTCGGCTGCACGCTTAACTGCTCGTTCTGCCACACCGGCACCCAGCGCCTGGTGCGCAATCTCATGCCGGGCGAGATCGTCGGCCAGGTGATGATCGCGCGCGACCGGCTGGGCGATTGGCCGGGCGCAACGCGCGCCACTGGTCCGGGTCTGCCGACCGAGGGCGATCGCTTTGTGTCGAACATCGTGATGATGGGCATGGGCGAGCCGCTTTATAATCTCGAGGCGGTGCGCGATGCGCTCCATGTCGTGTCCGACGGCGAAGGCCTGAGCATCTCCAAGCGCCGCATCACGCTCTCAACCTCGGGCGTCGTGCCGATGATCGCGCGGGCCGGCACCGAGATCGGCACCATGCTGGCAGTGTCGCTGCACGCCGTGCGCGACGATTTGCGCGACACGCTGGTGCCGCTCAATCGCAAATATCCGATCAGGGATCTGCTCGAGGCCTGCCGCCACTATCCGGGCGTTTCCAACGCGCGCCGCATCACCTTCGAATATGTGATGCTCAAGGGCATCAACGATCAGGCGGCTGACGCGAAAGAGCTGGTACGGCTGCTCAAGGGCATCCCGGCCAAGATCAATCTCATTCCGTTCAATCCCTGGCCCGGCACCCGTTACGAATGCTCCGACTGGGAGCAGATCGAGAAATTCTCCGAGATCGTATTCAATGCGGGCTATGCGTCGCCGGTGCGCACGCCCCGCGGCCGCGACATTCTCGCCGCCTGCGGCCAGCTCAAGAGCGCGACCGAGAAGCTTTCCGCGCGTGAGCGCATGGCGCTGCGTGCCATGGCGATGACCGATTGAGGCCGTAACCTCGATATTCACATAGCTCTGGCCGGACGCATGAGCGTCAGGGCTTTCTGCTATGCGAGGGCTGCTCGCCTCTTGCCCGAAAATGGCTTACAACCAGCGCCCCGAAGAAACCGGCGGCGCCAGCAGCCGTGGGACGCATCGGGGGACGGCTACAAGTCTTAGGTTGTGTCGACGATGAGTATCAATCATCTGCTCGTTCGCCTTCTTTTGGTACCGCTCGGCGCCGTGCTCGCGGGCTGCACCGCAACGCTGGTGGCGTTTCTTGCCAATTGGAAGGTGTTTCTGTCGGTCATTGGCGGGGACGCCATGACGAGTGGCGACATCGTCGCTGTCATGGTTGGGCTCGCGATGCTTCTGGTCGGCTCCGCCGCAACCTTCCCGATGCTGCTCCCGGCCGTCATCGGCATCACGATCTCCGAGGCGCTGGCTGTGCGCTCGCTGGTGTTCCATGTCCTCAATGGTGTGGTGTCGATCTGGGTCGGCCGCGCCTCCATGGTGGATCCTGGCCGGCCATTCGAATTCCACGGTCAGCCGCCCGCCGTGCTGGCGGCCGGCCTTGCGGCGGGCCTGGTCTATTGGCTGATCGCTGGCCGCAGCGCTGGTCTTGTCCCCGATGCCCCACGGGTGCGCCGCCCGCAGTTCCCGACCCCCGCCGAGTGAATGACGAGAGCGTCGCATGGCCCATTGGCCGAGGCTCAAGGCCATGACTGCAGGTGCGAAGACGCACCCGCTTGTGCCCGGCAGAGAGCGGTAGGCCAATGAACCAGACGGGCCTCCTGATTGCGCTGGCGATTGCAGTGGTGGCTGGTCTCGCCTTCGGGCTCTATCCGCAGCTTGATCTCGATCTGGTTTCGCCGTTCTACGATCCAGCGACCGGCTGGGCCGTGGGTGGTCGCGGCTGGGTTCTGGTGCGTAACACGGCCTCGTGGCTGATTGCGCTGATCGTGGCGCCGGCCGCCGTCGCGTTGCTCGGCAAGATCGTGCGGCCGCACAAGACGACGCTGATGCCGCCGCGCCACGCGCTTCTGATGCTGCTCACGTTGGCGCTCGGACCGGGCCTCCTGGCTAACACCATTCTCAAGGACAATTGGGGCCGCCCGCGCCCGATCGAGGTGACCGAGTTCGGCGGCCCGCTCAAATTCCTGCCGTGGTGGGATCCGCGCGGCCCTTGTCCGAAGAACTGCTCGTTCATTGCGGGCGAGCCGTCGGGTGCATTCTGGACGTTGGCGCCGGCCGCGCTCACTCCGCCGCAATGGCGCGCGCTCGCCTATGGGGCTGCGCTCGCATTCGGCACTGCAATTGGCCTCGTGCGCGCCGGCGGCGGCGGCCACTTTTTCAGTGATGTGGTGTTCGCGGGCGTGTTCATGTTCCTGCTGATCTGGGTCATGCACGGACTGCTGTTGCGCTGGCGGAAAGATGGTTCACAATCAGCGAAATAGTGATTATGTGAGCTGCGTCCTCGTTTTCGCGGCGACGAAGCGAACGCGTGGAGCATTTTGGCAAAACGAAACCAACGCGCGGTCAATCCTCTGACGCGAGCCGCCGCTGCACGCCCCAGCGCTTGAGGACGGCTTCGATCTCCTCGGCGATAAAGAAGCGCGCGCTGTCCTCGTCGTAGCCCTGATCGCGCAGGCCGTCATAGTCCGTGAACACGTGCCGCACATAGGCGACGAGTGAGAGCCAGGCAGCCTCCTCGGGCGCGGCTTGGCGCAGGCCGCGACTGTCGAGCGCATGGTCGATCACCGCGCCGAACTCATGGTCGGGAATTCGTGGGGCGAGCCGTCTGAGCGCGGTTTCGATGTCGGTGCGTCGAGACAACGTGCGATCCGATCGGTCGCGTCAGCGCGACTGCGCAAGCCGCGTGGCAAACAGCGCGATGGTCTTTTGATAGACCTCGGCCTTGTTCCAGGCTTTCAGCACCGAAAAATTGTGCGTGCCCTCGTCCCACGGCTGCCCGCGCTCCCAGCCATAGCCCTTGAGATAATTGGCGGTCGACGCGAGTGCGTCGGGCACGCTGCGAATGAGGTCGCGCCGCCCGTTACCGTCAAAATCGACCGCAAACTTCACATAGGAGCTCGGCAGGAACTGGGTTTGCCCGAGCTCGCCCGCCCAGGCGCCGCGCATCTCGGCGACGCTGAGATCGCCGCGCTCCACGATGGTCAGCGCCGCCATCAGCTCGCCTTGGAACATCTCGGAGCGGCGGCAGTCGTGCGCCAGCGTGGCGACCGCTCGAATGACCGGTTGCTTGCCGATGCCGACGCCGAAATCGGTCTCGAGCCCCCAGATCGCGATCAGGATCGGACCCGGGACGCCGAAGCGCTGCTCGATGCGCGCCAGCAGGTCGGCATGCTGCGCAAGAAGGCGCTGCGCCTTGGCGAGACGCGAATTGATGCGTGGCAATGCGAACTGCTCGAAGCTCTGCCGGAATACGCCCTGCCGTCGGTCAAGCGCGATCACCTGCGGGTCGGGAGTGAGGCCTTCGAATGCCGAGGAAAGGGTGCGCTGAGAAATCCGTTCTGCGGCCGCTTCGCGCGAGAACGCCGCGATGAAGGTGTCGAAGTCACCACCGCAGGTCGCGGCGAGCACCGGCGAAGCGGTTGCCACGAGCATGGCCGCGAGGAGAAGGCTGCGCATGACCCCATCAGAGCGCAATTATCGCGGCATTTGAAGGGCCCATACTTCAGTCCTGGGACCCCGCATTCAGCTACCTGAGATATCGTAAATCTCTGATTGAATTTGGCTTTTTTGTTGGGTGCGGTACGCGCTTGTTTGCACGCCCTCCACCAATCGGTGGATTTACCGGGCGCGCGATGGATTTAAGAAGTGCACATCCATAAAGGAGGATTCCATGCGGCATTTGAATTTGGCCTCTGCATTGTCCGTGGCTGCTTTGATCGCTTCGACCTTCGGTGCGCTTGCGGGAGACGCCGCGCGGCCCAATCTGACGACGCGCGCTTGCGCGGAGCGCGACCTCCAATATGTCATGCTCATTGAGCGCCACGGCGAAGCGCAGGACATCGCGGGCGACGTGCTGGCGCAGGCCTTCTTTACCATGATGCGTGCCCGCAAGGCCTGCAGTCAGGGCCACGAGCAGGACGCCTTCGCGCTTTACGACACCATCAAGCTCGTTCCGACCACGACGCAATAGCCGAGCGGGACACCGCTTGCACGCAAGGGCATTCCCCCTATAGTCCGCGCGACTTTGGCCGCCAACAAGCGGCCTTCGAGCAGGGACAGGGCATGCCCAAAGACGTCAAGAAAGTCGTGCTCGCCTATTCGGGCGGGCTCGACACCTCGATCATTCTCAAGTGGCTGCAGACCACCTATGGCTGCGAGGTCGTCACCTTCACGGCCGACCTCGGCCAGGGCGAGGAGCTCGAGCCCGCGCGCAACAAGGCGCTGCTCCTCGGCATCAAGCCGGAGAACATCTTCATCGAGGATCTGCGCGAGGAATTCGTGCGCGAGTACGTCTACCCGATGTTCCGGGCGAACGCGCTCTACGAAGGCCAGTATCTGCTCGGCACCTCGATCGCGCGCCCGCTGATCGCCAAGAAGCAGATCGAGATCGCCGAGAAGGTCGGCGCGGATGCGGTGGCGCATGGCGCGACCGGCAAGGGCAACGATCAGGTGCGCTTCGAGCTCACCTACTATGCGCTCAAGCCGGACGTGACCGTGATCGCGCCCTGGCGCGAATGGGACTTCCGCTCGCGCGAGGCGCTGCTCGCATTCGCGGAGCAGCATCAGATCCCGATCGCCAAGGACAAGCGCGGGCGAGGCGCCGTTTTCCGTCGACGCCAACCTTCTGCACGCCTCCTCGGAAGGCAAGGTGCTGGAAGACCCGTCGCAAGAGGTCCCGCATTACGTCTATTCGCGCACGGTCGATCCCGAGAGCGCGCCCGACAAGCCGACCGTGATCACGGTCGGCTTCGAGCGCGGCGATGCGACCTCGCTCGACGGCAAGGCGCTCTCGCCGGCGCAGCTGCTCGCCGCGCTCAATGAGCTTGGCCGTGCGAACGGCATCGGCCGGCTCGATCTGGTGGAGAACCGCTTCGTCGGCATGAAGTCGCGCGGCATGTACGAGACGCCGGGCGGCACCATCCTCTATGCCGCGCATCGCGGCATCGAGCAGATCACGCTCGATCGCGGCGCCGGCCATCTCAAGGATGAGCTGATGCCGAAATACGCCGAGATGATCTACAACGGCTTCTGGTTCACGCCCGAGCGCGAGATGCTGCAGGCCGCGATCGACAAGAGCCAGGAGTTCGTCACCGGCACGGTGACGCTCAAGCTCTACAAGGGCTCAGTCAACGTGATCGGCCGCCAGAGCCCGTATTCGCTCTACGATCAGGACCTGGTGACGTTCGAGGAGGGCAAGGTCGCCTACGACCACCGCGACGCCGCGGGCTTCATCAAGCTCAACGCGCTGCGGCTGCGCACGCTCGCGCAGCGGCACAAGAAGATGGGGCAGAAGAAGTAAGGTAATTATTTCAGGGTCGAAGCATTTGTTATTGTCGTCCCCGCGAAGGCGGGGACCCATAATCTCTAACGCACCGCTGTCTACGTTCTGCGCGAATGCCGCGCCGAAATCGCCTGCGCTGCGGCTTATGGGTTCCCCGCCTGCGCGGGGACGACAGGTGGTGATGCTGAGTCTAGCAATCGTGTCGATCAGCCGCGGCGCGGTGGTCGCAGTGCTTTGGCCCCGAACGCCAGTGGCAGGTCCCGCATCAAGCTTTCCGGCACATTGACGTCCACATCGACGAAATACACGCAGGTCTGCGCCTGCGTGTGGCTCGTGCCTTCCAGCCAGGCTCCCGGTCGCGACCGGAGATCGCGGATGTTCTGGAGATAGAAACAGCGCCATTGCGGCAGCTTCGATTTCCCGCTGGTCGATCCTGCAAACTGATAGGCGAACAGCACCTCGCGTCCGTCCGCCGCGTAGCCGAGGATCACCGGGCAGCATTCGCGTGGCAGCCCTTGATAGGAAAACGTCAGCTGCTCGCGCCGGCGCAGCGCCCGATGGATCAGCGTGTAGGCATCGCTCGGCATTGAGCGATGAGGCGCAGCCTCACGCCGGCATATGGCAGACCGCCTCGACGTTGTGGCCATCCGGATCGAGCACGAAGGCGCCATAGTAGTTCGGATGGTAGTGCGCCCGCAGGCCCGGCGCGCCATTGTCCTTGCCGCCGGCCGCAAGCGCGGCGCGATAGAAGGCATCGACCGCGGCGCGGTCCTTGGCCACGAAGGCGACGTGGATGTGGCTCTGCAGCCCTTCGCTGGGCGCGAGCCAGAAGTAGGGCTTTCGATCATTGCCGAAGCCGACATAGCTCGCGCCGCCGCTCTGCTCCGGCGTGACCTCCATGGCGATCCCATAGCCAAGCGGGGCGAGCGCCTTGAGGTAGAACGCCTTGGAGCGCGCGTAGTCGCTGACCGGCAAGCTCATGTGATCGATCATCGGGGCCTCCTTCATGATTGTCGAAGGCGCCCTCGCCAAGCGCGATGGCCGCTCTATGGCGGCCAACTCATCGCGCGCCGAACTCACACCTGCCGCTCGACCATCTTCTTCTTGATCTCGGCGATTGCCTTCGCCGGATTGAGATGCTTCGGGCAGGCGTTGGCGCAGTTCATGATGGTGTGGCAGCGATAGAGCCGGAACGGGTCCTCGAGATTGTCGAGCCGCTCGCCGGTCGCCTCGTCGCGGCTGTCGACGATCCAGCGCTCGCGCCTGCAACAGCGCCGCGGGCCCGAGGAAGCGGTCGCTGTTCCACCAGTAGCTCGGGCACGAGGTCGAGCAGCAGGCGCACAGGATGCACTCGTAGAGCCCGTCGAGCTTGGTGCGGTCCTCGTGGCTCTGGTGCCATTCCTTCTCGGGCGTCGGCGATACGGTGTGCAGCCACGGCTCGATCGAAGCATATTGCGCGTAGAAATTGGTGAGGTCGGGCACGAGATCCTTCACCACCGGCTGGTGCGGCAGCGGATAGACCTTCACGGCGCCGTTGACGTCGGCCATGGCCTTGGTGCAGGCGAGCGTGTTGCGCGCCGTCGATGTTCATGGCGCAGGAGCCGCACACGCCTTCGCGGCAGGAGCGGCGGAAGGTCAGCGTCGGATCGATGTTGTTCTTGATCCAGATCAGCGCGTCGAGAATCATCGGCCCGCAGTCGGCGGTGTCGACATAGTAGGTGTCGATGCGCGGGTTGTGGCCGTCCTCCGGGTTGAAACGATAGATGCGATATTCGCGCACCTCGCGCGCGGCCGCCGGGCGCGCCCAGGTCTTGCCTTCGGTGACGCGGGAGTTCTTGGGGAGGGTGAGTTGGACCATGGTCGCTGTGCGCCTTTGGGACGATTGGAAAGAGTGAAGTACCTGAGCTAGTACACCCGCGCCTTCGGCTCGATGTAGGAGACCTCGTTGGTGAGCGTATAGGTGTGCACCGGCCGATAGTCGATCGTCACCTTGCCCTTCGGGTCGAGCCAGGCGAGCGTGTGCTTCATCCAGTTCTTGTCGTCGCGATCGGGGTGATCCTCGCGCGCATGCGCGCCGCGGCTTTCGGTGCGGTTGGCGGCGGCATGCATGGTGACGACCGCCTGCGCGATCAGGTTGTCGAACTCGAGCGTCTCGACCAGGTCCGAGTTCCAGATCAGCGAGCGATCGGTCACCCTGATGTCGGGCACGCCGCCCAGCACCTCGTCGATCAGCTTCATGCCTTCCTGCAGCACGTCGCCGGTGCGGAACACCGCGCAGTTGCTCTGCATCACCTTCTGCATCTTCATGCGCATCTGCGCGGTTCCGGTCGAGCCCGACGCGTTGCGGAACTTGTCGAGGCGCGAGAGCGAGAGATCGGCCGAATTCTTCGGCAGGTCCGGATGCTTGTCGTTGGGGGTGAGCAACTCGGCGCAGCGCATCGCGGCGGCGCGGCCGAACACCACGAGATCGATGAGCGAGTTCGAGCCGAGCCGGTTGGCGCCGTGCACCGACACGCAGGCAGCCTCGCCAAGCGCCATCAGGCCCGGCACGACGTGATCGTCGTTGCCGCCCTTCTTGGTCAGCGCCTCGCCGTGATAGTTGGTGGCGATGCCGCCCATGTTGTAGTGCACGGTCGGCACGATCGGCACCGGCTCGCGCGTGAGGTCGACGCCCGCGAAGATGCGCGCCGATTCCGAGATGCCGGGGAGCCGCTCCGCCAGCACCGCCGGATCGAGATGGTCGAGGTGCAGGTGGATGTGGTCCTTGAGCTTGCCGCAGCCGCGGCCCTCGCGGATCTCGATGGTCATGGCGCGCGAGACGACATCGCGCGAGGCGAGGTCCTTGGCGGAGGGCGCATAGCGCTCCATGAAGCGCTCGCCTTCGCCGTTGACGAGATAGGCGCCTTCGCCGCGCGCGCCTTCGGTGATCAGGCAGCCGGCGCCGTAGATGCCGGTCGGGTGGAACTGCACGAACTCCATGTCCTGCAGCGGCAGGCCGGCGCGCAGCATCATGGCGTTGCCGTCGCCGGTGCAGGTGTGCGCCGAAGTGCAGGAGAAGTAGGCGCGTCCGTAGCCGCCGGTGGCGAGGATCGTCATGTTGGCGCGGAAGCGATGCAGCGTGCCGTCATCGAGCCGCAGCGCGATCACGCCGCGGCAGCGGCCTTCCTCGTCCATGATCAGGTCGATGGCGAAGAACTCGATGTAGAACTCGGCCGAATGCCGCAGCGCCTGGCCATACATCGTGTGCAGCATGGCGTGACCGGTGCGGTCGGCGGCCGCGCAGGTGCGCTGCGCGGTGCCCTTGCCGTAATGCGTGGTCATGCCGCCGAACGGGCGCTGATAGATCTTGCCGTCCTCGCGGCGCGAGAACGGCAGGCCCCAGTGCTCGAGCTCATAGACCGCGGCCGGCGCGTTGCGGCACATGTATTCGATCGTGTCCTGGTCGCCGAGCCAGTCGGCGCCCTTGACGGTGTCGTACATGTGCCAGCGCCAGTCGTCCTCGCCCATGTTGCCGAGCGAGGCCGCGATGCCGCCCTGCGCCGCGACTGTATGCGAGCGGGTCGGGAACACCTTGGTGATGCAGGCGGTCTTGAGGCCAGCCTCGCTGCAGCCCACGACCGCGCGCAGGCCCGATCCGCCGGCGCCGACCACCACCACGTCATAGGTATGGTCCTCGATCGGATAGGCTTGGCCGCCGATCGCCGGTGCGCTGCCGTTTGATCCGTTGGCGGCCATGCTCAAACTCCGAACGACAGCTTGAAGATGGCGTAGGCGCTGGCGAGTGCGACCGCGACCGCGAAGAAGGTGTTGAGCATGATGAGCGCGAGCTTCGCAATCTCATCGTGCACGTAGTCCTCGATGATCACCTGCATGCCGATGCGCATGTGATAGGTGATCGAGCCGATGAACAGCAGCATCACGATCGCGACCAGCGGCGAGCCCAGAATCTGCTGCGCGGCGGCATGGTTGCGTCCGAGCAGCGCGACCACGATCAGGACGAACGCGATGGTGAGCGGCACGTTGGCGACTGCGGTCAGGCGCTGGTGCCAGAAATGCGCGGTGCCAGTCTTGGCCGAGCCGAGGCCGCGCACGCGCGCAAGTGGAGTGCGGTGCTCGGTCATTGGCTGCCTCCAATCGAAAGATAGCTGATCGACCCAGAGCAGGACGGTCAAGCCGATCGATCCGACGACGGTCGCGAGCGACAGCCACTCGCGCTCGCTCTGGCTGAAGCCGCGCCCGGTATCCCAGATCAGGTGGCGGATGCCGCCCAGCATGTGATGAAGCAGCGCCCAGGTGTAGCCGAACAGGATCAGCTGGCCGATCCACGAATTGATGAATGCGCCGAAGGTGGCATAGGCGTTCGGGCCCGAGGCCGTCGCGATCAGCCACCAGGCCATCAGGAGGGTGCCGACATACAGGCCTGCGCCGGTGATGCGATGCAGGATCGACATCGCCATGGGCAGCGGCCAGCGATAGATCTGCATGTGCGGCGACAGTGGCCGCGTGGGGGCCTTGCTACCGGCCATTGTCGTCCTCCCGGCTCGCGCCTTTATCGCGTAAGCCTATAGAGATACCCATCCGAATAACTCCAATCCGTCCTAATCGGCTGTGGATTAGGCAGCGACGCCGGCGGCGACCCTGCCGGCCATCGTGCGGATGGTGGGAAGGGCCTTGGTGCTTCGCATTAGACGAAGTAAGATGCTAAAGTAGTAAGCACAATCAGCATTTCGCGTAATCAGCCTTCGTAGATTACGAAGGACATAGACATGCACTTCGATCTCGTCGACCTCAATCTGTTCCGCCATATCGTCGAGGCGGGAAGCATCACGCACGGCGCCGAGCGCGCCCATCTGGCGCTGGCTGCGGCCTCGACTCGCGTCCGCAACATGGAGGAAGCGCTGGGCGCCTCGCTGCTGGTGCGCGGCCGCCAGGGCGTCACGCCCACCCAGGCCGGGCGCACGCTGCTGCAACACGCTCGCGTCATCCTGCGGCAGACCGAGAGCCTGCGCGAGGACCTCGGCGCCTATGCGGGTGGTGCCGCCGGCCAGATCAGGGTCCTGTGCAACACCAACGCGCTCACCGAGTTTCTCCCGGAGGCGCTGAGCTCGTTCCTTGCCGCGAACCCGAACGTCAGTGTCGACCTGCAGGAGCGGCTGAGCGACGAGATCGTGGGGCTGATCGCCGAGGGCATGGCCGACATCGGCATCGTGGCCGGTACGGTCGACATGAGTGCGCTCGAGACCTATCCGTTCCGCCGCGATCGTTTCGTGCTGGTGGTCGCGCGCGAGCACGCGCTGGCCAAGCGCGCCAAGATCCCGTTCGCGCAGGTGCTCGACTACGATTTCGTCGGGCTCGATCGGGCGAGCGCGCTGCAGCGCTTTCTCGCCGAGAAGGCGGCCCCGATCGGGCGGACGCTGCGGCTGCGGGTGCAGCTGCGCAGCTTCGACGCGGTGTGCCGGATGGTCGAATGCAACGTCGGCATCGGCATCGTGCCGGAAAGCACGGCGCGGCGGGTCGAGCGCACCATGGCGATCGCGATCGTCGAGCTGACCGACCCTTGGGCGGTGCGCGATCTCACCATCTGCATCCGCAGCCTCAGCGAGCTGCCGCCCTATGCGCGCCAGCTGGTCGAGCATCTGCGCGCTGGCGCGTCGGCGTAATGCGGTTTTCGACCAATCCTCAGCTGCGAAGATGAGAAAGCGAAGTTCGCTCCGCTAGACTTTGATCCGATTAGATTGAATTGGATCAAAGTCTAACATTTTGTTTGAGCATGATCTCTTTCGAAAACCGGCTTCCACTTTTCGGGATCATGCTCTAACCCGCGACCGTGCTAGACGTTGCGTGAACTACAACAGACGTCCCGTCGAGCCGGGTCAGTATCGCCCATGTCCGCGGATATGCAGCGAGCAGTATCGGTGCAAGCTTTTCGCCCGCCACACAGATGGCGGTCGCCAGCCCATCGGCTGTTGTCGCACTCGGACTGATGACCGCGACATCGACGAGACTTTTGGCACTTGCGCCAGTGCGTGGATCGAAAATGTGATGAAAGTTGCCGCTCGGCTCGAATGTCGTGCCGTAGCCGCCGGACACCGCAAGAGCCATGTCTTCAAGCTCAACGATGCGACCTTCTCCATCCGGCGCCATACCGCCGCGGATTCCGAGTTTCCACGGGCGCCCGTCCGGGTGACGACCGAGGGCGCGAAGCTCGCCCAGGTCGGCGACGGCGGTCTCGAAGCCTTCGTTGCGCAAAAGGTCGGCGATGGCGTCGGTTACATAGCCTTGGGCGATGCCGTTGAGCGTGATCGCCATCCCGGGGCGCGCAAAGCCGATGGCGGCCGCGCTGCAGTCGATCTGGCGGAAGTCCACCAGTGCGCACGCAAGGTCGTGTGCTCGTGCTGCGATGTTGGCCTGGACCTCGGTGCGTGACCAGAAATGCGCCTCGTGCAGCCTCCACAAAGGTTGAACAGAAATATCGAACGCGCCGGCGCTCAAGACGCCGAGGCGTTGGCTTGCCTCGATGACTGCACGCAGCTCTGGTGATGGTTTGATCAGTTTGCCGGCTGCGTTGAGCTGCGAGATTTCGCTGTCTGGCCGATAGAGGCTGAAAATCCGATCGAAGCGCGCGATCTCACGTTGCACGAGCAGGATAGCCCGTCGTGCAAACCTGGCGTCGTTGTGCCAAAGGGCAAGCTCCGACCACGCCCCGAGCACGTCGCCTTGCCAGGTGTGAAATTGGGCTTTCGGCGCAGTGGCGCGAACCGCTGCGATCATCAACGGCAAGCCGGCCATCGCCGCCGTCACGCGCAAGGCTCGACGGCGTGTCAGTGGCCGCAGCGAGCGATTCAAGCGTCCCAACGCGGGTGTCAGGCGTTTCCCGTCAGGCATTTTCAACCGTGACAGCAGCAGGCGCTACGCCGCCACGTAACTTGGCGGCGCGCGCGAGCGGCGGGCATCGCGCATCGTCGTAATACTCGACCTGGCAATCGAGGCACTGGAAGCATTCCGCCGTCACGATCTTGCCGGATGGCTCGATGGCGCGCACCGGGCACGACCGCTCGCAGAGGTGGCAGGGATTGCCGCATTCGGGACGGCGCTTGAGCAGGTTGATGAGGTGCAGGCGATCGAGAAAGGCGAGCAGGCCACCGAGCGGGCAGAGGAAGCGGCAATAGGCGCGCTCGGAGAACAGCCCGAAGGCCAGCAACGCACCGGCATAGAGCACATAGGGCCAGGCGCGCGTGAATTTCGAGGTGATCGCGGTCTTGAAAGGCTCGATCTCGGTGCTGGCGCCCGTTGGGTCAAGCGACGTCAGCACCAGCACCAGCACCGCCGCCGCGGCCACGTACTTGCCGAGCCAGAGGCGCCTTTCAAGCGCAGGGGACGGGTTCCATTGCGGCACGCCGAGCCAGCGAGAGATCTGGCCGAGCAGCTCCTGCAGGGCTCCGAACGGACACAGCCAGCCGCAAAACACCCCGCGCCCGATCAGCAACACTGAAAGCAGCGTGTAAACCGCCACGATGATGATGAGTGGCTCAGCGAGATAGAAGCCGATATCGACGGCGGCGAACGGTCCTCGGATATAGTTGATGACGTTGACGATCGACAGCTGCGCTCCGGCAGTCCAGCCGAGCCAAAGGACGACGATTGCCAAAAATCCGTTGCGCACCAGTCGGTGCGCAAGGCGGGAACGCGACAGGATCGTCCTGGAAGACGAAAATGAGGGTCAGAACCGACAGCAGCAGGGCGAGCAACGCGACATTCAGGCGGCTATCGCGCCATGCCTCGACCCACGCAGCAACCGGCGGCTGATCCGGCATCAGAACATGTGCGTCCGGTATCTTGTAGTCGAGACCGAAAGGAATCGAAACCGAACCACTGCCGTTCACCAGAAGCTCGAGGCGCCACGGCTGGACCGGGTCGAAGCCGGAGTTTGCCGCCAGCGCAAAAAGTCCCGCATCCTGCTGCCCCCGTATGCCCTCGCCACGGCCAGTTCCAGATCCGCTGGAAGTCGGCCTGCACGAAGTCAAACGTCTGGCTACCCTGTACCACCCGCAGGCGATCGAAGCGCCGGCCCTCGCCTCCCGGAAATATTTGGTGCCTAGAAAGTCGTATGGCCCATTCGAGGCGACGATGATTGCCCATCCGCCGACCGGCATCCGTTGCTTGTATTCCTCGAAGTTCTGGAGGCCAACCAGGCTGCCGCCGATGGAGCGTGGTGTGAACAGCCCAGTCATGAACTCGACGTAGAGATCATCGGGCTTGCCGAGCGGCACGTCGAGCGCGGCAGCAGAGATGCCCGCCTTGGCGAGCGCCGCCGCAACCTCGCCAGAGGTCACCCGTCGGCGCACCATCGCGCCGGTCAGCGAATAGCTCCTGCCAGGACGTGAGGTTGAAGCTCTCAGCGTCGAGGGTCGGAACGGTCACCGCTTCGCGTGGGCTGCGCGTGCGCAGCACGAGTCTCGCGGTCTCCGTCAACGCAGCGCGCATGGCGCGCGCGCTGACCGTCGCACCGGCGACGAAGTCAGGGGCCAACATGCCACTGCTTCCACCACGCACCGGACGGCTGGCCTCACGGGCCAGAAAGGTGTCGAGCAGCTGTTCACGCTTTTGGTCGTTCAGGATATACGGCTCGTTGTGTGCGATCACTTTGGCCCCGGTGATGCGGCCATTCAGATCGACACCGCCAATCACGTCAAATGGGGTTGCCGAGTAGCCGACTGCGGCGACAATATCGAGTGTTGAAAACACGTATGCGACGACCTTGTCGCCCTGGTAGACCGCAATCGCGGGCGGCGAGCCTTCCTCCAATCCAAGTCGTTCAGCGCCAGGATAAACGATCGCCATCACGGCGGGCGTCAGCCGCTCACGCAGCTTGCCCTTCTCGGCCAAGGCGGGTGCGGTGAGCAAAGCAAGCAACAATAGGACGCAAGAGAAACAGCGAAACATGAGGCTTATCATCCGCGAATGTACCGAGGAGCGCAATGCCGAAGGCGGGATGATGAGCGGAGCACAAACACGAGCAGATGGAGCAGACTGAGCGCAACGCTCACTAGTCACCGCGGCAGCAGCACCCAGTAGTCGAGCTCGAGCACGACCGCCGGATCGTCCTGGTCGCCTTGCTTGTGCGGGAAATCGTGGCAGGGTCGATCCTTCGTGGCGATCGTGCGCAGCCGCAGCGCGCCGACATCAGCGCGGCCGGGAAGCTCGGTCGCGTGCCAGCACCTCGCTCCAGGCAAACACCGTTGCGCCAGCGAACAGCGGTGCCACATGCCGCCCGCCGTTGATCGCCGTGACGTGGAACGCGTTGGCGAAACCGTTGTAAGTGAGGCTGCGGGCGAGCGAGATCACGTGGCCGCCATAGATCAGCCGCCGGCCGAAGCGGCCCTGCGCTTCGACATATTGGTTGAAATGGATGCGCGCCGGATTCTGATAGAGCCGCGTCGCGATCTGGTGCTCCGCCTCCTCGACCGTGACGCCGTCGACATGGTCGATGCGCTCGCCGACCTCGTAGTCCCCAAAACGATGAGGACTGCCGGCCAGCGTCACATCATAGGCGGCGGGGTCGATCGGCGGGCAGGCGCTGCCGAGCATGCTGGGCAGCAGGGCCTCCGGTACCCGCGGCACATGGTCTGCGTCCGCCTTCGCGGCCTCGTCGCGCTTGTGCACCATCACCCAGCGCACATATTCGAGCACCTTGCTGCCGTCGGGCTTGAAGCCGGTCGAGCGCACGAACACGATGCCGGTCTTGCGGTTGGAATTCTCCTTGAGCCCGATCACCTCGGAGACCGCGCTGATGGTGTCGCCCGGATAGACCGGCGCCAGGAACCGGCAGCCCGCATAGCCGAGATTGGCGACCGCGTTGATCGAGATGTCCGCCACGCTCTTGCCGAACACGATGTGAAAGGCGAGCAGGTCGTCGACCGGTGCGCGTGGATAGCCGATCGCCTGCGCAAATGTGTCCGCGGATTGCACCGCGAAACGCGGGCCGTAGAGGCTGCTATAAAGAGCCACGTCGCCGGCGGTCACGGTGCGCGGCGTCGCGTGCCGGATCAGGGTTCCGACGCGAAAATCCTCGAAAAAGTTACCGGCGCTGGTCTTGCTCATGGGGACGTCAAAGGGCTGGGTGTTTCAAGCGGCGTGCGTTAGGGCCTACATCAGGGGCGCATCCGGTCGGGCTACCATCACGTAGCTGTGTTACAAGCCCGGGCCTGGGCGGGCTGACGAATGACGCCCGGATCGATAGATTCAGATAGGATGATGTGCAAGGGCCGCCAATGACCGTTGAAGCCACCCAGATCGACCCCGCCGGAGAGGCCGTCGCCGTGCGCACGAGCGGGACGGTCCATCCGGTCTGGCTGCGCATCACCCATTGGATCAATGCGGTCGCCGTGTTGATGATGATCGGTTCGGGATGGGAGATCTATAACGCCTCGCCGCTCTTCGCGTTCGAATTCCCGAAATCGATCACGCTTGGAGGCTGGCTCGGCGGTGCGCTGCTCTGGCATTTCGCCGCGATGTGGCTGTTCGTGGTCAATGGCCTCGTTTATGTCACGCTCGGGATTTTGACTGGCCGGTTCCGGCGCAAGCTCCTGCCGATCCGTCCTGGCGAGGTCATTGCCGACGCGCGCGCGGCGCTGCGGGGCCGGCTCAGCCACGACGATTTGTCGGTCTACAACGCGGTGCAGAAGCTCCTCTATCTTGGCGTCATCCTGGCCGGTGTCGTCGTGGTGTTGTCCGGGCTCGCAATCTGGAAGCCGGTGCAGCTGCAGGAGCTCACCGCGCTGTTCGGCGGCTATGACTTCGCGCGCTACGTTCACTTCGCCGCCATGGCGGCGATCGTGGGCTTCCTGCTCATTCATGTGATCATGGCGTTCGTGGTGCCGAAGTCGCTGCGCGCCATGATCATCGGACGATAGCGCATGGTCCGGCGAAGTGGGCATCACTGGGGTTCGCCGCCAAGACCATGCGCCACTCAATCAAGGAGGGTGTCATGTCGCGCACACGCAGAGTGATCCCTGGCGTCGATCCGAAGCTTCTGATCAAGGATGCGACCAAGCTCTTGCCCGATCCGACGCGGCGGTTGTTCCTGCGTGGCGGTGCGAGCCTCGGCGCGCTCGCGTTCCTCACCGGCTGCGACATCATTGATGGTCCCGCCGCCGAGCAGGCGCTGATGAAGATCTCCTACTTCAACGATCGTGCTCAGGCCTGGCTATTCAATCCCAACCGGCTGGCGCCGACTTATCCGGAGAGCGCGATCACCCGGCCGTTTCCGTTCAATGCCTACTATCCGGTCGAGGATGTGCCGGAGGTCGATGGCGAAAGCTATGAGCTCGAAGTGGGCGGCCTGGTCGAGAACAAGAAGACCTGGACGTTGAAAGAGCTCTACGCGCTGCCGGAGGAAACCCAGATCACGCGCCACATCTGCGTCGAGGGCTGGAGCGCGATCGGCAAGTGGTCGGGCACGCGGTTGTCCGAGTTCCTGCACCGGGTCGGTGCCGATCTCACGGCCAAGTATGTCTGGTTCCGCTGCGCCGAGGGCTATCACACATCGATCGACATGCCGACCGCGCTGCATCCGCAGACCCAGATGACCTTCAAGTTCGACGGCGAGGTCCTGCCGACGAAGTATGGCTTCCCCATGAAGGTGCGCATCCCGACCAAGCTCGGGTTCAAGAATCCCAAGCACGTCATGGAGATGGCGGTCATCAACAACTGGAATCCCGGTTACTGGGAAGAGAAAGGCTACAACTGGTTCAGCGGCAGCTGAGCGTTGACGCGATCACGCCGCGGGCGGATAGCAGGCGATCCGCGCTGCGCGGCACTTCAACGTGCACTTCTGGGTGCCATCAGGTCAGCGTACGCACACCTTACAATAGTTGTGATCGGTCAGCGAGCGTTCGCAGGTTCGATTAAGCTCCTGCATGTCCGCCGCCAGGCAGCTGATGCGTCCGGCGACGCATCGGCGCCGCGTCTCCGTGCACGTCGGAGCAGCGTTAATGTCCGTACCCGAGCAGAAGTGAGCATTACAGCCTGCTTACCGGCGACTCCGGGCTTATCGCGGCGTTGCAGCAAATCGACGGTCAGGGCTACGTTCAGACATGGAACCCCCTTCCGCATCGATGCGAGCCTGAGGTAGCCTGCTAGCCGAGCTGCCGGGGCGGGGGGGTGCCAAATCCTTTTTCATCGTTCATGGGCAGCGTTGGTGCCATCGGCCGGCGAGCAAACGTCAATTGAAAACCTGTCTTTCTGCGAGTGGTCATCCGACGAATGCGGCCACCTATTATCCTAGCGAACCCCGGCTACCTCGGCACGTTGGCAGCCGCCAGATCCCTCGGGCGGGCTGGCATCAAGGTTATCGTGGCAGACCCTTCTGCGTGGTCCAGGACGCGATTTTCCCGCCATACGGCCCAATACATCAAATGCCCTCAATTCCAAGACACTTCGGAATGGATCAATTGGCTCATCAGCCTCGGGCAACGCGGTCCACGCTGCGCCCTCTACGCAACGAGTGATGCCGTCTCATTTGCGCTGGCTCGGCACAAGAATGAAATCGCCAAATATTTCGACCTGTACCAGCCGGACATTGAGACCATGCTCAACGTCCTTGACAAAAAGAGATTGCTACAATGCGCGCAGGATGCCGGGGTCGCGGTGCCAACCACATGGCTGCCCCAGTCTGCGCAGGAAGCGGGACAGATCGTAGCGGAACTCGACGGTCATCTTATGATCAAGCCCCGCTCACAAGTTGCTCAAAGACATATGACAAAACCGCACATTGTGGATGCGAACCCAACCACGGTCCGTGATCTGTTTAGCAAGTTTGAACAGGATGCCGCATTGGACAGTGAATTTTTGAGGATTGTGCCAGATGCAAAGTCACCCATGATCCAGCGCTTCTATCCAGCGTCGGTCGGCGCAGTGTATTCCCTGTCGGGGTTCAGAGACCAGAGCGGACGCACGATCTTTCGCGCGGCACGGAAAACATTGCAGATACCTCTCAAGACCGGCACCGGCATCTGCTTCGAACCCGCTGCATTGGAGCCCGAAGTTGCCAAGCAGACGGAGCTGCTATGTGACCGCATCGGTTATTACGGCGCGTTCGAATTGGAGTTCATAAGAGGCGACCAGGATTTCATGCTCATAGATTTCAATGGTCGTTTCTATGGTCAGATGGCCTACGACATTGGCCGCGGAATGGATCTACCCAGGCTCGCCTATGAGGCCGCCACAGGCGGCAAGAGCGATTTTGTGCGAGTGTTTGCTGAAAGTTCTGAGAGTGATGAACCCGACGGTGTTGCCTACAGCTACAGATTGGAGCGCAACTTGACAGGCCGTCTCCGGCGGATCCTCGGACCCATAAGCGAAGAGGAGCGGAGGCAATGGCAGCAGTGGCCGAAGGACAAATTCAGAGCAGTTGTCGACGCCGTGGCAGACCCAACTGATCCTATGCCGGGGGTGTTCGATGCGTTGCACTATTTGGCGCGTGCGATGCGACATCCGCGGTCGTTCATCCATGGGTTGAAGCAATAGGAGTTGCGGATGCAGGGTGTCGTTGACGTGGCCATTGTCGGCGCAGGCCCATACGGACTTTCACTTGCAGCACATCTTCGCGCACGCGGTGTCAGGCATAGAATATGCGGCGAAGCGATGCGCTTCTGGCGTGACATGCCGGTGGGCATCAATCTGAAATCCTTCGCCTTCGCGACCAACATTGCTGTGCCCGAACGCGGCAATTCGTTTCCCGATTGGTGCAGGCGGCACGGCCTGGAGGACTACGAACCCTGCACGATGCAAAGCTTCGCCGCGTACGGAATGGAGATGCGCGAGCGATTCGTGCCGGAGATCGAAGAGGTCCTGGCGACGAACATTGCAACTAATGGCAAGGAATTCGAGGTCACCCTCGCAAACAACGACAGCATTCGCGCGCGCCGGGTGGTGGTTTGCACGGGCCTCTCCAACCTTAATCGTGTGCCAAGACATCTCCAGGGCCTCGGGCCTGACTTGCTTCGGCACACCGCGGATATCTCTGACTACTCCGCATACCGCCAGAAGAGAGTGGCCATCATAGGCGCCGGAGCATCTGCGATCGAGGCGGGAGCCCTCGTTAACGAGGCTGGGGGCGCTGCGGAGATCTTCGTGCGGGGTCAGTACGCGGTCATCCACGGACGAACGCCGAAGGAGCGGCCACTGTGGAGAAAGATCAAGGAGCCCGTATCAGTGCTGGGTGTCAGTCGCCAGAGTTGGGTGTTGCAACACGTTCCCTTGCTGGTCCATTTTATGCCGAAGGAGCGACGTGTGCGGCTCGCCAAAGGATATTTGGGACCTTCGGCCCCTTGGTGGATCAAGGATCGCGTGGTCGGCAAGGTCCCGATACACCTTCAGCATGAGGTGGTGCGTGCTGATCCCGTGCAAGGCGGCCTGCGCGTCAGCATTCGTGATCAATCCAACAACCTGCGCAGTGAGGATTTTGATTGCATCATTGCCGGGACGGGGTTTGATTTGGAGGTGAGACGGCTACCTTTCCTCGACAGAGGCCTCGTGGAGCAAATTTGCTGCACAGAGAACGCTCCGGACCTCAATCGCAAGTTTGAGTCCTCGGTCCGCGGCCTCCATTTTCTTGGACCCCTCTCGTACATAAGCTTTGGACCACTCTTCCGCTTTGCGGCTGGTGCCGGATACGCCGCGCCAACATTGGCTCGTTATTTTGCGTGATAGGCAGGATGAAGCGGTAGCGCAACCCGAAGCAACCCAGATCAACCCCGCCGCTGGGACCGTCGCGTGTGCGAGTGAGACGGTGCGAGCCTCGGCGCGCTCGCGTTCCTTACCGGCTGCGACATCATTGATGGTCCCGCCGCCGAGCAGGCGCTGATGAAGATCTCCTACTTCAACGATCGTGCTCAGGCCTGGCTATTCAATCCCGAACCGGCTGGCGCCGACTTATCCGGAGAGCGCGATCACCCGGCCGTTTCCGTTCAATGCCTACTATCCGGTCGAGGATGTGCCGGAGGTCGATGGCGAAAGCTATGAGCTCGAAGTGGGCGGCCTGGTCGAGAACAAGAAGACCTGGACGTTGAAAGAGCTCTACGCGCTGCCGGAGGAAACCCAGATCACGCGCCACATCTGCGTCGAGGGCTGGAGCGCGATCGGCAAGTGGTCGGGCACGCGGTTGTCCGAGTTCCTGCACCGGGTCGGTGCCGATCTCACGGCCAAGTATGTCTGGTTCCGCTGCGCCGAGGGCTATCACACATCGATCGACATGCCGACCGCGCTGCATCCGCAGACCCAGATGACCTTCAAGTTCGACGGCGAGGTCCTGCCGACGAAGTATGGCTTCCCCATGAAGGTGCGCATCCCGACCAAGCTCGGGTTCAAGAATCCCAAGCACGTCATGGAGATGGCGGTCATCAACAACTGGAATCCCGGTTACTGGGAAGAGAAAGGCTACAACTGGTTCAGCGGCAGCTAGAATTCAGAATCATGGCGTGATGACGCAATCGATGGGAGCCGCTCTGAGTTTCTGGTCTGATTGGTTGCTCAACATGAAAATCTGATTCGGCTCTGGCGATCGTCTCAAGGCAGCGCCACGTTCTCCGGAAACGGAGCTCGCCCCCTCGCCGATCTTTCAGCCAAGGTGCTTCAGCGTCGCGTATTTGATCAGTTTGTTTGGCAGCGGATGGAAAAGACGCTCACTGGTCGAACCGCCCAGCTGCCTTCGCCAGCATGGTGTAGACCTTGCCGGTCTCCGAGGTGAGATAGGTGCGCGCCACTATCTGTTCGCGATCATCGCGCGAGACTTCGTCGAGCAGGCGCTCGAACTCAGCCATGTACTGATCGACTGTCTGCATGAATTTGGGGTCGGAGCGGTACCTTCGACGAATATTCTCGAACGCGCGCTGGCCCTGCATAGTATAGAGCTTGCGCGTGAATATGTTTCGCTCGCCGCGCTTGTAGCGGTCCCAAAGCTCCACTGCGGCCTCATGATCAATCATACGAGTGATGTCGACGGCGATTGAATCGAGGGACTCGGCGGCAGCCGGAGGTAGCTCGGGTCCCGTTGTTTCGCGTGATGCCATATCGTTATCTCGCGAAGAAGCGCGGGTGAGCAGGTCGGAGAGCCAGCGGACTGGCTTGGCGGCGCGCGCGGGCCGTTGGGGCGGTGGGACGGGGGCCTCGTGCACGACCTCGCGGCGAGGTGGTGGCTCAGCGGACTCCATCCTGGGCTCGACAATCCTGGGTTCAACAATCCTGGGCTCGACAATCCTGGGCTCGACAATGTCGAGGTTGCGGCCATGGCGCGCGACGATGCGGTTAAGCTCGGCGAGCGCCTCGATCTGGTCAACGACCACGCGCCGCATCTGGGCCGCGCTCTCAGCGGTCTCCTGCGGCAATTCGAAAATGTTCTGGCGCAGCTCTGCGCGCGTTGCTTCGATCTCACGGCGCATCTCGGACCTCATTTCCTTCAGCTGCTCGCTGAAGTTCCGGGCAGTCTGCAAAAGCATCGCACGCGTCTCTTTCGCAACCTGTTCGTAGATATTAGGCGAGGTCTCGGGTTGACGTTCCTTATGCGGGCCGGTGCGCACTTCGTACCCATAGCATGCAAGAGCGACGACACGCGGAATCGGACCAACACTAACGAAAGTTCCGATTTGGCGTCGGCTATAGCCCAGAAGTGCAGCAGCAGCTTCTTGGGTAAGGCCGTTTCTCTCCAGGAAGCCGGCGAAGTCCTGCGGAGCCATAGTCTCGTTTGCGATTTCTTCGAGTAGCTCAGCCGACATATCAATCCTGCCGTCGCCCCACGCGACGACATTGCCATCATCGACTAGGCGGGCGGTTTGAAACAGTTCCTCATTGTTTCGGAGAGGACGATAAACTTTGTAGGTGTTGATGACCGGTGCAAGATCAACGACGTCTGTACGTCCACGACGCGAACCCTCCGCCCAGGCGATCGCTAGACGAAAATCAGGGAGGGCTTGAATCTCAGAGATCCGAGGCAGTGCAATGCCGGTGTCCTCGAACTCAGTCGCGCTCATGGAGCCTTCTCCACCTCTAGTAGCAGCGCCAAATTGGCGGGCTCAGATGCCCAATCTCGCGCTTCGTCTAAGTCGTTTCGCGAAATCTTGCCTGCCAATAACTCAAGCGTCGCCGCGACTGAGCCGTTAGAACTCGGGCCCCTGACATGAAAGTGCAGTGGCGGGTATTCTCCACGGACGTAAATGCAGATTTTACAGTACTCAGCCGAACGACCTGCATCGCTCAGTCCTGAAACATAGCGCAATAGCTGCGCATAACAAGGGAGAAATGGGCAATAATTGCGCATCGATGGAAGAAAGTTAACGGCTTCACTAAGGGCAATTGACCCCGCCCAACGGGCAGGGTCAATACCGGGCGAACGTCACCCTCCAGGCCGCGCTTCGTGCCGCGCTTCGTCATGGCGCGCGCCGCATGCTGTCAATCGCTCCGATCACTGCGCCGGATGGATGCGACCGCTTTCGCGCACATGCTCAACCGCTCTCAATAATGCTTCACGTAGACTTGGTACGCGGCCGGCGCCGGGGTCACGAGTGCATTTCGACCCGGGATTTCAAGCACATTAACAGCCGCGTCCATTTCTCCATAACGTAGCGCAAGTTCTGGATCGGCCCGCGTGGCTTGTGCGCAGCATCAGCTTCCGCCCGGCGACGCTCGCGATCCGCCTTGGTTGTGATCTCGATCCCCAGAGCCGCGAAGCGGGGATGATCTGCTCGGCGAGCGACTGATGGATAAATGCCGACTCGACGCGACCACGCGAAATTAACTGGTGCAGCGGCAGCTGAGCGGCGCTGCGTTCTTGACGTCCGGGGCGCGCGGCTGACAATGTCGTGCGCGCACGAATTGTGTCACCGCACGAGAGGAACGTCAGATGCCAAGATCGTGCTCTGTCCTCCGTTTTGCTTTGGTATCCGTCTTGATCGTGCTGCCGATGCGCGTGGCGGCCGCACCTAGTCCCGTGTGCGACAAACCCGAGCTGCGGGCCGAAGGGCGCCGCAGCAATCCGGGTCCTGCTTTCTTCAAGGAGCGAATGGCGCGGCGCAACGCCATGCGCAAGTGGCAGCAGACTGCGCGTGACCTCCATGGTTTGCCCTATGCAACGTGGCGGTTCGCGAGCGAGCGCAACGTGGCGTGCGAGCACTACAAGGAGCCCGCGCTCAATGGCCGGGTGTCATGCGTGGCGAGTGCACGGCCTTGCGCCAGGCGATAGACATGTGGGCGGCAACACTCAATCAGACTTGCAAGTCTGCACTCACTATCGCTGTTGCCGCGGCACTTCTGTGATCAGCCGCGCGCCGCGCTGGAACGTCAGATAGTCCCACAGCCAGTTGATGGCCACGACGAAGCGGCGGCGCAGTCCGATCAGGAAATAGATGTGCACCACGCCCCAGAACAGCCAGCCGATAAAGCCCTTGAGGTGAACCTTGCCGATGCTGACCACGGCGGCGCGCCGTCCGATGGTGGCGAGATCGCCTGCATGTCGGTAGCGGAATGGCGGCAGTGACTGCCCCGCGAGACGCGCCGCGATCAGCTTGCCCACATAGGCGCCCATCTGCTTGGCGGCGGGCGCCACGCCGGGCACTGGTTTCCCGCTCTCGTCATTCACCGTGGCGGAGTCGCCGATCACGAATACATTGGGATGGCCCGGCACCGAGAGATCGTTCTTCACCAGCACGCGCCCGGCGCGGTCGTGCTCGGCATTGAGCCAGCGTGCGGCGGGCGAGGCCACGACGCCTGCCGCCCAGATGATGGTGCCGGCATCGATGCGCCCGTTGGCGAGATCGACGCCACGGTCGTCGCAGCCGGTCACGCGCGTGTCGGTCCGCACGTCGACGCCCATCTTGATCAACGACTGCGACGCATACTTGGAGAGATCGTCCGACAGTGCCGGCAGCACGCGCGGGCCGGCCTCGATCAGAATGATCTGCGCCGTGCGCGGATCGATCCGCCGGAAGTCCATCGCGATCGTGTAGCGCGCGATCTCCGCGATCGCGCCTGCCATCTCGACGCCGGTCGCGCCGGCGCCAATGATGACGAACGTGAGTAGGCGGGAGCGCTCGGCCTCGTCGTTCGTCAGCTCCGCGCGCTCGAAGGCAAGCAGAATGCTGCGGCGGATGCGGGTCGCGTCCTCGATGCGCTTCAGGCCGGGCGCGAACTGCGCCCATTCGTCATGGCCGAAATAAGAATGCGTGGCGCCGGTCGCGACCACGAGCTGATCGTAGGGGATCGCGGCGGAGGTCGTCTGGACCTGCCGATTGGCGGTGTCGATGCCGGTCACCTCCGCCATCAGCACGGTGGCGTTGCGCTGGTGGCGCAGGATGGCGCGGATCGGCCAGGCGATCTCGGCCGGCGAGAGCGCGGCGGTCGCCACCTGATAGAGCAGCGGCTGGAAGCAGTGATGGTTCTGCCGGTCGATCACCGTGACGTCGACCGGGGCGCGGGCGAGCGCCGTGGCGGCTGAGAGGCCGCCAAAGCCGGCGCCGATAATGACGACGTGTGGACGTTGCTGCGACATCGGGGGATCGGACATTGGGGTTCGCCTGATCTTCGCCTATCGACCTTCAGGGTATGTACGCATTCGCGATGCTCCTGGTTACCCCTTGGTCGCGTCTTGGCATGGCAGCCCGGCGCATGCCTTGCCAAGGCTGGCGCGGCCCATTAGCAATCCGCGCGGCTTTCATGTCCAGCGAGGCGTACCATGCCGACCCACAATCTCCTTCTGCTCGCCGGCGACGGTATCGGTCCCGAGGTCATGGCCGAGGTGAAGCGGCTGATCGCCTGGATGAACGCGCACGGCATGGGCACTTTCGAGACCGAGGAGGGGCTGGTCGGCGGCTGCGCCTATGACGCCCACGGGGTCGCCATCACCGACGAGACCATGGCCAAGGCGCAGGCCTGCGACGCCGTGATCTTCGGCGCGGTCGGCGGGCCGAAATGGGACAAGGTGCCCTACGACGTGCGGCCGGAGGCGGGGCTGCTGCGGCTGCGCAAGGATCTCGGCCTGTTCGCCAACATGCGTCCGGCGATCGTGCTATCCGGCGCTGGCGGACGCCTCGACCTCAAGCGCGAGGTGGTCGACGGGCTCGACATCATCATCCTGCGCGAGCTGACCGGCGGCGTCTATTTCGGCGAGCCCAAGACCATCACCGATCTCGGCAACGGCCAGAAGCGCGCCGTCGACACGCAGGTCTACGACACCTACGAGATCGAGCGCATCTCGCGCGTCGCCTTCGAGCTGGCGCGCAAGCGCCGCAACAAGGTGACCTCGATGGAGAAGCGCAACGTCATGAAGACGGGCGTGCTCTGGAACGAGGTGGTGACGCAGCTGCACGCAGCGCGAGTTCAAGGACGTGCAGCTCGAGCATCAGCTCGCCGATGCCGGCGGCATGCAGCTCGTGCGCATGGCCCAAGCAGTTCGACGTCATCGTCACCGACAATCTGTTCGGCGACATGCTCTCCGACGTCGCCGCGATGCTCACCGGCTCGCTCGGCATGCTGCCGTCGGCCTCGCTCGGCGAGGTCGACCCGAAGACCAAGAAGCGCAAGGCGCTGTACGAGCCGGTGCACGGCTCGGCGCCCGACATCGCCGGCAAGGGCATCGCCAATCCGATCGCCATGATCGCGTCGTTCGGCATGGCGCTGCGCTACTCGTTCGACATGGGCAAGGAAGCCGACCTGATCGACCAGGCGATCGCGGCCGCGCTCGCCAAGGGGCTGCGCACCGCCGACATCAAGTCGGAGGGCTGCAAGATCGTCGGCACCACGGAGATGGGCGAGGCGATCATGGGCGAGATGGAAAAGCTCGCGCATTAATCAGCGCTAAGCCATCATTTGGGCCATCGGGAAAAATCTCTTAGAAAGCGCTTGACGAACTCACCCGCAGCCGGACCCCCATATTTAGCCATCACGGTTCCTCAAATTCCCATATCTAGTGGGTGTTTGGGGCTAAGAGGGAACCCGGTGAGTCGGCAACGACGAAGCCGGGGCTGCCCCCGCAACTGTAAGCGGCGAGCGGCTGTCATCTACGTGTCACTGGTGCGCAGAAGCACCGGGAAGACCCGACAGCCGCAGCGACCCGCGAGCCAGGAGACCTGCCGTGATCGACTGAACGTCCTCGGGCGGGGTGTCCCGGTGGGGCGCTTGCAGCCGGCGGCCGTGCGCGCTGCGGGTCTCCAGCAAGTCCTCCGCCGGCCTCCGCCCCAACATCGCGGGGTTGACCGATGCCGTCTCTCGCCTACGACTTCGATCAGCGCGGCGATCTGCGTCGTCATGCCGAACCACGAGCCGCACGGTCGACGCGGCGAATCGTCGAGCCGGTGCCGCCGGCGCCGCCGCACATCCGCGCCACGTCCTGCGCCTCTGCCGGCGCCGCTCGCGCCGCCGCCGCAGCCTGCCGATCTCACGCTCGATCGCAGCGCGCGACGACCTGCTGACCGATTTCGGCAAGGCGACGCTGACGCGACCGCTATCTGCTGCCGGCGAGAGCTTTCAGGACATGTTCGCGCGCGTCTCCTGCGCCTATGCCGACGACGTCGACGCATGCGCAGCGGCTCTACGACTAGATGTCGCGGCTGTGGTTCATGCCGGCGACGCCGGTCCTGTCGAATGGCGGCACCGACGCGCGGCCTGCCGATCTCCTGCTTCCTCAACGCGGTGCCGGATTCGCTCGACGGCATCGTCGGCACCTGGAACGAGAACGTCTGGCTCGCCTCCAACGGCGGCGGCATCGGCACCTATTGGGGCGAGGTCCGCTCCATCGGCGAGAAGGTGAAGGGCGGCGAGACCTCCGGCATCATTCCCTTCATCCATGTGATGGACGGGCTGACGCTGGCGATCAGCCAGGGCTCGCTGCGGCGCGGCTCGGCGGCGGTCTATCTCGACATCCATCATCCGGAGATCGAGGAGTTCCTGGAAATCCGCAAGGCCTCCGGCGACTTCAACCGCAAGGGCCTCAACCTGCATCACGGCATCAACGTCACCGACGAGTTCATGGAGGCGGTGCGCGACGGGCGCGATGTTCGCGCTGCGCAGCCCGAAGAACAACGAGGTGGTGCGCGAGGTCGATGCGCGCCAGCTCTGGCAGCGCATCCTGGAAACCCGGCTGCAGACCGGCGAGCCCTATCTCCTCTTCATCGACGCGGTGAACCGCGCGCTGCCGAAGCACCAGCGCGAGCTGGGCCTGAAGGTCTCGACCTCGAACCTCTGCAGCGAGATCACGCTGCCGACCGGCATCGACCATCGCGGCGAGGAGCGCACCGCGGTGTGCTGCCTCTCCTCGCTCAACATCGAGACCTGGGACGAGTGGCGCGACGAGCCGGGCTTCATCGAAGACGTGCTGCGCTTCCTCGACAATGTGCTGACGCAGTTCATCGAGGATCGCGCCCGACGGCATGAAGCGCGCGCCAATATTCCGCCGCTGCGCGAACGCTCGGTCGGCCTCGGCGTGATGGGCTTCCACTCCTTCCTGCAGGCGCAGGAACATCCCGTTCGAAAGCGCGATGGCGAAGTCCTGGAACATGAAGATGTTCCGCAAGATCCGCCGCGACGCCGACGCGGCCTCGGTCGCGCTGGCGCGAAGAGCGCGGCGCCTGCCCGGATGCCGCAGGAGCGCGGCATGATGGCGCGCTTCTAGCCACAAGATCGCGATCGCGCCGACCGCCTCGATCAGCATCATCTGCGGCGGCACCTGCGCCTGCATCGAGCCGATCCCGGCCAACATCTACACGCACAAGACGCTGTCGGGCGCGTTCTCGGTGCGCAATCCGTATCTGCAGAAAGTGCTGGCAGCAAAGGGCGCCGACACGCGAGGAGGTCTGGCAGTCGATCCTCGAGCATGAAGGCTCGGTCGCAGCATCTCGACGTGCTCAGCGAGCACGAGAAGGTGGTCTATCCGCACCGCCTTCGAGATCGACCAGCGCTGGATCGATCGATCTCGCCGCCGACCGCACGCCGTTCATCTGCCAGAGCCAGTCGCTCAACCTCTATCTGCCGGCCGACATCGACAAGTGGGACCTGCACATGCTGCACTGGACGGCGTGGGAGCGCGGCGTCAAGAGCCTCTACTACTGCCGCTCCAAGTCGATCCAGCGCGCCGGCTTCGCCGGCCAGCTCGAGAAGGTCGAGACAAGCGGCACGATCGCCGACGCCGACCCGCACCGACTACGAGGAGTGCCTCGCATGTCAGTAATTCGATCTCGCGCAAGTCGATCCGCGCACGCTGATCGGCAAGGGCCGCATCGGCCTGCTCGATTCCACCGGCACCTATGACGTCGATCGCTATGCCTGGGCCTATGAGTTCTGGAAGCGCCAGCAGCAGACCCACTGGATGGGCGAGGAAGTGCCGCTCGGCGCCGACCTCAAGGACTGGGCGTCGGACCGCGTCACCGACCGACGAGCGCGCGCTGCTGACGCAGATTTTCCGCTTCTTCACCCAGTCCGACGTCGAGGTCGGCGACAACTATCTCAAGCGCTACATCCCGATCTTCCAGCCGCTGGCCGTGCAGATGATGATGGCCGCCTTCACCAACATGGAGACGGTGCATATCGACGCCTATGCGCTGCTGCTCAAGACGCTCGGCATGCCGCAAGACCGAGTTCGAGGCGTTCCGCGACTATTCGCGAGATGCGCGCCAAGGCCGACTACATGCACACGTTCGGCGTCGACACGGTCGCCGACGTGGCGCGCACGCTCGCCATGTTCGGCGCCTTCACCGAAGGCATGTCGCTGTTCGCCAGCTTCGCGATGCTGCTGAACTTCCCGCGCCACAACAAGATGAACGGCATGGGCCAGATCGTGAGCTGGTCGGTGCGCGACGAAAGCCTGCACTGCGAAGGCATCATCAAGCTGTTACCACGAATGGAATCGCGAGACCGGCGCGGTGACGCAAGCGGTGCGCGACGACATCATCGATGTCGCCAAGACCATGGTCGGAGCTGGAAGAGCGCTTCGTCGATCTCGCCTTCGGCCTCGGCGACATCGAGGGCATGACAGCCGGAGGAAATCCACGCCTATGTCCGCTACATCGCCGACTGGCGGCTGACCCAGCTCAAGCTGCCGACCGTGTTCGGCTATTTCGAAGCGACCGAAAGCGGCTACGAGCAGATCAAGCCGCATCCGCTGCCGTGGCTGGTCGAAATCCTCAACGGCGTCGAGCACGCCAATTTCTTCGAGCAGCGCGCGACCGAATATTCCAAGGGCGCGAGCAGCGGCACCTGGGATGGCGACGAAGGCGTGTGGGCGGCGTTCGACCGCCGGATCGTGCGCGAGGATGCCGCGGAAACGCGCGTGTGAGCCGGATGTTTGTTTGGCCGGATGATCGGGGCCCTTTGGGTCCCGATTTCATTTTGCGGATTGTGACAGTTTTTTTCCACCAATCGGGGGATGCGGCGCAGCCGATCTGATGTCACGGTCCGCCCCTTCACAATTCGGACATACGAATATCACGGAGACGTTTGATGCGGCGATTGTTGAGTCCTTCGTTGATTGCTGTTGCGGTATTGTGCTGGAGCGGATTGCGCACACCAGCCCTTTCACAAGAGGTCCTCGGCGCTGGGTCGACGTTTGTGTATCCGGTTTTGACCAAATGGACGGAGGCCTACAAGGCCGAGACCGGCGTCAGGATCAGCTACCAGGCCGTAGGGTCGGGCACTGGCATCTGGCAGATCAAGAGCAGGACAGTAGACTTCGGAGCCTCCGATGCGCCGCTGCGTCCGGACGAGCTCAGCGCTGCGGGCCTCGTCCAGTTTCCAATCGTCGTGGGCGGCGTGGTGCCGGTGGTGAACCTGGAGGGTGTCCGGCCAGGGCAGCTTCGGCTGACCGGAGCCGTGCTTGCTGACATCTTTCTCGGCAAGATCACCAAATGGAACGTCAAGGCGATCGGCGATCTCAATCCCGGCCTGGCGTTGCCCGATCAGCCCATCATTCCGATTCATCGCGTGGATGGGTCCGGAACGACCTTCGTGTTCGCGGACTATCTGGCGCGGGTCAGTGGCGCGTGGAAGGACCGGATTGGCGTCGGCATGTCGGTCGAATTTCCGACCGGGGTCGGCGCCAAAGGCAACGACGGGGTTGCCGGGCTCATGGCTTGGACGAAGGGCGCCATCGGTTACGTCGAGCATACTTATGCGGTCCGCGGCAAGCTTGCCTATGTGTCGATGCAGAACCGCGAGGGAGTGTTCGTCTTGCCGAGCAGGCAGTCGTTTCAGTCTGCTGTCGCAAACGCCGATTGGACGGGCGCTCTCGCCTCCTATGCGGCGCTTGCCGATCGGCCCGGCAATCAGACTTGGCCCATTACAGGTGCAACCTTTGTGCTCATCCACAAACAACAGCAAAGGCGGGCCGCGGCAGTCGAGATGCTCAAGTTCTTTGACTGGACCTTCCACGCCGGCGCCAAGCTGGCCGAGGAACTGGAATACGTGCCGATGCCCAAAGATGTTGTTCCTCTGATCCAGTCGGCCTGGGAACAAGTGAAGGATTCCCGGGACCAACCGGCATGGCCGGGGGCTGTAACAACCGGGGATTGACGCTGGTTGTCGGCGAATTCAGGTGTTCGGCTCAAACACAAACAAGGACGCGTGCCGCGGGCTCCTTTGAGCCTGCGACATTCGGTCGGATGATCTGTTCGTGCCGGTGATCTCCCTTTAGGGTGGATCCCAGGCTCGAGGGAGGAGATCATCTTGATGAGGAGCGCGCATCTCTCGCGGAGGCAATGTCTCGGCACGGTCGGAGGCGTGTTGGCCGCGCTCGCGGCCACGCCCGCGACCGCGCAGACCTTTCCGACTCATCCGTTGCGCCTGATCGTGCCGTTCCCGGCCGGCGGTTCCAACGACGTGATGGCGCGGCTGATCGCGCCGCATCTCGAGCAGTCGCTCGGCCAGCCGGTGATCGTCGACAACCGACCGGCCGCGGCTGGTCAGGTTGGCACCGATGCAGTCGCGAAGTCGCCGCCGGATGGCCACACGCTCTTGCTGGTGGCGTCGTCGCACACGGTCACGCCGGCGCTCAATCCGAAGCTGCCCTACAACACCGAGAAGGACTTCGCGCCGGTCTCGCTCATCAACACCAACGCCATGGTGTTCCTGGTGCAATCCCGGCGTCCCAGCCAATACGCTCACGGAATTCGTTGCGCTCGCCAAGACGGAGCCGGGCAAGTTCAACTACGCCTCGCCCGGTGTCGGCAGCCAGACCCAACTCACCATCGAGCTTTTGAGCCGGCGGACCGGCATCAAGCTCGTGCACATACCGTATCGAGGTGGCGCGCCCGCTACGCTGGCGATGATAAGTGGAGAATCCCAGTTCACCATGCTGGCTCCGAATGTGCTGTTTCCGCACATCGAGTCCGGCAAGCTGCGCGCGATCGCGACCGGCTCGCCGGCGCGCCATCCGCGCTTGCCAACGGTGCCGACCACCGCCGAGCTCGGCATGCCAAACCTCAAGGCCATCCAGTGGGTCGGCGTGTTCACCACCGCGGGAACACCGAAGCCGGTTGTTGATCGGCTCAACGCGGAGCTCAACCGCATCATTCGCCTGCCTGACGTCGTGGCCGCGCTGGAGAAGCAGGGCGTGACGCCGACCGGCAGCACGCCCGAGGAATTCAAGGAGCTGATCTCGACCGAGATCGCCCAGTGGACCGAGGTCGTGCGCGAAGCAAACATTCAGCCGGAGTGAGCGTGATGGTGGACTTCAGGCGCAGGCGCGTGTGGTGCGCTGCCATTCTTGGCACTCTTGGTGCTGCACTTGTCGCGGCCAGCGTTGTCAACGCAAGCGCGCAAACCTATCCGAACAAGCCCATCCGGCTCATTGTGCCGTTCGCGCCCGGCGGCCTTAATGACACGACCGCGCGTCTGCTGCAGCCGCATCTGGAGAAGGCGCTCGGCCAACCGGTGATCGTCGACAATCGCCCAGCTGCCAGCGGCATTGTGGGCACCGATGCCGTCGCGAAGGCGCAGCCGGATGGTCACACGCTGCTGATGGTGGCGTCATCGCACACGGTCGTTCCGGCGACCAACGCGAAGCTTCCCTACGATGCCGAGCGCGACTTTGCGCCGATCGCCATGGTCGGCAAGAATCCGCTGCTGTTTGTAATCAATGCCAAAGTGGCGGCGAAGACGTTGCCGGAGTTCGTCGTCCTCGCGAAGGCAAACCCGGGCAAGCTCAACTATGCCACCCCCGGCGCGGCGAGCCAGTCGCATCTCGTGACCGCGTTGTTCGATCAGAAGGCGGGCATCACGATCCAGCATGTGCCCTATCGCGGCGGCGCGCCTGCGATCATGTCGGTGGTTCAGGGCGAGACGCAGTTCGCCGTGATCTCGCCGCTGGCGTCGCTGCCGCACATCCAGTCCGGTGCGCTGCGGGCGATCGCGGCCGGCAGCCTCACGCGTGACGCGCAATTCCCCGACCTGCCGACCGTGGCGGAGGCGGGCTACCCGGATGTCGAGGCGATCCAGTGGGTGGGGCTGCTGACGACCGCGGGCACGCCCAAGGACATCGTCGAGCGGCTCAATGCCGAGGTGAACCGCGCGCTGCGCGATCCTGACTTGATCGCCAAGCTTGCCCTGCAGGGCGTCTCACCGGCGGGCGGCACGCCCGCGGAATTCCAGAAGATCATTGCGGGCGAGATCCGCCGATGGACCGAGGTTGCCCGCTCCGCCAACATCAAGGCCGAGTAGGGATTCACATCTGAAGTTACTGACTGCAGGTAACGCAAAAGGGCCAGGATTTACCCGCGTTAACGCGCGTATGTTACCAGCCCGGCTATGCGAAAGATCGCGCGAACGGTCAATCCGTTGTAACGCTCAGCACCCGACGCAGTAGTTCCAGGGGTAGGGGTTGCGCCGGCTGGGCAAGTAGAACGGGCCAGGCAAGGCCGTTTCGCGGTTGAACGCCGTGCCTTGGATCTGGCTGAGTGGCTCACCGAGGCGGCCCGCCGGGAATGCATAGTCCGTGAACTTGCGCTCGCCAGGCAGCACCTCGGTCCCGCCATCAAGGAACGAGCGCGGGGCTACCCGGACGCGGGTGCGGGCACGGCTGGCGACCACCACCTGAGACTGGTTGGCAACGGTCTTCTTCTTCGTTGCCGCTCCCGCGGGAGGGGCCGAAAACGCCATTGTGGCGATACCCACGGCGCACAGGCCGGCTGCCCAAATCTTGAGTCCCATGGTGACCTCGCGTTCGGTTTCGAACGGCACTCTACCCGCGTTCTACCCCGAGCAGCAACCCGCACCCGGTAGTACCGCCATTGACGAGCAGAGTCTGTGGCAAAGACGCAACCATTCTCAACTGCCGTAGTTCTTCTTCAGATAGTCGGCGATTTCCTTGGCGTCCGCCTCGTTGATCGGAGCGCCAAAGGCCCGGATCATCTTGGTGACCTCGGCGTCCCAGAGTGCCGCATTGGGGTATGGCGAGTTCATCTGAATATAGTCGAGGCTGTGGCAACCTGAGCAGTTGGCCTCGACTTTTTCCAGGCCCGGCGCCTTCTTCAGGCTGACCGGCTTTTCCTGGGCGGCTGCCGGGAGCGCGAATAACGCCGCCCCTGCCAGAGCAATCATGATTGTGCGCATCACATCCTCCCCTACGTCAGGACCAGCGAGACGCTGTGAATAACGTTGTGGTGATAGCCGGCCGGGTTGTGGATGAGGCTCGGGGTCTGGGTCTGCCCGATCGCGTTGCTGGCGCGCGCCATCACGGTCACGTTGCCCTGGCCTCTGACCGGGAAGCTGAAGGTGCGGAATGCGTAGCGCCCGAGATCCTCGCCGAGCGTCGCCGCCTGCCACGTCTTGCCGCCGTCAGTCGAAATGTCCACGGTCCGGATGCCGTAGCCGCCATCCCAGGCGATGCCGCCGACGGACGTCCCCGATCCCACACGCGCCCCATCGGCGTGGCTGGTGATCAGCGAGTTCACCATCATCTCGGTGATCGGCGTGTTGGTCTCGGTCTCTTGCGACACGAAGCGCGCCACCATCGGGAACCTGCCAATCGGAAGGCGATAGGCCGGGTTCATCCAGAAGCCCGATTCCGGCTTGGTGACGGCCTTGATGGAGGTGAGATGCTTCATCCAGTAGGTGCCGGTCCAGCCCGGCACGATGAGCCGCGCGGGAGCGCCGTGAAGATGGGGCAGCGGCGCGCCATTCATCTCGTAGGCGATGATGGTTGATTCATCCATCGCCCGCCATACCGGGATGCTCTTGATGAAGTCGGGCGTCTTGTCGATCGGGGCGCTGTCGGCGCCGTCGAACACGATTTCGATCGCTTCCTTCTTGAGCTTAACCTTGTCGAGCACGTCCTTGAGGCGCACGCCTTTCCAGCGCGCGCAGCCCATCGCGCCATAGCCCCATTCGACGCCAGGCACATGCGGCTCGAACAAGCCGCGCCGGTTGCCAGAGCACTGGTTGACCGCCACGACCTCCACGGCCGGCATGGCCCTGAGATCCGCCAGCGTGATCTCAGCCTGGCCATTGGCACCTTCGCCACCGACGGACAGCTTCCAGGTATTGGCGTTTACCTCGGGAATGACTGACAGATGATAGCGGACGAAGAACGCATCGTTGGGCGTGATCGCAGTACGGAAATATTCCAGCGGCGTCTCATAATTCGGCGGGCGGTAGCTGAGCTTGATCAGCGGCTTCTTGCCAGGGAGCGTCTCGAGCACCGCACTGGCGCGCAGCCCCTCGGGCAATGATTTGGGAAGATCGAGACCCGCTTGCGCCCATGCGGGTAGCGCGTGGCCGAGGGTCGCGCCCGCGGCGACAGTTGCGCCTAGGAATTCTCGCCGATCAAGTGTCGACATTGGCATCCTCCATCCTCACGTTCGATTGCTGTGCTCGTGCGACGAACTCGTGCCGTCGGGAGCACCGCCGGATTGTGTCCCGGCTAGGGTAAGGGGTTGGGCCAAGCAAAAAATTCTAAGAGAGCGTGCTTGGCCGACTAAGCCATAGCACTCAATCGAGGCTTTACAAAAGATTTACGCGGAGTTCCGTCCTGCCCACCTGCCGGGGCGGACGTGCGTTAACGATCACCTCGCGGCGAGATGGCCACGCAGCTTCGGCATCGCAGGGGCAGCGAGCCAGTCGTGCTGAAACGTGTTCGACAACCGCGCCAGCACGCTGGGCTTCTGGCCGCACGGCTTGCGCTGCCGCTCGGCTCGCGCGAATAGCTCCGTCACCTTCGGCTCGCTCGCCGCCATCACCAGCGACAGCCGCTCGAGCGCGCAGGCGATCACGCTGCGGTCGATGATCTCGACGGCGGCCCGGCAGTGCCAGCCGGTGATCGCGAGCCGTGGCTCCGAGAAGGCGCGCATGAAGCCGAGGCACTGGCGCGGCGCGCCATCGGGGCTTGCAACAAAATCGAAGCTGTCGAACGCCCCGAACTTGCTCTCGATCTCTGGCGCCTGCTGCAGCGGGTAGGGACCGCCCAGGGCTGCGGTCCGGATCGCGACTTCGCTCGCGGCATCGCCGAAGTCGCCGATCTCCTCGCCTGGGCGATAGATCTCGATCATCAGGCGCGAGCGCTCACCTTCGTTCGAGGCGCCGCCCCAGCTCATGATGTCCCGGCGGCCGCCTCCGCTGGCGTGACGCTGGATGGCGTAGTCGGGGTTGGGCTGGGCCAATTCCGGCATGGTGAGCGCGAAAGCCCGGAAGGGGCGCTCGACCGTGGCCCAGTCCGAGCGGAACACGGGCTCGCCGGTAGTCTCCTCGGAGTCGTGCGGCATGATAATCAGCAGAAATGTGACTGCGATCACGGCCAATACGCCCAGATAGGCGCAAATGCGCGTGACTGTCGCGGACAGTTCGTCGCGAAACTCTCGCCACGCGGGATGCACGTGTTGCCCCGAAGCCGTTGTTTGAACGTTGTCTTGTGCGGACTTCTCGCCTAGAAGCGTTGCAATACCGGTTTCAGGCTCGCCATCTGCCGGGCGAAATCATTTGTGAGGGTTAACAATGGGTTACAAGGTCGCAGTCGTGGGTGCCACAGGCAATGTGGGCCGCGAGATGCTGGGGATTTTGGCCGAGCGGTCGTTCCCCGCCGACGAGGTGGTGGCGCTGGCGTCGCGCCGCAGCATGGGCGTCGAGGTGTCCTACGGTGACCGCGTGCTCAAGTGCAAGACGCTCGAGCACTACGACTTCTCCGATGTCGATATTTGTTTGATGTCGGCGGGCTCGCCGGTCGCGAAGGAATGGGGGCCGAAGATTGCGGCCGCCGGCGCGGTCGTGATCGATAACTCGTCGTGCTGGCGCTACGACTCCGACGTGCCGCTGATCGTGCCGGAGGTCAACGCCGACGCGGTCGCTGGCTTCCGCAAGAAAGGCATCATCGCCAATCCGAACTGCTCGACCGCGCAGCTCGTGGTCGCGCTCAAGCCGCTGCATGACCGCGCCAAGATCAAGCGCGTCGTGGTGGCGACCTATCAATCCGTGTCAGGCGCCGGCAAGGATGCGATGGACGAACTGTTCTCGCAGACCAAGTCGGTCTTCAGCCTGGCGGAAACGGAGAGCAAGAAGTTCCCCAAGCGCATCGCTTTCAATGTGATCCCGCACATCGACGTGTTCCTGGACGACGGGTTCACCAAGGAAGAGTGGAAGATGGTGGTCGAGACCAAGAAGATTCTCGATCCCAAGATCAAGGTCGTCGCCACCTGTGTGCGCGTGCCGGTGTTCATCGGCCATTCCGAGGCGGTCAATATCGAGTTCGAGGAGCAGATCACCGCCGACGAGGCGCGCGACATCCTTCGTAGCGCACCGGGCTGTATCGTCATCGACAAGCGCGAGCCCGGTGGCTACGTCACGCCCTACGAATGTGCCGGCGAGGACGCGACCTATATCAGCCGCATCCGCGAGGATGCGACGGTCGAGAACGGGCTCGTGATGTGGGTCGTCTCCGACAACTTGCGCAAGGGCGCGGCGCTCAATGCGATTCAGATCGCCGAGTGCCTGATCAACCGCAAGCTCATCCAGGCGAAGCGGAAGGCGGCATAGTCAAGGCAGGCACGATCTCTCCACGGTCATGCCCGGCCTTGTGCCGGGCAGCCACGTCTTTCTTATCTCTTATCGCAAGTAAGACGTGGATGGCCGGGACACAAGCGCGTTCACGCGCGTCTTCGACGCGCTATGCCCGGCCATGACGATGCGGCTCGGTCACGGTTACAACTCAAGCCCAAATAGCCATTATAAGTCCGAATGCATCCCGCTCCGGTGGCTCCGGAAACGACCGCGCCACGCCAGCGTAAATGCGCCGTGCGATGGCGGCGCAGGCGAGTGCGTCGATCAGATCATCAAGCCCGGCGCCCTTGGGCGGCGCAGCGTCAACAGCTTCGGCCGGCAGGCCCGCCTTGATCAGCAATTGACGGCGCAACGCCAGCCCTGGCTCGTACGGGCGGCTCTTCACCTTCTTCGGCTCGCTCAGCGCTTGTTCGCCATTGAGCCGCCAGAACGCCACTTCGGGATGCACCTCGAATACGCGTTGCGACAGCGTCGCGTCCGCGCGCAGCGCGGCGTCCACCTCGCGGATTTTCGGCGCCAGCATGAAGAGCTGTTTCGACACCTTGCGCGGCGGCTCCGAGGTCGCCAGCGCGATCTGGCAGGCGTCGCGATAATCATGCGCAGCGATCGCGGCTCGCGACGGCACTGAGAACACCGAAGACTGCCGCGCGCCGAGCAGCGGCCGCACCGCGTTCTCGGCCGCGCGTCCGCCATAGCCTGCGCGCTCAGGAAGCCCGATCGGAATGTCGATCGCGATCACCGCGGGCGCTTCCGGGCGCGGTAGCCAAATCGATGAAGCGCGGCATGAGGCGCACGCGGACCTCGCTGAGATCGGCGCGCGCAAATGCCACGATCCAGCCCGCTGGACAGCCATCAATGCCGGCGAGCCAAGTCTCGTGCGTCGAGGTCTCGTGTGTCGAGGCCTCCTGCGTGAAGTTCGGTTGTGCGCTCATCGCCATCATGGTGGCACGACCGCCTACCGCGAGAGCCGTCAATCGCGCGCGGCGACGAACCGGCCGGAGTCGCGCTCAAGCACCGACAGCTCGCCGGTTGCGACATCGAAGTAGGCGCCGAACAACGCCAGCGCGTTGCGTTCGCTGGCAGCGCGGACGAACGGAAATGTTGCGAGATTGTCGAGTGACCGCTTGAGCGACGCCTGCTCGAGCCGCTTGAGATAGTCGCCGTTCTCCCGCTCGCTCTGCACCGAGGCCGCCGCAGGCGCCGAGGAGCGAGATCCATTTGCCGATGAAATCGCCGGACGGTGCATTGCTGGCGAACGCCTGAATGCCGCCGCAGCGGGCGTGCCCGAGCACGACCAGATGCTTTACGCGCAGCACCGTGATGCCATATTCGAGCGCGGCCGACACGCCATGGTAGAGCCCGTCCGGCGAATAGGGCGGCACCAGGTTGGCGACATTGCGCACCACGAACAGCTCGCCCGGCCCGGCGTCGAAGATCGCCTCGGGCGATACCCGCGAGTCGCAGCAGCCGACCACCATCGTCTCCGGCGCCTGTCCGCGCTCGGCGAGCTCGCGATAGCGGCTCTGCTCGGTCGGCAGCCGGCCGGCCCGGAAGGCGCGGTAGCCGTCGTAGAGGCGCTGCGGGAGATCAATGTCCATCGTGGGTTCAGGTGTGGGCATTTCGTTCATCAGAGCCCGCTAGCACGGCCTCGAAGAGACCGCTAGATTCACCGCATTCTCAGCACACGCTTTGCATAGGTTCCATTGCATAGCTTGCAGTGCATAGGTCATGCCATGTCGCTCCGCCCCCGCCGCAGCGTCCTTTACATGCCGGGCGCCAATGCGCGCGCGATCGAGAAGGCGCGCACCCTGCCGGCTGACTGCATCGTGCTCGACCTGGAGGACTCGGTTGCGCCCGACGTTAAGCCTGCGGCGCGCGCCCAGGCCTGTGCGGCCGTCAAGGCCGGCGGCTTCGGGTCGCGCGAGGTGGTGGTTCGGATCAACGGCCTCGACACTGCCTGGTGGCGCGATGACATGGCGGCCGCCACAGTCGTCAAGCCCGACGCGATCCTGGTGCCCAAAGTGTCAAGTCCCGGGCACATGGAACGGATCGCCGAAGCGCTTGCCGACCTGGCCGCGGATCGGCGCATCCAGGTCTGGGCCATGATGGAGACGCCGGTCGCGGTGCTCAATGCTGGCGCGATCGCGGCCGCCACGGATGGGCGCACGCGTCTGTCGGCGCTCGTGATGGGCACCAACGATCTCGCCAAGGATACGCGCGTGCGGATTGCGCCCGGCCGCGAGGCCTTGCGGTCCTGGCTGATGACCTGCGTGGCGGCGGCGCGCGGCTATGGCCTCGACATTCTCGATGGCGTCTACAACGACATCGCCGACACTGAAGGGTTCGCACGCGAGTGTGGCGAGGCGCGCGACCTCGGCTTCGACGGCAAGACGCTGATTCACCCGAACCAGATCGCTGGCGCTAACGCGGCTTTTGCGCCTGCCGCCGAGGAGGTCGCGCAAGCACGCAAGATCATCGCGGCCTTTGATCTGCCCGAGAACCACGACAAGGGCGTGATCGCGCTCGATGGCCGCATGGTCGAGCGGCTGCATGCCGAGATGGCGCGCCGCACGCTCGCGATTGCGGATGCGATCGAGGCCATGCGGGTGGTTGGTCCGTAGGAGTGACCTTGACCGGGCCATACAACGCCACAACAATCGACGCCAAACCTGATGGTGGAACTCAACTCGGAAATTCCAATTGGGAAACGCAAAGAGGACATCTTATGCGCCAGCAGTTCATCGCGGCCTTGTTCACTGCATTCGTGGCGCCCGCGGCGGCAGACGATGTCGCGCCGGGCGGCACGCTGCGTGCGGCCTATATCGGCACCAATCCGGCGCAGGCCACGCGCGATGCCGCCACCGGTACGACGCGGGGTCCCTCCTTTGATCTCACTGTCGAGCTGGGCAAGCGCCTCGGGATGGGAGTCGACGTGAAGCCGGTCGCCGGTCCGGCGGCGGTGATCGCAGCGGTCTCGGGCGGCGAGGCCGATATCGGCTTCATCGCGTACGAGCCCTCGCGCGCTGGAACGATCGAGTTCTCGCAGACTTATCTTCTGGTACAGCAGAGTTTCATCGTGCTCGATGGCTCGTCGATCCGCACGATCGCGGACATTGACCGACCGGGTCAGAAGATCGCGGGCGTGCGCGATGATTCAATCTCGCTTTACCTGCGGCGCCATCTCAAGCAGGCGACCCTGGTTGAGATCGCCAACAATCCGCCGGAGACCAAGCGCATGCTCGCCAGCAAGGAGATCGATGCGTTCGGAGCGAGCCGTCCGCGCTTGAGCGCGCTCGTCGGCGAAATACCGGGCACACGGCTGTTGGCGGACAACCTGTTCGGCGTGCCGCAGACCGTCATATTGCCCAAGGGCAAGGCAGCTGCGCTCGAGGCGGTGAATCGTTTCATCGATGACGCGCGCGCTTCCGGGCTCTTGAAGGCTGCGATCGAGAAGAGCGGCGTCGTCGGCCTTGAGGTCGCGCCGGGCGGCTCGTGGAAACCCACTGCGCCGTGATCACGACATGAATCGCAACATGGACTTGCCGGTGATTCGCGGGTAGTGATTCGTGGCTTTGCGAACTGTGGTTGTATCGCGGAGAGGGAACTCCGGGAGGTGACTGATGCGTGTCCATCCAGTTGCCTTTGTGATCGGTCTACTGCTCGGCTTCGTGCTGTCGCAGACGCCTGAATTTGCGCAGCAATATCGCCAGCGTCTGGGCGGTGCGGTCGACGAGCTGCAGCGCATCGTCCAGCAGTTCGATGATGACTCGCGCCGCGCCGGTTATGACCGGACGTCAGCGCTGCGACTGATGGCAGGCAATCCCGAGCAAATCGTCCGCGATCAGGCGAGCCGGATGGCGGATCTGATCACGCGGTATGGCCGGCTGCGCGCGCAGGAGGAGGCCTTCCGGAACGGCGGCCCGTTCGGACACCTCTCTGCATTTGTGGTGGATTTCGACCGGCCACTGGTGCAGCGGACCTTGCAGGCTTACGAGCCGGCGGTGCCGGTCACGACCGAGGGCCTGCTGCTTGCCGGCAGCGGTTTCCTGCTCGCCTATTTGCTGCTGCCGATATTCGGCGAATCCTGGCGGCGACGGCGCAGGCTGCGCGCCAAGCTGCGCGGCTCGATAGCGAACAACGGTTAGGTGAGGCTCACGCCCACGGGCGCGCGGCCTTGGCCTTCGACTCGAAGTCGTCGATCTGCTTCGCCTTCACCATGGTGAGCCCGATGTCGTCGAGGCCGTTGAGCAGGCAGTGCTTGCGGTGAGCGTCGATCTCGAACTTGACCACGCCGCCGTCGGGGCCCCGGATCTCCTGCTTTTCGAGATCGATGCTGAGTGTCGCGTTCGCGCCGCGCTCGGCGTCGTCGAACAGCTTCTCCAGATCCTCGGGCGAGACCTTCACCGGCAGCACGCCATTCTTGAAGCAGTTGTTGTAGAAGATGTCGCCGAATGACGTGGAGATCACGCAGCGGATGCCAAAGTCCATCAGCGCCCACGGCGCGTGCTCGCGCGAGGAGCCGCAGCCGAAATTATCGCCCGCGACCAGGATCTTGGCTTTGCGGTAGGCCGGCTTGTTGAGCACGAAGTCCGGGTTCTCGCTGCCGTCATCCTTGAAGCGCTTCTCCGAGAAAAGGCCGCTGCCAAGCCCCGTGCGCTTGATGGTCTTGAGGTACTGCTTGGGGATGATCATGTCGGTGTCGACGTTGATCATCTGGAGCGGGGCGGCGACGCCTTCGAGCTTGGTGAATTTGTCCATCAACGTGTTCCTAAGACAACGAGATTTGCCCTTCTCATGACGGTTCGGGGCATGCCGGTCAAGCTCGCGGGGCGCATGCCGGCCCTTCCGAGTGGCCGCCGGCCCTGGTAACCTGCCCGAAAGACAAAGATAGGCGAGGGAATAGCAATGTCGATGGCAGAAGCGGCGGTCAGCGGGATTTCGGTTACCAAGTTGCACCCGGTCATCGGGGCGGAGGTCAGTGGCGTCGATCTCAGCCGTCCCCTCGATCCCGAGACCATCCGCCAGATCAAGAATGCCTGGCACAAACATACGGTGCTGGTGTTCCGCGATCAGAGCATCTCGGAGGACGATCAGCGCCGGTTCGCGTCCCTTTTCGGTCCCGTTGCCAAGCGGGTGCAGCCGCGCGCAGGTGCGGCCGGGGCCGACACGCTGCTCGACTGGGATGACATGCTGCTGATCACCGACAACGTTGACGAAAAGGGCAAGCCGAAGGGTGCGCTCGGACACGGCGAGATGTGGTTCCACTCCGACAAGTGCTACCACCGGCGGCCACACCGCGCGACGTTCCTGTTCGGCATCGAAATCCCGACCGAAGGCGGGAACACGAGATTTTCGAGCTCCTATGCGGCCTACGAGCAATTGCCGGAGGATTTGAAGCGGCGCCTCGACGGCGCGATGGTGATGCAGGGCCATCAATACACCACCGGCCGGCGGATCGACCTGAACATCGATATCGAAACCATGCATCACTGCCGCCAGCCCATGATCGTTACGAATCCGGGTTCGGGCCGGAAAGGACTCTACGTCACCAGCCAGAACACGATGTGGATCGAAGGCATGGACCGCGACGAAAGCGAACGCCTGCTGGAGCAGATGTTCGACGTCGCCGAGGATCCGGCGATCATCTACGACCACGTGTGGCGGGTCGGCGATCTCGTGATGTGGGACAATCTCGCCTGCCTGCACGCGCGCACCGACTGGCCGAGCGAGCAGCGCCGCACGCTGCGCCGCTGCACCATTGAGGGCGAGCCGCTTTATTAGCCAATTGCGATGGAGCTCGATCGCTCCGTCTCGGTTGTTTGCTCCCACGCAAGCGGGAGGTGCGTGCGGATTGGTCTCAGTAAAAAATTCCTGTCATGGATTGCTGTCGCGCTTCTGCTGGGACTCGCTTCCGCCTCCGCGCAGACAAGCCTCGCCGGCAAGACCATCACGGTCCTATCCGGCTTCGGGTCCGGCGGCGCGGTCGACCTATGGGCGCGCTTGGTGGCGCATCATATCGGCAAGCATCTGCCGGGGCGGCCCAACGCCGTGGTGCAGAACATGCCGGGCGCCGGTGGCCTCAACGCCCTCAACCATCTCTACAACGTTGCGCCGAATGACGGCACCGTGATGGGCATTACGGTGGGCTACACCGCGTTGGCTCCGATCACCGGCGCGAGTGGTGCCCGCTTCGATCCAACGAAGCTCACCTGGCTCGGCAAGCCGACCGGTGAGACCAACATCTGCATGGCGCGCAACGCCCCGCAGGTGAAGGTGAAGAGCGCTGGTGATCTCCTCGACAACGAGCTGATCGTGGGCTCGACCGGGCCAGGCGCCGGCTCCTATTCCTATCCGAAAGGGCTCAGCGCGCTCCTTGGGCTGAAGTTCAAGATCATCGCCGGCTTCCCGTCCGCCTCTTCGGTGGTTCTCGCCATGGAGCGCGGCGAAGTCGACGGACTTTGCCAGAGCTTTGCCGGCATCTCGCTCAGCCGTCCGGATTGGATCGCCAACAAGACGGTGCTCATCCTGTTGCGCGGCGGCAAAGTGAACAATCCCGCGCTGCCGGGCGTACCATATGTAGGCGATCTCGCGCGCGCGCCGGAGCAGCGGCAGGCGGTCGAATTCCTCTATGCTGCTGATAATATCAACCGCTCGTTCATTGCGCCGCCCAATATGCCGGCCGAACGCGTCGGGATGCTGCGGGCGGCCTTCAGCGCCACCATGAAGGATACTGAGTTTCTCGCCGACGCGAAGAAGCAGAAGCTCGAGGTCGAGCCGGAGGAGGGCGGGCAGCTCGCGGCCTTTATCCGAAAAATCTACGATACACCGGCGCCGATTGTGGAGAGGATCGTCGAGCTCATCAAATAGCAGCTCACTCCACGCTCGCCTCGATCGCTTCCATGTCGGCGTCGGAGAGGCCGAAATGGTGGCCGATCTCGTGCACCAGCACGTGGGTCACGATGGTGCCGAGCGTCTCGTCGTGCTCCGCCCAGTAGAGCAGGATCGGCACACGATAGAGCCACACCATGTTGGGCATCTGCACGGGCGCGCTCTCCGATTGGAACGGGAGGCCCACGCCCTGGAACAGACCGAGCAGGTCGAATTCCGTTTCCGCCTTGAGCTCCTCGAGCACGTCGTCGGCCGGAAACTCCTCGACGTGGATCACGAGCCCGTCGCAGAGCGCACGGAACTTGTCAGGCAGCCGCCGATAGGCCTCCTCGGCGATCACGTGCAGCTCGTCGAGCGAGGGCGCCTTGATGGGCCGCCAGGCCATTGGATCGGCAAACGGGTCGGTCATGCAATTTTCTTATGCGAGGTCAGACGATTGGCCAAGTGATCGGCAAGTTCTTGCGCCGGTACTGTGCTCCTGCGCACACACGCTACCGCTTGCTGTGCACGCGGGCGTTGACGGGCGAGCCAGGATCGGCGAGCCTAGCGCAGGGCGACATGAGGGGCGGATATGACGGCAAAACTCGCGCTATTGACCGTTGCGTTCGGCTTGATCGGGCTCGGCGGCGTTGACATGGCATCGGCCCAGAGCAACGAACGCGGGCTGCGCGCCGATCAGGCTTACGCGCAGGCTCGCCCCCGCATCCGGGTGACACCACGCTGTCCCTATCGCACCACGTCGGTGCCCTATCCGACACCGGCCGAATGCGACTTTCCAGGCCCGGGCTATGTGCGCCAATGCAACGCCCAGCTCGTGAAAGAATACCGCCCCAGCGGCACTGTCATCGTGCCGGTGCAACGCTGCTGGTGGGAACCCGGGCGCGGCTGAGCTGTTGGCTTCTTGTCCCGGCCGAGCGAAGCGAGAGGCCGGACCCAGTGGCGATCGATCGTTAGCTTCTCAGATTGGGCTCTGGGTCCCGGGTCTCCCTTCGGTCGCCCGGGACACGAGTAATCACTTCCACTCCCGAATATCCACGAAATGTCCGGCGATCGCGGCCGCCGCCGCCATCGCGGGCGACACCAGGTGCGTGCGGCCCTTGTAGCCCTGGCGGCCCTCGAAGTTGCGGTTCGAGGTCGAGGCGCAGCGCTCGCCCGGCGCGAGCTTGTCGGGATTCATGGCAAGGCACATGGAGCAGCCCGGCTCGCGCCATTCGAAGCCGGCCTTGACGAAAATCTTGTCGAGGCCTTCGGCCTCTGCCTGCTCCTTCACGAGGCCTGAGCCCGGCACGATCATCGCCTTGACGTTGGCGTTGACGGTCTTGCCGTCGGCTACGCGTGCCACCTCGCGCAGGTCCTCGATGCGGCCGTTGGTGCACGAGCCCACGAAGGCGCGATCGATCTTGATGTCGGTGATCTTCTCGCCGCCCTTGAGGCCCATATACTCGAACGAGGTCGCGGCGGCGCGGCGCTTGTTCTCGTCGGCGATCTCCTCGAGCCTCGGCACGTGGCCGCTGATCGAGATCACCTGCTCGGGGCTCGTGCCCCAGGTGACGAGCGGCGGCAGGGCTCCGGCATCGAGCCTGATCTCGCGGTCGAAGTGCGCGCCGTCGTCGGAGCGCAGCGTCTCCCAGTAGCGCATGGCCTCGTCCCAGGCCTTGCCCATTGGCGACTTCGACCGGTCCTTCAGGAACGCATAGGCCTTCTCGTCGGGCGCGATGAAGCCGGCCTTGGCGCCGCCCTCGACCGACATATTGCAGACCGTCATGCGGCCTTCCATCGACAGCGCGCGGATCGCTTCGCCTGCATATTCGAGTGCATAGCCGGTGCCGCCGGCGGTGCCGATCTCGCCGATGATCGCAAGAATGATGTCCTTGGCGGTGACGCCTCGCGGCAGCTTGCCGTCCACGACGGCGCGCATGTTCTTCGACTTCGACTGGATCAGCGTCTGTGTCGCCAGCACATGCTCGACCTCGGAGGTGCCGATGCCGTAGGCGAGCGCCCCGAACGCGCCGTGGGTGGCGGTGTGGCTGTCGCCGCAGACGAGCGTGACGCCGGGCAGCGTGAAGCCCTGTTCCGGCCCGATGATGTGGACGATGCCCTGCCGCTTGTCGAACTCGTTGAAATATTCGAGCCCGAAGAACCTCGCGTTCTCGGCGAGATAAGCGATCTGCGCGGCGCTCTCCGGGTCCGGATTGGGCTTGTTGCGGTCGGTGGTCGGCACGTTGTGGTCGACGACGCAGAGCGTCTTCTCGGGCGCGCGCACCTTGCGGCCGGAGAGCCGCAGCCCCTCGAACGCCTGCGGGCTCGTCACCTCGTGCACCAGGTGGCGGTCGATGTAGAGGAGGCAGGTGCCGTCGGGCTGCTCGTCGACCAGGTGGTCGTCCCAGATCTTGTCGTAGAGGGTGCGGGGCTTGGCCATTGGGTATCCCGGTTGTCGGACGTTGGCGTCTATTTAGAGGCTTGCAAGGCTGAGGAAAAGTGCCGATGCGCAGGGCGGTTCTGCCTCCGCTTTGCGCCGCAGACGGCGCTCGGCCTACTCAGCCTTGATATTGGCTGCCTTGACCACGCCGCCCCACTTGTCGATCTCGGCCGCGATATAGCTGGCGAGCTCCGCCGGGCTCATGACCATCGGCTCGATCCCGAGCTTGGCCAGTTTGGCCAGCACCACCGGGTCGGCAAGGCTGCGGCGGACCTCTGCGCCGAGCCGCTCGATCGCCTGGCGCGGCATGGCGGCCGGGCCAAGCAGCGCGTACCAGGTGGTGGCGTCATAGCCCGCCACGCCCGCTTCCGCGACGGTCGGCACGGCCGGCAGCGCGGCCGAGCGCTGCGCACCCGAGACCGCGAGCGCCCGCAGCTTGCCGGTCTCGATATGGCCGAGCGCACCCGGGATGGTCGGCATCGCCAGCGGCACCACCCCGCCGATCAGGTCGGTCATCTGCTGGCTGATCGAGCGATACGGCACGTGGGTGAGCCCGATGCCGGCCTTGATCTTGAGGAACTCGACCGTGAGATGGCCCGAGGTGCCGACGCCGGTCGAGGCATAGTTGGTGTTGCCGGGCTCCTGCTTTGCGCGCGCGATCAGCTCGCCCAGGGTGCGCGCCGGAAACTGCGTGTTGGCGACCAGCACGTTCTGGGTCGCGCCCAGCATCGCGATCGGGGCGAAGTCCTTGCGCGGATCGAAGCGCAGGTTGTTGTAGAGCGTGGCGTTGACCGCGAAGGCCGCCGACACGACCAGCAGCGTGTGGCCGTCGGGCTCCGCCTTGGCAACGACTTCGGCCGCGAGGTTGCCGGCGGCGCCCGGGCGGTTGTCGATGACGATTGTCTGGCCGAGGCTGCGCGTGAGCTCATCGCCGAGAAGCCGCGCCAGCACGTCGAGCGAGCCGCCGGCGCCGAACGGCACGATCAGCTTGATGGGTTGGGTCGGATAGGTCTGGGCGCGCGCCGCGCTGGGTAGCGCCGCCAGCGCGCCAGCGCCGATCATTTTGATGACATCGCGCCGTCTGCATGAGCGCCTCCCCGCAGATCTGAGTTGATTTGATTACAGCATCGTGACCCGCTTCGAATGAAAACGTTAGTGGTGTGTCTCGGCGTTGCGTCACTCTCTGTCGTCGTCCCCGCGAAGGCCGGGACCCATACGCCGTGCCGCACCGGCGTGGCACATCGGTGTACAATTGAAACGTCCGGGGTTATGGGTCCCCGCCTTCGCGGGGACGACAGTAACAAGTGCCTTGCCCGGAAAACAAATTGAGAGGGATGGAGAGGTCATGCGTCGGTGCCGCCGTGACCGTTCTGCAGATGGCTGCAGTTTGCCGCGCTAACGCTCTACCGCATTTCGCGAGCGCCCAATCCTATCCGAGCCGGCCACTGCGCATCGTGGTGGGCGTCGCGGCCGGCAGCCCGCAGGACATCCTGTCGCGGCTCATCGGGCAATGGCTCTCCGAGCGGCTCGGCCAGCCGGTCATCGTCGAGAACCGCCCGGGCGCCGCGACCAATCTCGCCACCGAGGCTGTCGTGCGCGCGCCCGCCGACGGCTACACGCTGCTGTCGGTGGCGCCGTCGTCAGCGATCAACGCAACGCTCTACGAGAAGCTCAGCTTCAATGTGATGCGCGATCTCGTGCCGGTCGCAAGCCTCGTGCATCAGGCGCAAGTGGTGGTGATCAATCCGGCGGTGCCGGCGAAGACCATCCCGGAGTTCATCGCCTACAACAAAGCCAATCCGCGCAAGATCAATCTGGCGTCGTCAGGCATCGGCACCGGCAATCATCTCGCCGGCGAATTGTTCAACATGCTGGCGGGCGTCGAGATGGTGCACGTGCCCTATCGTGGCGCCGGGCCGGCGATGACCGATCTGATCGGCGCCCAGGTGCAGGTGATGTTCGTCGCGCCGGTGGTGGCGGTCGAGCAGATCGCGGCCGGCAAGGTGAGGGCGCTGGCGGTGACGACGGCGACGCGCGCCGACGTGATGCCGGAGTTGCCGGCGGTCGCCGAGTTTGTGCCGGGCTACGAGTTCGAGCGTCTGGTTCGGCATCATGGCGCCCAAGGGCACGCCGGCCGAAATCGTGTCGAGGCTCAATCGCGAGATCAACGCGGGCCTCGCCGATCCCGCGTTGCGCGGCAAAATCGACGCGCTCGGCGGCGGGATCGCCGCAAGCTCGCCCGCGGACTTTGGCAAGCTGATCGCGGTCGAGACCGAGAAGTGGGGCAAGGTCGTGCGGTTCGCCGGCATCAAGCCGGAGTGACGCGCACTGCGTCAGCGTGAAGTCAATTCGGCTCGAAGCCTCGGCGCCGCATGATCGCTGCCGCTTCTGGCGTGGCCATGAAAGCAATGAACTGCTTTGAGGCACTCTGGTTGCGGCTCGTCGCAATCACGCCCGCGGCGTAGTTCGTGTAGCGTTGATAGGGCAGCGGCAACGGGCCGACGAGCTCGAGCCTCGCATCGGCGACGATCTCGGCGATCTGATTGAGCGCGAGATCGACGCCGCCTGCCGCGACCGTGTTGGCAATCGAGCGATACTCCACCGCGAGCTTGATCTTCGGCTTGATCTCGCCGGTGGTGTCGAGCTTCGCGATCAGCTCGTGCACGTAATTGGATGCGCTGCCGCCGAGCGCCGGGTCGGAATAGACGATGACCTTGGCGTCCATCAGCGCGCGCCTGAACGCGTCCGCGGTGCTGACATCGGGCTTGGGATCGCCCTGACGCACGAACACGCCGACGCCGACCCGTGCGATCACAGTCACGCTTCCGGCGGTCAGCTTGCCGAGCTTCTCCAGCGCATCGGCCGAGCCTTTGCCCGTGATCACGATGTCAAACGCCTCGTCGTTCTTGACGCGGTCGGCGACCGCGAGCGCAGGCGAAAGGGTGACTTGCACGCGATGTCCGGACGCTTGCTCGAATGCCGGCACGAGCTCCTTGAGCGAGCTCAGCACAGCGCCCGGCGTGAGGAGTTTGAGCTCATCCGCCATGGCAGGGCGTGCAACGATTGAGAGCAGGCTTGCCGCGATGGCAAGCAGATTGACGCGTCCCATACATCCGCCTTGGCGTCTGGCGCCAAGCATAGGCGGAGTGCTGAGGCGCGAGTGTATCGAAGTTGCAGACGTGGGACGGGAGTGGGACGAGAGTGTCTGCTAGGGGCTCGACTACGAGCCCTTGGCATCGGCAGCATCGTCGAAGCCGTGGCCGGTTTGCCGCTCGTTGATGCGCGCCGACTTGCCGCGGCGTCCGCGCAGATAATAGAGCTTGGCGCGGCGCACCTTGCCGCGGCGCACGACCTTGATCGAGTTGATCATCGGCGAATAGAGCGGGAACACGCGCTCGACGCCCTCGCCATACGAGATCTTGCGAACCGTGAAGTTCTCGTTGAGGCCGGAGCCGGAGCGGCCGATGCATACGCCCTCATAGGCCTGGATGCGGCTCTTCTCGCCCTCGACCACCTTGTAGTTGACGAGCACCGTATCGCCCGGCTGAAAATCAGGAATTTCCTTGTTGGCGGTAAGCTTCGCGACCTGCTCTTGCTCGAGCTGCTGGATCAGGTTCATGGGAAATCTCCGTCGGCAGCGCCAAGGGGCTCAAGGTGGGCTCAAGCGAGCTTGGGCGCGTATGTTCTTCGGTTTTGTCCGGGTCGGGCGAGCTTCTACGACAAAGATTGGCTTTTGTCACGTGTTCGGACCAACCTGCCGGAAACTGGCCAGAATCAGGGCTTTTTGCGTCCCTGATAGGCCTGCCAGAGGTCGGCGCGGCGCTCGCGGGTCAGCCGCTCGGCCTCGGCCCGCCGCCAGGCCGCGATGCGGGCGTGGTCGCCGCCCAGAAGCACATCCGGGATGGCGCGGCCCTCGAACACCTGCGGCCGCGTATAGTGGGGGTATTCCAAGAGCCCCTGGGCGAAGCTCTCCTCGGCTGCGGAGGCTTCCTTGCCCATGACGCCGGGCAGCAGCCGCACGCAGGCGTCGATCAGGCTAAACGCCGCGATCTCGCCGCCCGAGAGCACGTAGTCGCCCGCGGAGATTTCCTCGAGCCCGCGTGCCTCGATCACGCGCTCGTCGACGCCCTCGAAGCGCCCGCACACGATGAGCGCGCCCGGACCGCGGGCGAGCGCTTCGACGCGCGCCTGCGTCAACGGCGTGCCGCGCGGGCTCATCAGCAGGCGAGGGCGCGCGTCATCGGGCGCCAGTGCCGCGTCGATCGCGCGCGCCAGCACGTCCGCTTTCATCACCATGCCGGGACCGCCGCCAGCTGGCGTGTCATCCACCGTGCGGTGGCGGTCGGTGGCATGGGTGCGGATGTCGTGCGCATCGAGCCGCCAGATGCCCGTCGCGAGCGCCTTGCCGGCAAGGCTCTGCCCGAGCGGCCCCGGGAACATGTCCGGGAAGATGGTCAGAACGGTTGCGTGCCACATCGTTTCGGCCGATTGCCTGTTGCCTGCGCGCCTCAATCCTTGAACACGCCGTCGGGCGGATCGATCACGATGCGTCCGCCCGCGATATCGACGACCGGCACGGTCGCGCTGGTGAACGGCAGCATCACGGTGTCGCGCTTACCTTCCTGTCGAAGCTCGAGAATGTCGCCGGCGCCAAAGTCATGGATCGCCACCACGGTGCCGAGCTGGCGGCCATCGGTTGTGACCGCCGCAAGCCCGATCAGGTCGGCATGATAGAACTCGTCCGTCTCCGCTGCCGGCAGGCGGTCGCGCGGCACGAACAGCTTCGTGTTGGCGAGGCGCTCGGCCGCATTGCGGTCGCGCACGCCGCGAAGCTGCGCGACCCAGTGACTCTTGGCCGGGCGCAAGGACTCGATCTCGAACGTCGCAGTTCCGTCCTCGGTTTCGAGCGCCCCATAGTCCATGACCGCCATCGGGTCGGCGGTGAACGACTTGAGTTTCACCTCGCCGCGCGTGCCGTGGGCGGGGCCGATCTGGGCGACACAAATGCGCTCGGCCACGACCGCCTAAGACATCAGCTCGCGGGCGCCGCGGCCTTGGCCGCTGCCGCCGCCTTGGCTGCCGCTGCCGCCTTCTCGGCCTCCTCCTTCATGACCTTGCGCTGCTTGCGCGGAATCGCGCGGGTCGGATTGTTGCGCTTCTCGCGCTTCAAGAGGCCGGCATCGTCGAGGAAGCGCGACACGCGGTCGGTCGGCAGCGCGCCCTTGGCCATCCAGGCCTTGACCTTCTCGAGATCGAACTTGAGCCGCTCGGTCTTTTCCTTCGGCAGCAGCGGGTTGAAGTAGCCAAGCCGTTCGATGAAACGGCCGTCGCGCGGCGAGCGGCTGTCGGCGACCACGATGTGGTAGACCGGACGCTTCTTGGTGCCGGCGCGGGCAAGACGGATCTTCAGGGACATTCGGATTTCCTTTCGTCGGTTATTTCGTCATTGCGAGAACGTGTGTCGTCATTTCTTCTTCCCCCCAGGCAGGCCCGGCGGCTTGGAGCTGCCGAGGCCGGGCAGGCCGGGAAACTTCGGTGGCAGCCCGGGCATGCCGGGCATCGACGGCGGGAGACCGCCCGGCATTCCACCGGGCATCCCGCCAGGCATTTTCTTGGCGAGCTCCTGCATCTGCTCAGGGCTCGGCATGCCGGAGCCAAGCCCCAGCATGTTGGCAATTCCCGCCATCGGGCCGCGCTTGCCCGAGCCCATCTGCTTCATCACGTCGGCCATGGTCCGGTGCATCTTGAGCATGCGGTTGATGTCCTCGACCTTGACGCCGGAGCCTGCCGCGATGCGCTTCTTGCGGCTCGCCTTGAGGATGTCGGGATGCCGGCGCTCCTTCGGCGTCATCGAATTGATCATCGCGATCTGACGCTTGAGCACGCGCTCGTCGAGATTGGCGGCGGCAAGCTGGTTCTTCATCTTGGCGACACCGGGCAGCATGCCCATCAGACCTGTCATGCCGCCCATGTTGCCCATCTGCACGAGCTGCTCGCGCAGGTCGCCGAGGTCGAACTGACCCTTGCGCATCTTCTCGGCGACGCGCATGGCCTTCTCGGCATCGATGGTCGCCGCCGCCTTCTCGACCAGCGTGACGATGTCGCCCATGCCGAGAATGCGGTCGGCGATGCGCTGCGGATAGAACTCTTCGAGCGCGTCCATGCGCTCGCCGGTGCCCAGCAGCTTGATCGGCTTGCCGGTGACGGCGCGCATCGAGAGCGCGGCGCCGCCACGGCCGTCGCCATCGACGCGGGTGAGCACGATGCCGGTGAGGCCTACGCGCTCGTCGAAGGCGCGCGCGAGATTGACCGCGTCCTGGCCGGTGAGCGCGTCGGCGACGAGGAGCACCTCGTGCGGATTGGCGGCGCGCTTGACCTCGGCGGCCTCGTTCATCATCGCTTCGTCGAGCGTGGTGCGGCCGGCGGTGTCGAGAAGGACGGCGTCGAAGCCGCCGAGACGGCCGGCCTGCAGCGCGCGCTGCGCGATCTGGGCCGGATGCTGGCCGGCGACAATCGGCAAGGTCTCGACATTGACCTGCTGTCCAAGAATCGCGAGCTGCTCCATAGCGGCCGGCCGGCGCACGTCGAGCGAGGCCATCAGCACCTTGCGCCGGCCCTGCTCGGTCAGCCGCTTGGCGATCTTGGCGGTGGTTGTCGTCTTGCCGGAGCCCTGCAGCCCGACCATCATGATCGGCACCGGCGGGAGCGCATTGAGGTCGATCGGCTCGCCGCTTGCGCCAAGCGTCTGGATCAGCTGGTCGTGCACCAGCTTGACCACGAGCTGGCCGGGCGTCACCGACTTGATCAGCTCGACGCCGACCGAGTTGGCTTTGACCTGCTCAGTGAAGGCGTGCACCACCTCGAGCGCCACGTCGGCCTCGAGCAGGGCGCGGCGCACCTCGCGCAGCGCCGCATCGACGTCGGCCTCGGTGAGCGCGCCACGGCGCGTCAGCCGGTCGAGAATGCCGCCAAGCCGTTCCGACAGCGAGTCGAACATTTCAAACACCTCAATAGCGTTTTCACTCCAGAAAACGCGTCAACCAAACAACTTTAACGCCCGAGGGCGCATCGCGCTGTCGGGCGGTTGCCTCCGGTCTCAAGGACCGGTCGGCGATTGGTCATTCCAGGCTCTGTCGAGAGCGAGCGGAACGTATGGGCGGCGCCCGCAAGAGTCAAGAAACCGGGCAAATATTAAGCCGGATCGGCTGCTTACGGGAGGGCAGGCGATGCGCTAGGCTTGGCCGGGTTGGAGATCGGTACGGAGGGGGCCGCGATGCACGCCAAGACGATGCACGCCAAGATATGGCCGCTGCCGGTTCTGGTCGCCTGCCTGCTCTTTTCGGTCCAGGTTCCGACCCAGGTTTCGGCTCAAGCGCAGGACTATCCCAATCGCCAGGTCAACTTCGTGGTGCCGTTCGCGCCCGGCGGCAGCACCGATGTGCTGGGCCGGCTGGTTGGCCAGCAGCTCTCTGAGCGGCTGGGCAAGCCGTTCGTGATCGAGAATTGACCCGGCGCCGGCACACTCACCGCCGCGCTGCAGGTCGCCAGGAGCGCGCCCGATGGGCACACCATCATGATGGCGACCAGCTCGACCCTTGCCATCAATGTCACGCTCTACAAGCAGCTGCCTTACGATCCGCGCAAGGATCTGGTGATTGCTGCCCTGATCTGCAGCGTGCCGTTTGCGCTGGTGGTCGACCCCGCGCTGCCGGTCAACAACGTCGATGATCTGATCAAGCTCGCGCGCCAGCGGCCGCTGAGCTACGGCTCGGGCGGTGCCGGCTCGTTTCATCATCTCATGGGCGAGCTGTTCAAGGCCACGACCGGCGTGCCGATGACGCACGTGCCCTATCGCGGCACGCTGCCGGCGCTCAATGACGTCGTCGCCGGCCACATCCAGCTGATGTTCAGCGACATGGCGCCGGTCTATCCATTGATCCAGAGCCGCAAGGTGCGTGCGCTCGGGCTGACCACGATGCAACGCGCCGCCTCGGCGCCCGAAATTCCTCCGCTTGCAGAAGTCGGCCTGCCGGGCTTCGACTGGGCCGCCTGGCAGGCGGTCGCGGTTCCGGGCGGGACGCCGAAGGATGTGGTGGCGAAGCTCAATGCCGCGGTGAATGCGGCCATTGCGGAGCGCGAGGTCGCCAGGAAGCTCGCCGACCTGCAATTCATCCCGATCGGCAAGGGCTCGCCCGAGGAGCTTGATCGTTTTGTCGCGGCGGAGATCGGCCGCTGGGGCAAGGTCGTGCGCGACGCCGGCGTCGCCGGAACAGAATAACGCGCAGGCTTAGCGCCGCGCGGGCAGGGTGGAGCGTGAGTGGAGGAGGTCGCCATGATGCGTGCGTGGCTTCTATGTTGCGCTGTCCTTTCTGTCGTTCTTTCTATTTTTGCGCTGGGGCGATCCGACGCGGTTGCACAGGCCTATCCGGTGAAGCCGGTGCGGATCATCGTGCCGCTCGCGGCCGGCGGGCTTGCCGATATCCTGGCGCGCGTGGTGGCGCAGCGGCTCGGCGAGGTCTCGGGCCAGTCCTTCGTGGTCGAGAACCGAACGGGCGCGGCCGGGGCAGTCGGCGGCGAGGCGGCGGCACGGGCGCCGGGTGATGGCTACACGCTGTTCCTCGGCGGCCAAGGCATCAACGCGGTGCTGCCGCATCTCACCCGCCTGAGCTTCGATCCGGCGACGGATTTCGTAGCGGTCATCCATCTCGCCACGTTCCCGAACCTGCTGGTGGTCAATCCTGGTCTGCCGATCAAGAGCGTCCGGGAGCTGGTCGATCACGCCAAGGCCAATCCCGGCAAGGTGAGCTATGCGTCGCAGGGCAATGGCAGCTCGGGGCATATGGTGGCCGAGCAGTTCAAGCTCCTCACCGGCGTTGACATGGTGCACGTGCCCTATCGCGGCGCAGCGCCGGCCGTGCAGGACCTGGTCGCCGGCCATGTCCAGATCATGTTTGACAGCGTCACGCTGCAGATGCCGCACCTCACGGCTGGGGCGACGCGCCCGCTGGCGGTGCTGACGCCAGAGCGGGTCAGCGTGCTCCCGAACGTGCCGACGATGGCTGAGGCCGGCTATGCCGAGATGCAGGGCGGCACATGGTTCGGCCTGTTCGCTCCGGCCGGCACACCGCGCCAAGTCATCGATTGGGTTAACGGCGAAGCGCGCAAGGCGTTCGCGCCGCCCGAGGTGCGCCAGCGGTTTGTGTCGCAGGGCGCCACGCTGCCGCTCGGCACGCCCGATGAGTTCGCCGCGCACACAACCGCCGAGCGCGTGAAATGGGGTGACGTCATCCGCCGGGCGAATATCCGACTGGAATAGGCTCTGCCGAAATCCTCCGGGCTGAGAGAGTTGCGGCCGATCGCGATTTCGCATTAGTTAGCCCCGCAAGCGCAAGAGACGCGCGTACGGGGGAGGGTTTATGGAAGCCCAGACTGCGACCAAGGGCGAGCAAGCCAAGGTTGAGCTGCACGGCGCGAATATCATCGCGGCCATCAAGGCAAGCGGCGTCGAGTTCGTGCTGTCGGTGCCCGACATCGTCACCAGCGCGGGCCTGCTGCGTCCGATCGCCAACGATTCCTCGCTGCGGCTCGTCCGCGTCTGCAAAGAGGACGAGTGCATCGGCATCGCGTCGGGGCTGCACTATTCCGACAAGCGCGCGCTGACGCTGATCCAGTACACGGGCTTTCTCGACTCGCTCAACGCCATCCGGGCAGTGGGAGTCGAATACAAGCAGCCGATCTGCATGATGATCGGGCTGCTCGGCCACGAGCCGGAGCGGGCGCCGACCGAGTCGGGCCGCTATGGCGTGCGCATCATCGAGCCGATCTGCGACGCCATGGGCATCCCACATCACCTCATCAGCCAGGATGCCGACATCGCCAAGATCAAGCCCGCGATCGACAAGGCGTATGCGGATTCATTTCCTGTCGCGCTGCTCATCGGCCGGAGGCCCCTGGTCCCGGCGAGCTGACGAAACACTGCGCGACTCATGAACTTTGGAAAAGGGGCACTCCTGCCATGATGAAACGAGAAGACTGTTTCAAGGTGCTCGCACGTCACGTCACCGACGAGGTCGTGGTCGCGACCTACAGCTCGGCGGTGGAGTGGAACGACCTCGGCCCGCGCGTCCTCAACTACTTCTCCATGGGTGCGATGGGGCTCGCCTCCTCGCACGCGCTTGGTCTCGCGCTCGCCAATCCGAGCCGGCGCATCATCGTGCTCGACGGCGACGGCAGCCTGCTGATGAACCTCGGCAGCCTCGTGAGCGTCGGGGCGGCGGCGCCCAAGAACCTCGTGCATTTCGTCAGCAGGAACGGCACCTACGAGGCGAACGGCGGTCATCCGATCCCGAACCAGAAAGTCGATTTTTCAGGCCTTGCGCGCTCGGCCGGCTATGCGCACACGTTCGACTTCAATGAGCTCGCCTCGTTCGAGCAGCAGGTCGGTCACGTGATCGGGCTCGAGGGGCCGGTGTTCGCAACGCTGCATGTCGAGCGTTCGCGTCCGCTCACCTACAACTATCCGGCGCTCTACGCGGCCGACAAGCGGCGCGCAATCAAGGCCGAGCTCAGCAAGCGATAGGGCGCTGGCCTCGTTGCCCGGCGTCAAACCGGATCGACGTTGGCGCTGATCCATTGCGCCGGGCTGAACACCATCATGCAGGTCTCGCGGCCGCTCGGCTCGCGCCGCAGCAACAGCAGCGATCCATCGCGCACGTCGATGTCGTCAACATCGTTCACGATCGTCACGACGTTCTTGGGCCGCGTCACATGCACTGTCTGCAGCTTTCCCGGCAGGCTGAGCGTTGTCTCTTTCGCAGTCTTCGTCGTAGCTTTGGCCATTCGTTTTCCCAAGAATTCAGGCGTGAGCACGCGCTAGTGTCCCGATTCCGAAGTTCGCATGATTGTGCGGGGGAATTATCCTGCACCATTCGACGCGCATTGGCGACAGATTTTGCGACCCGGCCGACATCGAAGACTTCGACATCGAGGTCGTTGGTTTAAGCCGCTCCGGCCGCGCAAGTCTATAGGCCTGGCTTCGGCACGTCCAAACGAGCGATAGCGGGATGGTTTTGGCTACTTGTCGCAGCCGGCGTGTTTTTGTTGCTGCGGCGGAGCTCGCGGAATGAAACAAGACGTCGCTCACTCTCGTCCCACAGCACGAGGCGCACGCAACCCAGGCTCTGCAGAATGGTCAATCGGCCGATGCCGCGCAGCTCCGGATGATCGCGCAGCGCCTTGGGCAGGCGGTAGTAGGGAATGCGGCTGCAGAGATGATGCACATGGTGCAGGCCGATGTTGGCGGTGAACCAGTGCAGGACGGCCGGCAGGTCATAGTGCGAGCTCCCATACAGGGCAGCGTCGTGGAGCGTCCACTCGCCTTCGGGGGCCCAGAATGTCGGGTCGAACTGGTGCTGCACGAAGAAAAGCCAAACCCCGATCGCGCCGGCGATCAGGATGATCGGCAGATGCACGAGTAGAAACGGTCCAATGCCGATAAGCCAGATCAAGGTCGCGACAACGAGCGCGATGGCAAAATTTGTCGCCATCGTGCTGAGCCAGGGTCGCCAACCGCCGCGCAACATGCCGATCGGAAGCCGCTGTTGCAGGACGAAGAGATAAGTTGGTCCAATCCCAAACATCACGATCGGATGCCGGTAGAGGCGGTAGCAAAGTCGGCCCCACCACGAAAGCGTCAGATATTCGCGCACCGTGAGCGTACTGACATCACCCAGGCCGCGACGGTCAAGGTTGCCGGAGCTTGCGTGATGGACGGCGTGTGTCGAGCGCCAGAAATCATAAGGGGTCAGCGTGAGCACACTGATGGCCCGCCCGACCCAGTCGTTTGCCACCCGATGACGAAAGAATGCGCCGTGACCGCAATCATGCTGGATCATGAACAGCCGCACCAGGAAGCCGGCTGCCGGTATGGCAATCAACAGCGAAAGCCACCAAAACCCAAAATAATTCGCGGCCCAAGCCGATGCCCAGAGCGCCACGAGAGGTCCGAACGTGATCACGATTTCCACGATACTGCGGGCGTGGCTAGGCTCACGGTAGCGTGTCAGGATTTTTGCCCAGCTCCGTGCGTCGGTTGCAGCGGGGGAGCATGCAGCGCTTGAGCGATCGTCCAAGATCACGTCCGAATTTTGAGGAGAACAGGCCAGATCACAGTGCTTGAGCCCTGCCCGTCATGCCATGGCGGGCCAAGAGTTCTCAAGGGATCACAGCGGGCGATTGCCACCAATTACTCTATTTTTGATGCATACATGTGTTAGATTATGGCCGGTTTGTCGAGTTTTTCGCTCAAAGATTCGACTAGGAGTGTGCTTCTGCGCGGCGTATATGTTTCACTCACGGGCCTTCTGTCGATGACGAAACGAGCATCGGGTCTGAGAGACCGGTCGCGCTCCTGTTTGCGACCCATGCGATGCAAGGAGAACGAAGCGTCTGCGTCACATTGTTCTGAGAACGGCTGCACGGTTGAACGAGATGTCACCCAAGCCTAACGGAGCAGTTCGAGTTCGTACTTGGCTGGACGCCATCTAGATCGGATCGCGCATGGCAGATGTAAAGAAGGTCGCGGCCTTTGACTATAACGCTCCGGCCGAGTTGTTCCCCTCGCGCAGCCGCAAGGGCAACAGGCCGATAGGCTACCGGCGCTTCGCGAGCGCCGCAGAGGCGGTTCGGTTTGCAATGGAGGATCTGCCGCAGGAGCTACTGAACGGAGCCCAGCTCGAGGTCGAAGAGGCGAGATTCGACAGTGAGGGGATTCGTCGCCTGTACGAACATCCTGAATACCCATTGGTCAGGCGACCCGCTACGCCGATTGGATGATTGGGGCGTGCCGGCGTGCTCGGTGCTGGAGCCCAAGGGTTCACGAAGCAGGGTTCGGGAAGCAGCTTTCCCGCTGATATCGAGCACGTTGATATCGAGCACAAGGGTTCAAACTCCTATGCGAATGTATATTTTCAAATCTGAGACAACAAAGGATCTGCGGGCATTCGCCGGCGATCCGGCGGGAGCCAAGCTTCCAGGCAATCATGCGCCTTGGACCGCGACCGGGGTTGTGCGTGCGGATGAGCCCCCTCCCCACACGCTCTCGCGAGAAACGATCGAAAAAGCGATCGAATCTGAGGGTTTCCAGCTCTGGCGCCTGAGGCAGAAGGCATAAATTCCGGCAACTGCCACCCGGCTAATCACCCGGCAATCCTGTGGCATCGGTCAATTCGGGTGCGACGATTTGGGTACTCTTGCACCCGCGGGGTGTACGAGTCTCATTGACCAAAAGTGTCTACAACCCTACAATTCGCAACCAAGTTTTTGGTCTGCCTTGCCAAGCCTCCCTTTTTGGGCGCTCTCAAGTCATCTTCCAAAACTCGGGACCTATCGAACTGTGCGCAGTGTTCGCGCGGCGATAGTTTTGGCACACTGCATGGAGACGACGACGATGCCGACAGGAAGCGTGAAGTGGTTCAATCCGACGAAAGGCTATGGGTTCATTCAGCCGCAATCCGGCGGCAAGGACGTGTTTGTTCACATCTCCGCGGTCGAGCGCGCGGGACTGAGCACGCTCAATGAGGGGCAGATCGTTCAATATGAGATCGTCAGCAATCGCGGTAAGGAATCCGCTGAGAATTTGAAGGTTGGTGGCTGATTGGCTCAGAGGCAGTGCGGACAATTGGGCCGTATGTAGTCGCAGCGGCGGTCAGGCGCAGGGAATGATGATCTCCTCCCCTGCGCTCTAGTTTGTCACGCGCTGGGCGACGTCCGGATTGGCGAGCCGATAGCCGACACCGAGCTCGGTGAGCAGGATCTGCGGCTGCGTTGGGTCCTGCTCAATCTTCTGGCGGAGCTTGCGCACGAAGATGCGCAGATAGTGCGTGTCGTGCATATGCGGTGAGCCCCACACCTCCTTAAGCAGGTATTGGTGGGTCACCACGTTGCCGGCGTGCTGAGCGAGCAGTTGCAGCAGCCGGTATTCCTTCGGCGTCAGCGTCACGCGCGTCCCGCTGAGCATGACGATGCGCGCCGCGAGATCAATGGTGAGCGGGCCTGCCTTCACGACCGGCTCGCCGGTCGTCGCCCGCACCTGGCGGCGCATTGCCGCATGCGCGCGCGCGAGCAGCTCCGCCATGCCGAATGGCTTCACCACATAATCGTCGGCACCGCTCTCCAGGAGACGCACTTTCTCGGACTTGTTCGAGCGTACCGACAGGACGATCAGCGGCACGGTCGACCATGAGCGCAGTCGCTCAAGCACATCTCCGCCATCCATGTCGGGCAGCCCAAGATCGAGGATCACGAGATCGGGCTGCTTGAGCGTCACGCTCTTGAGCGCATCGGCGCCCGTCTCGGCGTCCTCCACGACAAAGCCGTCGAGCTCGAGCCCGGCGCGCAGGAAGCGGCGAATCTGCACTTCGTCGTCGACAACAAGGACAACAGGGGGTGACTCAGTCATCCGGGGCGGCCTCAGGTTGGGTTGCGTCCGCATTATACGGCAAGAAAAGGGAGACAGTCGTCCCCTGATCGGCACCGGCGCTGGCGGCCTGCAGCCGGCCGCCATTGGCGCCGACGAACGCTTTGGCGATCCACAGTCCGAGGCCGGAGCCCGAGGTGATTCCGGCGAGGCGATGTCCGCGAAAGAACCGCTCGCCGAGTTGGACCATTTCGTCCTTGGTGAGGCCGGCGCCGCGATCGTGGACCGACAGGACAACATCATGGCCGTTGCGTCCGGCGCTGATGTCGATCGTCGATCCGCCCGGGGAATACTTGGCTGCGTTGTCCACGATCTGTACGAAGGCCTGCTGGACCAGGACGGGGTCGACATAGATGAACGGAAGGTTCGAGTCCATGTCGAGCACGACCTTGTGATCCGCCAGGCGCCGCCGGCGGCGCTCCAGCGCCGAGTTGACGATGTCGGCGGGCTCGATCCATTCCAGTTGCGGCTTGATCTGATGCCGGCTGATGCGGGTGGCGTCCAGGAGATTCTGGATGTCGTTGTTGAGGCGCTCGGCCTCGTCGCGCACGACGCCGGCGAGCGAGCGCAGCCGCTCGTCCTGAGCGACCGCCGGAGAGCCGCGCAAAACCGTTGCGGCGCCGAGGATCGCGGCCAGCGGCGTGCGCAACTCGTGCGACACAGAGCCGATCAGTGCCTCGCGCAGGAGCTCGGTCTCCGAGCGCATCTTGGCCTCATTGAGCGCGCGTGCGACGTCGAGCCGCTCGAGCGTGGCGGCGGCATCGGCAAGCGCATCGTCGACGCGCCGGCGAATTTCGTCCACGGCCGGCTTGCCGCCGAGGTCGATCGCGAGGACGCCGAAGTCCGGCGTGCGCGGTGATACCCGGCGAATGAGCCAGATGTTGCCGGTGCCATCGCTGACCGTGGTGGCGAGCGCGGCACCGCGCTGGATGCTGGCGATGGCGGCCTGCACCGGCTCCGGCGCCTCAATCTCATTCGTGCCATTGCGACCGGCCCCGAACAGCAGCACGCGGCGCTGGACCAGCGTGGCGAGATGCTCCTCGATGGCGCGATAGATTTCCGCGGCCGTCGGCGCCGCGGCGAGCTGCCGCGAGAACGCATAGAGGTCGCTCATCTGGTTCTCGCGCTTCCTGGCGAGCTCGGCCTGCTTCTTCATCGAATTGGCGAGATGGCTGGTCACCAGCGCCACGATCATGAACAGCGTGAGATTGATGATCTCGGCCGGCCGGGCGACAAAGTAGGTGTAGAACGGCGCATAGAAGAAATAGCCCGACCACAGCACGCCCGCGACGGCTGCCACCAGCGACGGCGCCAAGCCGAGGTGCCAGCCGGCCAGCAGCACGGGAACAAGGTAGATCACGGAGCCGCGGCGCACGTCGAGATATCGGATCAGCGCCCAGGCAACCACGGTCGTGGCCGCCACCATGAGCAGGGCGAGCGCGATGCCGCGCAGCTCGCGCCCGATCGTCTCAAGCCGCAATGTCGATCGCCACTGGTACGCCATGCGTTCCAAGTCGGTTGAGTTGGGGCCGGGGCCTGTAGATCTTTATACCAGGATAATACGCCCCTCGTCCTGGCCGCCTGCTGGTGCGGTTTGCCCTGCGACCCCGAGGGGATCGGCAAATTCCCGCTGATCATTACGCACGGGCGGGGCGCGGCAATTGTCCCGGTGTCCGGCTCTTGCCTATTCAGGCACCGGCAATACGCTGCGGCCGCTTTCACAACGAGGAAATTGATATGTCTGATGCAGTGCGCGAGCGGATTGTCCGTGAGCCGAAGCTTCTCCTGCCATTCCTGCGCTCGTTCTACGACGTGGTCGTGCCGCTGGCGTGGCCGCTGACGCGCTTGGCGTGCGGCTTTCATCTCATTGTGCATGGCTGGGGCAAGATCGTGCGCGGCGGCGCGGTGACGAATTCCACGCTGGCGTTCGGAATCTTCCTGACCTTCATCGAGCTTGCGGGCGGCATCTGCATCACGCTCGGGCTGTTCACTCGGTTTTTCGCGGCCGCGGTGGCGATCGAAATGGCCTATCTCACCTTCGTCCAATATTGGTCCAACGGCTACGGCTGGCGCACCGACGGCTATGAGTATGTGCTGATGTGGGGAATGCTGGCGTTTGCGATCTCGCTGCGCGGCGGTGGGAACTATTCGCTCGACCGCGTCATCGGACGCGAGCTCTAGATCGCCGACCTGATCAGGGGGTGGGCGTCCGGAAATGAGCGGGAATGTCGGCCCGGCTGCGCTCTTGTTTCGTTAACCCGGCTTGTTTACACAGCGCCGGCTGGCGTTCACGCGCCCGCCGCCACGGAGAGGTGGCTGAGTGGTTGAAAGCACCGCACTCGAAATTCTGTCACCCCCGTTCTGTTCCATCCTCGCCAATCCCGCCTAGTCCTGAAATTGCAGGGGAATCCTGGTCCGACGTGCCGTCGCGTCTTGGCCCGAATCACTGCGTACCGATGCGTTCCGTAGCTGCTCGGTAGCAGCCTGTTCACGAGGCGTTCGGTCAGGAGGTGAGACAAATGCCAGTAAACGTTACGGAGTTCATGGCAGTCGCCCGCGATATCGCCGGCCAGCTTCATGGCCGCGATTCCGCTCTGCAACGCGAGTTAGAGGACATTGAGAACCTGAAGGCGGAGATAGAGGCGGAGCGAAATTTGCTACGCGGCGTGGCTGAACGCCTCAATACTTATCAGGCTAAGATCGGGATCGACTACTTTTGCCCTCGCTGCTGGATCGAAGATGCAGGTGAGTCGAGGTCGCGACCAATCCCGAGCACGGGGCGCGAAGATAGTTTTCGCTGTGAGTTCGTGCAGGTGGGACGTAACCCTTTAGGGTGGCGCCCGCATCTCAAACTGAGAGACTACGCGGCGATGCCGCAAGTGAGGCGAGCCGGACGTCCAGCAGATAGAGGTGCTCCCCGGCTTGCTTCCGCTTGATACCGACTGAGCGACAGAAATCGTCTAGCTCAGTGCAGAACTCATCCGGCGTCACCGTTCGCTTCCCATCCCGCCGGCACACATCACGATAACGGTTACCGACGTCGGCAATCTCGACCTTGTCCCCGGGCGCGGGCTCGAGGTGGACTGTCAAAATCCGCTTTACTGAGCCGGCGGGCCGCCGGTCAGGGCTTGAGGCGATCAGCTTCGGTTTTGCTACCGGCGGAACGACAAGCATCTCTGGCCCAGGCGTCGGCGGTGACTCAGGTGCTAGGGTCGCTACGACGACCGGCGGCGTATGCTCCGCCACTTCAGCCCGCGCAGCTGGCGGGGCGGGCGCGGCATGGCCCATTAGCTCGAATCCCACCATCATGCCAATGATGCAGAGTTCGAACACCAACGCGACTGCGGCCTGCATCATGGCGCCAATGCCGTCGCCCAGGCCAGGCACGATCCGCGACGCTGCAAGCGCCAGCGGATTGACGCTGCCCACGTTCTCCGAGTTGGTGAGCTTTGCCTTCACCTTCGCAATTTGGCCTTCAAGGTCTCGCGCTCTGTCAGTTGTCGATTTGTTGGCCGTCGTGGTGGCCAGCTTGGCGGCCGCGTCGGAATCCTCGATTTCACGCTGCCTGCACAGCGGCCCGCGTTTCTCGTTGTTATCGCCGCATTCGACTTTGCGCCGATCCGTGGCCGTGTTGGCTGCCCTGGTTGCTGCGTCGACAGCCGCTTGATCGGTGGGTGTGTAGCTGCCGATCCGGGCGAGCGCATCTTCCAATCGGTTCAACTCGCGCCTGTTGTCAGCACGCTGATCGGTAACGCTTTGGCGCTGCGCCTCGACCGCATCTGAGCGCGACGAGATGGAGCCAAGGCTATTCGAGAAAGTGACAACGAACGCGAGGCAGGCGATCACACCGATGAAGAACCCAGCCGCGCGCCAGCCGTTGACCCAAAGCCGGATTGCGAGGCCGTCGAAGATGATCGCACACAGTGCGATGGTGCCGAACATCACCGCCGACATTGCCTGATCAATCGCGTTGTCGGCTTGCTTCCAGCCATATCTAGCCGTCATCGCGATTGACACGATGCCGCACAGGATGACGAGAAAGCCGAGAACCTTACGCATCGGGATCGATTCCCTCCGATCGGAGCTTGTCGAGGATGGCTCCCTCGAGCCAAAGGCTGACCTGTCCCTTCGGCACGTGTTTGGCGATCAAATCCTTGATCCGCTGGGAAGCCTTGAAATTGAGATGCTGATTTCGGCCGGTGGCGCGCAAGCTGCGTCCGTCAACCGCGTCGGCCAGGAGCCGCTTGCGCGACTTGCGTGCCGCAGTTCGAGTGTCGAGCTTCGGCGCCAGCTTGGCGCGCGCCTTGGCGAAGTCCCATTCGTCGTCTTCGGGGCTGGGATCTGGCCTCATGGGTTCTTTGGTCATGATGCGCGACGGTCCTTAGCCGCAGGATGTTTTGCTGTTGCAGCAAGCCTCTGAACTTCCTCCCACAGGCTGTCGACCTCGGTCTGCAGGTTCTTGTCGACCTCCGGCCCGGTCTTTCCGTGTGCGACGGCAGTGATGTACGCCTGCAGGTAGCGGATGCGAGTTGCGAAGATCGGCCCATCGTTTGCGAGAGCTGCCGCGGCGCTTTCGGTCAGCTTGGGCATCTTGGTGTCGACGGCGGAGAGCAGGAACGAGAACGGCCGATTGCGCACGTGGCACATCTCGACGATTGGTGTGACGCTTTGGATATCGAAGATGCTGGGGCGAACCGGGATCACCACGGCGTCGCTCTTGAGGATCGCGTTATCGATGAGGTCTAGCTCCGACGGCGGAGTGTCCATGAACACGAAATCGAAGCCTTCGGCGCGGCAGACCTCGACGTCCTGGCTGATCTTCTGAACCGGGATCAGCCGCAGAAACACCGGCCCACGGCGGGGCTTATCGCGCAGCGCATACCATTGCGTCAGGTCTCCCTGGTCGCCGTTCAAGTCGAACAGGGCCACTCGCTTGCCGCCCTTGGTGGCGCGCACGGCGAGCAGGGCGGTCACGGTCGATTTCGTGGCGCCACCCTTGGCAGCGGCAATCGTGACGACCTTCATTGCGACCCCCGATGCATCGACTCACACCTAACACGAAAGCTGCTTTCCAGCATATAGAAAAGCTGCTTTCCAATTTCTTAAAAAGCCGCTTTCTAATAGTCAGAAAGCTGCTTTCTATTGCCGCAACCCATTGAAACATCTTCTCCTTTTGTCTCTGCTTCTGACGCTCAACGCTAGCCGTGGGGAAGGGGTACAATGGAAGACCTGCCCGCTGATTCGGGCATTACCTGGAGACCGCGTTCGATGTCTACAGACTTTAAGGGCACCCTCTCGGTTACGCTCGCCGGTTCGATCTTTGCGGCCAACGTGGCCGGAGATACCGAGCTTTCGAAACGACTGCACGACCTGAGCAAGGGCGCGCAGTTGCTTGCGCAAGCTAGCAGCACCATGACCATCATCTCGGGTGGGTTCACCATCAATCTCAATACCGGCGCGAAGTACGAGTGGCCCGCTCTTCCGACCCGACCACCGATCGCTGCCAGCAGCACGTGATCCGGGCCAGCGCTCGCTGCCGTCGCTGATTGAGAAACTACAGACGGGCTATTTGCAGAAGAACGGGTACATGAAAAGCCGGGAGCGATAGGGGCCGTTGGCGCATACTTGTCACGGAGCTTCCCCTCGATGCGGCCCAGGAGATGATGAAAGCGTTGGCGGGTCGATGGTCGATAGCTCGCCGCCCACCGCCACGACGACGCGCTCCGGGTGCGCGAGCGCGGCATGGCTGAAACGACAACGTTCTGGACCTTCATTCTCGCCTTCCGGCGACACTGGTCCGCCGCGATGAGTGGGAGAAGTGTGCCGTTCGCGGCCGTCGCCCCTTTCTAGACAACGTCTATGCGCAGGCGCTTGTCGTGACCCTGGCGTTTGTTGCCGCTTGGTTCGCTGCATATCGGATTTGGAAGGTGGAGCACGAGAAGGTTCTTCGCTACGAGAAAAGGTTGACGCGAAAAGCACGAGTTTTCTTAGGTCAAGATGGTGGCATAGAAAAATTCCGATCTCCTGACGGGTCGCGCCCGAAGTATGTCCAGGTTTCCGTAGAGTGCCGCACCGAGGAGCCACTTTCTAGATGCCAAGCAAAGCCACGCAAGGTCGAAGACCGAATTGTGCGGTGACCCAGACCTTGTGTTGTCGAATGCCGTGCATTGCATATGGGACAACGCGCCGGATGGCTCAAATCCAGAAATTTCATCCATCCCGGAGTTTCCCAGCGCGCCAATCTATTCGCGATTGGCGAGCATTCCCAGATCCTAGAAATGCAATTCATTCAGAAACGACAAAAGGTATTTGAGGAGATGCAAATACCTGGCGACTATCGACTGAGCATGGCGTTTGTGACTGACACAACAGTACAAATGGCTTCATTCATCTTTCATTGGGGCCGGTCATACGAAGGCGTGTCTATCCGACCAGAGGGAACATGACTGGCGGCGACAGGCGCTGGGCGAGGAAACGCCGGAGGAGCGCGCATCCTCATCACTCCTCCCGAATCGCAACGAGCCGATCGCGCAGCGTGTCCGAGATCTTGTGCTCCTCGGCCGCGATATCCTCAGCGGTCTTGGCGTCGGGAGCCTCAACGAAGTCGATGAACTTGGCGGGCGTGCCCTTGATAAGATTGACGCGCCACCGGATCAGGCGCTCGCGCGGCTTGGACTTTTTGGCTTTGGCCATACGCCCGGCCATCTCGACGGACCCGCTAGAAATGCCGCAGCTCCTAACCTACTGCGGCGCCAGCGATGATGCCAGCAAGGCATAGTTGTCGGTTAACAGCCCCGGATGTCGCGGCTAGTCATTGCCCGCGATTCACGGTCCAATCCCTGCGGCTGGCGCCACCGCCAGTACAACAGCCACCGCCAGTACATTTGCAAGAATGACCAACGCGAGGGCTATCAGGTCAACGTGACGGTCAACGAGATGGTCGGCCAACGAGAACTACCTCATACGCAGGGCACTCTCTTCGAGAGTGCAAGTGACAGCTAACGACAACGAGTTGCGCACGTTCCATAGTCGATAGGTGTCAGGACGTAATGCTTTGGTTTACATCGACACAGCTGAAGGCGTGCGGAGCGACCGCGATGGCTCCGAAGATGGCCTGCGAACACGTTGTTCCCTGAATTGTCGGAAATCGCATTGACGATTGCTGCCTGCACGGTAGACGAGACGCTGCCGCTGAGCATCGTGAACGTGCCGATATAGACCGGCGCTGTGCAGCCGAGTCCGCGCACTCAGCATATCCACGCCTTTATGTACTGGGTCGGTAATTCCCGATTGGGTTGAATAGTCGCGATCACGCATTCGTTGAGTGAATCCGCACACTGAGTGGTGCACTATTTGCTGTCTTCGTTGACTGATAAGCCGCCGGCTCCGTCCGCGGACGATATAGAAAACACATTCACGACCTTGGATGCGCAAATGCTGACCGACGCTATTTCGTTATTGATAGTGATACTGATTGGTTTCGCCCTCGGCTATCTGGTCCGCGACTCGAAGTCGCGTGAAAGACGCAGACGGGCGCGAGAGAAATATTGGTATGGGAAGTAGGTTACACCTCGCCCACTCGCGCCGTCTTCAGCACTATCCCGAACAGCGCGAAGCCTGTGGCAGCGCCAGGGATGCCCTGCCCCAATTGCAATCCGAGTGGCAGGCCCGATGAGCCGCCGAAGATGCCGCCGGGCTTCACTGTGGCGGACTAGGGCCTGTGCTCAATAAACAATTGGCGCGTTCGCCATTCCAGAAATTCCTGGTAGAGCTGCTGCACTTCTTGAGTATCGAGCTGTGGTGGCGTGTTCGCCTTTTTTGCTTTCGGCGCCGGGGCCGTAGCGACCTTGGGCGACGTGGAGATTTTGGGCTGCTCGCGGCGCACTTTCGGTTGCCCTTCGTTTCGTTGATCCGACTGCGGGCTGGTTGAGTCAGTCCAGGGAAATGAAAACCACCGCTCACCACCCTGCGCGTCCTGTTTGCCTTGGGCCATTGAGGGACCTGCAAAACTACCCACGGAACCGAGAACCGCAACAGTGAGAAGTATCTTGATCATGTGCCCACCTTGCTTGGAATGTGAAGAGAAAGCGCTTGGAATGTGAAGAGAAAGCGATCTCTCCTCGCGCCCCGCGGAGTTCAACAAGCATGCTGTTCTCCGTTGCCGGGGTTTGGAACCGTTCCGCATAGCGCCGCGCTGGTAGATATGTGCCCTTCAAGGGTCGAGATAATTCAACAAAAAAGCGACGCACGATGGGCGAGACGTGGGCACGTTCATGGTTTTCTGAAATGCAAGATTACTGCTTTTGATCCTAGCAATTCACGCTCTTGACGACGCTGAACCGGCGCACGCGCTCGAGATCCGGGAGTTGCGGAATGCTCATGTCACTTTCTCACTAGGCCCGGATAAAGCCGCTGCTCGCGCGTTTTCGGCGGATCACCTGGGAGCGTGAAGTGATCGGCGCCGATCCCGCGCTGTGTGAGTGCTTCGTGCACCTCATCCACCGACCAGCTCCGCGCGGGCAGCCTCATTGCCCCGACGTCTATGCCAGCCCTGCCAAGTTCGGCGGTCATCTCCGCGGTCGTCCACGAAGTTTTTGGCGCAGGCGCGAGCCCGGCCTCGGCGCGAAACCCCTCCTCCATTTGCAGGATATCCGCCCAAGCCTGATCGGCTTCATCGGTGGGTCCGTCCGTCATGCGCGGTTCGTCGCTCATGACTCAGGGCACTAACGAAACAGCAGATCACGGCGGTCTATGCAGCCGCGCTTGAGAGCGGCCGCCTGGACGGAAAGGGCGGGCTCGCTCCAGCCACCGTGGCGTACATGCACCGCATCCTGAAGCAGGCTCTGCTCCATGCCGGCGTCTGGCGCCGTGAGTGGGACGGCCGGCGCGGCATTCGCCCGCCCAGGGCGGAGCGCGGCCGGATGGCTGTCTACAACGCTGGCGGCGCCGCAAACCTGATCGAGCTGGCGCGGCAGTCGCCACTGTTCATCCCGATCTTGCTGGCGGTCACCACGGGTATGCGGCGCGGCGAAGTGGCGGCGCTGCGCTGGCGCAACGTCGACCTGGCGAAGGCGAGGATTTCGGTTGAGGAGGCGGCCGAGCAGACGAAAAAGGGGGTTCGCTACAAGCCGCCGAAAAGCGACAAGGGGCGGCGAACCATCGCGCTGCTCTCGCTCGTGTCAGACGAGCTGCGCGCCCACCGCGCGCGGCAGGCCGAGGACCTGCTACGGCTGGGGGTCCGCTTGTCAGAGGATTCCTTTGTGGTCGCCAAGGCCGATGGCAGCCCGTATCAACCGCGATCGCTGACGCATGCCTTCCAGCAGTTCCGTACCAAGCACAAGCTGCCCCGGATCCCGCTGAAGAACCTGCGACACTCGCATGCGACCGAGATGCTCAGCAGCAAGATCCATCCCAAGATCGTCCAGGAGAGGCTCGGGCACAGCTCGATTGCCATCACGATGGACACTTACTCGCACGTCCTGGAGGGCATGCAGGAGGAGGCCGCCGGGGTCGTTGACGCGAGACTGCGGGAGGCCTTAGAAAGGCGCACCAAATAGCGCTCAGTAGCAAATTTCGGTAGCAGACGTTTCAACTCAGCCGCGTTTGCTTTATGATTTCAAGGCTTGGAGAGGTGGCTGAGTGGTTGAAAGCACCGCACTCGAAATGCGGCGTACGGGTAACCGTACCGGGGGTTCGAATCCCTCCCTCTCCGCCAAAGCATTTTGAGTTAATTGAGCTTTTTGGCTGACTTATCGATCACCCCCCCCCCCGGATCGATCCCGCTCCCCGCTACTCAGAATGCTTGCCTTCGCGAGCTTCCTTCGCCCGTTTCGCCGCCCACAGTCGTGTCCTGCTCCGTCTTCCGCTTGAGCCGCGAACCGCTAAAGTCCAGCCGCATCCTGACTGATTCGTCTTGGATTGGCCGCCCGATGCAGAGCAGCAGGTCGTTCTGGGTCACTATCACGATCACCGGATTGGTCGTGTTCGCCTTGTGGGTCGCTACTCCGGTGGCGGTGGGACTCCTCTATCCCGAGATGGCGGAGCGAGCTCAGTTCGGAGATTTGTTCGGGGCCATCAACGCTCTGTTCTCCGGGCTCGCGCTAGTGGAGCGGATTTGACATTCGCTACCCACCCAGCCGCGGGCTCGCAAAGCGAATGTCAAATCCAAAGCTCCACTAGAAACCTATACTTGCTAGTGGTCCTTTGATTCTAACATTCGCAAGAGAGCCCGCCGAGAAGGGATGCGAATGTTAAAATCGGACCACTAGCAGGGATCGCGGTTGCGATATTCCTGCAGAGGCAAGAGTTGCAGCTGCAGCGAGACGAGCTGACGAAAACCCGAGAAATTCTTCAACGCGCCTACGTGACGGTCGAGCCCGGCGGAGTTGATCCGCTCTCGCGTGAGACTGGCAGCGTTGCACAGATCGAGATCATCAACTCTGGCAACCTGCCCGCCTACGACGTCGCCTGGAGCGTTGCATTTGCATTCGACTCCAATCATTCCCGCCAGACGTTCGCTCACCCCTTTCCCACTGGGATGGTGGTTCTGCCTCCGAAGGGAAAGATGATGCAGGGAGGGGGCTGCTCTCCTTCCCTGGAAACGTGGCCACACGGGACCACGCGCCAGAAGGCGCTTCAGAGGGTCCGACGTTTCTGTATGTGTGGGGGCAAGTGACGTACACGGACGGTTTCGGCGGACAGCGACGCACTGAGTTCTGCCACCGATATAACTGTCGTAATGCGGTTGGTGGCGGAGTTGGCCGCATTGCCAACTAGAGCATTCCACGCGAAACGGTCCGTCATCACCGCTACGGAAACAGCGCGAACTAATACGCGATAGCTTCAATCCTCACCAGGGTCCGTGAGGTCACAAGTCATCGCGGATCGCCACGAGACGATTGCGCAGCGTATCGCTGATCTCGTGTTCTTCGGCGACCTGCTTCTCGGCGTCGGGAGCGTAAGCGAAGTCGATGAACTTGGCTGGGGTCTTCGTGATGAGAGAAACCCTCCACCGGATCAGGTTGTCGCACGGCTTGGTCTTCTTCGCTTTGGCCATGCACCGCCCTTCGGTGCCGTTGGCCATTTGACGCACACCACAAACGCCGCACATTAAGGTGGTGCCGCGGGGTCTTGCAGTCCACTGCGCACGCCCGCGCTAAGGCCTCTTCCAAATCGTCCGCAGCAGTATCCCGAACAATGTAAAGCCTGCGGCAAGGCCGAACGCAAAGTAAATTGAGTTGGCGCTCATGTGGGCGGTCCGCGAAAGCAATGAGAGTTTGGGGCAGCAATTCGTACTGTGTACGCGATCGTATTGTTGTACCCCTCCACGCTGTTCGGACAACTACCTCAAGGTTTACATTCAACTCTGAGCAACTTGCGTAAGGTGTGTTAACCAATTAACCTTCTTGAATCTCACGCCAAAAAGAAACTTAGGGGTCAGCTTGTCGTTATAGCAAAGACTGAATTCCTGTGGGGGGCGTCAATGAGCTGGCTTATCATTTGGCTCTATCTTGTTATAGGGCAGCTTACTGTTTTGTTGCTCCTGGACGACGAGGAAGGGGTCACACAGTTCCAATCGGCGAAGCAAAGGGGATGGTGGGTTCCTTATGGAGCCGCGGTCCTGATGGTCATCGCTTGGCCAGCAGCGGATCTATTGCTGCTGTCTCTTTCGACGAACAAATGAAGCTTACCGCAACCACTTCCGCAAACGTCCTTAGCTTGTCGGCCATCGGTCAGCTCGTTCAACTTCCAGACAGTGCCTCGAGCCGCAAGCAGGAAGCTCGACGGCTGGCGCGAGGTATCGAGGGGCGACAAGCGAGCAGGGGTCTTGATGTTGGGAAACGCGACGGAGGATTCATGGTGAGGGTCAGCAGCGCTGGAGCGGCCGGCGCGTGGGACGCCGCAATGCCCCACGGTTTCCGGATTGAAACGAACGCCGCGGTCCCGTCGCAGCGGCCTCTTGGCAATTGAAACGTTCCAGCGCACTATTGCTCACGCGCACAATGGCAGGCCTTCATGAGGAGCTGCCGCTGCGCAACCCGCAGGCCGCATCCCTGCCTGGTGGCAGGCATTATAAAGGCTTGGGGAAACCAATAGGCCTGGAGGAAACTGCCGCAATGACATGATCGGCCCCGATGACACCCCACGCAGAAGGGGGCTAAGCCAGCACAAAGTCTGGCGGCGGTCACGTTGCGGCGCGCGAAAAACCAACGACGGCATGAGGAGCGGAGAGCAAGCTCGGCTCATCGCAAGTCATCCGTCAGCAAGGGAGGACATGATGACTGGTATAAGCTCGTTGGGCGCGCTTGTGCGCGCCGCAAACCTGATCGGGGCGCTCACAATCGCCGTCGCTCTGTGCGCGCCGATCAATGCTCGGGCATGGGATGAGACGAAATATCCGAACTTTGGCGGCCAATGGAAACGCCCCGAAGGAATCGGCAACCAGTTTGACCAGACCAAGCCGCCGCGCGCGGCGCAGCAGGTTGAATTTACCCCCGAGTACCAGAAGATTTTCGAAGAAAATCTGAAGGATCAGGCGCTCGGCGGGCAGGGCACCGACCCGACCTATCAATGCCTCCCCGATGGAATGCCGCGCGCGATGAACGTGATCTTTCCGATGGAGATCATCATCACGCCGAACACGACCTACATCCTGATCGAATATCTGACCATGCAGCGGCGGGTCTTTACCGACGGGCGCAACTTCCCCGAGGAGTTCCCGCCCTCCTACATGGGCTACTCGATCGGCAAATGGATCGACGAGGACGGTGACGGCAAATACGACGTTCTCGAGATCGAGACTCGCCATCTCAAGCACCCGCGCGCCTACGACGCGAGTGGTGCGCCCCTCCATTTCGATGCCAAGAGCGTCGTCAAGGAGCGCATCTATCTCGACAAGGCCAATCCCAACGTCCTGCATGACGACATCACGGTCTTCGACGACGCGCTGGTCCGTCCCCGGGTGTCGAACAAGCGCTACATCCGCGAGCTGCGGCCGATCGTTTGGGTCGAGGCAATCTGCCCGGAGGGCAATCCGTATGTGCAGCTCGAGGGCGAGATCTACATGCGCGCCGCCGATGGCAAGCTGATGCCCGCCAAGAAGGGGCAGCGGCCGCCGGATCTGCTGCATTTCACTGAAGGGGCCAATAAATAGCGAGGGACGGAACGCCGCGCGGGTGACGGCGCTGACGGCATGTCGGCGCCGTTATCGCGCGACTGGGCGTGAGGCGCTCACGCACTGGGTCAGCTCGACGCAAAGGGCGCTGATCAGCCAAACAATACGGCGGCGGAATTGCTCGAGTGCAATTGCCGCCGCCGTGCCGCAACCCTGGTTCTTCGACGAATTAGAATTCCTTCCAGTCCGGATCGCTCTGCACCGCGGTTGCCAGCGCCGTCTGCGCACGGCGAGCCGGACCGCCGCCATTCAACCCAGCGTGCTTGGGCGCGGCCGGAGCCTTCGGCGCAACAGCCGGCCGCTTAGGCGCAGCGGTAGCCATTTTGGGCGCGGCGGGACGTGGCGCATGGCCGGCCGCCGCGGCCTCGTTGAGGCGGAAGAAGGCGACGCGTTGGTCCATCGCAGTCGATTGATCGGACAGCGTCTTGGCGGTTGCCGCGTTCTCTTCGACCAGCGCCGAGTTCTGCTGGGTGACCTCGTCCATCTGGGTCAAGGCCTTGTTGACCTCTTCGATACCGGTCGACTGCTCAGCACTGGCGTTGGCGATATCCGCCACAATGTCTGCCACCTTCTTGATCGAGTCGACGATCTCCTTGAGCGAGGTTCCGGTCCGGTTGACCAGATCCACGCCTTCCTTGACCTGGCCTGAGCTGTTGGTGATCAGATCCTTGATGTCCTTGGCGGCCTGCGAGGAGCGCTGCGCCAAGCTTCTCACCTCGGTCGCCACCACCGCGAACCCGCGACCGGCCTCGCCAGCTCGCGCCGCTTCGACCGCGGCGTTGAGTGCAAGCAGGTTGGTCTGCCGGGCGATCTCGTCGATCACCCCGATGATGTCGGAAATCTTGCGCGAGGATTCCTCGATGCGCGCCATCGCGTTGACGGCATTGCCGACGACCGCACCACCCCGCTCCGCGACCGAGCGCGTCTCGCTCGTGAACTGGTTGGCCTGCTGGGCGTTCTCGGCGTTCTTCTTCACGGTCGCAGAAATCTCCTCCATCGAGGCGGACGTTTCCTCAAGGCTTGCCGCCTGCTCCTCGGTGCGCTGCGACAGATCGGTCGTGCTGGTCGAAATCTCGGCCGACGCGTTGGTGACTTCGCGCGCCGCCAGCTTGATCTCGGCGATGGTCGAGCCGATCCGTTCCGCCATGCTGTTGGCGTCGCCCTTGAGCTTGCCGAACATGCCCTGATAGTCACCGCTCACGCGCGGGGTCATGTCGCCTTCGGCGAGCGCGCCGAACATGCCGGCAAATTCGTTCAACGCCTTGCCCGTCGTCTCGCACAGCGTATTCATTGCGGTGGCGAGATTCAGCATGAAGTCCTTCTTGCCTTCGAGCGGCACGCGTTGCGAGAAGTCTCCAGCCACGGCCGCCTTGACCAACCCGTCGACCTCCGCCTCGATCGCCTTTTCGGCCGTCTCGTTCCGCCACTCCACGACGGTGCCGGAACGCTTGCCGTGCTTGTCCAACACGGCAGTGGCAACCAGGAAGAACTTCTGGGTTCCAATGGTGATGCGTGTCTCATGGGTTCCGGTCAGCGCTTCTATCATCCGGCGTTGGTGGGCGGGGTTCTTGTGGAACATGTCCATGTTGGCGCCGAGCAGCTTGCTCGAGTCAAACGACGGCATCACCTTGCGAATTTCCGCTTCGGCGTCCCGCATCATGCTCTTCAGGCTCGTGTTCAGATACATGACATTGTAGCTGTCGTCGGCGAGCATGACGTTGGAGCGCACCACGTCGAGGCCGGCGCGCACCCGCAGATTGACCACCTTCTCGGCAATCGAGTCCTTGAAGACTTCGGTCGCCTTGGCGATTTGGCCGACCTCGTCGCCGCGATCGGCATACGGCACGTCCACGATCCGATCGTTGGTGAGATCGCTGAGGACGCCAGCCATCTTGCGCAGCGGAGTAGCGATCGATCGCGCGCCGAATATCGCCGAGGCGATCAGAACTATCACAGCAAGCAATCCCATCCCGAGACCGAGCCGCTCCGCCGAGGCCATTTCGGAAACGGATTTCTCAGTCTCCTCCTTCATCAGGCGCGAAGCGACTTCCTCGATTTGCTCGATCAGTTTTTCGGACTCCGCGACCAGCGGTAGAGTTTTCTCGCGAGCGATCCGCATGGTCTCTGCCTCGAGCTCGGCAATTCGGGATGCGGCATCGCCAGCCGGTTGGCGGCTTTGCAGATCGATCAGCTGCGTCCTAACGGCGGCAATTTCCTTTGCGCCGACCATATATTTATCAAGGTTGCCCTTGAGATTCTCCGCCCGCGAGCGATTCTCAGCGGTGCGGAACTTATTGATCATCGGGTCGACCTGGTGATGAGCAGACGTGTGATGCGTCTCAAGAGCCTTCAGCGCGTTCTCCAGATCCTGGCGGGACCGCGCGAGGCGGATGTCGCGTACCGCGATCTGCATGCCTCGCTCCGAAGCCTTGGCCCCGAGGAGGTCATGCGCCAGGTGTTGCTGAAGGCTGACAGCCTCGTTTGCGCTCCTGACCGCGCTATTGCCGTGCAACTGGGCAACGATGATCCCGACCACGAGCAGGACGCCGATTCCGGACATGGTGGAAAGTTTTGTTCCGATACGGATGTCAGACAGACGAACCATGGGCGTGCTCCTCAGTTGGTTCTTTGTTCGATCGGGTGATATTGCTCGGGAGTGCCTTTTTTCCCGCCTACGCCGACAACGCAGTTTTTGGTGTGGCAGGTGCGTTGGCGTCGTCGTCAAGTTGCAAAGCCAGCAGGTTGGCAAGGTCGATCACGGCAATCATGCCGCTCTCGGTCGTCACCAGGCCGGACAGGAATCCAACGCGAGAGCCGTTGGCGATTCTAGGTACCGGCTGAATTTGCGCGGTCTCGAACGACACGATGTCGAGCACCCGGTCGGCGAGCAAGCCAACCTGCCGCGATGCGATCTGCACGATGATCACGATGTGCAACGCCGTGGCCTCGGTCAGCCCCTGACCGAACCGACAGCGCAAATCGATGATCGGCACGATGACGCCGCGCAGGTTGAGCACACCGCGCACGTATTCGGACTGCTTCGGCAGATGCGTAATCTCCGACCACCCTTTGATCTCGCGGACCGCCATGATGTCGACGCCGTACTGCTCGTCGCCGATCGCGAAGCTGACAACCTGGGCAGGCAGGGCGGAGGATTGGCTGCCGGTCGAGTTCGGCTGGAAGAGCCTGGCCGGCATCGAGGGCCGGCTCAGCCGCGGTGGCGTGCATCTGGGTCATGACTTTGGTGCGTTTCCGTCGAGCGCGCATGCGCCTAAGAGTGGCAGCCATGCCCCCTCGAGAAGCACCGAGCGCTCAGCGCCCCCGGCGGCAATCGCGCGTGGACGTCCCCCGCGATTGGCTGCCTTTCTGTGTTAATGGTAAAATAGGAGCGTTACTGGAGCGTTAAATTACCGCCGCACGTAAGTATTATTTATGGACGATAATATCGCGAGCGCGCATGCGGGATCAGTACGGAGGAGTTGCGGAACACGCCGCGAATGGGCCACCAGCATTCACAATGCCGACCTCGGTTGCGGCCCTGCGGCAGGTTAACATCGGCTGAACAGGTCTGACCGAACAGGGTCACGCCTGGTGCGGGCAAACTGCCGCGCCTTCTCGGCCGCCGAGAGTCCTTAAAGATCGCCGACGGTTTACCATTCTTTTTATCCGATTCTTTTCACGGGTCGGGTTAGTGGTTTGCAATGACCGCATTGCGAAAAAACCACGCTCCGTCCACGTCCAAGCGCAAGAACTCGATTGGCGCGTTGTCGGCGGCTGCTGTCCTGCTGCTCGTCATTGCAGCCGGATCGCTGAGCTGGGCGGTTTGGCAATTGCGGGTCGATGCCCGGCGTGACGCGTTCGAAGAGACTGGAAATCTTGCGCTGGTGCTGGCGGGGCAGCTCTCCCGCTTTTTGCAGACCATCGATGTCGTGCTGGCAGAGACGCGTGATGATTTCCTGCATCGCGACAGCGATGATGTTGACGCGTGGCGCCGTTCCGTGGCGTTGCCTGCGATGCAAGAGAAGCTCAAGGCCAAGCTTGCGCGCGTTCCGCAGGCCTTCAATATCGCGGTGGCTGACGCCAGCGGTCAAGTTCTGTTGTCAACCGCAAGTTGGCCGGCTCCGGCGATCAGCGTCGCGGACCGCGATTATTTCCGCAGCGCGCGCGCACAGGAACGCGACGAGCTGGCGATATCGTCGCCCATTCGAAACAGGGTCAATGGCGAAGTGACCGTCGTCTTTGCCCGCAGCCTGAAAGATGCAAAAGGTGAGTTCATCGGCGTCGTCTACATCTCGGTGAACAGGAAGTATTTCGAGATCATCTACGACTCGATCAAATCAGTACGCGACCTCACCTTCATATTGGCGTTGACGAACGGCACGATCCTCGTACGCCATCCGCAGCAAACCGATTTCTCGGGTCAGCGCATGCCGTCGACCTCGGCCTGGTATGACGCCATGGCCCAGGGAGGCGGTTCTTTTGTCACGCCGGGAGCCTTCGGGGGGCAGGCGCGGCTCGCGTCCGCGCGACCTCTGCAGGGGTTTCCGCTGGCGGTCTCTGTTTCAACATCGGTCGATGTTGCCTTGGCGCGTTGGCGCGTTCAGGCGATTGTCCTTGGTCTCGGCGGTTTCGTGTTCGTCGCCTGCTCGCTCTTTCTGCTGCTCGTCGCCGGATACGAGATGCGCTCGCTGGCCACATCGGAAGCGTCCTTGCGGGACAAATCGGAATCGCTCGAGCGCTCGATCGCCGAGCGCGCCGAGATGGAGAAGCGGCTGGTGCAGTCGCAAAAGCTCGAGGCCATCGGCCAACTGACCGGAGGCATCGCCCACGACTTCAACAATCTCCTTCTGGTTGTCATCGGCAATCTCGATCTCTTGAAAGACACCGCGCCGCAGGGCTCGCCGGAGCTCGAGCTGATTGAATTGTCGCTCACCGCCGCCCTGACCGGATCCGAGCTGTCGAATAGCTTGCTGACCTTCAGCCGGCAGCATGCCTTCAAGCTGGAGACCATCGATCCCCAGGCGATCGTCGACGACCAGGTGCGCTTGCTCAAGCGCGCCATGGGCCGCAAGGTGACGCTCGAGACGGCATCGGGCGAGGACGTCTTTTCGGTGACGGCCGATTCCGCGCAATTGCGCTGTGCTTTGACCAATCTCGTCGTCAATGCCCGTGACGCGATGCCGGACGGCGGGGCAATCACGGTCCGGATGTACAACGTCACGCTGACGAAGCAGGACGCGTCCATCGCCGACGAGCTCGCTCCGGGCGACTATGCGGTGCTGGAGGTCGCCGATACGGGTGCCGGAATCTCCTCCGAAAAACTGAGTTCGGATCTTTGATCCGTTCTTCACGACCAAAGAGGTCGGCAAGGGCACCGGACTCGGCCTCAGCATGGTCTACGGCTTCATCAAGGAGATGAAGGGGCATATCAAGGTGATGAGCGAGGTGGGCCAGGGCACCACTTTCACCTTGTTCTTTCCCCGCGCAGCGCAGCTGCAGAAGATCGCGGCGCCGGCGCTTGCGCCGGCGGACGATCTGGTGCCGGCGCGCAAGCACAAGACCATCCTGGTGGTGGACGACGACGATCTCGTGCGCAAGTCGGTCATCACCCAGATCAATTCGCTGGGATACGGCACCATCGAGGCAAGCGGTTCGGCGGAGGCGCTGGAGATCATCTCCAGCCCGGAATTCTTTCGATCTTCTGTTTTCCGACATCGTCATGCCGGGCCCGATCGATGGCGTGGAGCTTGCGCATCTGGCGCGCGCGCGGCGGCCCGGCCTGAAGGTCATGCTCTCCTCCGGGTTCCCTGATCTGAAGAGCGGTCGCTCCTCGGAGAATTCCTACGAGCAATGGCAAATCCTCAAGAAGCCTTATCGGCGCAGCGAGCTGCAGGAAGCGCTCCAAGGTATTCTCGGCGAGGATGAGCCACACGACGCCCAGCCGGCGGCCGTTGCAAGCTAGAAGCGGCCTTACGCCCGTCCGCAGAACAATCTGAGTGCGCCTCGGCGCGACCGTGCGTTCCCAGCACCAATTCGCCCCGGCACGTTCGCGCAGGGAACTGGCGCAACATTCGGTTGTACCTTGCCCTCGTGAAGTACCTCTGACGAGCGCTCGGCAGCAGCGCTGCCTTGACCGGTAGCGGCCGCGCGTGGTCAAAGCTTGCGACGATAGCGTGCGTCAGTGGGTGCACGACGAGTGAGGTTCATGACGAGTTGGGTTCATAACGCATCGGTGCAACACGCGTCGGTGCAGGGCCTGTCGATTCTCGGAATGAAATAAGTAGGAAGTCTGATCGTGCGTCGCATTCTCTCCAACCTGCTGGCGACGCTTGTCTCGCTTGTGATCGCAGCCTTCGGTCTCGAATTGTTGACCCGCTTCGTGGTCGACGATGGCATGCAATTCGACCTCGAGATGTGGAAATACGCCCGCGACGTCAAGCAGGTCGCGGCTGATCCGCTGATCGGGCACGAGCACGCGCCCAACCGTCAGGCGCGCCTGATGGGCGTTGATTTTCGCACTAACGCGCAGGGACTGCGCGACCGCGAGTATTCCTTCGAGCGCGTGCCCGGGAAGCTGCGCATCGCGATGCTTGGAGACTCGCTCACTGTCGGCTGGGGCGTGCCGGTCGAGGACACCTTTGCCAAGCGCATCGAGCGCATGTATGCGGCGGCTGGCATCGATGCGGAGGTGATCAATTTCGGGGTCGGCAACTACAACACGGTGCAGGAGGTGCAGGCATTCCTCGCCACGGGCCATCGCTACCGGCCCGACGTCGTCGTGCTGAATTATTTCGTCAACGATGCTGAATTGTTGGAGCCGGCGAGGTCACCATCGTCGCTGATGCGGGCCTGCTATGCCTGCGTCTTCCTGGCCGGCCGTGGCGACGCAGTGATGAGGCAGTTCCTGGGCGGCATGGATTGGGCACAATACTATCTGTCGCTCTACGGCGACGGCACCAGCAAGGGCTGGCTTGAGGCTAAGGCGGCGATCGGCCGGCTGGCGGAGGCCAGCAAGGCGAGCGGCGTCAAGCTCGTCATCGTCAATCTTCCGGAGCTGCACGACGTCAAGAACTATCGCTTTGGCCGCGTCACCGATCTGGTGCGAGAGGCCGCCGAGGAGAATGGTGCTGCCTTCGTGGACGTGCTGCCCGCCATGGCCGACCAGCAGTCCTCCAAGCTATGGGTCACGCCGCCGGACCCACATCCGAATTCCTATGCCAACGAGCTGATCGCAAAGGCCTTGTTCGCGGCGCTGCGGAAGTTGCAGTTGCAATAGAGCCGCCCGCGCGGTTCCCAGTTTTCGGAGTCATCCTCTAAGGCTGCTCGGTATTGCCAGTCTGCGGTGCTGCCTCGACACGAGAAGGTGCGCCTGAAATCTCCGGCAACCAATCGCGCAGCGCGGTGAAAATCATATTGGCCGCATGCTCATTGCCCCTGGCGGTCATGTGTCCATAGACTCCATCGGTGAGCCAGTAGTAGTCGCGAATAACGTTGGGCCCGCCAGCCGCCACGATGGCGTGCAACGGAGCAAACTGATCGACCACCCGGATGCCGATGTCGTGGGCGCACGCTGCGACCGCCTGCGAGTAGGGGCCGGGACGGTCAGACTCAAGAATGAGCGTGGCGTAGTACTGCAGGAACAGCAGCATGTGGACGCCGTCCTGGTCGGCGCGGCTCTTCAATCGCTGGAGCAGCGCACAGGTCACGTCGACCTCGTCCGCGCCGCTTCTCTGATACAGGTCGCGGTCGGGATCGCCGTGCCAGAAGTTTGGATTGAGGCGGCTGAGCAGATAGTCCGCGAATGCCGAGTATCCGAGCGACTCGCGAATTCCATAGGCAGCCCTCCACGCGATGGTGTTCTTGTCGCGCGGCTGGACGAACGTTGCGGGATGGTAGCGAAGCTCTCCGTTGTCGAATGTGAAATACGGTTTGTATGCCCCAAAGGCCGTATGGCCAGCCCGTGTGATTGCGATTTCGTGAAAACCGATGAGCAGGATCTTCGGCTTCACGATCGGCAGCATCTGCTCGGCGCGCAGGATGGTCTGATCCGCGCCGTAGCCGCCGGTGCCTGCATTGATGACCGGCACCGACGTCAGCTTCTCGACCACCGCTGGCCAGCTTTCGTGGTCCTTGACCTCCCAGCCTTCGGTGAATGAGTCGCCTGCCGCCAGCATCCCGCCGGTCCGAATCGTCGTCTCGTCGAAATTCTTGCGGACGCCGTATTCAATCGTGGTGTAGCCGTCTTCGTTGTAGCTCGACGACTTGTTGGTCCAGCCCAGGACCGGATCAGGGATGGCCTTGAGCTCGCCGAGGTTGACCATGACCACATGGTCGGTGCGCCAGTTGGCAAGCTTGAGCAGGGGGAGCCCGGTCACAAGGCGATAGCCGAGCTCGAGGGCGAGGAGCGGCGCCAAGAAGGAAATGAGCAATAACGCGACATTGGCCCAGCGGCTGCTGCGCGCCGCTGGCGCCGGCGAAGGCGCTTCGCCCGGGTTCCCGTTGTGTGTCTGCACGAACACTACTCCTGTAATTTCTCTTGCGCTAGTGTCCCGATTCCGAAGTTCGCACGATTCTGCGGCACCCTCATTTGCGAACTTCGGAATCGAAGGACACTAGCAACTTATTGATCTAGTGTGGCTTTGGTTCAGAAGTCCGCATCCCGAACTCGCGACAAGAATGATGCGGACTTCTGAACCGCCACACTAGCCTTGTGGCGCATTCCGGGCATGTCTCCCCTGCCTTGACCATGCACACCCCTGCGTGGTCAATGCGGCACGCACGGCGGGTCCGAATGAATCAACGCCACCGTTGGGTAAGGATCATGCGAGAAGCGGGGCCCATGATCGGTTCAGCTCCAGGTAAGGCACGGCTTGGCGCGGCTAGCTTGTTGTTGCGCCGCCGCCACGCTTGCGATGCCTTGCCCCGTCGTTGGCTTGCTGCCCTGCGGACGCGATCTGGCGCGGCTGCGATCTTGGCTTCCCTTGTTTCTTTCGCCGCGCCGGCTGCGGCCGAGTGGCCGGACCGGCCGGTGCGCGTCGTCGTTCCGTTTGCGGCTGGCGGCGCCGCCGATGTCATCGCGCGGCTGTTCTCGGAGAGTTTGGGCGCGGTCTTCAGCCAACAATTTATCGTCGAGAATCGCGCCGGAGCGGGTGGCATCGTCGGCGCCCAGACGGTGGCGCGCGCGGATCCCGACGGCTACACGCTCATGGGCGCCGGAATGTCGTCGCATGTGCTCGCGCCGGCAGCGAGCAAGAACCCCGGCTATGATCCGATCCGCGATTTCACGCATATCGCCTTCTTCGGAGGCGCGCCGAGCGTGATCCTGGTGCATCCGTCGCTCGGGATAAATTCGTTCGCCGATCTCGTCGCGCTGGTGCGGCGCAGCACTGGCATCGAGTATGTTTCATCCGGCACCGGCACCGTCGGCAACATCCTGGTCGAATACATTGCGTCCCGGGAGCGGATCAGGCTCGTGCATGTTCCCTACCGCAGTGGCAATGCGGCGATCATCGATCTGCTGGCCGGGCGCGTGAAGATCGGCAGCCTGAACTGGTCGACCGCGCGCGAGCACATCGCCGCCGGCAACCTCGTGCCGATTGCGGTATCAGCCGCGAAGCGGTTGCCGGCGCTACCCGATGCGCCAACGCTCAGCGAGCTCGGTTACACGGACATGGTCACGACCACCTGGCACATGCTGGCCGGGCCGGCGGGCCTGCCGCGGGAGATCGTCGGCGCGCTCAATCGCGAGGTGGTCAAGATCGTCGAGCGGCCGGACATCCGCCGGCACTTCGAGGTCGACTCGGTCGAGACCAAAGCGATGACGCCCGCCGAGCTCAAGGACTTCGTGCGCGGCGAGGTCGAGAAGTGGACCCCGGTGGTGCAGGCCGCGACCAAGCCGGAGTAAGCGGCAACTGCGCTAAGTGCGAAATACCCCAACAGCGGCATAAGAGCAGACATTCAAAAAATCGATGCTCCCGGCCAATGCCGACACTCGCAAGGCGGGTCATTATCGGCTCACTTGCGCAAGTCGCGTAGCATTCGCGGGATGTCACAAGTCAAAAGCGCGGTCAGGATCACGTGAAGGACGACCGCCGGCCACAGAAAGGCGCCGGTCAAACCACCTGCGAAACCGAGGTAAGCAAGATACAGCGTGACGAGCTGCGCTGTAGGTCAACATGCCGACCAGCGGCGGGCCCGGCCAGCAGGCGATCCCTAACGCAATCAGGGCGATGCCGGCCACGCGCGCAACCGGTATGGCGACGCCGGTAAGTTCCTCGCCGAGCAACAACTGCCCGACGAGCGACGGAACAATCAGCAACGCCAATCCGGTAGCGGCTTCGGCGACAGCGGCGAAAATCAGCACCTTTTTCATCGCCCCGATTCCACGCGCTTCGCGACCCTGTTGGCAATGGCTGGAAGCTGCTAGCGCTTCGCTTCCGTCTGCTGCTCCGGTTCGAGCTTGAAGGTCAGCTTGTTGATCTTGCCGGTGAACTTGAACGGAACATCGTAGCGATACTCCACCAGCGCGACCCCGGTGCGGGTGTCCTGGCCGACGTCGAAGGTTTCGTCCTCCGGGAACGTGATCGGGGTGGTGTGCTCCAGGGAATTCCTGGCCACTTCCTTGCCGTCCACGGACAGCACGCCCGTGCCGCCCTTGCCCAAACCTGGACCGTCGGACTTGAAGTCGAAGACGATGGTGTGCTTGCCGGCTTCCAGCTCAGGCCCCTCCCACGTCGTGCGCTTGAGGTCGAGCAGGTTGTAGAGGAACACCACCTTGCCCCGGCCGAAGCCGAATTCGCCCTTGCTCAGGAACAGGCCGTAGCCGCCGAAGCGCCCGCCCTCGGTGACGATCATGCCTTCCGCGCCGCCCTCGGGAATCTCGACCTCGGCAGTGATGGTGTAGGACTTGTTCAGGATGCTCGGCGCAGCGCTGGCCGGCACGCCGGTCAGTTCGCCCGAATAGGTGAAGACCGTTCGTCCCGCCGTGAGGCTCGGGCGCGGCGTGTTCCAGCGCGCGAGCGTCGAGTTGTCGAGCGGCAGCACGTTGTACTTCTTCGCCTCGGAGTAGAAGAGGTCCTGCATCTGCTTGAGCTTCTCCGGCATCTTGGCGGCGAGGTCGTTGAACTGGGTGGGGTCCTCCTGGACGTTGTAGAGCTCCCAGTTGTACCCGGTGATCACATCCGGAGGCGTCGCGGTGCTCAGCTCCCACGGGAGAGTCGCCGGCGTCGTGGCCGCCACCCACCCGTCGTGATAGATGGCGCGATTGCCGAGCATCTCGAAGTATTGCGTCGTGTGCCGGGTCGGGGCGTTGGCGTTCGCCTTGTCCCACGTGTACGCCATGCTCACGCCTTCGATGGGAAGCTGCTTGATGCCGTTGATCGTATCGGGCGCCGGGATGCCGGTCGCTTCGAGGATGGTCGGCACGATGTCGATGACGTGGTGGAACTGGCGGCGGATGCCGCCCACGTCGTTGATGTGGCCGGGCCAGGACATGGCCACGCCCTGGGCCGTCCCGCCGAAGTGCGACGCCACCTGCTTCACCCACTTGAACGGCGTGTCCATCGCCCACGCCCAGCCTGCCGCGAAGTGCGGGAACGTCCGTTCCGATCCCCAGAACGGATACCAGAGAAACTGGTCCTTGACCGGCACGGAAACGCCATTGAAGGTGGTGAACTCGTTCGGCGTGCCGTTGAGCATGCCTTCGGCGCTCGCGCCGTTGTCGCCGCCGATGTAGATGATCAAGGTGTTGTCGAGTTCGCCGAGGTCTTCGACGGCCTGGATGACCCGGCCGATCTCATGGTCGGCGTAGGCGAGGTAGGCCCCATAGACGTCCGCTTGCTTGATGAAGAGCTTCTTCTCTTCAAAACTGAGGGAATCCCATTCCGGCAGTTCCTTCGGCCACGGCGTCAGCTTGGCGTTCGCGGGCATGATGCCCAGCCGCTTCTGGTTGGCGAAGATGGTCTCGCGCACCTTGTTCCAGCCCTCGTCGAAGAGGTGCATGTCGCTGATCTTCTTGATCCACTCCGGCGTCGGATGATGCGGCGCATGGGTGGCGCCCGGCACGTAATAGACGAGCCAAGGCTTGCCGGGAGCGATCTCCTTGAGCTGCTTCATGTACTGGATGGCCTCATCGGCCATCGCCGTCTCCAGGTTCCAGCCGGGATTGCCCTGGAAGGGATAGATGGCCGTCGTGTTGCGGAACAGGTTCGGTTGCCACTGGCTGGCGTCGCCACCGACGAAGCCGTAGAAATAATCGAAGCCCATTCCGTTCGGCCATTGATTGAACGGCCCGGCCTGGCTCGACTGATAAGAGGGCGTGTTGTGGTCCTTGCCGAACCACGAGGTGGCGTATCCGTTCTCCTTCAGGATTGTGCCGATGGTGCCTTTCTCAATCGGGATGATCGAGTCGTAACCCGGGAACCCCGTCGCTATTTCGCCGACCACCCCGAAGCCAACCGAGTGATGGTTGCGGCCCGTGATAAGTCGCCGCCCGCGTCGGTGAGCACAGCGACGTCGAATGGAAGTTCGTGTAGCGCAGTCCCGCCTTTGCGATGCGATCCATGGCCGGAGTGGGTATGACGCCGCCGAAGGTGCTCGGTGCACCGAAACCCTGGTCATCCGTCATGATGAGCAGCACGTTGGGCGCGCCCTTCGGCGGCACGACGCGCGGCGGCCACCAGGGCGTCGACTCCGAGGCCTTCTCCTTGATCACCCCGCCGAATTTCGGATCGGGCGGCGGAAGTTGCTTTCCGTCGATCGTGGTGGTGGCGCCGGGCGAACCCGGGGCACCTGTGACCTGCTGCGTGTGGGCAGCCGTCACCGCTATTGCGAGGAACGCGGTGCCAGTAAGCAGTTTACGTAGAGCCTGCCATATCCTGACCTTGGACATTGTGATTGCTCCCATTTGTAGCGGGAACTTTGCAGCAGACGGCAGTGTTGGAAATCCTAACCCCCCGCTAGCATGAGCGCACATTGCCCTTTGGTGTAGTCTTCTTATCCCGTTAGTGTGCTGGCTTATGCTTGGATGCAGAATGAGCACTCTGCTGATCCAGCGGGCCTAGCCTGTTAATCTCTGTCTTGCCGTCTCGCGTGCTCCGCTGGCGGGCACCAGCCGGCCAACCTTGCCCAGGCCATAAGGCGGCATGCCGGAATAGACAGTCTCGTAAGAACCAGCGCGGATGCCATAGGTCTCGTGCCAGATACCCACGTTGTCGCGCGCCTGGCTCACGATCTTGTTGAATTGGTGCCAGCCCGGCAGGTGGAGGTGATCGCGCGACTTGGCGTAGCGCTCAAGGTGATCGAAGCTGCGCCAATATTGCACGATGACCGGCCAGCCGAACGTATAGCCGAGACAGCCGAGTTCGGGATTGGCATCGAGCTCCTTGAGCATCGGCCGCATGGCGCGGAACACCGGCCACCAGGTCTGGATCTTCCAGGGCTTGTTGATGCGCATCCCGATCAGAAACACGACGAAGTCGCCGTCGACTTCCGCGGTCATGCGCTGAGGAATAATCGCTCCGGCCATGGGTACTCTCCCGTCGCTGACGAGCGACCAGCATGACTGCTCATGTGGCGCCGCAATGACGGTCCGAGCCGCTTACAGCCTCGTCACGCAGGCGTGCAGCACCGCGGTGCGGCCGCTGCGCACCTCCTTGAGGCAGCGCTCGATCGCGGCCGGCACCTGCGCCGGATCGGTGAGCTTCTCGCCATAGGCGCCGAACGCCTCGCCGACCTTGGCAGAAGTCGACATCCATCGCAAGCTCGGCCTCGAACTCGTCCTCCGCCTTGGCGTCGCCGTCCGGATAGACCCGCAGCGTCAATTCCTTCACCGCCGACCAGCCGCCGTTGTCGAGCACGATGGTGAGGATCGGCAGCTTGTATTGCTTCGACACTGCGAACACCGAGCTCGGTGACGTTGAAATAGAAGCTGCCGTCGCCGACGATCTGGATCGCCATGTCGCTCGGGCCGCGCGAGCTTGGTGCCGAGCGCCATGCCGCCCGAGGAGCCGAGCCCGCCGCCGCCGACGCGCACCACCGTGCCCGGCAACGGACCGCGGGATCTGCTGCTCACCGCCGGCGTGTTGCGCGTCGCCTCGCTGAAGATCACGTCCTCGGGCGCGATCCGCTTGCCGAGCTCCGCGCAGAGATAATGCGCGTTGATCGCGCCCGGCTTGCCCGGATTGGCGGCAAGCTCGGCCGCGCGCTCGAGCCGCTTCGCCTTCTCGGCCGCGAACTGCGCCACCCGCGCCGCCGCCGCCTGCTGAAACGCCGGCGTCGCCTTCGCCTGCACGGCCTCGAGCACCTGCTCGAGGATGCGGCGCGCTGTTGCCCTGCAGGCGCAGGCTGCGACGGGAAGCTCCACATCGGCGAGCCGCCCTTGACCACGTCGACGTCGATCTGCGCCCAGAACGTCGCTTCACTGGCGCGGGTGTCGCGCGGGAAACCACGGCACGTCGACGTCCACGAGCAGGCCGACATCGGCCTGCGCGATGGCGGGCCCGGCCTGGAAGCCGCAGAAGCACGGCCCGTCGTGCGAGATGTTGCTCACCATGTTGGCTTCGAAGACGCGGATGCCGGCAAACTCGGCGAGCCGCAGGATCGCTTCGGAGGCGCCGGGCGTGCGGCCCGCATAGGACGTGAGCAGGATCGGGATCTTCGCGCCGAGCAGCGCATCGGCGAGCCGCTCGACCAGCTTGCGGATCGGCGCCGCTCGAGTGCGGCGCTGCCGAAGCGCTCGGCCGGATAGGAGCGCATGTCCTGATCGGACCACATCTCGGTCAGGATCTCGCGCGGCAGCATCAGATAGACCGGCGCCCTTCGGCTCGCTGTGCATGACGGTGTGGGCGCGCCGCAGCGCCTCCTTCACGACGACGCCGGACGGCAGCGTCCATTCCCACTTGATGTAGGGCCGCACCAGGCTGCCCTGGTCGAACGGCTCCTGCACGAAGTGCACGTAGTTGTCGCGCGTGCCGATGAGCTCGCCATGCGTGGTGAACGGCGCCTTGCCGGCCATCAGCAGGACCGGCAGCCGGCTGCGAAAGAGGTTGTGCATCGCGTTGGTGGTGTTGGCGGTGCCGACGTCGACATGCACCAGCACGCCCTGGCCGCGCCCGGTCGCGAGCGCATAGCCGCCTGCCATGTGGGCGGCCGTGTTCTCATGCGGGCAGACGATGACCTTGGGCTGCGGCTGGCCGCGCTTGCTTGCGGCCGGCCATGGCCTCGATGATGGGGGCGTGGTCGGTGCCCATGTTGGAGAACAGATATTCGATGCCGACCTCGTGCAGCCCTTCGAGCAGATAATTCGCCGCCGAGTTGCTCGCCGTATTCGCGCCCACGTCCATTTTAGTGACTCCCGAGCCGTACTCTCCGGCGTCGTCCCCGCGACAGCGGGGACCCAGTAGACGCCGGACGCGATGGTCTCGCACGCTGTGCGCGACCGCTCAATGTGTGTTTACTGGATTCCGGCTCTCGCTCCCCCAGGTCAAGCCCGGGGTCGCTCGGCCGGAATGACGAAGGGGCGTCAGATTGTCGCCCGCTCACGACGACGCCTTCATGCGCTCGACATTGCCGGTTGCCCCCGCCGCCGCCTCGCGCGCAATCATGCCGGCGAGAAGCTTGCGGCCCTGGATCGGGCCGGCGTCGACCCGGATCGAGACCGGGAACGTGACGCTGTCGGGGTCGGGCCCGAGCGCGCGCTGCTGTGCCTCCAGCACGGTCTTGTCCTGGTCGAAGGTGCGCACGATGCCGTCACGGATGACCTCGTCAGCGCACTGTCGTCCATGCGGAACTGGCGCACGACGCCCCAGAAATAGTGCGAGCTGGTCGTCGTCTCGGGCGTGATCAGGTTGAGCACCTTGCGCTCCAGCGCCTGCGCTCTTGTCGCGGGTGCCGGCCGGCATCGAGCCGTTCTCGATCACGTGGAAGCCGGGCGGCGTGAAATTGTTGGTGTGCCAGCGATTGATCCGGCCCGTGAAGCCGGTGGTGCGCTTGTAGAACGGCGGCGCCTCGATATTGAGCATATCGCGATGCACCCGCACGGTGTTGCCTTCGAGCGTCACGCTGCGCAGGCGATTCCGCCACCGACTCGTTGCCGATCGTCTCCTCGTGCACGAAGCTCTCGTGCGACAGATCGAGCAGGTTGTCGTTCACCAGCTGATAGTTGGCCCCGAAGTGGTGATAGCCCGGCACGGTCTTCCAGGCCGGGTCGTCCATCCAGTGGAAATCCGGGACGCGAGCGGGATCGGCGAGCGCGGCTCGCCCAGCCAGATCCAGGCGAAGCCGTGTAGCGCTCAACGAGCGGATATTTGCGCACGCGCGCACGCGGCGGCACCTGGTCCTGCCCGGGCACGCGCACGCATTGGCCGTCGCGGTCGAAGCACAGGCCATGGTAGCCGCATTGGATCTCGTCGCCGACGACGCGGCCGAGCGACAACGGCGCCAAGCGATGCGGGCAGCGGTCGGCAAGCGCAACGGCTTCGCCCGCGGTCGGTGCGGAACAGCACGATCGGCTCGCCGCACACGGTGCGGGCGAGCGGGGTCGCTGCCGATCTCCTTGCCAAAGGCGATAACCTGCCAGCAATTACGCAGCCACATGTGGTTCCCTCCGCGCTGAATTGTAGCATACCGCCGTCCGGACCGGAATGGCCTGTCTGCGGCGCCGCGTTGGTTCTGCCCGTGCTACTTTGCTATCGTGGGAGGCACGGAGGCAGGGCATGGCCCGTGCGCAGTTGAGCTTGCTGGTGTTTGTGGCCGCGCTGGTGACCGGCGTTCCCGGCGCCGCGCTCGCCCAGGCCGATTTCTATCGCGGCAAGCAGATCCGGCTGATCAGCGGCCATCCGGTCGGCGGCGACTACGATCTCGGCGCCCGCTTCCTGGCCAAGCACCTGTCGCGGCATATCCCCGGAGAGCCCGATCGTCGTGGTGCAGAACATGCCTGCTGCCGCGAGCGTCGTGGCGGCAAATTTCATCTACAATCAGGCGCCGCGCGACGGCACCGTGATCGGGTCGTTCTCGCGCAATCTTGCAAGCCAGGCCCGCATGGGCCTGCCCAACATCGAGGTCGATCCGCGCCGCTTCAACTGGCTCGGTGGCTATTCGCTGCCGAGCCGGATCTGCGTCAACTGGCACACCTCGCCGGTCAAAACCATCGACGATCTGTTCACGCGCGAGATGATTACGGCGGGCGGTGGCGCGACGTCCTCGCTCAGCATCATTCCGACCGTGCTCAACCATGTGCTCGGCACCAAGTTCCGCATCGTCGAGGGCTACAAGGGCATTCGTCGATGCGGCGCTGGCGATCGAGCGCGGCGAGGTCGAGGGTGTGTGCATGTCCTATGCCCAGTTCAACGACTACCAGTACCTCGTCCGCGACGGTAAGTTGCGCATCCTCCTGCACGCCGAGGAGACGCCGATCCCCGAAATCCCGCAGGTGCCCTCGATCTATGCGTTCGCCAGGAGCGAGGAGCAGCGTCAGCTCTTGCGCTTTGTGTTCGCGAGTGCAGAATTCGGCCGGCCCTATGTCCTGCCGCCGGAGGTATCGGCTGATCGCGTGGCACTCATGCGCAAGGCGTTCGCCGATCTGGCGCAGGACCCGCAGATGCAGGCCGACGCCGAGAAGTCCAAGATCGACATGACCTACTTGCCGCCGGACCGGCTGGATCAGCTGGTCGCAAGTCTCTATCGTACCCCGCCGGATCTGATTGAAACCGTGAAGAAGCTCGTGCCAAACCTGCAATAGATCTGGTTCACCCCGGACGCCCCGGCGCCTTTTAAAGCGGCATGGCGCCGGCGGACGGTCCCTTTCGCAAATCGCCATTGTGTGGCTAACATGCCCGCCTGATTGGGAGGCTTTCAAAGATGGCGTCGGAAATTGAGATGTATCTCGATGCTTTCGAAGATGTACAAAGGCTGCTCAAGCGGCTGTCGGCAGTTGTTGACCAGATCAATTCGGTAGCGGAAGCGATCTCGGATGACCTGCAGGACGCCGCCGCCATGGTCCCGAGCGATTGGCCGACGCGCGATCAGCTGCGTGGCCTGCTCTCGGAGATCGCCACCTCCAAGGAGCAGCTCGTCCAGAAGTGGAACGCAGTGCCCGAGCGCATCAGGAACGCCATGCCCAACAAGCGGCCGGACGCCGTCTCCGATGATTGGGAAGAAGAGGATATCGATTAGCCGTCCATCCTACTCGCCCGCGACCGCCACGATGCGGCGCGTGCGCTCGACCACGCCCGCTGGCGTCGCGTAGAGAGCCTTGATCACGCGCTCGGCCTCGTCGCCGGGGGTTGGATCGAGCGCCAGGCGCTGCTTTTCCGCGTCGGCCTTGAGCTCGGGGTCTTCGACCGCCAGTCGGAACGCGCGGCGAAGCAGCGCGAGCCGGTCGGTCGCAATTCCGGGCGGGCCAACGACAGGCCGGCCGAGTGTCATGCGGTCGAGCACAAGCTGCACGATCTGCCGAGCGTCGGGCGCGCTGACGAGCTCCAGGATGGTCGGCGTGTCGGTGTGCAGCGGATCCTTGCGCGGCGACATCTGCACCAGCAGCCGCAACTCGCCGCGGCCCATGCGTTCGCGCACATAGGCGCGACCCGGCCCCGACCAGCCGCTCATGAACAGCCCGTCGAGCTCGCCTTTCTCGATCGACTGGAACTCTTCGGGCTGGCCTTTGTAGCCGTGGATCGCCTTGAGCCTGGTGCCGAGGAGATCGTTGACGAGCCGCACGAACATGGCGGGATCGGTCTCCGGCCCGGTCGAGCCGAAGAAGATCTCGTGCCGCTTGGCATCCTCGATGGTCTTGACCACCGAGCGCGCCGCCACCACGCCCATGCCGGTCTCGCGCATGACGCTGCCGATCCATGACAACTTGACGGCGTCGAAGCGCGCCTGCGATTTGTCGCCATAGAGCAGCGGCGCCGTCGGCATGCCGCGGTCGATCAAGGCGAACACGCTGCCGTCCCGCGGCGCGACGTTGTAGAGGAAGTTGGCGGCGCGGATGCCGCCGCCGCCGACCATGTTCTGTACCACGATGGTGGGCGTGCCTGGCAGGTGCTTGCTCATGTGGCGCGCCAGCATACGGGTGTACTGGTCATAGCCGCCGCCCGTCGCCCCGCTGGTGATCAGCGTCAGCTCGCGTCTGCCGAGATAAAACTCGTCGGCCGGCTGCGCGCCGGCATCGCGGAGCCACAGCATTGCGGTCAGGCACAGGCCAACGCTGAGCCAGAGGGATCGCATGATCCGCATTCCCCAATTCCGCTGCCCCGAGAGGTCAGCCAGGGAAAGCTTCGGCCAAATGCCGGGTCAACTCAAGGGCGCGGCGACGTGCCGGTGTCGCTCATACGGGCCATTGCATGCGGCAGGACGAACGGCAGGCCGGGCGAAGGGACGCGCCCGATTGCACCGGTGACCCCGAACACCTGCTCCAGCATCGCATCGGTGATGATCTTGGCTGGCGCTCCGTCGGCGACGATGCGGCCGCGGTCGAGCACGACGATACGATCGGCGAACAGCGTGGCCAGGTTGAGATCGTGCAGCACCGCCACGACGGTGACGCCGCGCGCGCGACAGCGTCGCGTCGCTTCCAGAAGATCGAGCTGATGGCGCAGATCGAGGCTCGCGGTCGGCTCGTCAAGCATGAGCAGGCCGGGGCCGTGGATGGCCTCGCCGCAGCCCAGCTGCACCAGCACGCGAGCAAAGTGCGCGCGCTGCTGCTCGCCACCCGAGAGCGTGGTGATGATGCGCTCGCCAAACGCGGTGAGATCGACCTCGGCAAGCGCGCTGGCGACGAGCGCGTCAGTGCCGCCGCGGTCGCCCGCGCCCATGCGCACCACGTCGGCGACCGTGAACGGAAAGGCGACTGTCGTATGCTGCGACAGCACGGCCCGACGCAGCGCCAGCGCCCGTGCCGAGTAGCTCTTCAGCGGTTGGCCACGCAGCCGCGATCGTGCCCGCCTGCGGCGCGATCTCGCCCGCAAGCACGCGGAACAAGGTGGACTTGCCGGCGCCATTCGGTCCGACGAGTGCGACTGTTTCGCCAGGCGCGATCGCGAGTGTCAGCTGGTCAAGCAGCGTCTTGGCCCCGACGCGGACTGTCACGGAACTCGCTTCGAGCGCCGCCGTCATAGACTTGCGACCGAGCGCTGGCGCAGCAGGATCGCGAGGAAGAACGGTGCGCCGATCGCGGCCGTGACGAATGCCGATCGGAACCTCCGCCGGCGCGACGAGCATGCGCGCGACCGGTGTCGGCGGCGAGCATGAGGATAGCGCCGAAACGACACAGGCCGGAAGCAGCAGGCGATGGCCGGGCCCGAGCACCAGCCGCAACAGATGCGGCACGACGATGCCGACGAAGCCGATGACGCCGGCGACCGCGACCGCGGCGCCGGCTGTCGCCGCGACCAGCACGATCGCCTAGCGCTTGAGCCGCTCGACCGCGACCCCCATGTGGAATGCTTCCGCTTCGCCGAGCACCATCAGATCAAGCCCGTTGACGATGAACGGCACGCGACAACGCAACACGAGGAGCGAACGGCGCGATGGCGACGGCCTTGCGCCAGGTCGATCCGCTGAGCGAACCAAGTGTCCAGAACGTGATGTCGCGGAGCTGGCGATCGTCCGCGACGAAGATCAGCAGGCCGATCGCTGCCTGCGCGAGCGCGCCGATCGCGAGTCCTGCCAGCAGAAGAGTGGCGATCGAGGTGCGGCCCTCGCGCGTCGCGAAGCGGTAGAGCGCTGGTGGTCAGCAGCGCGCCGAAAAAAGCGGCGATCGGCAATGCCGCGAATGGCAGCACGATCCCGGTCCCGGCCAGGAAACGGTCGCCGAGCACGATGGTGGTTGCGGCGGCGAGCGCGGCGCCCGCGGATACGCCGACCAAACCGGATCGGCCAGCGGATTGCGAAACAAGCCCTGCATGATGGTGCCGGCCGCCGCCAGCATTGCGCCAATCATGCAGGCCATGGCGATGCGCGGCAGCCGGATCGACCACAGTACCAGACGGTCACGCGCGATCAGGGCAGGATCGCCGGCGATAAGGCCGGCGGCGGCCAGCAGCCGCGAGCAGTGGAATGCCGGCGGCGCCGATGGTGGCGGCCGCGACCGTCACCATGACGAGACGATTGCAGCAGCACCGCGATCACGATGAACGGCGAACGGCGTGCGATGGCCCATGCGCTCGCAGCCGGCGCTTGACGGCCCGGTGCCGGCCGCAGTCATCCCCGGCACCGCTTGCGGCGGCGGTGTCGTCTCCGAGGGAAACTTTCCGGCTTTTGACGAAGCGACGGATAGAGCGCTGACGCAACGTCGCGCGCCGCCAGCGCGGTGCGCGGACCAAAGCCAAGGAGATAGAGTCCGTCCATGGCGACGAAGGCCTTTCGCTTGGCCGCCGGCGTCAGCGCGAAGGCCGGATGCGCGAACACTGTGCGCGCGTCGAGCGGATTGGCCACGCGCTGCATCGCGAGCACGACCTCCGGCTGCGCCGCGATGATGGCCTCGTCGTTGACCGCCTTGTAGCCCTCGAACTCGGTGATGGCATTGGTCGCGCCGGCAAGGCTGCATGATGCCGTCGGCGGCGGTGCGCGGCCGGCGACCTGCGCCCGATCGCCGACGAACGACAGCACGAACAGCGTTCCCTTGAGCGGCTTGTCGATCCCGGAGCGCAGTCGCGCCAGCGCGTCGAGATCGGCGGCGACGGCCTTGGCGAGACATTCGCCGCGCTTCGCGACGCCGGCCGCGGCGGAGACGATCTCGAATTTTTCGATGATGCCTTGCCGCTATACTTGTCCGGCACCGACACGAAGGGACGCCGGCAGACTTGCAGCACCGACACGGGCTTGGTTCGGTCCAGCGCCTTCGATCGCGAGGATGAGCGAAGGATTGAGCCCGAGCACGCCCTCGGGCGAAAGCGCCGGAAATAGCCGACGCTCGGTTTCTCGCGCAGCGCCTGCGGCGGATAGAAGCTCGTTGCATCGACCGCGACACGCGATGCTCGAGCCCGAGCGCGTAGAGAATTTCCGTGACCGCGCCGCCAATCGAGGCGATTCGCGATGTGTCGTACGCCGGCTCGCTGTGTGCCGCTGGCGCGAGCGCCACGATGGCCGCGACGACGACAGCAAAGCCGGTGGGTCGTGGCAGGGCTGAGCGCATGCGTCACTTCGTGAGGATAAGCTTGTTTTGTGCGGTCAAGCGGAGTCGGTAGCGGTTGTCGCCGTGGCCGATGATGATTTCGCGGGTGCCGACGAACAGGTCGCGACTGTCGATATGGCCGTCAATGATCTTGATCGTCCGCTGTTCCATGGCTCCGGGTCGCCTTTCTCCTGCCGTGGGATTGGCGGTGTCTTGGTCGGGCCGCGAGTTCATCTTGTCGACGCCTCGCAATATACTGATGTATAGTTCACTATACTTCTTTGTTTAGAGGCATTTTAAGCTACGTAGTCCTTTCAGTTTAGACTGATTTTAATCGGCCAATTCTTGCCTTGACGGACGTAATACAAATAAATATTAAAGGCAACACTTGTGCTGCGGTAGGGGCCGCAGCCGCCGCCAGCCAGCCGCCGCCCTGCGCGGTCGCCCGCCAGCCGAACGTGTTCAGCAACAATGGCTTGGGGGCGTCATGACTGGCTCACGTCGGCGCGCGAGTGCGCGCGAACTCTTGTCTACAGTCTCGACCATCGCAATCTCGGGCGCGGCGGCGACCGGGCTGGTGGTATCGCCAGCCTCTGCGCAGCAGCCGCGACTTCTCGATCCCATCACGATCGTGGTCACGAAGGTCGAGGAAACCGTCACGCAGGCGCTTGCCGGCGTCAGCGCGGTGCGCGGCGAACAGATCAACCAGCTGCAGCCCCGCGCGTGCCGAGGATGCTGTTCTTCGGCGTGCCGGGCATCAACTTCCAGCAGCGCGCCGACGATCCGGGCATCGCGGTCAACATCCGCGGCTTGCAGGACTTCGGCCGGGTCGCGGTGTTGATCGACGGGGCGCGGCAGAATTTCCAGCGCACCGGCCACCAGGCTGATGGTCTCGTCTATCTTGAGCCGGAGTTGCTCGCAGGCGCCGACGTGGTGCGCGGCCCGGTCGCCAACATCTAACGGCTCAGGCGCGATCGGCGGCGTGGTGTCGTTCCGCACGCTTGATGTCGACGACATCCTGAAGCCGGGCGAGAAGTTCGGCGGTCAGATCCATGGGGTGTTCGGCTCCAATCAGGTGACCGGCCTCGGGTCGGCCTTCCTGGCGGTGCGCCCGACGCCTTACGCGGACGCGATGGTGGGAGCGACCGGGCGCACCCAGTCCGACTTCAAGGACGGCCACGGCAACGTGGTCGTCAACAGCCACTTCACGACCACGACCGAGATCGGCAAGTTCAACCTGCGCCCAGCCGACGGGCATGAGCTGAAGTTCAGCGGCCTTCACTACGAATCCAAGTACGACAGTGGGTTACCGAACGCCGCCAACACTGCGAGCGTTTACGCCACAAACGTTGTCAACGACATTGCGAGCGCACGCTGGCGCTACGGCAAGCCGGACGATCGCCTCTTCAACTTCGACATCAACACCTATTGGACCAAGACCGCGACCGAGCAGGTCAAGACCCAGGGCACCAACAGCGCAATCTCTGGCGCGCTTGGCGTGCCACGCTTGTTCCAGATCGAGACCATCGGCGTCGATGCCAACAACACTTCGCGCTTCGATCTCGGTCCGTTTCAGAGCGCGCTCACCGTCGGGGTCGATGCGTTCCGCGATCAGGTCAACGTGGTCGATCCGAGCGGCACCGGCGATTTCTTCACGCCATCTGGCGAGCGTACGGTGTCGGGCACGTTTGCTCAGCTCAAGGCCAAGTACCAGACCTGGCTCGAGATCATCACTGCGGCACGCTACGACCGCTACGAGCTCAGCGGCAGCACCGGTGGCGGAAGCTCCGGCGACCGCGTTTCTCCCAAGGCGACGGTCGGCGTCACGCCGATCAACTGGCTCACGCTCTACGGCACTTATGCGGAAGGCTACCGGGCGCCTGCGATCACGGAGGTCTTCGTCAATGGCGCGCATCCCTTCCCCGCGCCTTTCGATCTTCTGCCGAATCTCGCGCTGCGGCCTGAGATCGGCAAGACCAAGGAGATCGGCATCAATATCCGGCAGGACGGGCTCTTCGTCCCCAACGACGCGCTGCGCCTCAAGGCCAACGTGTTCCAGAACGACGTAACGGATTTCATCGAATTCGCCTTGGTTCCCTCCGGCCAGGCTGGCCAGGGTGGGGTGGTTTGCAATAACCCGACGACTTTTCCTGCCGGGCTCGGCTTCTGCCAGCAGTATCAGAACGTCCCGTCCGCCCGCATCAAGGGCGCCGAGTTCGAAGGAACCTACGACGCTGGCACTTGGTTCGTCGCGATGGCTGGCGCCATTCAGCGCGGCGAAAATCTGACCGTTAACCAGCCGCTGCTGAAGATCTACCCGGAACAGTTGGCGACCACGGTCGGCGCGCGGTTCCTCGATCGCAAGGTGACCGTGGCGGTGCGCTGGCTCGCGGTAGCCGCCAAGGAAGCGAAGGATATTCCGGCAGGCTCGGCGTTGCCGACGGACGCGTTCAATGTCGTCAACCTGTATGTCGACTATCGGCCTAGCGAAGATGTGATCCTGGCCTTCGGCGTCGACAATTTGTTCAACGAATACTACGTGCGCTACCTCGATCTGCGCACCCAGGGATCAAACAGCCTAGTGCCGTCCCCGAGCCCGGGTGTGACGTTCAAGGGCTCGCTCAAGGTTCGCTTCGGCGACGAATTCTTCAGGAGAGGATGACGGTACAGCAACCCAATAACCCCGGCGACTTCGTCGCCCTTCGTGCCGACCGCGGCAGCGTCGCCAACCTCCAAGGCGTTGCCGCGGTCGTGCCGCGTGATGGGTTGCTTGATGGGTTGCTTGGCGGAACGGCTTCCTCGACGGCCAATCTTGGCAACGTAGTTGCATTTGCGCGCGCGCGTCGCGGTGCACTCGAGCGCGCCGCCGTTGGTCATCAGCCCGCAGGATCGGCCGGCGCCTCTGTTGCCAGGCGGTAGATCGTGGCTGCAGGGCGTGCTGATCCTGTGCTCGCTGATCATCCACGGCGGAGCGTTCTACGCGTTGTGGCAAGAGCCGAAGCCTCTCGAAGGCATCGGCATCGAGACGATCACCGTCGAGATCGAGGTCGGCGACAACCGGCCCGCCGGGCCTTCGTCCAACCTCGGCCCAAACCAGGTCGACGCGAAGCAGGTCGAGGAGGTCAAGACCGACGAGAAGATTGTTGAACAGGAGCGGGTTGTCGATGCGCGCGAGGTGAAGCCCGAGGAGACGCGGACTGACCTTGCCAAGGAGCAGCCGGTCGAGCAGCCCAAAGAGCTTCAGAAGGAACTGCAGGCGGAGCACCAGCCACAACGACAGCCGGAGCAGCAGCAGGTTGTTGCAATGGTCGAGACGCCGCAAGCCGAGATGCCGACGGTGTTGCCGCGCGAGACGCCTCCGGACGCGCAGGCGACCATTGCGGTGCGGCGCGAGCAGCCCAAAGTGGCGCGGCCGGCCGAGCCGAAGCAGAAGAAGGCGGCGCAACCAAGTGAAGCAAAAGTCGCGGCCGGCGGTACCGGTCGAACTGCTGTTGCATCGCTCGCGAACTACGATGGCCTGGTGTCCGCTCACCTGCGTCGCTATCAGTCCGCCGCGCGCAGTGGTGGAGCTACCGGGTCCGGAGCGGTGACGTTCTCGCTCAGCGGCAGCGGCAGCGTCACCTCAGCGAGAATAGCCAGGAGCACTGGCGCCGCCGTGCTTGATCAGGAAATCCTTGCTATGGTGCGCCGCGCCTCGCCGTTCCCGGCGCCGCCCGATGGTCAGCCGAAGAGCTTCACAGTGCCGCTGAATTTTACTGCAGCAAGATAGGTCAAGTTCCAGGATGTCCGTTCTAACCAGGAGGAGCAAAGTTCCATGTTCATCGCCATGAACCGCTTTCGCGTGAAGCTCGGATCAGAAGCCGCGTTCGAGCACGTCTGGCTCAGTCGCGACTCGCAGCTGCAAAAGGTCCCGGGCTTCGTCGAGTTTCATCTGCTCAAGGGCCCGCAGGACGAGGACCACACGCTCTATGCCTCGCACACCGTGTGGCAGAGCAAGTCTGCGTTCGAGGATTGGACCAAGTCGGAAGCGTTCCGCGTGGCGCATGCGCGCGCCGGCAATGAGACCACGGGCCCGCTCTATCTCGAGCATCCGAAGTTCGAAGGCTTCGAGGTGAAGCAGACCGTGTCGCGGCCCGAAACGGCGGCGGCCTAGTGCGATGCTTGCTCCTGCGAAGCCCGAGCTCGTCCGCTACCTGTCGGAAAATCCCGGCGCCGTCATCGAGGAGGCCGCCAAGCTCCACGCCGTCACGCCGCGCGACGTCGTGGAGGCGCTGCCGGCCGAGATGCGGCGCTTCGGGCCCGCCGACGCGTTCATCGCCGCCATGCACGACGTCGCGACTTGGGGCGACGTCACGCTGATCATTCACACCGACGACGGCATCATGGAGTTCGGCGGGCCGATCCCGCGTGGCGAGGTCGGCCGCGGCTATTTCAACCTCATGGGCTCGAAGGGCTTCCACGGCCATCTGCGGCACGAGCGCTGCGGCGGGCTCGCTTTCCTGGAGCGGCCGTTCATGGGCAAGCTCTCCGCGCTGATCGTGTTCTTCAATGTCGACGGCGGCATCATGTTCAAGGTGTTTGTCGGCCGCGATGAGAAGCGCGAGCTCAAGGCAGACCAGCTCGCCAAGTTCCGCTCGCTCGGCGGGCAACTGTGCGGAAGCTGATGCCTTAACCTGTTCATCGCCCGACTTCTGCTCGCTATGGCGATGGGAGGTGCAGATAGTGGGGTGGGGTATAAGCGCGTCCCGGTCTGCGCTTCAACGCATTGCCACTTGTTCCCTGGTCGAGGCAGGCACTGTTCGCTACCGTGGCATTGCCACGGAAGATCGGACAGCCGTCGATGCAGCGTGGGAAGTCGTAACGCGTTGGCTTGAGCCGGGTATGACGGGACAATCACAAACGCGATCCAGCGAGTTGATCGCGACGCGCGCTTTCCGCGAGAGCGTGCCGTCCGCCGTCGATCTCAGCAATGTGATCCCGTTTACGCGCGCCCGCCGCGCCGGCGCCGAGTCCTATGCGCCGCCCGTCACCATCAATCCGGCGGATCGGCCGGCACCGCTCGTGCCGGGGACCGGGTCGTGGCTTCGCGCCCTGCTGCTGCTGATCTCGCTGCTCGCGCACAGCAGCCTGTTCTACCTGTTCTGGCAGGAGCCGCAGCCGCTGTTGGGCATTGGCACCGAGGCGATCACGGTCGAGCTCGAGATCGGTGACAACAGGCCGGTGGGTGCCACTGCCAATCAGGGCGCTGAGCAGGTCGACGCGATTCGGGTGGACGAAATCAAGGGGAACGACAATGCGACCGAGGTCCAGAAAGCCACAGAGGCGCCCGAGGTGAAGCCCGAGGAGAGACGGACCGACGTTGTCAAGGAACAGGCAGCCGAGCGACCAAAGGAGCAGAAGCGAGAAGAGCGGCCGAAGATCGCCATGGTCGAAACGCAGCAGGCCGAGGTACCGACGGTGCGGCCGCGCGAGACGCCGCCAGACATGCGGGCGGTGATCGCGCCGGAGGAGCAGATCGAGGAGGCGAAGCCGGTTGAGTCGCGGCAGAAGCAGCAGGAACCGATTCCCGAACAGGAAACCGCCAGCGGGGTTGGTGTTGTTGTTTCTACTTCGGCAATGGCGAGCTACAACGGTCGCGTGTTCGCTCACATCAAGCGCCACCAGCAATATCCGGACGCTGCGAAGAACAAGTCGATCACTGGAAAGGGGGCGGTCGCATTCGCAATTGATGCGAGCGGGCAAGTGACCTCGGCCAGCGTCGCTGTCAGCAGCGGCTCAACGGTGCTCGATCAGGAAATGACCGCGATGGCGTTCCGCGCCTCGCCATTCCCGGCGCCGCCGGACGGTCAGCCGAAGAAATTCACGGCGCCGGTGGTCTTCGAGTTCACAAAGCCTGTCCGCTAAGGACCACTTCAGAGTCCACGTGCCCCCGGTTATCATGGTGCCAACAACATGCATGACGGGAGGATGCGCGATGCTGAACATGATGCTGAACTTGGGTCAATTCGCTCGGCTGTTGAGGGCCTTGTGCCTCGGTCTTGGCGTGGTGGTGATCGTCGCGGGCGTCACGCCAGCGCGGAGCCAGACTACCCCGATAACCCCAACCCCGATCCCTGCGCAGGCGTCCGCCAAGGATGGCATGGCGCAGGTCCCGGGCAGCCAGCTTTGGTACTGGGACACGGGGGGAACGGGCACTCCGATCGTGCTACTTCATCCGGCGACCGGCAGCGGTCTCATCTGGGGCTATCAGCAGCCGGTGTTGGCCAAGGCCGGCTATCGCGTCATCGGTTATTCGCGCCGCGGCTACATCAACTCGGCGCCGTTCGACCGCAACAATGCCGGCATCGGCTCGGAGGACCTGCGCGCGCTCGTGGATCATCTCGGGCTCGGCCGCTTCCACCTCGTGGCCTCGGCGGCCGGCGGCAGCATCGCGTCGGATTTCACGTTCTCGTATCAGCCCCGGCTCTTGAGCCTCACCATCTCGAGCAACTCCTTCGGGGTGCGTGACGGCGAGATCGCCAAGGCCGCAGCCTTCATCCGCCCGAAGGGCTGGGACGACATGCCGGCGGAATTTCGTGAGCTTGGCCCTTCCTATCGCGCCGCCAATCCGGAAGGCGTGAAGGCCTGGATGGAGCTCGAGCACAAGGCGCTGATCGGACGCGACTTCCGTCAGCCGCTCAAGAACGAGATCACGCAGGCGCGGCTCAAGGAGCTCAAGCTGCCGGTGCTGCTGATCGCCGGCGCCGCCGACATGTCCACGCCGCCGTCGATGTCGCGCATGATCGCGGCCGAGATCGCCGGCAGTCGCGTCGCGTTCATTCCGGAGGCGGGGCATTCCACCTATTGGGAGCAGCCGGAGCTGTTCAATCGCGCGGTGCTCGACCACGTCGGCGCGGTGAAGTAGCGCGCGCCGGCGATCCTATTCGGCGGCTTCCGCAACAACCTTGTCAGGCTGCTTCATCGTGTCCGGATCAACCGGCGCGGCGCCCGGCCAAGGCGAGGGGCTGAGGTCGAAGACGACATTGTCCGGCCCGCGAAACTTGATCTCGGTATGGGCGGTCGGCGGCATGTCGGCGAGCGTGGTGATGTTCGGCGCGCCCAGCGCCTCGATGTGCTGTGTCCAGGCATCGAGGTCGTCGACCACGAGCCCGATATGGTGCAGGCCCTGGTAGTCGAGACCGACGCCGGTCTGGTCCTTGCCGAGCTTGAGAAGCGAAATGTTGAGATAGCCGTCGGTCAAGAGAACGCTGCACGGGCGCGGCGCCTCATCCGGCTTGCTCGGATCGAAGCCGTTGCGAGCGATCTCCCGAAAGCCGAAGGCCTTCTTGTAGAATTCCGCGGCCTTGAACGGATGATCGCTCGCGATTGCGATGTGTCTGATCTGAGCCATGCGCCTTCCCGTAATGTGATTGATCTCATGATCGCATGCTACTGCGCCGGCTTGGTTCCGACCAGCCGAGCGATCGACGATATCTGGACGCGCTGCTCTTCGATCGCGCTGGCGAATTCGGCAGGTGTACTGCCGCGCACAGCCTGCCCGACGGCCGCGAGCCGCTCACCAACACCGTTCTCGGCCGCGACCGCGCGGACGTCTATCGAGACTCGATCGCGGCGCTCGGCCGGCATGTCGCGCGGACCGAAAAACCCAGCGATGCTTTCGTATGTCAGAGTCGGGAAGCCTGCCTCGCTAACGGGCAGCACGGTCGGCATGATTGGGGCGCGTGACTTGTTAGTGACTGCAAGAAGCCGCACTTTCCCCGAATTCACCTGCGGCAGCAGTGGCGGCAACGTTGCGAGCATAACTTGAATGCGGCCCTCCGCGAGGTCGAGAACGGCAGCGGTTGTCTCCCGGTAGGAGACATAAGCCATCTCAATGCCTGCATTCTTCGCAAAACCGGCGAATAGAATTGGGAACGCGCCGGCAAGAGCATGATAGTTGAGTTGGCCGGGCCGGATTCGTGCGAGCGCCACCAGCTCCGCCAGCGAACCGACCGGCAAGGATGCTGAAATCGCGACAGCGCCGAACGTGTCGGCAGCGGAGGAAATCGGCATGACATCGCGAGCCGGATCGTACGGCAACTTCTCCTGCAGCACCGGCAGTACGGAGAGAGGAGCAGCCGCTGAAAACAGGAGCACGTGATCGTCGCGCAGGTTGACGAACGCGGCTGTTCCGATCAGCCCGTCCGCGCCCGGCCGATTTTCAACGACCACGGGCTGCCTCCAGCGTTCCGACAGCCGGTCGGCAAAGAGCCGCCCAGCGAAATCGGGCCCGCTCCCCGCTGCGAACGGCACGATGAGACGGACGGCGCGCTGCGGCCATTGATCGGCGCTCGCGGCCGGCCCGGCCAAAATGCCGCTCATCAAACCGGCTACGACGCCAATTCGGAAAATCCTGAGCATGGTGCCCTCATGTGAACCGCCATCTGATGACATTGAACAATTGGCTGGAACAGCTAGAAGATAAAGCCAAATTTTGTTGTAGCTACATAAGCGAACGCTAATGGCTCGGGGTCTTAACTGGGAAAGCCGTATCGGCCGGCGCGTCAGGTTGCGCGATCTGCACATCCTGTTTGCCGTGGTTCAACACGGCAGCATGGCGAAGGCTGGCGTCGAACTCGGGATGTCGCAGTCGGCCGTTTCGCAGGCCGTCGCTGCCCTGGAACATGCGCTGGCGGTTCGCTTGCTGGATCGCACACCGCGCGGTGTCGTGCCGACGCTCTATGCCGACGCGCTGATGCAGCGCGGGCGGGTTGCGTTCGATGAATTGCGACAAGGGGTCAAGGACATCGAGTTCCTGGCGGACCCGGCGGTGGGGGAGGTGAGGATTGGATGTTCGGAGTCGATTTCAGGGGGAATTCTCCCTCCTATCATTGAGCGGATGTCGCACCTCCATCCCCGAACCGTATTGGATGTCTCGCCGTCGAATGCTTTCAAGATGGAATTTCCCGAGCTGCATGAGCGCAGGGCCGATGTGGTCTTTGCCATCCTGCAGAAATCGGCCGCAGAGGCTCTCGGCGAGGACTTGAAATTGGAGATGTTGTTCGAGGATCGAATCTGCCTCGCTACCGGGCGAGACAGCCCGTGGTCGGGCCGCCGCAAAGTCGAGTTTGGCGATCTGACCGATGCACTCTGGATCATGCCTCCTGCGGGTGCTCCCGGCGAGGCGGCAGTACTGGAGGCATTCCGGACGCGCGGCCTGCCGCCCCCACGCGTGAGTGTCAAAACGCTCTCGGTTCAACTGCGCAACGCTTTGAGCAAGACCGGTCGTTTCATTGCGGTGTTGCCTGCCTCGACCCTCCAGCACAACGCCGATATCTTTGGCCTCAAAATGCTTCCAATCGAATTGGCGATGCCGCCGCAATTCGTCGTGATCGTCACATTGAAAAATCGAACGCTCAGTCCCGTCGTCGAGCGGTTCATTGAATGCGCGCGGGAGGTTGCGGCCTCGTTCGTTCGGCCGCAAAAGCGCAAGCGGTGAGGGCGATCCCTGGCCCAAAGCTGATCAACTCCACTGATGCCGGGGCGAAGGGAGGGCCCACATGCGCGCCTCTGTCGCTGTCCAGGGCCCGGAGTGCCCGCTATGGTACTGGATCAACGAGGGAGGATCCGATGCCGGTTTCGCGCCTGCGCGCCGCGCTCATGGGAGCCTGCGCGATCCTCGTCAGCGCCTCATGCGCGCTTGCGGCCGATCCTTACTACAAGGGCAAGCGGCTCTCGATCATGGTCAACTACGCGGCCGGCGGCCCGACCGACATCGAGGGCCGGCTGTTCGCGCGCCACATCGCGCGTCACCTCGAAGGCCAGCCCAACATCATTGTGCAGAACATCGATGGCGCCGGCGGCCTCACCGGCACCACCTGGCTCGGCGAGATTGCGCCCAAGGACGGCACCGCCATGGGCTATCTCACCGGCGCGGCCTGGCTCTATGCCAGCGAGCCCGAGCGCCATCGCGCTGATTTCCGCAACTACGAGTTCGTCGCCTATCAGCCCGGCACCTCGATCTATTACGTGCGCACCGATGTGCAGCCCGGCATGAAGGAGGCGACCGACATCATGAAGGCGAAGGGCCTGGTGTCCGGCGGGCTCGCGGCCGACAATTCCAAGGATCTGCTGATGCGGCTCGCGCTCGACATGCTGGGCGTGTCGTACCGCCACGTCACCGGCTATCGCAGCAACAACACCGCGCGCATGGCGCTGCAGCAGAACGAGATCAATTTCTTCTCGGAATCGCCGCCCGGCTATCGCAGCGTGGTCGAGCCGAGCCTGGTCAAGAACGGGCAGGTGATCCCGGTCCACTACGATCCGGGCTGGAACGGCGAGAGCATTGTGGTGCCGAAGCCGGTGGAAGGGCTCACGGTGCAGCCGTTCCACGAGCTCTATCGCAAGATCAAGGGCGCGCCGCCGTCGGGCCAGCTGTGGGATGTCTATCTCGCGATGCTGGCCATCAACTCGGCGATGCAGCGCTTGCTGGTGCTGCCACCGACCACGCCGCAGCCCGCGCTCGATGCCTTGCAGGCGGCGGTGGTGCGGCTCAACAGCGACAAGGCATTCGCGGACGACGCGCTGAAGACCATCGGCTTCGTGCCCGAATATGTCGCGGGCGCGCAGGTAAACCGGCAGGTGCGGCAGGCGCTGGTGGTGAGACCGGAAATCAAGGCGTTCGTGGCCGACTACATCAAGAGCGCGAACAAGTGATGCAGCGGGGTCAAGCCATGACCGGGTTGCCGAGACGCCTGCAAGTCGCGTTGCTCGTCCTGGCTGCCACTTGCAGTGTGGCTTCAAGCGCCTCCGCGCAGGAGCCATTCTACAAAGGCAAGCGCCTCACCGTGATGGTGAACTTTGCGCCGGGCGGCTCGACCGACATCGAGGGCCGTCTGTTTGCGCGCCACATCGCGAAGCACATCGACGGTCAGCCTGCCGTGGTGGTGCAGAACATGGACGGAGCCGGCGGTCTCAACGGCACCGCTTACGTCGGCGAGGTCGCGCCCAAGGACGGGACCATGCTCGGTTTTCTCGGCGGCGCTGCATGGCAATATGCGAGCGAACCGGAGCGCCACCGCGTCGACCTGCGCACCTACGAGTTCATCGCGTATCAACCCGGCACCACGGTCTACTACGTGCGCTCCGACGTGGCGCCCGGCATGAAGCAGGCGACTGACATTGCCAAGGCGCAAGGACTGATCGCCGGCGGCAACGGCGTGCATAACGCGCGCGACCTGATCATCCGCCTGACGCTCGATATCCTCGGCGTGCCGCATCAATACGTCACCGGCTTTCGAAGCGGCCAGACTGTGCGGCTCGCGCTGCAGCGTGGCGAGGTCAACTTCTTCGCTGAGCCCGCCTCGGCCTATCGTGGCGCGGTCGAGGCGCAGCTGGTGAAGCCCGGCGTGGCGATACCGGTCTATTTCGATCCGACCTACAACGGCGAGACGCTTACGGTGTCAAAGCAGGCTGATGGGCTCGATCTGCTGCCGTTCCAGGAGCTTTATCGCAAAGTCAAAGGCGCGCCGCCCTCCGGGCAATTGTGGGATGTCTACCTCACGATCTTGTCGCTGACATCTGCGATGGGACGCGTGGTGGCGCTGCCGCCGGGCGCGCCGCCACAGGCGGTGGCGGCACTGCGCACGGCCGTCACGCGGCTCAACCATGATCCGGCGTTCGCCGAGGAAGCCACGAAGGCGATCGGCTTTGCGCCCGATTTCGAGGCCGGCCCGGAAACCAATCGCCAGGTGCGGCGAGCGTTGGTGGTGAAGCCGGAGACCAGAGCCTTTGTCGCCGACTACATCAAAAGCGCGAGCAAATGACGCGATCGTGCCTACAGCTTTTCCGTTCGTCCCCGCGCAAGCGGGGACCCAGAATGTGTGGCCCCTGGGTTCCCGCTTGCGCGGGAACGAACGGAGGATGTGGCGCGACTTGTTTGGCAGGATTCCGATGATGCATTGGAGACGCTCCAAGAACACCTTGCCGTCAATGAGGGCTAAGTTGCTCGGCCTCTGCGCCGCGCTCTCGCTTACGTCGCATGCGGCCGCGCAGGAGCCGTTCTTCAAAGGCAAGCGGCTGACGCTGGTGATCAACTTCGCGGCCGGCGGCCCCAGCGATATCGAGGGGCGGCTACTTGCAAAGCATATCGCCAAGCACATCGACGGTGCACCGCTGATCCTGGTGCAGAACAAGGATGGCGCCGGCGGGCTCGTGGGCACGAACTTCCTCGGCGAGGTCGGTCCGCGTGATGGCAGCATGTTCGGCTACTTCACCGGCGCGGCCTGGAAATATGTGATCGAGCCGGAGAACCACCGCGTCGATTTCAAGACCTATGAGTTCATCGGATACCAGCCCGGCAACGCGGTCTACTACGTGCGCACGGACCTCGCGCCCGGGATGAAACAGGGCGCCGACATCCTGAAGGCGCAAGGGCTGGTGGCGGGCGGGCTTGCGGTCGAATCCTCGAAGGACCTGCTCATCCGCGTCACGCTCGAGATGCTCGGCGTGCCATACCGATATGTGACCGGCTATCGCTCGAGCGCGACCGCCCGCCTTGCGCTCCAGCGCGGCGAGATTCATCTGCACTCGGAGACGACGCCCGGCTTCTTCAGCGTGGTCGAGCCGAGCCTGGTGAAGCCCGGCGCGGTGATCCCGCTCTATTACGACGGCAACTATGACGGCGACAGGTTCAGTGTGCCGAAGGTGATGGAGGGCTATCCGCTGCCGCAATTCCAGGATTTCTACCGCAGCCTCAAAGGCGGGCCACCGACTGGCAAGCTGTGGGACGCCTACCGCACCAATCTGGCGGTCGATTCCGCGATGCTGCGCACGGTGGTGATGCCGCCCGGCGCGCCGGCCGCCGCGGTCGATGCGCTGCGTGCGGCGCTGGCGCGGCTCAACAACGACAAGGACTACGCTGAGGAGTCGATGAAGGCGATGCAGTTCGTGCCGCACTACGAGACCGGCGCCGACATCAACACGCGCGTCCGTCGCGCGCTGACGGTGCCGCCCGAGATCAGGAGCTTTGTGCTCGAGTATATGAAGGGCGGGAAGTAGCTCGCATGCCGAATGGCAAGCAACTCGGAGTCTTCGTCATGAAATGCGTGGTGCTGAAGCTCCTTGCGCTTGTGAGCATCGCGTGTCTTTCAAAGCGCATCCGCTCAGGCGCAGACACAGCCTTGGCCGGCGAAGCCGGTGCGCATCGTCAACACGTTCGCGGCCGGCGGCACCGCCGACGTGCTCGCCCGCATGGTGGCCGACCAGCTCGCCGCGACCTTCAAGCAGCAGTTCTTCGTCGAGACCCGCGCCGGCGCGACCGGGCTCATCGGCCTGCGCTCGGTCATGGGCACGGAGCCCGATGGCTACAACCTCGTGCTCACGACGCAGTCGCTGCTGGTCACCATCCCGATCATGAATCCGGCCGTCGGCTACGACCCGGTGCGCGACCTCACCAACATCGCCTATGTCGGCGGCTCGCCGATCGTGTTCCTGGTCAGCCCGTCGAGCGGCATCAAGACCTTCGCGGATTTCATGGCCCGCGCGCGCGCGAGCGATCGGCCGCTCACCTATTCGTCGTCCGGCCTCGGTGGCAACGGCCACCTGATGACGGAGTTCTTCGGCCAGCGCGCCGGCGTCAAGGTCGAGCACGTGCCCTACAAGGGCGCGTCGCAGGGCCTGGTGGACCTGATCGGCGGCCACATCGCGTTCAGCGCGCAGACCGTCGTCGTCGGCGGCGAGCTATATGCGCAGCGGCACGCTCGTGCGCGCTCGCCAACACGGCCGACGCGCGCCTGCCGGACTATCCCGATCTGCCGACGCTCAAGGAGCTCGGCTATCCGGAGCTTGTCGCCACCACCTGGTTCTCGATCTCGGCGCCGGCGAGGCTTGCGCCCGACATCGCCGAGAAGATCAACCGCGCGATCGTGGCAGGCCTTGCCGCACCCCGAGACGCAGCAGCGGCTGCGCCGCGATGGCCTCATCAGCCAGCCGATGAGCATGAGCGAGTTCGACAAATTCATCGCCTTCGAGAACTGCGCGCTGGAAGCCGGTGATCGAGCGCGCCGGGCTCGTCGGCGTCAAGCTCGACTGACCGTCAGCGCATCGTCAGCGCTTGCGGATGTGAAACGTCAGGACCTTCTTGCCGCGATCGGTCTTCTCCAGGACATCGCCGGTCTGGTTGACCAGGTTCGGGATATCGATGGCGGCGAGCGGGTCGGTGCATTCGACGACCAGGACATCGCCGGCCGCGAGCCCGGCCAGCGCCTTGCGGGTGCGCAGCGCCGGCAACGGGCACTTGAGCCCGCGGAGATTCATTAATCTTTCCGCCATGAGACCTGTCGGGGCTCTCTTCGTTGTTGCGCGGCGAGATCATACTATAAGCGGTCATGGCCGCCGAACACGACCCGCAGCAAATAACCCGGCTGACGCCGCTCGCCGAGGTGACGGCGCGCATCGACGCGCTGGTCAAGCCGATTGCGCCACGCCGGATCGCGGTTCCGGCGGCGGTGGGCCGTGTGCTGGCCGAAGACGTTGTCGTGGCAGCCGCTGTTCCGGCGGCTGCTCGAGCGCTGCGCGACGGCTTTGCGGTCGCGGCCGAGGCGCTGTCGGATGCAAGCTCCTACGCGCCGGTGCAGCTCGAGCCGACACAATACGTTGACGCGGGCGAGGCGCTGCCGGCCGGCGCCGACGCGGTCGCGCCGCTTGATACGGTGGTGGAGCGCCACGGGCGGTTCGCCGCCATTGCGCCGGTGGCGCCAGGTGATGGGGTCCTGACAGCGGGCGGCGATGTCAGAGCTGGCACATTGTTGCGGCGCGCTGGCGCCGTCGTGCGTGCCACTGATGCGGCGGCATTTAATGCAGCCGGGATCGCAGAAGTCGCGGTGCGCGAGCCACGCGTCTGCGTGGCGCCGGCGCGTGCCGGCCATGATCCGATCATCACGGCAGCGGTCGAGCTGCTCGCCGGCGCCGTCGCTGCGGCCGGTGGCGTGGTGCGTCGCTCCGCGGATGTCGCAGCCGCATTGGCCGATGCCGAGGCTGATGCGATTGTCGTGGTGGGCGGCACTGGTGTGGGTCGCAATGATAAGAGCGTGCGCGCATTGGCTGCGACTGGCGATGTCGAGGTGCGCGGAGTGGCGCTCACGCCCGGCGAGACCACGACCTTCGGCATGATGGGGCAGCGGCCCGTGCTGCTCGTGCCGGGGCGGCTCGATGCCGCACTCGCGGTGTGGCTCACCTTGGGGCGCCATCTTGTTGCAAGACTGACGGGTGGCTTCGGCGACGTGCTGGGCACTCTCGCGCTGCTCACGCGCAAGCACGCGTCGCCTTTGGGATTGGCAGAGGTTGTGCCTGTGCAGCAAAGCGGTGATCAGGCCGAGCCCATAGCCTCAGGCTATTGGCCACTGCAGGCCATCGCGCGGGCCAATGGCTGGATTCTGGTGTCGGGCGACAGCGAAGGCTATCCGGCCGGCGCCGAGGTCGTGGTAAGAGCCTTGCCATGAACGAACGCGTCAAAACATCCGAGCAGGATCTTGTTGCCGCGGTTCGCCGGGCCGCGCGTCAGGAGCAATTCCTCGAGGTGGTTTCGCCCGAGGATGCGCGCGCGCGCTTCGCACGGCACATCTCGCTTGCGCCGCTCGACAGTGAGCGTGTGCCGCTCGACGCGGCGCTCACGCGTGTGCTGGCGGGTGACGTGACGGCGCCAATCGACGTGCCGCCATTCGATCGCGCTAACGTGGACGGCTTTGCGCTGCGCGCCGCCGAGACCGCGGGCGCCAGCGATACGGCGCCGCGGCGGCTCCGCCTCAACGGCGAGGTGATCGTCTGCGGCCATGCGCCTGCGCTCACCGTTTCGGCCGGCACCGCGACCACGATCGCGACCGGCGGCGTCATTCCGCGCGGCGCTGACGCGGTGGTGATGATCGAGCAGACCGATCTGGTCGAAGGCGCCGCCGAGCCGGCCATCGACGTGCGGCGCGCGGTGGCGCCAGGGCAGTTCGTATCCTATGCGGGCTCCGACATCGCGCGCGGCGAGATGCTGCTGCGCCGCGGCGCGCGCATCGGCTCGCGCGAGATCGGCATGCTGGCAGCGTGCGGCATTGCCGAGGTCGAGGTGGTGCGGCGTCCGCGCGTCGCGGTGCTGTCGACCGGTGACGAGCTTGTGGCGCCCGGCACGCCGCTGCGTCCGGCCGCGGTCTACGACAGCAACGGCGCCATCGTGGCGGCGGCTGTGAAGGAAGCCGGCGGCGAGCCGTTTGCCTTCGGCGCTTTCCCGGATGACGAGACCGTGCTCGAGCTGGCGCTGCGCACCGCGCTGCAAGCGTGCGACATGGTGATTATTTCGGGCGGCACCTCGAAGGGCGCGGGCGATCTCTCGCATCGGGTGGTGTCGCGGCTCGGCGCGCCCGGTGTGATCGTGCATGGCGTTGCGCTCAAGCCCGGCAAGCCGCTCTGCCTCGCCGCGATCGAGGGCAAGCCGCTTGTCGTGCTGCCGGGCTTCCCGACCTCGGCGATCTTCACCTTCCATGCCTTCGTGGCGCCGATCATCCGCGTGCGCGCGGGCCTGCCGCCGGAGGCGGCACGCACGATCGAGGCGACGGTGCCGGTGCCGATCACATCCGAGCTTGGCCGGCAGGAATTCGTGCTGGTGGCGCTTGCCGACGGTGATGATGGCGCGGTGGCGTTCCCGACGCCTAAGGGCTCGGGCTCGGTGACGAGCTTCTCGCAGGCCGACGGCTTCATCGCGATCGAGGCGCTGGCATCGGCGCTCCCTGCCGGCACACGTGCGCGCGTCACGCTCATTGGCGAAGCTGCCGCGATGCCTGACCTCGTGATCACGGGCAGCCATTGCGTCGCGCTCGATGCGGTGCTCGGCACGCTCGCGGATCAGGGCTTGCGCGCACGCACGATCGCGGTCGGCAGCCTCGGCGGCGTTGCGGCGGCTGAGCGCGGGGAATGTGATCTGGCGCCGGTGCATCTGGTCGATCCGGAGACCGGCATCTACAACGCGCATCTTCTCCGTCCAGGGCTTTCGCTGGTGAAGGGCTGGCAGCGCCTGCAAGGTGTCGTCTATCGCACGGGCGACGCGCGTTTCGAAGATCGCAGTGCGCAAGACGCAGTCAAGGCCGCGCTCGCTGATCCCGCGTGCCTCATGGTCAATCGCAATGCGGGGGCGGGCACGCGTGTGCTGATCGACAAGCTGCTCGCCGGCGCGCGGCCCCCAGGCTACAGCAATCAGCCGCGGTCGCACAACGCAGTCGCGGCCGCGGTGGCGCAAGGCCGCGCCGATTGGGGCGTTGCGATCGAGCCGGTGGCGAAGCTCTACGGGCTCGCCTTCCTGCCGCTCGCGCCCGAGGAATACGATTTCCTCTTGGTCGAGAAGCGCCGTGAACGGCCGGCCGTGCAGGCGTTTCTTGCGGCGCTGCGCGATGAGGCGACACGCGCGCGCATTCGCGCAGTTGGTATGCGAATTCCGGACACGGATGCCCAATGAAAGCCCTGAAGACACGGCTATGATCGCTGCTCGATGATCAAGCGCCCGTTTGCTGTCGTCATGATCGGCATGCTGGCGATCGCCATTGCGGCGAGCGCACAGGCGCAATTGCGTGGCCACGGCGGGCCGGTGCGGGCGCTGGCGATTTCGCCCGACGGCAAGATCGCTGTTTCAGGTAGCTTTGATACGTCGGTGATCCGCTGGTCGCTCGAGCGCAATGCGGCGGTCGAGGTGCTGCGTTTTCATGAGGGTGCCGTCAACGCGGTCGCTTATCTCCCGGATGGCCGTGTCGCCACTGCGGGTGAGGATGGCCGCATCGCGCTCTGGCGGACGGGCGAGCCGCAGCCCGTGGCAGTGCTCACAGGCCACACCGCGCCGGTGGTCGCGCTTGCGGTGTCGCCTGACGGCAAGACGCTGGCCTCGGCCTCATGGGATCACAGCGCGCGGCTATGGCCGCTCGCCGGCGGCGCACCGCGCGTGCTCGATGGCCATGCTCAGAACGTCAACGGCGTGGCGTTCGCACGCGATGGCGGCACGGTCGTCACGGTCGGATATGACGCGACGCTGCGCATCTGGCCACGCGATGCCGCGCCGTCCGTTATCACGCTGCCGGCGCCGCTCAATGCGGTCGCGGTCGCGCCCGATGGCGAGATCGTCACCGCCGGTGCCGACGGCAAGGTCACCATGCTGTCGCCCACGGGCGAGCTGCGCGGCGAGGTCGAGGCGGCGCAGGCGCCGGTCATCGCGCTTGCCGTCTCGCGCGATGGCAAGCGCGTCGCCGCTGCCGGTATCCGCGGCTCGGTCGCAATCATCGATCGGGCCGCACGGCGCATTGAGCGGATGTTGATCGGGCCGGGTTTGCCGGTCTGGTCGGCTGCCTTCTTGCCGGATGACCGTACGCTCATCACGGGCGGCGCCGACCGTGTGATCCGCCGCTGGGATACCCTCACCGGCGAGCCGATCGGTGCAGCTGTCGTGGGCGCACCTGCCGATCCGCTGGCGGCCTATGCGGGCGATCCGGGCGCGGAGGTTTTTCGCGCCTGCGTGGCTTGCCACACGTTGTCGCCCGACGAAGGCAACCGTGCGGGCCCGACGCTGGCAGGAATTTTCGGCCGCCATATCGCGAGCCTGCCGGGCTACAATTTCTCCGCCGCGCTGAAGAAGCTCGACATCGTGTGGACGCCCGAGACGGTGGCGAAGCTGTTCGAGGTCGGTCCCGCGGCCTACACGCCGGGCACCAAGATGCCGGAGCAGACCATCGGCTCGCCGGACGAGCGCGCCGCGCTGGTGGGGTTCTTGGAGAAAGCGACGAAGCAATAGCTTGCGTTATTTCTCTCTTTTCTCCTCTTCCTCCCGCTCGCGCAGATAATCCTCGGTCGTGCGCACGGGCGGGCGCGGCGGGGCGTGGGGATCGAAGCTTGCCTCGGTGGCCGCGATCGCGCGGCAGTCCTCGCACATCTTCAGAAGCTCGAGCCGGCTGGCGTCGCCCTGGAACATCCAGTGCTTGCCGGCGAGCTTTTCGGTGATGCGTGCGATCGTGCTGCGCGTGCCGAACGGCTTGCCGCAGCGGATGCAGGCGAACGGCTCCTCCTCCTTGAGCACGCGCGCCAGCGAGGTGGCGGCGCGGAAGTCGATCTGCGGCTTGAGCGTGATCACCTTCTCGGGACAGGTCGCCTGGCAGAGGCCGCACTGCACGCAGGCGTCCTCGGAGAACCGCAGCGTCGGCTTCTCCGGATTGTCGCCGAGCGCGCCGGTCGGGCAGGCCGAGACGCAGGCGAGGCAGAGCGTGCAGCCCGCGACATCGACCTCGATCGCGCCGAAGGGCGCGCCCGCCGGCAGCGCGATCACGTCGACCGGCGCGGGCGCGGCGCGCTGCAGCTCGCGCAGCGCAAGCCGCAGAAGCTCCCGGCTGGTGCCAAGCGGCGTGAAGCTCGCGGGCCGTGGCGCGCCGTGCGCGCTGCGCGATCGCGCGCAATGCGTCGCCGAGCGCGTCGGGATCGTCGGTCTCGATGGTCGACAGACGGTCCGGCCCGAAACCGAGGCCGGACAAGGATCGGCTCCGCGAGCGCAAGCGTCCTGCGCGAGACCGGTCACGTCATGACGTGGCTTGCCCCGCAGCAGGAATCGCACCGCCGAGGCGCCGTAGGCAAACGCCGCCGCGATGGTGTCGAGGCCGATCTGCGTCACCTCGTTGACCGCGACCGGCAGCACGTTCGCGGGCAGCCCGTCGCCGCCGCGCGCCAGCGCATCGATCAGCGGCATGCCATGCGCATTGTCATGCATGAGCAGCACCGGATGCGTGCCGCCGGCGGCGCGGTAGGTCGTGAGCAACGCTGCGCAGCCGCCGCATCAGCGTGTCGGCCGGCGGCAGCGCGTAGGCGGCCGCGCCAGTCGGGCAGACCGCCGCGCATTGGCCGCAACCGGCGCAGACATGCGCGTCGATCGCGACGTGGTCGCCATCGGGCGTGATCGCGCCGGTCGGGCAGAGATCGAGGCACCGGGTGCAACCGACGCGCTGCGAGCGCGAATGCGCGCAAAGGTCGGCAGTGAAGTTGACATAGCGCGGCTTGTCGAAGGTGCCGACGAGATCGCGCGCCTTCATGACCGCGCGCAGCACCGCGGCTCCGATCGCCGGGATCAGCGCGCAGATAGCCTTCGCGCAGATCGGCGGCCGCAAACAGCGGCGTGCCGCCCGAAAGGTCGAGCACGATGTCACAGCGCGACACCGCGCCGTTCTTGCTCGCTCCGAAGCTCAGCGCCGCGCGCGAGGACGGCGTGGGCTGCGCGAAGTCGTCGACCGTGAGCTCGAACGCGCCGAGATGGCCCTTGGCGGCGCGGATGAGCCCCTTCACCACCGGATACTCGGTGACGCGCGGCGGCATCACGGCGGCGGGCGGCCTGATCAGCACGGTGATATCGAGATGGTCCTTGAGCAGATCCGCCGCCTCGATCGCGCGCTCGTCGCGCCCGTAGATCAGGATCACTCCCTCGCTTTCGTACGACACGAACGGGATCTCGGGCGAGGGCTCGGCCGCCATCGCGATCAGCGCCGCGATCTTGGGTGTGGCCGCCTTGGCGTCCTTCGACCAGCCGGCGGTCTCGCGAATGTTGGCGTAGCGGATGTCGGCGCCGCTTTCCCAGGCGACCTCGGCGAACAGCGGTGTTTCCTGAGTGCAGCCGACCGTGAGCGGCGCGCCGGAAGCGGCGGCGGCGCGGAATCGCTCGAGCTCGGCGCGGCAGAGCTGGCGCGCGGTCGTCACCTCGCTGCCGCGGCAGGCGCGCTTGAGCGCGCCGAAGTCGAGCGGCATGGTGTCTTCGCACGAGCAGATCAGGACGTGGCGTGGCCCGTCGGCCATTCGTTAAGTCCTTTCGTGGTTTGAAAGTCGTCAGCTTGTTCGAAGATGCAAGCCTGTTCGACAGTGCAAATCTGCAAATTGCCGCCGCTGATCCTGGCCAGCGCGCTGCTGAGGTTATAAGTATTCTAAAGGGAAATCGCGAGTCCGGGTGTCGCTATGCCGCTTGACCGCAGTCGACGCGCGCGCAGCCCCTGCGCTCGATCTGCCGCCGCCGTATCGTCTGGTCACGCTGCGTGAGGTGGGTGACGCCTTTGCGCACGCGCGCTCGATCGCGGCCGACGAGGGCGCCGGCACGCTCGTCTATGTGGGGCGTTTCGATCTTGCCGAGTTCGCGGTGGTGCTGGAGCCCGATGAGCCGCTTCGCCTGGCAAGGCGCGCGTTCTATGCCGGCATGGTTGCGCTTGCCGATGCGCTCGCCGCGCATGCGCCGCCCGAGAAGCCGATGAGCATCGACTGGCCGGACGCGATCAGGGTCGACGGCGGGCTCGTCGGCGGCGGGCGACTTGCCTGGCCGGCGAACGCAGACGAGAGCGAGCCGCCGCAATGGCTGGTGTTCGGCGCGATGATCCGCACTGTCGCGATGGGCGAGGACGAGCCTGGACTGCGCCCGCTGTCGTCGGCGCTGGAGGCGGAGGGTTTTGACGATCTCGGCTCCGGCCGTCTGGTCGAGAGCTTCGCGCGTCACCTGATGGTCGCAACGGATGCGTGGCAGGAGAAGGGTTTTGGCGAGATCGCGAAGAGCTATCTGGCGCGGCTCGCGTCTGCCGCGTCGGGCGTGCGCCGCGAACTCGCGGAGAATGGCGATCTGCTGTTGCGCCGCATGACAGTTGCTGAGCCTGAGCGCCACGTTTTGGCGCAGGCGCTCGCGCAAGTGCCATCGTGGCTCGATCCCGAAACCGGCGGCCCGAAGTGATGCGCGCGGCGTCATTCCGATTGCGCCACCACGAACGACCACCACGGGGGCGGGCTCGACCGCAGCATGCCGTCCCAATACCAGGCCGAGACATCCGACCAGCTGCCGCCGCGTTCATCGCGGATCGCCTCGCAGACCGTCATACTCACGCCCTGCAAGGTGGCGCGGAAGCAGCCCATCGTGCTGCCGTCGCTGCCTTTGCGGGCCGCGATCGGTGTGATGGCGTAGCCGCTGCCACGAAAGCAATCGGCCGCCGAGTGAAGCTTACGGGTCGATGTGCCGATCCAGCGAATGATGATCTCGCGTTGGCCATCGGAGAAACGTCCGACCCGCCCGGGAAAGTCGTGTGTGAATGCGGCTTCCCGCGGCGTCAGCGGCAGCTCGAACAGTGCGCGGCCCTCGTAGTGGGTCGGCCAGCCCGGAAACGGCGCGCTCGCCGCGGCGACGTTGGAGTGCGCTACGAAGGGAGCCAGCGCTGCGGCGGCTGCAGCGAGCAGCAGGAACGCGATCTCGCCGCGTACTTTCAGGAGGTGCATGGCACAGCCTCCTGGCCACGCAGGCGCGTGAGCAGCCACAGCGTGGCAACGGCCGACACCGTGAAGGCGGCGATGCCGATCCCTTCGTGCCACCACGCCTGGACGTGCGGCAGAAGCCCGGCCTCGACATAGAACAGGCTGGTGGCGCGCAGCACATTGCAGACAATTGCCAGCACGAACGACAGCGCGACCGCGATCATGACTTTGATTGTGTTGAAGCGGAACAGCACGCAGCCCATCAGGGTCAGCAGCAGCCCGGCCCACAGCATGTTGACGCCGCTGCAGGGCGCGTCGAACTGGATCAGCTCGTCGCGCCAGACGAGAAACGTGCCCTGTCTCTCGACCGCGAGCCCGTGCGCTTGCAGGAGGCCAACCGAAAGCGCCGCGCGATAGAAGCCGCATCGGATAGCCGAGCATGAACTGCAGCGACGGCACGACCGGCAGTGCGAGCGCGACGAGGCCCCAGAATGCGACCGGCGGGCGCTCCTTGAAGGCCGCGAGATGGGCGCAGAAGAGCGTGGCCGCGACCGCGATGGCGGCGCGCGCGATCGGCGGCAGCATCCCGTAGGATGCCGCGAAGGCGGCGAGCAGCAGCGCGACCGGAATGAGTGGCAGCCGCATGGCTTCCTTGCTCCTGCGCGAGACGCCAAGCGCGCCGAGAAACGCCACCGTCAAGGCGAGCGAGGCCGCCTCCTCAGGCGACTCCCACACGCGCTGCACGTACCAGCGCCAGGCATCCCAGGTCGCCGCCATCACGAGCGCCGTGACGAGATAAGGGTGCATCACGTCACTCCTTACGTTACCTGCCCCCACCCTTTCCCTCCCCCGCTTGCGGGGGAGGGAAGGGAGGGGGAATAACGCCACATCAGCCACGTGAGCGCCGCGCAGGCGATGATGATCAGCGCCCATTCATGCGGCTCGGGCAGCGTCGGCACTGTCGCCTGGTCTACCGGCGTCAGCTGCGCCGTCTCGTATTGCTGCTTGGTTTCGAGCACGACCGCACCGCTGACGGGCGTGACCAAACGATAGCGCGTCGCGAGCGCGACCGCTTCGGCGCGGCTCACCGCGGCTGCGCATGAGCTCGAGCACGCGCTCGTTCGCCCACAGCCGCGCGATGTGATCGGAGCCTGCAGCAACGCCGTCGGTCGCCGGTTCCTGCTTGCGGCGGATCGTCTGGCGTCTCGCCGGTGCTGCGGACGAGGAAGCCCGCGAGATCGACATCGATCGCACCGGTTTGCGGTAGCGAGCGCGCGCCCCAGGCCCAGGGCGCATCGGGCAGGACTTCGTTCGGGCCGGGCTCGACGCTGTAGAGCACGATCTTCGGCAGCCGCGTCAGTCGGGCGGTCGCCTGCTCGAGCCGCGCTGTGCTGCCCGCGAAGTTGACCGGCTGCGGGCCATGGATCCACAGCAGCGTCGCCTGCGGCTCGGTCTCGAGCGCCAGCAGTGCATCGGCAAGCGCCGGCGCGTTGTCCTGCCCGCCCGAGAATGACGCCGAGCGGATGAGCTTGATCGCCGCGGCCTTCTGGGCGTCGGACCACGGCGCCAAGGGAATGCGCGCAATCGGCTCGCCGGCGATGATGACGCCGACCCTGGTGCCGGCTGGAATGGCATCGAGCGCTGCGATGATCTTGGTGGCTGCTCCAGCGAGCCGCGCCGAGCCATCGATCACCAGCATCAAGGTGCGCGTCGGCTCGGCGCGCGCGATCTCCTGCACGACGGCTTCGCCATCGCCGAGGCGCGACACACGGGTGTTGGCACCTAGGCTGCGATCGACCGTGATCGACTGCCGCGTGCCCGACAGCGCGCGATCGTCAAGCGTGCCGGAGATGCGGAACAGGCGGCCATCGACCTCGCTTGCTGCAAGCCCTGGTGAGCCATTCAGCCCCTGCCGGCTTTCGATCCAGACGCTGTGACCGGCATCGGCGCTGATCGAGAAGTTGCGATCGACGATCGCCGGCAGCGTGAGGCGCGCCTTGCCGGGCTCGCGTGATCTCGAGCGGCGCGCTGATGCCGATCTTGAACTTGATCGTGCCGCCGTTGCGCGGGACCGGGAAGGCCTGCGCCAGCACGCGGTCGGCGCCCTTGGTGGTGACGAGCAGCGGATCGCGCCGCTGCTGCACGGCGACCTGCTGATAGGCGGCGCGCACCTCGCCGCGTCCGCCATAGGCAGCCTCGCGCTCCTCGCCATTGACCCAGAGCGTCGCGCGCGACACCACGCCGCCCGGCGGCAGCGCGAGCTGCAGGCGCGCCTCGCGATCTATCAGCGATGAGTTGCTGAACTCGATTGTCCATTCGAGATAAGCGACGAGATCGTCGCCGCTGATCGAGCCGTCGATGCGCGAGGAGGCGAGATTGAGCCCCTGGATGCGGCCGCCGACCTGCGCTGCCGCCGTGGTCCTCGTCGAATTGGATGTCGGCGAAACGAGACAGATCCGCGGAACGGCGCGGGCTTGGCATTGAACGCCACGCCATGCACCCGATAGTAGATCTCGCGCGCCTGCGTGGGCGAGGCGGCAGGTTGGGAGCGGCTGCCGATCCAGTTGTTGCTGGTCAGCATCACGAAGGCGCTGAGAAGGCCGGTCGGTCGTCCGGCCGTGCCGTAGCAAAGGCGCAGCAGCAGATCGTCGTCGCCGATCGCGCGCAGCAGCGCGAGCCCGCGCTCGCGTTCCGAAGGCTCGCTGCTCGACGCCATCTGGATGCCGATCCGCGTGGCTGCCGGCGGCACATCGAGCGCCGCCACGACGGCAAGGCCGGCCACGAGCCCGCCGACCAGCGGGCGCACGAGGCTCTGGTCACGCTGCCGGCGCGCGAGTGCGCGGCGCAAGCTGAGCGCGCTCAGGAACGACGCGAGCGGAGCGAGCGGCAGGAAGCCGATTCCGGCCACGACCGCGATGATCGCGATCGGCAGCAGTGGCAGGAACAAAAGCGCATAGAGCGTCGCGATGGCGATGGCGGCGCCGTTGGCGAATGCCAGCCATCGGGCGCTCCAGGGCCGCTCGCGATCCAGCGCGGTCCAGATCAGGAAATTGCAGGCGGGCACAAACGCGACCGCTGCCACATGCCCATAGGTCGGCATCGGATCGAAAAAAGACTGGGCGCAGAGCTTGCGTCGCAAGCTCGATCGCGATCACGGCGGCCGGAAAGAAGACGCCGAACAGGAGCAGCCATCCACTGGGCGGCGATGGCTTGTGCTCGGCCACCGGCTCGAATGTCACGCCGGCCGTCTTGATCTGCCGATTGCTCATCGGGCTCCTCCACTATGAACTCAGGGTTATTCGGCGGCAGTAAGCTGCGGGGTGCTGCCAATGCCGCCGAAGCGGCGCTCGCGGCGATGGAAATCGGCGAGTGCGGCGCGCAGGTCGTCGGCGCCGAAGTCGGGCCACAGCGTGTCGACGAAGCAGAGCTCGGCGTAGGCCGTTTCCCAGAGCAGGAAATCCGACAGCCGCTTCTCGCCGCCGGTGCGAATGAGGAGATCGACGTCGTGCTGAGCGTTGCCGCTGTGGCCCGCCAGCAGCCGGGCGAACTCCTCGCGCGACGGCGGCCGCTCGAGCGCGCCAGCGCGCAGCCGCCTGGGCGATGGCGTCGCGCGACGAGTAATCGATCGCGATCCGCAGATGGAGACGCGTGCCGGCGGCTGAGCGCCGCTCGGCGTCCGCGATGGCGTTGCCGAGGCCGTCGGGCAGGCGGTCGCGGCGGCCGATCACGGTGAGCCGCACGCCGTTGTCGACCAGGCGCGCAAGCTCGGCCTGCAGATAGCGGCGCAGCAGCGCCATCAGTGCGCCCACCTCGTCGCGCGGGCGGCGCCAGTTGTCGGACGAGAACGCGAACAGCGTGAGCGTCGTGATGCCGAGCGCGGGCGCTGCCTCCACCACGCGACGCACCGCGTCGACGCCGGCGCGATGCCCGGCCGTGCGCGGCAGGCCGCGGCGCGTCGCCCAGCGGCCGTTGCCGTCCATGATGATGGCGACGTGCAGAGGATCGTGCGGCTGGTTATCGTCATGGCTCATGACTTGTTGTCTCCGAGTACTTTGCATTGCAAAGTAAGTTGGCAAATAGTTTGACTCAGGCTGGCTTGAGGCGGCGCGGGCTGGCGCCAGAGTCTGACACGGCCTTGGCGGCGCTGGCGGCGTCGCGCACCACCTGCTCCAGCACCTTGAGATAATCGAGATAGCGCTGGCGGCCCTGTGCCGTGATCCGGCAGATGGTCTGCGGCCGGTTGTCGTCGTAGCCCTTCTCGATTGCGATCAGGCGAGCCTCCTCGAGCACCTGCAGGTGGCGGCTGAGATTGCCGTCGGTGAGACCGCACATCTGCTTGAGGTCGCCGAAGACCAGGCCTTTCGGATGCGCCACGAGCGAGGTGAGCACGCGCAGAGCCGCGCCTTCTCGTGGATCACGCGGTCGAGACCTTCATAGGCGAAGCGGCCGGGCTGCTCGTCCTGGATCGTCGTTCAGCTTTCGTCATGGCTTTTTCCGATGCTGCGATAGAGGATGGCGGCCATCAGCAGCTGCCCGAGCCGAACGGCAGCGCCATCGCCCAGGGTGAGAACGCCTGCGCGCCATTGGCGAAGGCGAGGCTCGCGAGGCCGGCGGCGAGATACCAGACGCCGACCGCGAACATCGGGCGCGGCAGCACGCGGCAGGAGGCGAAGAAGCCGAGGCTGAAGATGATCTGCCAGAGACCGGGCAGCATCCACAGGCTCTCCGGGGCGACGCGATAGAGCACGACCGTCAGCAGCGTGCCGGCCACGCCTGCCGGAATGAACTGCTCGGTCGCACGCATGGATCATCTCGTCGGCCAGACCAGTGTGGATGCGCCGCGAGCGCGCCACCATCTCGATTGCGATCAGGATCACCGAGACCGCGGCGGTCGCGACCCACAGGGCGAGATAGCTGAAGACGTCGGCGGCGGGCTCCGGAACCAGGATCGCCTGGGCGCCGGCGGCGAGCAGCGCCAGCACGCCGGTCGCCGCCACCGTGATCGGCCCATAGCCGCGGAACTCGGTCGCCGCGCGCCATCTGGGCTGCGCATCGCCGTGATGTCGGCGAGAGCCTTGTCGAGGTCGCGCATGCCCACCCGCGTTGATACTTTACAGCACAAAGTACATGTGGTCGCAAACCGGCGTCAAGGGGCCTGTTTTGCTCCGGCCCTGCGGCGCCTTTGGAGCTGGCGCTACTCCGCCTTGATATTGGCCTCGCGGATCACCTTGCCCCATTTCGCCGAGTCGCTTTGGATGCGGGCGGTGAATTGCTCCGGCGAGCTGGCGATCGAGTAGATGAAGCTCGGAGCGAGCACGCGGTCGCGGAACGCCGGATCGGAGAAGATGCGCTGCGTCTCTGCGTTGAGTTTGTCCACGATGGCGCGTGGCGTGCCGGCGGGCGCGAACAACCCGTACCAGGAGCCGGCCTCGTAGCCCGGCAGCCCGCTTTCCGCGAGCGTCGGCACGTTTGGGAAACGTTCGATGCGCGCGGTGCTGCCGAAGCCGAGCACCTTGAGCTGGCCGGCCTGCCAGGGTTGCGCAACAAGACCGATGCTCACGATCATCATCTGGATGTGGCCCGCGATCGTATCGGTCAAAGCGGGCGTCGCACCGCGATAGTGAATGGGCGTGAACTTGGCGCCGGTCATGCTCTCCAGGAGCACGATGTTGAGATGGCCGCTGGTGCCGATTCCGAACGTTCCGTAGTTGAGCTCGCCCGGCTTCTTTTTGCCGAGCTCGATCAACTCGCCGAAAGAGTTGGCGGGCACCGAGGGATGCACGATCAGCGCCTGCGGGCTGATGCCAAGCCCGCTGATGGGAGCGAAATCCTTGAACGCATCGTATGGCAGCTTGCTGTAGGTGTGAGGCGCCGTGACGAAATTGGCGTCGGCGGCGACCAGCAGCGTGTGGCCGTCGGGGGCCGCCTTGGCGACCGAGTCGACCCCGACGATGCCGGCGCCGGTCGGCCGGTTCTCGACCACGACCTGCTGCTTCCAGGCCTCGGAAAGCCTTTGCCCAAGCGCACGGGCGACCACGTCCGTAATGCCGCCCGGCGCAAACGGCACGATGATGTGAATGGGCTTGGCCGGATAGGTCTGTGCCTGCGCGGCGCGATCCATGCCCACTGTCGTGCCCACCATCAGCGTCAGGGCGATCAGGCCCTGCTTGTAGCCAAACGACGCCATTTAACCCTCCGGAAAGATACTCGCCGCCGTGCTATGGTAGAGGCATAGCTAGTGCCGCCGATTTGAAGTTCCTACACCACCTGCAGCAAACTCGGTTAGGAACTTCAAATCGAAAAGCGGCACTAGAACCATAGAGTTACTAGTGCCCCTTTGTTTCCGAAGTTCGTATCAGAGCGTGCTGAGGTGTATCACGAACTTCGGAAACGGGGCACTAGCCCCGATTGTTGGGCGCGATGGTAAGTCATGGGTTCCTCCGACCACAAGGGAGCCTGAGCGGCATCATGAATGACTTCTGGCTATCGTGCGGGCACCATCTGCTCGACCGCGTCCGCGGCGGCGGGCTGGTCGTGACCGACGATTTCCTGAAGGCCTATCTGGCGCGCCGCGAGCTCGCGCCGCCGCCCGAGGCATGCGTGGTCGAGCGCACGCTGCATGCCGCGCTCCTTGCCGACCCGCGCAGGCCGGTCGATCCGAGCGACATTGCGGCAATCGCGGATGCCGACGCGCGCGAGAACTGGGCCGTGATGATCGCCTGGCGGGATCTCCTGGTCGCGCATCGCACCATCGAGGCGGCGTATCTGCACCTCGTGCGCGGCAACATGGGCCGCACGCCGCCGCTGTTCGTCAACCAGCTTGTCCACGTCATTCTGCGCAATGTTCTCGACGATTGCGAGGATGCCTTCATGCTGCGCGCGGCGGAGCTGTTCTTCCGCCCGCAGCGGCTGACCAGCCATGGCGGCTCGCTCATCGCCGCCGACGATGAGCTGATCGCCGGCGCGAGCTCGCATTCGTCGCCGCTGGTGTCCATGCTCGGGCTTCCCGCCAATGCCGAGATCGATGTGCTCAACGACGACAATGCGTTGACCTATTGGGCGCGCAGCGATCGCTTCGACACGGCGCTCGATCTCACGGTCGGCCGCCGCGGACTCGCGGCGCTCGGCAACGTGATCGTGCGATGGCTCGCGCATCTGCTCTCGCTCGATTGCCGGATCGAGCCACTCGCGGCACTGCGCGGAGTGGATTTCACCTGGTATGTCGGCCTCGACGCGCAGGCGACCGAGATCGGGGATGCGTTGTGGGGCGGCGAGGAAGTCGATGACGCCACGCAATCGCGCCTGATTGGGCTCTATCGCCTCAGCGTCGCAGCCCCCGGCATCGTCTTGGAGGCTGCCAGCGGGGCGCCTATCTATCTCCTGCTGGCAATGACGCCAGACGGCCTGTTGCGTATGAAGCCGCAGAACCTCATCGCTGGCTTGCCGATCCGCCAGATGGAGGCGGTGTCGTGAACGTCGCGGCGGCGCTCGCCCGCATTCCGGTCGGCGTCGTGGTCGAGCGGCGCAAGGCGTCGAATCCATGGATCGACGTGGCGTGGCGGCCGATCGGCGTGCTCGCGGGCGCGCCGGAGGCCGCGCCCTGGACCATCCTGGACGCCAGTGACGATCGCGCGAGCTTCTATGCGGGCGCTGCCGAGATCGCGCTCTATCGCACCGAGACCGGCCACTATCGCGACAATCTCAGTTCCGGGCGGCCGTCATTGTGGGTGTCGCTGCGGCCGACCGGAGTTGAGCCGCCGTTCGAGATCGTGGCCGTCACGGCTGATCCGGCCGAAGGCGAATCCTTCACGCAAGTCGGCGACGATCTGGTGGAGGCCATTCCCATGCCGCCCGCCGTGCAGGCGATCGTCGAGGCGTTCGTGGCCGAGCATCATGTCGAGCGAACGTTCGTGAAGCGCAAGCGCGACCGTGCCGATCCGCAGGCGCTGGCGCGCCGCGCTCCGATCGAGAAGGATCCGCGCCGATGAACGAGGACTTTCTGACGCGCTGGTCGCGCCGCAAGCACGACGCGCTGGAAACGGAGCAGGCCAAGGGCGCGCCGGGCGAGCACGATGTCGTTCCCGAGAACGCGGTTCCCGAAAGCGAAACGCCGTTCGTCGAGGGGAGCGAGGGACCCAAGTCTTCTGAGCTAGTGTTTGATCTCAAGAGTCTGCCGCCGATCGAATCGATTACCGCTGCGACCGACATTCGTCCCTTTCTGGTGCCGGGCGTGCCTGAGGAGATCGCCCGTGCGGCGCTTCGACGCGCCTGGTCAGCCGATCCGCGTATTCGGGACTTTGTCGGGCTTGCCGACTACGACTGGGACTACCACAAGCCAGGCTCGGCAGCCGGTTTTGGACCGCTCGAAATGACCGACGAGCTGCGCCGCATGGTGGCGCGGATCCTCGGCGAGATCGTCGATACGGACACGTCAGACAAGGCCGGTGAGCCGGCTACCGGCGCAGAATGTGTGGACGAGTCGTGTGCTCTCGGGGCCGAGGCGAAGCGGCTATCCCCCGGCGACCGCGAGCAGCCGCTCGTGCCACCTCCGGATCACACCGGGTCTGCGGTGGCAGGTCGAGCCGACCGCCGCCTCTGCTGCGTTGCAGCATGGCATTCCGCAGGATCGAGCCTCCCGGTCGCAGCCGAGGCGAGGGCATGGGCGTGCCCTACCAAGGTAGGGGTAACTTCTACCAAAGTAGCCTGTGACACATAGCCTGACGGCTATTGACGGAACACAGCTACGGGTCGCACAGTTTCATTGGAACAATGCTGGGGTATGGACATGCGGGACCCCGGTCTCGATGAAGCGATTACGGTTGCCGGTGGCGTGGGCGCGCTTGCACGTAAAATAGGCATAGCGCAGCCCTCGGTATCGAATTGGTCGCGGGTTCCCGCCGAGCGGGTGCTCACGGTTGAGGCGGTCACCGGCGTGAGCCGCGCGGTGTTGCGGCCTGACCTCTACGGCGAGCGGCCGGGAATTCGACGAGGTCGATGCGGCGCGCGCGCGCGAATATGCCCTGCTGGCGACGCTGCTGGCGCGGGCGCCCGACCAGGCGCTGCTGCGACCGGATTGCCGATCTGCACGGTGACGCGAGCCCGCTCGGGCTCGCGCATGTGGCGCTGGCCGAGGCGGCAAGGCAGTCGAGCGCCGAGGAAGTCGAGCGCGAATACTTCGATCTCTTCATCGGGCTCGGTCGTGGCGAACTTCTGCCCTACGGCTCGTACTATCTGACCGGCTTTCTGCATGAGCGGCCGTTGGCGCGACTGCGCGAAAGTCTGGCGCGGCTCGGGATCGAGCGCTCGGCAGGTCAGGCCGAGCCAGAGGATCACGCCGCGATCCTCTGCGAGATTATGGCGGGGCTTGCGAGCGGCCGGTTTCCGGCGCCGGAGGGTGCCGCGCGCACGCTGTTCGAGGAGCATCTGGCGCCCTGGATGGAGCGGTTCTTCACCGATCTGGAGCAGGCCGAGGCGGCGGCGTTCTACCGTCGAACAGGAACGCTCGGTCGCGTGTTCATGGGAATAGAACGAGATGCGTTGGCGCTGCCGTCGTGAGCGGCGAGGTGCGATCGAGGGCGCGACACAAAGAGGGTTGGAATCATGGCCAAGGAACGAGAACAGCAAGCTCGGTCGACGTGATTTCCTTCGCACGCTGGGCGTGGGCGCGACTGCGGTGGCCGCCACTGCGCCGCTTGCCGGCGAAGCGCGCGCCGATACCGAAACCAACGACGAGAAGCGCAAGGCTCGCTACAAGGAAACCGAGCACGTCAAGACGTACTACCGCGTCAACCGCTATCCGAGCTGAAGGAGGCGCCCGTGCTGATCAAACGCACTGAACGTCAGGCTCGTCGCGGCAGCCTTGCGGTCGCCCTGCAGGGCCAGTCCGACGGCGGGCTCGACCGCCGCAATTTCCTGCGCAAGTCCGGGCTCGTTGCCGGCTCGCTCGCGACGCTCGGAGCGCTGCCGCTCGCGAGCATGCGCAAGGCCGAGGCCGGCCCGCCGCCGCCCGCCGGCGCGCAGGTGACCATCCGCAAGAACATCTGCACGCATTGCTCGGTCGGCTGCACCGTCATCGCCGAGGTGGCGAACGGCGTGTGGATCGGCCAGGAGCCCGGCTGGGATTCGCCGATCAATCGCGGCTCGCACTGCGCCAAGGGCGCAGCGGTGCGCGAGCTCGTGCACGGCGATCGCCGGCTGCGCTACCCGATGAAGCTCGTCAACGGCCAGTGGACCAAGCTTTCCTGGGAGCAGGCGATCGACGAGATCGGCGACAAGCTGATGGCGATCCGGGAGAAGTCCGGCCCCGAATTCGGTCTACTGGCTCGGCTCCGCCAAGTTCTCCAACGAGGGCGCCTATCTCAATCGCAAGCTGGCAGCCTTTTGGGGCACCAACAACGTCGACCACCAGGCGCGCATCTGCCATTCGACCACCGTCGCGGGCGTAGCCAATACCTGGGGCTACGGCGCGATGACCAACAGCTACAACGACATCCGCAATGCCAAGACCATGATCATCATGGGCGGCAATCCGGCGGAAGCGCATCCGGTCTCGCTGCAGCACCTGCTCGAAGGCAAGGAACTCAACCGCGCGAACTTCATCGTCGATCGATCCGCGGCTCACCCGCACCGCCGCGCACGCGACCGACTACGTGCGCATCCGCCCCGGCACCGACATCGCCGTGATCTACGGCATGCTCTGGCACATCTTCAAGAACGGCTGGGAGGACAAGGAGTTCATCAAGCAGCGCGTCTACGGCATGGACGACGTCCGCAAGGAAGTCGAGAAGTGGACGCCGGACGAGGTCGAGCGCGTCACCGGCGTGCCGGAGGCGCAGCTCAAGCGCGTCGCCGAGACCTTCGCCAAGCAGAAGCCCGCCACGCTGATCTGGTGCATGGGCGCGACCCAGCACACGGTCGGCACCGCCAACGTGCGCGCGTTCTGCATCCTGCTGCTCGCCACCGGCAATGTCGGCGGCTTCGGCAACGGCGCCAACATCTTCCGCGGCCACTGCAACGTGCAGGGCGCGACCGATCTCGGCCTCGATATCGTGACGCTGCCGCTCTACTACGGCCTCGCCGAGGGCGCCTGGAAGCACTGGTGCCGGGTCTGGGAGATCGACTACGACTGGATGCTCTCGCGCTTCGACTCCAAGCAGACCATGGAGACGGCCGGCATTCCGTCGACGCGCTGGTTCGACGCCACCATGCTGCCGAAGGATCAGGTCCGCCAGAAGGACAACCTCAAGGCCATGATGGTGTTCGGCCATGGCGGCAACACCATCACCCGCATGCCGGAGGCCGCCAAGGGCATTGAGGAGCTCGAGCTGCTGGTGGTGGCCGATCCGCATCCAACCACCTGGGCGGTGCTCGGCGAGCGCAAGGACAACACCTATCTGTTGCCGATCTGCACCCAGTTCGAATGCGACGGCTCGCGCACCGCGTCGAACCGCTCGATCCAGTGGGGCGAGCAGATCGTCAAGCCGATCTTCGAATCGAAGAACGACTATGAGGTGATGTATCTCCTCGCCAAGAAGCTCGGCTTCGCCGACCGCATGTTCAAGAACATCAAGGTCGAGAACAACCAACCGGACGCGGAAGACATATTGCGTGAGATCAACCGCGGCGGATGGTCGACCGGCTATTGCGGTCAGTCGCCGGAGCGCCTGAAGCTGCACATGCGCAACCAGACGAAGTTCGATCTGGTGACGCTGCGCGCTCCCAAGGATACGCCTGAAGTCGGCGGCGACTACTACGGCCTGCCCTGGCCGTGCTGGGGCACGCCGGAGCTCAAGCATCCCGGCACTCACACGCTCTACAACACCAATCTCCACGTCATGGATGGCGGCGGCACGTTCCGGGCCCGCTTCGGGATCGAGCGCGAGGTGACGTTGCCCGACGGCCGCAAGGAAACTCACAATCTCCTCGCCGAGGGCTCCTATTCGCTCGGCTCCGAAATCAAGGACGGCTATCCCGAGTTCACCTACGGCGTGCTCAAGAAGCTCGGCTGGGACAAGGATCTGACCGATGCTGAGCGTGCCGTGATCGAACGTGTCGGCGGCAACGCCGCCGATGGCGTGTCCTGGGCGACTGATCTCTCCGGCGGCATCCAGCGTGTTGCTATGGCGCACGGCTGCATCCACTACGGCAACGGCAAGGCGCGCGCCAATGCGTGGAACCTGCCCGATCCAATTCCGGTGCATCGTGAGCCGATCTACACGCCGCGGCCCGATCTGGTCGCCAAGTATCCGACCCTGCCGAACGCGGTGCAGTTCCGCATGCCGAACATCGGCTTCGACGTGCAGAAGGCCGCGGTCGAGAAGAAGATCGCGAGCCAGTTCCCGCTGATCCTCACCTCCGGCCGGCTGGTCGAGTATCGAAGGCGGCGGCGAAGAGACGCGCTCCAACAAGTGGCTCGCCGAGCTGCAGCAGGACGCGTTCATCGAGATCAATCCGGCGGATGCGGCCGCGCGCGGCATCAAGGATGGCGCCTGGGTGCTGGTGTCAGGTCCCGAAATGGCGGGCGGCAAGGCCTGCCGCATGAAGGCGCTGGTGACCGAGCGCGTCGGCAAGGGCGTCACCTGGATGCCGTTCCACTTCGCGGGCTGGTTCCAGGGCGTCGACCAGCGCAGCAAATACCCGAAGGGCGCCGACCCGATCGTGCTCGGCGAGAGCGTGAACGCGATCACGACCTACGGCTACGACCCGTTCACCGGAATGCAGGAGCCCAAGGCCACGCTCTGCCAGATCAGGGCGGCTTGAGGGAGGCATCAACATGGCTCGGATGAAATTTCTCTGCGACGCCGACCGCTGCATCGAATGCAACGCCTGCGTCACCGCCTGCAAGAACGAGAACGAGGTGCCGTGGGGCATCAACCGCCGGCGCGTCGTCACCATCAATGACGGCAAGCCCGGCGAGCGCTCGGTCTCGATGGCCTGCATGCACTGCACCGACGCGCCCTGCGCGGCGGTGTGCCCGGTCAACTGCTTCTACACCACCGCCGACGCGGTCGTGCTGCACTCCAAGGATCTCTGCATCGGCTGCGGCTATTGCTTCTACGCCTGCCCGTTCGGCGCACCGCAATATCCCAAGGTCGGCAACTTCGGCTCGCGCGGCAAGATGGACAAGTGCACCTATTGCGCCGGCGGCCCGGAGGCCGACGGCAGCGAGGCGGAGTTCGTGAAGTACGGCGCCAACCGGCTGGCGGAAGGCAAGCTGCCGCTCTGTGCCGAGATGTGCTCGACCAAGTCGCTGCTCGCCGGCGACGGCGAGATCATCGCGCAGATCTACAAGGAGCGCGTGACCAAGCGCGGCTACGGCTCAGGCGCCTGGGGCTGGCAGGTGGCGTATCGCGAGACTATCGCGACGTGATGGCGCTGGCGTCGTCAGTGTCGCGCAAATCGATGTCGCGTTCTCGGGCGCCCGCGCCTGCGGGGGAAGTCGATCGCACGGAGACAAGACCATGACGAGGCTCATCGCGCGAATCCGGATTCTGGTCGCAGCGGCCGCAGTACTCATGATCGCCGGGCTGGTTGCGCCTGTAAGCGCTCAGCAGGTCAACCCGACCGCCGAATCCGTCAACGAGCAGCAGCTGCTGCGCGAGCTCAACAAGGCGCAAGGGCGTGGCACGATCCCCGACACCAAGTCCTATGTGCTCGAGCAGCCGCGCGGGCGCGAGTGGCGCGAGTTTCACGAGGTGACGCTGAAATGGATCGGTGGCATCGCCATTCTCGGCATACTCGGCGTGCTGGTCGTATTCCTCACGATTCGCGGCCGGGTGCGGATCGAGGGCGGGCGGTCGGGTCGCACACTGGTGCGCTTCAACGCGTTCGAGCGTCTGGTCCACTGGATGACGGCAACCTGCTTCGTCATCCTGGCGCTCTCGGGTCTCAACATCACCTTCGGCAAGGAGCTTCTCTTGCCCTATCTGGGGCCGGAGACTTTTGCGGCCTGGTCGCAGTGGGCGAAGTACGCCCACAATTATCTGAGCTTCCCGTTCACGCTTGGCGTAGTCCTGATCCTGCTGATGTGGATCGCCTGGAACTTCCCAAGCCGTGTCGACATCGAGTGGCTCAAGGCCGGCGGCGGCATCGTCGGGCATGAGCACCCACCGGCGCGCCGCTTCAATGCCGGGCAGAAGATGATCTACTGGATCGTCGTGCTCGGTGGCGGCGCGGTGGCGGCCAGCGGTTATCTCCTGATGTTCCCGTTCTATGCGACCGACATCGCGGGCATGCAATTGGCTCAGGTCGTGCACGGTGTGGTGGCGGTGCTGTTCGTCGCCGCGATGCTCGGACATATCTATATCGGCACGGTCGGCATGGAAGGCGCCTTCGAGGCGATGGGCAGTGGCTCGGTCGACGTCAACTGGGCGAAGCAGCATCACAGCCTGTGGCTCGCCGACCAGGAGGCCAAGGGGCAAATCAAGGGCGGTGCGCCACCCGCGGCGGGCCAGATGCAGCCCGCGGAGTAGAGCTCACGCTAGTGCCCCGTTTCCGAAGTTCGTGATACGTCTCAGCATGCTCTGACACGAACTTCGGAAACAAAGGGGCACTAGCAACTCTTTGATTCTAGTGTCGCTTTTCGATTTGAAGTTCCTAACCGAGTTTGCTGCAGGTGCTGTAGGAACTTCAAATCGGCGGCACGAGGCGGATGCCGGCTGCTATAGTGCGGCATGCGCATCATTGGCCTCGCGGGCTACAGCGGCTCGGGCAAGACCACGCTCCTCAGCAAGGCGATCCCGTGCCTGATCGCGCGCGGGCTCACGGTGTCGACGCTCAAGCACGCGCATCATGAGTTCGACGTCGATCAGCCCGGCAAGGACTTGCACACGCACCGGATGGCGGGGGCAACGGAGGTGTTGGTCGCCTCCAGCCGCCGCTTTGCGCTGGTGCACGAGCTGCGCGGCGAAGCCGAGCCTTCGCTCGCGACGCTTCTCGGCAAGCTTGCGCCGGTCGACCTGGTTCTGATCGAGGGCTACAAGCGCGAGCCGCATCCGAAGCTCGAGGTCCATCGCGCGGCGGTTGGCATGCCGCTCCTGGCGCTTGCCGATCCTGCCGATCGTGGCGATCGCGTCGGACGTAGCCCTGCCGAGTGCGCCGGTGCCGGTCCTCGATCTCAACGATGTCGAGGGCATTGTCGAGACTCTGATCAGTCGCGCGGTGCCGCTCGACATCGCGCTCGCGCGTGCAGGGGTCGCCTGATGGCGCAACTGACCGACGATTGCTTTGCGTTCTCCGGGCCGCTTCTCCCGATTGCGGACGCCGAGCGCCTGATCAATGAGCGCGTCGAGCCGGTTACCGAGATCGAGACCGTACCGCTTCTGGCTGCGCGCGGCCGGGTGGTCGCGCGCGATATCGTGGCGCCGCTCAGCCTGCCGCCGTTCGACAATTCCGCGGTCGATGGCTATGCGGTGCGGCACGCCGATCTCGATCCCGCCAAGGAGACGCGCTTGACCGTCAGCGAGCGCGTGACCGCCGGCCATGCCGCCACGCACGCGCTCGCGGCGGGCGAAGCAATTCGCATCTTCACGGGCGCGCCGATGCCGGCCGGCGCCGATACCGTGTTCATGCAGGAGGATTGCCGGGTCGAGGACGGCGCTGTGATCCTGCCGGCGGGCCTCGAGCTTGGAGCCAACCGGCGGCTGGTCGGCGAGGATCTGCGCGCCGGTGCCGTCATGCTGGCGGCCGGCCGGCGGCTCACCGAGCCGCATGTCGCGCTCGCGGCTGCGGTTGGCATCACGTCGTTGCCGATGCGGCGGCGGGTGCGGGTCGCGGTGTTCTCGACCGGCGACGAGATCGTCGAGCCGGGCAAACCGCGCCCGGAGGCTGCCCTGTTCGATGCCAACCGCTATCTGCTGGCGGGGCTGATCGAACGCCTCGGCGCAAGCTCGACCGATCTCGGCATCCTGCCGGATGATGCTGATCAGCTCGAGCGTGCGATCGCTGCCGCGGCGAGGGATCATGATCTGGTGCTGACCTCGGGTGGCGTCTCGACCGGCGAGGCTGATCATGTGCGCACCGCAATCGAGCGTATTGGACGGCTGGTGTTCTGGCGCGTCGGCATCAAGCCGGGCCGGCCGGTGGCGATGGGCGTGATCCCGGGGTCGCGCGGCGAAGGTGCGGCTTTCTGCGGGCTTCCCGGCAATCCGGTCGCGGTGTTCGTCACCTTCGCGCGGGTGGTGCGGCCGCTGTTGCTGCGCCTTGCGGGCGCCGATCCCGAGCCGCTTATGCCGCTGCCGGTGCGCGCCGCGTTCCCGTATCGCAAGCGCACCGGCCGGCGCGAATATGTGCGGGTCAAGCTCGTGCGCGCGGCGGATGGCGGCATCGATGCCATCAAGCACGCGCAGGACGGCGCCGGCGTGCTCACGTCATTGACGGAGACCGATGGACTGATCGAGCTGCCCGAAGACCTCACCAAGGTCGAGCCGGGCGCGACTGTCGGCTTTCTCTCTTACGCGGCGCTTGTCGGTTAGAGCATGATCCCGAAAAGTGGAAGCCGGTTTTCGGAAAAGATCATGCTCAAACAAGACGCTTAGATGCGCACACCCGTCGTCGAATAGGCGACGGTCGCATCCTCCTGAATGGCGTTGAGGGCGTACACCGCGCCCAAGGCAACAAGCGCCGCAACGATGCACGAAACCAGATAGACCCGCATAGCCTGATCCCTCCTGTAGCCATCCTGAAAGTAGGATTGCGGCAGCCACCGTTCAAGCGATCAGATGTCGCGGTGTTGCGACGCAATATGCTCGGCCGCGACGACATCCTCAGGCGTGTTGATATTGAGGAACGGATCGACCGGCTTTGCCGCCCAGTCCGCGATGGCGACGCCATGGCGAGCGGTCCAGACTTCGATCTTGTGCAAATCCTCCTCGATCAGCGCCTTGCGCAGGTCGTCGCGCAGCCGCACCGGCCACAGCCCGACCACCGGATGACGCCAGTCGCCGGAGCGCGCGCAGGCGAGCGGCAGCTTGGCGGTCTTGCGCGCCGTCTCGAGCCGCTCGACCAGATCGACCGGCAGGAATGGGCAATCGCCCGGCACGCTGACCACATCGGCCACGTCGGGCGCATGCTCGGCCGCCCAATCGAGGCCGGCCAGGACACCGGCCAGAGGCCCGGCGAAATCCGGCACGCTGTCGGGCACGACCGGCAGGCCGGTATCGGCAAAGCGCGCCAGATCGCCGTTGGCGTTGATGATGATCGCAGAGCATTGCGGCGCGAGGCACGCGACTACGCGCGCCAGGATGGTAACTCCGCCGATGCGGATGCGCGCCTTGTCGCCGCCGCCCATGCGCCGCGCGAGGCCGCCGGCGAGGACGAGGCCGAACGGTCCGGCATGATCACTCATCATGGGCTGCCGCTTTGCGCCGGTGCTTGGCGCTTTCCTCTTCCACGTATGCGAGGTCCTGGTCGAACACGATGCGGCTTTCGCCCGCGAGCGCCACGAAGCGCTTGCCGCGCGCGCGTCCGATCAGCGTGAGATTGGCCTTGCGGGCAAGCTCGACGCCCCAGGCGGTGAAGCCCGAGCGCGAGATCAGGATCGGGATGCCCATGCGCACCGTCTTGATCACCATCTCGGAGGTGAGCCGGCCGGTGGTGTAGAAGAGCTTGTCGTCGGGGCGCACGCGGTGCTTGAACATCCAGCCCGCGATCTTGTCGACTGCGTTGTGGCGGCCGACGTCCTCCATGTAGACGAGCGCGCGATCCTCCTGTGCCAGCACACAGCCGTGGATGGCGCCGGCTTCGAGATAGAGCGAAGGCGTGGTGTTGATCTTGTGGCTGAGTGCATAGAGCCAGGACGTGCGCAGCTCGGTGTCCGGCAGCTTCACGTCTTCCAGCGCCTCCATCAGGTCGCCGAACACGGTGCCCTGCGCGCAGCCCGAGGTCTGCACCTTCTTCTTGAGCTTCTTCTCGTAGTTGGTCTTGCGCTTGGTGCGCACGACCACGACGGAGAGCTCCTCGTCATAGTCGACGCCGGTCACGACGTCGTCGGGCTTGAGCATGTTCTGGTTGAGCAGATAGCCGATCGCGAGATATTCCGGATAGTCGTTGATCGTCATCGCGGTCACGATTTCCTGCGAATTGAGGAAGATCGTGAGCGCGCGCTCGACCGTCACCCGGGTCTCGATCGGCGCACCGGTCTGGTCGATGCCGGTCACGCGCTCGGTCAGCCGCGGATCGAGCGGATCGGGACGGATGAGGAATTCCTTCGGACGTTTGGCCATCGCGGCCATGTTAGCACAAATCGGATTGACCGCATGACTCTCCGTTCGTCCCCGCGAAAGCGGGGACCCAGTCGTTTAATCGGAGCGAGCAGCCCTGGATCCCCGCTTGCGCGGGAACGAACGGAGGCCGGCGCTAGTTCACCTACAAACCCGCGGCCTTAAACTTTGCGCGCGCCTCCGGTGTAGTCATGAAGCTGATGAGCGCGCGCGCGGGCTCTGCATTGGGGCTTGCTGACGACACGCCCGCCACATAGGTGACGACGAGCCCGAGCGGCTCCGGTATCGGTCCGACCACGGTCAGGCCCTTGTGCGGCGCGAGCTCGGTCAAACTGGTGTTGCCGATTTCGGCGCGGCCGTCGGCGACCGCTTGCGCCACCTCGTAGCCGCGGCGAAATAGAATCGCTTTCTTGTTGACCTCGTCCGCAATCGCGAGGCGTTCGAGCAGGCGGGCGAAAAAGATGCCGTTGGTCGCGCCGACTGCCGGATCCACATAGGCGACCGAGCGCGCAGCGATGAGCGTCTTCTTTAGCGCATCGGGCGTCGAGATATCGGGCACCGGTGCGCCCGCGCGCACCGCAAGGCCGGAGGTCCCGCGGCCAACCTCGGTATTGCTATCAGGGATCAGCGATCCGGCCTTCGTCATCTCGTCCATCGCGGCGGTGGTCAGAATCAGGATATCGGCCTTTTCGCCGGCCTTGAGCTTGCGCTCAATCACGCCGATCGTGTCGAAGGTGCCCTCCGCCTTGTGGCCGGTTGCCTGCGTGAAGGCTGGCATGAGCTCCTTGAAGGTGTGCTCGACCGGGCCGGCGCCCAGCACCTTGAGGTCGGCCGCGCCGCTCTGAGCGGCGGCGAACGCGAGCGGGATCGCGGTCAGGATCAAAAGCGCAATGCGTCGTCCGATGCTTGGTTGATTCATGGCATGTCCTCCCTGTTGGCTCTGCGGCCATCAATTCGATTGTGACCGAAGCGGGCCTTCCAGGAAAGAGTGCTTAGCCTGGCAGGAAGGCGTTGGTCCCACTTGTTGTGTCGGTCAGTGTGTCGACCGGCGCGCGATAGAGCTCCTCCAGCTGCGCCTTGGTCAGAACGTCGGCGACTTTTCCTTCCGCGATGCGCTCGCCGCCACGAAGGAGATAGGCGCGGTCGGCGGCGCGCAGCGCATGGTTGGGATCGTGTGTCGTGAACAGCACGCCATGGCCTGAGGCCGAGAGCGCACGGATCTCGCGCATCACCTTGCCTTGGTTGCCGAAGTCGAGGCTCGCGGTCGGCTCGTCGAGCACGATGAACTGCGGCTCCTGCGCGAGCGCGCGGGCCAAGAGCACCAGCTGGCGTTCGCCACCTGAGATCATGGTGTAGGGGCGCTCGGCAAGCTGATCGATGCCGAAGCGAATGAGCGATTGCCGCGCCACCTCGCGGTCATGCGCCGATGGCCGGCTGAACAGGCTGCCATGGGCGGTGCGTCCCATCAGCACGACGGCCTCGACCGTGAACGCGAAGGTCGGCGTATGCAGCTGCGGCACATAGGCGATGCGGCGCGCGCGCTCGCGGACCGATAGGCTCACGAGCGAGCGGCCCTCGATGGCGGCCTCGCCGGCGAGCGGGGCGAGCAGCCCGAGCAGCGTCTTGAGCAGCGTGGTCTTGCCGCCGCCGTTGGGGCCGAGCAAAGCGAGCACCTCGCCCTGCGCGAGCGCCACGTTGAGTCCGCGCCCGACCACGCGGTCGCTGTAGCCGATGGTGAGATCGCGACCGGCGAGCGTCACGACCAGCTCCGCTGCATATCGGCCAGGAGCCAGATGAAGAACGGCGTGCCGATGACGGCGGTGAGAATGCCGAGCGGGATCTCGATCGGAGCGGCGGTGCGCGCGAGCGTATCGATGAAGAGGAGAAAGCCGCCGCCCAGCAGCGCCGAGGCCGGCAGGAGTTTTGGGAAGTCCGGTCCGACCAGCGCGCGCGCCAGGTGCGGCACCACGAGCCCGATCCAGCCGATGATGCCCGAGGTTGCGACGCTCGCCGACGTCACCAGCGTGGCGGCGGCGACGATCGCGATGCGCAAGGGGCCGGTCGAGACGCCGAGCGCGCGCGCCTCCTCCTCCGGAAGCGACATCACATTCATGCGCCAGCGCAGTGCGACCAGCACGAGGGTGCCGATTGCGACTGGGCCGAGCAGCGGAAGCAGGTCCGAGACCGAGGTCGCAGCAAGGCTGCCGAGCAGCCAGAACGTCATGGCGGGGAGCTGGTTGTAGGGGTCGGCGAGATATTTCACGAGGCCAACACCGGCGCCAAGCAGCGAACCAATGACAACGCCGGCGAGCACCAGCACCAGAATGGGATCGCGCGAGCGCAGCATCGAGCCGATCATGTAAACGGCTGCGACCGCCGCGAGACCACCCGCAAAGGCCAGGAGCTCGATGCCGAGCACGCCGAGCGAGAAGAAGATGCCGATCACGGCGCCCAGCGCCGCGCCTGACGAGGCGCCGAGAATGTCGGGCGAGACGAGCGGATTGCGAAACAGCCCCTGGAACGCGGCGCCGGCGACCGCGAGTGCCGAGCCGACGAGCAGTGCCGCCATCACGCGCGGCCCGCGCACCAGCAGAACGACGTTCTCGACCGCGGCGGGAGCGCTGGGCGCGCGGCCCAGCGCGCGCGACCACAAGACATCGAGCAGCTCAGCGAGGCTGACCGGATAGCGCCCGATCGTGAACGCGACCACCAGGCCCGCCGCGAGCACGATGAGCGCGACCGTGAGGCCGGGCAACGCGGAGTGGCGCATCAATCCCGTCCCGCCAGCACCCGATCGATCTGCGCGTCGGCCAGTGTCACGTGATAGAACTGCCGGTAGAAGTCGCGCGTCAGCGTGCGCAGATCCTCGGGAAACAAATCGGGATAGAGGATCTTGGCGAGCCACCACAGCCCGATCAGACGGTTCACCGACGGCGGGAAATCGACCCAGCCGAACGGCAGCTTCGGCGAGAGATGCACGCGGCGTGCGCCCACGGCCGCGACCGGCGCCCAGGCGCGGTCGTTGTAGACGTTGGCTGCAAAGGCGAGATCGATGGTGACGATGACATCCGGGTTCCAGAGCAGCACCTGCTCGATCGAGACGTTGGAAAGCCCGCCGCCGGTGCCGCCCGCAACGTTCTGTGCGAGGAGCTCGATCGTCTCGACATTGATCGAGCCGCCGAGGCCGGTCTCAAGCCCGCGCGGTCCGCGCGCATAATAGACGCGCGGCCTGCGCTCGCGCGGAATCGCAGCGATGCGGCCGGTGATGGTCTTGATCGTGTCCTCGGTGTAGCGCGCCAGCGCCTCGGCCGGCTCGGGCCGGCCGACCAGCGTCCCGATCGTGCGATAAGAAGCGGCGATGCCGTCGAAGCGGCCATCGAGCAACGCGTAGGGAATTTTGGTCTGCTCCGTGACACGATCGGCGAGCGACACATAGGTCGCGTTCACGCTGCCGATGTCGAGAATGAGATCGGGCTTGAGCGCCAGCACGACCTCGAGATTGGCGGTGTTGCCGCGGCCGGTGATGCGGCCGACCTCGGGCCGGCCACCGATGTCGGGCAAGCAGAAACTCGCGCTCCTCGGGCCGGTTGGCACGCGGCCAGCCGAGGAGGAGATCGGGCGCGACCGTGTAGAGCATAATGGCGGCCGGTGGCCCCGCTGGAAACACCCGCGCGACCCGCGCAGGGATCTCCACCGACCGCCCGGCGCCGTCGGTGACGGTCGCGGCGCGGGCGGCGCGCGGCAGCAGCAGGGAGGCTGAGAGGCCGGCGACGACCGTGCGCCGGTCGAGCCGCGTGCGTGTCTTGCGATCTGGGGTCATGGCAAAATATCCGTTCGTTCTGTTACTCGCGTGTGGTCTCGAGCCCGTAGGCCTGCACGACGCTCGGCTGAATGACCTTGGCGTGCAGCGTCAGCAGCACGAGCTGCGCATCGAGGCTCTCGCCTGTCTGGAGCGCGGCCTCGATCCGTCGCTCCACCGCTAGCACAACCTCCGCAGCATTGGCGCCCGCGAACATGTCGGCTCCGACCATGCAGTAACCCACGATCTCGGCCGCTGCCCGATAGGCCTCTGGCGCCGGGTCGTCGCTGCCGGCGTGATCCTTGAGCAGATTGACAGTGGTGAGCTTGACAGCTTCCGGCACCACTGCCGGATGGACATCGACCGACCGCAACGCCTGATCGAACTGGCGCAGATCATGCGACCGCCCGAACATACCCATGAATCCGAAGGACGAGCCTCGCCGGGCCATTGGTTACCGCGCTCTCTCTCAATCGATGCGGATATGGGCCCGCTTGGCCACCGTTTGCCACTTCTCAGCTTCGCGCGCCAGGAAGCTGCCGAAATCGTCGGGCGTGCCGGGGCGCGGGATGACGCCGAGCTTGTCCATTGTGGCTCTGACTTCGGCAGAGGCGAGGCCCTTCTGCAGCGCGTCGCTCAATTGCTTGACGATGGCGGCGGGCGTGCCGGCCGGCGCGACGAGGCCGGTGAACGACATCGAGACAAAATCAGAGAGGCCGCTTTCGACCATGGTGGGCACATCCGGGATTTGCGGGTTGCGAGTCTCGCCGGTGACGCCGAGCGCCTTGAGCTTGCCGGTCTGCACCAGCGGCACCACCACCGACGGGTTCTCGAACGTGAGCTCCACCTGTCCGCCCATGATGTCGGTGAGCGCCGCCGCCGTGCCCTTGTAGGGAACGTGAACGATGTCGATCTCGGCGCGCTGCTTGAACATCTCACCGACCATGTGCGGCGGCGTGCCATGGCCGGGCGATGCGAAGTTGACCTTGCCCGGGTTCTTCTTGGCGTAGGCGATCAGCTCCTGCACGCTGTTGGCCGGAAACGCCGGATTGAGCACCAGCACGTTATAGCTCACCGCAACCAGCGCAATCGGAGCGAAATGCTTGACCGGGTCGTAGCCCGGATTGGCATAGACGGCAGGCCCGACCACCAGCGATGCCGTGTTGCCGTACATCAGCGTATAGCCGTCCGGATCGGCCGCGGCCGCGGCGCGCGCCCCGATGATGCCGCCGGCGCCGGGCCGGTTGTCGATGACGATGCTTTGGCCCAGGCCTTCCGAGAGCACCTGTGCGGTCAGCCGCGCCATGGTGTCGGCCGGCCCGCCGGCCGCGAACGGCACCAGAAACTTGATCGGCTTGCTGGGATAGGGCTGCGCATGCGCGGCAGCGCCAGCAAGGACGAACAAGGTAGCGGCCAGCGACGCGGCGATCCTGGTCATGCTTTCTCCGGCATTAACGATTAGAGTTCGCGCCAATTGGGTGCGCCCGAAACCGCCAAATATTCGCGTTTTTCCTGCCGTCCGACAAGGCTGCCGCAGTGCCGCAGCTATTGCGGCAAGGCGGGCGCCGAGAAGCCGTATCTCGCCAGGATTTGCTGGCCGTCGGCGGCAAGAATTGACATTGCGAACCGATAGGCGTCGGACGGCGCATTGGCGATCACGGTCAGCCCGTAGTCGGCGCCGACCGCAAGCTCGTCCGGCAGTGCGACGATCTGTGCGCCGCTCACCTCCTTCTTCGCCTCCATGCGCGTTGGTGCAGTAGGTCAGGAACAGGTCGGCTTTGCCCTCGGCAATCAGCATTCCGTAGACGGTGCGGCCCGGCGGCGCGGTCGGAGCGTCGGCGCCGCCGACGAGCTTGAGCGCCTTGCGCTCGAGCGCAGCAAACACGCCGGGCCGCAGCTTCTCGGCCTTGCGGAACACCTCCCAGGCATAGTCGCCGGACGGGTCCGCGCGCGGCGTCGACGTGCCGAGCTTCACGGTCGGATCGAGCATCCGATCGAGCAGCGTCGCCGTCTCGACCGCGACGCCTGGTCGAGCGAGTGCACAGAGCCGGTTGCGTGCGAACAGGACGACCGGGCCGCTCTTGCGAGCGCTGGCCAGCGCCTGCGGATGCTCCATGTTGGCGGAGGCGAAAACGTCGGCGCGTGCGCCGGCAGCGATTTCGTCTTTCAGCGTTCCGGATGGCCCGAACTTTGCCTGCACCTTGATGCCGGTTTGAGTCTCGAAGGCAGCTGCGACTTCGGTGAGCGCCGAACGCAGACTGCCGGCGGCGTAGAGCTGCACCGGTTCGGCCGCGTTTACGGGCATTGTCATCGTTACCATCACGATTGCTGTTGGCACAAAGCGAAGCATGGTCACGCTCCCGGCACATTGGCGTTGGGGAAGAACAGCTGCTGGCCTTCGATCTTGTAGTCGGCGATCGCCTTCTGTCCCGCCGCCGACACGAGCCAGTCGATGAAGGCCTGGCCGAGCTCCTTCTTCACATGCGGATGCTTGGCGGGATTCACCAGCATCACGCCATATTGGTTGAACAGGCGCTTGTCGCCCTGCACCGCGATGTCGAGCTCGCCGCGGTTCTTGAACGCGATCCAGGTGCCGCGATCGGCGAGCACGTAGGCGTTCGATGCCGAGGCGGTGTTGAGCGCCGCTCCCATGCCCTGGCCGATCTCCTTGTACCAGGGGCCTTTGTCCTTCGCGATGTCGATGCCGGCGGCTTTCCAGAGATCGAGCTCGGCGATGTGCGTGCCCGAGCGATCGCCGCGCGAGATGAAGGGCGCTGCCTTCGCCTTGATGGCCTGCAGCGCGGCGACGATATCGCTGTTGCCCTTGATGCCGGCCGGATCGCTCTTCGGGCCGATCAGGACGAAGTCGTTGTACATCACCGGAAAGCGCTTCACGCCGAAGCCGTCGGCGACGAATTTTTCCTCCTGCGCCTTGGCATGCACGAAGAGCACGTCAGCGTCACCGCGGCGGCCGGTGTCGAGCGCCTGGCCGGTGCCTTGCGCCACCACGCGCACCTCGATGCCGCTTGCGGCCTTGAACAGCGGCAGGATATGGCCGAACAGGCCTGAGTCCTGCGTCGAGGTGGTCGAGGCTACGACGATCGATTGGTTCTGCGCCTGCGTGGGTGAGGCCACGAGCAGCAGGGCGTAGGCGGCGAGAGCCGCGATGGTGCGGATGGTCATGAGACTGTTCCTCCGTTCTTATGGGCTCAAATCAGAAGTTCGCCGGCCACGAACGAGCGCGCCTCGTGCGTGGCCGGATTGGCGAAGAAAGTCGCGGCGTCGGCGGTCTCGACGATGCGGCCGCGATGGAGCAGCACGACGTCGCCGGCGAGCCTTCTGGCGCTGCCGAGATCGTGCGTCGCCATCACCACCTTGATGCCGCGCACAGTGACCGCGCGAATGACATCCTCGACCGCCTTGGTGGCGGCCGGATCGAGGCTCGCGGTCGGCTCGTCGAGAAACAAAACCTGCGGCTCCTTGGCGAGCGCGCGCGCCAGCGCCAGCCGCTGCTGCTCGCCGCCGGAGAGCTTGCGCGCCGGCCGCTCGCCGAGCTCGCTCAGTCCGACCAGCGCCAACAAGCTCCGTGGCGCGTGCCGCGCGTTCGCTGCGTGCGAGGCCGGCGGCGCTTAGCGCATAGCGGATGTTGCCGTCGGCGCTGCGCCTGAGCATGACCGGGCGCTGGAATACGATCCCGCGCCGGGTTGGCGCGGCGTCGATACGGCCGCCCCAGGTCACGCGCCCGCGCGAGGGAGTGAGCAAGCCCATCGCCAGCCGCAACAGCGTGGTCTTGCCGCTGCCATTGGGCCCGACCAGAACAGTGGGCGCTCCCGCCGCAAACGTCAGCACAATGTCATTGAGAATCGTGAGCTGGCCGACGACCACCGCGGCATCTTCGAGCACGATCGGCAGATCGCTGAGCGGCGCCCGCATGGTCATCCCGCCAGTCGCTCGCCGGCACGGCGCACGCCCCATGCCAGCGCGTTCACGACGACGACGATCGCGATCAGCACCACGCCGAGCCCGAGCGCGAGCGGGAGGTCGCCCTTCGAGGTCTCGAGCGCGATCGCGGTCGTCATGGTGCGGGTGAAGCCGTCGATATTGCCGCCCACGATGATCACCGCGCCGACCTCGGCGGCGGCGCGGCCGAAGCCGGCGAGCAGCGCGGTGACGAGGCTGAAGCGCGCGTCCCAGATCAGCGTCGCGATGCGGCCCGCGAGGCCGACATCCATGGCGGCAAGCTCGTCGCGATATTCGACCCACAGATCCTCGATGGTCTGGCGCGCCAGCGCCGCGATGATCGGCGCGATCAGGATGGTCTGCGCGATGATCATCGCCTGCGGCGTGAACAGCAGGCCCCACGATCCGAGCGGGCCCGAGCGCGAGAGCAGCAGATAGACCGCAAGCCCGACCACCACCGGCGGCAGTCCCATCAGGGCGTTCAGCACCACGATTGTCAGCTCACGCCCGGGAAAGCGCGTCAGCGCAACGAACGCGCCGAGAGGCAGGCCGATGAGCGCCGCGCCGGCTACCGCCGACAGGCTGACGATCAGTGACAGGCGGACGATCGAGAGCAGCGCCGGATCGCCGGAGAGGATAAGCTCAAGGGCCGAAACATCATGCGGCATGGCGGCCTCGCCGGGCATGCGAGTTGCATGTCCGATCTGTTGCATCGGACCCCGGAATGGTCAAATATTGTAATATATTCATTTGAATGCATATCCATGCAGGTGCCGGAACTGCTCACCACCGAGGAAGCGGCCACCTATCTCCGGCTGTCGGAGCGCAAGCTCTATGAGCTGGTGGCCAGGAGCGAGTGCCCTGCACCAAGGTCACCGGCAAATGGCTGTTTCCGAAGGCGGCGCTCAACCGCTGGCTGGCGGCCGGGATGATCAGCGCCGGGCGCAGCGCATCCGACGGCGCCGCCGATCGTCGGCGGCAGCCATGATCCATTGCTGGAATGGGCCTTGCGCGAGAGCGGCTCGCGGCTCGCGAGCCTGCCCGAAGGCAGCGAGACCGGCTTGTCGCGATTGCGCGCTCGGCGAGGTCGTGGCCGCGGCGATCCACCTGCACCGGCTCGACGGCGACGACGAGCGCGCCAACGTGGAGGCGGTCGCGGCTGCGCCGGGCCTCCACGACGCGGTGCTGATCGCGTTCGCGCGGCGCGAGCAGGGGCTGGTGGTGGCGCCGGGCAATCCGCTGGCGCTGAGCGATATCGCGAGCATTGCGGCGCGCGAGGCGCGGCTTGCGCTGCGTCCCGATGGCGCCGGCGCGCAGCTCCTGCTGCTCGCCCTGATCGCCCGCGCCGGGCTCACGCTCAATGCGCTCGCCACCGTGAAGCCGGTCTGTCCGACCGGCCCGGACATCGCCCAGGCGGTGCGCTCCGGCCGGGCCGATTGCGGCATCGCGACCCGCTCGGTGGCGCAGGCGGCGGGGCTCGGCTTCGTGCCGCTGACCTGGGAGCGCTTCGATCTTGCGCTGCGCCAGCGCGACTATTTCCTGCCCGGCCCGCAGGCGCTGTTCGGCTTCATGCGCACCGCCGCCTTCCGCGAGCGCGCCGCCGAGCTTGGCGGCTACGACGTCAGCGAGGCCGGCGAGGTCCGGCTGGTCAATTGAAAGCCTGCAAAGAGCTATGGCCGGCGGCCGCGAACGGGTTGCCACTCCGCCGCCCGCGACTATAGTGCGCGCACTCTTGAGGTGCGCACCGATAAGGCGCGCGCCCCCTTACGGAGGGATGGCCGAGTGGCTGAAGGCGCACGCTTGGAAAGCGTGTATACGGGAAACCGTATCGTGGGTTCGAATCCCACTCCCTCCGCCAAGCATATGTCGGAGCGCGCGGGGATAGGAAGCAGCTCGAGGACGCGCCACCTTTCAACGAGGTAAAATCTCAAAGACGGCCAATACTGCAGTCTCGTGCAATGGCAGTGACTTCGCTCTTATAGCGGCCAGCTCCGCTTCTGTGCCGTAGGCTTTAAAAAATACGAAGTACCTCGGCGATTTGTAGAGGGGATTGGTGTCTCGGTCCGCTTCAAACAGCATGAAATAATCTGACGGTTCTACGCGACCCGTCGTTATGAGCTTATCCACTGCATCGGCCTTGAGCCAACCAGCAAACGCATCTGTGTAGGACGACACGCTGGATGGCGTCCAATTTGAAGCGATCGGCTGTCCTGCCATGCGACGGAGTATGTCGGCTTGTGTGTTGACGTCCGTCTGTGCTGACGCCGTGCCGTATGCAACGACAATCACCTTCAAGGCGACAGCAGCCGCGACGGCTGCTGTCGGCAAGACCTCAAACAGACTGGCCAGCCAGATAGAGACGCAAATCACTCCGAGCAGGAACTCCGGATACCATTGCAAAAAATATCTCGGAAACAGTGCGTACATCGCGAGACATGCCAGCAGCAAGGCCAGAGCAAGGCGGCTCAATTCATCCCGCCTAAAGGCAGCCACCAAAACACCCCCTACCAACACAATCCCGCACATGAGTGCCGCGGTGGAATGATGGCCGATGTTCAGGACGTGCGTGAGGAAGACGCCTCCCGTATCGGATGCAAATGCCGAAATGCGTTCACTCCAAGATACGGCAGGCGCAAAGCCAGGATTGAGGATATGGTTGGTCTCGTAGAAGTCACTGGTTACTTGTTGCCAATCTCCGCGGAACAACCGCTCCAAATGCAGGCGGTTCAAGATTTGATATAAGAAATCGTGGGACCAAACGTTCCAGCCCGCACCTAGGAACACTTGTAGTTGCCGAAGCGCGAAAAGCGCTCCGAATGTCGCGGCTAGGATCGCAATGTTCGGAAGCAGTCGACGCCAATTGGTGAGCGCCGCCATCAACGACAGCAACAGGAACATGAAAAAAAAGAAAATATAGTCGGCCCCCAGGAGCAGCGCGGAGGCAACGCCAAACGCGGTGAAACGTCCGGGTGTGACCTTGTCGTTTAACATCCGCTGAAATGGCAGAGCAGTCCCGAACACTGACAGGTAGGTGAAAGCGCGGTGAACATTCAGAGCCCAATCGTCGATGAAGCGGAAATCGAGCGCCAGGAACGCCAGGACGAGGAGAGCGGGCAATCGCCGTCTCGTCGTTTCCTTGACAAACAGGTAGGCAAGCATCAATCCAACAAGAGAAGCCAACCAACTTACAGCATTCTGAGCTTCGATACTGACGATTTCGAGTCGCGCCAGAACGTAGCTGAAATAGAGCCCTAGATTGCTATGATGAATGTAAAGATACGGATGCGCTGAGGCGGCTGGGTTCGTCGCATAGTCTTGGAGGCCTGCCCATTGCCACCCAAACGCGAGCAGGTTCATAGCTCCGTGGTACGCCTCGAATGCCTCGCCGGCTCCCGCTGCACCGAACTTGAAGAAATGTCGCGGAATCCAGATTGCGGCACTCGCCACCGTGAAGACAACGAGGATCAGCAGAGGCGCGTGGTATTCAGCGCGTAACTTCCACGATTGAGTTGTTTGTGTCGACGGCAGGAGATGTATTCGCAATTTGCCCTCAAACAGGAGCCCTCACTGAAGTGGCTCTTAGCAATGATGCGACCGAAACAATGCTGTGGCCATGTCCTTGAGGCCACTTTTCACAGCTTCTTGTGATCACGGGATTCTGCGGTGGGTCGGGCCATACAGCGAATTCTTGAGAGCCTATGAGGCAAAAGGAAAGCTCTCGGCCACCCGGAGTGGAAAGGACTGGTTGACGCCATGAAGGACGTGCTTGACTTCCCTAAGACCTTTCGGACTAGTCCATAGGACTTGGCGCAAAAAACTTGGGGCCAAGTCCCGTTGGTGGCAGCCCGCTGACTTGTCCTGCCAATTGCGTCGTAAGGACTGGGAGTCCGGCTAGTCGCTCGTCCTGTTGCGCGTGTGGCGGCAAGTCCGAGCACACCCGCCAATCGGGGCGCTCACATTGACCGTACCAGTCGCTGCTAAGCATCGTCCGGAGCCGCGGGGCCCTCGATCATGATCCTGCGATCAATTCGGGTTGCGTGACGCCCACAAGCAACAAGGGCGGCGTGGTCCCCACGCCGCCCACTCTCATGACTGGAGACGGCGCGCTCGCGCGCCTTATGGGCAAGAAATCCGCTGACCGCTATTTGACAAATAGGTCTGACTTTCCGGATCGTAGGAGCGGAAACGCCGGGCGCACTCAACGATGGCGATGGCATCAGGTGGCGTCACCGCATATGAGGCCCGATATGTGGGAATTCCAGCGGATGCAAATGATCCATTTGCATATCCTCCGGACGCCGGCACAATCGACCCGTAATTTGCCCCGTATGTTGGCGGCGCATATGACCCATATGCGGACCCATAGGCGTATGATCCAGCATTGCAGTAGCCATTGGATGCGTAATTGGGGTCACAGTAGTAGTTTGAACTCGCATACGCCAAGCCGGCGCCTACCGCCGCCGCACCCAAACCAACTCCATATCCCGGCCAATAACCTCCGGCCCAATTGTTGCCCCAGCCAGGGCGGCCCCAGCCGACGCCAGGCCGGTTGCCCAGGCCAGGACGCGCGATCGGATTCGAGACATGCGCAAATCGTGCGCCTCCACCGGCACGTACCGCACCGCCCCCACCAACACCGCTCGCGCGCGCTCCGCCTCCACCCCCGCCACGGCGAGCGTCCGCGGTGTCGATTGCAATCGCGGTTACAAACGCGGATGCAATCACAGCAGCGCCAATGTGCTTGAGTGTGAGCATGGAAACCTCCTGTTGTCGTTCCTGGCGAAAGACGACGCATCTCGGCGACAATCGGGACAGTTGACCATCTGTCTTATGTGCACGCGCCGATTTTCATGCGCAGTCTTGTCATGTCGCTAACATGCTTGAGCACGCGATGGGATCGCAATTAGGTTTATGTCAAGCGAGGCCGGAGGGAGAGCGGTCAACAAACAGGATGCAGGATCTCAATTGTTTCGAATGAACCAAAGCTCGCAATGTCTATCCTTGCGGATAGCTCCGTTCAACGATGCGGTACCCCTCATCGATCACCGCGGCCTGATCGCAGCGCTCGCGCGACTGCGCAGCGTTTCGTAACGCGATCGTATTGTTCGCATGCCGGGCAGACGCGCAGGGGCCCTGCCAACGCACCTTAGTTGCCTAGGCGCTCTCGTAGTCCCTCGTCCAGGCCACTAGCAGTTCCCAGATCACGGCGAGAATGATGGGGCCCAGAAACAAACCGGTAATGCCGTAGGAAATGGTGCCCCCGATCACTCCGATCAGAATGACCAGAATCGGCGTTTGCAGTCCCCGCCCCATGACAAGCGGCCGCAAAACATTGTCCAGCAGACTGACCGGGATCATGTAAGCCGTGAACAGCAAGGCCGTTGTCGTTTCCATCACCGTCCAGCTCCAGATGATCAGCGGGATCAGAACGATCGATGGGCCGATCTGAATGATTCCGAGAATAAGAACCGCGGAGGTGATCAGGCTGGCGCCGGGAATTCCGGCGACCATGAGGCCCAATCCAGCAAGGAACGCCTGCAGAGCCGAAATGCCGATCACGCCACGCGACACGGCTCGAATGGTGGCGCCGGCGAGTTGGACGAATTCCTCGCCGCGCTCCGAAGCGAGCCTGCGTGAGAACTTTCATGATGGCATCCACCAGCGTGGGCGCTGGCGAATACAGAAATCCGGCAATCGACAATGGCGATAAAGAACTTGATGGCGCCAGTACCAGCATCCGCCGCAATCTGAAGCAGGCTGCTGCCGATCGGCTTCAGGTGCGGAGCGATCTTGGCCAATGCCGCCTGGAGATTGGTCGAAGCGAGATCCCAGAACTGGTAGATTTGATTGCCGATCAGCGGCCAGCTTTTCACCGTTTCAAGCGGTGGCGGCAGCGCCAGGGCCGACAGATCGAGACGCTCGGACAGGATTCGAACACTATCGATCAGGCCCAACACGAGCCACGTCGCGGGTCCGATCACAATCAGAAGGCTGAGAAGCGTAAGCAGGGCTGCCGCCAATCGGCGCCGTCCGCCAAGCAGGTCAACCATCCAACCGTACACTGGATAGAGCGCGACCGTTAGCACCACGCTCCAGATCGCGATACTGAGGAATGGACGAACGAGCAGGAAAGACGAAGTATAGCAAAAGACCGAGAACACCGAGCCGGATCGTCAGCTCGACCCCGGTCGCCATGACCTGATCGCGGCTGGACGACTTTTTATCCTCAGCTAGCACGTCGTCTCTCCCGGGCGCGCGCCCGACACTGGCGCCGTGAACACCGCATGACGGCGCGCGCCGCAGCCGGATCGGTTCTGCTCAACTGGAGTGACCGATGACGGTCAGAAAGCCAAAGGCGGAAGCGCCGATGCGAGGCAACGGTTCCGCAAACGTCTTACTGTCGTGGCGCTTGGCCTGTGGTGCCCGTTCCGGCGGGGCCTGTTGCTGGGCTGCCTGATCCGGTGGCGCCTGTGGTGCCTGTGCGCCGCTCCTGACGCCGCTCCGTGCGACCTGTGCGCCTGTCCTGGCGCCGCTCGTGGCGACCCGTGCGCCGATCCTGGCGACGCTCCATCCCGGGCGTCTGGGCCTCAGCATCTGATGCTGTCAGCACTGCGGCTGGCATTCCCATGCCAAACACTGCCATTCCCAAAATCCAAAACGCTGTTCGACGCGTCGTCATTTGCGCTTCAATCTTTTCACACATGTTCAATCTCCCTGGTTGAGGGAACTAATTTAGCGGGTCGATTGGTCGGGGAATGTTGTTCTTAGGGAGGGAGACACTGTCCTTAGGGATAGTATCGCCATTACTCCGCGCCAAGATATATGTTGGTTGTGTAGGCCACACTGCGGCCGGGTCATCACGAAAATAATTGCACGGGCCGGCGCGTTTCCGATCGGCGCAGAGCTGATTCAGGGAGCGGATAAAGTCGACCCGACGTTAGAGGTTGGTAATACGAGGTTGCGCATGGAGCCCTGACGGAGCAAGTCCGTCTGGTCAGCAGCATTTTGAACCGCTCAGCGCTGCTTGCCTTGCATGCAACGTACAACGAAGTTTCTCGCGGCTGCGCGATTGCCATCGAGATCGCTCTCGGTGTAGCCACGTGATCGTGCGAGTGTGACACACCGATTGTAGCTGTCATTAAGCGACCCCGTCGCCTCGGCTCGGGACGCTCTCGCCGCGTCAGTTTTCGCTTTTTGCGCAAATACCACAGTCGACATTACCACGCTGACCGCAAGCGCCGTTGCGGTGGTAGCAAGTATCGGTCGCATAGCATTTCTCCTACGAGGGGTAATGAACCAATGCGTTACGACCTCAGCCTTGCCGACGGATTGCACGCGTGTCCATTGTGCGAGCGGCAACTGCGCACATCGAAGGGTATCGGAGAGTTATATTTTGGTTTAGGAGATTGAACTGCGGCCAGGTTGGTGAGTGCGAGCAGTTGGCCCACTGTTCGCATAGTGGATCGCCAGATGACCGGGTCATTCGCAACGCAGATGGTACTCAATCCGCGGGCAGTTGCTCCTGCCGCGCCTCATTGAGTTCGGACCATTCGGCTCAGTATCAGTTCGATCAACCGCGCATGGTCCGTCTGATCGCTTTGACCCGTCTGGTCCCTTTGACATGAGGTCGGTGAGCGTTGTGCAGCCTTCCCTCAAGGTCCTGAGCCAAAAGCAACAAACGCTGCCTCGTGGACCAAAGGATCTCTCGTCTTTCCCAACTCGAAGCTCTTTTGTGCAGCCGTTTGTATTCCTCGGCACGTCGATAGCACTCAGCTATGTGCTCTTCCAAACTGCAAGACATCGCGCCCCTCCTATCTGCCCACCGCCGTGAACATTGCCGGTTGGGCCAATTTGGTTGTGGTACGCGGTTAAGCCCCCTATATTTCCACCGAATTCATCCGTAAAAAGGAAACCTAAAGAGCTGTTTAGGTGAACAGGTTTGTCTCACGACGACCCCGGCGGAGTTCGCCGATTTCACCTGGCTCCAGATCCCGAGACTGTTGAGACTCAAGTAACCAATCACACGACCTCATCGAGGCGTTGCGATCGCACCGATTTTGCACGTTGGTGATTTCCGACCAATTTGTTAATTCGTCGTCGGGTTCTCTATTGGGGGCCGGAATATAACGGTGTAGTCGACGATGAAAACGAGAACTCCGGCTGCGTCGAGCACACGTTACAAGGTCTACCCGGCCTAAGTCATTTGTACTGAGGCACTGTGTTCAGGTAGACACTGCAGGCACGCTTGACGCAGTCGTTCCACTCCGGCCAGTACAATCAAGATATGGTTGGCATTGGGCTCGTCACTTGCCACGCGTCACTTGCCGCTTCAGCGCCAGACCGACCCATGATACAAGGCCCCTAGCCCAACCTAATAATCACCTGGCGGCAC
>CAWFMV010000006.1:0-83599 GCA_963817015.1 uncultured Alphaproteobacteria bacterium | reverse complement strand
GCCGTATTCGCGGTCCTTTGCAAAAGTTCCTCCCGGCCGGTGGAAGGCTCGTTGGGATGCCTTCGTCGCTTGCCACACTCTGCGGAGGTCAGTGCTGTCTGTCAACGTTCGGCAGCATCCGATAGGGCGCTGCCAGTCAGGCGTGGGCGATGCTGGGCCGGCTTGCGACGCGCTGGTGCCAGAATTTCAGATTGTTCAGTTCGCCAGGGATTTCGATCTTCGCGATCGCCGCGTAGACCAGGCCCGCAAACGCAGTGATGTCGGCCATCGTGAAGTCGTTGCCGGCGAGAAACGGTTGCCTGGCCAGGACCTGGTCGAGATAGCGCATGCCGGCGATTGCTCGCTCGCGATTTTTCTCACCCCATTCGCGGTTCTGATAGACCTCGATCTTCGGTCCCAGCCCCGGCGTCGCGTGGTGGAAGTATGTCGCAGCGGCATCAAGCAGGCCTGCCTCGGTCCGGCGCTGCATCATGTGAATGATGGCGCGGTCCTTGGCGTTTCTTCCGGTCAGCACCGGCTCGCCCACGAGATTGTCGACATACTCCGTGATGGCCGTGCATTCGCTGATGCAGGTGCCGTCCTCGAGCTCGAGCACAGGCACGGTTGCGTACGGGTTTTTCTTGACGAACGCCGGAAGCCTGTGCTCGCCGCCCGGAACATCGACCGAAATGAACTCAACCTTGTCAGACAGCCCTTTCTCGGCGAGCGCGATCCGGACGCGCGTGGGGTTCGGAAAGCCTTTGTAGTCGTAGATTTTCAGCATGTTGGAACGTCTCCGTGTTTGGGGTCCGCCGGGTGCCTTGACGATCTACCTATTAGTAGGTAGAGAGCTGGCGTGCAAGCGTGCAACGGAGAAATAATCATGACGACCGAGCTTTATTGGATGACGCTGGCGGTCCTGATGACCGCGCTGTTCTGGGTGCCCTACGTTCTCGACCGTTACATCGTGCGCGGATTTTGGCCCGCACTCGCAGGCACCCAGCCGGAAGGCAACCTGCCGCAGTCGGTGTGGGCGCAGCGCGCGATCAGGGCGCACCAAAACGCGGTGGAGAATCTCGCGATCTTTGTGCCAGCGGTGCTGACCGCGGCTTTCCTGCATATCTCGACACCGGCAACGCGGATGGCGGTCGTTGCCTACTTTTTTGCTCGCCTCGCGCATTTCATCGTCTACACGTCGGGCATTCCGGTCATGCGAACGCTGATGTTCACGGTCGGCTGGGCCGCGCAGCTCGTCATTCTATTCAGCATTCTGGGGTGGATGTGATGGCCGGCGCGCGGCCTCTTCTCCTCGTGACCGGCATTGCCAGCGGTCTCGGTGCCAGCATTGCGGCGACCTTCGCTCGTGCCGGTTATGACATTCTGGGTCTGGCGCGAAGCGACAAGGCGGCTGTTTCGATCGGCAGCCTCGTTGCGACGAATGGGGGGCGGATACACCCATCTCCGTAGCGATGTGACGAAGGCCGCCGATGTCGCAGCTGCGCTTGAACCCTATCTCGGCAAAATCAGCGTCGTGGTCCACAATGCCCAGGCGTTCCTGAACAAGCCTTTTGATCAGATCGACGAGGCGGAGTTCGAAACGGTCTGGCGCGTCACGTGCCTTGGGGCCATGACGGTCGCGCGGCTTGTGTTGCCGCACATGGTGTCGGCGAAACATGGAACGATCATCCTGACGGGAGCCTCGGCAGGCCTGCGCGGGAATGCGAAGTTTGCCGCGTTCGCTTCCGCGAAATTTGCCTTGCGCGGTCTGGCCCAATCTCTGGCGCGGGAATATGGACCTGCGGGCATCCATGTGGCGCACGTCGTAATTGATGGTCTTGTCGACGGGCCGCAGACCGAGCAACGATTTGGGCCCGCGCAGTCGATGAGAATGGTTCCCAACTCGGTTGCCGGAACCTATCTCAGCCTGGTTGAGCAGGAGCCGTCATCCTGGACACACGAGCTGGACCTGCGTCCCTATGCGGAGCGGTTCTGAGGAGCAAACGATGGATGAGCTGATCAATGCCGATTTCACCAAACGCATCGTTCTGGCCACGAACGACCTGCCCTGGATCCCGTCTCCGCAGGCCGGCGTCGAGCGGCGTCTGCTCGATCGCATTGGCGGTGAGGTCGCCCGCGCCACGTCGCTGGTGCGCTATGCGGCGAACAGTGTGTTCCCGGCCCACAGTCACGCGCTTGGCGAGGAGTTTCTGGTGCTCGACGGCGTGTTCTCCGATGAGCGCGGGGACTATCCGGCAGGGACCTATGTGCGAAACCCGCCCGGGAGCCGTCATTCCCCGCGCACCGCGCCCGGGTGCACCATCCTGGTCAAGCTGCGTCAGATGCCGGATTCCGAGAACCGTCGTGTGGTCATCGACACCACCAAGGCGGCCTGGGAGCAGCCGGACATCGACGGCCATCAGAGCCAGCTCCTGTATGCTTCGCCCGCGACCGGCGAGCACGTGACACTGGAAAAGCTCGCTGCCGGAACCACATTGCCATCCACACAATGCGATGGCGGCGAGGAGATTTTCCTGCTGACGGGCACGCTGGCCGACGACTATGGTCACTATGGCGCCGGCACGTGGATCAGGAGCCCCGCCGGCTCGCGCAGCAAATTTGGCTCGCAGGAAGGAGCAGTCTTTTGGGCAAAGCGGGGGCATCTGCGGCCGGGCTTGTAAAGCGCAACACCAAGCCTGCGCCCGCGCCGCGGTCGGAGACCGCCGAAAAGATACTCGATCTGGCTGAGCGTCTGATCCAGACGCGCGGCTGCAGCGCGTTCAGCTATCAGGATATCGCCGATGCCCTCAAGATCAGGAAAGCCAGCATCCACTATCACTTCCAATCGAAAACGGATCTGGTGATCGCAGTCATCGATCGCTACGCGGAGAGATTTGACGAGGCGCTGGACAATATTGCGCGCGACAAGACCGCGACGTCGATGTCCATGCTGGAGCACTACGTGGAGCCCTATGCGGCGTTTGCCGCGACGCCCGACCGCGTGTGCCTGTGCGGCGCGCTGTCGGGTGAAATGCTGGCGTTGCCGCGCGAATTGCGTGCGCGTGTCGCAAGTTTCTTCAAGTCACATCAACAATGGCTCACGCAAATCCTGAACCGGGGTGTCGAGCGCGGCGAGTTCAGGCTGACGAAGTCGGCGGCGAAGACGGCCCGGCTGATCTTCGGCGCCCTGCAAGGGGCACTTCTCGTCCAGCGCACAACCGCGGATTCTTCGCAATTGAAGGACGTCATTTCAGCGCTGAAATCGCAGCTGCGGAAGTAGCAGCACGGCCATCTCCCTCAGGGCGCAACTTTCAAACCTCCTTCCAGCTGGTTGGCCTTGGTTTGAACGCATCTTGCAAATCATTCCGACAAGCGATTTCCGATCTTAAAATTGCATCAAGTTCAAGGGCTCGCCCTTGTGAATGCGTTGCCGCGAAATTAACATTCTGCGTCTCCGCACGTGCGGGACCAACGGACCGGGCCACCGGTCGAACAAAACTATGTGGAGGGAGGTTGCCCATGATCAATCGGATTCACCATTTTGCTGCTGCCGTGCTGGCGATCCTTGCGGTCGCAGCGCTTGTCGAGCCGATCTCATCGGCGCGCGCGGCGCCGGCCGAGCGTTTTGAGGTCACGAGCCTGAAGGCCGTCCGTCCCACCCTCGTCAATACGCTCGATGCGGTGCAGAAGCGCGACGCGGCGGCGGCCCGGGACGCCTTTGGGGCCTATGACTCGGCCTGGAACGGCATCGAGTTCTACATCAATACCCGCAGCCGGCCGATGTACGACCTGCTGGAGCACCAGTATCAGCCGAAGATCACCAAGGCGCTCGAGGCCGCAACTCCTGATTTCGCGGCGCTCACCCCCGAGGTGCAGGGTATGCTGGCGAAATTCGACGAGCTTGTTGCCTTGGTCGAGAAGGCCGCTCCGCTCAATCCGCTCTACGACGAGGTCGCCCGCCTGCGCATTGTGCGCGCCCATCTGCGCGAGGTACCGCCGGCGCTCAAGGTTGGCAACTTCGACAAGGCCCGCAAGTCGTTCAAGAACTTCGACGACAACTGGGACAGCATTGAGGATCTGATCAAGGCCCGCTCGGCGGACGCTTATGTGGCGATCGAGAAGGGCATGATCGAGATCGAGGACTTGCTGATGCCGGAGAAGCCCGACGTCGCCAAGGCGACCGCCTTGGTCAACGAGGTGATGCGCCAGTACAACGCCATCCTTGCCGAGATCGCGAAGGACGCGCGCGCTGCCAACCGTTAGCGCGTGCGCCTCTCGAGCTGATCAGGATCAAAACACGTTCAAGGACAGAAGGCGCCATCCATGGAAGCGCAACCCAAAGGGAGCGCCGACACCGTCGGCATGCTCCGGCTCTGGATCCTCGGCGTGCTGGTGCTCGGTCTGCTGGGCACCGTCGTCGAGCTCGTGCTGCTGTCGCACTATGAGCAGGCGGTGCAACTCGTTCCGGTCGTGCTGATCGTGCTCGCCCTGATCGTGCTCGCCTGGCATGTGATCGGACACAGCGCCGCCAGCCTTCGGGTCCTGATGGGCCTGATGGTGCTGTTCGTGCTGGCGGGCTTTGCCGGCTTCGTCGCGCACTTTCACGGCTCGGCCGAGTTCCAGCTCGACCTCGAGCCGTCGCTGTCGACCTGGGAGCTGTTGGAAAAGGTCATGCGCGCCAAGGCACCACCGCTGTTGGCGCCCGGAATGATGATGCAGCTGGGGCTCCTGGGCCTCGCTTACGTGTTTTCGGACAAACGCTATCGAAGGAGCTGATCTTATGACAACCACGCGGCAGGCGATCGGCGCGATTGTTCGCGTCGTTGCGTTCTTTGGGTTGCTGGTGCTGGCGATGCCGCCGGCCGGCGCGCAGACCGGTCTCCTCGATCCCAATGCGGCACCGGAGAGCGAGCTGCAGAAGCTACCGCACATGAGCCCCGCGATCGTGAAGGGACTGCTGGAGAAGCGGCCGTTCCCGACCATCCTGGAGCTCAACAAGTTCCTGCTCGACCAGAAGCTGACCGCGGAGCAGGCGCGCGAGCTCTATGGCAAGGCCTTCGTCAAGATCAATCTCAATACCGGCAAGCGCGAGGAGTTCCTGCTCATTCCCCGCGTCGGCTCGCGCATGGCGACCGAGCTGATGGAATACCGGCCGTGGAAGACCTGGGCCCAGTTCGACAAGGAGATCGGCAAATATGTCGGTCAGCAGGAGGTCGACCGCCTGAAACAGTATGTCCTTCTGCCGCCGGCGTAAGCGCCGGGCGGCTCCCTGGATGTGTGGGCGCGCCTTGTGGGGTGCCCCGCTTCCTTGTTAGAAGGCTGCCGGGAATCGGAACGAAAGCCTCGGCAGGATCAGCATGGCGGTCGCACGCATCTACAAGCCCGCGAGAACGGCGATGCAATCGGGCACCGCCAAGACCAAGGAATGGGTGCTTGAGTTCGAGCCCGAGCAGGCCCGCGAGGTCGAGCCGCTGATGGGCTGGACGAGCTCCGGCGACATGCGCCAGCAGGTGCGGCTGCGGTTCGACAGTGCGGAGGAGGCGGTCGCCTATTGCGAGCGGCACGGCATCCCCAATCAGGTCACAGAGCCGAAGGCGCCGACGCGCCGCACCATCTCCTATTCCGACAATTTCGCCTTTAAGCGCCGCGAAGCCTGGACCCACTGAGGGCCTTCGGGTCAGCTTTGTTCGATTGATCGTCTCTTCCTGCGCGGTCGCCAAAGGCGGCATCACGCCAAGTGCCCGGGCCGGGAAAAGGCACGATGCTCAACAGGTGTAGAGCTCCAGCCAGGACGATCGCTCTTGCCATCGGAAGTAGTTGTAGGGCTCGAGCCACGGGGGCCACGAAGACCATTCGCGTGTGCACTTGCTGCGCAGCCAGGCGGCGGGCTCCGGGGCCCTCCGCGGATTGTCGACGACTGCCAGGAATGTTTCGCCCCGCGCGCGTTTGGCTTCGAGTGTCTCGACAGAGGCCGGCGTCAGCCTGAGATTCTTTGGCTCGATGAAAGCATGGTGGACATTCTGGTACCAGTACAGCTTTCGATCGGGCGGGTGGACGTGCGCCACTTCGAGAAGTCCTTCTGTCGCATAGCTCCTGGTTTCGAGCAGCTGGTAGAGCGTGAACTCCGGGCGCAGCGAAATGAAGAGGACGCTGAGAAGACCGCAGGCATTCCACACATAGGCCAGATGCAGGCGTCGTCCGCTCGCGAGCCATTTGAAAGCGGATGTACAGCGCGTCGGCGGTTCTGGCGCGAGCGCAAACATGACGAAGAACGGCAGAAACGGGGCCAAGGGATAGAGAAACCGCGTTTCCTTGTGGGCCAGGATACACAGCACGGCGACATAGGGTGCGCTCGCCCAGGTCAGAGCTGACCATGGACGCCGGACCCAGGCGACGATGGTCGCGGCCAGAAGGAGCAAGGCCAGCGGAGCCATCGGATTTTGCAGCGGCAGGTAGAGATAGCCGAAGAACGGGGCCGTACCATAACCCGCCGCCTTGCCCTCGATGAAATTCTGATAGAGATACGAATAGACGGGAAACGTCGCGGTCCCGTAACCCCACCAGTCAATGATGACACCAAGGGCGAGCGCCAATGTGGCGCCCAGCGCCAGTCCGAAGAAAAGCGACAGCCGCTGCCGCGCCGAATACAGATACCAGAGGCCGGCCCCTGCCGCCATGATGCCGCTTGGGTAGCGCAATTCGAAGCATAGTCCGAACGCCACGCCGCCGAGCACCGCGGCCAAAAAACGACGCATGCGGTCCTGCAGGTCGGCTCGCCACTCCAGCGCCGCGATGGCGAAGCACAGTGCCGCGCTCGCGGCCGTTTCGCCGGAGGTGCGAACGCCCAGCAATGGCAAGAGCCAAAGCAATCCGGCAATCGAGTACAAGTGGCGGCGCTGTTCTTCGCCGTCGATCCAACGGCGTCCGGCGATGATCAGCGTCCAAAGCGCCGACCAAGAAACGAGACCCGTGACAAGCCGAAACACCAAGAGCAGGACCATGGGGCGACGTATGCCCAACGCCTCCGCCGCCTCGCCCACCACGACGTAGAGCGCCGGCTGTAGCCACGATCGCATCTGCTCCCGGTATTCCCAAGGCAGATCGGGCGTGTCGGTGATGCCGAGCTTGCTCGACGCAAACTCGACGGTCTGGAAGTATTCGTCGGGATGCAGGTAGCCGGTGGAAAAGATCGCATAGACCACGAAGAGAAATGCCGACGCGGCGAGACACCACCTGAAGTGCTGGCGTTCCAGAGTGCTCCACGCGGGAGCGCGCGTATGATCGTTCCCGAAGGACACTTGCTGCGATGGGGTCAGGCGTGCACGAAATCTGCTGTGTTGCGTGATGGACGAACGCAATCCACCTTTAAGCTTGCGGGAGGCGATAGTATCGCAAGCGCGCTCGCCATGCCAGTAGTCCGAGATTTTCGTTGATGTGTTGCCGGCAATGAGTGTTGCGGCTTGCGCCAATAAACACGCAGTAAAATTGTATTTTCGTGCGTGTCAGTCGGTTGCCGCGTAGATGTCGCCCGAGTTGGCCTCAGCCGGAAGCTCCCGGAGCCAGCGTGCGATCTCGTCGACCGTCTGCCAGCCTTCCGCGACGAAGCTCTGGCTCTCGCCGAGCGCAGCCTTGTACCGCCGGAAGCCGAGCGCCGTGCAGCGCACCAGACATCCTATTGCGACATCGCGCTGGATGGTGGTGAACTCGAATGACAGCGCCTTGACCGGGCGCGAGAGGCCCGCGAGCGCTTCCGCCTCGAAGCCTTCGACGTCGATCTTGATGAAGGCCGGCCGGCCGTGCCGTTCGATCAAGGCATCAAGCGTGGTCAAAGGCACCTCGATGGTCTCGGTCCAGGCCTGATCTTGCCAGCCGGGCGCGCCATCGGCTGCGCGCACGAAAGCATCGGATGCGGTGGAGACTGTCGGATTGTCGATATTGAGCTTGAGCGCGACCGTGCCGCTCTCGCGCCCGACCGCTGCCGGCTCGATGATGACGTTGCGGCTCAGTCCATAGAGGAGCTTGAGCGTGGTCACGAGCGGCGGCTGTGGCTCGACCGCGACGACGCGCGCGCCGAGTCTCCGGAAGGAGCCGATGCGGTCGCCGACATGGGCACCGACATCGAAGACGAGGTCGCCGGGACGCACAAACTGAGTATAGAGTCGATCCATGGCGGCGCGTTGGGAGCGGTTGCCGTAATAGATGCGCATCGACCGGATGACGCCACGCCAAATACGCCAATGAGTGCGCCAATAAGCGTGCGGGCGGCTCCGGGAGCTCATGTCAGCCGGTCCGCTGGCGTGCCGCTTCGATCGCTGGCAGCGCGAGCGCGGCGAGCTCGGGCGGTGGTGCCGTTTCCTCGGGCAGCTGGCAAAGCCCAGTGCGCACCATCGTGGGGCCGGCCGCAGGCATCGTGGTGAGAATCGCAAGCGGAATCGACAGCGCGAGCCCGCCTGCGAGGAAGAGCGCGTAGGGGATTGCTGTCGGCACAGTCGCGGCGAGGAGCAAAAGGACCGCCCAGCCCAGCACGGTCTGCGGCCACAGCGCACGTGCCGCAATCGCCCAGGGCACCTGGTGATCGTCGCGCGCCTGCGCGGTCCAGCCGACCTTGCGGCCGGTGAGGAGCTTTATCAGGAACATGGTGTGGCCAAACCACATGATCGGCAGCAGCATGAGCGTGAAGATGGTCTCGGCCACGACGCCAGCGAGAAATCTCAATCCGCCGCCGAAGGATTGGCGCAGCTTTGGCCGCGCCAGCACGTCGATGATGGTCGCGATCTTGGGTGCAAACCACATCACCAGCACCAGCACGAACACTGCGATGCCAGCGTCCGCCCGCATGAAGGCGTCGGGCGAGCCGGTGAGGGCGAGCGCGGCCGTGCCGAGCACCAGCAGCCCCATCCAGGCGGGCGAGCCGAGGAACATCAGGATCGCGAAGATCAGCTGATAGCGGCTCACCAGCTTGAGCCCGGGGATCAGCAGGAAGTGCCAGTACTGCATGTTGCCCTGGCACCAGCGCAGGTCGCGGCGGATGAACTCGATCAGCGTCGGCGGGTTCTGCTCGAAGCTGTCGCCTTCGTCCGTGAGCACGCGCACCGCAAAGCCTGCGCGCCGCATCAGCACCGCCTCGACCTGGTCGTGGCTGAGGATGTGGCCGCCGACCAGCGCATTCTCGGGCAACTTCGGCAGCTCACAATGCGCCATGAATGGCGCAATCCGGATGATGGCATTGTGACCCCAATAAGGACCGCAATCGGCCTGCCACCAGGCGCTGCCGATCGTATAGGAGCGCATGCCGAGCCGCATTCCGAACTGGAACAGCCGCGCGAATGCGCTCGCCGACGGCATGCCGATGACGAGGCTTTGCAGAATGCCGAGCTGCGGCTCGGCTTGCATGATGCGCACCAGCCGCAGCACCGCCGGTGCCGTCATGACACTGTCGGCATCGAGCACGAGTGCGAGCTCGTGGTCCTTGCCCCAACGGTCGCAGAAGTCGCGGATATTGCCGGCCTTGAATCCCAGATTGGCCGCGCGCCGCCGATAGGTGATGCGCAGCCGCTCGCGCCAGGTCTCCGCCATGGCAGCGAACAGCCGCTCTTCGGCCTGCGCGATCGAGGGATTGTCAGTGTCGCTGAGGATGTAGATGTGAAAGTGCGAGGCGGCCTCGCTCGCCGCCAGTCCCTGCAACAGTGGCATCAGAAAGGCAGCCGGCCGCTCCGGTGGCTCATTGCGGATGCAGATCAGGACGGCGGTCGAGGCTGTGATCGGCTCCCTGCCGGTGATGCCCGCTGCGGTCGCCGTAACGGTCGCCACCGGGTCGCGCGCGAGCCGCATGATCAGAAATCCGATGGTGGCGTTCCAGAAGCCGATCACCATCCAGGGCAGCGTGATCGCGAACAGTACGACCAGGACGAAATCGACAAAGCCGAAGCCACCGGCCGACAGCGCTACCACGAGGAGCCCGATCATCGCCGCCATCGTGAGCCCGACCAGGGCCAGGAACAGGATGCGGCGCAGCGTCAGCGCGACTGGCGCTGCCGCAAGGACGGCTTGCTGAAGGGATTGCTCGGACATGGAGGGCTGTGCTTTTCGTGAGGCTAGGATATCTCGTGAGTGGGCTCAGGTCATCCCGCGTCCATCCGTTGTGAACATGGCGAAAGATCGGTCAATGGCGAAAGCCCTCTGGTATGTCGGCGACGGCCGGGCGGAGCTGCGAGAGGAGGCGGCTGCGGCGCCCGGTTCCGGCGAGGTGAGGGTGCGTGCGCTCTATGGCGCGATCAGCCGGGGCACCGAGCGGCTGGTGGCGTTTGGGCGGGTGCCGGCGAGCGAATACGAGCGTATGCGGGCCCCCTTGATGGCCGGCGCCTTTCCGTTTCCGGTCAAATATGGCTATGCGACCGTCGGCCGGGTCGAGGCTGGCGCCACGTCTGGTCAGATCACGCTGGCAGATCGACTTGGTCAGATCGTGTTCGCGCTTCACCCCCATCAGGACGAATTCACCATGCCGGCGACCATGGTGGTAGCAGTGCCGGCTGCAGTCCCGCCCGCCCGCGCGGTGCTCGCCGCCAATATGGAAACCGCACTCAATGCGCTCTGGGACGGCGCGCCCGGTCCGGCCGATCGCATCGCGGTCGTTGGCGGCGGCATCGTCGGTCTCTTGATCGCCAGGCTGTGCGCGCGCATGCCGGGCGTTGAGGTTACGCTTGTTGACATCGCGCCTGAGCGTGCTGCGCTTGCGCGCGCGCTCGGTGCGAGCTTTGCCACGCCGGAAGAGGCGCCGCGCGACTGCGATCTCGTGTTTCACGCCAGCGCCTCCGCCAAAGGCCTGGCCACCGCGCTCGGGCTCGCAGGCGATGAGGCGACGATTGTGGAGCTGAGCTGGTACGGCGCCGGCGAGGTCGCGGCGCCGCTCGGCGAAGCCTTTCATAGCCGCAGGCTGCGCCTCGTCGCGAGTCAGGTCGGCAAGATTGCACCCTCGCATCGCCCGCGCTGGACGCATGGCCGCAGGCTTGCAGCTGCGCTTGCACTACTCGACGACCCGGCGCTCGATGTGCTTCTTGCGCCGGCGATTGAATTCGGCGAGCTGCCGGCGCGGCTCGCCGACCTATTGTCGTCCAATGGCGACGTGCGTTGCCCGCTGATCCGCTATCCTGCAGCCCGCTCATAAATCGGAGGCCCCCTTGTTCGCTGTCGAAGTGTCCGACCAGATCATGATTGCGCATTCGTTCCGCGGCGCGGTGTTTGGACCGGCGCAGGAGCTGCATGGCGCGACCTTCGTGGTGCGCGCTGCCTTCATTTCGGAGCAGCTCGATCCGAACGGCATCGTGGTCGATATCGGGCTTGCGACCGACGTGCTCAAGGCGACGCTCAAGCCGCTCAACTACAAGAATCTCGATGCGCTGCCGCAGTTCAAAGGCGTCAACACAACGACCGAGTTCCTCACCAAGTATGTCTTCGATCAGCTCGCCGATGCAGCACGCGCGGGCAAGCTCGGGCGCGACGGGCGCGAGCTCAAGGCGATCCGCATCACGATCGCGGAATCGCCGACCGCGCAGGCCTGGTACGAGGCGCCGTTGTGGTGAAGGCGGTCGCGTTTGCGGTTCCCGGTGATCTCAATACGCCGACCGGCGGCTACACCTACGACCGCCGCATTGTCGGTGAGCTCGAGGCGCTGGGCTGGCAGGTCGAGGTGCTCGACATCGGCGATGGATTTCCTCGCCCGACGCCGGAGGTGCGAACCATCGCCGGCGCACAGCTCATGGGTTTGCCGATCGGCCAGCCGCTCGTGATCGACGGGCTCGCTTATGGGGTTATGGCGGAAGAGGCCAAGTCTCTGCGAGAGCGCTACACCGTGGTCGCACTCGTGCATCATCCGCTCGCGCTCGAGACCGGCCTCGCCGACGCAGAAGCCGCGGCACTTCACACGAGCGAGCGTGTTGCGCTGGCCTGCGCCCGCCACGTGATCGCAACGAGCGATGCAACGGCGCGCCTCCTGGTCGCCGACTACGGCGTGCCGGCCGAGCATTTGACAGTGGTGAAGCCCGGCACCGATCGCGCAGCAACGCATGAGTCTCGTCCGTCGGATAGGCCGCTGATGCTGCTGACGGTCGGCGCGATCGTGCCGCGCAAGGGCTATGACGTGCTGGTCGAAGCGTTGGCGCGGCTCAAAGACCATCCTTGGCGGCTTGTGATTGTCGGCGACAACACGCGCAGCTCCGAGACCGCGGCCCGCTTGGACGAGGACATCGCGCGCTACGGGCTGTCCGACCGCATCGAGATCGTTGGCCCGGTGCCGGAAGAGGATCTGGCCGAGCTCTATGCGGAGGCGGATCTGTTCGTGCTGCCATCTCGCTTTGAGGGTTATGGCATGGCCTACACCGAGGCAGTGGCGCACGGCGTGCCTGTGGTCGGAACCAATGCCGGCGCGATCCCCGATACGGTGCCGCCTGGCGCCGGCATCCTCATCCCGCCTGACGACGTCGACGCGCTCGCCAACACGCTGAAGCAGCTGATCGATGATGCGCCCGAGCGCGAGCGGCTTGCGGCTGGCGCGCGCGCAGCCTCGGCCTCGTTTCCGACCTGGCGGGAATCCGCCGCGCTGTTTGCCTCAGTGCTGGATGGTCTCGCATGACCTTCTCGGCTCAATGGCTGGCGCTACGTGAGCCCTATGATCAGCGCGCGCGCAGCGTCACCGTGCTCGATCGGGTCGCGGCGGTGTTCGCCGGCCAGTCCGAAATTTCCGTGGTCGATCTCGGCTGCGGCACCGGCTCGACCGTGCGCTCCGTGGGACCGCGCCTGCCGGCACGCCAGCGCTGGCGGCTGGTCGACAATGATCTCGGCCTGCTGGCGCATGCGTCTGCGCTGGTGCGCCCGCCCGACCTGCTGATTGAGGCGCGGACCATCGATCTCGTGCGCGACCTCGAGCTGGCGCTCGATGGCGCCCTCGATCTGATCAGCACCTCGGCGTTGCTCGATCTCGTCTCCGCCGATTGGCTGGGGCGGCTCACCGTCGAGGCGGCGGCGCGTCGGCTCCCGGTCTATGCAGCGCTCACCTATCAGGGCCAGGCGACACTCGATCCGGCGGAGCCGTTCGATCTTGAGATCGTTGCGGCGGTGAACCGACATCAGCGTCGCGACAAGGGCTTCGGCTCGGCGCTTGGCCCGGAGGCAGGGCTGCGCGCGGTGCGCGCCTTCGAGCGCGTGGGCTACACGGTCATGAGCGGCGCTTCAGACTGGGAGTTTGCGCCGGAAGATCGTGCGATCCAGCTGGAGGTGCTCGCCGGATGGGCGGGCGCTGCCGGCGAGCTCGGCGACCTGCCGCAAGCGGCCATCGACTCGTGGCTGGCACGCCGGCGCGAGCTCGTTGCCGCGGGGCGTTCAAGCATGCGGGTTGGTCATGTCGATGTCTTCGCCACCGCGACCCGCTGAGCACTGAGATCGCAGTCGAGCAGCACCTCCTCACCAAGCTTGTGGATCTGCATGGGCGCGCGCATGGCCTCCTCGACGCGCGCGATCGGGGCGAGCGAGACGCTGGTCCGGCCCGCTCCCAAAATGATTGGCGCGATCACGACATGCAGCCGATCCAGGCAGCCCGCCGCGAGGAAGCGCGATACCGTGTCGGCACCGCCTTCGATCAGGAAGCGGCGGAAGCCGCGCTGTGCGAGCGCCGCCAATATGGCGTCCGGCGCAAGCTGCCCGCGCGGGGAGGGCAAGGCCACGTGCTCCACGCCGGCTGGCAGCCGCGTTTCCGTCTCCGCCCGGGTCACGACAATGCGCCTGATGCCGTCCTCGGCGAGCAGGCGAGCCGTGGCTGGCAGGCGGCCGCTAGGGTCGATCACCACCCGCGCGGGGCTTGGACCGGCGACATGGCGAACAGTCAGCTGGGGATCGTCAGCCACCGCGGTGCCGATTCCCACGACCACCGCATCAACCAGCGCGCGCAGGCGGTGCAGGTGGGCTAGCCCGGCCGTGCCATTAATATAGTGTGAGTGGCCGGTCGGAGTGGCGATTCGGGCATCAATGGACTGGCCGAACTGCCCGACAACCACCAGATCATCCCTAATGCCTTGTCGTAACGGACCAAAAATCTCCTGCCAGGGCGCTGGGAGCACGCCATCGGTATCCCGAAAAGCCCTTGGAATATCGGGCCATGGTGCTCCACCGCAGTCGGTCGGCATGATGCTACGTGCTCTGGTTGCCGGCCACTGTCGCCGCGCGGAAGGTCGCGTCAATAGCCATTTAACGCCTTCATCGCGTCATGAACCTAGAACAGGTTGCCGACTTCGAGATGAGTCCCATGGGTCTGGAATGCCCATTGAGGGAACAAAACGGCCCATTAGATTGTTTCTGTAATGGTGCCAAAAGCGAGGGGCCGTGGGTTTTAGCAAGATGCAGGGGGATGCGGTGAGTCGTAACGTAGGCCGTGACGTCGGCCAAGACATAGGCCGCGACGCTGGCCTGCTCGGCAAGCCTGAGCACGTGGCGGTTGAGCGCGGCATTGCGGAATTCCGGTCTGGCCGGCCGGTGGTGATTGCACGGGGCGGCGTAGCGGCGCTGGCCCTGCCAGTCGATGGCATGACGGACACACGGCTGGCCGCCTTTCGGCGTCTTTGCGCCCCTGTTGAGCCTCATCTTGTCATCACCGAGCGCCGCGCACAGGCGCTTGGGCTCCCCAGTACCGATTCGATCGGGCTTGAGGTGTCAGGCGACAATGCCGCGGCCATTGTGGCGTTGGCTTCTGACGCGCGCGTCGAGCGGGGTCTTGAGGTTGTTCAGGCTGGCCCGGTTGCCGGCGCCGCCATCGAGCTTGCCAAGCTGGCGCAGCGAATGCCTGCCCTGCTGGTGGCTGACGCCGCCAAGGTGGAGTCGTGCGATCCCCCGCTCATGACAGTCGCGGCGGATGCCATCACGCAATTCCGCCGGACCGCAATTGAATCGCTCGCGGTCTCGGCCGAGGCTGACGTGCCGATCAACGGCGGTGTGTCGGCGCGCTTCGTCATCTTTCGCGACGCCATTGGCGGCAGCTCTGTTGCGGTGATCGTCGGTTCGCCTGATCTGCGGGAGCCCGTGCCGCTGCGGCTGCACTCAGCCTGCCTCACTGGTGATGTATTTGGGTCGCGGCGGTGCGATTGCGGCGACCAGCTGCGGCTTGCCCTGCACCGTCTCGAGGAGCAAGGGGGGGGCGTCATTCTCTATCTCGAGCAGGAAGGCCGCGGGCTCGGGCTTTCCAACAAGATGCGCGCCTACCAGCTGCAGGACGCTGGCCTCGACACCATCGATGCCAATTCGGCGCTCGGATTCGATGACGATGAGCGCGATTATGGCGTTGCGGTCCGCATGCTGCAGATCCTGGGCGTCAAGCGTGTGAAGCTTCTGACCAACAATCCGGCCAAGCTCGACGGCCTCACCCAGGCCGGCATCGAGGTGAGCGGCCGTATCCCGCTGCACGGGCCGGTCAATGCCGACAACCGGCGCTATCTCACCGCCAAGGCGACGCGCGCCGGCCACAAGCTCGATCACCTTCTTGCGGCGTTCGCCGAGGCGGCCGATGCCGCCGAGGCCCCCGTCGCCACCGAGCGCGCTCCTTAGTCCCGTTCCATTGGTCTCGCGACATGCGCTACTATCCAAGAGTGGCGCTTGTTCGTGCGGAGCATGCGCCCGCATAGTGTGGCGGTTCAGAAGTCCGCACTAGCGAGGGGCAAGCGCGATGGGCGACCAAGGGGCGATGGAAACGAGCGCGGGCTACACCGCAACCGCGCGCGTGCTGCACTGGATCACAGCGATCCTGGTGCTGGCCCAGATCGTGCTGGGCATCCTTATCGCCAACAAATGGACTGGCGCCTGGCAGGACCAGCTTTACGACCTGCACAAGTCAAACGGCGCGGTGCTGATCCCGGTCATTCTCATCCGCATCTTCTATCGCTGGGGACACCCGCCGCCGCCGCTGCCCGCCGACATTCCGGCGATCCAGCAATTTGCCGCCCACGCTACGCATTACCTGCTTTATGGCCTCGTAGTGGTGCAGGTATTTCTCGGCTGGATCGCGACGGCTGCCTATCCGGCGCCTGTGCCCATCTACGGCCTGTTCAACCTGCCATCGATCTGGCCGGTGAACCGTGCGCTCTCCGAGCAACTGCTGGCCATTCACAAGGTCGTTGGAATCTCGATCGCGGTGGTTGCCGCCATGCATATCGGCGCGGCGCTGTTCCACCATTTTGTGCGCAAGGATCGCGTCCTCATGCGCATGGTCAGCGGCTGACGCATGGCTGCGCCAAACCGACGGGTCGTCGAATTAACGTCGGCCGAGAGTGCGCGGCTGATCAGCAAGACCTCGATCCTGTGCCTGCCGCTCGGGTCGATCGAGCAGCACGGTCCGCATCTGCCGCTCAACACCGATGTCGTGGTAGCCGAAGGGCTCACGCGCGCGATCGTGGCCCACTGGGGCGAGGAGCTCGACCTCTGGCAGCTGCCGGTCGTTCCGGTCGGCCTTGCGCGCGAGCATGACTGGGCCGCCGGCACGCTGTCGCTATCGATCACAGGCTTTGTCACGCACCTGCGCGAGCTTGCCGCCACGCTCGTGCGCGCGCTGCCGGCGCGCAATCTCCTGATCCTCAATGGCCACGGCGGCAATCGCGGCGTGCTCGAGACCCTGCTGCTCGAGCTCGCGGGAGACTTCGGACTCAATGCCTGCGCTATCCACCCCTTCGATCTTGCCAAGGTCGACCGCAGCATCGCAGTGCCCGACGTGCATGGCGGGCGGCACGAGACCTCGGTGATGCTCGCGCTCGCGCCCGATCTCGTGCGCCGCGAGTTGGCGGCGGAGTTCGACCGCGAGCCTGACGCCATTCGGGCGCTGATCTTCGATCGCGGCACCAGCTGGCCCTGGCGCACTGACGATCCGCGCCTGGCGCGCGATGGCGTCATCGGCGATGCCGCCGCGGCCTCGGCCGAGCTTGGCGCCGCGATCATCAAGAGCGTGGTCGAGGAAACGCGCGCGGTGCTGGTGCGTCTGCGAGAGAATGCCCGTCATCTGGACGGTGATTCAGGCTCTCGCTCTCGGTAGGCGGCGAACAGCGCGGCCGCACTCACGAGGCAGGCCGGCACGCACCAGTAGCCATAGCGGAAGTCGGCCGCGACTCCGAACGGCAGAAACGTCAGCACGTAGATCGTGGCCGAGCCGGCCACCGCGATGGCGAAGGCGCCCGCGCGGCGCGTGCGCGCCGGCATCGCCACGATGACGATCATGCCGGAGAGTATCAGCCAGAAGCCCGGCCGGAACAGCACTGTCGCCTTGAGCGTGTCGTGCAGCGCCACCATCGCCTTGAAGCGGTCGTTGCCGGCGAGCGGCGTTGCAGGATCATTGATCTTGTAGAGCTCGAACGTGAGCGTGTCGGGGTCGGCCAGGAACCGCCAGAAGAAGGTGAGGCGGTGGCGCAGATAGGCAAGCGGCTCCGATGTGACGGCTTCCTTCCAGGCTTCGGTCAGCCGCGGGGTGCCGAAGATGACGTCGTCGGGCCGCTCGAGGCGTGCCATCACGAAGCGGCAGGGCTCGAGCGTCCAGTAGACGTCCCAGCGATCGGGATTGTAGCAGCGGAGGGTCAGGAGCGCGGTCTCCTCCGCGCTCCATTCCACCGGAAACTGGTTCTCGCCGCTGAAATGCGTGATGCCGCCGAGATCGAAGACGAAGACCGAGTGCAGCGGGTTCTCGCGCTTCACGTCGAGGATGACGTAGTAGACGAGATGAATCAGCAGGAAGCCGGCCGCGATCGCCGGCAAGAACAGGATCGTCATGCGCCGCCATTCGAAGCGCATCGGCCAGAGCGCATAGCCGATGAGGAGCGGCGCGGCAACGAAAGCGGTCGGCCGCAACAGCACCCCGAAGCCAGTCAGCACGAGCGCAACGGCTGCCGCTACGATGCGCGCCGTAGGGCCGCGATCCGCCATCAGCAGCACGATCGCAGCGGCGAGCAGCCAGGCTGCTGCGAACAGAATGTCGCGCCAGAGCATGGCGAGCATCATAAAGGAAGGCGGAACGAGCCCGAGGAGCGGCACCACCACGCCCAGCAATGCGGATCGACGCGCCAGCGCGATACCGACGAGGGCGAACCCGAGCCAATAGGAAAACGCGATCAGGAGAAACATGCTGCCCGGGCCGGGCGAGATCGGGTCGATCACCCACCACAGCATGCTCATGAGCGGCGATTGCCAGTCGCCGAAACGCCAGTCACGCATGTACTGATAGACGAAGGTGGCATCGTTGGTCAGGTAGCCCGGAAAAAACAGGACTACCGTGAGCGCAAAGCCCAGCGCGGCGAGCGTCGCAATGAGCGTGATCGTGCCGGCCGATGCCGCCATCGGAAATGCGGATGGGCGGTCTGCCGCGTTCAGCCCTTGCGCCATGCTAGGTATTCTCTTCGTATCAGGTGCTGCTTCGACACGCGTGGCATTAATAACTGTTTCGCGTCAATGGCTGTTCCGTGGCACGCCGGCCTTTTGCGCAACCCGCTGGTACTTGACCGCCGGCTTGAGCACCATACCGTCGGCGAGCTGGTCGACGATGTCGCGCTGGATCTCCTGCCAGGGGGTCTGGCTCTCGGGATAGGGATAGCCGCCGCGCTTCTGCAACGCGGCACGCCGCTCGGCCAGCTCCTCGGGAGAGATCAAAATGTTGGCGGTACCATTGCGCAGATCGATGCGCACGCGGTCGCCGGTCTGGAGCAGCGCAAGCCCGCCACCCGCCGCCGCCTCCGGCGTCGCGTTCAGGATCGAAGGCGAGCCCGATGTGCCCGACTGCCGTCCGTCGCCGATGCACGGCAGCGAGGTAATGCCTTTCTTGAGCAGCGCAGCGGGCGGCTGCATGTTGACCACTTCCGAGGAGCCCGGATAGCCGATCGGTCCGACGCCGCGGATGAACAGCATGGTGCGCTCATCGATCTTGAGCGAAGGGTCGTCGATGCGCTTGTGGTAGTCCTCCGGCCCGTCGAACACCACCGCGCGTCCCTCGAAGGCATCGGGGTCCTTGGGATCAGAGAGGTAGCGCTGGCGGAACTCGTCCGCGATCACGCTGATTTTCATGATGGCGGAATCGAACAGGTTGCCATGCAGCACCTTGAAGCCGGCCTTCTCCTTGAGCGGCTTCGTGTAGGGATAGATCACGTCCTCATCCTTGATGGTGGCGCCGCTTGTGTTCTCCGCAATGCTCTTGCCGCTGATGGTCTTGGCATTGCCGTGGATGCGCTTGGCCTTGATGAGCTCACTGAGCACCGCCGGCAGCCCGCCGGCGCGGTGATATTCCTCGCCGAGATATTGGCCGGCCGGCTGCATGTTGACGATCAGCGGCACGTCATAGCCGACCGTCTCCCAGTCCTCGATCGCGAGCTTGACGCCGGCGTGGCGTGCGATCGCGTTGAGATGGACCGGCGCGTTGGTCGAGCCGCCGATGGCGCTGCAGACCACGATGGCGTTCTCGAACGCCTCGCGGGTCAGAATGTCGGACGGCTTGATATCCTCGTGGACGATCTCGACCGCGCGCCGGCCGGTCTCGTAGGCGATCTGCCCGCGCTCGCGATAGGGCGCCGGGATCGAGGCGCAGCCCGGCAGTGACAGGCCGAGCGCCTCGGCGAGCGCGTTCATGGTCGAGGCGGTGCCCATCGTGTTGCAATGGCCGATCGATGGCGCGGCGGCCGCGACCGAGTCGAGATACTCGTCGTAGTCGATCTTCGCCGGCCTTGTAGAGCTTGCCGGAGGCCCACTTGATGGTGCCGGAGCCGGCGCGGTTGCCCTTCCACCAGCCGTTCAACATCGGGCCGCCCGAGAGCACGATCGCCGGAATGTTCACGGTCGCGGCCGCCATGATGGCGGCCGGCGTGGTCTTGTCGCAGCCGGTGGTCAGCACGACGCCGTCGAGCGGATAGCCGTACAGCACTTCGACCAAGCTCAGATAAGCAAGATTGCGGTCGAGCGCGGCGGTCGGCCGCTTGCCGGTCTCCTGGATCGGATGCATCGGAAATTCGATCGCGATGCCGCCGGCATCGCGGATGCCGTCGCGCACGCGCTCGGCAAGCTGCAGGTGATGGCGGTTGCAAGGGGAGAGGTCGGAGCCTGACTGCGCGATGCCGATGATCGGTCGCCCGGACGTGATCTCCGTCCGGGTGAAGCCGAAGTTCAGGTAGCGCTCGAAGTAGAGCGCGGTCGCCTCCGGATCGTCCGGATGGTCGAACCAGTAGCGCGAGCGCAGGATGCGCTTGCCGGAGGCTTCGTTCTTCTTCTTGCTTGCTCCGTTCTTCTTCTGGCGTGCCATGATCGCCTCCTCGCCGGCTTCCGGCGCCCCCTGTGGTGGCCCTAGCAATACGCGCAAAGCCCGCGCCAATCCATGGCGAGAGCAGCATGGTTATGGCGGGTTTATGCTTGCAGGCGTTTGTGGCCTGTTGGCCGGGACCGCCCCTATTCCGTGAAGGGACTACTCTAGCTGCGGCTGCGGTCGTGCTGGAGGTCGATCGCGGGCTTGGCGTCGGCGGCGGCCCTTGCCTGAATTTTCTCGACCACGTTCGCCGACCAGCTTGGCAGCAATGCCAACGCAAGGACGGCGACCGTGGCCGCGGTCATGCCGCGCACGACCTTCTGCCAGCGTGGCAGATCGAGCAGCGCGACCAGAAGGAGCGTGTAGAGGACACCGGCAATGACCAGGCCGGCACCGATAGCGGCGAAGCCAAATTGCTCCATGAGCACTTGGCCGGTCACGCAGGCGCCGGCGGCCGCGCCTGCGACATATGCAACGCACAGCAGCGCGCTACGCCAGCCAGGGGCCGTGTCAGTCGTGATGGCGAGCTCGGCCAGGTAGGGCAGGAGCGCGCCGCAGGCTCGCGCGATCAGCACACACAACAACATGACAAGAACGATGACCGCGCCATCGAGCCAGGCGAGCTGCTGGATGAGCGGCAGCGCCGCAAGCCCGATCAGATTGACGGCCATGGCGCTGCGCGCAGCACGCCGCATCAGCTCCTCGGCAGAGAATAGTGCGCAATGCCGTCCGGCGCGACGAGCGCCCGCCGCGAGCCCGAGCAGGAAGGCGGCGAGCGTCGCGACGAAAGCGGGCTGGCTCGGTGCTGTCGCGTAGGTCACCGCGCGCGCAAAGAACACCACATACGACATCGCCAAGGCGCCCGCGATAGCGGCAAGTAGCAGGACGCGACGTAGTGAGATGAGCGGCGGACGTTGCGGCAAGGTCGCGTCGATGAAGATTGCAGAGCGGCAGTGCGCCACAAGCGCACCGATGACGACCGCGGCATTGAGTGCGATGGCAACACCTGGCGTCGCCCAATCGCCGAAGAACGGTTGCAACACCGACACGCTGGCAAGGCACGCAACGGCGGCGCCAAGCATGACCGCGAACAGGCAATCGCCGAACGCGCTACCGGCGCTGCCGATGCGGCGGATGAGCGGCCCGAGCGTAGCCGGTAACGTCGCGCCTGTGAGCAGTGCGCTCGCCAGCACTGGTGCTACAGCGAGCATTGGCGCGGCGCCATCGTTCGGGATCGGCCAAACATACGCGCACGCGCCGTTCATAGCGGCAATAGCTGCCAGCACGAGCAACGGTGAACGGGGCGAGAATGTTGGCGCGAGCAGGCCGCCGATGAGGCCACCGGCACCAAGCCCGAGCGCAACAGACAGAATCATCATCAGCTCGGCATTGCCGCCAAAGCGGTGCGCCAGCGCGGCCTGCCAGCCGAGCTGAATGATCAGGGCCGCGATGCTCGAGAGAAAAAGCAAAACCGACAGCGCGCGTGACCAACGCGCCAGCGCGTCGGCCTGCGACGGCACCTTGCCGTTCTCGGCGAGATCAAGAGCGGTCATAGGGAAGGCACGTCCTCACCTGGACGGTGACCCTAGCGGGGGAATGTTACCCGACCCTGATGCGACATGGTTTCCAAGTAGTTTCGGGGTGGTGCCTGTTGCCATGGTGTCGGGAAACAAGCATCTTGCCGGTAACCGCAGGGAGGAATGCATGTTGAGGGAATACCATTCGGATAAGCTCTTTTGGCCCAATAACAATCGGGTCGCGGTGACGCTGACCTTCGACTTCCAGGGCGGCGAGGATGTGCGCCCGCTGCCGAATGGCCTGATGGACCACGAGGAATACACCCAGTGCGAGTACGGGCCGCACACTGGCGTGTGGCGCATTCTGCGCATTCTCGAGCAGGAAGGCGTCAAGGCGACGTTCCTCACCTGCGGCGGCATTGCCGAGCGCTTTCCGGAAGCCGTGAAGGCGATCGTCGCCGGTGGTCACGAGGTCGCTGGTCACGGCTACCACCACGAGGTCGCGCGCGATCTCACGCGTGATCAGGAAGACGAGGTGATGCGCAGGACCGCCGACATGATCCGCCAGCGCGCCGGCAATCGGCCGATCGGCTGGCGCTCATGCACGCAGAGCCCGAACAGCATCGAGCTGCTCATGGAGCACGGCTTTCTCTGGAACAGCAATTCGTTCTCCCACGATCTGCCGTTCCTGTGGGAGTTGGGTGGCAAAGTGCTGGTCGAGCTGCCGCGACAGCCGTTCGGTGACGGCCGCACCTATCAGCATTCCAACAACGATGCCGGCAATCCGGAGAATGCGCTCATCGTGTGGAAGGGAATGTTCGACGAATTCCACGAGGAGTCGCCGCACCGGCCGGCTTACTGCCCGTTCCAGTTTCATCCCTATATCTCGGGACGGCCGGGCCGCGCCAAGGCGTTGCGCACCATCATCCGCCACATGAAAGATGCGGGCGGCGTCTGGTTTGCGACCGGCAGCGAGCTCGCGACCTGGTGCCGCGACGAGGTGTTCAAGGCGGCGGAGAAGAAAGTCGCGCGGGCAGGGTGAGGCGACGCATAGGGTGGGCTGAGCGAAAGCGAAGCCCACCATCTGGGCATTGCAAGCCCGCGACCGACGTTCGCGGTCGTGATCGTTCATTGGATATTTAGTTCCCGACGCCGTCCCGTTGCGCCCGCAGGTTGTGCGACAGATGGTCCGATAGCGAAGGCCCGCTGCTTACCCATATGCGCAGCGGGCGCGCTGTTCCGCAGCAGCGTTACGCTCGGTCCACAATCACGGGAAAGATTAATGATCAACCGCTTCGCGACACGAACCGTTGCTGCCATTGGCCTTCTGGGGGCCGCTGCGCTGCCGGCGCTGGCTCACCACTCGACCGTGATGTTCGCCAAGGATAAAGAAGTCACGCTGACCGGGACCGTGACGCATTTCACATACACCAACCCGCATGCCTACATCCGAATCATGGTGCCAGGGGCGACTGGGCCTGCTGTCGAGTGGAGGATAGAGACCGAAGCGTCGGTCGTGCTGGGACGCGCCGGCATTGAGTCAAGAGCGTTGCAGCCCGGCGAACAGGTGACCTTGCGGGCGCACCCTTTGAAGGGCGGGCAACCGGGCGGATGGCTCATTGACGTGACCAAGGCCGACGGAACGGTCATCGACCCCGACGACGACAATTGAGCGCGGCATTGCGATTGATCGCGTTGCCGCTCAGAAATGACGCGGACTTTCGTCTGCCAAAGGCGCTCAACGTTTGATTCGTCATGCCCGCGCATAGCGCGTCGAAGATGCGCGTGAACGCGCTGATGTCGCAGGCATCCACGTCTTTCTTTTCTTGATTGCAGCAAGCAAGACGTGGCGGGCCGGGACAAGCCCTGCCATGACGCGGATAAACCACCCTTTCCGTCCCTGGCGCAAACGAGGTAGGCTTCGTCGAATAACGAAGTGTGCTCGAACACGTCGCAAGGGGAGGAAATGATGAATAGGGTGATAATTCCATCAGTGCTGTTGGTAACCGCCATCGCCGCGACGGCGGCCTGGTCACAGGCGACCACGCCGCCGTTCCAGAACAATCGCTATTTTGCGACACCGCTTGAGAAGGATCCGGCGCGCGAGGTGGGGATGCAGTCCGTGACCATGCCGCCAGGCGCAGGCAACCAGTTTCACCGCCATCCTGGCGATCAATGGACGGCGGTGCAGGAGGGCGAAGTCACGTTCACCGTCAAGGGCCAGCCGCCGCAGGTGCTGAAGGCCGGCGACAGCAACTACGTTCCGCGCGGAACCGTTCACCGCCAGCAGAATCTCACCGACAAGCCCGCGCGCTATATCGAGATGAGGATCTTCGACAAGGGCAAGCCGGCGTCCGAGCAAGTCGAATAGCGGGCTCGGCTCATTCGCTTCAGCTTATTTGCTGTGGACGGCCTTCCCGTCATGCTTAACGCCTCGGGCGTATTCGCCCGAGTAAAGCGCATTTGGGTGACCATCATCACATCGCGAGGACATAGCGCTCTCTAGGGTCCGGCCACGACAGAGCACTCAAGCTCTTGCAACAAACCCTGGAGTAGCACGCGATGTTTAGCATCCCGAAAGCGCTGCTGGCGCTGCCGATCCTCGCAGCGGCTTCGCTGACGATCCCGTCCGAAGCCGTCGCGAAGGGGCACGGCCATGGCAACCAAGGCGCCGGCAATTCGTCCGGCAAGCACCAGCCCCCCCACGGGCGCCCGCACCGCAAGTGGCCCGGTGGCGGCTTTGGCGGTGGTCCTGACGACGACGATGATGATGATGATGACGATTGCAAGATCGTCTTTACCCCGAAGGGGCCGGTCGTCATCTGCGACGATGATGATGATGACGACGATGATGACGATTGATCCGTTGAGCGTCTCGTTCGCCTAAGCGGCGCTGGCCCGGGCCCATGCGGCCCGGGCGGCGTGCGATCGGCTTTGTCGCTGGGCGCGCCGCACGTGATGGGTTTCGCCTACGCCGGCTTCGGCTTGAGCTGATGCAACAGGATCGAGTTGCCTTCGCTGTCGACGCAAACCGACATGCGGCACACCGGGCTCTCGATGATGCCGCTCTTGAAGGCGACGTCCTTTGACTTGAGATCCGCGACCAGAGCATCGAGATCCTCGACCTCGAAGGCGATCGTTCCGCCGGCTGCGGCGCTCGGCTGCTCGCCGGTGAAGTTGGTGATCGCCAGGCAGCCGCCGCCCGGCAGGTCATACTCGATCCACCAGCGGTCGCCGCGATTGCCATTGCTTCCGATGGTGAGCCCGAGCTTGTTCTCGTAGAAGTCCCGCGCCCGCGCCACATCGGTCACCGGATACATGGTGAAGGCAACTTTCTTGAGCTGCATGGCCGCTCACCCCAGCATCAGGCGCGCTGCCTCTTTCGCGCTCATGCCGACCTTGACACCGCGAGCGGCGGCGACCTGATTGACCACCGAGATGATGCCGTCGTTCCAGGTGCTCAAGCCTTCACCAAGCCGCGCCGTGAGCGTCGAGACGGCGGCGGAGGGAATGCCGCGCTCGCCCAGAATCATGACGCCCTCGACCGCGGAGTTGTTCTTGGCAATGCCCGCGTCGTTGGCGATCGAGCCCTTGGCGCCCATGCGGAGCACGCCGTCCGAGGAGACGCGGCTCGAATTGGCGCCGCTGCAGACGATGTCGTTCGGGATTTTCTCGGTGATCGCCGTGGTGCCGGGCGCCGCCCAGATGCGGCCCTTGGGTGTCTGCTCGACCACCACCGCCTTCTCCTCCTCGCCGGGTGAGGTCGGGATCGGCTTGCCGGCGGGCGCCTTGGCAAGCAGCGCAGCAGCTTCGTAGGCCGGCATGCCGGGCGCAACGCCGAGCGCGCGCGCCTGCGCGTTCGCACGGCTGATCTCGCCCAGCAGCGTCGAGCGGCCGTTGGAGGTTTCCGCCGACAGCACCGCGATGGCGGCGACCGGCACGCCGATCGTCTCGCCATGCTTGAGCCCGCTGACGCCGGCCTCATCCTTGCCGATGCCGGCGTCGGTCGCGATCACCGCCTTCGCGCCGCGCGTGAAGATCGGGGCGAGCACGCGCGTGCCGCAATAGGAGCCGATCACGATCACGTCGCTCACGGTGGTGGCGTTGCCCTCGATATAGGTTGACGAGTCGAACGCCAGGATGCGGCCGAAAGCATCCTCCTGCACGACCAGCATCTTGCCGCGGCCGATGACGCTCCCGTCAGCGATCGTCGCGGGCGGCGCTGCGCTGGCGCGGCGAATGAGCGCAAACGAGGCGAGCCCACCTGCCACGAACAGCCGGCGCCGGATCAGCAAGGACATTGTTTCTTCTCCCTTGAACGATTGCCTGCTCGTCCGGGCGCGGTATCGAAGCGTGTATTGAAAATCGGCCCTCCCGTGCGGGAGGGCCGTCGCTTACGTCAAGGCACTGCGCTCACGTCAGCGTCAGGGTCTGGTCGCCGAGCTTGTCGATCGAGGTGACGAGCTTGTCGCCGGCCTTGAGCCAGACCTGCTTGTCCTTCGGATAGCCCGAGATCACGCCTTCCGGCGTGCCGGTAAAGATGAGGTCGCCGGGCTTGAGCGTCATGTAGTCGGAGATGTAGCTCACCAGCTGCTTGGTGTTGAACACCATGTCGGAGGTGTTCGACGACTGGCGCTTCTGGCCGTTGACGGTGAGCGAGATCCCGAGATTGTCGCCATCGACGAGGTCTGAGGTGATCAGCCAGGGACCGATCACGCCGGAGCCGTCGAGCGCCTTGCCGAGCATCCACTGGCTCGAGCGCGACTGCAGGTCGCGTGCCGTGAAGTCGTTGCCGGTGCAGAAGCCGAAGATGTATTGCGCGGCGTCGGCCTCGCTGACATTGCGCGCGGTGCGACCGATCACGATCACGAGCTCGGCCTCGTAGTCGAAATTCGTGGCCTTCTCCTTCGACACCGCGATGCTGCCGCCGTGATGGTTGAGTGCGCTGTTGAACTTGTTGAACAGGATCGGCATTTTGGGTACGGGATTGCCGGTCTCGGCCGCATGCTTGCGGTAGTTGAGGCCGACGCAGACGATCTTCTCCGGATGGGTGACGCAGGGCCCGAACTGGGCCTTGTCCTCGGCCACGAAATAGCGCGCCGCCTGGGCGCTTGCCTTGGCAGCAAGCCGGCGCAGCCCGCTGGCGTCGCCTTCGCGGTTGAGCACCTGCGTGATCGTGGTCGGAGCGTTCTCGTGGAAGTCGGCCTCCGCGGCGATCACGTCGAGAATGCCGCGTTCGGTCCGCAGCCCGAGCCCGTAGCCGCCATCCGCGCGCCGCAGCGTTGCAAGCGTCAGCCCGCGCGCCATCGCCTGCGTCGGCATCTGGGTCTGCGCCTGCGCGGGCGTGACAGTCAGCGTGGCCGCGCCGGTCATGGCGGCGGCGGCGCCAGCCAGGCTCGTGGTCTTGAGGAATTCCCGGCGGTCTTGGTCCATCAAAGCCTCCCTGGATTGGTTGCGGCGTGCCATGCGCGGCACGCTTGTACGCACTGTAGACTATTTCCCGCGCCGGTTGACCATGGCAGAGCGCCGCGGGCAGGCGAGAGGGCTGAGAGGGTGTTATAGTCGTGCCAATTGGACCGGGGCATACCCGGAGCAGCAAGTGGCGGAGCGAATGGGCACTAAAGGTCAGATGCGGCTCGGCGCGTTCTTCAATCCGACCGGGCATCACGTCGCCTCGTGGCGGCACCCGCAGGCGCAGGCCGACGCCGGCATCAATTTCAAGCACTACGCCGAGATCACGCAGACCGCCGAGCGCGCCAAGTTCGACATGGTGTTCTTCGCCGACAATCTCTGCGTCCGCGAAGCCAACATGGAGGCGCTCTCGCGCTCGGCGCAGTACATCGCCAATTTCGAGCCGCTCACGCTGCTCGCGGCGCTGTCGTCGGTGACCAGCCACATCGGGCTCGTGGCGACCGCCTCGACGAGCTACAACGAGCCGTTCCATGTGGCGCGCAAGTTCGCCTCGATCGATCACCTGAGCGGCGGCCGCGCCGGCTGGAACCTCGTCACCTCCGGCATGCTGGGCGAGGCCAACAACTTCAGCCGCGACGTGCACTACGAGCACGGCGAGCGCTACCACCGGGCGCGCGAGTTCGCGCAGGTCGTGGTCGGGCTGTGGGACAGCTGGGATGACGATGCGTTCGTGCGCGACAAGGCGAGCGGGCAGTTCTTCCATCCGCGACAAGCTGCATCGCCTCAACCACAAGGGCGAGCTCTTCTCCGTGCGCGGCCCGCTCAACGTGCCGCGCACGCCGCAAGGCCGCCCGGTGATCGTGCAGGCGGGCGGCTCTGACGACATGATCGCGGTCGCGGCTGAATTCGGCGAAGTGATCTTCTGCGCGCCGCTCACCATCGAGCAGGCACAGACGTTCTATACCCGCATCAAGGGCGAGATGGACAAGCACGGCCGCGCGCCCGAGGAGATGAAGATCATGCCCGGCCTGAGCGCCATCGTGGGCCGCAGCGAGGCGGAGGCGAACGAAAAGTACGAATACCTGCAGTCGCTGATCCATCCGATGGTGGCGCGCGAGATCCTCTCCATGGTGCTCGGCAACATCGACCTCACGCGCTACGACTTCGACGGCCCGCTGCCGGAGGACCTGCCGATGTCGAATGCGAGCCGCTCGACCTTCGAGAACGTGCGCGACATGGCGCGCAAGGAGAAGCTGTCGATGCGGCAGGTGGCGATGCGGGTCGCGGGCGCGCGGGCGAAGAGCGTCATCCGCGGCACGCCGCAGCAGATCGCCGATCACATGGAGGAATGGTTCGGCAAGGACGGCTGCGACGGCTTCAACATCATGCCGCCGTATCCTGCCGGGCGGGCTCGACGACTTTGTCGAGCTGGTGGTGCCGGAGCTGCGACGCCGCGGCCTGTTCCGCAGCGAGTATGAGGGCCGTACCTTGCGGGAGCATCTCGGTTTGAAACGGCCGGTGAGCCGCTATGTGCGGGGAGGGACGCTGGCGCAGCCGGAGCGCGAGAGCGTCCCGGCAAAGTGAGTGTGAAGAATGAGAGGGAATTTGAAATTGCAGGCCTTACGCGAGCCAAACACTCCGTGTCGTCCCCGCGCAGGCGGGGACCCATACACCGCAGCAAGGCGATGTAGCAGGGCCAGCGACGACCGAAACCTTGGTGGTTATGGGTCCCCGCCTGCGCGGGGACGACATCGGCGAGGTTCGTGCCAAGGACCGTGCCAAGGACACTTGAGCACACTGGGTTCCCGCTTTTGGGGGGACGACAGAAAGGAGCGCGGGGACGACAGGAAGGGATTTCCGGTCGCCGCTATCGCGCTGGCTGCCCTGGCATATCTCGTTTCGGCCCCCGCCTCCGCCGCCGAGGAGCTGCGCGTCGGCGTGTCGATCCCGGCCGCGGTCGCCTTCGTGCCGCTGCAGGTCGGGATTGATCGCGGGATCTTTGCGAAGCACGACCTCGTCATCAAGCGCTCCGACCTCGGCGGCGCGGCGCGCGCGCATCAGGCGCTGGCGGCCAACAGCCTCGATATCGTCGTCGCCGGTGGGCCCGATCTCTCGCTCGTCGCCAAGGGCCAGCATGCGCGCGCCGTCGGCGTCATTACGGTCGCGCCGCGCCAGACCACGCTGATCGTGCGCAACGACAATCCGATGAAGACGGCGGCCGAGCTCAAGGACAAGCGCGTCGGCATTTCGACCGCGGGCGGCCTGTCCGAATGGGTGGTGCGGCAGCTCTCGCGCAAGCTCGGTCTGGGCCAGCAAGGCATCACCGCGGTCGCGCTTGGCCGTGACGAGGCGCAGGTCGCGTCCCTCCGCGCCGGCCAGATCGACGCGACCGTGATGGACTTCGCCTCCGGGCTGCGGCTTGAGGAGCTTGGCGTGGGCCGCATTTTCCTGAAGGTCTCCGACTATGTGCCGAAGATGATCGCGCAGGCGGTCTATGCCGGCAACGACGTGATCGCCAAGCGGCCGCAGGCGGTGCGTGCATTTCTATCGGGCTGGTACGAGACGGTCGCGTTCATGCATGCCGACAAGGCTGCGACCATTCCGATCGCGGCGCGGCAGATGGATGTCTCCGCCGTCGTGGCCGGCAAGGTCTATGACGAGCTGATCGACAATTATTCCACGCAACGGCCGCTTCGACCAGGAAGGCCTGCGCGTTCTGGTCGATTCACTCGTGGAGATGGGTGCGCTCAAGAGCGCCGATGTGAAGGCGTTCTATACCGAAGAATATCTGCCGGTGCGGTGATCGCCTGAGGTGAGAGGCATTGCCGCGGAAGCGCGGATGCCTCTTCTGAAATCTCATCCGCTATTGGTCGCATCGGTTCATGCGCGCGATCGCACACGCTCACCCATAGCTGCGCGCGGCCGGCGCTGGCGCCCGCACGACTTACCGTTGATCTGCATCAAAGCAGATATCGGCGAGTGTTGCACATTGCCAAAATGGGTAGATGCAACGGGGAAACACATACAAGGAGGTACGTCAATGCGGAATGTCATGCTTGCTTGCTTGAGCGCAACCGCCGTGGCTCTCAGTGTTGTTCCTGTGTCAGCTCAGACACCAAACTATGAGACCTGCCACGCGCTGGCGCAGCAGAGGGGCTCAGGCCATACGGCAGGAATGCGGACGCACGAGGCGTTCATCAGATCCTGCCTGGCCGGCAAGGTGCCGATAAGAGGGGTAACGTCGCAAGCGGCCGGGACTGGCCCGTATCAGGGGCTTGCCAACTACGATAGCTGCCACGCGCTCGCGGAGCAGCGTGGATCGGGGCACGAGGCGGGACGCCGGGCGCACGAGTTGTTCATCACGTCCTGTATGGCGGGACGAGTCCCGTTCCAGGCGCCGGTGGCGAGCGCGCCGGGTCCGGGGCCGTTTGCACAAGCGGCCAGCTACGATACCTGTCATGCGCTTGCCGAGCGGCGCGGTTCCGGACATACGGCTGGCATGCGCTCGCATGAGGCCTTCATCCGGGCATGTCTCGCCGGAAGAGTGCCGTTCTGACCAGGCTCCATCCCTCTGCCGATACGGATGGATGATTTTCCAAGCATTCGGCATAAGCCGCATCGAGCCGCCCGTCTGAGACGGCGGGCGCTTGGTGCGGCGCTTATCTTGCGAATGAGGCCGTCTCTATACCAAAGATAATCTGCCGTCGCGCTGACGGAACATGGAACTCCGTTCGGCCTCGCGAATTGCCGTTAGGCGCGGAAACGCAATGCTATCCGGCTATCGCCGAGCCTAATCTGAGATATACTTCGAGCGCAGGGTTGGGACCGGGCTGAGGCATTGCTGCACCCAGCAAAGGAGGTCCGCCATGAAAGTCAAAGAAGTCATGCACAAGGGCGTCGAGTGGGTCGGTCCGGATACGCCGCTCACCGAGATCGCGAAGCTCATGCGCCAGCATGACATTGGCGCCGTTCCCATCGGAGAGGACGACAAGCTCGTCGGCATGGTGACCGACCGCGACATTGTCTGCAATGGCCTGGCGAAGGACGGCGTCGATCCTCGCCGCGCGACGGCACGCGATGTCATGAGCGAAGGCATCCATTGCTGCTCCGAGGACGATGATCTCGCCAAGGCCGTGCAACATATGGAGAAGCTGAAAGTTCGCCGGCTGCCGGTGATCAGCAAGAGCAAGCGGTTGGTCGGCATCCTATCGCTCGGCGATATCAGCCATTCGGCGCCGAGAGAAATGGTGTCCGAATGCGTCAAGCGAGTCTCGGCTCACCATTGAACACTTGAAGTGTCGCGCGCCGGGAAGCCGCTACTCCGGCGCGGTGTCGCCAGATCCGTCTCGTCTCGTTCGTGATGCTTTTCCGTTTCACGAGCGAGGCGCGACGTTGTATGCTTCGTGAACCCGCAAAAGCATCGCGAACAAAAAGCGGGCCGACAATACACAGGGAGGTCGACCATGGTGCGGCAAGGCACATTGCGCGCGCTTGCTCTCGCGATCACACTGGTGATGATTATTGGCGGCAGGGCAGTCGCCGATGAGCCGAAATACCCGGACTGGAAAGGTCAGTGGATCACGATCAACCCGCGGCTTGGCGGACAGGTGATCAAGTTCGATCCGACCAAGCCTTGGGGACCGGCGCAGCAGGCGCCGCTGACGCCGGAATATCAAAAGGTTCTCGAAGCCAGCATGGCCGATCAGGCCCGCGGTGGCATCGGCAACTATCCGACCGCGCGCTGCCTGCCGGGCGGCATGCCGCGCATGATGGCTTCGCCGGTGCAGGAATATATCGTGACGCCGGAGACGACCTACGTCATCGCCGGCACCGAGATGCGGCGCGTCTTCACGGATGGACGCGACTGGCCGAGCGATGCATTGCCGACCTTTCAGGGCTTTTCCATCGGCAAATGGCTCGATGAGGACGGCGACGGCGTCTATGACGTGCTCGAGGTCGAGACCCGCAACTTCAAGGGCCCGCGTGCCTATGATGCGTCGGGGCTGCCGCTGCACTTCGACAATGAATCGGTGTTCAAGGAGCGGTTCTTCCTCGACAAGAATGATCCGAACCTGCTGCACGATGTGATCACCGTCTACGATCACGCGCTGACGCGGCCATGGACTGTCGACAAGACCTTCAAGCGCAGCGCGGAGCGCCATCCGCATTGGGGCCAGTTCTTCTGCACCGAGGGCAACAATCAGATCGTCATTGGCGAGGAGAACTATTTCTTGAGCGCCGACGGTCTGCTGATGCCAGCGAAGAAAGATCAGGCGCCGCCCGATCTGCGGTACTTTAAGTAGATACCGTAGTAACGCGGCGGCTGATGTGAATGTCGGCCGCTGCAAACGCGCGCAAGTGGCAAATTCATAAGGTCACGTTAACGCGTCGCCGGTGTCCGGCGGCCATTATCACAAAGATTTCAATGCACTCTCTTTGCGTCCCACATTTGGCCACCGGCAGTGACAAATTTTGAACAACATGGAGAAAAATTATCTTGACCGTTGCATTGAAGGGGGACGTAGGCACATGTGGGCTGTCATTTTCTCATTGACGCTGGTGGTATCAGTGAGTGCGTGTGCTGCAGCGGTCATCATGCAGTTCGGTGAGCCGCACGAACAATCCGAAGTTTGAAATCGAAAGGGACTCAGCCGGAGAGGGGTCTCCTGCTGAGCTCTAATGCACTCTGGGATAGCGCGACATTGCCACAAGGTGGGCGTTCGCGTTTTCTTGGGCAGCGCGCCAGCGCGGCGCACCTGATGTACGCACAGACGTAGCGCGCCGGTTGCAGCAACCGCTACTATCGCACACCTTGTCCCGTCTTGGGCCAGGCGCGATAGAGGTGGAAGTTGTGGGACGTCTATCGGCTCTCAAGCTGGTGCTGCTGATCTGCGCCGCGCAGGTTCTCATTCAGATCGGCGCTTTCGTCTGGCCGGCTCTGCTGCCTGATCTGGTGCAGCGGTGGTCGCTGACTTATGGCGAGGCCGGCTGGATCACCGGCATCTTCTATGGCGCCTATATCGTTGCGGTGCCCGTGCTCGTCACACTGACCGACCGTATCGATGCCAAGCGGGTCTATCTGTTCGGCGTAGCCGCGACCGCGCTCGCTCATGTGCTGTTTGCGCTTCTGGCCGATGGATTGTGGGTCGCGCTCGCAGCGCGTGCGCTTGCCGGCATCGGCTGGGCCGGGACCTACATGACCGGCCTCAAGCTCCTCGCCGACAAGGTCGACGCCAAGCTGATGTCGCGCGCCGCAGCCGGACATGCGGCGTCGATCGGGATTTCGGGTGCGGTCTCCTTTGCGTACGCGGCGTTCCTGGCCGATCTCGCCGGCTGGCCTGCCGCCTTCCTGACCTCGGGCGTCTGCGCCATGCTGGCCTTCCTGCTGGTGGCACTCCGGGTGCCGAGCGAAGGTGCTCCGCCGCGTGCGGGCGAGCAGGCGCTGTTCGATTTCCGGCCGGTGCTGCGCAATCGCTCGGCGATGGCCTACGCGGTCGCCTATTGCATCCACACCTTGGAAATGAGCGCGTTGCGCGGCTGGGGCGTTGCGTTCCTCGGCTTCGTCGCGATGCAGAGCAGCGCGTCCGCTACCATCATGTCGCCGACCATGGCGTTGACGCTGCTCGGGCTGCTCGGGACGCTGGCGAGCGTGCTCGGTAATGAAGCCGCGATTTTGATCGGCCGGCGCAGGCTGATCACGCTGGCGATGCTCGCCTCCGCGGCCTGCGCGCTCGTACTTGGATTTGTCGGCCCGCGCTCCTACCCGTTGGCGTTCGGCTTGATGGTGCTGTACGGGCCAATCGTCTGGCTCGATTCATCCTCGCTGACCGCGGGCACAGCGGGTACTGCGGAGCCTTCGCGCCGCGGCGCGACGCTCGCCGTGCACTCGATGCTCGGATATGTCGGCGGCTTCGTCGGTCCGCTCGCGGTCGGCTTTGTGCTCGACTGGCAAGGGGGCATGTCGGTGTCGGCATGGGCCACGGCGTTCACGCTGATCGCCGTGCTGATGCTGCTCGCGCTCGCTGCCTTCCTGCTGCTGCGCCCAGGCGCGCTCGCCGGCGATCGCAGCTGAGGCGATCACACCTCCTCGGGAATGTTCACCCGGCCTGCATCGATGAACAGCTCTTCCAGCGGCCGTTGCTGGCGCACGATGCCCTGCTGTGCGCAATAGCGCTGCAGCGTCTCGAGGTTCTTGCGGTTCTTGTCCGTCAATCCGAACTCCCACGGATCGGGACCCAGGACCGCGATCTGTTCCTCGAGCGCATTGCGCACCCAGGCGAGCGCGACGTTGCGAGGATTGAGGATACGCCGGTAGGCGATTTCCTTCGCCTGATTGAACGCCTTCATCAGCGTGTTCGGCACCCAGGGATGGCGCTCGACCAGCTCGCGCTTGATCAGCGTCACATGCATGATCGGGAAGATGCCGGTCTTCTTGAAGTAGGCGATTTCCTCGTCCTTGTTGGCGGCGAACAGGCGCGCGATGCTCGGTTCGCCCTTGAGGAAGGCATGCGGCAGGTCAGGCGAGAGCAGGCCGTCAAGCTCGCCGTCGAGCATCATCTTTTCGGCGCGCACGCCGTCCGGCACGCGCTCGTAGCGCAAGCCCGCGGGCGGCGCGAACGGGACCGCATCCTCGCGCTCGACGAACCAGGTGATTTCGCGGTGTGGTGCACCATGGTGCTCTTCGAGGATGCCACGCATCCACACATTGCCGGCGGCGAGGAATGTTGGCCCGCCGAGCCGCTTGCCGCGCAGGTCGGGCGGCGTTGCGATCCCGCGTTGCGGATTGACGAAGACGAAGCCGTGCCGGAAGCGCCGATGCAGGAACACCGGCAAGGCGAGCCACGGGTAGTCGCGGTCATGCGCCGCAAGGTAGGCAGCGGCGTTGAACTCGCAGAGGTCGAATTCGTGGCCGTGGCCCATGCGATGGTGGCGCTCGCCCGAGCCCATGCCGGAGAGCACGACGAGATCGATGCCGTCCGGCTTGACGGTGCCGTCGGCGAGCGGGCGGACGAAGTCGTAACCGCCGGCCGCGAAGGTGAGTTGCAGACGCATGAAGTCATCCAGTTGTTGCGATCACGTCCTAGCACGCGATGCCGAGAAAGAGCTTGAGACGAGCATGATTTAAATCCATGTTACGGCCCCGTCCAAGCGGAGGAGTATCCTTTTCATGCGAGCCTTGAAGTGGGCGCTGTCGGCGGCCTGTCTGGCATTGGGTCTGACGTTCGTCGGCCCCAGCGAGGCTCAGCCGGGCACGTTCACGTTGCGGGTCTGCAACAACACCGAGGATCCGGCGATGCTCGCGATCATCCACCGGGCCGGCGTGAATGATCGCCACTTCGTGGTGAAGGGCTGGTTCAGCCTTGAGCCGGGATGCAATGAAGCCTCGGGATTCCCGAAAGGCTATTTCTACTTCTTCGCCTTCGTGCCCGGAAAGGAAGCCTACTGGGGCGGCGACCGCGCGAACACGTGTGTCAGCGACCGCGGGAATTTCGAGCGCGTGGCGACGCCGAATTATGCTTGCCGGGATGGCGAGGTGCTGATGCCGTTCGCCGAGATCCACGTCACCCAGGACGTGCACACGATCAATCTGGACTAATACCAATGCGCTCAACGTTTGCTTCGTCATGCCCGCGCTTGTCGCGGGCATCCACGTCTTGAATTCAGTTAGATCAAAGACGTGGATGGCGGGGACGAGCCCGGCCATGACGAGGAGAGCGCGTCATTCTTATCTAACGGGCAAATTTGGCGCCGCGCCCGGCGAGAGCGAAAGCGGCCGTACCGCCTTCTGGCTTTGCAGCTCTGGTCCCTCCTGCGAGGTCGCCTTGCGCTTGGTGCCGAACTGCACCGATGGGGTCGGCAAGGCGCCGGAGGTCACGCCGGACGAGACAGGAGCGCGCTCGGGCGCCATGCGGGCGCCCGACGGGTCCTGGGCGAAGCTCGGTGCGGCAGCGACGGACGCAGCGCCTATCACGGCCAGCGCTGCAATCGTCCTACGACGGTTCATTTCAAGGCTCCTGTTGGTCGCGTCGCCGTGAGTCGTGTCGCCCGTGTCGTGTCCGTTGCTTCCTGCGACCGTAGCATCCGTTCGCGGCCGCATCCTACATAATTTTCCAGATGTGAAAAGGTTGCGTCGGGATTGTGGCTCCGGCCGGACTTACGACAATTTAATCACGATTCTGAGGGCATTTCCTGAGGCGGGACTGATGGCGACCTCAATGTTCGATCACAAGGACGGGCATGCGGGACTACAAAGAGATATTCGACGCCATTACGCGCGCCGCGCGCTACCAGCGTAACCTGGATTGGGGCGAGGTACGGCCGGGGCATCCGGAAGGAACCATTCGGGCGCACATTGCGGAGCTTGAGCGCAATCTCGCGCAGCTGCGCGCGAAGCTGTCGGAGACCGATTACTGGCGGCTCAAGGTGCTCGTTCACACCCATGACACGTTCAAGGCTGAGGCGCAGCCGGGCGCGCCGATCGCGGCGCCTGACAGTCATGCGTCGCTGGCGCGGGCGTTTCTCGCCGAGTTCTGCGACGACGCCGACATGCTGGCGATGGTTCAGTACCACGACGAGCCATTTGCGCTGTGGCGTCAGTTCAAGCTCAAGGGCCGATTCAACGAGGAGCGTCTGGCCACATTGCTGAGCAGCATCCGCGATTGGAATTTGTTTCTGGCGTTCAACATCGTTGATGGATGCACGCAAGGAAAACAGCGCGACTCGTTGCGATGGTTGTTCCGGCTGGTCGCGGAGCGCGTGGAGTCGACGTTCACCGAGGCGGATATTCTTTGATCGCACTCTCACGTAATTAGGAAAGAGACCGCAAACGCGAGGCGGCCGCGTGAATCGCATTGGGATCTGCGATGCTGTGATGCCGCCTTGCGAGTGCGAGAGGGTACAACGTGCGAGTGGTAAGTGCCTGTAGCGCCCCACTACACGTCATTGCGAGCCTTGGTCCTATTTTGTCCTTCCGGACATCAGGGTTGCGATCCGAGCGTGGAACGTCGCGGCCGAGTCGGCAAAGTGCATCTCCTCGCTCATGTCCATCTCGATTGCGCGCTGGCCTGCCGCTGCCACGGGTCGACCTCTATTCACGGGCCCATCACCTTTTGAGTCCCCCGTCAGCATGTAATTGGATCCGACAATATCACCGCTCTCATTGACTACGACCCAGAGAGAAGCCTTCTTGCTGTCGCTGTCAGACATGGTTGCCTCCCTCGATCTCGAAATACGTGTCGGTCCAGCCGTCATTTCTTGCAATGAGGCCGTAGTCCCACCTGATACGCGACCCATCCTGGATCTTGGTGCGCGTTTGAGCGAGCACCACCAGCCGGCAACTATGTACGGCCGCACGCAATGTGAGGTGCTGAGGACCGGGGTCTACGCCCGCTGCCCATGATAACCCGTCCCACGAGATAGTCTCGCCTTTCCTGATCGTGCCGCCAGGAACAATCCAAGTCATGATTACACCTATCTATCTGTCCATGAACTTTCAGCATCACTACGCCAACGAATGTCAACAAAGGTCGACGTGGTGTAAATCGTACCAATGTATCTGAGGATGGCGATCGAAGAAGTTAACGGCGATACTAAGGTATGGAACTCATGCGATAGCGAATTCGGTTGCTGCCGAGCAGCGCTCAATACTTCGCGTTCATACGGGAATTTGCGCGGGCGTGCCGTTCGGGCCAGAACTCAACGGATTTCACTTATATGTTTGGCGTCCACGGCAGGGCTCGAACCTGCGACCTGCGGATTAGAAATCCGCTGCTCTTCCGGCTGAGCTACGTGGACCTTGTGCCGGGCGTTTTTGGGTCGTCCTGCCGCGATGCGCACGGAGGACGGCGAACTCGGGTGCGGGAACGCCAGTTATCAGCATATGGGCGGTGTGGCCACCCCGCAAGCCGGGGAACCCAACCGAGAAAACGGGCGCAACGGCCAAGTGCGCTCGCATACCAGACGTCGCGGAACATCGGGACTGCGCCATTCCGCAGTCTTGTTTGAGCCTGAGGACGATACTATCAATTCAGCATGGCCGAATGCTGCTGTCCGCCGCCCCTGAATCTGGACTCCCATCGCGGGAACCAAGCCTATCGCCGCGTGCTTTGGGCTGTCCTGGCCATCAACGCCGTGATGTTCCTGGTCGAGATCGGCGCCGGCCTCGCGGCCGGGTCGGCTTCACTGCAGGCGGACGCTCTCGATTTCCTTGGCGACGCCGCGAACTATGCGATCAGCTTGTTTGTGGTTGGCATGGCGCTCCGGTATCGCGCGACGGCCGCGCTGCTCAAAGGCGCCACCATGGGCGTGTTCGGATTGTGGGTGATCGGGACAGTCGTCTGGCACGCCGTGCACGGCACTCTGCCCAGCGCCTTCACCATGGGCACGGTCGGATTGGCCGCGCTCGTCGCCAACGCCGCCTCGTTTGGCTTGCTGTGGGCCTACCGCACCGGTGACGCCAACATGCGCTCGGCATGGATTTGCACGCGCAACGACGTGCTGGGCAACATCGCCGTGTTGCTCGCTGCCGTGGGTGTGTTTGGTACCGGCACGGGATGGCCCGACGTCATCGTCGCGGCCATCATGGCGGCGCTGGCGCTGCAAGGCGCCGCGGTTGTGGCTCGGCAGGCGGCCGAAGAGCTCCGTCGCACTCCAATGTCCGTCGCGGCCGAATAACACCCGCGCATTTTGCCCTCGTTCACGGCCACATCAATCTCTTCGCCCGCACCGCAGTGTCTCCGAAATCGGAGAACACGCCGTCGACGCCAAGCCGGAAAAACTGGAGATACTCTTTCACAGGGTCGAGGCTATAGTCGCGCGCCAGGAACTCGGGCTCGTCGCGGAACGTATAAGGATGCACAACCAGCCCGGCCTTGTGGGCGTCGGCGACGAGGCTCGTGGGCGGCAGCAGCGCCCCGTTTGCGCCCTGCGGCACGATGCTGCGCTTGAATGGGCCGATGCCGCTGGCGTAGCTGGCGATGGCGACAAGGCCTTCCGGTGTCATGAGGTCGCCATAGCTGCGGCGGTCGCCCGCCGCGACGAAGTCGTAGGGCTTGGCCCTATTATCCTCCATGAGCTGCACCAGCCGCACCTTGGTGAGCTTGCTCAGGTCCTTGAGGTTCTGGACCTCGAAGGACTGAATGAAGACCGGCGCATTGGCGTCGGTGTAGCCATTGTCCGTCAACGTCTTGACCAGCGGCGCCTCCAGCGCGAGCCCGATCGAGCGAAAATAGCTCGGGTGCTTGGTCTCGGGATAGATCCCGATCACGCGGCCGGTTTCGAGGCCCCTGCGCTTGGCGAGCTCGATCACCTCCTGCAGCGTCGGAATCTCGTAGATGCCGTTCCAGCCCTGGTTGCGGAAGGCGAGCCGCTCCTTGGCGCGCAGCGTCTTGATCTCTGCGAGCGTGAAGTCCTCGGTGAAGTAGCCTTCGATCGATTTGCCATCGATCGTCTTTCGGGTGCGCCGGCCGGGAAACTTCTGCGCCACGTCGGTGGTGCCGGAAATGTCGTTCTCATGGCGCGCGATCAACACGCCATCCTTGGTCGACACCAGATCAGGCTCGATGAAATCGACCCCGTAGTCGATTGCAAGGCTGTAGGACGCGAGCGTGTGCTCAGGCCGATGGCCAGCCGCTCCACGGTGGCCGATCACGAGCGGCGCTCCGCCGCTCAAGGTTGGAGTGAGAGGGGGCATGGTCTGGGTCTGTGCGGTGGCAACGAAGGCGACAATCGCAACAATCGAGGCGCCATAGAAGATGGCAGCGGGCGCGCGTCGGAGAAGATTGGCCATGGTTGCTCCTCTCGCTGGTTGCTCCGCTCGGCCCATCATCGCACCAAGCCGGTAAAGGGGGATTTGAAAAGACGTGAGGGCATTTGAAAAGACATGCGGAGATTTGCGGACATTTGAAAGGATTAACCGCGACGCCGTTGTGACGAGCCGCAATGGCAGCCAGCGGCTTCACCGGCCGGACGCGGCCTGGCGATGGCAACGCAAAAAAATGATGTTATTTCAATGCGCTAGCGCCCGAAGAGGCGGATAGGCCAGGCCAATCGCCGCGGCTGTGGACAGGTCCGCCCGAGGAGCCTTTGCGCTGATGCATCGCCCTCCGGAAGTCATTACCTCGACACGATTGCGGGTTCAGCATGGCAATTATCCCGCGTGGCGGTCGGGCCGGCGGGGAAGGAGGTTCAATCATGATTGCGTTCGTCCGCGCCGGCATCGTCGCCGCGCTCGTTGCCCTATTGTCGCTGTCGCTTGTCGGTCGCGGCGTCCGCCCAGAAGGCGTTCCAGCGCGACGATCTCGCCGACGCGGCGATCAAGCTCGAAGCGCAGATCAAGACGCGAAGCCGGCGCGGTCACGAAGCCCGTCGCGCAGCTTGCGGCGCGAGGCCGACGCCGCCTTTGCGCGCAACGATTTCCGCACCGGCCTGCAGCTGCTCGGCCAGATCGCCGTCGTCGCGCCCGAGGACGGCGCGAACTGGCTGCGGCTCGCCAAGGCCGTGCTGCAGATCCGGCCCGGCAACGATCGCGAGCGCACGACGCTGCTCGAGCGCGCGGCGACCGCCGCCTATATCGCCTATCAGCGCACGCGAGTGCCGGCCGAGGAGGCCGACAGCCTGCTGGTCATCTCGCGCAGCTATGCCGACCGCCAGCTCTGGCGGCCGGCGCTCGATGCGATGCGCATTTCGCTCGACCTGCGCGAAGTCGCGGACGTGCGCCAGCAATACGAGCGCATGCGCGAGGACCATGGCTTCCGGCTGCTCGACTACTCCGTCGATGCGGACGCGGCCTCGCCGCGCGCCTGCTTCCAGTTCTCCGAAGATCTGCCGGGCCGGCGCACCGACCTCTCGCCGTTCGTCGCCGTCGCCGGCCAGGACCGGCCGGCGCTCTCGGTCGACAAGCGGCAGATCTGCGTCGAAGGCCTCAAGCACGGCGAGCGCTACAGCATCACGCTGCGCGCCGGCATTCCCTCGACCGTGAAGGAGACGCTGTCGAAGAGCGCCGAATTCAACGTCTATGTGCGCGACCGCAAGCCGTTCGTGCGCTTCACCAGCAAGGCCTATGTGCTGCCGCGCACCGGCCAGCGCGGCATCCCGGTGGTCAGCGTCAACACCACGGCGGTGGCGATCGAGATCTACCGCATCGGCGACCGCAACCTGCTCAACACCGTGATCGGCAGCGACTTCCAGCGCACGCTCGACCGCTACGACATCGGCCGCCTCACCGAGGAGCGCGGCTCGCAGGTCTGGAAAGGCGAGATGAAGGTCGAGCAGACGCTCAATGCCGACGTCACCACCGCGTTTCCGGTCGGCGAGGCGATCGGCAATGCGGCGCCGGCGTCTATGTGATGGTGGCGAATGCCGCGGGCTCGGTCGGCGACGAATACGACCAGACTGGCGACCCAGTGGTTCATCGTCTCCGACCTCGGCCTCACGGCCTTCTCCGGCAATGACGGCGTGCACGCCTTCGTGAATTCGCTCGAAATCGACGCAGCCGAGCGGCGCGGTCGAAGTGCGCCTGCTGTCGCGCAACAACGAGATCCTCTCGACCAAGCGCACCGACGACGCCGGCCATGTGCAGTTCGAGGCCGGTCTGACGCGCGGCGAGGGCGCGCTGGCGCCGGCGCTGCTGATCGCGACCGATGCGCGCGGCGACTACGCGTTCCTGAGCCTCAAGGCGCCGGCCTTCGATCTCACCGACCGCGGCGTTTCCGGCCGCGTGGTGCCGGCCGGCCTCGATGCCTTCGTCTATACCGAGCGCGGCGTCTATCGCTCCGGCGAGACGGTGCAGCTCACGGCGCTGCTGCGCGACGCGCAGGGCGTGGCCGCGGCGGGCATGCCGCTCACGCTCGTGGTCGAGCGCCCCGACGGCGTCGAATATCGCCGCACGGTCGTGGCCGACCAGGGCGTCGGCGGCCGCGCGCTCGCCGTGCCGCTGGTCGCGTCGGCGCCGACCGGCACCTGGCGCGTGCGCGCCTTCACCGATCCGAAGCGTCCGCCGGTCGGCGAAACGACCTTCATGGTCGAGGACTATGTGCCGGATCGGCTCGAATTCGATCTCGCCACCACGGCCAAGAGCGTCTCCAAGGCCGGCTCCGGCCGAGATCACGCGTCGACGGCCGCTATCTCTATGGCGCGCCGGCCGCCGGCCTCGAGCTCGAAGGCGAGGTCGTGATCGGGCCGGCCGACGAGCGCGCGGGCTTTCCGCGCTATCAGTTCGGCCTCGCCGACGAGAAGATCGAGAAGACGCGGCAGCCGCTCGACGGCCTGCCGACGACCGACCGCGACGGCAAGGCCAAGTTCACTCTCACGCTCGAGAAGCAGCCGGAGGCGACCCGTCCGCTCGAAGCGCAGCTCACCGTGCGCATGGCGGAGGCCGGCGGCCGCGCGGTCGAGCGCAAGCTCGTCGTGCCGGTGACGCCGGCAGGCCCGATGATCGGCGTCAAGCCGCTGTTCTCCGGCCGCTCGCTCGGCGAGGGCGAGAACGCGACCTTCGACGTGATCGTCGCGGCGCCCGACGGCGCAACGCTCGCGCGCAGTGGACTGCGCTACGAGCTGCTGAAGGTCGAGACCCGCTATCAATGGTATCGGCGCGACACCAATTGGGAATTCGAGCCGGTCAAGACCACCCGCCGCGTCGCCGACGGCACCAGTTCAACGTCGCGGCCGACACGCCGGCGCGCATCTCGATGCCGGTGCAGTGGGGCCGCTATCGCCTCGAAGTCTCGACCAGCGATCGCACGGCCCGATGACCTCGGTCGGCTTCGACGCCGGCTTCTATGCGGAAGCGAGCGCCGATACGCCCGACCTGCTCGAAATCGCGCTCGACAAGCCGGAATATGCGCCCGGCGACACGCATGACGGTCGCGGTGACGGCGCGCACCGCCGGCAAGGTGACGCTCAACGTCATCGGCGACCGGCTCATCACCACCGCAGACGCAGGACGTGCAGGCCGGCACCGCGCGGCTCACCGTTCCGGTCGGCAACGACTGGGGCACCGGCGCCTATGTGGTGGCGACGCTGCGCCGTCCGCTCGACACGCGCGCCGAGCGCATGCCCGGCCGCGCCATCGGCGTGCAGTGGTTCGGCGTCAACCGCCAGGCGCGCACGCTTGCGGTCAACATGGACGCTGCCGCAGCTGCAGCGCCCGAGCTGCGACGCTGCGCATCCCGGTCAAGATCGGCGGGCTTGCCGCCGGCGAGGAGGCGCGCATCGTCGTCGCCGCAGTCGATGTCGGCATCCTCAACCTGACCAACTACAAGCCGCCGGCGCCGGACGACTACTATCTCGGCCAGCGCCGGCTCACCGCCGACGTCCGCGACCTCTACGGCCAGCTCATCGACGGCATGCAGGGCACGCGCGGCCAGATCAAGTCGGGCGGCGACACGGCGGCGGCCGAGCTGCAAGGCAGCCCGCCGGCGCAGAAGCCGCTCGCGCTCTATTCCGGCCTCGTCACGGTCCGTGCCGACGGCACCGCCGAGGTCGACCTTCGACATCCCGGACTTCGCCGGCACCGCCCGCGTGATGGCGGTGGCCTGGTCGCAAGGACAAGGTCGGCCGCGCCGTGAGCGACGTCGTGATCCGCGACTCCGTGGTGCTCACCGCGACGCTGCCGCGCTTCCTGCTCAACGGCGATCGCGGCACCATGCATCTCGATCTCGACAACGTCGAAGGCGGGGCCGGCGACTATCGCATCGAGGTGCGCAGCGAAGGCGTCAACGTCGTCGGCAATGCGCGCGCCGCAGACGCTGCAGCTCAACGCCAAGCAGCGCAGCGCCGTGACGGTGCCGCTCACCGCGGCCGGCTGCCGGCGTCGCCAATGTGACGGTGCGCGTGAGCGGGCCGTCGGGCTTCACGCTCGAGCGCAGCTACGCGCTCGGCGTCAAGCCGGCCACGCAAGTGATCGCGCGCCGCACCGTGCGGCCGCTCGCGCAGCGGCGAAAGCCTGACGCTGTCGAACGACCTGTTCGCCGATCTCGTGCCGGGAACCGGCGAGTGCGGCACTCTCGGTCGGTCTCTCGACCGCGCTCGACGCGGCGGCGCTGCTCTCGGCGCTCGACCGCTATCCGTTCGGCTGCTCGGAGCAGATCACCAGCCGCGCGCATGCCGCTGCTTTACGTCAACGATCTCGCGAGCGAAGCGCACCTCTCGCTCGACACCGCGATCGACCAGCGCATCCGCGAAGCGATCGATCGGCTGCTCGCGCGCCAGGGCTCGAACGGCTCGTTCGGGCTGTGGTCGGCGGGCGGCGATGACGTCTGGCTCGATGCCTATGTGAGCGACTTCCTCACGCGTGCGCGCGAGCGCGGCTTTGCGGTGCCCGACGTCGCCGTTCAAGCTCGCGCTCGATCGGCTGCAAGAACTACATCGGCAATGCCGAGGAGCCGAGCAAGAACGGCGGCCGCGCGCTCGCCTATGCGCTCTATGTGCTGGCGCGCAACGGCGCGGCCCCGCTCGGTGACCTGCGCTACTACGCCGACACCAAGCTCGACGACTTCGCGACCACTGATCGCCAAGGCGCAGCTTGCCGCCGCGCTTGGCATGCTCGGTGATCGCGCGCGTGCCGAGCGCGTCTTTACCGCGGCGCTGCTTCGCTCGCGGGCCGAGCCCGTGCTCGAATATGGCCGCATCGACTACGGCTCGATCCTGCGCGATGCGGCAGCGCTGGTGACGCTCGCCGTCGGAGGGCGGCGCGCAGCGCCCGATCATCGTGAATGCGGTCGAGCGGGTCGAGGCGGCGCGCAACCTCACGCCCTACATCTCGACGCAGGAGCAGGCGTGGCTGGTGCTGGCGTCGCGGGCGCTGGCCAAGGAGGCGACCGGCATCTCGCTCAGCGTTGCGGGCGCGGTTGGTGCGGAGGCGGTGCAGGGTACGGTCAACCGCAGCTATCAAGCAGTCGACGCTCGGTGCTGGCGCCGTGACGGTGACCAATGCGGGCGACTCGACGGTACGCGCCGTGCTCACGGTGACCGGCGCGCCGACCGTGCCGGAGCCCGCCGCCGAGCGTGGCTTCAAGATCGAGCGGCTCTACTACACGCTCGATGGCAAGCCCGCCGATCCATCGCAGGCGAGGCAGAACGACCGCTTCGCGGTCGTGCTCAAGATCACCGAGCCGCAACCGCAGTTCGGCCGCGTCATCGTGGTCGACTCATCTGCCGGCAGGCTTCGAGATCGACAACCCGCGGCTGGTCTCGTCAGGCGAGACCGGCACGCTCGGCTGGATCGAGAACGCGGTCGAGCCGGCCAATGCCGAGTTCCGCGACGACCGCTTCGCGGCTGCGTTCAATCGCAAAGGTGCCGACGGTCCGGTGTTCACGGTGGCCTATGTGGTGCGGGCGGTCTCGCCCGGCCGCTACGTGCATCCGCAGGCCTACGTGGAGGACATGTACCGGCCCGACCGCTTCGGTCGCACCGCAACCGGCACGGTCGAGGTGACGGCGGCGCGATAGAGTGAACGCGATGGAGAACGACCGTCGAGCAAGTGCGGTGTTAGTGTTACGAAGGCCATTGCCCCACCGTTCCCTCCCCCCTTGTGGGGGAGGGACAGGGAGAGGGGTGGCTGCAAGCACTGAATTTGCAACGACGTCCGAAGCTCTCATCAACAATAACAGCAGCTGCGAGTAGACTGTCGTGCAAGCGCGAAAGTGCGAACACGGTCTTGAACGGAAGTCGGTGGCGGACTCAGAATCTGCCGCTACCCCTCTCCCTGTCCCTCCCCCGCAAGGGGGGAGGGAACGACGTGGCACGCGTCTTCGCATCTCTAGAATCGCAATTGCGTTTGCGGCCGCTGTCGTAGCGCTCGTTGTGTTCGCCACCTTCTCGATACTCTCCCTCGGCCCGGCGCCGCGCGGGGAGGGGCTCGCCTATTCCACCCTGGTGGTCGACCGCGACGGGCGGCTGCTGCGGCCCTACACCACGCCGGAAGGGCGCTGGCGACTGCCGGCGACGCGCGCCGACGTCGATCCGCGTTTCTTCGACATCCTGTTCGCCTATGAGGACAAGCGCTTCGCGCAGCACCATGGCGTCGATGTGCTGGCGCTTGGCCGCGCGCTCTCGCAGCTCGTGCTCAACGGCCGTATCGTCTCGGGCGCCTCCACCATCAGCATGCAGGTGGCGCGGTTGCTCGAGCCGCGCAGCGAGCGCTCGTTCGCGGCCAAGCTGCGCCAGATCGTGCGTGCGATCGAGCTCGAGCGCGCGCTCGGCAAGGACGATATCCTCTCGCTCTATCTCAGCCTCGCGCCCTATGGCGGCAATCTCGAAGGCATCCGTGCCGCCTCGCTCTCCTATTTCGGCAAGGAGCCGCGCCGGCTGAGCCTTGCCGAATCCGCGCTGCTGGTCGCGCTGCCGCAGGCGCCCGAGCTGCGCCGTCCCGATCGGTCGGTCGAGGCCGCGCGCAATGCCCGCGACCGCGTGCTCGATCGCGTCGCGGCCGCAGGCGTCGTGCCGCTCGACGAGATCGAGCGCGCGCGTGCGGAGCCGGTGCCGGCCGGACGCAAGCCGATGCCGATGCTGGCGCCGCACGCGGCCGATGCGGTGATCGCGGCGGCGCCCGAGCGCAGCATTCATCGGCTCACGATCGATGCCACGCTGCAGAAAAGCCTCGAGGACCTCGCGCGCGATCGCGCCCGCGCGCTTGGGCCCATGATCTCGATCGCGATCGTCGCCGTCGATCATGCAAGCGGCGAGATCCTCGCGCGCGTCGCCTCGGCCGACTATTTCGACATCAGCCGCGCCGGTCAGGTCGACATGACGCAGGCGCTGCGCTCGCCCGGCTCGACGCTCAAGCCGTTCATCTATGGGCTCGGCATCGAGGACGGGCTCATTCATCCCGAGACGCTGATCGAGGACCGGCCGGTGCGCTATGGCAGCTATGCGCCGGAGAACTTCGACCTGAGCTTCCAGGGCACGGTCACGGTGCGCAAGGCGCTGCAGCTGTCGCTGAACGTGCCGGCGGTCGCGGTGCTCGACAAGATCGGCGCCAGCCGCTTCACCGCGCGGCTCGAGCAGGCCGGCGGCGCGCTGGTGCTGCCGAAGGGCGAGGTGCCGGGCCTCGCGATGGGGCTCGGCGGCGTCGGCGTGAGGCTCATCGATCTCGTGGCGCTCTACGCCGGCATTGCGCGGCTCGGTACCACCATCACGCCGAGTCGAGCGTTTTGCAAGCGAGCTGGCAAACGAGCTGCCGATCGAGCCGCCGCGGCGGCTGCTTGATCCGGCCGCCGCCTGGCAGGTCGCCAATGTGCTCATCGGCACGCCGCCGCCCGAGAACGCGGCCGGCGGCCGCATCGCGTTCAAGACCGGCACATCCTATGGCTATCGCGATGCCTGGTCGGTTGGCTTCGACGGCAAACGCACCATCGGCGTGTGGGTCGGGCGGCCTGATGGCGCGCCGGTGCCGGGCCTCAACGGGCGGGTCGCCGCCGCGCCGATCCTGTTCGACGCGTTTGCGCGCACCGGCAAGCTGCCGCAAACCCTGCCGCCGGCGCCGAAGGGAACGCTGATCGCGAGCAACGCCAAGTTGCCGCCGCCGCTGCAGCGGTTCCGCGGCGAGCGGGCGAGGGCAGCGAGCGCGCTGCGCATCATGTTCCCGCCGAACGGGGCGCGGCTCGAGCTCGCCAGTGGCGAGGACGGCAAGCCCGAGCCGATCGCGCTTAAGATTGCGGGTGGAACCGGGGCGCTGACCGTGCTGGTGAATGGCATGCCGCTGCCGGAACAACAGGCAGGCCGCCGCCGCACGCTGCTTTTTCGAGCCAGAAGGGCCCGGTTTTGTGCGGCTTACCGTGATCGACGGTACGGGTGCGACCGACAGCGTGATGGTGCGGCTGCAGTAGTAACCGGTGCAGACCACAGGCGGCCGCGCGTTATCCTTTCCCCGCGCTCCCGAATTCTCTATTGTCCGGCCATCCTTATCAGGGATGCAGGACTTCGGAGACGATGGCGGTAACCACCAGCGGCGAGCGCAGGGACCTGACGCAAAGCCTGACTATGGTCGTGGACTTCGCGACCCAGAGCCATGCGCGCGCGCTCCTGGTGCTCCTGCTCGTCACGTTCTCAGCATCCTGCCGGGCTTCTTCTCGATCCCGCCGACCGATCGCGACGAGTCGCGCTTCGCGCAGGCCACCAAGCAGATGATCGAGACTGGCGACTATGTCGACATCCGGTTCCAGGACGAGGTTCGCTACAAGAAGCCGGTCGGTATCTATTGGCTGCAGGCCGGCGCGGTGAAGGCCGGGCAGGCGCTTGGGGTTCCGCAGGCGCTCAGCACCATCTGGCTCTACCGCATCCCCTCGCTGATCGGCGCGCTCGCGGCAGTCCTGCTCACCTATTGGGCGGCGCTTGCCTTCGTGTCGCGGCGCGCCGCCGTGCTCGCGGGCCTGATGATGGCGTCCTGCCTGTCTGCTCAGCGTCGAGGGCCGGATTGCCAAGACCGATGCCATGTTGCTGGCCACCATCGTGGCGGCCATGGGGGTGATGGCGCCGCTTCTATCTGCCCGAGCAACGCGCGCGCATGGATGCGCGCGCATCCTGGATCCTGCCGGCGATCTTCTGGACCGCGATGGCCGCCGGCGTGATGCTCAAGGGGCCGGTGATCGTGCTGTTCGTCGGGCTCACGGCGGTCACGCTTGCGATTGTCGATCGCTCGGCGCGCTGGCTCTTGGCGTTGCGGCCGATCGTCGGTCTGATCTGGCTCGCGCTGCTGGTGCTGCCGTGGTTCCTCGCTCATCATCGAGCGCTCCGGCGACAGCTTCTTCTCCGAGTTGATCGGGCGCGACTTCCTTTCGAAGATCGGCAGCGGGCAGGAGTCGCATGGCGCGCCGCCCGGGTATTATCTGCTCCTGTTCTGGGCGACGTTCTTCCCGGGTGCGATGCTGACGGCGCCGGCAGTGCCGGCGATCTGGGCGGCGCGGCGCGAGCCCGGCGCCAAGTTCCTGCTGGCCTGGGTGGTGCCGTCCTGGATCGTGCTCGAGATCGTGATCACCAAGCTCCCGCATTATGTGCTGCCGATCTATCCGGCGATTGCAATCCTGCTCGCCGGGCTTCGTGGACGCCCGCAACCTCTCCCCCAAGCGCTGGCTCACCAACGCGACGATCTGGTGGTTTCTGCTTCCGCTCATGGGCGGCATCGTCGGGACTGATCGTGCTGTTCACGGTCGGCCGCCAGTTCGGCCTCCTGGTGTGGCCGGTGATCGGAGGCTCGGTGGTGATGGGGCTGTTGGCGTGGCGGCTCTACGAAGCCGACGGCCCCGAGCACTCGCTCTTGCGCGCGACGCTGGCGTCGCTCTTGCTCTCGGCTGCTCTGTTCGGCCTCGTCGTGCCGTCGCTCACCCCGGTATTCCCGAGCGTGGCGCTCGCGAAGCAATCTGCGCGAGAGCGGCTGCAGCGAGCCGCTGGTGGCGTCGTCCGGCTATCATGAGCCGAGCCTCGTGTTCCTCGCCGGCACCGCGACGCGGCTGACGGATGCGGCGGGCGCAGCCGATGTTCCTGCCGGTGGCGACTGCCGTTTCGCCTTCGTCGAGCTGCGGCAAGAGCGCAGCTTCGGCCAGCGCGCCGATGCGCTCGGCCTGCTCTATTCGCCGGTGAGCCGCATCGAGGCGTTCAATCTCGGCGCCGGCAAATCGGCGATCATCGCGGTCTTCCGCTCGGGAGCGCGCGCGATGAGCGTGACCGGCGGAGCGGCGACCGGCGCCCATGCGGCCAGCTGGCCGCGCTGGGCGCGCGCCAATGTGAGCGCTGCGATGACGGTGCTGGCCGCCTCGCCGCGTTTCAGGGCGGTGCAGGGGACGCGCGCGCGCGTCCTGGCCGCGGGGCTTGCAACCATTGTCCTCGTCGCGCTGGCGATGGTGTTTGCCGATGCTCCGCTCGCCGCGGCGTCAAAGCAGCTGCCGGGCTGGGTCCATGCGGCCTTCGCGTTCATGACCGACTTCGGCAAGTCGGGCTGGTTCCTGTGGCCGACTGGAATTGCTGCTCGCCGCGATCGCGGCGGTCACCTCGCCGGCGCTGGCGCCGCTCAGCCGGCTCGTGCTGGCTGCCATCGCGGTGCGCCGGGCTTTCTGTTTGCGGCGATCGCGGTGCCGAGCCTGTTCGTCACGATCATCAAGCGCGTGATCGGGCGAGCCCGCCCGTTTGTCGGCGCCGAGCCCGATCCGTTCCTCTATCTGGCCGATGGTCTGGCGCGCGGACTACGCGAGCATGCCGTCTGGCCATGTCACGACGGCCTTTGCGGCGGCCATCGCGGTCGGGCTGCTTTGGCCGCGGCTGCGTCCACTGATGCTCATCTATGCACTGATCATTGCGGTCAGCCGGGTCGTGCTCGATGCGCACTACCTGAGCGACGTGATCGCCGGCGCCTTTGTCGGCAGCATGGGCGCGCTGATCGTGCGTGACTGGTTTGCGCGGCGCCACCTGGGCTTCGTCGTTGATGCGCAAGGTGTCACGCATGCTCTGCCAGGGCCCTCCTGGGCACGCATCAAGAGGGTTGCCCGCAGCCTCATCGCCCCATAAGAAGCTCGCGCGACGACATGCGTAACGGGAGCGGCTTTAGAAGGCAGCAGCGGGCCGGAGATCATGAACCAAGCAAGCACGCCCGCCGTTTCCGTTGTTGTTCCGGTCCGCAACGAGGCCGGCAATATCGCGCCGCTGGTGAGCGAGATCGCGGCGGCGCTCGAGGATGACATTCGAGATCATCTATGTCAACGATGGCTCGACCGACGGCACCGAGGCGGAGCTGCGCTCCCTGATGGCGAGCCGTCCGTTTCTGCGCCAGGTCAAGCATGCGCAGTCCTGCGGCCAGTCGGCGGCGGTGCGCACCGGCGTGGCGCATGCGCGCGCCCCGGTCGTGGTCACGCTCGACGGCGATGGCCAGAACAATCCGGCCTTCATTCCCGAGTTCCTGCGCGTGGTGGCCAGCGAGCCCGCGCATCGGCCTCGTCGCCGGCCAGCGCGTCGGCCGCAAGGATACCGGCTTCAAGAAATTCCAGTCCCGCATCGCCAACGGGGTGCGCGGCGCGGTGCTGCGCGACGGCACGCGCGACACCGGCTGCGGGCTCAAGGCGTTCCGTCGTGATGCGTTCCTGGCGCTGCCCTATTTCGATGGCCTGCACCGGTTCCTGCCGGCGCTGATGCGGCGCGAGGGCTACGAGATCGGCTATGTGGACGTGATCGACCGGCCGCGCGGCGCCGGCGTGTCGAACTACGGCATGTGGGACCGGCTGTGGGTCGGCATTCTCGACCTGGCCGGCGTGTGGTGGCTCATCCGCCGCAAACGGCGCGTGCCGGAGGTTTCGGAGATCAGTTGATGCTCATTCAGTTCGGTACCGCGGTCAGCGATTATTTCCGGGAGGTCTTTTGGGAGAAGTTCGACTTCTGGCTGGCGTTCGGCCTGGTCGCGCAGCTCATCTTCGCGGGCCGCTTCATCGTGCAATGGATCTCGAGCGAGCGTGCCGGCAAGAGCGTCGTGCCGTTTGCGTTCTGGATCTTCTCGATGGTCGGCGGCCTGATGACGCTCGTCTATGGCTTCGTGAAGCGCGAGCCCGTGATCATCTTCGGCCAGGGCCTCGCAACGCTGATCTACATGCGCAACATCATGCTGATCTTCCGCGAGCGCAAAGAGACGGAGAAGGCGTAATCTTTTTCCGCCGTCAACTAGCCTTCGCCATCGCGGCGAAGCCGCGCTCGAGATCCGCGATCAAATCGTCGACAGCTTCCAGCCCGATGTGCAGGCGCACCGTCGGCCCGCCAGGTGCCCATTGGGTCGCGGTGCGCACCGCCTTGCAATCGAACGGAATGATCAGGCTCTCGTAGCCGCCCCACGACGCGCCGATGCCGAACAGCGCCAGCGCATCGACAAACGCAAACACCGCAGCCTGCGGCATCGGCTTGAACACCACGCTGAACAGGCCGCTGGCGCCCGTGTAGTCGCGCTGCCAGACCGCATGCCCGGGATGGCGCTCGAGCGCCGGATGAAGCACGCGCAGCACTTCCGGTCGCGCTTCGAGCCAGCGCGCGATCGCAAGGCCCGCGGCATAGTGCTGCGCCAGGCGCACCCCCATGGTGCGCAGGCCGCGCAGGCCGAGATACATGTCGTCGGGCCCGACGCACAGGCCCATAGCATGAACCGTCTTGATGAGTTGCGGCCACGTCGTCCGATTGGCCGATATGGTGCCGAGCATCAGATCGGAGTGGCCGCCGATATATTTGCTGCCGGACTGGATTGCGAGATCGACGCCCTTCTCGAGTGCCTGGAAATAGAGCGGGCTTGCCCAGGTATTGTCCATCAGCACGATCGCGCCATGGGCATGGGCCGCTGCCGCGATCGCGGGCACGTCCTGGATCTCGAATGACAGCGATCCGGGCGACTCCAGATAGACGGCGCGCGTGCTCGGCTTGAACAGCGACGCAATGTCGCTGCCGATCAGTGGGTCGTAGTAGGTGGTCGAGACGCCTTGTCGGCTTAGATTACCGTCGCAGAAAATGCGTGTGGGCTGATAGACATTGTCAGTGACAAGAACGTGATCGCCGGCCTTCAGCATGGCCATGAGCGCGATCGAGCACGCCGCAAGCCCCGACGGCAGCAGCGCCACCCCGGCACAGGATGGCCCTTCCAACTGCGCAATTGCGTCGGAGAGTGCCTCCGAGGTTGGCGTTCCGCGCCGCCCATACTGATAGCGGCTGCGGTGGGCCAGATAGTCTTCAGCTGACCGATAAAGCAGAGTCGAGGCGTGATAGACGGGCGGATTGACGTATCCATGCTGTGCGAAGGGGTCACGCCCACCGGTGACGAATCGAGTGGCAGGCCGCACGGACGGCAAGGTGCCGTCCTCGCGCTTCGATGTCATTGTTTTCTTCCTTCGCTAGAGTCCGCTTCCCAGGCGGGGATACCGGCACGCACGCACAGCATTTACGGCGGCATCGAGCTTACCGTGTCAACCCCTTGACCACGATGCTTAATCGTTCTCAGATGCAGGCAGAGACGCGGGGCCATTAGGGGTGCGCGCTTGCCGGCGGCGGAATAGATTTTCGGCAAGACGTAAAACGCAGTAACCCAGGGTCATCACCCAGACAGGTCACGACATCAGCAACGCAAACCAATTATAGAGGCTCGCATGAAACGCGCCATATTCACGCTTGGCTTGGCCATCGGCTTCGGCCTGGCGGTCGCGCCGGCCACTGCCCAGACTCTCAAAACGGTCAAGGACCGAGGCTCGCTGGTCTGCGGCGTCAGTCAGGGACTGCCCGGCTTCTCCACTCCAGATGACAAGGGGAACTGGACCGGACTTGACGTCGACTACTGCCGCGCCATTGCGTCAGCGATCTTCAACGATCCCACCAAGGTCAAGTTCTCGCCGCTCTCGACCAAGGACCGCTTCGAGGCGCTCAAGGCCGGCGAGATCGATGTGCTCTCGCGCAACTCGACCTGGACGCTGTCGCGCGACGCCTCGTACAATTTTATTGGCGTCAACTACTACGATGGCCAGGGCTTCATGGTGCGCAAGGCGCTCAAGGTCAATTCGGCGCTCGAGCTCAATGGTGCATCCGTCTGCGTACAGACCGGAACGACGACCGAGCTCAATCTCGGCGACTATTTCCGCTCCAACAGCATGCGCTACGAAGTGATCGCGTTCGCGACCGCGGACGAGACCATAAAAGCTTACGAAGGCGGGCGCTGCGACGCCTTCACCACCGACGTCTCACAGCTCTATTCCGAAAAGCTCAAGCTCGCGAAAGCCGACGACCACGTGATCCTGCCCGAGATCATCTCCAAGGAGCCGCTTGGGCCGATGGTGCGTCACGGCGATGACCAGTGGTTCGATCTGGTCAAGTGGGTCCACTTTGCCATGATCAATGCCGAGGAGCTCGGCGTGAATTCCAAGAATGTGGATGAAGCGTTGAAATCGAACATGCCTGAGATCAAGCGACTGGTCGGGACCGAGGGCAATTTCGGCGAGCAGCTCGGCCTGACCAAGGACTGGGCGGTGCGCATCGTCAAACATGTCGGCAATTATGGTGAAGTCTTCGAGCGCAATGTCGGGAGTGGTTCGAGGCTCGGCATCAGCCGCGGCATCAACCGGCTGTGGACCAAGGGTGGCATTCAGTACGCGCCGCCGATCCGGTGAAACAGCCGGCCCCGAGTGGACCGCCGCGGGTAGCGGTCCACAACAACCCCAAGATCCGCAGCGCGTTTTACCAAGTCGTTGTCTTGGTCCTGGTGCTCGCTTGCGCCTACGCGTTCGCGGTCAATGCGAGCGCCAACCTCAAGGCGCAAGGCTTCGCCAGCGGCTTTGGCTTCCTCGGCAATACGGCCGGGTTCGGCATCAACCAGACGCTGATCGACTATAGCGAGACCGACACCTACGGACGCGTGTTCCTGGTCGGTCTCCTGAACACGCTGCTGGTTGCCGTCATAGGCTGTGTGCTGGCGACCGTCCTCGGCTTCATCATCGGCATTGCGCGGCTCTCCCCAAACTGGCTGATAGCGCGGCTCGGCGGCGTCTACGTCGAGACGATTCGCAATCTGCCGCTGCTGTTCCAGATCCTGTTCTGGTACCTCGCCGTGCTGGGCGTCTTGCCGGGACCGCGCCAAAGCATCGGCCTCGGCCTGCAGCCGGTCCTTTCGGCAATCGGCGACGCAAGTGCGGCGATCGGCCTGCCGGCCGCGTTCGCCGATGCCTGGCGAGGTCTTGCCGCTTGGATCGGGCCGCCCGACGTCTTTCTCAATAATCGCGGCGTGATCCTGCCGCGGCCGCTTCTGGGCGACGGCTTCGCATGGGTTGCGATCGCGTTCGGGCTCGCTGTGGTGCTGGCGATTGTGCTGCGGATCTGGGCGCGGCGACGGCGCGATGCCACCGGCAAGACATTTCCGACCGGATGGACGGCCTTTGCCCTGATCGTAGGGCTGCCGGCTGTGGTGCTGCTTGCGCTTGGCGTGCCGATTGGCTTTGAGCATCCGCAACTGCGTGGCTTCAATTTCGTGGGCGGCGTGCGGCTCATCCCCGAATTGCTGGCGCTCCTGCTTGCGCTCGTCACCTACACGGCGGCCTACATCGCCGAGGTGGTGCGGGCCGGCATCCTGGCGGTGCCGCGTGGGCAGAGCGAGGCGGCGCTTGCGCTCGGCCTCAGGCGCGGATTGGCGCTGCGGCTGATCATCGTGCCGCAGGCGTTGCGGGTGATCGTGCCGCCGCTGACCAATCAGTTTCTCAATCTGACCAAGAACTCCTCGCTTGCGGTCGGCATCGGCTACCCGGACCTGTTCGCAGTGTTTGCTGGCACGACGCTTAATCAGACGCATCAAGCAATCGAGATCATCGCCATCACCATGGCGGTCTATCTTGCTATCTCGCTTATCACGAGCTTGCTGATGAACTGGTACAACGCCCGCACCAACCGGCGGTTCGAGCGCTGAGGCCGCAATGAAAACCGCCGCACTGGAAACCTATGTCCGCCGTGAGCTGATCGCGCCGCTGCCGCCGCCGCTGGCAACGAGGGGATTGCTTGGCTTCGCGCGGCAACGGCTGTTCGGCGGCGTGCTCAACACCATACTGACGCTCCTGAGTCTGCTGGTTCTGATTGTTGTTCTGCCACCGCTTCTGCGTTTCCTCATCATCGATGCGGTCTGGTCCGGCACCAGCCGTACCGATTGTCTGGTGGAAACGTTGGGCCGTCCGGTCGGCGCCTGCTGGCCGTTCGTCGCCGCCAAGTTCCGGCAGTTCATGTATGGCTTCTACCCGGAAGCCGAGCAGTGGCGGGTCAACCTGACCTATGCGCTCGGGATTCTTCTGCTGGTTCCGCTGCTCATCCCGCGCGTGCCTTACAAGACATGGAATGCGATCGCGTTCTTTGGCCTGTTCCCACTCGTAGCGTTCGTCCTTCTGGTCGGCGGCGTCCTGGGGCTTCCGCATGTCGAGACCAGGCTCTGGGGCGGCATGCTGGTGACGCTGGTGATCACGTTTACCGGGATCATCGGCTCGCTGCCGCTCGGCGTGCTGCTTGCGCTCGGGCGCGCGTCGCGACTGCCGGTCGTGCGCATGCTGTCCGTCATCTTCATCGAGTTCTGGCGCGGCGTACCGCTGGTCACGGTCTTGTTCTTCGCGACCTACATGTTGCCGCTGTTTCTGCCGGGCAACTGGCGCATGGACCCGATGTTGCGGGTGCTGATCGGGGTCGTTCTGTTCGCGGGCGCCTACATGGCCGAGGTGGTTCGTGGTGGCCTGCAGGCCGTGCCGCGCGGCCAATACGAAGGTGCGACCGCGCTCGGGCTCGGATACTGGCGGATGATGGGCTACGTGATCATGCCGCAGGCCCTCAAGTACGTTATTCCGGGCATCGTCAATTCCTTCATCGCGCTGTTCAAGGACACCACGCTGGTGTTGATCGTCGCGATCTTCGATCTGCTCGGGCAGTTGCGCGCGGCCTTCGCCGACCCCAACTGGGCAACGCCGGTCACGCTGTTCACCGGTTTTGCGTTCGCCGGGATCATCTATCTTGTGATCTCATTCGCCATGTCGCGCTATGCTCTCTACACGGAGCGCCGGCTCGATACCGGCGCGAGACGGTGACCACGATGGCCGACAATGCGAAGCCGGTGGCCGACGGTGGAGGGCGCGCGGCGCCTGAGATGCGCACGACCGCGAACGAGGTCGCGGTCGATGTCGTGGCCGTCAACAAATGGTTCGGCAGCTTCCATGTGCTGCGCGACGTCAGCCTGAAGGTCATGCGTGGCGAGCGCATCGTGATCTGCGGGCCCTCCGGCAGCGGCAAGTCGACGCTGTTGCGCTGCGTCAACCGGATCGAGGACTGGCAGCAGGGCAGGGTGATCGTCGACGGCGTCGAGCTGACCGAGGACCTCAAGGCGATCGACGAGGTGCGTCGCGAGGTCGGCATGGTGTTCCAGCAGTTCAACCTGTTTCCGCACCTCACCGTGCTGGAGAACTGCACGCTGGCGCCGACGCGCGTGCGCCATATGCCGCGGCGGGCGGCCGAGGAGCTGGCGCGGCACTATCTCGCGCGCGTGCGCATTCCGGAGCAGGCCGACAAATATCCGCTGCAGCTCTCCGGCGGCCAGCAGCAGCGCGTCGCGATCGCGCGTGCGCTTTGCATGCAGCCGAAGATCATGCTGTTCGACGAGCCGACCTCGGCGCTCGATCCCGAGATGGTCAAGGAGGTGCTCGACACCATGGTTGGGCTCGCCATGGACGGCATGACCATGCTGGTGGTGAGCCACGAGATGGGCTTCGCCCGCCAGGTCGCGAGCCGCATGGTGCTGATGGACGCCGGCCAGATCGTCGAGATCAACGAGCCGAAGGCATTCTTCGAGCACCCGCAGCACGAGCGCACGAAATTGTTTCTGAGTCAGATTTTGCATTGATGCGAAATCGGAACTCTTGTGTTCACTTGTGGACAGACCGCTCTCTGAAGTTCCGGCTAGTGCGTAGGCACCCCTGGCTGCTCCGGAGAGTGCGGTGCCCACTGATGCCGAGATGTGCAAAGCGAAGGCTGCTGAGTTCCGCAAAAGGGCCGCCGAGATCACCGATCCTGACATTAAGAACATGTACTTGGAGCTGGCTGCGCGGTGGCTTGAGGTTAGCGTCGCCTACGAAGCGATAGCGAAGTCGGGGCGATCGGATCCCTCCTTGCAATAAGTTCCCTCCGCGGCGGTCTTAAATTACCAAAAATCCAAAGCGTTGCTGATTTAGGGAACGCTTATGCCGCATCGGTGTTGCGCATGCACACCGATGGGGCATGGGGAGTTGCCGATGAATGCGGACGAATACCGTCGCAGGGCAGGGCGTTGTCTTTTGGTGGCACGTCAAACCGCTAACCCTGAAGAGCGGGCGCGGACGGTCGATACCGCAATGATGTGGATGGAACTCGCGGAGTGGGCCGAAGGGAAGTGGCCGCAGGGCAAGCAGCAGCAGCAGCAGCAGCAAGTCCCGCCTGAGCAATTCGAGCGAGCGACAGGCCTGAATAAACAAGCCTACTATCCGCCCATTGTTGAAAGGAACTTTGTCGTAGCGCGCGTTCGGGAGCCGCGGCTCGCCGACATATCGACGGGCATCTCGCAAAGTTGAAGTTGCCAGCGGATCGTAATTCAGCCTGATCCCGGGCTTTCAAAAATCGTTAGCGCACCAGCGGCCCCTGCGCCTTCCTCCACGCATCGATGCCGCCGTGGATATGGCAGGACGTGGCGATGCCGGCGTCCTGCGCGGCCTGCACCGCCATGGCGGATCGCTCCCCGAAGGCGCAATAGAACAGCAGGCGCTTGCCTGTTGCCGACGCCAGCTCGTGCAGCATGCCGCCAGGGCGCACATGGGCGGCGAGCTCGGCATAGGGCGCATGCAGCGAGCCTGGGATGACTCCGCCCCTTTCGCGCTCGAGCTTTTCGCGCAGGTCGACGAGCGCGATATCGGGACGGCCGACGAGGCCGATGGCGGCCTTGGCTGTGACCGCCCAGCCGCGCTGTGCGATCGTCTCCTGCGCAAAGCCGACCTTCATGTTGGCGGGCACCGCCACGTCCATCATCTTCGGGTTGGGCAGGTTGAGATTGTTCATCAGCTCGACATATTCGTCGATCGACTTGACCTGCAGGCGCGGGTTGAAGTCCTTTTCCTCGCCGATGGTGGAGACGGTTTCGCCCTTGTAGTCGTGTGCCGGGTAGACGAGCGTCTCCTCCGGCAGCTTCAGCAGGCGGTTGAAGATCGAGTCGTACTGCGCGCGAGCATCGCCGTTCTGGAAATCGGTGCGGCCGGTGCCGCGGATCAGCAGCGTGTCGCCGGTGAACACCCGGTCGCTCATCGCGAAGGAGTAGGAATCGTCGGTGTGCCCGGGCGTGTAGATGGCTTCGAGCGCGATGCCTTCGATGGTGAGCTTGTCGCCGTCGGACAGCCGCATGGATACGACGTCCGCTTTGCTCATCTCGCCCATGACAGTGATGCAATGAGTATGGTCGCGCAGCGCGCCGAGCCCGGTGATGTGATCGGCATGCAGATGCGTGTCGACCGCCTTTACTAACCTGAGGTCGAGCTCTTTGATGAGCTGTATATAACGTTGAGTTTTCTCGAGTACCGGATCGATGATCAGGGCCTCGCCACCGCGCCGGCTGGCGAGCAGGTAAGTATATGTGCCGGATACGCTATCGAAGAGCTGACGGAAAATCATATCTGGCCCTTTTTTAGGAGTGCCTGAAAATATTTATGCCGCGACCGGCAATATAGTTCTTGTTGCAACCTTTCGACAGGCAAAAATTGGCTATCTTTCGTATATCATTTTCCGGGTCATACCACCGTCTACAATGAAGTTGGCGCCTGTGATAAATCCTGCACGATCGCGGTCGAGCAGGAAGGCGACCATCTCAGCGATATCCTGCGGCTTTCCGACGCGGCCAACCGGGTGTTGGGCGTGGTCCTTGCGGCGCAAGCTCGCATAGTCGCCGGTCATGATCCAGCCGGGACTGACGCAATTGACCCGCACATCGGGACCGAGGCTCATGGCGAGCGCATGCGCGAGCGCGACAAGTCCGCCCTTGGTGGCCGCATAGGCTTCGTTGCCGGGCTCGGACATGATGGCGCGCGTCGATGCAATGAGCACGATGGCGCCATGCGCGGCGCGCAGCGGTTTGTCGGCGGCGCGCGCAAACAGGTAGGCGGCCGACAGGTTGACGTCGATGACGCGTCGCCATTCGTCGTAGGTCAGTTGCCGCAGCGGCTTCTCGTGGACAATGCCTGCGTTGGAAACGAGGGCGTCGAGCCGCCCGAATGTTTCGGTGACGGCCGCGACCGCGTCGTGCGCTGTCTTTTCCTCCGCCACATCGCCCTCGATCAGGCAGACGCGGCGGGCGTCACCCGCATAGGCGCGCTTGAGGCCGGCGCCCGGCAGGTCGACCACGCCGACGCGCCAGTCGTTGTCGAGAAGGTGCCGTGCAATGGCGCGCCCGATGCCGTGAGCGGCGCCGGTGATGAGTGCGACTTTCGCTTTGGGATTTGCCATTGCTGTTGTCAACGACTGTTGTCATCGGGTTGCGGGGGCGCAATAGAATGAACGCAGAAGAGCTGGCATATGTTGCGTTAGCGCAAAGTCTTCTGCATATGGGCTCTTGCGATTTCAAACCGGGTCTGGACATGGCTACACGAACGACGCGCGCGCGGGCGCTCAACGACGAGGCGCTTTATGCCTACCTGCAGTCGAAAGAGCCGCCGGAGCACCCGGAGCTCACCAAGCTGCGCGAGGTGACGCGCAGCCTGCCGCGCGGGCGCATGCAGATCGCGCCCGAGCAGGGACATTTCCTCACCCTTCTGGCGCGCCTGATCGGAGCACGCCGGACGGTCGAGATCGGCACCTTCACGGGCTACAGCGCGCTCGTGATGGCGCTGGCGCTGCCAGCCGATGGGCACATTGTGGCCTGCGACATCAGCGAGGAGTGGGTGAGCATCGGCCGCCCGTTCTGGCAGCGTGCCGGCGTCGCCGACAAGATCGAGGTTCGCATCGGGCCGGCCATCGAGACCTTGCAGCTGCTCGAGCGTGACGGTGGCGCCGGCAGCTTCGATCTCGCGTTCATCGACGCCGACAAGGAGAACATGGACGGCTATTACGAAGCCGCGCTCCGGCTGGTGCGGCCCGGTGGCCTCGTCATCCTCGACAACATGTTCCAGGGCGGGCGGATCATCGACCCTGACAACAACGACTTTCGCACCAATGTGGTGCGCGACCTCAACAGCAAGATCGCGGCCGACGAGCGCGTCGATCGCGTACTGGTGCCGATCGGCGACGGCATGACGCTGGCGCGGCGGCGGGGCTGATCAGTCCTTGCCGGTCGCCGCCGGGAGATCGTTGCGCGAGCCCCATTCCGACCAGGAGCCGTCGTAGAGCGACTGCGGCGGCTTGCCGAGCGCGTCGAGCGCGAGCCACAGCGTCGCGGCCGCGACGCCCGAGCCGCAGCTCGAGATCACCGGCTTGTCGATGTCGACGCCGCCGGCCGCGAAGCGCCGCCTTGATCTGATCGGGCGGCAGCGAGCCGGCCGTTCTCGATCAAGGTGCTCGACGGAACGTTGAGCGAGCCCGGAATATGGCCAGCCCGCACGCCCGGGCGCGGCTCCGGCGCCTCGCCGCGGAAGCGCTCGGCCGGCCGCGCGTCGACCACCTGAGCAGCTTTGCTCGGCGAGCGCCGCCTGCACGTCGGCAAGCGCCGGCAACGATCGCGGGCGGCTTGCCGGCGCGGAATGTGCGTGGCCGTGCGCTTTGAGCGCGCCAGTCTCGAGCGGGCGGCCTTCGGCTTTCCATTTCGGCAGCCCGCCTTCGAGCACGAACACGTTCTCGGCGCCGAACAGCCGGAACGTCCACCACACCCGCGGCGAGGAGAACATGCCGGCGCCGTCATAGACCACGATGGTGTCGGTCTCGCGCGATGCCGAGCGCGCCGACGTCGCGGCGCGAACTGCTCCGCGCGTCGGCAGCATATGCGGCAGCGGATTGGCATGGTCCGAGATCGCGTCGATGTCGAAGCGGACCGCGCCCGGAATATGGCCGGCCAGATACTCGGCCTGCGGCGTCGCGCTTCTGCGCCGGCAGATAGAAGGAGCCATCGACCAGCGACGAGATCGGGCGCTGCCGAGCTGCGAGGCGAGCCAGTCCGTGGTGACGAGCCAGCGGCTTGATGGAGCAGTCATGGCATTCTCCTTACGCGGCGGCGTCTCAGCCGTTCGTCCCCGCGCAAGCGGGGACCCAGATCAAAGCGTGGATTCCCGCTCGCGCGGGAATGAGCGGAGTTGCGGCACGACTTGAGCGACTCATTAAACATAGGGCATCTTCACGTTCGATCGCCGCTCGAGCCACGCCGGCACCGGCAGTCCCTTCGAGCGCAGGAATTCCGGGTTGAACAGCTTCGACTGATAGCGCGTGCCGTGAGTCGCAAAGGATGGTGACGATGGTGTGGCCGGGGCCGAGCTCGCGCGCGAGCCGGATCGCGCCCGCCACATTGATGCCGGTCGAGCCGCCGATGCACAGGCCTTCGTGCTCGAGCAGGTCGAAGATGATCGGCACCGCCTCCTCGTCGGGGATCAGATAGGCCTTGTCGACCTTGATGTCCTCGATGATCGGGCGTGACGCGGCCGAGCCCGATGCCTTCGGTGATCGAGCCGCCCTCCGTCGCCTTGGCCTCGCCGTGCGTGAACAGTTGTACATCGCGGCGCCCTTCGGATCGGCGACGCCGATGACGATGTCGCTGCTTCTTCTCGCGCAGATAGGTCGACACGCCGGCGAGCGTGCCGCCGGTGCCGATCGAGCAGATGAAGCCGTCGACCTTGCCGCCGGTCTGCTGCCCAGATTTCCGGGCCGGTCGAGACGTAATGCGCCTTGCGGTTGTCGAGATTGTTCCACTGGTCGGCGAACAGCACGCCGTTGGGCTCGCTCTTGCGCAGCTCGTCGGCCAGCCGGCGCCCGACATGCTGGTAGTTGTTCGGGTTGGCGTAGGGCACCGCCGGCACCTCGACCAGCTCGGCGCCGCAGAGCCGCAGCATGTCCTTCTTCTCCTGGCTCTGCGTGTTCGGGAATGACGATCAGCGTGCGATAGCCGCGCGCATTGGCGACCAGCGCAAGCCCGATGCCGGTGTTGCCGGCGGTGGCCTCGACCACCAGCCCGCCCGGCTTGATCTCGCCGCGCTTCTCCGCCTCCAGGATCATCTGCCGCGCCGGGCGGTCCTTCACCGACTGGCCCGGATTCATGAACTCGGCCTTGCCCAGGATGGTGCAGCCGGTCGCCTCCGACGCGCGCTTGAGCTTGATCAGCGGCGTGTTGCCGATTGCGTCGACGATTCCGTCGCGGATGGCCATGAGCGGTCGGTCCGGCTGCGCGGGGGACGGGCCGACCCTAGATGACCGACTCACGCGGCCGCGACAAGGTCGGGCGCAACGCGCGGCGCATCGGCCCTACTGCAGCAGCTCGCGTGGTCTTCCGCACGATCGCCGGCGGGCGTCGCGTAGATCTCCTGCACGAGCTGCTGGATGTCCTCGCCGGCGACCGGCCTGATCTCGAAATTGCCCTTGGCGGCGTCGGCGAGGAAATCCTTGTCCTGCATGGTGTCCATGAAGGCCTTGCGCAGCAGCGCGACGCGCTCCGCCGGCACGCCGGGCGGCGCGGCGAACGGCCACGCCATCACCTGCCGTCGCGAAGATCAGCTTGAAGATCGCGCGCTCCTCGTCGGTCCGGGCGAGATCCATGATCAGCGGCGTGTCCGGCAGGTCGGGGTGCTTGTCGAGGCCCATCTGGAACAGGATGTTGATCTGCTTCTGCGGTCGAGCCAGGGCTGATGCGGTCGCCTTCACGCTGGTCCACGACCAGCCGCAGCGGCCCTGCACCTCGCCGCGCTCCATCGCGAGGTCGATGTCGTTGCCGCCCGGATAGCCGGTGACGATCTTGAACTTGGTGCCGAGCACCGCGTTGGCGATCTTGGGGAACTGGTAGGTGTCCGCGCGCGGGCCGGTGGCGCCGACGACCAGCTCGCGCGTCGAGCACGTCCTGCGTAGCGACGTGATGCCGGTGCGTGTGCCAGGCGACGCAGACGCTGACCTCGTTGTTGGTCGATGCCGATCCAGTTGAACTTGGTGGCCTCGAACTGCGCGCCTTGTTGCCGAGCAGCGGATCGAAGCCGGTGCCGCGGTTGAAGGTGCCGAAGACGAGTGCCGTCCTTGGGCGCGGCGTTGTAGAGGAAGTTGGCGAGCCGCATGCCGCCGCCGCCCTCCATGTTCTTCGGCACGATGGTCGGATTGCCGGGAATGTATTTGCCCATGTGGCGCGCCAGCATGCGCGCATAGGCGTCGTAGCCGCCGCCGACGCTGGTGCCGATGTAGAGCTCGATGGTCTTGCCCGGTAGAAGTCGGCCGGCGATTGGGCGTGGCAAAGCGTCGCTCGACAGCAGAGCGCAAGCAGCGACGCCGCCGGCCAGCGGATGAGGCCGAATGGCGCAATGGCTCCTCCGGTGGCTGGCGTCAGGTCGGCCGGGCGCGGCTACGCGACCTGCGCCAGCTTCTCGGCGCCGAGCTTGAGATTGAACAGCCGGATTGGCGTTGCCGCCGAGGATGTTGCGCTTGGCGGTCTCGCTCAGGAACGGCAGGTCGTAGATCGTCGACGGCAGGTCGAAGTCCCAGTGCGGATAGTCGGAGGAATAGACGAGCTGCGTCTCCGCGTTGATCACCCGCATGGTCTCCTTGCAGCAGCCCCATGTCGGTGATCTCCATCGGCTGCGAGGCGAAATACATGTCGCGCATGTAGTCGGACGGCAGCTTCTTGAGGGCAGGGGCCTCCGAGGTGCGCATCATGTATTCGTTGTCGAAGCGCTGCATCATGAAGGGAATCCAGGCGAGCCCGCTTTCGAGCCACATCACCTTGAGCTTGGGAAAGCGCTCCGGGCATGCCGTTGATGATCCAGTTGGCGAGATGGATCATGTTGTACCAGACGAAGCCGAGCGCATGCACCGAGATGAAGCGGTTGAGCATGCCCTGCGCCTGATCGTGCCAGTGGTAGGAGCCGTGGAAGGCGATCGGCAGCCCCATCTCCTCGAGCAGCGCATAGGTCTTCATGTATTGGTTGGCGTGCACCGGCCGGTAGCGCGTCGAGGTGATGAGAAACCCGACCACGCCCTTCTTCTCGCCGAACTCCTTCACGAACGCATAGGTCGCGTCGGGATCGTTGAACGGCAGATAGAGCATCGAGACCAGCCGCGGCTCATGCGCCAGCACGCGCTCGCAGAGCCAGCGATTGTAGGCGCGCGACAGCGCGATCTCGACCTCGACCTGCGGATGCACGCCGAGCGCCAGCATCGGGGTCGGGAACAGCACCGCGACGTCGACGCCGACCGCGTCCATCCAGCGCTTGGTGAGCGCGGTGTCGCGCTGGTCCTTGGCCGGGCGGCGTCTTCTCGAGATTGCGCAGCCCGTAGCGCGGGATGCGCCCGCCCATGTCCTGGTAGCCCACCATGGTGTTCATGATGCGCGCGTTCTTGGCGTTGGGCCTCGAGCCGGCGAGCGCGAGCTGCTTGAGCACGGGATCGTCGAGATAGTCGAGGATTTCCGGCATCGACTCGTTCTCGTAGTGATGCGAGTCGACGTCGACGATCGGAAATTTGTCGTAGCCGCGCTCGCTTCGCCTGCCTGGCGGCGTGCGCGAGCAGCTTGGTGGTGTCGAACTCCTCGACCGACATGCGGCGGAAGTCGTTGGGCTGCAGCTCCATGGCGCGGTCTCCCTCAAGCCAGTGACGACGTAGAGATCGGCGCCGCGGCGCACGACCTGATAGGATTTCAGGCGCAAGCTGCGATTGCCGGCGCATTCGCCGGTCTTGATGTCGTATTCGTAGCCGTGCCACGGGCAGACGAAATGCGCCTCGTCGGCGGAGAACGTCTGGCCGAGCCAGGTCTTGTCGGGGCCGAGCACGTCCTCGACCTTGTGCATGATCACGCCCTCGCAGCAGGGGCCGCCCTGGTGCAGGCAGAGATTCTCATAGGCGTAGAACTCGCCCTGCCAGTGGAACACCCCGATCTCGCTGCCGTCGTGAAACACGATGCGGCGGTCGCCTTCGGCGAAGTCCGTTATTTTTTCGACGAACACTTCCGGCATTTGTATTTCATCCTCCCTGCGTTCGGCCCGCCGCTCAGCGCGCCAAGCCTGCGCTCAACGCGTCAAGCCTGCCAGGCGTGACGTCGCGGGTGTGTCCGCCTTCGTGCTTGGCACGGCTTTGCCGAGCGAGAAAGCCAAAACGACGTTGTTTGCCCCTTCCTTGAATTCCTTGCCCACTGTGGCGCGCACCTCATCGGCCAACTCGCGCAATGGTTTCGTTTCGGGGATAGCGGGAAAGATGATGGTGACCGAGGTCAGCTGTCCATTCTGCCAGTTGAAGCTGACATTCGGCTTGACGCCGGTCGAGGTCTCGAGCGCGCTCTCGACCGCTCGCGCCTGCTTGAAGCCCTCTGTCACCGTGCTGGTCACGTCACAAGCTGCAAGACTGAGCACAAACATCCCTAGCGCGAAAATTCTGGGTCGCATGTGAGCCTCCTTAGTTGTGTGCCGCGCTGACGGGCATAATCAGCGGAGCCTATCGGTAAAATAGAACCACTCATTTGCGCGACGCGCCAGGGTACGCGCCAATGGTGCCGCCACCTAGCGTTCTGTCGCCAAGTGGGCGCCAAGTGGGCCGCCATCTCATTCGAATGCGAGGCAAGCGCGCAAGAGTGCCGAAACCATTGCCCGCTAATGCGCTTCGGAGCGCACGTGCATTCAGGCATTGTTTGCCGGGGCACAGATAAATCAAAGCCGTAGCGCGTTTCTTGTTTCATTGAATGATGGTTGTGCGATGAATCTTGACATCAACACGCTTTTTTTCATCACGATCTATGTCGAGGCAATTCTCGGAATACTTCTGTTGTTTGCGTGGATCCAGAATGCCGGCATCCGGGCTGTGGCCTGGTGGGGCTGCGCGCATCTGGTGCGCGCGACCTCGGTCGTGCTGTTCGGCGTATCCGGCTTCGCGGTCGGCAACATGTCGGCCGACCTTGCGGCGAGCCTCCTGTTCCTGGCCTATGCCATCACCTGGACCGGGGCGCGCGTGTTCGATGGGCGCAAGCCCCTGCCGCTGTGGATAGCGGCTGGTCCGGCACTGTGGCTTGTGTTGAGCCACATCCCGGCGGTGATCGGATCTCCGGATCAGCGCATCGTACTCTCGTCCGGCATCATCGCGGCGTACACCTGGCTCACCGCCTTCGAGTTCTGGCGCGGGCGCGGCGAGCCGTTGGTGTCGCGCTGGCCCGCAATCTTCATGCTGGTCGCGCACGGCACGCTGTTCATGCTGCGCACGCCGCTGGCGGCACTGCTGCCGTGGTCGCCGGTGAGCGAGGTAGTCGACAATATCTGGCTCACGGTGCTGAGCTTCGAGGCGCTGCTGTTCACGATCGCGGTCGCCTTCATTCTGCTCGCAATGGCGAAGGAGCGGACCGAGTATCGTCACCGCACCGCCGCGATGGTCGATCCGCTCACCGGCATCGCCAACCGGCGCGCCTTTCTCATCGACGCCGGCGAGCTGGTGCGCAAAGTGGCGGCGGGGGCGCGTCCGGTCGCCGTGCTTGTGATTGACCTTGATCATTTCAAGTCGATCAACGACCGCTTCGGCCACGCCGTCGGCGATCGTGTGCTGCAGATCTTTGCCACCACCACGAAGGGAGTAATGGGGCAGGCCGATCTGCAGACCGATCTCCTGGGCAGGCTCGGGGGCGAGGAGTTTGCCGCCGTGCTCTGCAATCTTGTTCCAGAGAAGGTGACGGCAGTGGCTGAGCACATTCGGCGGGCATTTGCGGAAGCAACGCGCGATGTCGAGGGCTGCGAAGTTGGTGCAACGCTCTCGATCGGCGTCGTGCTGCACCAGGGCGCGCCAGTCGATGTGCTCGATCTCCTGGTGCAGGCCGATCACGAGCTCTACTGCGCCAAGGAACACGGGCGTAACCGCGTCGAGGTCGCGGCATATGACGGCACACGCCAGCGACGCGACGCTGCGTCGCCCTTGAGGATGGCGCCAGCCTGACGGACGTCCAGCCCTTTTGGAACCTTCCCGGCCAACCCGAGTTAGCCGGTCAACTCCGTTACTGCGCCGACACTTCCGACACTGTCTTGTCCGACACTGTCTTGCAGTCGACCCTCTCTGAATGGGACCACGGGGGCGCTGTGCCCGGATGCAGCGCGCTCTTTCTTGCCCGTGAGATGTTGATGCGAACCAGTGGCACGGCCGTCGACCATAAACAGCCCGTACGCACGCTGGACTGGCTTAATTTCTTCCTGGCCGATGTTCGCGACGGTTTGGGGCCCTACCTCGCGATCTACCTGCTGACGGTGCAGAAGTGGGATGAGGCGAGCATCGGCGTCGTCATGACGATCGGCGGCATTGCGGCGATCGTGGCACAGACACCGGCCGGCGCCTGGATCGACAGGACCTACGCCAAACGCCTCCTCGTCATCGTCGCTGCTGTCATCGTTACCGGCGCTTCGCTCTTGCTCCCCCTGTTCCCTGATTTTTCCCCCGTAGCTGCTCTGCAGGTTCTGACGGGTGCTGCCGGCTCGCTATTTCAGCCGGCGATTGCCGCGATCACGCTTGGCATGGTTGGCCCCAAGGCATTCGCGAAGAGAACCGGACGCAACGAAGCCTTCAATCATGCCGGCAACGCGACGGCCGCCGTGATTGCCGGTGTCTCGGCTTACTTCTTCGGGCCGATCGTTGTCTTCTACCTGATGGCGGCAACCGCCGCCGCCAGTATCGTTGCAACGTTGGCCATTCCTGCTGGCGCAATTGATCATGACGTCGCGCGCGGCTTAGCCGATGACCACGATCACACCAAGCACCAGCCGTCGGGCCTCGCAGTGTTGCTCGCCTGCAAGCCGCTGTTGATCTTCGCTGCCTGCGTCACGCTGTTCCACTTCGCCAATGCGGCGATGCTGCCCCTCGTCGGACAGAAGCTGTCGCTGGTGAACAAGGAGCTTGGCACCTCCCTCATGTCGGCCTGCATTGTCGCCGCCCAGCTTGTCATGGTCCCGGTCGCGATGCTGGTGGGAGCGAAGGCCGATGTCTGGGGCCGCAAGCCGATTTTCCTTGCGGGATTTCTGATCCTTCCCATCCGTGGTATCCTCTACGTGCTCTCGGACAATCCTTTCTGGTTGGTCGGCGTGCAGATGCTTGATGGCATCGGCGCAGGAATCTTTGGCGCACTGTTTCCGCTGGTGGTCGCCGATCTCACGCGCGGCACCGGAAGGTTCAACGTCAGCCAGGGGGCAATCACAACCGCCCTCAGCATCGGCGCAGCCCTGAGCACGACCTTCGCCGGCGTCATTGTCGTGAAGGCGGGATACAGCGCAGCCTTCCTGTTCCTGGCCGCCGTGGCAGGCGTCGGACTCGCGGTGTTCTGGTTCGCGATGCCTGAAACGCTCGAGCGCGACAGTCGTCGAAAAGCACACCCAGCAGCGATTCCAGCGACCGCCCCGACTTGAGGCATGTATGGAGTTGCTGCGCGACGGAACCCTCTCCATCTGGGGCATTGCGCTGGTCGCCACGAGCGGGGTCATCTTTCGCCCCTGGCGCCTGCCGGAAGCCGTCTGGGCCATCCTGGGAGCAGCCGCGCTTGTGGGGCTCGGGCTGTTTCCCTACCGGGACGCGCTACAGGCCGCAGCCAAGGGCACGGATGTCTACCTGTTCCTGATCGGCATGATGCTCGTCGCGGAACTGGCCCGGCGAGAAGGCCTGTTCGACTGGATGGCCGCACATGCCGCCCGCGCGGCGCGGGGGTCGGCAAAGCGGTTGTTCGCCCTCATTTACGGCGTCGGCATCATTGTCACCGTGCTGCTCTCCAATGACGCAACTGCCGTCGTGCTGACGCCGGCCGTCTATGCGGCAGCGCAAGGCGGCGCGGGCGGAGCCGCTGCCTTATCTCTTCATTTGCGCGTTCATCGCCAATGCGGCGAGCTTCGTCCTGCCGATCTCGAATCCGGCCAATCTTGTGATCTTCCGCGATCAGATGCCGCCGCTTCTCGATTGGCTCGGACGCTTCACGGTGCCCTCGATCCTTGCGATCGCTGCGACCTACGTTGCGCTTCTGCTCACCCAGCGCCACGCGCTGCGTCAGGGCATCGCTCGGGATGTGGAGGTGCCGGCGCTCGCCACCGGCGGCTGCATCGTCGCCTGGGGTATCGCGGCAATGACTGTCGCCCTTATCGCAGCCTCGGCCTTTGGCCTGAAACTGGGATTGCCGACCTTCCTTGCGGGCGCAGCGACCGCGATCGTTGTGCTCCTGCGCAAGCGTGAGCCGCCGTGGGCGACGCTCAAGGATATTTCCTGGGGCGTGCTGCCGCTGGTGGCAGGGCTGTTTGTGCTGGTCGAAGCGGTCGAAACGACCGGACTGCTGCGGATGTTGACGGAAAGCCTGCAGCAAGCCGCAAACCATTCTGTAACGCAAACAGCCTGGGGAACCGGCCTGATCGTCGCTTTCGCGTCGAACCTGATGAACAACCTGCCCGTTGGTCTGCTCGCGGGCTCTGCCGTGAACGCCGTGCACGTTCCCCAGGCCGTATCGAGCGCCATCCTGATTGGCGTCGACCTCGGTCCCAACCTCTCAGTCACGGGTTCGCTCGCAACGATCCTGTGGCTGGTCGCGCTGCGCCGGGAAAGTGTGGAAGTCAGTACATGGCGCTTCCTCAAGCTTGGCGTGATCGTCATGCCACCCGCTCTCATCTTGGCGCTGGCGTCGCTTGTCTGGATGTCGTCGTGACCGAGGAGTACAGCCTGCATTGGGACTGCGCCAAGGAACGTGGTGGCGGAGCGGCTTTGAGCATTGTCCTTTGGGTCAGTGATATTATCCCTAGGTTTAGGGGCGATAGCCTTCGCACCATTGATTAAAGCGGCTTCCAGGCGAACCATTATATCGGCGTTCGGCGTTCGGTCGTACGCGATGCCTCCATCTCAGGGTTCACGCACTTGGCGAGGAGGTCACCATATCCGAGGAGACGGACGATGAAGCCAAAGCCAGGCGTAACGCTGGGAGGCCCAACGCTGTCATGGACAACCAAGCGAAAGCTTCTCGCGACAGGTCTGTTCTGTTTGAGCCTGGCAACGCCGGGCGTTGCGAGTGCTGCGTCAAGTGGGGTGCCAACCGTCGATATCGCGATAACTTGCCGGACGTCGGAAAAAGCCCTCATTGCCATATTTGGCGGCGAGACTCAGCAGACATTTGAAAGCTGTATGACGTCGGAAAACGATGCCCGTGCGCAGATCGTCAAGAACTGGTCAAGTTTTGCGGCCGGGGCCCGACAACGCTGCGTGAATACGACGGGATACATGCCGAGCTACGTCGAGTGGCTCACGTGCCTTGAGATGGAAAAGCAGGTCAATGAGGTGCGCAAAAGTGCAGCGGCCCATCCTGCAACCACTGAAGGTCGAGGTGCTCGCGCCGTCGCGCGCCCTGGTACGCGCGCCAATAGTCGTGGTTCTCGAATTGGTTCTGCGGCCAATCCGTGCCCTATCGTGCAATCCGGATCAGATGGCTCAATCACCAGTGTAATCGCTTGCTAGTGGTCCGATTCTAACATTCGCATCCCTTCTCGGTGGTCTTTCTTGCGAATGTTAGAATCAAAGGACCACTAGCAAATATAGGATTCTAGTGGAGCTTTGGATTTGACATTCGCTTCGTGAGCCCGCAGCCGGGTGGCTAGCGAACGTCGAACCCGCTCCACTAGCTGGCTCGGTGCACAAGTCGTAACTTGAAGGTCTCTGTAAAAGTAGTGTGTGCGAAGCGCGACCACTCAGCGGCCCAGAGGCCGGCCCGAGCATCGCGCTATCGCGCCGACGCGGTCTGGCCGAACTCGGCCTGCCACTTGGCGGCCATGGCGGCGCGCGGCAGCTCCTGTCCGCGCAGATAGACCTTGGCGATCCGCCGCGTGTTGGTGATGTCGTCGAGCGGATTGGCGTCGAGCACCACGAAGTCGGCGCTCTTGCCGGGCGCCACCGTGCCGAGCTCGTCGAGCTTGACGATGCCGGCCGACGTTTTCGTCGCTGCCACCAGCACCTGCGCCGGCGTCATGCCGGCGGCGACCATGTTCTCGAGCTCCGCATGCATGGTCCAGCCGATGAACTGGTCGCCCTGCTGACCGCCGCCATCAGTGCCGACGCCGATTTGCACGCCGGCCGCCGCGAGCCGCTTGACGCCGGCGCGAGAGCCGCTCCCAGCTCTGCTGCGCGTTCGCCGGTGGGCCTTTGGCCAGCCGATCCTGCAGCCGCTTGATCTGCTCGGGCGACACCGTCTCGCTGATCAGCGGATGCGGCGGATTGAGCCACGGCGCATAGAGCTGGCGGCGCAAGCCGCCGAGCGCCAGCGTGAAATAGACATTCGGATGCGACTTGAGCAGGTCGACGAGCTCGTCATCGACATTGCCGACCATGTGGGCGAGCCCGTCGACGTTGGCGCGCACCAGCGCCTTGACGTCGGACAAGGCCGGTGGCGTGCACGGTGACGCGCAGATTGTTCTTGTGCGCCTCGTCGATGATCGCCGCATAGAGCGCGGGCTCAAGCTTCGGGATGGTGCCGCCGCGGCTGTCCACCCAGGTCTTCACGATCGTAGCCTTGCGGGATGCAAGCTCGCGCACTGCCGCGCGCGCTTCCTCCTCGGTCGTGATCCGATGGGCGGAATGCCGCATGTTGTCGGCGGATTTCCTGCGAGCGGAGCAATGCCGCGGCCGGCGGTCACGAAGCGGGCGGCGGTCGGGTGCTTGCCGGCATTGATCTCGTCGCGCAGCTCGAAGGGCATGTCGCCGAAGTCGGAGCCGAGCGCCATGCTGGCGGCGACGCCGAAATAGGCGAACTTCTGCATGTGATCGAGAATGTTCTCGCGCGTGTAGTTCTGCGGCCCGCTGGTCAGGTTGCGCATGTAGCCGATATGCGAGTGCGCATCGACCAGCGCCGGAATGACAGTCTTGCCGGCGAGGTCGACGCGCGCGCGCGCCCGCGGGCGCGCGCACCTCGCCGCGGCGGCCGACCGCAGTGATGCGGCCGGCCTCGATCACGAAGGCGGAGTCCTCGATCGGCGTGCTGCCGTCGCCGGTGATCAGCCGGGCGCCTTCGAACACGGTGGCGGTCTGAGCCTTGCTCTCGAAGGCGCCGGCGGCAAGCGCCAGCACAGCCGCGATGAGAAGAGTCGACAAGCGCTTGGCCTGCTGCACGGCAGCCTCCTTTAAGTTCTCAGATCGACCACGGATCGCGATAGGAGTTCGCGCGCTACTTCGCTTCCTCGACCCGGGTATTGGTCGCCGGCCCCATGCCGATGAGAATGATGGTCGCATCCTCGTCGGCCTTGGCGCCGTCCCAGTGCACACCCTTGGCAAAGTGCGTCACGATAGGTGCCGGCCTTCATCGGAACGGTGAGATTGTCCGGGTCGAACTTGTTGCCGCTGCCGACCCACCAGGTGCCCTCGAGCACATAGATGTAGCGGTCGTTGGGATGGAAGTGCGGCCGGCTGAAGTTGCCCTTCTTCCAGGTGAGCATCTGCACATAGAGACCCTCCTTCTCCGGATCGCCGGCGAGCGTCACGGTCTTGTTGGGCCCGTTGTCCTTCCACTGGATCTGGTCGGGCAGCTTGATGGTCGCGGCCGACGGATCGCCACCCGCCCAGGGGCCCGCCACTTTCGGGATCTCGATATTGGTGGCGGGGCCGATGCCGGTGATCAGGTAGGCGCCGGTTTCCTCCTTGGTGCCGTCCCAGTGCACCTTGTTGGCGTGGTCGACCATGAACGTGCCCTTCGGCACGCGCGTGGCATGCGCAGGATCGACGACCGAGCCGGTGCCGCGCCAGGCGGCGCCTGCGATCACCGTGATGAAGCGATCGTTGGGATGATGGTGCGCGTTGCCGAAGCGGTTCGCCTTGAACTTGTTGATGTTGATGTAAAGGCTGCCGGGCTTGTTCGGATCACCCTGGAGAATGACCTGGTTGGTGGCGGCCTGATCGGTCGGGTCGCGCCATTTGAATTGGTCGGGTGTCTGGAAGGCGACAGCGGCGGGGTTGAGCTCGACCGCCTGCGCCATCGACGAGAGGCTCAGAACCAGAGCGACCGCCGTAAGGGTGGCGCCCATAGTGCCAATGGTAAGGTGACGTGACATCGTTTCCTCCTCGGTTTGAACCCGGCTGGCATCGAATTCGGTGCCGCCCTTTGCCTGCATGGTAGTGAAGCGGCGCGCCGGGTGGAAGAGCGGTTGCGGCCCGTCCGCCCTGCCTGCTTTTTTGCCGCGGATACCCATCGACTCCCATCGCGGGGCCACAGGGGCTGTGCTATTGTTTATTGCCAATAAGAGTAATTCGCGGGAGAGAACGGCGAGGAGCAAGGGTGATGAGCAGAACCAAGGGTTTATTTTCAAGCGTTGCAGCGATTGCGATCGCGGCGTTTCTGGCCGGTGCGCCGGCGCGACTCGATGCGCAGCAAGCAGCACCGGTCAGCATCGGCGCGACCGATCTCGGCGGCGTCGTCACCGGGCCGAATGGGCCTGAGGCTGGCGTTTGGGTGATTGCGGAGACGACCGACCTTCCGACCAAGATGGCCAAGATCGTGGTCACCGACGATCAGGGCCGCTACGTGCTGCCCGAGCTGCCGAAGGCCAAGTACAGCGTGTGGGTGCGCGGCTACGGGCTTGTCGACTTCCCCAAGGTCGAGACCGCGCCCGGCAAGATCGTCAATCTCACCGCGGTGCCGGCGCCGAATGAAGCGGCGGCCGCCGAATATCTATCCGCCGGTCTACTGGCTCTCGATGGCCAAGATGCCGGACAAGAGCGAATTCCCCGGCACCGGCCACAACGGCAACGGCATCAACGAGAAGATCAACAGCCAGCCGCAGTTCCTGCGCGAGTTCAAGACCGACGGCTGCTTCCACTGTCACGCCGTCGGCGGCAAGGCGACGCGCACGATCCCGGAGGCGCTGGGCAAGTTCAGCAATCGGCTATGAGGCGTGGACGCGGCGCATCCAGTCCGGCCAGGCCAGCAAGGACATGGTCGAGACCATCGAGCGCTTCGGCACCGAGCGCGGCCTGAAGATCCTCGGCGACTGGACCGACCGGATCGCCAAGGGCGAATTGCCGGCGTCCAAGCCGACGCGCCCGCAAGGCGCCGAGCGCAATGTCGTCATCACGGTGTGGGACTGGTCGGGCCCGAAGACCTATCTCCATGACGAGGTCGCGACCGACAAGCGCAATCCGACGGTCAACGCCAACGGCCCGCTCTACGGCGCGACCGAGAACAGCACCGACTTCATTCCGATCCTCGATCCGGTCAAGAACACCGCCACCACGGTCAAGCTGCCGGTGCGCGATCCGAAGACGCCGTCGGCGATCAACAACGCCGATGCTGGCGCCGTCGGCCTATTGGGGCGACGAGAAGCTCTGGGACGCCCAGACCATCCCGCACAGCCTGATGCTGGATGAGAAGGCGCGCGTCTGGTTCGCGGCCAGAATTCGTCCGGCGGCCAATCCCGACGTCTGCAAGAAGGGATCGGACCATCCGTCGGCGAAGATGTTCCCGATCAACGCGTCGAACCGCCACGTCATCATGCTTGATCCGGCGACCAAGAAGTTCACGCAGGTGAGCACCTGCTTCCCGACCCACCATGTGCAGTTCGGCTTCGACGCCAACCGCACGCTGTGGGCCAGCTCGGGCGGCGCCGGCGCCGAAGTCCTCGGCTGGGTCAACACCAAGATGCTGGAAGAGACCGGCGACGAGCTGAAGTCGCAGGGCTGGACCCCGTTCATCCTCGACACCAACGGCAACGGCAAGCGCGACGAAGGCTATGTCGAGCCCAACCAGCCGGTCGATCCCGACCAAGGACAAGCGCATCCGCGTCGGCTTCTATTCGATCTCGCCGTCGCCGGCCGATGGCTCGATCTGGGGCACGGTGACCGGCTATCCGGGCTCGGTGGTGCGGGTCAATCCCGGCTCGAACCCGTCCGAGACCGCGCTCGCGGAAATCTACGAAGTGCCGCTGCCGGGCTACTCGCCGCGCGGCGGCGACATCGACAGCCAGGGCGTCGCGTGGTCGGCGCTCGCGAGCGGCCATCTCGGCGCCTTCGACCGCCGCAAGTGCAAGGGTCCGCTCAATGGCCCGACCGCGACCGGCAAGCACTGCCCCGAGGGCTGGACGCTCTATCCGCTGCCGGGCCCGCAGCTCGGTGGCGTCACCGACAACGGCAGCGGCGAGACGCCGTACTACGCCTGGGTCGACCAGCACGACACGCTCGGGCTCGGCAAGGACGTGCCGATTGCCACCGGCAACCAGAACGACTCGCTGATCGCGCTCAAGGACGGCAAGATGATCAACATGGTCGTGCCCTATCCGATGGGCTTCTGGGCCAAGGGCCTCGACGGCCGCATCGACGATCCCAATGCGGGCTGGAAGGGCCGCGGCGTGTGGTCGAACACCGGCAACCGCACGCCGTTCCACATGGAAGGCGGCAAGGGCACGACGCCCAAGGTCGTGAAGTTCCAGATGCGGCCCGATCCGCTGGCGCGCTGAGGCGCATGCGTCGACGCTCGGGCTACGACGCTTCGATCAGCCGCAAGCCGCTTGCCCGGCTTGCGGCGATCTGCATTTGTGCGGTTATCTTCGTGATAGTGCCGCCCTTAAGGAGCCGGTCATGACGGTCGTAAGAGTTCTTCTGTTGCTGACGTTCACTGTGATCGCGCAGGCGGCGCAGGCGATCACGCGCCGAGAAGGCCGAGTTCAAGAAGGTCGCCGACGACGTCTACGCGTTCGTCGGCAAGCTCAACGATGCCAATGCGCTGGTGGTCGTGACCGGCGCAGGGCGTCGTGGTGGTCGATACCGGCAACAATCCGCCGGAGACGCGCCTCCTGCAGAACTTCATCAAGTCGGTGACCAACCAGCCGGTGCGCTACGTCATCATCAGCCAGAACCACGGCGACCATGCCGGCGGCACGCCGCCTGTTCGCGCCGCCCGCGCACGTGATCGTGCAGGAGCGCGTCGCCAAGGACTGGGCCGTCGTGGAAGCCCTATCAGGTCAAGGCCTGGCGCAAGCGCTTCCGCGAGCGCACCGAGGCGCTCAAGGACGTCAAGCCCGATCGACACGGTGCTCAGCTTCAAGGACAGCATGACGCTCCATCTCGGCGGCAAGACCATCGAGCTGATCTACGTGGACGATCCCTACAATCCGGGCGACATCGCGGTCTGGCTGCCGCAGAGCGGCGTGCATGCATGCCGGCTTCGTCGGCTACATCGATCGCCATCCCGACATCCGGCCGGACTACAGCCACGGCACCACCTGGGGCATGCTCAAGCAGCTCGAAGTGCTGAGCGCGCTGCAAGCCGAAGGTGATGATCCCGGCGCACGGTCCGCTCGGCGACGTGAAGGACCTGCACGCGCTGACCGACTATCTGCTGCTCGCGCGCCAGAAGGTGCGCACCATGATGGCGAAGGGCATGCCGCTCGAGGCCATCGTCAAAGACTTCCACATGAACGAGTACAAGGGCTGGGATCGCGAGAACCATTTCGAGTGGCTCGCCGAGACGCTCCATCGCGAGCTGCAGAGCATGGGCCCGCAGATCCTGCCCAGCATCGTCGAGCAGAAGGTGACGGGCACCATCGCGCGGCTCGAGGAGGAGGGGCGGCGGCTCACTCGTCAAGCCGGACGCAGGCCCGGACGTGCGGCTGCGCATCGCGTCCGACACCGACATCGACGGTGCCGCCAACGATCGCTCGCAGCTCAAGGTCGGCAGAAGGTCTCGGCCACCTACCAGGTGCCGCAGGGCTTCAACGCCGCGCTCGGCTACGATGTGATCGAGATGATCGTCGACAGCCGTACGCGTTTGCGGTCCAATGGTTGGGCAGAGCAGGTCCGCAGCGCCCTCGCCCTGCGGGGCCGCAGGGAGCGAGGGACCGTGCGGCGCCCGCCTTCGAAGTACCGCGCATCGGGTACATGACGGACTTTCCATTCCGAAATCGGTGTGACAATCCTTCGAGCGCACATAGGGAGAGCCACCCATGATCGCTCATCGCTTCAGCCGCCGCGGCATCCTGCGCGGCACCGCTTCGCTCGCGGCGCTTGCCGCATCGGGTCAATCGCTGCGCAGGGCCCGCCCAGCGCCTGCCGCAGCGCGCGGCAACTTCGTCATCCGCAACGCCTTTGTCATGACCATGGAGCGCGACACCGGCGACATCGCGGGCTGGCGACGTGCAGGTGCGCGACGGCGCGATCGTCGCGGTCGGACCAAAGCTCAACGCGCCGGGCGCCGCGACCATCAACGGCGACGGCATGATCGTGCTGCCGGGTCTGGTCGAGACCCACTGGCACATGTGGAACACGCTCCTGCGCAGCATGTCGGGCGACAAGCCGGAGCACGGCTATTTCCGCACCACGGCGGTGCTCGGCCAGAAATGCGAGCCGGGCGACATGTACCAGGGCACGCGGCTGGCGGCGGCCGAGGCGATCAATTCCGGCATCACCTTCGTGCACGACTGGTGCCACAACATCCGCGGCTTCGACTATGCGGAGGCCGATCTGCGCGCGCTGCGCGAGACCGGGCATCCGCGCGCGTTTCTCCTATGGCGGCGCGCAGGGCATGCCGAACATCGGCGGCGATCAATCTCGGCGATCTCGAACGGCTGCATCGCGAATGGGCGAGCTATTCGCAACGACGGCCTGATCACGCTCGGGCTCGCCTGGCGCGGCATGGGCGGCAACAATCCCGCGACCGCGATCCCGCCTGAAATCTACCGGCGCGAGATCGAGGCCGCCCGCAAGCTCGGCCTGCCGATTTCGGTGCACGCCTCGCGGCTCGCGGCCGGCAACCGGCCAGATCGACACGATCGACAAGGCCGGTCTTCTCGGCAAGGACATGCAGATCATCCATGCGATCGTGATCACCAAGGATGAGATCGAGGCGGTCAGGGCCGCCGGCGCCTCGATCAGCATCTCGCCGTTCAGCGAGCTGCGCATCGGTTTCGGCATGCCGCAGACCGGCGAGTTCCTCGCCGCCGGCATCCCGGTCGGGCTCTCGGTCGACACCGTCGAGCTCATCCGGCAATGCCGACATGTTCGGGATCATGAAGCTCGTGCAGAACGTCGAGAACGGCAAGAGCGAGAACGAGTTCAAGCTCACCGCGCGGCGCGTGCTCGAGCTCGGCACCATCGAGGGCGCACGCTCGATGGGCATCGACGACAAGGTCGGCTCGCTCAAGCCCGGCAAGCGCGCCGACCTGATCATGGTGTCGACGCGCGACATCAACCTGGGCGTCTTCGGCGATCCCGCGCACATGATCGTGACCGCGGCGCAGCCCGTCGAACGTCGACACCGTGGTGATCGACGGCCGCATCCTCAAGCGCGGCGGCAAGCTCACGGCACTGAACGTTGCGCAGATCGTCGGCGAAGCCGCCGCCGCCAACGCGGCGCTGCGCAAGCGCGCGGAGTGGTGGTGAGCGGCGGCTGGCGACGATCCGCTTTCGGACACGACGAGATTGAAGTAGCCTCTTGGCGAAGACGGCGGAGCACTACCGCCGCGCGACATCGTCATAAGAACGAGATAGGGAGGCTGTCATGAAGCGAATATTCGCGCTCGTCGCACTGCTCTTCATCGTGGGACCAGTATACGGCCAGGGTTCCTCCGTCTGGATCGACGACCTCACCTGGCCTGAGGTGCAGGACGCTATCGCGGCCGGCAAACGCACGGCGATCATCTATGCCGGAAGCAGCGAGCAGAATGGCCCGCACATGGTGATCGGGAAGCACAACTTCATCGCACGGGCGCTGGCGCAGCGGATCGCCGAGGAGCTGGGCGATGCGCTGGTCTATCCGGTGCTTCCCTACGCCATCACAGGCAACGCGATCACGCGGACCGGGCACATGCGCTTTCCCGGTTCGGTGTCGCTGCCGCCGGAAGCGTTCTTCGGTGTCGTGCGCGGCGTTGCCCAGAGCGCCCTGACGGCGGGGTTCAAGGTCGTGGCGCTGATGGGCGACCATGGCGGCGGCCAGGACGAGCTGGCGTTGGCGGCCAAGCAACTGGATGGGGAAGTGCGCGCCAGCGGCACGCGCGTTCTGTTCATCGGCGACCTCTATGCGAAATCGCGCGTCCAGATGCGCGACATTCTCGCCAAGCGCGGCTTGCCGACCGATGAGGATCACGCCGGCATCCCGGACACGTCCTCGCTGCTCTATCTCGAAACGCAGGGACAATGGGTGCGCAAGGACAAGATTGCGCTCGCGGACGCCAAGAACGGCGTGCGCGGCCATCCGCAGCATGCGTCGGCGGAGCTCGGCAAGATCTATCTCGATCTGAAGGTCGATCTTGCCGTCAAGCAGATCCGCTCGCTGCTGGCGGCGAGCAAGTAGGCGTTCCGTCGACGCTCGCGGGCATCCTCGGTCGCTATCCGCCCGAACGCGGACTCATCGTGCTCACTCTGAGCGGACGATCCGGAAACTGCCAGTGAGCCGACGGGCCGGAGTTTCGCCCGATCCGTTAACCCGTCGTCTCGCGTGCCTTCGCGAATGCCCGGTTGCCGGCCCAGACCATGAAGGCCGCCATCGCCCCGATGCCGATGACGCTTGGCAGACTTCCGCCAAGGCCGCTGGCGATTGCAGCGAAGCCCCAGAGGGCCGCAAAGAAGTAGCAGACCAGGCCGCGCACGGCGTGCACGCCCCGTTGCGCCACATTGGCGCTGCCTTTGGCGACTACGGCGGCGGTTCGGACCGTACGGACCGCCACGCCTTCGTTGAACTGCTGCCAGTCCGCGGGTGGTTTGCGAATCATCAGGCGGCCTGCTGTGCTTTCAGCGCGGCCAGCCGCTCGGCGACGGTGGCGCTCTTCTGCATGCCATCGATCTCGGCGACGCGGTTGATCGTGTCCGCGTCGGCGCGGGCGAAGCTCACTCCGCCTGCCCCGGCCATGGCGCGATCAAAAGCCTGTTCGGCCGCGTCGACCTTCTTTTCGGCCGAGCGATCCGGGCGCGCCGGACCGTCACCTCCGACCGCAGCCTCCCGCCGCGAGATCAGATAAGCCTGCAGCGCGTCGTCCATCTGGCGCTTGCGGGCGCTGAGCGCGGCCAGGCCGTCCTCAAGCCGCTGCTCCTCTTGGCGCGCCTGCTGCTGGACGACATCGAGGCTCCTTGGCCTGCGCCTCGAAATCAACTTGGCGGGACAGCGCGGCCTCGGCGAGATCCTCGCGTCCTTGGCCCAGCGCGAACTTGGCTTTCGTGGTGAGCTCTTCGGCGCGCTCGGTGAGCATCTTCTGCTGACGGGCGGCCTGCAGCCGGCGCGCCATCGTCGATTGAAGCTCCGCCTTCACCTGGTCGATGGCGCGGTCAGCCTCGCGGATCGCCTCGCGCATCACGGCGTCGCCGCCGGCCTGCTCCATGCGATCCACCGTGTCCTCGACCGTCGCCGAGAGCAGACGGGACACACGCGCGAAGATTGATTCAGCCATGACAGGCCCCTTGTATGACGATCTGGGTCAGATAGGCGCAAACTTAGACTTGATTTAAGCAGACTTGATTTAAGCTGGCGTTAAGCTGTTCCTGATCTCCAGCTGTAATCCGCAACGATTCGGCAACCGCATTGCGATACCTCGAGGGCAACCTCAAGGGAGAGCGTGCGATGCTGTTGACGTCGGTTCTAATATGCGTGGCGGCGCTGGCGTTGCTGATTGCCGTGCCGGCTTATATCGCCTTCGCAACACACAATCGTCTGGTCGCGCTCGATCAACGCTGCGACACTGCGTTCGGGGACGTCGACGTCCATCTCAAGCACCGCCATAACTTGATCCCGCCGCTCGTCGAAACGGTGCGCGGTTTCGCCAAGCATGAGAGCGACATATTGCGGCACGTCACCGAGGCGCGCGCCGAGGCGCTGCAGGCGGCCTCGCCTGACATGCGGCTCAGCGCCGAGCAAAATCTGACGCAGAACATCAATGCCCTGATCGGCATGGCCGAGCGTTATCCCGAACTCAAGGCGTCGACCCATTTCGGCGACCTGCGAAGGGAACTCATCGACGCCGAGAACCGCATCACGGCCTCGCGCCGCTTCTACAATCTGGCGGTCGAAGAGTACGGTACAACGCTGCGCCAGTTCCCGGGCAGCTATATTGGCCGTCTGTTCAACATGAACGCGCGCACACGGTTCGATCTCGGCATCGAGCGCGTGCTGCTCGACGAGCCGCTCGCGATCAAGTTCTAATCGGACAGATAGAGACTGTGCCATGCAGGTGAACGGGCTCTACGGACACGTCCGCAGCAATGACGTCCGCTCGCTCGCGCTATTCGCGGGATTCGTCGTGGCGTTTCACCTGCTCGCCGCGCTGGCGCTCTTTGTGCCGCTCGCCATGCACGATCCAGACCACGCGCCGCTCTACGGCTGGACGGGATACCTGGTCCGATGGGTGCCGATCGTCACCGTCATCGGCGCCCTGCTGTTCGCGGTGCAGATGGCGTGGCACGTCCGCACCGTTCGCCGCAGAACGGACTTCCGCTTCGTCGACGATCACGACGAGCCGCGGCTCTGCCGTATCGTCGAGCCGTTGACAATCGCGGCAGGCCTGCCGACCCCCTATGTCGGCGTCATCGACAGTCCGGCGCTCAACGCATTCGCCTGCGGCATTCGGCAGAAGGACGCGGTTCTCGTCTTCACGCGCGGGCTGATCGACGCACTGGACGACGATGAGCTGGCCGCCGTCGCAGCGCACGAAATCGTCCACGTCGTGAACGGCGACATCCGCCTGATCGCGGCGACGAATGTTTGCCTCGACACGCTGAAACTGCTGCAGCCGCGGCCCAGCGCGCAGCGCCTGAAGCGGATCCACGCGGCGTGCACCCTCCCGGTCCTGGCCTTCCTGCTGCCCATCATGGTCGCGCTATTCCTCGTCATCATGTTTCTGCGCCGGCTCGCCGTCGACGGCAGCCACCTCGCGCGGCTGCTGATTGCCTCGGCGCGTGAGTTCATCGCCGATGCAGAAGCCGTGCGGCTGACCCGAAATCCGGCCGCGCTCGTCTCGGCGCTTCGCCGCATCGAGGGGCACAGCGTGATCCCGGGCCTCGCCGCCGGGCAGGACGCCATGATGATCGACGGCGCGCATGACGGTGCGTTCGCGACGCACCCGACGATCGCCGACCGGGTCGCAGCGATCATCTCCGTCACCGGCTCGATGGCTGTGATCGCACCGGCCCGCCGCGACACCCGGCCCCCCGAGCTGGGCGCCAGTGCAGGCTTCGGCCGCCGACCCGCGCCGGGCCTCGAAGCGGCACTTTTGCTTCGCGAGCGGCAGCGCGCCGCTGGCGCTGCTGCGCTCGCGCGCGTCTCCTCGGGCGAGTACAACAGGCTCGGGCTGACGCCAGAGCTGACGGTGGGAGCGGTCGCCGCCATCGCCGTGTTCCTGTGGGCCCACAGCACCGATCTGCGCAACCCGGCGGCACTCGTCGAGGCCCTCGACCCCGCTCCCCTGCGGACGCTGTTCGCGATGGGCAGGGAACAAGCGAAATGCCTGAGGCAGGGCATCGCGGGGCAGATCGGACAGCCGGCGGAACCGGCCGATCGCAGCGGTTTGGACAAGATGCTCGCGGAGCATAAGGACGATGCCGGGCTGATCGGGAAGATAGCAAAGAGCATGACGGAACCGGCCGAAGGCATGTACGCCCCGTCCCCCGGGACCTTCACCACTGTGACGCCGCCGGCCGTTAGGCTGGCCGAGATCCAGCGCGCGCGCTGCTTCCAGACCGGTCCCTACTCCGTGGGCGACCGCGGTCTCCACTCGGCGACGGAGGAGCCGAGGGGGGATATCTCTCTCCCTCGTTACCTGGCGCTGAGCGACGATGCCGCCCGACGCGTGACGGATACCTCTCCTGCAGCGCGCGACAAGGCCC
>CAWFMV010000005.1:0-220042 GCA_963817015.1 uncultured Alphaproteobacteria bacterium | reverse complement strand
AAGAAGCGGGAAACTGCGATCGATATCGCGGTTGCGTCAGGTCACACGACAGTCGCTGAAATGCTCAAGCGGAAGTGAGGAATTGCGGACCAAGCTCATGCCGCCACCGGAACGGGCGCCTGCGTTGGTGGCGTAGGGGAGCGAGTACATCACGTCTGCAATTCCTCCGATTGTGTTGGACGGGTGGTTATAGCCCCGGCCAGGTGGAAATGCCGGGCCGCTTACGCTGCGAGGGCAAGTGCGATGCCGCCTTCGCGCGGGGTCGAGGGCTGTAACAAACCTTCGATCCAGCCTTGGCCCCGAGGCGTGAATGATTTCAGTCCTCCCCTCGATGACGTGCAGATGCAAATCTAACACACCTGGCCGGGCCGATCACCATCCCTGCGCCAGGCGCGATAGATTAATGCGCTCGGCGATACGGTAATCGCAGTGCATTCGGTTGCGGTTGGCACATCGCTGCACGGGCCGGCCTGGGAAACTGTGTCCGGTTTTAGGGGAGCAGCTGAAGTCCGTTGACGACAAGCGCTAGCTCTCTTTTTGGACCCAATCTTGGACCCAATCGGCGCGAGACGAGGCAAAGCGGGTAGGGATGGGATGGGACGATGGCCGAACTCCTCCTCGCTTTTCGCCTACAATTCCGTACTTGGCGGGACCGTCTAGCACCGCGTAACACCGCGGTGCCCGCACTCCAAAACCGGGGGTTGGGGGTTCGAGTCCCTCCACTCCTGCCAGCCGGGGGCATAACCCTTTGAATTAATTGCGGTGGGGACAGCGGACATTTTTTCGGTGCGACACGTTCCGTTCATGTTCCGCCGCCCCGGGCGCTTGCTCGAGCAGCGGCATGCCAGCCTCGGCGCGTGTTGCTCGTTTGACTCTTGTCGAAGCTCGGGAAGAGAAAGAATGACAGCCACGACAGTCAATGTTCGTTACATGGTCGATGACGTTGACGCTGCCGTCGAGTGGTACACGAAACATCTTGGTTTTTCGCTTCTTTCCAATGCTGCCCCTGCGTTCGCGGACGTCGCGCTGGGGTCACTCCGGTTGCTGTTATCAGGGCCGACCAGCTCGGCCGGCCGACCAATGCCCGATGGGGCCAAGCCTGGACCGGGCGGTTGGAACCGCATCCACTTGATTGTGGAGGATCTTCCGGCCGAGGTCGCACGATTGCGTGCTGCTGGCGTGCAGTTTCGAAATGACATCGTGAGGGGGCCGGGAGGTGCGCAAATCTTGCTGAGCGACCCTTCGGGCAATCTCGTGGAGCTTTTCCAGTCCGCCAAACACTGACAGTGTGCTCGGTCCGCGAGAATTGCGCAGTGCGATGACAAAAAACGTCAGCCGTCACCCGAAAACAATTGTCTGAAGGTTTAGCAAGGAGAGACTGTCGGATCATAGTAAGCAGCCTATCGTCTGGTAGGATACGAACGGCTCGGGAGCGGAATTAACCCCATGTCGTTCACTTTTGGCAAGCAGATCGCATATTGCTACCGTCGCGCAGCCGAGTGCAGGCAGCTTGCTGTACGCTACTGCGCAATCGACCGAGAGCACTATTTTCGACGGGAGCAGGCCTGGCTCAAGTTGGCGCGCAGCTATGAATCCCAACAGCGCGTTGACCGAAGGTTGACAGAATTGGAATTAAGCATTGGTTGTTTCTCTGTCCGAATTGCCTGCGCTGTATTCACCAGCTCGCTAAGCGCTAGAACGCAAATCCTTCCCTTACGTACCGCGGACCTCCCGATGATCTCGATCATTCCGTCGCAGGATCCGGCCGCTGGCTGGGCGAGGCGATAGTGCTCCGGTTCACAGTCATCAACTGCGTGAACAGCTAAAATCGCGAAGCAAGCGGCGCAGTCCGTCATTCATCGATGGCCGGATCGCGTCGACGAGAAGACCGAGCTGCAAACACTCCCCGAGGGCTCTCACAGGTCCTCGCAAATAAGGAAAGCGGTCCTCCTTCGATTTGAACACGAGGCAATTTGACCGGCGATGCGAAAGCCGGGGCTCAGCAGCCAGGCACGCGGCTCAAGAACCACGCTCGACACTTGTTGGGAGGTGGCAAGTCAGCCCGAGGGGTGCTTGCCCAATCGCGATGGCCTTTCCTCCCAGAATGGCGGTCGAAACCGAAATCATACCGCGCGTAGTGAAAGCGGCTCTTGCCATTTTCGTAGAGCCAGGGGTTGGCCGCGTTGGCGCCAGAAATCCACCCGGGCAAGGCAAGGTTCATCACGAGAAGGCTCATCACGAGAATGATAATCCGTTTCATGTTTGGCCTACCGACTTTGCCGCATGTCACACCAAGAAACGGCCCGAGCCTGGGCAAGTTCCTTGTGCTTCCGGCACGTCCTTGTGACCGACGGACAAGATCGGCGTAACCCATTGACACGTCACGGCTATGGTCATGGTCAGGGAGTGGGATCTGCCTTCATCAGAGCAGGAAAAGCGTGTCTTAAGCGGAGGCCCGGTGGTGCCGCTGGATCCGTATGCCTGAGATCTAGGTTGAGATGGGAAGGCTGAAAGGGAAGGCGGAGCACGATGCGAGTGTCAATCAAAGTTGTCAGAGAGCTCGATGATCATGCCGTTCACGAACGCATTGTCGATGTCCCCGCGGATCGGCGCATTGGTGGTTTTGTCGATGAGGTTTTTGAAAAGATATGGCCCGAAATGGATGTTCCAGGAGCTGGCAAAGTACAAGGTCGTCATAGAAACGGCCGACTAGCCGAAGATCGTGCAGCTGAACAGCGCCGCATCCGCTGCGAGAATCGTTGAGTCCGCCTGTGCCAACATTGAAACAGAGGGACCTGTTCGCGAGCGCTCCTGCTTTGCCGGACGGCATGCGCTACGCAGCCGACGTCCTCAGCCGTCAGGAAGAGGCGGCGCTGCTCGATGTGCTTCCGTCACTGCCGTTCAAGGAATTCGAGTTTCACGGCTTTCTCGGCAAGCGCCGGGTCGTCTCGTTTGGCTTGCACTACGACTTCAACGGCGGCGGTTTGCGGCTGGCCGGGGAGCTGCCGGATTTTCTTCTGCCCGTGCGCGAACGTGCCGCGCAGTTCGCGGGCGTGGCCCCTGCTGCGCTTGAGCACGCGCTGATCCTTGATTATCCACCGGGCGCCGCAATCGGCTGGCACAAGGACCGGCCCGCCTTCGGGGACGTCATCGGCATCTCGTTGCTTTCCCCCTGCACCTTTCGCTTGCGCCGAAAAGCCGGCTCGAGCTGGGAGCGCTGTTCGCTCACGGCCGAACCACGCTCCGCCTATTTGTTGCGTGGTCCCGCGCGCAACGAATGGGAGCACAGCATTCCTCCGATGGACACGCGGCGCTACTCCATCACATTTCGCACGCTGCGAGCCGATGCGCCGCAGCGGCGTGTTTGATCATTGACGTCGATGAGTCCAAGCTCAATGTAATCCGCGCCATGGGTTCGTGCGGTCGGGTTCAAGAAAATTATGCGCGATCTCAAATTCTACGTTCTCGAAAGCTCCGATGAAGATGTCCATCGCAGCAGGTTGCATGTCATTCCCAGGATCCGTGTTGATTGCTTCCAGCGTTTGTGAATCAATTTCCACGTTCTCAATCACGTCCAGGACAGCAGGCAATTCCGTGCTGTCAAAATACAAGGTAGCGATGCTCTTGACGTCCTCGACGGTGTAGAAACCGTTGTCCCACAACTGACAAACATCATCCCATGTCAGACTGTCGGTTGGAGATACGCGGTGAGCACACATGACTACCTCTTTTACAGTACAGGTCGAGTTCCGTGGATCACACTGGTTGTGTTCACTGTCCGCAGTTGTGGCCACCACAAACAGAAGGCCCGTCTTGGATAAGAAACGGCGGGCAATCACTCGTTCCGGCATGCCCGACATAAGGTCTTTTGTTGGTGCCGCGCCAGAATCGCCGTTCTTGAGCCATGATGTAACGTTTAAGCGTGCTCCGGCGCGTCTTGAAACCCAGGCTAGAGGTGCCTCCATCCATTACCGCTGTATCCTAGCAGCCTTTAATTTCTGCTAAGTGTCACAGGCGTGACGGCGTTATTTTATGCTCTACAAGAGCACTGTCCTACGGCCGCTCAAGGCATGATTTCCGCTCGGGAGGCCGGCAGGTCCAGACATTCGGCCAGCACGGCCGGTGGGCGGTCCGTCCGCGCGTGCTAAAGGTCCAACGTGTCGGCTCGCAAAGCTGCGGATCGCCCACGCGATACTCGTGGCGGAAGGCCTGCCCGGGATCTCGGCGAGGCGGTGAGGAATAGGCCGCTGTTTGCAGGGCCAAGAGGCACGCGAGACAGCCCGCTGCACTCTCAAAAAGCATCCGAGGCATCGCTCTTTGACCTTGGTTATCGGCGTTATCCAGTCACAACCAGCCTGGGGGTCATTCGGTTGCCTCGCCGCGAGAGCCGCGACCGTCAAGTCGCTATCGAACGCCGCCCATTTAGCTGAATATTTACCGCGCGTTGGCTTGGGCTCGTGGAAAGCGCTGTCATATAAAATTGTCTGGTTCATTTGAACCGCCGGCTGACGGGCCCGCACTAAATACTACGTGCCTGTACCAGTGGAGATAGCCATGCTGGCTGAGATCTACTTCTTGCGGATGGAGACCCTCGTGCGCGCGTCGGAAGGCGCTGCCCGGGCGCAGGACCCCCGCTTCGTTCCGCTTCAACCCGACACTTTGAAAGACGTTCGGGCGAAGGTGCCGGGACAGATCGGTTAGGGCGCCCGCGAACGCCCAGCGGTCGCAATAAGAGGTCGCAATAGGAAACGACGGTCACGTCGACGGCACACGCCGCCAGCTCGGTCTGGTTCTCAACCGCGAAAATAGAGCTTTGCCGGAGGCTACCGGCGCCGCTTCTGCCACTCCAGGAACTGCCGAAACAGCGCATCGCGCTTGGAAGGATCATTCGCAGCGGCCGTGCCGGTGTCGGCCAGGAATTGCTCGAACTTGTCGCGGTCGCCTTCCGGTGCCCGCCGGTTGCGAGCCAGCCAATCGTCGGCGGCCTTGAAGCGCTGCCAGCCGGGGATCGTCAGGCTGATGCTTGCCTCTCTCCATTTTGGATGCCGCGGCGGCTTGTGGAACTCCTCGATCCGCGAGAAGAACGTGTCCACGAAGCGGGCAACTCTGTTGTAGCGCTCGGTATTCTCCGGCCAATTGAAGCTCACCAGCAGCACGCTGGTGGCGATGGTCTCGATCGTCTCGCCGGCCGGCAAGAGGTTCGGATACTCCTCGCTCGACAGCGTCGTCGGCAGATACAGATCCTGCAGCCTGCGATCAAACGGCACCGGCACCAGATGCAGCGCGCGGTCCTCGTTCTTGATGGCGCGGGCAAGCTGAAACACTTTCCCGGTGCTGGTGATGTAGGCGTCGGCCTCCCCGTCGATGATCTTCTGGATCGAGCGCGCATCGTCGGTCCGGAAGTCGAAGCTTGCCTTGATGCCGAGACGCGAGAAGACGACCTTGGCGGTGTAATAGCCAACGTCGGTCTGCGCGACGATCCGCTTCCCGGCGAGATCGAAGATCGACTTGATCGAGGTGGGCGCAATGATGTGCAGCTCGTTGTGATAGAGCTTGGCGATGTATCGCAAGCGCGACGTGATATCCGGGACCTTGTATTGCAGCTTGTAGAATTCGGGCACGTCGGCGGCCACCGCGCCCATGTCGATGCTCCTGAGATGGAGAATGTCGATGACGTTGCGGACCGGGCCCTTGCCGAGCACGGGCAGCACCCGAATGGTGGCGTCGTCATCGAGCACGCGCGCCATGTCGGAGCCGAACACGGACGTGGCGCCACCCGCCGGCGCCGTAATCACTGTTACCGTGCCTTCGTTGATGCGATCGCGGTCCGGAATGGTCCAGACATCGTCGGCGGTGAGGGGAGTGCTCGGCGCGGCCTGTTGCGGTGCACGCTGGACGGCTTGCGGCGACGCGCTACTTGCAAACAGGCACAGCCCGATCGAGATGAGCATCAAGGCGCGGATCAAAATCATTTTGTGACCTCCCTTATTGACTGGTGCTAGTTCAATTTGATCAACCTCCAGTCGGATCGATCTCCAATCACTGACGGCGCTTCTGCCATTCCATGAACTGTTGAAACAGCGCCTCGCGCCTGGCGGGATCGTCGCCTGTCGTAAGCCCCGTCTCGACCAGGAACTGCTCGAACTTTCCTCGCTGCGCGTCCGGCGATTGTCTGTTGCGGGCGAGCCAATCATCGGCGGCCTTGAAGCGCTGCCATCCCGGGATGGTCAGGCTGATGTTGGCTTCCTTCCATTTCGGATGGCGCGGCGGCTTCTGGAATTCGTCGAACTTGGAAAAGAACGCATCCACGAAGCGGGCGACCCTGTTGTAGCGCTCCGTGTTCTCCGGCCAGTTGTAGCTCACCAGCAGAACGCTGGTGGCGACGGTGTCGATCGTCTCGCCAGGGGCCAGAAGGTTGGGATACTCGTCGCCTGACAGCGTCGTCGGAAGGTACAGGTCCTGCAGCCTGCGATCATAAGGGACCGACACGAGATGCAGCGCCCGGTTCTCGTTCTTGATCGCTCTGGCAAGCGGAAACACCTTGCCGGTGCTGGTGATGTAGGCGTCGGCCTCGCCATCGACGATCTTCTGGATGGCGGTGCCGTCGTCCATCTGAAAATCGAAGTTCGCCTTGATATTGAGGCGAGAGAAAATGACTTTGGCCGAATACAATCCGACGTCGGTCTGTGCGACGACCTTCTTGCCGTTGAGATCCGCAAGCGATTTGATCGAGGTTTTCGCAATGACGTGAATCTCGTTATGATAGAGCTTGGCGATGTATCGCAGCTGCGAGGCGATATCCGGAATCTGGTACTGCAGCTTGTAGAACTCGGGCACGTCGGCGGCCACCGCGCCCATGTCGATGCTCTTGAGGTGGAGGATGTCGACCACGTTGCGGACCGGCCCTTTGCCAAGCACGGGGAGCACCCGCACGGTGGCGTCGTCATCGAGCACGCGCGCCATGTCGGAGCCGAACACGGAGGTGGCGCCGCCCGCCGGCGCGGTGATCACAGTCACCGTACCTTCATTGACGCGGTCGCGGTCCGGGATCGTCCAGACATCATCGGGGCCGAGGTCTTTCGGAGCTTGAGCGGGCGCTATGCTGAGTTTCTGCTTCGGGGTCGGTTGCTGCTTCGTGATTGGTTGCTGCTTCGTGCTCGGCTGCTGCTTTGCGCTTGGAGCACCCTGCGGCAAGGCGCTGTCAGCGAACAGGCAAAGCCCGACCAAGGTGATCATGAAACAGCGAGCACTTTTCATTCTGTCCTCGTGTAGCTCTGCGTGGCGCGCCATTGCTCGGGACGGCAATGGGCAAAAGATTTTCCTTCGCGGCCGCGTTGCGGCTGCGCCCAAACATCGACAGGACTCATCTCTCAGACGTAGCGGGTTAGAATCCCCGCATCAGCCGGCTCGACAATTCCCGGCATCGCCGTTCCATCATCGAAATTGAACCCCCATGGACAACGCAGGGCCGCATCTGTTTGAATTTACCGCTGGTGCATCCACGCACCATTTATTAACACGGAGAAATCCGTTAAAATTTGTTGCTTTTAGGACGCAACCATCCCTTGCCACACAAATCTTATTGTACTCGTTTGATTGAAGTGCGTTGTTGGGGAAATGTTTTGTAACGCTCGGCTCGATTGCATGACACACTTCGATTGTGTCAGCAACTCGATGACGTTAGCAATTCGATTCCTGAGTAACGAGTGTTTGTTGTATTTGCTCATGCTGCGTGTAAGCGACGATTGTTTCGCGGTGCGCCTTGCATCGCATTGGCATGTAGCGGCTTGTTGCGACAAGCATCGTTCTTTCAGTTGGGCAGTCACAGAAGCGCGCCATCATAGAGTGACTTTGTAACGTCGGCTTGTGAGTGTGCCGATCAGTATGCCGATGAGTAATGCCGAAGATTTCTTGAAACTCGATGACGTGCCGTCCGATGGGTGGGCGACGTCCATGGCTTCGACACGAACGGTCTCGATGACCCCGCTCGCGCTGCGACGACGGATAAGGTGGCGACCTGAAGCAGCATGTGAAGTGAACAACTGGGGCGGGTGAACAGTTGGGGGCGGGTGGTTTGCCGGCTAGGTGTGAGGCTGTGTAAAGAAGGATGGCGGTCGCGTCGGAGGTACCCGACGGCTGACCAGCAGCGAAGCCGCCAATACCCCCTGGGAGGCGGACCCTCGCGTCCGAGGCTCATGTCGCTCGTCAAGCAGGGGGTAGGCCGGGATGGTATCTTGACCGGCGGGCAGGGAGACCGTATCTGAACCCCGAGCGCCCCGGCCGGGCCGAGTTGGGGGCCGGCTAAGCCACGAGAACTCTTAACGCTCTTTGCCGTAGGGTCGAAAAAGCTGATCCGGGCGGCGGGGGCATATTGCCGTTTGGCAAGTGAATCGATGCAATCCATGAAAGTCAGTCCGTTCAAGTTCTTGCAGGAGGTGCGGGCCGAGGGCCAGAAGGTCACTTGGCCGTCGCGGCGTGAAACCGCGATCACCACCGCCATGGTCTTCATCTTGACAGCAGTTGCAGCGGTCTTCTTCCTGTTCGCAGACCAGATCATGCGGATGGTCGTGACCCTCGTGCTGAGTATTGGCGGATGAACGGGCGAGCGGAAACGGCCATGACCAAGCGCTGGTACATCGTGCAGGCCTACTCGAATTTCGAGAACAAGGTCGCTGAATCGATCCGGGAACAGGCCAAGCAGCGCCATCTCGAGCACCTGTTCGACGAGATCATGGTGCCGAAGGAGAAGGTCGTCGAGGTGCGGCGCGGCCGCAAGGTCGACGCCGAGCGCAAGTTCTTCCCCGGCTATGTGCTGGTGAAGATGGAGCTCTCCGACGAGGCCTATCACCTGATCAAGAACACCCCGAAGGTGACCGGCTTTCTGGGTGCCGATAACAAGCCGTTCCCGATCTCGGATGCGGAGGCGCAGCGTATTCTGCACCAGGTGCAGGAGGGCATCGATCGGCCGAAGCCGTCGGTCTCCTTCGAGGTCGGCGAGCAGGTCCGCGTCTCGGACGGCCCGTTCGCGTCCTTCAACGGCACCGTCGAGGAGGTCGACGACGCGCGCTCGCGCGTCAAGGTCGCGGTGAGCATTTTCGGCCGGCCGACGCCGGTCGAACTGGAATTCGGGCAGGTGGAGAAGGTCTAGCTGCCCGATGGAGCGTGGAAGGTGAGGCGGCTGCTGCCAACCGCCAACAACCGCACCACTAAAGGAGCAAGGCATGGCAAAGAAAGTCACGGGTTTTCTAAAATTGCAGGTTCCGGCCGGCGCGGCCAATCCCTCGCCGCCGATCGGTCCGGCGCTCGGCCAGCGCGGCCTCGCCATCATGGACTTCTGCAAGCAGTTCAATGCGGCGACCGCCAAGATGGAAAAGGGGATGCCGATCCCGGTCGTCATCACGACCTATGCGGATCGCTCGTTCTCCTTTGAGCTGAAGACGCCGCCGGTGTCGTACTTCATCAAGAAGGCGGCCAAGCTCGAAAGCGGATCGAAGACCCCCGGCCGCGACAAGGCGGGCGCGATCACGCGCACGCAGGTGAAGGAGATCGCGCGAGCAGAAGATGAAGGACCTCAACTGCGATACCATCGACTCGGCCATGAAGATGGTTGCAGGTTCCGCCCGCTCCATGGGCATCGAGGTCACGGAGTAATCGCCATGACAAATCTCGGAAAGCGCACGACCAAGGTCCGCGAAGGCATCGATCGCGAGAAGCTCTACTCGATCGACGAAGCGGTGAAGATGATCAAGGACCGCGCCAAGGCGAAGTTCGACGAGACCATCGAGATCGCGATGAATCTCGGCGTCGATCCGCGTCACGCCGATCAGATGGTGCGTGGTGTGGTGCTGTTGCCGAACGGGACCGGCCGCACCATGCGGGTCGGCGTGTTCGCGCGCGGCGCCAAGGCCGACGAGGCAAGGGCGGCCGGTGCCGACGTGGTCGGCGCCGAGGATCTGGTGGAGAAGGTGCAGGGCGGAACGATCGATTTCGACCGCTGCATCGCCACGCCCGACCTGATGCCGCTGGTCGGGCCGGCTCGGCAAGGTGCTCGGGCCCCGCGGCATGATGCCGAATCCGAAGGTCGGCACCGTGACGATGGACGTCACCGGTGCGGTCAAGGGCGCCAAGGGCGGCTCGGTCGAGTTCCGGGTCGAGAAGGCCGGCATCGTGCAGGCCGGCGTCGGCAAGGCGTCGTTCGCCGCCGAGAAGCTCGTTGCAGAACATCAAGGCATTCGCCGACGCGGTGCAGAAGGCGAAGCCCGCGGGCGCCAAGGGCACCTTCATCAATCGCGTCGCGGTGTCCTCGACCATGGGCCCGGGCGTGAAGGTCGAGCCGGCGTCGCTGTTCCCGCAGGCGCAGAGCTGACGGTCACGGAAACGCTGATTGGATTGACGGCCGGCGCGGCGACGCGCCGGCCTTTTCCATGCGCGCATGGTAGCAGGTCATCCGTCGGCCATGTTTGTGGTTGCTGATGCGTAGCGCAGCAGTCATGGGGGCCCAATCATGCAACACCGTTGGTCAGCGGTCGGTTCGACGTTCGCCGCACTTGCGGCCGGGCTCGTGATCAATCTCGCCACGCAGTGATGCGCGTTGGCGCAGGCGTCAACGACCCCGGCAATCCGATCAAGCATTGCGGCAAGGCTCCGCGGCCATCTTGGCGGCGGTGCGTGCTAGCGTGCTGACGGCGGTGATCAACGAGGAGAATCGGTCGAGGCAAACGGGTACTGGCGCCCCGGCTGTGTTTCCAGTTCCGACTTGTGTCTTCGAAGGCGGTCTTTGCGGCGCGCTCAACAGGGATGGAAGCATAGCGGTCGCACCACAGTTTGATTGGGTCGACAAGTTTCACGAAGGCCGGGCACGAGTGCGCTCTGGCGGTCGCTACGGCTACGTCGACACCGTTGGCCGGGTCGTTGTGCAGCCGCAGTACGACATCGCTGGCGCCTATTGGCGCGGCTTCGCCGAAGTCAGCATCGATGGCAAGTCGGCGTTGATCGATCCCGAGGCCGCCAAGTGCTCGAGCCGAGATTCGCGCGGGCGCACCCCTTCACCGCGGATGTGTTCCGGGTGCTGGAAGGCACGCGCCGCTACCATGGCCAGCCGGGCCTCGCCGACCTTGCCAACTATGGGGCTGTCTTTGTCACCAACGACGTGGGCGCTCAGGGCAAATGGGGGCTCATCGATCGGACAGGGACTTGGATACGGCCACCGGAATTCACCGGGATCCACATGTTCGACAGCAATGATCCGAACCTGGCGCTGGTGAAGGCCGACACGGGCTGGGGTGTGATCAGGCCCGATGGCACCTGGTTTCTCGAACCGAAGTTTGAAGAGTTGGGGCAACTTTCCAATGGTCTTGCGTTTGCGAGGATCGGCGGCCAAATCGGCCAAATCGACCACCGGGACTTCGTCATCCCGCCGAAATTCGATTATCTCTCTTATTTTCAGAATGATGGGTTAGCGCGAGCGAAAGTCGGGGAGCTGTGGGGGCTTATCGATCGCTCCGGCGCCTGGGTGATCGAGCCCAAATATGAGTTCATTTTCCACGGGCGTGCGACTGACTGGGGCGCTATCTGGGTCAAGGTTGGCGGCAAGTGGGGCGCTATCGATCGTGCTGGCCGTGTCATCGTAAGTCCTCAGTTCAGCCAGTCTGGTGCCTCCATTTGCGAGGACGGGTGGATCATTGGATACGTGGCCCTTGGACGGCGTATCGCCGTAAGGCGCGAGGATTCACCTCTCGCGATGCCGGCAGGCGAGCTGCTGGGATCGGATTGCGCCCGAGTGTTCCAAGTTCAGGTTGGCGACAAGCTTCGGCTACGTCGATCGTCTGTCTGCCGCCCATCACTGACGTCAAGTTCGAGAGCGCCTCTGATTTTTGTTATGATATTGCCGTGGTCAAGCTCGACGGCAAGTTCGGATACATCAAGCGCGACGGTGCGTGGCTGATTGAGCCGCGATTCGAGGAGGCGCAGGCGGTTCTCAGCGGGATTTTGCGGTTGTGAGGCTCGGCGGCAAGTTCGGGTGCATCAAGCGAGATGGAACGTGGCTGATTGAGCCCCAGTTCGAGAACATGACCTACTCCGGTGGTTGTAGCGATATCATCGCAAAGATTGGTGGCAAGTTTGGTCATGCCAGGCCGGATGGCACTTGGTCGATTGATCCGCGATTGGAAAAGGTCGTTCCCCTCGCAGGAGGATTTGTCGCGCTGAAGATCAATGGCAAGTTTGGCGTCGTCGATGAGGCCGGCGTGTGGGTGCTCGAGCCGAGGTGGCGAAGCTTCGCGGTGTGGCTGGACAACGGACTTGTTGCAGCCAAGCTCGATGATAAATGGGGCTTCGTCGACGCCAGCGGCGCTGTTCGTCATCGACGCCAAATACGACGAGCCCAGTAGTTTCGAGCGCGGCATCAGCTGGGTGAAGGCAGGCAGCACATGGTGCGCCATTGACCGCCGTGGCCAGAATCGGTGCCTGCGCTGCCGTGCCAAGCGACGCGACCCCAAGCCGAAGGCGGGATCGCTTCTCTTGTCCACAGTTCGACCCTGGTTTGTGCCTCGCTCGCGGACGCCTTCGACGTTTTTGCCAGCTGTGCTGACGATCAAAGCGCTGGTTGCACGCCAGGTCATTGGCCATCGGTCGCGATGCGCGACACGGTATCGCGCCGCTGCGGGACCATAGCCCGCGGTCTTGCCTGAGACGCCTAACGGATGCAGTCTCCCTTCTTTAGACCGACCCCAAAATAACGTCGGTCGAAAATGGAGGAGACGCTCATGAGCAAGCATGACGAAGCTCGCCGTGCATTTCTGGTTGGCGCGGCGGTGGGAGCGGGGGCGGCGGCCGGCGCGGCGCTCGTGCCCGAGGCGCTGGCGCAGCAGCAGCCGGCGGCCACCAATACAGCAGCACCCGGTCATGACCACGCGGCGGGCAGCGGCTATGGCGCGGCGCTCAACGTCGATGAATCGGCGGCCATCAAGGCCTTCGCCGAGCGGCTGATGCCGGGCGCACCGGGCAAGCCGGGCGCGACCGACGCCAACGTGCTCAACTACATCGACCTTGCGCTCGCGGGTGCCTATTCGGACCAGCTCGACTTCTACCGGCGCGGGATCGCGCAGCTCGATGCGTATTGCCAGGCGACCTACAAAGAGCCGTTCGCGAAGCTGTCCGCGGCGCGCCAGGATGAGGTGATCACCGCGCTCGAACAGGGCAAGGCCACTGGCTTCACCTATCCGACCGCGCAGGTGTTCTTCAACACGCTGCGCACGCACACCATCGAAGGCATGTTTGCCGACCCGGTCTATGGCGGCAACAAGGACTTCGCGGGCTGGCGGCTTGTCGGCTTCCCCGGCGCGCATCCGGCGTTCACGCCGGCCGACATGGCGAGCAAGGAAGCCTTCGCGGGCGGCGTGCTGATTGGCCTGCAGGGCCAAGCTCCAACGCGGAGGACTTGAGCCATGGCAACGGAAAAGACCGATGTCGTCATCGTCGGCGCTGGCGCCGTCGGTGGCATTCTGGCGGCCGAGCTTGGCAAGGCCGGCATGAAGGTGATCGCGCTCGAGCGCGGCCCGCGGCTGCGCACCGAGGATTTCGCGCCGCAAGACGAGCTGCGCTACTTCCAGCGCCAGGACCTGCGTCCGGACCCGAAGCGTCAGCCGATCACCTGGCGGCCCAACGCCGGGGCGCGCGCGACCCCGATCCCCACTCAGAGCTACGGCAACCAGGCCGGCGGCGGCACCGTTCACTACGGCGCGGTCTCCTGGCGCTTCCACGAAGACGACTTCCGCGTGCGCTCGCAGACCGTCGAGCGCTATGGCGCTTCCGCCATTCCGGAGGATTCCTCCGTCATCGACTGGCCGGTGAGCTACGCCGAGCTCGAGCCCTATTACGACCGCGCCGAATACGATCTCGGCGTCTCGGGCAAGGCCGGCAATCTGCAGGGCAAGAAGATCGACGGCGGCAACGTCTTCGAGGCGCCGCGCAAGCGCGACTATCCGATGCCGGCGCTGCACGTCGATCAGGTCGGCGTGAACTTCGAGGCGGCGTCCAAGAAGCTCGGCTATCACCCGTTCTCGACGCCGCGCGCGATCGTGTCGCAGCCCTACAACGGCCGCCCGGCCTGCAGCTATTGCGGCTTCTGCCAGGGGTTCGGCTGCCATGTCGGCGCCAAGTCCTCGATCCTGGTGACCAAGCTCGTCGATGCCGACAAGACCGGCAACTTCAAGCTGATCACCGGGGCGATGTGCTATCGCGTCAACAGCGACAACAGCGGGCGCGCCACCGGCGTGTCGTACTACGGCCCGGATGGCTCCTCCGACAACACGATCGAAGCCGAGATCGTGATCGTCGCCCCCTTCATCTATGACGCGGTGCGGCTGCTGCTCCTCTCGAAGACGGACCGGTTCCCGAACGGGCTCGCCAATTCGAGCGGACACCTCGGCCGGCACATCATGTCGCATATCGGCACGCGTGGCTTTGCGGCGTTCGACGACCGCCACATCAACGTCTACATGGGACCGAGCGCGCAGAAGCACACGATCGACGACTTCAACGCCGACAACTTCGATCACAAGGATCTGGGCTTCATCCGCGGCGCGCAGATCTCGGCCGGTCCCGCCGGCCTCGAAGGCGGGCCGATCGCCAGCGCCATGAACATGCCGCCGCCGCCCGGCGTGCCGCGCTGGGGTGCCGGCTATCGCGACTTCTTCTCGAAGTACTACACGCGGTACCTCGCCCTGACCGGGCAGACCGAGAACCTGCCCTACGCGGATCAGATCATCGATCTCGATCCGAACGTCCGCGACGCCTTCGGACTGCCGGCGCCGCGCATGACCTACGACTGGCGGCGGCCGAACGAGGTGCAAGCGCGTCGAGTACATCAACAACAAGCTGCTCGAGATCGGCCGTGCGACGGGCGCGGCGCATGTGTGGACCGCGCCCGCGGGCCCGGGCGCGCCCGGCTCGCATCATCAGGGTGGTGTGCGCATGGGTCACAATCCGCGCGACTCCGTGGTCAACAAATACGGACAGACCTGGGACATCCCGAACCTGTTCGTCATGGGCAGCGCGAACTTCGTGACCTCGGCGGGATTCAACCCGACGCTGACGATCCAGGCGCTCTCCTACATGACCGCCGATGCGATCGTGAACAAGTACAAGAAGAACCCGGGCAAGCTGATCTTAGCGCCTCTTCAAACGAACGACGGCGGAGCTCGCGAGCTCCGCCGCTGAACGCACAAGAACAATCGCAAGAAAGTGGTTCGGGAGGAATCATGGCTACCGAAAAAGCGGATGTCGTCATTGTCGGGGTCGGCGCGGCCGGCGGTGTGCTCGCGGCCGAGCTTGGCAAGGCCGGCATGAAGGTGATCGGGCTCGAGCGCGGCCCGCGTTTGAAGACCGAAGACTTCGCCCCGCAGGACGAGTTGCGCTACTTCCAGCGCCAGGACCTGCGCCCCGACATCAAGCGCCAGCCGGTAACCTGGCGGGCCAATCCGAATGTGCGCGCACGGCCGCTGCAATCCATGAGCTACGGCAACCAGGCCGGCGGCGGCACCGTCCACTACGGTGCGGTGTCGTGGCGGCTGCACGAGGACGATTTCCGCGCCCGCACGAAGACGATCGAGCGCTACGGCGCCAAGGCGATCCCGGAGAACTCCTCGCTCACCGACTGGCCGATGAGCTACGCCGAGCTTGAGCCCTACTACGACCGCGCCGAATACGAGCTCGGCGTGTCCGGCAGGGCCGGCAATCTGCAGGGCAGGAAGATCGACGGCGGCAATGTGTTCGAGGCGCCGCGCAAGCGCGAGTATCCGCTGCCGCCGCTGACGCCGGACCAGTCCGGCATCGTCTTTGACGAAGCGGCCAGGAAGCTTGGCTGGCACCCGTTTCCGACGCCGCGCGCGATCATCTCGCAGCCTTATAACGGCCGGCCCGCCTGCAGCTATTGCGGCTTCTGCCAGGCGTTCGGCTGCCATGTCGGCGCCAAGTCGTCGATCCTGGTGACCAAGCTGCCGGAGGCGGACGCAACCGGCAACTTCAAGCTGATCACCGGCGCGATGTGCTATCGCGTCAACAGCGACAACAGCGGTCGCGTCACCGGCGTGTCCTACTACGGGCCTGACGGCTCCTCCGACAACACGATCGAGGCCGAGATCGTCATCGTCTCGCCCTTCATCTACGACGCGACGCGCCTCCTGCTGCTCTCGAAGACCGAGAGGTTCCCGAACGGGCTTGCCAATTCGAGCGGGCACCTCGGCAAGCACATCATGACCCACATCCGGGCGCGCGTGTTCGCCGCGTTCGACGATCGGCATGTCAACGTCTACATGGGCCCGAGCGCGCAGAAGCACTCGATCGACGATTGGAACGCCGACAACTTCGATCACAAGGATCTCGATTTCATCCGTGGCGCGCAGATCTCGGTCGGCCCCGCCGGGCTCGAAGGCGGGCCGATCGCGGCGGCCATGAGCATGCCGCCGCCGGCCGGCACGCCGCGCTGGGGCGCCGGCTATCGCGATTTCCTGGCCAAGTACTACACGCGCCACACCGTCATCGCGGCGCAGATCGAGGATCTGCCCTACGCGAACCAGACCATCGATCTCGATCCCGACGTGCGCGACGCCTGGGGGCTGCCGGCGCCGCGCATGACCTACGACTGGCGGCGGCCGAACGAGCTCAAGCGCACGGAGTTCATCGCCAAGAAGATGGAGGAGATGGCGCGCGCATCGGGGGCCACGCATGTCTGGAATACGCCGGAAGGCAACGGCGCGCCGGGCGGTCACCACGAGGGTGGCACCCGCATGGGCAGCGATCCGAAGACCTCGGTGGTCAACAAGTACGGCCAGAGCTGGGACATTCCCAACCTGTTCGTTGTCGGCAGCGCGACCTTCCCGTCGCAGTCGAGCTTCAACCCGACGCTGACGATCCAGGCGCTGGCCTATATGACGGCCGACGCGATCGTGAACCGCTACCGGAAGAGCCCGGGTCCGCTGATCTGATCCGCTCGTCTGACGACGCGCGGCTGCTGCGGGACCCGGTCGGGGCTCGCAGCGTTTCAGCGCCCGCGCGGCATCCGAGATATGCGGGGACGCTATAAGCAATAAGCAGGATTTGTGATAACCAAACGCCACCGAGGAAACGCAACCAGGAGATTTGCCATGGCCAAGCGCCCCAAGATCCGCCATCTCGCCATCATCACGCTCGATCCGGAGCGCCTGGCCAAGTTCTACGAGCAGACCTTCGAGATGACCCGCCTGCCCGCCAAGGGCGCGTCGGGAAGCAAGGCGATCTACATGACCGACGGCTACATCACGCTGGCGCTGCTCGAGAACAAGGCGGAGGGCAAGCCGTCCGGCCTTAACCATTTCGGCTTCGAGGTCGAGGATCAGGAAGAGATCACCAATCGGCTGGTGAAGGGTGGCGTCAAAGCCCCCGGCCAAGCGGCCGGCCGACCGGCCCTACGCGGAGACCCGCGCGACCGATCCCGACGGCAACAACTTCGACATCTCGGTCAAGGGCTTTGGCTCCGAAGAAGCGACCGCGGTGCCGCGCAAGGAGCCGGTCACGGTCTGAGCCTTGCCGATCATCGGCGACACTGTCTAGCGAGGCGGCTGCCTGCAGCGCGCCATCCAGAACATGCGTCCGGCGATCGAGCTGTGAGTGTAGGGAGCGTGAGGAATGGCGCGGCGAGGAGCTTGCGACATCATCGTCATCGGCGGCGGCAGTGCGGCGCATGAGGCGGCGGTGGCCGCGCGCGAGGCCGGCGCCGAGCGCATCGTCATGCTGGAGAAGGCGCCGGAGCCGGAGTTCGGCGGCAATGCGCGCTATTCGCACACCGGCTTTCGCTTCGTCTATGACGGCGGCCGGTGAGATCCGGCAGTTCATCGAGATCGACGACACCGACCTTCAGCACTTCGTGATGCCGCCCTATACGCGCGAGAACTTTCTCGCCGATCTCAACCGGGTCACCGAAGGCCGCATCGATCAGGAGCTTGCGACCTTCCTGGTCGACAATTCGAATGCCGCCGTGCACTGGATGCGCAGCAACGGCATCCGGTTCGAGCACGAGAAGCCTGTCCCGGTCAAGGGCAAGAAGTATTTCGAGCCGGGCGCCGTCATCCACACGGTCGGCGGCGGGCTCGGCCAGCTGCTGGCAGTGGCGCGAGATCGCGGCCAGTATAGGCATCGAGATTCGCTACGAGTCCAAGGTCACCGGCTTCCACGGCAACGAGCACCACATCGAGGGCGTGCGCGTGCTGACGCCGGAGGGCGAATACGATCTCGTTCGGCCGCGCCATCATCTGCTGCAGCGGCGGCTTTCAGGCGAGCGCGGAGATGCGCGCGCGCTATCTCGGCCCAATCGGCGACCTGATGCGGCTGCGCGGCAGTCAAGCACGACACCGGCGAAGTGCTCAACATGCTGATCGCGCTTGGCGCCACGCACCGCCGGCCACTGGCAGGGCGCGCACGCGACGCCGATCGGCGCGGAATTGCCGGACGGCGACATTCCGCTGCGGCCGGATGGCCACGGCAATTCGGCCAACCGCTACGAGTACAAGTTCGGCATCACGGTGAACACGCGCGGCGAGCGCTTCTACGACGAAGGCGAGACCAAGCACTCCTACACCTACGCCAAGACCGGGCGCGCGGTGCTGGCGCAGCCGCGGCGGGCTCGCGCACCAGATCTTCGACGACACCGGCTTCAAGCTGTTCCGCGAGGGCGCCTATGTGGGCGCCAAGGGCTTCGAGGCCAATACCATCGCGCGAGCTCGCGCAGCAGATCGGGCTCGCGCCGGAAGTCCTCGATCCACACGGTCGAGGAGTACAACGCGGCCTGCCGCGAGGACGTTCCGTTCGATCCCGGCGATCATGGACGGCAAGAGCACGATCGGCACCAAGGTGCCGCAGCACGTCGAACTGGGCCATCAAGATCGAGAAGCCGCCGTTCCGCGCCTATCCGATCGTGTGCGGCATCACGTTCACGTTCGGCGGGCTCAAGATCAACACCAGGGCGCAGGTGCTGAGCACGGCCGGGAAACCCGATCCCCGGGCTCTATGCCTCGGGCGACGTGGTGGGGCTGTTCTTTCACAACTATCCAGGCAACACCGGACAGACCCGCAACGCCGTGTTCAGCCGGGTCGCGGGGCGCGAAGCGGCCGGCCGCAACCGGTAGAAGCGTGGATCGCGGCGCCCGAACTAGGGGCTTGGCAAAGCAGAGCAAACCCTCTAAATAAGGGGCCTGAGGGCGTGCCGACCCAGTTTGTCGGCGCGCCTTTACGCGTCCTTCAAAATCCAAGGTGAGTCAGTCCTCCTTTAGAACACATCCTCACGGATTATTCTAAGGGACGACAAAGACTTATGGCGGATCTTGAAGGGGGCGAATGGCCCGGCGCGAGCCGGGCAAGTCCTGTCCGAGACTGCAGGTGCCTTGGGCTTCGGCCCAGTGCTTCCAGGCTTAATTCCCTGCATAGATGGGTCGAGACGGAATTTCGGGCACACGTCCTTCTGGGGCGTTTGTCCGCGCGACCGGTTCGAACCTCGGATACCGGTGCGTGAGTGCATCTCACGGCAGGGCATGGAAAGCGTCGCCTCAGCCCGCGCGATGGGACGGGCGACAGGTCGCAACCGGCGGTTCCGCACGCAGCGCGGCCGCCAAACCGGAAAGAGCTTGCTGTGGATCGAGCGGCTAAGAAAGAGCTCGTCACGACGCTCAACGGTGTCTTCAAGGGCACCAACGTCGTGGTCGTAGCTCAAAATTCTGGCCTCACCGTCGCCCAGATGCAGAACCTGCGCAGGCAGATGAAGCAGGCGGGCGCGGCGGTGAAGGTCACGAAGAACCGGCTCGCCAAGATCGCTCTCGACGGCACCGACGCAGCCGCGGTCGTTCCCTTGCTCAAGGGGCCGACCGTGATCGCCTTTTCAGGCGATCCGATAGCTGCGCCGAAGGTCGCCTCCGACTTCGCCAAGGCGCACGAGAAGTTCGTGATCCTGGGCGGAGTGATGGGCAAGACCGCGCTCGACTCGAACGGCGTCAAGGCGCTTGCTGCGTTGCCGTCGCTCGATGAGCTGCGGGCCAAGATCGTCGGCCTCATCCAGGCGCCGGCGACCAAGATTGCCCAGGTGATCACTGCGCCGGCGGCGAAAGCTCGCCCGTGTGGTGCCGGCCTATGCCAACAAGAGCGAGGCGGCGTAAGCCCCTTCGCAAACTCGACTGGTTCGAACCGATAGGACGTAAACGATGGCTGATCTGCAAAAAATTGTCACTGATCTTTCGAGCCTCACCGTGCTGGAAGCGGCCGAGCTCGCCAAGATGCTGGAAGAGAAGTGGGGCGTGTCGGCGGCGGCGGCGGTCGCCGTGGCGGCCGCTCCGGGCGCCGCTGCGGCTCCGGTCGAGGAGAAGACCGAGTTCACCGTTGTGCTGGCCGCGATCGGCGACAAGAAGATCGAGGTGATTAAGGAAGTGCGTGCCGCCACCGGCCTGGGTCTCAAGGAGGCCAAGGACCTGGTCGAGGCCGCGCCCAAGGCCGTCAAGGAAGGCATTCCGAAGGACGAGGCCGAGAAGATCAAAGCCGCCCTCGAGAAGGTCGGCGCCAAGATCGAGCTCAAATAGTCGTGAGCTTGCACGCGCAGTGGCAGCGACAGCACTTCAAGCTGGTCGTGATGTCCGCTGCGCGTGGGACGCCCCGCTAAGGGCGAACACAACTTGGTGATTTCGGATAAGCATCTGAAATCACCATCTTATCCGCTGTGAGGCGGGCATGGAGCAGCGGTTCGGCAGGAGCTCGAATCGCGTAGAACAAAAAAGGACTTAGACGCCTGTCCAGACGGTCGCGATGGATTGCGGCCTTCCGGAGAGTCGTCCCGGTCCCGACGGTCCGACAGAGAGAGGCGAGATGACAGCGCAGACATTTACTGGTCGCAAGCGCGTTCGTAAGTTTTTCGGGAAGATCCAGGAAGTCGCAGAGATGCCGAACCTCATCGAGGTTCAGAAGGCGTCCTACGACCAGTTTCTCCTGGTACAGGAGCCGGTTGGCGGGCGGCCCGATGAGGGGCTGCAGGCCGTGTTCAAATCGGTGTTCCCGATCTCCGATTTTTCCAACACCTCGATGCTCGAATTCGTCAAGTACGAGTTCGAGCCCCCGAAATACGACGTCGACGAGTGCCGTCAGCGCGGCATGACCTTCGCGGCTCCGCTCAAGGTCACGCTGCGGCTGATCGTGTTCGATATCGATGAGGAGACCGGCGCGCGCTCGGTCAAGGACATCAAGGAGCAGGATGTCTACATGGGCGACATTCCGCTCATGACCAACAACGGCACCTTCATCGTCAACGGCACCGAGCGGGTGATCGTCAGCCAGATGCACCGCTCGCCGGGCGTGTTCTTCGACCACGACAAGGGCAAGACGCACTCCTCCGGCAAGCTGCTGTTCGCGGCACGCATCATTCCGTATCGCGGCTCGTGGCTCGATATCGAGTTCGACGCCAAGGACATCGTCCATGCGCGTATCGATCGTCGCCGCAAAATTCCGGTGACGTCGCTGCTCTATGCGCTCGGCATGGACGCCGAGGAGATCCTCAACACTTTCTTCCGCAAGATCCCCTACAAGCGGCAGAAGGACGGCTGGCGCGTGCCGTTCGATGCCAACCGCTTCCGCGGCTACAAGGCGATCAACGATCTGGTCGACGCCGACAGCGGCAAGGTCGTGCTCGAGGCCGGCAAGAAGCTCACCGTGCGCTCGGCGCGCCAGCTTGCCGAGAAGGGCCTCAAGGCCCTGCGCATGACCGATCAGGAGCTGGTCGGCCACTACATCGGCGAAGACCTGGTGAACGCCAAGACCGGCGAAATCTTCGTGGAGGCCGGCGAGGAGATCACCGAGAAGAATCTCAAGATCCTCAACGAGGCCGGCTACAAGGAGCTGCCGCTCCTCGACATCGACCACGTCAATATCGGCGCCTACATTCGCAACACGCTTTCGGTCGACAAGAACATGACGCGCGAGGACGCGCTGTTCGACATCTACCGGGTGATGCGTCCGGGCGAGCCGCCGACGCTCGACACCGCGCAGTCGATGTTCCAGTCGCTGTTCTTCGATCCGGAGCGCTATGACCTCTCGGCGGTCGGCCGCGTGAAGATGAACATGCGGCTCGAGCTCGACGCGCCCGACACCATGCGGGTGCTGCGCAAGGAGGACATCCTCTCGGTCGTCAAGACGCTGGTCGATCTGCGCGACGGCAAGGGCGAGATCGACGACATCGATCATCTCGGCAACCGGCGTGTGCGCTCGGTCGGCGAGCTGATGGAGAACCAGTACCGCATCGGCCTCCTGCGTATGGAGCGCGCGATCAAGGAGCGGATGTCGTCGGTCGATATCGACACGGTGATGCCGCAGGATCTGATCAACGCGAAGCCGGCGGCGGCGGCGGTGCGCGAGTTCTTCGGCTCCTCGCAGCTCTCGCAGTTCATGGACCAGACCAACCCGCTCTCCGAGATCACGCACAAGCGGCGGCTCTCGGCGCTCGGGCCGGGCGGTCTCACGCGCGAGCGTGCGGGCTTCGAGGTGCGCGACGTGCATCTCACGCACTACGGCCGCATCTGCCCGATCGAGACGCCCGAAGGGCCGAACATCGGTCTGATCAACTCGCTCGCGACCTACGCGCGCGTGAACAAGTACGGGTTCGTCGAGACGCCCTATCGCAAGGTCAAGGACGGCCGCGTCACCGACGAGGTGATCTATCTCTCGGCCATGGAGGAGTCGCGCTACACGGTTGCGCAGGCGAATGCGCCGATGGACGGCCGCGGCCGTCTCACCGAGGATCTGATCGTGTGCCGGCATGCGGGCGAGGTGGAGATGATCTCGCCCGACAAGGTCGACTTCATGGACGTGTCGCCGAAGCAGCTCGTTTCGGTCGCTGCGGCGCTGATCCCGTTCCTGGAGAACGATGACGCCAACCGCGCCCTGATGGGCTCGAACATGCAGCGCCAGGCGGTGCCGCTCGTTCGCGCGGAAGCGCCCTTCGTCGGCACCGGCATGGAAGGCGTGGTGGCACGCGACTCTGGCGCTGCGATCGGTGCGCGCCGCACCGGCATCATCGACCAGGTCGACGCTACCCGTATCGTGGTTCGTGCAACCGAGGAGAACGACCCCTCGAAGTCGGGCGTCGACATCTACCGGCTGCAGAAGTTCCAGCGCTCGAACCAGAACACCTGCATCAACCAGCGTCCGCTGGTGAAGGTCGGTGACCACGTCAAGAAAGGCGACATCATCGCGGACGGTCCGTCGACCGAGCTCGGCGAGCTCGCGCTCGGCCGTAACGTGCTGGTCGCGTTCATGCCGTGGAACGGCTACAACTTCGAGGACTCGATCCTGCTCTCCGAGCGCATCGTCAAGGACGACGTCTTCACCTCGATCCATATCGAAGAGTTCGAGGTGATGGCGCGCGACACCAAGCTCGGGCCTGAGGAAATCACGCGCGACATCCCGAACGTATCGGAAGAGGCGCTCAAGAACCTCGACGAGGCGGGCATCGTCTATATCGGCGCGGAGGTTCGCGCCGGCGACATCCTGGTGGGCAAGATCACGCCCAAGGGCGAGAGCCCGATGACGCCGGAGGAAAAGCTCCTGCGCGCGATCTTCGGCGAGAAGGCCTCCGACGTACGTGACACGTCGTTGCGGGTGCCTCCGGGCGTGCAGGGCACGGTCGTCGAGGTGCGGGTGTTCAACCGCCACGGCGTCGAGAAGGACGAGCGCGCGCTCGCGATCGAGCGCGAGGAGATCGAGCGGCTCGCCAAGGACCGCGACGACGAGCAGGCGATCCTTGACCGCAACGTCTACGGGCGTCTGGCCGAGTTGCTGGAGAACCGGCAGGGCATCGCGGGCCCGAAGGGCTTCAAAAAGGACTCCAAGATCACCCGCGCGGTGTTGGATGAGTATCCGCGTGCCCAGTGGTGGCAGTTCGCCTCGCCCAACGACAAGCTGATGGCCGAGATCGAAGCCATCCACAAGCAGTACGACGAGAGCAAGAAGCGGCTCGAGCAGCGCTTCCTCGACAAGGTCGAGAAGCTGCAGCGCGGCGACGAGCTCCCGCCCGGCGTGATGAAGATGGTCAAGGTCTTCGTCGCGGTGAAGCGCAAGATCCAGCCCGGCGACAAGATGGCCGGACGCCATGGCAACAAGGGCGTGGTGTCGAAGATCGTGCCGTCCGAGGACATGCCGTTCCTCTCCGATGGCACGCCGGTCGACGTCGTGCTCAATCCGCTCGGCGTGCCGAGCCGCATGAATGTCGGGCAGATTCTCGAGACGCACCTTGGCTGGGCTTGCGCCGGTCTTGGGCTCAAGATCGGTCAGGCGGTCGACGCCTACGGCAGCAAGCGCGACCTGCGCCCGCTCAAGGACATCCTGAAGAAGGTGTACGGCGACGAGGAGACCATCAAGTCGCTGGGCGAGCACGAGCTGGTCGAGCTTGGCGGCAATCTGCGCCATGGCGTGCCGATTGCCACCCCGGTGTTCGACGGCGCCAAGGAAGCCGACATCGAGAAGATGCTTGATCTTGCCGGGCTCGATCACTCCGGCCAGGTCACGCTGCACGACGGCCGCACGGGCGACGCTTTCGATCGCAAAGTGACAGTGGGCTACATCTACATGCTCAAGCTGCACCACCTGGTCGACGACAAGATCCATGCGCGCTCGATCGGCCCCTACAGCCTGGTCACCCAGCAGCCGCTGGGCGGCAAGGCCCAGTTCGGCGGCCAGCGTTTCGGCGAAATGGAGGTGTGGGCACTCGAAGCCTATGGCGCCGCCTACACGCTGCAGGAAATGCTGACCGTGAAGTCGGACGACGTCGCCGGCCGCACCAAGGTGTACGAGGCGATCGTTCGCGGCGACGACACGTTCGAGGCCGGCATTCCGGAAAGCTTCAACGTGCTGGTCAAGGAAATGCGCTCCCTCGGCCTCAACGTCGACCTGCACAATTCCAAGCAGGGACGCGCCGAGGGAACGGCCGAGGCGGCCGAATAGCCAGGGGTCTCAATGCCCGGACTCAATGCCGGATGGCAGAGGTCCAGATGCGATGGCGGACAGAGCAGGCGAATGGTCGCCTGCCGTCCGCCATACGCCCTTGAAGCCGACAACGCTTAAAACCGATCAAGACTCCAGACGGAGACGACGATGAACCAAGAAATTATGAATCTGTTCAGCCCGCAGGTGCCGGCGCAGGTCTTCGACCAGATCCGGATTTCAATCGCGAGCCCGGAGAAGATTCTGTCCTGGTCGTACGGCGAGATCAAAAAGCCGGAGACCATCAACTACCGCACCTTCAAGCCCGAGCGTGACGGCCTGTTCTGCGCGCGCATCTTCGGGCCGATCAAGGATTACGAGTGCTTGTGCGGCAAGTACAAGCGCATGAAGTACAAGGGCATCATCTGCGAGAAGTGCTCGGTCGAGGTGACGCTCTCGCGCGTGCGGCGCGAGCGCATGGGTCACATCGAGCTTGCCGCGCCGGTGGCCCACATCTGGTTCCTCAAGTCGCTGCCTTCGCGCATCGGGCTCCTGCTCGACATGACGCTGAAGGACCTCGAGCGGATCCTGTATTTCGAATACTACGTCGTGCTCGAGCCGGGCACGACTGCGCTCGAGATGCGCCAGCTCCTGAGCGAGGACGAGTATCTCAAGGCGCAGGAGGACCTCGGGCCCGACAGCTTCACCGCCAAGATCGGCGCGGAAGCGATCCGCGACATGCTGAGCGAGCTCGACCTCAACAGGATGCAGGCTGACCTGCGCGCCGAGATCGGCGAGTCCGATTCCGACGCCAAGAAGAAGAAGCTCGCCAAGCGGCTCAAGATCGTCGAGGCGTTCCAGCAGTCCGGCAACCGTCCGGAGTGGATGATCCTCAAGCAGATTCCGGTGATCCCGCCGGATCTGCGGCCGCTCGTTCCGCTCGACGGCGGGCGCTTCGCCACGTCCGACCTCAACGACCTCTATCGCCGCGTCATCAACCGCAACAACCGCCTCAAGCGGCTGATCGAGCTGCGCGCGCCCGACATCATCATCCGCAACGAGAAGCGGATGCTGCAGGAGGCGGTCGACGCGCTGTTCGACAACGGCCGGCGCGGCCGCGTCATTACCGGCGCCAACAAGCGGCCGCTCAAGTCGCTCGCCGACATGCTCAAGGGCAAGCAGGGCCGCTTCCGGCAGAACCTGCTCGGCAAGCGCGTTGACTATTCGGGCCGTTCGGTGATCGTGGTCGGTCCCGAGCTCAAGCTGCATCAGTGCGGCCTGCCGAAGAAGATGGCGCTCGAGCTGTTCAAGCCGTTCATCTACTCGCGGCTCGACGCCAAGGGCCTCTCCACCACGGTGAAGCAGGCGAAGAAGCTCGTGGAGAAGGAGAAGCCCGAGGTCTGGGATATCCTCGACGAGGTGATCCGCGAGCATCCGGTGCTGCTCAATCGCGCTCCGACGCTGCACCGCCTGGGCATCCAGGCGTTCGAGCCGGTGCTGATCGAGGGCAAGGCGATCCAGCTGCATCCGCTTGTCTGCGCGGCCTTCAACGCCGACTTCGACGGCGACCAGATGGCCGTGCACGTGCCGCTGTCGCTCGAGGCGCAGCTCGAGGCGCGCGTGCTGATGATGTCGACCAACAACATCCTGCACCCCGCCAACGGCTCGCCGATCATCGTGCCGTCGCAGGACATCGTGCTCGGCCTCTACTATCTCTCGCTGGTGCGCGAGGATGCGGGCGAGCAGCGGCCGCGCGTGTTCGGTGACATGGCCCAGATCGAGCATGCCCTGCACGCCAAGGCGATCGATCTGCACACCAAGATCAAGTACCGCTGGGAAGGCCTCGACGAGAAGGGCGACGAGGTCAGGCGCTTGTACGACACCACGCCGGGCCGCGTCATGCTCGGCAACGTGCTGCCGCGGAGCACCAAGGTTTCCTTCGACGTCGTGAACAAGCTCATGACCAAGCGGGAAATCTCCAACATGATCGACCAGGTCTACCGCCACTGCGGGCAGAAGGAGACGGTGATCTTCTGCGACCGGATCATGGCGCTCGGCTTCCATAACGCGTTCAAGGCCGGCATCTCGTTCGGCAAGGACGACATGGTCGTGCCGGCCTCGAAGTGGAAGATCATCGATAAGACGCGCGAATTCGCCAAGGAATTCGAGCAGCAGTACAACGACGGCCTGATCACGCAGGGCGAGAAGTACAACAAGGTGGTCGACGCCTGGTCAAAGTGCACCGAGCAGATTGCCGATGAGATGATGCGCGAGATCTCGGCGGAGCGAAAGGACGGCAACACCGCCCAGGTCAACTCGATCTACATGATGGCGCATTCCGGTGCGCGCGGCTCGCCCGCGCAGATGCGCCAGCTCGCCGGCATGCGCGGCCTGATGGCGAAGCCGTCGGGCGAGATCATCGAGACCCCGATCATCTCCAACTTCAAGGAAGGGCTCACCGTGCTCGAGTACTTCAACTCGACGCACGGCGCCCGCAAGGGCCTCGCCGACACTGCGCTCAAGACGGCGAACTCCGGCTACCTCACGCGCCGGCTGGTCGACGTGGCGCAGGACTGCATCATCACGACCTACGATTGCGGCACCACGGCGGGCATCAATGTGCGCGCCATCATCGATGCCGGCACGGTCGTGGCCTCGCTCGGCACGCGAATTCTTGGTCGCACGACGGCCGAGGATGTGCGCGATCCGTCCTCGCACGAGGTGATCGTCAAGGGCGGCACGCTGCTTGAGGAGCCGCAGGTCGAAGCGATCATCACGGCGGGGGTGCAGGAGCTGCGCATCCGCTCCGTGCTCACCTGCGAGACCACCTCGGGCGTGTGCGGCAAGTGCTACGGGCGCGACCTCGCACGCGGAACACCGGTCAACCTCGGCGAGGCGGTCGGCGTCATTGCGGCGCAGTCGATCGGCGAGCCGGGCACGCAGCTCACCATGCGCACGTTCCATATCGGCGGCGCTGCTCAGATCTCCGAGCAGTCGTTCATCGAGTTGAACTTCGACGGCAAGGTGAAGATCAAGAACAAGAACATCGTGAAGAACTCCGACGGCCAGAATGTCGCGATGGTTCGCAACATGGTGGTCGCGGTGCTCGATCCCGATGGCACCGAGCGCGCCACGCACCGTATCCAATACGGCGCGCGGATGGTGATCGAGGACGGTGCGCAGATCAAGCGCGGTCAGCGCATCGCGGAGTGGGATCCCTACACCCGGCCGATCCTGACCGAGGTCGATGGCACGATCGGCTTCGAGGACCTAGTCGAAGGCCAGTCGATGTCGGAGACGCTCGACGAGTCGACCGGTATCGCCAAGCGCGTGGTCATCGACTGGCGCACCGGCTCCGGCCGCAATCAGCAGGACCTGCGTCCTTCGATCGTGATCAAGAAGGACAACAAGATCCTCAAGCTCGGCCGCGGCGCCGAGGCGCGCTACCAGCTCGCCGTCGATGCCATCATCTCGGTCGAGCCGGGCTCCAATGTGAACGCGGGCGACGTGATCGCGCGTATCCCGACCGAGAGCGCCAAGACACGCGACATCACCGGCGGTCTGCCGCGGGTGGCGGAACTGTTCGAGGCGCGGCGGCCGAAGGAGGCGGCGGTCATTGCCGAGGCCTCAGGCACGATTCGCTTCGGCAAGGACTACAAGAACAAGCGCCGCGTGATCATCGAGCCTGCCAGCAAGGATGAGGAGCCGAGGGAGTACCTGATCCCGAAGGGCAAGCACATCCACCTGCAGGATGGCGATCTCATCGAGAAGGGTGACTTCATCGTCGAGGGCAATCCCGCTCCGCACGACATCCTGGCGATCAAGGGCGTCGAGGAGCTTGCCGGCTACCTCGTCAACGAGATCCAGGAGGTCTACCGGTTGCAAGGCGTGGCGATCAACGACAAGCACATCGAGGTGATCGTGCGCCAGATGCTGCAGAAGGTGGAGATCGACGACTCCGGCGAGACCGAGCTGATCCAGGGCGAGCAGATCGACAAGATCGAGCTCGACGAGATCAATGCCCGGTCAGTGGACGAGGGCAAGAAGCCGGCGACTGGGCATCCGGTGCTGCTCGGCATTACCAAGGCCTCGCTGCAGACCCGCTCGTTCATCTCGGCGGCATCGTTCCAGGAGACCACCCGCGTGCTCACCGAAGCTTCGGTCAACGGCAAGGTCGACACGCTCGAGGGCCTCAAGGAGAACGTCATCGTCGGCCGGCTGATCCCAGCAGGCACCGGCGCCATGATGAACCTGGTGCGCGAAGTGGCCGGCAAGCGCGACGCGCTCATTCTCGAGGAGCGCGAGAAGGAGGCTGCCGCCAAGGTGGAGGCCGCCAAGGCGTCTGCCGAGAGCGTGCAATCCCCCGCCGCCCCTCAGCCGGAGCAGCTGCCGGCGGCGGAGTGACACGTCGCCCTGAACGGGGCATTTCGCCCAGAATATGGGTGTTCACAAAAAAATGAGGGCCGTCCAGCTAAACTGGACGGCCCTCAACTGCGTTAACTCAAAGGGCCTGCCGCCTAACCCCCAGAGGCGCGTCTTGCAGGTCGTGACAAGGCTTTGGCGGACAATCGGTTTCCGGGACGGCAGACTATTTTCGCCGCGATCGGGAACCGCTTTCGCCCTAAAGCGCTGTCAGAAGCGAGCTATGCTAAAGCGTACGTAGAGTTGCCTTAAGTCGCGTTGCCTCAAGTCAGCTGGCGGTTTCATGGACACCCTCCTCATCAAGATCTTTGCGACCGCGCTCACGTTCAGTCAGGTCGCAACCGCCCCTGATCGCGTCAAGACTGAGTTCGATCCCATCCAGGACCGCCAGCAGGTTGTGAGCCTTTTACGCGCGGGTTGCGCGCAGATGCGCAAGGCCTTCGACATCGAGGACCTCAATGTCGACGATCTTATCGCGACCGCGATGGACGATCCCGAGGCGGTGGCCGGTGGCATCGTGGCCTTCCGCGGCATGAACATCGCCGACCTGCATGTCTCCTATCGGCAGTTCTGCAAGAACGAGACGGTTCCCAACAGCCCGGTCGACATCGGCGAGGTCATTGAGTTCTACAACCGCACACTTGCGGATCTGCCCGACCACACTCGCCTCAAAGGCATGCGGCTGCCTGGCATGAGCGAGGTGCTCGACCTCAAAGGCGAGCGCTTTGCCGAAGTCTACGAGCCCGACCAGCGCCGAACCTGGGTCGATCTCGCTGATATTCCGGTCCATGTGCGCAAAGCGTTCGTGGCCGCCGAGGACAAGCGCTTCTATCAGCACAAAGGGATCGACGAGCGCGCTCTGATCCGGGCATTCATCGGCAATCTCGCGCAGTCCGGGCGCCCGCAGGGCGGGTCGACCATTACCCAGCAGACGGTAAAGAACTTGCTCGTCGGCGAGGATGTGACCTACGAGCGCAAGATGCGCGAGATGATCCTGTCGGCGCGCATCGAGCAGACGCTGAGCAAGGATGAGATCCTCGAGCTCTATCTCAATTCCACGTATCTCGGCCGCGCCTCCTGGGGCGTCGGCATGGCGGCGCGCAGCTACTTCGGCAAGCCGGTGCAGTCACTGAGCATCGGGGAGGGCGCGCTGCTCGCAGCGCTCACCAAGGGGCCGAGCTACTTCAATCCGGATCGCTACCCGGAGCGTGCAAAGGATCGCTTTGCCTACGTGATCGGTCGCATGAAGGAAGACAAAGCGATCGGCGAGGCCGAAGCCAGGCAACTTGCTGCCATGCCGCGGCTTGCTGCGATCGACCGCCCACGGCGCGAGACCGGTTTCCATTTCGTCGACTACATCGCTCGTGAAGCGAAGTCTGTGGCGGGCGGATTGACCTCCGAGTCCTACACGGTGCGCTCGACCATCAATCCGGCGCTGCAGCGGGCGACCGAAACGGCCTTGCAGGACGGGCTCGCGCTCTACGAGAAGGATTCGGGCCGGGCGCAATTCCAGGCGCCTGAGGCCAATCTCGGGGAGGCGATCCGCCGCATCGAGTCCGAGCAGAAGCCGGGCAAGCCGGCCTGGCAGCAGGCGCTCGAGGCGACCCGCTTGCCGCTCTACGACGTGCACTGGCCGCCGGCCGTGATTATCGAGAAGTCCGCGGTGAGGGGTGGTGGCGAGACGCTGAAGGTTGGCATGACGGATGGCCGCGTGCTGCCGCTGTCGGTGCCCCGAGCCTCGAACCTGCGGGCGCTGAACCTGCACGATGTGGTGCTGGTCCGCGTGATCGATGCCAAGGGCAGGAGCCCGCGCGCCGAGCTGCGAGTCCGGCCGACCGTGCAGGGCGCCGCCGTGGTGCTGGAGAACAAGACCGGCCGCATCCTGGCGATGGCCGGCGGGTTTTCTTATCCGCTGAGCCAGCTCAATCGCACGACCCAGGCGCAGCGCCAGCCCGGCTCCGCGCTCAAGCCGCTGACCTATCTGGCGGCCCTGCAGAAGGGCCTGCAGCCCAACACTTACGTGCGCGATGAGGCGATCACGCTGCCGCCGATCAGCGGCGAGGTCAACGCGCGCCCGCAGGACTACTACACGCCGAAGAACTACGACGGCGGCTCCGCGGGCGTCATCACATTGCGGCATGCGCTCGAGAACTCGAAGAATCTTGCGACCGTCAATTTGCTCGATGGCGGGGTCGATTCAACTCCGGCTTCGAGCCTCGATCGCATCTGCGCGCTCGCGCAGGAGGCCCAGATCTATAAGGATTGCGTGCGCTACTATCCCTTCGTGCTGGGTGCGCAGCCGGTGCGGCCGGTCGATCTCGCGGCCTTTTATGCCGCGATCGCCAACGAAGGGGCACGGCCGACGCCCTATGCCATTGAATTGATGGAGCTGCGCGGGCGCACGGTCTATCGCCACAGCCCGGCGCTGACGCAGATTGGCTCGGCCGACCGGGTCTCGTTCTACCAGCTCAAGACCATGCTGCAGGGCGTGCTGCAGCGCGGCACCGCGCGCCCCATCGCCAGCATGGCCCCCTATGTGGCGGGCAAGACCGGCACCACCGATGGCGAGAACGACGCCTGGTTCGTGGGCTTCAGCAACGACGTCACGGTGGCGGTGTGGGTCGGCTATGACAATGCCGACGGCAAGCGGCGCACGCTGGGCAGCGGGCAGACCGGGGCGACCGTGGCCATTCCGATGTTCCAGCCGATCATGGAAGCCGTCTGGGCATATCATGTGCCGAAGGCGGTGCTCGCTCCGCCGTCGCCCGAGGCGAGGCGCAACCTGGTGACCCGCAAGCTTGACCTCGAAGCGGGTGACGATCCGGCAAACCCGCCCAAGAGCCTGGTCGAATACTTCCGCCGCGACGCGAGCGGCCGGGTCGCCGATACCCAGTACGATTTGGTGTCCCGCGGCGAGGTCTATTCCGCTCACGAGCCGAGCATGAATGACGGCGGACCGTTCGAGCCATGGGCGCCCTGGGGGGGCCGGCGGGATTTCTCAGCCGCAGCCGAGACAGCAGCAGCAGGGATGGGGGGGCTTTTTTGGCTGGCAGCAACCGCAGCAGCAGCCGCAACCGCCAGCGCCACGATACGATCCGCGCAGCCCGCAACGCCCCCAATACGATCGGTACCCCCGCTACTGAAAGCCCTCAAAGATGCATATGCGTCCGCTGTTCTGCCTGCTGGTGGGCCTCGCTTTGCTGCCCGCCAAAGGGAGCGCCCAAGGGAACGCTCAAGCCAACGTTCAGGAGTTCCAGGTCCAGGACAAGGCTTCGCTCACCGCCGTGCCGGTGACAGAGCTCAAGCCCAAGACGATTGTATTCGCCGACCAGCCGGGCGCGAACGAGGTGTTCATCAGCTATGAGGAGTGGGCCAAGGCGAAGCCCCTGCAGCAGCAGCTTCTGAGCCTCTATCCGGGTTACAGCGAGCCCAACCTCGACATCATCGTGGATGGAACGAAGCGTCGCTACACCGAAAAGCTTCACATGTATGTGGCGCAGGCCCGCTTCGTCGTGCCGAAGCCCCAGGGCTCAATCAATCTCGCGCGTCTTGCCTCGCAGCCGTTTGCCGAGCAGCTCGATCCGGCCATCAAACAACGTGTGGTGACGGCGGCCGACGTTGTGCGGAGCAAGGAGGCCAAGTCGGTCCATAACCAGAACCCGCAGCGCCGCTGGTGCGAGGGCCGGCCGACGGTGATCTGCCTGCACTCGACCTACAAGCTCGAGGGGCGGCTGCCGGTCGGCATCGCGCTCGCCAACAAGATCCGCGAGGGCGGGAGGCAGATCTCCGACACGCTGGAGTTCGAGGGCGAGCTCACGTTGCTGTCGCCAGCGGAGGTGGCGGAGCGGGGACTGACCAAGCTCACCGAGCTCGACACTCCCTCCGCCGGAGCGATCGAGCAGAGCATTTTCTACGTCAACCAGGTCATGCAGTTCGGCAAGCTGTTCGCGGTGTTCCAGCAGCATCCGGCCGACCCCAACAAGACGGTGGTCTCGGTCTTCATGACGCTCGCGGTGGAATTGAACATCCTGGTGAAGCGCCGGGAATATGCCCAGGTGCCGGTGCTGCGGAATCTGGTGCCAGGTCAGGTCCTTGCCGGAAAGAGCAGCTTCAATTCGGGCAAGTCGCTCAGCGCCGGACTGCCGGTCTATGCCCGCAACCAGGTCAAGGCGATTGCCGCCATCCTGGAACGGGGTGGAGCCTGACCGCGCCCGACCGGTGCGGAGGCCCTGAATCTCGTTGCCCCATCGCGCTATTTTGATGTGCCGCGCCTTGACTTCGCCTTGACTTGGCAGCTGCGCACCGATACATGAGCACGACTTTTCGGCAGGCGGTGAGCTTCGCCTCGTCGGAACGGCCGCGGTTCCGGTTAAGTCATTGAGATAATTCATCTCTTCTGACATTTCAGGGCTGCCCCAAGCCTCGATGAATGAAGCTCAAACGCTGCCTCTGACGACTGTCAGACGAAAGGGATGATCGCGCGGCGCTTGGCGCAACGCGATCCTCTGGGAACGGAAAAGCGCCCTTCCGCACCGGGACGCGGATGGCGCTCTTCCGTTTTGCGCGTTCCGACAACCCCTGTCCGGCGGATTGGCGCAGGACAACGAAAGATGAAGGCAAAGCGATGCCGACGATCAATCAGTTGATCCGTAAGCCGCGGGAGCGGGTGCGGGCCCGCAACACGGTGCCGGCGCTGCAGCAGTCGCCACAGAAGCGTGGTGTGTGCACGCGCGTCTATACGACGACGCCCAAGAAGCCGAACTCGGCGCTGCGCAAGGTTGCGAAGGTGCGCCTCACCAACGGCTTCGAGGTCATTGGCTACATCCCGGGTGAGGGTCACAATCTGCAGGAGCACTCGGTGGTCATGATCCGCGGCGGCCGCGTGAAGGACCTGCCAGGTGTGCGCTACCACATCCTGCGCGGCGTGCTCGATACGCAGGGCGTCAAGAACCGCAAGCAGCGCCGTTCGAAGTATGGCGCCAAGCGGCCCAAGTAAGCGCTGAAGTGAACCTGAGAGATATGTGAGAGAGCCATGTCCCGCCGTCACTCCGCCGACAAGCGCGAAATCAATCCCGATCCGAAATTCGGAAACCTCGTCGTTTCCAAATTCATGAATTCGGTGATGTACGAAGGCAAGAAGTCGGTTGCTGAATTGATCGTCTACGGCGCCTTCGAGATCATCGAGGGCAAGACCAAGCAAAGTCCGGTGACTGTTTTCGAGCAGGCGCTCGACAACGTCATGCCGTCGATCGAGGTGCGCTCGCGCCGTGTCGGTGGCGCCACCTATCAGGTACCGGTGGAAGTGCGCATGTCGCGACGCCAGGCGCTCGGCATCCGCTGGATCATTTCGGCCGCACGCGACCGCAACGAGAAAACGATGACTGAGCGGCTCTCGGCCGAGCTGCTCGATGCGTCAAACAACAGGGGGAGCGCCGTCAAGAAGCGAGAGGACACGCACAAGATGGCTGAGGCCAACCGCGCGTTCTCGCATTACCGCTGGTGACGGACAGCCAACTCAGCAAGGACAATATCGCTCATGCCCCGCAGTCATCCGGTCGAGAACTACCGCAATTTCGGCATCATGGCCCACATCGATGCCGGGAAGACGACGACGACTGAGCGGATTCTCTATTACACCGGCAAGAGCCACAAGATCGGCGAGGTGCACGAAGGCGCTGCGACCATGGATTTCATGGAGCAGGAGCAGGAGCGCGGCATCACCATCACCTCGGCTGCGACCACGGCATTCTGGCCGCCCGAGAGCAAGAAGCATCGGCTCAACATCATCGACACCCCCGGCCACGTCGACTTCACCATCGAGGTGGAGCGCTCGCTGCGCGTGCTCGACGGCGCCGTCTGCGTGCTCGACTCGAACCAGGGCGTCGAGCCGCAGACCGAGACGGTCTGGCGTCAGGGCGACAAGTACAAAGTGCCGCGCATCGTCTTCTGCAACAAGATGGACAAGATCGGTGCCGACTTCTACCAGTGCCTCAAGGATATCGTGGACCGGCTCGGCGCCAAGCCGATCGCCATCCAGCTTCCGATCGGCGCCGAGCAGCAGTTCAAGGGCGTCGTCGACCTCGTGCGCATGAAGGGCGTGGTGTGGGACGAGGAGACGCTGGGGGCCAAGTATCACGACATCGACATCCCGGCTGACATGGTGGAGCTGGCCAAGGAACATCGTGAGAAGCTGATCGAGGCGGCGGTCGATCTCGATGACGACGCCATGACCGCCTATCTCGAGGGCAAGGAGCCCGACGAGGCGACCCTCAAGAAGCTGATCCGCAAGGCCGTGATCACCGGCGCGTTCTTCCCGGTGCTCGCGGGCTCCGCGTTCAAGAACAAGGGCGTGCAGCCGCTGCTTGACGCCGTTGTCGACTATCTGCCGTCCCCGCTCGATGTGCCGCCCATCAAAGGCATCGACAGCAAGGGCAACGAGGTCGTGCGCAATCCGTCCGACGCCGAGCCGTTGGCGATGCTGGCGTTCAAGATCATGGACGATCCGTTCGTCGGCACGATCACGTTCTGCCGCATCTACTCCGGTCGCCTCGAGAGCGGCACCGGCGTGATCAATTCCACCAAGGACCGCAAGGAGCGCATCGGCCGCATGCTGCTGATGCACGCGAACAACCGCGAGGACATCAAGGAAGCCTTTGCGGGCGACATCGTCGCGCTCGCGGGCCTCAAAGAGGTGCGCACCGGTGACACCCTGTGCGACTCACAGAAGTCGGTGATCCTGGAGAAGATGGAATTCCCCGATCCGGTGATCGAGATCGCGATCGAGCCGAAGTCGAAGGCCGACCAGGAGAAGCTCGGAGTCGCGCTGGCGAAGCTCGTGGCCGAGGACCCCTCGTTCCGCGTTCACACCGACCAGGAATCTGGCCAGACCATCCTCAAAGGCATGGGCGAGCTTCATCTCGACATCAAGGTCGACATTCTCAAGCGCACCTACAAGGTCGAGGCCAATATCGGTGCGCCGCAGGTCGCCTATCGCGAGAAGCTCACCAGGAAGGTGGACGTCACCTACCTGCACAAGAAACAGACTGGCGGCACCGGACAATTCGCGAAGATCGAGATCGTGGTCGAACCGCTGCAGCCGGGCGAAGGCTTCGTTTTCGAAAACGAGGTTGTCGGCGGGTCGGTCCCGAAGGAGTACGTCCCCGGCGTCGAGAAAGGGCTTGAATCCGTTCTCGGGTCCGGCGTGCTGGCTGGGTTCCCCGTGGTTGATCTCAAGGTCACGCTGGTCGACGGCGACTATCACGACGTCGATTTGTCGGCGCTCGCCTTCGAGATCGCGGGCCGCATGGCGCTGCGCGAAGCGCTGCAGAAGGGCGGCTCGGTGCTGCTCGAGCCGATCATGAAGGTCGAGGTGGTGACGCCGGAGGACTATACGGGCTCGGTCATCGGCGACATCAACTCGCGGCGTGGCCAGATCCAGGGTCAGGACATGCGCGGCAACGCCAACGTGATCAACGCGATGGTGCCGCTCGCCAACATGTTCGGCTATGTGAGCAACCTGCGCTCCATGTCACAGGGGCGCGCCACCTTCACCATGCAATTCGATCACTACGAACAGGTTCCCTCGGCGGTTGCCGCCGAGATTCAGGCGAAGTTCGCCTGAGGCAACGCTAGAGACAATCAGCTGAGGACGAACGGAGAGTCCCATGGCCAAACAGAAGTTCGAACGGACGAAGCCGCACTGCAACGTCGGCACGATTGGTCACGTCGACCATGGCAAGACGACGCTGACAGCGGCGCTGACGAAGGTGTCGGCGGACAAGGGCTGGACCAAGACGTTTGTGTCCTACGACCAGGTCGCCAAGGCGTCCGAGAGCCAGGGCCGGCGCGACCCGACCAAGATTTTGACGATTGCGACGAGCCACGTGGAATACGCGACCGACGAACCGCCACTACGCGCATGTCGACTGCCCCGGCCATGCCGACTACGTGAAGAACATGATCACCGGCGCGGCCCAGATGGACGGCGCCATCCTGGTGGTGTCGGCAGCCGACGGCCCGATGCCGCAGACGCGCGAGCACATCCTGTTGGCGCGCCAGGTGGGCGTGCCCTACATCGTGGTGTTCTTGAACAAGGTCGACGTGGTCGACGATCCGGAGCTTCTGGATCTGGTCGAGCTCGAGGTGCGTGAGCTTCTGACCAAGTATCAGTTCCCGGGCGACAATTGCCCGGTCATTCGCGGCTCGGCGATCAAGGCGCTCAACGGCGAGAAGGGCGAGTTTGCCGACGAGGCGATCCTCAGGCTCTATGAGGCGCTGGACACGACGGTGCCGCTGCCGGAGCGTCCGATCGACCAGCCGTTCCTGATGCCGATCGAAGACGTGTTCTCGATCTCGGGCCGCGGCACGGTGGTGACCGGCCGCATCGAGCGCGGCAAGATCAAGGTCGGCGAGGAAGTCGAGATCGTGGGGCTGCGCGACACCCAGAAGTCGGTGGTGACCGGCGTCGAGATGTTCCGCAAGCTGCTCGATGAAGGCGTCGCCGGCGACAACGTCGGCTGCCTGCTGCGCGGCATCGACAAGGAAGCGGTCGAGCGCGGCCAGGTGCTGTGCAAGCCGGGCTCGGTGAAGCCGCACAAGAAGTTCAAGGCGGAAGCCTACATCCTGACCAAGGACGAGGGCGGGCGGCACACGCCGTTCTTCAACAACTATCGCCCGCAGTTCTACTTCCGCACCACCGACGTGACCGGTCAGTGCACGCTGCCGGCGGGCACCGAGATGATCATGCCGGGCGACAACGCCGCCATGGACGTCGAGCTGATCACGCCGATCGCCATGGAGGAGAAGCAGCGCTTCGCCATCCGTGAGGGCGGCAAGACCGTCGGTGCCGGCGTCGTCGTCTCGATCACTGAGTAGGAGGAACAAGGGGGCGCGTTCTGCGCCCCTTTGCTGTGGAGCAATAGTCCCATGAACGGCCAGAACATCCGGATCAGGCTCAAGGCGTTCGATCACCGCATCCTCGATGCGTCGACGCGCGAGATCGTGGCGACCGCCAAGCGCACGGGCGCTCAGGTGCGCGGCCCGATTCCGCTGCCGACCAAGATCGAGAAATTCACCGTCAACCGCTCGCCGCACATCGACAAGAAGAGCCGCGAGCAGTTCGAGATGCGCACCCACAAGCGCCTGCTCGATATCGTCGATCCGACGCCGCAGACGGTGGACGCGCTGATGAAGCTCGATCTCGCCGCCGGCGTCGACGTCGAGATCAAGCTGTAAGAGACGGATGGGGCGAGAAGGAAGAAAGCCAATGCGTTCCGGGGTCATCGCACAAAAAGTCGGGATGACGCGCGTCTTTACCGACGGCGGCGAGCATGTGCCGGTGACGGTGCTGCGCCTGGCCAACTGCCAGGTGGTCGCGCATCGCACCAAGGACAAGAACGGCTATGTGGCCGTTCAGCTCGGGTCGGGCACGCGCAAGAGCAACAACATGAACAAGCCCGACCGCGGCTACTTCGCGGCGGCCAAGGTCGAGCCCAAGCGCAAGCTCGCCGAGTTTCGCGTGCAGGAAAGCGAGCTGATCCCGGTCGGCGCTGAGATCACCGCCGATCATTTTGTTGTCGGGCAGTTCGTCGACGTCACCGGCACTTCGATCGGCAAGGGCTTCGCCGGCCCGATGAAGCGCTGGAACTTCCGTGGCCTGCGCGCGACCCACGGCGTTTCGATCTCGCACCGCTCGCACGGCTCGACCGGCGGCCGTCAGGATCCGGGCAAGACCTTCAAGAACAAGAAGATGGCTGGCCACATGGGCGTCGAGCGCGTCACCACGCTCAATCTCAAGGTGGTGCAGACCGACGTCGAGCGCGGCCTCGTCCTGGTCGAGGGCGCAGTCCCCGGCAACAACGGCGGCTGGATCACCGTGCGCGATGCCGTCAAGAAGCCGCTGCCGAAAGATTTGCCGAAGCCGGGCAAGTTCCGGCTGGCGGACGCTGCGCCGGCTGCGGAAGCGAAGGAGGGCGCGTGAGATGGAACTGAAGGTCACGACCCTTGAAGGCAAGGCCGCCGGTGGAGTCACCGTGTCGGATGACATCTTCGGCCTCGAGCCGCGCACCGACATTCTGCAGCGCTGTGTGGTGTGGCAACTGGCCAAGCGTCGGGCCGGCACCCACGACGTCAAGAACCGCGCCGAGATCAATCGCACCGGCAAGAAGATGTATCGGCAGAAGGGCACCGGCTCCGCCCGCCATGGCCCCGCCAAGGTCAACCTGTTCCGCGGCGGCGGCCGCTCGTTCGGCCCGACCCCGCGCAGCCACGCGATCGACCTGCCCAAGAAGGTGCGCGCGCTGGCGCTGCGGCACGCCTTGTCTGCCAAAGCCAAGGACGGCGGCATCATCGTGCTCGACAAGGTTGCCATGGCGGAGGGCAAGACCAAGGCCCTGCAGTCGCATCTCGACAAGCTCGGCCTCAAGAACGCGCTGTTCATCGACGGCGCCGAGGTCGACGCCGGCTTCCAGCTGGCCGCGCGCAACATTCCCGACATCGACGTGCTGCCGGTTCAGGGCATCAACGTCTACGACATCCTGCGCCGGCACACGCTGGTGCTGACCAAGGCCGCCGTGGAAGCATTGGAGGCGCGATTCAAATGAGCACGTCCGATCCGCGCCACTACGACATCATCCTGTCGCCGGTCATCACCGAGAAGGCGACGCTCGCGTCCGAGCGCAGCCAGGTGATGTTCAAGGTCGCCCACAACGCCACCAAGCCGCAGATCAAGGAGGCGGTGGAGAAGCTCTTCGACGTCAAGGTCAAGAGCGTCAACACGCTGGTGCGGCGCGGCAAGTGGAAGACGTTCAAGGGCTCGGTCGGACAGCAATCGCCGACCAAGCGCGCGATCGTGACCCTGGCTGAAGGTCACACCATCGACGTGACCACGGGCCTGTGAGGATACGACGATGGCACTCAAATCCTATAATCCGACCACGCCGAGCCAGCGCCAGCTGGTCATCGTCGATCGCTCGGGCCTGCATCGCGGCGCCCCGTTGAAGACGCTGACCGAGGGTAAGAGCGAGAGCGGCGGCCGCAACAATAACGGCCGCACCACCGTGCGTTTCCGCGGCGGCGGCCACAAGCAGACCTACCGCAAGATCGATTTCAAGCGCCGCAAGTTCGACGTGCCGGCGACCGTCGAGCGGCTTGAATACGATCCGAACCGCACTGCCTTCATTGCGCTCGTCAAATACACGGACGGCGAGCTGGCCTATATTCTGGCGCCACAGCGGATTGCCGCCGGCGATACGGTCGTGTCCGGCGAGCACGTCGACGTGAAGCCCGGCAATGCGATGCCGCTCGGCAATATTCCGATCGGCACCATCGTGCACAATATCGAGCTCAAGCTCGGAAAGGGCGGCCAGATCGCGCGCTCGGCCGGCACCTATGCGCAGATTGTGGGTCGTGACGGCGACTACGTCATCATGCGGCTCAATTCGGCCGAGCAGCGCCTGGTCCTGGGCCGCTGCATGGCGACGATCGGGGCGGTTTCGAACCCCGACAACATGAACACCTCGATCGGCAAGGCCGGCCGCAAGCGCTGGATGGGCCGGCGGCCGCACAATCGCGGCGTATCGATGAACCCGATCGACCATCCGCATGGCGGCGGCGAAGGCCGCACCTCCGGTGGCCGGCATCCGGTCACGCCGTGGGGCTTCCCCACCAAGGGCAAGAAGACCCGCAAGAACAAGTCCACCACCAAGTTCATCCTGGCGAGCCGCCACGCGCGGAAGAAGGGCTAAGGCGAACAACTATGACACGTTCAGTCTGGAAAGGCCCGTTTGTCGACGGCTATCTGCTCAAGAAGGCGGAGACCTCGCGTGCTTCGGGCCGGCACGAAATGATCAAGATCTGGAGCCGGCGCTCGACCATCCTGCCGCAGTTCGTCGGGCTGACCTTCGGGGTCTACAACGGCCAGAAGCATATCCCGGTCATGGTCACCGAGGAGATGGTCGGCCACAAGTTCGGCGAGTTCTCGCCGACGCGCGTGTTCTACGGCCACTCCTCCGATCGCAAGGCGAAGCGGTCGTCAGGTCCCGCGGCACCGAGTGCGGCCGCGGCTCCGGCGGCAGCGCCTGCCAGCAGTTGAGGTGAGATGCGATGGGCAAGAAAAAACGCGAGCGCACTCTCCCCGACAACGAGGCCATGGCGGTGGCCCGCATGCTGCGGGTGAGCCCGCAGAAGCTCAATCTGGTCGCGCAGCTGATCCGCGGCAAGAAGGTCTCGATGGCGCTGGCCGATCTCGAGTTCTCGCGCAAGCGGATCGCGCGCGATGTCCGCAAGTGCCTGCAATCGGCGATCGCCAATGCCGAGAACAATCACGACCTCGATGTCGACGACCTGGTCGTCTCCGAGGCGCATGTCGGCAAGGCGATCGTGATCAAGCGCTTCATGCCGCGCGGCCGTGGCCGCGTGGGACGTATTTTCAAGCCGTTCGCGAACCTGACCATCGTGGTGCGTCAGGTCGAAGCGGCGGCTTCCTGAGGAGTGTGACCAATGGGTCAGAAGGTCAATCCGATCGGCTTGCGGCTCGGCATCAACCGCACCTGGGACTCGCGCTGGTACGCGGGCAAGGCCGAGTACGGCAAGCTCCTGCACGAGGACATGCAGATCCGCGAGGAGCTGATGAAGGACCTCAAGCAGGCCGCGGTCTCCAAGATCGTGATCGAGCGCCCGCACAAGAAGTGCCGCGTCACCGTGCAGTCGGCGCGGCCGGGCGTGGTCATCGGCAAGAAGGGCGCCGACATCGAGAAGCTGCGCAAGAAGGTGGCCAGCCTCACGCAGTCCGACGTCGTCATCAACATCGTCGAGATCAGGAAGCCCGAGCTTGACGCCCAGCTGGTCGCTGAATTGATCGCGCAGCAGCTCGAGCGCCGCGTCGCGTTCCGCCGTGCGATGAAGCGGGCGGTGCAGTCGGCGATGCGGCTCGGCGCCGGCGGCATCCGCATCAACTGCTCGGGGCGCCTGGGCGGTGCCGAGATCGCGCGCATGGAGTGGTACCGCGAAGGTCGCGTGCCGCTGCATACGCTGCGGGCGGACGTCGACTACGGCGTCGCCACCGCGTTCACCACCTACGGCACCTGCGGCGTGAAGGTCTGGATCTTCAAGGGCGAGATCCTGGAGCACGACCCGATGGCGCAGGACAAGAAGATGGCGGAGGGCGATGCCGGCCGCACGCGCCGCGACGGCGCTTCCTGACGCACGGACAACGCTTAAGGATCACAAGGGTTAGACGCCATGCTGCAACCAATGCGCACGAAGTTTCGCAAGGCGCACAAGGGCCGGATCAAGGGGGTCGCGAGCTCGGGTGTTACGCTTGCGTTCGGGCATTACGGCCTCAAGGCGCTCGAGCCCGAGCGCGTCACCGCGCGCCAGATCGAGGCGGCTCGCCGTGCGCTCACGCGCCACATGAAGCGCTCCGGCCAGGTCTGGATCCGCGTCTATCCGGACGTGCCGGTGTCAAAGAAGCCGCTCGAGGTGCGCATGGGCTCGGGCAAGGGCACGCCGGAATACTGGGTCGTTCGGGTCAAGCCCGGCCGCATCCTGTTCGAGATCGACGGCGTGTCGCAACAGATCGCGCGCGAGGCGCTCACTCTTGCGGCAGCCAAGCTGCCGATCAAGACGCGCTTCATCGAGCGCATCGCGGGTTAGGTGGAGAACACACCATGAAGGCTGCCGATCTGCGGGCGATGACCGTCGACCAGCTCGACGACGAAGCCCTCAAGCTTAAGAGGGAGCAGTTCAACCTGCGATTCCAGCGGGCGACGAACCAGCTCGAGAATACGGCGCGGGTGCGCGTGGTGCGTCGCGACATCGCGCGGATCAAGACTGTTGCGGCCCAGAAGCGTGGCGCCGCGAAGCCCAAGGCTTAAAGGATAGCAAAGATGCCGAAGCGTATGCTCGAGGGCGTCGTCGTGAGCGACAAGCAGGACAAGACGGTGGTAGTGCGCGTCGAGCGTCGCTTCACCCATCCGGTCCTGAAGAAGACCGTTCGGCGGACGAAGAAGTACTACGCCCACGACGAGAAGAACGAGTTCTCGGTGGGTGATGTCGTCCGGATCGAGGAGCGCAGGCCGCTGTCGCGGCTCAAGCGCTGGGAAGTGATCGAGGGCGACAAGAAGCACAAGGTCGTGTGAGCGCAATGAGCGCAGAAATCGCAATGGGCGCGGCAACAAAGGCGGGGAGAGCATCATGATCCAGATGCAGACCAACCTCGACGTGGCGGACAATTCCGGCGCGCGTCGGGTCATGTGCATCAAGGTGCTCGGTGGCTCCAAGAAGCGCTACGCCACCATCGGCGACGTGATCGTGGTCTCGGTCAAGGAGGCCATTCCGCGCGGCCGCGTGAAGAAGGGCGAGGTGATGAAGGCCGTGGTGGTGCGCATCCGCAAGGATATCAAGCGCCCCGACGGCTCGGTCATCCGCTTCGATCGCAACGCGGCTGTGCTGATCAACCCGCAGATGGAGCCGGTCGGCACCCGCATCTTCGGGCCGGTCCCGCGCGAGCTGCGGGCCAAGAACCACATGAAGATCATTTCGCTCGCGCCGGAGGTGCTGTGATGGCGGCGAAGATCAAGAAGGGCGACAAGGTGATCGTGCTGACCGGCCGGGACAAGGGCCGCAGCGGCGAGGTGATCGAGGTGCGCCCGGCCGTCGGCCGCGCGCTGGTGCGCGGGATCAACATGGTCAAGCGCCATCAGAAGCAGACCGCGCAGCAGGACGGCGGCATCATCAGCAAGGAAGCCTCTGTTCACCTGTCCAATCTGGCGCTGACCGATCCGAAGGACGGCAAGCCAACCCGCGTCGGATTCAAGTTCGTCGGCGAGGGCGATGCGCGCCGCAAGGTGCGCGTGGCCAAGCGCTCAGGAGTAGAGATCGATGGCTGAGAAAGAAGACAAAGCCGCTAAATCCGCAAAGGGTCCCAAGGCTGAGAAGTCGGACAAGGCGCCGCGCGCCGAGGCCGGCGGCAAGGACGGGAAGGGCGGCAAGCAGGCGCAACCTGGCGGCAAAGGGCAGCCGCAGAAGGGCGACAAGGCGCCGAAGGGTGAAGCCGGCGAGAAGAAGCCGCGCGCGCCGCAGGAGCGCGTCACGCCGCGGCTGCGAACTCATTTCGACGACGTCGTGCGCAAGCAGCTGACGGAGGAGCGCGGCTACAAGAACAAGATGGAAGTGCCGAAGCTGCAGAAGATCGTCATCAACATGGGTATCGGCGAGGCCGTGAACGACCGCAAGAAGGTCGAGGCCGCGGCGGCCGATCTCGGGCTGATCGCCGGCCAGAAGGCCGTGATCACCAAGGCGCGCAAGTCGATCGCGACCTTCAAGGTGCGCGATGGTCAGGCGATCGGATGCAAGGTGACGCTGCGCAAGACGCGCATGTACGAATTCCTCGACCGGCTGGTCACCATCGCGCTGCCGCGCGTACGTGACTTCCGCGGCCTGTCGCCGAAGAGCTTCGACGGGCGCGGCAACTTCACGATCGGCATCAAGGAGCACATCATCTTCCCGGAGATCGATTACGACAAGGCGGCCGACATCTGGGGCATGGACATCACGGTCTGCACCAGCGCGAAGACCGACGACGAGGCGCGCGCGTTGCTCACCGCATTCAACTTCCCATTCCGGCAGTGAGGGGCGAGGCCCCTCAGACGCGGAAAGCAGGAGACTTTAATGGCGAAGAAGAGCTCGATCGAAAAGAACAAGCGGCGAGAAAAGCTGACCAAGCAGTATGCGGAACGGCGCGCCAAGCTGAAAGCGCTTGCCAACGACAAGAATACGCCGATGGAAGAGCGCTTCGCGGCGACGCTGAAGCTTGCCGAGCTGCCTCGCAACTCGTCGGCGACGCGAATTCACAATCGCTGCATCATCACCGGCCGTCCGAAGGCCTATTACCGGAAGCTCAGGATGAGCCGTATCGCGCTGCGCGACATGGGATCGAAGGGCATGATCCCCGGACTTTTGAAGTCGAGCTGGTAAGGAGGGGCGCGCGATGTTGAACGATCCGCTCGGCGATATGATCGCACGCATCCACAATGCGCAGATGCGCAACAAGTCGAAGGTGTCGACCCCGGCATCGCGGCTGCGCGTCAGTGTGCTCGACGTGCTCAAGAACGAAGGCTACATCCGCGGCTATGCCTCGGTCGAGCATGCGAGCGGCCGCAGCGAGCTCGAGATCGAGCTCAAATATTTCGACGGCTCGCCGGTGATCCGCGAGATCGCGCGGGTTTCCAAGCCAGGGCGCCGGGTCTACGCGTCGGTGAAAAACCTGCCGCGGATCAACAACGGTCTCGGCGTGGCGATCGTCTCGACGCCCAAGGGCGTGATGGCCGACCATGACGCGCGCGACGCCAATGTGGGCGGCGAGATCCTCTGCACGGTGTTCTAGAGCGCAACGAAGGGAATGACACCATGTCTCGTGTTGGCAAAAAGCCGGTCGCCGTCCCTTCGGGCGTGACCGCCAATATCGAAGGCCAGACCGTCAAGGTGAAGGGCCCGAAGGGTGCCCTGCAGGTCGTTCTGCACGGCGATGTGTCTGCCAAGCTCGAGGGCGGCAGTGTGCACGTCGACCCGCGCAATGACAGCCAGCAGGCGCGCGCCATGTGGGGGACCTATCGCGCCCTGGTGGCCAAGGTGATCGAGGGCGTCACCAAAGGCTACGAGCGCAAGCTCGAGATCAACGGGGTCGGCTATCGCGCGGCTCTGCAGGGCAAGAATCTGCAGCTGCAGCTCGGCTATGCGCACGACATCGTCTATCCGATCCCGGAGGGCGTCACGATTGTGGTGCCGAAGCCGACCGAGATCGTCATCACCGGCGTCGACGCGCAGAAGGTCGGCCAGGCGGCGGCCGAGATCAGGTCGTTTCGCAAGCCGGAGCCCTACAAGGGCAAGGGCGTCAGGTATTCAGGCGAATTCATCTTCCGCAAGGAAGGCAAGAAGAAGTAACGGGAGCTGGCGATGGCAACAGTCATTGATCGGACGCTGCGGCGGACCGCAAAAGTGCGGCGGAACATCCGGCGCGCCGCCGGTGGTCGCGCGCGCCTTTCGGTGTTCCGCTCGTCCAAGCACATCTATGCGCAGGTGATCGACGACATCAAAGGCGAGACGCTGGCGTCGGCATCCTCGCTCGAGAAGACCTTGCGCGAGGGCATGAAGAGCGGCGCCAACATCGACGCCGCCAAGACGGTGGGCAAGCTGTTGGCGGAGCGAGCGGCGGCGAAGGGCGTCAAGGAAGTCGTCTTCGACCGCGGCGGCTATCTCTATCATGGGCGCGTCAAGGCGCTGGCAGATGCCGCTCGCGAGGGCGGCCTGAAATTCTAGCAGCAGACGGAAGCGATCCCGAACGGAACAGCACAACGGAACATCGGCACAACGGAACATCAATATGGCACGTGAACCACGACATCGAGAGCGGGAACGCGAGGAGAGCGAGTTCACCGACAAGCTCGTCCACATCAATCGCGTGGCCAAGGTGGTCAAGGGCGGCCGTCGCTTCGGCTTCGCCGCGCTCGTGGTAGTCGGCGACGAGAAGGGTCGCGTCGGCTTCGGCCACGGCAAGGCACGCGAGGTGCCGGAGGCGATCCGCAAGGCGACCGAGGCCGCCAAGCGCAGCCTGATCCGGGTGCCGCTGCGCGAGGGCCGCACGCTCCATCACGACGTGGCGGGGCGCCATGGCGCCGGCAAGGTATTCCTGCGCGCGGCCCCGGCGGGCACCGGCATCATTGCGGGCGGCCCGATGCGCGCCGTGTTCGAGACCCTCGGCATGCAGGACGTGGTGGCGAAGTCGCTCGGCTCGTCCAACCCCTACAACATGGTGCGGGCGACCTTCGACGCGCTCAAGCGCCAGGATTTACCGCGCTCGGTTGCGGCGCGGCGCAACATCAAGGTTTCAGCCCTGCAGGCGCGGCGTCGCGACGGCGGCGAGGCCGAGCAGACGGCCGAGTAGCCTGGAGATCGACATGAGCAAGAATGCCGGCAAGACGATCAAGGTCGAGCAGACCGCAAGCGCCTCGCGCCGCCACCACAGCCAGCGGGAAACCCTGATTGGGCTGCGGCTCAACAAGATAGGCCGCGTGTCGGAGCTGCCCGATACGCCGGCGACCCGCGGCATGATCGCGAAGGTTCACCACCTCGTGCGCGTGGTCGATTCAAAGTAACGGGAGAAGAGCGATGAAGCTCAACCAAATCGCCGACCGTCCGGGTGCGCGCAAGAGCCGCACCCGCATCGGGCGCGGAATCGGATCGGGCAGCGGCAAGACCGGCGGCCGTGGCGGCAAGGGCCAGACCGCGCGCTCGGGCGTGCGCATCAAGGGGTTCGAGGGCGGCCAGATGCCGCTGCACCGGCGCCTGCCCAAGCGCGGCTTCAAGAACACGGCGTTTGCCAAGAAGCTCAATGAGGTCAATCTCGAGCGCGTGCAGGCCGCCATCGACGCCGGCAAGCTGAGTGCGGGCGGCACGGTCGATGCCGCGGCGCTGGTTGCGGCGGGCGTGCTGCGCCGTGCCAAGGAGGGGGTCCGGCTCCTGGGCGTCGGCGAGATCAAGGCCAAAGTGAATTTCTCGGTGTGGGGCGCATCCAAGTCGGCCGTGGCTGCGGTCGAAAAGGCGGGCGGCTCGGTGCAGATTCTGGCGCCCAAGCGGACGGAAGCCGAAGAAGTAGCATAGTGCCGCCGATTTGAAGTTCCTACAAAACTTGCGGCAAGCACTGTTAGGAACTTCAAATCAAAAAGCGGCACTAAAATCATAGAGTTGCCAGTGCCCCCTTGCTTCCGAAGCTCGTGCCAGAGGATCCGCAACGACTTACGAACTTCGGAAGCGGGACACCGGCCGCCTATGGGAACGGGCGGTCCGATCCCCATATAGATCGGGCGGCGACGTAGGCGGTGACATAGGGCGACGACTTGGGGGGCGGTGACCCAGGGCGGCGGACGGGAGATTGCGATGGCCTCAGCAGCAGAACAATTGGCGGCCAACCTCAACTTTGCGGCCCTGGCCAAGGCCGAGGAGCTGAAGAAGCGGATCTGGTTCACGCTCGGCGCGCTCTTGGTCTACCGGTTCGGCACCTATATTCCGCTGCCCGGCATCGATCCCTCCGCCTGGGAGCAGATTTTCAAATCGCAGGCCGGCGGCATTCTCGGAATGTTCAACATGTTCTCCGGTGGCGGCATCCACCGGATGGCGATCTTCGCCTTGAACATCATGCCCTACATCTCGGCCTCGATCATCATTCAGCTGATGACCACGGTCTCGCCCACCCTCGAGCAGCTCAAGAAGGAGGGTGAGCAAGGCCGCAAGGTCATGAACCAGTACACGCGCTACCTGACCGTGCTGCTGTCGCTGTTCCAGTCCTACGGCATCGCGATCGGGCTCGAGGGCGCCGCCAATGCGGTGAGCGACCCGGGCTGGTTCTTCCGCATCTCGACCGTGATCACGCTCACGGGCGGGACCATGTTCCTGATGTGGCTCGGCGAGCAGATCACCGCGCGCGGCATCGGCAACGGCATCTCGCTCATCATCATGTCGGGCATCGTGGCGGAGCTGCCGGCGGCGCTGGCGCAGGCGTTCGAGCTCGGCCGCCAGGGCGCGCTGTCGACGGGCCTCCTCCTGGCCGTCCTTGTGATGGCGGTGGTGGTGATTGCCTTCATCGTGTTCATGGAGCGCGCGCAACGGCGCCTCCTCATCCAGTATCCCAAGCGCCAGGTCGGCAACCGGATGTTCGAGGGGCAGAGCTCGCACCTGCCGCTCAAGCTCAACACGTCGGGCGTGATCCCGCCGATCTTCGCATCATCGCTGCTGCTGCTGCCGACGACGGTTGCGAACTTCAATGCCGGCTCCGGCCCCGAATGGTTCCAGGCGATCGTGACCCAGCTCGGCCACGGGCGGCCCCTCTTCCTGGTCCTCTATATCGCGCTGATCATCTTCTTCGCCTTCTTCTACACGGCGATCGTGTTTAATCCGACCGAGACGGCGGAGAACCTCAAGAAGCACGGCGGCTTCATTCCCGGCATCCGGCCGGGCGAGCGGACGGCCGAGTACATCGACTACGTGCTCTCGCGCATTACCGCTATCGGCGCGATCTATCTGGCGCTGGTGTGCCTGTTGCCGGAGATCATCCTGTCCTATGCGCCCGGCATGTTCTATTTCGGCGGCACGTCGCTGCTGATCGTGGTCAGCGTCACCATGGATACGGTCGCGCAGGTTCAGGGCTATCTGCTGGCGCACCAATATGAAGGCCTGATCAAGCGCTCGAAGCTGCGGGGGCGGCGTGATGACACCGGAGTTGGCCCGGCGCATCTGGCTTCACCCTCGGTGCGCTCCTGGTCTACCGGCTCGGGACTTTCATTCCGCTGCCTGGCATTGATGCCTTCGGCTTGGGAGCAGATTTTCCGCTCGCAGGCTGGCGGCATTCTGGGCGCTGGCCAACCTGCTTTCCGGCGGCGGCCATTCATCGGCTGGCGATTCTTGCGCTCGGGCATCATGCCCTATCTCGTCGGCCGCGGTCCTGCTCCAGCTGCTGCCGATCGTCTCCAACGCAGGCTCAGAGCGCTTGCGGACGCAGGGCGAGCGGGGCCGCCGAACCCTCGACCATTGCCTCACCCGATCGCTGACCGCGTTGCTGTCGATGTTCCAGGCCTACGGCATCGCCATCGGACTCGAAAGCGTGCCTGGCCTCGTGCTCCGAGCCGGGCTGGCTGTTTCGCATCACGACCGTCGCTCACGCTCACCGGCGGTGCGATGGTCCTGGTGTGGCTGAGCGAGCGGATTTCGGCGCGCGGCGTCGGCAATGGCGTGACGCTGATCCTGTTTGCCGGGCATTGTCGTTGAGGTGCCGGCCGCGATCGCCGGCGTGCTCTGGAGCTTGGCCGTCAGCGGCGTTCTCTCAAGCGAGATCGATTGCTGGCGTTGCTGGCATCGTCCATGTCGCATTGACGGCATTGGTGGTGGCGGTGGAACGGGCGCGGCGGCGCTCTGCCGCGTCACATGTCGACGGGCGGCGCGGCGGGAATGCGCCATCCTGCCTGTCATTCAAGCTCAACAACGCAGGGATCATCCCGGCGTCGCTGGCGTCTGGCATCCTGTCGTGTTGTACGCTCGTCTAGCCTGGCGGCGATTGGCTCGAGTAGCTGTCCCGACGTCTGGGCAAGCCGAGTTCGCGCAGGGGACCGCTGTTCACTGATCGTCTATGCGGCTGCTGATCGTTCGCTTGCGCGTTCTTCTACACGGCCTTCGTGCTCGACCCCGGACGCGGCGCCGCGACGCTCGAGAAGCACGGTGCGCGTCCTACCCGGTATCTTAGCCCAGGCGAGCCCACGGCCGCGCACGTTGATGGCGTGATCACGCCGCACTCACAATGATCGGTGCGATCTATCTGGCGCTGGTCTGCCTGGTGCCGGAGATCCTGGTCGCCTATGTGCGCCGTGCCATTCTATTTCGGCGGCGCTTCGCTGCTGATCGTGGTTTGCGCGATCCTCGATCTCGACGCGCAGCATTCGGCGCCGTGTGCGTCAAAGTCAAGACGGGAGTGACAACGATGAAATTGATTCTGCTCGGCCCGCCGGGGGCGGGGAAGGGCACGCAAGCGCAGCGACTTGTCGACAAGCACGGGATCGTCCAGCTCTCCACCGGCGACATGTTGCGCGCGGCGGTCAAGGCCGGCACGCCGGTCGGGCTGCGCGCCAAGGACATCATGGATCGCGGCGAGCTCGTGCCCGACGACGTCGTGGTGGCGATTGTCTCCGACCGGATCGATCGAGTCTGACGCCAAGAAGGGCTTCATCCTCGACGGCTTCCCGCGCACGGTGCCGCAGGCGGTCGCGCTCGATCGGCTGCTCAAGGAAAAGGGCCTGAAGCTTGACGCCGTCATCGAGCTCAAGGTGGATGCCGGCATCCTGCAGCAGCGCATCGAGAACCGCATCGCGGAGGCCAAGGCCAGCGGCGAGCCGTTGCGGACCGACGACGACCCGGAGAAGCTCAAGCGGCGGGTCGAAATCTATCATGAGCAGACAGCCCCGCTGATCGACTATTATCGCCTGGAAGGGCTCTTGAAGTCGGTCGACGGCATGGCACGCATCCCGGAGGTGGCGAGCGCGATCGACCGGGTGCTCGATGGCGCCTCTCAGGGGCGCCTCAAGGCGGCCGCTAGGCGCCCCACCGAGAAGAAGGCCGCGCCCAAGAACGCGGTTGGGAAGGCGGTTGGGAAAACTGCCGAGAGGGCGGCCAAAAAGCTGGCAAGAAGGTGGCTGTTGCCAACAAGGCGCGGACATCAGCCAAAAAGGCCACCAAAGCCGCCCGGAAGGCGCCTGCAAAGGCGGCGAAACGGAGCGCCAAGGGCACACGTTCGGGGTCTCGTGCCGGCAAGGCTGCCGCCAAGGGCCGGCACACGGCACGACGGTAACTTTGCCCGCAGCCGTAAGCGTTTGTGAGGTTGACGAAAGGACGTTAAATCCATTAATAACCCCCGCATCCAGTTGGAGAAGCGCGAACGATACCGGCCCTAGGGACTTAGGGTGGGTGTCGCGTTATCGTTTGCAGCTATAGGATGCAGCCGCCGATCGGTGGCCTCCAGCGCTGGCAACAGGAGTTAGAGCCGTGGCACGAATTGCTGGTGTGAACATACCCACAAACAAGCGGGTGATTATTGCACTGCAATATATCCATGGGATTGGACCGAAAATCGCCAAGGAAATCATGGAGAAGGTCAGCATTCCGCAGGAGCGTCGAGTGTCCCAGCTGACCGATCAGGAAGTCCTGCAGATTCGCGAAATGATCGATCGTGACTATATGGTGGAAGGCGATCTGCGGCGCGACGTTGCCATGAATATCAAACGGCTGATGGATCTCGGATGCTACCGGGGGTTGCGGCATCGCCGTGGCCTGCCGGTGCGGGGCCAGCGCACGCATACCAATGCGCGCACCCGCAAAGGGCCAGCCAAAGCCATCGCCGGCAAGAAAAAGGCTGTCTAGGGCCGCGTGACAGAGAACAGGATACGGCGACGTCGGTTGCGGAGCCGGGGCCGCGAAAGGATCATGAATGGGTAAGGAAGCCACCCGCGTCCGTCGACGCGAACGCAAGAACATCGCTTCGGGCGTCGCGCATGTCAACGCGTCGTTCAACAACACAATGGTCACTATCACTGACGCCCAGGGCAACACGATTGCCTGGTCGTCGGCTGGCACCATGGGCTTCAAGGGCTCGCGCAAATCGACGCCCTATGCGGCGCAGATGGCGGCCGAGGATGCCGCCAAGAAGGCGCAGGAGCACGGCATGCGCACCCTCGAGGTCGAGGTTGCGGGGCCGGGCTCTGGGCGCGAGTTGGCACTGCGTTCGCTGCAGTCGGCGGGCTTCACCATCACGTCGATCCGCGACGTCACGCCGATCCCGCATAACGGTTGCCGCCCTCGCAAGAGGCGGCGCGTATGAACGATGACCTTTTGATCCGGCGGACGCCCGACCCGTCCGCCGCCGCTGAATTGTCCCACAGGGCGGAGTGGGATGCGCGTCCGACTGACGCGCCACTCAATACGATGGGTGCCAAGGTGACGATCCAGAAAAACTGGCAGGAATTGATCCGACCGAACAAGCTTCACGTGACGGTGGGCGCCGATCCCAAGCGTGAGGCGACCGTCATTGCCGAGCCGCTCGAGCGCGGTTTTGGCGTGACGCTCGGCAATGCGCTGCGGCGCATTCTCTTGTCGTCGCTGCAGGGCGCCGCTGTTCAGTCGGTGCACATCGACGGTGTGCTGCACGAGTTCTCGTCGATCCCCGGCGTGCGCGAGGACGTGACCGACATCGTCCTCAACATCAAGGACATCGCCATCAAGATGCAGGGCGATGGACCCAAGCGCATGGTGGTGAAGAAGCAGGGACCGGGCACGGTCACGGCCGGCGACATCCAGACCGTGGGCGACATCGTCGTGCTCAATCCGGACCTCGTGCTGTGCCACTCGACGAGGGCGCCGAGATCCGCATGGAGTTCACCGTCAACACCGGCAAGGGCTACGTGCCGACCGAGCGCAATCGGCCGGAGGACGCGCCGATCGGACTGATCCCGGTCGACAGCCTGTACTCGCCGGTGCGCAAGGTCTCCTACAAGGTCGAGAACACCCGCGAGGGCCAGATCCTCGACTACGACAAGCTCACGCTCTCGATCGAGACCAACGGCGCGGTCAGCCCGGATGACTCGCTCGCCTATGCGGCGCGCATCCTGCAGGACCAGCTCAACGTGTTCGTGAACTTCGAGGAGCCGCACAAGCCGGAGGCCGAGCCGACCATTCCGGACCTCGCCTTCAATCCGGCCTTCCTCAAGAAGGTCGACGAGCTCGAGCTCAGCGTGCGTTCGGCCAACTGTCTCAAGAACGACAACATCGTCTACATCGGCGATCTCGTTCAGAAGACCGAGGCCGAGATGCTGCGCACGCCGAACTTCGGCCGCAAGTCGCTCAACGAGATCAAGGAAGTGCTGGCCCAGATGGGGCTGCATCTCGGCATGGAAGTGCCGGGCTGGCCGCCGGAGAATATCGAGGAGCTCGCCAAGCGCTTCGAGGACCACTACTGATCGAACGAAACATCATGGCCGGGCGTAGCGCGTCGAAGACGCGCGTGAATGCGCTGATGTCCCGGCCAGTGCTCGAGTCGTCTTGATGAGAACAATCTGATGCCCGCCGTTGAGACCGGGCGACACGCGAGTGAGGACTTGAGCGATGCGTCACGGTAACGCCCATCGTAAGCTGAACCGGAAGGCCGAGCATCGCCGCGCCATGTTCGCCAACATGGCCGCCTCGCTGATCCGGCACGAGCAGATCGTCACCACGCTGCCGAAGGCGAAGGATCTGCGTCCGATCGTGGAGAAGCTCGTCACGCTCGGCAAGCGCGGCGATCTGCACGCGCGCCGCCAGGCGATCGCCGAGATGCGCGACGTCGCCATGGTCAAGAAGCTCTTTGACGTGATCGGCCCGCGCTACAAGGACCGCAACGGCGGCTACACCCGCGTGCTCAAGGCCGGCTATCGCTACGGTGACTCCGCGGCGGTCGCCGTGATCGAGTTCGTGGATCGCGACGTCGATGCCAGGGGCAAAGAGGATCGCGAGCGGCACGAGGCTGAGAAGGCGGCGGCGCCCGTCGCGGCTTCGGCGCCGGTCTGAGCGCCGCTCATCGCTGATGTTCAGATCACGCAAGGGCGGCTTTGGCCGCCCTTTTGCTTTGAGGGCGAGCGGCGGTGCTCGGCCCTACTTCCGCTTCGGCCGCTCGCGGCCGATCGCATCGTAGAGATTGACCGGCGCGAAGTCGTCGGTGATGAGCTCGCCCTGCGCCGCCTGCGCGCGTGGATTCTCCATGCGGCGCCTGAGCTGGTCCGCTAGCGGATGGCGGAACTTGTAGCGCTCCTGCAGCGCGGCGGCGCGGCTCGCCAGCGCCTCCTTGTCGGGCGCCGGGCTCATGCTGGCGATCGCGATCACCTCGCCCGCGCCTGTCGGATAGAGCTCAAGCGTGGGAAACACCTCGCCGAGCGTCTTGACGGTCGAGTGATAGAGCTTGGTGCCGTCGTGGACATTGGAGGCGATGGCGCCTCCTGGCGTCAAGCCGCTCCTTGAGCAGGGCGTAGAATTCCTTGGTCAGCAGATGAAACGGCACGAACCCGCCGCGATAGGCGTCGAGCAGGATCAGGTCGTAGAGGCCCTTGTTGCGGTTGAGAAAGACGCGGCCGTCGGCGTCGAGATAGCGCACCCGCTCGGTTTCGCGCAGGCCGAAATACTGTTTGGCGACCTCGATCACCCGCCGATCGATCTCGACCACGTCGATCGCGATCTCCGGCATGAAGCGCCCGAGATAGGTGGAGATCGAGCCGGCGCCGAGCCCGAGCATCAGCACCTTCTTGAGCTCGCCCGGGTAGACCGTGGCAACCGTCATGACCTGCGAATAGCGCAGCACCAGTGCATCCGGGTCGACGCAGGTCGGTGACCGACTCGGTGTAGTCCCAGCCTTTGAGCTGAAACGACATGGTGAGCTCGCCGCGCCGCTTGGTGACGTAGATGTCGTTGTACTCGCTTTCCACGTGGGCCATGCGCCCGTCCGGGCGCTTGAGCATGTCGGCGCGTACGCTCTCGTCGAACAGCTTGTCGGCGCGCGCGGCGGGTGCGGCGCCCGCCGCGATGAGCCCCGCCATCAGCAGCATCGCGGGGCGGCGCGTGCCAACCCGCGAGAGCGCCATCAGCACGACGCCGCAGATCAGGCCGGCCGCCCCGAGCGAATAGGTGATGGCCTTGGTGCCGATCAGCGGGATGAGGAAGAACGTCGTGCCGAGCGTGCCGACGATCGAGCCCGCGGTGGAAACACCGTAGACCGTTCCCGACACGGTGCCGGAGCGCTCGGCGCTGTGCAGCATCAGCCGGATGGCGAAGGGGGAATACATGCCAAGCAGTGTCACTGGAAACAGCAGGATGGCGAGTGACGCCACCAGGCTGCCGGCGCGCACGTCGTCGATATCGGCCAGCAGGAATTCGAGCAGCGCGTCGGAGAAGGTGGGGAGCGCGAGGAAGTAGAGCGAGGCGACAACCACGGTCGCGCCCAGGACCGTCACGGACGCGGTACGGTCGGCGAGCCAGCCGCCGAGGAAGTAGCCAAGGGTCAGGGCTGCCAGCACGGTCGAGATCAGCGCCGCCCAGGTGTAGATGCCACTGCCGAAATAGGGGTTGAGGTAGCGCGAGCCCAGCATCTCGAAGCTCATCACGATCCCGCCGGTAATGAAGGCAATGATGTAGATCACGCCCGCGCCGACGGCCCGGGCCCTCCCGGCGGCCGCATTGAGCGCTGGCTCTTTCAATGCCTGGTCCACGTGTTGCTTCCCTGCTGCTGGCCGAACTCGGTTCATACTAACCGTTATCGCTGTTCCGGGGAGGGGGCGCCCTTCATTTGCCACGCCGGTAGCCCTATATCTGGGCGCATCAGAATCGGAAATGAGCCTTATGCCTATGCGCCTTCGTTTCCTCGCGCTTCCGCTTCTGGCTGCCCTGGTTGCGGCCAGCGCGGACGCTTCCGCCCAGGAGCGCCGGGTGCCGGCTTCGCCCGGCGAGGTCCGGCTTTCCTATGCACCGGTGGTGCAGCGCGCTGCGCCTGCGGTGGTCAATGTCTATGCGGCCCGTGCGGTCGCCACCACGCGCAACCCGTTTCTGGACGACCCGATCTTCCGGCGCTTCTTCGGCGTGCCGGATGGCGGCGCACCGAGCGAGCAGCTGCAGCGCTCGCTTGGCTCCGGCGTGATCGTCGATGCGGGCGGACTCGTCGTCACCAACAACCACGTCATCGAGGGCGCGACCGAGGTCAAGGTGTCGCTCGCCGACAAGCGGGAGCTCGAAGCCGACATCGTGCTCAAGGATCAGCGTTCCGACCTCGCGGTGTTGCGCATCCGCAGCCAGAGCGAGCGCTTCCCGGCCATCGATTTCGCTGATTCCGACGCGCTGCTGGTCGGCGATCTGGTGCTGGCGATCGGCAATCCGTTCGCGGTCGGCCAGACCGTGACCCACGGCATCGTGTCGGCGGTGGCGCGCACCCAGGTCGGCATCACGGACTATCAGTTCTTCATTCAGACCGATGCCGCGATCAACCCCGGCAATTCGGGCGGCGCGCTGGTCGATATGACCGGCAAGCTTGTCGGCATCAACACCGCGATCTTCTCGCGCTCGGGCGGCTCGCAGGGCATCGGCTTTGCCATTCCGGCCAACATGGTGCGCGTCGTGGTCGCGTCCGCCAAGGGTGGCGGCAACACGGTCAAGCGGCCCTGGCTCGGCGCGCGGCTGCAGGCGGTGACGCCCGAGATCGCCGAGAGCATGGGGCTGAAGCGCCCGGCCGGCGCGCTGGTCGCGAGCGTGGCGCAGGGAAGCGCGGCGGCGCGCGGCGGCCTGCGCACCGGCGACCTGATCATCTCCATCGACGGCCAGGCGGTCGATGATCCCAATGCGTTTGACTATCGCTTCGCCACCAAGGCGCTCGGCGGCACGGCTCAAGCTCGGCATCGTCCGCAGCGGCCGCGAGACGACAGCCAATGTGACTTTGGAGACAGCTCCGGAGAGCGCCCACGACGAGCTGGTCATTGGCGCACGCTCGCCCTTTACGGGTGTGAAGGTGTCGAGCATCTCGCCCGCGCTCGCGGATGAGCTGCGGCTCGACCCATCCGCCGAGGGCGTGGTCGTGCTCGACGTCGGCAACGGCTCGCCGGCGCAGAGCTTCGGTTTCCAGCAAGGGCGATATCGTGCTCACCGTCAACAATCAGAAGATCGCCAATCCTCGCGATCTCGAACGCGCGACCGCTCAGCAGAGCCGGGTCTGGCGCATCACCATCAGGCGCGGCGGACAGCAGATGTCGGTCGTGTTGAGCGGATGAGCCCGCGCGCGACCCGCGGCAGCGGACCGAGCCTGTTCGCGGCGGCGGGCCTCGATCGCGATGCGCCGCGGCCGCTCGCCGACAAGCTGCGGCCGACCAAGCTCGCCGAGGTGGTCGGCCAGGATCATCTGCTCGGGCCCGATGGCGCGCTCACGCGCATGCTGGAGACCCGCACGCTCGGCTCGCTGGTGTTCTGGGGACCGCCGGGCACCGGCAAGACCACGGTGGCGCGCCTGCTGGCGGAGGCGACCGAGCTGCATTTCGAGCAGATCTCCGCGATCTTCACCGGCGTCGCCGATCTCAAGAAGGTGTTCGACGCGGCGCGCGCGCGGCGCGAGACCGGGCAGGGGCACGCTGCTCTTCGTCGACGAGATCCATCGCTTCAACCGGGCCCAGCAGGATTCTTCCTGCCGGTGATGGAGGACGGCACCATCGTGCTGGTCGGTGCCACCACCGAGAACCCGTCGTTCGAGCTCAACGCGCCGCTCCTGTCGCGCGCCCGCGTGCTGGTGTTCAAGTCGCTCGATGCCGCGGCGATCGAGAAGCTGCTCGCGCGCGCGGAGACGATCGAAGGCAAGGCGCTGCCGCTCGATGCGGATGCGCGCGCCGCGCTGGTCGCGCATGGCCGACGGCGACGGCCGCGCGGCGCTCACGCTCGCCGAGGAGATCTGGCGTGCCGCCCGCAAAGGCGAGACCTTCGATGCCGAGAAGCTGCAGGAGGTCGTGCAGCGGCGCGCGCCGATCTACGACAAGGCGCAGGACAGCCACTACAACCTGATCTCGGCGCTGCACAAGTCGGTGCGCGGCTCCGATCCGGATGCCGCGCTCTACTATCTGTGCCGCATGCTCGACGCCGGCGAGGATCCGCTCTACCTCGCGCGCCGCGTGGTGCGCATGGCGGTCGAGGACATCGGGCTCGCCGATCCGCAGGCGCTGGTGATCTGCAACGCCGCCAAGGACGCCTACGATTTTCTCGGCAGCCCGGAAGGCGAGCTCGCGATCGCGCAGGCCGTGATCTATATCGCGACCGCGCCGAAATCGAACGCCGCCTATCGGGCCTATGGGGCCGCCATGGCGCGCCGCCAAGGAGGGCGGCTCGCTGCTGCCGCCCAAGCACATCCTCAACGCGCCGACCAAGCTGATGAAGTCGGAAGGCTACGGCGCGGGCTACGACTACGATCACGACGCGCCGGAGGCGTTCTCCGGCCAGGACTATTTCCCCGAAGGGCTTGGCCGGCAAGCAATTCTACGATCCGCCCGAGCGCGGCTTCGAGCGCGAGATCAGGAAGCGGCTGGAGTATTGGGCGAAGCTGCGGAAGGACAGGACGACGTGAAAGGGTTTGGACGTCTGCGCGTCGTCATGTGCGCTGTTGTTGGCCACTGGAGGTACTGCCGCTGCAGCCGAGCCCGCCGAGGGGCGCTGGGCGCTCGGCCCTTTCTGCGTGTGACGGCGAGGCGTTCACGAAGCCGGAGACGCCGCTCATCGTCCAGGCGCTTTCCGTGCGCTGGTTCGATGCCAACTGCAGCATCGTGTCGAACTACAAAGTGAACCAGACGCTCTATCTGCAAGGCCGTTGCAACATCGCCGGCCGCGCGGAAACCATCCCGATCATGCTGGAATGGCTGCGCGGCGATCGGCTGCGCGTCGGCTGGAACCGCGAGCCGATCCAGGAGATGCAGCGATGCCGGTGATCAGAGAATTGACGATGTGATCGTTCGGTAGGTGATCTGCCGGAGGATCGCCGACGCAGCGCTGTTCTGTTGCTGGACTTTCTTGATGGGATAGATGACGTGGTGCTCACGCCGGAGCAGCTGGCCGACATTGAACGTCGCCTGGAAGACGAAGACTTCGCCACCGATGACGAGGTCCGCGCCTTCTTTGATCGTATGCGCGTAGAGTGCCCTACTTCCCCGTCTTGATGAACGCCAGAATCTGATCGGTCAGCAGCGTGTCTGAGGTATTGATCGCATAGGACTGCGACATGTGATTGTGCTTGGGCTGCAGCAGCGTGCGAATGCAGCCGCGCGTGCTCGCGCACATCGCGCTCTTGAGCTGCTCGAGCTGCTCGACCATCCAGGGCGGGTCGAGCTCGGCGGCGTTGGCCATGAACGGGATCGTGCTCTTGACCAGGCCGGGCAGGGCCGAGCGTTGCGCATAGAGCGAGCGGTCGGCGCCGAAATAGGCGATGCGGCTTTCGCCCTCCTCCATCTTGGTCAGGTCGAAGCCGCCGGAGGAGAACATCGCGCCCGCGAGCGCTTTCGGCGCGTGGAATTCCGGATGCCCGACGTAGGTCGCCACATGCGTGGCGCCGGCGGAATGGCCCATCAGGTAGATGCGGTTGGCATCGCCGCCGTTGGTCGCGGCGTTGTCGGCGGCCCAGCGCACCGCCATGGCGATATCCTCTTGCCCGGCCGGCCAGGGCGCTGCCGGCGCCAGCCGATACTCGATGTTGACGCCGACCATGCCGTTGCGGTTCGCCCACAGCATGATGTTGTCGTAGAACGGGCTGTCGGGCGGACGCTTGTTGCCGCGGACGAAGCCGCCGCCATGCACGAACATGAAGATCGGCCGCCCGGTGCCCGCACCCTCCGGCACGAACAGGTCGAGCGTGTTGCGCTCATGCGGCCCATATTTCACATCGCGGGTGACCTTGACGCCCGCATAGGGCTCCTTGGCGTGCATCGGGGCATAGAGCGGCGCGGTCTTGGCGGGATCGCTGACCCGGCCGATGGCGGCGATCTTGTCGATGAGCTCGGCCGGCACCTGGGCCAGGGCCGGAGTGGCGACCGGGGCGGCGATCAGCAGCCCGGCGAGTGCGGCTAAGGCGGCGTCAATGCGCATGGCTTCCTCCCGTGGGCCGGCGCGTTTGGCTTGCGCCGGGTGCTATTGTGGTTACATGGATCGTATTTTCTCGACCGCAGGTGTCAAGGAAACGAACGGAGGCGATGTTGAGACGAGGCGGTAGCGGGCCCCGGCAACCGGGCGGCGGGCGGCAGGTCGCCGGACCGCGCGATCATGATCGCGGCGGCCGCCATGCGATGAGCCGTCATGCGGAGGCGCGCCCACAGCGAGCCTCGAAGAGTGGCGGTCCCCACCCGGGCCGACCGTCGCCCGAGGGCAGCCCTCGGCGGCCACCGCAGAATGACAGGGCGAAGCCACTGCCGGCGGCCGCTCCCACCACCGTGCAGACCGTCGCGGTCACGCCTGACGAAGCCGGCATGCGCGTCGATCGCTTTCTCGAGGCGCGCTTCCCGGGGCTCTCGTTCTCCCACATCCAGCGCATCATCCGCAAAGGCGAGCTGCGCGTGAACGGCAAGCGCGCCAAGCCGAAGGACCGCCTCGCGGCCGGGCAGTCCGTGCGCATTCCGCCGCTCAAGCTCAACGAGGAGCGGCCGCGCGCGCCAGGCGGCGAGGCTGATGCCAAGACGCGCGACTTCCTGCGCTCGATCACGCTGCACGAGGACGCCGACGTGCTGGTGCTCAACAAGCCGATGGGGCTTGCGGTGCAGGGCGGCTCCGGCACCACGCGCCACATCGACGGCATGCTGGAGGTGCTGCGCGCGCCGGGGCCGGACGGCCAGCGCCCGCGTCTCGTGCACCGGCTCGACAAGGACACGGCCGGCTGCCTGCTGGTCGCCAAGACGCGCTTTGCGGCGGCGGCGCTCGCGAAGTCGTTCCGCTCGCGCTCGGCGCGCAAGATCTACTGGGCGCTGGTCGCGGGCGTGCCGAAGCCTGCGCAGGGCCGCATCTCGACCTTCCTGGCCAAGGAGGAGCGCGAGGACGAGTCGATCATGCGCATCGCCAAGCATGGCGACGAGGGCGCAAGCCACGCGGTGACCTACTATGCCGTCGTCGAGACCTCGGCGCGCACGCTGGCCTGGCTCTCGCTCAAGCCGGTCACCGGCCGCACTCACCAATTGCGCGCCCACATGGACCATATCGGCCACCCGATCGTGGGCGATCCGAAATATTTCGCAAAGGAGAACTGGGAGCTGCCCGGCGGCATGCAGAACAAGCTGCATCTGCTGGCGCGCCGCATCGCGGTGCCGCATCCGCGCGGCGGCACGATCGACGTCACCGCGCCGCTGCCGCCGCATATGCAGCAGTCGTGGAGCCTGCTCGGCCTCGACGCCACGCGCTACGATCCGATTGTCGAAGCGCCGGAGGAATAGCCCCTTCTTTCCAGGGACTGTCGTTCCTACCTATCAATGTAGGTCGGGGAGGAGGTCCACCATGATCCGCCTCTGCAGTGCGCTGGTCGTCTGCCTGCTCGCCGGGCAGCCTGCCCTTGCGCAGTTCACGCCGCCGCCGACGCTTAATCCCATTCCGGCGCCGCTGCCGCCGCCCGCGCCGCCGCCGATCATCAACGGCCCGCTTGGGCAAAGCCCGCCGCCTGGAGTCTACGACCCGCCCGCGCTCAGGACTCACAGCGACCGAACGATCCAGTGTCAGCATGAGGGAAGCAGCTACGGGCTGCGCGGCCGCAAGCTCCAGGCCTATACGCGGTCCTGCGCCAACGCGAATTGAGTCAAGCGCGCGAACCTGTCGGCATCGTCATGCCCGCCGTAGCGCATTTACGCGCGTCTTCGACGCGCTATGCCCGGCCATGACGTGGAGAGGATGTTGACCCTGATTATCCGCGCAACGCTACCGCAGGCTGGCGTTGATCTTGTCGAGTGCCGCCGAGCCCGGGCTCAGCTCCTTTTCGGACATCGCGTTGAGCGGCGTCGTCACCGTGTTGAAATGCGTGTGCAGGTCTTCCGGCTCGCTGTCGACGTAAAGGAGCCCGGTGACGATCTGGCCCTTGGCGGCGTGCTGCTGCAGGAAGGTCATGGCGCCGATGCGGTCATGGGCATCGTAGTCGGCCGAGACCTTCTTGAGCACGAGCTTCGAGCCATCGTGCTGCTCGACCACCTCGACCGAGCCGGCCTCGTAGGCGACCGCGATGGGCGCGCGGCCGGTGATGAAATCGAGCCGGTTCACCGCCTCGTTGTGCTCGCGCACGTAGTCGAAGCTCTTGGTCGAGCCGGCGTGATTGTTGAAGGCGACGCAGGGCGAGATCACGTCGATGCAGCGCCGCGCCCTGGTGCTCGATCGCTGCCTTGATCAGCGGCACGAGCTGCTCCTTGTCGCCGGAGAACGAGCGCGCCACGAAGGTCGCGCCGAGCTGCAGCGCCATCGCCACCAGATCGATCGAGTTGTCGGCGTTGATGACGCCGCGCTTGCTCTTGGAGCCGCGGTCGGCGGTGGCGGAGAACTGGCCCTTGGTCAGGCCGTACACGCCGTTGTTCTCGACGATATAGACCATGTTGACGCCGCGGCGCATGGCGTGGGCGAACTGGCCGAAGCCGATCGAGGCGGTGTCGCCGTCGCCCGAGACGCCGAGATAGATCAGGTCGCGGTTGGCGAGGTTCGCGCCGGTGAGCACCGACGGCATGCGCCCGTGCACGGAATTGAAGCCGTGCGAGGCGTTGAGGAAATAGTCCGGCGTCTTCGACGAGCAGCCGATGCCGGAGATCTTCGCCACCCGGTGCGGCTCGATCGCGAGCTCGAAGCAGGCCTCGATGACGGAGGCGGTGATCGAGTCGTGTCCGCAGCCGGCGCACAGCGTCGAGATCTTGCCCTCGTAGTCGCGATGCGTGTAGCCGAGCGCGTTCTTCGGCAGCGAGGGGTGGTGGAATTTGGGCTTGGCGATGTAGGTCATGAGACCACCTTGCGCAGCGGCGTGACTTTCAGCGCCTCGAGATCGTCGGCGATCTCGCGGGCGATGAAGCGGGCGGTGATCGGCGTTCCGTCATAGTGCAGGATCGGAATGAGCCGCACCGGATCGATGCCGCATTCGTTGACGACGAGCGAGCGCAGCTGCGCGTCGCGGTTCTGCTCGACCACGAACACGTAGTCATGGTCGGCGATGAAGTCGGGAACGTCCTGGTGGAACGGAAAGGCGCGGATGCGCAGCATGTCGAGCGGCCGGCCCTTGGCTTCGATCATGTGGATCGCCTCGTTCATCGCGGGCGAGGTCGAGCCGTAATAGATCACGCCGTATTTCGTGGGCTTGTCGGCATTCTTGCGCACCGGGCGCGGCACCAGGCTCTTGGCGGTCTCGATCTTGCGCAACAGCCGCTGCATGTTGTCGGCATAGGGCGCACCTTCTTCGGTGTAGCGGGCATAGCGGTCGCGCGAGGTGCCGCGGGTGAAGAACGCGCCCTTGCTTGGATGCGTGCCCGGATAGGTGCGATACGGGATGCCGTCGCCGTCGACGTCGAGATAGCGGCCGAACTCCTTGCCGGCGTCGAGGTCGGCGGCGGTCATCACCTTGCCGCGGTCGTATTTGCGGCTGTCGTCCCATTTCAGCGGCCGGCACAGGCGCTGGTTCATGCCGATGTCGAGGTCGGTCATGACGAACACCGGTGTCTGCAGACGGTCGGCGAGGTCGAACGCCTGCGCGCCGAATTCGAATGCCTCGGCCGGATCCTCCGGCAGCAGCAGCACGTGCTTGGTGTCGCCATGCGAGGCGTAGGCGCAGGAGAGAATGTCGCACTGCTGCGTGCGGGTCGGCATGCCGGTCGAGGGACCGGCGCGCTGCACGTCGATCACGACCGCGGGGATTTCCGCGAAATAGGCAAGCCCGAGGAACTCCTGCATCAGCGAGATGCCGGGACCTGACGTTGCCGTGAAGGCGCGGGCGCCGTTCCAGGAGGCGCCGATCACCATGCCGATCGAGGCCAGCTCGTCCTCGGCCTGCACGATCGCGAACTTGTTGCGCTTGGTCTCCGGATCGACCCGCAGCCGCCGGCAATGGCCGGTGAAGGCTTCCGCCACCGACGACGACGGCGTGATCGGGTACCAGGCGCACACGGTGGCGCCGCCATAGACCGCGCCGAGCGCGACCGCGTTGTTGCCTTCGATGAAGATGCGATCGCCGACCTTGTCGGCCGGCTTGAGGCGAAGCCCGATCGGGCATTCGAGGTTCAACAGCGCCCAGTCGCGCCCGAGATGGAGCGCATGCTTGTTGGCGTCGAACAGCTTTTCCTTGCCCTTGAACTGCTCGCTGATCAGCTTCTCGAGCGCGCTCACGTCCATGTCGAGCAGCGCCGAGAGCGCGCCAACATAGATGATGTTCTTGAACAGCTGGCGCTGGCGCGGATCGGTATATTCGCGATTGCAGATCGCAGTCAGCGGCACGCCGATGACATGGATATCATCGCGAAACTTGGAGGGCGGCAGCGGCTTGGTCGAGTCGTAAAGGAGATAGCCGCCGGGCTCGATCGAGGCGACGTCCTTCTCCCAGGTCTGCGGGTTCATGGCCACCATCAGGTCGGTGCCGCCGCGCGCGCCCAGATGGCCGGCTTCAGAGATACGCACCTCGTACCAGGTGGGCAGGCCCTGAATGTTGGACGGGAAGATGTTCCGCGGCGCCACCGGGATGCCCATGCGCAGCACCGAGCGAGCGAACAGCTCGTTGGCGCTGGCAGAACCTGACCCGTTGACGTTAGCGAAGCGGACGACGAAATCGTTTACGCTGCTGATTGGTGCTTTTGCTGGCATTGGTCATCCGCATGCGTCATGTCGATGAGATACTTCTTCATGTCCCAGGCGCCGGTCGGACAACGCTCGGCGCATAGCCCGCAGTGCAGGCACACGTCCTCGTCCTTGACCATGACGCGGCCGGTCTTGAGGCCGTCGGCGACATAGAGATCCTGCGTCGCGTTCGCAGCAGGGGCGCTGAGCCGCGTGCGCAGGTCGCCTTCCTCACCGTTCTCGGTGAAGGTGATGCAGTCCATTGGGCAGATATCGACGCAGGCGTCGCACTCGATGCACAGCTTCGACTCGAACACGGTCTGCACATCGCAATTGAGGCAGCGATGCGCCTCCTTGAGCGCCATCTCGACATCGAAGCCAAGTTCGACCTCGGCCTTGATGTCGCGCAGCGCCACCACCTTGTCGCGCAACGGCACGCGGTAGCGCTTGTCGGGCGCGATATCGTTGTCGTAGCTCCACTCGTGGATGCCCATCTTCTGGCTGAGGATGTCGACCATCGGCTGTGGCCGCTCGTTGATGTCGAGGCCGGAGCAAAAGCGGTCGATCGAGAGCGCGGCCTCATGGCCGTGCGCCACCGCCCAGATGATGTTCTTGGGCCCGAACGCGGCGTCGCCGCCGAAGAACACCTTGGGGTTGGTCGAGGCCATGGTTGCGGTGTCGACCTTGGGCATGTCCCATTTGTCGAACTCGATGCCGATGTCGCGCTCGATCCACGGGAAACGCATTCTCCTGGCCGATCGCGAGCAGCACGTCGTCGCACGGAATATGCTGGTCGGGCTCGCCCGACGGCACGAGGTTCCGCCGTCCCTTGGCGTCGTACTCGGCCTTCACCTTCTCGAACACGACGCCGGTGAGCTTGCCGTTGTCGTGGGTGAATTCCTTCGGCACCAGGAAATTGAGGATCGGGATGTCCTCGTGCATGGCGTCCTCCTTTTCCCAGGGGGACGCCTTCATCTCCTCGAAGCCCGAGCGCACGATGACCTTGACGTCCTCACCGCCCAGACGGCGCGAGGAGCGGCAGCAGTCCATGGCGGTGTTACCGCCGCCGAGCACGATGACGCGCTTGCCGATCTTGTTGATGTGGCCGAACGAAACCGATGAGAGCCAGTCGATGCCGATGTGGATGTTGGCGGCGGCTTCCTTGCGGCCGGGAATGTCGAGCTCGCGCCCGCGCGGCGCGCCGGAGCCGACGAACACCGCATCCCAGCCTTCCGCCAGCAGGGCCTTGAGGCTGTCGATGCGCTTGCCACCCACGAACTCGATGCCGAGCCCGAGGATATAGTCGCATTCCTCGTCGATCACGCTCTCCGGCAGCCGGAAGCGTGGGATCTGGGTGCGGATCATGCCGCCCGCCTTCGGGTCCTGATCGAACACCACACAGCGGTAGCCGAGCGGCGAGAGATCGCGCGCGACCGCGAGCGAAGCGGGGCCGCCGCCGATGAGCGCGATGCGCTTGCCGTTGGGGGCCGGCGCTCGCTTGGGCAGGCGACTACGGATGTCGTCCTTGTAGTCGGCGGCCACCCGCTTGAGACGGCAGATCGCGACCGGCTCTTTTTCGACGCGAACGCGTCGGCAGGCCGGCTCGCACGGCCGGTCGCAGGTGCGCCCGAGGATGCCCGGGAACACGTTTGACCGCCAGTTGATCATGTAGGCGTCGCCGTAGCGACCGGCCGCGATCAACCTGATGTATTCCGGAACGGGGGTGTGTGCTGGACAGGCCCACTGGCAATCCACGACCTTGTGGAAGTAGTCAGGCGCCGCAATATCAGTGTTCTTCATCTACTACGCCTCGTGCACGTCCACGCGCCGCGCCTTCTGCGGAATGGGGTTATGCGCGGTCGGGTGTTCGGCCGGTTTCCTGGCGGTTCGGCTCTTGAGGTCCGAGTCCGGGCGGCAATGTAGTGGACCGGTTCGGGGAATTCCACCGCTACGATCGTCATACCAGGGGCTCGCATGCGAAGGGTCGGCTAGCGATGCAGCAAGGTCACAGTAGGGCACGTTAAAACACATTCATTTTTTACAATATATGGTTACCGACTAAACCTTTGAACAATATCATATAATTTAATGGGATGCGAATTTCGGGCAGCAGCCGTGCACGAAAGGTTCCGGTCCCGGCGCTTGATTCAGAAGCGTCTCCACGCCATTCAAGTTAGGTTTCAATGCCTTGGTAAACAGCATGACCATGCGTGAAATCCTTGAGGATATCCACGAGCACCAGCCGCTCGATCCGAACGAGGCCGCGCGCCGCGGCATGCGGCCGCGCCTCCGGCGCCGGTTCTATACAGAGGTCTCGGTATCGGAGGGGGAGGGCGGCTTCGGCCTCGCGCTCGACGGCCGCCCGGTGCGAACGCCGGCGCAGCGGCCATTGGCGGCGCCGACCGCCGCCTTGGCTGATGTGCTTGCCGAGGAATGGCGTGCCCAGCGTGAGTTCATCGATCCTTCGAGCATGCCGCTCACTCGCCTTGCCAATTCGATGATTGACGGCGTGGCCGACGCGGCTCCGGAGGTGGCGGCGGAGGTGGAGAAGTATCTCGCCTCCGATCTCATTTTCTATCGTGCCGAGACCCCACAAGGTTTGGTTCGCAGCCAGGAGAATGCCTGGGATCCGCTGATCACCTGGGCACGCGAGGCGCTCAGTGCCGACTTTCGAACCGGGGCTGGGGTCGTGCATCTTCCCCAGCCTCAGGACGCGCTCACCGCGGCGGCCGCCACCATCCCGCGCAACAGCGGAAACGCGACGGACATCTGGCGGCTCGGCGCGACACATTCGGTCACCACGCTCACCGGCTCGGCGCTGATCGCGCTGGCGCTCCTCTCTGGAAAGCTGTCCGTCGCGGACGCCTGGGCAGCCGCGCATGTGGACGAGGACTGGAACATGGCGCAGTGGGGTCGCGACGAGCTTGCGCTCGAGCGCCGCGCCTACCGCGAGGCCGAGATGCACGCGGCCGCACGCGTGCTGGAGCTGTTGCGCAAGAGCAGTTGAGCGGCTCATCGCCGTTCTGCCGAAGCTAGTGGAGCGGATTTGACATTCGCTAGCCCACCCCGCCGCGGGCTCGCGAAGCGAATGTCAAATCCAAAGCTCCACTAGAAACCTATATTTGCTAGTGGTCCTTTGATTCTAACATTCGCAAGAGAGCCCGCCGAGAAGGAATGCGAATGTTAGAATCGGACGACTAGCGTTGCGCCTCAAGGATGAGAAAATCGAAGTTGCTGTCGATCAGGTCTGGCCGAACGTAAAAGGCGTTGTTCGGGGTCTGGAAAATGTGAATGACAGCCTCGTCGCGCGAGACGCGCCGTGTCTGAGCATAGCACGGATGATCATCACTGCCCGAGGTGCTGCGCGCGGTGGCGAGGATGACGGGCGCCCGCGGTAGTGCTGGTTCGAGTGAGGGAGGGTCGGTGTCGAAGTCCAACAGATAGGCTCCGTGTCCGCCCATCTTGCGGGCCTCCACGTTGAAGCCCTGCCGGCAATACTTGGCATCGATGCGAACGTCGCCACCGACGTTCACGACCGTGCCGTAGGCGACGATCAGCGAAGCATCAGGCATGTGGCGCACACCTTCGGGGATTCACTTTGGGTGGCGTCGATCTGCTCACCAGGCTCGACCCCAATGAAGCCGTAACGTCCCGCAGCTTCCATTCCTATTATCTCTTGGTTGTCCGAGCCGCAACCATAGGTAAGGTATCAGGGCGCGTCACAATCAATATCCTGTGGATGGTTTGACCCCGGCTTGTGCTCGAAAGCGCGGCTGTTGGTGCGTTTCGCGGGCCCCTTTGGCGGTGTGCTATGCATGGCTGATCGCGATTCCGGCCGGGCACCACCCATGAAAGACATCATCGACAAGCTCGAAGCGCGGCGCGCGCGTGCCCGCGAAGGCGGCGGCAAGGCGCGCATCGAGGCGCAGCACCAGCGCGGCAAGCTCACCGCGCGCGAGCGCGTCGAACTTCTGATGGACAAGGGCACGTTCGAGGAGTTCGACATGTTCGTCGAGCATCGCTCGGCCGAGTTCGGCATGGAGAAGACCAGGATCCCGGGCGACGGCGTTGTCACCGGCTGGGGCACGGTCAATGGCCGCACCGTGTTTGCCTTCGCCAAGGACTTCACCGTGTTTGGCGGCTCGCTGTCGGAGACGCACGCGCAGAAGATCATCAAGATTCAAGACATGGCGATGAAGGCGCGCGCGCCAATCATAGGCCTGTTCGATGCCGGTGGCGCGCGCATCCAGGAAGGCGTGGCGGCGCTCGGCGGCTATGGCGAGGTGTTCAAGAGGAACGTGATTGCTTCGGGCGTGATCCCGCAGATCAGCGTGATCATGGGGCCGTGTGCGGGCGGCGATGTCTATTCGCCGGCGATGACCGACTTCACGTTCATGGTGCGTGGCACGAGCTACATGTTCGTCACCGGTCCGGACGTGGTGAAGACCGTCACCAACGAGCAGGTGACCGCGGAGGAGCTGGGCGGTGCCTCGGTGCACACCGCCAAGTCGGGCGTCGCCGACGGCGCCTACGACAACGATGTCGAGTGCCTGTTGCAGATGCGCCGGCTGATCGACTTCCTGCCGGCTTCGTTTGAAGCGGGCGTTCCGGAATGGCCCACGCAGGACTCGGTGGAGCGCGAGGAGCCCTCGCTCGACACGCTGGTGCCCGCCAACCCGAACAAGCCCTATGACATCAAGGAGCTGATCCTCAAAGTCGCTGACGAAGGCGATTTCTTCGAGCTTGGCGAAGCCTACGCGAAGAACATCGTCACCGGTTTCGGCCGCATTGCCGGCCGCTCCGTCGGCTTCGTTGCCAACCAGCCCATGGTGCTCGCCGGCGTGCTCGATATCGACGCGAGCCGCAAGGCCGCGCGCTTCGTGCGCTTCTGCGACGCCTTCAACATCCCGATCGTGACCTTCGTGGACGTGCCGGGCTTTCTCCCTGGCACCAATCAGGAATACGGCGCGCTGATCAAGCACGGTTCGAAGCTTCTGTTTGCCTACAGTCAGGCGACCGTGCCGCTCGTCACTTTGATCACCCGCAAGGCGTTCGGGGGCGCCTATGACGTGATGGCCTCAAAGCATGTCGGCGGCGACGTCAACTATGCCTGGCCGACTGCGCAGATCGCGGTCATGGGGGCCAAGGGCGCGGTCGAGATCATCTTCCGCGCCGATATCGGCGATGAGAAGAAGATCGCCGCCCGCACCAAGGAATACGAGGATCGTTTCCTGTCGCCCTTCGCTGCCGCCGAGCGCGGCTATATCGACGACGTGATCATGCCGCGGGCGACCCGCCCGCGCATCGCCCGGGCGCTGGCGATGCTCCGGGGCAAGAGCGTGGAGATGCCGGCCAGGAAGCATGACAATTTGCCCGTGTGAGGGGCCTCATCAGTGCGCTAGTGTAAGCCCGCTTATTTGTAGGGAGCTGGGGAATGAAGGACCATTCGATGGCCACGAAACTGATGTGTGTTGCCGCGGTTGCAAGCATCATATTTGCCGCCGGGCGCGTCATCTTTCCGTTGGTCGAGCCGACGATGGGGGAGTTGTCGTTCAATGTGGCCGAGGCGGTCTTGAGCGCGACGCTCGGCTTTGCGCTTGATACCGCCATGTTCGGCTAGTGCCATGCCTTTTCTGGCCGCCATCTTCGCTCTCTTGGCTTTCGCCACAGCGGCCTTCGCGCAAACTTACCCGACCAAGCCCATCCGCCTCATCGTCCCCTTCACACCCGGCTCGCCGGTCGATGCTTCCGCGCGTGTGATCGCGAAGGAAATGCAGGCGCGGCTTGGCCAGAGCATCGTGCTCGACAATCGCCCCGGCGCCGGCACCACGCTCGGCGCCAAGGCGGCGGCGGGCGCGGAGCCTGACGGCTATACGCTCCTCTACATCAGCAACGGCCATGTGTTCGGACTCTACAACGACCCCGGCTATGACACCGTGAAGAGCTTTGCGCCGGTCGCGACGGTCGCAGGCTGGTCGCAGCTTCTGGTCGTGAGCTCCAGCATTCCGGTCAAGACCGTGAGCGAGCTCGTCGCCTACGCCAAGGCCAATCCCGGCAAGGTGACGTTCGGCTTCGGGCTTGGCACCCCGCCGCAGATCATGGGCGAGTATCTCAAGGCGCTCACCGGCGCCGACATCGTGAGCGTGCCCTATCGCGGCGGCGTGCAGGCGATCACCGACATGCTGGGCGGGCGCATCCATATGTATTTCGGGCCGGTGGTGAACCTGCTGCCGCACATCCGCGAGGGCAAGGTGCGGCCGCTGGCAACCACCAGCGCCACGCGCTACTCCGAGCTGCCGGATGTTCCGACCGTGGCGGAGAGCGGTTTCCCGCAACTGGAGCTCAACGCCTGGACCGGCATTCTGGCACCTGCCGGCACGCCTACGGCCGTGGTCGATACGCTCAATGCTGCCGTCAACGACGGTTTGCGATCGGCGGAGCTGCAGAAGGGCTTTGCCGGCATGTCATTCGACACCAAGGTCATGTCGCCTGCAGAATTTGCCGCCTTCTTCGCCGCGGAGGCGCGGCGCTGGCCGCCGATCATCAAAGCGGCTGGTATCAAGCCTGAGTGAGCCCCATACTGATAAGCGCATACCTAAGCCCGATATTGAGCCGGATACTCGGGCGACATAATTCGGCATTGTGCCGGCAACCGGCGAACAGGGAGCCCTGCAATGACTGTTCAGCGTAATCATATCGTCTTGGCTGCTGCGGCCTGTGGTGCGGCTGCCCTCGCGACACCCGCCATCGCACAGACCAAATGGAACGAGATTCCCGCGCCCGCCGGAAAGGAAGCGCTGGCGCGTACCTATCCGGCCGGTTACCGGACTGACGTGCTCGATGTGCCGATCCGCGGCAACGACGGAGACCTGGAATACAAGATCCAGATGAAGGCTGGAGCAACGGTCGTCTATTCCTGGGAGGTCCAGAGGATCGGCAAGCCGGAAGAGTTCTATACGGAGTTTCACGGTCATACCGAGCCGGTCGGCGGGCGCGGCGATCTGATGTTCTACGAGAAAGGGACGGGCGCCAAAGCGAGCGGTGCCTTGGTCGCGCCTTGGGAAGGCATTCACGGCTGGTATTGGCAGAACCAGAGCACGGGGCCGGTCGTGGTGCGGTTGCGCATGGCGGGATTCTACGAGCTCGTTCCCGGTCAGGCTGGCCAGCCCGTCAAGGAATAGGCCGCATGTCGACGCGGCGCGCCGTCATTGCCGGATTGCTGGGGCTGCCGTTGGCCGAAGCGTTCGCGCAGGACGGCGCACGGCCGAAGGAATGGGCGACGCCCCTGGTGCTCGAGGGCGCGCCCAACCTCCATCAGGTGGAAAAGAACTTCTTCCGCAGCGCCCAGCCCGACGCGACCGGCTTCAAGGGGCTTAGCGCCACCCACGGTGTGCGCAGCGTGATCAGCCTGCGCGCGTTCAACGCCGACGAGCCGCTGGCCACGGGGCTGGACCTCAAGCTCGAGCGTGTCCGCATCAACACCTGGAACATCAGGCGCAAGGACGTGGTCACCGCGCTGCAGGACCTGCGCCGCGCGAGCCGCGACGCGCCCGTGCTCCTGCATTGCCAGCACGGTGCCGACCGCACCGGCATGATCTCGGCGCTCTATCGCATTCTCTACCAGGGCTGGAGCAAGGTTGCGGCGCTCGACGAGATGCAAAACGGCATGTTCGGCTATCATGCGGTCTGGGGCAACATTCCGCGCTTCATCGGGCGCGTCGATGTCGAGGAGCTGCGCCGCGATGTTGGCGTGCCCTGATTGGCAGGGCGGCACCGACCTAGCATGCCCGTTGGCAGATGCCAGCCGCCAGATCGGCTGGCCGCTACAGACTGTCGCCAGAAAATGATATGAGGCCCTTCGGCAGAGGGCCGCACGTCGGGCGGACGACGCGCGCCTGCCGTGGAGGGAGTTCTTGCAATGCATATCGCGATCGTCACCGGCATCGGCCTCGTCGTGCTGGCGGTATTCTTTTTCCTAGCCAGTCTGATCGGGAAGGGGGGACCGAGTGGCGCCTACGTTTTCATCTGGGTGTGGCTGGTTGTGTCGATCGCCAATGGCACATACGGAGTGGTACGCGACGGCATTCCGCTGCTGAACGAGCTGGGCGCTTTCATTCCGATCTTCGGCATTCCGGTGCTGCTCGCGTGGTATCTTGCCTTCAAATACGGCGCTACGCGTTAGAGGTGACTCGAGGTCATGCATCCATTTGCTCGTTTCAAGCGCGGACACCTGCACCTCACGCGGGTCGAGGCTTTCAGTGACGGCGTCTTTGCGATTGTGGTCACGCTGCTGGTGTTGGAGCTGAAGCTGCCGCCGCTCAAGGACCACGCCAGTGTCAGCGAGCTGGCTCATCAGCTCGTCGAGCTCGCGCCCAAGTTCTTGAGTTGGCTGATCAGCTTTATTATAGTCTGCAAGTTCTGGCTCAATCACCACCACGTGCTGAATCTGGCAAGTCATGCCGACTATGGGCTCGCATGGCTCAACTCGCTCTTTCTGATGGGCCAGTCCTTTATCCCGTTCCCCACGGCGATGATGGGCGAGTATGTTACCAATCCGTTGGGAGTGAGTATTTTCGGCTGCGTGCTCGCCGTGAACACGCTCCTGTTCATAGCTCTGCAGCGCTACGTTGTGCGCAATCTGATCAAGCCTGAGCTTAAGTCCGCGCAGGATCCGCGTGCCCTCATCAAGGCTTTGGTCGGGCCGGCGTCCTATCTGATTGGAGCGGCAGCGGCCTGGGTGAGCGTCCATGCCGCGCTGGTCATTTATCTGCTGACGCCACTGTTCTACATCACGCCACCGGAGTGGCACGGGAAAGTGCAGCCTGCAGCGGACGAGAAGAAGTCGTGAATGATGATAGGGAGAAGTTTTATCTGTCCCCTGCCGACGCAAATTCGTCGAGGTCAGTGGGGTGAGAGGGGTGGCCGAGCTGGCCCGATCTGATGCGGTCAACTTCTTCCGCAAGCTTCAGCCAAGAGACCGCGAGCGTGGCCCACAACGGCTTGTCTTGCTGATCCTTGTCAGCTTGAGCCATACGCAGGCAGTCTTCGGCGTTATTGCGATAGTCTTCAATGTCACTCATCGCCTGGTACTCCCCTCCGCACGCTACTGTTACAACAACCAGCGACTGCAGGGATGCTACGCGGTTAACGGTACTATTGTCGAGACAGTCCTAGTCACTCCTAGGGCACGAACGAGGCGAAAACACGGTCGGATCGCGGCGCGCGAAATGAGAAAGAGGTAATTTAGGACCATGAGTAGCAAGGACGTCGTCATCGTCCACACATCGGACGTGCATGTGGACCATGATTATACCGCTAAGCTCCATGGCGGGGATGGAACTGCAGGCTTGGCGTGTGTCCTTACTGCGGCTCGCGCGATCGGTGCAGACGTTGTGCTGCTTGCCGGCGACACTTTCGAAAGCCATCGCCTGCCGCAACACGTGCTCGATCGGACCGCGACTGTGATCGCGGCTGCCGGCCTGCCGGTCGTGCTGTTGCCGGGAAACCATGATCCGGCGATCCCGGAGGCGGTGTTTCGGCGCGGCAGCCTTGCGGCGGTCGACAACCTGATGGTGCTCGGCGTGACCCATCCCGAGGCCGTCGATCTTCCCCACCTTGATCTGGAGATCTGGGGCCGCGCCCATCTCGACTACGGCGACATGGTGCCGTTCGAGACGGTGCGGCCGCGCCGCACGCGCTGGCAGATCGCGGCTGCGCATGGGCACTACGATCCGAGCGTCGACCGCAGCGTGGCGCCGCGTCCGTCCTGGCTGATCAATGATGAGGAGATTACCGCCACCGGCGCCGACTATGTGGCGCTCGGCCATTGGAATCGCGCCGTGAAGGTCGGCAATGGGCCAGTCGCGGCCTACTACTCGGGCTCGCCCGAATATGCCGGTACGGTCAACGTGGTCCGCCTCACACCTGATGGCCAAGTGCTGGTGGAGCGGATGGAGCTTGATATTCCGCGCGAGGTCGAGCCCGTCTACGTGCCATAACGGCGCTGATGCGGCGGCTTGACGCTGGTATTGCGCTACGAGACTGAGGATAATTCTCGGGCGGACGGGGAAACACTGACCGGAGGACACATGGGGCGCGGGACCAAGGCTTCGCTGCTGCTGATCGCGCTCACCGTGGCGCACGAAGCGTCTGGCGCAGGATCGGCTGAAGATCGCGGTCGGTGGCCGCGGCATTGGTGAGACGTTCGTCACCGAGGTCGGCGACAATGCCGGTCTGTTCCGCAAGCACAACCTCGCGCTCGACATCTTCTATACCGACGGTGGCGGCGAGACCCAGCAGGCGGTGATTTCGAACAGCGCCCAGATCGGCGTGGCCTCGGGCTTTCTTGGCGCCATCGGGGTGTTCGCCAAGGGCGCGCCGGTTCGCATCATTGGCGGCTCGTACACCGGCGGCAGCCAGGTTTTCTGGTACGTCCCGGCAAGCTCGCCGATCAAGCGCGTGCAGGATCTCGAAGGCAAGACCCTTGCCTATTCGACCAACGGGTCCTCGACGCATGCGGGCGCGCTGGCGCTGCAGAAGCACTACAAGGTCAACTTCAAGCTGACGCCAACCGGCAACGCGGCCGCCACCCTGACGGCGGCGATGAGCGGGCAGGTGGATGCCGGCTGGGCCGGTGCGCCGTTCGGCGTGGCCGAGCTCGAGGCCGGCAAGACGCGCCTGATCATGAAGTCGTCGGAAGCGCCCGACTTCGACAAGCAGACCGGCCGGGTGATCGTCGCCAACGCGGACGAGCTGAAGGCGCGGCCCGATGTGTTCGTGCGCTACATGCGCGGCTATCGCGAGTCGCTGGCCTGGATTTATTCGACGCCTGAAGGGCTCAAGGCCTATGCGGCGTTCGCGAAGCTTTCGGAGGAGACCGCGCGGCGGGCGCTCAAGGAGTTTCTGCCGCTCAGCGCCGTCGATCCCGACCGCGTCTCGGGTGTCGACGAGGTCGTGGCTGATGCGATCGCCTTCAAGTTCATCACGGCGCCTCTGACGCCGGCGCAGCGCGCGGAGCTCATTCGCGTTCCGCAACCGAAGTGAGAGCCATGACGCCGATGACGCATCGAAGCCTGATTGCGGCTGTCATGGTGATGGCGGCCGTCACCGGTGCGAATGCGGACGACGTCGAAAATTTCTACAAAGGCAAGACCTTCACGATCGTGGTCGGCCACGAGGTCGGCACCGGCTTCGACATCTATTCGCGCGTGCTGGCGCGCCACATCGGGCGCCACATCCCGGGCCATCCGAACGTGGTGGTGCAGAACATGGTGGGCGCGAGCGGCGTCACGCCGGCCAACTGGCTCTACAACGTGGCGCCGAAGGACGGCAGCGTCATCATGACGTTCGTGCACACGGCCGCGCTCGAGCCGATCTTCGGCAACGGCGCGGCGCGGTTCGATGCCGCCAAGCTCACCTGGGTCGGCAACATGGACGAGGGCGTCGGCATCTGTGGCGTCTCGCCCGCCTCCGGCGTCGGCAGGTTCGAGGACATGCTGACCAAGGAGGTCCCGATCGGCTCGACCGGCGCCACCGGCCCGCTCGGCAAATATGCGCTCGCGGTCAAGAACCTGCTCGGCGCCAAGATCAAGCTGGTGTCAGGCTATCAGGGCTCGGCTAGCGTCAAGCTTGCGATCAACCGCGGCGAGGTGCACGGCATCTGCGGTCTGTCGATGTCGAGCGTGACCTCGCAGTGGCGCGACGAGGTGCAGTCGGGCGGCTTCAAGGTGATCCTGCAGCTGAGCGGCAGACCGCATCCGGCGCTCGCTGGCGTGCCGCACGTCGATCGCTATGCCAAGACGGCGGAGGACGAGCAGGTCTTTGGCCTGATCTTCGGGGCCCAGGCGCTCGGCCGCATCTATGGCTCGACGCCCGGGATTCCGGCCGGAGCGCAGAAACGCGCTGCGCGCGGCCTTCACGGCCACGATGAATGATCCGCAATTCCTGAGCGATGCCGCCAGGAGCCAGATCGATGTCAATCCAACGAGTGGCGCTGAGGTCGAAGCGTTCATTGCGCGCATGGCTTCGTCGTCGCCCGAGGTGGTGGAGCGGGCGCGGCGCGCGACTGACAGCAAATAGCTTGAGGTGAGGTCAGCATGAAACTCCTTTCGACGCTGTGCGCGATGATGCTGGTGACGCCGGCCGTCGCCGACGAGGTTGCCGACTTCTACAAGGGCAAGACCTTCACGATCGTGGTTGGCCACGAGGTCGGCACCGGCTTCGACATCTATGGCCGCACGCTGCAGCGTCACCTCGGCCGCTACATCCCCGGCAACCCGGTCGTGGTGGTGCAGAACATGACCGGTGCGAGCGGCATCAACGCCGCCAACTGGCTCTACAACATTGCGCCCAAGGACGGCACGGTGGTCGCGACCTTCGTGCACACGGTGCCGTTTGAGCCGCTGATGGGCAACAGCGCCGCCAAGTTCGAGGCCGCGAAGTTCACCTGGATCGGCAACATGGAGGAGAGCGTCGCGGTCTGCGGCGTGTCGAAGGCGGCCGGCATTGCCAGGTTCGACGAGATGCGCAGCAAGGAGACGATCTTCGGCGCAACCGGCGCGACCGGCCCGTTGGTGAAGTCGGCGCTGGCGGTCAAGAACCTGCTCGGCGTGAAGATGAAGGTGGTGTCGGGCTATCAGGGCTCGGCCAGCGTCAAGGTCGCGATCCAGCGCGGCGAGGTGCACGGCATCTGCGGCTTGCCGATGTCGACCATCACATCATTCTGGCGCGACGAATATCAGGCGGGCACGTTCAGGCCGATCATCCAGCTTTCCGGCAGCAAGCAGGCCGAGCTCAAGGACATTCCGCACGTCGACGACTACGCCAAGACGGAGGACGACCGGAAGGTCTTCGGCCTCATCTTCGGCACCCAGGCGCTTGGCCGCATCTATCTGTCGCCGCCCGCGATGCCGGCCGCGCGCAGGGCCGCGCTGCGCAAGGCCTTGCTCGACACCATGAAGGATCCCGCAGTTCATCGCCGACGCGACCAAGACCCAGATCGACATTTCGCCGATGACGGGCGAGCAGGTAGAGGCGTTCATCGAGCGGCTGTCATCGGCTTCGCCGGCCGTGATCGAGCGCACCAAGCAGGCGTTCAAGAACGATTGAGGCCGCAACCCTTCAAGATCGGGCAGCGCTGTTCATGGCCGTTGTGCATTCATCCCGGTTTGCTGGGACGAAGGCGTGTTCTCGGCCGGCATCGGTGTTGCAGCCGAAGCGCTGAGCTTGAGCGACGGCTCGTCGGTCGCGACGGCAAAACGGAGGAGCTCATCACGTGTGAGCTGATACAACGGCTCCCAGGGCGGCACGCGCGCAGCGGCTTCTACCAGCTCAATGCTGACACCCATCTCGATCGTGTAGCGTGCGAGCGAGGCAAGGTCGCGCTGGACCAGGCTGAGCTCGTTGGCAGTATATTGATTCTCAAGCGAGCGCTTTCTCTTGCTCCCGAGCCATATCTGGTGAACCAGGATACGTGCTTCAGTCGGCACGTAGCGATGAATGCCACCGATCAGGATGAACGCGCACATCGATTCGCAATCAGCCTTCGATGACAGAGTCGAATGCGACACGGTGTCGTCCGGGCACATGACCTTGGTGGTCTTCCCCACGGTCGTCGTCATTCCGCGGCGGCGGATGGCGCGACCGAACTCCAGCGCCGACAGCACGGACCCGCCCTCCGAATCGAGCACAATCAGCGACCCGCGCAGATCGCTGCTGCCAGCAAATGCCTCGAAATCAGCCGCGGTCGTTTCGGTCACGGGTCCGGTCGCCGAAATCCAAACCCGGGCGGGCTGCGTGCCACACGAGGGCACGTCGGTGTTCCATTCAAACCGCATCTTTGCGGGCTTGGTTTGATCATTCGCGGCCGATGCAGCGCTGACGAGCAGCATCAGACAGGCGGCCCCCCGCGCTGCGCATCCAACCAGATATGATTTCACTCCGATCCCTTCCCCAATCCCGGCCCCGTCCCTGCTTCAATCTGTCAAGCCGCGCCCCACGCGGACCTGACGAACCAGGGACCCATCAGTAACCATTATGGTAAATCGAAGGGGCGGTGCGGGTCCAGAGCTATTGATTGGGTGTTCCCAAGACAAAATTCCTGGATCGACCTCGCGAACCGAAAGTTCCAACTCGGAGTTCCAAGGCCAATACCACCAAGCTTCTGATGCTGTTGCCTTCTTGATGGGGAACCTTCGAGCTGCACGGTCGGAATTTCTTGCCCGCTTCGAACGCAACTGCCGCCTGCACGTCCACTGAATCCCGCTATGCTTACGGCGTAGTGATGGCCGGTGAGAGGATTATAATCGAACCTAAGAAAAAGGACTGAGGGGAGGGTGGCATGCGAACAATCGCAGGGTCATGGGTTGTCGCAGCAGGGCTCCTGTCCGCTTCGCCGCTCCTCGTCGCCTTGTCGCTCCCTTTCACTTTGCAGCTCCTGGCGCAGCCGGCGCCCGTTGGCACGGGGACCTCTGTTGGTACCTGGACCACCAAAGCGCCGCGGCCGGCGATCACCAATGAGGCTGCCGCTGTCGCGATCGGCGGCAAGCTCTATGCGCCCGGCGGCAGCGACAAGGGCAAATCGGTGACGCGGCTCGACGAATACGATCCAGCGACTGATCGTTGGCGCGCGCTTGCGGACCTGCCGCAGCCGCTCGACCACCTCGCCGTCGAGGCGGTCAACGGCAAGCTCTATGCCTTTGGTGGCTTTGCCAGTGTCATCCATGCGGGCGCGTCCGATGCTGCACTTGAATATGATCCCGCGAACAATACCTGGCGGCGGCTGCCGCCGATGAAAGGCCCGCGCGGCGCGGCCGGGGCAGCCGTCATCAACGGCAAGATCCACGTCATCGGTGGGCGGCTGCGCGATCACGTGAGCTACGCCATCCACGAGATCTTCGACCCGGCGAGCGGCACGTGGAGCGAGGGTTTGCCGCTGCCGCTCGCGCGGGATCATCTGGCCGTGGTCGCCGCTGCAGGCAGAATCCATGTGATCGGCGGGCGCATGTCGACGTCCGACGAGCGCACCGGCCAGCATGACATCTTCGATCCCGCAACCAACAGCTGGAGTGCGGGCCCGCCGTTGCCGACGCCGCGCAGCGCCATGGGCTATGCGCTCTACCGTGGCATGATCATCGTTGCCGGTGGAGAGATGCGCGCCCGCACGTTCGACGAAAACGAGGCCTTCGATCTCAAGGCTCAGCGCTGGCTGACGCTCGCCCCGCTGCCGTCAGGCCGGCACGGCCATGGCGCGGCCGTCATCGGTGACAATGTCTATTTTGTCGGCGGTGCGCTGCAACCCGGCGGAACCGGCAATACCGACCAGTTGATCATGTTCCATCAGCCGTGACGGTCGGCAAAGAATTCAAAGGGAGCTTCATATGAAAATCTGTCGTCTTGCGGTGCTGGTGTCGGGCGTCGCGCTGGTTGGCGTGTTGGGCCTGGGCGCCGCGCTACCTGCGCTGTCGCAAGAGTCTGGGGCCTGGGCCGCAAAGGCGCCGATGCCTGCCATCCGCAACGAGGTCGCCGCCGCTTCGGTCAACGGCAAGCTCTATGTGTTCGGCGGCAGTGTCGGCGGCGGCCGCTACGATCTGACGCGCAACGAGGAATATGACCCGGCAGCCAACACTTGGCGCGTGCGCAAGGATCTGCCGAGCGGCGCCAATCACATGACCGCGGTTGCTTCGAACGGCAAGATCTATGTGGTCGGCGGTTTCCTGGGCTCGCAGCACAGAGACGCAGTCGCGGGCGCATACGAATACGATCCCGCGGCAGACAGCTGGCGCACGCTTTCGCCGCTCTCGAGCCCGCGTGGCTCGGTCGCGCTGGCCGCGGTCGGCGGAAAAGTCCATGCGCTCGGCGGCCGCGGCAGCGATCGCAACACCGTCGCGACGCACCAGGTGCTCGATCCGGCGAGCGGCAAGTGGAGCGATGCCGCGCCACTCACCAAGGCGCGCGACCACACGGCGACGGCCGCCGTCGACGGCAAAATTCACGTCATCGGCGGACGCTTCGGTGAGCCCGCCGAAACCACCGACATGCACGAGGTCTACGATCCGGCGACCAACAGCTGGAGCGCGGCGCCGCCGCTGCCGGGGCCGCGTTCGTCGCTGGCGGTCGCGGTCTACAAGGGGATGATCCTTGTGCTCGGCGGTGAGACCACGACCGGCAGCCTGACCGACCACGAGGGCTTTGACGTGAAGCAGAACCGCTGGGTGAAGCTCGCTCCGCTGCCGTCGCCGCGTCACGGTATTGCCGGAGCGGCGGTCGGTAATGTGGCGGTTTTTGCGGGCGGCGCCGAAGGCGTCGGCGGCAACGGCACGTCGGATCAGCTGTTTGTGTTTACGTCTGCCGTAGCGCTGCGCAGATCAGCGCGTCATTCGTTCCCGCCCGGCTTGCCGGGAATCTCCTTGGCGTTCGCCGGCTGGATCGCGACGCCGCACGCGCTCGCGCAGCTCGAGCGGCGAGCCGATGACGTCGCGCACGATCCGCTTCAAGCTCGGCACCGGTCATCGGCTGAAGCTCGGCGCGTTGCGTCTTGGCGTCCTGCAGGAACGCCGGATCCTTGAGCGTGAGGTCGAAAGCGCGGCGCAGCGCCGCGACCCGCTCGGCCGGCACGCCCGGCGTGGTCGCGATCGGGCGGCCGACCGACACCGCCTTCGACATGAAGTCGAGCACCGCCTGGCCGGCGCGCGTCCTTGGCGAGGTCGCGCATCAGCGGCACGTCCGGCAGCTGGGCTCCTTCTGCATGCCCGATCTGGATGATCGGGATGATCAGCTTGTTGTCGACATACTGCGGGTCGGTCGAGATGTAGCTCGACCACGGATTGGTGGCGCGGCCCTCGACCTCGCCGCGCTCCATCGCGAGATTGATGTCGCGGCCGTCCGGATAGCCGAACACGATCTTGATCTTGGTGCCGACGATATTGTTGAGCACAGCCGGCATCTGCACCGAGATCGAGCCGGCCTGGCTCGAGCCGATCACGGTCTCGCGCCGCATCAGGTCGGCGAGCGTCTTGGTGGGCGAGGTGTGCCAGGTCACCAGCACCTGGTTCGAGGCGCTGATGTTGCCGACCCAGTGGAAATCGCGCAGGTCGGCCTGGAAGCTCGCGTTGAGCCCGAGCGCCTGATCGACCGGCCAGGCCCTGGCTCACGATGGTCAGGATGGTGCCGTCCTGCGGCGCGACCTTGGCGACGTAGTTGGCGGAGCGGATGCCGCCGCCGCCCGGCATGTTGAGCGGCACGACCGACGGATTGCCCGGAATGTGCTTGCCGATATGGCGGCCGAGCAGGCGCGAGTAGGAATCGTAGCTGCCGCCGACGCCGGAGCGGATGACGAACTTGATCTGCTTGCCGGCTGTAGAAGTCGGCGACCGGGATCGGCCAGCGCCGGCGTGGCGAGGCCGGCGAGCAGCGCTGCGATGATGCGGGCTGACCGCCGCATGGACGTCTCCACGATGGCTGCATCAGCATAGCGAGAAAGCGGATTGCTGTCCGCGTGGCCGGCGCGGCGCTTCGTCTCGCCTGGCTCGTTCAGCGCGGCTCGACCGGCAGCACGATCTGGGTCTGGATCACCATGGCGGCGAGCTTGCCGTCGCTGCGCGTGATGTCGGTCTGCAGCACGATGGTGGTGCGGCCCGTATGCAGCGGCGTGCAGACCGCGCGCACGGTGTCGCCCTTGGGGATCGGCGCGAAGAAGTTGGTCTTGCTCTCGATCGTGGCGGTGGCTTGACCCTGGGCGAGCCCGGCGCTTGCCGTCATGCCGCCCATGGTGTCGGCCCAGCCCATCACGGCGCCGCCATGCATGACGCCGCGCCGGTTGCAGAGCTCGTCGCGGACCGACCAGCTCGGCTTCGCTGCGCTCGGGTGAGCGCTGGATCAGCTTGACGCCCATCAGCTTGCCGAATCCCATCAGCTGCCATTCCGCCATCGTGGTCCTCGTGTCGACTGCTCTCGTATCTTCCAAATCGCATGGCCGGCTGTATGCTGTCCAGGCAATGGGCGAGCACCGCCCGCCAAGCTCCGAGAGGAGCTGCCAGAGGAGATGAGCGAATGCGCTTGATGTCGACTGCCTTGGCGGCGCTTGCCGTTGCGGCCACCTGGGAGGTGTCTGCCGCCAGCGCTCAGGATTGCGGGGCGCTGTGGGTCGAGCGCAACACCTATTACAAGCAGGCGGGCTATTGCTTCCGGACCATGCAGGCGATCCAGTATTTCGGGAACGCTGGCTGCTATATCCACAACGAGGCGCGGGTCAGGTTCCCGCCTCATATCCGCCGCCGCATCGATGAGCTCCTCCGGCTGGAGCGGGTGCGGGGCTGCCCGCGTTGAGGAGCCAGTGTTGAGCGCCAATATTGATACCGTGATACAATGCCGGTTGAGTTCGGCCCAATCGTCATCTAAGACGACTCTGTTGCCGCTTGAATCGGTGACAGTGTCCTGTGGCCAAGCGCTCGTAGCTCAGCTGGATAGAGCACCAGACTTCGAATCTGGGGGTCGGGAGTTCGAATCTCTCCGAGCGCGCCAACGATTTCAGTGAGATAAATAAAATCGCGTTTTGGATGCGGCGACCGAAGATACCAAGTAGATACCAAGCAGGCGCTAATGCTTGCGAGGTAGCTCCGAACTGCACGTGCCTACCGGAGCATCCAGGCTGCCGCGGGCCAAAGTGTGAAGAGTTGATCTGCGGTGGATCTGCCGTCAGCTTATCGCGAATGAGCGTAAGAGCGCGATCGGGGTCAGTTCGCACTGCCTGCAAGGCGACTTGCTGTACGTCCTGCGGCTGAGCGTCAAAGTATTCTATTATGCTGTCCATCTTGCCTCGGCGTTCTTTCCGCAAATCACCATATCTGGTCAGCTACTGGTGTTTGTCCGTCCGCCGCCGCATATTTGAATGGTTCGTACGGGGCTAGCTCTAGGCTGGGGCTGACATGAAACGTGGTTTCTTATTCGGCCTTGGGTCATCTCTATGCCTGGGCGTTCTCTTTGGGTTGATGCAGTTATCCAATGATGTGACCACTGCCGCAATAATGGTGGCAATCTCATTACCCTCAAGCATCCTCGTCATCCGCGCCGCGAACCGTGCTCCACCCAACTGCTCCCGAGTGCATGCTGTCACTGGTTGGCTTGTAGGGTTCCTAACAGTCGATGCGGTGTTGCTTTGTATCTTTGGGATTATCGTGATCTTCTCTAATCTCAGCTAAAGACCTAATACTCCTTCGTATTAGTTGCGCGCAGCCCGGCTGGACTTTGGGCTAACACGGGCGACGCATGATCCGCTGTGCGGGTATTGGCCGCGTTGTCATGTTGGGAGATGGACGTCGCCGGAGCTTGCACGCCTTCTGCGCAGCATGCCTGTCATCAAATCAGCATGTGGCTTCATTATAGGCATCTCCGATTTTGCCTCTTGGCATAGCATTCTCGCGGGCCGCGCCGCCGCTTGTCGGGCCGCAGTCGCGGGACCGGGAGCTTGGGCTTCAGGGCTTGAATGAGCCCTCGCTATTTGGACGATGCCTCGCATGTATGACCACGACATGATCGTCATCGGCAGCGGCCCATCCGGGCGTCGCGCCGCCGATCCAGGCTGCAAAGATCGGCAAATCGGTGCTGGTGGTCGAGAAAGGCCGCCGCGTCGGTGGCGTGTCGGTCCACACCGGCACGATCCCGTCAAAGACTCTGCGCGAGACCGTGCTCAACCTCTCCGGCTGGCGTGAACGCGGATTCTATGGGCGCTCCTATCGCGTCAAGCAGGACATCGATGTCGGCGACCTGATGGCCCGCTTGCGCAAGACGCTCGACCACGAGGTCGAGGTCCTCGAGCACCAGTTCAGCCGCAATGCGGTCAAGACCGCATGCGGCGAAGGCCGGTTCCTCGGCCCGCACGAGATCGAGGTAACCACCGAGAACGGCGAAAAACGCGTCTACACTGCGGGGCATGTGCTGATCGCCTGCGGCACCCGGCCATTTCGCCCGGACCACGTTCCGTTCAACCGCACCAGCGTGTTCGACAGCGATGAGATCATCGACCTTCCACGGTTGCCGCGCAGCCTGACGGTGATCGGCGCCGGCGTGATCGGGGTCGAATATGCGACGATCTTCAGCGCGCTCGACGTTGCGGTCACGCTGATTGAATCGCGTTTGAGCTTCCTGGAGTTTGTCGACCGGGAGCTGATCGAGGAATTCATGCACGAGCTGCGCGACCGCAACGTCGCCCTCCGACTCGGTTCTGCGGTGACGTCGATTGAGTTGAACGGATCGGCGAGGCCAACGATCAAGCTCGCCAACGGCCGTAGTGTCACCAGCGACATGCTGCTGTTCGCGGCCGGCCGGGTAGGTGCCACCGATACCCTCAATCTTGGCGCCGCTGGCATCGTGGCCGACAATCGCGGACGCATCGTCGTCGACCCGAAAACGATGCAGACCTCGGTGCCGCACATCTATGCAGCCGGTGACGTGATCGGATTTCCGAGCTCTCGCATCGACGTCGATGGAGCAGGGACGCGTGGCGGCGTGCCATGCCTTCGGCATGGCGCCGCACCCGCCGCCCGAATTCTTTCCCTACGGCATCTATTCGGTGCCGGAAATCTCGACCATCGGAATGAGCGAGGAGGAGGTCCGCAAGCGCGAGATCCCCTACGAGTGCGGCATGGCACGCTTCCGCGAGACCTCGCGTGGCCACATCATGGGGCTCAATAGCGGCATGATGAAGATGATCTTCTCGACCAGCACGCGGCACCTGCTCGGTGTTCACATCGTCGGCGAAGGCGCGACTGAGCTCATCCACATCGGTCAGGCGGTCCTCAATCTCAAGGGGACCATCGACTATTTCATCGAGAATACATTCAACTACCCGACGCTCGCGGAGGCCTACAAGATCGCTGGGCTCGACGCCTGGAACCGGCTTTCGAACGCGTGACAGCGCGGCTCGCCAAGGGCGAGCCGCATCCCGCTCAGGATACTCAGGGGTCGCAACGGCGGCCTCAGGCTAGTGCGTCCGCTCCACGCTTTGACGCCGACCCGAAGCATCGCTGGCAGCCTCGATGATCTTTCTCGTGACAAAGACAGGGATGCCGCCGGCAAGGAAATAGGTCATTTCCAGATTGGTGTCGATCCGGCAGCGCGTCTGGATCGCCGATGATCGTCCCGTCATCGCGCTCGATCTTCACAGTTACATTGCAGCGTGGTGTGAGCTTATCCATGCCCTCGATGGTGACCAGCTCATTGCCCTTCAGCTTGAGACTGTCCAGCGTCGTGCCTTCCGGCAGCTGCAAAGGCAGAACGCCCATGCTGGCCAGGTTGGCCCGATGGATGCGCTCGAAGCTCTCGGCGATCACGGCGCCGACCCCGAGATTGCGCGGCGATTTGGCGGCGAGATCGCGGGAAGAACCGGTGCCGTATTCCTTCCCGGCAAAGACAACCGGCCGGACGCCACTCTTCCATATATTTCTGCGCGGCGTCATAGACCGACATCGGCTGGCTCGATTCAAACGAAGCCGGCGCATAATAGATGGTCGCGCTGCCTTTGCTGGCAACCCCGCTCATCAGGTTCTGCACCTTCACATTGCCCCAGGCGCCTCGGTCGATGACGCGCGGGTCGCCGCGGCGCGCGCCAAAGCTGTGCAGATCACCGATCGGCACGTTGCTCTGAATCAGGAACTGGCCGGCCGGTGTGTTTCTTCCAATCGGCGCTGCAGGAGAGATATCGTCGGTCGTGATGCTGTTCCCGTAAATGCCAAGAATACGCCCCCTGATGACATCATTCACAGGCGCAGCTCTCATGGGCATGTTCTGAAAATAGGGCGGCACCGAATAGTAGCGAGAATTGACGTCCCACTGCCATTGATCGCCTTCAGGAACCGGCAGGTTCTTCCATTGATCGGGGCCGGAGAGATCCCGGTTGGCTTCCTTGAACACCTCGGCTGTCACGGCGCCGCGTACATACGCGTCAATCTCGGCCGCCGACGGCCAGACGTCTTCCAAGAATATGATCCGGCCGTCGCGGCTGCGGCCAAGACCAAGCCGGTCTTCTGTTATGCCCGGCTTCAGCTGGCCGGCGGCATCATAAGCATCCGAACGGCGCACCACCCGGTCCACATTCCCGGCAATAGCCATGGCGACAACGAGCGGCGGCGAGGCCAGGAAATTTGCATCCACGGTTTCATGCACGCGGCCCTGGAAGTTGCGGTTGCCAGACAGCACGGCAGCGACACGAAATTTGCCGTCCTTCTTGGCACTATCGACAGCTTCCGAAATGCCTTCCAACAAGGGACCGCTATTGCCGATGCAGGTGGTGCATCCATAGCCGACCAGGTTGAAGCCGAGCTTGTCGAGGTAAGGCAGCAGTCCTGCTCCCTTCAGATAGCCCGTCACCGCGAGGCTGCCTGGCGCCAGCGAAGTCTTCACATGCGGCGGCACCGAGAGGCCAAGCTCAACCGCTTTCTTCGCGACCAGGCCGGCGGCGATCATCACATCCGGATTGGATGTATTGGTGCAGGACGTAATCGCAGCGATCACAAAATCGCCGTTGCGGAGCTCACCAGCGGCGCCATTGGTCTTGACCGCGGGAATGAACCGCCGCGGACAATTCTTTCTTGAAATCAGCGATCTTTCGCGGGTCCGGCGCGGCCCCCTTGGGAAGCACGTTGGAATCGGCTGCAAAGGTTTCCCAGAAGCGAGCGGATACGTCGGCCAGGTCCACCCGCTCTTTCGGCTGCTTGGGACCTGACAGGGAGGGCGTAATGCTGGCGAGATCAAGATTGACGCTGGTGGTAACGACTGGGTCCGGCATATTGGCATCGGCCCACATGCCTTGCGCGCGGGCATATGCTTCGATGACGGCGATCTGGCTTTCCGACCGGCCGGTCGTACGCAGATAGTCGATGGTCTTTTCATCGATTCCGAACAAGCCAACCGTGGCGCCGTATTCAGGCGCCATGTTGCTGATCGTTGCACGATTGGCGAGCGAAAGGCTTTGCGCCCCCGGTCCGTAAAAGATCACGGATTTGTCGACCACGCCGACTTGGCGTAGCAGTTCTGTAATCCTGAGCGCGAGGTCCGTGGCCGTGATGCCTTCACCGAGCTTATTTTCCAGACGGACTCCCACAGCCTCGGGAATAACCAGGGATAGCGGCTGACCAAGCATGGTCGCCTCCGCTTCAATGCCGCCCACGCCGTAGGCCATGATTCCCAGGGCGCCCGCCATGGTCGTGTGGCTGTCGGTGCCGATCAGATAGCTCGGCGACAGGATGATGCGGCCCTTGTCGTCATGCACCTGCTCCACCACCGGGTTGAGCCTTTCGATCATCTGCTGGTGGCAAATCCCGAAACCGGGCGGCGTCACCGTGACGTTGTTGAAGGTGACGCCGGTCCATTTCATCAGGGAGAAGCGCTCCCGGTTGATCCGGAATTCGTAATCGATATTCTGTTCCAGGGCATCCGGGGAACCTGATGCCTGCACGATCACGGAGTGGTCGACCACCAGGTCAACCGACACCATCGGATTGATCAGTTTCGGGTCGAGTCCGTTATCCGCCATGACGTCGCGCATGGAGGCCAGATCGCCAATGAGCGGACCACCGGTCAGATCCTGGAGTAGAACGCGATTGGCATAGACGTAAATTTCAGCGTCGCTCTTGGCGCCGTTTTTCATCCAATCGGCTAGCGCGGAAATTTGCTCTTTTGTGATGATCTCGCCGTCTTCTCGGGCCAGCATGCGCTCGAGCAGAATCTTATGCGACTGCGGCAGTTTCCGAGCGTCGATGCCCAGCTTTGCGCCCGCTTTCTCAAGCGAGTAATAGTGATATTCCGCGCCGCCGACGATGAGCTGCGTCAGCGAGTAAAAGCTATCAAGGCTGGAAGGAACGACAATCGACGGTTTCACATGGACGGACATGACATCTCCTGGGGCGTCACTGCGGCAAGCCTGTATACCAAACCTTAGCCGGGCCTTGTCATAAAGGAATTTGCGCCTTGGCGAAACGGCCGTATTGCAATGCTCGCCCGGCTGCGGGCCGCCGCCAAGTTGCCCCCCGACGATCGCCACCGGAATAGACACCCCAATGGTCAAAACTGTGCAGTCTGCCCATATAGGCGCCGCAAGGAAATTGATGCCTGCCCAGGGTGGATTCGAGCATCGTGCCGCTGCTTGGGTTTGAATTGCCCGGATCAGCTCACGAGAGTGAGTGAACCGGGCCGGAGGATACACACAGCATGGAGGTGGACTGGGATATACCGATTGCAATGGACGATGGCGTCGTTCTGCGCGCCGATGTGTTCCGGCCCATCGGGTCGGGCAAGCATCCCGTTATTCTCAGCTACGGACCCTATGCCAAAGGGCTCTCATTCCAGGAGGGCTACAAGGGCAACTGGGCGCGCCTGATCAAGGCTGCACCAGAAGTGTTGAATGGATCGAGCAACAGATATCAAAACTGGGAGCTCGTCGATCCGGAGAAATGGGTGCCGGACGGCTATGTCTGCGTGCGCATCGACTCGCGTGGTGCAGGGCGCTCGCCAGGTTATCTCGACGTGTGGTCGCCGCGCGAAGCGCAGGATCTCTATCAATGCGTCGAATGGTCGGGCACGCAATCCTGGAGCAACGGCAAGGTCGGCATCAACGGGATTTCCTACTATGCGATGAACCAGTGGCAGGTGGGGGCGCTGAAGCCTCCGCACCTCGCGGCCTTATGCATCTGGGAGGGCTCGTCCGACTACTATCGGGAGCTGTGCCGTCACGGCGGCATTCTCTCGGACTTTCTATCGAGCTGGTACCCGCGGCAGGTGGCGAGCGTGCAGCATGGCGTCGGAGAGCGCGGCGCCCGCAGCACAGTGACGGGCGAGCTTGTTGCCGGGCCGGACACGCTGCCGGGGGCGGAGCTTGCGGAACGCCGTGCCGACATTCCCGGCGAGGCAAAGCGACGACGCCTGCTGGACGACTACTACGCCGCGCGCACGCCGCAGTTCGAGGCGATCGAGGCACCGCTGTTGTCGGCGGCGAATTGGGGCGGCATGGGTCTGCACCCGCGCGGCAACTTTGAAGGCTGGCTCCGCGCCGGCTCCAAACAGAAATGGCTGGAGGTGCACGGCGACACCCACTTCACCCATTTCTACAGCAACTACGGCGAGGAGCTGCAGAAGCGCTTCTTCGGTCATTTCCTCAAAGGCGAAGATACCAGCTGGGAGCAACAGCCGCGCGTGTCGCTTAATATTCGTCATCCTGGCGAAAAATTCGAGTTGCGTGCAGAGACCGAGTGGCCACTCGCGCGCACGCGTTGGACGAAGTACTTTCTGCAGCCGGACGGCTGCGGGCTCGCCATCGACGAACCCGCTATCGGGTCGACGCTGAGCTTTGAGACGACCGGCGAGGGCATCACGTTTCGCACCTCGGCACTGAACAGAAGCCTCGAAATCACCGGCCCGGTGGCGGCGAAGTTGTGGCTGTCGTCGCAGATGGCCGATGCCGACGTGTTCCTGGCGCTGCGTGTGTTCGACCCCGATGGCAAGGAGGTGGTGTTCGTCGGCTCCAACGATCCGCGCGTGCCCGTTGGTCTCGGGTGGCTGCGCGCCTCGCACCGCAAGCTCGATCTCAAGCAATCGCAGCCCTGGCGGCCCTGGCATACGCACGACGAGGAATGGCCGCTGATACCCGGGCAGCCGGTCGAGCTCGATATCGAGATCTGGCCAACCTCGATCGTGGTGCCGCCGGGCTATTGTGTCGCACTCACGGTGCGCGGCAAAGATTACGAATATGATGGCACCGATGCTGGACTTGCCAACGCGCCCTATCCGATGAAGGGCGTGGGGCCGTTCACGCACACCGATCCGGACGACCGTCCCGCTTCGGTTTTTGCAGGCAGCAACACGCTGCACTTTGATCTCGGCAAAATGCCTTATGTCTTGTTGCCAGTGATTGGCGGGTGATACGCTAGTGAAATAACAACTCAACCGGGGACGAACCGCCATGCGTCGAGTTCGTCAGCGTCCAAGTTGCCAGCGTTGTCGCGGCCATTGTCAGTCTGATCGTCTGGGCGGTGCCAGGCTTCGCGCAGCAATATCCGCAGCGCCCGGTCACGCTCATTGTGCCCTATCCGGCTGGCGGTCCGACTGACCAGCTCGCCCGTGTGCTGGCGCCCAAGCTCTCGGAGAAGCTCGGACAGAACTTCATTGTCGAGAACGTGAGCGGCGGCGCCACCACCATCGCCACCGGCCGCGTCGCCCGCGGGGCGCCGGACGGCCATACGCTGCTGCTGCACAATCTGCAGATTTCAGCCAACGTCGCGCTCTACAAGAATCTGCCGTTCGACACCGAGAAAGACCTCACGCCGATCATCTTCGTCAACAACAATCCATTGGTGCTGGTCGGCCGCAAGACGCTCGAGCCCAACACTCTGAAAGAGCTGATTGCCTACATGAAAGCCAAAGTGGTGAAGTTTGCGCATCCGGGCGCGGGCGCCACCGGGCATCTAGCCACCTCGCTGGTGGCCCAGGAGGCGAAAGTCAAAGTCGATCACATTCCGTATCGCGGCGCTGCACCGGCACTGCAGGATATCATCGGCGGTCATGTGGACGTGTTTTTCGCCACGCCGCAGTCAGTGGTGGAGCAGGTCGCCGCGGGACAGATGAAAGCTTACGGCATCACCGCGAAGGAGAAATCGCCGCAGTTTCCGACTGCCGCCAGCTTTGTGCAGGAGCTTGGCCCGAAGCTTGAGATCCTCTACTGGCACGCGCTGTTTGCTCCCGCCGGAACGCCCACGGCAATTGTCGATAAGCTCAATTCCGTGCTGCAAGAGATCATGGCCGATCCGGTCGTCCTGAAATCGTGGGCGGACACCGGCGTCACGCCTTACCCGAACGATCAGCGATCAACGGCTGCCGCGCGCACGCTGCTGCACAGCGAGATCGCCCGCTGGGGCCAAGTCGTGCACGACAACAACATCGAGGCGCCAATGCAATAGCGCCTGTGCGCGCGTTCGAGCGGCATCAGCGCGTCGGTTCCAACACCTGCTCGAGCCAGTCCCACATGGCGGAGCAACAGATGCTCTGGTTGTCGATCTGGCAGTGATGGTAGCCGCCTTCCTCGCGCGAGAAGAGTCGCATCGTCTTCTGCTTGGAGCCGACCGCGTCAAAGCACTTCTTTGCCTCAACCAGCGGGATCTGCTCGTCCCCTTCGCCATGCAACATCAATAACGGGCAGGCGATCTTCTGCACCACGCCATCGAGCTTGAATGGCTCAAGCCGCTTGAGCGCTTGCTCTTGGGATGTCGCATTCACCACCCATAGGATGTGAGCGGAAGCGACCGACAGTGCTGGCACATCCGAGCGCGCGAGGCGCTCGAACCGCTCTCGCCAGATTTTCTGGTAGTCCCACTGCGCGCCCCAGGCGATACAGCAGGCATAGCGCGGCTCGAAGGCGGCGGCGCGCGGGGCGTAGTAACCGCCGAGGCTGATCGCCATGACGCCGATGCGCTTGGCATCGATCTCGGGACGCCCGGCGAGCCACTCCCATGCCGGCGTCGCGTAGCGTTCGGTCTCGTGATGGAGGTACAGGTTTCGGAACCGGATGCTTTCGCCGTTTCCCGGCCCGTCCACGAGCAGACAGGCAATGCCGCGCGCGACCAGGTCGGCGACGCCTTTGAAATACTGAATCTCCTTGGTTACATCGAGCCCGTCGAAGAACACCATTGCGGGCGTTTTGCCGCTTTGGTTGGCCGGCTCCGCGTGCACATAGATCGCGGGAATGCTCGCGCCCTCATAGGGAATCTCCACGTGCTCGAGACGCGGACGCTTGATGTAGCGGGCGGCGTCGCGCAGGCAATCGACGCCGCGCATATAGGCGTCGAGTCCTTCCTGGTCTTTCGGTTGCAGGAAGCGCTCGCCGACATGGTAGTAGATGCTCGCGCGCTGCAGATATTGCGCGCCGCTCACCGTGCGGCCGTCGGCGAGGCGCTCGCGGCCGCGGTCCTCCACGGTGCGCGCCTCGCGCGCCCACTCCCGGAACCAGGCATGGTCGTCGCCGATACGGTTCCGGAGCCGCAGCCCCACGCGGTTGACCTCGCCGATCTCGGCGCCGCCCCACGGAGCGGTGTTCAGGCCGATCAGCAATCCATGCGACCAGCGATAGTCTTCCGGGAAATAGGTGAAGGACAGCTCTTCCTGCGCACCACTCATACGTCATCCCCATGCCAAAGCGACCGCCGCAAGATAACTCCGCCTGGCACGCGCGGATAGCAGATTGATGCCACGTGATGCAGGCTACCTGAGAACTCCCTGCGCGATGTGCTTGCGCCAGCAGCTACACCTTCAATCCAAATTCATCATAGGTGCTGTAGCGGCGCGAATTGCTGATATCGTGACTGAGGCTGATGCTGTGGGTGGGGCAGTCATCCTCGCAGAGATAGCAAACCTGGCAGTCGCGCGGATAGGCAATCACCGGCTTTGCGGTCGCTGGCATCCATGCGGATCACATCGACCGGGCAGGCGAGCACGCACAGGCTGCAGCCGGTGCAGGTCTCGAGATTGATGGCGAGCTTGCCGCCGGTGGTCCCTTCCGTTGGCTCGCTCATGGCTGCACCAGCGCGTCGTGCTCGCCGCGGATGATGGCGCCGATCGGACCAAGCGCGACAGCCTCGGGCGTGTCTTGAGCTGAATCGCACGCCTTCGGTCGGGAACGCTTGCCGGTCGAAGACAACGTTGCCGTCGCGGCTCAGCGTTGCGCCGTGCCAGCAGAACCAGGTGGGATCGGTCATCGGGAAATCCTCGCGGAAGAACTGCTCGCGGCTTTCCGTGCGGTCGAGCGCGGAGCGGTAGACCACGCCGGAGCAGGTCGCGACGTTGCGCGCTTCGTGCAGCTTCACGAGGTCATGCAGATCGTCTGCCCGGCAGCTGCGGCCGGCATCCAGCACGTCCTCGGTCGTGCGCAGCATCCGGGCGAGCTTGTCGGCGTTGAGGATCATTCCATCGACGACGCTGGCTTCAAGCCGGGCGAGATCGTCGTGCAGATCGTCTGAGCTCTTGCGCGCCGGCGCGCGGCGCAACGGGGCCAGCGCCTGCTCCTTGAGCATGCGTCAGCACATCGCTCGCGATGACGGGATGCTGACTTTGCCGGCTCTCCGTCGCTGCCGTCTCGCCGGCGTGCCAGCCCGAGACCTTGCAGAAGGCGGTCGGCGAGCCGGCGCTGGCGTGGGTGCCGGTCGCATCGTTCTTGGCCACCGAGCCCGCCGCCAGCAGTCCATAGAGATTGGTGCGCGCGCCGAGATCGATCTGCAGCCCGCTGCGGCCGCTCGCCCACAGGCCCCAGGTGGGCTCGATCGGCAGCGGATTGGTCTTCGGGTCGGGCACGTGGTCGGTCAGCAGAATGGAGCCGCCGCGATGCAGCTTGGCGATGTCGGTCCAATAGGACTCATCGACATGCCGCAGATCGACAAAGACCGGCCCGCGTCCGTCGACGATCTCCTTGGCGAACGCCGCCACGACGTGCGACAGCTCGCTGCGCTCCAGGCGCTGCGGGATCGTATTGCTGCATGAAGCGCTCGCCGCGCGCATTGATCAGGCGCGCGCCGTGCGCGACCGCGACGTTGTAGCTTGGAAAGTCGAATTTCTTCATCAGCACGTTGAAGGTGCCGCCGAACGTGAACTCCATGTCGACCAGGCGGCCGCCGGCGCGAAACGCCATGGCGGCGCCATCGCCGCAATCGTTGTCGACGCGATGCGTGCCTTTCATCGCGATCATGCCGGTCGACACGATCGTCCGCTTGGCTTTGATGACGACAAAGCGGCCGGTGTAGACATCGAAGCCGACCGCGCCGGCAATGCCGGTGCGCGTCGGCCACTCGCCATCGGCGGTCAGGAGCTCGGTGATGAACAGGCGATCGAGAATGCGCGCGCCGCGCGCCGTGATCTGGCGGCGCAGCTCGCGCATCGCGACCTTCGGCTGGTATTGCATGCCGCGGACGTTGACCATGCCGCGGCTGGCGAACCGGCGGATCGATCCATCGGCGCTGCGCGAGATCGGAACGTTCCAGCGGACATAGTCCTTGATGCGCTCGCGCTGGCCTTCGAGCAGCTGATAGGTCCAGCGCTGGTCGCACATGTAGCTGCCGCGGACGATGAACTCCTCCGCCCAGACGTCGAGATCGTCGCTGTCGAGCGGGCAGGTCGTGATGCCGCCGGACATCGTCGAGGCGCCGCTGCGGCTGACATAGGCCTTGTCGACGAGCGTGACGGTCGCCTTCAGGTCGGCGGCGCGTAGCGCCGCCCAGCAGCCGGCAAATCCGCCGCCGATGATGAGGACATCCGTTTCGAGGATGTCCATGCCCGCCGCCTCCGCCATCGACGCCTCCAGTCGCTACGGCTCATGCTTCGGAACGCCGACGGCCTGCACCATCGTCGACCAGTTCTGGATGTCGGCGCTGAACATCTTGGCGGTCTCGGCGCGGCTGCGGACCGTCGTTTGCAAGCCCGCGGCCTCGATGCGCTTGGCAATCTCCGGCTCCTGCAGGATCGCATTGATCTCGCTGTTGAGCTTCGTGAGCACCGCTTCGGGTGTGCCGGCGGGCGCAAAGAAGCCGGTCCACGACGCCGCGGAAAGCCCGGGATAGCCACCTTCGGCGAAGGTCGGAACGGTCGGCAGCATCGGCGTGCGCTCGGCCGCGGCAATCCCAAGCCCGGTCACGTCGCCGTTGTTGACGTTGCGCACCAGGGCCGTCGCCGTGGCAGCGAGCACCGTCACGTCGCCGGTGAGGAGGCCCATCATGGCCGGATTGCCGCCCGGGAAGGGAATGTGCTTCACCGGCACCTTTGCCATGTTCTTGAAGAAGTATTCGCCTGCGATGTGCGATCCGGAGCCGATGCCGGCCGACCCCATGAACACGGTCCCGCCTTTGGCCTCTCTGATGAGATCCGCCAGCGTTTTGACCGGCGATTTGGCGCTGACCGAAAGGGATTCCGGCGCCGACACCGGCAGCGAGACGGCCTCGAGCGCGGCAGCGGTATAGCCGCGATCCGGCACCAGAGATTCATTGATCGCGAGTGACGTCGTCGTGACCAGAATGGTGTAGCCATCCGGCGGCGACATCGCGACCCGTCGCGCCGCGCGAATCCCGCCACCGCCCTCCATGTTCTGAACAACGATCGCTTGGCCTGTGCGCTCTCCGAGCCTTGCCGCGATCCAGCGCCCGATCGTGTCTGCGAACCCGCCGGCGGCGAAACCGACGATGAAGGTGATGCGCTCTTTCGGATAGTCCGTGCCTTGCGCCATGCTGGCGGTCGGCGCCGCGATCATGGCTGCCAGGCTGGCGAGCAGAATGGTCAATCTCGGTCGTTCGACGATTTTTCCCGCGATCTTTCCCATGATCTTTTCCTTGGCGTTTCCCAACATGTTTCGTTCAGTGCTCGCTATCCGCTGGGGATCTTCTCCGCGACCGCATTGCTGCTCACGTTGGGCTCCTCCCTGCGATCAATGCGGCAATCGCTGGAACTCGGTTGGAAAGGTGTGCATGCGGCGGGCGCCGTCCCGCGTGATCTCGATTGTCTCCGCGAAGACGCACCCGGTCTTGCCCTCCCTCCATTTCGGGTCGAGCAAGTCGATGTTGAAGGCGAACACCATGCCTTCCTCAAACCGATCGCCGATCACTTTGATCGCGTCGCGATCGGCGGCAATCGCGTGGTGTCTGAACCGCGGATATTCCAGCGATGCGAGCCCGTGGCCGTGGATGCCGGCCTCGCAGATCGAGAGGCCGCGAGAGTCGATTTCGTCTTTGACGGCCATGAGGGCAGTCGAGATCGTCTTGCCCGGTCCGAAATGCTCCAGGCCGCAGCGATAGGCCGCGAGACAACCCTCGTAAATCTTGAGCTGCTCCTGCTCCGGCTCGCCGAGGCAATAGGTGCGCTCGACGTGCGTGAAGTAGCCGCCGTACTTGGGGTGCATCTCGCAGATGATCAGATCGCCTCTCTCCATCGGCCGCACGGTCGGCATGCGGAAGGGATGGGGATAGGGATAGCGATCGCAATTCCACAGGAACAACGTCGGCTCTTCGCCGCCGTTGGCCATCATCGACTGCATCATCGCGCCATAGACTTCGCATTCCTTCATGCCGGGCCGGGCGATCTCGCGGCATGTGGCCAGCATGATGTCGCCCAAGGCCGCGGCCTTGCGCAGGACGCCGAGCTCCTCCTCGCTTTTGACAGCGCGGATCTTCTCCAGCATGTCGTCAAGGCCGATGATGCTTGCGTCAGGCAGCAGCGAGAGGAGGCGTTTGTAGACGTCATGCGGCAACCAGCCATCCGGGTCGAGCGGACCGGCAAGCCCGTCCATTCCGATCTTGCCACGCTCGAGCTTCAGCTCCTTGATCCGGTTGGCAACGGAATCCGCCCAGGTCTTGGTGCGCGGGCGGATATCGCTCACCCAATTCTGCGCTGCCTTCCAGCCGTCCAGGAATGTCGGCATGTGGATGATCGAGGTGGGCTCTCCCTCGGCTGGAAAGATCAGCACGTTGTATTCGGCGTTGCCGCCAATCGGCGACAGATAGCGGGCGTTGGCGATGTAGAAGTCCCACATCATCGGCCAGCCCCACAGCACGATGGCGTCGAGACCGCGGGCCGCCATTTGCTTCCTCACGGCGGCATAGCGCCGGTCACGTTCGGCCAGCGAAAGGCGCGGAAGCTCTAACGTGGCACGCATGAATTCTCCCTAGTGGTTTGCCGCGACCGAGCTCCGACCGGAGCTTAGGCTGCGAGCTTCATCTGCTTGAGTGCCGCGAGATAGTCCGCGATGCCGCGTTCCAGATCGAACTCGGGCTTGTAACCCAGCTCTTCACGCGCACGAGAGATGTCGTAGACGCCCGTTGCCGGATACGGGAAGCCGTAGAAGTTCAAGCCGCCGCCGATCTCCATCTGGGCATTCGGAATGTGCTTCTTGATCACGCGCTCGAAGTCGCGCAGCGTGACGCCAACGCCGGTTCCGATGTTATAGACCCGGCTCTTCACCTTCTCGGCAACGGTGGCGAGATAGATGCCGAGCGCCGAGTCTTTGTTGTAGATGAAGTCATCCTTGTCCTCGCCGCCCTGTTCGAGCCGGAACGGTAGGCCCTGAGCTGGATTTTCGACAATGCGACTTATCACCGCCATCGGGCCATGGCGGGCAGTCTTGCCCGGCCCGTAGGTCGAGGCAAAACGGAGCGACACCGTCTCGATGCCCATGTTGTCGTGATAGTACGTGCAGACATTCTCGCCCATGAACTTGGCCGAGTTGTAAATGCGTTTCGGCTTGGCTGGCAGGTCCTCGGGCATCGGCTTCCAGGTCGGTGACCCGTATTCACCGGTCACCGGCCCGTAGACACCCTTGGCGCTCGTGAACACGACGCGTTTGACGTTGAGCGCGCGAGCCGCCTCGAGAATGTTCACCAGGCCGAGAACGTTGACCTGGATGCTCAGCGCCGGATTGGCCGCCGACACCGCGCCGACAAACGCTGCCGCATGCACCACATGCGTGACCTGGTGCTTCTTGATCGCCTGCAGGATGCGCGGCATGTCGAGCACGTCGCCCTGCTCGAAATCGATCTTGTCGACGATGTCGCTGATCAGGCTGTCGTCGCGGTGGCGCGCGAAGACGACAGGGCGATAGCCCTCCTTGACGAATTTGCGGGTGGTCTCGGCGCCAATGACGCCCATGCCGCCGGTGATCAGAACCTTCATATGTACCCTCAGTCGATCTTTGCGCCGACAGCGTTGATCAAAGTGGTCCAATGCTTAAGGTCGCTTTGAACGAGCTTGCCGAAATCCTGGGGCGAGAGATCGACGCGCTCGAAGCTGTTCGTCTTGAAGAATTGCCTCGTTTCAGGGAGGTCCAAGGCCTTCGATACGTCGGCGTGGATCTTCGCAAGGAGGGCAGGGGGAATCTTCGCCGGCCCCCAAAGCCCGAACCAGACCGAAGTCTGGAAGTTGGGAACCGTCTCGGCGATCGTTGGCAGGTTGGCCAGCGTCGGCACGCGTTTCTCCGTCGCTGCCGCGATCAGCCTGACCTTGCCGGCTGCGGCATGCTCTTCGACGCTCGAGAGGTTCAGCAGCATCACCGACACCTCGTTGCCGAGGATGCCATTCAAGGCCGGCGCTGCTCCGCGATAGGGCACGTGCTGAATATCGATGCCGGTCCGCTGCTTCAAATCTTCCATGCTGAGATGGGCGTAGGTCCCGACGCCGAACGAGCCGTAGCTCAGCTTGCCCGGATTGGCCTTGGCGTAAGCGATCAGCTCCGGCACCGCCTTCACCGGCAACGACGGATGCGCGATCAGCATCGGCGTGCCGCGGCAGAGCACCGATATGGGCGTGAACGCCTCTGGATCGTAGATCAGCTTGGAGGAAAGTGCCGGGTTTGCCGTGAAGGTCGAGTTGGGTGCGACCAGCAGTGTCAGCCCGTCGGGCGGGGCGCGCTCGACAACCTGGGCGCCGACGCCGGAGTTGCCGCCCGGCCGATTTTCAACGATGACGGTCTGGCCCCACATCTCCTGCAGGCGCTGACCGACCACGCGGGCCATCACATCGGTGACGCCTCCGGCCGGAATGGGGACGACCACCTTGACGGGCCCACTGGGGTAGTTCTGCGCCGATGCGATCGTGGGAAACGCTATTAGCGCGATGCATGCAACCGTTCGCAGCAAGCCAAGCATATTGCTCCTCCCGACCGACTTATCTCGCGCTGTGCGAGCCAGTCACCGGCGCTCCGATGCCGAGCGGCTCGGCGTTGATCAGCACAAAGGCAACGCGGGCGCGCTTGTCGCTGCGGTTCGCCCAGGCATGGTTGGTGCCGCGCTGGATCATGATGTCACCGGCTTTCAGCTTGACGGTCGACTTGTCCATGTCCATCTCGATCTCGCCCTCGATGACGATGACGTAGTCGAGCGTCTCGGTTCGGTGCATGTGCGGCTTGCTGCCTGGAGGAAAATCGATCACCGCGAAGCGCGTGCCGTTTTGTGGCGGTGCCGTACCAATGATCCTGGCGCCCATATCCTCCGGCTGTTCGCCTATGGGAATAGCTGCCGGCGTCCCATCGGTGCACCAGAGCATGGTCGAAACCAAGCCTGGTTGGGGGTACTTCGCGTTGGTCGCAGGCTCGTCGCGCAGCACCTTCGCGACATGCGCTGCATCATGTCCCGTCACCACGCGACGGATGGGCGGATAGCCCGTCTCCATACGGTTCTCCCTGCTACTCTCCTTGCAAGCCCGGCTTGCAAACTACCCCGCGGGCCCTAATTAACTCGACAGTTAACTGGGCGATGGAGCTGCTGTCAACACGGGCCGTCGTTGCTTCGGCGTGCTCCTGCAGGCATGATGCGTTCATGAAAACCCGCAAATCCGCTAAAGCCAAATCCGCTAAAGCTCGTCAGAAGCGGAATGCCGATTTAACTCGTACGAAGATTTTGCAGGCGGCCATCGGCGAGTTCGGCGAGCGTGGATTTGCCGCGGCCAGCACCGATGACATGGCCGAGCGCTGCGGCGTCAACAAGCGCATGATCTACTACTATTACGGTAGCAAGGAAGGCTTGTATCTGTCCGCCTTGGAGGCCGTGTTCGAGAATCTCGTCGCGCGCGAGCGGGAGATCAAGATCGAGGATCTCGATCCGGCCGTTGCCATTGAAGCGATCATCAATCTCAAGATCGACTATTACCTCGAGAACCCTCACTTCGTTTCGTTTCTGTCGATGGAGAATTTCTACAAGGCCCGCCACCTCCGAAAGTCGAAAAAGCTCGCAAGCTTCAGGGCGACCTTGACCGATCTCATCACCGGCATTCTCAAGCGCGGCCAGCGCAGCGGCCAGTTCCGAGCGGATGTCGAGCCGGTCGATTTCTACGTTTCGATGTGCGCGTTGTGCATCATGTATTTCTCGAACCAGCACACGTTTGGTGTCATCTTCGAACGGGAAATGATGACGCGCGCCAATCTCGAGAGGCGGCGGCGAACGGTCATCGACTTTGTGCTTGGATATTTGCAGGCGCCGAAAGCGATCGAGACGGCTCCGGTCGGCCGCTCACGCAGAGTTGTCTCGCTGGTGTCGTGACGGTGTGACAGCGAGCGCGTTCTCTGCTAGGTTCGATCCGGGGCACTAACCGCTCACGAGTGGACCTCCATGGCATCATCGAATTTCGTTCGGACCGGCTTGAATGTCGGTTTCGCTGCCGTTTTGTTGGTGACTTCCATAGACTGCGTTGCCAAGGCCGATGACGTCGTCGGCCGACCGCCTGCCAGCGGCCAGACCGACCCCGCGATTGGCGAGGGCGCATTCCGTCATCTGCAGGCGCTGCAGGAGATTGCCGCCGCCAACGGTGGCAACCGGGCCGCGGGCACCGGCGGTTACGACCGTTCGGCGCAGTACGTGGCCGATCGCTTGCGACAGGCAGGCTATTCCGTCCGCTTTGAAGAATTCGAGTTCCCCTTCTTCGAGGAAAAGTCTCCTCCGGTCCTGCTCACAAACAAGCCTGACGGCTCGCAGGAGCCGGCTCCCAACAACACCGTTCGCACCCTGGCCGGCTCCGGTTCGCGTGAGGTGGAGGCTCGCCTGCATGCGGTGAATCTCCAGCTGACCGACGGTTCGCCGGCGGCCTCAGTGAGCGGATGCGAGGCAAAAGACTTTGACGCCTTCGAGCGCGGCTCCGTGGCGCTGGTCCGACGCGGAACATGCCAGTTCCAGGTCAAGGTCGACAACGCGGTCGCGGCCGGCGCCGCTGGCCTCATCATCATGAATGAAGGCACGGATGGCCGCACCGACGCGTTCTCGGGTGTCCTGAGCAAGGGCGCTGACGTTCCCGTGGTCGGCGTGCCGTACGAGTTCGGCCGCACGCTTGCGACGCGGGCTGGTGGCAGCGTGCGTCTCGCGGTCAACGCTGTCAGCGGCAAGCGCGTGACCCGAAACGTCCTGGCCGACATGGGATCCGAAATGGGCGTCAACGATAAGAGCACATTGATTGTCGCGGGCGCACACCTTGACAGCGTGCCGGAGGGGCCGGGCATCAACGACAACGGCAGCGGCTCAGCGGCGGTGCTCGAAGCCGCGCTGCGATTGGCGCAGGATCCGGCTCGCGGCCGCATGCGCTTCGGATTCTGGGGCGCCGAGGAACGCGGCCTGATCGGCTCGCGTCACCACGTCGCCTCCCTGTCCGACGATGAGCGCCGGCAGATCGCCGTCTACGTCAATCTCGATATGGTCGGCTCGCCCAACTTCACACGTTTTGTTCGCGGCTCTGTCGCAAAGCTGGAAGGGTTGGCTGCCATTGTTCGGGAAGAGGTCGTCACCGAGTTCCGGACGCACGATTTGCCCTTTGAGGAGCGCACCGGAGGCCGATTTGGATCCGACGACGCCTCGTTCTCACAGAAAGGCATTCCGACCGTCGGTCTCTATACGGGCGCATCTGGACGGAAGTCGGAGGGTGAGGCAAAGGCGTTCGGTGGCGAGGCTGGCCGCCCCTACGATCCCTGTTATCACCGCGCCTGTGACGCGATTGAGAATATCAATCGCGAGGTCTTGGAGCAGAACACCCGGGCGCTCGTGCGCGCTCTTCGCGCCGCAGCCAACGCAGCGCGCGCGCCCAGCGCATCTGTTCCCGAGGCGGTCGATCTGCCTGGAGCCAAGCAATAGATGGTGGCGGCTGATTAAGTCGCGCACGTCGATGAGGCGGGCCCTCGCGTGTACGCGGGGGCTTGCTGGCTGCTAGTTGGGCGTGATGCCGGCGGCCTGGGCGGCCTGCTTCCAGTCCGCGATGTTTTGCTCCAGGAACGCCCTGAATTCCTCGGGCGAATTTGACGCTGGGCGTATATCCGCCGGCCTGCAGCGCTGTCTTGTACTTGGAATCCTCGCTCGCCCGCTTGAGTGCGTTGTTGAGGATCATGATGGCAGAGTCAGGCGTCCTGGCCGGCGCCAGCAGTCCCGCCCACGGCTCGGCGAGCCGAAAGCCCGGTGCGACACTTGAGACCAGCGGCACTGAAGGCAGCTCGGGAAGGGGTGTCAAACCTGCATAGCCGATCGCCCTCAAATCCCCGCTCTGCACCTGGCCGATCACGGCGGCGAGTGTTGCAAAGGTGAAATCGACCTCGCCGCGGGCCGTCGCGAGGACCGCATCGGCAACGCCCGGATATGGCACGTGTTTGACGGGGGCACCGGTCTTCTCTGCAAAGAACGCTGCGACAAGGTGCAGAGTGTTTCCGATGCCGGGCGATCCATAGAAGACCGGCGCTCTCTTTCCGGCGGCAATCAGATCTTGCATCGTCGTATGCGAGGACTTCGCACTCACGACGAGGACGTAGCCCGCGCTGCGCGCGCTGAAGCCGACCGGCTTGAAATCCCGCATGGGGCTGAAGCCGGGCTGTGACGTCGTGCTCTCGATGGTCGAAAAGCCGGTGCTTGCGCCCAGGAGCGTGTAGCCGTCCGGCGCCGCAGTCGCAACCGCGCGCGTGCCGATGATGCTGTTGGCGCCCGGGCGATTCTCCACCCGAACAGATTGTTTGAGAATCTCAGCAAGAGCGGGCTGTAGGGCTCGAATTGCAAAGTCGGGTCCGCTCGCCGGTCCAAACGGCACGACGATGCGGATCGGCTCGGCCGGATAGGATTGCGCGGAAACCAAGCTCGCAGTGCCTGCATGCATGAACAGCGCGAGCAGCGCGAGGTGAGCCGTTTTGATCAACCGCCGCGGCACGACGCTCTCCTCACGATGCTGGCGCCTTGAGGGACGAATGCTGCTTCTCCCTCGCCTCGCGCTCGAATGGTGTCGACAGCACATCGCCGGATATCGGAATGTCCCAGATCTCCGCCTGCGTACCGCGCAGGTGGTCCTGGAAGCGCTGTTCAATCTGACTGAGATCCGTGATCCGTGCGCCCCTGAGCGAGAAACCTTCGGCAATGCTGGCAAAGTCGGGGCGCCCGAACCGCACCTGCCGGTCTGAAACGCCATCCATCCGCAGCTTGTGGACCTCCGATCCGTAGGCGCCGTCGTTCAACGCGACGATCAGCATCTGAATGTTGTGGCGTGCAATCGTCTCCAGCTCCTGCACATGCATGATCAGGCTGCCGTCGCCATCGATGAGCAGCACCTTGCGATCGTTGCGCGCGACCGCAACGCCGATGGCGTGTGACAGACCAGAGCCGATGGCGCCGAAGTGGCGAATGCTGGCGTACAATTCCGGCGGCCGGCCTTGCGTGTTCGTTGCGGTGAAATAAGCGCAGTGGCCGCTGCCGCCGACCAGGAACCAGTCCTTCGGGACGACACGATTGATCTCCTGCACCGCGCGGCGCGGGTCGATCGTGCCATCCGGCAGCTTGTCGGGTATCGCAGACCGCCGCTCTCAGCCGGCTGGCGGTCTCAGGCGTCCGATAGCCGACCTTCACGTGCGTCGAGCGCTCCAGGTTCTTGTTGATGGCGGCAACGCCAAGCCGCGCATCGGCGCGCAAATGAACATGAGCGACTGCGCGGTTGTGGCGCACGGCGCGCGGACTGGCATCAATCTGGATGACCCGCGCCTTCGGGTAGAGCCTGCCAGAATGCGTCGTGAAGCCAGTCAGGCTTGCGCCGATGGCGATCACGAGGTCCGCGTTGGCGAACAACTCCGTCGCCACATCGCTCGACCAGCCGCCGCCAATGCCGATCGAAAAGGTGTCGTCGTCGAACAGCCCTCGTGCCGGAAGCGTCGTGGCAAGCAACGCGCCGCAGCGTTCGGCCAGCTCAAGCACCTCGGCCTTCGCGTCGGCCAGCATGACGCCGCGTCCCGCGAGGATGATGGGCCGCTCTGCGGATGCGATCAGCTCCGCTACTGCGCGCACCGATTCGTCATCGGGAGGGCAGGGGTGATTGCGCGGAATGAAGGTCGACGACGGCACGTAGCGTGGAATGTTGCGGACACGCACGCGCTGCAGATCGTCTGACACGCCGAGAACGACCGGGCGGCGCTCGGATTGCGCGACGCAGAAGGCCTCGCGCACCCGATCAAGCGCATGGTTGACGCTTTGAATCTGGATGTATTCGACGCCGCAGGCGCGGACGAGCGGCGCCTGATCGATCTGTTGGATCGTCCACGCCGCCGTGGTGGGCGCTTCGCTGGCAAATACGATGAGCGGAATGTCGCCTCGCGCCGCGGTCGTCAACGCGGTCATGATCTGGGTGACGCCAGGGCCGTGGGTGACCGACGCCACGCCGACGCGTCCGGTGACATGAGCGTATGCGCTCGCCATCTCGCAGGCACAATGCTCGTGGCGGGCATGAATGGTGCGCACGCCGTGCCGGTCGGCCAGGACCGTCGCCCAGTGCATGTTGCCATCGCCAAGGAGCGTGAAGTGCGTATCCACGCCTTCCGCCGCAAAGGCGGCGGCGAGTACATCGTAAAGGCGTTGCTCGATCATGCCGACGCGGTTTCCTCCACGGCCTTTGTTTGTTACCCGAGAGCGGCGAGCTCGAGAGCCGCTAGCCCAAGAGCCGCTAGCCTCTCCTGTGCGACACGCGCACATTTGCCTTGTGCCGGCTGTTTGTGACAGTCTCCCAGCCTACAAGACGTGTCAAGAACGCCCATCGCTGCGTGCGCAATGCGCACAAGAGAGAAACAGTGCAAGGTGTTCAACGGAGGAAGCCGGGGAATGCCCACGAAGTCTTGCAGTCGACGACGGAGCGGAACGGCGCTCACGACCCGCGCGATGGTTGCCGTGTCGCTTCTTGCCTGCTCGGGCCCATCCAAAGCCCAGCCGAACTTCTTCGCCAACAAGACGGTCACGCTCGTGGTCGGGGCGAGTGTCGGAGGTGGATACGACGTCTACGCACGCGCCTTTGCGCCGTTCCTGAGTGCGCATATTCCGGGCAAGCCCAATGTCGTCGTCAAGAACATGCCGGGCGCAGGCGGTCTCGCGTCGGTGCTTCACCTTGACGCGGGCGCCCCGAGGGATGGCACCGTCATCACGACCTTCAACTCCGGCGTCATGACCAACGCCTTCGCCAATCCGGATCAGTTCAAGGTTGATCTCAGGGGCCTGACCTGGCTCGGCAGCCTGAACCGGTCGTTTCGCTTCTGCTATTTCTGGCGGGGGCGAGGTTTTTCGACCTGGGCTGAACTCCACGGCAGCAGGGAGGCTACGCTCGGAAGCATCGGCGTCAACAGCGGGGCCTATAACGACATCGCGATGCTCAAGCATCTCTTGAAGGCCAATGTCCGTGCCGTATCGGGATATCCAGGCCGCGCGGAAGGGCACCTCGCGATCGAGCGCGGCGAGCTTGACGGCGAATGCGGGTCGAAGGAGGGGATACCGGAGCACTGGCTTACGGAAAACAAGATCGACATCGTCGTGCGCATGCTCGAAGCCAAGTCTCCCGAGGTGCCTGAAGGCGTGCCGTGGGCCGGCGAGTTCCTGAAAACGTCGGAGGATCTGGAGGTCCTGCGGGTGCTGACAACCGCCATGGAGCTCGGACGCCCCTACGTGATGTCCGGCCAGGTGCCTGCCGATCGCGTGGCCATTCTGCAGAAAGCGTTCGCCGCAGCGGCGATGGACAAGCAATTTGTCGAGCTCGCCAACACGCGCAATATCGGGCTGAGCCTGGTGACCGGACAAGAGGCGCAGCAACTATTGACCAAGGCGTTCACAACGCCAAAGCACGTGGTCGATCGCGCACGGGAGATCATCAAATAAAGCGTTGCGTCCTCTGTTAACGCTTCGCTCATGCCTTGAGAGCGAAGTGGCCGTAATTGACCGGCCGGCCCTCGAATCGTACATTGATTCAAATCATTGAGGCCCGGGAAACGCACGACAAAGCCGAAGGAGAGCCCGATGCGAATTCTTGATTGTCACGTTCACTGGTTCCCGCGATCGGTGTTCGAAGACTTGTGCGAGCGCAAGGGCCGCTATCCCCGCGCTGAACGCAACGGCATCGGCGGCTATGATCTCTATGCAACCTATGGACGCGTCGGCGTCGTCGGCTACAGGCGCAAGGTCTGGTTCGATCTTGACGATCACATCCGGCATATGGATTCAACCGGCCATCACATCGATTTCGTCTGCTCGCTCGGGCCGTTCTCGACCTTCTTTTCTGAGATTCCGCTCGCCGACGGCGTCTACTATGCGCAGATGTACAATGATGAGATGGCGCAGGCGCAGCGGCGTTATCCCGGCCGGGTCTGGGCGAGCGGCGTCGTGCCGTTGCAGGATACGAAGGCCGCCATCGATGAGCTTGACCGGATGGTCCAAAAGCTCGGCCTGATCGGCGTCAACATTCCGGGCAGCATCGGCCGGGACAATCACATCGATCATCCGGGCCTCGAGCCGTTCTATGCGCGCATCGAAGAGCTCGGCGTTCCGCTGTTCATCCATCCGACCGACAACACGTTCATCGACCTGCTCGACGGATACAACGGGGCGCTGCATCTGGCGCTCGGCCGTACCTTCGACGTGAGTGTCACGGCGACGCGGCTGATCCTGTCGGGCATCCTCGAGCGTCATCCGAAGCTGAAAGTGTTCATGTCGCACACCGGCGGCGCGCTGCCCTACCAGGCCGGGCGCATGGACAAGAGCTGCGGTCCGGCGAACCTGCCGAAGGATCCGAGCGTCTATCTCAAGACCTTCTACACCGACACGGTCTCGCCGCACGCGGCCGGCGTGAAGTTTGCGATCGATTTCTTTGGCGTCGATCACATCATGTTCGGCGACGACTATCCCTGCTGGTCGACCGAAAAGGCGCTGCAGGTGCTGGACGAAGTGGGCCTGTCCAGGGAGGACAAGGAGAAAGTGCTCGATCTCAACGCGCGCCGGTTCTTCGGCCTTAATGAGCGCGTCGAATCGAAGCCGAAGCAGCCGGCGTTTGCGTAGTGCGGATTATCGCAACGTTCGCTACACTCTCTGCGTCATAGCCGGGCATAGCGCGTCGAAGACGTGCGTGAACGCACTTTTGCCCGGCCATCTACGTCTTGCTTGCTGCAATGGGGTGAAGAAAGACGCGGATGCTCGGCACAAGGCCGGGCATGGCAAGTCAAACAATTCGCGCCTGCGTGCAATTCTTTTGCCGTCCACGGTCGAAGTTACAGAAGCTGCTCCGAGCTTCTCGCTCGCCTTCAGCAGCGGCTGCAGGAACTTCTCGGTGAGCTGATCGACCTCGTAGCGGCCGGAATAGGTGCTCACGCACATGGATGCGATGACGCCGCCGCCGGCCTCGCGCACCGGCACCGCGATCACGCGCAGCCCGACCTCGATCTCTTCGTCATTGAGCGCGTAGCCGGCTCGCCGGATGCGGCGGATCTCGTCCAGGATCTGCTCAGAGGATGTCTTGGTCTTCGGCGTCAGCTTTTGAATGCGTGCAGATCGCAAAATATCGCTGATCGCATCGTCCGGCCTGCCGGCAAGCAGAACGCGTCCGGTCGCGGTCGACAGCGCGGGCAGATGCGTTCCGACGCGCGTGAAGATGCCCAGGATGCGGCGTGGAGCCGATGACGCGATGGTCAGGGATTCGTGTCCCTCCAGCACCGAGAGCGCGATCGATTCGTCGGTCCGGTGGCCGAGCTCCTCGACGATCGGCTGCGCGATCTGCGGCAGCGGTACAGATGAGATGTAAGCATGGCCGAGCCGCAGCACGCGCGACGTGAGCTGGAAGCGCTTGCCGTCAAAATCGGCATAGCCGTTGGCGACCAGGGTGAGGAGATAGCGGCGCGCCGCGGCTCTGGTCAGGCCGCTATGTTTGGCGACCTCGGCCAGTGTCATCCGCTGGCGGCTGGCGGCGAAGGCCTCGATCGCCCGCATGCCGTTGGCCAGCGCTGCGACTTGATTGCGGTCGCGGCGGCGGACGTCGGCGGCTTCTATTGTGCGCATTGCGCACATATTCGGCTCCTTGACACGCTTTGCAGCATCAATGCTAATGCAAACAGAACAATCATGGGAGGAAAATGTGTGCGCATTGCGAACATTTTGGAGAGCGGGCCTGTGGTTGCTGCTTGCCCTGGTGTCCATCGCTTTCTTCGGTCCGCAGGTTAGCGCCCAGGACGCGAACGACTACCCGAACCGGACCATCCGCATCATTGTCGGCTTCACCCCTGGTGGCGCGCCGGACGTCACCGCGCGGGTCCTCGCGCAAAGCTTGCAGGAGCAATGGAAGCAGCCGGTCGTGGTGGAGAACCGGCCGGGGGCCGGCAGCGCGATTGCGGCACAATACGTGGCGAGCGCTGCGCCCGATGGATACACCCTGATGTCCATCACCAACGCGCACGCGGTGGCGCCCGCGATCAATCCGCGTCTGGGCTACGACGCGTTGAAGGACTTCGCTGCCGGTCACGATGACATCGTCGGCTCCGAAGTGGATTCTGGTGTCGCCCACGCTCGGCGTGAAGACGCTGAAGGATCTGGTCGCGCTCGCCAAGCAGAAGCCGAATGAGCTGAACTACCCGTCCTCGGGCGGCGGCAGCTTCATGCATTTCAGCTCGGCGATCTTCAACGACGCGGTCGGCATCGAGGCGCAACACATCCCGTTCAAGGGCCCGTCGGAGGCGCTGACCGAGACGATCGCCGGGCCGCGTGCAGTATGCCATCTCGCCGATCGGCGCATCGGCCGGTCTGGTGCGCGACGGCCAGCTCATCGCACTGGCGGTGACCGGCAAGCAACGTCTGCCCGACTTTCCCGATGTGCCGACCGTCGCCGAGGCGGGCTTTCCTGGCACCGAGCAGACGACCTGGACCGCCATGCTTGCGCCGGCACGCACGCCTGCGGCGATCGTCGCCAAGCTCAACCAGGCGATCGGCGCGTCTGCTGAAGCAGCCGGACGTCAAGAAGAAGTGGGCAGTCGTTCGGGATCGATCCGGTCTCCACCACGCCGGATGAGCTTCGCAAGATCCTGGCGCAGGAAATCGCCGATTTCACCAAGGCCGCCCGCAAGGCCAACATCACCGCGCAGTAGGACGAGGGGACAGAACTTGAAGAACGTCAGCGTTGCCGTCGATATCGGTGGCACATTCACGGACCTCCTGGCGTTCGACGCCGACACGGGTCAAATCCACCAGGCCAAGTGTCTGTCGACTCCGCCCGATTTCGCGACCGGCGTGCTGGATGGCGTGCGCAAGGCGACGCCTCGACCTGAAGCAAGGTCGAGAGCTTCGTCCACGGATCGACGGTCGCGATCAACACGGCGATCGAGCGCACCGGTGCGCCGCACGGCGCTGATCGTCACGCGCGGCACCCGCGACGTCTATCAGATCGCGCGCGGCAACCGGCCGGAATCCTACAACATCCTGTTTCAGCGTGCGCGAGCCGCTGGCGCCGCCGCGTCTGACCTTCGAGGTCGATCAGCGCACGACCGCATGGGGTGAGGCGCATCATTCCGTTCGACGAAGCGCAGGCGAAGGAAGTCGCGCAGCAGGTGCTCGCCAAGCGGCGTCGAGGCGTCGCGATCTGTTTTCTCCATTCCTACCAGGACCCGTCGGACGAGCGGCGCATGGCCGAGCATCCTGCGCGAGGCTCGATGGGTCGAAGTTCATCACGGCGTCGCATGAGATTTCGCGACGATCAGGCGAATACGAGCGCATCTCGACCACTGTGCTGAACGCCTATATCGGGCCGCGCACCAGCAAATACATCAGCAATCTCGAGACGCTGCTCGAGCAGGATGGCTTTCGCGGACGGCTGCTGATCATGCAGTCGAACGGCGGCCTGATGTCGGCGGACACCGCCAAGCGCGTGCCGGTCGCCATGATGGAATCCGGGCCGGTCGGCGGCGTCATCGCGGCGGCGCAGATCAGCAGCAATCTCGGCTACGAGAACTCGATCGCGTTCGACATGGGCGGCACCACCGCCAAGACCAGTCTGGTCCACGGCCGCGAGCCGTCCGTCGCCGAGGGTTACTACATCGGCGGATATGCCAGACGGCCATCCGGCCATGATGCCGGTGGTCGACATCGTCGAGGTCGGCACCGGCGGCGGCAGCATTGCCTGGATCGATGAGGTCGGTGCGCTCAAGGTCGGGCCGCACAGCGCCGGCGCCGACCCAGGCCCGATCTGCTATCGGCGTGGCGGCACCAAGCTGACGGTGACCGACGCCAACGTCATTCTTGGCCGCATCGGCACCGACAGCTTCCTCGGCGGCGAGATGCAGCTCGACCGCGACGCGGCGCTCGCGGCTGCCGAAGAGCTTGGCAAAGCCGCTCGGACTCGAATGCGATCGCAACGGCGCTCAGCGTCGTCGAGATCGCGGTCGCCAAGATGTCGCTTGCGGTGCGCGGCGTCTCGGTCGAACGCGGCTTCGATCCGCGCGATTTCGTCATGGTCGGGCATGGGCGGCGGCGGGCCGATTCATTCCGTGGCGATCGCGCGCCAGCTTCACATTCCGACCGTCATCATTCCGGTGCTGCCGTCGCACTTCTCGGCGTTCGGGATGCTGATGAGCGACATCCGCCACGACTATGTGCGCACGCAACTGGTCGCCTTGCCGAAGCTGAACTTCGCCGAGTTGCAGAAGATCTTCGCCGACATGGTCGACGAAGCGACGAAAATGCTCGCAGCCGAACGTGTGAGCGACGGACGCGATGAGCTTCCAGCGCTTTCTCGATCTTCGCTACGAGGGTCAGGAGTTCTCGATCAAGGTGCCGGTCTCCGCCGAGGAGATCGCGGCGGGCGACCTGCAGACGATCCGGAACGCTTCGACTCGATCCATGATCGCAGCTTCGGCCACGCCGCGCCGAACGAGCCGCTGGAGATGGTCAACGTCCGCCTGTCGGCGCGCGGCATCCGGCAGAAGCTGAAGATGCCTGCCGTGGCGTCCGGCGGCGGCGCGCCCAAGCCACGCACGATCCGCAAGGTCTGCCTTGAGAGCGCGGATCGCTTCGAGGATTGCCCGGTCTATGCGCGCGACACGCTCGCTGCGGGCGCGGAGATCGAAGGTCCGGCGCTGATCGAGGAATACGGCTCGACGACCGTCATGTTCGCCGGCGATCGCGCCAGGATATCGAAGACCGGAGAAATCATCATTCAGTTGGGGGCTGTGCAGTGAATGTCGTCAGTCGAGATATGCGCAGCCGCCTCGATCCGGTGACGCTCGAGGTGATCCGCAATGCGATGCCGGCCATCTCCAACGAGATGTCCTATGACCTGCAGCGCACGTCGTACAACATGATGATCTACGAGGTGTGCGACTACAGCTGCACGCTGCTGGACACCGACGGGAACGCTGATGTCGCAGAACATCGGCGGCGTCTCGCACTTCATCGCCGACATGGGCGTGGTGATCAAGGACGGCATCGCACCGGCATGGCTTGGAGAATTTCGCCCAAGGGCGACGTGCTCATCACCAACCACCAGGCGGTGGCCGGGCAGCACCTCAACAACATCGTGATCTATACGCCGTTCTTCCTCGACGGCGTGCTGACGGCTTTTCCGGCCGTGCGCGCACACTGGGTGGACGTCGGCGGCTTGTCGACCGGCTTCGGCGCGCTCGGCTCGACCGATGCCTGGTCGGAGGGCCTGCAGCTCAACCAGCTCAAGATCTACGAGGCCGGCAAGCCGGACAACAAGCTGCTGCAGGTGATCTCCGACAACATCCGCTTCCCGCAGGCCGCGATGGGCGACCTGCGTTCGCAGATTGCTGCCTGCCGTCTGGCGGAGCGCCGGCTGGAAGAGCTCTACAAGCGCTACGGCGCCGAGACGATCGCCGCCGCGATGGAGATCATCTATTCGGAGACCGAGCGCAAATGCCGCGCGGTGGTCGAGACCATCCCGGACGGCGTCTACGAGGCCGACAACTACGTCGACGCGCCGGGCGCCAAGGAGCCGCTCGTCCACATCCATGTGAAGGTGACGGTGTCGGGCAGCGACATGGAGATCGATTTCACCGGCACGCAGCCGCAGACCGCGGGCAACAACAACTCGCGGACGCTGGCCGCGGCCTACATCGCCTACAAGGGGCTGACGACACCGCTCGAGCCCGCGAACGAAGGCTCGTTCCGCGCCCTGAAGGCCATCGTGCCGGAAGGCTGCATCATGATGGCGAGCTATCCCGGCGGCGATGGCGGACTGGGCGAGCCCGATTCCGGGCTCGGTCGACGCGGTGTTCAAGGCGCTCGCGCCGGCGATCCCGGAACGCATTCCGGCCGGCCACTTCGGCTACATGATGATCGGACGCTCGTTCACCGGCTACGATCCGCGGCGCGGCAAGCAGCTTCGTGCTGCAGACGATCGACGGTGGCGGCTGGGGCGGGCGTCCGACGCAGGATGGTCCGTCCGGATCGGTCACGGTCTGCCAGGGCGACGTGCGCAACGCGCCGATCGAAAGCATCGAGCAGAAGTGTCCGGTGATCGTCGAGGCGCGAGAGCTGCTGCCGGATACCGGCGGTCCCGGCAAGTACCGCGGCGGGCTCGGCCTGCGGCTGCAGGTCAGGGCGCTGGAAGAGGGCCGATGGGGCCTGCCGCCGCATCGGCGCAACACCTATCCGCCGTGGGGCCTGTGGGGCGGCAAGCTCGGCCGCGGCGGCTCCAACTGGGTCAAGACGCCGGAGGACAAGGAGTGGAAGCCGACGGGGATCTATCGCCTGCCGGTGACCAAGCAGACGGTCATCCGCGCCGAAACCACCGGCGGCGGCGGCTGGGGCGATCCGCTCGATCGTGATCCGCAGCTGGTGCTCACCGATTTCCTCAACGGCTACATCAGCAGGCAGGGCGCGCGTGACGACTATGGCGTCGTGATCGACGACCGCGATCAGATCGATCTCAAGGCCACGGACGCGTTGCGGCAGACGATGCGGGCCGAGGCCAAGGCGAAACCGGGCTGATGCTGATTGAGCGTTGGAATGTGCATGATCCTGTGCGGCAATGACGTCGGCCTGCTGTTCTCGGCTGCGCAGGAGCGCGTCGGCTTCGTCCGCGCTGCATATCATGACCATCCTCGGCGAAGGCCGCTATCGCTATCGGCTTGCATGCGCGGGACGGAACTGGGGCGAGCTTCCCGACGGATGGCGCTTCGGCGACGTGGCTGCTGTCGGCGTCGATCGGCATGACAACGTCTATGTGTTTGCGCGCGGAGAGCACCCCATGACGGTCTTCGACCGTGATGGAAAATTCCTCCGGTCGTGGGGCGAGGGTGAGTTCAAACGTCCTCACGGCGTCCACATGGGACCCGACGACACCATCTATTGCACCGACGATGGTGACCACACGGTGCGCAAGTACACGCTCGACGGCAAGCTGCTGCTGACGATCGGGACCTCGGGCAAGCCTGCGCCGTTCATGAGCGGGCTGCCGTTCCACCGCTGCACCCATACGGCGCTGGCCCCGAATGGGGATATCTACGTGTCCGATGGCTACGGCAATGCGCGGGTGCACAGATACGATCCGAACGGCAAGCTCATTGCCTCCTGGGGTGAGCCCGGCACCAGACCCGGACAGTTCAACATCGTGCACAACATCTGCTGCGACGCCGATGGCTATGTCTACGTCGCCGACCGCGAGAATCATCGCATTCAGGTGTTCGACGGCAACGGCAAGTACCAGACCGAGTGGCACGATCTCTACCGGCCCTGCGGCCTGTGCATGTGCTGCGTCAATGCGCAGAAGCGATTCTACGTCGCGGAACTCGCGCCGGGTCAGGAGTTCAGCAATCGCAATTGGCCCAATCTCGGGCCGCGCATCAGCATTCTCGATGAAGGCGGGCGATTGCTCGCGCGGCTCGGCGACTATGGTGGCCCGGAGCGTCCAAGCCCGTTCATTGCGCCACACGGCATTGCGGTCAACTCGGCGGGCGCTATCTACGTTGCCGAGCTATCCTATGCAGTATCGGGGAAGAAAGCTCGGGGCGGATGCTGGTCGTGACCTCGTCACGCTGCAGAAGCTCTGCCCGTTGCCGGAAGGATCGTAGGACATGCCATTTGCCACGCTGGATGGAATCAAGACCCACTATGTGAAGCAGGGCTCCGGGCCTGTCCTTCTCATGATGGCGCCGCGCGGCTTCGAGTCGACGCTGCAGAGCTGGGACCATGGCAAATGGAAGGAGATGAACGCGATCGAGGCGCTGTCTCGGCACTTCACGGTCGTCGCCTACGATCGCCGCGAAGCCGGACTGTCGGGCGGCCGCGTCGAAGTCCTGACCTGGAAGGTCTTTGCTCAGCACGCCAAGCTGCTGCTCGAGCATCTCGATATCGAGAAAGCCTTCGTGCTGGGCGTCTGCATGGGCGTCGGCGTGGCGACGCAATTCGCCCGCATCTACCCCGAGGCCTGCACCGGCCTGATCCTCGCGCAGCCGGTCGGCGGACATCGCTGGAAGCTCCGCACTCACGCCTTCTTCAACCGGCACATCGAGTTCGTGCGCGAACAAGGTCTCGAGGCCGTTCGCGAGCGCGCCAAAGGCAAGAATTTCATGCGCGATCCCGAAACCGGACCGTGGGCCAGCGCGATCTTCAACGATCCGGCTGTTCGCTGAGCGGTTCGTCAAACAGGATCTGGACGCCTACGTCGAGACGGTCGTGGCGAGCCGCGACGCGCTGTTTCCCGACACGTTCGTGTCTGGACCGCGGCCCGAAGAGCTGATGGCGTTGGATGTCGCGAGCTCGATCTGGCCCGGCGACGACGCCTCGCACTCGACCTCCGGCGCGCAGCAACTGCGAGAGCTGCTGCCGCGCATGGAATACTGGGACCTGCATCCGTCGCAACAGACCCACCAGAATATGCTTGAACGAATTCTGGCGTTCAAAAAGACCGTCGAGACAACGGGGCTGCCGCCCAGCCCGCCGATGCCGGGCCCGGAGATGCCGCCGAAGATCTAAGCCTGACGAAGTCATGGACACCGAAAAGAAAATCGCAGGCACCGGAATAGGTGCGCCGATGCGTCGCCTCGAGGACCGGCGCTTCGTGACCGGCAAGGGTGACTTCGTCGACGATCTTGCGCTGCCGAATATGGCTTTCGCCTATGTCGCTGCGATCACCGCACGCCCACGCCAGGATCGTCAAAATCGACAAGGCGCGCTGCCTGTGCGGCGCCTGGCGTACTGTGTGTTCTCACCGGCGCACGATGTCACTGCCGAAAACATCAAGGGCCTGCCGTGTCCGGGCTTTCCGGCTTTGCCGGAAGGCGCACGTTATCACCGCCCGTTGCGGCCCGTGCTGGCGTCAGGGTTCGTGCGGCATGTCGGCGACTGGCGTCGCGTTGATCGTTGCGGAGACGCTCCACCAGGCGAAGGACGCTGCTGATCTGCTCGATGTGGACTATGAGGTGCTGCCTGCCGTCACGCTCGAGGACGCGCTTGCGGAAGGCGCTCCCAAGGTCTGGCAGGACGCGGCCAGCAATGTGAGCTTCCAGCTCGAGCGAGGCGATCGGCAAGCTGTCGATCAAGCGTTTGCCCGCGCGTCCCATGTCACGAGGCTTTCGCTGCACTATCCGCGCGTCACCGCCAATACGATCGAGCCTCGTTCGGTGATTGCCTATCGAGAGGGGGGCAGCGCTTCACGCTTCGCTCGACGACGCAGACACCTTATCGCTTGCGCGAGATCGTATCGGATGTGCTGGGACTGCCGGAGCTCGACCTGCGAGTTGTGTCGCCGGACGTCGGCGGCGGCTTCGGCATGAAGAGCCAGGTCTATCCGGAGGACATCCTCGTCCTCTGGGCGGCGAGAAAGCTCGACCGGCCAGTGAAGCTGGTCATGGAGCGCAGCGATGCCATCTTGTCCGACGCCCACGGTCGGCATCAGATCGTCGAGGCAGCGCTCGCGTTGGATGCCAACGCCCGGATCCTGGCCGTGCGCTCATCCATTGCGATTGACCTCGGTGCGTACCTGAGCGCCACCGCAGGCAGCGCGCCCAACAACGCCACCAACAGCCTCAGCAGCACCTATGTGGTTCCCTTGATGCACGTCGTGGTCAAAGCGGTGTTCACCAACACGGTGATGACAGCGTCTTATCGTGGCACCGCAAAGCCTGAAGCCAGCTTTGTCATGGAGCGCCTGGTCGACAAGGCTGCGCGGGAACTGGGCATCGATCGTCGTGGAGATGCGGCGGCGCAATCTCATTGCGCCGACCGCGATGCCGCACAAGACGGCCGGCGGCCTGGTCTATGACTGCGGCGAGTTCGAAAAAGTGCTCGATCAGGCGCTCGCGCTTGCGGATTGGTCTGGCTTTCCGAAGCGGCGCGTCGAAAGCGAGCGCCGTGGCGTGCGCCGCGGCATCGGTCTGGCGCTGCATTGCCAGCGAGCAGGCAATCAATCCGAGCGAATGGAAATCCGGGTAGCGCCGAATGGCACCATCGCGTTGCACGTCGGCACGCATTCCCACGGGCAAAGCCACGAAACGGCCTTTGCCCAGATGATCAACGAATGGCTCGGCGTGGAGCCTGAGAAGGTGATGCTGTTTCAGGGCGATACCGACAAGGTTCTGTTCGGCCGCGGCACATTTTCTCAGCGCAGCATGAGCACCGGCGGTTCTGCGCTGCTCATGGCGGCAGATGTTGTGGTTGCCAAGGGCAAGCGCCTCGCTGGCCTGATGCTTGAGGCGTCGGAGGAGGACATCGATTTCAAGGGCGGACGGTTCTACGTCAAGGGAACCGACCGTGCGGTTACTTTCAAGGACGTCGCAAAGAAATCATATCAGGGGATGGGGCTGCCGCCCGAGCTCGGTATTGGTCTCGACGGCGCGGGCACCCATCCCGGTCCATTCACGTTTCCGAACGGCTGCATGATCTGCGAGGTGGAGGTCGATACCGACACCGGCGCGGTCGCAGTCGTAAAGCTCACCGCAGTCGATGACGTTGGCACGGTGATCAATCCGCTGACTTTGGAGGGCCAATTGCACGGCTCGACCGCTCAGGGTTTGGGCGAGACGCTGCTGGAGCAGGTAGTCTACCAGCGCGGCTCCGGACAACTGATGACAGGATCGTTCCAGGACTACGCGATGCCTCGTGCTGACAACATGCCGGATATCGTCAGTGGCACCCGCCCGGTCCCGACCAGGCTCAATCCGCTCGGCGTCAAGGGTGGCAGCGAGCCTGGCAATGTTGGCGCTCCGGCCGCGATCATCAACGCGATCGTCGATGCGCTTTCCGCATACCATGTCACCGATGTGCCGATGCCGGCGACGCCGGAGCGGATCTGGCGGATCATCCAATCAGCGCGGGCGCAAAACGAGCAGTAGTTCGCCGTTTTCACTGAGCCGCCCTGGCCTGCCTGCGACGAAGGAAGAAGCCGAGCAGAAAGCCAACAATCGCGCCCAGGACGGTGCTGACTGCCGCGAAGGTCATCGTATTTCGCTCGATGGCATTGATCACCGGATTGTCCAGGAAATTCGTGCCGGCGTGGATGGCGAGCACCTTCCATTGCCCATTGTCCTTGATGGCGGTTGCGGTCCAGCGGCCGTCGAAATCGAAGCCGCGGCCGTCGGCGAGCTCATAGCGCTCCTTGGTGGAGCCGCGCGCAACCGCAAAGGTGCCGGTGTAGATCTGCGCCATCTCGTCGGCCTCGGCCTGGATACGAAAGTGTCGGAGGCGCAGCAGCGGCCGCGAGAAGAGATCGTCGAACCAGCCCCGCAACTTGCCGGTCTCGTTGAAGCTCTCCTGCGTGATCACGGTGGAGAGGAAGCGGCTTGTGCAGCATGGCATCGACGGCCGCGAGATTGCGGCTATTGATGGCGGTGAGGACGTCGTCCTTGAGCTTGCGTAGTGCCGCGTGATCAGCCTCCTGCGGGCCCACCTGCGCAGTAGCGGCTGTGATGGCGAGCAGGAACACTGCGACAGCTGAAGCGATCGATTTCATTGGGCCACTCCAATGCATGAAGACGATGTTGAGGACACTGCGGCGCGTCGCAGACGCAGCCGCCGTGCCGCAAGCGTGATGGCGATGCCGCCGGCGACATCGAGCAGATGATGCCGGTGGGTGAGCACGGTCGAGGCACAGACAACGACGAGCCAGAGCGCGAAGAGCATGCGCAGCCTGGACGTGGTCCTCGGGCTCGACCGTGGCCCACATCGGCCGCAAGTGTCCTCGCGAGCGGTCGAACGACACAACCCCGCGCTCGCTGTCGTAGGCCTCGTCGAAGCGCTGGTACGCAAGCTCCCGCATGATCGCGCGCGCCCATGGCGGCGTCGGCATCTGCCAATGCGGATAGAAATCGATGGAGAACGCCGACAGGTATCGGTAGGTGCGGTGCCCCTTCACGATCAGAAACCAGTAGAGCGGCCGGTCGGGAACCTGCGCCTTGATGGTGCCGGCGAAGCGAAGCCAGGTGAATGCGAGCGCCTGCGTGCCCCAATGAGCGCGCTCGATGATGGTGTCGCCGGAATAGATGGCGCGCAGGCTGCGACCGTCAACGGTGGCATCGACAATCGACAGGCTCGAAAATCCGGCGAGCATTCCGGATTCGTCCCGCAGAATGACCACCCAATCCTTGTCGCCCAGGTCCTTTTCGAACAGCGAGGGAGAGCTTGCGTCGTAGTAGGTCGCGTAGAGATCGTACATCTGAGATATGGTTCGGCCCTCGAGGCTTGAGCGGCGTTCGACGTGAGCCAGCAGCCGTGACGAAGCGCGCTCGTGTCTGGTCGAACCGACGCGGCCCGAAAGCTCAACCTGGGTGTCCACGAACGCCTCCCGCGCAGGTCCGCAAGTCTGCGAATCAACAAAGTCTGCGAGTCAACAAGTCCACCATTATCCTAAGCGATCGCCTGAGGCGATCGATCGCCGCCCGCATCGAATTTGCCGTGCTCGAGGCCCCAGCCGTCGAAGCCCGGTCGGGTCTCGCGTGCGAACAGGTCGGCCCGGCGCATGGCCGCCGGGGTGTGATCGGTCACGATGCCGTAGAACTCGTCGGGCTTGCGCGAGTGCTCGCGCGCGATGCCGTCGAAGAGTGATGGCAGCGGCTTGTGCGTCGGATGCCCGATGGTCGCGACCAGGATCGGCTCGTGCAGCGTGCGAACGCGGTAGCCGGTCCCCATCCGTGGCTTGCCGCTGGCCGTGAGCTTGCGCCACACCATTTCGCTCTGCGGCGTGAAGCCCCACGCGCGTGCCACCTCCTGGGCTTGCCCGGTCGCCATCGCCCACCCGCAGGTCCACAGGAGCAGCAGGCAATCGCCGCGGGCGAGCAGGCCGACTGGCAGTGCCTTGATGGCGTCGAGGCTCATGACGCTGTAATGCGGGTCAGCCCCCTTCGCGGTGCCTGCGGGACTGTAATTTTTAAAATCCCAGGGCGGATCTGCCACGATGACGTCGTAAGACAGCGGCGGGAGTTCGCAAAAGGGCCAGGCGCTCATCAGCGTCCTACATCACATCCAACGCTGCTTGGCAGCGTTGGCGTCGCCGCCGCGACACTTACAGCCTAGTCAGCCCGCTGCGGCACCGTGCAAAGAGAACGGCGTGGTGTCAGGGACCCTGTGCATCATTGCAAGCAACAATGTCGGAGCGGCGATCACTGGACAGCGTGACGGAACCAAACGTCCGTCCATAATCTGCAAACGCATTAACGAAATCAACTGGTTAGATCAAATCGGCAAGGGTGCCTGTGGATAACTGCGGCGGGCGAATTTGCCGTGGGCTTCACCCGAGCGTCCGCGCCGCAGTCGTTCACTGGCCGAGGACGAGCGGAAGTTTGCCGAAGCTCATCGCTGTCTGTAAAAACATGCTCGCCGCAACGAGGCCAGCGACCAGGATAACGGACTTTAATACTGTGAGTGTGAGCATCTTTCCCTCCTGTCGTACCCACTTGGTTAGTCGCACCCGCGTATGGGGCGGTTCAGCGGAAACGTGGAGGATTTGAATTTTCTGGCGGCCCGAATGCTTTTTTGTTGCCGGCGGACGTTGATCCGGTTCCGTGGTTGGCGTCACTTTGCGACGCCCCTCTTAGGGTCGAGCAATGCTTAGGTCGAAATCCTGCGTCGCAGCGCACTGGCAACTTATTGATCTCGCGTGCGTTTGGTTCACGAGCTGGACTGCAGCATCGGCCGTTTGGATGATGCAGTTCCGAACCGCCACAATCTGACCTGCCACAATTGAAGCTGCCACAATCGGAATTCCTGAACCGAGCGCCGTCACTCATGTCGGCGACGATTTGTGTTTGGGTTTTGACGGTGCTTTCCTGCTTTCGCGTCATTGTGGTGATCTGTTAGCTGCCGCTACGTGATTGGCAAGCCAGCATTTCTCCTCGCAATTGCAGTTTGAGGCAGCGCGCCGCGCGCGATCACCATTCGCGCGTCGCGCGAACGATACGCGCGGGACGAGTCTGTTGCAGCGCCCGCTGATGTCGTTAGGCGTTGTCATGTCAAAAGATTTCTGGTTAACGTGCGCCTGCGCTGAGGAGGTAAAGTGTGTTGTTGCGGCGAGTTCAGGCGCGGGCCGCCCATAAAACCAAGATGCAAAATCCGAAATCAAAACGAGTCTTGAGCGAAGTGAGTGACGTGCTGCGATGGGTCGTGTGCGGCCCGCAAGGCAGAAGTGCTGCGTGGTTCCCCACGTACGAAACGCGAGTGTTGTGTTTGCGTCGTAGTGCTGTGAATGCAGGCGACCTTGAATCCATGTGAGGGAGTGGTGTCGATGATTCCAAAATCCATACTTTGGCGAGGCGCTTTCGCGGCGCTGGTGACGGCCATGCTGTCGTTGAGCGCAAGCGCGCAGACGGCGTCGGATCAAGATCCGACCCAGGCATACGCCCAGAGAGGAGAGTGCAAGCCTATGCTCAATGCGGCCGGCAAAGCCAAGTTCAGGCCGTTCACGCAGGCACGCGAGGTCCGCGGCGAGGGTGCGGCCATGGCCGATGCCATCGCCAACTGGCAGCGCGACGTCAGCGCCAAATACGGCAGCCAATGGATGCTGTGGGACAAGGCGGATGACAAGAACTCGAATTGTTCGCCAGCCCGGCCAGGCACTATCGGCAGCTGGTTCATCCGTTGCACAATCGAAGCGCGTCCGTGCGGCGGCGGTCCTGACACGGCCGCAGGCGCGGAGCCGGAGGATCCGCGCGAAGCCAGGGAATGCAGTGAATATCCGCGCCCGCGCATTCTCGAGGCTCAGCAGCGCATGAACGGCTGCGACGCTTGCGGTCGGCGGATCACGGTCGATGGTTCGTGCGGCCAACAGACCGAGCGCTGCCTGCGGCAGTTCCAGGGCTCGCGCTTCGGTCGTGAGAAGGGGCTGGAAGTGACCGGCACCCCCAACATTAAGACCGTCCGCGCCCTACGCGAGTATTGCGAGCGCTGACGACGATCGAGAGGGTTGTAGGACTTCAAGAACTCCAATCAGGTCGCGGCGCCGCAAGGCCAGCGACCTGATTTGTGCTGTCTGCATCGATGTTGTCTGCACCCATGCAGAAGCAGACATTTTGAGGGGGACCACCCTCCACGCTGATGGCGGCTGCCCTCCTGCGATTGGAGAACGCGCATGGCCGACTACAAGGTGGACAGCATCGCGGACGTCAGAATAGCCGACGATCCATCGAGCGTGCGCGTCGCCGTGGTGGCTGGCGCAGAGCAGGTGGTTCTGACCATCGACTGGCGCAAGGCGAGCGATCTCATCGATCGCATAGCTGCCGTCAATCACGAGATCAGGCACTCGCTGTCGGTTCCCGACTGGCGCGCGCAACGCATTCGGGCCGGTTGCCACCGTACCGGTGTCGGCATTGCCATTCTCTTGTCTCTTCCGGTTCTCTACGGGCTCTTGCTGTGGGCGATCGGCGATCTCGATCCGCGGGCATGGCAGCTGGTTGGCGGCTTCCTGCTGGCCGCGCCAGTGGCCTATGGGGTGATTTGGCTGATTGGCTGGATCGTCGCCGGCTTTGTGGGCAAGCGCCACCGCGATGCGACGGAGGTCGAGCCCCGCGCCGCGGCGGAGCCCGAACCCGAACGTAAGCCAGCTGAGCCGCAGCTGAGCGCCTGAGGCGCTCACTGCCCGCCCTTAGACGGCAGGGCGTGCGACCGCCAGCTGCGCCCTAACTTCTTCCTTCCTGCGCAGCTTGGGCAGAACAACCCGGGTATGGGCGGCTGTGCGAACATCGCGCACGACTGTTGCACCCACAATGAAGCCGAGTATCGCCAGAATACCCATTACGGTTATGTCGAACCGCGAGCGAAGCACATCCGGCAGGCGCTGGCCGACCATCATCAGCACGCTGACGGCTATCGAAAAGGCCGGCAGCATCAATACGGCAATCAACGTCCCATCCGCAAAGCGCTGCAGCAACGCCGTCCCGTTCTCGCCCAGCACTCCAATCGGCTGCCACGGCTTCTGGCGAGCCAGCCAGCAGATGCCGATCGTGGTGAAGAATGGCAGCACACACCAGGGCGCGTTCGCCCTGATCCGCGTGACCCAGGTGGTCGGTCGAATCAAGGACAGCGCCTCGCTCAATCCGGTGGCATGGACGACGGATTCCCGGATCAGCTGCATCAGGAAAAACACGGCGATGGATATAAGCCCGGCCAGGAAATACTTGGCCCACGGCGTTTCCTTGGAGCGGGCATTGGCGCTGGTCGAGCCGAACAGCGCGCCGATCAGACCCGCAAAAGCGATCGTGGTGACAAAGAAACCGATGCCGATGAGTGTGGTCTGGCCGTAGACGGTGAGCTGGGCGTCCGTCAGGCTGAGGCCCGGCAGCTCCCGCACGCGTTGCAGCATGATGTCGTACCAGAGCAGATAGTAGACGAGGAACCCACCGATCGCGACCGCCAGGAACAGCCATAAAATGCGGTGCGTGCTGAGTGGACGGATGCTGCCCAGTCCCTCGAAGCCGGCCGCTTTGAGATCGTCGAGACGATGGTCCGCGACGTCGCCGGCACGAATGATCGACTTGGATGCCAATCTCGCCACGCGGCTCAAGAGCAGCCGGTACTCGACCATGAAGTAGCCTTCGATCTTTTTCAGGTACTGCGCCAGCTGTTCGCCAGTGATGCGCACGGGTCGCGGCGTGACGGCTGGCACCGGCTCGGTTCCGAGATGGGCCTGGGCCGCCGCTTCGATCTGGGCGACGCGGGCGGGATTGGCATGCGAGGCTCCGGAGAGCATTTCCGTCACGGCCGACAGCGCGCCGATCGAGCTGTCGCCCTCACGGATGCCGTCAAAGATCCGAATGATGTCCATGGCCAGGCGGGTCTTGCGGGCATGGGCGCCTTCGATCTCGCGCAAGAGTTCCATTTCCTCCTGGCTGAGAACGCGCGGGCCCGATGCATTCCACTCGCGCACCCGTCGCAGCAAGGATGCGGTTTTGCGCCAGGCGACGACCGATTCCAGGCTGATGTTCCTGGCATTGTCGTCGGTGATGTAGATTTCCGCCGCTTCCAGGCTCTTCAAATTGCGGTTGTGCTCTTCGGGCGACGTATTGAACGCGCAATCCTCCAGATGTGCGGCCAGCGCCTCGAACTCGCCGCGCAGATGGCCGGTGTCATGCATCCATGAGAGGACATTGCGCTCGACTTCCCGAAACGGCGCGAAGGAATAGAGACCGAAACTTGCGAACAGGGCGAGCACAAATGCCTGGTTGTCGAACTCCTGCAGGAACCTTGGAACCGGCCCCATGAGCTCGCTCAGAGACTTGATGAAAAAGCCGCCGAACAGGAACGCGGCCGCCATAGCAAGATAAGAAAAGACAAAGAGAACGGTGAAAGCGACGCGAGCCGTCAGGCTGTAAGGCAGCTTGCGTCCGTCATTGTCGCGGACCACATCAGGCCGGAAGACCGCCCACAGCCCAGCGACCGCTGAGCACGCAATGATTGTGAGGACTGCTTGCGTCCAAGTTGTTACCATGATCGAAATCCTTGCACCCAGTCGCGGTAAATGCACTGCATCATGGTTAAGATTGATCTCGAACGCAACACTTGTGAAGAAAAGCGCTTTTGTCCTCAATTGCTTGCGATCTTTTTGTGTTGATTTGTCAACGGAATTGCGCCACCCGACGGGTGTCACGAATCAGTCAAATTTCGTTGAGCGCAAGCGCTTCGATCGGACTTCGTTGGCCGCCAAGATCAGCCGACAAGAGATGCCCGTGACCGTGCGAGAGACATTGCTGCCGCCACAACTTGTGCGGCTACCATGATGTGTCAGGCGCCACAGTTTCGATGCTCATATGTGGCGCGGTAGAGTGCCCGCTAGCTTGTGCTGGCCTCGCAAAGCCGCCGCACCAGAGCACGCATCGCCGTGGTTCCGGACGCAAAGCGATAGATCGCGGCGTCTGCCAGGGGCCGTTGGTAATTTGGCGATGCGGGCGTGAGCGTATCCCCGGTCGCCGTCAGCGTGTGGTTGAGGAAGCCCTCGTCGGTCGTTTGGTCGATGACGAGGAGGCAGCGGCCGAATGGCACGTTCTCCACCAGATAGCGGAGCTCGTGGATGCAGCCGGCATTGGTTGCGGAGAAGCTGCGCAGGTCCATCAGCACGGCCTCGCCATTCTCGACCAGGCGCGGCACGGCGGCCTGCCAGGAATCGGCATGGCAGAAGAAATTGTTGATGCGGAAACGGCCATCCGGATCGCGCACGCGATCGCGTTCGGCGAGGCTGCGCACGAGCGAGGCCTGATCGCGCACGAAATGACGGCCGAGCTTGCGGCTGAGAAAATCGAGAAACTGGTGCGGCTGGACGGTGCTGAGCGCAACATCGGGTCCCGTGATCATCTGGACGCTGCCGATGTGCCGCCAGTGCCTGGCCACGCTGTCGAGCAGTGCGTCGCTGCGCCGACCAAGTGAGAACACGCGCAGGAATGTGAGGTCGCGGGTCACACTGGCGGGTGGAGTGCCGAGCCTGCGGCCCGCCGCCAGCACGAGCTTGAAGGTGAGCAGCCCGACGGGCGCGGTCGCCGCCCACACCAGCCCGCCGAACAGCAGCCACATCGCGTACCAGGTCGCAAACAAGAGCCACAGCGCATCGAGCAGCAACGATTGATCGCTCAGCTTCCGTTGCCGATAGGCGGCGCTGATCCTGCGCGCCAGTAGCCACCCGACCACTCCAAAGCCAACGAGCGAGCCCACGACCGTCGCCCATATGACCCAGAGCACACTCACATGGAGCGCCACCACGATCGCGACGGCGACGGCGACGCCGCTACGCGAGAAGAGCGCCATGATGGCGACCCAGGTCCCGCTGATGATCGTCGTCACCAGAGCAAGCACAAGCGGAGCGACGGCGCGGACGCGGCGGATGAGACAGAGCGCGATGAGCAGCGTCGGTGGGCCGTTCACGACCAGCCAAAGCCCGATTATTCCCTGCGGTGCCATCGAGGAGCGGGCCGGCAGGTCGACGCCGCCGAATTGGATGTCGGGAATATCGGTGACTGACGCTGCCCATAGCCACAACGGCAGGAATGCGACCAGGTAGCCAACGACGGCCCACCATCGTGAGCGGCCCGGGAAGATCAGCGTTAGAGCGAGGACGATGGGCCAAGCATAGATCCACACGCCGATCAGCACGCCGGGCAGATCGACCCGGAGCGGATAGACGAACCGTGCCGCAAGCGCAAAGACCACTGCGAAGGCGAGACCGGCGATGGTGTAGCGGACGGCATCGTGCCGCGGTCCTGCGATCGCAGCCTGGCAGAGGTCGGAGCCGGTCGGGCCGCCCTCAGCCGCAGGCAGCGCGTGTGGTAATGCGGTGGGTGTCATCGCCGGGAACGAAGCGTCGAAGGCCGCGGACGCTGCCATCGCACGTGCCACCGCTCGCCGGTATCCCCACAGGAGCAGCGCCGACAGCAAAAGCGTGAGGATCGGCGTGACGAAGATGATCAGGAGCAGTGAGCTGCCGACGACCTCGGGAGTGATTTCCTCAAGCATCGAAGCGCCCTAGCTCGCGAGCGAGACCCGTCAATGTGAGCGTTGCCGCGTCGATCACATCTGGGGTCGTGCCTCGGGCGGTTGGTGGGCTTTGTGACCCACAATCATGGGATAAATCCGACGCGCGGCAGCCGCAAGCTGCTCAAAATAGATATAGAGCACCGGCGTCATATAGAGCGTAAGCACCTGGGAGACGAGCAGGCCGCCGACCAAGGCCACGCCCAAGGGCTGGCGCAACTCGGCGCCGGCCCCGAAGCCGATAGCGATCGGCAGTACACCCAGCAACGCGGCCAGAGTCGTCATCATGATCGGCCGGAAGCGCAGCAGGGCGGCCTCATAAATCGCGTCGGCAGGCGCCTTGCCTTCGCGCTGAGTGACCAACGCGACGTCGATCATCATGATCGCATTCTTCTTCACGATGCCGATCAGCATCAGCAATCCGACCACCGCGATCAGGCTGAGGTCCATGCCGTAGCAGTTGCAAGGCCAGAAGAGCGCCAATCGCGGCCGATGGCAGGCCCGTCAGGATCGTCAATGGATGGATGTAGCTCTCATAGAGAATGCCGAGCACGATATAGATCGTCAACAACGCAGCAAGCAGCAGGATGCCCTGGTTGGCGACCGAATCCTGGTAGGTCTTGGCGTTACCGGCAAAGGTCGTGGTCAGCGTGGTGGGAAACTTCTGCTCTGCCTTCAGTTGATCGATGCGCGCCACAGCATCGCCCAGGGATACGCCGGGTGGCAGGTTGAATGAGAGAGTCACAGCGGGAAGCTGTCCAAGCTGATTGATGGTGAGCGACCCCGCCGTCCGCTCGATGCGCGCAAAAGCGCCGATCGGCACGAGCTTTCCCTCATTGTTCCGGATGCGCACATCCGGAAGCTCCGCCGTCGTCCAGTTGAGCCCTTCGTTGAACTCCATCATCACGGAAAAGCTGTCGCCAGTGCCATAGATGGTCGAAACCTGTCGGCTGCCAAACCCGGAATAAAGAGTCGAGCGCAGTTGCGCGGCCGAGATCCCGAGCGAGCTGGCCTTGTCCTTGTCGACGATCAGCGTCGCCTGCGTGGCGTTGATCTGCAGGTCGCTATTGACGTCGGTGAAGGGCGGATCGCGACTCATGGCATCAGCCATCTTTTGCGACGCATTCATAGAGTTCAGTCCGGTTGAGGCTTTGCAGCACGAACTGGTATTCGGCCCGGCTTGAACGTCCTCCGATCCGCAGGTTCTGCACGGGCACGGCGAAGGTCCTGATGCCGGCAATGCGCCCGGTATCGCGTCGCAGATCGGCCAGCACCCTTTGCAGCGCCGGGCGCTCGCCGCGCGGCTTCAGCTCGACGAACATCCGGCCGTTGTTCAACGCATTTCCACCGACGATGGACGCCACGCTGGCGACGTGCGGCGATGCCAGGAAGATTTCTGCGACCTGCTGCTGCAGCGCGATCATGGCCTCAAACGAGATGTCCTGCCGCGCCTCGGTCGAGACCGAGAGCTGCCCGATGTCCTCCTGCGGAAAAAGACCCTTGGGTGTTATGATGAGCAACCACGCGGTGCCCACAAGTGTTGCGCCAAAGACAACGAGCATCCACGGCTTGTGGCGCAGGTTGATCTGCAGCGTGCGATCGTAGCCGCGGAGCACCGCATCGAACCCGCGTTCGAAATACATGCTCCAGCCTTTCTCCTTTCCGTGTTTGTTCGGCTTGCGGCAGGATTTTCGAGGCCAGCATCGGGGTCAACGTCAGGGATACGAAAGCCGACGCCACGATTGCGGTTGTCACCACCACGGCGAATTCGTTGAAGATGCGACCGATGATGCCACCCATCAGAAGCACGGGAATGAACACCGCAATCAGTGAGACCGTGATCGAAATGATGGTGAACCCGATCTCACGACTGCCCTTGAGGGCTGCCTCAAACGCCCCGAGACCGTCCTCCTCCATATGCCGGTGGATGTTCTCGACCATGACGATCGCATCGTCGACGACGAGGCCGACGGCGAGCGTCAATCCAAGCAGTGAGATGTTGTCGATGCTGAAATTGAACAGATACATCGCGCCGAGCGTGGCGATGAGTGAAATGGGAACGGCAAGAGCCGGAATGACGGTGGCGGAGACGTGGCGCAGGAACAGGAAAATCACCAGGATGACGAGGACGATCGTCAGGGCAAGCGTGAACTGCACGTCATGCACGGCCTCGCGGATCGATACGGAGCGATCGTTGAGGACGTTCAAGCTTGCGGCGCGCGGCAGCTGGTTCTCGAAGCTCGGCAGCAACGCCCTGATGCGATTGACCACCTCGACCGTGTTGGCCTCTGGCTGACGGAAGACACCGAGCACGATCGCGCGCGTTCCGTTGTACCAACTGGCGGTCTGATTATCCTCCACCGAATTCGATGACGACGGCGAGGTCGCCGAGCCGCACCGGCCGATCGCCGCGCATCGCGACGATGATGTCGCGGAACTGGTCCGCCGTGGCAAGCTCGGTCTGCGCCTGAATGGTCAGGGACTGCTGCAGGTTTTTCAGCGTGCCGATCGGCGTATTCGCGTTGGCTGCCGCGATCGCCTGCTGAACCTCGTCGACGCCGATGCCGCGGGCTGCAAGCGCATCAGGGTTCAGCTGCACCCGGACGGCAAATTTCTGGCTGCCGAACACCTGCACCTGCGCCACACCATCGATCGTCGACAATGCCGGCGAAATCACCTGCTGGGCGAATGCGTCCATATCCGGAAAGCGGAGCGACGTCGCTGCTCAACGTCAGGATCAGGATCGGAGCGTCGGCCGGATTGACCTTGCGGTAGCTCGGCGGGTCGGTCATCTCCGCCGGTAATCGCCGCTGGACCCGGGCGATCGCCGACTGCACGTCGGCGGCGGCGCTATCGATGTCGCGATTGAGATCGAACTGCAATGCGACCGAGGTCGAGCCCTGCGAGCTCGTTGCGCTGATGGTGTCGATGCCAGCAGATGGTCGAGAACTGCTTGATGAGCGGGGTGGCCACCGCATTGGCCATCGTGTCCGGCGAAGCGCCGGGAAGCGAAGCCGATACGTTGATGACCGGAAATTCCGTGCGCGGAAGCGCAGCGACCGGAAGAAACATGTAGGCAAAGATGCCGCTCACGACCAATGCAGCCGACATCAGCGTCGTTGCAACCGGGTGCCGGATGCAGAATTCGGAAATGTTCACCGGCGCACCTCCGAATTGGGCTCGGTCAGTGCATCGGCGGTGGCGCCTTTGCGGTCACCAGCCGGTGCACCGACTTCGGTCACGCGAGCGCCGTCGACGAGGCGCATCTGCCCCTCGACAATGACTCGCTCCCCTTCTTTCACTCCCGTCCGGAGAGCGGCACGATCACCTTCGATGGCGATGACTTGAACCATGCGCATTTCCGCCTTCTGGTCGGGGTTTGCGACGAAGACGAACGGCCCGCGCTGGCTGCTCTGGATGGCGACCGCCGGGATCAGCGCAGTCTTCGGCCGGACATCGAGATCGATTTCGACATCGACGTACATCCCGGGCCACAGTTCCAAGGTTTCGTTGGCAAAGACGGCCTTGGCGGCAATGGTTCCGGACGTCGAATCGACGGAGCTGTCAACGAAATCAAGCTCGTCCGGTCGCGAGCGCCTCGTTCGATCCCGGCACGTAGACCCGCACGGCCGCCGGAACACTTTGGCTCAATGCCTTGCGAAGTGCGGCAAAATCGCGCTCGGCAAGCGTGAAGGCCACGCGGATGGGCGCGATCTGTGTGATGGTCAGCAATCCAGTGGAATCATTCACGCTGATGAGGTTTCCCGGTGTCACCCTGACGGCGCCGACGCGGCCATCGATAGGCGCTTCGATCTTGGTGTATCCAAGCCGCAGATTGTCGGTTCGAAGTAGGGCCTGGTCGGCCTCGACCGTCGCTTGCGCGCTCTTGTGGTCCGCGATCGCCTGATCGAGCTGCTGTCGAGCCGCGGCGTTGGTCTGAATCAATCGCTGGTAGCGCTCCAGATCGGCCTCGGTTCGCGTCAGAGTGGCCTGGTCTTTCTGAAGCTGGGCCTCGTCGCGTCCGATGGTTGCTCTGATTTCCCGATCGTCGAGCGTGAACAGCAGATCACCCTTCTTGACGAATTGACCATCTTTTACGTGCTGCTCCTTCACTTGGCTCTCGATGCGAGACTTCACTATGACGGTAGCGAGCGTTTCAAGGATCCCGATGGTCCGACTTCGGATGGCGAAATCCTCAACTCGGACCGGTGCCGTCGTTATCGGAACCGAAGCGACGCCCGTTCCCGCACCGCCGCGCTGCTTCCCAGTAACGGCAGCGCGGTTAGGGCCATAAAAGTGGTACGCTGCCAAGCCCGTCGCAGCCAGCACGGCAGCAAGAGCTAAGGGCTTGATGATACGGCGATTGTTCATGGTGTCTCATCCTGCCTGCCACGATGCCCGCCGCGGCGGTCGAGTTCCGTCCGCAGAAAACTTGAGCAGCGCTTCGAATTAGATGTCCGGATTTTTGAGGCCCCGATCGCCAAGTCGTCTAAAGCGTGTCTTGCAACGAACCCGATCTCGTTGCAATCGGCAAGGAGAATGCGGCGACACGGCGACAAGCTGGCGAATCTTTCGCCCCAATAGTGCGCCGTCGGCTTTGCGCGGCAGCATCGACGCGTGTCAATCGTTGCGGCGGATCGCGCTGCTGTCCTGCTCGAGCAGCACTTTGCCCAGCCAGTTTTTGAGGACCAACGTACAGCGTCGGTTGTTGTCATCCGTGAATGTGCAGCGCGCCTGGTATGAGACGTCCAAGAGCGGCGGGCTTTTCCATTCCATGGTTCGGTTGCGCGCGTCCCAGGTGCCGGGCGCAAGGAACAAGAAGGTGCCCGAGGAGGAGAAGATCCAGAACGGATAGCCGTTGGCCTTCGGGTCGTAGCCGACCACGCTCATGTCCTCGGTGCCGTCGGTCTTGCCTTCGGTCCTGGCCTTGACGAATTTGCGGTCGAGCATCCATTCGTAGATCTCGATATAGGTGAGGTCGGGCTTCTGCGGCTGCAGCGTCTTGACGCGGACGTCCCAGCGTCCGACGAATTTCTCAAGGACATTGTCCTGTGCGCGCGGCGAGCCGCCGGCGAGACCCATGACAAGCAGAGCTGCGACCACGCACCGCATGCCAATCCTAGTGAGAAGCAGGCGGCCGCCTTGCCTCTCGTGGTCTCGCGTCGATTGGATCCGCATCCGAGCCCCCGCTGGGTTCGTAACGGATGATACCCAATTGGATGGTGACGCTCAGCGGCAGCAGGCTACCCAATCCGAACTTTCATCCGCGTCGCAAAGCGTTCGTCGCCATTACGTCGAGCGACAAATCATCGCGCACCACGACTTTGTAGACCTCCCGCGCGCTCTCGCGGCTGATAAAGCCATTGCGCAGGTCGTCTGCTACAAGCGCTGGATCGCGCTCGGCCGCGTTGCCGAGGCCGCCGCCGCCCGGCATCTCGACAATGAGCCGGTCGCCTTTCGGGATCACTTGGTTGCCGCGCGACTTGAGCATCGCGCCTGACCCCAGACGGACGATGCCGGCGGCGCCGTCCTGTCCGCCATTGCGGCCGCGGGCCGGAAAATCGACACGCTGGAAGCGCGCGAAGATTGCAAACGGCGCGTCCTCGCGGCTGCCGATCTCCATCACTTGGCCGAGTCCGCCGCGCAGCTTTCCGGTGCCCCCGGAATCGGCGCGCAGCTCCTTTTTCCAGATGACGAGCGGCGTGGTCGCCTCGGTGACCTCGATGGCGATCCCTTTCACACCTGACGGGAACGGCGTCGCCGCAAGGCCGTCGAGCTTGGGATGCGCGCCCATGCCTCCGCTCTGGAAGGTCTGCGACATAAACGGCGTTCCCTGACCCGCGGCGTCGCCGGTGATACCGGGGCCGGCGCCGAGGCGCAGGCTCCAGCTTGCGCCCGTTCCCTCGGCGGGAACTTGGCCCGGCATCGCCTGCGCGAAGCAGCCGAACACCACATCGGGCAGCATCTGGCCGATCACGGCGCGCGCGGTGACGGGCGCCGGAAACAGCGCATTGACGATGCAGTTGTCGGGCGCCGTGACGCTGATGCGCGCAAGCACGGCGGCGTTGTTGGCGAGCCGCGGCGCTACCAGGCATTTGACGCCAAAGCTTGTATACGCATCGGTGTAGCAGAGCGGGCAATTGATGCCGTAGCGCGACACGCCCGAGGTCGCCGGCGAAATCGATGCGGATGATGTCCGCTTCGATCGTCAGCGTTGCCTGGAGATCGAGCGGCTGATCGAAGCCGTCGATCCGCATGGCGTGCGACCAGGTGCCCTTCGGTAACTTTGCGATCGCCTCGCGCATCGACTTGTCGCTGGCGGTCAGGATGTGCTCGCTGAGCGCATCAAGGTCGGCAATCTTATACTCCTCCATCATGCGGATGAGCCGGTTGGCGCCAGCGTCGTTGCTCGCCACCAGCGCATAGATATCGCCCTCAAGCCGATCTGGCTCGCGGCTGTTGGCGCGCAGCAGGTTCATCAGCCAGGGGCTGATCCTGCCCTCGCTGCACAATGGCATGATCGGGATGAACAGGCCTTCCGCGAACACATCGCGCGAGTTCGGGTCGGGGCCGTTGCCGCCGATGTCGGCGACATGCGCGGTGCAGGCGAACAGCGCGACGAGGCGGCCGCCAAGAAAGGCGGGCGTCACCACCGTCAGATCGAACAGATGGCCGGTGCCTTTCCAGGGGTCATTGGTGACGTAGGCGTCGCCGGGGCGCATCTGATCCGGCGGGATCACCTGCATGAATTGTTTCACCGAGCGCGCCATCGAGTTGATGTGTCCGGGCGTGCCTGTGACGGCCTGCGCCAGGAGCTGTCCGGACGGATTGAACACGCCGGCGGAGAGATCGCCCGCCTCGCGCACCACAGTGCTGAATGCGACCCGCATCATGGTGCGAGCCTGCTCCTCGACCACGGCGATCAAGCGGTCCCACATCACCTGATTGCGGATATTCTGGAAGTCGCTGCTCATGATGTGTGCCGCTTCAGGATGAGGTGGCCATGCGCGTTGACGTGCCCCTTGAACGCCGAAGGCACAAAGGTCGTGGTCTGGTCCTCGATGATCACGGCCGGCCCCGAGAATGTGGAGCCCTGCTGCATGGCGTCGCGCCGGATGACGGACGCAGTCACGAACTGCCCGATCTCGCCGTCGAACACGGGCTTCGTCCGTTCGATAGGCGCGAGACCGACGGGACCCGCAGCGCGCGATGGCTCAGCTGTTGTGTCCTTGCGCTTGCCGACCAGCACCAGCATCCAGGTCAGCGCTTCGACGCCGAGGTTCGGGATCGTGCGGCTGTAGGTCTTGCGATATTGCTGGTCGAACAGCTCCTGCAGCGTTACCCCGTCCGCATCGGTGTAGTCGCGTGCCGGCAGCTCGACATTGAGCTCATGGCCTTGGCCGCGATAGCGCATGTCGGCAAAGCGGCGCTCGGCGAGCTCGTCATGGTGGCCGGCGAGATGAATGATCGCCTCGGCCTCGCGGCGCAGCTCGGCAAAGATCGCATTGACGACCTTGGCGTCGAAGCGATTGAGCGAGACGAGCTGCGAGTTGACGGCTTCGTAGGCGATCGGCGCCCGCAGGAAGCCATAGGCTGAGCCGACGCCCGCGCCCTTCGGCACCACGACCGTGTCGATCCGCAGCTTCTGGGCGATGCGCGCGGCATGCAGCGGTGCCGCGCCGCCGGTCGCGATCAGAACGCGAGATTCCACCTCGTCGCCGTTGTCGGCCGCATGCACGCGGGTGGCGTTTGCCATGTTCTCGTCGACGATCTCGATCATGCCGGCGGCGGCGGTGGCAACGTCAGTCGCCAGCGGCGTGGCGACCTCGCGCGCGATCGCGTCGCGGGCGCGCGCTTCGTCGAGCGTCATGGTGCCGCCCGCAAACAAGCTCGCATCGAGCTTGGCGAGCACGAGATCGGCATCGGTGACGGTCGGCCGCTGTCCGCCCAGCGGCGTAGCAGGCCGGACCCGGATTGGCGCCGGCGCTTTCCGGCCCGACCTTGATGCGGCGCAGCTCATCGAGCTCGGCGATCGAGCCGCCACCGGCCCCGATCTCGATCATGTCGATCACCGGCACGCGCAGCGGCAGGCCGCTTCCTGGCAGGAAACGGCAGACGCGCGCGACCTCCATCGAGCGGCTGTGGCGCGGCTCATAGTCGTTGAGCAGGATGATCTTGGCGGTGGTGCCGCCCATGTCGAGCGCGATCGGCCTGCGGCGCGCCAAGCTCCTTGGCGAGATGCTGGCCGAGGATGGCGCCGCCTGCCGGGCCAGATTCCACGAGCCGGATCGGAAACCGGATGGCGGTCTCGACTGCGGTGAGCGATCCGCTCGACATGATCATCAGGAGAGGGCCTTGCAGGCCCATGTCCTTGAGCCGCGCCCCGAGCTTGCCGAGATAGCCCGCCATCAGCGGCTGGATGTAGGCGTTGGCCACCGTGGTCGAGGTGCGCTCGTATTCCCGGATCTCCGGGCAGACCTGGTGCGAGAGGCTGACGTACAGGGCAGGGCACTCTTCGCGCAGGATCTCTCCGATGCGCAGCTCGTGGTTCGGCTCGCGATAGGCGTGGATGAGCGACACCGCGACCGACTGGATATGCTGCTCGAGCAACGTGCGGGCGAGCGCGCGCACTGCGCCTTCGTCGAGCGGCAGGAGCACGCTGCCATCCGCCGCGATGCGCTCCGGCGCCTCGAGCCGCAGCGGGCGGGCGACCAGCGGCGCCGGCCGGACCATTTCGAGGTCATACTGGTCGAAGCGGTGCCCGAACGCGAACTCGAGCGTGTCCTTGAAGCCCTGAGTTGTGATCAGCGCGGTGCGCGCACCGCGCCGCTCGATGATGGCGTTGGTGCCAAGCGTGGTGCCGTGGATGGTGAGGCTGACGTGGTGAGGCGAGACGCCGGCTTTCTCCAGGACCAGCGCGATGCCGCGGACGACCCCTTCCTCCGGGGCCGCGGGAGTGGTCAGCACTTTTCCCGAAAAGAAGCCCTTCGGGGTCTCGAGGACGACATCCGTAAAGGTCCCCCCAATATCGACGGCGAGCCGGCAACCTTCCATTATCAGCGCTCAGAATTCCCCAAAGACTTACCGGATACCAATAAGCCGGTCACAAGGACCGCGCACCTGGTATTTGCTGGAGGCTCGAGGGAAACGCCCGTGCCGGCGCTAGTCTAGGGGGCAAGTCATCGCCATCGGCTGGCGCTTGCGCACGGCTCATTGAGCCGGGTATCGGCGGGGTCTTGAGCTTGAGATACGCACCCTTACGATGCGCGCTTTTGCACGAACTGGGCCTCCTCACGCAACGCCTGCGCGCAGAACTCGCTGCAGACGAGCTGATTGTCAGCAGGGAGGGCTTCGATGCCGTGCTCGGTGATCCGGAACGGCTCATTGCAATAGGCGCAACGCTTGCTCATGCTGACAAGGGACGGCACTTTCATGACTGCTCCTGCGAGTGAACGTAGCCTCCAACTGTAGCGTGAGTCGGGCGTAGGCTTGATGACAGTATGGCGTTCATACGCAGCAAATGTCGTTGACAACGTTCCAACTTGCGGGCGCGATTTTGATTCTATACTTGGCGGTGCGCCGATGTGGTGTCCGTATGCGATGGGCACAGGGTCGGTTTGTTCACGGGAGGTCAATCATGCAAAGCCACTTCGCCAAGGCGCTTGTCCTGGCCGCCATCGCCGTCATCGCGGCTCCTTCCGCGCAAGCGCAACTGCTCCCGATCAGCATCGAGCTGGGCGACGTGTCGCTCACCAAGCTGCCGTTCGTGATGGCGGCGGAAGCCGGCATCTACCGGCGCAACGGCCTCGACGCCAAACAGTACATCACACCGCGAGCGGCCGAGCTGATCCGTCAGAGCTCCGGTGTTGTCGTGCCCAAGGAGTTCGTTGGCACCGGCGTCGGCGACATCAACATTGGCGGCGGCAGCCCGACCATCGTGCGGATGACGTCCGATGCGCGCGCACCACAGCGTGTCGTGCTGGCCACCAACGATCCGGTGTCGCGCTTCCACATCATGAGCCGTCAGGACATTACTCGCCCCGAGGACCTCAAAGGCAAGCGCATCGGCTTTTCGAGCGTTGGGGCGCTCAGTCACTATGTGCTGATCCTGTGGGCTCGCAAGATGGGCTGGGATCCCGCGCGCGACATCTCGCTGATGGCGAGCGGCATGGGCGGCGAGCTGATCAAGCGCGGCCGGGTCGATGCGTTCTCGGCCGATGAGATCGCGATCGGCGAGGCGATCCACGAGGGCTATCGGGACCTGGTCGATACCGGCGTCTACAAGTTCCCGATGCCCGGCTCCGGCGTGAATGCGCTCAAGGACTGGCTGCCGAACAACCGCGAAGCGGCCGCGCGCTTCGTCAAGTCGACGGTCGATGCCCTTGCGCTGATCCGCAACGACAAGGAGGCCGCCTTCGCCGCCATGGCGAAATGGTACGGCATCCGTGATGCGCGCACGCAGGAGCAGATCTATGCGCAGGCCGTGCAGCTGCCGGCCAAGCCCTATCCGTCGGTCGAGGGCATCAAGACCATGATGGAGATCTACGACTATCGCGAGATGCGCATTCACAGGCCGGAAGACTTCTACGACGCGAGCTTCGTCAGCGAGCTCGACAAGAGCGGCTATATCGACGGCCTCTACAAGAAGTAGTTTCGCGGGCGGCGCCTCTCGCGCCTTGCACAAAAGAAAACGCCCGCGAAGTCGCGGGCGTCAGTGCTTGAGCATGCGGGGTTAGTCTCTGCCCCTTTACGTGAAGCCGGAAGGGTAGGCGCGGCCGATCATGACACACGCTTTTGTTGGTTCATCTCCTCTCGGGTGGCTTCGCCGCAAAGCCCGCCATAGTCGGATTGGGCGGGGGGCGAGAGAGCTACGACTCCTTGTTCCGTGATGTGGAAGGGTTCGCTGCAGTAGGCCCAATGTTTGGCCACCGAGACGATAGACACCTGCATGGCTCCTCCTGAGTAACAAGGGATTCCACGCGGCGATCATAGCGTGAGTCGGGCTAAGTATTTGTGACGATAGTATTTTTTGTGCTACCCCTGTGCGTGTTAAGCATTCGTTAACAAATCCCGACGCGGGGTTGCTCCGCCGCGATTCGGTAAGGTGTGCGGATAGGTTATTGGTGCAGCTCAACGTGCATGGGCGAGTGCCGGCAACGTGACGTGGAGAGGGAAGGGTGATGAGACTTGGTCCACTAACAACAACAAGCATCGGCAGCTTCCCGCGACCGAACTGGCTTGCCGACACGGAGCGCAACCGGGTGACCTTCAGGCTCGAGGGTGAGGCGCTGCGCGAGGCTCAGGATGACGCCACCATCGTCACCTTGCGCGAGCAGGAGGAGATCGGTCTCGACCTGCTCACCGACGGCGAGCAGCGCCGCGAGGGCTTCATCTTCCACATGACCCGCACCTGGGACGGCATCGACCTCGTGAATCAGGCACCGAAAGAGATCTATCGCCGCCGCCGCCAGGCGCGCGTGGTGCCGCGGATCACCGGCAAGATCGCGCGGCATGCACCCGCGACCGTCGAGGACGTTCGCTTCGCCAAGGCGCATACGGATCGTCCGATCAAGATGGCGCTGGCCGGGCCGATGACCGTGATCGATAGCGCGCTGAATGAGGCCTACAAGGACGAGGCCGAGCTGGCGATGGACGTCGCAGCGGCGGTCAATGCCGAGCTACTCGACCTGCAGGCCGCCGGCTGCGACATGTTCCAGCTCGATGAGCCGGCGATGACGCGTTACCACGAGAAGGTCATGGACTACGGCGCGCGTGCACTCGACCGCTGCCTGGAAGGCTTGACGGTGCCGACCGTGGTGCATCTCTGCTACGGCTATCCGGGCGGTGCCGAGCTGCAGCACAACTACACCTATCCGGAGCTGCTCGATCGGCTGATGCAGACCAAAATTTCTGGCTTCACCGTCGAGTTCGCGCGCAGCGACTACGACCCGGCGATCCTCAAGCCCTATCGCGACAGGCTTTTCGTATTCGGCTGTGTCGATCCCGGCAACACGCCGGTGCCTTCGCTCGACAGCGTGAAGCGCAAGATCGCGCGCGTACTCGAGCATCTTGATCCGACGCGGGTCCTGCTGGCGCCCGACTGCGGACTGATGACGATCCCGCGCGCGCTCGCGCGCGACAAGCTCAAGGTGATGGTGCAAGCCGCGAGGGAGTTGCGGAGCTAGAAACGTAGGTTGGATTAGCGCAGCCGATATGGTGCAATGAACAACGCCATCTGTCCGCGCGTAACCCATCGCGGGGCCGTTGCGGGATTGTCGGGTTACGCGCGGTTAAGCGCTGTGCGCAAGCGCGAGCGCGGTGGCTGCGCTAACCCAACCTACAAACGGCTGCGCCTAGAACTCCTCAGGGCAGGGGCTGATCATTTCCCAGAGCTCGGGGCCGTTCCTCACGCGTTTCATCTCGGGCGTGAGTCCGCCATTGCGCCTGATCCATTTCTTCACCGGCGGCGGATAGTATGACAACAGCTCCTCGGTGCCGGCGTCGCTCGTAATCTTCAAGCCGAAGGTCCACGCCTTATCGTAGTAGGCCTGATGGAAGCCGAGGCTCGCCTTCGGCGTGACGCAGATGCGGCTGAGCGGCACGATGCCGAGCACCAGCGTACAGGCCGAATTGCAAATGCCGTCAATGATGACGCGCTCGCCGCTGTCTCTGACCTTTGCGTATCTCGTTTTGTAGTCCTCGACGTAGCCCCCGTGGTCGCGCGTAATGCGATAGTCCGCGGCAGCGACTGACGTTGACAGAATGAACGCAATGGCAGCCAAGCGCACCATCATCCCCCGATCCCGGTACCACGTACGCCTGATGACCAGATACGGCAGGAATTGGGCACAGAGACGTTCGAAAGAGGTTAATCCCCGGACATCACAATGATGCACCGAGCGGACATCGTCACAATGATGCACCGAGAATCAGAATGCTGTCGTTGGCGCGTATTTCTGCACCGCCTTCTCGTTCACCTCGGTGCCCCAGCCCGGGCGGTCGGACAGCACGAGCTCGCCGTTCTCGATCACTGGGACGTGCGTCACCAGCTCGTCCTTCCACGGCACGTCGTCGACCTCGATTTCCATGATGCGGAAATTCGGTACGGCCGCGCAGAAATGCGCGCTCACCATGCTGGCAAGGTGGCCTTCGTAATTGTGGGGTGCGACGTCGGTATCGTAGGCGTCGGCGAGCGTCGCGATTCGCGCCGACTCCCACAAGCCGTTCCAGTGCACGTCGATGATCGCGACGTCGACCGCGCGCTGCTCGAGGAATGGCCGGTATTCATTCAATCCATGGATCGACTCGAGCGAGCCGATCGGCGTGCGCGAGGAACGGCGCACCAAAGCGAGCGCCCCCGGGTCGTGGGTGTCGATCTCGAGCCAGGTGAGGTTGAAGGGTTCAAGCGTCCGCGCGATCTTGATGAAGCCATCGGCACGCTGGTTGAAGTTGAGGTCGAACATCAGCCCGGTGTCGGGGCCGATGCCGTCGCGGAAGGCACGCAGGAGCTGCGTCATCTCGCCGATGATGCGATTGTCCGGCCGGCGATCGAGAAAGCCCGGCATCGGGCGGAAGCCGGAGCTGAACTTGGTCCAGCCGGGCATGAGATCGCACGGATTGGTCTTGAGCGCCTTGAAGCCGCGCTCGATCACGGTGCGGCCGAGCGCCGCGATGTCGTCGAGACTGCGCAGCGGCGGATAGCCCCATTTCCCCTCGAACAGATCGCGCCGCCACACCCGCCGGCTGCCGCAGTGCGACCAGTAGAGCGGAATGCGCGTGCGGAACGGCCCGCCGAACAGCGCATAGACCGGAACGCCGAGCGCCTTCGCCTTGATGTCGAGGCAGGCGTTCTCGATGATCGCGATCGCCTGCGCGTTGAGCCCGCCATGCGACAGTCGCGTCATGGCGTGGAGCGTCGCACTGTTGCGGCCGACCTCGCGCGGGTCCATGCCGATCACCACGTCGGCGAATTTGCGGATGAGCGCGGTGAGGCCGCCGGCGCCATAGCCCTCGTTGTACTCGGCGAAGCCGATGAGACCTTCGTCGGTCACGACCTTCAGAAACGAGAACACCCGCCAGCCGGCGTCCGCGTGCAGATGCTCGAAGCGGACGATCTTCATCGCTATCTCCTCAAAGCGTCACGACATGCTGCAACTTCTCGCCCCGCATGAAGCGAGCGAGATTGGCACAGACGAGATCGGTGAGGCGCTCACCGCTGGCTGCTCCGCTGGCGCCGGCGCAATGGGGCGTGACGATGAGGTTGGGCGCGTCCCAGAGCGGGTCATTCGGGGGCAGCGGCTCGGGATCGGTGACATCGAGGCCGGCACCCGCGATCGCTCCTGAGCGCAAGGCCGCCTCCAGCGCACGGGGCTCGACGATGCCGCCACGCGCGACGTTGACGAGCACGGCGGACTTCTTGCAAACGGCGAGCTCGCCGGCGCCGATGAGGTGGCGGGTGGTCTCGTCATAAGGCGCCGCGATCACGATGGCATCAGCGCGCGGCAGCAAGTCTCGCAGCGCGCTTGCTGGTACGACCTCGTCGGCGGACGCGTCGGGGAGGCCGCGGCGCGTGACCCCGATGACGCGGGCGCCAAAGGCGTGCAGCAGCCGCGCGATCTCGCGCCCGATCGGGCCGAGCCCGATGACGATGACAGTGCTTGCCGCCGGCATGGTGAGCTGCGGCGTGAAGGCACGGTCCCACGCGTGCCGTGTCTTGTTGGCAAGCGCAGTCGGGATGTGCCGCTGCAGCGCGAGGAGGAGGGCGATCGCGTGGGTCGCAACCGACGCCGCATAGGCCGCGCCGGCGTTGCATAGCGTCACGTGCGCAGGCACGCCCTGCTTTTTGGCGTGGTCGTAGCCGGCGGTGAGAAGCTGGATGAATGCCAGTTTCGGAGCGTCGCGCCGGACCGCGTCGGCAAGCTTGGCCGAATAGAAATTGTCGGGGCAGATCAGCACGTCGGCCGATGGCAGATCCGGGATCATCGCGTCGCCATCCTGGACCCAGATCGCCTGGTCACCGACTTGCTCAGCGAGCCTGCGCTTGAGCTCCGCCTCGCCGAGTCTTGCGGCTACGAGCACTTTCATGGGCTGGTCCACATTGGCTGGTTCGCATCCTGGTTTGCGGCGCGCCCCACAATCGAACGGCTCTCTCCCGCGCCGGAAGAGAGCCGTTGGTATCCCAATCAGACGGCGCCTCAGCCCTTCGGCTGCGGCACGATGCGGATATACGGCTTCGGCGATTTCCAGCCTTGCGGCCAGAGCTTCTGGGCGTCGTCGTTGCTCACCGAGCCCGCGATGATGACGTCGTCGCCCTGCTTCCAGTTCACCGGCGTCGCGACCTTGTGCTTGGCGGTAAGCTGCAGCGAGTCGATGACGCGCAGGACCTCGTCGAAGTTGCGGCCGGTGGTCATCGGATAGACCAGGATCAATTTGATCTTCTTGTCCGGCCCGATCACGAACACGTTGCGCACCGTCTGGTTGTCGGCGGGCGTGCGCTTCGCGGGATCGCCCGAGGTGCTGGCCGGCAGCATGCCGTAGAGCTTCGAGACATTGAAATCGACGTCGCCGATCATCGGGTAGTTGGGTGCGAATCCCTGGGTCTCTTTGATGTCGTTCGCCCAGCCGGAATGCTGCTCGACCGGATCGACCGAGAGACCGATGATCTTGACGCCACGCTTGTCGAATTCCGGCTTGATCTTGGCCATGTAGCCGAGCTCGGTGGTGCAGACCGGCGTGAAGTCCTTCGGGTGCGAGAACAGCACGCACCAGGAATTGCCGATCCAGTCGTGAAACTTGATTTTTCCTTCGGTCGTCTGGGCCTCGAAATCCGGGGCCGTGTCATTGATTGCGAGTGTCATCACACTAACCTCCGTCGCACGGTCGTCATTGGGGGGAAATGACGCGCGGTATATAGGCCATCGCAGGTTCCCCATCCAGGCCGCGCCAAAGATTGGGACGCTATGCTCCGCGCCGCTGGCGTAGCCAGAAGGACGAGTGAGGCTCGCGAGCCGTTGCGAGAAATTCTGCCCCTGGGCCTCAGCCTGTTTTTGGCCTCCCCGGCCGCCCGGCACGTCGCGTCCCCCTGCGGAAACCCCAAGAGACCAGGGACAACCCGGACGGGTGAGGTAAATTTCCTGTGTGCCTTAACTTTGCCACGTATGCGCCGCCGCCCGGTCGCGCTCCAAGGCGATTATCCACACGAAACGATTTCGCGGTTGATTCGTTATTGAACCGAACGGGCGTTTCGACTGACTAACCTCCGCATGGGAAGCCGCGTCCTGCCGCTATTTCGGGCCGCGTAACCTGTCGTAAACGGTCGCCGAAATATGCCGGAAGCGGAATGGGGTGCGTCAATGCTGTACGAGTTGCCGGCTGCTGAGCTCGATGAACTCAAGTCCGCCATCGCGGCCTCGCCGATCGTGTCCGGCCCGTCCTGGCTCGAAATGCGCCTCAGCGACTGGCAGAACACCCGCCTTTCGGCCGATGTCGACACGGTCATCCTGGAGTGGCTGGTGAGCCAACGGCCGACCCGGGAAACCGCGCTGTCCTAAGCCAAGCCGCCCGCAGACCCCGATTGGATAGGCTCGCCGGATCTGCTTCTGGCGGGCCTTTTGCTTGCCATGAGTGCCGGCTCGCATTGACAGGCCCCTGCCGCTAAAGCCACCTTTTGGCGCTCACTTCAGGCGGTCACGGGCCACATGTTCAAGCGCATTCTGATCGCCAATCGCGGCGAGATCGCCTGCCGCGTCATCCGGACGGCGAAGCGGATGGGGATCGCAACCGTGGCGGTCTATTCCGATGCCGACGAGGACGCGCTGCATGTCGCGATGGCGCATCAGGCGGTTCGCATAGGTCCTCCGCCTGCAGTACAAAGTTACCTCTCTATTGAGGCGATTATTGCGGCCTGCCGCCAGACCGGCGCCGAAGCCGTTCATCCCGGTTATGGCTTCCTGTCCGAGCGCGCCGAGTTTGCGCTGGCGCTCGAGGCGGCCGGCATTGTCTTCATCGGCCCGAACCCGAAGGCGATCGCCGCCATGGGCGACAAGATCGCCGCCAAGCAGGCGGCCGCGCGGGCGGGTGTCGCGACCGTTCCCGGCCATCTCGGGGTGATCGAGGATGACGCCCACGCCAGCAAGATTGCGGACGAGATCGGCTATCCGGTGATGATCAAGGCCTCGGCCGGCGGCGGCGGCAAGGGCATGCGGATCGCGCATTCGCGCGCCGAGGTGGCGGAGGGTTTCGCGCGGGCGCGCTCGGAGGCGAAGTCGTCGTTTGGCGACGAGCGGGTGTTCATCGAGAAGTTCATCGTCGACCCGCGCCATATCGAGATCCAGGTGCTGGGCGACAAGCACGGCCATGTCATCCATCTGGGTGAGCGCGAATGCTCGATCCAGCGCCGCAACCAGAAAGTGGTCGAGGAAACCCCGTCGCCGCTGCTCGATGCCGCCACCCGCGCCAGGATGGGCGCGCAGGCGGTCGCGCTGGCGAAGGCCGTTGGCTACGATTCCGCCGGCACGGTCGAGTTCGTCGCCGCGCAGGACAAACGTTTCTATTTTCTTGAAATGAACACGCGACTTGCAGGTCGAGCATCCGGTAACCGAGCTCGTGACCGGCATCGACCTCGTCGAGCAGATGATCCGCGTCGCTGCCGGCGAAAAGCTCACGCTCAAGCAGGCGGACGTCAGGTTCTCGGGCTGGGCGATCGAGACCCGGGTCTGCGCCGAGGACCCTTATCGCAATTTTCTGCCCTCGATCGGGCGCCTGAGGCGCTATCGGCCGCCTGCCGCTGAAAGCGCTGATGGCATCACGGTGCGCAACGATACCGGTGTGAGCGAGGGGAGCGAGATCACGGTCTACTACGATCCGCTGATCGCCAAGCTCGTCACGCATGCGCCGACGCGCGACGCGGCGATTGCGGCGCAGGCGGACGCGCTCGACGCCTTCACCATCGACGGCATCCGCCACAACGTTCCGTTCCTGGCGGCGCTGATGCAGCACAAGCGCTGGCAGGCGGGCAAGCTCTCGACGGCATTCATTGCCGAGGAATATCCGAAAGGCTTCCATCCGGTCGTGCCCGAGGGCGAGACGCTGCACGTCATGGCGGCGGTCGCCGCCGCCATCGACCATGTGCTGGGCGAGCGCAAGCGCAGGATCTCGGGCCAGCGCCCCGGCCAGACGGTCGTGCGCGAGAGTGCGCGCGTAGTCCGGCTCGGCGATCGCGAGGTCGAGCTGACGATCGCGCGCGAGGGCCAAGCGCTGCTCGTGCATTTCGCCGGGGAGAGCAAAGGCCAGAAGAAGGGCCATCAGCTGGTCTCGTCCTGGAAGCCTGGCGATCCACTCTGGTCGGGCAGCTATGACGGCCGCGCGATTGCGGTGCAGGCGCGCCCCGCGCTGAACGGCTTTGATCTTGCGCATCGCGGCGTCGAGGTGCGTGCGCTCGCCTATACCGAGCGCGAGGCTGCGGCGGCGCGACTGATGCCGGTGAAGCGCGTGGCCGACAGCGGCAAGGCGCTGCGCTGCCCGATGCCCGGCGTCGTGCGCGCGATCGCGGTGACGGAAGGCCAGGAGGTGAAGGCCGGCGAGACGCTCGCAGTCGTCGAGGCCATGAAGATGGAGAACGTGCTGCGCGCCGAGCGCGACGGCGTGGTGAAATCGATCAAGGCGCGGCCGGGCGATAGCCTTGCGGTCGATGCGGTGATCATGGAGTTCAAGTAAGGTCGTTCAAGTAACGGAATTCAAGTAACGGGTGCTATGATGCAAAATCTGACTTTAGGACGACGACCTTACTGGTTGCTTGTTGCAGCGCTGATCGTGCTGAAGGTCGGTGTTGTGATGGTCATCATGTTCGCGCCCCAGGCATCTTCCTTCCTACGTTATGTCGACACCGCAATCATTATCGTATTGGCGCTGGTTGTCGGTGCGCGCTTTGTCGATATCGGGTGGCCCCGTTGGCTTGGCGTCGTCTTGGTGCTTGTGATCGCAATCGTTCTTCCGATCGCTCTCATATTTGCATCGCCGATGATCTCCACCCGCCCGAAAAACCCGCTCGACGTGGTGCCTGACTTGGCCTGGATCGCTACGGTCATGCAGCTGACTTTGCTGATTGTGGCCGGTGTCAAGAAATCCGCTACTGGTCCCGACGAGGGCATTGGCAGAGAAGCCGCCGAGCAGGGCGGCCGCAAAGAACCAACGTTTCCATAGACCAATCCAGCCCACGGCGCTGCCGCTGTGACCCTTCACTTCGCCTACGGATCGAACATGAGCCGCGCCCTGATGGGAGCGCGCTGTCCGGGTGCGGTGGCGCTTGGTGTGGCCACGCTCGCGGGCTGGCGCTTTGTGATCAACCCTGACGGCGTCGGCTCGATCGTGCCGCATCCGGGCGCGCTCTTGCGCGGTGTGCTGTGGCGCGTGACGCTGCGCGATCTCGTGGCGCTCAACGCCTATGAGGGCGTCGACACTGAGCTCTATCTACGGCGCGTGCTGCCGGTGCGGCTTAACGTGCGACGATTGCCCGCGCTCGTTTATGTTGCGCGGCGGCTCGGGACGGGGAGGGCGCGGCCGGGCTATATCAGCCTCGTGGTCGAGGCCGCACGCGAGTGGAGCCTGCCGCAGGCTTATGTCGATACGCTCAGGCGCTGGTCACCCTCCGGCTGGCGCGGCGCCCGCGCCAAGGACACGGGAGAAGTGGGATGAGCGTCACGATCTGCCGTGTAGTGATCCGCGGCCGGGTGCAGGGCGTCGGCTATCGCGCCTGGACGGAATACACGGCGCTCGAAATTGGCCTCGAAGGCTGGGTGCGAAATCGCAGCGACGGCACGGTAGAAGCACTGTTTGCGGGCCCCGCTGATGTGGTTGCGAGCATGCTCGACGCCTGCAGGCGCGGCCCGCCCGGCTCGCACGTCGAGGCGATTGACGAGCAGGAGGCGACGCAGGACGATCTCGCATTGCGCCGTCCGGGTGAGTTGTTCTCGGTGTTGATGACGGCGTAGAGGCAGTGACGGTCCCCATGCGTTTCCTCGTGATCTATGCCCATCCGGTCAAGGAAAGCTTCGTGTCCGCGCTGCATGATTGTGCCGTGAAGGCCTTGCGAGATGCTGGCCACGAGGTCGACGATTGCGATCTCTATGCCGAGGGCTTTCAGCCGGTGCTCTCGCGCGAGGCGCGGATCGATTACCACAACACGAGCGTCAACCGCGGCCAGGCGTCGAAGGAGATCGAGCGCTTGCTCAGATGCAACGGGCTGGTGCTCGTGTATCCCACCTGGTGGTACGGCCTGCCCGCGATGCTGAAGGGCTATATCGATCGCGTCTGGCTGCCGGGCGTGGCGTTCAAGCTCGAAGACGGCCGCACCAAGCCGCTCCTGACCAATATCGAGCGCTTCGCCGTCGTGACCACCTATGGCTCGCCCTGGTGGCTCAACAAGCTGATCGACGATCCCAGTCGCAGCGTGCTCATGCGTGGCATCCGCCTGCTGTTCGCGTCCAAGGTGCGCACGCTCTGGCTCGCCCAGTACGGCATGGATTCAGCCGATGCGGCGACGCGCGAGAACTTCCTGCGCAAGGTCGAGCGCAAGCTGCGGGCGTTTTGAAAGGTCTGGTGCCGGCATAGCGTGGCGGAATATCGTGCCGCTATGGCTTGAGCGCGCCCGCCAGCCTCGTCCGCCCGGCGGCCGATAAGCCCCTGCACCTGGCGCAGCGCGAACAGCGTCTCGGCCATGGTCCAGAACTCGGTGCGGAAATCCTCCTGCCGCAGCGGGTTCTTGAACGCCTCTTCGAGCCAAAGGAGCGCGCGCGCCCGCTGCGCAGTCGTCCCGCTCTCGTAGGCCTCGACGGTCGCGCGCAGCATCCAGGGAAACGGATAGTGGCGCACATCGTCGAGGGTGAACTGGGTCTTGCTGCGGAAGACGTAGCCCTTGGCGACCTCGTTCTCGATCGGGCCGGGCACACGCTGCGGCAATTGATCGAGCCAGAGGTTGTCGAACGCACGCGAGCCCGCAACCACATGCAGCGTGTGAATGACAAGCGCGGAGGCGGCGAGATAGTCGATCGTGCGCTCGAAGGTCTGGTCGGGCGGATACTCGGTCCAGCGCGCCGCCCCGACCACGGCCCGACGCGTCAGCCAGCGCACGGAGCGCTCGATCGCCTTCTTCGCGGCGTCACGCTGCTCGGCAGCAATGAGATTCTTCTCGAGCTGATGATGCAATGCCAGGACCGTCCATGCGGTCGCCGATGTCGAGGCATTCGCTTCATCGGGCAGCGACGGGAACATCGCCCACCAGCCGCTCTCGCCCTGCCGCTTGAGCACGTCCTCGATTTCCTCAGACGTGGCGGGTTGCCCATAGTGCGCAAGCGAATAGAGCACCCAGGCGGTTGCGAGCGAGTGCGGCAGCTTGTCCTCGGTCTCGCGCCAGCATTGGCAAACCGAGTCGCGGGTCGAGCTCATGAAGGCGCGCAGCCGCTGCCCGCCGTTGGCAACGTCGGGATCGAGCCCATCGAGCGCCAGCCAGATTTGCGCGACCGACCAGGCATTGAGCTCGGGGCGCTTGCCCATGTCGGCGCCCTGCGCACGCAGGGCGGACGCCAGCATGTTGACGTTGGACTGCAGGTTGGTGAGTGCGCTGGCCGACACCGGCGGCCGCGGCTCGCCGTTCCAGACTCGGGGCAGGGCACGCGCGAACGCGAAGTCATAGGCGATCTGCTGGAAGCCTATGATCGGAAGGAGGATCGCGAGCACGATGAGGGCGGCCGCCGCCGCCGCGCGCCTGATGAGCTGGCGCTGCGACCGGCGCGCCTCCGTAAGCGAAGTTTCGATGAAGCGCCGCTCCTCGGCGTTGAGCATGTCGGCGCTCGAGGCCATGAGGCGCGTTGCGTCCTTGAGCAGGTCACCGGTCATCAGCCGGCTCTCGCCATAGCCTGCGTTGCGCCAGAGCGCGGCTGCGGCCGCGATGCCGGCGCGCAGCCGCAGCATCTCGCGGCTCTGCTCGATCCAGCGCAGCGCCGGCGGCCATTCGCGCAGCAGCGCTTCGTGCGCGAGCCCGATCACCGGCGTGCCGTCGGCGCCGAGGTCGCCGACGAACAGGTGGGCGGACACGAACGCGTCGATCAGCGCCTTGCATTCCGGCGAACTGGAGAACTGCGCGAGCGACACCCGGTTCTGCAGGATCAAGCGCTCGTCGGTCGGGTCGCTGTGAACAAGCGCAGCCAGCACCTTCGGCAGCGAGGCTTGCACGTTCGGCGGCAGGCGGGCGAATTCCTCATCGGCTCGGATCTTGAGCGCGCCATGCAGGCCGCCGAGATCCTCGTAGTCGGAGAATTTGAGCACGCCCGAGCCGGCGCTGCGCCGCCAGAGCTCGTCGAGGGTGAATTCCAGGAGCGGCAGCACGGTCGGATTGCCGGAGGCGGCGTCGCGCAGCACATCGTCGAGCCCTTCCTCCGGATCGCCGCGCCGCTCGAAGTGCAGCCCCGCCATCAGCGCCGGGCGCCGGATCATCTGCGCGATCTCCGGCGGTCGCGGCCCGCCCACAGTGAAGATGCCTCCGCGCTCGACGAACAGGTCGCGGAACCGCTCCGGCAGCTCCGAGCAGCGGCTATAGAAGTCCGCCCGCAACGTGGCGATGATCCAGACCTGACCGGTGAGGATCATGGTGCGCAGGGCCTCACAGAACTCGGAACGCTCGGCGGTGGAGACGGTTTCGTCAAAAATCTCCTCGAACTGGTCGCAGACCACGACGAGATGCGCCAGGCCCTTGGGATCATGCACCGGATTGAGCGCGTTCTGCTGATCCCTGATGCGATCGAGCGCGCGCGTGACTGCCATCGTCAGCGCGGGCGGATCGCGTAGCAGCGCTTCCATGCGCTGCGCGTCCTCGGCCAATCCCGGCAAGGCGTCCGGCTCGAGCAGCGCGGCCGCGAAGGTGCCGAGCAGCGTATGGTCGCCGGTGCTCGGCTTGAACTCGGCGCGCCGCCAGGCAATGACATGCTCGACCACGCGCGGACGCATCAGGATCGGCAGCAGGCCCGCCCGCACCAGCGAGGACTTGCCGACCCCGCTCATGCCGGTGACCATGAGAAAACCGTGTCCCATCGCGCCGCGCCGCTTCAGCACGTCGAGCAGCTCGGAGACGAGGCCGGTGCGGCCGCAATAGATCAGCGCATGCTCGAAGTTGAACGCCTCGAGCCCACGGAACGGCGAGCCTTTCCATTGTCCCTGCGTGGAATCGACCACCTCGGCGGCCTTGAGCCGCTCGCGGATCCAATCCCGCATATGGACTTCGAGCAGCTCCTCAAACTGGACGGTCTTCTCGAAATTGTAGAAGGCCGACTTGAAAGTGCCGTCGGCGTTGCGGAACCATTTGTCGACGAACTGGCTTACCGCATCGAGCTCGGCCACCTGCTGAGCGCGCTGCTCGCGATCCTTCATCGACAGCCGGACCTCGGCCGTCTTCAGGTAGCAGAGAATCTCCGGAGCATCCCCGCGCTCATGCGCGTCCCGGGCGCGCTCGAACTCGTATTCGGTGCCAGACGCATACTGGCTGCCGTCGTGGCGGCTGAACTGGTCGAGCGCCAGTGGCGTGCCCATCCTGGCCCAGAGAATAAAGAGCGCGAGGTCGGCCTCGGCGACGTCGACGATCTGGGCCTGGAAGGTGTCGGTCGCGCGCAGCAGGCTGCGCTCCCACAGATAGGTCTCGAGCTTGATCTGGCCGCGAAACTCGAACTGCAGCCGTTCGGCGACGGCGAGCGCGACGCCGCGCTCGGCCCCGACGTCGCCGGGCGAAGATACAAATACGCGTAATAGCAGCACGATCGGCTCGCCTCCGCGATCCGGATGATAGTGCGAGACTGCCGCTGCCGGATAGGGGGCTCGCCCCGGGCACTTATGGTCATGATAGCTTGAGGAAAGCTCCGAGGTGGGTTGGCGGTCACCCGTAGGAAGCTCAAATCGTGGCACCGGCTCGTGAGGATGCTGGGGAGTGATGACAGCTGCCTGCTTGACAATTTCTCCCGATACCCCCAAATGGTACACAGTTGGTTCACTAATATCGCGTGTAGTCGGCAGGTACCGCCACGGCGACTGAACCGATCAGCTCCAGACATCGTGAGCGCTTTCTCAGGAAAAGCCTTCCCCTTCGAAAAAATAGGTCGGACACGATCAAAGGCGGCGCAATCTTAAGCCCCATCCCACCGCGCGGGGCAATTTTACCTGCCATAAACCAAGGAGTGAGCCATGCAGAATGGCCCAAGATCATTTAGACCGCAGCGTCCGCAATCGTCGACGCCATTTGTTAACCGCTCAAACCGGACATCGAACGCGCCTCGTCCCCAGCAGAGGGGCTCCCAAAACGCGCAAAGAAGCTACGAGCGGTATATTGCTCTCGCCCAGGCTCAAGCTCAGTCTGGCGATATCATCGGGGCGGAGAACTACTACCAGTACGCCGAGCATTATTTCAGAGCGATGTCTGCGGATCGAGAAGCGACGTAAGCGCATTCTTCGCGTCCTCGAAGGCGATCCAATATTGAATTGAATCGCGCGACCGACGGCACCGGCACTGCCTATTCCAGTGCTGTCAATCATGGCGCCGCCAACTATTGAGAGAAATCACGCCCGGAGGGGTAGCAAGCCCTGCTACCGCCGCACTGCAGCACGTGCGCGCTCGAGCACTTGGGTCGGCACGTCGCGGCTGTCGACGATGAGCTTCTGCAACGCCGCGCCCGGCATCGGACCAAGCTCGGCTTTGGTCTTGCCGACATCAGCGATGAACTCCGGATCCTTGGTCATGGCCTCGAAAGCGTTGCGCAGCGCGGCGACGCGCTCGGCCGGCACGCCCGGGGTGGTGAGGAGCGAGCGGCCAACCGTGCTCGCAGTCGCGAAGATCGAGAATACCCGCCGGTCGGTCTGGTTCTTGGCGAGTGAGAGGAGATCAGGGATGCCTGCAAGCTCGGCCACCGGCTCGGGCGAGATCGCGACGAGGAGATGGACGCGCTTGTTCGGGATCCAGGTCGGGTAGGCGGTCTTGAGTGTGGCAAGCGACGTGAAGGCCCCATAGGTCTCGCCGCGCTCGATCGCGAGCAGCATCTCGGTGTGCTTGTAGCCGGGGATGATGTCAAACTTGGTGCCGGCGAGATTGTTGAGCAGCAAGGGGAACAGACTGGTCCCGGAGGCCGGGCCGGTGGAGCCAAGCGGCACTGCTGCGCGCGTCGCGTCCGCGATCGTGCGCACGCCCGACGTCCACCAGGTCGCGATCACATCGACGCCGGGCGCCATCCGACCGATCCAGTTGAAGTCGGCGGCCTTGTAGCGCGCCTCGCTCTGGCCCAGCACATCGGCGAGCGTGTTCTCCTGCACCGGCATGCCGAGCACGCTGCCATCCTGCGGCGCCTTCTCGTAGAGATAGTTGATGGCGCGCAAGCCTCCGGCGCCGGTCATGTTCTGCACCACGACCGACGGCTCGCCCGGGATGCGCTTGCCGATGTGCCGCGCGATCAGCCGGCTGTGCAGGTCATAGCTGCCGCCGGGGTCGGCCGGCACGATCAGGGTGATGGTCTTGCCACGGTAGAACTCGGCGACGGGCTGCGCCTGTGCGGCGGAGGCCGCGACCAGCAGCGCGGCGAGCGTCAATAATCCACGACTGGCGGCGTACACTTGCTGTCTCTCCCTTGCTCGCGATGAGCTTGTGCTGACCCAGGCGAGTTTCCTGCGAAGTGTATCGCATTTCTAGTGAAGGCCAACGGCTGGTCGAACTTTCATGCTCGGCGCAAGCGCACGGCTGGGAACGATCGGCTCAATCCCGCGTTTCAGTAGGTTTTCTTGGTGGATTTTCGTGGGGTCTGCGCTGTGGGCGCAACCATCACCGGGCTGATTTTCATGTCGGCCGAGGACGACGGGACCTACTAGCCGATCCACAATTGGGTTAGAGGCTAAACTTCAATATACGTTCAATACAAAAAGGAGCCGGCCTGAGCCGGCTCCTTCATTATCCGTCCTGACTGATGTTACGGACACGGATGGCGCAGGCCATCGTAACCCAGATAAGTCCCCGTGCTCGGATCGTAGGAACGGAAGCGCTGCTGGCAGTACGCTACGGAGTCGCCCTCTACCGCGGCGCCCGGCGCCACGTAGGCGTACGATTCGTCGTCGTAGGGGTAATAGCCAGAGCCATAACCGTAGTCATAACCATAATCATAGTAGCTCGGGCCGAAGCCGAACGCGACGACCGGACCGCGGAACCCGCGTCGATGATTGCGCCAGTCGGCAAAGTTGCGTCGCCCGTTCCAGTTGTTGCCACCGGACCAGTTGCCAGGCCGGTTGTTGGTGGCGAAATTCCCGCCGCGGATCGCACGGTTGCCGGACCAGTTGCCGCCACCGCTCCTGTTGAAGCTCATGCCGCCGCCACCGCTTCTGCCGACGTTCATGCCGCCGCCACCGCCGCCACTTCTGCCGACACTCATCCCGCCGCCGCGATTCCCACCGCCGCCTCCGTGGCCGCGCATCTGTACTTGTTCGAACCCTGCGCCACCTTGCAGCGCCATGTCGGCATGGATCGGCGCCGCGCTTGCGGAACCGGCCCAGGCTCCACCAAACATCAAGGCGGAGGCCAGAAGCATCGAGCGTCCTATCATCATAAACTCCATTTGTTTATCTTCGCGTCCGCAACGGAACGGCCTCCGCTACGAGCACACACACACACTGATCAACGATCGATGCTGGAATGCGTTCCCAGTTGTGGTACCCGCCGGAGGCGTTCGAGATCACCATCGCGCGATGAAACGCATCCGAGACAAGAAAGACCGCCCTGCGCGGGCGGTCTTCCATGCGGCTCGACTAGTGTTGTTTACTGATAATTCCGGATCCTGGAACACCACCAGCTTGGGTAGGCGCTGTCCCCCGCTTCCTCGCGCGAGCAGCTATGGGGACCGCGTCGGAAGCCACCATAGCGCGGAGCGCCGTAGCCCGGCGCGTACGCGTAGCTGTTGTAGCCGAAGCCATAATAGGCGCGCGGCGCGCCGATCCAGCGGCCATGGTGTCTGCGGTAGTATCGCACAGCTTCAGTGCTCTGGGTTTCGGCACTCTTGAGGGCCAGCGGCGTGGACAGCGGAGCGGCGCCCGCCGACCCAGCATAAAGGGCCAAGGTGCTTGCAGCAGCGCACAATATCGTCGTGGTTTTCATGTTCGGTCCCGTATCTGACAAAAGGCTGCCGATCGCGCTTGCCGAATCGGCAGCGATGTAACCGTTCGTGCCCCACGGGCGTTCCGGCTCTTTGCTCACGATGATGTGCGCCTGCTGCAAGTGCGTGCGGGAACCGGAAGGAGGCCGCTATGAGCGGATCAATCAATCGCGCTTCCAAACCTTCCGCATGGCAATCTGCGCCATGGTCAACGGGTGCGTCAGCAAGGTGGTGATGCGCCCCATCGGGCGGTCCGGCTCGTGAAAGACGCCCAGTTGTCGAAGCAACGTTGCCCGGTCGTAGTAGATCCGCTCGCCTGCCAGGCGTTCATCGCTGTCGAATGTAAAGATCCCGCAAAGCGGAAGCTCGATCTGAGCGCCGGTTGCCGGCAACCCGCGCCACGGCCCGAGATGCTGTCCGCGAATGACGACCTCGAGGACGATGGCCATGTCGCCAGCGTGCGTGTGCTGCACGTCAATCCGCAGTCCGGGCAGCGCTCGCAGCAATCCGTCGTAAAATGTGCGCACAGCATCGCGTCCAACGTAGTGCGCGTCCCACGGCTCGTCGTCGTAGTGTGCCGTCGCACCGAAAGTGCCCATGATGGCTTCCAGGTTGTGGTCGTTCTCATGTCTGACGTGCTCGTCGACCAGCTTGAGGCGTGCCGCGATGCGGTCAGTGTCCGTGCCCGTCATGTCTCAATCTCTGATGTTGCGCGCTGGATAGGTATCGATCGCATTGACCCAATTTGGGGCGCCTCTCGGCGTGTCATTTGAATCCATCGTGCCTAGGCATATCGCCCCTACACCTAAGGACAATATCGCGCTCTCAGGCACGCGGCGAGAGTTGGCTGGAGCCTACTCATGGAGGGGGGATCGCCGCCTGCGGCGCCCAGCCTGCGGCTTCGGCCCAATCCACCCTGTTACGAACAATCATCAGAAACCTGGGAGCGCGACAATGAATGGAATGAATAGAGGGACGCTTGCATTGACGTTGGGCCTGCTTCTCGGCTCGGCGCTGACAAATCCGGCGATGGCGCAGACCGGTTCGACGGCCATCACGGAACAGGAAGCACAGGCCATTGCCGTCGATGTCTACGTCTACCTCTATCCACTCGTCACGATGGACGTGACGCGTCGGCAGTTCACCAATATCGAGCCAGGGAAAGAGCTCGGCAAAGGCCCGATGAACATGTTCCACAACGTGCCGGAATATCCGCCCGCCGATTTCAAGGGTGTCGTCCGGCCCAACTTCGATACGCTCTATTCCATTGCCTATCTCGACACGACCAAGGAGCCGATGATCGTCTCCGTGCCGGATACCAATGGGCGCTACTATCTCCTGCCGATGCTCGACATGTGGTCCGACGTGTTCGCCTCGCCGGGTTGGCGCACAACCGGGACGCAGGCGGGCAATTTCCTCGTCGCGCCCGCGGGCTGGAGGCCGGACCTGCGCGAACGGTTCGACGAATTCAAGCTACCGACGGACACCCAGCGCATCGAGGCACCGACGCCCATCGTCTGGATCATCGGCCGCACCAAGACCGATGGGCCGCCCGACTACGATGCAGTCCGCAAGATCCAGGCAGGCTTCAAGGTCACACCGCTGTCCGAGTGGGGCGGGACACCCAAACCGGTCGAAGTCAAGATCGATCCGAGCGTCGACATGAAGACACCGCCGAAGATCCAAGTCGACACCATGTCGGCCGGCAAATACTTCGCCTATGCGGCCGAGCTGCTCAAGACCAATCCGCCACATCTCACCGACGGGCCGATCCTCGCGCAGATGCGGCGCATCGGGATCGAGCCCGGCAAGGGCTTCGACATCGAGAAGGTCTCCTCGGCTGTCAGAACAGCGCTCGAGTCCGCGCCGTCAGCCGGCCAAAAGCTGATGGAATGGAAAGTCGCGACGCTCGCGCGCGTGGTCAACCAGTGGTCGATGAACACCGACACGATGGGTGTCTACGGCAACTACTACCTCAAACGCGCCATCATCTCGCAGGTGGGTCTCGGCGCGAACCTGCCCGAGGATGCGATCTACCCGCTCAACCTCGGTGACGACGCCGGCCAGCCGCTCGATGGCGCCAACAACTACGTGCTCCACTTCGAGAAGGAGGCGATGCCGCCGGTCAATGCCTTCTGGTCGGTAACGGTCTATGACCCCCACGGCTTCCAAGTCGCGAACAGCCTCAACCGCTTCGCTGTCAGCAGCTGGATGCCGTTCAGCTACAACGCCGACGGCTCGCTCGACATCTATTTCCAGAACGACAGTCCGGGCACGGACAAGGAGGCGAACTGGCTTCCGGCGCCGAAGGGAGCCTTCAACCTGACCATGCGCCTCTATGCTCCGAAGTCCGACGCGCTGACCGGTCGATGGGATCCGCCGCCGGTCAAGAAGACCGAGGCTGGCACGGTCGGCGCCGGTAGTCGGCCGTAAGAGCCATCACTCAAGCGCCCTAGCAGAGTACCCGCTGGGGCGTTCGGCCTACCGAGCTGGCGACTGTCGCAGCGGCCGGAGCTCATAGTTGGCGGTGGCGTTCAGGATGTTCGCTGGCTGGGCGTTGGAGCCAAGCGGGGGAAACGCCACGATCTGCACCGAGGTCAGGTGACACTCGCTCTTGAAGATTTCAGAGAGCGCCGCGCATTCATCGGCGGCCATGGCGTAAAGGGCGCGGCGGCCCGCCTCCTGCGCGGCCGCGTCCGGCACGATCTGCGTCGGAGACATCGTGAGGGTCGTACGGAACGTGCTGCTGATGCGCAGCGGCTGCTCGTTGCGCTGCGGGCTGGGTGGGACGGGCGAGATGACCTGTGCGGCCGCGGTAGTCGCGCTCAGCGCAGCCGCGGCAAGGAGGATTGCCAGGGACTTCATGCTCGTCTCCGATGCTGGTCGTGTCGTGCTCTTTTGAGCGGCTTTCCTGAAACGGTGCGGATGCCGATGCTTGTAATCTCAAAAGTGGCGCAGGAGCGGTTCAAAAGTAAGGCTCAATAGCCCTTGTATCGTTGTGCAATGGCTGCTGGGTCCTGTCGCCGCGCCTCCGCGATCCGCCTTGCGCAACGCGGAATGATGCGGTGGAATGGCGCGAGGACATGACATCCAACAGGCCAGTCATTGGTCGAGGAATGTCCACTTGCAGGGGAGGCGACGATGCACCGGACAATCACGGCCGGCTTGGCTCTCGTTCTGGCGATGGCGAGCCAGAGCCACGCGCAGGAGGGCGGCCGGCTCGCGGCAGCAGCCAGTGCCATGGGTGCCGCCAATCTCAACTCGATCGAGTATTCGGGCAGCGGCCAGGTGTTCGGCTTCGGCCAAGCCTATGAGCCCGGCGAGCGCTGGCCGCGCTTTGTGCAGCGCAGCTACACCGCGGCGATCAACTACCAGACGCCCGGCATGCGGCTCACGCAGGTGCGCGCGCAGGGCGAGCACCCGCCGCGCGGCGGCGCGGCACAGGCGGTCGCGGGCGAGCAGCGCACTATCCTGGTGGTCAGCGACAAGTTCGCCTGGCAGGAGGGGGCCCCGCAGGCGGCACCCAATCCGGCCGCGGTCGAGGATCGGCTGCGGCAGCTGTGGACCACGCCGCATGGCGTGATCAAGGCCGCGCTCGCCAATGCGGGCCGCGTCGACGGCAGCACCATCACGTTCAGTGTTGCGGGTCGCGCCATCAAGGCGTCGCTCAATGAGCAGAACCTGGTCGATAAGGTCAGCTTCCTGTCGAGCGCCGAGGTTGTCGGCGACTATCCGATCGAGATCACCTATTCCGACTATGCCGATTTCGGCGGCGTAAAATTTCCCCGCCACATCGTGCAGGCCGAGGATGGCCATCCGACGCTCGACATCACGATCGGCGCAGTGCGGCCGAACGCCAACGTGGCGATCGAGGTGCCGGCCAATGTCCGGCAAGCGCCTCCTCCGCCGCCCGTGACGGTCGCGGTCGAGAAGCTCGCCGATGGCGTTTGGTACCTAAGCACGCCGAACGCGCGCAGCTGGCTGGTCGAGTTCAACGATCACGTCGTGCTGGTCGAAGGCATGACCGGCGAGGCGCGCTCGCTCGCCATCAATGCGGAGATCGCCAAGCTCGTGCCCAGCAAGCCGCTGCGCTATGTGATCAACACCCACGCGCATTACGACCACGCCGGCGGGCTTGCGCACCTACGTGGCGCAAGGCGTGACGGTCGTCACTCACGAGCTCAACAAGCCGTTCTTCGAGAAAATGTGGGCGCGCCCGCGCACGATTGCGCCCGACCAGCTGTCGAAGGCACCCAAGGCCGCGGTGTTCGAGACCATGAGCGACAAGAAGGTGATGACCGACGGCACGCAGACGCTCGAGCTTTATCACATGAAGGGCACGAGCCATAACGTCGCCAACCTGATCGTGTTCATGCCGCGGCACGGTCTCGTATTCTGGGGCGACGGCTACAATCCGCCTGCCGGGAACGACGCGCGCGATCCGGGGCGTACTCCTGAGCAATCGATCGACCTCTACCGCGTCATCGCGGCGAACAATCTCGACGTGAAGACGATCGCGCCCGCGCACGGCGCCGGGCCGAAGCCGTTCGACAACCTCAAGAAGGCGATCGGGCTGATTGCCCCGTGAGGGCCGCGCAGCGGCCTGGACAAGGCCGCTTGCGCCTCTGTCACTCTCGCGCGATGGACAGAACAGAATTCAACGTCCGCGCCATCCTGGCCGGAGAGGCGCCGAAGGACACGCCCGTCACCGTCAAGGGCTGGGTGCGCACGCGCCGCGACTCCAAGGCCGGCATCTCGTTCGTGCATCTCTCGGACGGCTCGGCCTTCCATCCGGTGCAGGTGGTCGCGCCCAACACGCTGCCCAATTACGCCGACGAGATCCAAAAGCTCACCACCGCCTGTGCCATCGAGGCGACCGGCACGATCGTGCCGTCGCCAGCCAAGGGCCAGCCGTTCGAGATGCAGGCGAGCGCGATCAAGGTGATCGGCTGGGTCGACGATCCCGACAGCTATCCGATCCAGCCCAAGCCGCACACGATGGAGTTTCTGCGCGAAGTCGCGCACCTGCGGCCGCGCACCAACGTGATCGGGGCGGCGACGCGCGTGCGCCATACGCTGGCGCAGGCGATCCACCGTTTCTTCGACGAGCGACGGTTTCGTCTGGGTTAACACGCCGATCATCACCGCCTCCGACGCCGAAGGGGCGGGCGAACTGTTCCGCGTCTCGACGCTCGACCTCGCCAACCTGCCGCGCACGCCGGAAGGCCAGATCGATTTCTCGCGCGACTTCTTCGGCCGCGAGGCGTTCCTCACCGTGTCGGGCCAGCTCAACGTCGAGGCCTATTGCCTGGCCCTCACCAAGGTCTACACCTTCGGGCCGACGTTCCGGGCCGAGAACTCCAACACCAGCCGCCATCTCGCCGAGTTCTGGATGATCGAGCCCGAGATCGCCTTCGCCGATCTCTCCGACGATGCGACTCTGGCGGAGCGCCTCCTCAAGTTCTCGTTCGAGACGTTGCTCAAGGAGCGGGCCGACGACATGGCCTTCTTCGACGAGCGCATCGAGAAGGGGCTGCATGCGAAGCTTCAGGGCATCGTCTCATCCGAGTTTGTACGCATGGATTACGGCGAGGCGATCAAGATCCTTGAGGGCGCCAAGGCGAAGTTCGAGTTTCCGGTGAAATGGGGCATCGACCTGCAGTCCGAGCACGAGCGCTATCTGACCGAGAAGCACGTCAAGAAGCCCGTGATCGTCATGAACTATCCGAAGGACATCAAGGCGTTTTACATGCGGGTCAACGACGACGGCAAGACCGTGGCCGCCATGGACGTGCTCGCGCCCGGCATCGGCGAGATCATCGGCGGCAGCCAGCGCGAGGAGCGGCTCGACGTGCTCGACGCGCGCATGACCGCGCTCTCGACTCGACAAGGAGCACTACAGCTGGTACCGCGATTTGCGGCGCTACGGCACCGTGCCGCATGCGGGCTTCGGCCTGGGCTTCGAGCGCACGCTCGCCTATGTCACCGGGCTTGCCAATGTACGCGATGCGATCCCGTTCCCGCGCACGCCGGGGCACGCGGCGTATTGAGGTGTCTGGGGCGTGTGGCCGGGGAGTTGGGGAGGACGGCATGAGCTTTATACGAACCATTTGCCTGCAGGTCGGCGTCGCGGTTGCACTGGCGGGCATGGTGTGGAGCGCCACCTACGCAGAGGGCGTAGGGCCGATCACCATCGCCAAGCAGGGCTATTTTTTCGTTGGGGGGAAATATGTCAATACGTTAGCTGGCGCGGCGTTCGCGGGGCAGGCCTATGTCGAATATCAGATCCCGCAGAACCGCACCCATCCCTATCCGATTGTGATGATCGAGGGCTGCTGCACCTCGGGTGCCGGCTTCAACGGCACGGTCGACGGGCGCGACGGCTGGGCGCAATACTTTCTGTCCAAGGGCTATGCGGTCTACATCATGGACCAGGTCGGCCGCGGCCGCTCGCCCTATGTTGAGGCGGTCTACGGCGAGAAGAACCCGAAGGCGCCGAAATTCGTGGAGCGTGAGTTCGTCGCCTACGAACGCTACAATCTGTTTCCGCAGGCGCATCTGCATACGCAGTGGCCAGGAACAGGTGTGGTCGGCGACCCGTTGTTTGATCAGTTCCAGGCCTCGATGTTGCCGGACTTCAAGGATCGCCGGCAGCGCGAGCCGCTCAATCGCGACGCCGGGGTGGCGCTGCTCGACAAGATCGGTCCGGCTCTGATTCTGCCGCACTCCCAGGCCAGCGCCTATGCGTGGCTGATGGCGGATGCGCGGCCCAATCTGGTCAAGGGCCTCTTGATGGCGGAGGCGGCCTCGTCGCCGTTCTACGAGCTGCAGTTCATCGGCGCGCCCGACTGGTTCAAGGAGATCGGGTTTGAAAAGCCCTATGGGGTCACCCGCACGCCGCTGACTTTCGAACCGGCGGCTCCCGCCGCGGGTCTCGACGTCGTCCAACAGGAAAAGCCCGACAAGTTGGGCTTAGTGCGGTGTTGGATGCAAAAGGAGCCGGCGCGCAAGCTCGTCAATTTCAAGTCAATCCCTGTCCTGCTTATGGTCGGCGAAGCATCGTTCCAGGCCCCAGCCGCCCACTGCAACACGTACTTCTTGACGCAGGCGGGGGTGCAGCATGATTTCATCCGGCTTGAGGACGTCGGCCTCCACGGCAATGGCCACTTCCTGATGCATGAGAAGAACAATCTCGAGGTCGCTGCGGTGATCGCGGACTGGCTCAACAAGCGCATCACCCCGATGGAAATCAAGGGCCAGGCCACGACGCGCTGAGCCACGAGCGCCTGCGCGAGGCATTGGCGAGAGCGCCGGCGATGGCCGGTGCGATTGCCGGGCCTGCGCCCGGCAATCCGAAAATTCGCTCCAACGGAATTATTCGAAGAGACATTCGCCGCGCGGCGGCGGCGGGCTGCAGTTCAGATGGCAGTGGACAATGGTGTTGTCGGTCGGGATCTCACATCGCCAATGACGAGTGACGTGATCACTGAAGCATGTTCCTTGGCATTGTAGGAACGGTCCGGAATTGCGATCGCGCGCGCGGAATGTAGTCACGGTCGAGACCCTGCTGCCCATGGTCGTGGGCTTTTTGGTAAACTCGGCGGGCGCTGCCGTAGCCGAGAACGGCGCAGCGGAAAAGAACGCTACAACAGCCAGGCTGATAAACCTCATCGCTTCCTCCTGTCCTTATCAATGAGTGACGTCGACGCGTCATCTCTGCGTTCCGGACGGGAGAGCAGCAATCATCCTCAGGGACCGTTGGGGGTGATACCAAGGTCCTGAGGGGAACCTTATCATGAGCAAGCGCAGTGCCGGGGCGATGCACGGCACGTGATGTTCAGTTCAATGGGATCACAGCCCGGTGAAACTGCGACTACGATTTCTTCGTGACCGGCACCGGCACGCCGGCGATCTTTACCTTGAACATGCCGAAACTCGTGCGCGTGCAGAAGTACACGGTCTTCCAGTCGTCGCCTCCGAACGCCACGTTGGCCGTGTTGGCAAAGCCGTGCACGATACGGCCGAGCTTCTTGCCATTCGGGTCAAGGATGTAGAGCCCGCCCGAGCCGCCGCAATAAACGTTGCCGGCGGTATCGACCTTCATGCCGTCGGGGCCGCCTGGTTCTGGTCCGCGCAGGTCGGCGAAAACGCGGTCGGTCTGGCGCAAGAGTGTGCCGTTTGGTGCAAGATCGAAGGCGCGGATGTGGCGTCGCGCCGAGCAATTGACGTAGAGCACACGCTCATCGGGCGAGAACGCAATTCCATTGGGCCGCAAGAAGTCATCGACCAGGAGCGTCAGCGTGCTGCGGTCGGGCGAGATGCGATAGACGCCGCAGAAAGTCATGTCGGTCTCGCCAGGCGCGTCCGCCGAGGTCCACGGGTCGGTGAAGTAGATCGCGCCGTCGGATTTCACGACGATATCGTTCGGCCGGTTGAACGGCTGGCCCTTGAAGCTCGACACCAGCACGCTAATGCTGCCGTCAGGCTCTTCGCGCACGATCCGGCGCGTCAACGCCTCGCAGGCCACCAGCCGGCCCTGCATGTCGCGGGTGATCCCATTGGCCCAATTGGTGTTCTCCTTGAACACTGCAATCGGCTGGCCGGGCGAATATTTCCAGCGCTTCTGGTCAGTGCCCCGAAACAGCAAATAGCCGCCCTCCTTCCACCATAGCGGCCCCTCGACATTGGCGGTGCCGCCAAGGTTTGTGGCGATATCCACGATCGGTTCAGAGGGGTCGATGATCTGGTCAAGCGCCGGATCGAGCCGCTCGATGCGCTTGGCCGCCTGGGCTGCGGCGTCACGACTGCCGCCGATTGCGAGACTTGCGACCGCCCCCGACACCGCGAGCATCTGGCGCCTGGAGACGTTGTGCGTCCTACCCATCGTTGTTTCCTCCCTGCCTTGGTCTTTTTGTCAGGACGATTATAGCAAGGCAGGCCGGGCGCGGGGGCGACAAAGTATTGAGGGCCGCCTTGTGAAGCGGCCCTTTTGATCATTCGTGTTGAGCTTAGACCGACGCCGTCAGTAGTCCCTGGCGAGGCCTTCCACGCAAACGATGGGCTCGCGGTCGCGGCGGTTCGGCAATGCGCGGTAGACCATCTCGATCATGCGGATGGAGCGTGCCCGGCCGCGCAGATCGATGGGTCGCGTGCGCTCGCCGCGGTCGAGGACATGGCGGACGGCGAGGTTGTCGGGGTCGCCGTTGGCATAGATCACCCTCAGATTTAGCATTTCGACGGCGCCGCCGCGCGCATACAGACGGATGGCATAAAAGCGACCCTCCTGGCGTCCGACCGGCAGGACGTCACGGTCGACCCGAAAGCTGACCTCCTTGCATCCCAGCTCCACCCAGTCTTCTCCTCCTCGGCGCTGGGCCAGCGCGTCATTCGCAAATGTACCCGCCAGTGCCACCGCACCGGCCAGTGCCGAGACGACGTGTCTCAAACGCATCATTTTCTCCTCTGGCATATCCACCCACCGGAGGTCTTTGTGCCAGCATCGCGGCACGAAAATGGCCGGGATCTGACAGTCGTGTTAAAGCGTGTTGCAGTGCGAAGGTTGCATTACGAATAAGTCATCTCGCCGATTTCAATAGCGCAAATAGGCTTGGCGCTCGCTCAGCCAGGCCTGCTCATCCCGTATGGCAAGCGCATCGAGGTCTTGCGGCGTCGCAGCAGGATCGTCGACCCACTCGCGCAGCAAAGGCCCGCCGTTGATCACGTCAATGGCGAGCTTGCCGTGCTCGTATTCGTAGGCGAAGTCGCGCCAGAGCGGATAGTCCGGATAAAGGCGGCGGATTGCCTTGAAGGCCAGCGCCTGCAGGCGCCAGGGCTTGAACGCCTGGTGGTCGTAGCCGGGACCTTCGGTGTGAATCTGCACGCCGCTGCAGAGCTTGCCGACATGTTTGTGAAACGTGGGCTCGAACCAGCAGTCGCGCAGGCGGCAGCCGGCGAGCCACTGCGGCGCGAGCGCATGCATTTCCGTGACGACACGGCGTGCATCGATATCGGGCGCGCCGAATACTTCCAGCGGGCGCGTCGTGCCACGCCCTTCCGAGAGCGTCGTGCCCTCGAGCATCACCGTGCCCGCATAGGCGCGCGCCATCCAGAGGTTCGGTGCGTTGGGGCTGGGGTTGACCCATGCGCGTTCGCCGAGCGGCCAGCCGAAGCCCGGCGCAGCGTCGGGCTGCCAGCCCTGCATCTCGATGACGCGATAGTCGACATCGAGCTTGCAGCGTCTTCGACGAACCACGCGCCGAGCTCGCCGAGCGTGAGTCCGTGCCGCATCGGCAGCGGTCCCGCGCCGACAAAGCTTTCCCATCCGGCTCGCAGCGTCAGGCCTTCGACCGGCCGGCCGACCGGGTTGGGGCGATCCAGCACCCACACCGCTTTCTTGTGTGCCGACGCCGCCTCCAGGATGTAACGCAGCGTGGTGATGAACGTGTAGATACGGCAGCCGAGGTCCTGCAGATCGACCAGGATGACATCGAACGTGTCCATCATCGCATCGGTTGGCCTTCGCACTTCCCCATATAAGCTGAACACCGGGATGCCATGCACCGGATCGTTGAAGTCCGGCGACTCGACCATGTTGTCCTGCTTGTCGCCGCGCAGCCCATGCTGCGGTCCGAAGGCGGCCGTGATCCTCACGTCGCCACAGGCGGCGAGCGCATCGAGCGAGTGTACCAAGTCTGCCGTGACCGACGCAGGATGCGCCAGCAAGGCCACGCGGGCGCGCTTGAGGGGCGCGCGCAAGGTAGGATCGGCGAGGAGACGATCGATGCCGAATTTCATGGGTCGCTACGTTGGAGAGAATTCATGCGCAAAGCAATCGGGATGATGGAAATCCGGTTTGCCCGGCGGATGGGTGAGCGCCCAGTATGATTTGCGGCCGCTCGTTTCCTCGATCAGCGCGGAGAGACCGAGACGCCATCGAGCGTCTCTCGGCAGGTCCGACAGCTGATCGAACGCAAGTGAGGCTTGCAGTCTGAAGAGCGCGGAGCTCGCCTTGACCGCGATGGGGGGCGCGCTGACGCCGCTCGCCTCGCGCATCCCGCTCCGGTAACCGTCGAACTGATAGGCTGCCCATTGGGTGGATGGCGCAAAATTGAATTCGTAGTAGATATCGCTCGCCGGGCAGCGGACGAACGCCTCGAAGCACGTGTGCTGCCAAAGCTCCTCAGCGCGCCCCGGAGGGGCGATCGGCGGCAGGAGCAGACCGCCTATCTTGCCCGTTACGAAATAGCAGACCACGAGACTGCCCGCGTGCGGCCGGGCGACGTCCACATCGATGTGTGTCGCGGCGAGGGAGAGCGAGTCCGGATGAAGTCTCAAGGCTAAGCGCATGCCGGCGTTCTAGCACGGCTGGCGGTCTTGTCGTCTACCGGCTACGCGAAGAGGACGGAGGCGGCCGTTACGAGGTCGCGGGCATCAACGAGCGGTACCGAGCGTGAAGGGCTTGGTGATACGTCAATGGGGCCGCTCGCCGCGCTGCGCTCCGCCAACAGTCTCGCTGCTCTCCGAGGCGTTATCCGTTCCTCGTTGCAACTTATCCAACGTGATCGGCAGGTCGCGCACGCGTTTGCCGGTCGCGTGATAGACCGCATTGGCGACCGCTGCCGCGACCCCGACAATGCCGATCTCGCCGACGCCCTTGGTGCCGAGCGGATTGATGATCGTGTCCGGCTCGTCGACGAAGATCACCTCGATGTCGTGGATGTCGGCGTTCACCGGCACGTGGTATTCGGCGAAATTGGCATTCACGATCCGGCCGAACTTGTGATCGGTCAGGGTCTCCTCGTGCAGCGCCATGCCGATGCCCATCACCACGCTGCCGAGGATCTGGCTGCGCGCGGTCTTGGCATTGAGGATGCGCCCGGCCGCAACCGCGCTGACCACGCGCGTGACGCGGATGACTTCGAGCTGCTCGTCGACCTTGACCTCCACGAATATGGCCGAGTGCGTGTTGCGCGCATATTTTTCGTCTTGCGCTGGGTTGTTCGATGCTTGCCGCTCGAGGCGTTCCACACTGCCGCGCCGCATCGCATCTGCGATGGACACCGAAAGGCTCGGGTCTCGCTTGCTGACAATGCCTCCGCCCGCCAGCACCACGTCCTGCGGCCCGGCATTTGCTAGCGGGGAACCCGATGCGGTCTGGGCAAGGCGCAACAGCTCCGCGCGCAACTCGCCGCACGTGGCGGCCAGCGCATTGGCAACCGAGGAGGCGGTCCACGATCCGCCCGCCACCGGCGCCTGCGGCAACGTCGAGTCGCCAAGCTTCACGCTGACGTTCTCGATCGGCAGCCCGAGCAGATCGGCCGTCACCTGCGCCATGACCGTATAGGTGCCGGTGCCGAGGTCCGAGGCCGCACAGGTAACGTCGGCGTGGCCGTTGGCGGACAGCACGACGCGGACCGTAAAGTGGTTGTCGAGCGCCTCCCATATGCCGGTCGCCATGCCCCAGCCGACAAGATCGCCGTCCTCGCGCATGGAGCGCGGCTGCGGATTGCGCCGCTCCCAGCCAAACGCGGCCGCGCCTAGCCGGTAGCATTCGCGCAGCTCTTTGCTGGTGTAGGGAATGTCGGCATTCTGGTCGCGATCCGAGTAGTTGCGGATGCGCAGCTCAACCGGGTCGAGCTTGAGCGCGACCGCAAGCTCATCCATGGCGCATTCGAGCGCGTAGACGCCGCTTGCGGCACCGGGCGCTCGCATGTCGCCCGGTGTGCTGACGTCGAGCCGCGCGAGCTTGTGTGTGAATGTCGTGTCGGGGCTCTTGTAGAGCGCGCCTGCCCAGATGGTGTCCTTGCGGGCAAAGTCCTCGTAGCGCGAGGTCATCGCGAACGCCTCGTGAGTGATCGCATCGAGCGTTCCGTCCGCCTTCGCTCCAAGCGCAACGCGTTCGATGCTGCGAGGACGATAGCTAAGAGAGTACATCTGCGGGCGCGATAGGACGAGGCGGACCGAGCGTTGCAGCGCGCGTGCCGCCAGCACCGCCAGCGCCACGTTGTATTGTGGTCGAAGCCCGCTGCCGAACCCGCCGCCCATGAATGGCCCCATGACCCGGACATCCTCGGGCTTCATGCCGAAGACGCTGCACAGATAGTGCTGCACGTTCTGCACGCCCTGGGTCTTGTCATAGACCGTCAGCTTGCCGTCGCCATGCCAGATCACGGTCGTTCCGTACAGTTCCATCGGATTGTGATGCTCGACCGGGATGAGGTATTCGGCTTCGTGGCGCACCGCGGCGGCGGCGAACGCCTTCGCGGCATCGCCGCGTGGCCTTGAGGGCGTCAGGGCAAAGGTGTCGTTCGAGAGCGAAAAGGCGTGTTCGCGCTGGCGTTCGAGATCGGTGGCGTGCGCTTCCGGTGCATATTCGACGCGCACCAGGGAGACCGCGTCGCGCGCGACTTCCGAGCTCTCCGCGATCACGATCGCAATAGGCTGGCCGTTGAACACGATGTTGCCGTCGTAGAGCGGCCGAAACGGCGACCCGCCTTCCGGCGCAACGTCATCGTGGTAGGCCTGATCGCTATCCGCCATTGGCAGGCGATGCTGGTGGGTGAGCACGTCGATGACGCCTTGGAGGCGGAGCGCTGCGCTGGTGTCGATGCGCAGGATGCGGCCCTTCGCGATCGTCGATGACACGACGCTCGCATATGCGAGGCCTGGCGCGTTGAATTCGGCCGCGTACTTTGCGGTGCCGGTGACCTTTGCGCGGCCGTCAGCGCGGGAGATGGAGCTGCCGATATATGCCATGGCTTTCCCTCACGCGATCTTCTTGTTGGACTGCGATTGCGGCGTGCCGCGTGCCGCCTGCGACAGCGCGCGGACGATCGACCGTCGCGCCAGCTCGATCTTGAAGGTGTTGTGACCAAAGCCCTTGGCCTCGCGCAGCACGATATCGGCCGCCTGCCTGAAAGCCGCCTGATCGGGGGCCTGCCCGCGCAGCGCAGCTTCGGCCTGCGGGTCGCGCCAGGGCTTGTGGGCGACGCCGCCGAGCGCAAGGCGGGCGTCTTTGATGGTTCCGCCTTCGAGCTCAAGGCCGGCGGCGACCGAAACGAGAGCGAACGCATAGGAGAGGCGATCGCGAATCTTGAGATACGTGTAGTTCGCCGCAAAGCCGCGGGCCGGCAGCTCGATCGCCGTGATGATCTCGCCCGGCTCGATATTGCTGTCGCGTTGCGGAGTATCCCCCGGCAGCCGATGGAAATCGGCAAGTTCGATCGTGCGCTCGCCTGCGGGGCCCGCCACATGAACCTTAGCTTCAAGGATAGCGAGCGCCACGCACATGTCAGACGGATGCACCGCGATGCAGGAGGCGCTGGTGCCAAGGATCGCGTTCATGCGATTGTGGCCCTCGATCGCGGCGCAGCCACTGCCGGGGTCGCGTTTGTTGCACGGCATCGCCGTGTCGTAGAAGTAGAGGCAGCGCGTGCGCTGCAGGAGATTGCCGCCGGTCGACGCCATGTTGCGCAGTTGCTGCGAGGCGCCGGCAAGAAGCGCGCTCGACAACACCGGATAGCGCTGCTGCACCACCGGGTGATAGGCGAGGTCGGTGTTGCGCACCAACGCGCCGATGCGCAACCCGCCATCGCGCGTTTCCTCGACCTTGTCGAGCGGCAGTCGAGAGATGTCGACCAGCCGCGTCGGGCGCTCCACGTCCATCTTCATCAAGTCGACCAGATTGGTGCCGCCGGCGATGAATTTCGCTCCTGGGCTGCCTGCGATCTGCCGCGTCGCCTCAGCGACGTCGTTCGCGCGCGCGTATTCAAAGCTGATCATGACTGCCCCATCACTTGCTGGATGGCTGCGACGATATTGGTATAGGCGCCACAGCGGCAGATGTTTCCGCTCATCAGCTCGCGGATTTCGTCTGGCGTTTTGGCCTTGCCTTCGGCGATCAAACCTGCAGCCGAGCAGATCTGCCCTGGCGTGCAGTAGCCGCACTGGAAGGCATCGTGGTCGATGAACGCCTGCTGCAGCGGATGCAGCGCGCCGTTCGCGGCGAGGCCCTCGATGGTGGTGACGGTAGCACCGTCTTTCATCACCGCCAGTGTCAGGCAGGAATTGACGCGCCGGCCGTCGAGCAGCACGGTGCAGGCGCCGCACTGGCCCTGGTCGCAGCCTTTCTTCGTGCCGGTAAGATCGAGGTGCTCGCGCAGTACGTCAAGGAGCGTGGAGCGCGGATCGAGCGTGAGTGTGTGACGCACACCGTTGACAGTCAGGCTCACAGAAATGTTCGCGGGTGCAGCGTTTGCCCGGCGTTGTGCAGCGGCGCCTGGGGCCAGCCCCATCGCAATGGGAATTGCCGCCCCGCCGGCAACAAGCTCGCGGCGTGTCGGCTGGCCGCCGTGGCGGGAAATATCATCTGCTCGGTTGGTCATGTGGAACTCCTGCGGCCGTGCACGCCAAACGGCGGTGCGGGCTAACCCAGATCCTGCGTCGTCAACGCCGCATGCGGCCCATGCGTTGCAGCTAGGGAGGCTTGGCAACGGGTTAATTTAGATTAGGTCTGAAAGGACATAGGGATAGCCGTTTGGCGCAGTACTATCCGCTTTGCGCCTAAAAAATGTTCCGAGCAAAATCCTTCTAGCGAGGCATGGTCGTCCCTAGGTACCCACGAGATTGCCGGGATCGATAGCACAAGACAAAAGAGGCGGCCCATGCGCACCCGCAATCTTGACGTAGCGATCGACGCAGTATCCAAGGTGTATTGCCCACACACCGTCGAGGTTGTCGGTCCCGTTGGCGAAATTGACGCCCTGCTCGAAGTTGCGCACCCAACGTCACAGCCGCTCGTGAGCCTGTCTTATAGCGTGCCGGTCAAGATCGACGCGCTGAACTTCTCACGCCTGTTTCTGATGATGCATTGCGCGCGCGGCGCCGCGGCCACAACCCAGGGGCATCGCTCGGCGGAATGGAGCCAAGGCCAGACCATGCCGTTCTCGGCCGACTTCGATACCAAGCTGTGGTTCGACCGGGCGTTTCTTCAAAGATCGCTTCGCCTGGATACCGATAAGCTGGAAACGCAGTGTGCGCGCTGGCTCGGGCACCCCCTCGAACAGCCGCTGCGGTTTGCGCTGCACCCGTTCTCCAATGATCTGGAGGAGATCTGGCGCCGGACGTTGTCGTATTTGTGGTGCAGCGGAGAGCGTGTCCTCCCGCTGGGGCCGGCCGCAAAGTCTGCGTTCGATGAATATCTGCTGACGCTCCTTCTGCATCATCATCCGCACAACTACAGCGACGAGCTGGCCGAGGATACGTCGGCGCCCGTCCCAGGCATCGTGCGGCGCGCGGAGCGTTTCATGGCCGACAACGCCGACACGCCCATCACTGTGTCGGACGTGGCCGCCCATCTGAGGGTGAGTTTCCGTTCGCTGCAGGCTGGCTTCCGCCAGTGGGGCAACGCGACGCCGAATGCCTATCTGCGGCAGGTTCGGCTCCGGCTTGTGCGGGAGGAGCTTCTGCGTTCCGACAAAGAGACGCAATGTCACGACCGTCGCCCTGCAGCACGGCTTCATGCATCTTGGGCGCTTCAGCGCTCAGTACCGTGCCGCGTTCGGCGAAGGCCCGAGCGCGACCTTGCGACGGAGCCGCGCGGCCTCGGTCTCGTCCCATCGTGTACTTGCGGTGCGCAGGTCCCCCTGAGGGGTGTGCGAGAGGCGCACACACTTCGCTTAAACTTTCGTCATCTCGATCAGCGCGCCCGCCTTCGGCATATCCTCGAGCGCCCAGAGCTGCCGCAGCAGGGCATCAACGCGCTCGGCCGAAAGATGCTTGCGTGCGAGCGAGCGGAATTTCTCCTCCATCTCGGCGTCGGTCATCGGGTTCTTGAAATGACCGCGATGATATTCGACCCGCACCGCCTTGCGCTCGCCCGATTTCAGCACGACCTCGAAGTCGCACAGATTGTATTCTCTCTCGTGCAGGTCGGCTTCGGGCGAGTGGATGGCGCGCACGCGGGCGACGAGTGCGAGCAGGCGCTCGTCGTGCAGATAGGGGTCCTCGTAGGAGTGCTCGTCGATGGTGCCGTACATCAGCACGACCGCGGCTGCGTAGGGCATGCTGTGGTCGGCGGTTTCGTGGCTTTGCGGCCGCCATTTGTCGGGGCTGTCAGCCATGATCTTGATGGCGTTCTGAGAGACGCGGATGTTGATCTCGGCGATCTCGTCGACGTTCTTGAAGAACGCACGTGATTGCGGCGGCGGCCTCGGCCACCGTCTGGGAATATTGGCCGAGCGGGAAACGCTTGGTGAAGGCGCGCATGATGCCATAGGGCTCGCCGAGCTTGGGCAGATCGAACGGCTTGCGGGTGATCGCATGGAAGAATCCAAGCGGGCCTTCGAACACTTGGGCTGGTCCCGTCATCCCCGCCTGCGCGAGCTGCGCTGAGAAGATCGCCTTGCGCGAGGCTTCGGCGCAGGCGAAATCCTTCCAGTTCGAGAGCGTGCCGACGCGGCCCTGATTGATCGCGGTGTTGCCGCCGACCGTGATGCCGATCGCATGCACCGTCTGCTCGGCCGTGAGCCCCATCAGACGGCTTGCGCCGATGACGGCCGCATGGCCCGAGGATGGTCGCCTGGTCGAGCCCGATCGAGCGGGTGTCGAACACGTCGGCGAGCTTGCAGAACGCCTCGTAGGCAAGCGCAGTCGCGGTGATGAGATCGCGGCCGCTGCGGCCCGCGACGTCGGCCGTGGAGATGAGCGAAGCGAGCGTGTCGCTCGGATGGCCGCCGCCCATGGGCGTGATGTAGCCGTCGTTGAAATCGAGATAGCGGATCATGACGCCGTTCGCGAACACTGCGAGGTCGTGGCTGGTCTTGAAGCCGCCGCAGAATACGGTCGCGCCTTGTGTTGCGCTGACATTGCGGGCGAGCTTGAGGGCGATCTGGCTCGGGCCGGCCTCATAGCCGCCGATGGCGCAGCCGATGGTGTCGAGGATGGTGCGCTTGACCGTGCGCACGACCTCGGCCGGCAGGTCCTCATAACGCAGCTTGAGCGCATAGTCGGCAAGCGTCTGCGCGATGGTTCCCTGATTGCCGGATCCCGCGCGTGGACGTGCAGTGTCCTGCGCGTTCGCCGGCAGGGTCGCAGCTGTCACCGCGGCGCCCGCGGTCGCCAAAGCTTGCAGCACCTCGCGGCGCGAATGTTCGGGATTGTCCATGATGGTCCCCACTGGTCGAGATCGGAACGACCGTAGGGCGGATTAGCCGAAGGCGTAATCCCCCGCTGGCAAAGCGGCGGAATACGCTTCGCTATTCCGCCCTACGGGCTAGCGTAGCCTCGCACGTCCGTTCGCGGCTAGTTCACCGCCGCGCCCAGCGGGGCGCGCTCGATGACCTCGATGCGGGTGCCCCACGGATCGGTGATGTAAGTGACGGTGTTGCCGCTGCCGCCCTTGCGCGGCGGCTCGTCGAGCTTGATGCCTTCAGCTTCGAGCTTCTTCACAAACGTCGGATGGTCCTTCACGTCGAAGCCAATGTGGTCAAGGACGCGGTGCCGGGTCGGAGCCTGTGCCTTGTCGGCCTTGTTGAAGCGAATCTGTGCTCCCGGCACGTCGACGACCGGCGCATTGTTGCGGGTTCCGGCCTTGCCGCCGAACGTCTTGGCGTACCAGGCCTGCGCCTTGGCGATCTCGCCTTCCGGCAGGAACAGATGCACGTGCTCATGCCGGATCGGCATCGACTGCGTCTTGTCCTCGAGGATTTCCATGCGCACGCCGTCCGGCGTCTCCACATAGGCCTGGTCTAGCCGGCCGTTGCCGCCGGGAAGTACCGCGACACCCGCGGCCTTCCACTGCGCTACTCGCTCCTGCACGTTGTTGACGATGAAGCCGACGTGATTGACCACCGAGCCTTGCGTGCCGCCGTCGCCTTTCTCGTCCCCGAGGGTGAGATTGATATAGACGTGCGGGAACATCATCAGCGGCTGCCCGCCGGGCATGTAGAGCTTGCCGCCCATAGCGATGAACAGCTTCTTGTTGGCTTCCACATTCTTCGAGATGATATGCCAGTGGCCCATGGTTGCGCCGACCTCGTTGTACGGCGCGGGTTGTGCAGCCGCCGGGCTCACGGCAAGCGGCGTCAGCAGCAAAGCTGCAAACGCGGTGGTCTTCAGTGCAGTCTTCATCGACTCCTCCCTGAACTGTTTTTGCTGATGAGTAGCAATCGCAGGAGGAAGGCTATCAGGCCAACAGAGTGGGCGGAAGCGCGGACGAATTATTTTTTGGTCAGCAGTCGGCGGTCTCATCGGTGATGAGACTGCCGAGCACGCGTCGTGTTTCTACGCCGTTGCCTAGGCCTGCGCCGGTCGGTGTGCGCGCAGGAACGAGCGGATCTGGCGGACCGCCAGCGGAATCCGCTCCTTCGGCTCCTTCCACGGGAACATGCTCACTTCGGCCCGGGGCGCGAGCATTGCGGCTTCCATGGCAACTGCGTAGGGATGGGCCGGAATATCATCCGGCAGGATCAGCACCGGGGTCTGGCAGTTGCGCACGAAATCGCGTGTCACGGTGAACACGAAATCGGCGTTGGTGCGATACATCTTGGTCAGGAACTTCTCGGCTGTCTCCATCGTGATCTCGGGCCGGCGCTTGATCAGCTCCGGAGCCCAGCCGCTGATGTTGTTGTCGTAGAAGAGCGTGGGCTGCTCCGGGCGGAAGCCGCTCGGCTGCGCCAGCACGCCCGCTACGACGCGGTCGCCTGCGCGCTTGATCAGGTTCCAAACGAACGGGCCGCCGATGCAGAAGCCCATCACCATGAACTTGTTGATGCCAAGTTGGTCCAATACGCCCAAATGGTCGTCGGTGTAGGAATCCCAGGAGCGATCAATCTCGAGCGGGCCGGTGGACTGGCCGCCGTTGGCGTTGCGCAGGTCGGCGGCGATGCAGCGGAACTCGCCCTTGAATTCCGCGATCGGATCGAACGGTCCGCGGGCGAGGCCGGCGAGCGTCGAATTCAGTCCACCGCCGGCAATGAGCAGCAGCGGGAAGCCGGACCCATGCTCCTCAAAGCGGATGCGAACGGGGCCCTTTTCGTAAAATCGCATGGCTTCTCCTTGCCCGGTCTGCTGAGCAAACACGCGTGGTGCTGCGGCCATCGCGGTTGCCGCTACGCCCGTGGTCAGAATATTTCGCCTGATTGAATCCATGGTCGCCTCCCTGAATTGTTGTTATGTCGTCGTTGTACGTCGCGGTGATTGTAATGACATTGTCGCCATTGTCACCGGCAATTCTACCCCGCGCCGGCAGGCCGGCAAGCGCATGAACGCTGCGGGATCAGTGCATTGGAGGAATAGCGCCTTTGAGATGCCGCCTCCCGGTCTGGCCGACGGCAGGCTGCGGCTGAGCGCCCTTCAGCGGGAACCCTGCTATCCGGGTGCCGTGCTCGCCGAGGCATAAGAGTGTTGAAACGACGAGTGTGATGGAACCAGTCGCGCCTCCACGAATTGGGCAGGAGAAGCGAACCAACAGAAAGGTTCCATCATGCGCATCACTACGGGCTTGGCGACGGCGGTCGTGCCGGCGCTCCTAGCGACGACTCTTGCGTTCGCGCAGGACCAGCAGGCAAAAACATTCCTCACCGAGGCCATCGAAGGCAACCTGGCTGAAGTCCAGATGGGACAGTTGGCTCAGAAGCAGGCCACCACCCTGGCTGTTCGCTCGTATGGCCAGATGCTCGAACAGGAACACACCGTGGCCAATCAGAAGGCGCGAGCGGCCGCCAACGCCATGCAAATCAAACCGCCAACTCAGCCTAACAGTAAGCAAAAGGCCGACCATGAAAGGCTCTCGCAGCTGATTGGCGCCGCGTTCGATGAGCAGTTCGCCGATCACATGGTGATGGACCACCAAGAAGATATCCAGAAATACGAAGAGGCTGCCACGATGAACGGCCCTGCTGGCACTTACGCCAAGGAAGCTCTGCCGACGCTGCGGAAGCACCTACAAAACGCAGAGTCTCTGAAGGCGGCGACGACGGGCGCAGCGCGCTAGAGACGCAGCCATGCGGACGATTGGCCAACTTCTCATCGGCGCTGCCACGTTGTGGTCTTCCGCCGCTTCTGCGCAGCCGGCAGCAACGTTCGCTGACGTCGTGGTCTGCGCCACAGCGGCAGATGCCAGGAACTACGCCACCACGCATAAGGACGCGATCCAAAATGCGATCGCAGACGAGGTCACTGGCAAAGCCTGCGTTGTCGCGAAGATTGCCTTCGTTCCTGGCAAGCAATCCGATCGCATCGAGCAAAAGGACGCGACCTACGCCGTGACGGAAATCATGATCGTGGGCGTGAGCACACCATTAGGGGTGCTGGGAATTCCTCCCAACCGCGCTTATACGCTGCTGCGATTGCAGGATCAGGAAGTGTAGGACGGGGAGCCTTTTAGCCCACCACGTCCACCGCGAAATTGGCGCGACGCATCAGCCCGGCGCGCGCCTCCTGGGCGAGCCGCAAGACGCGCGCGCTGTCGACGCCGACGAGGCTTCCTTGCCATTTCCTCACCTTCCCGCCGATGAAGACCGCGTCGACATGGCTCGGGTTCATCAGATTGGCGACCACGCTCGGCGCATTGTTGAGCGGCCAGACGTCGAAGCGGTCGGCCCGCAGCATCAGGATGTCGGCTTCCTTGCCGGGCGTGAGCGTGCCGACCTTGTGATCCACATTGGCGCAGCGCGCGCCCTGCAGCGTGGCGAACTCCAGCACGTCGCGGCAGGTGAGGAGCGGGGGCAGATTTGGCTCGCTGGCGCGACGGCGCTGCAGGATGCGCAGCCGCTGCAGATTGAAGGTCGTGCGCATGATCGCGAACATGTCCTGCGCCACGGTGGTGCCGTGATCGGAGCTGAGGGATGGGCGCACGCCACGGTCGAGCGCGTCCTGCACTGCCGGCATGCCGTGCGCCATTGCCATTTCGAGCGGCGGCGACATCGAGATGCGCCCGCCGATATCCTTGATCATCTGCCAGGCGGCATCGTTGAGGTGCGTGCAGTGGATGAACAGGTCGCCCTCGCGCAGCACGCCGGCGCGGCCGAGCGCGAGGCCGGGCTCAGGATTGACGCGGAAGTGCATCACGGCGGGCACGCTGGCCTCACGGGCCGCCCGCAGCACATCGGCGTCGAGGCTGGCACCGAGCGCGAGCGTCAGAAGCTGGTCCTTGGAGCTGAAATAAGTGCGCTGGAGGCGGCCAATGTCCTGCGGCCAGCGCATCGCCGGCCCGCCGCCACGTGAATAGCCATAGACGGCGCGGATGCCGGCGTCCTGCAGCGCGCGGATCGCGGCGTCGCTGTGCTCGGGTGTATGGCTGATCTGCGAGAGGTCGATGATCGTGGTCGTGCCCATCTCGATGAAGCCGAGGGCCGTCATCAGCACGCCGGCATAAACGTCGTCCGGCGAATAGTGCATGGTGAGATTGTTCTGGACGTCGCGATTGTAGTCGGGATCGACCAGTCCATTGGGGAGCGTCGTGCGCAGGAGGCCCTGATAGGAGTGGCTGTGGGTGTCGACGAAACCCGGAGTCAGAATGCGATTGGCGGCATCGACAATTGCGGCATCGGCCGTGATGTTGGAGCGGACCTCGCGGATCTTGCCGTCCTCGATCAGCACGTCGGCTTGCGCGAAGTCGCCGACCTGGCGGTCGAGCGTAAGCACGACGCCGCCCTTGATGAGAATGCGACGCGCGCCCTGCAGGCGGGCGAGGTTGGGCTCGGTCTGAGCCCGTGCAGAGAGCGGCTGCGACGCCGCGGCGCCGGCGATGAGCGCACCTGCGGCCTGCAAGATACGTCGACGTGAGGTTTTGGAGATCTTTGGGTTCTTGGGACCGCGCATGGCTTTCTCCCTGCTGGTTTTGCCGCCATCATCGCCCTGGTGGCGTGCTGCAGCAAGGGGCGGATGTTCCTGGGGGTGCGTTCGGTCTACACTAGGCCCAGGCATACGTCGCAAAGGGGAGACGAAGCCATGGCATATTCAATGAGGCTGCATTCGGCATGGACGGGGCTCGCCCTGCTTGCCGTGACGACGACTTCTGCGTTTTCGCAGGCGGTCGAGCCGGTGCGCTCGCTTGCTGCCAGAGAGAAGCCGGCGCTGCTCGACACGCTCAAAGCACTGGTGTCGATTGAATCCGGCAGCCGCGACATCGAGGGGCTCGGCAAGGTTGCTGATCTTGTCGCCGAGCGGCTGCGTGGGCTGGGCGGGCAGGTCGAGCTCGTCGAGCCAAGCAACATCTACAAGATGGAGGACACGCCCGAGCGAATTGGAAAGATGGTGCGCGCGACCTTCACTGGCACTGGCAGCAAGAAGATACTGCTGATCGCGCACATGGACACGGTCTATCAGCGCGGCATGCTGGAGAAGCAGCCGTTCCGCATCGACGGCGACCGCGCCTATGGGCTCGGCATCGCCGACGACAAGCAGGGCGTCGCGCTGATCCTGCACACGGTCTCGATGCTGAAGGCGCTCGACTTCAAGGCGTTCGGCACGCTTACCGTGCTGATCAACGCCGACGAGGAGCTCAGCTCGCCAGGATCACGCAGCCTGCTGACCAAGCTTGGCGCCGAGCACGATGCGACCTTCTCGGCCGAAAGCTCGCGGGTGGAGTCCGACAAGCTCGCGCTCGCGACCGCCGGCATTGCCTCGTTCACCTTGAACGTCGAGGGTCGCGCCTCGCATGCCGGCAGTGCGCCGGAGCGCGGCGTGAACGCGATCTACGAGCTCGCTCACCAGATGCTGCAGACGCGCAACCTGTCCGACCCAGAGACGGGCCTCAAAATGAACTGGACCATGGCGAATGGCGGCCGCACCCGCAACATGATCCCGCCCAGCGCGCAGGCGCAAGCGGACGTGCGCGTGCTGAAGGTCGAGGACTATGCCGGCATCGAGAAGACGGTGCGCGAGCGCATCAAGACCAAGCTCCTGCCCAACTCGAAGGTCGACGTGATCTTCGAAAAGCGCCGGCCGCCGCTCGAAGCGACGCCGGCCTCGCGCGCGCTCGCCAAGCATGCGCAGCAGATCTATCGCGAGATCGGCAAAGAGCTCGTGGTCGACGAGGTTGCGGAAGGCGGCGGCACCGACGCGGCCTTTGCGTCGCTCGAGACCAAGGCGCCGGTGATCGAGCGCTTCGGCCTGCAGGGCTATGGCTCGCACTCGATCGAGGCCGAATACGTGCTGATCTCCTCGATCGAGCCGCGGCTCTATCTGCTCACGCGCCTGATCATGGACGTGGCGGAGGGGAAGGCGAAGTAGCGTGTGTAATTTCCTTGTAGCCTGGATTGAGCGAAGCGAAATCCGGGTCTGAATTTCAACTGAATCGTCGTTCCCGGATGTCGCCATCGCGCGTCGAAGACGCGCGTAAACGCGCTTGAGGCTCCATCCGGGCTACGATATCTCGATATCTCACACATCCAAAATCTGCTCGCTGGCAAATTCCGCCCGCTCCTGGATGAAATCGAAGCGCGCCTCGGGTTTGTTGCCCATCAGCCGCTCGACCGACTTGTCGGTCGCCTTGCGATCGTCCTCGACCACCTTGACCCGGAGAAGCGTGCGCTTCCTCGGGTCCATGGTGGTTTCCTTGAGCTGGGCTGCCATCATCTCGCCCAGCCCCTTGAAGCGGCTGATCTCGACCTTGGCATTGGGATGAAACTCCTTCTTGAGGAGTCTCGTCCTTGTGCTTGTCGTCGCGCGCATAGAAGATCTTGCCGCCGTGGGACAGCCGGTAGAGCGGCGGCACCGCCAGATAGAGATGCCCGTTCTCGATCAGCTTCGGCATCTGGCGATAGAAGAAGGTCATCAGCAGCGAAGCGATGTGGGCGCCGTCGACGTCGGCGTCCGTCATGATGACCACGCGGTCGTAGCGCAATTCGCCGTCGCGATAGTGCGAGCCGGCGCCGCAGCCGAGCGCCTGGATCAGGTCGGCAAGCTGCTGGTTCTGCGCAAGCTTGCCGGCGCCGGCGGAGGCGACGTTGAGAATCTTGCCGCGCAGCGGCAGCACCGCCTGCGTCGCGCGATCGCGCGCCTGCTTGGCCGAGCCGCCGGCGCTGTCGCCTTCGACGATGAAGATCTCGGCGCCTTCGGCGGCAGTCGAGGTGCAGTCGGCGAGCTTGCCGGGCAGCCGCAGCTTGCGCACCGCGCCCTGGCGCTTGATCTCCTTCTCCTGCCGGCGGCGGATGCGCTCGTCGGCGCGCTCGACCACGAAGTCGAGGAGCTTGTTGGCCTGCAGCGGGTTGCCGGCGAGCCAGTGGTCGAACGGGTCCTTGATGGCGTTCTCGACGATGCGGGCGGCTTCAGCGGTGGCGAGCCGGTCCTTGGTCTGGCCCTGGAATTCCGGCTCGCGGATGAACACCGAGAGCATGGCGCCCGCGCCGGTCATCACGTCGTCGCTGGTGATGCTGGCCGCGCGCTTGCCTTGGCCATTGCGTTCGGCGTGGTCCTTGAGGCCGCGTACCAATGCGCTGCGGAGTCCGGTTTCGTGCGTGCCGCCGTCGGGCGTCGGGATGGTGTTGCAATAGGAGGAGAGGAAGCCGTCGGCATCGGCCGTCCAGGCCACCGCCCATTGCGCCGCGCCATGAACGCCGATCTTGCCTGCGCTGCCGGTGAAGACGTCGGGGTGCACGAGGGTCGCCTTGCCGAGCTGGGCGCTGAGATAATCGCGCAAGCCATCGGCAAAGTGGAAGGTGGCCTTCTCGGGCACATCGTCGGTGCCGCGCAGGAGCTCCTTGGCGCACGACCAGCGGATCTCGACGCCGCCGAACAGATACGCCTTCGAGCGCGCCATCTTGAAGATGCGCTCGGCTTTGAAGTGGGCCTTGGGGCCGAAGATCTACGGGATCGGGGCGGAAGCGCACCTTGGTGCCGCGCCGGTTCGGCGCTCGGCCAACCTCCTCGAGCTTGCCCTTCGGCTTGCCGCGCTCGAACACCATCCGATAGAGCGTCTGCTCGCGCGCGACCTCGACCTCGAGGCGCTCGGAGAGCGCATTCGTGACCGAGATGCCGACGCCGTGCAGGCCGCCCGAGGTCTCGTAGACCTTGGACTCGAACTTGCCGCCGGCGTGCAGCGTGCACATGATCACTTCGAGCGCCGACTTGTTGCGGAATTTGGGATGCGGATCGACCGGGATGCCGCGGCCATTGTCGGTGACCGTGACGAAGCCGTCCGCGTCCATCTCGACTTCGATCCAATCGGCATAGCCGTTGATCGCCTCGTCCATGGCGTTGTCGATCGCCTCGGCGAACAGGTGATGCAGCGCCTTCTCGTCGGTGCCGCCGATATACATGCCGGGCCGCCGGCGGACCGGCTCGAGCCCTTCGAGCACCTCGATGTGGCGCGCGCTGTAACCCGAATCACCACCGCGTGGTCCCTTACCCTTCACGCGCATGGCGGGGCGGCGCACGCTCCTCGAGCTGAACAGGTCACCGGTCCTGCCGGCAGGTTTCTTTGCAGTTTTGCCCATTGATTGCTGTCTAATTGCTGTCTGGTTGCGTTTGAGCGAATTGATTTTGCCCAACTATGCCACGGACCCGGCCTGAACGTGATGCATTCCGATCACAGCAGCCCGGAAAGCGCCAGCCCACGGTAATCCACGATAATCCACGATTTGATTTGGCTGCCGCTGGAACGCCGCCGGCACGCCACGATCTGCGCCAAATCCGCCGCCAGAATTACCGCCAGGTTCGAGGAGCCACAGGGAGCGTAACCTATGTTCAATTTCAGCTTCTTCAGGGGGCGGGTGGCGCCGCACATTCAGGCAACGACCGGCTTTGACTTTGGGCGCCTGCTGAACTGGCGGATCCTGCGCGGCAGTCATGAGTTTCCGGGGCCCGACGGCGGCACCTGTGTCAACGAGGCTGCGATCGTCGCGGCGGGTTATCCCTACACGCCGGTACGCCGCATCGATGATTGCCCGCCGTCGTTCTCGCGCCCGCTCGCACTCTATGCCATGTGCCTGAACGAGATCGTGCTGGACGACACGCTGCGGCAGGAGCTGCTGCTGCCCTTCGTGGCCAGGCTCGCCGGCGCGGCTGATACGCCCGAGGTCGACCTGCAACGGGTCGCGCTGATCCTGCAGCGCACCGTGGCCGAGATCGTGCCTGAGGCCTTCGACTGGCTCGGACGCAGCCGCGAAGCCCGCCGCTGTCGTGCCGTCACAACCGCAGACGAGGCGGTCGCCGTCGTGAAGGCCCTCCTGGGCCAGGAGTGGCGCGGTGCCCGCCTGAGCGGACTGATGAGCTCGCTCAGCATGGCGACGGAGGACTATCTGTCCGGTCGCGCCATCGATGTGGCGCAGTATTCCGGTACCGCAATTGCGGATGTCGCCGAGATCATCGGCTCGGTCGGCGGTCGCGGAGCGGCCAAGACCGCCGAGGCCGTCTACCGGCGGGGCGCTGCCATTCTGGATGGTGCGCTCAAGATCGGAAACAAGGCCGAGCCGATTGCGCCTGATGTCGTGGTCCGGCGCATGGATACGGTCCGGCAGTCGGCGGTGTCCGAGCGACGAATCCCCGCCATGGTTGAGTAAGGCGTCCATGGCGTCCTGGTACGGTTGCGTCATGTAGCGTTCGTCGAATTTTGCTAGCCTGCTCTGTCGTCTTGAAGCCCCGCGCCTGTCAGCGCGGGGCTTTTCTTCTATCTGACAACAGTAACGTTGCAGGTAATTTAATACTGACTTCGTGGCGGAAGTCGGCCTTAATGCTCTGGCCCCACGCCAGCAGGTTCCCATGTTCGAAGCGATCGAAGCCTACTCGCAGCAGATCCTGGAGTTCATTCGCGTCAACCAGGCCTGGGCCCCCCCAATCGTGATGCTGCTGGCCTTTGGCGAATCGCTGGCGTTCATTTCGCTGCTGATACCAGCCTGGGCTGCGCTCGTTGGCATCGGGGCGCTGATCTCGGCTGGCCAGATCAATTTCTGGCCCATATGGGTCGCAGCGTCGATCGGTGCAGCGCTCGGCGATTGGCTGTCCTACTGGATCGGGCGGAAGCTCGAGCATACGGCGCAGAACGTCTGGCCGCTGTCGCGGCATCCGGAGTTGATCCCGAAGGGCGAAGCCTTCATGAACAAGTGGGGCATCGCCGGCATTTTCATCGGCCGCTTCTTCGGGCCGCTGCGCGCCTCGGTGCCGCTCGTTGCCGGCATCTTCGACATGCCGTTTTGGCGTTTCCAGATTGCGAACGTCACCTCGGCCTTCGTCTGGGCCGCCGTGCTGCTCACCCTCGGCGACGTGTTCGCCAAGGGCATCAAGTGGATCTGGGGCGGGTAGCGCATGTGCCGGCGAGCTGGATACCGGTTCGCCGACCGGTGCCGCACCGCGAAACTAGAGCAGTGAGAATCCAGAGCAGTGACATGTGTCATGTGACACGTGTCATGGGCTCGGCTGATCGCCGGGCCCTCAAATGCAGTCAAGGCCGTCGCGGCCCGCTTGCGTCGCCTTGCGGGCCGGCGCTGCAACAGGGGTGGGTCCGCAGCTTGCCGTAAGCACCCATGAGCTGCTGGGTCAGCTCCCCGCCTCTGTTCATGTACTCGACGAGCACGTCCGAGCTGCACGCCCGCCACTCGGCCACCTCGTGCGGCGCCAGCTCGTGGATCGTCATGCCCTTGCTGCGCGCGAAGGCATACGCTGCCGTCTCCAACTCGGATGAGCGGTCGCGGACAGTGCGCTCTGCCCGCCGTGCCGCCTGCGTGAGAATGCTCCGCTGCCTGTCGCTGAGCGACTGCCAGATCTTCTCGTTGATAACGACCAGAAACTCGACGGCGGCATGGTCTGTCCGCGTGATCGCGGTCGTCACCTTCCAGAGATCGCGGGTCTGAACGCCGGCTGCGCTGATCATGGCCATGTCGAGCCTGCCGTCGCCGAGAGACTGCTGGATCTGCGAGGTGGAAACGACTTGCGGCACTCCGCCACAATGTTTCGCGAAGCTCGATGTTGTCGCGCTGAACGAGCGAATTTTCTTGCCCTTGATCCGGCCAGGCGCCCTGGCGTCCCCATCCTTAGTAAAGATGACTTGGGGGCCGATCGTCTGCCACCACAGCACCCGAAGGCCGAGTGTCTTGAGAATGGCATTGTCGATCACCTTTCTCAGCTCGCTGTCGGGACTTGTCGCCGCCCGTGTCAAGGCGTCGAAGTTGAAGAGAAAGGGCTGCTCCAACAAGCCCGCGGCCGGCAGAAATCCGTCGATCTGATTGAGGCCGGCAAGGCCCATCTCGATGGCGCCCGACCGCACGGCATCGACGACCTGGTCGTCGACGTACAATTTGCCGCTGTCGAAAATCTCGACGCTGATCGCGTTTGCGGTCTCCTTCTCGACTTCAGCCTTGAACTGGCCGATGCTCGCGCCGAGAAATGGCTCGGTGACAGGCACCTGCACGGTCGCCCTGATCTTGACCGACTGGGCTGTAACAGCACCGGGTACAACCAGGCCAAGCGCGACCAACAGGCCAGACCACAACGCTCTCATGACGTCCCCCCACACTCGCAGCAACACGCGCGGCGAACGTTAGCGCATCTGCGCATGTGAAGGCTACTGTGCGTGGCCTTCGTGGTTCGAGCATGATTGGTTGCGCATATCCCGTTGACACCGTCCGGGTGAGTGACCATCAGGTTGTTGGGAATGGTTGTTTGCGTGGAAGTTGTTGGAACCGTTTCGGAAGCGCTATTCCCGCAGCTTGCGAAGGATCGAGCCGATGATGTTGGAATAGTCATCGGTCCACACCCATTGCTTGGGGTCGGGCTTCTGCAGCTCCCAGTATTGCGACTTGGCGATCGAGCCGAAATCCTCGTCCTTGGCGCGCGGCCGCCACGACGGTGCCGAGGAACATGTATTCGGCGTCGTTCTCGGTCACGTCGGCGCCTTCGTTGACGCGTGCCACCATGCCGTTGGCCTTGGCGATGCCGGCCACGACCGAGGCGAGCTCGAGGTGGCGGTTCGACACATGGATCGCCACGATGCCGTGCGGCGCTGAGCTTCTGGCGGTAGATCGCCATCGCCTCGCGGGTCAGCAGGTGGATCGGGATGGCGTCGGAGGTGAACGCATCGACGATGATGACGTCGTAGCTCTCGTCGGGCGCTTCGGCGAGCGTGAGCCGCGCGTCGCCGAGCGTGATCGTCACCGGCCGGCACTCGTTCAGGAAGCTGAAGTTCTTCGGATCGGTCGCGCATGCGGATCATCGCCGGATCGATCTCGTAATAGTGGACGGTGTCGCCCGGCTCGGCGCGGCAGGCGAGTGTGCCGGTGCCAAGCCCGATCACGGCATAGCGGATCGGCTTCTTGCGCGCGCGCGCCGCATCGAGGATCTGCGCCATCGCGGAGCCGTCGTAGTAGTACATGATCGGCTCCGGCCGGCCGCGTGATGGGATTGCCGTCGTTGTCGCGGATGCGCTGGCCGCCGTGCAGCGTGGTGCCGTGCGACAGCAGGCGGAAACGGCCGTCGTACGATCTCCGAGATCTTGAGCACGCCGAAGAAGCTGCGCACCGCTGCGGGCGCCGCTGACTTCGATGATGTAGTGATTGGCGAGCAGCACGAACGCGATGATGGCCGCGAACGGCAGCGGATCGCGCCAGAACAGCACGGTCACGATCAGGAGCGCCGCCACCACCCAGTTGTAGACGCTGGTCGTCGATCTCGATCTCGAAGTCGCGGAACAGCGACCAGTGCGAGGACCGCGACCGCAAGCGCGCCGAAGAAGATCGACCTGCTCGACATAGCGACTTCGGCAGCGCCAGGCCCGGGCCGGCACAGCACCGCGAGCGCGATCAGGATCGGATATTCGGCGATCCAGTTGAACGTGTAGGGCGCGATCAGGCCGGCCGCGATGCCCGCCGACCATGCCGCCGGCCGACATCCACATATAGAACGCGGTCAGGTGGCGCGGCGCCGGCCGTCGCCGCGCAAGCTCGCCGTGGCAGACCAGCGCGCAGCACGAAGAAGACGCCGATATGCAGCGCGATGACGCCGCACGATCGTCTTGATCGGCTCGAAGATCATGACCGCGACGAGCGCCGATGATGAAGATCGGCTGGATCGCGACCACGCAGCCAGTGCGGAATGATCGGGCGGCCGCGAAAAGACGATCACGAAGGTCAGGAGATAAAGCGCGAGCGGAATGACCCACAGCAGCGGCACAGCCGCGACGTCGGTCGAGATATGCGCCGTGACCGCGATCAGCAGGCCGGACGGCACGGCGGCGAGGCCGACCCAGGTCAGCGGCGTCGCGCCAAGTCGGTGCGGCCGTTGTGCCGACGTCGTCCGTCGGCGGCCGTGCCTGGGCGCCTGGCTGCGGGCGCGTCGCCACAGCAGATAGCCGCATGCCGGCGATCAGCAGGATCAGGACGATAGAAGCCGATCGTCCACAGCCAGGTCTGGTCGGTGAGACGGATCAACGGCTCGATCGACCAACGGATAGGAGAACAGCGCCAGGAAGCTGCCGACGTTGCTCGCCGCATAGAGAAAATAGGGGTCCTTCGCGGCCGGATGATCGGTGCGCGCGAACCAGGCCTGCAACAGCGGGCTGTTGGCGGCGAGCGCGAAGAACGGCAGCCCGATCGACACCGCGAACAGGCCGAGCAGCCAGAACGCCTCGCCGACGGCGGGCGGCTTGCCCCAGCCGCTCGCGATCGAGAGCGGCAGCGTGAAGCAGGCGGCGACCATCACGGCGAGCTGGATGATGACAGCGACTTGCCGGCCGGGCGCATAGCGCGTGAGCAGGTGGGCATAGCCGTAGCCCGCGAGCAGCGCGGCCTGGAAGAACACCATGGCGACCGACCACACCTGCGGCGCGCCGCCGAGCCGCGGCAGCACCATCTTGGTGAACATCGGCTGCACCGCGAACAGGAGCGCGGCGCTGAGGAAGATGGCGCGCGGTCAGCACCGGCAGCAGCGGGCTCGCGCGGTGCCTGGAGTCGGTGACGGGGAGGTCGGTTGTGCTCATGGCTGGACTTATCCGTCTGCTGCCACCGCGGTGGCAAGCGGGGGAGGGTGAAATCATGGACGCCGGAACTTACGCCAATGCCGCAGCGACTCCGCGAAGCTTGGAGGCGGGGCAATAAAGCGCGGGTGAACCGGGCCGCGCGGCTATGCTAGCTTAAATCGTGTTGATTGTTTGCAGAGGCGCACCCGGCGCCGAGGACAGCAATCGCGGGAGGACAAGGATGACCGAATTGACACGCCGTACCATTCTGGCGGGAACCGCCGCCGTCGTAGGTTCCGCGGGCTCGACGTCGACGCCAAGCAGCCGCGCCGCCAGCCGGCAAGCAGGCGCCCGGCTTCTATCGCTACAAGGTCGGCATCGCACGAGGTCACGGTGCGTCACCGATGGCGCGCGCTCGTTCCCGCTGACCGAGAGCTATGTGACCAATGCACCGATCGCCGAGGTGCGGAAGGCGCTGGTCGAGGCCTATCTGCCGCCCGACAAGATGATCCATCACTATGCGCCGATCGTGATCAACACCGGCTCGAAGCTGATCGTCATCGACACCGGCAGCGGTCCCGGCGCCTTCAAGCAGACCAACGGCGAGCTCGGCCAGTTACCGCAGAATCTTGCGGCCGCCGGCATCAAGATGCACGGACATCGACACGGTGCTGATCTCGCATTTCCACGGCGATCACGTGAACGGCCTCTTCGACGAGAGCAACAAGCTCGCATTCCCGAACGCGGAAGTGCTGGTGCCGGCGACGGAATGGAAGTTCTGGATGGACGACGGCGAAATGAGCCGCGCGTCCAAGGGCCGCATGGAAGACCTGTTCAAGAACAATCGCCGGATCTTCGACGCGCTTGGCCGCAAGGTGACGCCATACGAGTGGAACAAGGAGCTCGCGCCCGGGCTCATGCCGATCGCGACAGTCGGGCACTGCATCGGCCACACGTCCTTCGTGCTGTCCTCAGGATCGGACAAGCTCTACATCCAGTCGGACGTGACCAACAATCCGGACCTGTTCGCGCGCCATCCCGAATGGAGCGCAAACTTCGACCAGGACGGCCCGCAGGCGGTCGCGACGCGGCGCAAGGTCTACGACATGCTGGTCGCCGAGAAGATGCTGGTGCAGGGCTTCCACTATCCGTTCCCGGGGCTCGCCCGGGTCGAGAAGGCGGAAGCGGGCTATCGGGTGGTGCCGGCGACGTGGAGCCCGACGCTCTAAGGGCGACGCGGCAACATCAATCACTGCGTTTCAATGCTGGGGCCGCCGTAAGGCGGCCTCAAGCATGAGGTGGTCATTTGCGTCAAGCTCATGACGGCGCAAACTCCTGCGCGCGCGCTGTGACGTTGGCGGGTGTGATGGACCAGCGCTCGAGGTGCTCGTATTCGAAGTCGGCGTCGAGCTTGCCGGTCTTGCGCTCGATCCGGAAAAGCGCGGCGATCCATGGCGACTTGCCGTCAGCCTTGGCCATGGCGTCGCGTAGCTCTTGCAGCACATCGAAGATGGAAAAATTCCGGGGCGATACCGGAACGGCATCACCGTCAGCCGTGTAGCAGAAGCCGTTCATGTTGAGCATGCCATCCTCGATCCGGCTGGTCAGCACGAGATGCGTCCAGCCATCGAGCAGCAGCTCACTGTCGGCGGCAATCGTTTCGGCCAGGCGGCGAATGAGAGTATCGCGATCCATTGCGGCTCCGTGTGTAAAGTGTTGATCGCTGCTGACCGTTCGCCCGCACTCTGTCGGAGATATGGCTCTTCGGGGGTAATGTTTGGATGCATCTACGTCTAGCGAGCGCGCGGTACCTTTGGGCGGATAGGAACAACGGTGCATTCGCAGTCGGTCGCCGTCGACGCACATTCTCTTAGAGCGGAGGCCGGCTCACGCGACAGCCGGACGAAGTCGCCGCGCACGTTCAATACGCTTTCGGCGCTCAGGGGAATGCAAAGCATCCCACAGGTCAATGCGGCGTTGCACGTTGAGCCAGAAGTCGGCGCTGTTGCCAAATACGCGCGCCAGCATGAGCGCAGTATCGGCGGTTACCGCGCGCCGATTGTTGCACAGCTCGTTGACGTGCTTGCGCGGCACGCCCATTGCATCGGCAAGATCCCCCTGTGTGAGGCCAAGCGGTCCCATAAATTCCTCGAGCAGGATTTCGCCAACGCTTGCCGGCTTACGCTTGGTGATGAGCATTTGTTACCTCACCTATAGCTGTGATTGTCGAGATAAACATCTGACGCCTCGCCTCGGCCGCCATGCCAGCGGAACACTAGACGCCATTGCTCATTCACTCGGATCGAATGCCAGCCGGCGAGTGTACCCTTGAGCTTTTCAAAGTGATTACTGGGCGGAGTGCGAAGATCGGCGTCGGTGGAGGCGTCGTCCAACATTTGCAGTTTCCTGAAGAGACGGGTCTCCAAATTCGCCGGAATCGCTTTGGCTCGCACATCCTCGACAAAGAAGTTGCGCAGCCAGGCATCCCGAAACGAAATGATCATGCAGGCGGCTCCGCCGATGAGCTACTGTACCACTCATTGGTACAAAGCGCTAGTGCTGGAGCCGTGCTGACTTGAAAGTGGGCTGTTGCCGGGCGGGGTCATTCCTTGACCCCGGCCCGCCGGGCCTTTATATGGCCCGCCATGACGATAGCGACCACGATCCGCCGCAATAGCCGCCGCCGCGCCTCTGTGGCGCGGGTGGGCGATCGCTGATCGTCACCCCGTGCCGCCGAGGGTCGCGCGGCACACCTCCAAATCCCCGCGCCGATCCTCGTCGTTGTCAGAACGCGAAGGATTGAGCCATGGCCGAGAGCGCCAAGAAGACCAGGATCGCCGTGTTGGGAGCGTCGGGCTATACCGGCGCCGAGCTGTTGCGGCTGCTGATCCGCCATCCGCGGGTCGAGATCGTACTGCTCACCGCCGATCGCCGCGCCGGCCAGCACATGGGCGACGTCTTTCCGCAGTTCTCACCTTACGTGCTACCGCAGCTCGTGTCGCTCGAGGGGCTCGATTGGACGACGGCCGGAATCGATTTGGTGTTCTGCGCTCTGCCGCATGCAACGACGCAGAAGGTGATCAAGGAGCTTCTGGCCAAGGCACCCAAGACCCGCGTGGTAGACCTCTCCGCCGACTTCCGCTTGGCTGATCCCGCTGCCTATGCGCGCTGGTATGGCCACGAGCATCATGCGGTCGAGCTGCAGAAGGAGGCAGTCTACGGGCTCACGGAAGTGTATCGCGCCGCGATTGCGAAGGCGCGGCTCGTCGCCAATCCAGGCTGCTACACGACCTGCGCGCAGCTTCCGCTCATTCCGTTGTTGAGGTCGGGAGCGATCGATCCGGACGAGATCGTCATCGATGCGAAGTCGGGCATGACCGGGGCAGGGCGCGCGGCCAAGGAGGAGATGCTGTTCTCGGAGGTTTCCGAGGGCTTTCATGCCTATGGCGTCGGCCACCACCGGCACATGGCCGAGCTTGACCAGGAGTTCAGCAAGGCGGCCGGCCGCAATGTGGTCGTGAGTTTCACGCCGCACCTCGTGCCGATGAACCGTGGCATCCTCTCGACCATCTATGTGCGCAGCGCCAAATCATCGCCCCAGTCATCGCCCGAAGATTTGCACGCGATCCTGAGCAAGGCCTATGCGCAGGAACCGTTCGTGCACGTTCTGCCGTATGGCCGATTGCCGCAGACGCGCCACGTGCGCGGCTCGAACATGACATTCATCGGGGTGACCAAGGATCGCATCCCGGGCCGTGTCATCATCGTCTCGGCACTCGACAATCTCACCAAGGGCGCGTCCGGCCAGGCGGTGCAGAACATGAACGTGATGCTGGGCTTGCCCGAGGCGACTGGCGTCGACCAGGTCGCGCTGTTTCCGTGACGGCCTACTGGCCGCGCTGCACCAGCTCGATGCGAGTGCCCCACGGGTCGGTGATGTAGGTGATGATGGTGCCGGTCGCTTCGTTCTTGCGCGGCGGCTCATCGAGCTTGATGCCTTCCGCCTCGATCTTGCGCACAAAGGCCGGGTGGTCCTTGACGTCGAAGCCGATGTGGTCGAGCACGCGCCCACGGGTCTTGGCCTGCGGCGCGTCGGCCTTGGCGAAGCGGAGCTGCACGCCCGGGAGGTCCACCACCGGCTGGTTGTTGCGGGTGCCAGCCTTGCCGCCGAACGTCTTTGCGTACCAGGCGACGGCCTTCGGCATTTCAGCTTCCGTCAGAAAGAAGTGGATATGCTCATGCTGGATCGGTGCGGCCTGCGCCTTGTCCTCCAGGATCTCGATGCGCACGCCGTCCGGCGTCTCGACGAAGGCCTGATCGAGCCGGTTGTTGTTGCCGGGCAGCACCGGCACGCCGGCCGCCTTCCACTCCGCCACGCGTGCCTGCACGTTGTTGACGATGAACCCGACATGGTTGACCGCCGAGCCGATCGTGCCGCCCTTGCCGGGCGGCTCGTTTCCGAGGTTCAGATTGATGCGGGCGCCCGGGAATTGGACGGTCGCGGCGGCGATGTCACGGCCGCCCATGCCCATGAACAGCTTCTTGTTGACCGCGACGTCATGCGACACGAGATGCCAGTGACCCATGGTCACGCCGGTCTCGTTGAACGGGGCATATTGCGCAACGGCCGCGCTGGTGGCCATCGTCGATGCGAACAGTGCGGCGATCAAAGCTCTCATTGAGTCCTCCCTCTGATACGGCTCGTTGTCGGCCGTTGTGTCGTCTGCCGGATGGTAGCGGTGTTCCGGTCAACCCGGAAGTCCCGATCCGGCAATTCTATTGATAATTCTTGGCAGAACACAGTTCGGGTTCAACCCGACGCAGTTGCGCTCGCTCTGCCGGGGATTCCCGAGAAGGCAGGAGTGTCTAGTTCATGCAGTTTTCATGGTCAGACCGAGAATCTATTTCTCGGCGTTCTGCCGCCTAATCGCGTGCTTCCATCCTAGCAATTGATCATCGGCAGTCATCAACGTGGCGCCATGGACGATCGCTGTAGCCATAATGAACCGATCGGCCGGATCGTCCGGAAGATTGGCGATGTCGACAGCTCGCAAGGCAATCTCGCCTGTGACCGGCAGCTCGATGATCCCAGCATCAAGCACGTGCTCACGCAATTTATCAGCCGAGTCGATCGACTTGAGTCTGTTCTTTACGATGAGGAGTGCCATCTCCCAGAAGCTGATCGCACTAACCGCAAGACGATCATCTGCGAGAGCTCGATCTGCCAGCGCTTGGCTCTTCTTGCCCAGCCCCGCATCGGTCGTGAACCAAACCAGCGCATGCGTGTCGAGCAAAATCACTTCAATGCTTTCCACTCGACGCCGACCGGCGAAATGATGTCGCCGGTCACCACCAAACGTCCCTTGAGAATCCCGCGTGCATTCCGCTTGCGCTGCTTGTACGGGCTGAGCTCGGCGATTGGCTTGCCCTTCTTTGTGATCACGACGCTTTCGCCTGTACGCTCGACTTCATCCATCAGCGCCAGGCATTTGGCCTTGAATTCCGAGGCTTTCATCATTCGAGACATGGGGCACGCCATATGACCATGGTGATGACCATAGTCATATACCAAGCGTATCTGTATTTCAATCCCGCACTTTCACGAAGCTCCCGGGCGCGTCCTCGATCGCCTTGAGCTTGCCGGTGCCGGGCACGCGTGCCGGCACCTCCTCGCTGCCATGCTTCTTGAGCCAGGCGAGCCAGTCCGGCCACCAGGAGCCCGGGTGCTCCTTGGCCTTGGCGATCCATTCGTCCACGTCGGCATTGGCGGTCGGCTTTGGTCCGTCCCAGTACTGATACTTCTGCTTGCCCGGCGGGTTGATGACGCCTGCGATATGGCCCGATCCCGCCAGCACGAAGCGCACACGCCCGCCGAAGCAGCTCGAGCCGAGCAGCACCGATTTCGCCGGCGCGACGTGGTCCTCGCGGGACAGGCCACTTTGCTCCGCGATCGTCTTAAGGGTCGTGTTGGAGTCTGTCTCCGACGGAAGACCGAGGCGCTCGGTCAAAAATGCTGCGGGCCTACGATACGTAACCGCAATTAGTTGAGTGTCATCTAGGACCGGATGCTGCTGGTCTTGGCGCACCTGCTTCGTGCGCCGAGCGAAGCAATAGAAAGGAGCCATAGGTACAGAGCCCGAATCGCGGGGTCGGAAAGGCGACAAGCACGAAGAGTACCAAAGCCACCGACGTATCCGTCGTGATCGCAAATCAATCGTCATTTTATACTGATAGAGGATGTCTCCCGAACGATGCGTTGTTGATCGGAGGCCGGTCGGCTGTGTCGGTCACAAGTCGACCGTCGCGGAGCCGGAAGATGTGATCGAACCGATCCAGAATCATTTCGTCATGCGTCACGACGATGATCGCGGCGCTTTGATCGACGGCAATCCGACGCAACATATCCATCACGATCCGGGCCCGCTGCGAGTTCGAGCGGTGCGGTTGGCTCGTCGGCGAGGATGATGCGCGGCCGGTTGGCCAGCGCGCGAGCGATCGCGACGCGTTGCGCTTCGCCGCCAGAGAGCTGCGCGGGCATCGCGTGCTTGCGGTGACCGACCTCCAGATAGTCGAGGAGTTCGACGGCGCGCCCGTGCGCAGCCGCCGCGCCAAATCCGGCAAGATGCAGCACGACAGCCACGTTGTCGCTGCCGTCGAGAAATGGCAGCAGGTTGGGGTATTGGAAGATGAAGCCGATCTTGTCGAGCCGGAGCCGACGCAGATCGGACTTGAGCCAGCGGTCGTCATAGACAACCTCGCCATCGAGTGTAATGCGGCCCCTACTTGGCTCCAGGATGCAGGCAATACAGTTGAGCAACGTCGTCTTGCCCGAGCCGCTCGGGCCCATCAAACCAACGACCTGGCCTGGGTAGACTTCTAGATTGATGTCGAGCAAGGCGTTCACCCGCGCGCTGCCCTGACCGAAATACTTGGACAGGCCTTCGACCCGCACGACCGCCTGTCTATGAGTTTCGGCCATCGTCTTAACCCGCCGCCGAGAGTGCTTCCGCCGGGTCCACCTTGAGGGCGAGCCGAATACCGAGGGTGCTGGCGACAAGACACACAACCATCGTGATAACGAACACAGCGGCAACGCTCTCGGGATCAAGCACGAGCCGCCGGGGAAAGTAAGGTTTGAACGCGAGAACGAGCGCCAGTCCGGTAAAATAGCCAAATATTCCCATCGACAGCGCTTGCTGGACGATGAGGCCGATGATGGTCCTGTCCGGCGCGCCGACGAATTTGAGCGTGGCGATGGAGCGCACCTTGTCCATGGTCAGCGTATAGACAATCAAGGCAATGATGACCGCCGATACGATTATCAACAGCACCATGATCAGACGTTGCTGGTTGCGCGCCTTTTCGATGACGAACTTGCTCAATAAGGTTTCCTGCTGGTCCTGTGTGAGCGTCGTTAGATGTTTCCAGCGCGAGAGAGCGCCGGCAACTTCCGTGATCGGCACGTGGGGCGACACCTTGGCAATAACGGCGTTGATCTGATCGGTAGTCTGCAATGCCCCCGCGCGTGCGACCTCGCGGCGCTCGGCCGGTGGTGCGAGCTCGAACTGCAACGCTTGCGCGTCCCGCAAGGTGATGTACCCCACGGGATCGCCCGAAGCCGTGAGTTCGTCACGCATCAAGCCGACGACCGTGAACATGTGCCCGTGCGTGCCTAGGGGCACTTCCTGGCCGAGCGTAAGGCCGGCCGAGCGGTCGACGATCATTTCGTAGTGGCTGCGCAAGAGGTCGCGACCAGCCAAGAGATTGCGGGGGCCGCCGGGCCGGCCTGGCTCGAAGCCGATCAGGAACATGCGGAGCGGCTTGCCATTGAGCTCGGTTTGGACCGATTGGTACGTAACAGAACCGGCGCGCTCCACGCCATAGACCCTGCTGACCAATTCCCTCGTATCGCCGGGGATGCGTGATGCTTCGGCGAAAGGACCGTTAGTACCAGCTTCGACCACCCAGAGATCGGCGTTCGCGGCGCGAGCCTGCCGTAGCGCGTCATCGATCAGGCCGCCGTAAACACCCGTAATCACAATCACGATCCCGAGCAATAAACTCAGCCCGAAATTGGTCAGGACGAACCGGAGCAAATTATGTTTGATATCGCGGTACGCCAGGTTCATGGGCTTGGCCCTACAGCAATAAGGGCCGCGCGGCCGACACGGAAGCCGCTGCCCAATTGTGTGATAACCATGCCCTTGTCGGGCGCGCCGCCCGTGATTTCATGGCGCCCATCAAGTAACCGGTGCCCGAGCGTCACCTTTCGCTGTTGGAGGTGACCGTTCTCGATGGTCCAGACGGTTCCCTGGCTTTTGCCGAGCCCGACGATCGCTGCTTCTGGGAGCAACAGGGCCTCGGTTAGCTGCATCGTCGTTATGTAAACCTCAGCCTGCTCGCCGAGATGGAAGTTATCCGGCAACTGATCGAATGTGATCTCGACCCGCCGTTCCTCATTCACGCGATCGCTTTCGGGCTCAATCCGGGCTACGCGTCCTTTGAACCGTTGGCCAGGGCGGGACCGCAGGACGATCTCGGCAGGCTCGCCAATTTGGATCTCGCCAGCTTTGCTTTCATCGATATAGGCGAGCACCCATACCTGCTTGGGATCGATGAGTGTGAACACCGGCTCTCCCGCGGCAAGAGCTGCGCCGAGTTCCTTCTGCCGCGCAATCACCATGGCGTCATAGGGCGATGTGAGAGTGTGGAAATCGAGTGCCGCGGCTTCCTGCTGTCCCTGTGCCTTAGCGTCGGAGATGCCCGCACGCGCCACCGTGACCTCGCTTTCGGCGAGGTCCACATCCGCCTGCGTCGCCTCTTCTGCGGCCTTTGAGATGTCCGCCTGCTCCACCGAAGTGTTATGGCTCTGAAGCAGCGTTTGTCGACGCGTATTGATGTTCTTGGCGTTGGCGTAATTCGCTTTGGCCTTGGCGACGCTTGCCAATGCCTTTTGCAAATTTGCCCGCGTCTGTTCGCCTGCAGCCTCGGCGCGGGCAACGCGGGCGCGCTGCTCGCGGTCATCAAGTTGGGCGAGAACAACGCCCTTGGCGATGTGGTCTCCAACGTCGGCGCGAACGTCGATCAAGACACCGGAAACCTTGAATCCAACCTTGGATGTGACGCGCGCCTCGACGGTTCCAAGGCCGAAGACTTGAACGGGCACATCGTGCTCGACGCGCGCGACCTGCACGGTGATGGGGCGCAGAAACGCTGCCCAGGCGCTTAGCGCGGCGCCCGCCACCACCGCCAGTACGATGGCCAGGATAGCGATTTGCTTGCGGCTCATTGATCTTGCCTGGTTCGGAACGATCGATAATTCATAATGCTTCAATCGGTTTCCAATGTTGAGCCAAATCAAGAACCAGTGCGACATATAGAGGAATGTTTTTTACGACCCGTGCTCTTGAGCCCAAGCTTCAATATTGCTCGCGCAGGACGGCGATCAGCCGAAGGGTCGTTAGCGCATCATTTGATGCGGATCGGAATCAGACCGGTGGTGCAGTTGCCTTGCCCGCGTGTATGACGGCGCGTCAGCGCTGGTGACCACCGTGCTGATGTTCGGTCTGCGGGCCGCTCGAATACCCGCGCAACTCGGCATAACGCTGGACCTGTGTCGGCGACAGCACCTTGGCGGTCGCGAGATGATACTTGAGGTGAGCGGCTCTGAGTGCGGCTTGCGTGGTGCTAATCGCTTGCATTGCGGCTGTGAGAGTTGCCTCCGTAATCGTCTTGCCGGCGAACTCTCGCTCAAGACTAGCTTCCTGTGCGAGCATTCTTTCGCCAATCGGGACCGTTTCCGCCTTCATCGCCGCAAATAGCTCCTGCATCTTGGCATTTTGCGCCTCGGTTAGCGCCAACGATTCAGCAAGCTCAAGAACATGGGCGGGACCTGGATAGCCGTTGAGTTCGGCCGCGAGCGCCAATCCCATGCCGCGGCCTGCCTTCAAATCAGCGATTTGCTGCTCGGATAGCGCCTTGATAGGCCGCATATTGAAACCCGCATAGGGTTGCTGCGCCTCCGCTGACGAAATGGGGATCGCCAACGTGAACGCCAGCGCGGTCAATGCTGCCAAACGCATCATGCTTATTTTCTCCTGATATGACAGTCACACTATCACGATGTCACAGATTAGCTAATTACGACATCGGCATGTCGCCCCCGAACTCTTTAATTGGCGACGATCGGTCGGCCGGCAAACTCCAGCGGCAGCTGTGTGCCTATCAGGCACAAGAGCTGCCGTGTGGCGCCTTTACATCATGGAGCGCTGTGGCCGTGGTCGTGCATCATGCCGCCGCCGTTCTTCATCATGGCCTCGTGCGCCGCAGCCATCCCGCGTCGGGCGAGATCGCTCACCTCGGCGGCGTGATCCTGGAGAGCCTTGACGGCACTTGCGTCGGTCGAGGTCTGGACGACAATGACGCCCTTCTCGGTCGTCTCGTACGTGCTCTTGATCTTGTCCTTGTCTCGGAAGATCGAGTGCAGCGCTGGGGTCTCAATCGGCAGGCCCGGGTCACGTCCCTCTTCGACCCGCTGTCCCATTTCAGCGACGTGCTTCTTGATCGTCGCTGCAACCTGGGGGTCGTCCGATTCCGTGACGGTGCGGATGCCGTCGGGGAGGTTTGTCACCGTGCGTTTGATGCGATCATGATTGAAGAACAGTTCGCGGATGTCGTTATGCTCAGAGAGGGTCGCGGAGCCATGGCTCATTCCCATCATTCCGGGTCCCATTCCCACCATGCCAGGGCCCATTTGACCCCGCATGCCCGGTCCCATTTTACTGTGCATTCCTGGGCCCATCTCGCCTCGCATTCCCATCATTCCGCCTGGGCCGAAGCCGTCAGGGCCGTGAGGGAACGACTGTGCCAGCGCCCACCCGCCCGCGAGCACGGTCGCTGCAGCGATGCCGCCTATCACCAAGATCTTCTTCTTCATGGCTGTCTCCAATGTCTACGCAACAGAGAGGTCCGTTGCTGTGGGCATTGGAGAGGCCGGATTTCACCCAAGTTTTTCAGAGACCCGGTTTTTTGTGACAAAGTGTGTCAAATGCGGCATCTGCCATAGTCGGAAACACATTCCGAGAAACTGGCCGGCAGCGCTGGTCTATATTCCCACCATGCAAGAGACGCCGCACATCCTGATCGTCGACGATCACCGCGAGATTCGCGATCTCGTATCGCGTGCGCTGACGAAGGAAGGTTTCCGCGTCAGCACCGCAGCTGACGGCCGCGCCATGCGAAAGGTCTTGGCCGACAGCCGGATCGACCTCATTCTGCTCGATCTTATGCTGCCGGGAGAGGACGGTCTTTCGCTGTGCCGCGGGCTTCGCACTGAATCGAATATTCCCATCATCATGCTGACCGCCAAAGGCGACGAGGTGGACCGTGTCATTGGCCTCGAAATGGGGGCAGATGATTACCTGCCCAAGCCATTTGGAACCCGTGAGCTTGTCGCGCGCATCAAGGCTGTCCTCCGCCGCAGCAATGAGAAAGCTGACGGCCGGTGCCGGTCAACGCCCTCGGCGTTACCGGTTCGACCGTTGGGCACTCGACACTGGCGCACGCGATCTCCTTCGCGACGATGGGGTCACGGTGCCGCTCAGCACCGGTGAATACGACTTGCTAATTGCCCTCGTCGAGCGGCCGCAACGCGTGTTGAGCCGCGATCAACTTCTCGATCTGGCGCGTGGTCGCTCCGCCAATGCGACTCGACCGCAGCGTGGACACTCAGGTGAGCCGCCTTCGAAAGAAACTTGAGCTTGATCCCACCGACCCGAAGATCATCAAGACTGTGTGGGGCGGCGGCTACATGTTTACGCCCGTGGTGAGCCAGGAATGAACCGACTTCTTCCCAAGAGCCTCTTTGGTCAAACCCTGCTTGTCCTGCTTGCGGGGCTGCTCATTTCGCATGCGATTGGTTCCTGGATTTACACTGCCGACCGCGAGCAAGCCGTGCGCGCTGTCGGTGGCTTCGCAGCAGCTCAACGCATCGCCAACCTGACTCGACTTGTCCAAGAGGCTCCACAAGATTGGCGCGGACGAATTGTTGCTGCCTTGAGCGACCAGACATTCCGCGTCTCGCTGTCGTCCGAGCCTCCAGCAATCGAGCCCGCAAACGACGACACACCGGTTGCCCAGGCAATCAGGGAATTCCTCATTGATCAGCTCTCCCTCGGATCGGCGCGGCAGCCTCGCGTGTCGGCCTCGCTACCGGACGGTCCGGGGTTCGGAGGTTGGCATCCGATGAGGGGGCGCGGCCCGATGATGCATGGCTTTGGTGCTTTCGGAATGTTCGGGGGCTTCCGAAATCTTCAGGTTGCGGTCCCTTTGTCGGATGGCCAATGGCTCTCGTTCATGACCGCTTTGCCCGAAAGCGGGCCATCGTTTTCGCGTCAGTTCCTTCTGTCCATGGGGATCATGGCGATTATCATCTTGGCCGTCTCAGTATGGGTGGTCCGACGCGTGACGGCGCCACTTGCCTCACTCTCGGCTGCGGCTGAACGGCTCGGGAGCGACCTGAATGCTCCACCGATGCCAGAGAGTGGCTCAATCGAGACTCGCCAAGCCTCCCGCGCATTCAACGCCATGCAGGCTAGTCTGCGCACTTTGATCGAAAACCGCACGCGCATGCTGGCGGCCATATCGCACGACTTGCGCACGCCCTTGACGCTGCTGCGGCTACGCGCGGAAAATATTGAAAACGCGCCCGAGCGCGAAAAGATGCTGGCTACTATCGCGGAAATGGACTCCATGATTGCAGCAACTCTGCAGTTTGCGCGCGACGAGTTAGCCATAGAAGCGCAACGGCCTACGGATCTCGCCGCTCTCCTCCAAAGCATCGTCGACGACATGGCCGACGCCGGGTTGCCAGTGAAGATGAAATCTGTCGAATTCTGTTGTGGCGAATTGCCGGCCGGATGCTCTGAAGCGCGCGATCCGCAATCTCCTGAACAATGCGGTTAAGTACGGGAAGGCCGGATGCGCGTCGATCATAACCACACCGAGCGTGATCGAAATCATCATTGATGATGAAGGCCCGGGCATCCCGGAACAGGAACTTTCACGCGTCCTGCAACCTTTCTATCGAGTCGAGGGCTCACGCAGCCGTGAAACCGGCGGGATCGGCCTCGGTCTAGCTATCACGCAGTCGATCGTGCAGACCGACGGTGGGGAGTTGACGCTGACCAACAGGCCTGAGGGGGGGCTGCGAGCGAAGGTTAAGTTGCCCCGACGAGTAAACTGATTGGCATTCCGCAATGTGTCATTCTGCGATCATCGCCAAGGGCACCGAAGGCCGCCACTAATCCCGCACCTTCACGTAGCTCCCGGGCGCGTCCTCGATCGGCTTGAGCTTGCCGCTGCCGGGCATGCGTGCCGGCACCTCCTCCGCGCCAAGCTTCTTGAGCCAGGCGAGCCAGTCCGGCCACCAGGAGCCCGGGTGCTCCTTGGCCTTGGCGAGCCACTTGTCGACGTCGGCGGCGGTCGGCTTCGGTCCGGTCCAGTATTGATACTTCTGCTTGCCCGGCGGGTTGACGACGCCGGCGATATGGCCGGAGCCCGCGAGCACGAAGCGCACCGGCCCGCCGAAGCACTTCGAGCCGAGCAGCACCGATTTCGCCGGCGCGATGTGATCCTCGCGGGTGGCGAGATTGTAGACCGGCACCTTGATCGTCTTGAGGTCGAGCGGCTTGCCGGCGATCACCATCTTGCCGCGTGCCAGATTGTTGTTGAGGTAGCAGTTGCGCAGATAGAACGAATGATTGGCCGCCGGCATGCGCGTGGAATCGGAATTCCAGTAGAGCAGGTCGAAGGGCAGCGGATCCTTGCCCTTGAAGTAGTTGTTGATCACGTAGGGCCAGATCAGGTCGTTCGAGCGCATCAGATTGAAGGAGTTCGCCATCTGGCGGCTGTCGAGATAGCCGCGCTCGGCCATCTGGCGCTCGAGCGCCGCGATCTGCTCCTCGTCGGCGAACACCTTGAGGTCGCCCGCATAGGTGAAATCGACCTGGCTCGCGAAGAACGTCGCCGACGCGATGCGGTGGTCGCGCTTTGCTGCCATGTGGGCGAGTGTGACCGCGAGCAGCGTGCCGCCGACGCAATAGCCGATCGCGTGCACCTTGGCTTCGCCGGTCGCCTGCTTGATTGCGTCAAGCGCAGCGAGCGGGCCCTCGCACCACATAGTCCTCAAAGGTCTTCTTGGCGAGGTGCGCGTCGGGATTGACCCAGGAGATGACGAAGACGGTCAGGCCCTGGTCGACGCACCATTTGACGAAGGATTTCTCCGGCGTGAGGTCGAGCACGTAGAACTTGTTGATCCAGGGCGGCACGATCAGGATCGGCCGCTTGAGCACGTTGGGCGTGGTCGGCTCGTACTGGATGAGTTGCATCAGGTCGTTCTGGAAGACGACCTTGCCGGGCGTGACCGCGAGATTGCGGCCGACCTCGAACATGCTCGGATCGGTCTGCCGGATGCGCAGCTCGCCGCCGCCGGCCGAGATGTCCTCGGCCAGCATGTGCATGCCGCGCGCGAGATTGCCGGCATTGGAGGCGAGCGTCTCGCGCAAGAGCTCGGGATTGGTGAGAACGAAATTCGACGGCGCGATCGCGTTCGAGATCTGCCGAACGTAGAACTCGGCCTTCTGCAGCGTGAGCGGATCAATGCCTTTGGCATCGGTGACGAGATGGTTGGCCCAATGCACCGTCAGCAGATAGGCCTGCTTGAGGAAATCGAAGAACTGGTTGCTTGACCATTCGGGATCGGTGAAGCGCTTGTCGCGCGCGTCGGGCTCGATCACGGGCGGGGCCTGCTCGCCGACCATGCGCTTGACCGAGTTTGCCCACAGATCGAGATAGGATGTGCCGAGCGCCATCTGCAGCTCGACCGCGCGTTGGGGATCCTGCAGCCAGTATTGGGCGACCTGGCCGAGCGTCTTGACCACATCGATGAACTCGGCGTGTTCGCCCTCGATACGGCCCTGCTCGCGCGGCTTCATGTAGGCGGCCAGCGCCTTGCCGCCCTGCTCGATCATGCGGGCAAGGTTCTTGGCGAGCTCCTCCAGATCGAGGGGTGGAGTGTTTTGCTGGGTGCCAGTCACGGGGGGCCTCGATGTGTCCGCTCTACTCCATGTCCGGCCATGTGGAGTACAAATTTCCGTCTCTTTATGGCAGATCAATCGCGGAGACGCTGTCCCGGCTGAACCGTCAGTCGGGCCCGAGGCGCCTGTTAACCACCCGTAACCCCACCTTGCTTTGGACATATTAGCGGAATATTCGTCATATAGGCCAATCAGTTGAGTTAGCAATGCCGGTCTTTTTTGGGGGCCTCTCCGGCAGACCCCGCACAAGCGCAGCACGCGTGCAATCCATGGCGCGACCACGGTTATCAGTCGGCTTGACCGCTCCGCCGAGGGCGGCCGCCGTTTTCGGCGCTCTGTTGGTTGCCACGATGGCGCTATCGGGCTGTGCCAGCCATCTCGCCGACAGTGTCCCGGCCGTGGTCGGCGGTCTGCCCGAGAAGGTCCCGCCGCGGTCGGAGACGGCAACGGAGTTTCCGGCCGTGCATGACAGGCCGGCGCCGCGTGCGGACGGGCTGCTCAGCGAGGCCGAGCGCAAGAAGCTCAAGGACGAGCTGAACGCCTCGCGCGATCGCGCCGCACGGTTGGGCCAACCGTCTGAGCAGCCGGCGAAAAAGAAGGTGGCCGAGCCTGCTGCCAAGAAGAAGAAGTCCGAGCCGGCGGCAACCGGAAGCGTATCGGCCGCTGGCGCCGTTCCCAACCCGTGATACAAAGCCCTGCGTCGACCTGAAGGCTGGTCGCGCAGGACCAGAGCCCAAAACCATGGAAGAATTTCATCGCATCCGCCGCCTGCCGCCCTACGTGTTCGAGCAGGTCAACCGCGCCAAGGCGATCGCGCGCAATGCGGGCGCCGACATCATCGACCTCGGCATGGGCAATCCGGACCTGCCGGCGCCGGCGCATGTGATCGAGAAGCTCAAGGACACGCTCGGCAAGCCGCGCACCGACCGCTATTCGGCCTCCAGGGGCATTGCCGGCCTGCGTCGGGCGCAGGCCGCCTACTACGAGCGCCGCTTCGGCGTGAAGCTCAACCCCGAGACCCAGGTCGTCGCCACGCTCGGCTCCAAGGAAGGCTTCGCCAACGTGGCGCAGGCGATCACCGCGCCCGGCGACGTGGTGCTGGTGCCTGATCCGAGCTACCCGATCCACGCCTTCGGCTTTCTGATGGCGGGCGGCGTGATTCGCTCGGTGCCGTCCGAGCCGACGCCCGAGTTCTTCCCGATCCTCGAGCGCGCGATCGTGCATTCGATTCCGAAGCCGCTCGCGGTCGTGGTCTGCTATCCGTCGAACCCGACCGCCTATGTGGCCGATCTCGACTTCTACAAGGAGCTGGTGCCGTTCGCGAAGAAGCACGGCATCTTCATCCTCTCCGATCTCGCCTACGCGGAAGTCTATTTCGACGATCAGCCGCCGCCTTCGGTGCTGCAGGTGCCGGGCGCGATGGACATCGCGGTCGAATTCACCTCGATGTCGAAGACCTATTCGATGCCGGGCTGGCGCATGGGCTTCGCGGTCGGCAACGAGCGCATCATCGCGGCGCTCGGGCGTGTGAAGTCCTATCTCGACTACGGTGCCTTCACGCCGATCCAGGTGGCGGCGACCGCGGCGCTCAACGGCCCGGACGATTGCATCCGCGAGATGCGCGCGACCTACAAGCGCCGGCGCGACGTGCTGGTGGAATTCTTCGGCCGCGCCGGCTGGCCGGTGCCGCCGCCGCGCGCCTCCATGTTCGCCTGGGCGCCGATCCCCGAGCCGTTCCAGGCGCTCGGCAGCGTCGAGTTCTCGACGCTGCTGGTGGAAAAGGCCGAGGTTGCGGTGTCGCCGGGCACCGGCTTCGGCGAGCGCGGCGAGGGTTTCGTGCGCATTGCGCTGGTCGAGAACGAGCAGCGCATTCGTCAGGCCGCCCGCAATATCCGGCGCTTTCTTGAAAGCGCTCCGGAAAAGTTGCACAACGTGGTGCCGCTTGCCAAGCGCGGCTGAGCGTTGAGTTTCTTCCGGATTTTTCTCCATGGCCGAACCGCTCAGAGTGGGCCTCGCCGGATTGGGCACGGTCGGTTCGGCCGTGGCGGCCATGATCATGCGCTCGCGGGCGGTGCTGGCCGAGCGCGCCGGCCGTCCGATCGAGCTTGTGGCCTATGCATCCAAGGATCCGCCCAAGGATCCGACGCTCGACCTGTCCAAGTGTCCGCAAGGTCGACAACCCGATCGCGCTCGCGCGCGACGGCGGCATCGACGTCTTCGTCGAGTTGATGGGCGGGGAGGGCGATCCGGCCAAGAGCTCGGTCGAGGCCGCGCTCGGCATCGGCCGCTCCGTGGTCACCGCCAACAAGGCGCTGCTGGCACGCCATGGCGTTGCGCTTGCGCGGCTGGCCGAAGCGACACAACGCGGCGCTCTGCTTCGAGGCGGCGGTCGCGGGCGGCATCCCGATCGTCAAGACGCTGCGCGAGGGGCTCGGCGGCAGCCGCATCGCGCGCGTCTACGGCATCCTCAACGGCACCTGCAACTACATCCTCACCCGCATGCACAAGGAGCGCCTGTCGTTCGCGGACTGCCTGAAGGAGGCGCAGCGGCTCGGCTATGCCGAGGCCGATCCGACCTTCGACATCGGCGGCTTCGACACCGCCCACAAGCTCGCGATCCTCACCAGCCTCGCCTTCGGCACCGAGGTCGATGCCGAGGCGGTGCATGTCGAGGGCATCGAGTCGATTTCGCTCGCCGATCTCGAGGCCGCCGACGAGCTCGGCTATCGCGTCAAGCTTCTGGGCGTCGCGCAGCGCACCGAGGCCGGCATCGAGCAGCGCGTGCATCCGACCATGGTGCGGCAGGGCACCGTGATCGCCGAGGTCGACGGCGTGACCAACGCGGTCGCGATCGATGCCGACACGATGGAGCTGACGCTGATGGGGCCGGGCGCCGGCGGCGCCGCGACCTCATCGGCGGTGGTCGCCGATCTGATGGACCTCGCCGCAGGTCGCCGCGTGCCGTCGTTCGGGCGGCCGGCGGCGACGCTCGTCAAGCCGCAGCGCGCGCCGATGCAGCGCCACGAAGGCGGCTATTACATCCGGCTCGCCGCGGTCGACCGGCCCGGCACGGCCGCGACCATCGCGCGCCGCATGGCGGACGAGAACATCTCGCTCGAATCGATCATGCAGCGCGGTCGCGACCGCAGGCCGCACGGCGGCGAGGACCCGCGCAGCGTCGACAAGCCGGCGCCGGTCGCGCTGATCACCTATGCGACCAGCGAGGACGCGGTGCGCCGCGCGCTCGCGGCGATCGAGAGCGACGGCGTGCTCGCCGAGAAGCCGCAAGTGATCCGCATCGAGAAAAGCTGACGAAGGGGCTAGATATGAACAAGCGCGACCGCGAGACAGGCTCCTCGATCACCGTTCAACCTGATCTGGTGCTGGAGCGCATCCTGTCGCTCGAGATCGTGCGCGTGACCGAGCGTGCGGCGGTCTCGGCGGCGCGGCTGCGCGGACGCGGCGACGAGAAGGCCGCCGATCAGGCCGCCGTCGACGCCATGCGGCGCGAGCTCAACAAGCTGCCGATCGACGGCACCGTGGTGATCGGCGAGGGCGAGCTCGACGAGGCGCCCATGCTGTTCATCGGCGAGGAGGTCGGCACCAAGAAAGGCCCCAAGGTCGACATCGCGGTCGATCCGCTCGAAGGCACCACGCTGTGCGCCAAGAACATGCCGGGCGCGATCGCCACGGTTGCCATGGCCGACGACGGCACGCTGCTGCACGCGCCCGACGTCTATATGGAGAAGATCGCGATCGGTCCGGGCTATCCGAAGGGCGTCGTCGATCTCGACGCGCCCGCCGACGACAACATCCTCAAGCTCGCCAAGGCCAAGGGCGTGCAGGCCTGAGAACATCACGGCGCTCATTCTCGATCGGCCGCGCCATGCCGACATGATCGCCGCCGTGCGCAAGGTCGGCGCTGCGGTGTGCCTGATCACCGACGGCGACGTCGCCGGCGTCATCCATACCGCCGAGCCGAACCGACCGGCATCGACATCTATCTCGGCATCGGCGGCGCGCCCGAGGGCGTGCTGGCGGCGGCGGCGCTGCGCTGCATCGGCGGCCAGATGCAATGCCGGCTCGTGCTCGACACCGAGGAGCGGCGCGAGCGCGCCGCCAAGATGGGCGTCAAGGATCCGCGCAAGCGCTACGAGATCGAGGACATGGTGCGGGGCGACTGCCTGTTCGCCGCGACCGGCGTCACCGACGGCGCCATGCTGCGCGGCGTGCAAGTTTCCGCAAGGACATCATCGAGACCGAGACCGTGGTGATGCGCTCGGTCACCGGCACGGTGCGCCGGATCCGGGCCGAGCACCGGCAGCTCGAGAAGTTTCATCTGGATTGAGCTGAGCCCGTCCCGTGACCGGCGCGGCTATCCTGCGCGCGCAGTTTGCGCCTATCATTGACGGCTGATTCGCCTGCTCTGACGTTTCTTTGTCCTGCTTGTCGCGGCGGAGCCGATGACACTCGCCTTGGCCGAAGCGCCCACTGCAACGCGCCGCCACTTCCTGGGCGTCGAGCGCTCTGTGACCGGCCGCGCCTGGCGTGACCGGCTGGACGAGCGCGCGTCTGCGCGCGCGCTGGCGATCGTGCAGCGTCACGAACTGCCGGAGCTCCTGGCGCGCGTGCTCGCCGGCCGCGGCGTCGAGGTCGAAGACGCGGTTGCGTTCCTCGATCCGACCGTGCGCGCGCTGATGCCGGATCCCGACACGCTCGCCGGCATGCCGGCTGCGGCGACGCGCCTCGCGGACGCGGTCGAGCGCGGCGAGACGGTTGCGATCTTCGGTGACTACGACGTCGATGGCGCAACCTCCGCCGCGACGCTCGCGCGCTTCCTGCGCCATGCCGGGCTCACCCCGCTCATCCACATTCCCGATCGCCTGTTCGAAGGCTATGGGCCCAATGTCGAGGCCGTGCGCTCACTCGCCGAGCGCGGCGCAACGCTGCTGGTGACGGTCGACTGCGGCACCACGAGCTACGATGCGCTCGCCGAGGCAGCGCGCCTCGGCATGCAGACCGTCGTGATCGATCACCACCTCGCCGACGAGACGCTGCCGGAGGCGCTCGCGGTCGTCAATCCGAACCGGCAGGATGATCTGTCGCAGCTTGGTCATCTCGCCGCCGTCGGGCTCGTGTTCATGACCCTGGTCGCGGTCAACCGCGAGCTGCGCAACCGCGGCTTCTGGACCTCGGAGCGTCCGGCGCCCGATCTCCTCGGCCTGCTCGATCTCGTGGCGCTCGGCACCGTCGCCGATGTGGTGCCGCTCAAGGGTCTCAATCGCGCCTTCGTCGCCAAGGGCCTGCTGGCGATGCGCCGGCGAGAGAATCCTGGGCTCACCGCGCTCATGGATGTCGCGCGCCTCTCGGGGCCGCCGGAGCCTTGGCATTTGGGATTCATGCTTGGCCCTCGCATCAATGCCGGCGGTCGCATCGGTCGCGCGACGCTCGGCGTCGATCTTCTTTTGCATCAGGATGAGGTCGAGGCCGCGCGACTCGCTGCCGAGCTAGACCGGCTCAATCGCGAGCGCCAGGCAATCGAGATTGCGACCGTGGCGCAGGCGGAAGCCGAAGCGATGGCGGCGCTCGGCGTTGAGGACAAGGGCGCGGTCGTGATCACCGCGGCCGAGGGCTGGCATCCCGGCGTGGTCGGACTCGTCGCCGCGCGTCTGAAGGAAAAATACGGCCGTCCGGCGTTTGCGATCGCGCTCGAGCCGGGCGGCCTTGGCACCGGCTCGGGGCGCTCGATCGCAGGTGTCGACCTTGGCCGCGCGGTGCGTCAGGCGGTGCAGGACGGTCTCCTGGTCAAGGGCGGCGGTCACGCCATGGCGGCCGGCGTCACGCTGCGCAAGACGGCGCTTGCGGAGTTTCGTGCTTACCTCGAGGAGGCGCTCGGCGCTGCGGTTGCGGCATCGCGCCGCGCCGATGCGCTTCTGATCGACGGCGCGCTCACGGCCGGCGCCGCGACCAGCGAGCTGGTGGCGACGCTCGCGCGCGCCGGTCCCTTCGGGGCAGGCAATCCGGAGCCTGTGCTGGCGTTGCCGTCGCACACCATTGCGTATGCGGAGGAGGTCGGCCAGGCGCATGTCCGGCTGCGGCTGCGCGCTGGCGACGGCGCCATGCTCAACGCCATTGCGTTTCGTGCGGCCGGTCAGACGCTCGGAGCGGCGATCATGCAGAGCCGCGGGCTCAAGGTACACGCCGCCGGCATCCTGGCGGTCGACCGCTGGCAGGGCGAGGAGCGCGTGCAGCTGCGGCTGATCGACATCGCGCCCGCCGACCTGCCGATATGATCCTTGAATGTGATCGTTGAATGTGAAGGTGCCGCCGCTCAGCGGTGGCCGCCGAACACGCGGTCGACGGACTCGACGATGATGCGGACGTCATTGCCGGCGAGGCTGTAATAGATAGTCTTGCCTTGACGCCGTGTCTTCACCAGGCCGTCCTCGCGCAGCCGTGCCAGCTGCTGTGACACCGTCGGCTGTCGCAACGCGAGCAGTTGCTCGAGCTCGCCGACTGAGCGCTCTCCTTCGCACAGGATGCACAGGATCAGCAGCCGATTGGGATGCGCCATCGCCTTGAGGAACAGGCTCGCATCTGTGGCGCGCGAGGCCAGTGTGCCAAGATGGCTGCGAGGCTCAGTTCGTTCCGCAACCGCGGTTGCTAGGCGCATCAGGTCATCCAGTCCGCAAACGCTGCGCGACTATACCAAAGCATACCGTTATGTCGAACGATTTAGATCAAAAAAATTTGAGTCGGGTTTTGCGTGATATCTGAGTCACTTGACTCACTCGCGTCTGACCTCGCGTCTGACTCACTCGCGTCGTACGGCGCGTGCTTCCAAGTCCGCCAGACTCTGTCCGATCGGTGTAAGCGCATCGCGTGCTGCTTCACGGCTGCCGAAATCGATCACCAGCATCACGCCGACCATGCTGACGTCGAGCTGCATGAGCATGCCGTCGTAATCCGGATCGAGTCCCAAGGCAGTGCGGTTCGCGTCGACTTGCTGGATGACAGCCTGGAACGCCTCGCGCAGCCGGTGGACCTCGGCGGCTGTTTCGTCGCGGCTCCTGGTCTCGAGCGTCTTGAGGGCGACCTGATACTGCGCGCTTGCAAGCTTGAAGGCAGCCGCGAGCTCGCTGCGCTCGTCGGCGCTCGCCGCAGCGATCGGCCATTGCGCGAGCAGCGCCGCGACGAGAACGACGGTGCCCAACCGCAAAGTCCGAAAAGGCCGCAAAATCGGGTTTGGCATGGTTGCCGCTCCTGCTCGGGGAGGGTTATCTAGCCACGGCAAACTTGCAGAAAGATTGAGGGCATATGTCAAAACTTCCGTTATCCGTGGCGATTGGTAACTATGACCGGGCGCGCCCGCTGTTCGATGGCGCCGTTCAGATCGACGGGGTCGATCCGGTGTTCATGCAGCTGCCGCCGGAGGAGATCTTCTTCCGCGCCTTCCGGACGATCGACTTCGATATCTGCGAACTGTCGATGTCGAGCTTCACGGTCAAGACCGCGCTCGGCGACTGCCCCTATGTCGGCGTGCCCGCCTTCGTGTCGCGCGCCTTCCGCCACAACTCGATCTATGTGCGCAACGACCGCATCAAGACGCCTGCCGACCTCAAGGGCAAGCGCGTGGGTCTGCCCGAGTATCAGCTCACGGCCTGCGTCTGGGCGCGCGCGATCCTCGAGGACGACCACGGCGTGAAACCGTCCGACATCATCTGGGTGCGCGGTGGCATCGACGATCCCGTCGCGGCCCGAGAAGATCACCATCAAGCTTCCTCCCGGCGTGCGGCTCGAGAACGCGCCCGAGGGCAAGACCATCTCGCAGCTCCTGGAGGAGCGGCGACATCGATGCCTTCATCGCGCCGCGCGTGCCGCGGCTCGCGGCAAGCAGAATCCGAACATCGGCTGGCTGTTTCCCGATCCGATCGCGGCCGGCAAGGACTATTACAAGCGCACCGGCATTTTCCCGATCATGCATGTCACCGGCATCCGCCGCACGCTGGTCGAGAAGCATCCCGTGGCTGCCCGCCGCAGTGCTCAAGGCGTTCGAGCAGTCGAAAGCGAAATGTCTCGAGGAGCTGGAGGACACCGCGACCAGCAAGTGCACGCTGCCGTTTGTCGACGAGCAGCTCAAGGCCGCGCGCGAGCTGATGGGGCACGACTTCTGGTCCTACGGTCTCGCACCCAATCGCAAGGTGCTGGAGACGTTCCTGCGGCATCACCATTCGGAAGGCCTTTCGCCACGGCTGGTGACGCCTGAGGAGATGTTTCATCCCTCGACGCATGAGAGCTTTACGATTTGAGGGAGTGGACGCTCCAACATTTTCGGCGTCGTCCCCGCGCAGGCGGGGACCCATAGCCAGCGACGTGTCAGCAGTTCGCGGTCGTGCCTCATCGCTATGACACGGCGTATGGGTCCCCGCCTGCGCGGGGACGACAGTCGAGAAGTCAGCAGCGCAATCGACAGACTGCAATTGGAGGGCACACCTGCTCCCATGGGCTACGGCCCACAAAGGTCGCGCACTCAGTGAGAGGCGTCCGACGCTTGCCAACTCCTCCGTCCCATGCGTGACAACGACCTCCAATCGTGATTGAAAATTGCAGGTCACGACAAGCGGCCCGTTAACAGGGCGCAGGGAGGAAGCAATGAACTCGACCAACCGAACACGCAACAGAACACGCAACGGAACACGCTTGGGGCGGCTCGGCGCTGCTGCGATGCTGGTGATTAGCCTTGCCGGAGGCGCAGCCGCGCAGTCCTCGCTCGGAGGCAAGCTCGAGCTTGAGGACGAAGGCGGCTTCTTCATCAACGCCAGGAAGGTGTCGTCCGCCTATCCCGGCGCTTCTCTCGCCACCGGGCCGGCCGCGCCAGGCAGTATCACGGTCAATCAGATGTATGTGCACTACCGCATCCCGGCAGGCCCCAAGGGCGTGCCGCTGGTGCTCGTGCATGGCTCCAACCACACCGGCATGACCTACGAGACGACGCCCGACGGGCGCGAAGGTTGGGCCACCTGGTTTGTGCGTCAGGGTTACCCGGTTTATGTCGTGGACCATTCCGGCCGTGGCCGCTCGGGCTTCAATCCGACGCCGATCAACGCGGTGCGCGACGGCGGCGCCGATCCGAAGTCGGTGCCGACCCTGTTCATTGGGACGCTCGAGCGCGCGTGGTCGAATTTCCGGTTCGGCCCGGAATACCCGAAGCCGTTTTCCAACCTGCAGTTTCCGCTCGAGGCGCTCGACCAGTACCTCGCGCAGCTCGTTCCCAACACGGAGACCACGCTCGAAGGCGGCGGTGCCAACACCGTCGATGCGCTTGCGGCGCTCCTCGACAAGATCGGTCCGGCGGTGGTCATGGTCCACTCGCAGTCAGGCGTCTACGGGCTTGATGTGGTGCGCCGGCGGCCCGACAAGGTGCGCGCGCTCGTCAGCATCGAAGGCGGATGCGAGACGCTGACGCAGGACGACGTCGGCAAGTTCTTTGCCAAGGTGCCGTTCACCTCGGTCTGGGGCGACAACAGCGTCGGGGCCAACAGCGTGAACGGCGACCAGCGGCGCGGCGGTTGCCAGAAGGCGGTGAGCCTGATCAATGGCGGTGGCGGCCGTGCGACGTTCCTGCTGCTGCCGGAGAATGGCATCCCCGGCAACAGCCACATGATGATGATGGACAAGAACAACCTTCAGATCGCCGGGCTGATCCGCAAGTGGATCGGGGAGCAGGTGCGCTGAGAGTTCCTGCGAGGACTCTCATCAGTTCGGCTGCAACAGGCGCGTTGAAGGCCTGGGCGCGTTAAAGGCTCGGGCGCGTCGAAGCCTTGGCGGCACTCGGCGCCGCCACCCATTCGGCGTCTTCCCCGCGCAGGCGGGGATCCATAACCACCAGCGCTTACGTTGTCCGCTGCGTGTGCCACATCGCTATGACACGGCGTATGGGTCCCCGCCTGCGCGGGGAAGACAATCGAGAGTCAGCATCTCAATCGATATGTCCCGCTACTTCCTTGGCGGAATCTGAATCAGCTCCGCGAGCTGCTGCTGCGTCAGCGGCTTGTCGATGAATTTGAGATTCACCGCTTCCTTCACCAGCGCGTCGAGCCCGCTGATCTGGTCGGGATCGACCAGCGTCTTCGGGAAGAACTCGTCGCGCACGCGCTTGGCGGTCGCCTCCGGCACGCCGACGAACTCCGCATAGTCTTTGATGACCTGCGGATTGGTCGCCGTACATGTAGTCGATCGTCTCGCGATAGGCGTCCATGAAGCGCACGATCGCGTCCTTGCGCTTGGCAAGCCCGTCGGCGTTGGCGACGATCACGCGCACGGTCTGGCCGCGCACCGAGGCGGAGTCGGTCGCGCGCGCGACGACGCGGATTTGGTTTGCGTCGATTTCCTTCAGCCCGAACGGCGGCGAGGCCCAGCCGACGTCGACCTGATCGGTCATGACTGCGGTGAGAGTCGGCGGCCGGATTGCCGGTCGCCATCGGCTTTGCGGTCAGCTTGAACTCATCGATGAAGGCGCGAACGATCGCCTGCGTCGAGGAGCCCTGCGTCGAGAACGCGATGGTGCGGCCGTTGGTGTCCTGCAGCGTTTTGATGGTCGAGGATGCCTTGGCGTACCAGTAGTCGGCGGCGCCGGTCGCCTCGCGCGCCGATGATGCGCACCGGCGCGCCCTTGGCGAAAGCGCTCATCGCGCCTTGCGTGCCGACCGCGAGCCCGAGATCGGCCGCGCCCGCGATCACCGGCTGCAGCGTCTCGCCCGAGCCCGACGTGTAGAGCAGCTCGAGCTCGAGGCCGTGCTTCTTGAAGATGCCGGCCTTGTTGCCGAGATGCGCGATCGCGGTGTCCCAGTTGCCGCGCTGGCCGATGGTGAGCTTGAGCTTGTCCTGGGCCGAGGCCGGGGAGGCGGCAGCGAGCAGCGTGGCCGCGGCGATCGCGACGGCCAGGATCTCGCGTGCGTCATCGTTGGCTCCTTACGAAAATGCGCTTCGGCGGTCAAGCGATCACCGAAGCGCTTGCGTTCCAGCACACTATCTTCTTCGCGTTTCGCCGCGCAGCATCGCCGCGGTCGTGACCGCCGAATAGCCGGGCTCGACCCGCACGTCGACCACCACCACCTTGCCGGCGTCGACCGCCGCGATCGCCTTCTCGAAGGTCGCGACGAGATCGCCGGTCTTGGTCACCGGACCGAAGCCCTGCGCGCCCTGCGAGCGCGCGAGCGCCGCGATGTCGATGTCGGGCTCGGAGATGCGCTGGCCGATCCAGCGGTTCTCGACCGGCCGCGAGCGGATGCGCGCGACGCGCTCCTGGTGCAGCTCGTCGTTGAAGAAGGAGCGGTTGTTGGCGACCACGATCAGCAGCGGGATCTTGTAGTGCACCGCGGTCCAGACCGCCGTGTTGGCCATCATGAAGTCGCCGTCGCCGCACACGCCGACCACCAGCCGGCCGGAGCCCTTGAGCGCGAGCGCGGTGCCGACCGTGTTGCCGGGTCCGCCGCCGACGCCGCCGCCGCCTTCCGAGCCCACATAGTCGAGCGGATGGCGGAACGGCCAGGTGGCGCCGTCCCAGGACAGCGAAATGTGCGCGAGCGTCACGTCGCGCTCGCCGACCGCGGTCTTGAGCGCGCGCACCAGATCGTTGACGACGAGCTTGTCGGTGGAGAGCGGCGGGATCTCCGTCTTCTTGGCGCCGCGGGCTTCGCGCTTGCCGCCGCCGACCGCCTTGAGCAGGTCCGGCACCGCCTCGTCGGGCGTCACCGGCAACAGCACGTCGGCCGGCGGCAGGCCCTGATAGTCCATGCTCCAGCCGTTGTGGATGCGGAAGTCGTTGCTCACCACGATGACCTTGGCCTTCGGCGCCGTATCGCCGAACGTCGCCTTGAAGGCGCCGGCGAGATCGACCCAGTCGAGGCTCAGGATCACGTCGGCGGCCTTGCGCACCGCCTCCTGCGCGTCGGGGCCGAGCGCGGTGCCGCCGGGCGCGCCGGCATGCAGCGGATGATCGGTCGGGAAAGCGGCGCCGAGCTTGAGCTCGGTGATCACCTTGGCGTTGAGCGCTTCGGCGAGCGCGACGCGCTCGTTCCAGCCTTCCAGGCTGCGCGACACGCGGCCCATCAGAATGACCGGGTTCTTCGCCGACTTGAGGAGCTCCGCGGCCTGCTTGCACCAGCTCCGGATGCGGCCGCCGTGACGGTCGGCGGGCTGATAGCGCTTGACGTCGATCGGCGGCAGCGGCTCGGCGAGCTTGTTCTCCTGCATCTCGGCGTCGAGGTTGATGTAGACCGGCCCCATCGGCGCGGTGTTGGCGATCCAATGCGCGCGCAGGATCGACTCGCGCGCGGCTGCCGGCGAGGCCGGCTGGTCGTCCCACTTGGTGTAGTTGCGGATGATCGCGCCCTGGTCGGCGGCAGTGTGAATCCAGTCGATCCACGGCCGGCGCTTGGCCGCATCGACCGGTCCGGTCGCACCCAGGATGAGCATCGGCATGCGGTCGCACCAGGCATTGAAGATCGCCATGGTGGCGTGAAACAGCCCGACATTGGAGTGCACCGCTGCCGCCATCGCCTTGCCGGTGACCTTGGCGTAGCCGTGCGCGATCGAGACCGCGACCTCCTCGTGCAGGCAGAGCAGCATCTGCGGCGTCTCGTTGCCGAGATAATTCACGATCGAGTCGTGCAGCCCGCGATAGCTCGCGCCCGGATTGAGCGCGATATAGGGGATGTCCAGGCGCGCAGCATCTCGGCGACCACGTCGCTGCCCCAGCCGGGCGCGTTCGCGCCGGTGAGCTTGACCGGCCGGTCGAGCTCGCGCAGCGACGGGTGGGCGGTGTTCGTAATGGATCCTTCGGCGGTAGCCGCCGCCTTGTTCTGTACGGTCACGGGACAATCCTTGGGTTTACGGGAGGCCCCATAGAACCGGATCAGCGCGCCTCGCGCAACCGCGCCAGCAGTCGCACGCCGGGATAGCCGTCGGCCGGCTCCATCCGGATCTTGCGCTGGAAGTCAGCGACCGCCCGCATGGTGCCGTTGCCGACCCGGCCGTCGCTGCCGCCGGTGTCGAAGCCTGCGGCGGTGAGCCGTTGCTGGATTTCCTTGATCTCGGCCAGCGTCGGCGCGCGCTCGCCGCCGGGGAATTTGGACGCGACCTCGGGCCCGCCCATGATGCGGTCGCCGAGGTGAACGATCGCCAGCGTGTAGTTCATGGACGGGTTATAGGAGCGCACCGCATAGAAGTTCGGGCCGAGCAGGAAGCCCGGCCCGCCCGGCACCGGCACCCACAATTTTGCGCTTGCGCTCGGCTGCGGGAACGGCTTCCCGTCGGGGCGCACCACGCCGGCCTTGCTCCAGGCCTCGTATTTGCGCGAGGCGTTGGCTTTGACGCCCTTGGGCACGCGCACCTCATAGCCCCAATGCTCGCCACGGCGATACTTGCCGCGATTCACCAGGTAGCGCGCGGTCGAGGCGAGCGCATCGTCGGGGCGGCCGAACGGGTTGACCTTGCCGTCGCGGTCGTAGTCCATGCCCATATTGAGCCAGACCTCCGGCATCCATTGGGTATGCCCCATGGCGCCGGCCCAGGAGCCGCGCATCTCTTCCGGCGTGCCCCAGCCGCGCTCGACGATGACCAGCGCGTTGAGGAGCTCCTGCTCCCAGTAGCGTCGCCGCCGCGGCTCGCCCCAGGCCAGCGCTGCCAGCGCCGGGAAGATCGGACGCATGTGGTTCTTCTGGACGTAAGGGTCGCCGTAGGCGGACTCGACGCCCCAGATGCCGAGCATCACGGGCGGCGCAACGCCGAAATCCTGCTCGATGCGCTTGAGCAGCGCGTCGTTTTCCTTGGCCTTGTCCCGCCCCTCGGTGATGCGCCAGTCGGAGACCCGGCGATTGAGATATTGCCAGAGCGTCTCGGTGAACTCGGGCTGGCTGCGATCGAGCGCATAGACGGAGGTGTCGGGCTTGAGGCCGTTCATCACGCGGGTGTAGGTCGCGTCCGACACGCCGCGCGCCAGCGCCCGCGCCTTGAAGGTATCGACCCATTTCGGAAACGGCGTGGCAGCGGCCTCGGCTTGGCTCCCTCCCATCGCGAGCGCTGCCGCGGCCAGCCGTAGGCAGGCGCGTCTGCTGAGGTCACCAGTCGTCGGATCGCCGTCTTGCATAGCCCGCAGTCTCGGAGGTGAATCGATGGAGCGAGCCTGACTCTACCTCGATTTCGATCGGATTTGCGGCGGGGGCAGGGATGGTCGGGATGACGTCAAATGCCGCACCCGGCGGGGTCAAGGCTATACCGGGCAAGGCTATACCGGGCAAGGTCTGTGCCGGGCAAGGCCGTGCCGGGCAAGGCTGAGGCGGACAGGGTTGAGCCGGTTGCGCCGGGTATGGATGAGCCGGGCAGGGATGAGCCGGGCAGAGTTGAGCCTGGCAAGGTTGCGCCGGCCACGACCGGCGTCCCGTGCAACAACAGCTCGCGTCCGCGGCCCTGGATCGTCCGCTCATAGGCCGCAACCAGCGACATGTAGGGGTTGACGAAGACCCAGCCGTATTTGGTCGGCACCTGAATGTCGAAATGCAGGTGGTAGGTGGTCGCCCGCTCGCGCCGCAGGAAATTGCCGACCTTGCCGACCACCTCGCCCTCGTGCACCACCCGCCCGCTCACCATGCGGTCCTGGTCCAGGAACTTCGGGAACATGTGCAGATAGCGGAAGCGCACGCGCTCGTTCGTCGTGTTGGTCACGATATAGAGTGCGATTTCGCCAGGCGTTCGCAGCACGATGCCATCGCGCGCGGCGACGACGTCGTGCTGATAGGGCTCGCAGCGGTTGGCGCCCTCGATGCGCTGCGTGCAGGAGCTGGGCCGGATGTCCTGACCCTGATGACCCAGGCCGCCCGGACAGTCGCCGACGAAAAAATAGCGATGCTCGCAAAAATTGTCGCGCCAGGGGTAGGCGAAATTGAAGGACTCGTCCGCCATCAGGGGCAGGCTGTTGACGCGGCAGCGATAGATCGCGGTCTTGCCAAGCTGCCCGATCGCCACCCGCCCGGTCTGGTCGCAGTCGCCCCAGTGATTGAACGATTGCGAGTTGGCGAAGGCCGGCGCCTCGGCCAGCGGAAATCGTATCTTGGAATAGACCGTGTAGTCGGCCCGGCCGGAATGCCCCCGCATGCCGCTGCCAGGCACGATGTCACCCGGGCTGTGGTAGGTGAACTCGGGTGATAGGGCCTCCGGGCGGTCGATCGTGTCCGCCATGACGGGTCCTGCCTGCGGCTGCGGCGTGCCGCCGGCCACCTGCAGGGATCTGAGGATTCGGATCGCGACCTTGTCGGCGTCGCGGCAGGACATCTTGTGAAAGCGCATGCCGCCGTCGTGGCACTCGATCGACACGACATACGGCACGCCATAGCGCGTGAAAATGTAGCGCGCGGCGCTCTCGAGATAGACCCGCCTGATGCCGGGGAAATCGGCGCCGAGCCCGCCGTTGACCGGCCAGTTGACCATGCCGGTCGGCTCGTCGAGCTCGTAAAGCAGCGCAGAGCCGGAAACATGGACGTCAATGCGGTCGGAATACGAAACATCGATACTGGGCAGGTCCTTAGCATGGACCGAGAAGACCGCGTCGTAGCCACCCGGCCCGGCCTGAAAGAACGACGGCGGCCGCACGTCGATCAAATAGGTTGTGGCTGGAGGCGGCGGATCGATCGCAGCGTCGCGCAGCAGTTGCGCGCTACTGAAGGGGAGCAGCACCGGCACCGGGCTTGCTGCGATATTGGCAAACAGCTTGTCGGCGGCCTGATTGAGCTGCTCGATCGATCGGGACGACGGCTCCGTGTTATTCTTGAGCTGGGCAATGACCTCGCTCCAGTCCACCGGCGTGGACACGATCCGAGGCTTGCGCATGTCCTGTGCGGCCGCCGCGGCGACGCAAAAAGTCATGACCAGCGCGGCAAGGCTGCAGACGCGCAACATCGCTCTCCGGGAAAAACGGTGGGCCACCCGAGGGAATTGTGATGTGAGTATCGCCGCCCCGAACAGAGCTGCCAAGACGAAACTGCGACGCAAGCGCGTCGTGCCAAGCTTGATGTTCTCATGATTTAAGAGCGCGCGCCTCGCCTGGGCGAAAATCTAAAACGTCACTGGAATCATCACGTTGTCAATGAACGTCAGATTCCTGACATTGGCTCGCGGCAAACACGTCTCGCGAACATTTGAAGCGAAGGTTTGAAATGAGGCGAGAGCCGGCTCGAGGCCGCAGAAGCATCAGCAAGGGCAGTCGCTATTCCTTGGCCCGCTCGACATAGGCGCCGTCGGCAGTCATGACCACGATCCTGGTGCCGGGACCGACGAAGGGCGGCACCATCGTACGGACCCCGTTTGAGAGAACCGCCGGCTTGTAGGAGGAGGATGCGGTCTGGCCTTTGACGGTCGGCTCTGTTTCGACGACCTCCAGGATCACCTTCTGCGGAAGCTCGATCGAAACCGGCACGCCTTCGTGGACCGCCAGCGTCACCTTCATCTCGGGCTGCAGGTAGGCCGCGCTGTCGCCGATGATGTCCGGCTGCAGGGTGACTTGGTCGTAGTTTTCCATATTCATGAAATGGAAGCCATCACCGTCCTGGTAGAGGAACTGATGCTCGCGGTCTTCCACGTAGGCCCGCTCGACCTGCTCGGTGGTCTTGTAACGCTGGGCAATCTTAACGCCGTCGCTGATCCGGCGCATATCGATCTGGGTGGTGGGGGTGCCCTTGCCGGGATGGAAGCTCTCGGCGTGCAGGACGACGTAGAGCCTGCCGTCAAGGTCGACGATATTGCCCTTGCGGAGCGAGCTGGCGATAACTCTCACGGATCTGCTTCCTCGATCTAGCCGCCACCTGGAAATGGCTGCTCAATGGGGGCCGCCCCGGCCGCCGGGGCCTCCGGGGGCAGCATTCGGGGGCGCACCATACTGATCCTGCGTGTATTCGCCAGCAATTTTCGCTTGCTTGGCTAGGGCGGCTGAGCTTGGTCCAAGGGGCAACAGCCTGAGAGACCCGCTAGATGGACCCCCGGACCCCCCTTTGGACGCCCCAGATCCATGCCGAGCGGCAGCCCATGCTGCGCATGCGGGGCGAGATCGTGCGCGCGCTGCGGGACCTGTTTGCCGAGCTCGCCTTCGTCGAGGTCGAGACCCCGGCGCTGCAGGTGTCCCCCGGCAATGAGATCCATCTGCAGGCGTTCGGGACCGAGCTCGCCCATGCGGATCGGCGCGACCGCCGCTATTTGCGGACCTCGCCCGAGTTCGCCTGCAAGAAGCTCATTGCCGCCGGCGAGCGGCGCATTGTCGAATTCGCGCGGGTCTTCCGTAACGGCGAGCGCTCGGCGCTGCACCATCCCGAGTTCACGATGCTCGAATGGTATCGAGCCGATGAATCCTACGAGACCATCATGGACGACTGCATTGCGGTGATCGCGCAGGCGGCAAGCACCGCCGACAGCCGGCAGTTTGTTTGGCGGGAGCGGGCTGCCGATCCCTTCGCCAGCCCCGAGCGCATCACGGTCGCGAAAGCATTTGCGCGGTATGCCGGCATTGATCTGCTCGCCACGCTGAGCGAGGACGACGGACCCGACCGTGAACAGCTTGCTGCTTCCGCGAAGGATGCGGGCGTGGCGATTGCCGAGGACGACACCTGGGGCGACATCTTCAGCCGTGTGATGGCGGAGATGATCGAGCCTTATCTCGGCGTTGGCCGCGCGACCATCCTCGACGAATATCCGGCCGAGATGTCGGCGCTCGCGCGACCTAAAGCTGGCGATCCGCGCGTGGCGGAGCGCTTCGAGATTTTTCTATGCGGCGTCGAGCTTGCCAACGGCTTCGGTGAATTGACCGACGCTAACGAGCAGCGGCGCCGGCTGCTCGCGCAGATGGACGCCAAGTATCGCATCTATCATGAGCGCTATCCGATCGATGAAGACTTCATCAATGCGCTGCGGATCATGCCGCCGACGAGCGGCGTCGCGCTCGGGCTCGACCGCCTGGTGATGCTCGCTGCCGGCGCCACCCATATCGAGCAGGTGATGTGGGTGCCGGTGGCGGAGCTGTGATAGAGGCCGGGACAGACCTACGCGAGCATGCTGGCGCGGGCATTGGCCGCAGGTCCGAGCGATGGCGGCTCGCGCGTCAGGCGGTAGGCGACGCAGCCCTGCATGCTAGGATGGGAGCATTCACGCCAAAGGGACATCCCATGCTCTATCTCTTGACCGCACATCGCTTTGCGTCTTTGGCGCTTTCGGCGCTTCTCCTCGCCGGCAGCGCATCGGTGGCCCCGGCGCAGACTTATCCGTCGCAGAACATCAATGTCGTCGTTGCGTTTGCCGCGGGTGGCATTGCGGACGTGGTCGGCCGGCTGGTGGGCCAGAAGACCGGCGAGCGGCTCGGCCGCACGGTCGTGGTTGAGAATCGCGGCGGCGCCGGCGGCAACCTGGGAGCGCGCGCGGTGGCGCAGGCGGCGCCCGACGGCTACACGCTGCTCGCCACCACGTCTGCGATCGCGGTCAACGATTCCGCTTCGCGTAACAAAGGCTATGTCACCGAGGACCTGCGCCCGGTGGCGTTCGTCGCCATCAGTCCCGACGTGATCGCGGTCCACCCAAGCAATTCGGCCAAGGACCTCAAAGAGTTTATCGTCAACGCCAAGGAGAAGAGCTTCACCTATGGCAGCGCGGGTGTCGGCACCGGTCCGCATATCGGCGCCGAGTATTTCTTCCGTGAGGTCGCCAAGGTGAAGTCGGTGCATGTGCCGTTCACCGGCGGCGCGCCGGCGGTGCAGGCCACGGTCGGCAACCATGTCGACGCGGTCGTGCTGACGCTGCCGACGGTCACGCCGCAGATCACCCAGGGCACGCTGCGCGGCCTCGGGCTCGCGAGCCCGACGCGCAACACGGCGGTGC
>CAWFMV010000004.1:0-601683 GCA_963817015.1 uncultured Alphaproteobacteria bacterium | reverse complement strand
TTACCGCCGGCCAGCGCGAGGTCGACACGCTCGATTTCGAAGGCAATGTGCGCGACGTCATAGCGGCCGAGCGGCAACCCGAGCGCCTCCCGAAAGACGTCGACCAGCGCAACAACAAAGGCCGAGGACGAGCCAAGTCCGGACCCCGGCGGCGCGTCTATCATTGTGGTGATGGTCGCGCCGAACGCACGCCCGCCGCAGAATTCACGGACGATCCGGTTATAAACTGCCCGATGAAGCGACAATCGGCCCACTGCAGGAAGCAAGCCGACGGCTTCCTGTTCTTCGCAGCCCAGGTCTGCGCCGCGCATTACCACACGGTCGCCGCCGGTTAGACGAAGCGAGGCGTGGGCGAAGCGGTTGATTGTCGCGTTCAAAACTGCGCCGCCGTGCACCTCGCTGTAAGCGGAGAGATCCGTGCCGCCGCCCGCAAAGGCAAGCCGTCACGGCGCCCGCGCACGACAAGTCCCGTTTCTGGATGCGGCCGACCGCCCGCGTTCGAGGCTGGAAGATGCGCTGATGAAGCCACTCAGTGAGGTGTCCATGCCTACCCCCAATCAAAATCTACATCTCCGCAATCGCTTTCTCATACCGTCACTAACAAGCATGAATCTGGACCCGCCGATCATGATGCCAGAAGACCGGTCCGCCTATATTCCTCAAGGCGCGACCTGTGCGCGAAAAATCCATTGGGCTGATCGGAAATCCTATCAGACAACCTAAGGCGATCGCCGTCGCGCGTCGCAAACATGTAGCCTTGCAGGTGCAAGGGTTTCGCGACCTCGGGTCGACGATTGGCCCCCTCTATCATCAGCAGAGGCCGGTGCTCGGCGAGCAAACGCTCAGCTCCTTTCAGGACGGCCGACTCTGCACCCTCAACATCGATCTTGATCGCCGGTATGGCGCGAAACGATAGCGCGCCATCGTAGCTTTCGATCAGCTTGTCCAGTGTCGTCACAGGCAACTTGTCGACGATGAACCTCAAGTTCAGATCTGAATGCGCAATGCCTCTCGCGTTCAAAGAGACTTCCACGTGAAAAGCTAGGTGCTTGCGGTGCGACTCCTCGCAGGCCGACGTCAATGCGCCGCAATCTCGCCGTTTATGACCGGACATAATCGAAGCGCAAGGTGTCATCTTTCTCTCCAACGCCAACCATTCTGAAATCGAACTTTGCCGGGTACTTGTGCCCCTAACAGAATTCTCTCAAGATGCTCGCGGTAGTAGAGCAGAGGCTCAATGGAGAAAATCGATGCCGCACAGCCCGTTAGCCACATGGAACTGACCGAATAACCGTAGTTCGCACCAACATCGAGGCTCACTGCATCAGAATCGCGAAAGTGGCCGAAGACGACATAGTCGGGATCATGCAATTCCGTGTTCACGAAGATCGCGTCCGCCCACGAGGGATCATGCTGCTGAGGGTCGCTCAGGTCGTCAGCCGATCCCGATCCGCACATCCCGAATCGTAGAATTCATCAATGAGACCCCGAATATTCTCGGGTAGCGACATGCCCCATGACCCGTGTAATGCGCCGCAGCCGATCGGGTGTCGTCCTCCTCAAAATCGGCGAATTCGGTGACGGCCATCACTGGGCTCAGTGCAGCACGCCAGAATGATGTTCGTCGATGCGCCCACAGGCTGGTCTCGCAGCCCCAATCTTCGAAAAATGCCAGCCCATGGAACACATCAGCAGAGTGCCCAAACAATTTGGCCTCGACGGCGGCTGAAGATGAGATGCTCAGGTAGTGGGCCTCCGCTGGTGCGGCAAGCAAGGCGTAGATGTTAGCCTCGACCCTGCGGGCGCCAAACCGGTTGCTCCAGTGCGGACAGAATGGGATTAGCTGGTGCCATAGGATGTGGTTTTAGGAACAGCGGCCGCTCCTTCAGCACTTCGCCGATGCGTTGGAGTGCTTCAAAATCCAGGGTAAAAGCGACCGTTCTGGATTAGGCATCGGTCACGTTCAGTCTGAGCGAGAAAGACGCAGGCCCCGCCGATGCATGCTAGTGATGAGTTCGTGCTTATGGCGCTCTCGAAACCGACGAATGGCTTCATCGATCTGGTCCTGACTAACGAGGCCAGGATGGGTGATCCGCACCATCCAGGAAAAGCGTAGCGTCAATGCCAGATCGTCAAGGAACCTGATGGGGCTCAGGCTGGTGTTGATCCAAGGCAGGCCGATAATGTCAAGCACCGAGGTGATCAGCGGCGACATCTCGAAACCTTGACCAGAAGCGCCTCCGTAATCCTCCCGCAGTTCGTCCACCAGTTCACTTGGAGGGCGCGTAACGTCGTAATGTGGCGGCCCATCCCTCAAGCGACGGCGTTTCGGCCGAGAAGGGCGTACCACCTGGACATGATCGCGCGACCCCCGTCTGGCTCGTTACGGCGAACCTAATCTCCGGCAGTATGCCGGTGAGTTGCTCCAACTTCTGCACGGCTCCGGGCGTGCAGCCAACGTACGTTGGACAGCTGATTTGCTTCACCAGTTGTCGTTCTGAACACGTCGCCCGTGATGACGACTCTCCTGGATGGCCATCTTCCAGTCTTTGATGCTTGCAAGGCTCCTCGAATCAAAGTCGAGATACATGCAGGGCTAACTGACCTCGCTTCTATCAAGCGCTCTGTGGAATCGCCACGAATAGCCTTCATTCAGCAGCAGGCGCTTTGCTTGTTTGGTTTGCTCCAATCTTCCCCGCCGCCGCGCCTCAGACGAAGCGCACAGAGCAGCGAGATCGCGAACAAATTGCACGTCATCTAAATTGGCAGGCAGTACGGAACGCACCCTTTCTGGCAATCCCCGCAGGGCGTGGACGGTCGGACAAACCGGCTTCTCCATCAGGATGGCTTCGAGCGTCTTGATCGCAATGCCACCTCCGATGGTGACAGGCAGCACAACAACATCGGCCCTTTCGTAGTATTCGTCGACGCTCTCGACCAAGCCGTGAATCGTAACTGCCTCAAATTGCTGGTCTGCAAAGACTGTGCGAATAGATCCTACGACATCCAGCATTACATCCGCCCGGCGTATTTGAGGCCACGCACGATGCAGAAACCAGTACAGACTATTCTCGTTTGCTCGGTTGTTGCTGGCGACAATGAGCAGACGACAGCCTGCCCGGCTGACCGGCCCCCAATGTCGCGAGGCCGCCTGGCGGCGATCAACCGATAACGGCAACGGAACAAAGTATTCGGCGTCCGCTTGTGGCAGCGCCTTTTCTACAAGGTGCAACTCATCCTCGCTTACCATCAATACTTTGCGCGCGGGTCGGAAGTATTCGACCTCTTCCGCCCAGCAACGACTGAACGGCTGAGGGCGCAGCCATGCCGATTGATAGGCCTGCTCTGTGTAGTTTGTTGATTGTATGTCGTGAGTATCAAGAATGATGGGGCAATCAGCCAGGGTGTCCTGCGTGTGCGGCAGTGTAAAGTAGTGATTTACGTACGCTGCGGAGATTCGCACGTTCCTTAGTGAGCGCTTGTACCAGGCCGGCAAAAGACAGCGCCGGTAGTGCATCGCCATGAGGCCGGCCATCGTCCGGGGCCAAGCTGTTATTGCTTTGATAAGCGGCAACCGGCGTCCTGTGACGCGGCCACGGGAGAGCGTGAAGTGGAGCCAGGGATTGAGGTCGGAGGCCACTTCGGCCAGCTGTCGTTGAATTTCCTCCTCTGCGTAAGCCCGTTGAAAGGGGGCCAACGCCACGTCGATGATCACCGCGCCGCGCGCCCGGAGCAATTGGATCAGACTAGCAAAGGTGGTCGCGGATCCACATTTCATCCAGGCCGGTCGCACGAACAGAATGCACTCGACGTCGCGGTCCACAGCGCTGAGCGCGAGTTCGTGCCTCCAATCCACAGATGGCGCGCACACTTGGCGGATTGGCGCTTCGGCCATGTCCATGAGATCGAAGACTCGCTGGGAGCGGTAGTGAAGACCGACACCTTTGGCGAGGCCCGTACCATCGAAAATCAGTCGCGCCCCTGTGCGAGCAACCTCGCCGCGTTCGTCCTGCGTCACCGACAGATCGGAGGGGACCACAGCGCATGCGCGCCTTATTTGTGAATGTTTCATGACCTGCGAGGCCTGCAAGCAAGTCATCGCGAACCGGATCGATTTGCGAATACAATGAGATCGGAAAAGCCCGACTTGTGGGCGAGCGGACTGAGGGCAGTGAGCCTCTCCGCCCCAAGATTGCTGAAGCATGCTACTGCATTACCGCGACGAGCAACCTTTTGGTAGAGCCTTAGCGCAAAGTAAGCGAACCCATTGCGATGGGCGGCCCGATATCGATTCCGCAGGAGACCAACCCTTAACCGCTTGAGCGAAGGCCCGCGATATCGTCTGCCCAAAGAGATGCTGATAGGGGTCAGATTTCCGATCTGCCGCCGCAACTCGGATAGGTAACAATAGAGCTGATAGTCGGTTGCCCGATAAGCAGCATCGAACAGCACCGAGAATCCCGGACGATGAGAAATCGAAAGATGCGTCAATTTCTTTGGTGTTGACCTCCATTGGAATTGCATCAAAGGCCGGCTTCAGCGCCGCCATGTTCAACGTGCCGGTCAACGCAACTATCCGGTGCAAAGCTTCTCGCACGCTCTCGAAGTCCTCTGGCAGCACTCCGAGCGGGACAGCAATACGGGTAATACTTTCAAGAGACGGCGACCGCACGTCCTCGAGCGCCAGGTCGATCGTGCTGCCGTAGGTCCAGAACTCGTAGCCATCGTCGCTGTCATTCGCGCTTAAGCGCGAATGGTCGGCTCGGCGGCAGCAGAGCACTTTGCATCCAGGACGTAGTCCTTGCGTGGGGGGGGACGATGTCAATTCGCATGGCGCCGTCGGCCGACGTCGCCTGCACAATTGGGCCGACGCTAACTGTATAGCCTTGCGCCTCCAATATAGCTTGAACAAAGAACCGGGCCGCATATTCACAAGTTGCATCCTGTCCCACAACGACAATCGTCTTGGTTTTCGTGGATGACAGGACCGGGCCTCCGGCGCTCGCCGGATCATATCGACGAGGACGGACAACTCTGGCTTCGTCGGCGGGGTCGCCAAACGTAATCCGCCGGCGGGCTGTCAGGGAGTTTGCCACTCTATGGCCCCCAGCATTCTGTCCAAAAAGCCGCGCATCCCCCGGCCGCGCTGCTGTCGAACGACACCTTGCGCCAGCTCACGATAAAGCGTCGGATTGTTCGCCACGCGTTTGATCTGATGCGCAATCGCCGCAGCATCCACCCGGTCCGCTACCAGTCCGTTCACGTCGTGAGCAATCTGCTCCATGAGGCCACCAACCGGTGTGGCGATCACCGGGAGGCCGGCCCCCAAGGCGGCCGCGGCACAGCCGGATTGGCTGGCTTCAGTGTGCGTCACCACCACGGCATCGTGTGCTTGCAACAGCTGGGAGATCTCTTGATCGAGCAGCCAGCGATTGATGACTCTGGCGCCAAGGGCCTCGAGCTTCTCCCTCCGCCCATTCATCTGACCGTTGCCCGCGACTGTCGCCTCGACACGTAAACCCTGGGCCCGCAACAGCTCGATCGCGTCGGTGAAAATCCCCAGACCCTTGTAGTCCATCATCCGCCCGAAAAACAAAAGACGCAGCGGTCGCTCTCCGTCCCAGACTGCCGCTGCTCTTTTTTCAGTGTACGTCAGCAACGGGTGAAACAGTGTGACGATCCGATCGCTTGGAATGCGCCGTCTCGTCGAAAGACCGCGTGCGACGGCCCCGCTCAGAGCTATGACGAGATCGGCCTGGGCGGCCTCGCGCAACAGCCAACCGTGAGCGAGGCCCGTAACGTCGCCCGGATGCGGATCGGCATCATGGACCACCACGACGTAGCGTCTCGCCGTCAGTCTTGAGGAACGGTGCAATCAATGGACTCCACACGTGCGATGCCAGCACAACGATGGTCTCGGTGCGGTGCTCGTTGAAAGCGGCGTTAAGACGTTGGACGAGGGATGGGATACGGTAAGTTTGGGTCAGCGCACCGACGCTGGACTCGAAGGTTTTCACGCTTCGCGCAACGCCCGGGAGCGTCTGCATCAGTCCAAACAATTCGTTTGAATCCGACACAACGAACAACGGATCTATTTGGTGGTGCTGTGTTGCCGCAACCGCCATTTCATATGCAAGACGGGCAATCCCGCCACGTCGCCCCAGGTACAAGAAGGCAACTCTCTTCTTGGTCGCGTTTGAAATGGCTGGCGCTGCGACTGGCCATGCAGCAAGCACGCCCGCGCGATTTTCGCCTGAGGCCGGGATCAAACTGCGATCGAGTTGTGCCGTCTGCATGTCCTTCACGCGCGCTGGACGCCAACCAACAAAACCAGCGAGCGGATCGGCCTGCAACTAAAACGTTTACAATGCACCAATCAACCATTACCGGAGATTGGTGTTTCGCTACCGATTAGTAGTGCTTTAATACCGATGCAGTCCCAGGGTTGATGAAATTCACTCGCTATGTTGCGCTTGGGCCACATCGCTGGTTGCACCTGTCGCCAGGTGCTTTGCCGATCGCGTGCGCGAGGTAGCGCCCTGCCGAAGAGGCCATCCAATGACACGCAGCAGACCGCTATTGCATCGGAGTGGTTAAGGGGACGGGACGACAGGGCGGGCCAAAAGAAGCGGGGTCAATTCGCGGCTATGATTGGGTTCCGCGAAGGCGGTGGTGTTGATGGCGCCACCACAACTACAGGACGGCGTCGGCTGACTACGATTCCCCGACTATTACGCGTGGGCTCTCTCGCTGACATTTCCCTTGTCTTGTCCCGACCCTCACGGGCGCCTTAGTGTCTCTAAAGATAGCAGTCCTGTGCGATACGGTCGTCGCGTGGCCTTCACAATGGAGATTTGGTCTGTGACTGGGGATCACCTTGATTGCTGGCCCCTTTGGATGCGGCCCGCCACGGTCACTGTCACAGGATTCTCGAGCACTAATCTCCGCCTTTTATCGGCCGGCAAATCCTGTGCTTGAGCATCCTTCCACGTCGCTCAGGCGGCGCGTGCTGAGTGCCGGCGCGTGGAGTTTCGGCGGCTACGGCCTCAACTTGGCGCTTCGCCTCGGCACCAACTTGCTGATGACCCGGCTGCTGGTGCCGGAGATGTTCGGCACGATGGCGATCGCGATCATCGTCATGAATGGTCTGGCGATGTTCTCCGACCTTGGTCTGCGACAAAGCATCGTGCAGAGCAAGCGCGGCAACGATCCTGCGTTCTTGAATACGGCCTGGTCGATTCAGATCATTCGCGGCGGGTTGCTCTGGCTCGTCGCGCTCGGCATCAGCATGCTGGTCGCTCATGCCAATAGCCGCGGTTTGGTGCCGAAGGACAGTGTCTATGCAGATCCCAACCTGCCTTATGTGATTGCCATTCTCGCGTTCGGCACCGTCATTGTCGGCTTTGGATCCACGAAGACGGCTGAAGCGAGCCGCAATCTCGTGCTTGGCCGGCTCATGCTGATCGATATCATCGGTCAGATTGCAGCGCTCGTGTGCATGTTCGGTTGGATATGGGTTGATCGATCGATCTGGGCACTCGTCGCAGGCAGCATTTGTTGGTCTCTGGCAATAACGCTGTTGAGCCACATATGGCTCCCCGGCACTGCCAACCGCTGGCAATGGGATCCTTCGGCGGTTCGCGACATCATCCATTTTGGCAAATGGATATTCATCTCCTCGATTCTCGCCTTCCTCGCAGCCAACGGGGATCGTCTCCTGCTGGGAAGCCTTATCGATGTAACGTTGCTCGGCGTCTATGTGATTGCGTTTCAGATCTTCAGCTCAATCGAGCAGGTGCTCGCCGGAATCATTGGTAATGTCAGTTTTCCTGCTCTTAGCGAGATTGCACGCGAGCGACCAGCGGCCCTGAAGGCCGGCTATTACCGAATTCACATGGCCGTTGCTTCGGTCGCCTATACTTCCTCGGGCGCCCTGATGATATCAGGTCAGTCGGTGATTGATCTGCTCTATGACCATCGCTATGCGCAGGCGGGCTGGATGCTGCAGGTGCTTGCCGCCGCTCTTCTGGCCGTTCCTTTTCAGATTGCAATCCAGTGCTTCGTGGCGCTTGGCATGCCGCATGTTCTTTCCAGAGTTCTTGCACTGCGCCTGGTCGTGCTCGCTGTGGCGATGGTCGGGGGCTATCATCTTTTTGATGTCCCGGGAGCCTTGTTTGGCTTTGTCGCGAGTCACCTCTTGTGTCTGCCGATGATCATTTTTCATAGCGTGCGATATGGATTGTTCGATCTTCGGCGCGAGTTGTTGTTCCTTCCAATGCTGGGCGTGGGAATGGCTGTGGGGGGGATATTGACGGTTTTCGTTGGACAATTCACTGGAAGCTGACCGCCGCCCTTCGAAAAGATCTCACACGCGCGGCTTGGAATATTGAATTGTTGGAATACTAGGTCTGCCGTTCAGGCGCTTCGAAGCGATTCGTAGCCATACAGTGTTTGGGGCGCCAAGAGTGAATACACCTCCGAATAGCGCCTAACCATCGTCGAGAGTGAGTAGTCCTTCTGAATCTTCTCGCGAGCTCGCAAGCCGAGCGCCCGGCGTTCATCCGATGAAAGTGCAAGCAATTGAGACATCGCTTCGGCAAGCGCTTGAGCGTCTCTCGGCGGCGCAACACCACCGCATCCGCCGATGATTGCGGCGTTGTCGCCAACATCGGTTGCTACGCACGGCACGCCGCACGCCATCGCCTCTCCCAGAGCGTTCGGGAATCCTTCGCCGAACGCCGAACCGAGCACCAGAACATCGAGCGCCGCGATAATGCGGTGCGTATCCCGGCGGTCACCGAGTTGGATGACTTGCTCTGGTCCAAGTCCCCCCAGGCGGATTTGGGTGGAGAGCTTGTGATTGTCCGGCTCGGTCCCTTTGCCGGCGAGCAGGAGTCGAGCATTCCCCGCAACACGGGCAAATGCTGAGAATACGTTCAAATGATCCTTCATCGGGTCGCAGCGAGCGATGCAGCCGATGAGAGGTGTATCCGGGCCGATCCTGAGCTCGGCGCGAACCTCCTTCCGGATAGCCTCGGATGGCCGGAACGCGTTGGTATCAATACCGTTTGGAATGACCCGGGCCCATCTCGGCTGGTACCCGAACGCGAGGTGGGCATTCATGCCGGCGGTCGAATTCGACAGGACAGCTGCAGGCCAACGGGAAAGATGGCTGAGCGCCTTGATGGTGAGGCCTGTCAGCTTCGAATAGTGCTCCAGCTCGAGCTGCGAGGACCGCAATGTCCAGACGACCGGAGCCCCGCCCGCAAGGCGCGCGGCCAATAACCCGATCAGATCGGCGTGATAGAGCCAAGTCTGCACGATATCGGGACGGCTGCGATGAATGAGGCTCGCCAGCCGAAACAGCGCCGACGGCGAAAACCGGCTGCGTGCCAGATTCAAGGTGTGAAGTTTAGCGCCGGTGGCCCGAACATCCCGCCCGTAAACCCCCGCATCCAAAAGCGAGACCACCTCGTGCTGGATTTGCGTGCCGGTCGAGCCGCGCAGCAGGTAGACGAGCTGGCGCTCGGCGCCGCCGCCTTCCAGGCCGGTGATGACGTGCAGTACTTTCATACCGATCCGCTGGTTCGGATCGGTGTTTATATACCAAATAGCTCCATATGATACCGGCGGTTGCGGCCGACATGCGATTGCGAGGTCCTCGCCGTGACCTACTGAAGCCTGTGCCGGGGATTGTCCTGTGCGTTGTTGACGTTGGCCGGCGCGGAACGAGGTGAGCCAGGACCCCGACAGCTGTGGATAACTATAGAAAACTTCGCTATGCGGCAGTGGCGCAGCTTCGAACTGACCGTCACCGACAGGTTTGGCTGGCCGTGCTCAGTGAGCGCGCGTGGCCACGAATTCGTCGCAGCCTGTTCCAAATAGTCCGAAGCCAGGGCGCCGTTCAGATGAACGAAGGATTGCAAAACCAAGTCGGCTGAGATTGGCCCTAATATCTGAGGCACTGGCGGACTCGTAAGGATAGCCGCCGAGCCAATCGTGCACGTCCGTATGCCAGTCCATCCCGCGATTGTTGAAATAGTTGCGGATATAAGTCACCGGGTTTCGTCCGTGTGCAAGCAGACCAAGAACAAACCCGGCCTTGTAGACAGTGCGGATAGCCGCTTGAATTGGAAACGGCGCGGAGGCGTAGAGTTTCTTTTCCCGCTTCCACGCCCAACACAGCGGTGTCTTACGGTAAAGCGCCACGACGAGGATGCCGCCGGGACGGACAAGCGAGGCGGCGTTCCCAAGAGCTGTCCACATCGCGCCGGTGTGGTGGAGGACGCCCCACGTGTACACGATGTCGAAGCTGCCAAGCGTGTTGAGAAACTCACGATCAAGGATTGACCCGCGGAGCACGCGCCAACCCGAACGGTCTGCCTGATCACGTATTGATTCAGTTGTCTGCACGGAGTCAGGGTCATAATCAAACGAAGTGACACTTGCTCCCATTCCAGAGGCAACTAATGAAACGATGCCGCTGCCGGATCCGATGTCCAAGAACGTCATTCCATTCAAGGACTCACGATCAAGCAGCTTCTGAAGCGATCTTTCAGCCGCCGCAACTTGTGTGAGGTTTAGTCGGCTAGCGAATTTCGACCAGTTCTCGCCAAAACGAAAGCGCTCGTCCACTGCCATTCCCCGTAAGGTCTCGTGACCGACGCGTGCATGGTGAAACAAATTGTAGACTTCGAGGCGGGCCACGACAACAACGGCCATGTTGCCGCCCCCCGGAATTGACGATTAGGCCGTCGAGAAACGCGCGATTGTTCCTCCAAGCGAGCTAGGAACCGGCGACCAGGCGCAAGAGGACGTTTTCAGTCCGATCGAGCATCGCCTCTACACCGTAGTTGGCAATGATCGCTGTCCGCACGGCGGCGAGCAGGCTTGCATCCTGCGCAAGACGCTGCCGCAACCGGTCCCATCCCGCGCACAGCAGATCTGGTCGCTTCGGCGGCACGACCTCGCCGAGATCACCAATGATCGCGCGCGCATCGCCGACGTCGGTCGCGACCACCGGGACGCCACAGGCCATGGACTCGCCGATCACGTTTGGGAATCCTTCGCCGAAAGCTGACGGCAGGGTCACGATATTAAAGGCACTATAAGCAGCTGCCACATTGGCGATTTCTCCCGCCCACACGACCCGATCTGCGAGTCCAAGCGACTGCGTCAGGGCCACGAGCTCGGCGCGATAGGCGGGGGGGCCGTCTCCGACGCACACGAACCGAGCAGTCGGAACCTGCGCAGTGAAACGCGCGGCTGCGGCGAGAAAATTGGCGTGGTCCTTCATCGGATCGAGACGCGCGACGCAACCGATGGCGAAGGCATCATCGGTGATGCCCCACGCGCGGCGCCGCTCGTGGCCGCCGTCCGCGTCGGGCCGCATCAAGGCAGTATCGATGCCGTTGGCGATGACCGCGATGCGATTGCTCGGGAAGCCGCGATTGATCGCGTCGGCGCGACCGGCATCCGCATTGGCGATGATCAGATCGGCGCGGCGCGCGAGCCAGGCCTCGAGCCGATAAGTCAGGGCGATAAGCGCATCGTAGCGATCGGCCTCCACTGCTGCGGCGCGTATGCCGAATACGAGGCGAGCTGCGAGCCGGCGCGGCCGGAGCAAGGCTGCGAGCGTCGTCTGCATCGGCAGCATGGCATAGATCACGTCCGGCCGTTCGGTCAGCATGAGCCGGCGCAGGCGAGTGAGCGGACCAACCACGTCCCAGCGGCCCGACTTGCCGAGAGCAACGACCCGGATGGCCGACTGCGAAGGCGTCAGCTCAATTTCTTTGCCGGTGTAGAATACGGCGGCTACTACGTCATGGCCGCGCCGCACCAGGCCCTCCGAAAGCATGGCGAGCTGGCGTTGGCTGCCACCGACTTCGAGCGAGCGAATGAAGAACAGAACCTTCATGCCACCTCATAATCTAGGATTGTTGTCGAACCGCAAGGTGCGCGCCGTCCCTGGACGCTCGCGGAATCACTCGCTACAAGCGGAATCACTCGCCACAACATGCTCAACCCTGCGGGGTGCTGGAATCATGGAATGTGCGGCATAGCCGGGATGGTCGATTGGCGTGCGGCGACCTCGGCCGACGCGCTGCGATCGATCGGCGAAACCATGATCGAAACCGTGCGGCATCGCGGACCCGATGCCGGTGCGGTCTGGGTCGATGCGGAAGGCGGGGTGGTGCTCGGTCAGCGCCGGCTCGCGATCATCGACCTGAGCCCGAGCGGCGCGCAGCCGATGCAGTCCGCCGACCGCCGCTACGTCATCACGTTCAACGGCGAAATCTATAACTACCGCGACATCCGTCACGAGCTCGAAGCTGCGGGTCGCAGGCTGCGCGGCGATTCGGATACCGAGGTTCTGCTCGAAGCGTGCGCGTTATGGGGCGTGGAAGCAGCGATCGAGCGCACGATCGGGATGTTCGCCTTCGCATTCTGGGACCGCACCGTCAGGACGCTGGTTCTGGCGCGCGATCGCCTTGGGATCAAGCCACTCTACTACGCGGCGACACCGGAGCGGGTCCTGTTCGCCTCTCAGCTCAAGGCCTTCCGCGCGTTTCCCCGTTGGAAGCCGACGATTGATGACGACGCAGTTACCGGGTTCCTCCGGTACGGCTACGTCGCGCAACCGCGCTCGATCTATCACGAAGCCTGCAAGCTGGCGCCCGGTCACACTCTGACACTGCGCGCGGGCGTTGATCCTGCACCGCGCTGTTTCTGGGATTTGCGCGCCATTGCGGTCTCGGGCCAGCGGCGCAACGATCCTGCACCGGATGCCGAGGAGGCGATTGAGCGGCTCGATACGCTCCTGCGCGATTCCGTCAGGCTGCGGATGATTGCCGACGTGCCGCTCGGTGCTTTCCTTTCCGGAGGGATCGACTCCTCCACCGTGGTCGCGTTGATGCAGGCGCAGAGCACGCGCCCGGTCAAGACGTTCTCCATCGGGTTCCACGAGGCCGGCTTTGACGAGGCGCAGAGCGCCAAGCGCGTCGCCGCCCACCTCGGCACCGACCACACCGAATTCTACGTCGAGCCGCGGCACGCGCTCGACGTCATTCCGCGCTTGCCCGATTGGTTCGATGAGCCGTTTGCCGACCCCTCGCAGATCCCGACCTATCTCGTCTCGGAGTTGACCCGCAAGCACGTCACGGTGGCCCTATCGGGTGACGGCGGGGATGAGTTGTTCGCGGGTTATAATCGCTATTTCTGGGCGGAGCGGCTCGCGCGCGCGGTGAAGCGTGTACCACGCCCGTTGCGCAGCGCTTCGTCCGCCATCGTGCGTGCGCTTTCGCCCGACGCCTGGAACTCTTTGTTTGCTGCCGTCCCTCGTAGCTGGCGGCCGGCGCTGCCCGGCGACAGGCTGCACAAGCTCGCGACGCTCCTCGACAATCCCGAGCCGGATGCGGTCTACCGCCGGCTGGTCAGCCAGTGGGAGCGTCCGGAAGAAATTTCTGCAGGAGGGCGCGAGCCGGCGGGACCGTTGTGGGATGCGACGATCGCGCGTGATTTCCCCGAACTCGTCCCGCGCATGCAGTATCTCGACCTGGTCAGCTATCTTCCCGACGACATCCTCACCAAGGTCGACCGTGCCACCATGGCAGTGGGGCTCGAGGGCAGGGTGCCGCTGCTCGATCATCGCGTCGTGGCCTATTCCTGGAGCCTGCCGCTCAGATCTCAAGGTGCGGGCCGGACGCGGCAAATGGCTGCTGCGCCAAGTGCTTGACCGTTACGTCCCGCGTCGCCTGACCGAGCGCCCAAAAATGGGATTTGGGGTGCCGATTGATGCCTGGCTGCGCGGGCCGTTGCGGGAGTGGGCAGAAACTCTGCTCGCGCCCGCGCGATTGGCTGGCCATGGACTGGTGCGCGTTGAGCCAGTCAGACGGGCTTGGCAGGAGCATCTCGCTGGCACCCGCAATTGGCAGTATCCGCTGTGGACCGTGCTGATGCTGCAGGCATGGCGCGAACGGTGGACGTGATGCTCGCGCAGTCGACTTCGAGCGTCTGGGGAAAAGCTCGCAAGCCTCTTGGAGATTGCGAAGCTGATCGCTGTGCGATGTCGACATCGTGCGGAAGATGGACTTGGCGCGCAGCTCGCCATGGTCGTCGCCGCGCGTTTCGTCGACAAGGCTCAACGCCGCGCATGTCGTCTACTTGCTAGCGCCAATCATATTTTGTCGCGCTTGCGAAGCTTTGCTGTCGCGCTATCCGACATATTCACAGCAAATTTGTTCACAGCAAATTTGCAACACCCATCCTGAAAAGATCCTCGACGTGAACGCGTGTGGGCGTTCGGCGTCACCTCGGACTTGATCGGTGTCTAAGCACCAGTTAGGAAAAAGGTGTCGAAGTAAGGGGGCCTGGTGTGACAATTTCCGAGCAAATTGCGAGGTCGCGGGCACCTGAACAGCAGACTCACGTGCAGGCGTTCTTTGCCGCGGCTGAGCGGATTTGTTCCGAGATTTCATTCGGTTCCATCGAAGAGCTGGCGCTTGAGCTTGATCAGCTGCGGAGCCGCAGGGGTCGTTTGTTCCTACTCGGCGTCGGTGGCAGCGCCGCCAATTGCAGTCATGCCGTGAACGATTTCAGGAAACTTTGCGGCATCGAGACCTACAGCCCTGTGGATAACGTGTCGGAGCTGACGGCTCGCACCAACGACGAGGGATGGGACACCGTCTTCGCAGCTTGGCTCGAGGTCAGTCAGCTGAGCGACAGGGATGCAATCCTGATCTACTCCGTCGGCGGCGGCGACGCCGAGCGCAATATCAGTCCCAATATCGTGAACGCCGTCGATCTGGCGAAGGCACGCGGCGCGCGCGTCTTTGGAATCGTCGGTCGCGACAGCGGCCATACTGCCAAGCATGGCGATGTCGTGGTCGTGATCCCGCAGGTGGAAGCGGGCTGGGTCACGCCACTCTCTGAGGCTTTTCAGGCGGTGGTCTGGCATTGCCTCGTCAGCCACCCGTCTTTGCAGCGCAGGCAGACGAAATGGTAGGCGTCCAGCTCCAGCTTGCGGCCTGCTGTATTTCTTGATCGCGACGGGGTTGTCGCCGTTCCCGAGTTTCGTGACGGCAGGAGCTTTGCGCCGAAGAAGCTAGCAGATTTCAGGCTCTATCCGGAGGCGGCGACGAGTCTCCATCGGCTCAAGCACGCAGGATTTCTGCTCGCGGTGGTGACCAATCAGCCGGACGTCGGCGATGGCTTGACCGCGCGCTCGGAAGTCGAGGCCATGCACGACGTCATGCGGCGAGCGCTGCCGGTGGATGTTATCAAGGTGTGCTTCCACGGCCATGCCGAGCGCTGCCAATGCCGCAAGCCGAGCCCCGGGATGCTCCTGGAGGCGGCGAGCGAACTCGGGATCGATCTCGCGAAGAGCTACATGGTCGGCGATCGTGCAAGTGACGTGGAGGCGGGTCGCAGGACCGGCTGCGCCACCGTGTTCATTGATCTCGACTATGCCGAGCCGGCACCGGCTGCGCCCGATTACGTTGTGCACTCGGTGGCCGAAGCCGCAGATGTCATCATCGAAGCTGCTCTCATCATGAAGGAGGCGTCATGAGCCGGATTGCCGATCTCAACGTCAAGATCTTCGCCGACGGCGCTGACTTCGACGGGATGCTCAAGATGGCGCACAATCCGTTGATCCAGGGGTTCACCACGAATCCTACGTTGATGCGCAAGGCTGGCGTCAACGACTATGAGACTTTCGCGCGCCGGGTCCTCACCGCGATCACCGACCGGCCAGTTTCGTTCGAGGTGTTCGCCGACGACTTTCCCAGCATGGCCGAGCAGGCGCGCGCCATTGCCACCTGGGGCCCAAACGTCAATGTCAAAATCCCTGTCTCAACCACCAAGGGGCAGTCGTCGAACGAGCTGATCCGCGCGCTCTCGTCCGAGGGCGTGACGCTCAACATCACCGCAATCTTCACGCTCGACCAGGTGCGCGGCGTGGCCGCCGCGCTCGATCCCTCAACGCCGGCGATCGTGTCGGTGTTCGCAGGCCGCATTGCTGATACTGGCGTTGATCCGATTCCGCACATGCGGGCGTGCAAGGAGATTCTGGCATCTCGTCCGAAGGCGGAGCTGCTGTGGGCAAGCACGCGGGAGCTTCTGAACATCTTCCACGCCGAAGAGGCTGGCTGCGATATCGTGACCGTGCCGAATGAGTTCCTGACGAAGCTCAATCTCGTCGACAAGGACCTCAGCGAATATTCGCGCGAGACCGTCCAGCTATTCTACAAGGACGCGACGGCGGCCGCTTACCAGATCACGACCACCCGCTTCGCGGCGGAGTGAGCTGCACCACCGCATTTGCTCCTTCTCCACCCCTGGTTGGGCGGGGAGGCGGCAGAGCGAGGCACAGAGGGACTCATGCAACGACTGTTCAACAAGGTATTGGTGACCGGCGGAGCCGGATATTGCGGGGCGCGGCTGGTCCCGCAGTTGCTTGATCGTGGCTACAAGGTCACGGTCTACGACATCATGTTCTTCGGCAACTCCTTTCTGCCGCGTGACAATCCCAACCTTCGGATCATCGACGGCGACGTCCGCGACTCTGCGAAGTTCGCAGCCACGGTTGCCGGGCACGATGCGGTGGTCCATCTGGCTTGCATTTCCAACGACGCGAGCTTCGAGCTTGACGAGGAGCTTTCCACCACGATCAACCTCAACGCCTTCGAGCCGATGGTGCTGGCGGCCAAGAAGGCGGGGGTGAAGCGCTTCGTGTACGCCTCTTCGAGCTCGGTCTATGGCGTCTCCGACCAGCCCGACGTGACCGAGGACCATCCGCTGGTGCCGCTCACGCTTTACAATAAGTATAAGGGCATGTGCGAGCCGCTCCTGAAGAAGCACACGGATGCCGGGTTCACCGGCGTGATCTTCCGCCCGGCCACGGTCTGCGGGTATTCGCCCCGGCAACGGCTCGATCTCTCGGTCAATATCCTGACCAATCATGCGGTCAATGCCGGCAAGATCACGGTCTTCGGCGGATCGCAGCTGCGGCCGAACCTGCACATCCAGGACTACTGCGACGCTGTTCAGCTCTTTCTCACAGCCCCAGCCGACAAAGTGCAGAACGAGACCTTCAATGTCGGCTTTCAGAACATGTCGCTGATGGAGATCGCCGAGTTGGTGCAGCGGGTGGTCGCCCAGGAGGTTCCCAATCGCGGCAAGGTCAACATTGTCACCACGCCGACCGACGATATCCGCTCCTATCACATCAACTCGGACAAGGTTAAGCGCGTGCTCGGCTACGCGCCGCGCCACACAATCGAGGATGCCGTGCGCGAGCTTTGTAAGGCCTTCGTTGCCAACAAGCTTCCGAACAGCATGGAAGACATCCGCTATTACAATGTTCGCCTGCTCAAGCAGTTGAAGGCAGCATGAGCGGGAAACCCGCTGCGGTTGTCACTGGCGGTGCCGGATTCATCGGCAGCCATCTGGTTGATGCATTGCTGGCGGCGGGTTTTGCCGTCCGCGTCGTCGATAACTTGACGGGCGGACATCGCAGCAACCTCGACCACCACAAGGGCAATCCCGATCTCGCCTGCTACTGGCAGGACATCCGTGCGCTTGAGCCCGGCTCGCCAGTCTTTGCTGGCGCGCAATACGTCTTCCACCTCGCCGGCATCGGCGACATCGTGCCCTCGATCGAGCAGCCCACGCAATACATGGACACCAACGTCCAGGGTACCGTGCGCGTGCTCGAGTGCGCCCGCCTCGCAGGAGTTGAAAAATTCGTCTATGCGGCGTCGTCATCGTGCTACGGCCTCGCCGCTGTACCGACCGACGAAGGTCATCAGATCAATCCGCAATATCCCTACGCCCTCTCCAAGTTTCAGGGCGAGCAGGCCGCGTTCCACTGGCACAGCGTCTACGCGCTGCCCGTGAACTCGATCTGTATCTTCAACGCCTACGGGCCGCGCGTGCGCACCACCGGCGTCTATGGTGCGGTGTTCGGAGTGTTCTTCCGCCAGAAGCTTGCCGGCAAGCCGTTCACTGTGGTGGGCGACGGCACGCAGCGACGGGACTTTATCTACGCGACCGATGTGGCGCAGGCGTTTCTGGCGGCTGCCCGCACCCCTATCAGCGGCGAGCGCTTCAACGTCGGGGCCGGCAATCCGCAATCGATCAACCGGCTGGTGGAGTTGCTCGGCGGAGACGTGGTCTACGTTCCCAAACGGCCCGGGGAGCCGGACTGCACGTTCGCCGACATTTCCAAGATTGCTACCCGGCTGGGCTGGAAGCCGGTGGTGAGCTTCGAGGAAGGGGTGCGACGCATGCTCGTGGACATTGAGCGTTGGCGCGACGCGCCCCTGTGGGATCCCGATCGTATTGCCGAGGCGACCAAGACTTGGTTCCACTATCTCGGCAAGCAGAGTGCGTGAGGTCAGCCATGCTGCAACTGCTCGACCACTATCGCCACAAGATCAAATCGCCGGAAGAGCTGCGACGCATCATCGGAGCGCGCCCGCGCGACAAGCGCGTGATCATGTGTCACGGGGTGTTTGACGTCGTGCATCCCGGCCACGTCCGGCACTTGCTCTATGCCAAGAGCAAGGCGGACATTCTGATCGCCAGTATCACCGCTGATCATCACATCACCAAGGGAGCACACCGGCCGCACGTGCCGCAGGACTTGCGGGCGGTGAACCTGGCCGCTTTCGAAGTCGTCGATTACGTCGTCATCGACAGTAACGCCAAGCCGCTCGAGAATATCCGGTTGCTCGAGCCGGACTACTTCGCCAAGGGCTTCGAGTATGCCGCCACGGGCCTGCCGGCGAGGACGGCTGAAGAGGCTGAGGTCGTTCAGTCCTACGGCGGTGAGATCATCTTCACGCCAGGAGACATTGTCTATTCCTCATCCAACTTGATCAATCTGGCGCCGCCGTCGATCAAGCTGGAGAAGCTCCAGATCATCATGGAGCGCTACAACATTACGTTCGACCGGCTGCGACAGACGCTCGACGCGATGGCCGGGTATCACGTCCACGTGGTCGGCGATACGATCGTCGACAGCTATACCCATTGCGCGATGATCGGCGGCCAGACCAAGACGCCGACCATGAGCGTTTTGTTCGAGCGCAAGGTCGACTACATCGGTGGGGCCGCCATCGTGGCCAAGCATCTGGCGGCTGCAGGTGGTCGGGTGACGTTCTCGACGGTGCTCGGTGATGATGAGCTCAAGGATTTCGCGATCGACGATCTGCGGTCGGCCGACATCGAGGTGCGTGCGATCGTCGATCGCTCGCGGCCGACGGTCAGCAAAAACGCAATCGTCGTCGGTGGGTACCGGCTGTTGAAAGTCGACACCCTGGATAACCGCTCGATTTCAGACCAGATCTTGGGGGAGATGATCGACGCGGTGCGGAAGGTGTCGACGGACGCCGTGGTGTTTGCGGACTTTCGCCATGGCATCTTCAATCGGCGCACCATCCCTGAGCTGGTGCAGGCGCTACCGGCGGGTTGTTTCCGTGTGGCCGACAGCCAGGTCGCCAGCCGCTGGGGAAATATCACCGATTTTCAGGGCTTCGACCTCATCACGCCGAACGAGCGCGAAGCGCGGTTCGCACTCGGCGATCAGGATTCCGGCATTCGGCCACTCGCCTCCACTGTCTATGACGCAGCACAGTGCAAGCTTCTGATCCTCAAGCTGGCCGAGCGCGGCGTGCTCGCCTGCTGCAGCGCAGACCACGAATCCCATGACAGCTTTTTCGTGATCGACAGCTTCGTCGACCGGCTGGTCGATGCGGTCGGCGCCGGCGATGCGTTGCTCGCTTATGCTACGCTTGCCATGCTCGCGGTCCGTGACGCTCCCACCGCTACGATCCTGGGAAGCATGGCGGCGGCGGTCGAGTGCGAGTGCGACGGCAATATCCCCGTGACGGTCGATGACCTGCGGGGCAAAATCGATACCATCGAGCGCCAGATATCGCTTGTTTGAAACGTCCGGACACGTCCGATGGAGATGGCAGCCGGCGCGGTCTGCCGCTCTGCCGTGCGGGAGCGGTTGGAGATGAGGGGCGCGGTGCTTGGCGCTTTGTATCGAGTTCAGCGGAGTACGTTCTGACGATGCGGGTTGTGGTCGCGGGACTAGGAGTACAGGGCCACAAGCGCCGGCGCGTCGCAGGCGACGACTTCGTCGCTGCCATCGACCCCGTCAACATGGAGGCGCGCTACCGCTCAATCGCCGACGTCCCGCTCGCCGACTACGACGCGGTCCTGGCCTGCATTCCCGACGAGCCCAAGATCGCGCTGCTCACCTACTGCCTGGAAAACGGCAAGCACGTGCTGGTCGAAAAGCCGCTATGGGCAGGGCATGAAGGCGAAATCGCCGCACTCGAAGCGCTCGCGCGCAAGAACGGCGTGGTATGCTACACGGCGTATAACCATCGCTTCGAACCGCATTTCGTGCGAATGCGCGACCTGATTTCTTCGGGCGAGCTCGGCAAGATCTATTCGTGCCGCATGTTCTACGGCAACGGCACAGCCCGCCTGGTGCGGGATTCCGCCTGGCGCGACCAGGGAGCCGGTGTCCTGCCGGATCTCGGCTCCCATCTCCTCGACACCTGCCGCTTCTGGTTCGGCGACATTGCCGACCAGTTCGAGTTCATCGGCGTGCACCGCTTCGAGAACCGCGCACCCGATCACGTCATCATCCACTGCGAGGGCGCGCTGCCCCGCCTGGAGCTCGAGATGACGCTGTTGATGTGGCGCAATCATTTCACCTGCGACATTCTGGCCGAGCGTGGCTCGGCGCATATCGAGTCGCTCTGCAAATGGGGCCCTTCAGTGTTCATACGGCGCAGCCGCGTGCTGCCGAGCGGGCGTCCGTCAGAGGAGATTGTGACGCTGGTGCAGGATGATCCGACCTGGGCGATCGAATATGAGCACTTCAAGGCGCTCTGTGCCGGCGGCGCCTAAGACCGATCTGTCGAGCGACATCTGGCTTCATCGTGTGCTGACGCGGCTCGGCGCCGAGGCCGTGCGGGGCAAACGATGAAGCCGACGGTCGGATTCGCGGGCATGACTCACCTTGGTCTGGTGTCGGCCGCGGCGGTCGCGGGGCAGGGCTTCAAGGTGGTCTGCTTCGACGGCGACCAGGCGCTGGTCGATCGTCTTGCACGGCAGCAGTGGCCCGTCCTCGAGCCGGGCCTCGATGAGCTGATCCGGAGCAATGGCGCGCGCCAGCATTTCACGGCCGCGCCCAGCGACCTTGCCGCCTGCGACGTGATCTATGTGGCCCCCGACGTGCCCACCGATGACCAGGGCAGGAGTGATGTGACGGGCCTGACCGCGTTGATTCACAGCACGGCTGCCGTGATCAATCCCGGAGCGGTCATGGTCGTGTTGTCACAGGTGCCGCCGGGCTACACTCGCACGCTCGGCGTGCTGCCGCCGGAGCGGCTCTACTATCAGGTCGAGACACTGGTGTTCGGTCAGGCGGTCGAGCGGGCGATGAAGCCCGAGCGTACGATCGTCGGCTGCGCCGATCCGGCCCGTCCGCTCGATGCACGCCTGCGCGCGGTGCTCGACGCCTTCGGATGTCCGATCTTACCGATGCGCTACGAAAGCGCAGAGCTTGCAAAGATATCGATCAATTGTTGCCTGGTGGCTTCGATAGCGGTTGCCAACACCCTGGCGGAGATATGCGAGCGGATTGGAGCCGACTGGTCCGAGATTGCTCCTGCTCTCAAGCTCGATCGACGCATCGGCCCGCATGCCTACCTTGCTCCCGGCCTTGGCATCGCGGGTGGCAATCTTGAACGCGACCTCGCGACCGTCCAGCGCCTGGCGGAAATCCGGGGTACGGAGGCGGGCGTGGTCGCGGCTTGGCTGCGCAACAGCCGGTATCGACGCGATTGGCCGCTGCGCCAGTTGCAGGAGAGGGTGTTGGCGCGGGGCGCCGATCCGGTCATCGGCGTTCTCGGTGTCACGTATAAGGAGAACACCCATTCAATTAAGAACTCGCCCGCAGTCGCCCTGATCAAGGCGCTCACGGGCTGCCGACTGACTTCGTTCGATCCGGTGGTCCGGGCGTCGGCGGAGTGGCATCCGCGACTGACAGTTGCCGACGATGCACTCGCGGCGTGCGACAGCGCCGACGCCGTTGTCATCATGACGCCATGGCCGCTGTTCCGGACGCTGAAACCTGCAGATCTTGCCCGGCGGATGCGTGGCCGCGTTGTGATCGATCCGTTCGCGATGTTAGACCGTGCCGCTGCGGCCGCTGCCGGACTGGAACACGTCGTGCTGGGGGCGCCCCTGCCGGGAGATCAACAATGACTCTGTCCCACAAGCAAGGCGATCCCATGAAGCCCGCACGCATCGTAGTGCTGGGGGCGGGCGGCTTTCTGGGGCGACGCCTGCTCGCGGCCTGCGCGGCGGCGGACGTTGAGACGGCAGGTCTGGGTTCGCGCGAGCTCGACCTCACGGCTCCCGACGCGGGCGCGCAGCTTGCGCAGCGGATGCGGCCTCGGGACGTGTTGGTGTTCCTGGCCGCGCTCACGCCCGACAAGGGCCGGGACTCATCAGCGCTGATGCGGAATCTCGCCATGGGACGTGCCGTCTGTGAGGCGACGCGGTCCGTCGAGCTCGCGCAGCTGATCTATGCGAGCTCGGACGCGGTCTATTCCTTCGCCACGACGCTGATCTGCGAGGAGACACCGGCGATCCCGACCGATCTTTACGGCGCGATGCACCGCACGCGCGAGCTGATGCTTGCCGCCGAGGCCAAGGCTCCATTGGCGATCCTGCGTCTCACCGCGATCTATGGTGCAGACGACACCCACAACTCGTACGGACCCAATCGATTCGTCCGCCAGGCGCTCAATGACGGGCGCATTGCGTTGTTCGGCAATGGTGAGGAAACGCGGGATCATCTCTACGTGGATGACGCGGTCGACCTCATTCTCAAGACGGCCCTTCGGGGCTCCACCGGCGTGCTCAATCTGGCGACCGGAAAGTCGGAGAGCTTTCGAGCGGTGGCGGACCTGGTGGCTGCCCAGGCCGGGCCAGCCCGTCGAGGTCGTGCCGTCCGCGCGGCAGAATCCCGCCACTCACCGCCACTTCGATGTGACAAACCTCATGCGGGCGTTTCCGGGGGTTCGGTTCAAGCCGCTCGCCGACGGATTGGCGGCAACTGTTGGAGCGATCCGTGGCTGAGTTCAACTCTGCTCGCCAAGTATCCGCGTGCCAAGCGAAATGTCGCCGCGCGCAAGCTTGGACAGGCCGAGAACAGCATGATCGCGCGCCAGTTCGGTCGCGAATATTTCGACGGAACGCGCGAGCAGGGCTACGGCGGCTATCGTTACGACGGCCGCTGGCTGCCCATCGCGCGTGACATCGCGGCTCATTACAAGCTGTCGGCGGGCGACCGTGTGCTCGACATCGGCTGCGCCAAGGGCTTTCTCATGCGCGACCTGCTGGAGGTCGTGCCTGGGCTCGAAGTGTGGGGGCTTGAGATCTCCCAATACGCGATCGAAAACTGCCACCCTGAGGTGCAGGGACGTATCGTGCGCGGCAGCGCCCAGAGGCTGCCCTTTGCGAGCGGCAGCATGGCGGCTGTTCTCTGCATCAATGTCGTCCACAATCTTCCCGATGAGGCCTGCGTCGAGGCGGTTCGCGAGATCGAGCGCGTCGCGCCGGGACGCGGCTACATCCAGGTCGATGCCTACCGCAACGACGATGAGCGCGACGTCTTCCTCGACTGGGTCCTCACCGCCGAGACTTTCGGCAAACCGGACATGTGGTGCGAGTTGTTTCGACGCGCCCGCTATACCGGGGACTATTATTGGACGATACTGGAAGTCCCCAATAGGAGCGATTCAGAGGGATGACGAGCTATGTGATACTCGGCGGGAATGGTGTGTTCGGAGTGCACACGGCCTTCCATTTGCTCGCCCAGAACGACACCGACAAGGTCATCTGTGTTGGCCGCAATCCCGAGAAGCCGGAGCCGTTTACGCTCAGCTTGGGAGAGGGCGATTCCCGCTATCGTTACTACCAGATTCACATCGTATTCGAGCAGGACCTGCTGTTCGAAATGCTGGACCGCGAGCGGCCGGACGTCATCATCAATTTTGCAGCGCAAGGGGAAGGTGCGGTCTCCTGGAAATATTCCTGGCGCTATTTCGATACAAATGTCACTGCGCTCGCTCGCATCACCGAGGACCTGCTCAAGCGAGACTACATGAAGCGCTGGATTCAAATTGGCACGTCCGAGCTTTACGGCTCCGTCGATGCGCCAGCGCGAGAAACCGACGCTCTTCAGCCGACCAGTCCCTATGCGGCTTCCAAAGCGGCCGGCGATATGCACCTGCTGGCGATCGCAAGGACGCTGAAGTTTCCAATGAATATTGTCCGGCCTTCGAACGCTTATGCGCCGGGCCAGCAGCTACATCGTATCATTCCGCGCGCAGTCGTGTGCGGCCTCTCCAAGCAGAAATTGCCGCTGCACGGCGGCGGTGTCGCAAGAAAGTCCTACATGCATGGCCGTGATCTCGCCAAGGCCATTCATCTTGTGGCTCATAAGGCGGAGTTGGGGAAGGTGTACAACGTCGGACCGAAGGAGCCTGTCGCTATCCGCGATTTGGTCGCCATGTCGGCAAGAGCGATGGGAATCAGTTTGGATGATTTGTGCACGATCACGAAACCTCGTTTGGGGGAAGACTGGACGTATTGGCTCGACAGCTCGGCGATTGCGAATGATCTCGGCTGGCAACCCGAGACTTCCCTCGAAGAAGGAATTCGGGAGATGGTCGACTGGGGACACAAATACATTGATCAACTGCAAGATCTGCCGCAGACCTACACGTTTCACGCGTAGCGGGAGCGATCATGAGCGCGACGAAAGAGCCGCAGTACCACAGCATGGTCGAGCAAGCGGATGCTTCTGGTCTCGAGACATTCGGCTTGATGACGAGCTATGCCTGGAACGACGACCCGAAGCGACTGACCTTTACGCTGTCTCGTTATAAGTTCGTATCAAAGCTGCTGTCGGGACGCGCAAATGTCCTGGAGATCGGCTGTGCCGACGCATTCGGAAGCTCGAATTGTGCGTCAGGAGGTCCAGCGCCTCACCGCGACCGACTTTGACCCGGTCTTCATCGAGGACGTGAAAAAGCGGATGAACCCCCGCTGGTCGTTTGATGCGTTCGTGCACGACATGCTGAGCGGTCCGGTTCCACCGCGGAACTACGATGGGATCTACGCACTCGACGTGCTCGAGCACATCGATCCAGGCGATGAGCCGGTCTTCATGTCCAATCTGGTGGGATCGCTTGCTCCGCACGGCGTCGTCGTGCTGGGCATGCCCTCTCTTGAATCACAGGTCTATGCCTCGCCCAATTCCAAGGCGGGTCACGTGAACTGCAAGTCCATGCCCGACTTCAAGCAGATGATGGCCCGCTATTTTCACAACGTGTTCATGTTTTCGATGAACGACGAAGTTGTCCACACCGGGTATCATAAGATGGCCCACTATCTGCTTGCGCTCGGCTGCGAGCGGAAATAAGCCCGATATGTCCTTGATTTGCGGTACGGAGGTAAATACTCTCGTGCAGGTTGTTGGACGATAGGGGCGCAATCTATGTTTCAGAAGATTCGGCATTCCACCAGCTTCGTCATACCTGCGCTCAATGAGGAGAATGTCGTCGAGGGGGTTGTGCGCGCCGTATGGGAGACGGTGTCACAGCATCTTGAAACGTTCGAGATCATCCTGATTGACGACGGAAGCACCGATCAGACCGGTCAGATCATGGATCGGCTGGCTTCGGAGCTGCCGCGCATGCGCGTCATCCACAATGCAACGAACCTCGGCCTTGGGGCTGCCTATCAGCGCGGCGTGCGCGAGGCCAAGCTCGACCATGTGATGATGCTGTGCGGCGACGGCGGGCTTCCGGCTGCGAGCCTTCCATCGATCATCGAGAAGATCGGCACCGCCGATATCGTCGTGCCGTACATGACGAACCTTTCAGTGATCAAGACCCCGATGCGGTATCTGATCTCGCGCACGTACACCAATCTGCTGAACCTATTGTCCGGCCACCGGCTGCACTATTATAACGGCCTGCCGGTCCATCGCCGCGCATTGCTCGAGCAAATCACAATCACGAGCTCGGGATTTGGGTTCCAGGGCGAAATCCTGGTCAAGTTGCTCAAGTCGGGCTGCAGCTATGTTCAGGTGGGGGTGCTCGGAGCCGAGACGACCAATAAAACGTCCATATTCCGTGTGCGCAATCTGTTCAGTGTTACGGCGACCTTGCTGAAGCTCTTGCTCGAGCTGATCAGGTTTAGGCGACTTGAGGTTGTTTCTGTGCCGGAATTGGCAAGGAGCGAAAACGCGCGTTGAGTTTATCACTTGCGAGGATAGGTGCTCAGGTCGCGGAATTTCACCCGTACGCCTGGAGGCTTGCCTGGACAGCCGCTCGACGGCTTCCATTCTTGCTGCCACACGACAAGAGCTACAACGCGTTTCGACATTTCGTGGCGCTCAAGCCAGACGGCCTCTTCGTCGACGTCGGTGCCAACGACGGAATGTCAGCCCTGTCGTTCCGACGTTTTGATCGGAGCTATCGAATCTTTTCGCTCGAGCCGAACCGGCTGCTCAAGCCATGGCTGCAAGAGGTCAAGGATAGCGACGCACGCTTCGAATATATGATGGCGGGGGCGGGCTCCGCGCCCGCTCAGGTTCGATTCTACGTCCCCGTTTATCGCGGTGTGGTGCTCCACACTTTTGCGTCCGCCAACATCGAAAGCACTCGCTCGACGCTAGCCGGCAGCTTTGGCGAGGCGATTGCGGCTGCGTGCCGCATCGACGCCGTTGATGCTGAGATCGTTCGCCTGGATGACCTGAATCTTGAGCCAACGATCATCAAGATCGACGCAGAGGGCTTTGACCACGACGTGCTCGTTGGTGCAGTCCAAACTGTCGAGGAGTGCCGGCCGTTCGTGGTGGTCGAGATTGACGATGCCCGTATCCTGGCGATTAGGAACTATTTCGAGACCAGGCGCTATCAACTCCTCGAGTATGACATCGCGTGCGATCGTTTCAACTCGGAAACGGGTGCACAGCGCTCTGGTCGTTCCGGAGAGCGCAACCTCTTTGCAATTCCCGAGGAGATGTGTGCTGGGCTTGCTTCGAGGACTCGGACTTGAGATCGATTCTGGCCGAATATGATTTCCCTGTTGCGTGGGAGTTGGACAATCGTTCGTCACTTGACAATTCAGCGGCGATCGCGCGAGAGGATGACGTATCCGATGCCGACGTCGCTCCTCTCGACAAGCCGGAAATCTGGCGCGCTTCGCACGAATTCATCCAATGAAGGCTCCGGCGCCGCCCCCGCGGGCACAGGAAAGCCGTAGATACAGCTTACGCCCGGCTGTGCCCGAGCGCGAGCCAAGAAGTGCGTGAGCCAATCGTGCCAGGAACAAACGGGGACTGGGCTATCGAAATCGACGAGTTGTTTAACAGGTTGATAGATGAGATACGTCGCATCCGATCCCGTCAAGCGGTCGTACGGCATTCTACTCAGCTGACGTTCATCGAGCCCAATGACGGGAGCCCCTTCCTGGTAAGGGAGGTTTTGGACGTAAGCAGCCGCGACAACATCACGCCTGCTCTCGAGAAACCTTCTCCACTCCAGGTTCGAATACAGGCCGTTTGCGGTATTGTTCCAGTGGGTCAGGGCGGTATCGGCCGTATACAGAACGATGGCGGCTGCAGCGGCGAAACGCCACTTCCCTGTCTCGACTGCGCCAACGACGAGCGCGTAAAGTACGATGCTCTTTGCAAGCAGAAGCAAAAAGCCGATGAGCGGGAACTCGTGCTTGAAATAGACGTGCAGGCTAAAGGGCGCGACCAGAGCAATTCCCAACGCAACCCCGATACTAAGCGGAAGCACGAGAGCTGCGCCGAAAGCTCCGATGCGGGTTGACCGAAGCTGCGGAATCAGGCTGGCCCCGAGAACGGCCAAGTAAGTCAACAGCGTTAACCAGCCCCAACGTGGTAACGTGATGTCACTCACCATATGGCGAAGAGTAAACAGGATGTCGTGGACACTGCTTGTCGGAAGAGCGAAAGGCCGCGACACACCCTGGCTTCGATAATATGCATCGATCTCTTCGATCGATGGAATTGAAATCAGCTTGGTCGCGTAGGGCACCTTAATGGCTACCGAGTATATGAAATCCTGATACCAATAAGCCGCGCCCAAGACGTACGCGATGTGAGCCTGCCTCAATAGGAACGGCAGACCAAAGAAGAGACCGATCGAACTCCCCTTCAGAAAGAGGTGTCGCAAACTCAGTTCGTGTGAAAAGAACACAAGGATGGTGAGGGCGACGAACAAGCAAACAAACCAAAAATCGTACCCGCAGCCGAACGCAACGAGAGCGCCGCATGCTAAGCCGATTTTGTGTCTTATCAGGCGCGATCCGGAGGCAATGTGGATGGAATGATACGTAACCGCGAAGAAGGCTGGTATATGCCAAGCCCGTAGCGCATTGAATGCGAACGCGCCAGCAGCCCAATAAGTGGTTGCGAATATGAGCAGCGCAAGTAGCGCGCAGAGATCGGAGCGCGTTGCTGACCGAACGGTCAGGAAAACGTAGTACAGACCCAGACCATACGCAAAGAGCGGTAGAAGCGCTTGATATGAGAAGTCGTGAACTCCCAGCGCCTCCAGGAGGACAAGGGTCAGAGATCCGAAATTGACCGAGTGTGTGTACAGCAGCGGTGCTTCGAGCGTGCCCTGGTTCTCGATCAAGCCGAATTTCAGGCCATGATTGGCAAATTGCACTGCCTCCGAAATGGCCAAAGTTGTCTCGCCGCATTCCATGTCGCAGTTCAAAAAATTCTGGCCGCGAGCATTTAGCCAAAGCATGCCCAAGGTCAGTGCTATCAAGGTCCAAGCAAGCAAGGATGCCGCCGGCCGACTTAGGAAGGAGTGCATCAGTTTCAGTTGGGAAGCAGGCGGGCGTGTTATCGCAACCATGCGGGCTTCGTCTGCAAGGTGATATACCTCATACCATAGCTGATGTTAGCCGAACCGCCACGTCGGGTTGCAGATGCGTGATTCGCTATAATATTCAACGGCTACTCGGTCGGTAGCTTACGTCCGAAGTTCTGGCAAGGCAAGAATTGGAGATTCAATTGGCCGGTCTGGTCACATATTTGGACTTCGATCGAGCAGCAAATCCGGGCTGCAAAAATCGCGACCTAGAGGAATGAGGATGCAGCGCCAAGAAATTACTCTCTAGCAAAACCACGACATTGGACCATCAATTCAAGAAAGAGAGCGCCGCACCGTCCGAGATTCAATCCGCTGTGGGCGCGTCCATGCCTTCATGCGAGAACGTGGAATGGCGTCCAGCCGACGCCGTTGTCGCTGCTCCAGCCGGAGCCATCAAAGGCGCGGACATAGAGGTTGTCCGTGCCAGCCGCGGCCTGGAACGTGGTTGCGGCCAGCTGCGCGGCGGTGATCTGAACCAGCGGGCTCGTCTGCGCGACGTTGTTGACAATGAAGTAGCCGTGGCCGGGGGTGGCGTCATAGAACTCGTAATTCGTCATTGAGTCGCCGTCGGAATCGCTCACTGAGAAAAGCGACGATGCCTGAAGCAAAGTGTGTCCCGGCGTCGCGGCAACATCTGGAGCCGTTACGACGGGGGCATGATTCATAGGGCCGCTCACTTGGAACGGCGTCCAGCCGACACCGTTGTCGCTGCTCCAGCCGGAACCATCAAAGGCGCGTACATAGAGGTTGTCCGTGCCAGCTCCGGCCTGGAATGCGGTCGCGGCTAGCTGCGCGGCGGTGATCTGAACCAGCGGGTTCGTCTGCGCGACGTTGTTGACAATGAAGTAACCGCCGCCCGGCGTGGCGTCATAGAACTCGTAATTCGTCATTGAGTCGCCGTCGGAATCGTTCACTGAGAAAAGCGACGATGCCTGCAGCAAAGTGTGTCCGGCCGTCGCAGTCGTATTTGGAGCCGTTACGACGGGTATATGATTCGCGGGACCGCTCACATGGAACGGCGTCCAGCCGACGCCGTTGTCGCTGCTCCAGCCGGAACCATCAAAGGCGCGAACATAGAGAGTGTCCGTGCCGGCACCGGCCTGGAACTTGGTCACGGCCAGCTGCGCGGCGCTGATCTGAACCAGTGGGCTCGTCTGCGCGACGTTGTTGACAATGAAGTAGCCGCCGCCCGGCGTAGCGTCATAGAACTCGTAATTCGTCATTGAGTTGCCGTCGGAATCGCTCACTGAGAAAAGCGACGATGCCTGAAGCAACGTGTGTCCCGGCGTGGCGGCAACATCTGGAGCCGTTACGACGGGGACATGATTCACGGGACCGCTAACTTGGAACGGCGTCCAGCCGACACCGTTGTCGCTGCTCCAGCCGGAGCCATCAAAGGCGCGTACATAGAGGTTGTCCGTGCCAGCTCCGGCCTGGAATGCGGTTGCGGCGAGCTGTGCGGCGGTGATCTGAACCAGTGGGTTCGTCTGCGCGACGTTGTTGACAATGAAGTAACCGCCGCCCGGCGTGGCGTCATAGAACTCGTAATTCGTCATTGAGTCGCCGTCGGAATCGTTCACTGAGAAAAGCGACGATGCCTGAAGCAAAGTGTGTCCGGCCGTCGCAGTCGTATTTGGAGCCGTTACGACGGGGGCATGATTCACGGGGCCGCTCACATGGAACGGCGTCCAGCCGACGCCGTTGTCGCTGCTCCAGCCGGAACCATCAAAGGCGCGAACATAGAGATTGTCCGTGCCAGCAGCGGCCTGGAACGTGGTCGCGGCCAGCTGCGCGGCGGTGATGTGAACCAGCGGACTCGTCTGCGCGACGTTGTTGACAATGAAGTAACCACCGCCCGGCGTGGCGTCATTGAACTCGTACATCGTCATAGAGTCGCCGTCGGAATCGTTCACTGAGAAAAGCGACGATGCCTGCAGCAGCGTGTGTCCCGGCGTTGCGGCAATATCTGGAGCCGTCACGACGGGGGCATGATTCACGGGACCGCTCACGTGGAACGGCGTCCAGCCGACGCCATTGTCGCTGCTCCAGCCGGAACCATCAAAGGCGCGTACATAGAGGTTGTCCGTGCCAGCGCCGGCCTGGAAGTTTGTCACGGCCAACTGCGCGGCGGTGATCTGAATCAGAGGACCCGTCTGCGCGACGCTGTTGACAATGAAGTAACCGCCGCCCGGCGTGGCGTCATAGAACTCGTAATTCGTCATTGAGTCGCCGTCGGAATCGCTCACTGAGAAAAGCGACGATGCCTGCAGCAAAGTGTGTCCCGACGTCGCGGCAACATCTGGAGCCGTTACGACGGGGACATGATTCACGGGACCGCTAACATGGAATGGCGTCCAGCCGACGCCATTGTCGCTGCTCCAGGCGGAACCATCAAGGGCGCGTACATAGAGATTGTCCGTGCCAGCGCCGGCCTGGAAGTTTGTCACAGCCAACTGCGCGGCGGTGATCTGAATCAGAGGGCCCGTCTGCGCGACGTTGTTGACAATGAAATAGCCGCCGCCCGGCGTGGCGTCATAGAACTCGTAATTCGTCATTGAGTCGCCGTCGGAATCGTTCACTGAGAAAAGCGACGATGCCTGCAGCAACGTGTGTCCCGGCGTGGCGGCAATATCTGGAGCCGTTACGACGGGGGCGTGATTCACGGGACCGCTCACGTGGAACGCCGTCCAGCCGACGCCGTTGTCGCTGCTCCAGCCAGAACCATCAAAGGCGCGTACATAGAGATTGTCCGTGCCAGCGCCGGCCTGGAATTTTGTCACGGCCAACTGCGCGGCGGTGATCTGAACCAGCGGACCCGTCTGCGCGACGTTGTTGACAATGAAATAGCCGCCGCCCGGCGTGGCGTCATAAAATTCATATGCGGTGATCGTGTCGCCCTCGGGATCACTTACTGAGAAGAGGGACGACGCAGCCAGCAGCGTCTGCGTTCTTGGTGCTGTCACATCGACTGCGGTAACAGCGGGCGGACCATTGGATAGACTTGCCAGGCTAAACGTACCATCGAAGAACTGAAAAAACTCTACGTTGCGGACCGAATCCGTACCTTCCGGAGAGCTGGACCTCAGATCAACGACGCGGAGCGACCCGTCCGGATTGAAATTGATCTGATACTGTACCCTTGAGCCGCTGTAGACGGCCGTGTCGGTGCCGGTTCCGCCGTCGAGCGTATCATTGCCCGCGCCGCCGTTGAGCGTGTCGTTACCGCCATTGCCGTTGAGAGTGTCGTTCCCGCCATTGCCGGTGAGCGTGTTGTCGGCGCTGTTGCCCGTGATCGTGTCCGCGCCCGAGCCGCCGACGGCGTTCTCGATCACCGAGGTGGTGTAGATGCCGATGTTGCCGACGAGCCCGCCGATATTGGAGAAGCTGCCGCCAGTGAGATTGATGACTTGGTTCTGGCTGTAGCCGGATGCGTTGAGCGTGTCGGTGCCGCCGGAGTTGTAGATGGTCAGAGACGGCGCCTGCGAATAGGTCGAGAAATTGTACATCGAGCCGGCGGTCGAGCCGAAGCCATAGACGGTGTCGCCGGCGCGCGTGGTCGGCGCTCCATAGAGATTCTGGATGGCCAGGATGTCGGCCATCATCGGCGTCATCGTGAAACGATAGGACGCGCCGCCGAAATTGCTTTCGGCCATGTAGGACATCAAGGTGTATTGCCAGGTGTCGTTGCCGTAGGTGTTGTCGACACCGTAGGTCGCCGAGCCGTTGTAGGGGCCGGCATGGCCAAGCCCGAGCGCGTGGCCGATCTCGTGAATGAAAGTCTGCAGCGTGTAGCTGTCAATCGCGCTGCTGCTGCCATACCAGGTCGGCTCGACGTTGACGATCGCCGACGTGATGATCCCGTTGCTGCCGTAGCTCGATGATGAATATGCGCCCGACTGCGTATCGTCGAGCGTGATCTTACCCGTGCCGGTCGTCTCGACGAACGTGAGATTGGCGACCTCCGACCAGAGCTGGAACGCGACCCGCGCCAGCGCCGCGCGGTCCGCGGTGAGGCCCTGGACGTTGTAGGAGATCGTGCTCACACCCCAATGGTGAGCGACCGAGCCATTCACTTCCCAATAGCTGTTGGTCAGATAGTCGGCGATGTCGCTGACGCTGACAGCCGGCGCGTAAGGCGTCGTGCCAGTCGCCATGGTGAGGAGATATTGGCCGGTCGTGGTGCCGCCGTAGCCTTGGGCGGAGATGAAATAAGTGCCGGACGTGCTTGCCGTGAATGTGAGCTTCGAGTTGGAAAGAGGGCCGCTATCGTCGTCGAATGCAAGCTGCGTGCCGGAAGAATTGAGCAGCCGCAGATAGGCATCACTGAGCGCGCCGACGCCAAAGCCCGACAGCGCAAACGTATAGGTCTGCCCGGCCGTGAGCGTGACCGCGTACCAGTCCTGGTCACCGTTCGTGTTGATGTAGCCACGCACGGAGGTGCCGCCCGACATCGTCGACGACGTGCCGGTCGAGCCAACAACGGTGTCTGATCCGGGGCCTTCCAAGTCCGCGCCTGAGCCACCAGGCAAAGCAGCCCAGGCCGGCGACGATCCATCGGCCACCCCGTCAGTTCCGCCAGCGCTGAGCTTATGTAAATCGATGCCCAACTGCTGGCACAGCGCGCACATTGCCGCCTCCGCATTACTTCCTGTCCTACAGGCGGCGGGTTATAGGGGCGCAACTCTCATTCTGCGGCTAAATTAGTCGGTAAAATTGTACGGAACATCGGAGGCGGGGAGGAGTACGCTAATATTATTGACCCAAACGGCGCCGCCGACATTCGCAATGGTTGACGGATGATGGATGGGACGACAACAACTCGACCGGCCTCATCGGGACCTCGTTCCCGAAGCTTGCCGGAAAGTTAACGGCTGTAATCACCGTCACGACTCCGCTGTTCAAACTGTGTTCCGGTGTAGAGAGCCGCACCGACACGGGGCACACGCGGCTCCGATGCGCCCGCGACGCTCGCTACATCAGAATTGGCGGATCGCCTTCCGGCCCTTCCAGAAAGCCGTAGATGCAGCTTACGCCCGACCGTTTGCGAGTGCGGGCTAAAAAGTGCGTGAGCCAGTCGAGCCAGGAGCAAACCGGGACTGGTCTATCGAAGTCGACTCTGTTGTCGGATCCGTGCAGGCGTCAGCCGGAAAGCGGTGCCCCTTAGCGGTAACTGAGGTTGCCAGAGTCGCCAAGCCGCAAGTTCAGCCCGATTTCAATCTTGCCTTGCGATAGCGAGATCGAATGTTTCGCGCCCAAGTACGGGCCCGCGTACTCACGAACGGCGCCACCTTCATCCAGAAGCTGAGCCAAACGAGCCTGCGGAAGAGCCTGAAGGTCAGGTAGCCAGGGTCGGAGCGCAGGGCACGCATGGCACGAAGACTGTATTCGGGAAGGATTGCCGCTCTTACAAAGGCCGTGCGTGTTGCCTCCCAACCCGGCTCTCTTGTCGCCGCCAGCCAGGCACGCAGCACATCCATTTGAGCGTCGCTGCGGGTGCCCGTGGTTCCATACGAGGTCGGCAGTTGGCGAAAATAGGAGACTGCGCCCGGCACGTAGGTCGCTCCGTGGTCGAAGGCGGCGGCATAGGTGACGAAGAGGTCGCAGTGCCAGCGTAATTCGGCGCGAAATCCGCCCAGGGCACGGAGCAGTTCGACATTGAACCACGCGCTTGAAACGTGAAAGCCAAAGAAGCTTCGTCGCATGAGTGCGATAAATTCGCGGTCGGAAAAGTGTCGGCGGACGGCCGGAAAGTCGAGCGGCATCACGCGCATATCGGACCCGTCGGCGCTCATGAGGGCATGATCGGAGAAAACGATCCCAGTGGCGGGAAACTCGGCCGCCGCAGCAGTTGCCAACTCTACAGTTTTCTTCGCGAGCCGATCGTCGGCAGCGGAAAAGAGAACGAAGTCACCTTTGACAAGACCCAGTCCTGTATTCATGGCGGCGACGACACCGCGGTTCCTGGGATGACAATGAAGTTGCAATGGCATATCGGCCGCCAGTGCGCGGATCCGCGTCACGCTGTCGTCGGTCGAGCCATCGTCGACCACGATGACCTCGAATGGTGCTGCGGTCTGTTCTGCAATCGCTCCAAGCGCCTCCCCGATCAAGTGTCCGTGGTTGTAGTTGGGGACAACGATCGACATTGCCGGGGTGCGGCGCGGCGCCACCGCTATTTGCGGTTCAGTGCCGTTCATCGAACGCTCGGCTCGCGTGAATCCAGAGTGCAAAGGAATCGTAAGGCACAACGCGTGGCTGGGTGAGGATGCTCGCTGCCGTGAATGCTCTCATTTGAGAGCCCTCGCGCAGCTCGAGCTCAGGAAGTACCTCACTTGCTATCGTCACTTCGTAAAAGTGGCGATCAATGCGGCCATGCCGACCGCAGGTGAAGGAGAATTGGGTCAATGGTCGCAGGTCCCCAGCGACGAGCCCGATCTCCTCACGCAACTCCCGGCGCAAGGCCGCCTCCGGACTTTCGTCTCCATCGATCGCGCCCCCGAACAGGCCCCAATGGCCGGGATAGAAGATGCCGGGCTTCTGGTCGCGCAGTTGCAGCAGATAGCGCCCGTCCGCAAGCACGATGACGGCGCAGGCGGCATGCCCCGGCTGCAGTTGGACTTGTGGGCTCAAGAAATATTCGGGCATCGGAGCGGTCATGAGTGAGCCGTGTCTCCAAGACATCATCTGTTGCGAGGCGAATCTGCACCCTCTGACGCACCAATCTGCGCGTTGCTGGCGACCTGCGGCTCGATGGCGCCCAGCGTTGCAAATTCGCGGCGGTCGACGAGCCACAAGAGGCCACCAAAAAGGCCCAGCACGAGAGCGATCAAAGCAAACACGATGCTCGAGCCAAAGGCAACGTGGGAAGAAACACCGAAGCCAGAAAACGCAATCATCGCGACGCCTTCTCGCACTCCCCAGCCGGCGATCGAGATTGGGAGCATCGCGATTTCCAACACAGCCGGTACCAGTAGTGCGCAACCAACGGCCGCGAGCGGCGCCACTCCCCAGCCCAGCAACAGCACGAAAAAGATCAAGCTGTTGATCACCGCAATAACAAAGCTGATCGCGGCCGCCGTCAGCAGCTGTGCTCCCGGAGGCAGAAAATGGCGTCCCACGACGGCCACCTCAGATATCAATCGGCCGACTCTGGAACTTTCAAGTCGGCTGGTAAGCCCGCCGGTCGTCCCGCAAAAGACGCCGAGCAGTAGAACGCAAGCAAATCCGGCAACTCCTGCCGCAGCCAGGACAATCAAGCCAATCCGAATTCTGTGATCGTTGATTTCCGCGAGCAGCCAAGGAAGCGCAACAAGGAGAAAGACGTGGTTGACTACGATGCCGACGAGGCGATCGAGGACCACTGCGCTGGCGGCTTGGCGCAGCGGCATCCCGCAGCGGCGAATGCGCCAGATCCGCAACGCGTCACCGCCGAGAAATGATACGAAAGTCTGGCTGAAAAACGCGCTCTCCAGCGTAAGTCGAAACAAGTCACCCAGCGGAAGGCGACGATTATAGAGCTCCACGATGACGGACAGCCGCGCCGCCGAGCAGCCAGTTTGCAGGAATGCCAGCACGAGTGCGAGCAGCACCGAAACCGGGGCAATCAGCTGCAGGGTGACCAAAATCTCGCGGAAGTTTGACTTCGCAACGATCACATAAAGAATTGCAATCGAGAACGCGAGCTTCAACAGCCAATTCGCATAGGCCGGCATCGAATGTTCCCTAACGTCCCTGTGGCTGCAGATGTGAAGTCAGTACGGACCCTTGAAATGGTCCTCCCGGGTCAGATCACCGACCCGCTCAGGGTCCTGACCGAGCAGCGTCAATGCGGCGCGCGCGATGGTGGAGGCCTTGGGGTAGAAGGCCTCCTCAAGCTTGGCCGAAACCGGGGCAGGGCAATTCGGCAGCGCGATCCGAATAACGGGAGCCTTCAACCATCCCCAGGCCTTCTCAGCCGCCAGGGCCGCGATCTCGCTAGCGACGCCGCAAAGCTCCCAGCTGGTGTCCGCCACGATCAGGCGCCCGGTCTTCTTCACGGATCCGAGAATCGTCGCTTCATCAAGTGGACGAATGCTGTGGAGATTGATCACCTCGGCATCGACATTGTGGCGCGAGAGCTCCTCAGCCGCATGGAGCGCTTCGTAAGCCATCCAGGAGGTCGCCACGATGGTAACGTCCTTGCCCTCGCGCGCCTTGATCGCCCTGCCGATCGGAATTGGCTCGAATGTTTCGGATACTGGGCCGGTGGTGCTGTAGAGCGCGCGATGCTCGAGAATGACCACCGGACCATCGTGCTGGAGGGCCGCGATGGTGAGGCCCTTCGCATCGCTCGGGAAGGCCGGCATGACCACCGACAGCCCGGGGAAGTGCGCAAGCGGCGCCTGCAGGCTCTGCGAATGCGTGGCGCCCTGTCCCCAGCCCTTGCCGATGACCGCGCGCACGACGATTGGCACGTTGCCCGCCCGGCCCATGAACATGTAGCGCCACTTCGCGGCCAGATTGATCAGGTTGTCAAAGCTCAGAAACATGAAATCGTTACGCGGATGCACGATCACAGGCCGCTTTCCCATCGCGGCGGCACCGATCGCGATGCCGGTCAGTGCGTTCTCCATCGCTGGTGAGTCAAAGACCCGGTCTGGGCCGAAACGTCTTGCAGCTTGCGTGGTCGTACCGAAGATGCCGGACGGATAGTCGACCGCGATGCCGGTGACGAAGATCGCCGGGTCCCGCTCCATGGCCTGGCAGAGGCCTTCGGATAGCGCTTGCGCGTAGGTCAGCTGCCGCATGTCGGTTCCGACTCAGACCAAGTCGAACAAGGTGGCGACCTCGGGCCAGGCTGCGTTGCGAGCACGCTCGACCGCGTCGACGACCTCTGCTTTTGCCGTGCTGTGCCATTCGGCCAGTTGAGCCCGTGTGGCGATGCCCCGCTGCACGAGCCGATCTTCGCTACGTTTCACGGGGCAGCGCTGCATCCAGGCCTCGACCTCCTCACGGGTCCGGTAGGTTCGGCCAAGCTCGTGATCGAATTGCGGGCCGACGTGCTCCCGCCAGCGGTAGGTCATGCATTCAATGAATACAGGACCGCGACCGCGCCTGATCGTCTCGACCGCGGTCCGCGTCGTGCGGTAGACCTCGAGGACATCATTGCCGTCGATGCGCAGGGCATCAACTTTGAATGCCCGCACTCGGTCGCACAAATCAGTACCCGGAGCTTGTCGAACGTTCAAAGGAGTTTCGGTCGCGTAGAGATTGTTTTCACACGCGAACAGCACCGGCAACTTTCGGATCGAGGCGTAGTTGAGGGCCTCGTAAAATGAGCCCTCGTCCATGGCGCCTTCGCCGAAGAAAGTCACTGCCACGCGATCAAGGCGGTCCATTTGGAATGCGAGGGCGGCTCCGACCGCGACGGCCGTCATCTCGCCGAGAATGGCGCTGGTGGCGATCATGCCCTGATCACGCGCCGTCAAATGGACCGATCCGCCGCGACCGCCGGAGCACCCGTCGGCGCGTCCGTAGAGTTCCGCCGCGAGCTCGTAGATGCTGCCGCCCTTGGCGAGATAGTGATTGTGGCAACGATGATGGCTGAATACGACGTCATCCGCCCGGAGCGCCCGGCAGACGCCGACGGCGACGCCTTCCTGCCCGGACCCGAAATGAGCTGGCGTCCGCATTTCCTGCTCGCGATAACGCTCCGCAAGGATTTCCTCGGTCAAACGCACCCGCAGGAGATCGTGGTGTAGTGCAACGAGGAGCTCTGCCTCGCGGTCGGCGACGAATTCGGCCGGCTGCAACATCGCGTTCGTCATGAGCGAAAAAGGGATCATCATACCCCACGTTGTCTATCGCAAATTCGTTCTGACCCACAAGCATTTCTTGGCTGTGCGTAACTCGCGGAATGCTGTTGCTTTTTCATGCGTGCCAGCGGGTGTGGAAGTTTCACGACCGTGACTCCGACTTGCACCCTCTATTTCATTCGATATTCATCGAACGCGCGCGCTCCTCTGGAAGGCCTATGCCTATGATCGGGAGAGCTGGCGGAAATTCGAGATCTGGCATTGTATGGGGTATGGGAGCCCCTACCTGGTGTTCGTCGTGGCCACACGCGTACCCGGATCCAGCATTGGCAGGATCCCGCAGCACATGTGTCGCTCCCTCGAAATCGGAATAGTCGATACTTTCGACCAAGCGAAATCCATCATGCCGAACACTTTTTGGTCGTTGAGCCGATCTTCCTTCGTGGTCGCTGGCGAGAGCCCAAAACGTGCGAACTGTCTCGCGACCTCCTGATCGGTCGCTGAGATGGTCTGCCGGCCCAAGGTCGCGAGCCGACCCGAGAACGGGCGCGCCGCCGCCTCTTCGAGCAGCAACGCGATTGCTGCGCGGCCTATTCCCATCGCGCTGCCCTCGCTATTTTGGGGCGTCGTTGGGGCGACCGGGTGCAGGGGGCGGCGCAGACCTCACGTCATCGACAATCAACTCCACCTCACGGGCTATCTTGCGAATCGCGGTTCGCAATTCCTCCTTTCGTTCCGGAGTGACCTGGTCGAGCGTCTGGCTTACCTTGACCACGAAGTCGATTCCAGAACGTCCGACGGCTGCGATACCGGGACTGCCCTCCAGCCTGGTCAGTTCGGAAATGCCAGATCGAACGCCTGCCAAGGCATTGACGATCGGTGCGGTTGCAAGAAGGATGAATGAGGCCAGTACAGCTCCAACAGTAACGATAATGACCAAAGAAGGACCTAGGCGATCGAACAGCCGCTGTTCCGTGCTTTTTTGCGGCGATCCGCTCTCGCGAAGGGTAATTCCGGCCTCGTCAAGATCGCTCGCGATGATTGCGGCACGGCGCTCGAGTTCTTCGATCCCGGCCCGAAGATCGCTAGCTCTTACGACCACCCCATATCGGTGGGCGATGAGAGTGTAATTGTTGTCGCGTCGGCGCACCTCGATGTCGAGGTCCGTTGGGTTGGAACTCACAGCCGTCCTCCTCGCGTGCAAGCCGGTCTTCGTATCAACGGGACGACGGCCACTCAAGCCGCAAGATGGCCCAGTAATCGCGCTCGGTGTCACGGGCCAGGACGGCGGCATTTGGGAACGCCCCGTCCGAACTGTCGGACCGTGCTCGCTCGACGATCGGATTCGTTGAACATCCCTGGCTGCTGTTCTCCCTGGCCAACACGTCGGCTACAAGCGCATGTCCCGTAGACCACGAATTGAAGCAGACGTAGATCTTGGGTCGTGAGTAATCCGGGTTGCTTCGGCGATCGGCTAGCCAGGCATAGTCGCTGGTCCGGGATGGATGCGAAGGGGCTGTGACGGCGCGAGGGTCCGGCTGCATGTAGGCCCATGTGCCCGCCATAAACCCGAATGGCGCGGCGTAGTTATTAGATATCAGCCCGCGGCCTCGAAATGCCGGATCCCGAAAGAGACTGACAAAGCTTATGTGATCCGGTGGGAACAAAAGCAGGTAGCGAGATTGAATCGTCGTCCAGATCACCGCGAGCGTAACTGCCACGACGGTTGCCGCTGCGCAGGCGCTCCTTGTGACGAGGTTGTTGAAATCCGTCCGGCCAAGAAGCGTCGTCGCGATTGCGACCGTGACGAACAGACCGAGCGCAAGCAGCGCGTCGACATGAAACACGATGAACGGGCAAAGCCGAACGAGATAGCCGCTGTACACATACCCCGGGCTCAGCTTGTAGACGACCAGGTACCCCAGCGCGCCACACAGAAGGAATGGAGCGACCGAAGATGGCGCGGCGTGCCAGCGACCGAGAACGGCACGGCGCCCCGCGAGAATGAGCATGGCGCCGATGTAGGCGACGGTGCAAACTACAACTTTGCCAAGCCATGCCGGAACGGGCGTAAGCCGCTGCCACCAGAGAGTTGCGGCGCCCTGATCATAGAGATCGCCCTGGATCAGTATCAGCAGCCCGAGCCCCAGGAAGAAGAGATTGGTCCGAAGCGCGCGGTAAACTCCCGGCAGCGTCCCGGAAATCGAGATGGATCTTGCACAAATCGCCAATGCATAAGCGAGAACGATGGCCAGGAGAAAGCAAACGAAGGCGTCCAACGCGATCGCCCCGGTTGTCCCTTCCATTCCCGAGAATCGCAGTCCCACTACGCCATCCCCTCCGACCATCGCCAGAATGAAGAGGAAGAGACCTGGGATCACCTGAACCACGGCGGCCAGGGAAATCGTGGGTGCAATGGAGGCGACATCGTCCGGACCGGAGCGCCGTGAATCCGCGAGCAGGGCGGCGATTGCCATGCCGGCCCCGACCACACTCAGGAACGGCGTCGAGGTCTGAAACGTGTGCCGGAAGAAAAGCCGCAGGGAAGCCATTAGACCGACGAATTGATCGCCCGACTGTAGATTGTAAAGAAACACGATATTGCGGCTTTCATAGAAGTCTCTCAAAGTGGCGATGAATGCGGTGTCGTCCGGTGCATAGTTGCGTGCAGTCAACGTCAGGCGAAGGTCGGTCACGAAATCCTGCCATCCCAGATAGAGACTGAGCTGGAGTATCAGTGTTGCGAGACCGAGCGCCGCGCCACCGCCCTGCACAATCCCGGCCAGCACGATAGAAACTGGAGCGCGGCGGTAGGTCCAGATCGTGTAGAACGCGACCGTAAAGGCGACGAAGGCAGCGAACACCAACTCGCCGTAAAAAAGAGCAGCGTAAGTCAGAACGGTCGCAATCACCCACCAGCGACGAGGCCACTCCGAGAATCCGTGAACGCAATGGAGAGCTGCAAACAGCAGAAATCCGTGCCAGACCCGATAGGTGTTCACCTGCCATTGCGCAAACATGAGGTAGTCGGTGATCAGAAGCACGACTGCGATCGTTGCGAATAGTGCTCCGGCCAGGCGGCGAAAGAAGCAATAACCCATCAGCACCGACGCGATGCCGATTGTCATTGTCGTAATCCAGATCTGACTCTCGATGCTGCGCGCGCCAAGCGCGTAGAGCACGAATGCGAACAGGCGTGGAAAGTTGCCCTGATGCGTGTGCACGTAAGGATGAGCGGCAGGATCCGGCGACACTGCCTCGTCGGTCAGTCCATAAGATCGAAGGAAATCGAAATGCCAAAGATTATGCGCATGGTTGAGCGCCGAGAACAACTCATTGTTGTCCATGACGTACGGGATGCCGTTCCCGCGCAGAATCAAGAAGCCGAACCACACGACGTAGACGATCAATGTGATCGCGACGCCTGGGTCAACTCTGAACGACAGAAGTTCAAATGGATGGAGAATGTCCGTTGCAAACACGGACTGTCGCGCACGAAGCTTCTTGAAGATCAATTGCACCGCTATCGAGTTTGCCGATAAATCAGCGGGGAGGCGGGCTTTGTACAGGCTTCATATGCTCTTGTCCAGGCGCGCTGCCGAAGCTGGCCGTCGCGGTGCCGATCGAATCGGCGGGGTGGCTTGCACTGCGTCGAAACCGCGCAAGAGGCTGTCGAGAGGGGGCGGAGAGTTTTCCTCCAATGCCGTGCGCCTTGAAAAATTTGTGCCTGCAGGGTACTCGCCGTCTCTGAGGAACTATGATGGCGCCGCGCCAGCAATGTGGGAACGGATGTGCAATTTCCACAAACGCCTGGGTCTGAGGGTGCTATGTCCACCATAATGGATCTCTTTTTCGCGAGGCTGTGAGCTGTCATATGGGGGCGGAACCGGCGTCCAAGCGCGATGCCTACACTTTGGCCACATGGTTCATTCTATGCGCCCTGGCGGTCGTATGCGCTACGCTCTGGGCTGTTGGCGAACGCACGTACTTCGTCAAGCCGCTGACCGAGTCGCACAACATCGTGCTCGCTGCTGCGAATGTCAGTGATTGGTTGACGTTCCTGGTCCAGGACGTGGCCGCATCGTCCGAGCAGGCCGCGCATCCGTTTTGGTACATCCATCACCCTAACCTTCCTGCGAAGGCGATTTCGCTCGTTCTCGGGGGCTTGGGTTTCGGCTTGGAGGGGCAGGTGGGGATCATGCTGGCCCTCAACGTCGGGGGGCTCGCTCTCGCCGCCGTCGCATTCTCTCGAATCTCTCGCGCGGCAGCGCTCGCCGCGATCATCGTGGCGGCAACGTCCTATTGGAGCTTCCATTACAGCGCGGGCGATCTTTGCCGCGGGCCGTTGTACCTTTTGCTGTGGCCGCTGCTGTTGGCGTTGCTCGGCAACGAATCGCTTGAGAGTCGCTGGCGAAATTTCACAATTGCGGCCGTGTCCGCGCTCTCTGTCCTGTCGGACTGGGGGTTCGCACTGTTCGTCGTGACGCTGTCATTCTGCTGGGCGAGCCTGGGACGCGGAAGACCGCCGTGGCGTTGGTATTTCCTCGTGGTGGCGGTGCCGTCAGCTGGGGCATTCATCCTCTACGAAGCGGCGGTGATCGCGGCCGTGGGCTGGGACTTCTTTCTCCTTAATTCATACATCACGTATTTCGGCCGCCTGGGAGTGAGCGAAAATCTCGATTATCGCAGCGTTCTCGATCGGTTTCGCGAAAACTCGGTCGTCATTTGGCCGCCGCAAGCAGAAAGAGCGACGACGTTGACCCGGGCCCTGGGTACACTGGCCGTCAATCCCTTGGTGAATACCGGGCCGCTGTGGATCTTGGCTCTGCCGGCGCTGATGCTCGGTACAGCCATGATGTTTGTCCGGATCGGATGGAGTCGCGCAATCTGGTTGGCGTTTGCCGCTATGGCGCTGCTCAATGTCTTGGGACTCGCGCCGCTCCCGCTCTTTATTTTCGCGGCAGCGGCACTTGCGATCGGTATCAGTCGGATCCGTGTCACGACTCCGACCGAGCAGCTTTGCGGCCTGGCCGCCGCTGTGATGCTTGCAATCGCGGTTCCTTTGGTTGTCTTCCCCGGCTTCACGATCAGCTTCTCTATCGCAGGTGGTCGGCCGCCCTTTCCCTTGCTCGAAATGACCGGGGCCGCACTCCTTGCGGAGTTTGCAGCCTCGGGTCAACTCGCACACTGGTTGGATCGGGTCGCGACGATCCCTGTCCGTCGATTGTTCGCGACGATCCCGGGTGTGGGCTGGGCGCTGCTCGGAGTTTCGATCGCGATCCTGGCAGCCCCTTTTGCATCGGAGCCTTCCGGCATGTCGCAGCATTTGGCGGCGGGACTTGCTGTCGCCATGGTCGGGGCACCCTTGGTTCTTCTGGTCGAGTGTCGCTCGTACGTCCGCCCACGCGAGGGTATGGATGGTGTTGGTCAGACACTCCAATTCCTAGAGCGCTGGCAGTTACCTTTACTGCTTGCTGCCGCAACGGCGGTCTTGGCGAGCCACGTCTCTGACGATCCGACGGTGTTGGGTCGATACTCGCCGAAATATGCAACCTTTCTGGCGGCACCAGCGCTGGTGACGCTCGCCGCATTCCTGCTCACCGCGTTCCCGACCCCGGCCAGCCGACTGCTAGGGGCGATCGTGCGAGCGTCGACCTCCATCGACATGCGTCAATGGTCGGCGCGTCCCCCGGCTTGGCGCTGCGTCAGCATCGTCGTGCTCGGCATTGCTGTCAGTCAGGTCGGCTGGTTTGTTCTATCCGTCGCTGCAAATCCGCCGAAGCCGATCGCCTACGCCGCGTTGCTGGCGGGACCCGAGTATCGGGACAAGGGCATCCTTACGACGAGCTATGAGGCCATAGCTTGGTATTCGACCCGCGGTTGGGCTTACATGAGTCCGACCAACCCGCCCAAACTTGATCCGATCAGCTCGCGTTTCAGGCACCTGGCCGACTGGCGCAACGAGGAGAAGTACGGCCGTCCAGACTTTTTTCTCTGCGACAACACGCCGTTCTCATTCGTGCCGCCGGGAAAGGCGATCGACGCCGCGCCGGTCCCAATGACTTGCCGCCGTTGCACCTGTCGCGATGTCGCATCTTTTCTCCGACAATCGGGCCACGACGTCGTTGTTGATCGCGACGATTTCTCAATCGTGAAGTTCAATTGGCCGCGACCCTGAGGAAAACAATGACGCCTAGCCGCGCGCATAGACGTCGTCGAGCCTGACGATATCGTCCTCGCCGAGATAGCTGCCGACCTGCACCTCGATCAGCTCGAGCGCGATCTTGCCCGGGTTGGCCAGCCGGTGGGTGCTGCCGATCGGCACATAGATCGATTCGTTCTCGTGCACGGTGCTGCACCTCGGCATTGACCGTGACTTCCGCCGTGCCGCGCACCACCACCCAATGCTCGGCGCGATGGAAGTGCTTCTGCAGCGAGAGCTTGGCGCCTGGTTTGACCACGATGCGCTTGACCTGATAGCGCGTGCCGGTGTCGACGCTCTGGTAGTAGCCCCAGGGCCGGTAGATGCGCCGGTGCTCGATCGCCTCGCGCCGGTTCTGGGTCTTGAGCTGCTCGACCAGCGCCTTGACGCCTTCGGTCTTCTGGCGTGCCGCAACCAGAACAGCGTCGGCGGTCGTGACCACGACCACGTCGTCGAGGCCGACAACCGTGGTCAGAATGGTCTCGTCGGAGCGCACCAGCGTGTTGCGGCTGTCCTGCACGATCGCCGGGCCATCGATGGCGTTGCCATCGGTGTCGTGCTCGAGGATGTCCCAGACCGCGCTCCAGCTGCCGACGTCCGACCAGCCGAAATCGCCCGGCACGACGGCAGCAAGCTTGGTGTGCTCCATCACCGCATAGTCGATCGACTTCTTGGGCGCCGACGCGAAGGGCGCCTCGGCGAGCCGCAGGAAATCGAGGTCGCGCGTCATCTGCGGCAACGGCGCCCTTGGCGGCGGTCGCCATTGTGGGCTCGAAGCGCTCGATCTCGCCAAGCATCACGTTGGCGCGGAACATGAAGTTCCCGCTGTTCCAGAGATAGCTGTCGGCCACGTACGTTGCGGCGGTTGCGGCGTCCGGCTTCTCCACGAAGGCGTCGACAGCGAGCGCGGCGCCGCCATTGAGCTTGCGGCCGGGCCGGATGTAGCCGTAGTTGGTGGCGGGCCCCGTGGGCTTGATGCCGAACGTGACGATGTGGCCGGCGGCCGCGATCTTTGCCGCCTCGCGGCAGGTGGCGAGAAACTCCTCGGGCTTGCGGAAGACGGCGTCAGCCGCGAGCACCAGCACCAGCGCCTGCGGGTCGCGCGTTGCCGCAAGTGCAGCGGCGGCGGCGACGGCCGGACCGGAATCGCGGCGGGCGGGCTCGAGCACGATATCGGCTTCGAGGCCGCATTCGCGCAGTTGCTCAGCCACGATGAAGCGGAAGTCCGCGTTCGTAATGACGATCGGACGTGCGAACAGCGCGGGATCGGAAACGCGCTCGATCACCTGCTGGAACGTCGAGCGCGGCCCGATCAGCGGCACGAACTGCTTCGGCATGCTCTCGCGCGAAACCGGCCAAAGCCGCGTTCCAGCGCCGCCGCACATCAGGACGGGAATAATTGGTGAATCCATCGGGGCCACCTGGCAAAAATCGTTTAATGAGAGTGGCATGATTGCGCTTTAGCCTTCAATCTTTCACAACGGCCGGATGATGAAAATCCTCTACTTAGTTACCGAGGATTGGTTCTTCGCGTCACATTTCCTGCCGATGGCGCGGGCCGCCCGAGAAGCCGGCCTCGAGGTCGTCGTGGCGGCGCGCGTTCGTAACCATGCCGGGGAGCTTTCGGGCGAGGGTTTACGCGTTATTCCGCTCAACATCGAGCGCAAAAGTCTCGGTGTGCTCGAGGGCCTGCGTAACATCGTTCTGACCTATCAGATCATGCGCGCAGAGCGGCCGGATATCGTGCACTGCATTGCGCTGCGGCCGATCGTGCTCGGAGGATTTGCCGCCCGCCTGGCCGGGGCGCGCGCGCTGGTGCTCGCGCCGACCGGGCTTGGCCAATTGTGGGTCGAGCGCGGCCTGGTGCCTCGCGTGATGCGCTCCATCGTTCGCTTCGCCATGGCCCATCTGCGCGGATCACGTACGCGTTTTGTGTTTGAGAATCACGACGACCCGCGCGAGTTTGGGCTCGATCCGGCGGGCCCCGAAGTGATCATCGTGGGCGGCGCGGGTGTCGATCCCGCGGACTTCCCGGCCGTGCCGGAGCCCCCGTCGCCACCGGTGAAGGTTGCGGTCGTGTCGCGCATGATTGCGGCGAAAGGCATTGCGGATGCGGTCGAGGCCGTGCGGCGCGCGCGGTCATCGGGTGCGCCCATCGAGCTGCACCTTTATGGCGCACCGGACCCTTCGAACCGGGACGCGATTTCTGATGAGCTGTTGTGGCGCTGGTCGAGCGAGCCGGGGATCGTCTGGCATGGCCGCACCGACGACGTCGCGCGGGTCTGGCGCGAGCATCACGTGGCTCTGCTGCTCTCGTATTATCGCGAGGGTCTGCCGCGCACGCTGCTGGAGGCGGCCGCGGCCGGCCGGCCGATCATCACCACGGATGCCCCGGGCTGCCGCGAGCTCGTCCGCCATCGCCAGGAGGGCCTGCTGGTGCCGCTGCGCGACACCGATGCGGCCGCCCGCGCACTGGCTGAGCTTGCCGGCGATCCGGCACTGCGGCAGCGGCTCGGGATGGCGGCCTCCGCGCGGGTCAAGGAGGCCTTCACCGAGGAGGCGATCAGGCGCGCGGTCGGCGGGCTTTATCGCGCGCTGTTGTCCTCTTAAGGCCGTTGAACCGCCTTAACGCTGAGGGCATTTGCGGCGATTTTGCTGTGCCGCGACAGCGCGGCGTTTGCTATAGAGGCGGCAAGCGAACACTTTGTGAAACGGTGATGCATGGCGATCAAGCTCTCGGATCTGAAGGTCAAGCTGTTCACCGACGGCGCCGACAAGGCGCAGATTGTCGAGATGGCGAAGCAGCGCTGGATCAGCGGCTTCACAACCAATCCCTCGCTGCTCAAGAAGGCGGGCGTGCGCGACTATGCCGCCTATGCGCGCGATCTGGTCGCGGCCGTGCCCGACCGTCACATTTCCTTCGAAGTCTTCTCCGACGACATTCCGGAAATGGTCGCGCAGGCGCGTGTCATCACGACCTGGGGCCGCAATGTCCACGTCAAGCTGCCGGTGACGACGACGCGCGGCGAGCCGCTGTTACGACGCCGTCAAGGCGCTCTCGCGCGACGGCGTCAAGATCAACATGACGGCGATCTTCACGCCCGATCAGGTCGCGCGCGCGGTCGAGGCGGTCGCCGGCGGCGCGCCGGCCTGCGTCTCGGTCTTCGCCGGGCGGCTCGCCGATTTCGGCGTCGACTATCGGCCGATCATGCAGGACGCGGTCGCGCGCGCCAGCAAGACCTCGAATGTCGAGATCATCTGGGCGTCGACGCGCGAAGTCTTCAACGTGGTCGAGGCCCACGCCATGGGCTGCCACATCATCACGGCGCCGGCCGATGTGCTGAAGAAGCTGCCGGCGCTCGGCACGCGCTCTGATGCCGAGCTGTCGCTCGATGCAGTCAAGGCGTTCCGCGAGGACGCGCTGGCAGCCGGGCTCACGCTCGATGTGCCGGCCTCCCGTGCCGCGGAGTAGAAGCGTCCTAGTTCTGCTTCATACCGGCAGCCGCGATGGCTTCGTCGAAGAGCGGCTGCTCGCGCGCGATCTGGGCGGCGAACTCCTCAGGCGTCGTGCCGTTCGGCGTGATGCCGAGGCTTTCCAGTTGCGCGACGATCGCCGGGTCACGCGCCGCTGCAGCGACGAGGCCTGCGAGCTTGCTGACGATGGGGCGCGGCGTTGCTGCCGGAACCAGAAAGCCGTTCCAGGATGAGAGCGCGAAATTCGGAAAGGTCTCGCTGATCGTCGGCACGTTCGGAATCTGCTTCATGCGCTGATCGGTGGCGACGCCCAGCAGCTTGATCTTGCCGCTTTCGGCCTGTGGGATGAGCTCGGACGCGTTGCCGAAGTACATGTCGATTTGCCCGGCAACCAGCGCCGAGGTGGCGGGTCCGCCGCCGCTGAAGGGCACGTGCACGGAATCGAAGCCAGCACGCGCCACCAGCAGCGCGCCCGAAAGGTGGCCGATCGAGCCGACGCCGCCGGAGCCATAGTTGAGCTTGCGGCCTTTGCCGTAGGCGACAAACTCGGGCAGCGTCTTGACCGGGATTGTTGCATTGACCGCGAGAATGAACGGACCGGTTCCGAAAACGCTGACCGGCGCAAAGCTCTTGAGCGGATCGTAGTTGACCTTCTGGATGCGCGGCACGACTGCGATCTGCGGCGCGGCGCCAAACAGCAGCGTGTGGCCGTCGGGCGCTGCCTGCGCCACGAAATTGGCCGCGATCGCGCCGCCTGCGCCCAGGCGGTTCTCGACCACGAAGGTTTGCTTGAGCTCGGCGGCGAGCTTGTTGCTGGCCATGCGCGCCATCACGTCGGTGTTGCCGCCGGCTGCGAACGGCACGATGACGGTGACGGTCTTGCTCGGCCAGTCCTGCGCCTGCGCGCCCGCGGGCAGCAGCGCGATCAGGGCTATGCCAAGGGCGGCGCTGAGTGCGGCGCCGAGGCCCGTCCGTCCAATCAAAGTCATGCTCGCTTACTCGTCTTGTTGCTGTTGTTGACGCATCGTGCTGGTCAGATGATCGATGACCTCGGCGCTGGTCATCAGGTCCGCATACTTTTGTCCCATATCGAACAGGTTCGCCTCATGCGGCGCGATGGCGCGGTCGCCGACGCAATCAGTCACCACGATGGTGCGAAAATTGTAGCTCATGGAATCGACCACGGAGGCACGCACGCAGCCTGACGTCGTGCAGCCGGTGACCAGGAGCGTGTCGACGCCCTTGCTGGCAAGCCAGCCGCTCAGGTCGGTGCCGAAGAAGGCGGAAGGCTGGGTCTTGCGAATAACGTATTCCTCTTTCAATGGCTCGAGCTCCGGCACGACCTGGCTCGCAGGCGCATGTTCCGTCAGTGCTGCAAGTCCCGGTGCCTTGATGCAGAAGACGCCGGCGTCCGAGCAATCCTCCGCGTAGACCACGCGGGTGAAGACGATCGGCAGCCGTTGCGCTCGCGCGCATTGCAGCAGCCTCTTGGTGCTTGCAATCGCTGTGCCAATATTGCCACCGCCGAACAGCGCGGGATCGTTAAAGCCGTTAACGAAGTCGACGATCAACAGGGCAGGGCTGCGGCCGAAGCCGCTGCGGTTGCCGAAGCCCTGCTGCCGATAGACGTCAAGCTCGCCCATGAACTCGCCCAATGCGCTCGTCCGCTTTACGACTTCCAGTACTGGCTGAACCTCGTCGCGACGATGTCGTCATAGGACACGTCTGCGTTCAACAGCCCCATGTGCCGCTGGAACTCGGTCATGCCGGCGACGAACTCGCGCGAGATCGACGGATCGTAGAACGGCAGGTCGCGCTCGACGATATCGGCGATGAGTTCGGCCTCGCTCGCCGGGAACAGCTTGCGGCCGACCTTGGTGGCAAGGCTGACATCGGCCTTGAGCGCCTTCTGCGTCTTGACCAGCGCGCGCACGGCGGCCGCGACGGCCTCGGGATCGCGCGCGATCACGGCGTCCGACGTGATCAGCGCCGGCATCGTGTAGTGGATCGCCTTGGGCGGTCCGTCGCCGCGGCGCGCATCGATCACGATCGTGCCGGCGCCGCTGCGCACCGCGACCTCGGCGCCCATGCCGTTCGCCCAGAAGCCATCGATTGCAGCCCGGCCTGCAGCGCCTTGGCAGCGCCGACGCCAAAATTCTTGGTCTCGCCCTCGCCGAGAAAAGCGCACGGGCACCGGGCACGATCTTGACCTTGTCGCGCTCTTCATCGATGCCGGACTCGACCAGCAGGCGCTTGAGTCCGAGATCGACCAGCGGAGCGGCGCCGATCGTTCAATCCCTTGATGGCGTTGATGTCGCCCTTCTTGGCCTTGAGGTCCGAGCGCAGCACCAGGAACCAGTAGGTGTTCTGCGCGAGCGCGGCGAGGAGCTTGCCGCCCTTCCAGTCCGGAAACGCGAACGGCACGCTGTGAGCGGAGCCGCCGACGAAGTCGATGCCGCCGTCGCGCAGCACCTCGAGCGTCTGGTTCACCGGATAGATCAGCTCGAGCGTCATATCGAGCCCTTCCTGCTTGAAGAAGCCGAGCTCGACCGCCGCTGCGGCCGGAAAGTAGGAATTGGAGATCAGGTCGGGGATCGCAATCTTCATGCTCTTGTCTCTCTTGCTCTCTTCTTGCAGATACTGGGTCGGGTGATGTTCGTGTACTACGTGATCGCAGCAGCGCGCCGAAAGCCTTCGATCATCGCGACGCGCAACAGATAGGCGCGCAGCTTGTCGCGGTCGGCCGCGATGGCGCGCAGCTCGTCATGGAACTTCTCGCGCTCGCTCGGGTCTTTCTGCTCGATGTTCTTCTTGTTCTCGATGGTCTGCCGCTGCAGATACTCCTGCGCGACGGTGCGGCGCTGGCGGTCGTAGAGATCGAGCAGGCCATCGCTCGGCACCATCCCGGATGACCGAGGCGAGCTTGTCGGTCGAGATTGAACGCATCGTGCAAGCCGAAGTTCATGCCCATGCCACCGAGCGGATTGTTGATATGCGCGGCGTCGCCGGCGATCAGCAGCCGGCCGTCACGGTAGCATGAGGCGACGCGCTGATGCACATCGTAGAGATTGCGATGCGTCGACCTCGTAGTCGCCGGCCTTCGGGTGGAAGCCCTGGATGCGCCGCTGCACCGCGGTCTCCTCGAAGATCTCGTCGACCGGCGCCTCGGCGTCGACCGGAAAGACCACGCGCCAGATGCCGCGCTCGTCGTGGCCCGGCACCTTGAACAGCGCGCACCATTCCTCCGGGTCGGCGATGTAGTTGGTCAGCGCATAGCCGTGCGGCGCGAAGTCGTAGCGCGTGCTGAGCACGAGGAAGCGCTCCTCGTAGGTGAAGCCCGAGAACTCGACCCGCATCGACTTGCGCACCTGGCTGCGGCCGCCGTCGCAGCCGATCATCCAGCGGCCGCGAAGCGTCTTCGTCGCCCGCGGGCGTCTCGACCGTCGCAGTCACGCCGTCGTCGTCCTGCGCGACGCTGCGTGACGCGATGCTCCATCAGCAGCGTGCACTGTCGGGATGCTGCTTGAGCAGCTCGAGCAGCATGTCACAGATCTTGTGCTGCTCGAGCATCAGCCGGAACGGGTAGGGCGTGTCGTCGGCGAGCGCGCCGAGATCGAAATCGGCGACCACGCCGGTGCGCCGGTCGCGATACTGATAGTTGCGCACCACATAGCCACGCGCCAGCATGGCATCGGTCATCGCCGACCGTGGCGAACAGCTCCAGCGTCGGCGGATGGATCGTGCCGGCGCGCGGATCGTCGAAGATCTGGTCGCCGGCCTCCAGCACGGTGACCGGAATGCCGCGGCGCACGAGATTGAGCGCCGCGGTCAGGCCGACCGGGCCGGCCCCCGCGATCAGGACGGGGCGCGAGGATGGCGCTCTCTGGGTTGATGCCATTGCTTGAGATAGAATGGTTTGGGGTAGAGTGCGAGAGGTTGACTGAGCAGGAGAGGCAGGATGGACCAGGCCGTCAAACTGACCAAGGCGCAGGAGCCCTGGATCGGCGCGCGCGGCCGGATTGGGGTCATCATACCCTCCACCAATATCGGTGTGGAATATGACTGTCAGCGGATCATTCCGCCGGGCGTGACATGGCATTTCGCTCGCTTCTTCGTCGCCCAGCCGGACCTGTCCAGCGACAACATGTTCCTGGCCTTCATCGAGGCGATCCGCAAGACCATTCCGGATGCGCATGCGCGACATCATGACCTGCGAGCCGAGCTACATCATGATGGGCATGTCGGCGGAGACGTTCTGGGGCGGCCTCGAGGGCAACGCCGAGTTCGAGGAACGGCTGCGCGAGGATGATCGGCCCCGCGATCGGGCTGACCAGCGGGGCCGCCGCGCTCAAGGCCGCGCTCGATGCGTTCGGCGCCAAGACGGTCGCGGCGCTCACGCCCTATCAGCCGGTCGGCGACGAGCAGGTGCGCCGCTTCCTGGAGGAGTCCGGCTACCGTGTCTCCAATGTGGTCGGCCTCAAATGCGACACCGCGACCTCGATCGCGCATACGCCGCCGCGCGAGGTGATCGACGTGGTGCTCAATGAGCTCGATGGCGACGATGTCGACGCGATCGTGCAGGCCGGCACCAACCTGTCGACGCAGGACATCTTCCCGGCGCTCGAGCATGCAGCTCGGCAAGCCGGTGATCCCGATCAACATCGCGACCATCTGGCACGCGCTGCGCGCGCACGGCATCGACGACAAGATCTTCGGCCGCGGCTGGCTGCTCGAGCGGTTCTAAAGGGGGGCGTTGGAGATGAGTCGGGATGGAGACGCCGATGGTTCATCCGCCTCATCCTGAGGAGGGCGCCAGCATATGCGCTTTCGGAACGCTCAAACATTGCGTAGGCGCCCGTCTCGAAGGATGGGGCGGCCCATGGTTCGAGACGCCGCGCACGAGCCTATCCATCTGGATAGGTCGAAGAGCGCGGCTCCTCACCATGAGGCCGGGAGAGACCACGTGTGCATCGGAAATAGGGCGCTAGTGTAGACGGAATGACGACGCGCATTGATGATTTGTCCCGTGTCGGCCTCATGTTGGTCGATCTGCAGAACGATTTCCTGCATCCGCGCGGAGCCTATGGGCGTGCGGGCTGCAGCGCGCCGTCGATCGCGGCTCTGCCGGCGCGTATCGCGCCGCTGGCACACACGCTGCGGGCACGTGGCGGCTGGATCGTGGCGACCAAATTCACGCTGGTGCCCGGGCGCAATGGCGAGCCGTTCATTTCGCCGCATCTCAAAAAGCTGCGGCCGTTTCTCGGCAAGGGTGATTTCGTGCCGGGCAGCTGGGGCCACGCGGTCGTGGACGAGCTTGCGCCCGCCGACCTCGCAGTCGAAAAAGTTGCCTTTTCGGGCTTCTATATGACGCGGCTCGAATGGGTGCTGCGCGAAGCGGGCATCACGACGCTTGCCTTCTGCGGCATCGTCACCAATGGCGGCGTGGTGGCGACCTTGCGCGACGCGCATGTGCGCGGGTTCAACCTCATTCTGCTTGAGGATGGCTGCGCGGCTTTCACCGACGATCTGCACCGCGCCACGATCGCGTCGCTCGGCAGCGTGGCCGAGGTCATGCCGTGCGCACAGTTCCAGGCGCTGATCGAAAGCAAATAAGTGTCATGATTGCGCGGCCGCGCGCTTGTCGGCGAAGCGCTTCTCGAGATGCGGCACCAGCCCGCCATCCGCGATCATCGCCAGCAGGAACGGCGGCAGCGGCGCGGCCGACAGCGTCGATGCCGCGCGTCTTGTTGTGGACCACGCCGGTCGCCGCATCGACATGGACGAGATCGCCCGCGCTGATCTCGTCCGACGTGCGTCGCAGACCAGCACCGGCAGGCCGAGGTTGAGCGCGTTGCGATAGAAGATGCCGCCAAACGAGCGCGCCAGCACGGCCGCGACGCCCGAGATGCTTGAGCGCTTCGGCCGCCTGCTCGCGCGAGGAGCCGATGCCGAAGCCCTTGCCGGCGACCACGACATCGCCGGGCCGCACCGTGCGCGCGAAATCCGGATCGACCAATTCCAGGCAATGGCTGCGCGATGGTCGCGATCGGATGCTTCATATAGATGCCGGGCGCCAGCACGTCGGTGTTGATGCCGTCGCCGAACACGAAGGCGCGGCCGATAATGCCGCGCTCATGACAGCATCTCGCGCGGATCGGTGATGCGACCGCGCACGGCGGACGCCGCGACCGTGTAGGGCGAGCCGAGATAGATGTTGCGCGCTCGCCGTGCCCATGCGGCCCTTGAAGTTGCGCGCGATCGAGGAGATGCAGGTCACGTTCTCCTCAAGCGTCGCCGTTGTAGCCGGCGCACATGCCGCAGGCGTTCGGCAGGAGCTTCGCGCCAGCGTCGATCAGGATCTGCAGCGTGCCGTCGCGCGCCGCGGCCTCCTGATCGCGGCGCGAGGCCGGCGCGACCAGCAGAGCGACACGCCGGCATCGACCTTGCGGCCCTTGCAGCACCTGCGCAGCCATGCGCAGGTCGGCGAGCTTCGCGCCGGTGCAGGCGCCGATATGCGCCACGTCGATCGGCACCGGCCGATGGTCCGTAACCGGCGCGGCATTGGCCGGGCTGTGCGGCGCCGCGACCTGCGGCGTCAGCGCCGCCGCATCGAAGCGATGACGTTCGGCGGGCTTTGCGTCGGCGTCCGATTGCCAGCGCGCGATGTCGCCGGGCTCGGCGCCGGCGGCGCGGATGAACGATGCGGTCGTCTCGTCGGGATCGACCAAGCCCGGTCTGGCCGCCAAGCTCCGCCGTCATGTTGGAGAGCGTCATGCGCTCCTGCATGCCGCAGCGCGCCGAATCGCGTCGCCGCGGAAGTGCACCGCCTGGGTGCGGCCGCCTTCCATGCCGAGCTTGGCCGCACAGAAACAGCATCACGTCCTTGGCGACCACGCCCGGCGCGAACCGGCCGCGCCATTCGATCTCGATCGTCTCCGGCACGCGCAGCCAGATTTCGCCGGTCGCGAGCACGCCGGCCATTTCGGTCGCGCCGATGCCGAACATGTAGGCGCCGAAGGCGCCGCCGGTCGGCGAATGGCTGTCGCCGCCGACCACGAACATGCCGGGCCTGAGATGCCCGCGCTCCGGCAGCACGACGTGGCAGATGCCCTCGCTGTCGTAGAAGCCCGCGAGCTTGTTCTCGGCCGCGAACTTGCGCGTGATCTCGCCGATGCGGCGCGTCTCGTCGTCGCTCGGCGGGCACATAGTGATCGCTGATGAGAACGACCTTGCTCGGGTCCCACAGCCCGACGCCGAAGCGCTTGAGGATCGGCGCGACGCGCCGCGGCCCGCCGGAATCGTGGATCATCGCCAGATCGACGGCGCAGGTGACGATCTCGCCGGGCGCGACGCTGGCTCGCGGCCGGCCGCGTGCGCGACGATCTTCTCGGCCAGCGTCATCGCCATGCGTCATGGCCTCACATGATCGCTTGTGCCGCAGGGCGAGCGTGCTTGCGGGTCGTCTCCAATCATAATACAACCGATTCATGCTGGAAAATGCCGCAGAAGCAGCGTGCGCCGACGATGGCAGGTAGCAAGCCGAACGGACCTCGCGGCTGCGGCTGGACGAGCGCCGATCGCGAGCGCGGCATCGTCGTTGCGCCGGGCGTATACGACGCGCTGAGCGCGAGCATCGCCGCCGCGTCCGGCTTCGACACGCTCTATCTCATCGGGCGCCGGCCATCGCCTACTGCCGCCTCGGCCGGCCCGACATCGGGCTCGTGTCCTCGAGCACGGAGGTTGCCGAGACGATCGCGCTGATCCGCGACCGCGTGGCCTGTGCGCTGATCGTCGATGCCGACACCGGCTACGGCAATGCGCTCAACGTCCAGCGCACCGTGCGGCTGTTCGAGCGGGCAGGCGCCTCGGCGATCCAGCTCGAGGACCAGGTGTTTCCGAAACGCTGCGGACATCTCGCCGGCAAGGCGGTGATTCCGGCGGCCGAGATGGTCGGCAAGATCAAGGCCGCGGTCGATGCGCGCCAGTCGCCGGATCGACGCTTGATCGTGGGACGCACCGATGCGGCGGCGGTCGAAGGCCTCGACCGCGCGATCGAGCGCGGCCGCCTCTATGCCGAGGCCGGCGCCGATATTCTGTTCATCGAAGCGCCGCGCACGCGTGACGAGCTGGCGCAGCGTCGCGCGCGAGCTTGGCGGTACAGCGCCGCTGCTCGCCAACATGGTCGAGGGCGGCAACACGCCGCTGCTCACGTCCAGACGAACTGGCCGAGATCGGGTTCCGCCTTGTGATCTTTCCTGGTGGCATCGTGCGTGCGCTGGCGCGCACGGCGCGCGACTACTATGCGAGCCTGAGGGCCAACGGAACCAATGTTCCGTTCCAGGACCGGATGTTCGACCTCCACGAGCTGAACGACATGCTCGGCACCGCGGAGATCTTGAAGAATGGGCAGTCGTTACGAGGAATAAGAACGCGTTCGGCATAGCGGGCTGTCGTTGCGGTGGCTCTCGCCGTCGGTGCCGCGCCGGCGCACGCGCAGGCCGACTTCCCGTCGCGGCCGATCACGCTGCTGGTTCCGTTCGTTGCGGGCGGCAGCTCGGACGTGGTGATGCGGCTGGTCTCGAAGCGCGTGTCGGAAAGCCTCAAACAGCCGATCGTCATCGAGAACCGGCCGGGCGGCGCGGCAACGTCGCGGCGATGGCGATCAAGAACGCGCCGCGCAAGACGGCTACACTGCTGATGATGGGGCACACCGGCAGCCATGCCATCAATGCCACGCTCTATTCCGGATCTGAAGTTCGATCCGGTCAAGGACTTCGCGCCGATCACGCCGCTGATCTCGTTCAACAACATGCTGATCGTTCCCGAGGACAGCCGCGCGAAATCAGCGAAGGAATCTGGTTGCGCTCGGCAAGTCGAAAGCCGGACGGCCTCATCTATGGGTCGCAGGGCGTCGGCACCGGCGGGCATCTGCTCGGGGTGATCCTCGCGAAGCAGACCGGCACCAACGCTCGTGCACGTGCCCTATCGCGGCGTCGCACCGGCGGTGACCGACATGGTCGCGGGCCGGCTCGACATGATGTTCTCGTCCTATCTGACGGCGGTGCCGCACATCGAAAGCGGCAAGCTGCGCATGCTCGCGATCGCCGGCGCTCAGCGCGCCATCCGATAATTTCCGAAGCTTGCCGACCATGGCGGAGGCGGGATTCCCCGGCGTGCGAGATGGATCAGTGGTTCGGCCTGTTCGCGCCGGCCGGCACGCCCGAGCCGATCGTCCGCAAGCTCAACGAGGAGTTCGTCAAGGCGCTCGAAAGCGACGAGGTGCGCAACTCGCTGCTGCCGCAGGGCTCGATCATCATTCCGGGCACGCCGGAGGACCTCGCCGCCATGGTGGCGCGCGACATCGTGCGGCTCGGCGAGGTCGTGAGGGAATCCGGCGCGAAGCCTGAGTGATCCGCGAAGCCCGAATAATCACCATCAGGCGATTGCGGCCGCGCGCGCCAGCCCTTCCAGCATCGACGAGCGCCGCAGGAAGGCGCGCAGCTTCTCGCGATCGCGGGTGATCGCCTGCAAGTCGCGCAGCGTTGCGCGCCGCCGCTCGGGATCGCGCTCGCGCATGCGGGCGCGGTTGCGATCGGCCTGCGCCAGGATGTCCTCGCGCGCGATCGGGCGGCGCCGGCGGTCATAGAGCGTCGAGCCGATCCTCCGGCGCGCCGTGCGCAGCACGTCGATCAGCGCGGCCGCCAGCTCGAAGGCGTCGTGGATGCCGCCGTTGAGGCCCATGCCGCCGGCGGGCGTGTTGAGATGCGCGGCGTCGCCGGCGAGCAGCATGCGGCCGCGCCGATAGGTCGTCGACCATCCGCATGTGCACCCGATAGGGCCGCTGCTCGGCGATGTCATAGGTGACGTGGCGCGGCACGATGACCTGCAGGCTCGCGTCCAGCGCCTGCGGCGTCATCTGGTCGTCGATCGGGATATTCTCGTCCGGGATAGATCGACACCCGCCAGCGGCCGGGCACCTTGAGCAGGCTGAAATTGCCGTTCTCCTTCCAGCAATAGGAGACATTCGAGATGCCTTCGAGATGCTCCTCGAACGGAAACAGCGTGGTGACGAGCAGCGTCGTTTCCGGATAGGTCAGCCCCTCGAACGGCGAGCCCCATGCTTTGGCGGATCGTGCTGCGCGCGCCGTCGCATCCGACGACATAGCGCGCCGCGCAGTTGTCTCGCGCCCGCCGCCGGTCTCGATCTCGACCGTGACGGCGTCGCCGTGCTCCGCGCGGCTTCGACGCTCGCTTGCAAAGCAGCACCTCGCGCGATAGGGCGAGCGCTTGAGCTCCTCGAGCAGCGCCTCCGACAGCTTCCATTGCTCGCATTGCAGCCGATAGGGATGGCGGGTCTCGCCCGCCAGCACCGACAGGTCGAAGACCGCGCGGTCGCCGGACGGATGCAGCCGGATCTGCCAGGTCGGGCATGGCAGCCCGCGCGCGATCAGCGTCGCCGTGATGCCAAGCGGCTCGAGCATGTCGAGCGTCGGCGGGATGGAAGGTCGAGGCGCGCAGGTCGCGCACGATGTCGGCTTCCGCCTCGACGACCGTGACGGAAATCTTGTGCGCGCGCCAGCAACAGCGCGAGGCACAGACCGACCGGCCCGCCGCCGCTGACGATCACGTCGGCTGTCGGTCGGTGCGGCTGATGATTGCGGGCGCTGCCGTGGCGGGAGATGACGGCGGAGGAGCCATTGTCATATCTACCATTGCAGTGCAGCACGCGATCAACGGCAGCATGCCTGCGTGAGAGGTTGAGCAATGACGGTCGAATATGCCCCGCAGGGGCTGATCGGCGTGCTGACGCCGCAGGCCAACACGACCGTCGAGCCGGAATTCTGGATCATGCTGCCGCCGGGTGTGGCGATGATCAACGCACGCATGACGAGCGACAAATCGTCGCTTGAGGCGCGGCTGGTCGACTACTTCGATCAGATGGATCGCGCGGTCGAGCAGTTCGCCAACGCGCCGATCGGCGCCATCGCGCTCGGCACGACCGGGGCTTCCTATCTCGCCGGCATCGCGCGCGAAGCCGAAGTGGTGGCGGCCATTGGCCGACGCACCGGCGTGCCGCTGGTCACGGCCGGGCTTGCCGTAGTGCTGGCGTTACGGACGCTGGGAGCGCGCCGCATCGGGCTCGTTTCACCCTATCCGGAAGGCGTGACGCAGGCCTGCATCGGCTACTGGGAAGGGCACGGCTTCACGGTCGACGGTGTTGTGCAGATCGCGACCCGCTCGGATCAATTCCATCCGATCTACTCGATCCCGGCTGCTAACGCGGAGCAGGGGCTCGATCAGCTTGCGGCCAAAAAGCTCGATGCCATTGTCATGCTCGGGACCGGCATGCCGACGCTTGAGCCGATCGTTCACCGGCCGAGCGTCGGCGGCGCGCCGGTCATGTCATGCATGCTCTGCCTGGCCTGGGCCTCGATCGATGCTGCCTGCAAGCAGGCGCCCAATCGTCAGGCACTGCTTGATTTCATCGCGGCGAAAGAATGGGGGGCGCGGCTGGGGCAACGTATGCGCGTGTAGACGTGGCGCTATGAAGGCGGCGCCGCACTCGCGACATACTTTGCCATGATTCCGACACGCGATCGTGAATTATTCCAGCGTTCTCGCGAGCCGCTACCGATCTACCGGCAACGACGTCAAACGAGCGACAAGAAAATTTCGGTAGGGACTTCGGTCCCGTGGTGGCGGCGAACGGGAGCGTGGAATTCAACAGACTATGAAAAGAGTGGCTCGGAGCGTGATGAAGCGCGCCATTGAGGCCCTGTGCGGCGCGCGCGCGATCATCTGTCCAGCTTTGTCCTGACGAGTACCTTGGTGGAGGGGATGATGCGAACGTTCAAGGTCGATGCGGCTATCGCCGTGGCGATTGGGCTTTTCTGTGCAAGCGCAGTTTCTGCGTTTGGCCAGCAACCGCCGCAGCCGCAGCAGGCGGCCTATCCGGCGGGCAAGGCCGTCGAGATGACGGTCATGTTCGGAGCCGGCAGCGCGGCCGACGTGACGGCGCGCTACCTCGCGGACGGCATGGCGAAGCGCCTGAACGTTCCGGTTCCGGTCGTCAACCGGACCGGCGGCGGCGGTGCGATCGGATACAGCCACGTCCAGAAGCAGAAGGCCGATGGCTATTCGATCATCTGGAACTCAAACTCGATCTCGACCACGTACCATTCCGGTACACTGCCGTTCGATTACAAGGCCTTTGAGGCTGTCGCGCGCGTGAGCGTCGAGACGCCCGTCATCGCGGTGCGCGCCGACTCGCCGTATATGACCCTGAAAGACTTGGTCGAGTATGCCAAGGCCAATCCCGGCAAGGTCCGCATCGGCAACTCCGGCACCAGCAGCCACACCCACTTCTCGGCGACGGCCCTGTTCGCCATCGGCGAAGCCAATGTCACCCATGTGCCGTTCGGCGAAGGGCAGGCGGTGGTCAATCTGCTCGGCAGCCGCATTGAAGGCATCGTCCAGCTTCCGGCGGCGGTGGTGCCGCACGTCAAGAGCGGCGATCTGCGCGTCCTCGCGGTGCTGGGCGGCAAGCGCGATCCGATCTTCCCGGATGTCGTGACGGCGACCGAAGCCGGCTACTCGGTCGCGCTCGACATGTGGCGCGGCATTGCGGCGCCCAAGGGCACATCCAAGGCGGTCGTGACCAGGCTGCAGAATGCGATCAAGCAGACCGTCGAGTTGCAGCCGTTCGGTGATGCCGGCAAGGCGATCGGCTTTACGCCGGCCTATCTCAGCTCCGACGATTTCGGCAAGCTGATCGCGCGCGATGATGCCAAGCTCGCGCAGGTGATGACCGATCTGGGCCTGAAGAAGAAGTAACAACAGCCTGATCCATGCATGCGGTCGAGGCGGGCGCGGTCATGCGCCCGCGCCGGCCGCACGCGCGCGATCAGAGAGTGCGATCAACAAGCTTGATCAAGACGTGTGATCGGAGAGTGTGGCATGGCCGATCCGGCCTCGGTGACCGATCACGCGAGTTCGCCTCAGGATGCTGCTGCGCAGGAGCACGTCTCGCCAGCGCCTGGGTCGCGCAGGTCCATACTCCCGCGCGTGATCGGATCGCGCCGGGGCGGCTTGCTGGCGGCGGGCGCCCTTGCGCTCACTGGTCTCATTTTCGCCTGGCAGGCCTCGCTCCTGGATCTCGGCCACATCGGGTTGCCGGGGCCTGGATTCTTTCCGCTGGTGCTTGGTGGTCTGCTGGTGTTTCTCTCGGCCTTGATCGCGATCGAGAGCCGGCTTGCTTCGTTCAAGGACGAGCCGCTCGAGTTCGGGCACCCTCAGGTGCTGATCACGTTCGCGGCCTTGCTCGCAGTGCCGCTTCTGTTTGATCTCGTCGGGGCCTACATCACGCTCGGCCTCCTGAGCGCGGTGCTGCTGGTGCTCATCGCCCGCGTCTCTGTGCTGCTGGCCATCGTGTGCTCTGCTGTCGGCATGGCGGTGTGCTGGTATCTGTTCGGGGAGTTGCTCGGCGTCCGGCTCCCGATCGGGCCGTTCTGAAGGCCCACTCTGAAGGTCCACTCTGAAGGTCCACTCTGAAGGTCCTCGATGACTGGTTTCGAGCAACTCGTTCGCGGCTTCTCGGTCGCCTTGTCCTGGAAGGGCCTCCTCTATTGTTTCATCGGCTGCCTGTGGGGCACCGTCGTCGGGGTTCTGCCGGGGCTCGGGCCGCTCGCCGGCATGACGCTGCTGCTGCCGCTGACATTCGGCCTCGATCCGACCATCGGCATCATCATGCTCACCGGCATCTTCTACGGCGCCATGTATGGCGGATCGACCACCTCGATCCTGGTGCGCATTCCGGGCGAGGCGGCGTCCGTCGTCACCTGTATCGATGGCTACGAGATGGCGCGGCAGGGACGCGCAGGGCCGGCCCTGATGATCTCGGCGGTCGGCAGCTTCATCGGCGGCACCGTGTCGGTGCTCGGCCTGATGTTCATCGCTCCGCCGCTCGCGAAGCTGATGATCGCGATCGGACCCTCGGTGGAAGTGGTGCTGATGCTATTGGCGCTCAGCGTCATCTCGATCGTGTCGGCTGGCTCGCGCATCAAGACTGTGACGATGGTTGTGCTCGGTCTGCTGCTCGGGACGATCGGTCTCGACAATCTCACTGCCGCTCCGCGATTTACGTTCGGCAGTCCCGAGCTCTCGGGCGGCCTGTCGTTCGCGGCGCTGGCAATCGGCTTGTTCGGCCTTTCCGAGATTCTGCTCAATCTGGAAAAGACGGAGACCATCAAAGCCATTCAACCGAAGCTGCGTGATCTCATTCCGCGCTGGAACGACGTGCGCGATGCCGCGCCCGCCATCGGGCGCGGATCGGTGATTGGTTTCATCTTCGGGATTATTCCTGGCGTCAGTCACGTCGTGTCGACGTTCGTGTCCTACGCGGTCGAGAAAAGAATCTCAAAGCATCCTGAGCAGTTCGGCAAGGGGGCAATTGCGGGTGTTGCCGGCCCCGAGACCGCGAACAACGCAGTCACCGGCACCGCGATGATTCCGCTTCTTGCTCTCGGCATTCCGTCGATTCCGGCAACGGCGCTGCTGCTTTCGGCGCTCACCATTCACGGCGTGCAGCCGGGCCCGCTGCTGCTCACGGATCGGCCCGACGTGTTCTGGGGGCTCGTGGCCAGCATGTATATCGGCAACATCATTCTGTTGCTGCTGAACCTGCCGCTCGTCGGCATCTTTGTGAACCTGCTGCGAATTCCTTATCAGTGGCTTGTCGTGGCGATCCTGGTGATCTCGATCATCGGCGTCTACAGCGTGAATTCGTCGGTGATCGACATCTGGATCGTGGTCGTCTCCGGCGGCATCGGCTATCTGCTGCGCAAGCTCGGCTACGAGATGGCGCCGCTCTTGCTCGCGCTTGTTTTGGGTGATCGGCTCGAGGCCAGCTTCCGGCTCGCACTGACGATGTCGGGTGGTAGCTATGCAACCTTCTTGGATACCGCATCGGTTGTGGTGCTAGGGTCCGTGGTGGGGCTGTTGCTGCTTGTGCAGGGGCTTGCCTGGGTGTTCGGCTATCGCAAGTCGTTTACCGATGAAGCGGAACGCACATAGAGGATTATTCCATCTGAATCAGTGATTTGAGCTGCCTCCACCCTGTCTGGGTATTAAAGTAGTGTAATCGGGTCATTTATTGCTGGTATTGCGCCCCATATTAACCATAAATAGAAACTTAAAAATCTAGACCGCGTTTATTTAATGGGCGAGTAACAAGTAGGGCTGTCCACCACAATTTTGTCCGAGCCTGGAGTCTAGGCTCTGTTGCTCGCGTTCGGGGAGGGAGTGGGATGCGTATCCTGTCGTTGCGTAGTGCACTGGGTTTGAGCTTCGCGCTCCTATCTCATACCGCGGTTGGTTTGTTCGGTGCAGGGGTCTCGCCTGCACTAGCCCAGGCCATTCCCAAATCGATCGAAGCAGCTGGGCCTGATACCGAGCTCAAGAATCGCAAGAATAACTGGACGGTGGGTGTAGCGGGCGGACAGATGTCCGGCAGCTACATGACATTTGCGGACGAGCTCGGGCAGGTTCTCGATCAAGGGGACGAACTGCGGATCATACCGATGGTCACGTATGGAGCAGCGTCGAATATGGACGACCTGCTTTATCTGCGCGGTGTCGACATCGCGGTGACCCAATCGGATGTGTTCGAGTATTTCCGCACCCAGCGCAAGACGCCAAATCTCGATCAACGCGTCAACTACATCATCCGTCTTCCGGTGTCGGAACTGCATATCCTTGCGCGCAAGGAGATCCGCAGCATCGAGGATCTGCGCGGCAAGAAGGTCAGCTTCGGGCCACAAGGTGCTGGATCGAGCCTGACCGGCAGCATCGTGTTCCAGCGCCTCGGCATCAAGGCCGAGCAGTTGTTCCTCGACAATCCGTCGGCCATGCAAAAGCTCGCTTCGGGTGAGATTGCCGCGGTGATGCGGCAGGTCGGAAAGCCGATCGACGTCTTCGCAAAGATGCCGAAGGATTCACCGTACCATTTTGTGCCGATTCCGTTCTCCAAGACGTTCGCCGACTACTACACGATCGGTGAATTCACCAGCAAAGACTACCCGGGGCTCGTGCCGGAGGGCACCTCTGTCGATACGCTTGCGGTTCCCGCGGTGCTCGCCGTGTTCAACTGGCCGAAGGGTCACGATCGCTACCGCCGGGTAGCGCGCATGGTCGAGTCGATGTTCACCAACTGGGAGAAGTTCCGGCAGCCGCCGCGTCATCCAAAGTGGCGCGACGTGAATCTGGCAGCGACGGTTCCGGGGTGGACCCGTTGGAGCGTTGCAGATGAGATGCTGCGGAAGGTACGGCCGGAGGAAGCTGGTGCGGATCCGAAGGTCGCAAGCGGTGACTTCGCGACGTTCCTGCGCTCCTCGGGAGCGACCAACGCGAACTTGACTGCGGAACAACGCGACAAGCTGTTCCGTGAATACATGCAATGGCAGGCGGCGAGAGGGGCAGGGGCGCGACCGCAGCAATCACAGCAGCAGCCGCGTTGATAGGCTAGGGCGGGGGCGAGTCACTCCGGCCGGAGTGCCGGAGTCGGATCGATCTCGTGAATTGACGTTGGAGGAAGGCGGAAGCGGCGGACGGCGCGCGCCGGAAGCCCAGTGGGAGTGTCGGTTCATGAGTAATTCTCCAACCAAGCCCTTTGGGGGCGGCCGCGGCGATGGCGAGTCAGTTCGCTCGCCGTATGCACCCAAGAGAAATCGTGCAAACTCCGATCCCGCGCAGGGTGGCAATGAGGATCCGCCGCCACCTCGGTTTCTGGTGTCATCGCGCGACGAAGAGCGTGAGCCGGATCTGACGAACTTTACCGACAACTCCCTGCAGTTCCGGGAATCGCCAGTCCCGCAAAGCACGCGCCGGTCTCCCTTGAGCGAGCGCCGCTCGACCTATTCAACGGCCGAGCACTCTCGAGCGGATACGGGCGACGACATCGATTTGCAGCGTCTGGAAGAAAGTGTGCGCCGCCTGCAGCGCGAGGCCGCCGTCAGCCGGTTGCGCCCGCCCACCGATGAGCAGCCGGCAGATCATTCCGGGGATGCCAAAGTCCAGCGCCGGCGCGCGGATACCTACATCGACGGATACCGGGTGCCGCCTTCGTTGCAGCCCGAGGTTCTGACGCCGCCGGCCGAGTACAGAGAGGGCAATGGCCGACTGTGGACCGTCCTGAGCATGCTGATCGCAAGCGCAGTGGCGGCTCCGATCGCCTACTACTTTGCGGCGGGCGGCTCATCCTCATCGACCGACCAGAGGCTGGCCTCGGCCGAGTCGAGGCCGACTGTCGAGACGCTGACTGTCACGGCACCGACAATCCCGGCACGCCCGCCACGGACACAAGAGCGCGTCGATGTGGCCGCGGTGCCGGAGGCCCCTCCGCCAGTCACAACGGTTCCCAGGCGTACGCAAGCGCCCGCACCGCAGCCGCCCGCTGGCACCACCGCCAGCACAACGGGTTGAACGAACGCCGCCGGTGCAGACCGCCGAGCGGACACCGCCGCCGGTGCAACAACGGGTCGAACGCGCGCCACCGCCACCTGTTGAGCGAGCAGCGCCGCCAGCTCCCGCTCCCATCATCGAGCGGGCGCCGCCGCCTCAGGTGGCCGAGCGAGCCCCGCAACCGACGCGGACGCTTGATGCGGCAGAGGTTGATGTTCTGGTCAAGCAGGGCCAGCAGTTCGTGGCGGCGGGTGACTTCGTCACCGCCAGGCTTGTCTTCCAGCGTGCGGCTGAAGCCGGCAATGCGGCCGCAGCCCTGGCATTGGGCGCCTCCTACGATCCAGTCGTGCTGTCGCGGCTGGGAGTGCGCGGTGTTGACGCCGACGTGGGCAAGGCACGCTCCTGGTATCAAAAGGCCAAGGAGTTTGGCGCTCCTGACGCAGACCGCCGTCTGAGCACACTGGCCAATCGTTAGAGCATGATCCCGAAAAGTGGAAGCCGGTTTTCGGAAAAGATCATGCTCAAACAAAATGTTAGACTTTGATCCAATTCAATCTAATCGGATCAAAGTCTAGAAAAAGTCCTGCAACATTTGTGGACATGAAGCTGGGGGGCGAGACGCCCCTCAGTTTGCTTGTGGCTGCCGGGTGGACGCTCGGCCAACACGAGCCGGATCATCAGCAGGCGCGCAGGTCGGAATTGTATTCGGCATTGTCTCTCGAGTGGCGCCTTGCTTCGACCCTTTACGATCTGCCGTGCCAGGCAAGGACCCTGTCTGTTGCACGCACGTTTCGACGCGAGCCTTCTCGTCCTTGCTCACGCTTTCGGCGACTGTTCGCACGCCTGGTACGAGCATCGAATACCCAATGATGGCTGCGGCAAGCAATGCATAGACAGCAAACACGCCTCGGCGCCAGCTTGACAGCACATCACGCTCTGCCGGTGAGAGCAGGTGGTGAATGCGTGGTCGCATGACAATCTCTCCAGTGAGAAGCTCGGGGTGTGACGAGGCTGAGGTGACGCTGTCGTCACGCCGGGGCGGCCGACAGTCAGGCAAACGTGGGTGAGGCATTGGCCGGGTCTCGCGAATCCGTGCTGGGAAACGACAGGTCGGAGCGACGCTGCTCAACGTTGCCGCGGCGCGCCGGGCGGCCAATGGTCGAAACCTGGAATGCCGCCTGGTGCCTTTGGGTCCTGGTCAAACTCGACGTAGCCCCAGGCGAAGTTGCCGGGGTCTTGTTCGCTCGACGAAGTGGAATCCGGAGCCGGTATGGCGCTCGGCGTCGGGTGCTGAGTATCGGCCGAATGAGAAATCTGCGCAGCCACCGACATCATCAGGGCTCCGGCCAGAAACACGGCAAGGACCAGCGCCGCCGCGATCCAGCGCCAGCCGATTTGTTCTTGCGCGAGCTTGGTTGTCTTCATGACTCCTCCCAAAGTGCAGCAGTCCGATGTGCCGGCGGCTCTCGTCGAACCGTGGCGCGCGGATAATGCGTGTGCGGGAGGATGCGGAGAATCAGCCTGATGTCCTGGCGCTGAAGTCTGGCGCGGAAGTAGCCTATGCGGATCACTCGATCGGATGCCTGCGCTGGCGCGGATTCTCATGATGATCGCTGCGCGAGCGATCGAGTCCTTTGGTCTTGGGACTGAGGTATTACGACGAGCGGAGCCCGCTTCCAGCGGATCAGCAACCGGCGAGTGGCCGCATCGGGGTGCGCCAGCCTTCGAGCCTGAACGCGAAGTAGGTGCGCGCCGTCGTTGGTCCGGTCGGGGCCTCGAAGCTGCCGAGCGGCTCGACGCCCGTAAATTGCGCGTTAAGCCGGGCCGGGGAGGCGCAACGGCTGACGAACAGGATCGGCAACGGCGCAGCCTCGCTGAGCGCGCGGGTGAGATCGAACTGGTGATCGGGCTCCGTCGTGTGCGGCCACGACAGCACCTGCTCGGGCTGATCGCGCCAGTAGTAGGAAAGCGAGGCGACGTCGTCGCGCGCGTCGCCCACGATGGTGCGCGCGCCGGCCTGCCGCGCCAGTGCGCCTGCGCGCTCACCGAGCGCGCGCCAGCCGAGTGTGCGGTGATAGAGGTCGCCATTGGCGAGGCCAGGCAGGTTGAGCCGCGTGGCGAGCGTGTCGCCGGTCAGCAGCGCCACCTGCGCGATGACCCCGATGGCGAGGCTCGCGGCGAGCCACTTCCAGGCCCTGCCATGCACCAGGATCGCGACCACGACCACCGCAGCGGAAATGAAGGCGGGTGCTGCCCAGTTCGCCAATGCTCTGGTCACAAAGCCCGTGGCCGTGACGAGGACGAGCGGCGGCAACGCAAAGACGAGCATCAGCCGGTCCTCGCGACTCAATGAGCGGAAGCGCCTGAAGGCCCACAGCAGCACGGCGAACACGATCGGTCCGAACACGATGAACTGGGCGGCGATGAACTCCAGTCCCTTGAGCGGATTGAGCGCGATGCCGCCGCCCTGGATGTTGTCGCCGGTGTGGCGGAAGGTGGCGAGCCCGTTGTCGATGTTCCAGAGAATATTCGGCGCGATAATGATGAGAGCAATCGGCAGCGCCAGCCAGAGCGACGGGCTGCGCATGAGCATTCGCGCGTCGCGGTCGATCACCGTCGCGATCGCCACTCCGAGCAGGAAGTAGATCATCGCATACTTGGCAAGGAGGCCGAGGCCGAGCGCCACCCCAAGCACGGCACCCCACCGCAGATCCCCGCCATAGAGCAGCTTGACGTAGGCGAGCAGCGCCAGCGCCCAGAAGAACAACAGCGGCACGTCGGTCGAGATGATGCGCGCCGAGAATGCGGTTCCGGTCGCAAGCGCGATCGTGAGCGCAGCGTAGAACGCGATCCTGCTGTCGTAGAGCTGCTCGCGCCATCGCATAAACGAGCAGGCTGGTACCGAAATAGAGGAGCGGCGCCGGCGCCCGGATGCAGGCCTCCGAGCTGCCGCAGACGCGCTCGGCCAGCGCGATGGTCCAGGCCAGCAGGGGCGGCTTGGAGAAATAGCCGAATGCCGGCTCGCGCGACCAGGCCCAGTACTGCGCCTCGTCAAAGAACAGGTCGACGCTCGAGAACGAGAGGCCGATCAGGCGGATCAGCGTGAGGATGGCCAGCAGGCCGACCGCAAGACCAAGCCCGGGCACCAGCGCTCGCGAGCGTTCACGAGTTTCCGACAAAGACGTCATCACGCGTCCTGCAAGGAAGGAGGATTGTACGCCTGCGCGCCCATCAGGCTTCCTACAACAGATACTGTCAGCGCGGCTAGAACCCCCCAAACCGCTGGCACTTCACGCAATCATGGCCTTGCAGCGGCCGTTTATGCCTTGAATCTCAGGCAAGGATTGCGTGGTAAATTTGCGCATGGAACTTCCCCTGTGGTGTGTGGGCAACGGCGAAATACCGACTCAGTCCTCCACTGATTCTACGTCGCGTCCTTGTCATACCTTTGTAACGCTCTGATAGAAAACGTGTTTTCAGGAGGCTCTCCATTCCAATCGCCAAGCGACAGGCGGCCATGCTAGGGGAGATGAGTTTGGTTTTTGGGGCAGTTGGGGACGTCGCGTGGATATGGTTCACTCCGTGAAGGACGGTGCGGAAGGCCTGCTACGCGTCGGGGTTGTCGGCGTTGGTGTCATGGGCAGCAACCATGCCCGCGTGCTGGCCGATTTGGCCGGGGTCAAGCTCGCCGGCATCGTCGATCCCGACCGCAAGCAGCGCGACTTCGTATCCAACGCGCTCGGCTGCCCTGGCTACGGTGACATCGAGGGATTGTTGGCGGCCGGCATCGACGCGCTGACCATTGCGGCACCTACCCACCTGCACATCGAGCTGGCGATGGCCGCGATCGAGCGCGGCGTCCACGTGATGGTGGAGAAGCCGATCGCCTCGACGGTCGAGGAAGGCAACGCCATCATCGCGGCGGCGCGCCGCAAGGACGTCACCTTGATGGTCGGCCATGTCGAGCGCTTCAATCCGGCGGTCGAGGCGATCAAGGATGCGATCCGCGAGGAGGATATCCTGTCGATCGCCATCACGCGGGTCGGCCCGTTCCCGCCGCGTATGTCCAATGTCGGTGTCGTCATCGATCTCGCGGTGCACGACATCGATCTGATCCGCTGGTTCACCGATTCCGAGATTGTCGAGGTGCAGCCGCAGCTTGCGAGCGCGATGGCGGAGCGCGAGGACATCGCGCTGCTGCAGTTCCGCACCGCTTCGGGCGTGCTGGCGCACATCAACACCAACTGGATCACGCCCTTCAAGGCGCGCAACGTGACGGTGGCCACCCGCAACAAGTACGTCATGGGCGATCTGCTGACCCGGCAGGTCACGGAGTGCTTCGGCTTCCAGCCGGACGGCAGCTATTCGATGCGGCATCTATCGGTCGGTCATTCCGAGCCGTTGCGCTCGGAGCTGCAGGCCTTCGTCAGCGCGGTCGTCAGCGGCAAGCGGCCTGCGGTCTCGGGCGAGGAAGGCGTCGCCGGGCTTGAAATCGCGATCCGCTGCCTGCAGAACACCTCGGTGACGAGCGCGGCGCGCCGCGAGCGCCCGCGCCGCCTGACCGGCTAGCTCCGACCTTGCGACCGCTCAATCGACAGTACGAATTGACAGTGCGATGAACCAGCATACCCGCGTCTCGACTGCGCCCATCCCTTTCATCGACGTCGCTGCCCAGCGCCGGCGGCTGGGTCGTGCGATCGACGACGCGGTCGCGCGCGTGCTCGATCACTGCCAGTTCATCATGGGTCCGGAAGTGCGGGCGGCGGAAGCCGACCTGGCCGCCTTCTGCGGTGCCCGCCATGCCATCACCTGCGCCAGCGGCACCGATGCGCTGGTCCTGCCGTTGATGGCGAAGGGGATCGGGCCAGGCGACGCCGTCATCTGCCCGGGCTTCACCTTTCACGGCACCGCCGAGGTGGTCGCGCTGGTTGGAGCGACGCCGGTGTTCGCGGACGTTGCGGACGACAGCTTCAACATCGATCCGAAGAGCGTCGAACGCGCCGTCGCGACGGCGCGCCGGCTCGGCTTGAATCTCAAGGCCGTGATCCCGGTCGACCTGTTCGGACAGCCTGCCGACTATGATGCCATTGTCGCGATCGCGCGCGCCGAGAACCTGTTCGTGCTTGGCGATGCCGCTCAGTCCTTCGGCGCACGGCTGCGCAATCGGGCCGTCGGCACGCTTGCGCACGCGACGGCGACCAGCTTCTTTCCGGCGAAGCCGCTCGGCGTTTATGGCGACGGCGGAGCGGTGTTCACCGACGACGACGAGCTTGCCGACGTCGTCCGCAGCCTTCGCGTTCATGGCGAGGGCCGTGAGAAATACGATTGCGTGCGCATCGGTCTGAACGGTCGGTTCGACACCATCCAGGCGGCGGTGCTGATCGAGAAGCTGAAAATCTTCCCCGACGAGATCGCCGCGCGCGACCAGATCGCGCGGCGCTATTCGGCCGCGCTCGCCGACGTCACGACGGTTCCGCGCCTGGGCGAGGGCATGACCTCGGTGTGGGCGCAGTACACGCTTCGCTTGCCGCGCGGTGCAGCGCGACGCGTTCGTGACCGCGCTCAAGGCGAAGGGCATCCCGACCGCGATCCATTATCCGAAGCCGGTGCATCGCCAGCCGGCCTATCGCGGCTTCCCGGTCGCCGACGGCGGCCTGCCGGTGAGCGAGCGGCTGGCCGACGAGGTGATCAGCCTGCCCATGCACGCCTATCTCGACGAGCCGACCCAGGACCGGATCATCGAGGCGGTGCGGCGGGCGCTGGCCGCGATGAGTTCCTCACCACGCGGCAAACGTAGTCATCGAGCGGCACGGATAGAGTGCTAGTGCCCCGTTCCGGTTCGTGTCAAGGTGCTGAGTGTATCACAACGGCGGCATACTCGGATCGCGTCGCACGCGACATTCGGCGGGCCGATGATCGGACGCATCTTCACGGTCGGCGGCTTCACGCTTCTGTCGCGCATCACCGGCTTTGCGCGCGACATCGTGCTCGCGGCGGTGCTGGGCGCCGGGCCCGATCGCCGATGCGTTCTTCGTGGCGCTGCGTCTGCCCAATCATTTCCGCGCGATCTTTGCCGAGGGCGCCTTCAACGCCGCCTTCGTGCCGGCCTATGCGCGCATCCGCGAGCAGCGCGGTGCTGACACGTCGGGTCTGTTCGCCGATCGCGTGTTCACGCTGCTGATGCTGAGCCAGGTCGTGCTGCTCGCGGTCGCGCTCGTCTTCACGCCGGCGGTGATCGCGCTGCTGGCGCCGGGCTTTGCGGATGATCCCGGCCGCTTCGCGCTTGCGGTCGATCTCACGCGCATCACCTTTCCCTATCTGCTGCTGGTTTCGGTGGTGACGCTTTATGGCGGCATCCTCAATGCGCTCGGCCGGTTTGCGACGCGCGGCAGCGGCGCCGATCCTGCTCAATCTGTCGATCATGGCGGCGCTTGCGCTGGCGTGGTTCTTTCCGAGCGCCGGGCATGCGGCGGCCTGGGGCGTGCTGATCGCGGGCTGTCTCGAAGTGCTGCTGCTCGCCGCCGACGTGACGCGGCAGGGCGTGCTGCCGGCGTTCCGCTGGCCGCGCCTCGATGAGGATCTCACGCTCTTTCTCAAGAGGTTCGGGCCGGCGACGCTCGGATCGGCCGGCACCCAGATCGCGCTGTTCGCCGACACCATCATCGCGAGCTTTCTCGCCACCGGGGCGCTGTCGGCGCTCTACTATGCCGACCGGCTCAACCAGCTGCCGATCGGCGTGATCGGCATCGCGGTCGGGACCGTGCTGCTGCCGGAGATGTCGCGACGGATTGCGGCCGGCGACGAGGCCGGCGCGCACCATGCGCAAAACCGTGCGGTCGAGCTCACGCTGCTGCTGTCGGTGCCATGCCTGGTCGCATTCCTGCTGGTGCCGGATCTGATCATGCGTGCGCTGTTCATGCGCGGCGCCTTCACCGACGGCGGACGCGCAGGCGGCGGCGGCGACGCTCGCGGCCTATGCGATCGGGCTGTCTGCCGTTCGTGCTCATGCGCAGCGTGTCCATCACCTTCCTGGCGCGCGGCGACACCGTGACGCCGGTGAAGGCGCTGGCCGTATCGGTCGCCGTCAATGTCGCGCTCAAGATCGCGCTGATGGGGCCGCTCGCGCAGGTCGGTCTGGCGCTCGCGACCTCGGTCGGCGCCTGGGTCAATCTTGAGCCTGCTCGTCTGGTTTGCGGCGCGGCAGCGCCTGATCGTGCTCGATGCCCGGCTCGTGCGCGCGCTCTGGCGGCTTGCGATCGCGGCGATCGCGCTTGCCGCTGGCGCTCTGGCTTGCGCAGGCGCCGGTCGCGGCGCTGTTCTCGCAGTGGACGCGGCTGCGCGACGAGGCGATGCTTGCCACGCTGGGCGTGCTCGGCGCCAGCGTCTACATCGGAGCGGTGCTGGCGCTGTTCGGGCGCGAATGGCTCGCGTTGTTCCGCCGCCGCGCCTCGAGCCCGACGGTCGCAGCTAGACCTGATCCGATTCAGCATCAGATCAACGTCGACGCACCGTACCGGTCGCGGTCTCTGGCGCTTCCACCTGACGCGGCGTTGCGAGCTGCAAGCGCCTTGGCCGGGTCGATCAGGCCGGCGCCGAACTGGTCATTCGGCCCGAGCTTTTTGGCGCTCGCCATCAGGATGCGGCGAACGTCGGCGGGCGTGAGCTTCGGATTGCGCTCCAGCATCAGCGCCACGATGCCGCTGACATGCGCGGTCGCGACCGAGGTGCCGGTCGTCATCTGGTAGGTGCCTTCCGGCGCCGGCACCAGGATGTCGACGCCGGGTGCCGCGACCGCGATGTAGTTGCCGCGGTTGGCGCCGGTGAACAGCTTGTCGTCGATGTCGGTCGCGGTGACCGCGATGACGTGCTTGTCGGCGGCCGGGAACAGCGGCGGCGATTTCGGTCCGGCATTGCCGGCGGCCGCGATCAGGACCACGCCCGTGTCATAGGCGGCAGCGAGCGCGCGCTCGATCGTGGGATCGCGCGGTCCGGCGAAGCTCATGTTGACGATGCGCACGCCGTTGTTCACGGCGTAGTCGAGCCCCTTGAGGATGTTGAAGGTCGTGCTCTGCGTACTCGCCGCCTGCGTGGAGAAGGCGCGGATCGCCAGCAGCCGCGCGCCCGGAGCGGTCCCGAGCAGCCGGCGATGCGAGGCGATGGCGCCCGCCATTCCGGTTCCGTGCGCGTGCGGCTTCTCCTCGACGCCGGTCGCGTCGAAACGGTCGATGACATGCCTTCGAGATCGGGATGGCTGGCATCGATCTCCGAATCGATCACTGCGACCGGAATGTCGGTTGCGCGCGTGCGGCGGAGGATGTCGCCCATCTTGAGCTTCTGCAGCACGTATTGCCCGGAATCGCCCTGCATGCGATCGCCCGCGAGATCCTGCCCGAGCGTGTAGGTGTAGTTGGCCTGACCGGCCACGACGATGCGGTTGCTGGCGAGCGACCGGATGGCGTTGGCGATGCTCTGACCGCCTTCAATGTGCAGCCGATGGATCGCAGTGTTGATGCTGGTGAGGCACTGCGAGCTGAGCACGGACAATTGCAGGCGCGTCAGACTGTCGTTCAGCGTCTGCTCCGGCGTATTGCACGGCAGCTGGATCACCACCTCGTCCTGCACGAGGCGGGTTTCTTCAGCCGGCGGCAGGTAGAAGTAGCGGCCGGCGCCGACGTCGAGCCGGGTCGGATTGTTGATGCTCGCAACGGCCGGCGCACCCGGACCGGACTGCGTTTGCTGCTGCTGCTGCTGATTGAACGAGCTGCGTGTTGAGAAGATCGGGCGGCGGCGCTGGCGGATTGATCGGATTGTTGTTCGCGAGAAGCAGCAGCGACGACTGCGGCAGCGACACTGGCGTAGGCACCGGGTTCGTCGGCGGGTTGTTCGTCGGCGGGTCCGTCGGCGGCGTGTTCGCTGGCGGGTTCGTCGGCGGCAGCACCGGCGGACCTGGATTGGTGTTCTGCGCGCCGAGGTTGATGAGATGCGGGTAGGAGCCATGCGACCAGATGGTCGGATCAAACCCTGCCGGCAGCCCTCCCGCCAGCACTGCGGTGTCAAGCGCCGTGCCGCCTGCGCTCTTTTCCTGGCCCGTCGTCTGACGGTCCCAGTAGGAGTTGGTGACGGTGCCGAGCGGTGCGGACGCCGGCGCGCCGGCAAAGCTCGGGCAAGTTGCCGTTGTTGGCGCCAACGAGGCCGCCGGTGGTGCTGCCGGATCCTGCGGTCACGAGCCCCACCGCATAGGTCTGGTCGATGGTGCCCTGGTTGAGCGCCGCGAAAGCGGCGGCGACCACCTCGTTGCCGCCGGTCACCGGCCCCAGCGCATAGGACTGCGTGATCGAGCCTGGCATGGTGTCGGCGCTGACCGCAACATTGGCGCCGACAAAACCGCCGACGAAGCTGCTGTTGCCGCCTGTGACCGCGCCGCGCGCATAGGTCTGGTTGATGCGCCCAGTGTTGAGACCGACAAAGCCACCGGCGATGACGTTCGTATCACCCGTCACGTTGCCGGTCGCATAGGCGAGCGAGATGGTTCCGGCGTTGGTGCCGCTGAAGCCACCGAGCAGGCTCGAGTTGCCGCCGGTCACGTTGCCGCTGGCAAACGTGATCGGAGTGGTACCGAGCGAAGTTATGGTGCCCCCGTTGATCCCGACGAAGCCGCCGGCCGTGCCCGAGGTGCCGACCGTCACGTTGCCGGAAGCCGACGAATTGACGATGGTGCCAGTGCTGTCGGTGCCGGTGCCCGAAGTGTTGCAGTCGGCACAACCGATATTGATGCCGACGAGACCACCCGCAGTGCCATTGTTGCCGGTCACGACGTTGCCGGTCGCAAACGAGCGCTCGATCCTGCCGCTGTTGTCGCCAACCAAGCCGCCGGCGATCAGCCACGTGACCGCCGAGCCGACACTGCCCGATGCGAACGAATCCCTGATGGTGCCTAGATTGGTGCCGGCGAGTCCCCCGACAACTGAAGGGCTGCTATCCGTGTTGTTGGACCCGCCACCGCTGCTGGTGACAGCGCCGGTGGCGAAGCTCTTCTCGATTGTGCCGTCATTGCTACCAACGAGCCCGCCCGATGTGCCGGACTTGCTGCCGGTGATGTTGCCGGTGGCGCAGGAGAACGACGCGCCAATCGCGCACACCGAGCTCAGCACCGGTGACGTCGTGCTGGTGATGGTGCCGCTGTTGAGGCCCACGAGACCGCCCGTAAAGGCGAAGTCGTTGGCTTTGCTGGTCACGCTGCCGAACGCCTGCGAGTCGTAGATGGTCGAGCCTGGCGCGTTCGAGCCCACGAGCCCGCCGGCCGCCGAATACGATCCCGAAATCGAGACCCCAACGTTGGCGTAGGACCCTGTGATCGATGCAGTGCCGAAATCGAGAATTCCGTTTTGACCGACAAGCCCGCCCACGAAGCTCGTGCCGCCGCCGCTCACGGTGCCGGTCGCGTGCGAGTTGGTGATGGTTGATCCCGCCACATTCGAGCCGACGAGGCCACCCGCGATATTGAAGCCGCCGGCGCAGTTGCTGTCACAGCCGTTGCCAACCGTCACCGTTATTCCGGTTGCGCTCGAATTGCTGATCGATCCGGCGATCTGCTGATTGTTCGGGCCGAACATGCCGTTCTGCCCGACCAGCCCGCCAGCGATCACGCCAGTGAGATTGCTACCGTCGACAGTGCTGTTGCTGACGTTGACGTTGCTGATGGTACCGGCATTCTGGCCGGCAATCACGCCGACGAACTGGCCAGGCCCGGTCACGTTCGGGTTCGCCTTGACCAGAAAGTCGCTGACGTTGAGATTGCGGACCGTGCCGGTTGGGCCGATGGCGCCGAACAGGCCGATATTGTCCATGCCCGCAGCGGTCGGCGCGATCACGCCATTCTTGATGATGTAGCCCTGGCCGTCGAGCAGGCCGGTGAACGGCGACCCCGCGCTTCCGATCGGCGCCATGTTGTCGGCGTTGATGTCCTTGCTGAGCGCGTAGGTGCCGCCGAGTGTGTTGGTGTTGGCTCCGATCAATTGCAGATCGGCGAAGGTGTTCACCAGCATGTAGGCGGTGAGGGTGCCGCCACCGGTGACGTAGGACGAATAGTCGTTCGGGTGCTCGTATTTGTTGCCGCACACGCAGACCATCGAGGCGACCGGGTTGTAGTAGATCGACACCGCGCCGGCGGTCGATATCTTGATGCCGGCTCCGAAGCTCACAGTGCCCACACCGGTGCCGGTGCTGTCGGCGCGCAGCGTCACCCCGGCGCCGCCCGTGCTGGTGAGGTTGCCGTTGATCGCGATGTTGCGATAGGCATTCAGCGTCAGCGAGTTGCCGCTGCTCCAGCTCACCGCGTTGGCGACCGTGATGTCGCCGTTGCCTTTGCCGTCGCCGGTCGAGAGCACGACATTGCCTTTGGCAAGCGCCGACTCCAGCGCCGCGACCGTCATGGTGCCTTCGGTGCCGACCACGATGTCCTCGGGATCGAGCAGCAGCGTGCCGGCAAGCCCGTTCGGGGCGCGCGTGTCGACGCTGCCGGCGAAGGCGAGCCCGCCCTTGCTCGACACTTCGACAAAGCCGCCATTGCCCGAGCTGTCGCCGCCGCGCGCGAAGATCGTGCCCGCGAAGGTCGTCTGGGTCTCCGACCACAGGACGACCTTGCCGCCATTGCCACTGCTCTTCGCAGAGGCATCGATCGTGGTCGCGGCATCGACCGACAGCGCCGTCGCATTGCCGATCTTGTAGCTCTCAAGCGCGGCGCTCTGGTTGTTGACGAGCCCCTTGTTCGGATTGCCACCGCCCCAGTCGCCGCCGAGCATCACCTTGCCGCCGCCGGCATCGCCCGACACGTCGATCTTGGCGCCCGTCAGCTGGACAGCCTCGCCGGTCACCACGACGCTGCCGCCCTTCGTGCCCTTCTGCTTGCCGGCGGCCGAGATTGTTCCGGACACCTTGACGGCTTGGGTGGGCGCGTCCCCGCCTTTGCTGTCGGCGGTGGCGGCGCCGAGCACGATCATGCCGTTGCGCGTGCCGACCGAATTGGCCTCGATCACGCCGCTAGTGTTGATCACCGAGTCGACGACCGCGCGGGCGGCCGCCGCGGTGAGCTCGACCCGGCCGCCATTGGCCGACAGCTTGCCCTCGTTGGTCACCAGTGAGGTGAGCGGCTTGCCGGTCGAGACATCGATCACCTGATTGGCGATCTGGTCCGAGGGCGACAGCTGGATCAGCTTGTCGCCGTAGAGATCGAGCGTGAAGGTGTTGCCGGAGGAGAGCGCAACAGTGCCGAGCGTCGCCGAGATAGTGCCGGCGTTGCGCACTCCGGGCGCGACCAGCGCCGCGAAGCCGCCGCTCGTTGCGGTGATGTTGCCGTAGTTGATGATCGAGGCGTTAGGCAATCCCGCGATATTGAAGTTGTAGCGGCCCGCCATGAAGTTGGCGTTGCTGATGTCGGCGGTCGAGGCCAGGAAGCCTGCGGTGTTGATCACGCCGGATGGGCCGACCAGCACGCCGTCGCGGTTGACCACGAACACATAGCCGTTGGCGTTGAGCGTGCCGTAGATCTGCGAGGGCCCCAGCCCGCCGGTGACCCGGTTGAGCGCGACCGATGACGAATTCGGCTGCACGAAGGTCGTGGTCTCGCCGGCGCCGATATTGAAGGTGTTCCAGTTGATGATCGCGCGATTGGAGTTCTGGTTGACGACGGTCGAGCTGGTGCCGGCGCCTGAGACGGTCGCCGAGCCGCCAACCACCACTGGACCGTCGGGACCGGCGGACGCAGGTCCTGCGCCAAGCGCGAGCAACGCCGTCGAAGTCAGGAGCACGTTGCGGATGCGCATCGTCTGATGTCCTACAGCCGTCCAGTGACAATGAAGAAGAAGCGCCAGTCGTCGCGTGGCCCGTCGATCCCCTTGGCGACCGACAGATCGGTCGAGAAGCCGCCATAAGGCGCGAACGGCGGCTGCCAACCGAAACGAATGCCGCCGCCGACCGACGCCGCATCGAGGTTGGCAGGCGTCCCCGCAACGGGAGCAAGATTGTGCAGCCAGCCGCGGTCGGCAAAGGCGTAGAGCTGCATCTGGTTCAGCTGCTTGATATTGTGGGGCAGGTCGAGACGCAGCTCGCCGAGGACGTTGATGCATTCATCAGCGACAAGCTCCGACGGATCGAAGGCGCGCCCGAACGCGCGCCCGCCATAGCCGCACAGCTCGGGCGCCAGCAGCGGGTTGGCCGCGTATTGGCCGTGGGCGGCGACCAGCAGCGAGAGGCGCTCGAACAACGGCTGCATGCGCGAATAGGTCGCCTCGACCTTGGTGAAGTCGACGCGGCCGTTGGCGGTCGAGAGGATGAGGTCGCCATTCTGGCTCGCGCCGAGGCCCTCGAAGCCCCGGCTTACGACCACGTTGAGCTGGTTGATGGCGCCCGATGACTCGGCGAGATCGGCATCGACCTTGAGGCGTGCGCCGCGCAGCTTGTCATGCGAATTGAGCGTGCCGAGGATATCGCTTCTGTCGTCGGTCGCGAAGAACAGCCCCGAGACGATCAGGTTCTTCTCGCGCAGGCGGATGAACGGATAGCTGAAGCCGCTCTCGAGGAAATAGCTGTTGGTCTTGTAGTCCAAGAGCCGCAGATCGGGCGTGCCCGGCCGCCCGCGGCTGTTGCTGGCGCTGGCGAAGAAGCTGAGGCCCTCGCTGTTGAGCACCTGGCGGTAGCTGCCGGACAAATATTGCAGCTCGCTCAGGTCGAACGCGCCTGCATAGCTCACCGTGAACGCTTCGTGGATGCGCAGAAGATTGTTGACGGTGGCGCTGGTGTTGAACTGGTAGGGCCCGCGCGCCGTGGTGCCGCGATTGTCGATACGGGCGAACGCATCGATTGGCTTTTCCGCCACCTCGACCACGAGCGTCGCCGCGCCTTGATGGGTGCTCGAAGCCTTCAGGCTGTTCTTGAACTTGAGCCCGGGCAGGTCGCCAGCCAGCAGGAGATAGCGTTCGATGGTGCGGACGTTGGCCGGGCGATCGGCGATGATCTTGGCGGTGTAGTCTGAGAAGAAGTCGCGATACTTCGACAGCGACGCCGGCCATTCCACCCGGTCGACATAGCCTTCCACGATTTGAATCGTGACCGTGGCGCCGTTCGGCGAGAGCTCCTGCGGCGGAATGATCGCGCGCGACAGCACATAGCCATCGGCGCCGTATCGGGCGGTGATGCGCGCCGCGATATCGTAGACCGCGGCGAGCGTGATCGGCTGGCCGACGAGATCCTGGTAGAGGGCCGAAAGCTCATCGGAGCGATAGATGGTGCCGCCGATCAGGCGTACGCCGCGCAGCACCAGCGTGATCTTGTCGGCACCGGGCGGCGCGACCGAGCCCGGCAGCGTAATGGCTGGACCGCCCGGTTTCGCCAGCGTGGGGGTTGGTTGCTCGAAGCGTTCACGCTCACGGCCGGGCAGCTCGCTCGAAGGAATCTGAGCAAACGCCGGCGATGCAGTCAGCATTGCTGCTGCCAGGGCTAATACGCAACACCCGCCCGGGCTCATGATATTCAGCGCCCCGAACCTTCAGAATTTCCAAGGTAACTTTGTGACTTTATGGCCAGACTGTGTCTGAAAGCAACGTATTACCTGGAAGGCGCCCGGTAGATTTCTGCCTGTGTGCCGAATTCAGCACACAGGCCTACCGGCCGGCAAAAGCTGGTTCCGACAATGGGTTAGGGCTGTAGTGAACACCGGGGGCGGCCGCCCGTGGGCGGCGCTGCGTCGATCAGCGCCGCGGCGCCCGCTGGCTGGGGGTAATCGCGGCACGGCGCCGCTCGCCCCGGCGCAGCGACTCGAGCATCACGGTGCGACCGATCTTGTCGCCGCCCAGAATGCGGATGAGGTCGTCAGCGCCGCTGATCGCCACGCCATCGAGTGCCAGGATAATGTCCCCTACCGTGATACCGGAAAGCTCGGCCGGGCTGCCGGGCTCGACTCCGACCGTGACCACGCCGCTCGACTGCGTCACCCCTGCGGCATGCCGCAGCCGGCGCGGGATGGCGGTCTGCTGCGCCGCGACCCCGATATAGGCGCGTCGGACATGTCCATGACGCACCAGCTCGCCGAGCACGAAATTCGCCGTATTGGATGCGACCGCAAAGCAAATGCCCTGCGCGCCCATGATGACGGCGGTGTTGATGCCCACGACCTCGCCGTGGGACGACACCAGCGGACCGCCGGAATTGCCAGGGTTGAGCGCCGCATCGGTCTGGATCACGTCGTCGATCAATCGCCCGGACTGGGCGCGCAGCGAGCGGCCCAGCGCCGAGATCACGCCGGTTGTAACCGTCGACTCGAATCCGAGCGGGTTGCCGATGGCGATGACGAGCTGACCGCGCTTGAGCCGCTTGGAGTCGCCGAGGCTCGCGGCCGGCAGCGTGTCCGGGCCATCAATCCGCACGAGCGCAAGATCGGTGTCGGGATCGTCGCCCACCACGCGGGCCGTGAGAGTGCGCCCGTCGACGGTCGTCACATTGATGCGGGTCGCGCCTCCGACCACATGGCTGTTGGTGAGCACCAGCCCATCCGGCGCCACAATCACGCCCGAGCCGGTTCCGCCCCGGTCGCGCTGCCCATCTCCCGCCTTGACGTCGAGCCGAACCACGGTCGGACCGACCCGATCGACCACGTCGATCACAGCACGGGAGTAAGCGTCCAGCAGAGCCTGGTCATCGACCGGGATCGACTCCGGCTCGGCAACATTTTGCCTGTCAAGCATCGTAAAGTCCCTCGCAGGCCGCAACCGGCCCCCGCGATGCTGCATAGCAGCATCGCGCCACATCGGACTTGAGCAGTTGCAGCGTGATTTCCGATATGGTGTCGCGGGCTGCCTTCCGAAAGGGCAGGAATTTTGTTCCACAAGCGCGCGATCCGTCGAGCGCGCGAAATCCTATTGGGTGTATCGGACTGAGCGCTATATGAGACCAACCCTCGAACACCGACCGGAAAGGCTCCCGATGCCGGCCTTCGCTCGATTGCTGCTGCTCTGTCCGCTGCTGGCTCTGGCCGGCTGCGGGGAGGCGCCGAAACAGTCGGCGGCTCCGCCGCCGCCGGTGGTGACGGTTGCCAAGCCGACGCAGCGGACGATTGTCGACCAGGACGAGTACGTCGGCCGCTTCGTGGCAGTGGAAATGGTCGAGGTCCGGGCTCGCTTGTCCGGCTATCTCGAAAAGACCCACTTCCGGGATGGCCAGACCGTCAAGCAGGGCGATCTTCTGTTCTCGATCGACAAGCGGCCGTTCCAGAACGCGTTGGCGCAGGCCAAGGCCAATCTGTTGCTGGCGAAGTCCAACGTCACCTTTACTGAAGCCGATTATCAGCGCGCCCAGCAGCTTCTGCGCGATCGCACCATCAGCGAGCAGGTCTTCGACCAGCGGGCGCAGGCCTTTCGCAATGCGCAGGCCTCCGTGACCGCCAACGAGGCGCAGGTGAGGCAGGCCGAGCTCGATCTCGAGTTCACCGAGCTGCGTTCCCCGATCGCGGGCCGCATCGGCGATCGAAGGGTCACCGACGGCAATCTGGTGACCGGCGGCACTGCCGGCAATACCACGCTGCTCGCCACAGTCGTCTCCATGGATCCGATCCGCCTCGAGTTCACCTTCGATGAAGCGGCGTATCTGCGCTATGAGCGCCTCTCCAGCGGCGGCAAGGACGTGACCAGCCGCGAAGCGAGCGTAATGGTGGGGCTCAAGCTCATCGACGAGCGCGATTTTGGCCACCGTGGCTACATGGATTTCGTCGACAACGTGATCGATCGCGGCTCCGGGACGATCCGCGCCCGTGCGCAGTTTTCCAACAAGGATGGCGTGTTCACGCCCGGCATGTTCGCACGCGTGCGCGTGCCGGGCTCGCCCGCCTATGCGACGCTGCTGGTGCCGGACGGGGCCATTCTGAGCGAGCAGGCGCGCAAATACGTGCTCGTCGTCGACGGCGAGAGCGTCGCGCGGCAGCGCTATGTAACGCTCGGCGAGCTGGTCGACGGCCTGCGCGTGATCAAGGAAGGGCTCGCTTCAGACGATCGCCTCATCGTCAACGGCCTGATGCGGGCGCGACCGGGGGTGAAGGTGAACGCGCAGGACGAGGCGCCGCCGCCCGCGACCGCGTCGCAGACGACGACCCAGTAGGGCCGGCAACGGGGCACTCGCGTCATGCGTCTTTCGCACTTCTTCATCGACCGGCCGATCTTTGCCTCGGTGGTCTCGATCGTGTTCGTGATCCTCGGCGCGGTCGCGTTCGCGCGGCTGCCGATCGCGCAATATCCCGAGATCGCGCCGCCGATCATCAACGTCACCGGCCAGTATCCGGGCGCGAGCGCGGAGGTGGTGGCTTCGACCGTGGTGGCGCCGATCGAGGAGCAGATCAACGGCGTCGAGAACATGCTGTACCTGTCCTCGAACGCCACCGCCGACGGGCGCTTCACCATCGCGGTCACCTTCGACCTCGGCACCAATCTCGATATCGCGCAGGTGCAGGTGCAGAACCGCCTGAGCGTCGCGCAGCCTCGGCTGCCCGCCGACGTGCGCAATATCGGCGTGACCGTGACCAAAAGCTCGCCCGACCTGATGATGGTCGTGCACCTCGTTTCCCCCGACAAGTCGCGCGACACCCTGTTCATCTCGAATTTTGCGACCCTCGAGATCAAGGATCAGCTCACGCGCCTTGATGGCGTCGGCTCGATCACGGTGTTCGGCAGCCGCGACTATTCCATGCGGATCTGGCTCGATCCGGAGCGGCTGCAGTCGCTCGGGCTCACCGCCACCGACGTGACGCAGGCGCTGCAGGCGCAGAACGTGCAGGTCGCCTCCGGCAACCTGAACCAGCCGCCGGTCGAGCGGCCGGGCGCCTACCAGGTCGCGGTCAAGACGCTGGGGCGGCTTGCCGATCCGGAGGAGTTCGGCAACATCACGGTCAAGCGCACCGCCACCGCGGTGGTGCGGCTCAAGGACGTGGCGAAGGTCGAGCTCGCGGCGCTCGACTACTCGTCGAACTCCTATCTCGATCGCGATCCGGCGGTCGCGCTCGCGGTGTTTCAGCGGCCCGGATCGAATGCGCTGGCAACCGCGAAGTCCATTCGCGCCACCATGGAGTCGCTGGCGCCGCGGTTTCCGCCCGGGGTCAAGCATACGATCGTCTACGACCCGACCCAGTTCATCCAGCAGTCGGTCGACGCGGTGCAGGAGACCATCCTCGAGGCGATCCTGCTGGTGGTCATTGTGATCGTGCTGTTCCTGCAGACGTGGCGCGCGGCGGTCATTCCACTGGTCGCGATCCCGGTGTCACTGGTCGGCACCTTCTTCTTCATGGCGCTGTTCGGCTTCTCGCTCAACAATCTGTCGCTGTTTGGCCTGGTGCTGGCGGTCGGCATCGTGGTCGACGACGCGATCGTCGTGGTGGAGAACGTCGAGCGCAACATTGCGGCGGGCCTGTCGCCGCACGACGCCGCAGTCCGCAGCATGGACGAGGTCGGCGCGGCGCTGATCGCGATTGCGCTCGTTCTGTGCGCCGTGTTCGTGCCCTCCGGCTTCATCACCGGCATCTCGGGCCAGTTCTATCGGCAGTTCGCGCTCACCATCGCGGGCGCGACCATCATCTCGCTGATCGTGTCCCTCACACTGTCGCCGGCGCTCTGCGCGCTGCTCTTGCGGCCGCATGAAGACCGGCCGCCAAGGTTCTGGGAATGGCCGATCAAGAAGTTCTTTGGCCTGTTCAATGCCAGCTTTGACGGACTGGCGAGCGGCTATCGCTGGCTGGCAGCGCGGGTGGTGCGCTTTGCGGTGCTGATGCTCGTGATCTATGCCGGCATTCTAACGTTCGGCCTCAACGAGTTCCGCAAGACGCCGGTTGGCTTCATTCCGGCGCTCGACCGCGGCTTTTTGATCATTGTCACGCAGCTGCCGCCCGGCGCGTCGCTGCAGCGTACCGACGACGTCAATATGCGCACTGTCGACATCGCGCTCAAGACGCCCGGCATTTCCAGCGCGGTCAACATCGTGGGCTTCTCCGGCGCGACCTTCACGCTCGCACCCAATGCCGGCGCGGTCTTCGTGGTGCTGGAGCCGTTCGAGGAACGGGCGAGGGACCCGCGCAAGAACTCGAACGCCATCATCGGGGAGCTCTACCAAAGGCTGGCCGGGATCCAGGAGGCGCAGATCTTCGTGGTTGCGCCGCCGCCGGTGCAGGGCATCGGCAATGCCGGCGGTTTTCGCATGATGGTGGAGGATCGTGCCGGCCGCGGCACCCAGGCGCTGCAAGGCGCGGTCTTCGCCATGATGGGACGCGCCGCGCAGACGCCCGGCCTCACGCAGGTGTTCTCGTTCTTCGAGACCTCGACCCCGCAGCTCTATCTCGACATCGATCGCACCAAGGCGCAGCTTCTCGGCGTCAACGTGCAGGACGTGTTCAGCGCGCTGCAGATCTATATCGGCTCGTCCTACGTCAACGACTTCAACCTGTTCGGCCGAACCTTCCGCGTCACCGCGCAGGCCGAGAGCGGCTTCCGCCTCGATGCCAAGGATGTGCTCAACATCCGGGTTCGCAACAACAACGGCGATACGGTGCCGCTCGGCTCGTTCACCACGGTGCAGGACGTCTCCGGCCCTTATCGCGTGCCGCGTTATAATCTCTATCCTGCGGCCGAGCTCGACGGCGCGGCGGCGCCCGGCTATTCGCTCGGGCAGGCGCTCACCGCGATGGAGAAGCTCGCCGCCGAGACGCTGCCGGATGGCTTCGCATTCGAGTGGACCACGCTGGCCTATCAGCAGCTCAAGGCCGGCAACACTGCAGCGTTCGCCTTCGTGCTGGCGGTCGTGTTCGTTTTTCTGGTGCTCGCCGCGCAATTCGAGAGCCTCACGCTGCCGCTCGCGGTCATCATGATCGTGCCGATGTGTCTCGTGGCCTCGATCGTGGGCGTGGTGCTGCGCGGTCAGGACAACAACATCCTGACGCAGGTGGGCTTCGTGGTGCTGATTGCGCTGGCGGCCAAGAACGCGATTCTGATCGTCGAGTTCGCCAAGCAGCTCGAGGATCGCGGCATGGATCGCTTCGCGGCGGCGGTCGAGGCTGCGCGGTTGCGGCTGCGCCCGATCCTGATGACCTCGCTCGCCTTCATCTTCGGCGTGGTGCCGCTGGTGTGGGCGATCGGCGCCGGCGCCGAGCTGCGCCAGACACTGGGCACCGCGGTGTTCTCCGGCATGATCGGCGTCACCGTGTTCGGCCTGATCTTCACGCCCGCGTTCTATGTGGTGTGCCGATGGCTGGCGACGCGGTTTGAAACGCGACGAGCCGCGCCCGCGGAGTCAGGAGCACCGGCGGAGTAGGGGGCCCTTCGCTCAAGACGTCAAAATGATCGAGGGCCGCCCGGCCTTCGCATCGGTCGAGGGTGCGGAGTCATTCGACGCGCAGCCGTTTGACGCGAGTCGACTTCAATTTTCGTCTTCTTCAGCATCCATACGACGCTGTTCCACGCGATCTCTCACGTCGCGAAGGACTACCATCGCGAGGAAGCCCATCCGGCGCTTCTGGTCCGGCGTGAGGGTCTGATAGAGGGGCTGCCACGCAGTGGCGAGCTTCTTGAGGTCGGCTGATCGTTGAGCCAAGGCATCGGCGCGTCGATTTAAGAACTCGACGGGATTACGGTCGCGCAAGTTCTCGATAGGACTACGGTCGGCCCGCTCCGCCACGCCAGTTGTCACGCCTTCAAGCCGGGTTATCCGGTCTTTCGCCCTGGCGCGGATAGCGTCTTCGATCGCCGGCCAATACCTTTCCTGGTCAGGCGTCAGCTGCAACGCGGCCTTGACGATGGCAATCCTGGCATCCGTCAAAGCGTTCAAGTCGCTTGCGGTTATGCGCGGTGATGCAGGCCCGGCAGAAGGGGCCTGTCCATAGGCCAGGGAAGATCCAGTAATGACTGCGAGTGCTGTCATTCCAGCAGATATCGTTCTTAGCATCGACTCCTCCTTGAGGTGTTCGCGCCCCGCTCAGGAACATCTGACGGCCACTGTGCGACCTTCACGAGCCAACAACTATCCTGGCCCCGAGCAACGCCAATTGTCCTTAGGGACATTCTTTCCTCCCTAGGGATAACCAATCGACCTGCTAGGCATTTTCCAAAGCCAGGGAGGTCGAGCATGAGCGAAAAGATCGACGCGCCAGTGCTCTCGCGTCGAAGGGCATTTTGGATTTTGGGAGTGGGGGTGGCACTTGGCGTAGGCCTGCCAGCTGCGGTGCTAACAGCATCAGATCATTTGTGCGTGAGCCCAGCGTTACTTACCTTCTCTTAAGTCTGAATCGATGACTCGGCGCTGCGCCAAGGCGCCGTTAAGCGGCTACCGCTAATCCTCGACAGAAGGCGCAAGCCAGGATGAGCACAAGACCTGGCGTGCTTTGTCGTGCCCGCATCGTGCCGTGCGGGTTCGCAGGTTCTGTATTGGGTCGGGGGGCCTTAAGATGCGCAGCACTTCTCTATCGTTGTTGATGCTTGCGCTTGCAGCATCAGTTGGCGCCGCCATGGCCGCCGACATGCCGGTCAAGGCGCCACGCGTGGAGCCGGAGAAGATCGAATACGGCAATCTCTATTTCGGCGTGGACTGGAACTCGCACCGAAGCCTCGCCGGCTATATGGGCGTGCTGTACGCGCCGGGCAGCATGGACAAGTCGGGCCTGCGCCTCGCGGTCTTCGGTTTGCTCGGAAACTATCGCTATCTCGGTGGCGATGGCGAACTGTTCCGCGGAAAATTCGCATCCGTCGATGGGCTGGTGGGCTGGAGCCACGTGTTCGAGAACGGTGCCGTCACGCTCTCGATCGGTGCCAACTATCAGGACCATCGGGTGCAGCCGTTTGATCCCAACAACACCGTCCTGGGAAGCAAGACCGGCTTCAAGGTGCAGGGCGATCTGTGGGTCAATCCCACCGAGCGGACTCTCGTCTACATGCTGGGCTCGTATTCGACCGCCTTCGACACCTACTACGCGATTGGCCGGCTCGGCTACGACGTCATCGGCTCGGGCGTCTTCTTCGGCCCGGAGGTCGGCGGCCTCGGCAATGACCGCACCGATCAGTTCCGCGTCGGCTCTCATCTGACAGGGATCACGCTCGGCGCCGGCAAGCTCGGCGTCTCAGGCGGCTGGATGCGGGAGCGCGGCGAGGGCGGTGGCTGGTACGCGACCGCGAATCTGGACTTCAGTTTATGAAGCTTCTGACGTGGGTCCCTGACGTGACCGGGGGCGCCGCGGAGGCGCTCCCAGTTGCGCCCGTGCGACCGGGTTGCCGGTGTCGTCGAGGCGACCCAAGCGATCGCTGCGCTTGGATGCGCTGATTTCTTATTTGCAAACAATCGATTGGCCGTTTCGGCCGGCGCTGACACGGTCGCTGATGGACTGAAGGTATCGCGTTGCGCCTTGGCAACAGGTCTCAGGAAATCTTCAGGTATTTCTGTATGGTCGATGGTATTCCCTTGTTCCGTCCGGGCGAAAAACGTACTTTGCAGCGGGATTTAGTTCTGCGTGCGACCCGCAAGATTTCTTGAACTGACGACGGAATGGGGCACGCATGACGCGCAGCGCAGCATTTTTGCTATCGGCACTTGTGATCTCCGCCTCGGCAGGGGCTGCTTCGGCTGCCGATCAGGCGATCATCCGGAAGGCGGCCGCGGCGCCGGAAGCGACTGAATACGGCAACCTCTACTACGGATTTGACTGGAACTCGCACCGGAGCCTGGTCGGCTACATGGGCGTGCTGTATGCGCCCTTTGGTGGCATGGACAAGTCGGGTCTTCGCGTCTCGGCCTTTGGCCTCGGCGGCGACTACCGCTATCACGGCGATCCCGGCGAGACGTTTAATGGGCGATTCGTCACTGCCGACGTGCTGGTGGGCTGGAGCCACGTCTTCAACAATGGCGCCTTCACGGTGCAGGTTGGCGCCAACTATCAAAACCATCGCATCAGGCCAACCGATCCGAACAATTCGGTGGTCGGCTCCGAGACCGGCTTCAAGGTGCAGGGCGACCTGTGGGTCAATCCCACCGAGAGGACTCTCGTCTACGCGCTGGCATCCTACTCGACCGCCTTCAACACCTACTATTCGATCGGGCGCTTGGGCTACGATTTCGTCGGCAACGGCGTGTTCTTCGGACCCGAGGTTGGCGGCCTCGGCAACGACCGCACCGACCAGTTCCGTGTCGGTGCGGCTCTGACGGGCATCAAGGTTGGGCCCGGAAAGGTGACCATATCGAGCGGCTGGATGCGCGAGCGCGACGAGGGCACCGGCTGGTATGCCGCCGGCAGCATCGACTTCTCGTTCTGATCCGCACTGCGGACTAGCACTTCGCAAACGAAGCGATGCTGACAGCTCTGGTCCTGATCTGTTCGACCGCGATCACGCCCGATCTTCGGGACTGCACGCGCGACAATGCGGCCTCGGTGATGCTTCTGCCCGTCCAGTCCGGAAATCCGGCCACCTGCTTTATGCACGGGCAGGCCTATCTGGCTCAAACCTCGATCGGTCAGGAACTCGGAGTCAACGACCAAGTCAAGGTCATCTGCATCCGAAGCGAAGTGGTCGATTTCTCCGTCCCGCAGCTGAGAGTCAAACGATAGCTGCGGGCCAGCGACAGGCCGCGGCAGAAATCGGCTGCCTCTTTTGAGGTCTGCTCACCGCTTTTGGCCGCTCAGCCGACGTGTCGCGGACATCGACGTGTCGCGGACATCGCGGAAGGTCTCAGTCTGAGCCGTTGCTGCCGTCGCGATCCTTGCGATCGCGGGACGTCAGCGGCTCGGCAATTTGGAGAAGAAATCCCAAATCGCGACGGGCGAATCCAAGTCCTCGCCTTCGAGCGGCATGGCGTGCCCGCCGTTCTGCACCGAATACAAAATGACCACGGGGGTCCCGTCTTTTACCCAGGTCATGCTGTCGACCGAGGTACGCCCGCCTTTACGCGACAGCGTCGCAATCTGCGGCGGGGCCGTTATGCCCAGCAGCTTTGCCCAATATTTCGCGGTGTCTTCGCTGGAGAGCACGTTGCCGAGCTTTGCGCTGCCCAAATTGACCATGCCGCCGCGAAAGGGATTGATCGGGTCGGCGGTGCCATTGACGATCATCACGGGAATCGGCTTGTCGACTTGGCCGCAATCGAGATTTTCCTTCACAGGCACGCTTGCCGAGATCGCGGCAACGCCGGCGAAATCCTCGGGATATTCCAGCGCCAGGCGGTAGGCGAGCTGTGCGCCATTGGACCAGCCCGCGGCGAAGACGCGCTTCCTGTCGACCGCGTGCGCCGTTACCTCGTGGTTGAGAAGGCTTTTGATGAAACCGGCATCGTCGATCTTCAGCCGCTTGGAGGAAAATGGCGAGCCGCCGCGGCAATCGTTCCAGGTGTTGTCGAACCCATCCGGATACACGACCAGGAATCCGTGTTTGTCCGCCAGCTCGTCGAATTCGTAATTGGAATATTGGCGCATGCCCGCCGCATCGCCCCCTGAAGGATGCAGCACGAACAATAACGGTGCACCGGGCTTCAAGGTCTTTGGAACATATTCGAGGAAAGTTCGCTCGCGGCCTCCAACCGTACTAACGTGGCGCGTCGCTTCACCCATTGGCTCGGCGGCGACGGCGGTGGCAACGAGCGCCAACGCGGCGCCGATCGTCCAACGCGGGAGTGTGGTCTCAGCCATGATTTCGTGGCTCCGTTTCACGCCCGCCTACGATAACACGCCAGGCGATATTTCAGCTTGCTCGATCATCTCGCCGGCGTATCCAAGCAGTGATATTGGGATGTGAGGCCGAGAACCGAGGAGGACGCCATGCTCCACCGAACCGCAACCATCCTGGCGATCGCCCTTTTGACGGCCGGGGTCGCCCGCGCGCTCGATGATCCGCACAGCTATCCGGACTGGAAGGGCCAGTGGACCCGGGCACCGACCGGTGTCGCCGATCAGCCTCAGCCGCCGTTTGACCCGACCAAGCCCTGGGGGCTCCGCCAGCAACCGCCCCTGACACCCGAATATCAGGCGATCTACGAGGCCAATATCGCCGACCAGGATGCCGGTGGCCCCGGCCTCAACGGCGCCTCCTGCCGTTCCCACGGCATGCCGATGATGATGAACGTTTTGGGGCCGATGGAGATCGTCATCCAGCCGGAGGTTACTTACATCCTACCCAACGACGTCCATCCCTATGTCCGGCGCGTCTATACCGACGGCCGCAATTGGCCAGAGAACTTCGAGCCCGCCTTCCAGGGCGGGCTTTCCATCGGCCGATGGATCGATACGGACGGTGCCGGACATTACGATACGCTCGAGATCGAGACCCGCGGCTTCAAGGGTCCCCGCGTCTACGACGACAGCGGCATTCCGCTGCATCGGGACAACCAGAGCATCATCAAGGAACGGCTGTATCTCGATCGTGCCGACCGCAATGTGCTGCACAATGAGATGACGGTGTTCGACCACGCCCTGACGCGGCCGTGGACCGTGATGAAGAACTACCGCCGCAACCCCAATGTGCGGCCGGTCTGGAACGAGGCAGAATGCGAGGAGGGGCAGGGCTGGGTGCAGATCGGCAAGGAGACTTATTTCCTCAGCGCCGAGGGCATGCTGATGCCGGCCAAGAAGGATCAAACGCCGCCCGACCTGCGGTACTTCCAGCAAAAATGACGACTCAACAACCGGCTCGGGTTGCGCTGTCATGGACTCGGGTTTAGGTCGGCTCCGGGTCAGCAACGTCGGTTCGGGTTTGTCCGCTTTCAGGGCATTGCGGACATAGATTGTTGAGGCAAGGTGGCGATGGGCCAAAACCAGACATTGGTCGCACGAAGACGGACGGACCTCCCGACTACGGTTTTCGCTACCGTTTTTGCTGACCCTTTCTCCGCAAGTTCGCAAAATCCGCACGCGATGCAATCATCGCTTCCGCTTGCGCCAGCATTTCAGGATGGTCATCGAGATAGCCTTTAGCCTCGCTACGGAGGTCGCTGGTTTGAAAATCTCTCTCGCGCTCGGTGTCTCGGATTTGAGCTTTTATCTCGTGTAGCGCCCAGTTGATGGCAAGGCTGTAAGCGTTTGCATCGATCATTGGCATTGCTCCTAATCAAAGAACAACCCAGGAGGTGAATCCTCCTTGGGCGGGGCTTGGCGGGAGTCTTCAGGCAGCCTGCATCACGTTGATCGAAAGCGTCCTAAGGACGCCTCGTTTGGCGCCTCCAGTCGTCTGATTTGACCGGCGAGAAATAGCCACGCTTCAGCCGCGTCGATAAGGCGCCTGCTATGCCGGTGGTCGCGTTCCGCCTGCGCTAGTTTCTCTTCGGCCTTTGCTCGGCACTCGGCAGATGTAAACATTGGCGTCCCCCCGATCCCCGCGAGGACGCTTTCATAGCGAATCGCCAGCAAGCGCGTCTGTTCAAAATAGAACACGTGGCGGCGATTTTGAAGCTGCTCGAGTGACGAGGTCACCAGCGGAGGGCGCGAAAGAGCCTCGTAATGCGGCGCCCCTCTCTTACGCATACGCATACATCACTAAAGCGGTTCCCGCTCATATGGAAACATAACCAGCATGCCTGAAGTAGTTGGCACATTCTTGAGCACTGAGCTGAGGTGTGAACGAGCGAATTGCCCGGTACACGCCTTACAGGTCGTGCGCGAGTTGATGTTCGGGCGAACCAAGATGCTTGGGAACCCATGGTCGGCCTGGACTATGCGCGTCAACGATCAAGCCGGGAAGACGATACATAAACCAGACCAGGCCGCGCTCGCCCATTGACACAGCAAGCAGACGATTGGGGGCCCTCCCTTAAGCCTTGTCTGGCGGGGCTACTGGGGCGTAGATCCGCCGAACCGTCGATGACCTCCTAGAGCAAGCACAAGATTTGCGCTTAACTCGCGCAATGATCGTCACGAAATCGGAACTTGCCGACGAGCTGGGCGTGTCGCGGCCCCGGATTTCGCAATTCGTCGCGCTCGGCATGCCCGTTCGCCTCGACGGGCGCGTTGATCTGCAATCAGCTTGTGAGTGGGTCCTCGACAATCTTGATTTGGAGGGCGGCCGCGCGCGCGGGCACGCTCGGGAGTGGCTGCTTTTGCTGGGTCGGCACGAAAACCGCCTTGAATCCAGGCAGCCTCGCAAGGCTGCCGCCATCCTGCGGCGGCGTGCGTAATGGCCCCTTGGGCAGCTACCGTAAACGGAAGGGCATTGCGATGATCATTGACATCTACACTCACCTGGCGCCGCGCTCGTTCCTTGCAAAAATGAACGACATGTCGCCGGCGCTGCGCAACATCACCGATCGGCTTCTGAGCGTCAAAGCGCTCTACGATCTCGATGTCAGGTTCCGCGCGATGGATGCGGCGGACGACTATCGCCAGGTCATCTCATTGCCGAATCCCTCACTCGAGGAGTGCACAAGCCCCGACGGGGGACGCGACCTTGCGCGAATTGCGAACGACGAGATGGCCGAGCTTTGCACGAAGTATCCGTCGCGATTTGCCGGATTCATCGCAGGCATCTCCCTGAACGACGTGCCGTCGGCGCTGGAGGAAATCGACCGCTCCATCAATCAGCTCGGCGCCGTTGGCGTCCAGACCTACACCAACATCAATGGGCTTCCACTGGATGATCCGCGTTTTGTCCCGTTCTTCGCAAAGATGGCCGCGCACGAGCGGCCGATTTGGCTTCACCCCACACGAGTGGCGTCTGTCCGTGATTACCAATCCGAGACCAAATCCCGTTACGAAATGTGGTGGTGTTTCGGCTGGCCGTACGACACGTCAGTCGCCATGGCTCGGCTCGTATTTTCCGGTCTTTTCGACCGTCATCCCAACTTGAAGATCATTACGCACCACCTCGGGGGCATGATTCCCTATTTCGACGGCCGCGTGGGCCCCGGCCTGGACGTGCTTGGCAGCCGAACCGCAGACGAGGATTACTCATCGGTGCTCTCGTCGCTGAAGCGGCCACACCTGGATTATTTCCGCATGTTCTTTGCGGATACGGCCCTCTTCGGGTCGGCGGGTGGACTTCAGTGCGGCCTGGACTTCTTCGGCACCGATCATGTGGTTTTCGCCACGGACGCACCGCTTGGCCCGATCGAAAAGACCATTGAGGCGATCGGCCGGACGCTCACACCAGAGGCGAAGAAATCGGTGTTTAGCGAAAACGCACGAAAATTGTTGCGCTTGCCTGCGTGAGCGAGCCCCCACGATGTCCGCTTAGGGTCACACCCGGAAGAACTCAGAACGAGCAAAACGAGTCCACTCCACCCCCTTAAAGCAGACGTAGAGCGGAGATTCTGTATCGGCTGCTTCGGGCCAATAGGGTGCATGACCCTCTATCGACCTGCGACCCTCAGGTTTGCGGGTGTTGAGCGGATGGCTGTGGCACCCGCGAACTTATTCTCTAACGAAGATATGAGACTTTATCTTCCACTGTCCGTCGGGTTGGCGTTCAAGGAGCCTCACTGTGCTGCCAGAAATTGCCGCTGCCTTCTCATCCAACACTAACGTGGCCGTGAAATGGGACGTGGTATAGGCGTAATTTCCGACGGACAACACATCGACCAGCTCGACCTTGTGATTTCTGACGCTTCTTCCCCGCCCAGCAAAGAAATCACGGATTGCCAAAGAGCCGGTGACGGGCTGCGCACCAGGCGGCATCAATCTGCCGTCAGCGGTATACAATGGTAATAGAGCATCGAAGTCTGCGTTGTTGATGGCGGCATCCCATTTGGCAGCCGCCGAGGAAATTTCGTCGGCAAGTGGGTCTGCCCCTGAGTGACCGGCGCAAGTACAAGTAAAGATCAACACCAGGGCGTATGAAATGAGAGAAGGTCGGATCATCTTTGCCTCCTTTAGCTGAGATGCTTAGCGCATGAGCGCATTCGCAAAACGCTATCGCTGGGAAAGCAGGGCCACTAGTCCAAAAAGTGGACTGGAGAGGGTGTCGTCAGCTGGCTAAGACTTGATCTGCGGACGCAGGCGCCTCATTGGCATATTTGCTGCGTGGGAACCAAGCCCGCATGCTGTTCACGAGATGTTTAGGACCCTCGATCTTGATTTTCCCGAGCTCACACGCCCGTAGCAGCGGCAGCTCGCCCATAAAAATATGCACAAGCGTCAGCAGACTCGCATAGACGCTGATATCGACCTCGAAGCCGCGATCATCCCAGCAGAGATCGGCGTCCTCCTTTTTCACAACAAACCACCAGCGCTTCGGCCGAGCGTCCGCAATCTCGATATACATCACGAAGTCGCATGGAACGTGCTTTAGATCGAACGAGCGGCGCATATTCCACATAAGCCGGCCCGCGTGGAGTTCGTTAGGCGTGAGCTGGCTGCGCGCCCACCTATGGCCCCAATAGCCCAATGCATCGATAATTGGCCAGGCTTCCCTGGCCGCTTGGGTTGGATGGTACTCCCAATGCCCATTATCGTTTGATTGGCGTGAGATTAGCCCGGCTTCTTCTAGCGTTTGCAGGCGCTTGGAGAGGAGGGTCGGCGACATCTGCGGGATGCCGCGACGAAGCTGGTTGAAGTGGCAGGACCCGAGCAACATCTCGCGAAGCACGAGCGGGGTCCACCGCTCCGTGAGAATTTCCGCAGCTTTGGCTACTGGGCAAAATGATCCATAGCCTTTCATGACGAGAACTTTAGCATCACGAGCGCCACCAAGGTAGTCCAGAAACTGGACTATATCCGTCATCGAAGCTCTCCAACTGCGGAGTTGGCTATGGGTCACAACCGGCCGTGAGCAAGTGCACCAAATCCCTATCGCCGGAGGCCGCTGCGAGCGCCCCATTTGGGTGAAGTATCTCGTAGACCGTCATGTTGGCGACTTGCCTGCGTTGGATGGTGGCGGTTGGCATTGGACGACCGCGCGCCTCGCGTCGGTGCTTGATAAAAGCGCGCCTCGCCGAGCCAGGTTTCACAGTGGCCTGAGGCGCACTGATTTAAGCGTGCAAGCGCCGCGCTCCATGCAGTGGTGCTGGCGTGGGTTGTCACCTAAACCAATATACATTTTGCTACGACGTTTCGACGTGCGCAGCGCCCGCCCGCGTAATGGAACCCTTTCTTCCGTGCAACTAAGGTCGCATCTGATAATTCCGCCAACAGGAGAAATGCCATGCGACCCATCCTTTCTGTCGCCGCAGCTGCGCTCGTGGTCGGTGTGGGAACGTCGACTGTGGTGCTTGCGCAAAACACGAACGCTGACCCAGCGAGAGCGGCCAGAGCCCAGACGAAAGCGTCGGTCGATGACAGCTACAATCGGTGTGTCTCACTCGCAAAATCACGTGGCTACACCAGCAGTGATCTCGACGGCAATCGCGCATCCGCGAGGAACTTCGTCATAAACTGCATGCGAGGCAAGCAGCGCTGATCGCTCGGCCATTGGTTCCGAGACTCCTTGCCGTCCAGCGTACAGGAGCTTGAGCATGAACTACCGATTACTCGCGTTAGCGATCGCAGCTTTGTCGTCGGCACACATCACGACCGCCGCCGCGCAGTCCGTCTATGTGGCCCCCGGCGGGGTGTATATCGGCGGCGGACCGGTCTATGTGATTCCGGCACCGAGCAACGGCAACGGGACTTATGTGGAGCCCACCTACGGATACGGATACGGAGTCCAGGAACCCACACCATACTTAGCGCCGACGGTGGTGGCACCGGGCGCCGGTTATGTTGGGGCGGCACTCTACGGCCTGAACCGCAACCGCTATGGCGATGCCTATGGCTACGGCAACGGCCTATGGCTACGGCGATGGCTATGGCAATGGCTACGGCTACCGCAATGGCAATGGCAATGGCTATGGCTACGGCCCGCCGCCGCCCGCCTTCGTGATGACCACAGGCGTCCGTGCGCGGGGCGTCGGCGTGCGTCCTGGTACGCCCGCTAATCGTGGTCGTCCGGTTAATCGCGTCGGTCGGCGTTAATGCGCCTGTCCCGATAAGCGAACACAGAAATCAGGTCCGATGACCGGTTTGGGTCATTTACGTCGGTTCGGGTTTGTCCGCTTTCGGGGCATTGCGGACATGAATTCTTGAGGCAAGGTCGCAACGGGCCACTTCCGGACATCACCGCCGGTGTTTCGCCAGCGGCTTGGCGACTTCGCGGGCGTGCTCAATGAAAAGCTGCGCGACGGGGCTGAGGGTGCGGTTCTTCAGGGTGATGATCCCGATCGGCTCGCGGGCAAGCGGTAGTTCAATGGGCAGGACCTTGAGTTCTGGGCGCTTTGTGGGAAATATCAACAAGGAAGCCGGGTGAATAGTAAGAAAGCGCCCGCTCGCCAGGATACTCAGCCGCATGTGGGCGGAATAGGTGACCACAGTCGTGCGTGGATAATCGAGCCCGCTTGCACTAAAGGCTTCCATTGCGAGCGAACCAATCACGCTGTCCGGCGGTGGCAGCGCCCACGGTTCATTTACCAGATCGGAAAGCTCGATCCTGCGCCGCCGCGCCCACGGATTTTGGGCGCCCGCCACGATGACACTTGAGTCCTCAAAGAGAGTTTCGAACTCCAGCCGCTCGTCGGCGAAGGAACCCAACCTGCGCGCGATCAAGAGATCGACGTTACGCTCGCTCACTTCACGCTGCAGTGCTTCCGCCAGTGTGGCCGCCACGTAAAATACGATGCGCGGATAGAGCCGAGAGAGCCGATCGACGACGGCAGAAACAAAGCTTGTGGCCAGATAGGGGTTGCATCCGATCCGTACTTCTCCGGCCGTAGGGTCGGCGAGAAACTCGATGTTCTTCACAGCTTGACGCAGTTCATCGAACGCGGCCACACCGCCCTCAAGCAACGCGCGACCGTACTCGGTCGGCTCGATGCCTTGGCGATGACGGTCGAGCAGGCGCACGCCGAGCGCATGTTCCAACTCGGAGATCGATCTCGAAATGTTGGGCTGGGTGGAATTGAGACGTTGCGCCGCCTTCCCCATGCTTCCGGCTTGCACGACGGTCATGAGGACATGCAGGTCTTGCAGCTTCAGTCGGCGTCCGATGCGATCGCTCAGCTGCATGGCGATACCCATTTCAATTTTGAGATGATGTCATCAGACAATAGCATTATGCGTTTATGGGGGTATCAACTATCTTCCGGGGGCCAAGGCTCGCGAATAGCCCCCGACAAAGTGACCGTGCTCGCAAGCCTCAGGACCGCAGGAGGACGCCATGATGCTTCCACGCCGGCAATTTCTGCGTCTTACAGCGGGTGCTGCCACGCTACCGGCCATGTCGCGCTTCGCTTGGGCACAAACCTATCCGTCGCGGCCGGTGCGCCTAATCGTCGGACTCGGCGCCGGTAGCGGGGCCGACATCCTCGCACGCCTGATGGGGCAATGGCTGTCGGAGCGGCTGGGCCAGCCATTCGTCATCGAGAACCGGCCGGGTGCCGGCACCAACATCGCCACCGAGGCGGTGGTACGCTCGGCGCCCGACGGCCATACGCTCCTAGTGGTCACTCCGGCAAACGCGATCAACGCTACGCTTTACGAGAAGCTCAATTTCAACTTCATCCGCGACATCGCGCCGGTCGCGAGCATCGCGCGTACGCCGTGTGTCATGTTGGTGCATCCATCCGTCCCGGCCAAGACGGTTCCCGAGTTCATCGCCTATGCCAAGGCCAATCCGGGCAAGCTCAGCATGGCGTCGGCCGGTACCGGGACCGCATCCCATATGGCCGGCGAATTGTTCAAGATGATGGCCGACGTCAACATGGTACACGTGCCCTATCGCGGCGGGGCACCCGCGCTTACCGACCTACTCGGCGGACAGGTGCAGGTCTACTTCCCCACCACGACCGCGGCAATCGAGCACATCAGGGCCGGCAGGCTGCGCCCTCTGGCAGTCACCACTACGACGCGCTCGGAGGCGCTGCCGGACATCCCGACCGTGGGCGATTTCGTGCCGGGCTACGAGGTGAGTCGTGATGGATGGCGTCGGGGTTCCCAAGAACACGCCCGCCGAGATCGTCGATAGGCTCAACAAGGAGATCAATGCGGGCCTTGCCGATCCCAACATCAAGGCTCGGCTTGCCGACCTGGGCGCCATGGCGCTTGCCGGCTCGCCCGCCGATTTCGGCAAGCTCATGGCCGAAGAAACCGAGAAGTGGGCGAAGGTGGTCAAGTTTGCGGGAATCAAGCCCGAGTGATCCGGCAATCCCCGCTGGCTTTGGATAAATCACGTTCTGAGAATCCGAAGTGGCCCATGTCGGCTCCGGGTCAGCAACGTCGATTTTGCGGTGTCCGCGATATGTTCGCTCCTTCTCCAAGAGCGCCAGAATAGCGGCCTTTGCTGATGTCGCAGCAATCAATGACGCTGTTCTGGCTGAGCCCGCAGTTGGCCGGCTCAGCACTACGACCACAACAGGCTCGGCATTCCTGCGTGTGGCACATCCTCCGCTCCTCATTAACAGAGGAGTTGCGACCACGCAGGATACCGACATCTTGAGCGCGCCTTCTGGGCCATAGCGGAGCAGGTCGACAGGCGCGTAGACGGATCAATTTCAAAGTTACACGACAAGTCACATCCAAACAGGTTGAGCCACCGCTCCTGCGCTTCATAGGCAAGCTTTTCTCGCGCTCCTTTTCATTCAAACTTTCCGCGGCTTTGGTGTAATCGCCGACAAGGCGGTGAGCACAGCAGCACATATACACGCCGGCCCTGGCTCTATAAGCTTTCGGAAAACCAAAGCATCGAATGACGAGGGAGGAGATCCATGCGCGCGCGCCTGACAGGATTTGCTGTTACATTGTTCGCGAGCGTCGCCGCCGCCGGAATAGCGGGCGCGCAATCGAGTTATCCGTGCACGCAAACCAACGACAACCTGCCAAACCCCTACCGGCTGGTCGCGAATTGGGCCTCGCCGCCGCGGCCATGGATGCCGGTCAATGCCGTCGCAGTCGATCCGAACAACAACCTCTGGGTCGCGGACCGTTGTGAAACGGACGACTGCGTTCCTGTGATCCAGCTATCACCTGACGGCAGGACTCTGAAGAATTTCGGCGCTGGTCTTTTTGTCGAGCCGCACCAGGTGGCCATCGACAAGGACGGCAATGTCTGGGTGGCCGATGCCGGGGCGAAAGGCACGAAGGGCTTTCAGGTGACGAAGTTCAGTCCCGACGGTCGTGTGCTGTTGAAACTGGGCAAGCCCGGCCAAGGTGCCGGCGAGAGCGGCCTTGATATCTTCGATTTGCCGACCGGCGTCGCGGTCGCCTCCAATGGCGACATTTACATCAGCGAAGGTCACGGCGAGGCCAAGCCCAACAACTCGCGTATCATGGTGTTCACCAAGGACGGCAAATTCGTGAAAACGTTTGCCAGTCGCGGCACCGGCGACGGCCAACTGCGTTCACCGCATGCGATCGCCTTCGACAGCCAGGACCGCCTCTACGTCGCCGACCGTAGCAATAATCGCGTCGTGGTCTTCGACAAGGATGGAAACTTTCTTGCGGCCTGGAAGCAATTCGGCCGGCCGAGCGGCGTCGCCGTCGACAAGAACGACATGCTGTACGTAATCGATTCCCAGTCCTCGGACAATCAGGGCGCCGCCAATTACAATCCGGGCTGCAAGCGCGGCATACGCATCGGCAGTGTGAACGACGGCAAGGTGACGTATTTCATTCCGCCTCCGGTGCCGCCCGACCCGAAGATGCAGCCCCCGATCGGCATCGCAGTCGATGGCAACGGCACCATCTACTCGGCCTCCGACGACCAGATGGACATCAAGAAATACGTGAAGAACTGATCCGCAATTACCCGCACAGAGCGGACATGCTCTGCCCGTCTGTTATCGGCGGCTTCGGGTAAGCCTGAGCACTTCTCTTCGGTTTGGCGGACCACCGCTGGGCGGGAACGAGTACACGCCCTTAGTTTCTTAAGCCAACTGATCCCACGGATTCGAGCCGTTGGGCGCGTCAATCGCGCCCGCGCTAACGATGATCGCGCCAGTCATCCTGAATATTCAAAGTTAATCCCTCCGTTTCCGTCGCATTAATACTTAAATTTCACTTCGATTTTGAGTATCGATTGGCTTCAATTTGAATCAATACTACGTCGATTGCGCTGCTTTAACGAAACCTTCACCAAACTGCGGCGGCGCAAAACATGTCCAGTAGTTTTCTTCCGCGCGTATGCGCGCGTGCACGTACCGAGATCGTCATCAACCTCGTCCTGTTCGTGGTGACGATGGGAGCGTTCGCGCTCTTCTTCGTCGAGAACTATCTCAACAACCGCGACGTTCTCACCCGATTCCTTCCCGGGTCCGGGGCCGAGCGTATCGTCTACAATCTCATCTTCGCGGTCTTCATGTTCGGGAGCTTCACCTATCAGGTGTCGCGGCTCTCGTTCTTCTGGAACGTGCGCAAACGCACCCGCGCCGCGATTGAGAGTCTTGCGCGGTTCCGCAGCCGCAAGAGCGCGGCGCCGCGGGTCGAGATTGTGGTTCCGAGCTATCGCGAGGAGCCCCACGTCATCTGGCAGACCCTGATGTCGGCTGCCCTGGTCGACTACCCGAATCGGGGCGTCGTGCTGCTGCTCGACAATCCGCCCAATCCGACCAGCCGCGCCGATCGCGACCTTCTGCTGTCGTCATGGGCGCAGGTCGATCTCATCAACGACATGCTGGCCCCGATCGCCGCGCAGTTTGCCGCAAGCGCAGACGAGTTCCGCGCGCAGGCGCCGGCGGATGTGGATCTAGAGGCGGCGGCCGCGACCGCGGCGGACCTGCGCGAGCGGGCCGCGCTGTGGCTCGAGCGTATCGCGACCGAGGTCGAGGCCGGGGCCTTTGGCGGCTCCAACGACCATACCCGCGCGTTCTTTGTCAGCCAGATCCTGCGTGAGCCTGTCCAGGTGCACCAGACGCGTGCGCAGGAGCTGCGCGAGAAGGCGCAGACCCATGAGCAGCTCACCTATGAGCAGCTCGCATCCGAGTTCGATACGCTTGCGACGATGTTCAGCACGCGGGTCTCGCTGTTCGAGCGCAAGACCTACGCCAACCTCTCGCACCTGCCCACCAAGGCGGCCAACCTCAACTCGTACATCTCGATCATGGGGCGCCGGCTCACGACCCGGTCGAGCGCCAAGGGGCTCGAGCTCGTCGACGCGGATGCGCACACTCCCGCATCCGAGCTCATCGAGCCGCGCGATGCCAAGTACGTCATCATCCTGGACGCCGACAGCTTCCTGCTGCGCGACTACGCGAGCGCGATGGTGGCCGCGATGGAGAGCCCGGGCAATGAGCGGGCTGCGGTCATGCAGACGCCCTATACGGCCGTTCCCAATACGCCGCACGTGCTGGAGCGGGCCGCCGGCGCCACCACCGACATCTACTTCTACGTCACGGAAGGGATGGGCTTTGCCAATGCGGGCTTCTGGGTCGGGGCGAGCGCCACCATCCGCAAGGAGGCACTGCTCGACATCGCCACGAAGCACGAGGAGCGCGGCTACGTGTTCCCGGCCTATATCCAGGACACGACCGTCATCGAGGACACCGGCGCTACCATCGACCTGGTCAGCCGCGGCTGGCGAGTCGAGAACTATCCGGCGCGGCTCTCCTATAGCGCGACGCCGTCCGATTTCGGCGCGCTGGTGGTGCAGCGGCGGCGCTGGGCCAATGGCGGCCTGATCGTCCTGCCTTCTCTGCTGAAGCATCTGGTCAAGGTGCGGCCGACCTTCCGCAACATCCTGGAAGGCCTGTTGCGCCTCCACTACCTGATCATGCCGGCCTGCATCTCGATCTCGATGCTGCTGATGCTGGTCTATCCGTTCGACTTCAAGCGCGTCAGCAGCTGGATCTATGTGACGCTGCCGCCCTATCTCTATCTCGTGTGCCGCGATCTCAAGTTCACCGGCTACAAGCGACTAGAGATCGTCCGGGCCTACACGCTGTTCCTGGTGCTGCTGCCGGTGGTGCTGAGCGGCGTGGCGAACTCGCTGATCCAGCTCATCTTCGGCGTCAAGGCGCAGTTCGGCCGCACGCCCAAGATCGACCAAAGGACCGCGGTCCCGCTCACCTGCACGGCCGCGATCCTGGCTCTGTTCGGCTGGTCGCTGACGATCTCCTATGCCGACTTCCAGCGCGGCGATGGCATGCATGCGGTGTTCGCGTTCTCGAACGTCTTCGCGCTCGGCTACGGAATCGTGTCGCTGATCGGACTTCGTGCGATCGGCGAGGACTTCGTCAACGCGGTCGCTCGCCTGTTCCGCAAGCTGGTTCCGGCGCAGCGTCCGGTGGAGGAGATTCCCGCTCTCGACACTCCGCGATTGCGGGTGCTGGCGCGCGAGCTGTCGCCGCCAACGCAGAGCCGTGCAGCCGCATATCGCGCGCTGTCGACAGCGGAGCTTCCGTACATCTCCGGTGCCTCGCTGCAGCCGGCCGGCACGGCCGCCAATGACCGGCATGTCAGCCACCGCCGCGATGCTTGAACCCTCAACAAAGATGCCACGAACACAGGAGCACACCATGAAGCACAGCAGCACTCTCGCCCTGGTGGCGACCTTGCTCATCGGCTCGGCGACCGTTGCGGTTGCGGCCGACTGCCCGAATCCCAAGACGCTCGGCACCAGCCGCACGCTGTCGGTTGATCCACGCGCCTTTCCTCTGGTCGGCAAGGACCAGTATGAGGAGACGCTCGCGCTCAACAACCGCGAGGTCGTACTGACCTTTGACGACGGTCCGTCCTCGCCCTACACCGAGATGGTTCTGGAGGCGCTCGCCAACGAGTGCGTCAAGGCAACCTTCTTCGTGCTCGGGGAAAATGCCGTCGACGATCCCGAGCTGGTTCGGCGCATCGCCAAGGAAGGCCATACGATCGGAAGTCACGCCTACGAGCACATCGGGCTCGACACGCTTCCGTTCGAGGAGGCCAAGAAGCACATCGACCGTGGCATCAAGGCGGCGACCGACGCGCTGCAGGGCAGCCCGCTGGCGCCTTTCTTCCGCGCCCCGATGCTGGATCTGACGCCGCAGCTCGAGAAGCATATCGTCTCGCGCGGCCTGATGGTGTGGAGCATCGATGTCGACTCGTTCGACTGGAACGGCCTCACCGAAGAGCAGATGATCGAGGATACGATCAAGGCCCTCGAAAAAGCCGGCAAGGGCATCGTGCTCATGCACGACATCCAGCCCGTCACCGCTCGCGCGCTGCCGCAGTTCCTCGAGGAGCTCAAGAAGCGCAATTTCAAGGTCGTGCACGTCGTCCCGGCTGCGCCCAAGGGCAAGACGGCTGCGGGACTGGTCCGTTGATTTGGGACAGTCTGACAAGGATCGTGTCGCGATCGAACCGGCCGCCTCGTGCGGCCGGTGCTTTTGCGCCCACAACCCAGTATTTGCCGCGCTTGACACCCGGCCGCTGACGCGAAATAGCGGAGCAGGGCGGCGCGAATCATCATGCTTGCAATGAGATATTGTCTACCCATTATTGTCGGATTGGCTGTCAACCTTGTGGCGGTTGGCACGGAAGGCGTCGCCCAGACGTCGTGCATGATGCCGGACAGCTTCAGCGATCCGCATCGCGTCATTCACGACACGCAATCGCTGGTGTGGGTGCGGCCCTTGAATGTCGACGCTGACGGCGCGCCCAATGCCTATCACCGCGACGATCCACATGGCCGCAAGGGCCTGGCGATCGAATATCTCGGCAACGGCATGACCATCAGCCGGGACGGTGAGGACATTGCCTTCGAGCCGGATGAGAGTGACAACTCGGAGTGGCTCGAGGCCTACAAGAAGATCCTCCGCAACAATTGGGAGGCGCCGCGCGGCTATTCCCTGGATATCTATGGCTTCGCCACCGATGATGCCGGCCGGGTCTGTGTGACCAAGCAGGGCCGGCTGATCTCGTCGACCAGCCTGGTGATCAATCCGCAGGCGCGCAAGTGCGATCCCAAGCGCTACATCGATGCAACGAAGTTTCCGGGAATTGTCGTGCCCAATCGCGAGACCGAGGACAGAGCGATTGACGGCGACACCGATCCCGAAGTGGCGCCGCCCTTTGCCGAGCGCGGCGTCAGGCGCGGCGATCTTGCGGTCGTGTACAACCCCGAGACCAAGATCTGGAAGGGTGCCTTCCTCTACGACACCGGGCCGCGCCGCCTGCTCGGCGAGGGCTCGATCCGGCTGGTGATGAACCTGCGCGGCATCAAGCGCGTTCCGAAGTCGGGTGACGAGACCAATTCGATGGCGCTCGCCGAGTCGTTTACCGTGCTGTTTCCCGGCAGCGTTAGCGACCTCGGTCCGCGGCAGACCTGGACGCCGGAAAAGATCGAGCGTGCCGCCGCAGCGCGGTTCAAGCAATGGGGCGGCGGAACCGAGGAGGGCGCGCTGCAACGGCTTCTGAGCTGCGCGGATGAATACAAAAGCGAGAACACCAAGAACTGATTTCGTTGGGTTGGAACATGCGCTCGTGAATAGCGCTGGTCTTGGTCGGAAAACCGGTTCCCATTTCGCAATATCCGTCGTCGTAACATTCGTTAAAGCGTGCCGAAACGGCATTCACCTTTTTTGTTTTCCATTTTAGTCGAGCGCGCGCGAGCATCCCGCACTGCGGTAATGTTAAGACCAACATCTCCATACCATCCTCCGGTAAAGAGGTAGATTGCTGCTCCTTCGAGGCCAATGCCGGAGCAGAAAGACATGTTGAAGTTTGGAAGTATTTCGAAACTTGTGGGTGTTGCTGTCACCAGTGGCTGCTTGCTTGCGGGAGCCTCCGCGGCATTTGCGGGCCCCAGCTGCACCAACAATCCGGATGTTCTCGGCACCAGCCGCACGATCACGGTGAGGCCATCGGACTTTCCGCGCATCGGCACCGAGCAATATGCCGAGTCGCTTCGCTTGAAGAATCGCGAAGTCGTCCTGACGTTCGATGACGGTCCGGTCCACGGAAACAGCGCCAAGGTTCTGGATGCGCTCGCCGCCGAGTGCGTGAAGGCCACGTTCTTCATGATGGGAACTCAATGTCGCGGAGGCGCCGAGCCTTGTGCGCCGCGCGTTCGACGAAGGCCATTCAATCGGCACCCACACCTTCAGTCATATCCATCTCGATGAGGTGCCGTTCGAGAAGGCCAAGCAGGAAATCGAGCTCGGCATCGAGGCGGTGACGGAGGCGCTCGGAAAGGGCCGCTCGCCCGCGCCATTCTTCCGCGCGCCCTATCTCGCGATCACCAAGGACCTCGAGAAGTACCTGTATGCGCGTGGCCTGATGGTGTGGGACATCGACGTCGATTCGCTCGACTGGAAGTTCCGAGTCTCCGGAGAAGGTGATCGAGGACACGCTCGCGGTGCTGGAGAAGAAGGGCAAAGGCATCCTGCTGATGCATGACATCAAGTCGCAGACGGCGCGTGCCATGCCGGTTCTGCTCTCCGAGCTCAAGCGCCGCGGTTTTCGTATCGTGCACGTCGTGCCGGAGAACGGCCACGTTCCGAATGCGTCGAACAACTCGCGGCTCGCGCACCAGGGCGATTGATCCACCGAAGCGCAGTGCGATACGCGCGTTGAGGCTGGCTGATATCCATTCGCTCAATCTATGATTTGTGATGCCCGCGCTCATGTCGCGGGCATCTAGTTTTTAGGGCCGGCCCGGCAAAGCGACCTGATCGGCCGCAGCAAAGCGCTGTGCTCGCAAAAAAAGCGTCAGCCCGTGACGGCCATCACATCACGTCTGCACGCAGCTCAGTATTGATCGCATCGGAGCCGCTGACGGGCGCCGAGACCACCCGCTGCCTGGCTCGTTCGATCAACAGGTCTCAAGCGACTAACAGAAGGAACTACCCCATGAAGATCAATGCTCAGGAGCTGAAGACCGAAACGCTGCAGGTCGTGGACACTTATCGTGCACCGCGTCTGGTGGCTCTCGGTAGCGCCGTCGGCCTCGTGCAGGCCGGCGTCATTGGTGAGGCCCTCGACGCGGGAAGCAACCCGTACGCGAACAAGGTGCGAATTCCACGACGCTAACCACTATGGAGGAGAGCATGCTCCGTGCCCCGCTCGCAGGGGCCGGAGCACGCCTGGAGAGCCCTCGCGTGGATGAGGCGCCAGAGTCCTCGACGCCGCGGGCTCTCCTCCTTCCCTTCTCCAAATTCAGCCGGGAGCACGACTTTGATTACCAGCATTCAAACTTGTCCCGCTCTGCCGATGGAGCCGACGGCCGAATATTTCCTGCCTCGGGATGTCATCCTGGTGACGGTTGCGGATGGCAGCGCCCGGCTCTTGGATATGGCAGGCAGCTTCCACGCGGTCCCGAAGGTCGGCGCCCGCATGCTCGAGGAGACTCTGACGAGCGGCGCTGCTGCAGCCGCGGCTCGGGTTGCCGACGACTACGGTGTCGCCCGGCAGCAGGTGCAGAGCGACCTGGCAGTCTTTCTGCGCGACCTGGAGAAGCAGGGCTTGCTATGCAACCAACGCAACCGCAGAGGTCGCCGCAGCGGCGGCTTCGGTCCGGTACGTCTGCTGCTCCGGCCTTCTCTCCATGCAGCACATCGATTTCTGCGATCCCCGCAAACAAAGGCCCGCGCCCTGCTGGGATTGGCGCGCCTGTCCTTCGCCCTGTTTGGTTGGACGCGAACGGTTGCCGTCTGGCAGGAGGCGCATTCCCACTGTCTGGCGCGACAAGCCGATGAGCAGGATGCGGAGGCTCTCCAGGCGTTGAACAGGGCGGTGACCGCCGCCGCTGCCAGCCATCCCGTCTTTGTCGCGTGCAAGGAACGCGCCCTGTGCTCCTGGTCGCTGGCGCGGGCCGCCGGTCTGCACGCCGACCTGGTCGTCGGCATCGACCTGTTCCCCATCGCGGCGCATTGCTGGTGCGAGGCCGGCACCCAGACGCTGGGCGACGAGCGGGAGCACTGCAACAGCTTCACGCCGGTGGCCCGCTGGTAGGACGAGAGATGCGGGGCCAAGGTCTCGAATACCCCGAAGGAGGAGTGCCATGACGGTTGGGTTCACGATCTTCGCTCGACAGGGTGACGTCGAATTCCGCCTGCGCAATCACGGCCACAAGGATCGGCCCGCCCTCGTGACGCAGGCGGCCATCCCCGGCGTGCGCATCGCGCTCATGGGCCGGCTTTACTACCGCGCGGATCTGCGCGCCGGGCTCGACGTTGCAGCGCCGGAGTCCGGCGGACCCGCTGAAGACAGCGATGCAGCGCTGGCTCTTGCCGTCTACCGTCAGCGCGGGCTCGAAGGCCTCGAGCGCCTCGAAGGCGATTTCGCCTTGGTGATCTGGGACGCAGCCGAGCAACGCCTCATCGGCATGCGCGACCCGATGGGTGGCTATCCCATCTTCTATACGGTCCACCGCGGAGCTGTTACTGCAAGCACCCACATGGGCCCGTTGCTGGACGCGCTCCCGGGTCGAACTTTGAATCAGGAGTACCTGGCAGATTATCTCGTGCTGGCAGGACCGGCCCTGGAAACTGCCGGTGGCGGCACGGTCTACCAAGGCATTCAGCGCGTGCTGCCGGGCTCCATGGCAGTCTTCCATCTGCCGAGCGGCAAGATCGAGCAGCGCCGCTACTGGGACTGGCTCGAGCACCAGGTCGATCCCGGCACAGACGATATCGCAACGCTCGGCGACCAGCACCTCGAGCTGCTGCGGGCCGCGGTGCGCACGCGCTTGCGCGGGCGGTCTGCTGCGCACGTGTCCGGCGGCATGGATTCCACCGGTGTCGCGCTCATCGCACGAGACTGCCTAAAGGGCAGCGAGCCGCTGCATGCGCTGTCGCTCGCCTATCATCGCCTGCCATTCCTGGCGCGGGAGCGACCCTACCTGGAAAGCGCGCTCGAACAACCTGGCCTCAGGCCGCACCTGGTCGACGGCGACGAAGCCCTCGATTTCGACAACCTCGACACCGCGCCCGCCCATGACGAACCCTGGCCCGGGCTGATGCGGCATTGCGCCGATCAAGCGCTGACCGCCGCGGCGGCACGCGCGGGTGCGTCCACCGTCATAACCGGCTTTGGCGGCGACGACGTCTTCGACACGCAGCCTTTTCATCTCACTGAATTGTTGCGCAGCGGCCGGCTGTGGGCGGCCTGGAGCGAGGCATCGCGCTGGGGCCGTGCAGACGGCTTGAATGCGTGGAGCCTGCTCGGGCCTTACGGCGTCGCCAATCTCCTGCCCGCGTCGATGCGCATGGGTTTGGGAAACTGGTTGCGCGGCGGATACGCGCCCTGGGGTCGAAACACCGAGTGGACGATCGCGCCGTGGATACGCCCCGATTTCGCGCGGCGCATGGGCATGCGCGAACGAATACTGACCAATCTTCGCCGGACCCACGACGCATGCCCGTCAGTCAGGCTCTCGCTGTTGTTGTTGGCCATTCGCGCAAACTGCAGCCAATACAGCCGTTGGTACGTGGCGGCCCCGCACGGGATGATGCTCACGCACCCCTATCTCGATCCCCGTGTGATCAGTCTGGCGATGGGAACCTTGTCGCGTGTCACCCCGCAACCCGGCGCACAGAAGCCGATCCTGGCCGCCGCGATGCGCAACATCCTTCCCGAGTGCATCCTGAACCGGTCGGGCAAGGGACATTTCAACGAGGCTTTCTATTTGGGGCTGTCTCGCAACTTGCCGCGCTTGGAAGCCTTGGTAGAGCAGGCACCGGTTGATGACTTGGGCTTCCTCGACAAAGCGACGCTGCTGGACTGCCTGCAACGCGCGGCCCTGGGGAATGCCGGCAATCTGGGATCCCTGCTGCCGTTGATCTGTACACTATCGCTGCTGGCATGGTGCGCTCAGCAGCGCGACGGAGTCGGCCGGCGCGAGAGTGGCGAGGCGGCGCCGATGGTGGCGTGACCGACGCCCCGATTGTGGGTATGGCGCCGGCCCCAGAGCCATATTGGAGAGGCGCGGGATCGATGACCGCAACGCCTCCCGCGCCTGGTGATCGCCGCGTTGCTCAGAGTCCGAACACGTACAGCATCGACGCGGTCGACGTGTTCTTGAACTCCGGGAACTCCGCCAGTGTCTGCTGCGACTGCTTCGATCCCACCAGCACCGCGACATATTGCTTGCCGTTCACCGAGTAGGTGATCGGCGGCGCGTTGATCCCGGTGCCGGCGTTGAAGCTCCAGAGCTCCTGCAGGGTCTTGGCGTCGAGCGCGTAGAACCCGCCGTCGATCGCGCCGTTGAAGACGAGATTGCCAGCGGTTGCGAGCGTGCCGCCATAATTGGGATATTGCATCTTGAACTGCGCCTTGGTCTCGCCGGTCAGGGGATCGACTGCCTTCACGGCGCCATAGCGCTTCTCCGGGAGCGTCCGGGTCGTGCCGCCGGTGAAGCGCTCGCGCCATTTTACGCTACCGCCCTGGTCCTCAAAGTTCTTCTGCTCCACCGTCGTGATTGAATCGCAGCCTTCGATCGTGGGCAGATAGAGCAGGTTGAGCTCGGCATTGTACGATGACGGCGGCCAGTTCTTGCCGCCGCTGTGCGACGTGCAGGTCTTCGAGGCACCCTGGCCGCGCAGGCCATGGCTGCCGGGCGTATAGACCTGCACATCCTTGGTGGGATCGTAGTTGAGCGGCTTCCCGGTCTTTGGATCAAGTCCGGTGGTCCAGCTCTGCTGGTCGACATACTGTTTGCCGAACACGAACGAGCCGTTGGTCCGGTCGAGCGCGTAGTAGAAGCCGTTGCGCGCCGCGTGCACGACGAGCTTACGGTCCTCTCCGTTCACCTTGCCGTTGATGATCGGGTGCTCGGAGATTTCATCGAAGTCGTAAGGGTCGTTGGGCGTGTATTGGAATCCCCACTTGATCTTGCCGTCCGACGGCGAGAGCGCGAGCACGCTCGCGGCCCATTTGTTGTCGCCGGGGCGATACTCGACGTCATAGTCGGGGCCGGCATTGCCGATGCCCTGATAGATCGTGTCGGTTTCCGGATCGTAGGTCGCGGTCTCCCACACCGAGCCGCCGCCGTGGCGCCAGCGCTCCTGGCCGTCCTTCCAGGTCTCGTTGCCGGGCTCGCCGGCGCCCGGAATGGTGTAGGTGCGCCAGAGCTGCTTGCCGGTGTTGAGATCGGTCGCGTCGATATAGCCGCGGATGCCGAACTCGCCGCCGGCCGCGCCCACGATCGCGATGTCGCGGATCACCAGCGGCGCGAGCGTGAGCGTCTCCGCCACCGCCGGATCGGCGATCTTGCGCTCCCACACCTTCTCGCCGGTCGCCTTGTTGAGCGCGAACATCCGTCCGTCGAGGGCGATCGAGATGATCTTGTCCTTCCACAGCGCGACGCCACGGTTGTTGACGCCGCAGCAGGCGACATCGGCCGCCCAGGCGCGGTCGATCTGCGGATCGAAGCGCCAGCGGACGGCGCCTTTGGTCCCGCTGGTGACGTCGATGGCATAGACCCGGCCCCAGCCGTCCGGCACGTACATGATGCCGTCCTCGACGATCGGGGTCGCTTCCAGCGAGCCGAACTGATAGCGGCCGCCGCTCTCGAACCCGGACAGCGCGACCGTGAAGGCCAGCTTGAGATTTTTTGCGTTGCTGGTGTTGATGTCCTTGAGCGCCGAGAACCGATGGCCCTCGTAGTTGCCATGGTGCAGAATCCAGTTCTGCGACTCCTTGGCAGCGCTGAGCGCGCGCTCCTGCGTCATGTCGGCTGAGCCCGCCGGCGTCAGCATGGTGGCGGCCAGCAATGCGGCAAGCGCGGTGACGGACACGGACTGAGTCTTCACGACGTGCATGATATTCCTCCCTTTGGCCTGCGCTCCGTGGGCGGCTGCCCCTTCGCGCATTGGCAACCGCCCGCGTTGGTCCCGCCGCCGGTTTGCAAGCAAAGGCTAGTCCTCCAGGCCGTCGGCTTCAACGGGGGTCGGGGATAGCGGCTCGCAGGCAAGCCGCAGGGCCATTCGCCATTTCTGTGATCGCAATCACGGCCGGCCCGACGCTTCTCATCGACAGTGGCAACGCGCATGTGATGGCGCGCGGAGCAAGGGAGGACTGCCATGTCAATGATCACGGCGACCCATCCGGGTTTTGAATCGCGGCCGTTGTTCGCCATCGCGGCGACGAAGAGCCATTGGGGATTCTGGTCGTCGCTGGGCTGGGTCGCGCTCGCCCTGACGGTGGCCACCGTCAGCGTCGTTCTGCTCAGCTTTGCTTATTACGTGCAGAGCGGCCTCACCGGCATCGTGCTTGGCGGACAGACCTTGGAGTTGCTCGGCTATGCGGCATTCTCCGCTGTGGCTGTTGCCGTGATTGCCGTCGCGGCCGCGCGGCGCGCCGACTGGTTGGTCTATCTCGGCCTGGTGTGGCCGCGATGGAGTTTCATTGGCCTCGGATTCGTGGTGCTGACGGTGGAGGCGACCTTCAATTTTGGCCTCTTCTCTCTGCTGCCAATTCCCGATGATTCGACCACCCCCGGCGTCGTCGACGAGTATCGCGCCGCTATCGGCAATCCCGTGGCGCTTGTCCTGTTCTGGCTGTCGCTCACCGTCATAGCGCCGGTGTCGGAGGAGATCGCCTTTCGCGGCTTCATCCTGCGCGGATGGATGAGCACCCGCCTCGGCGTCATCGGCGCGATCGTGCTGAGCTCGCTCCTCTTTGCAGCGATGCATGTGCCGGACAAGCTCCCCGTCTTCATATCGTTGTTCGTGGGCGGAATGCTGCTCGCGACCATGCGGTGGCTCAGCGGCTCGATTGTGCCCACAATCCTCATGCACGCCACCTGGAATTTCGGCATCGGCATCTTGATGGCGTTCGATCTCTGAGGACAAAGCCTGGCCCGGATTGCGCGCAGCGAAATCCGGGCTACGCGTTTGAAGGTTTTGCCGGCATGTTTGGAAGCTGCCGTCGGGCAAGCTCCGCGCGCGCGGCAGGATCGGCGAGATACCGCTCCAGCGCTATCATGAACAGCGGCAGGTCCATGCCATAGTTCGACGTGAGCACGAAAATCGGCGCACCGGTCCAGCCGGTGTTCCAGGCGAGGTGCTTGAGCGCCTGCTGGTACCGTTCGATAGGATCAACCACGATCCTGGTGTTGTCGCGCAGCCAAATGAACGCGGCCGGGTTATTGCTGTAGTGTCCGGCGCTCACCCGTGCGATGGCCTCCCACGGCACCATGAACGTATGTCGCGTGCGACCGAATGTGATTCCCTCCGGATCGAACTGAATGAAGTCGTTTGGCCACCACCCGAGCAGGGCGCCGATCAAAAGCCCGCCCCCGATCACCGCGATCAGCCATGCCAGCGCCAGAAAGATCGGCCCGTAGGAGTTTCCGAACAGGATGAAAACCACTCCCATCGCGGCCAGCGTTGCTCCGGATGTGATGACGAGGACACGCGACTGCCGGATCGGTACGCCGCCGGCGATCTCGGCCTTGAGCGCGCGTTGGCGGCGAAATCGCAGCTTGCGCAGGATGATGGTGGCGGCAACCACAGTAGCCGGCCCGAACATGGCAAGTGACACGATGCCGACATCGCGGTTGGAGGGCAGGATGATTACGCCGCTCAGGACAAAGACAATGCCGATGGCGAGCAGCGCCCAGTCGCGGATGCCCGGCTTGGGATAAAGTTCGTCCGATCCCGTCATGCACCAATCCTGTGTGCGCCCGATCCTGCGTTCGCCAAACCTGCGCGCGCCAAATCTGCAACAAGCCGTGCGCAAGTTTGCCTCCCATACACACGTGAATGGCCATTTTGGTGGCGCTGCCGTTGCGCCCCCGTTCGCGCCGCCTCGCAGGTGATGTATGGTAAGGGACGGCTGCCCCACCAAGGAGGCCCAGCCGAAAATAAACAAGGGTGCGGCGCCTTCGGTGAGCGCCGCGCCAAGGACACCCAAGGGAGAACGCCGATGCAAGACCTTCGCTTGCTGGCTGCGATTGTGCTGACGGCCGGGCTGATGGCTTCGGCCAGCGCGCGCATGCTGGATGAATCGAAATATCCCGACCTGAAGGGGCAGTGGGACCGTGTCGGCGTGCCGAACTGGACGCCGGCGGGCACGCCGCCGTTTACGCCGGAATATCAGGCGGTCTACGAGGCCAACCGCGCCGACATGAAGAACGGTGGCGCCGGTGGTGTGCTGTCGCAATACTGCTATCCGCAGGGCATGCCGATGATGATGAACATCTACGATCCGATGGAGATCGTGGTCACGCTCGATGTCACCTACATCCTCATCAGCCACGTCAACGATTCCTACCGCCGCATCTACACCGACGGACGCGACTGGCCGGCCGAGGACGAGTTCGTGCCGACCTTTGCGGGCTACTCGATCGGCAAGTGGATCGACGAGGACGGCGACGGCAAGTTCGACGTGCTCGAGGTCGAGACCCGCCACCTGCTCAATCCGCGCGTCTATGATGCGAGCGGGCTGCCGTTTCATACCGACGGCAAGACCGTGGTCAAGGAGCGCATCTATCTCGACAAGGCCGACAAGAACATCCTCCGCGACGAGATCACCGTTTTCGACAGCGGGCTGACGCGGCCCTGGTCGATCACCAAGACGGCCAAGCGCTCGCCGAAGGCGCGGCCGCTCTGGCGCACCGCGGTGTGCGCGGAGGAGAACACGCGGGTCAAGATCGAGAACGAGGACTACTTCCTCAGCGCCGACGGCAAGCTGATGCCGACCCGCAAGGACCAGCCGCCGCCGGATCTGCAGTACTTCCCTCGCAAGGAGCGGTGAAGGCGAAGCACTTGCGTCAGGTGTCGAGCGCGACCGCGCGGACGCGTCGCACATGGGGAAGCCAACGATGACGTTGTTCCAGCGAACGTTTCTGCGTCTCTTGGCGGGAGCCTCAGTTTTGGCTCCCGTCCTTGTCGATTTCCCCGGGGACCAGGCCTGGTCTCAGGCGACCCGAACGATCAAGATCGTTGTCCCATTCCCGCCGGGCGGTGGTGTCGACATCGTGGCACGCTTGATGGCCGACCAGATTGGCCGCGTGCAGCGGGCATCCGTTGTCATCGAGAATCGACCCGGTGCCGGCACCCTGATTGCGACCGAAGCGGTGGCGCGCGCTGCGCCCGATGGAAACACGATCCTGTTTCTGGCGAACTCGTTTGTCATCAATGCAGGGCTCCGGAAGGGAGCCTACGACCCCCTGACCAGCTTCGAGCCGATCTGCCTGCTGACGCGATCTCCGAATGCGGTCGTCGTCAACAGCGCATCCCCTTATCGAGCGCTGAGCGATCTCATAGCTGACGCGCGTGCGAAGCCTGGAAACTTGACCATGGCGTTTCAGGGGCCGGCCACCAGTCAACACGTCGGCGCCGAGAAGCTCAAGCGCGCGGCGGGCATCGATATGATCAACGTTCCATTTCCTGGCTCGGCGCCGGCCGTCAACGCCGTATTGGGCGGGCACGTAGCTGCGCTGTTTGTCAATTACCCGGCGGTGGCGGAGCAGGTCAGCGCGGGAAGAATTCGTGTGCTTGCGACCGCCTCGCGAGCCAGAATTGAATCGATGCCTGACGTCCCGACAGTGTCGGAGGTTGTCAGGAAGGATTTCGAAGAAGACGTTTGGAACGGGGCGGTGGTGCCGGCAAAAACGCCAAAGGACACAGTGTCCCAGCTTGCTGATTGGCTGCATGCGGCGATCCTGTCGGCCGAGGTCCGTCCGAAGCTCGGTGTTCAGGGCTTCAGCGCCGCCGGAGCGTGTGGCGGGGACTTTGCGTCATTCTTGCGCGAGCAAGTGAGCGAATACAGCCAACTCATACGCGAGACGAACATGAAGGCGGAGTAGCGATCAGGGCGGATACGCGGCATAACCCAGCAAGCCAGTCCTCCTTCGCATGGGCTTAAGGACCACCAATGTCGTACGCGGATTCCCCGGTTTCTCCGGCAGCAGTAAACTCATCCATCGTCATGATGAGTGCCGGGGTACTCGCGGAGGCGATCCGCGCGCGCCAGGTGTCGTGCGTCGAGGTGATGACCGCCTATCTCGATCACATCGAGCGCATCAACCCGCTGGTGAATGCCATCGTGGCGTTGCGCGGTCGGGACGATCTGCTGGCTGAAGCGAAGCTGAAGGACACGCAGATCGCTCGTGGAGAAGCGAGCGGTCCGCTGCACGGGTTTCCCTTCGCGATCAAAGACCTTGTGCCGGTCAAAGGCATGCGAACCACATCCGGCTCGCTCATTCTCAAGGACTTCATTGCGCCTGCCGACAGCGTCATGGTTACGCGGCTGCGCAAAGCCGGCGCGATCATCATCGGCAAGACCAACACGCCCGAGTTCGGCCTCGGCTCCCACACCTACAACGCCGTCTACGGGCCGACGCGCAACGCCTACGATCAGTCGCGCTCGGCCGGCGGGAGCAGTGGCGGGGCCGCCGTCGCGCTGGCGCTGCGCATGCTGCCGCTCGCCGACGGCAGCGACTATGGCGGCAGCCTGCGCAACCCGGCGGGCTGGAACAACGTGTTCGGCTTCCGCACCAGCTTCGGACGCATCCCGGCTGATGGTCGCGACGCCTGGCTTCCCTCGATGGGCGTGCTCGGCCCGATGGCGCGCGATATTCCTGATCTGGCGATGCTGCTCGCCATTCAGTCCGGCTACGACGATCGCGTTCCGCTATCGATGGATGCAAGTCCGGCAGCTCTTCCAGGCACCGCTCGAGACCAACCTCAAAGGCAAGCGCATCGCCTGGGTCGGCGACTTCAACGGCGCCATTCCCTATGAGACAGGCGTGCTGGAGCTGTGCCGGAGCGCGCTCCGCGTGTTTGAATCGCTCGGCTGCATCGTCGAGGAGGCCGTGCCGGACTATCCCGTCGACAAGGTGTGGCGGGCCTGGCTCAATCTGCGCGCCTGGCAGAGCGGCGGCAACCTGCTTGCCTACTATCGCGACCCCGCCAAGCGCGCGCTCATGAAGCCCGAGGCGGTGTTCGAAGTCGAGAGCGGGCTCAAGCTCTCGGCCTTCGACATCACGGCGGCGTCGGCGGTGCGCACGGAATGGTATGGCGTCGTGCGCGCGTTCTTCGAGCGCTACGACTATTTTGTCGTGCCAACCGCCCAGCTGTTTCCTTTCGATGTCGATCTGCATTGGCCCAGTGAGATCGCGGGCCAAAAGATGACGACCTATCACGAATGGATGAAGGGCGTGCTGCCGGTCACCATGGCGGGCTGTCCGGCACTCGCCGTGCCCGCGGGCTTCAACGCACAGGGCTTGCCCATGGGCATCCAGATCGTGGCGCCGAACCACGCCGAGCTCGCGTGCCTGCAATTGGCGTTTGCCTATGACGAGGCAACACGCTGGTCCGCGCGGCGACTGCCGCCGCTCGTTGTTTGATCGCGTCGCTGGCGCGCGTCACTGCTTGTTGAAATAGCGCAGATCCGGCGGCGCCTGATTCTTCTTTGCGGGCATCAGCAGGCCATCCGCGCTGATCATGTAGTGCTCATTGCCGATGAGGACATGCGAGTTGCTCTCGATGCATTCCGACTCGCGCCAGACCGGCTGGGCCTGCGCGCCGCGCCGATAGTCCTTCGTCACTATCCAGGGCCGTGTGAAGGCGTTGTCGATGATCGTGATCTCGTCATGCATGATGTTCGGATTGGCCTTGTCGCTGTAGATGCGCTCCTTGATGATGGTCTGATTGTCCTCGTGCAGCGGAATGCTGGTGCTGTCCAAGGTCCGCATCCCGCGGAAGCCGCGCGTCTCGACCTCGAGCACGTCGTAGCGCCCGTCGCCGTCCACATCGATCCATTTGCCGATGGAATAGCCCGCGTATGACAGCGCCATGTCGGCGGGCCAGTCGCGTCCGTCGGTGAAGATGCGACGGGTGTCGTTGAACGTGCTCATCAGGATGTAGGTCTGGTCGAGCGTAACGACGATCTCCATTGTGCTGTAGAGATTCATCATGCGCGGCATACCCGCCGTCATGCAGATCAGGTCGCGATCGAGGCCGGCGCCGCCCGCCGCCTGATCGGCGAGGCTTGCCTCGAGCTTGGCCTGATATTCGGGCGTGAGCGGCGCCTGCTGGGCGAGGCCATCGGATTTGTTCGGGTCCCATGACGGATTGCCTCGGATCCCGGCCACCGGAAGCCGCATCCATTGGCCCTTCCAATCGGGATAATGCGATTCGTCGAAGACGCGGGCATTCGTCATCGTCATGCTGATGGCGAACGTGGCGAAAGCCGCCACAACGGCAATGACGATGGCACCGATCGAGCGTCGATAGGGCATGACCGTTCCTCCCAGCGATCGAGCTTTGCAAGCTGCGCAGTCTGATGCCGCGCCTGACCCAGGTCGATCCAATTGCGTTCCCGGGGCGACCGCAGCCTAAAGCGCTCCTCGCGCGTCTTCAACGTGCAGCGAGGAAGGATCGTCGACGAATGAATGAGATAGGCAGTTTAGCTGGAGCGAACGTCGCCGTTTTGGCGCGCATTTTCGACAATCCGGAAGGAGGAAGCCCTGGCCGCGAGGCCAGGGCTTCCAACCGGACCGACGCGAGCAGGATCAAGCAGTCTTGTCGACCAGCTGTCCCGTTCCTGGTGCCGGAGCCGCGCGGACTTGTGCGGCTCCACCATCATCGCTATCGCCGTCGTTCGGTCGGTCGACGACCTGGCTTTGAGATTGGCTTGCCGCCAACATCGCTGCCGCCGACGACGATGCGCCTATGCTGGATATGCTCATAGGTTCCTCATTGGGGACGTGGATCGTCCCGGCGCACACGCTAGGTCGAAAGCAAGAATTGTTTGTTAATTGAGGGCCGCTTGACGGCGATGACGAAGTAAAAATTGGTCGTTGATCAGTATTTCCTGACAGAAGCCTGACAGAACCATGGTGTTGCAGCGTCAGAACCTCAGGCTTGGATACAGGGCACAGTAGGAATGGATAGATTTTATTTGAGCCAAATCAAGGAGCGTCAGCAAGAAGGATGAAAGCTTGTAAGCTTCATGTCAGGAATCGCGTCCAGATTGCCTTGATCCGCTCGAATCCTCGCGAGACGAATGGGAGGTGATCAAATGGAGCATCCGCTCTTGATCATGCCGGTTCGCGCCGTCTGCCATGTAAGATCTGCTTTCGATAGCGTGCCGCGCACATTCACCGTCTCGGTGCACCATGCAAATCCTGCTGTTTGAGGATCATGATCGGTTGGCCTCGTCCATCGCCAAGGGACTGGCCGATTTTGGATTTGGAGTCGATTCGTTTGCCAATGCGGCGGATGAACTCGGCGCCATGAAGGCGATCGCCTACGATGGTATCATCCTCGATCTCGGTCTGCCGGACCGCGACGGGATTGATGTGCTGCGTGAGTTGCGGCAACGCGACACCCGCACGCCGATCCTTGTTCTCACCGCCCGCGATGGCATTGATGATCGTGTTGCGGGCCTTGATGCGGGTGCCGACGACTATGTCCTCAAACCATTCGCCATGAAGGAGCTGGCGGCGCGCCTGCGGGCGCTCCTGCGGCGGCCGGGGCGGTCGCTCGGTGCGACGCTGACGGCCGGCAACGTGCGGCTCGACGTGGCGTCGCGACAGGCGACCGTCAACGATACCGTCGTTGGCTTCACGCGCCGGGAAATTGATGTATTGGAGCTGTTGATGCGTCGGGAAGGCCAAGTGGTCTCGAAGGCCGCAATTGAGGATGGGCTCTATGGCCTGAGCAAGAATGTTAGCGCCAATGCGATCGAGGTGGTGATCTCGCGGGTGCGACGCCGTCTCGAGGCGGCCGGTGCCAGCTGCTCGATCGAGACGCTGCACGGCATTGGCTATCTGCTGAGGGAATGAGATCCGGTGAAGCCTTACTCCCTGCTCCGGCGGATCACGATCAGCCTGTCGATCACGATCGTGCTGGCGGCGGCGTGCACCTATGGCTGGCTCTATCTCAAGGCGCGATCGACTGAGATCGCCTTGCGCGAAGAGACGCTGTTCGATCAGGCCAAGGTCATTGCTGGCTATCTGATGGTCAATTCGTCAGGCGTGGTCGAGCTCGATGTGCCGCCGCGCCTGGCGGAGGCCTACACAAGACCGAGAGCCTCGTTTCGTTACGCGGTGCGCGACGAGCGCGGCCAACTGCTCTTCACATCGGGGAGCAGTGTCGCTCCGTTGCCGGCGCTCACGAAGTATCTGCATGAGCTTTATGACTATGATCCGGACGGGCCGGGCCCCTTGCACATTTATGGGGCGGCGGTCGAGACCACTGTCGGCGGCAAGAGGTTCTTCACGCAGGTGGAGCAGCAGACATCGGACTCGGACTATCTGAACGAGTCGGTGTTCGAGGAGTTCCTGACCGACGGGATGTGGCTGCAGATCCCGTTCCTGCTCATCGTGCTCGGCGTCAGCATCTTCATCGTGAAGCGCGCGCTCGGGCCGCTGACGCGGGTCTCCAAGCTTGCCGGGTCGATCGGTCCCGCCAACTCCGACGTGAGGCTGCCGACGGCGGACGTGCCACGCGAGGTGCTGCCGCTGGTGCGCGCCATGAACTCGGCGCTTGATCGCCTCGACCACGGCCTCAAGCGCCAGCGCGAGTTCAACGCCAACGCGGCCCATCAGCTGCGCACGCCGCTGGCGGTGCTCATGGCCAATATCGACACGCTGGGCGACACCGCGATCGCCGGCAGGCTGCGCACTGACGTCGAGCATATGACCCGGATCGTCTCGCAATTGCTCCTGGTCGCCCGGCTCGAGACGCTGTCGATCAAGCTTGACGAGGTGGTGGAGCTCAACAGCGCGGCTGCTGATATCGCGGCGGGGCTGGCGCCGCTCGCGCTTGCCTCCTCCAAGACCATTGAGCTGATCCGCTCCGATCAATCGATCTTCGTCCGCAGCAGCTCGTTCGCGCTGCGGGAGGCGTTGGGCAATCTCATCGAGAACGCGATCAGTCATACGCCGGCCGGAACCAGGGTCCGGCTGCGCGTTACCAACGAGCCGTCGATCGAGGTCATCGATTCCGGTCCGGGTGTGCCGGCCGAGCAGCGGGCGCGGATCTTCGAGCGATTCTGGCGCGGCGATCAGAGCAAGGGCGGGGCCGGCTTGGGCCTCGCGATCGTCGATCGCATCATGAAGGCTCTGCACGGATCAGTGACAGTCGGTGACGGGCCAGATGGCGGAGCGCTGTTCGCGCTGCGTTTCTCGCGGGACGAATTGGTCGGAACCTCGGCTTGAGGATCGGCCATCGTTCCCGTTGCGCCGAGCGACCTGATGCAGTCCAAAATATTAGTGTTGACTTATATAAGCAAGGGCTGGCATCTCAGTCTTGTCGTTTGAGGAGTGAGCCATGACACAGGACATTGCCGGATTGATCGGAGCGGTGACGCGGGAGGTCACGGGGCGAGAGCACGACGGTCGTCCGGCCCGGGTGATCCTCGCGAGCAGGACCTATGACACGACCATGGACGACGTCTGGGACGCGATCACCAATGCGGAGCGCATTCCGCGCTGGTTCCTGCCGGTCTCCGGCGATCTGCGCCTCGGCGGCCGCTATCAGCTGCGCGGCAATGCGAGCGGCGAGATCACCGGCTGCACTCCGCCCCGCCATCTTGCACTGACGTGGGAATTCGGCGGCGAGGTGAGCTTCCTCAAAGTGGATCTCTCGGAGTCTCCGGACGGCGGCACGCACCTTGCGCTCGAGCATGTGGCGCATGTCGATGACGCACGCTGGAACCAGTTCGGCCCGGGCGCGGTGGGCGTCGGCTGGGACATGACCTTGATGGGGCTTGATCGGCATCTCGCCAGCGGCGCCTCGGTCGATCCCCTGCAGGCCATGGCATGGATGGGATCGCCGGACGGCAAGGACTTCATTCGCCGCAGCTCCGATGAATGGTGTCGTGCGTCGATCGCCTCCGGCACGGATGCAGAGGCGGCCAAGGCCGCGGCGGAGCGAACGACGGCGGCCTACACAGGAGATCCGGTGAAGGACGGCTGATGCACGCCTTCGATATCCTCGGCGACCCTGTTCGCCGCCGGATTCTGGAGCTGCTGGCGCGCGGCGAGCAATGCTCGGGCGACATCGTCGCCGTCATTCAGCGCGAGTTCGGCATCACCCAGCCTGCGGTCTCGCAGCATCTCAAGGTGCTGCGCGAGAGCGGCTTTGCGGATGTGCGCGCGGATGGAGCGCGCCGCGTCTACTCGATCGAGGCCGGGCCGCTGCGCGAGGTCGACGCCTGGATGAGCCAGTTCCGCGGGTTCTGGGAGCATAAGCTCGAAGCGCTGGCGACCGAGATCGCCCGCGGCAAGCGAAATCGGCGGCGCTGAGATCGTGGTAGGGTGCGCTCTCGGGGAAATGAGGGCCGGTATTATGTTCGTCGGTCACTACGGCGTGTCTTACGCTGCGAAGGCGCAGATGCCACGCGTGCCGCTGTGGGTGTGGTTCATCGCCGTCCAGTGGCTCGACGTGGTGTGGTCGGTGCTGGTGATGCTCGGCATCGAGAAGCTGCGCATCGTGCCGGGCTTCACCGAGGCGAACCCCTACGACCTCTATTACATGCCCTACACGCACAGCCTGCCGGGCGCGATCGTGCTTTCGCTCGTGCTCGGCGGGGTCGTCGCTGCCGCAACTCCCGGCGCGCGCGGCAAGGTCGTCGCCTGGGTTGCGGCCGCTGTATTTTCGCACTGGGTGCTCGACCTGATTGTGCATACTCCCGACCTGCCGCTCTATGATGACAGCGCCAAGGTCGGCCTCGGGCTTTGGCGCCATGTGGCGTTGAGCTTCCCGCTCGAGTTGATCATCCTGGTCGCGGGCGCCTGGTTTTACGCGCGTCATGCGACATTCGCTGGCTCGCGCGGCCGTGGCATCTACTGGGGCTTCGTTGCGCTGCTAGCCGTCGCGCAGGTCTATGGCAATTTCGGACCGCCGCCATCGTCACCCGAGAATATGGGGATGACCGCGTTGTTCTTTTATGCGTTGCTGGCGCTGCTCGCCGGCTTGGTCGAGCGCGTGGCTATGAGGACGTAGCGCCTTGGTTGTGCAGCCTTGGGGCTGCAGACACATGCTGCGATTGCGCGATGAGAACCTACGCTCGTCCTTTTTCGAAGCCTATACTCTTGTCAGATTGCAGGCGGAACCGCCCCATGCTCGCTCCCAAATTCGGCACCGGCCAGCCGGTCACCCGCAAGGAAGATGACGCGTTGTTGCGTGGCGCCGGCCGCTATGTTGCCGATCACACCCCGCCAGGATGCCTGCACGCGGTCGTGCTGCGCTCTCCGCATGCGCATGCGCGTTTCCGTGTCACCGACGCCGCCAAGGCGCGCGCGATGCCGGGCGTCGCGCTCGTGCTCACAGGCGCCGACACCACGGCGCTCGGCAACCTGCCGTGCCAGGGCCAGGTGCCGGGCTGCACCATCGATGTGCCGCCATATCCGATCCTCGCACGCGATGCCGTGCGCCATGTCGGCGACGCGGTCGCCTTCGTGGTTGCGGATACGCTTGACCGGGCGCGCGATGCCGCCGAGACGATCGTGATCGACTGGGAGCCGTTGCCGGCGGTGATTGGCGCCATGCGGGCGCTCGCACCTGATGCCCCCAAGGTGTGGCCGCATGGCAATCTCGTCTTCGAGACCACGATGGGCGATGCCGAGGCCACCGTGCGCGCCTTCGCGAGCGCTGCGCGCACCGTCTCGCTCAGCATCGTCAATCAACGGCTTGCCGCCAATTATCTCGACACCCGCGGAGTTGTTGCCGAATACGACCAGCCTTTCGATCGCTTCACGCTGACGCTGTCGAGCCAGGGCAGCCACATGGTGCGCGACGTGCTCTGCAACGACGTGCTCAAGATCACGCCCGAGAAAATGCGCGTCGTCACGCCCGACGTCGGCGGCGGCTTCGGCACCAAGCTCTTCACCTATCGCGAGTACGCGCTCGCGGCGGTCGCGGCGCAGCGCCTCAAGCGGCCGGTGAAGTGGATCGCCGAGCGCTCGGAGCATTTCCTTGCCGACACGCAAGGCCGCGACAACCATACTTCGGCGCGGCTTGCGCTCGATGCCGACGGACGCTTTCTCGCGCTCGACATCGATCTCGTCGCCGATCTCGGCGCCTACCTCTCAACGTTCGCGCCGTTCATTCCGTTCATCGGCGCCGAGATGTCGCCCGGCCTCTATGACATCAAAGCCTGCAGCGTGCGCGTGCGCGGCGTCTACACAAACACCGTGCCGGTCGATGCCTATCGCGGCGCCGGCCGCCCGGAGGCGGCCTACCTGATCGAGCGGCTCGTCGACGTGGCGGCGCATGAGATTGGCGTCGCGCCTGACATGATCAGGCGGCGCAACTTCATCCGGCGCGGCGCCATGCCGTATACGACCGCGACCGGCAAGACCTACGACTCGGGCGATCCCGCGGGTCATCTGGCGCGTGCGCAGGAGCTGGCCGACTGGCGCGGGTTTCAGCGGCGGCACGCGGCCTCGAAGAAGGCCGGCCGGCTGCGCGGCATCGGCATCGCAAGCTATGTGGAGGCCTGCGGCAACAATGGTCCCGACACCGTGACGCTGCGGCTTGAGGCCGATGGCGCGCTGACGGTGCTCGCCGGCACGCAATCGACCGGGCAGGGCCACCATACGGCGTTCGCGCAGCTCATCGCCGATCGGCTCTCGCTACCGCCCGAGCGGGTGCGGGTGGTGCAGGGCGACACCGATCTGATCGCGACCGGCACCGGCACCGGCGGGTCGAGCAGCATTCCCTGCGGCGGCGCCTCGGTCGCAGGCGCGGCCGACAAGCTCGCCCGGAACCTCAAGGAGCTGGCCGCTGACACGCTTGAGGCTTCGCCCTCGGACCTCGAGCTGGCCGACGGCACCGTGCGAGTTGCTGGCACCGACCGCGCTGTCGCGTTTGCAGAGCTCGCCCGGGAGCCGCAGGCGCGCCGCAAGCTCACCACGCAGCACGCGTTCGCGCCGTCAGAGGCGACCTATCCCAACGGCACGCACATTGCCGAGGTGGAGGTCGATCCCGACACGGGTGCGACCGCGATCCTCAACTATGTGGTGGTCGATGACTTCGGCTTCACCCTCAATCCACTGCTGCTCGCCGGCCAGGTGCATGGCGGCGCCGCGCAGGGGATCGGCCAGGCGCTGATGGAGCACGCGATTTACGACGAAAGCTCAGGCCAGATGCTGACCGCGAGCCTGATGGACTATGCGCTGCCGCGCGCTGACGATACGCCGGCCTTCACCTTCGAGACCCGCAATGTGCCGTGCCGCACCAATCCGCTCGGTGTGAAAGGAGCTGGCGAGGCAGGCACCATCGGAGCCTGCCCCGCCGTGATGAACGCGGTTGTCGATGCGCTCTGGCGCGCCTATCGCATCCGCCATGTCGACATGCCGGTGACGCCGCAGCGGCTGTGGGCGGCGCTCGCCGAGGGCCGGCGGCTTCACACGATGTGAGCCGCTCGCGGCGCACAGCAAAAGGCTCGCCGAATGCCGGCGAGCCTTCCGTCATCGACCGGAATCTCCGGACGATTACGTCGCTTTTTCGTCACGTTATTTCGCCACCTGACCCCTGATTTCGCCCCCACGGTTGGCGCCCGTGTGAACGTTGACATACCAGCGGCCGCCCGCGAGGTCGGCGGCTTGGGCGTCGGTCAAGGTTGCCGTGCCTTTGGCCGGGCTGGTCGGATTGTTTCCGATCAGAACCGCAACGCCGGCATTCTTGCCGGCTTCGGCCGGGCCATGGAAGTGGGCGGCGGTTGCTGGCCCGCTCAGGTCCGAAAACGTGACCGTCCAGGTCAGCATCTTGGTGGTGGTGTCATAGGTGAGCTCTGCGGTTCCGGCCCCCTTGGACTCATTGGGCGGTACCTCGCTTTGGGCGTTCATCGCCGCCTTGTAGGTGACGGTCTCGGCGATGGCTCCCGAGCCGATGAACATGGCGAGTGCCAGTCCGGCTAGTCCACTGCAGATCAAGCTTCGACGCATTGGTCGTCCTCCCTAGGTTGTATTGACGTTTGCGACAATATCACTCCAACAACACCGCTCCCCGCGCGCTATTCCACGTGAACTCTCAGCCCATCGCGCGGCGGCGGCAGTATCATGGGGCCGCAAAAGCGGCCTGATTGTGAAACCCTCGTGCCACTCCGACGGGCTCGGACGACCTTGCCGTGGCGCCGTTCGCGCCGGCGGCTGCTGCCATGATAGGGGATAAAGAAAGCTTTCGCGGGCACGCGCACCGTGGTCAATTGGCGCCCCTTCCATGACGCTGCCGTCGCTCGGCGGCACTAGGCTCGCGGGGCGATGCATCTCTTCAGGGCCATCCTGCTCAAGGTCGCCTCGGCGTTGGTCTTTGCCGTGATGTCGGTGCTGGTGCGCTGGCTGGGTGACCGCTACCCGGTCGGGCAGGTGGTGTTCTTCCGGTCCGCGTTCGCGGTCCTGCCGGTTGTCATCATCTACGCGTGGCGAGGCGAGCTGATCGCGGCGCTCCGCATCGGCCGTCCGATCGGCCATCTTGGGCGCGGCCTCACCGCGGTCGGCGCCATGTTCTGCAACTTCACCGCGCTCGCGCTGCTGCCGGTGGTCGACGCAACCGCGCTCTCGTTCGTGGCGCCGCTGTTTGCGGTCGCGCTGTCCGCTCTTGTCCTGAAGGAGCGCGTGCGCATCTATCGCTGGTCGGCGGTGTTCCTCGGATTTTCCGGCGTGCTGGTGATGCTGCTGCCGCAGCTCGATATCGGCCGCTCGGCCGCCTCCAGCTCCGCCACCGTGGGAATGGTGATGGGACTGGTCGGCGCCGTGTTTGCGGCGGGCTCAAGCATCCAGACCCGCGCGCTGACGACCAGCGAGTCGACCTCTTCGATCGTGCTCTACTTCTCGCTGATCTGCACGATCGCGGGGCTTGCGACCTGGCCGCTGGGCTGGCTCGTGCCGAACGGGCCTGAGCTTGCCGCGCTGATCGTCATCGGCATCTGCGGCGGCGTCGCGCACATCCTGTTGACTGAGAGCTATCGGCTCGCGCCGGCCTCGCTGATCGCGCCGTTCGACTACACCTCGATGCTGTGGGCGCTGGTGCTGGGCTTTCTGGTGTTCGGTGAGGTGCCGAGCGTGCTGGTCTTCGTCGGTGCCGGCATCATTGCGTCCGCCGGCCTGTTCGTGATCTGGCGCGAGCGCAGGCTCGGGGCGCAGCGGGGGGTGGGGAAAGCGAGCGGCGAATAAGATGAGTACGCCGTGTACTCACAAGCCAGGACGCTCGCTTGTCCCCAAGCGAGATGCAGAAGCAGGCATTGCGCGAGGCAGTACGCTGCTCTCCCTCACATCCGGTAGCGCATGCCGCCGTAGATCGCCGCGCCGGTGCCCGGGTTGAAGAGCGCCGAGGTGGGGGTGGCGATTCCGGCGGTGATCGTGGTCGAGATGTAGCGCTTGTCGAGCAGGTTGCGCCCTTCGAGATAGCCGGACCAGCCGATGCCGGGGTCGTAGCCGATCTTGAAGTTCAACAGCGCGTACGGATCGACCGTCAGGCTGTTGGCGTTGTCGGCGAAGAAGGCCTGCGGCATCCACTCGACGTTCGGACCGGCGTAGAAGCCGTTCGGATGCTTGTAGAGCACCTCGGCGCGGACGTAGTGCGGCGGCACGCCGGGCAGTCGATTGTTGCCCCACTTCGCGTCGCCGTCGAAGCGGAAGTCGCTGTAGGTGTAGGCGAGGTTGAACCAGAAGCGGTCCTCCTGGGCGAAGATCGACTTCAGGAACGCGACCCCGAGCCCGGCCTCGACGCCCTGATGCACGGTGCGGTCCGCGTTCACGACGGTGCAGGGACTGAACGGGACCTGTCCGTCAAGCACTGCAACTCGTTCCTGATCTCGGCGCGGTAGAGCGAGATGTCCCAGGTGAGATCGGGCCTGCGGCCGCGTGTGCCGATCTCGTAGGTGGTCGCGGTCTGGGCGTTGACGTTCGAGCTTGCCGGCGTCGCAAACGTGTTCACGTCAAAGGTCGGCACCTCGGCGCTGCGCGAGACGTTGCCGAACACCTGCCATGTGGGATCGACGTCCCAGAGCACGCCGACCTTCGGGCTGAAGATGTCGAAGCTGCGGCGGCCGGACTGGTCGCCGTTGGACAGGAAGCGATCCTGCTGGTCGCGGACCGCATGCATGAACTGCCCGCCAGCAATGAGAGCGACGTTCGGCAGGACGTAGAAGCTGTTCTCGGCATAGGCCGAATGGTTCTGCGATTTCCACAGTGCGGACGTCACCAGCGGGCCTTTCACGGCGCCGGCCAGGTTCTCGATACTCTTGATAGTCGATCGTGCCGGTCGAGAATGTTCACGCCGACGATGAGACGGTTGCGGAAGCCTCCGATCATCCGGTCGTCGGTCGCGCGGACGAAGCCGCCGTAGTCGGCAACGTCGTAGTCGAGGTACCGGAAGATCGGATGGTCCACGTGGCGCTGGTGGGTGAAGACGCCGAAGTCCACCGTGGTGGTGTCGAAGCGCAGCGTGGTCTTGTTGGCGAGACGCACCGAGTCGATGTTGCGCTGCTGGTCTTGCCGCACGAACTCGGAATCCGCGGTCCGTGGCGAGGTCAGTGCCGCGCTCTTGGTCACCTCGCCGGGCAAGCGCGCGCGCCACGTGTTTGCGTTCACGTAGAAGCGCGTCTCGGCATCCGGCGAGAACTGGTAGCCGAAGTTCGCGTTGAGGCGCTCCATATCACTCTTGTTGTGATCGCGATATCCGTCCTCGCGCTGCGCCGATGCCGGTGATGAACCAGTCGGCCGGGCCGCGTTGCACCGGCCGGTGCTCGCCTGTCCTCGGATGAAGCCGAAGCTTCCGGCGTCGATCCGCGCTGTCGAACGGCAGGTGCATCGCGGCCGGTCGGCGTGACGAAATTGATCGCGCCACCCAGCGAGTTGGCGCCGTAGCGCAGCGCGTTGGCGCCCTTATAGACTTCGACATAGCGGTAGGCGGTCGGATCGATCTCGAAGAGATCGAACAGGCCGTCGGCGGTGTTGATCGGAATGCCGTCCATGAACATGTTGATGCCGCGGTTGCCGTAGCTGCGCGTCAGTCCGGAGCCACGGATCGACAGGCGGCCGTCGGGGCCCCACCTGGGCTGCGTTATGACGCCCGGTACCCAGCCGAGGATGTCCTTGATCGTGTTCGCCGGCCCGTTCTTGAACTGGCTATCGGGCACGACTTCCACTCCACCTGGCGTGCGCTGGATGTCGAGCGTGGCTTGCGCCGTGTTGGGAACCGTCAGGCTCCCGGATGTCGTGGCAGGCGCGCCAGATGTCGTCGCGGACGCGGGAGGTGCTGCAACAGCGCGGCCGGTGGGGCTGCGGGTTTGCTTCTTGCCCTGCGGTCGCCTGCTCGTGACGATGACCGGCGGAAGCGGCGTCGTGGCGGACTGAGGTGACCTGGACTGAGACGGAGCGTCTTGTGGCCAGGCAGTTTCGGAAACCAATGCGACAGTGATCGTCGCTGCGCATATAGCGCGGACAGGGAAACGCATACAACTCTCCAGCAGAGCTCGATGGATAACCGGACGAAGGTGTGCGGCTATGCGCTCAGCGGAGGTCCTTGCGACGTGCGCGGGCTGTGACGTTCGGAGGTCGCGATGGCCAGCGACGCGACGCTGGCAACGACGGTGGTCAGGACATCGAGAATAGCAACGTGCGACGCATCAGCCGGAACCAGAGGGGCATGCGCGGCGAACGCGCAAATGATGCAGCTGGCGTGATTGACGTGTGAGTTCGTTTCCCCGGGCTGGCCGGGTGAACTCTGGCTGTTGCCGTGACAGATGACAAAGGCATCGGCCGACGCTCGGACGGCCATCTCGGTTGCGACGATGCCGGTAAGCAGAAATTGCAAGGCAATGATCTGGCTGGCCAAAAAGCCAATCAGACCCCGTACGCCCGACTTTCGTCGCCACCACGCCGACACACCCGCCCCCAATGCCGCAGACGATACCGCGCCGACTGACGGCGTGTCGACCCCCAATGTCCTCGCGCTTCAAGCGCCGGCGTTCATCCGGCTCGCTTCAATCCGGCTATTGCTGTGAGTTAACGAGTGCATAGTCTGTTTGACGAGAGCGCGCGTACTCATAAATCCGATTTTGTACCACCCGGCATTAGCCATGTCAGGAATTGATAGACGGCAGGACCTGTGCGTTAGGAGTTATCCGACATTCGAGTCAGGCACTTAAAGAAATTGAACAGGGCTTGGCCCTGGACCCAAGAGGTAAAGAAGCAAAGATTTCAAGGAGTAAGAAGCGCCCGCCCGACCCGGAAGCCGACGTAGTTGAACCCGTTGACGGTGGTGTTCCTGAGGCGGTTGGCGGCGCGGAGGTGCTGTGGATCGCTGCCCCAAGAACCGCCGCGGACGACACGGAAGCCGCAACCGCCAGTCGTCCAAGCTGCACCATCCACGGGCGCTCCCTCATAGTCGTCGTGATAACAGTCCTCGACCCACTCCCAGACATTACCGTGCATGTCGAAGACGCCGAAAGCATTGGGCGCTTTCTCGCCGACAGGATGTGCTTGCTTGTCAGAATTCCCGCTGTACCAGGCATATTGGCCCAGTTCCGCATCGTCATCCCCGAAGGAATAGCGCGTCGTGGTTCCCGCCCGTGCCGCATACTCCCATTCTGCCTCGGAGAGCAGCCGGTAGGACTTGCCCGTCTTCCTGGACAGCCATGCCACATAACGCTGGGCGTCATCCCAACTGACATTGACCGCCGGTTGCCGACCGCGCCCCCAGCCTGACGCGCGGATGTCGCGGGCGCAATCGCCATCAGCGACGCAGGCGTCCCACTCAGCGAACGTCAGTTCAAACCGGGCGACCGCAAAGGGCCTGGCGATCGTGACCTTGTGCTGCGGGCCTTCGTTGTCACTGTAGCCCTTTTCGGTCTCCGGCCAGCCCATCATGAATTCGCCCGCCGGCACGACGACCATCTCGGGGCAGCCCGTGCATTCCTTGAACGTGTCCTTTGGCTTGAGCGCGCGCTCTCGCGCCTCCGTGATCACATGGCCGCGCACGTCGGTCAGCCACCAGGCCGCCACGCCTGCGACAATCGCCGCCACGAGCACGCCGAAGCTGAGGAACCAGCGCCGCATTCAGAACCACGTTTTATCGATGGTCGGCAGTGCGGTAAGCGGCCACGCAGTCGCCGCACCGCCGAGGATTGCAATGAACTCGCACCGTTTCGTCCCATCAGATTGCATCCGATCCCCCGATGGGTGTTTGTAGGCTACGCCGGCACAAGATGGACGGCAGGATGTAGTGTGCCAAGAATGCCTACGATCGCGAAGACACCGAATCCAATCACAATCTCAATCGTGATATTTCGTTTGAGTTGCCGGAGGGCCCTGACTTCCGGCTGGCCTCCCCGCGGATCGCCAAGACGTGGTGTCAAGAGCATCCGATTGACGGCCGCAACGCAAAGCATGGCGGCAAATAGAACCACCTTCAGCAAGACAAGCTGCCCATAGTCGGTGGCAACAAGCCCGCGCAGAGAGCCTATCAAGATCCACGAATTAATGAGCCCCGTCGCCGTCAGCACGCTGACGCTGACGATTCCGAGCGCGGAGAAACGCTGCGACGCGTGAAACGCGATTGATGGCCCGTCTATTTCATTGCGCCGACTGGCTTCTCCCAGCAACAGCAGCAGGGACAGCAGACCGCCGATCCATGCGCTCGCTGCTAACAAATGTAGGGCATCAGCCGCGAGGTGGAGCGGACCTATCGGTCCCACGGTCCCGACTGCGTGTCCCGTCCATGCTATCGCGGCCACAAGAATGGCTGAAACCATGGGCGCGCCAAACCACCGAGACCGCGTCCATGGCAAGATCAGCGAGACCACCAACAAAATGAGGATCACACCGCGAACAATCGAGACCGCGCCAAATTGAGTTCTGGCTCAGCACGACCCAAAGCAGGCCATCGGCCAGCGCCTCACCCAGCGGACGCCCGCTCATCGCCGAGGTCTGCAACAGGAGCCACGCGATACCTGACAGCGCAATCAGTGCGAGACCGATCCATGCGATCCGACCATTCCATGTCGAGAACACATCGGCAATGCCAGGCTCTGCCGCCGCACGAAACACCGGACCGGCTACGACCACAGGGAAGATCAGGACGCCGGCAGTGATCGCCGTGCTGGCGAGTTGAACCGCACGGACGGCGATCAAGGCCTCGTCCACGTCGCCCTCCGAGCTTCGCGAGAATCGGCTATTGGCCGACCCGGAAGGTGAAGTTCCCTTCCGTGGTGTGAGTATCGACAGAGAGGACCTTCCAATTGACGCGGTAGGTTCCCGTTCCGCCCGGACGCAATGTAACGCTCATCACGTTGCCATTGACCCGTGCGCCGCCCGTGTCGATCCTCTGTCCGGCGGCATTGGTCACCATGACGCCGCTGAAGGCCGATTCGAGTTTCTGAGTGAACGACAGTGTTAGCTCGCGCGGGGCAGCGGACACCGTGCTGCCGACGCGGGGGTTTGCACGCTCCAGGAAAGCATGGGCTGCCGCGTTTCCGTTTCCGAAAACGATCAGCGGAAGGATGGCGATGAGGGTGAAGAGGCGCATGGTCAGTTCCCCGGAAATGGCTTGGCTGGTTGGACGGCATTGCCGAAGATCGGTTTGCCGATGCCGCGCGGATCAATGCTGTCGAGATAGAAGTGCAGTTGCGCGAGCACCCCGACACCGGAACCGCTCTGCCGATTGACCGGAATTACGGCCTCGACGCCAACCTGAAAGTAGTTGCCGACCCAGATGACGCCCGGATTGATAGTGCCCGTCGTAACAGTCCCGGAGGTAAGAGTGTTCGCGACTGGCGTCTGCAGCGAGAACTCGACGATCGGGATCAGGCTGTTGATGAAATCCGGCAGATCCAGATCAACAACGGCCGATCGCAGATACGGCATGCTGTATTGAATTGAGCCTCCCCAGGCCAAGACTTTGGCGTTGCGCTCGATATCGATGTCACCCGAGTCGGCATCGAGCGTCACTGTCTTCGACCTTCCTGGAACCGCGTATCCGATCTGGCCAGTGATTGCGACCGGCCGCAACCAACTAACGGTGTCCGGCAGGTCGCCCAGCCCCTTCCCGAAGAAAAGAGTGGGCGTGTAAACATTGAACTGCTCCGCTCCGACAGCGGCGCTGCCGGTTCCGCCCCATTCAACGCCGAGACCGATCGACATGACGAACTCGTGCTCCGAGTTTCGGTAGACGCGGTACTTGAACAAAGTCTCGACGTTCTGGAATCCGCTCACGGCCGGCATCCAGGACGGTTTTAGGCGCGTCCAATCCGCCCCGATCGAAATCGCAAAAGCGTCGGTAATTCGCTTTGCGTACTCGCCCGAAAAGTCGAACTGTTTTGCCGGCGGACTATCTCCATTCTTGAAGTACGAAATTGTCGGGATGGCCAATTCGTCGTTGACGCCGGGGTCGTCGATGTTCAGCGTTGCAGGAAAGAAGCGGTTGCCAACGACCTCGTGGGCACCGGCTTGCCCGATAGAAACGAAAGCAGCCGCAAGGCCCGGCAGGGCCACGCGCCAAAGTCTGGTGGACATGGAAGTTCTCCGCAGATGTGAAAACGTGAAATGATGAGATGGCGAACCCCGATGGTCCGCCAGGTTCACGCTGCCTGCGGTGGTCCTCGCGGTGGTTTAGAAATGACCCGCATGCGGGTCGGAGCTGGGACGGGCTCACCCGGCCAGGGGACCGAAACTGTCACGAACTCGATGATGCTGGCGGAGGCTAAGGCGAGGACAAATAGCGCGCCGGCACCCTGAGCAAGCGTGCAGTGAGCATCGCAATCTGGCCTGTCTGCCGGTGTGTCACCGGTCGCCGGCATCGAGCTGGCGGCATGGCTGGCGCACAGTTCGAAGCCCGAAGCCTCATCTCCAATGCCATGGCCCGCAATATGGAGGGGTGCCAATGCGGCGAGGAAAGCGTGCAGTACGAGCACATATGCAGCAATCCAGCCTGTAAGCTGTCGCCACAGCGCGTATCTGTTCGCTCTGATCGCCACCCCAAAGCCTCCGCCTGAACGATAGCACTGGTTGTGGTGCGATCCAAGGTGGCACCCACGATCGCGGGCATTGCGACCTGGCCGCTGGGCTGGCTCATGCCCAACGGCCCTGAGCTCGCCGCGCTGATCGTCATCGGCATCTGCGGCGGCGTCGCGCACATCCTGTTGACTGAGAGCTATCGGCTCGCGCCGGCCTCGCTGATCGCGCCGTTCGACTACACCTCGATGCTGTGGGCGCTCGTGCTCGGCTTCCTGGTGTTCGGCGAGGTGCCGAGCGTGCTGGTCTTTGTCGGCGCCGGCATCATTGCGTCCGCCGGCCTGTTCGTGATCTGGCGCGAGCGCAGGCTCGGGGCGCAGAGAGCAATGGGCAAAGCAAGCAGCGAATAGCGAACAAGTAGTGAGCACCGAAGCTTAGATGGCTTGTGGGCACGGCTTATGTTGCTGTCGTCCCCGCGCAGGCGGGGACCCATAACCGCCGAGGTGTCCGTTGTACGCGGGCTTTGCCACATCGCCAGTACACGGCGTATGGGTCCCCGCCTGCGCGGGGACGACAGACACATGGGCCCTGCCAGCAATCAGCCGGCTTCTCGCCATTCGCTCCTTATCACTTCCCAAACGCCTTGAAGGTCAGGATCGTTCGCGTGTCCTTGATGCCCGGGATGGTCTGGACCTTCTCGTTGATGAAATGGCCGATGTCGGTGCCATCGTCGACGTAGAACTTCACCATAAGGTCAAACTCGCCGGCGGTGGAATAGATCTCGGAGGCGATCTCGGCGTCGGCGATCCGGTTGGCCACGTCGTAGGACTTGCCCAGGTGGCATTTGATCTGGACGAAGAAGGGAACCATGCGTGCCTCCTTCATGTCTGCCGGCAATCGAGCAAAAACCTTGTCCCGTGGCAAGGCGTTGATGGCAAGGCGTGGCTTGCGCGCGGCCGATCGAGTACGATTGTTGAGGAGGAACGAGCATGGCAGCACCGCAGGTTGATCTTCGAGTCTACGCGCTGATCGACCCGGAACGTGCCGGCGGGCACGGGCTTCCGGAGCTGGCGTGGCATGTCGCGGCCGGCGGGGCGACCCTCGTGCAGCTGCGCGACAAGCACGGCAGCACCCGCGCCATGGTCGAGGAGGCGCGCGCGATCCGCGAGAACCTCGCAGCGATGCGGGTGCCGTTCCTGATCAACGACCGCGTCGATGTGGCGCTGGCGGCGGATGCCGATGGCGTGCATGTCGGCCAGGACGACATGGCGGTCGAGGATGCGCGGCGGCTCCTTGGGCCCGGCGCCATCATTGGGCTCTCGATCAAGACGGTCGAGCAGGCGGAGACCGCGCCGGTCGATCTCCTCGACTATGTCGGCGATCGGCGGTGTGTACGCCACCACCTCCAAGGACAATCCGGATCCGCCGATCGGTGTCGACGGCCTGGCGCGCATCGCGCAGGTGCTGCGCCGGCGCCGCCCGGAGCTGCCGATCTGCGCCATCGCGGGCATCGATGCGTCGAATGCGGCGGCGACCATCAAGGCGGGCGCCGACGGCGTCGCGGTGATCTCGGCGCTGTCGCTCGCCGCGAACCCGCCCGACGCCGCGCGTGACCTGCGCGCGATCGTCGACGCCGCGCTCGCCGAGCGGACGGGCAAATGACCGCAATCGCGGTCACCATCGCGGGCTCCGATTCCGGCGGCGGCGCCGGCATCCAGGCCGACCTGAAGACCTTCTCGGCGCTCGGCGTCTACGGCGCCTCCGTCATCACCGCGCTCACCGCGCAGAACACGCAGGGCGTCACCGGCATCCACGACGTGCCGCCCGCGTTCGTCACCGCGCAGATCGATGCGGTGTTTTCCGATCTCGAGGTCGATGCGGTGAAGATCGGCATGCTGTCGCAGCCGGCGTGATCGAGGCGGTGGCGGCGGGGCTCGATCGCTGGAAGCAGCGCAATGTCGTGCTCGATCCCGTGATGGTGGCGACCTCCGGCGACCGGCTGATCTCGCCCGCAGGCGATCGATGTGCTCAAGCGCGTGCTCATTCCGCGCGCGCTTCTCATCACGCCCAACCTGCCGGAGGCGGCCGCGCTGCTCGGCGGCCCGATCGCGCGCGACGAGGACGAGATGCGCGCGCAGGCCGTTCGGCTGGTCGAGCAGGGTGCGCGCGCGGTGCTGATCAAGGGCGGGCACGGCGAGGGCGCCGAAAGCGTCGATGTCCTGCAGGCGCCGGGCTCGTTCACGCGCCTTGCGACCGAGCGCATCGCCACCAGAAACACCCACGGCACCGGCTGCACGCTGTCCTCGGCGATCGCGGCCGGGCTTGCCAAGGGTCTCGACCTGGTCGCCGCCGTGCGCGAGGCCAAGGTCTATGTCAGCGCCGCGATCGCGGCGGCGGACCGGCTCACGATCGGCTCAGGCCACGGGCCCGTGCATCATTTTCATGCGTGGTGGTAGCATAATACTTTAGATCTCTTGTATTATCGATAGTTTAATTGGCAATCAAAGTCTATTAATTACTATACTTTATTACCATTTTCCATAAAATAACACCTCAAAATACTGACATTAATTCTTTGACTGTAATCGAATTATCACATCGTTCATTTGAGGGACGAGGTATTGTTTACCCTCTACAACAAATCAATGTTGCGTGGGTGGCGTCGGTTACGCGGTAGTTGTCAGCGGCTGTGCTAATCGCTAAAGGCGCCGCTGCGCTGATCTATTACAGCTAGCCGGCATTCATGGGCGGATCGGCGGCTCGCGGCCGACATTCCACTGAAGGCTCCGCCACTGGCAATTGTGCGCCGATGGACGCGATTGGAGCGGTGGTCGATACTCGGCATGCAAGGCCGGCTACGGTCGGGGTGAGGGTCGACAACGTCGATGGTCTGAACCCGTCAGCACTCGTTCAAAAGCCGGCCTTTAACTGCATTATTGATGGGTATCGGCCGCGGGCCCCGCTAGGCTACACTTCATGGCCAATTCGTGCTTCGGCGTGACGGCGACTACGAATCGAAAATCACCTCATGGCGCGCATAAGGTATCGGGCGGTGTGGTCGAAACCTTGACGACACTCATTCCGGATGGTTCGTTGGCACGGGCGCAGAGTTCCGTGTTGCCGGCACCGGGTGGCGCGCTGGGACGCAGAGTACAATCACTTTACGTCGGATCGAAGACTGCCGTTCGCGTGGGCACAGCCACGTACAGCCGGAGCATCTGGACGACCAACCAGCAACACGACACCTTCAAGGCCCGGCGCAGCTACCGGTTCAATCGGGCTAGAGCTTGCAACCGCTGATCGGCTGAGATTGAATCTACGAGGACAAGCCTCCAGACGTGCGCCTGGAGGCTTTTCCGCCAACTCGTCCCACGCTGATCGAGACCTGAACTTACTATCCGTCCGCCCAATCCCCAAAGTGTGCAGCCGTCGCTTGGCGCGCTAGCGGGATGAGGCGAGGTAGCCTCGACACTTGCCCCGCACGATTGGCCGAGGGTGACTCCTGCAAGGGGCATCGCGCCTTGCGGCGCGGAATGGGTAACAGCCTGGTTAAAAACACCCCCGGAAACGCGCCGCCGTCGATCGTCAAATTCTGCCCGGTGATGAAGCCCGCCTGCGCCGAGCACAGGAACGCGCAGGCGGCGCCGAAGCCGTCGAGATCGCCCAGGCGCTTGGCCGGGATCGAGGCGATGCGCTCGGCTCTTGGCGTCCTCGTAGCTGACGCCTTTGCGCTTGGCGAGGTTGCCGAGCACGGTCTTGAGCCGGTCGGTCTCATAGGCGCCGGGCAGCAGATTGTTGATCGTCACGTTGCTTGCCGCCACCTGCCGCGCCACGCCGGCAAGGAAGATCGTCAGTCCACCGCGCGCCGCCGGAGGATAGATCGAGTCCCGCCTGCGGCAGCTTCACGGTGCCGGACGTGATGTTGACGATGCGGCCGAAGCGGCGCGCCTGCATGGCGCCGATCGCTTTCTGAATGAGCTCGATCGCCACCACCATGTTGGCGGTCACGCCCTCGAGCATCTGCGTGCGCGTGAGGTCGCGGAATTCGCGCGGCGGCGGGCCGGCATTGTTGTTGACCAGAATGTCGGGCTCCGGGCAGGCGGCGAATAGGGCGGCTTGGCCCTCGGCCGTGCCGACGTCAGCCTTGACCGGAATGATCTTGGCGCCGGTCGCTTTGCTGAGCTCAGTGGCCGTGGCCTCGAGCCGCGCCGCATCAAGCCCGTTGATCACCACCTCGCACCCCGCTGCCGCGAGTGCCTGCGCGCAGGCGCGTCCCAGTCCGCGGCTTGAGGCGCACACGATGGCCTTGCGGCCGGTAATTCCAAGATCCATGAATCAACTCCTGGTCGGCGGAAACCGACAGTCCCTTATCGCAAGTATTGCCGTGTTTGGAGTTCGATGGTCGGAAAGTGATGGACTTCAGCTCAAAAAATCGAGCAATAGAATAGTCTTAGTAATATAATACCTCCAAGAAGTATTCCGTTATGGATTTTTGTCGGCTGTATCATACCTGCAACAGCTTTTTCCGTTAAGGAAGGTTAATAATACCTCACTTGTTGTCCCCTGTAGCGTATGCGTGAGGTAGCGTGATGAAGCAGACTATCGTTGCTGCTGCGGCAGCTGTTGCGTTCATGGGCGGCTCCGCCCTTGCCGCAGATCTTCCAGCGAAGGCGCCCTACTACAAGGCCCCGGAGCGGGGGTACTTCAACTGGACGGGGTGTTACATCGGCGGCAATGTCGGCGCTGAATCCGCCCGCGGCAAATTCACCACTGACGTGGGTTCTGGCTCACATCTCAGCCTCCAGACCAATCGTGATCGCGTCAGTGCGGCTGGCACCGGCTCGGATCGCGACACTGGTCTGATCGGCGGTGGTCAAGTCGGCTGTAATTTCCAGCGCGAGTACTTCACGCTGGGAGTTGAAGGTGACTTCAGCGGATTGGGGTCGGATCCCTCCATCCGAGGCACCGGCGTGCTGACGACGGCAGATCCCTTCACGATCACCAACACCGTGAAGAATGATTGGCTTGCGACCGTGCGCGGCCGTGCGGGCCTCACTGTCGACCGTTCCTTCATCTACGCGACCGGCGGTGCGGCGTTCTCCCGGTTCCACTACTCTCAGGTGTACACGGATACGCTTGCCGGACCGACCACTGGCGGTTTCGATGGATCGAAGACCAAGACGGGCTGGGTGATCGGCGCAGGTTGGGAGTACGCGTTCACGCACAACTGGTCGGTCAAGGCCGAATACCTGCACGTGAGCTTCTCGAACCTCGGCGCCAATGGCCTCATCTTCGCGGCCGGCAGCGGAAACTCGAACGTGACGCACGGAACTGTCCGCGAGCACATGGACATTGTGCGCGTCGGGCTGAACTACCGCTTCGGCGGTTTCTACTACTGAGTTCACGCAGCTAGTTGATGAAACGAAGCCCCTGGCCAAGGCCAGGGGCTTCCTGCGACATCGCATATAAGGCAGGGAGCGGCGGAACAACCAGGCAACCTGCCGATGATTAGGGCAAGGCAACTGCCAAATATGTGGCAGCGAGTCCGGGTTCCAGACACCAAGAACCGTTGTGTCGACAGCGCGTTCGGACCCGTTTCTTGGACGTTCTTCGGCCTTCCGAAAAGTTCCATAAGTCCATGAATACCTTTGAGAATTACCGCAGATAATTCCCCGCTATGGTCACCTCGCGGCAGCATTCTCGCCGCACAATTCGTGCCCTATCGGCCGGGTGTCCACATGCAAGGGGTTCGATCATGCAGCGATGGCTTCTCGGTACGGCGGCGGCATTGGCCATGGCATCGCCAGCGATAGCGGCCGACCTGCGCGCCGCAGCGCCTCCGGTGCAAGGCGCTTCCCCCGCCGCCAGTCGTTTATAGCTGGACCGGCTGCTATGTGGACGGTGGTGGCGGCTACGGATTCTCCAACTCCGACTCCTTCAGGTCGAACGACAATGGCGTAGCCGTCAGCTCAAGCGTCACCAATGGTGGCCGCGGCTTTTTCGGCACCGTGGGCGGCGGCTGTGATTTGCAGTTCGGGCAGCGCTGGGTCATCGGTGCGTTCGGCAACTACGATTTCGCGGACATCAAAGGCGATTCCGCAATTCCTAACACTAACCTGGTCGGACGCGAGAAGCAGGATTCGGCATGGGCCGTCGGCGGCCGGCTCGGCTATACGCTGACGCCCACGATCCTGACCTATGTCAACGGCGGCTATACCCAGGCGCGGTTCGACGGGTTCGGTCTCTCCAGCCAGGTTGATGGTACGCCCGCAAACGCGCAGATCGGAGCCCACACCTACTCGGGCTGGTTCGTCGGCAGCGGCTTTGAATACAATCTGGGCTTTATGCCAGGCCTGTTCTGGCGCACAGAATACCGCTTCGCCCAATACGGCCGCGACACCCTGCCGATCCTCGACAACGGGGGCGGGCTGACCGGTCTGCAACGTAGAGAGCGACAAGACCATTCAGACGATCAGGTCGGAGCTGGTCTGGCGCTTCAACTGGGGCAACCGCTACTGAGCGGGAACTCCCGCCACAACCGACAAAAGTTCCAGACGAATCAAAGCCCCAGGCGAATCACCTGGGGCTTTCTTCACTATGGGGCAGGGTTGGGAGCGTGTTTCACGACTGAGTTGACGGTTTTTTCGTCAAAAGGCCCCGGAGTCGAGACCGGACTTCGTGCTCATGTAGTCGCGTGTCGCTTCTCATAGAGCATTGTTTTTACTGATGAATATTCAGAATTCAGGCAGTATCTGAGGTTGTCAAATACCTACCGATAGTTATCCCCTGTGTCGCTACGGTGACACCTCCGATACCCCTTTTGCGGTATAAAGGTGACACTTCGAACAACCCGGGGATACCCAATGAAGCGGATTCTTTTCAGTGTAGCGACAGTGGTGGCGATGGCGGCGCCTGCCGTGGCGGCCGATATGCGGGCGCCTGTGATGAAGGCGCCGCCGATGGCGCCGATGAGCTGGACCGGTTGCTACCTGTCAGGCGGCGGCGGCTACGGATTGTGGGATCAGAACGTCACCAGCTTGAACAACAACGTGCAGACCGATTCCAGGGTCAGCAATGGCGGCCGTGGATGGTTTGGCACCGTCGGTGGCGGTTGCGATCTGCAGGTGAGCGGCAGCTGGGTTGTCGGCATCTTCGCCGATTACGATTTCTCCGACATCGATGGTGACGCTTCAGTGCCCCTGAGCGGCGTCGCCTATGCCGGCCACGAAAAGATGCAATCGGCGTGGTCCGTTGGTGGCCGCATCGGCTACCTCATCACCCCGTCGGTCCTCACCTACTTCAGCGGCGGTTTCACCGAGGCCCGTTTTGGTGCCTTTGACTTGACGGTCACCACCGGAACAACTCCGACCTATACAGCACCCTCGCACAGCTATTCCGGCTGGTTCCTGGGTGGTGGATACGAATACAACCTGAACTGGCTGCCTGGCCTGTTCTGGAAGACCGAATATCGCTTTGGCCAATACGAGACGGACAATCTGGTGCTCCTCAACTATGGGGCGGGCACGGCCAGCACCCGCAGCATCGACAGCCAGAAATACGTTCAGACGATCCGCTCGCAGCTGGTTTGGCGGTTCAACTGGGGCCGCTGAGCAATACTGAAAATCCCCTGTGACCGAGGGAGCCCCGGGCGTGAGTCCGGGGTTTTCTTGCCCCCCTGAGGTGCTGGCTGTTGCTATCGGAATCTTTCTGTCTCTTGTGGTATTGGAGCAACAAGGTACCAAGCGCGCTGAAGCGCGGGTCGTGAGTCTTTTCCCTAAAGGAAGCCTCTGATTGCGCGGGCTGATTCGCGCTTTTTATCATTCGCTCACAGCATAATAACCATAGAAAATACCACCAAAAAATGCCAACGGTTGCGGGAATCGCGCTGGTTGTGTCGTACCGGTAACAAGGGTCACGACCTTTTGGTGGTAAGGTGTCCTTATCCGCTCGTTCTGCGTACAAGGGATACCCTCAATGAAGTCGCTTCTGCTCGCCACGGCCGCTCTGGTCGTGTTGGCAAGCCCCGCGTTGACAGCCGACATGCAGCCGTGGATCGGCAAAGCGCCGGCCGGGGCCCATAACTGGAATGGCCTCTATCTCGGCGCTCATTGCGGCGGGGCGTGGGGCAGCACCAAGACCACCGGCGATGTCGGCGCTTTCGATGACTCGCCCCGGGAGGTCTACAACCTTGGGTCTGGCGGCTGGACCTGCGGTGGCCAGCTCGGCTTCAACATGCAGGTGGGCGGCTGGTTCTGGGGCACGGAAGCGGATTTCGGCTATCTGGGGCTGAAGAAGTCGATCGTCCAGCACGGCTCTCCGCGCAACTTCGTTGAGGTGAAGTACGGAGCCTACGGAGTTGCGGCGGCGCGGGCCGGCGTGGTGCTCGACCGCGCGCTGCTCTACGGCAAGGCTGGCGTGGCGTTCGCGAAGATCAAAAATAGTGGCGGGGATCTTGATGGCGGCACCACCGTAGATCCTTCTGATCTCACAGTGCTCGACAAAACTCATATTGGCTGGGCGGCCGGCACCGGCATCGAATACGGCCTGTCGTCGACCTGGTCGGTCAAGTTCGAATATCTCTACATGGGCTTCGGCAAGAACGACTCGAGCAATCTGGATCACGACATTTTCACTCATCGCAACAGCGTGCAGATCATCAAGGCCGGCCTCAACTGGCGCTTTGGTGGCGGCCCCGCGATCGCGATGGCTTACGAATAGACCGTCGCTCAACATTTCTTGGCTGATGATGTCGGCGCGCGCAGTCAAGCTTGCGCGGGCCGCGCGAGCTTTGCTTGCGCAGTCGCTTACGTCTGAATGGGCTGCGCGAAGGCGTGCATCAGTGGCGTGCATCAGTGGCACGCAACAGTGATGGCTGGATCGGCGCGCACAACACCGTGAGCGCGAGCGGCGTTCTCAACCAACATTGCCAACGTCAACACATTCGGTGTGCTCGACGCCAACGGCCGCTTCGAATGGACGATGCATGCGAAGTGGTCGCTGTGGGTCAAGTGCGATCACATCTTCCGTTGCAGTGACACGCTGACGTATCGCGGCGTCGGCGGAGCATTGTCGTTCCGCGCGCTTGTCGGGCGTGACTTCCACAAGTGCTGCTCGGCATCAAATCGTTTCCGCGGCCTGGTGCGTACGATGACGACGTTCTCGAAAGCAGAAGCCCCGGATAAACCGGGGCTTTTCTATTCAACAGCAAAATCTCGCCGGTTGTTGCCGTCATGTCACGGTAATCCGCTACGTTCCGTGTTAGCCTCCTTTTGCGGTTGGACCCAGGACGGAGATGCGAAGACCATGAAACGATGGATTGTCAGTGCGGTAGCAGCCTTGATGGCACTGTTGGTGGTTCCTGCGCCACGCGCGGTTGCGCGTGTACGGGCACCAGCAGGCTCTGCACGACGATCCCGTCTCTGGATCTGATCCTGGGCGGCCACAGCGCATGCTCCGGTGGGCACCACAGGTGGGCGCAACGATCGCCGTGAAGCGGGATTAGCAGCCGCGTTCACGCGAACTGACTCCTGACGACTGAGCGAAGAACCTCCAAGACTTGCGTCTTCGCCCCGGGCTTTGGCCCGGGGCTTTTTTTCGTAGGTGCGTATTTGCAAATTTCGTATCTGTGCATTTCAAAGATTGTCGTGTCTCGTGACGAGGTCCACGCTGGCGTGAGCTGCGAGCCAGAAGCTGGCAAGTGACTCCTTCGATCATTTGACGCGGCGCCTGATAACGCTGTCTCCGGGAATTTTCGTCCTGTGAGTGTCGCTCGGCTTTGCCGCGCACCTGCGAGGATAGCAATCGCATGCCACTTCCCCCATTCACCGTAAGCGAATAGTTATTGACTTCACTTGGAGCATAAGTATGCTGCGCCGATCCCAATCCGGCGACCAGAGCGTTGTCATGAGGCGTCTTGAGAGCGGGAAGCGGAAATACCGACATGCAGTTGCGCGACCCTGATCCACGCGCCACCTCGAGAGAAGCCCGCCAATGACATGGAACTCCTGGCGCGCTCCGATTGCAGGCCGAAGATGCCGCGTTGGCGTGCAGCGAGGTGTCTGTGCGCCCGGGGACGAACGGAATGCATCACAGATTTGGCAAAACGAAACCAAAAAGCTCTGGGATCTGAGTGTTTGGCAAAACGAAACCAAAAAGCCGTGAGATTTCAGTGCCCGGGCACTGTTGCGTATCTTTTCGGCCTATCCCTTGCACGGCAGCGCATCCGGGAGCTACCGTTCACCATGACGCCGTTTCATGACACAGGATTTTCATGACACAGGCCTTGCCAACTGCCGCCGATGTTGACGCCGCCGCCCAGCGGCTCGCGGGTGTGGCGTTGCGCACGCCACTCATCACCTCGCCGGTGCTTGACGCGTTGACCGGCGCGCGTGTGTTCCTCAAGGCCGAGACGCTGCAGCGCACCGGCTCGTTCAAGTTTCGCGGTGCCTACAACAAGCTCTCACAGATCGAGCCGCAGCGGCGCGCCGGCGGTGTGGTGGCCTATTCGTCCGGCAATCATGCGCAGGGCGTGGCGGCGGCCGCTGCCTTGCTCGGCATGCCGGCGCTGATCGTGATGCCGTCGGACGCGCCGCGCGCCAAGCGCGAGCGCACCGTCGCGTTCGGCGCCGAGGTCGTGCTCTATGATCGCGTGCGCGAGGATCGCGAAGCGATCGCGCGCGAGATCGCCGCCAAGCGCAACGCCACCTTGGTGCCGCCCTATGACGATCCGCAGATCATCGCCGGGCAGGGAACGACTGGCCGCGAGATCGTCGAGGATCTGGCTGCGCTTGGGCTCGTGCCCGACGTGGTCGCAGTCACGGCATCGGGCGGCGGGCTCGCCGCCGGCGTCGCGCTGGCCGTCAAGGCGCGCGTGCCGCAGGCGCGGGTGTTCACGGCCGAGCCGGAGAACTTCGACGACCATGCGCGCTCGTTTCGCAGCGGGCAGCGCGAGAGCAACGCGGAGGCGACCGGGACCATTTGCGATGCCCTGATGGCGCGCACGCCCGGCGTGCTCACCTTTGCGATCAACCGGGCGCTGGTGGGCGAGGGCGTCTGCGCAAGCGACGAGGAGGTCGCACGCGCGGTCGCGTTTGCGTTTCGGGAGCTGAAGCTCGTGGTCGAGCCGGGCGGCGCGGTGGCGCTGGCGGCCCTGCTCGCCGGCAAGGTCGACATCAAAGGCAAGGTCGCGGTTGCGGTCCTCTCCGGCGGTAATGTCGACAGCGACCTGTTCCACCGTCTGGTCGCATGATCGTCTGGTCGCATGATCATCCGGTCGTATGATGCCAAGCTCCTGATCGCATGTTAGATGCCGGGGCATGAACCGAAGACAAAAGACCGCCTCCCATCTTGAGCGCATGGTGCTGACCGACATGCGGCGGTATGCGCTGTGCAATGGCGTCAGCGCCGTCACGGTACGCCCGACACCCGACGGGGAAAGCTGGGAGGTTGCCGACTTCTACGCGCCCGGAGGCGTGCCGCCGGCCTGCCGCGAGATCGGGCTTGCCGCCGCAGAAGCCTTGCGCCAACACTACGACCTTCTTCCCGACAGCCAGCTGGCGCCGGACGATGACCTGCGCCTGTCCTAGGTGTAAAAATGTATTTTATTTCAAATATTTAGTTGGGGAATTGAGGGAAGCCCGCCGCCTTCATCGCTAGCTAACCCGACATTGCTAGGATACCGCTCGCGACGGGGCGAGAATCCTCGGACTGACCACAACCATCAGGATGAGCCGACAGTGAGGGCGAGAGCAGCAGCAAACGGGAGCAGTCCGCAGTCGCGCGGCGAGCTGGTGCAGGCGCTGCGTGCCTGCCGCAGCGGGATCGTGGGCATCGCGATATCGGGCGTCCTGATCAACATCCTCTATCTTTCCGGCTCCCTATACATGCTGGAGGTGTACGATCGGGTGCTGACCAGCCGCAGCATCCCGACACTCATCGGCCTCAGCGTCATGGTGGCGATCCTGTATGCCTTCCAGGGCTGCCTCGATCTGTTGCGCAGTCGCGTTCTGGTCCGCATCGGCCGCTCGCTCGGCGAGAGCCTGAGCGGGCGCATCTATGCGGTGATCGGCCGGATTGCGCTGTCGACCCGTGGCGCTGGCGATGGACTGCAGCCGCTGCGCGACATCGACCAGGTGCGCGGCTTCCTGTCGAGCCCCGGGCCGATCGCGCTGCTCGATCTGCCGTGGATGCCGTTCTATATTCTCATCTGCTTCCTGTTCCATTTCTGGCTCGGCGTGACCGCGCTCGGCGGCGCGCTCGTGATCGTCTGCTTCACCATCCTCACCGAGCTGATGACGCGCGGCCCGCAGAAGACCGTCACCGAGCTCTCGGGACAGCGTCAGGTGCTGGCGGAGGCCTCGCGGCGCAATGCCGAGGCGTTGCGCGCCATGGGCATGGGGCCGCGCGTTGCGGCGCGCTGGTGTGCCCTCAACGAAAAGTTTTTGTCGACCTATCAACGCACGAGCGACGTCAGCGGCGGTTTCGGCGCGATGTCGAAAGTCATGCGCATGCTGCTGCAATCGGCGGTGCTGGGCGTCGGCGCCTATCTCGTAATCATGCAGGAGGCAACCGCCGGCATCATCATCGCAGGCTCGATCCTCTCCGCGCGTGCACTCGCGCCGGTCGATCTCGCGATCGCCAACTGGCGCGGCTTCGTGGCATTCCGCCAGAGCTGGACGCGCCTCAATGGGTTGCTCGCGCGCGTCCCTGACGACGTCGAGCAGATGGCCTTGCCGAAGCCCGTGGCAAGCCTTGCGGTTGAATCTCTCAACCTGGTTCCGCCGGGCGACAACCGGCTGGTGGTGCAGGACGTGTCGTTCCGGCTCGAAAAGGGCAATGCCCTTGGCATCGTCGGCCCGAGCGCCAGCGGCAAATCGTGCCTGTCGCGTGCGCTGGTCGGCGTGTGGCTGCCGGTGCGCGGCACGGTGCGGCTCGACGGCGCCTCGCTCGATCAGTGGTCGCCGGCGGCGCTTGGAGCGCATATCGGCTATCTGCCGCAGGACGTCGAGCTGTTGTCGGGCACGGTGGCGCAGAACATTGGCCGTTTCGACCCAGAGGCAAAACCGGACGATGTGATCGCGGCGGCCAAGGCCGCGGGCGTGCATGAGATGATCCTGCGTCTGCAGGACGGCTACGATACCGAGATCGGCGAAAGCGGAGCCGTGCTCTCGGCCGGGCAGCGGCAGCGGATCGCGCTTGCGCGCGCTCTTTACGGCGATCCGTTTCTGGTCGTGCTCGATGAGCCCAACTCCAATCTCGACGGCGAGGGTGACGAGGCGCTCACCCGCGCCATCTTGAGCGTGCGGGCGCGTGGCGGCATCGTTATCGTGGTCGCGCATCGGCCAAGCGCGCTCGCGGGCGTCGATCTGATCATGGAGATGCGGCAAGGGCGCGCGGCCGCGCCCGAGCGCAAGGACGAGTTCATCAAGAAGAGGCAACGGCCCGCGCCGGTGGCGCCTGTCGGGGTCCCGGCAGCGGGCTTGCGCATTGTAAATGACCCGGGAGCGCCAGCATCATGAGCGTCACCCTTTCACCCGAGCTGCGCGGCATGCTGCGGCGGCAAACCGTGGCGATCATCATCGCGGCGGTGCTCCTGGTCGCGGGCCTTGGCGGCTGGGCGATGACGACGGAGTTCACCGGAGCGGTGATCGCCGCAGGCCAGCTCGTCGTCGACTCCAATGTGAAGAAGGTGCAGCACCCGACCGGCGGCGTCGTCGGCAAGCTCAATGTGCGCGAGGGCAAGGAGGTCAAGGCCGGCGACATCGTGATCTCGCTCGATGACACGCAGATCCGCGCCAACCGCGACATCGTGGTGAAGGCGCTCAACGAGCTCTCGGCGCGGCAGGCGCGCGAGGAGGCCGAGCGCGACGGGCTCGATAAGGTGACGTTTCCCGCTGATCTGCTCGCGCGACAGAGCGATCCCGATGTCGCCAAGGCGGTCACCGGCGAGCAGCGTCAGTTCGAGATTCGCCGCACATCGCGCGAAGGCCAGAAGGCGCAGCTGCGCGAGCGCATGCTCCAGCTGCGGCAGGAGATCGGCGGTTACGAGGCGCAGATCACGTCCAAGGACAAGCAGATCGAATGGGTCGGCAAGGAGCTCGTCGGCGTCTACGAGCTGTGGGAGAAGAATCTCATTCCGTATACCCGCGTCACCAGTCTCGAGCGCGAGAAGGAGCGGCTGGTCGGCGAGCGCGGCCAGCTCATGGCCGCCATTGCTCAATCCAAGGGAAAGATTGCCGAGACCGAGCTGCAGATCCTGCAGGTCGACCAGGATATGCGCACCGAGGTCGGCAAGGACCTGGCCGAGATCCGCGCGCGCACCGCGGAGATGATCGAGCGCAAGGTCGCGGCCGAGGACCAGCTCAAGCGCGTCGATATCCGGGCGCCGATCGATGGCGTCGTGCTCCAGCTTACGGTCCACACCGTCGGCGGCGTGATCACGGCGGGCGAGGCGATCATGTTGATCGTGCCGCAAACCGATACGCTGCAGGTGGAGGCGAAGATTCCGCCCCAGGAGATCGACCAGATTCGGATCGGGCAGCCTGCTGTGTTGCGTTTCGTGGCCTTCAGCCAGCGCACCACGCCGGAGCTCAACGGCACGGTGATCCGCATATCGGCGGATGTCAGCGAGGATGCCAAGACCGGGGCGCGCTTCTACACGATCAGGCTCGACGTGTCGCCGGAGGAAGTCGCGCGGCTGGGCGCCGTCAAGCTGGTGCCGGGCATGCCAGTGGAGACCCTGATCCAAACGAGCCCGCGCACGGTGATGTCTTATCTCATCAAGCCGCTACACGATCAGCTCGCGCGCGCCTTCCGCGAGAAATAAGAGGCTAGCGAGGCGTGTACTCATTAGCGAAGTCGAGCGGAAGTCGGTTTGTGGGCTAAACCGGAAGAGAAATGCTCACCGTGAGTTCTCCTCACGTTGACCCAAAGTAGAAATTCGGACAGGTCGCAGTCAATGTCCGCTTAGTAGTGAAAAGCAGACCGATTCTGCTCGCGAGGAGCCTTTCTGCTTCTGACCCTGAGCGGAAGTCGTTGCCCAGCGGCATGCGCTGGGGCAGTTGCGGAATTTAGTCGCGCTTGTTGAAGAGCGTGTCGACGGCGTTCAACGTGAGTTTCTTATTTCTTCGGGTGACGTCGTGGCCATGTCGCTCTCCATGAGTGGCGGTGAAGCTTCAAGCGAGACTGTCTGAATATCTAAAATGGCACCCTGGCTCCCCGGTCACGACAGCACCAACGAGTGCCTGAGCGATTGTTGAAGCGGGGTTGACGTGGAATCTCTTTGGAAGGACGGGGGCGAGAGAGCGCGCGAGCGTCAGCGCGATGCTCTCCGCCAGACGAAATTCGCCGCGGTCTCCTTCAATCATACCAGGCCGCAGGATCGTGAGCGACTTGAAGCCAACTTTTTGTATGTCCTGCTCCAGTTCGCCTTTCACTCGTGAATAAAAGAACGAGGAGTCAGCGGACGCTCCGATGGACGAGACCAGCGCGAAACGTTCCACCCCCTGTTGGTGAGCATGCTGCGCAAACGCCAGCGGCAGATCATGATCCACGGAGCGAAAGGCTTCTTTCGATCCCGCCTTGTTGATCGTTGTGCCCGTTGCACAGATGAAAGCGTCGGGTTGCCAGTTGGTCATCTCCGCCAGCAGCCGTTCTAACTTCGGGGCCACGGGATTCGTCAGCTTGTCCTGCGTTGGTAATGGTCTCCGCGTTGGCGCTATAACCTGTGTGACCGCCTGCTGTGCAAGAAGCTGCGCCAAGGCATTTCGCCCTACCAGCCCCGTTGCTCCGAGAATTAGAACCTTCATCGCATCGCTCTCCCGCGAACTTTGACCGTCGCCTCAGTACTCGATCCAAAGATTCAGCGCCTCGCTCCTTTCGTTTGTGTACGGCGGGAATAGGTGCTCGATAGCGTCAGATCATTGGGCAACAGACGCAGCATGGGAAGACTTTCAGTTGGCAATTCGAACTTAGGTTTGATTTCACGCGGCGCCGACATGAGATCACGCTAATACGCTGGAAATGGCCTTGTGCCATGGCTCAAGCGCCAATTTCAACGATTGAATCTCTGCGATATCCGCTTAGCCCCAAAGCTGAGGAAAGGACGGAAGTACGATGTCTCTTCCTGGCCCGAAGCGGCGCAAATCCATGCCCGGTTGGATGTCGGCTTTCGGGGGTAACACCGGACTCGTTGTGCTCGCAACGAGTTTTGTCACTCATGACCCGAACCGGACCAGCAAACTTTTTTCTCATCCTTCGCCAGAACCGACGAAAGAGCCCGTTCGATCACTCTCCCGCACGAGTGCTGCCGTCCGAATCAGCCACTGCGCTGGATCGGCACGATGATAGGGTTGCTCCGAAGGCTCGATGTTGTCGAGAAAGGTCCTATAGACAACCGCCCGTCGCGCGGCAGCGACCGGGGCAAGCAGGACCGAAGCGCGCGCAGGGTCCGATCCGGGAACCGCTTCGCTCCATTGTTGCAGCCAGTGCGCTTGCACGGCGCCAACGGCGGCGCTCCGAGCCCCATCCAGAAAGGCAGATTGGTCCAGCAAAGGATGCCCCACACCGCTGTCACCCCAATCTAGCAACGTCAGAGTCCGCTCATCCCCGCGGAAATTGCCCGGGTGGAAGTCGCCGTGGACCAGCGTGTCTCGAACACCGCAAGCGGCCACATCGTCAAACCGGCCCGGAAGGCCCTGCACAAAATGCGCGAGCGTTGCGCGATCCTCGGCGGAGACTTCGTCGCGGGTGCGCTCGACGACCTCGGCGATCGCAGCGCCGAGAGCGGGCGCGCGCCAATCGGGCAGTCCCAACGCGAGCAGTTCTTCCACGCGGTCGCTCCACAGCCTCTGAAGTTCGACGAGCAGGTTCACCATGTCGCGGAGTAGCGGCAGTTCGGCGAAGTACAGGTCTTTGCCCGCGACCTCTGCGAGCAGCATGCGACCGCTGTCGTGGCTGAGCATCGTCGGCACACGCGCGCCGGCCATGAGAGCGAGGAGTGCCCCTTCATGGGCGAAGAAATGCGGAACGACTTTCAGCCACATGGTCTGGCCTTCGACAGGCACGCGCCACAGGCTCGAAAGATTCCATGTGCGCACCTGTGTCGGCGGTGCCGTCGGGCGAAGTCCGTGCCCGGTCAATATCGCGCGTGCCCAAGCTAGATCAGCGGCCGGGCCGCCTGGCCGCGCAAAGGCGTGTCGCCGCGGGTGGTCGTCGAGAACCCCAGTCCATGGATGAGCACTTACCGGCTCCGCGACCTCGGCGAGGTAGGTCACCCTGCCGCCGTGTGGCTGCTCAAGCTCGGCATCGAGCAATCGCAGGATAGTGACATCGATGCCGTAATGATCACGTGCCGCCCGAACAACCGGCTCAACGTCCTGCCACCAGGGGGTCGCAACCGGCACGGCGGGCAGGCGACCGACTGGGCGACCGTTGGGCGTAAGCAGTACCAACTCTGCAGTTCGTGGCTTTGCCACCACCGTCGCTCTCTGATTGCGGATGATAGGTCTGATAAAATAGAGCCTCTCGCTCATCGTGGAAATTCATTCTGAGAAGCTACGCTGGGAATTGCCGACCCCGCTCGCACTCTAACGACGCCGCTCCGGCAGTGTCATAAAGCATGTCCGGACCTGGCCCTTCTCAGACCTTCCGTAATGTCGGCTTTTGCGCCGTTGTTGGAGGAAAAGCGGACGTTAAGTGGGGCAATTTATAAATACACGGCCAAGTCTAAGTGAAGAGCGCGATCAGCTCGTGCGCCGAGAGCGTCCGCATCGCGGCGAGTGGGTCAGCCGCGGGCTTTTCCGACACGAGTGCGGGCGACGCTCCTGGCGGTGGCAATGGCGCCAGCAGGAAGTCATCGGTGTCAGTATCGTCGGGCGTCGCGACTTCAGGCTGCAGCGGAGCGGGCGGTGGCGGAGCGGGCGCTGGTGGCTCGGGTGCTGCGGCTGCCACGGGCGCCGTGCGCGGCTTCACCGAAATCGGTTCGAGATCAATCACAGGCTGCTCGCTGGCCGGCTCCGGCTCGGCCGCGACCGGTTCTGGCTCTGCAGCGGCCGGGAAGGACAGGGCCGCTTCCGGCAGCGTGGCCATCGCTGCTGCGGGTTGCTCATCAAGCTCAACCGGTTGCGGCGTGGCCTCAGGCGGCAGCGCTACCGCGCTCAGCTGGGGCTGCTCCGGCGCCATGCGATCGGCGGAGCCGTCGGAAGGCGGCGGCTCGGCAGCGGCGCGCAGCATGGCATCGATGCGCCGCTCGAGCGAGTTCAGCACCTCGGCAAGCTTCTGGGCGCGGCCGTCGTTGGGGTTGTTGCGCAGCGAGGAGGCGGACAGGATGGCGGTGGACAAGTCCGTGATCTGGTCGCACATCGCCATGTCGAGACCACGCTCGCGCATGGTCCAGGCGACCTCCTGCAGCCTGCCGGCGGCGGCAAAGACATCGGTTCCCGACTCGGCGGACGGGCTGGCGCTGCGCTCGGGCTTGGCCTCGGCGACATCGGCGCGAGTCTGCGCGATCGTGCGGGCCATCTCGAGCAGCTCGATGCGCACACCCTGGCTGGCCTGATGTGCCTGCTCGCTCCGCACCACCGCCTCGACGCGCGCGATGGCGTCGAGCACAAGGCCGGTATCGGCGTTGCGGTTGCGTTTGGCGTATTCTTCCAGGAACCAGCGCCCGCGCGAGCTCGCCATCAGCGCCTCGCACAGGGCATCATAGTCCGCGTCCGCCGGCAGAGCCGGCGGCATCGGCGAGATTGCTAAGGACCCATCGGGCATGGTGTCTAATGACCTGCAGAGCGTAGGATCAGCATGATCACGGCCGAACCGCAATCGCGCTGATGGCTGCCCAACCCCAGAAATCCACAGGCGAGCAATTCTCGCTGCGGCTCAAGGCCTTCTACGTCGCCTTGTTCCTCACCCTGGGCGTGCAGCTGCCGTTTCTGCCGGTCTGGCTGACCGCCAAGGGCCTCGATGCGGGTGCCATCGGCATCGTGCTCGCGATCCCGGCGGTGATTCGCATCATCGCGATTCCGGTGGCGACGCGGATGGCCGACCGGCGCGATGCGGTGCGGGGAGTGATCATCCTGGCTGCGGCCGGAGCAACCGCCGGGTTCGGGGCGCTCGCCTTTGCGCAGGGCGCGGCCGCGATCATGCTGCTCTACGCGCTGGCATCGGCTGCCTATGCGCCGGTGATGATGCTCGCCGACACCTATGCGCTGCGTGGCCTGGCGCCGCGCGGCCGCGCCTATGGGCCGGTGCGGGTCTGGGGCTCGGCTGCGTTCATCGTGGCAAGCTTTGGGGCCGGCGCGCTGCTCGATCTGATGGCGCCGGTCGACCTGATCTGGCTGATGGTGGCCGCCATGGCAATCGCTACGGCGGCGGCGTTTGCACTCGCCCCGCTTGGCCTGGAGCCCGCAGGCGGCTTGCCCAACCGGGCATCGGCGGCCCATCTGTTGCGCAACCCAGCGTTCCTGGCGGCGATTGCGGCCGCGAGCCTCGTGCAGGCGAGCCACGCGGTCTACTACGGCTTCTCGACCCTGGACTGGCAGGCTTCGGGCTACGACGGGGGCGTGATCGGGGCGCTGTGGGCCCTTGGCGTCCTTGCGGAGATCGCGCTGTTCGCGCTCTCGGTGCGGCTGCCATCGACCATCACGCCGCTCGCCCTGATGCTGGTCGGTGCGGCGGGAGCAGCCGTGCGCTGGAGCGTCATGGCGACCGCGCCGCCGGCGATCCTGCTGCCTGCGTTGCAATGCCTGCACGCATTCTCGTTTGGCACGACCCATCTGGGGGCGCTCGCCTTCGTGTCGCGCATGGCGCCGCCTGGAGCGGGAGCTACCGCACAGGGCTATTTCGCGGTCGCTCTCGGCGCGACGATGGCAGTCGCCACGGCCCTTGCGGGCGTGCTGTATGGGCGCTTCGGAAGTGGCGCCTACGCGGCGATGGCGGTGCTGGCTGTGGCGGGCGGGCTCTGCGCGCTCGCCGCCAGGCGCGCGCAGCGAAGTCTGCCGCACCAATAAAATACTTTAGTTCCGGCTCGGCGGATCGGCGTCAGCGGCAAGTGCGATACATCGACGTGAGCTCACGGCCGCTGAGATAGACCATGCGCTGCTTCAGACCGCCCTGCCGATTGATCCACTGCCGCACCTGCTGCGGATAGATCTCCATCAGCAGCTGCGTCCCGCCGGTGCTGACGACTGGCGCTCCATTGTCGCCGGGGTTCCAGGCGGCGTGGAAACCGAGCCGGGCGCGCCGGGTGACGCAGATCCGGTCGCGCGGGATCACGCCGAGGATCATGGTGCAGGCCGAGAGGCACGGCCCGTCGATGACCACGCGTTCGCCCGAGTGGCGCAGCGCCGCTAAATGCTCGAGATATGGGCCAATCTGACCGCCATAGTCGCCGACAATGCGCACTGTCGCTGAAGCTGAAGAAAACGAGAGCGCCGTCGCCACGGCGACGCCAAGCAGAACCGAGCATTTCATCGATCCCCTCCGGTTTCCCCTCTGCTAGTAATGCTTTTAGGCAATTGGACGGCAGTGCGGAAAGACCTTTAACTAATTTATCCCCCTTTGCTTGTGTTTCTATTCCTTTTGTTGCGTTTCTATTCCTTCCCAATCGCCCCCGGCCCAGGCCGTAGGACTCAAACCCCGCTGATCCTCATCAGGTGAGGCTTTCGGCCGCGAGTTCCCCGCTTGGCGTCACTCCACCTTGATCGAAGCCGCCCGCGCGACCTCCGACCATTTGCGCTGTTCCGCCAGCATGAAAGCGGAGAACTCCGCGGGCGAAAGGATTTTCGTGTCGGCTCCGAGCTTGCGCAGGCTCGCCCGCATCTCCTCCGAGCGCAGGCCATCGTTGACGATGGCGTTGAGCTTGGCGACGATGCTCGCGGGCGTGCCGGCGGGCGCCAGCACGCCGTTCCAGTAGGTCGCCACGAAACCGGTGAGGCCGCTCTCGGCGGCGGTTGGCCAATCGGGGTACTGCGGGTCGCGCTCCTCGACGGTGAGTGCCAGCGCACGCAGCTGGCCGGCACGGATGTACTGGAGCACGTTCGTCACGTTGTCGAAATAGCACTGGACCTGGCCCGCGATCAGGTCGGTGATGGCGGGGGTCGAGCCCCGATAGGGAACATGCACCACCGGTGCGCCGGTCGCCGCCCTGAGCATCTCGCCGAGCAGATGGGGCTGCGTGCCATAGCCGGGCGACGCATAGTGCACCTCAGCCGGATGAGCCTTGGCATAGGCGACGAGCTCGGCGACCGTCTTCGCCGGCACCGCCGGGTTGGTCATCAGGACGATCGGGCTGCTCGACGCGAGCGCCACCGCGGCGAAGCTTGTGATGTCGTAGCCAGCGTTGCGGTTGATGGCCGGGCTGATGGTGGCGGGGCCGGGCGAGCTGAACAGAAGCGTATAGCCATCGGGCTCTGCCGACGCGACCGCCTTGGCGCCGACCGATCCGCCGGCGCCGCCCGGGCGGTTCTCGACCACGAATGGCTGCCCGAGCGCCGTGCTGAGCCGATCCGCGACGAGGCGGGCCACGACATCAATCCCGCCGGGCGCGAACGGCACGATCATCTTGACCGGGCGAGTTGGGTAGCTTTGAGCAACGGCTGAGGAAGCCGTCCCAAGCACTGCACCGCCAAGCGCTGCAGCCGAGGAGCAGCGCGTCTCGTCTGGTGATCATGCTCTGCCTCCTTTTGTTTGCGGCGATCGCGACGGCTCCGCGCTACGCAATCTATCGCATTGGCAGACGGCCCGGGAGGGCGAAGATCAGCAGCGTGAAAGGAGGAGAGCGTCAGCCCCACAGCGCGGGCGTTGCCGGGTGGACCAAACTCTCCTCGTAGCGCAGCCCGTCGGGGCGGTCGCGCGCGAGCAGCAGCGCGCCGTCGAGATCGACCACGCGGGCGCGCTGCCCGATCAGGATCGCGGGCGCGATCGCGAGCGAGGTCGCGACCATGCAGCCCGCCATGAGCGCGAAGCCGAGCCGCTCGGCATCCTTCACCATGGCGAGCGCCTCGGTCAGTCCGCCGGTCTTGTCGAGCTTGATATTGACGGCATCGTATTTTCCGACCAGCGCCGGCAGCGAGGCGCGCGCGTGCACGCTCTCGTCGGCGCAGACCGGCAGCGGCCGCCTGATGCGCGAGAGCACATCGTCGGAATCGGCCGGCAGCGGCTGCTCGACCAGCGTGACGCCGGCCTGCGCGCAGGCGGCGAGGTTGTCGGCAAGGTTCGTCGGCGGTCCAGCCTTCATTGGCATCGACGATGAGCTCGGCATTGGGCGCCGCGCGTCGCACCGCCATGATCCGCGCCCGATCGTCGGCGCTGCCAAGCTTGACCTTGAGCAAAGCGCGGCCGGCTGCCTTGGCGGCCTGCTCCGCCATGATGTCGGGCTCGGCGAGCGAGATCGTGTAGGCGGTGACGAGCGGCTTCGGTGCCGGCAGGCCGGCGAGCTCGTGCACCGGCCTGCCGGCGCGCTTGGCGGCGAGGTCCCAGAACGCGCAATCGAGCGCGTTGCGGGCGGCGCCCGGCTTCATCGCCTCCTGCAGGGCGCCGCGATCAAGCCCGCGTGCGATCTCGCCGGTCAGCGCCGCGATGGTCTCGGCGACGCCATCGACGGTCTCGCCATAGCGTGCATAGGGCACGCATTCGCCGCGGCCGCGGTGGTGCCCGTCGCTGAGCTCGGCGACCACAACCGCAGCCTGCGTCTTGGCGCCCCGGCTGATCGTGAAGCTGCCGGCGATCGGCCAATGCTCGATGCGCACCGCGAGCGAGATGGGTAGGGGGCGATTCATCAGCCTCCACTATGGCGAAGGAACGCCAACTCCCACAAGAGGTTAAGGATAAGTCAGGCGCGGCAGGATGCAGCGCTTTCGCCGCATTGCCCCGCGCGAGCGCCGTGGGCTACAAGCGGCGTCAATACGACAGGAGCAAGACGCATGGTCCGCTTCCTCACTGGAATGACAAGAACAACGCTGATGGGCATCGCGATCGCGCTGGTGATCGCGCCGGCCGCGCTCGCGCAGCGTGTCGATCCTTCGACTGTCTACCTCTACAAGGGCGCCGACCGCGATCAGCGGCTTCTCGATGCCGCCAAGAAGGAAGGCACGCTCACCTTCTATACGTCGATGCAGACGCCGGAATCGGGGCCGCTGTCGGCCGCGTTCGAGAAGAAGTATGGCATCAAGGTCAACCTCTGGCGCGCCACCAGCGACCAGGTGATTCAGCGCGCGATCACGGAAGCGCGCGGCAACCGCAACACCATGGACGTGGTCGAGACCAACGCGCCCGAGGTCGAGGCGCTCGGGCGCGAGGGCGTCGTTGCCGAATATTTCAGTCCGCACTTCAAGGATTTCCCGGATTGGGCGCTGCCGGCTCATCACAAGTGGACGAGCGCGCGCGCCAATCTCTGGATTGTCGCCTTCAACACCAACAAGGCGAAGCGCGAGGACATCCCGAAGACCTATGACGGCTTTGCCGATCCGAAATGGCGCGGCCGCATCGGGATCGAGTTCGACGGACCAGGACTGGATGTATGCGGTCATCCAGTTTCTCGGCGAGGAGCGCGGCATGGACATGTTCCGCAAGCTCTCAGCGCTCAAGCCCGACATGCGGCTTGGCCACGCACTGCTTGCCGAGCTGATCGCGGCCGGCGAAGTTCCGGTTGGGCTCACCGTCTACAGCGGCAATGCGGACTCGCTGAAGAAGAAAGGTGCGCCGATCGACTGGATGCCGGTCGAGCCGATCGTCGGGCGCCCGCAGGCCGTATCGGTCGCGAGCAAGGCTCCGCATCCGAACGCCGCGATGTTGTTTGCCGACTTTGTGCTGTCGCCGGACGGCCAGAAGGTGCTCAACGATCTCGATCGCAATCCGGCAAGCAAGACGCAGGCGACGCTGCTCACCAAGTACAAGTTCAGCATGGTCGATCCGATCAAGTGGCTCGACGAGTTCGGCAAAGTGGGAGAAGCTCTGGAAGGAGCTGTTCCTGCCGGTGCGGTGAGCGACGGTGCGCGTATGAGGACCTGAAGTTCTGCCTGTCGGATGTATGCCGGCGACCGGAAAAGAGAGAACTGGTGTTCATTGCAATCGCGTACTTTGCAGGCTGCCGCATCATAGGCTCCGCCACTGGGCCTCAACTTGGAGCCGCAGCCAGCCTCGGAATCGCCCAGGTTGCTGGATAAAAAATTGCAAATCCCAATATAGGCGAGATTCCGCCGTAACGTATCTCAAGCTGCCGAATATCATCGCGGCAAGGCGGTCATTGGGAGGGGGCGAAATAGGACGCGGAAAGGAAAACGGACATGAGATTAGTCTCGGTGACGTTGGCCCTCGCAATTGTGACGGGCTCGGCTGTTGCGCAAGAAACGCGGGACACGGGAGGCGTGAGAGGCGTGGGAGGCGAGGGCAGTGGTCGACACGCCGCTCAGAGTCCCGAACAGCAGAAAGTCGACCGGGACAAAAAGAAAGCCGCTGAAGATGCCTACAAGGCGGCGCTGAAAGGTATTCCAGATTCCAAAATCAAAGACGATCCGTGGCGCGGAGTTCCGCTGAGCCAGGGTAGGGCGTCCAGAATTAGCGAAGTCAATTTGTTTTTGTTCGGGAAGTGTTTTGGCTTGCTCTTGCGGCGAAGGAACGCGCGTCCTTTAGGTGTCGCGGCAAACATTTGCGCCTGCGCGCGGCCGACCTCTACGGCGTGCCACGGCACTGAACGATGCTGACTCGAAATAGCTTCATGAGCGAACCCTAAGGGGCCGCGTTGGAATAATTCGGCAGTGCAGCAATGTGAAGGGCGCGAACAGAACGATCTGTCCGCGCCCGTTATTATGTTTGACGCCCGAAACTACTGATCGAACCGGCCGGCTGCGTGCGCCAGCATGGTGTAGACCTTGCCGGTCTCCGAGGTGAGATAGGTGCGCGCCACCATCTGGCTGCGGTCGTCGCGCGACACCTCGTCCAGGAGGCGCTCGAACTCGGCGACGTAGCGGTCGACCGTCTGCATGAACTCACGATCGGAGCGATATTTGCGGCGGATCTCCTCGAACGCGCGCTGACCCTGCATGGTGTAGAGCTTGCGCGTGAACACATTGCGCTCGCCGCGCTTGTAGCGATCCCACAGCTCGGCGGCGGCGTCGTGATCGATCATGCGGGCGATATCGACCGCCAGCGAATCGAGCGAACTCGATGCTGTGACGCTCAGGCCGCCCCGCGTCCGGCGGCTGCTCGCGTCCCGTTGTTTCGCGCGGCGGCTCATTGTCTTGCGACGCGCGGGTGAGCAGGTCGGAGAGCCAGCCGCCGCGTGCTGGAGGCGTCGGCACAGCCGGGCTGAGCGAGGGTGATTCCGCGCGTCGGCCCGAAGGTGGCGGCGGTGGAGGCGGAGGTGCCGGCGGCATCGACGGTCCAAGCCCGCCGAGGTCGCCGCGCGGGCGAGCGGGCTCGGCGCGCGAGCTGCCGTTCGCCAGGATGGACTCGCGTCGCGGCGGCGTTGCATCGACCGGGTCGGCGCGCCGCGCGGACGGCTCCACGGTGTCGAGGTTGCGGCCATGGCGCGCCACGATGCGGTTGAGCTCGGCCAGTGCCTCGATCTGGTCCACGATCACGCGGCGCATCTGCGCCGCGCTTTCGGCGGTCTCCTGCGGCAGCTCGAGGATACCCTTGCGCAGCTCGGTCCGTGTGGAGTCGAGCTCGTGCTGCATCTCGGCCGTCATCTGCTTCAGTCCCTGCAGCACGTCGGCAAAGCGCTGGGCAGCCTGATTGAACATCGATTGGGCGTCGCCGGTGCTCTGATCGTAGACCGCGCGCATCGCCTGCAGAGTGTGCTTGTACTCGTCCTCGTTGGCGGCGCGGATCGCCTCGAAATTCTCGGAGATGGCGCGCGTGCCGGAGGTCGTCGAACTCGGCGACCATGCGGGCGATCTCGCGGGTGCGGTCGCCGGCGCTCTCCAGCGTCTGATCGAGCACGCCTGAGAAGCGCGTCAGGCGCTGCTCGAGATCGTCGGCCTTGATCTCGATGCCGCGGTTCAGCGAGGTCATCGACTGATCGAGCTGGTTTGAGAAGCGCGCCAGCCGGTTGTCGAGCTCGCCCGCCCTGGCGTCGAGCATGCCGGAGAGCGTCTCGAGCGATTCGCGGCGCTCGTTGAGCGCGCCCTCGGTCCGCCGATTGCTGCGGTCGATGAGCGAGACCGCCTCCGCGAGCGAGCGGCCATGGCTGTCGAACTGGGCGGCGAGCTGGCCGAGATCGGAGAGCGTCTGCGCGCTCGCCTGCCGGAAGCTGTTGATGTGCTGCTCGACCTGCAGGTTGGTGGTGCCGGTCTGCTGCGAGACCTGGTTCATGGCGGCGACGAAATCGGCCACGCGGGTGACCAGCGTGCTTTCGATCTCGCTCATGTTGTCGTGCGCGCCGCTGAGCACTTCCTGCAGCAGGATGTTGGCTTCGCGCAGCCGCTCGAACAACGCGGTCGTATCCGAGCGCAGCATGCTGTGCGTCTCCAGCATCTCGGAGACCGCGGCGGCCGCCGTCTGCTTGGAGGATTCGACGGCCGAATGGGTGTTCTCCTGCAGGTCGCGCAGCGTCCGCGTGACGGTCGAGGCTGCGCCCTTGGCGGCAGCCTCGGAGGCGTCCTGCAGCTCGCGCAACGCGCGATTGATGGCGGCGGTCGAGCTCTCGGTCGCGACCTGGGCGCCGGCGTGCATCTCCTTGATCGAGCGGCTGAGCGAGCCGGTCGCCGCCTCGCTCGCCTCGTTGATCAGCCGCGCGATCGTCTCGCTGTTGTCCATCATGGTGCGCGTGAAGGTGAAGCCTTTGGCCTCGATCGCCTTCACGGCATGCTCGGTGACGCGGCTCACCTCGTTGGCGAATTCCTGGCTCTTGCCCGTCAGCGAGCTCAACAGCGTGCTCGACTTGTCGTCGAGAATGCGGGTCATCTCGGCGGCGCGGGCGCTGACCGCGCTCGCGATCTCGTCGGCCTTGCCGACAAAGTCGCGCGCCACCTCGGCGCTCACGCCGAGCAGCGTGCGCTCGACCTCCGACGCATTCTGCTTGAGCACGTTGCTCACGCCGGTCGACATCCCGGACAGGCTGCGCTCGGCATCCTGGGCGGTCGTGCGGATCGAGTTGGTGGTGTTGGTGGCGAGTTGCACCAGCGAGCGCTCGGCTTCACCGGCATTGCTCTTGATCGCCAGGTTGAGCTGCTCCAGCCGCGTCCCGATGACCTCGGTGGTAGAGGTAGCGAGGCCCGTCAGTGAGCGCTCGGCCTCGCTGGTATGGCTCTTGATTGTCGTGGTCAACTGCTCGACGCGGGAGGCGATCGTATCGGCGGCGGCCTTGCTGCGAACCTCGATATCTCTCGTGACCGTCTCGGCGCGCCCGATGAGCAGCTCCTCGAAGCGGCTGATGCGGCTGTCGATGTTGGTGGCGAGGTCCAGCGCGCGTTTTCCGAACGCCTGGTCGATTTCGTCGATCTTGGCGCCGAGTGCGTCGGCGAGCTTGGCACCACGCACGTTGATGACCGCGGTCACATCGCTGATGCGCTTGTCGAGCGCTCCGACGACTTCCTTGCCGCCATCGGACAGCGTTTTGGCGATGTCGACGACACGGGCGCCGAGCGCATCGTTGAGCGTCTGGGTGCGGCCGTCGAGCGCGTCGCGGAAGCGGCTGAACTGCTGATCGAGGCTGGCGGTCACCTCGGCCGACTTTGTGGTGACGCGGCTGTCGAAGTTTTCGAGATAGCTGCGCATCGCCTCGGTGATTTCCTGCGTGCGCTCGCCGAGCCGCTCGACCATCTCGCCGCCATAGGTCTTCACCGTGCGGTCGAACTCGCCGAGGTGGCGGGTCACCAGGTTGCCGAGCGTGGTCGAGTCGCGTGCGATGCGCTCGGCCAGCTCGGAGCCGCCGTGATTGAACATGTCCTCGAACGACTGCAGGCGGGTGGCGAGCATCTCGCGCACGGCGTCGCCGCGGTTGCCGATGGTCTCGGCCAGCTGCTCGGCACTTTCGCGGAAGGTGTCGCTGACCTTGTTGCCGCGCTGCAAGATCGTCTCGGTGATGCGCTGGCCGGTGACTTCGAGCTTGTTGACCACGTCGCCGCCACGCAGGCTGAGGTCGAGCACAAGCGAGTCGCCGGTGGCCTTGAGCGAGGAGTTGACCTCCTCGACGCGGCTCGAGATGGCGTCGGCGAGCTGATTGCCGGTGTCGACCACGAGCTCGGTGAGCTGCTGGGTGCGGCCGGTCATCATGTCGAGCACGGCGGCCGATTTCTGCGAGAAGCCGTCGGCGACGCGATCGAGCCTGACGGACATCATGTGTTGCAGGTTGGCGGCGATCTCGGTGAACTCATCACCGATGTGGTCGGTCTTGAAGTTGAGCGTCTGTGTCAACCGGTCGCTCGCCTGGGCGATCGCATCCGCGGTGGATGCGCCCGTGCTTTCGAGGCGCTCGAGCAGGTCGCCGCCGCGCTCACCGAGTTGCTCGATCATGGTGTCGCCGGCATTGCCGAGTGCGCGCGTGATGTGCTCGCCTTTCTCCGCGAGCGTATGGGTGATGCGGCGTGCCGCCTCGTTGACCTGCTCGGCCACGAGCTGGCTGATCTGCGAGATGTCGTTGGAGAGATCGAGGTGCACGCCGTTGATAGCGTCGCGCACCGCTTCGGCCTGCCCGACCAGGGTGTCGCGCTGACTGCCGAGATCCTGCAAGAGCGCGCGGATACGCACCTCGTTGTCGGTGTAGGCGTGCTCGAGCGCGGAGACCTCGTTGGCGACCACCGTCTCGAGCTCGGCAGCGCGCGCCAGCGCACGCTCAATGCCGTCGCCCATGGCGGTGACCTCGCGCCGGATCGCCTGCCCAACGGTGACGATCGACTCGCGCGCAACCGTCTCGGGCTCGGCGAGACGCATCGCGACCTCGGCCATCGATTGCGCGATCAGCCGCATCTCCTGCGAGCGCACCGCCATGTGGGCGAGCACGTAGAACAGCACAACCGGTGCAAGGTAGATCGCGGCGAGCACTGCCAGCACGGGCGCGGTGAGGCCGGTCGGCCCAAGCGCGCGCGTGACCTCGGGAACATAGAGGAGGCCGAGCCCGAACCCGGCAATGATCCATACGCCCGCGAAAATGCTCGCGATCACATAGGACGTCTTGGACGGCGTCTGCTGCAGCAGGCGCAGAATGCTGCCGATCGACTCGCGGTCATCGTTGGCCGCGGGCAGCCGCATCGGATCGACCGCGCGCTCCTCTTCATAGGGCGCGGGGGAGGGCCGGGCGGATTCCTTGTTGGAAAGCTTGGAGCGCAGGCCTGGCCAGGGCTTCTCTTCGGACGGAGCCGGCGCAGGCGTCGAGGCGGAATTTGGCTGAGCCGGCGTGTCGTCATCCCGGATCTGAAGCGCATCTTGGATCGCCGACAGCGCCGCCTCTGTCGGGTCCTTCATCTTCTTCGGGGTGTTCGCCATTGTCGGTCGTCCGCCTCGCTATGACGCTGAACTACGGTCGCAGCCGGAATCCGGCCACGTCCGCGCGCGCGCGTGAAACCTCGAGATCCCCTCCGGATCCCCCATCCGGCAGGCGGCCTAGAAAGTGCCGCAAAGCCATCCCACTGCCACCTGTTAATCTTATCGTTTTGGTCCCCTGAAAGGAACCGGCCGGTAACCTTTCTTTAATCATCGTTAAGGGGTTGCGGCCCTCGAATAGGGGCGAAACGGGCCTGTAGGCGGGCATTTCGACCGCAATTTCTCACCCGAGCCGTTTATATGTGAGGCGATATTGTGTCTAACATGCGGCCAAAGAGTGCCAATCCACAGTCGCTTCCAGTCCGTCCGGTGCGTTCGCAGCGCCATGCAACCCACTCAAATTCAAGGCGAATGTGCCCGGTTTTGGCCTCAAGGCAGCTGCCTGCATTATCTTACCGGCAACCTCCTGTGGTTTGCGGATGACACGTGCTCTGGTTGCACGCCAGCGCGAACTGCAGCCTGTCCGTTATCCACACCTATCCACATTATTCTGGTCGCGAAGCCGAGTTTCCGGGGGGCGGAACCTCAACAGAGACTCTGCGAGGCCGGGCCTGATGAGGTAAGCTGGAGGTATGATGTTCGGCGAGTCGCAGAGGCCCGAAATCGCAGAGGCGCGAATCGCAAAGGCCATTGTCGTCGGTTCCTGGCGGTCGTGCCGGGAGGCCGCGGCACGACAGCGCCGATATGAAATCCTTTCAGGACGGCGCCTATGCGATGGCGGCACTCAGCGCCACGGTGGTTGCCTTTCGCCTTCTCGTGAAGAAGGGGCTGCTGTCGCGCGAGGAGGCCGTGCGCAATCTGCTCGATGAAGCGGTGCAGCGTGCGATTTTCGCGGAGTTGCTGCACGAGGCCACCAGCGGACGCAGCACCGCGGAACTCAATCGGCAGTCGGCCGAGATCCTGAAGTTCATCGCCGAGAGCCTCTGAGCGGCGCTGCCAGACGCCCCCTCGCATTAAGCTCGTCCTAACCATGATCGCAGCTAGCGGCGCGGATCTGGGGATGACCCGGCATTTACTCGGCTTTGGCCGTTCGTCGGTCATAGTCATTTTTTATTCTGCCCGAATCGAAAGGGTGCCCCGAGGAGGCGGCCATAAACGCTGGTGTCATGACGGCCGATACGACACACGCCACAGCGATCGAGACCGGCGAGCGGGCCACGGAGCAGGCCGCCAGTGTCAGTGCTGGGCATTCCGCGCCGCCGTTGTCGCCCGGGCAGCCGGCGGTCGATCTCGCGCATCTGGCCCGCATGACGCTCGGCGAGAAGGGGCTTGAGCGCGAGGTGCTCGAGTTGTTCCAGCGTCAGGCCGACATGCTGCTCGCCCGCATGGCCGTTGAGGAGCCGCGCATGGTGAGCGCGTTCGCCCACACGCTGGCGGGCTCCGCGAGCGGTATCGGTGCCTGGAAGGTGGCCGAGGCGGCCACCGCGCTCGAGCGCGCGGCCGCGGTGCCGGGAACGGGTGCGCTCGCCACACTGCTCGATCATCTGGCGGCTGCCGTTGCCGAGGTGCTGGCCGCGATCAGGGACATGCAGCAGCACGCCAACTGACCCGGTTCCCTGGCGCCGCTAAATCCATTGCGCGATCTGGCGTATTCCGTCGCGAGCCGTTATAGGAGGCCGCCCGGCGCTCGGCCGGCAGTCTCACCATGCGCGTTCCCCATGCCCAAAATTACCTTCATCGGCTCTGACGGCACCTCCTATATGGTCGAAGGCGAGCCCGGCTCGACCGTGATGGAAACCGCGATCAAAAACAACGTGCCCGGCATCGAGGCCGAGTGCGGCGGCGCCTGCGCCTGCGCGACCTGTCATGTCTACGTCGAGGAGGCCTGGCGCGCGCGCACCGGCGAGCCCTCGCCGATGGAAGAGGACATGCTCGACTTCGGCTACGACGTGAAGCCGAACTCGCGGCTCTCCTGCCAGATCAAGGTGTCGGACGAACTCGACGGCCTTGTGGTGCGCGTGCCCGAGCGGCAGGCGTAGCGATGCTCTTCTTCGGGCGTAGCCGCACACTCCGTTCATTCCCGCGAGTAGTGAGAATCGGGCTGCTTCAATCTTCACTACGCGCTGGGTCCCCGCTTTCGCGGGGACGAACGGAGCTATTCACTATTCACTCACTCCCTCATCTCTCAACCGTTCCAACCGCTCCACCAGCAGCTCCGGCAGCGGCCGCGCCTTGCGCGTCTCCCGATCGATCAGCACCAGCGTCGAGCGTGCAAACGCGGCACAGAGGCCCGCGCTGTAGACCGCCTGCACGAACACATAGGAGCTGCGCCCATAGCCGGCGACGCCGGTGCCGACCTCGACCGTGCCCGGCCAGTGCAGCTCTCTGAGATAATCGATCTCGATGCGGGCGAGCACGGAGGTCGCGCCCTCGGCCTGCAGGCCTTCGCTCGGGTGGTGAATGATCGCGACCCGCCCGGTCTCGAAATAGGTCGAGTAGACCGCGTTGTTGACGTGGCCCTGCCGGTCGATGTCGGCATAGCGGATGAGGTCGGGCGTGCGCACCGGAAAGGCCTCGATCGGCGGCGGCAGCGGGCGCGGGGACTTGGGGGATCGCTCTTGCAACGGGGCCTCCAGAAAACGCCAAGGAACAATGCCAGGGACGGCGAGAGGGACGAGAGTGTGATCACCTCCGCGGGCTGGCCCGCAGGAGGCTGAGTTTCTACGCCGGCGCGTGTTCATAGCAGCAAATTCGGGGTGAGCCGCCAGTGAGCCGTTATGCATATCAGCGGCCGCGTTTCGCCAAATCCCCCCTTTTCCTGCCGCTCTGCGGAGGCTAGACACCCCCGCAGACAATCCCTATCGGCCGCTTTTCCTTGCAAAACCGGCGCATCGACACGCGAGGCAGACGACGCATGGCTGACCCGAACTTGGCTGACGCGAATTTGGCTGAAACCATCAAGACCGACGTGCTCATCATCGGGGCGGGGCCCTGCGGCCTGTTCGCGGTGTTCGAGCTCGGCCTGCTCGACATGAAGGCGCATCTCGTCGACATCCTCGACAAGATCGGCGGCCAGTGCGCCGAGCTCTATCCCGAGAAGCCGATCTACGACATCCCGGGCATTCCGATGTGCACCGGGAAAAGTCTCGTCGACTCGCTGATGGAGCAGATCAAGCCGTTCGGCGCGCAATTTCATCTGCAGGAGATGGTCGAGTCGATCGAGAGGATCGGCGATCCCTTGTTCCGCGTGAAGACCGACGCCGGCAAGACGTTCGAATGCAAGGTGGTGCTGATCGCGGCCGGCGGCGGCTCGTTCCAGCCCAAGCGTCCGCCCATCCCCGGCATCGAGGCCTATGAGGAGAAGTCGGTGTTCTACGCGGTGCGCAAGATGGAGCAGTTCCGCGACAAGCGCCTGCTCATCGTCGGCGGCGGCGACAGCGCGCTCGACTGGACGCTCAATCTCGCGCCGATCGCAAGCCACCTCACGCTGCTGCATCGCCGCGACCAGTTTCGTGCCGCGCCCGACAGCGTCAACAAGATGATGTCGCTGGTCGGCGAGGGGAAGATCGACTTCGTGCTCGGCCAGGTCACGGAGCTCGCAGGCCAAGGCGGTGTGATCGAGAAGGCGATCGTCAAGCGCAACGACGGCTCGAACTTCGAGATTGCCTGCGATGCGATCCTGCCGTTCTTCGGGCTCACCATGAAGCTGGGACCGGTCGCCAACTGGGGCATCGAGCTGAAGGACGGCGAGCTCATTCCGGTCGACACCGGCACCTTCGAAACGAACGTGCCCGGCATCTTCGCGATCGGCGACATCAATTGGTACCCGGGCAAGCTCAAGCTCATCCTGTCGGGTTTCCATGAGGGCGCGCTGATGGCGCAGAAGGCGTATCAGTATTGCTTCCCGGGCAAGCGGCTTGTGTTCCAGTATACGACCTCGTCGACGAGCCTGCAGAAGAAGCTTGGGGTTGCGGGCGGCCGGTGAGGGCCGCTCAGGTGCCAGCCAGAAGCTGATCGTCGCCCTGCGACGCGGCTTGCCTTGCGCCGCCAGCGGCTACGCCCCGCCCTCGCGTCAAAAGGTGGCACCTGGCGGGCGCCCGGTTTTTTCGGTTGACCGCCAAAAGCAAAATGGCGCAACCTGTCCAAGATACCTTGCCGGATCAATTGCGGTTCTGGAATGGGCTCGGCTGCAGAAGCAGTCGTGAGCGGCGGCTTTGGGCGCGTACGCCCGATCATAAGAAGAATCTTGCTTGGTCGCGTGACAGTGTTGGTGGGGCTGCGATGAGTGCGATCGGTTCGATTGATTGGGCCTTCTTGGAAGTTTTCTTCGGTGATCATGGCAAGATCACCGCCACGGTCGTTGCGCTTCTGTTGACGACCATCTCCCTGCTCATCGCGACGCTGAAATACCTGGCGGCCAGGATGGCCAAGAAAGAGCGCGACGACGCCAGGAAGGAGCGCGACGAGGCGCGCCTCAGCCTGCAGAAGCAGTTGCGCAAGGTGCAGGAGCAGGAGGAGGCGCTGGCCGCGACCGCGGCCGAGCTGACCAGGAAGACCACGGCACTCAGCCTTACGGCAGCCATCCAGCACGACCAGGAAGCGGCCCTGAAGGAGCGCGAGCAGAAATTGAGCGAGGTCCGCTCGGCCTTCGTGGGCCAGGAGCATGACCTCTGGTGCCTGCACAAGGCGCGGCCGCCGAGCGGCCAGAATTACTATGACGCCCGGATGGCGCAGCGCCAGCGGCAGAAGCCGGTGATCCTGGTGGCCAATCTCAAGGGCGGCGTCGGCAAGAGCACGCTGGTTGCGAACCTCGCCGCCTATTTCAAGGAGGCCGGCAAGCGTGTGCTGGTCATCGATGGCGACTACCAGGGGTCGCTGTCGAACATGCTGCTCGCTTCCGAAGAGTATGACCGAGCGTCGGCGGAGATCAACAAAGCGCTTGAGCCCGGCTCAACCACCGCCGCGTTCAAGAGCGCTTGCTTCAAATTCCAACGCCGGCTTGCCGGGTCGACCATTGTCGCTTCGACCTACGCGCTTGCCGCGATGGAGAACCGGCTGATGATCGAGTATCTCCTCGGCGATGACCGGCGCTATGACGACGGGCGCTATCGGCTGGCCAATCATCTGCTCAGCGAGGATGTGGGCGACACTTTCGACGTCGCGCTGATCGATGCGCCGCCAAGGCTCACGGCCGCAACCATCAACGGCTTCTGCGCCAGCACGCATTTGCTGGTGCCGACGGTGTACGACAAGATGTCGGCGGAGGCGGTCGGCACGTTCCTGAACGGCGTGCGGACGTTGAAGAACGCGCTGAATACCCAGATCGATCTCCTGGGCGTGGTCGGCACGCTTACGCATCGGCAGGACTCGCTGCTGCCGCGCGAGCAGAACGCCCGGAACCTGGTCAAGGACCAGGTCGCGGGAGTATGGAGCGCAAACTTCCACATCTTCGAGCGACACATCCCGCGCAAGAATGCGATCGCGGAGGCGGCCGGTGGCGACATCGCGTTCTATCGCGACCCAACTGTGCGCGGCTGGTTTGCGGAGCTGGGCGGCGAGATCTCTGCTCGACTGTGGCCAAAGCCTGCGGCCGAGCCGGCGCGGCCGGCGCGCGTCCAACAGATGCCGCGTGCGGTCTCGTCCGAGCCCGCGCACCCGGCCGGTTGAGGTTATGAAGGTTGCGGCGTTCGGCGCGATCCTGGCGGCGGCCGAGGGGCTTTACCGAGGCGACGGCAGTGAGATGGCGGCGCAGACGCTGAGCGTGCTCGCGCGTCTCCTGGCTGCTCGCGACACGATGACAGTGGCGGCCTTCGCGGCGTTGCTCGCCAAGGCGCCCGCGGCGGATGACAGCCGCGCGGGGCAGGGCGGGCCGACAGTGGCGCAGCTCACGAGCGTGCTCAACAGCCTGCAGTCCTTTTGTCAGGCGGCCGGCGCCAAGGCAGCCGAGAAGGATTTGAAGGCGCTCGCCGATGCGCTGGAGGCGCGCGCTGCCCAGCCGCTTGAAGCCTTCTGCGCACACGCGCAGGTGTGGCTGAACGAAGCGGCTGCTAAGCCGAAGGGCCGCAGTAAGTCCACTGCAACGAAGAGTGCGACGTCGAACGAGGAGACGATTGCGTCACACTTGGCGGCGCTGCGCAACGCCGGCATCGATCGCGTGGCTTTCGAGGCTGCGCTTGCGACACTCAAAGCCGACAAGTCTGTGAAATCGGCAGCTGTCGCCGAGATCGCGCGCCGATACGCCGACACCGTGACCAAATACAAATCGATCGCCGCGGCACAGGCCGACATCGCCGCTGCGTTCACGCAGCGGGCGCGCTTCGCAAGCAAGGTCGGGTAGCCAGGCCTTAGCTCGAATAATTGCGCAGGGCTCTCGGCTCGTCATGCTCGCGCCTGTCGCGGGCATCCACGTCTTTCTTCCTCGCCTTAGAAAGCAAGACGTGGATGGCCGGGACATAAGCGCGTTTACGCGCGTCTTTGACGCGCTATGCCCGGCCATGACGTCGAGAGTCGGTCGCCTATTACAAAAGCGAGCTGAGCAGAACCTATCGCGCACCGATCTCATCACCCCCACACCTCCTGCGCCAGCTCGACGACCATCCGCAGTTTCGCCCATTGCTCCTCCTCGCCGAGCACGTTGCCTTCCTCGGTCGAGGCGAAGCCGCATTGCGGCGAGAGGCAGAGCTGCTCGATCCGCACGAAGCGCGTCGCGTCCTCGATGCGACGCTTGATGACATCCTTCTGCTCCATGGTGCCGGTCTTGGAGGTGATCAGGCCGAGCACGACGGTTTTGTTCTTGGGCAGAAACCGCAGCGGTTCGAAGCCGCCGGCGCGATCGCTGTCCCATTCGAGAAAGTAGCCGTCGACGTTCACCCGGTTGAACAGGAGATCGGCCACCGGCTCGTAGCCGCCTGATGCGATGAAGGTCGAGCGGAAGTTGCCGCGGCAAACATGCGTGGTGACGACGAGGTCGGCCGGGCGGCCTTCCAGCGCCGCGTTGATCATGCCGGCATAGATCTCGCCCTGGCGGTCGGGATCGTCGCCGCGATCGGCGAGCATCTTGCGCTGCTTCGCGTCGCAGAGATAGGCAAAGCTGCAGTCGTCGAGCTGCAGATAGCGGCAGCCGGCGGCATAGAAGCCGCGGATCGCGTCCTTATAGGCCTGCCCGAGATCGCGATAGAACGCCTCCATGGTCGGGTAGGCGGTGCGCTCGATCATGTTGCGGCCCCCGCGATAGTGCAGCATCGAGGGGCTCGGGATCGTCATCTTGGGCGTGCGCGTCGTGTGCGCAGCGAGAAACTTGAAATGCTCGATCTGCGGATGCTGCCGCGATCCGAGCTTGCCTTTGACGGACGGCGCCTCGGCTTTCGATGTCACGCCGGCAAATGCGATCCCGGGCGCCTCGACCATCGCGACGCCGTCAAGGCCGGCGAGAAAATCGAAATGCCAATAGGCGCGGCGGAACTCGCCGTCTGTGATCGCGTTGAGCCCGACCTGCTCCTGTTTGGCGATGATCTCGCTGATCTCGGCGTTCTCGATCGCGGCAAGCTCGGCGGCGGAGATTTGCCCCGAGGCGCGCTTGCGGCGTGCCTCCTTGAGCGGTGTGGTGCGCAGGATCGAGCCGACATGATCGGCGCGGAAGGGAGGGAGGTTACGTTGCATGGTGGCTCATCCGTACAACGTCCACCTGCAGGCGCAGTACGTGGGTTGCGAAGGTGCGTGCCGCACGTTTCCGGCAACGAGTTGCTTGCTGGTCGAGGTGAACGGTCCGGTCATCGGCAGGAGCATGCCAACCTTTACGCTGCCCTGAGCGAAGCCGGGTGTTGCGAAGGCACAGGCAGTGATAATAAAACAGGAGCCAATGAGGCGCGCGATGGTCATAACCTGTCCTCGGCGTTGCACGATCATTTGGTCGCACGATCATTTGCGGGTGTGGGACAATCGGGCACACTATCGTGTGCTCAACAGCGCGTCCATTATGGTACGTTTTGTTTGGATTGAAGTGACTGTCGCATTCGCGGCCTGTGTCTGCCGTGGGATAGAGCCCGCCCGCGTCTGGCCCATTGCGACAGATCAAGGCTGTTGGCAGCGCCTGCGCCTTGAGTGCCGTTGACGATATCCGCCAGGTGGGCTGAGGCGCCTTATTATGACCTATTCCATTCACTCGATTGTTCATCCGACTGATTTCTCACAGCTGAGCAGTGCAGCCTTTGCACATGCACTGCGCATTGTGGTCGCAGCTCGCAGCAAGCTGCAGGCGCTGCACGTCGATCAACCGGAAGGGAACGCTGACGGAGGTTTCCCGCATGTGAAGCGCATGCTGATGCAATGGGGATTGTTGCAGGAGGGCGATTCACCCGCCGCGGTGTTCACCAGGCTCGGAGTGCTCTGGCAGAACGTCACGCTCGATCGACAGGATCCCGCGCCCGGGATTGTGCGCTTTCTCGATGAGAACTTTTGTGACCTGGTAGTGCTCGCGACCCACGGCCGCGAGGGGCTCGATCGCTGGCTCAACGGCTCGGTGGCGAGTGCGGTGTTTCAGCAGTCCTCGATCCCGACTCTGTTCGTGCCGCGCGGTGCGCGCGGCTTTGTCGATCAGGTCAGTGGCGAGATCAGATTGCGGCGCGTGCTCGTTCCGATCGACCATGCGCCGACGCCGGCGCGCGCGATCGAGACCGCGCGCAGCTTTGCCGTGCTGCTGACGGGAGCCGAGGTTGCGATGCAGCTTCTGCATGTCGGCAGGATTGCGCCGGCGGTCCGCAATGTCGCCGGGGTAGCGCCGATCACCGTCCGCTACGGCAACACGGTGCAGACCGTTCTCGCCGCCGCGACCGAATACGACGCCGACCTGATCTGCATGCCGACCGCCGGACGTCAGGGTGTTGTCGATGCGCTGCGCGGCAGCATCACCGAGCGCGTCATCCGCCAGGCGCCGTGCCCGGTGCTGGCGGTGCCGGCGTTATAGACCGCAAGTTTGCCGTGGGCCATCTCCCCTGCTTTTGCGGGAAGGCGGCTTGTCGCCGCACTATCGCAAGCGTAGCATTCCGATCGGAATGGCAGTCTTTGAACGTCGGCTGGGCCTGTCACGTCCACGTTCGGCACTGCTGAAATAATCGCAGCTGATAATCGCAAAAAACTTCACATCTTTGGGAGGTCGCCACAATGAAGGCCAGTCTTTCCATCAGCACGGCATTGACCGCGCTCGCCGTCGCTGGCGTCTCGGTGCTCATGTCGCCTGCAACAATGGCCGCCGACGGGGTGTCGCTCCTGAGCGGCAAGGTGGTCTCGTCGGGTGGCGAGGCGCTGGCCGGGATTCCGATCAAGGCACGGCGCGACAACAGCCCGATGGCGGTCGCGGTCTACACCGACGCCAAGGGTGAGTACTCGTTCCCGGCCTGGTCGGAGCTCAAAGCCGGCTCTTATTCGATCGCGGTCGATCTGCCGGATTTCGAGCGCGTCACCAAACCGGTTGCGCTCGCGAACGGCAAGGCCACGACCATCGACTTCACGCTCAAGGCGAAGCCGCTCGCCTACGAGGATGCGACTGCGTCGGAGATCGTCGCGGCGCTCCCGGGCACCGATCATCAGAAAGTGCTGCTGGCGCAGTGCGGCAATTGTCACACCTTGCAGTGGGCGTTGCGGGTTTCGCGCAACAAGGATGAATGGGCGCAGGTGATCAAGCGGATGGCCGGCCGCGCCGCGGAAGATCACACGCCCGGCACCTATGCGTTCAGCCAGCAGCAGTTCATCGAGCCACTCGCCGAGTATCTCACCTCGATCCGCGGGCCGGGCTCCTCCGATGCGATCCCGTTCAAGCAGCGGCCGCGGCCGACAGATGTGGCGTCCACCAATCTGGTCGTCACCGAGTATGCGCTGCCGCGCGGCGGCGAGCGCGAGCTCTTCATGATGCGTGGCGACCATCGCTTCGTGTGGCCGCATGATGTCATCGTGAACGAGAAGTACGCCTACTACACCGATCACTTCTCCTACATACTCGGCCGCGTCGACGTGAAGACCGGCGAAACGACTGAGATGCCTTTCAAGCTGCCCGAGGGGGCCGGGCGCGGCAATCGCGGTGAGATGGACGGCCGCCCGGGCGATCCCGGCGGGGGCGCGCATGAGCTGCAGTTCGATGCCAAAGGCAATGTCATCGTCGGCATGGACAACGGCACGGTCAAATACGATCCGGAGACCGGCAAGTTTGCGACCTGGCCGATGGGGCGCCCGATGTTCGGGCTCGATCCGAACGGCAATGTCTGGTTCATGAAGCGCAACAACAGCGAGATCGTGAAGATCGACACCAGCAGCGAGGGCTCGAAGCCTGTCAGCTTCCTGGTTCCGAAGAACCGGGGCATCTACGACACCGACACCGATTCCAAGGGCCGCACTCACGTCTATATCTGGCGCGAGGGCAAGGTCGGCATCTTCGATCCGAAGACGGTGGAGTATACCGAATACAAGACGCCGACCCCGATGGCCGGCCCGCGGCGTGGGCAGATCGACGCGCAGGACCGGCTGTGGGCGGCCGAGTTCTATGCCGGGCAGGTGCTGATGTTCGATCCGGACAAGAAGCTGCTCAAGGAATACCCGCTCACCAATGGCGGCAAGCCCTACACGGCGCCCTATGCCGAGCCCTATTCGCTCAGCGTCGATGATAAGAACCAGATCGTCTGGACCAACGACTTCAGCGCCAGCCGGCTCTATCGCATCGACATGAACACCGGACAGTCGACGGAATACATGACGCCGTCGAACTACGAGCTGCGGGATCTGAAGGTCGACACTGCCGCCTCGCGGCCGACTGTCTGGCTGCCGTCCTATCGGCCGCCGTCGAAGCTGGTGAAAGTCGAGATGCGGTAGGGCGAAGGCGCCGCGACTGAGACGTCGTCGATGCTGCGGGAGAGAGTAATCTGCAAGGTCGTGAGTTGCGAAGGTGTGCGCCACACGGTTCCCTCCCCCTTGCGGGGGAGGGGCAGGGAGAGGGGTGGCGACAGGCACCAAGCGCAAGACATGGCCAGCGATACGAGAGTGCAAGTGCTGCACTTTTCGGGAGGAAACGGGTGTAGTAGTTGCTGTACCCGTCTCCCTGTCCCTCCCCCGACAAGGGGGGAGGGAACGCTTGGCACCTGTCTTCGCAACAATGAGCGCCGAGAAGTCGCAGCCTCACTCCGGCATCAGCGCGAACGTCCATAGCGAGCCGCCGGTCGGCACTTTGCCGCCGACGAAGCGGCGGGTGAGGATGCCGCCCATGCCCGAGGCGATCGACACGTATTGCTTGCCCTTGTGGGTGTAGGTGATCGCGGTCGCGTTGACGCCTGAGCTGGTCTGGAACTGCCAGAGCGTCCTGCCGGTGTCCTCATCGAGCGCGACGAACTCACCCGTGGCCTTGCCGGTGAACACCAGGCCGCCGCCGGTGGCCAGCATGCCGGCAGAGCTCGGGATGTCGGTCAGCGGCACTTCCCACTTGCGCTGTCCGGTGAGCGGGTCGAACGCGATGAAGTGGCCCACCACCTGGCCGGGCGTGACGTTCGGCTGCCGGGCGATCACGCCGGTCGAAGTCCTGGCCGATCACCTGCTGCTTTGGCGGCGCAAGCTTCTGGAGGCGCGGCAGGTCCCAGGGCGCGGCATAGACCAGCCCCTTGTTCGGGTTGAACGCGATCGGTACCGAGTTGGAGCCGCGCGACGGATAGACCGAGACCTCATCGCCCGCCAGGAAGTCCTTGTAGACGCCGGTGAGCTGCGGCCGGCCGGTGGCGAGATCGATGCCGGTTGCCCAGTTGACCCGGGTGTAGGGATGCGCGGCGACGAGCTTGCAGTTGGTGCGATCCACCACGTACATGAAGCCGTTCTTGTTCGACTGGATCATCACCTTGCGCGGTCTGGCCGTTGATCTGCATGTCGGCGAGCACGAGGTCGTCGGTACCGTCCACATCGTAGACGTCGTTCGGCGTGAACTGGTAATGGCAGACGATCTCGCCGGTCTTCGGCCGGATTGCGATCACGCTCGACGAGTAAAGACTGTCCAGACCGCCACGCGGCCGCGGGTCGTAGGGCTCGGCATTGCCGGTGCCCCAGTAGACGAGGTCGAGCTCGGGATCGTAGGAGCCCGAGCGCCAGGTCGGCGCGCCGCCGTATTTCCAGGCGTCGCTGTCGGCCGGCCAGGTGTCGTGTCCGGGCTCGCCGGGCCCCGGAATGGTGTAACGACGCCAGAGCTTCTCGCCGGTCTCGGGATCCCAGCCATCAAGGAAGCCGCGCGTCGTCAATTCGCCGCCGGCCATGCCGGAGATCAGCACGCCGTTGGCGACGATCGGCGAGCTGGTGGCGTAGTAGCCTTCCTTCCAGTCCGCGAATTTCTTCGTCCACAGCACACGACCGCTCTTCATGTCGAGCGCGACGAGGTAGTTGTCGTTTGTCACCCGGAAGAGCTTGCCGTTGTAGATCGTCGGCGCGCCGCGGTTGAGCGCGGCGTTGGCGCGCGGGGTGCCGGGCTCGAGCTGCACCGGCGTGCGCCAGATCTGCTGGCCGGTGTCGACGTCGATCGCGAACGTCCACTTGCCGTTGATTGCGTAGATGACGCCGTTGTGGACCACGGGCGCGGCCAGCTCGCCCATGTCGTTCATGAGGCTCGTGCTCCAGACCGGCACCAGGCGCTTGACGTTGTTCTTGTTGATCTGGTTGAGCGGGCTGTAGCTCTTGCGGTCGAGGCCCATGCTCAGCGTGAGAACATTGTCGGTGTTCTTGCCGTCGTTGCGCAGCTCGTCCATGGTCTGGGCCAAAGCCGGGCCGCACCACAATCCCACGACAGATGCGAGTAGCCAGATTTTCTTCACGGTGATCCCCCCTCGGTTCGATGAACTCTTGCACGCGTGGCGATATTGTCCTGCCAGCGCATGAAGGCCATGATGCTATGGATCTTATCCGAATTTGATCCGGCCCGCTAACGTGAATGAAGGACCTGCATGATGACTCTCGGCTTTGTGAAAACGTGCGCTGTATGCCTTGCGATCGCCGCCGCGACGCTGGCCGCGATCGCGCCCTTGCGGGCGCAGTTTCCCACGCTGCCGCAGGGGCCTGGCCGCGACCTCGTCGAGGTGACCTGCGGAAGCTGTCACGACATCGAGATGGTCGCAATCAATGGGCGCAGCGAGGAGCGCTGGGGCCTGACGGTCGATGAGATGGTCGGCTACGGATTGCGGCTTTCGCCGACCGATCGCGCACTCATTCTAAGGTATCTGGCGACCTATCTGCCGGCCAAATAGGTCTGCAGGGATGGGCTAGTGGTCCGATTCTAACATTCGCATCCCTTCTCGGCGGGCTCTCTTGCAAATGTTAGAATCAAAAGGTCGGCTCGCGAATGTAGGGCTTGGAGCTTTGGATTTGACGTTCGCTTCGCGAGCTACGCAGGCTGGGGGGTAGCGAATGTCAAATGCCGCTCGCACTACAGGTGTGCTCATAGATCGACGCGCTTGCTGAGATGCGTTTGATGTCCGTTATACCGCTGTTAGCGGCACGAAAGCGGACATCGCGCGAGGTAACGTCGACGGCTGCCGGTTGCCATTGTTACGACCCAGTCACGCGGATTAATCATCCAAACCATTCACTCCAGCGGCCGTCGATTACCGGCGTCGACCGGGCGTAAAGTTGGGCTGGCGCGATCGGTTGAAACTCGTTGGTCGAAAGTGCAGCGTGTGTGGCCAATGTCAGTGCGCGTTGACAACGTTGAGGACACTTTCGTTGATACTCGCTCGGTCGAGTCGACCCCGCCGGGTGGCGACCGAACTGCTGAACGAATTCGGCAAGGATCATACTGGGTCGCATGCGCCTGCGCGCGTCGATCGACGGTGCGCTTGGGCGCCGCTGGGAGGCGGTCACCGTCGAGATCGAGCGGCGCACGGGCAGGAAATCACCCCGCGACTCCCAGCACGGGCAGGCAATCGCCCGCTACTACCAGGAAGACAGTTGGTAGCCTGCGCGCGATGCTTGACCAGCTTGCGCCACGTAACGTCGACTTTACCAGGCTCGGTGCCTACCATGCAGGCGCGCCGGGCGATCCGTACCGAAGAGCATTCGTATTCGCACGGCCGTGACCATCACGCTTTGCAAATCGCCGCCAAAGGGTTCGATCGATATCAAGAGGACTACGCGGGGGCTGCGCGGGCCGGGCACGATCGTGCGGATAATTCTGACCGCGGCGCTGCCATGGGTTGGCACGATGAGGAGTTGCACGACAATGCGCCGCGCAAGGACCGGCGCCGCGGCCTTGTCATCGCGCTCGCTCTGATTCGTTGCGCGACGGTTCGAACCGCAGGCGCCTATGCCTATTGGACCTACCATTTCGGGCCTGGTTCCACGCAGACCTCGGTGCAGTCTCAAGCCCAGCCAGCACAACAGGCTGTGCGTGGTGCCCCGCCGGCAGTCGCGGCGAATGGTGCGGTCGGCGGATATATCGTGCAGGTGTCTGCGCGCCGGAGCAAAGCCGACGCGCAGGCGTCTTTTCTTTCGCTGCAGTCGAAGTTTCCTCGCCAACTGGGCGGCCGGACCGCCATCTTTCAACGCGCCGATCTTTCGGCGCGAAGGGGATTTACTATCGCGCCATGGTGGGGCCGTTCGCGTCGGCCGGCGCGGCCGACCAGTTCTGCGGCAGCCTCAAGGCCGCTGGCGGCGAGTGCATTATCCAGCGTAACTGACCGCAAGTCCTGTCAACCGCCGAAGTGCGTTTTTTGCCTGCACCCCCAAGACCAGCAATGGCCGCTCTTGGCCAGAGTGACTAACGCACCTTCACGTATTTGCGCAGCACGCGCGGCCGCGGCTCTCCCGCGAACACGTTGCCGTGCTTGTCGACCGAGCCGAATTCCGGTCCGCTGCCGGTCGTGGTCACCGGATTGCCGCCCTGGTCGAGGATGAAGTGCTTGACCCAGCCATTCTGCGCATCGCCGATCCTGATGCCTTGCTCGAAGCCCGGGTTGTCGACGTTGTCGGATTCCGAATCGAACACATAGATCAGGTCCTCATCATTGATCGAGAACGCAATGCCGCTCGGCATCCCGAACTGATACCAGCGCGCGAGGAACTTGCCATCCTGGTCGAAGATCTGGATGCGCGCATTGGAGCGATCGCACACGAACAGCCGGCCGCGCTTGTCCATGTTGATGCAGTGCGCCACCCGGAACTCGCCCGGCGCGTAGCCGGTCTTGCCCCACGCCTTGATGAACTTGCCGTCCTTCGAATATTTCACGATGCGGTTGTTCGAGCCGTGGCCGTCGGCGATGAAGATGTCGCCATTGGGCGCCGTGACGACGCCGGCCGGCGACCGGAAATGGCCCTCGTCGTTGCCGGCGACGCCGGGCTCGCCGAGCGTCATCAGGAGCTGCCCGTCGGGGCTGAACTTGCGCACCACGTGGCCAGCCTTGACGCCGGCCTTGGCGGCGGTCGCGACCGCCTCGTCGGCGGCGGCGTCGGTCGCCCACACATTGCCTTCGCGATCAATGTGCAAGCCATGCGGCCAGATGAACATCTGGGCGCCGAAGCTTTTCACCACATTGCCCTTGGCATCGAACTTGTAGATCGTGTCATGCGGCTTGAGCTTGCCATCGGGCAACATGCAATCGATGCCGAAGCGGCCGCCGCGTGCGACTGGCACCGGGTTGGTCTCGTCGCAGCGGATGAACGCCCAGACGCTCTCGCCATCGACGTCAACATGCACCGACGCGGGCGGGCCCATCTCGCGGCCGCCGGGCAGCCTTGCCCATTCGCCGCCCGGAATGCTCGGGCCGCCGCCATCGGCGAGGCCGCGCACCGGGCGGATAGGGATTGTCAGTCGGCCCCTGCGCAAAACACTCCGTGGCCAGCAGCAGTGCTGCGCCCCATAGCGCCATCGATCGAACGTGAAATGCCATCGCGTGACCTCCCTGGTCTCTCGTTGTCCGGCCTGCAGCATGCTTGCGCTTGCTGGCTGCAGAGTCCGATTGCTGGCCATCATGAACGGCCGCCGCGTCGGCCGCAACCGGCGGGCAGGGTGCGGTGCCTCTTCTTATGGCTCAATGAGCGCACCAGTGACTGCGCAAAGCGTGGGCAGCTGCGATGATTGGACGCGGCGTGCATGGTCCTTGCGCGGACCGCTCAAACAATGACAATACTCATTGCTCTCGTACGTCCGCTCTTGTACGCTGCTTTTGTACTTCTCGTTTTGTACTTGGCGCGCGTTCAAGCGATTGCGGACACCAAGAGATCGCAATCCGACCTCCGTCTCATCGCACCTCCATCAGTCGCAGTGCCATTGTCAAACTCAACATCGATGATCGATTCCAATCCAAGCGACGCCGGGTCAAGCGACGCCGGCCGTGCGTGCGTCCTTTCGTCCTCATGCTGATATGCTCGGCCGTCATCGTGATCGGCCTGCTCGTCATCAAGATTACCACGAGCTTCCCGGGCATCCAGTACACTCACCTCCTCGTCAACTACGACTTCGGCGTGATCAAGCGTGCGCTCGTCGGCGCGGTTGTGTCGCTGTTCCGGCCGAAGGTTGGATTGGTGGATGTCTACGTTGTTGGGCTGACAGCGTGGCTCGCGGCGCTCATCGCTTATCTCGCCGTCTTTCGCAGGACGTTCGGCTTTTCGGAGCGCACGTTTCCGCTGCTGGCGATCATTCTATCCTCGCCCGTCTTCTTCAAGAACTTCATGTTCTCGATCGGCTATTTCGATGTGCTGGGATGCCTCGCGGCGCTGATCGCGCTGTTGTTGCCGGTCAATCTGGCGCTGCCGCTGATCATGGGCGTGATCTCATGCGTTCTCTTGTTCGTTCATCATCTGCATTTGCTGCTCTATGTTCCCACCATCGGGTTGATCGTTCTGTTGCGGACTCTGGCCGATAGCCGCGTCGATCTGCGCGCTGCTCTGCTGGCCGGGGTGGTTGTTACAATTGCGATCGGCGGTTGTTTCTACTTTCTCGCCTTCCATGGCAGCGTGCCGGTTCCGGTGGATGAATTCACCGCCGCGTTGCGGGCGCGCGCCATCAATTCACCGGAGAAGATCGGCGGGTATCTCGTCCAGATTTTCTATACCGATATTGCGCATGAGATCGAGGAGACGATGAAGGGGCTGCCGAACAATGCCCTCCGGTTCCCGATCTATCTGATCCTGATCTATCTGCATCTGCCGCTCATCAGCTATTTCCGGCGTCTCACGCGTTCCTTGGCGCGGCAGCAGGACCGCGTGCTGGTGGTCGCAGGCCTTGTTGGCGTGACGCTCGGCTATGTCGTCATCGGGGTGGTCGTTTTCGACTATCCGCGCTGGGTCTCCAACTGGGCCGTCTGCATGATCCTGATCATGCACGTGGTGCGCTCGCTGCCGTCGACGCAGAGCGATCCCGTTCCGATCGATCCGACATTGTCGAAGAACCGCCGGTTCGGGTGGATCCTTGCGGTGATCCCACGGGTCGAAATCAACAAGCCGTTCTAGCTTTTGCAGCCGGCACTTCGTTGCCGGAACGCGACGCCGCCTTTGCGAGGCGAGGGCGCTTGCAACAATGATACTTGACTCTGCTCCAAGTATCTGCCCAACAATGCCCCATGACTGTTTCCGTCGAGCCCGTCCCGCAGGAGCGCGTCGCGGCCGTCCGCCGGTTCAATCGCTTCTACACCCAGCGCATCGGCGTGCTGCAGGGGGCCTGGCTCGACAGCCCGTTCTCGCTCACCGAGGCGCGCGTGCTCTATGAGCTCAAGCAGCGCGCCGGCACGACCGCCACTGAAATCGCGCGCGAGCTAGGGCTTGATGCCGGCTATCTCAGCCGCATTCTGCGCCGCTTCCAGAAGCTGCGGCTGATCAAGAAGGAAACCTCGCCGGCCGATGCGCGGCAGAGCTTTCTGACGCTCACCGAGCACGGCCGCAAGGCCTTCGCGCCGCTCGAGACGCGCAGCAACCGCGACGTCGAGCCATGCTCGCAAGACTGCCGGCGGCGCAGCAGGACGATCTTGTCGACGCGCTGCAGATGGCAGAAGGCCTGATGTCGGAAACCGGGCGTGGCCGCGCCGATGTAGCGCTTCGCGTGCCCAGGGCAGGCGACTTCGGCTGGATCGTGCAGCGGCACGCCGTGCTCTATCAGCGCGAATACGGCTGGTGCGACGAGTTCGAAGGTGTGTGCGCACAGATCGTCGCCGATTTTATCAACAAGTCCAACTCGCGCTGCGAGCGGGGATGGATCGCGGAGCTCAACGGGCAGAGCGTTGGTTCGGTCCTCCTGGCAAAAACTCCGACGAGGTCGCGCGGCTGCGCCTCCTGCTGGTCGAGCCGGCGGCGCGCGGCCTTGGCATCGGCAAGCGGCTGACCGACGAATGCATCCACTTCGCGCGCGAATGCGGTTATCGGCGCATGACGCTATGGACGCACAGCGTGCTCACCGCTGCGCGCCATGTCTACGCGCAAGCGGGCTTTCACCTGACCTCGAGCGAGCCGCGCCGAAGCTTCGGCCAGGATGTGGTCAGCGAGCACTGGGATATGACGCTCTAAATTGGTCTTACTGAAGTGCACTTCTACCTGTTCGATCCCGCGCAAGCGCGAACCCAGGGCCAACTGGGTCCCCGCTTGCGCGGGGACGAACGGACGGGGACGCTACCGCGCGCTCTATCGCTGCAGGATCGATGGATCGAGTGGCGGCGGTGCCGGCGCGTCGTTGCCGCGGTCGGGCGGAGCCTCGAGGCCGAGCGTCTCGCGCACCGCCGGCAGCGCAGCGTCGGCCATGGCGGCGTGGCCCTCCGCGGTCGGGTGGATGGCGCCGCCATAGACAGCGGCCAGCACGCCCCAGGTCGCGTCGTGGATGTTCGCTGGCTGCAGCGTGGTGCCGAGCCCCTGCGGATAGGTCATCGCGGTGAAATAGCTGTCATTGGCGGTGCGCACCCAGCGCTGGCGCGGCGCGTAGGGACGGAACTCGCTGGCGCCGCGGCCGCAGGCCATCGGGTCGGTCGCAGCGGTCGCCTGATTGGGGTTGAAGCTCTCACCCTTCGACGAGAAGCACTCGCGATCGAAGGGCGGATCGTCGTCGGCACGCGTGCAGACACCGTGCTCGGCGAAGGCGCGCTGGTGGGCGTCCACGAAGGTCATGCGATCGCTGGCGTCGCGGCACGCGCGGCCCTCGCACAGCGCCAGCGCCTTCATCTTGGGCAGGAACTGCGCGTTGACGAACTCGGCGACCTCGCGCAGCCGCTCGCCGTCGGCGCCGAAGCCGGGATGCACGTCGAAGCCGTCGCGGCCGCCGGGGCAGGGCGTGTCGGGTGCGGCGAGCGCCGGATTGCCATAAGAGACAAATACGACGCGTGAGAGATTGCCGCCGACCAGCGGCTTGAGCGCCGTGCGCAGCTTGGCGAAATCGCTGGGCAGCGCGCCGTCGAGAACCTTCTGCAAGTCGGCGACCGTCGCCACATGGCTGCCGCGGCCGAACAGCGCGCGCTCGGTGCGCGCCTCGATGATGACGTGGCCGACCAGCCCCGAGAACCGGATGTCGTTGGCCCCGATGGTGAGCAGCACGAGGTCGAGCTTGCGCTCGGCATTGGCGCTGCGCGCCCTGTTGAGCGCAGTGCTCAGCTCGGTGATCTGCGCGCGTGTGGTGTCGGGACAGGTCGCGGTCGTGCCTGGGCTGGCGCATTCGACAATGCGCTGGCCGCCGAGAAAGCCTGCGCTGATGGTCGCGCCGGAACAGGCCAGCGGCAGGTAGGTGACGGCGACATGCGGGCTCTCGATCGCCAGCATGAGCGCGGTGCGCAGTTGATAGCTGTAGAGCGAGCGGTGGCACGGGCCGCTTTCCCAGCGCGCGCTCTGGCGCGCCCAGCTCGAAGCATCGGTATCGTTGCCGGGGTCGCCTTCGCACGACCGGTTGCCGCCATAGCCGTCGCGGCCGGGGCGGAAATACTCGCTCGAATTGCCGCCGAGGAAGCGGCGATAGCAGAAGCCTTCGTCGGAGAGCCGCACGGCGCGATCCGGATTGCCTTCGCCGGCCGCAATCGAATCGCCCATGCCGGCGATGAGAACATCGCGCACCGTGATGTCGGTCACGACCCGCTGGGCGGTGCCATCCGGCAGCGCGATATCGACCGTTGCGTTGGTCGTCTTGCCATAGGCGACGCGGATCCTCACCTCGTCGTCGCAGGCGACCTCGGTCTGCCGCGGCTCGCCGCTGCCGTCCTCGAAGCTCCATTGGCAGCGCACGTTCGGCGGCAGCGCGCCGGCGAGCACGACACCGACCGCGTGATCGCGTGGCGACAGATAGTTCTCGCGCGTACCGTCGCGGTCGCAGGTCTCGATCAGCCGTCCGCCGCGATCGATGCACAGACGCTCCACGATGTCGCGCGCCCAGCCGCGGCCGTCGCTGCTGATCTCCAGCCGGCGCTCGGCGCCGAGCACGCCGTCGTTGCGCGTCGCGGCGACGTGGCGCTGGAAGTCGGCCTCGCTGCGGAACAGCCGGAAGCGATGCTTCACCTCCCACTCGATGCGGGGGGCGGCAGCGCCCGGGCCGCCTTGGGCGTGAGCAGGGGCGAGGGGCCATGTCGCAAGCAGAACCGACAAGACCAATCCTGAAATGACCGGACTGCGCATGATCTTTCCGTGGCGATGGGAAAAGCAGTCCTTGGATAGCATGGCGGATACGGCAGAAATAAGAGGTGCCATGCTGCGTATGCGTGTCTCGCATGGCGTGGCGCGCCGCGCCTTGCCGGCATAAGCGGACATATTGCCGCGCGCGGGCTGAAGTGACCGGCACGGTTCGGAGAGAAATTGACGCCGGAATAGGCATCGTTAACATCGGCGGCAAACAATGGCTATTCGGCCGAAGGGGGCAATACCGCTGCCCCGTCAGGGCTGCGGCCTCTCATAATAATCTTCCATCACAAGGGCCTATCGGCCGGCGAGTGGCGAGCATGCCGTTTGCCGGGTGTGTAGTGACGACGACAGGGAGGAACTCATGTGCACGATCAAACGATCCATGCTGGGTGCTTGCGCCAGTGCGGCCATGCTTGCCATCGGTCTGCTAACCTCTGGCTTGACGGTGGCGCTCGCGCAGCCGGGCTTCAGTCCGCTCGACCGCTCCAATCCGAGCGGGAGCGGGCAGGACGGTAACCTGCGCCCGCATCCGACGCCGCCGCTGGCGACGGCGGCCGACAAGCTTCCGCTCGACAAGATCAAGCTGCCGGCAGGCTTCAAGGCCGAGGTCTGGTCGAGCGGCCATCCGGCTGCGCGCACCATGGTGATGGGCACCAAGGGCACGATGTTCATGGGCACGCGCACCATCGGCCGCGTCTATGCCATCACCGAGAAGGACGGCAAGCGCGAGCCCAAGGTGCTGTTGCAGGGCCTCACGCAGCCGAACGGATTGGCGTTCCGCGACGGCTCGCTCTACGTGTTCGCGATCAATCGCGTGCTGCGCTACGACAATATCGAGGACAAGCTCGACAATCCGGGCGAGCCGGTCGAGCTGACCGAGAAGTACAATCTGCCCGACACCGTTCATCACAACTGGAAATACGTCGCGTTCGGGCCGGACGGAAAGATGTATGTGCAGGTCGGCGCCAACTGCAACGTTTGTGAGATCAATCCCGGCGTCCACGGCCAGATCCGCCGCTACAACGCCGACGGCTCCGGCATGGAAATCGTGGCGCGCGGCGTGCGCAACACCGTAGGCTTCGACTGGCATCCGGTGACGAAGGAATTGTGGTTCACCGACAACGGTCGCGACTGGGCCGGCAACGACGGTCCGCAAGATGAGCTCAACCGCGTCCCGCGCGGACAGGAAGGCGCCAATTTCGGCTTCCCGTATTGTCATGCGAACAGCATCCCGGATCCCGACCTCAGGCGGCCGAATGCTTGCGCGGGCGTGATCCTGCCGGCGGCGCTCACCGGGCCGCATGCGGCGGGTCTCGGCATCAAGTTCTACACCGGCTCGATGTTCCCGAAGCAATATCAGAACGTCGCCTTCATCGCCCGGCACGGCTCCTGGAACCGGGAGAAGAAGTTCGGCTACGACGTTCCGCTGGCGCGCGTGAACGGCGGCCGCGCCATCATCGAGCCATTCCTGACCGGGCTCCTCGACAACGGCAAGAACGAATTCTATGGCCGGCCAGCCTATCTCCATCAGATGGCCGACGGCGCCATGCTGGTGTCGGATGAGCAGAATGGCGCGGTCTACCGGATCTCGTACGGCCGGTAATGCAAATGCGTTCAATCGGGTGGCGGCCGCTGGTCTTTTGCTTCGCGGCTGCTGCCATCTCGATCACCGCATCGATCATTGGCGCGCGTGCGCAAAGCGCGCCGGTGGCCGAGCGCATCAAGCAGTGTGCCGCCTGTCACGGCGAGGACGGCAATTCGCAGATGGCGAACCTGCCGTCGCTCGCCAGACAGCCCGAATTTTTCATCATCAATCAGCTGTTCCTGATGCGCGAAGGTGTGCGCAAGGTCGACGCGATGGCTGCGCTGGTCAAGGATCTCAAGGACGATGACCTGCAGGCGCTGGCCAAGCATTACGCGGCACTGACACCGAAGGCGAGCGGCGAGCCGATCGATCCGGCGCTGGTTCAGCGCGGCAGCGAGCTCGCCGCAACACGGCGCTGCGGCTCCTGCCACCTTCCGGCCTTGACTGGCGCGGACCAGATCCGCGATCGCCAAGCAGCGTGTCGACTATCTGATCCCGGCGCTCAAGGAGTTGCGCGACGGGAGGCGCCCCGGCGCCGACACGTTGATGAGCCAGGCCGTCGCCGGCCTCAGCGATGCCGATCTCACGGCGCTCGCACATTTTGCAGCGTCGCGCTGACGCCTCGGGCTAACGCGCCGCCGTGATCACCGCCTCCTCGTATTTGCCTGCGCCCATGCCGGTGTCGGCGAAGATGCCGTGGTCGGCGATCCACTTGAAGGTCTCGTCATAGACCTCCTTGGTGTAGGGCTCGAACACCAGCCGCTCGCCCGGGCCCCAGCGCCGCGTATCCATCATGGCGTGATAGCGCACCGGGAACTCGCGCTTGTAGTAGTGCGTGAAGCGGTCGGGGCGCAGGTCGAGGTCGCGCTGCGCGCGCCGCAACGCGCGGAAGAACTTGCGCAGGTCCTCCGGATCGGGATCGCCGGTCACCATGGTGGCGATCATGAAGGTCGTGTCGATGACTTTGCGGAAGCCGAGCTGCTCAGCGAAGTAGTAGGGCCCTGAGAACAGGGCGGAGGCCTGCGCCTTGCCGTCGATGAGCTGGTCCATGCGGTTGAACAGCATGCCGTCCGCAAACGTAAGATTGATCTTGTCGGCCGGCATGTATTGCTCGAGCGCCTGGATGGTCGAGTAGTGGCTGCCGGACTGGTAGCCGACCGCGATCGGCACGCCCGCAAGATCTTCCGGCGTCTTCACCGGCGAATCCATCGGCACGAACACGCCCGACGGCGCGACCGAATAAACGTCGGCATAGAGGCGGCCCTTGCCCTTGGAGGCGGCGACCCCGACGGTCCAGTGGCAGGCGCAGCTCACGTCGGAAGAGCGGCCGCGCTCGAAGCTCTGCATGGCGCCGACCTTGTCGCCCTTGTAGTGGTGCTGGCCGTCGGTCGACTGAATGAGCTCCTGAAAGACATAGTCGAGCCCTTCGTCCTTGAAGTAGCCCTTCTCCTCGGCCACCCATTCCTGCAAGCGGAAGTGCGGCTCGATGATGAATTTTTCCTTGGCCATGCTCGTCTCCTTTTTTGTCACTTAACGTCTGTCCTTTGTAGGATCGCGCGATTCGAGTCGATCCGACCGAAACTCGTCTAACTCAGCAGCAGTCTCGTTCAGTTCCGGCGTGATCGTGCTCGGCGACGCGCCGGGCGCGGATCATCTTCACGTGCTCGTCCATCATGCGTCGCGCACCGGCGGCATCGCGCATCTCGATCAGTGCGGCGAGCTCCTGGTGAACGCTGAGAATGCGTCGTGCCACCGCCGGCGTGAGCGTCGGGTTGCGCAGCGGCCACGACACGTGCTGCAGCGAAATGAGCTCAACCACGAGCACGCGATTGTGCGAGGCTTCGGCGACGGCGAGATGGAACTCGCGCCCGAGCCGGGTGAAGGCGGCGACGTCCGTGATCGCGCGCTCGGTCTCGGCATTGAGCGCGTGCAGCCTTGCATGATCCGCTGCGGTGCCATTGATGGCCGCGAGCTCGGCGGTGAGGCTCTCGATCGCGCGCTGCGCGTCCATGATCTCGCCCGCCGTCACGCCGGTGAGGTCGAGCTGCACCGCAAGCGCCTCGGCGAAGAGGCGGGGATTGCCCTGCGCGATGCGCGCGCCGCCGCCGGCGCCGACCTTGATCTCGACGATGCCGAGCGCCTCGAGCGTGCGCAGCGCGTCGCGCGCCACGATCCGGCTCACCCCGAAGCGCTCCGCCAGGTCCTTCTCGGTGCCGAGGAAGTCGCCCGGCCGCATCTCTCTGGCGAACAGGGCCTCACGCACCTGCGTGATGATTCGTGCCGACAAGGTCGGGCCGCGAAAGGCGAGGACCTCGCCGCGCTTGATGGCCGGGTGCAGTCGCGTGCTCATTTTGAGCTCGAACGGAAACCGGGCTCGGGAGAAACATGATAAAGATATCATATTTCAACAAGAGCCGTCAAATGGGCGTTTATGGCCCTCAAGCGGGGCAAATTGATCTATTGGAGACCAGAGATAGACGGGTGGGGCGATGCGGCCCAAGAGGGAGCAAGGATAGGGAGCAGGGGCGCATTGGAAACACAACGCAGGCGCCAAAATGACGGAAAGCCCCGGGCCGTGCCCGAGGCTTTCCGCTCCAACCCCCCGATAAAATCGGTAGACGAGAACCTACGCTGGAGCGCTGCTGCTTCGCAATTTTCAAATGCGGTCCGGCCCACGAATCTGGCCGGGTGTGGCTTTCGAGCCACTCTTGGAATCAACGCGCCAGAAGGCAAGCAGAATGACCAGGACTGCGAGCCAACTCATGCGGGCGCCATAGCGGTCGTGCGGGTTCGACAGCGCGCCGCAGACAAAGGCGTTGGCCAAGAGCGCGAGCGCCACCGCGCACGCAAGGGGCTTGAGATGGACGACCCGCTCGTGCCGCAGCGCGATCATCCCGACCAGCAGCAGCATGGCGAGGTAGGCCGCCGGCACGTGCACGCAATTCATGGCCTCGAAATTGAGATCGCGGTGCTGCTGGTGAGCGGCGCTCATGGCGTCCATCATCTGCGGGGCGTGGAGCTCGATCATGCCGTAGGTGTGCCAGACGTCGGTATTGACGCCATAGCCGGTGTTGACCATCACGAGCTGACGCGCCGTTGCAGCCACGGCGCCCTTGAGCTGCAGCCACGGATAGGCGCGAAAGCTCTCAAGCACGATCGTTGCCATTTCCACGTTCATGCCCTTGAAGCGTCCGAGCCGCTCGAACACGCTTTCGCCCCAGAAGAACACGTCAGCATCGTTCGGCAGCTCGCTGATGTGGTCGCACAGCTTGAACCGCGGGTCCGGGCAATGCTCGGTGAGATAGCGCTGCGCGATGCCTTCGTTGAGCATGCGCCCGAACATGAGTGCGATCCCGCCAGGCGTCCAGGCGATCCTGCCCGACACCACATAGTTCATGGTAACGAGCAGCGTTGCGCCAAGCGCGAGGGACAGCGCGCCGCGACCGACGCCCATCAGGGGCACCAGGCGGCGATCGACCAGCGCGAACACGAGGCCCGCGGCGACCAGCAGCATCAGCACTGCAAGCGTGGCGTTGTGGGTCGCAACCGCAAAAGCGATGAACGCCATCAGCCCGATGCGTTCCCATCGCACCAGCGTGTCGGCGCGCACCATCACGAGATAGAGCGCCAGCACGGCGAGGCCTGCCATGATGTCGGTGATCAGCTGGCTGGTCAGCCACGGCAGAGCGCTCAGGATCGACAGCGCCGCGACGGTGATGGAGAGGATGCGGGCGCGCGCACCGAGATCGAGCGAGCGCAGGAGCAGCCAGAGTATCCAAACCGTAAAAAGCGTTTGGACCACGATAACCGGCCAGAAGTTTGGCCACGACAGGAACTGCAGAAACGCGCCGTAAACTGTCGAGCGGCTTTCCTCCAGCTTTCCCTCGTGCCAGCGCGCGAAATAGCCGCCGGTGTCGAACTGCAAGAGGGGAAAGCCGTTCCATAGTGCCGGCGCGAGCAGCATGAGGGCGGCAGCGGCGGCCGAGGCGAGGCGAGGGAGGGATATCACCGGCGAGCCTTACCAGGACAGGCGGCTGTGCTACAAGTGCGGAATGTTCGTCACTTTCTTTCACGAGCTGAAATCAGCCGGCGTGCCGGTGACGCTGCGTGAGTACCTGACGCTGATGGAGGCGATGGAGCATGACCTCGCCTCACGGCGGGTCGAGGATTTCTATTATCTTTCGCGTGCTGCGTTGATCAAGGACGAGCGTAACCTCGACAAGTTCGACCGCGTGTTCGGGCATGTCTTCAAGGGGCTCGACCTTTTGAGCGATGTCGTGGCGGTCGACATTCCGGCTGAATGGCTCAAGAAGCTCGCCGAGAAGTACCTGACCGACGAGGAGAAGAAGATGATCGAGGCCATGGGCGGCCTCGACAAGCTCCTCGAAACCTTGCGCCAAAGGCTCGCCGAGCAGAAGGGCCGCCATCAAGGCGGCAGCAAGTGGATCGGCACCGCGGGCACGTCGCCGTTCGGCGCCTATGGCTACAACCCCGAAGGCGTGCGCATCGGCCAGGACGAGAGCCGCCACAAGCGCGCCGTCAAGGTCTGGGACCGGCGCGACTTCAAGGATCTCGACGACAAGGTCGAGCTTGGCACCCGCAACATCAAGGTGGCGCTGCGGCGGCTGCGCAAGTTCGCGCGCACCGGTGCTCCGGAAGAGCTTGACCTCGACGGCACCATCAAGGGCACGGCGCACAAAGGCTATCTCGACATCCTGATGCGGCCGGAGCGCCACAACGCCGTGAAGGTGCTCTTGTTCTTCGACATCGGCGGCTCGATGGACTGGCATGTGAAGGCGGTCGAGGAGCTGTTCTCGGCGGCGCGCAGCGAGTTCAAGCACATGGAGCATTTCTACTTCCACAACTGTCTCTACGAGCGGGTGTGGAAGGAGAATAGACGGCGCTGGAACGAGACGACGCCGACATGGGACGTGCTGCACACCTATCCGCACGACTACAAAGTGATTTTTGTCGGCGACGCCGCGATGTCGCCTTACGAGATCGTGGCGGCGGGCGGCTCGGTCGAGCACTACAACGAGGAGGCCGGGCAGTTGTGGATGGAGCGCGTGATGCGCACCTATCCGGCCTGCATCTGGCTCAACCCGACGCCGGAGGGCGAATGGGACCATACGCAGTCGATCCGCATGCTGCATCAGATGATGGGCGGGCGGATGTATCCGCTGACGCTGGAAGGGCTCGACCAGGCGATGCGGGAATTGGTGCGGTGAGATGTGCGGTCAACGCACAACGCTTCTGTGAACGAGAGGAAAGCGGCGCAGCGTCGCGCAGCGCGGCAGGTTCAGCCGCTCGCGGCTGCGGCGAACGTCACGGTCGAAGTCGTCTGGAAGCCCAGCTTGCGGTAGAGGGCGAGCGCCGGTCCGTTGCTGTCGGTGACGTACAGAGACAGCGAGGTCCACCCTTGTTCGCGCAGCGCATTGGCTGAGCTGAGAAGCGCCGAGACACCCAGGCCACGGCGCTTGTAGCGCGGGTCCGTCATGACGTGAGTGACCAGGGGCGCGCCGCGAAACAGGGAGACGAGCGATGCCGACGCCAGCGCCGCATCGACCTCGATGACGAACGACGCCGCGGGGATGAAAGGCCGATCGGCCGAGACCAGCACATCGTCCACCTCCTGCAGCGCCTCCGCGATGGTTTCGCCCTCGTCATCGGTGGCGCCCCGGTAAGCGGCGAGCATGAGGTGGGCGAGCGGTTCGCGCTCCTCCAGACGAGGATTGCGCGCCGCGTGTGCCGGCCGCGCGAGTCGGGAGCGAAGGTCCAGCTGCATGATGTAACGGGTTTTCATGGCCGACGATGTCTATGCATCCGCGGGAGCTTTGGCGCGGCATATAGGGACTGCGGTGCCGTCCTGCATCATCTGATCGGTGGATAGCCCCGTCGCTCCGCGCATGCGAGTTATTCCGCAGTGCGGCTGAACCTGCGGCCAGCCTGCCACGACGAACGCTGACATGCTGCCCGTGCCCCCGCGGGCGGTCGTAATGTTTGCCGGAAAGACCAATAACAATGACCCTGTTGCTTGAAGACGCGCACATTGCGCGGCCCGCGGCCGCGCGCGCTCTCCCGACCGGTTTCGTCGCCACGACGGCGCGGCCGCGGCTTGATTCGATCGATCTCCTGCGCGGCCTGATCATGGTGGTGATGGCACTCGACCACACCCGCGATTTCTTTGGCGCAAGCGGGATGAACCCGCGCGACGTGACCGATCCGGCGCTGTTCATGACGCGCTGGGTCACGCACTTCTGCGCACCACTGTTCATCTTCCTCTCCGGTATTTCGGCCTGGCTCTATGGCTCACGCGGGCGAACGGCCGGCGAGCTCTCCCGATTTCTCCTGACCCGCGGCCTCTGGCTCATGCTGATCGAGCTCACGGTCGTGCGGTTCGGCTGGAGCTTCAGCCTCGCTTTCGATGTCTTCGTCATTCAGGTGATCTTCGCGATCGGTGCATCGATGGTGGTGCTGGCCGGTCTGATCCATCTGCCGCGCTGGGCGATCGCGGCCGTCGCGTTGACCATGATCGCCGGGCACAATCTGCTCGACGGGATGAGGCCCGAGCAATTCGGCGCCTTGGGATGGCTCTGGGGTCTCCTGCATCAGCGCGGCTTCGCGTTCGGCTCGCCAGATGAGGGTGTGTTCGTGCTCTATCCGCTCGTCCCCTGGATCGGCGTCATGGCGGCGGGCTATCTGCTCGGTCCGCTGTTCAAGGCCGATGCGGACGTGCGGCGGCGCTGGCTCATCGGGCTTGGCGTAAGCGTTATCGCGGGCTTTGTGCTGATCCGGGCGACGAACCTCTATGGCGATCCCGCGCCATGGACTCGGCAGGAGAGCGTGCTGGCGACGGTCCTCTCCTTCATCAATTGCGAGAAATATCCGCCGTCGCTGCTTTATCTGATGATGACGCTCGGACCAGCGCTTCTGTTGCTCGCGGCCTTCGAGCGCATGCGCGGGCGATTTGCCGATGTCGTCGCCACCTTCGGACGCGTGCCGTTCTTCTACTACGTCGCTCACCTCTATCTCATTCACGTGTTTGCGCTGGTGGCTGCATGGTGGTCGACCGGAGAGGTGGGCTGGCTCTTGAGTGGCCACCTGCCGGACAAGCCCGACGGCTATGGCTATGGCCTCGCGGGAATCTACGCGGTCTGGCTCCTGGTGGTGGTCGCGCTCTATCCGGCGTGTCGCTGGTTCGCCGGTGTGAAGCAGCGCAACCGTGCTTGGTGGTTGAGCTACCTTTAGAGCATGCACCGTTTCGTGAGGTGCATGGTCTTCGCCGCAAGCCGGCGATGATGGGCGGCGAGGCGCTGCACCGTTCAGTGCCATGAAATCGCGACATCAACTTGCCACGTCATTACGCGAAACCTGACCTCGCCGATAACGTCCTCGGCGTGCTATTCATGGTGCGCCGCGAACACGCTCGTCCGGGCGGATGACAGATCTGCGGAAGCGGAGCGGAGCCGCGCGGCGCGCGACCGTGGCGCTAATCATTTGAGGCCCATCGATATTTTGGAGAAGGTGAATGGCTGCTCCCGATGATGCTGGCGACGTACCGCGCCTTGGTACGGTGGTGCGGTTCAAGCCCGAAGCCGCCGGCACCGGCGTTCGGGAGCTGGAAAGCGGCGGCTTCCGGGTGGCCTCATCGCGAGACTTCCGCAGCGCTGCGGCGGTGCCGAATAACTTCGGCGGTGCCGACGTTCAATATTTCGAGCGCTTCGGTATCGCGGTCGTGCGGCGCGACGGTGCGCGGCTGAGCCCCTTGGTGGAACATGCGAGGCAGCAAAGGGTTGTCATCTCGGTGCGCCCGGAAATCCGATATCGGGCGCTGGCCGAGGTGAGGCGGAGTGAAGCGCCAGTGACGAGCCTCGCGCAATTTGATGAGACCAGCGTCACCTGGGGCCTTGAGGTCACCAAGGTGGCGCTCAGCGCGTTGTCCGGCGCCGGCATCAAGGTGGCGGTGCTCGACACCGGCTTCGATAGCAATCACCAGGATTTCCGCGGCCGCTCGATCACCAGGAAGCTGTTCGCGACCAACAGCTCCGAGAATGACACGCAAGGCCATGGCACCCATTGCATCGGCACCGCATGCGGGCCGCAGCGGCCAACGAGCGGGCCGCGCTACGGCATCGCCTACGAAGCGGCGATCTATGCCGGCAAGGTCTTGGGCGATGACGGGATGGGCACCGACCGCTCGGTCATTGCCGGGATGGATTGGGCGCTCGATCAAGGCTGCCAGATCATTTCCATGTCGCTCGGCTCCGCCGCCCAGGTTGGTGATCAGCCTAATGCCGACTTTGAGCAGATCGGCAAGGCGTGCCTCGACGGCGGCGCCGTGGTGATCGCAGCCGCCGGCAATGAGAGCTCGCGGCCTGGCCTCATTGCTCCCGTGGGCTCGCCGGCCAATGCCACGACCATCATGGCGGTGGCTGCGCTCGACAAGGCGCTTGGGCCAGCGCCGTTCTCCTGCGGCGGCGTCAATGCAGGGCAGGACGTGGACATCGCGGCGCCTGGCGTCGATGTGCTGTCGTCGCTGCCGGGCAATCGCTATGGCCGCCTGAGCGGCACCAGCATGGCAACGCCACACGTCTCCGGGGTTGCCGCCTTGATCGCCCAATCCGATGCAAAGTTCAGGGGCCGCGCCTTATGGGAGCGCCTTCTGGAGCTCGCGGGCCCGCTCCCGCATCCGGCGCGCGACGTCGGCAAGGGGCTGTTGCTGGCGCCCAACCAGCTGGTGATGGCAAGTGCATCCCGTAAGTGGTGGCACGTGTTTGGCATTGGACGTGCGTAAGTGAGTGGACGCGAGTGGCGACAACGTGAATGACGGCCCTATGAGCTTCGAGAGGCAACGTCATGGCAGACGACAAGTCAGACGTGATTGATGTCACGATCCGCATCGAGACGGCGCAGGCCGGACGATTGGACGAGATCGTGCGTGCGCTCGTTGCATCTGGCCTCGACCGCGTCGAGAGCCATGCGCGCTTCATGATCGTCAATGGCTGCGTCAGTGCCGGCTCGCTCGACGCGCTGCGCAAGGTCGAGGGCGTGGCGTCGGTGCGCAAGGACGAGACCTACCGGGCGCAGCAGCGCTGAGCTGTCCAGACGGCTGACTTCAATGGTTACGCATAGCGCGCCGGTAGCATCCGCTGCGCCAATTGGATAACGTCTCGATTAAACAACGTCGTTGGGCAAGAGCCCAGCCAAGACCATAAAAATTTGCCGTGTTGCAAAAATTTGCCGTGTTGAAGGGACGGAACGTTCCGTGAAGGGGGGCAGATCATGACTGTTCGATGCACAATCCTCTCAGTTGCTCTTATGGGGCTCATTGGCGCCGCCGTGCCGTCGGTTGCGCACGCACAGTACCCGGACTGGTCCGGCCAATGGACCGATCGTGACGTTAGCCGCTGGGATCCGAGCAGACCTACTAACCTGGGGCAGAAGGCACCTCTGATCCCGGAATATCAGGCAATCCTCGATGCCGCGATGGCGGATCGAGCCAAAGGTGGACGTGGCAATACGCCGACGATCAGCTGCGGGCACACCGGCATGCCACGCGCGATGCTTGTCTATGAGGCGATGGAATTTTCCGTCCACCCAAACATCACCTACCTGATGTTCGATTTTGTCGATCCGCTGCGGCGGATCTATACCGATGGCCGGGCCTGGCCCTCTTCGCTTCCTCCGACCTGGATGGGCTATTCGATCGGCCACTGGGAGGGCAAGCCGCGCGAGCGGTCAGTACGACACGCTGGTGGTCGAAACACGCGGCTTCAAGGGGCCGCGCATTCTCGACGGCAGCGGCATCCCGCTCCACGCTGACAATCAGACGGTCGTCAAGGAGCGCATTGCGCTTGACGAGAAAAATGCCGACGTGCTCCGCGACGAAATCACATTGATCGATAGCGCTTTCACGCAGCCGTGGACGGTGACGCGCAGCTACAAGCGCAATCGCAATTCAGTGTGGGGTGAATACAGCTGCGGCGAAAACAACGAGCACGTTTTCATCCAGAACGAGGCTTACTTCCTCAGCGCGGACGGTTATTTGATGCCGACGCGCAAGGACCAGCCGCCGCCGGACACGCGCTACTTCAAAGCATCAGAGAGGTAGGTGCAACCAACTAGCCTCTGGTCGCGAAGTAGGCGCCAAACAGCGCCACCAGCGCGGCGGCCACAAGCGCCAACATGGACATCGCGGTGTGAGCGCCGCCGCCGTGCCCCGCTGTGATGGCGGCGATGTGTCCAACCTCGGCCAGCGCAAAGACGAGCACCGCGCTCGCGAGCCAGCGTAGCGTCCTTAGGCGCAGCCAAGGCGGCGGCAGCCTGCTCAGCGCGGCCGCCACCATCGCGCTCACCACGAACGACGATCCGATCATGAGCCAGAATACGCTGACCGCTCGCATCTGCAGCGACTGTCCTGACGCAATGCTGCGCCACGTATCAGCGATCTCGACACCTGTGCGGCGCAGCATGATCTCCGCCGCAATGGCCGCAAGCACGCCGCAGGTCATGCCGGTCACATAGACCAGCGCGGGAGACAGTTCATTCTGCGCCCGGATCATTGTGCGCTGCTCGGATCAGAGTTGTCGTTGTGAAGCGGGACCACGATGGCGGCGCCATCTGTAGTGCATTTGCTGCAGCAGGGGAATCCACTTTTCGAGTTTGCGACATCATTCGTGCGGACAAGTGATGTGGTGGTGCAGTGATGTGTGCGGCGCAAGGATGCGTGCGCTGCAAGAATCATTCGACCTCCTCCGCGAACGGAGGAGGTCGAGAACTCGAAACCAAAAGCGCGAGAAATCAGAGAACGCTATGAGTGAGGTGACCTGTGTCAGGCGCCGCGGCGCTCTGCCTCCCAGGTACCCGAGCACTCGCCGCCCGTCCACGAGCCCGCACCTGCGGTGCCGGAGAGCCGGCCGGAGCCGATCGCGCTCTTGCTGCCGGCGCTCACGGTCACGGTGACCTGGCCGTTGCTGGCAACCTTGCCGTTGATGGTGGCGGGGCTGGAACCTTCGGCGAGCAGGGCGCCGTTGCGGATGCGGATGGGATAGCGGTAGGCGCGGTCGCAGGCGCCTTTTTCGGTCACGATCACGACGCTCCAGATGCCGTCGTAGCCCGGCGCCGAGCCCGCCGGCGTGGCCGCGCCGAGCGCGGCCGCAAATCCCAGGATGCCTGCGCCGAGAGCGAAATTCCGAAGATTCTTCTGCATCTTAGCCATGAGCCTCGTCCTGTTTTCTAAGCGCCGGTTAGCCGGCTGTATCCCAAGGGGCTTTGTTCCCGATCTGCCCTTGGTCGCTCTATGACAGCAATAGGTTCAAAGACCGTTGCCGCCCCGTCGTGTGCTTAAAAGAACGTTACGCCCCGCCTCGTTCCGACAGGGGGCGAACAATATTTTTAGTCTGGGCTGAAACCGGTCTTGGTCTGGCCCGAAACCCTCAAGCGAAGGAGGATCCTGTGCCTGCCGAACGGTTCGACTTCGTCAACGCCCAAGGACAGCGGCTCGCGGCACTCCTCGACATGCCGCCCGGCGAGCCGATGGCCTATGCGCTGTTCGCGCATTGCTTCACCTGCGGCAAGGACGTGCACGCGGCGCGCCGCATTGCGCAAGCACTCACCGCGCTTGGCATCGGCGTGCTGCGCTTCGACTTCACCGGGCTCGGCTCGAGCGAGGGCGAGTTCGCCAACACCACGTTCTCGTCCAACATCGCCGACCTCTTGGCGGCGGCGGGCGCGTTGCGGGAGCGTAGGCGTGCGCCTGCGATCCTGATTGGCCACAGCCTGGGTGGCGCTGCTGTGCTAGCCGCAGCCGCCGATGTGCCGGAGGCACGCGCGGTGGTGACGATCGCGGCGCCAAGCGATCCCGCGCATGTCACCGGCCTGTTCCGGGATCAACTTCAAGATATCGCGCAACAGGGCGAGGTCGAGGTCACGCTGGAGGGACGGCAGTTTCGTATCCGCCGTGCCTTCCTGGATGACGTTGCCGAGCAGAATTTACGTCTGAAGATCGCACACCTGCGCAAGGCGCTGTTGATCTTCCACTCGCCGACCGACGATCGGGTCGGCATCGAGAACGCCACTCGTATCTTCGAGGCGGCCAAGCATCCTAAAAGCTTCGTGTCGCTTGCGGGCGCCGATCATCTGCTCAGCCGGCCGAGCGATGCGAGCTACGTGGCCAAGGTCATTGCGGCCTGGGCAGAGCGCTATCTCGAATTGCCCGAGCCGCAGCCGGCGACGGCGGACACTGATGTGATCGTTAGCGAGACACGGCGCAGTCGCTTTGAGCAGGAGATCAGCATCGGCCGGCATCGGCTGCTGGCAGACGAGCCCGTGAGCGTCGGAGGGCTCGACAGCGGACCCAATCCCTATGATCTGCTGCTCGCGGGGCTCGGCGCCTGCACGTCGATGACGCTGCGCCTCTATGCCGAACGCAAGTCACTGCCGCTTGATCGCGTCAGCGTGCGGCTGTCGCATTCCAAGGTGCATGCCGCCGAATGTGAGACCTGCGAGACCAAGGAAGGCATGCTCGACCGGATCGAGCGTGACATCACCCTCGAGGGCGAGCTCGACGATGACCAGCGCGCGCGCCTCTTGGAGATTGCCGACAAGTGCCCCGTGCACCGGACCCTGACATCGGAGATCGAGATCAGGACCCGCGAGCAGCGCGGCACGAAGTGACACGATAACTGGTATCCGTTCGTCCCCATGAAAGCGGGGACCTAGTCTAGACCCGAGCGGGGAGCCCAGGATTCCCACTTGCGGATGTGTGAAGCAAAGAATCTCCGCTGTCGTCCCCGCGGAGGCGGGACCCATACGCCGTGTCGTTGCGATGTGATGTGGCCGGCGAGAGATCGAAAGTTAAGTGGCTATGGGTCCCCGCCTCCGCGGGGACGACAGCGGATAGTTCCGTGCCAACGACAGTTGAAGAAGTTTCACAAGCTCTTGCGCAGGAATGAGCGGAGCATGCGGAGCGCCTGTCGTTGATTGCGCTCGCGACTCCTTGTCGCGGGCTGCGACATCCGGGCGCGCCGTAAAGCCGCGACCGATCGTCCCGCGCTGATTGAGCTTTCCTGCATTCGAGCCGAACGTGTTGCGGCTGCAAAATGTGGGAGCGACACATGGGTCTGTTGGTTGCTTATCTTGTCTGCCTGGTCGTCGGCCAAGCCTTCACGATCGGGATTGGGCTGTCGATCGATCGCTACTATTCGACGACGGCCAGCCTGCCGATTTCACTCTTCTTGTACTTCACGATGTTCTGGGTGGCCTGGAAGGTCGCGGTCCGCATCACCGAGCCGAAAGCGGAGACGACAGCTCCACCGCCAGCCGCGTAGGCCGCTGCTTCGGCGACTTGAACGAGATCAGCGTCCGCTGCTCTCCGAGCGGCGCTCAAGCCCGCCGCCCGGCGCGCTGCTGGCAAAACCGGTGCCCTTCTGGGCCTGCTCCACGCCGTACTTGAACAAGGCGTCCATGTAGACGTGGTCGAACAGGCCCCGATTGGGTTGAGTGAACGCCTCGGGCACATAGGCGACGTTCAGATTGAGCCCGAGCCGTTGGGCGCTCGCGGTCACCAGCAGCAGCTCGGCCTTGAGCGCCGCGGTCAGCGCCACGCCGATGGTGCGGCTCAGGATCAGGCTGATCCTGCGCTCGGGCGGATAGAACTCGGATTCGAGCTTCGAGTTGATGATGACGTAGACTTGGTTGGTCGGCAGCCGCGCGGCGCTCCCCGCTGCCAGCATCGATTCCGGCATGACAAAGAACGGCGCCGTGACGGTGCCGTCGAGATGCATCTCCTGGAACTTCTTGCCGTTCGCCTCGACCTCGATCATGACCGGCTGGAAGAGACCCGGGAATGCTGGAGGAAGCGAGCAGCACGTCGCGGAACAGCTTGAGCGCCTTGTCGTCGCCGCGCTCGGCGATCGCGCCCATGTTCCAGAGGACGCGGCGGCCGGCGTCCTGATTGGTGGTCGCCACCAGGAAGCGGCGGCCCTTCTTGTGCTCGGCCGCGATCGCGGCAAGCATCTCCTTGGTGACGCGCTTCTCGATCGTCTGCCTGAGCGGCCAGCTGTCGAACAGGCTCTCCGGCGTCGGCTTGTCCTCGAACACATCGGCGGCGGTGATCTCGGCGAAGTTTTTGCGCAACTCGTCATCGAAGCGCGAGCCGAGGAAGGCATAAGGACCGATCAATCCGCCGATGCTGGATCCGCTCACGAGCGCGAACTCGGGCCGGTTGCCCGATTGCGACCAGCCGGTCAGCAGGCCCGCTCCGTAGGCGCCGTCGGCGCCGCCACCCGAGAGTGCCAGCCAAGGACCGTTCACGGTCGGCAGCACGCGCTGGAAATCCGCTTCCGAATCGCCCCACACCCGCGCGTCAGGAATGCCTGGAATGACCGCGGCATTCTGCTCCTCGAGCGTGAATGGCGTGCGCGGCTGGTCCTTCGGAACCTGCTTCCCCTTGGGCGGGCTTTTCTTGCTTTGCGCGTAGGCGGCATCGGTTCCAACAAACGGGACGTGCAGAACCGGCCATGCCAGGGCACCCACGACCGTAAGACCGGCGATCATGCGTGCAGTGGTGTTCGCGACAGTGCGGAGAAAGGGCACCAGGGGAGCTCCGATCGTTGAAATGCGCGTTGCCGGAATGCCTACCACATTCAAGCCTTGAACCTCGATGGCCACAATGCGTCACCTGTGGATCAAAAGTGGCTGACGCATAGGCCACGGCCCCCAAGCGGCGGGGCCGACCTTCGGGCGAAACTGCGCCACAATTAGGGCTGTGCAAAGGGCAAAAATGCCTGTGCGGGCCGGCTAAACCCTTGTCAGGAAAGGCCCGCCGGGCTGTCTGCTAGTTCCGGCTCGCCTGCCAGTAGCCGGAGCAAACGCTCTGGCCGGAATTGCCGTGCCAGCCGCCGCTGCCAGCGCGGCGGTTGAGGCGGCCGGTCGCGTTCGCGCGGGCGTTGCCGGACTTTACGATGACCCGCACGGCGCCGTTCCCGGCGACGCGACCGGACAGACTGACGATGCCGCCATCGTAAACAACGTCGCCATTGTCGATCGTGATGCCGTAGCGATAGGCGCGGTCGCAATCGCCCTTGGTGGTGACGATCAGGACGCTCCAGGCTCCGTCATAGGGGGTACGCGCGGGCGATTCGGTTGCCAGCGCGGCAACGCAGACACCAGCCAGGATACTGGCTCGGACAAAGTGGCTGATCATAAAGGGGCCTCGTGTTGCATTCCTGACGCCTTCGCCCTGTGACGTCGACCGATTGTTATCGATCCGTCTTTATGTCCATCATAGGGCAGGGCGCCAGGGCAAAATCCGCTCGCAAGCCGGCCGCACATGACGAACACGCAAACGAATCCTTGCGCTTAGCGCAGACGAAGCACAGGAAGGGTCGGCCCGGGCAATGTCTGGCTGAGTTGGGCGGGAAAGCTGCCCGAGTTTGGACGTGGTGATTGTGCTTGATAATGCCAGCCCTGTCGAATGACATCACGGTGACGATCAACAAGTTTTGCGCCGGCGGGTTGCTCGCGCCGAGCGCTGCAAGAAGCCGACAGCTGCAAGAAGCCGAGCGCTGCAAGAATCGGTGCCAGAACAAAACGCAAGCATTCTCAGGAGGAAATGTCATGAAACCAGTCGCCGCTCTGCTGGTGACTCTCGCCAGCCTGACACTCGGTTCGCAGTGCGCTCTCGCACAGGCTGCAAAATCTCAAGTCGAACGACTTTACGTCATTGATTGCGGCACGTCGGTCGGTCCCGACAAGTCGCGCTGGACGCCGGGCGTCGACGTCGGCAAGCCGCTCGACATGGTGGGCAACTGCTATCTGATCCGCCACGCCCAGGGCTACATGATCTGGGACACTGGAGTGTCCGACGATGTCGCCAGCTTGCCCAACGGCCGGCCCGGCACCGACGGCTCGCCGCACTGGCGCCGCTCCAAGACGCTTGCAGGCGAGATCGAGAAGCTCGGACTGAAGCCTGCCGACATCAAATATCTCGCCGTGTCGCATACGCATCCTGATCATGTCGGCAATGTCGAGCTGTTCCCGCAGACCATGCTGCTCGTGCAGAAAGCGGAATACGATTGGCCATCGCCATCCGGCCCTCGCTTCAAGCCGACACATCCCGTGACGAAGCTCGAGGGCGACCACGATGTGTTCGGCGATGGCAGCGTGACCATCATCTCGACGCCGGGTCATACGCCCGGCCATCAGTGCCTGCTGGTCAAGCTGCCGAACTTCGGCGCGGTGCTGCTGACCGGCGACGCCGTGCACATCCAGGAAAGCTGGGAGAAGCGATACGTGCCGTCGAACAACGTCGACCGCGAGAAATCGCTGGCGTCGTATCAGCGCATCGCCGATCTCATCAAGCAGCACAACGCGAAGCTCTGGATCAATCACGACGCTCCGCAGCGTGCGACGCTCAAGCTGGCGCCCGACTACTATGAATAAGACTGCGAACAAGAAAGAGAGAACCAAGGGAGGAATGACGATGAAAGCGATTGCTTGCCTTGCCGGCGCGCTGCTTGCGCTGACGGCTTCGATCGAGCCCGCGCCGGCGCAGGCGCCGAAGTCGGGGATCGAGCGGATGTACGTGCTCTACTGCGGCGACATCGCGCTCACCGACATGGGGCGCTTCTCGCCCGGCTATTCCGGTCCCGGTGCGCTCTCGAGCACGTGCTATCTGTTCAAGCACACGCAGGGCTGGCTCTTGTGGGACACTGGTCTGGGCGATGCGATCGCGTCGATGCCGGAGGGTCAGAAGAGCAATGCCGGGGTCTGGCATGTCAAGAAGACCTTGACCTCGCAGCTCGATGAGATCGGCGTGAAGCCGTCCGACATTCGCTACCTCGCGCTGTCGCATTCGCACGGCGATCATGTCGGCAACGTCAAGCTGTTCCCGCAGGCGACGCTGGTCGTGCAGAAGGCCGAATACGATTGGCCCGATCCCTCCGGCACGCCGCGCTTCCCTAAGGACATGAAGGCGATCAAGGCTGAAGGTGATCATGACGTGTTCGGCGACGGCAGCGTGCTGCTCGTCTCGACGCCGGGCCATTCGCCCGGCCACCAGTGCCTCCTGGTCAAGCTGCCCAAGACCGGCGCGGTCCTGCTCACGGGCGACGCCGTTCACACCCAGGCCAACTGGGACAACAAGCGCACCCCGATCCAGAACTTTAACCCTGCGCAGTCGGCTGCGGCCTTGGATCGCATGGCGGCCGTGCTCAAGGAGCACAATGCTGCGCTCTGGATCGGGCACGAGCCGACCGAAGTGGCCAAACACAAATACTCGCCCGCCTATTATGAGTGAGGATCAGACATGACCTGTCGCCTTGCGTCTCGCGTGCTTTTCGCCTTTGTGCTTGCCGCTGCGGCAGCGACTGCCGCGCAGGCGCAGGGACCCTTCCCCTCACGCCAGCTCACCATGGTGGTGCCGCTGCCGGCCGGCGGCACGGCCGATCTGCTTTGTCGTCTCGCGGCCGAGAAGGCGGGCGCCATTCTCGGGCAGCAGATCGTGATCGAAAATCGAGCCGGCGGCGCCGGCGGGCGCGTCGGCACCGAGACGGTGATGCGCTCGGCGCCCGACGGCTACACGCTTTTGTGTGCGCCCCAGCTCACCTACAGCATCACGCACCTGGTGTTCACCAAGTCCGGCTTCGACACTCGCGGCATGGAGCCGGTGAGTGTGCTCGCCTCCTATCCGCTGACGGTGCTCGCACGCGGCAACTTTCCGGCGGATGACCTGCCAGGCTTCATCGCCTACGCGAAGGCCAATCCCGACAAGGTCAACTATGGGCATCAGGGCAAAGGCAATACCGGGCACCTGCTTGGCGAGCTTCTGATACTCAAGGGCGGCTTCAAGATGACAGAGGTGCCGTATCGCGGCAGCGCGCCGGCGATCAATGACCTGCTGACCGGCAATATCGAAATGGTCCCGGACTATCTCCTGGCCAACAAGCAGAACATCGACGCCGGCAGGCTCAAGTTTCTTGCGGTCGGCAGCCGCGAGCGACTCAAGGACTATCCGCGCGTTGCCACCATTGCGCAGACCTTGCCGGGCGTCTACGCCGACACCTGGATGGCGGTCGCGGCGCCGCCCAATACGCCCAAGGAGATCGCGCGCAAGATCTCCGATGCCATCGGGCAAGGGTTCAAGACGCCTGAGCTGCGCGCGCGCATCCAGTCGTTGGAGGCGGAGCCGCTCGGCAATACGCCCGAGCAGATGCGCGAGATGATCAAGGTAAGCGAGCAGCAATGGGGGCCGGTGGTCACCGCGGCCAAGATCTCGGTCGATTGACCGATCTCGGGCGCGACCGGTGCCATGCAGCGAGCAGACAAGAAAGTGAAGCAAGATGACTTGGACAGATAGCCGCGCAAGGACGAGGGGGCTTGGACGAGGCCTCCTCGCCATAACAGCGCTGATCGCTGCGCTCGTGGCGGTGCCTTCGGCCGGTGCGCAGGATTATCCGACGCGCGCGGTCAAGATCATCGTGCCGTTTCCGGCTGGCGGCTCCGCCGATGTCGTGCCACGCATCGTGGCCGAGTGGCTCTCGCGTAAGTGGGGGCACCCGGTCATCATCGAGAACCGCCCGGGCGCCGCCGGCAATATCGGCGCCGAGCTCGTCTACAAGGCGGAGCCGGACGGCTATACGCTCCTGTCGGCGCCGCCGCCGCCGCTGGTCGTTAACCAGAACCTCTACCCGCGGCTCAACTTCGATCCCACCCAGTTCGAGAAGATCGCGGTGCTGGCACGCATTCCGAACGCGCTGGTGGTCACACCTAAATTTCCGGCCAAGACCGTGGCGGAGACGATCGCCTACGCCAAGGCCAATCCGGGCAAGATCAATTCGGCGACGCAAGGAAACGGGTCGACCTCGCATCTCACGTCGGAGATGTTCCAGATGATCGCGGGCGTGCAGTTTCAGCACGTGCCCTATACCGGCACGGCGCCGGCCCTCAACGATCTCGTCGCCGGCAGCGTCGACATCATGTTCGACAATCTCGGCGTCTCGCTTGCACTGGTGAACGGCGACAAATTGCGGCTGCTTGCGGTCGCGAGCCGCAAGCGCATGGCCTCGTTGCCCACCGTGCCGACGTTTGCCGAGACGCTGCCGGGCTTCGAGTCGGAGGCCTTCTACGCGGTCGTCGCACCGCCCAAGACTCCGGCCGCGATCGTCAACAAGATCAACGCCGACATCAACGAGGCGCTGCGTCAGCCGGAGCTGGCGCCGCGCTTCGCCACGCTCTCGGCCGAGACCGTCGGCGGCACGCCGAAGGAGACCGCCGACTATATGCAGGCCGAGGTCGAGCGCTGGAACAAGGTGATCAAGGCCGCGAACGTGAAGCTGCAATAGTCATGGTTCAGCTCATCGACGGTGACATCAAGACCCGTGAAGTGCTGGACTGGAAGGGCATTCACCTCCTGCACTTCATGGGCTCATCCTGCTCGCAGAAGCTCCGCATCTTTCTCAATCTCAAGGGCATTCCCTGGGAATCGCATCCAATCGACCTGCCGAGCAACGAGAACTTCCAACCGTGGTTCCTCGGCATCAACCCGCGCGGTCTCGTTCCGGTGCTGGTGCACGACGGTGCCGTGCATATCGAAAGCAACGACATCATCACCTATCTCGAAAAGACATTTCCGAAGCCGCAACTTATCCCGTCCGGACACGAGAACGAGGTCGCTGCGCTGCTCAAGCACGAGGACGACCTCCATCTTGACCTGCGGACGCTGAGCTTCCGCTTCGTGTTCGCACCGCCCGGCCCGCCGAAATCGGCGGAGGCGTTGGAACGCTATGCCGCCAACGGCTCCGGCACCGTGCAGGGGCTCCTTGACCATGAGAAACAGGCTCAAATCGAGTATTGGCAGCGCGCGGCCCGCGACGGCTTCACCGACGACCAGGCGCGGGCGTCGGCGCGGAAATTCCGCGCCGAGTTCGACGCGATCGACAGGCGGCTGGCGCACCAGCAGTATCTGATGGGCGAAGCATTGAGCGTCCTCGACATTGCCTGGCTGATCTATGCGCACCGACTGTCGCTCGCCGGCTATCCGTTCGAGCGGCTGCATCCGCACGTCTCTGCCTGGAAGGAGCGGCTCGCGGCGCGGTCTGAGTTTGCCAAGGAGATCGCGCCAGCGCGCGGCTCGCAGGAGCAACTCGAGGCGACGCGGCGGGCGCAGCAGGTGGCGGGCAAGACGCTCGAAGCCGTCGCGGGATTCTAGCGGGACGTGGAGGCTCGCTTGCTCGCTATGTGACGAGCGTGAGAAGGCTCCTGCCGGGGTCGACTTCCACTTCGCTGCCATCGGGAATGGCAAGCGTAATATCCTCGTCGAAGCCCGCAAGCATCGGCAGATCGGCGAGCGCGGCGCCTTGCGCCAGGATCGGGTTCACCGAATTGAACACGAGCGCAAGCGGGATCACGCCGCGTGAGGCCATCTCGTGCAGCATCCAGGCCGAGGCGACGCCGCCCTTGGCGGTGTGCAGGATCAGGATTTTCCCGACATAGGTTTGGCCGGCGAGCCTGTGGCTCGGACGCGAGAAAGTTCCGGCGATGCGATCAAGATCATAGCGTGCGGAAAATCCATCTTGCGCCACCAGCGCATGGCCTCGCACTTTGTGCCCCATCGCCTGGCGGGCCTGGAAGATTTTTGTGGTCGCAATCATGTCAGTGTGCCGCTCACCGCTGCGTCCACGCATTCCTCCATCGAGGCCAGCAGGGGGCTGTAGCCGTAGCCGCCGAGAATGTTGACGAGCTTGGTGCTGTTGGTCGCGAGCCTGTTCCAGCCATTGGCCTCCGCGATCTCTCTTGCGTAGGATTGATAGAAGCACATGCCCGACAAGACCGTTCCGCCCGCCGTTTCGATGCGTGCCGTATAGCCGAGGCGGTCCGCATCCGGCTTGATCTGCGGGCTCGTCACCGCGAGCAGCGGCACCGCGAAGCGACGGCCGTCACAGAGAGCCGCGAGATCGCGAAGCTCATAGAGGCTGAGCTGCGGCGCCGAGAACACGACCACGTCCACCGGGCCATCGGAACGATAGGACGCGCTCAAGGCCTCGATATCGTCGCGTGTCACGCGAGAGGTCGGCAGATCGGCCGTAGCGACATCGCGCAGCCGGGGGGCTTCCGGCGTCAGGCCGACGAGGTGGAACAGCGCAACCGAGCCGAAGCTCGCCATCGCGGCGCCGAAATGCTTGAGCTCATCGGATCGCGGCGGCCGCTCGATTCCTTCGATCGCGGGCACGGCCCAGTAGTGACCGGCGATGCGCCCAATCACGCCGCCCAACGCGCCCCATTCATTGAGGGTCTTGGGCAGGCATTCCACTCGAATATGCAACGTTGCGCCGCGTTGGGCGGTGAGATGAAAGCCATAGCGCGGCGTGCGCGCCGTCAGGCCGGCGGCCAATGCCGACGGTCCGCCCTCGAAATTGGAGCGGGCGCCGCAGACCGAATTGGAATAGATGACCACGCCGGTGTCGCCGAAGGCGACGTGCTCGTTGCGCGTGGGCGCCTGGATGGTCTGATAGTTGATGCAGGTGTCGGTCATCGTGACGCCCAGCTTTTCGAAGGCCACGATGGCGCGCCGCTCGAGATCGAGCATGGTCGTGGTCTGACCCAGGAACGAGGCCTTGGCGAAGTCGGTTCCACGCGGATCGGTGATGGTTGGAACGCGCACGCGCGCCTGTCCGTCGGCGGTGGCAAGGCCTTCCAGCCATCGCACACCGGCATCACCGAGGCTTTCGGTGTCGGCCATGATGTGCGCCTGCGTCACCGGCACGAAATCTCCGGCGCCGAAGAACTCTCCGACCTTTATCTGATGTTGCAAGGCGAGGCGCGCGACGGGGCCGCACTTGCCGGCGAGCATGTCCTGTTCTTCGTCGTTCAGTCGCATCGTCAGTCAGCCGTAGCACCGGATTGGCGTACGGCTTTTCCCCATTTGGTCAGCTCAGCCGCCTGAAACTGCGCAAACGCGCGGCCGGTCAAGACTGTTGGCAGGACGCCGAGCGGCTCGAGGTTTGCGCGGAAGGCCTCGCCACGTACGATCCGCTCTATGTCGCGGCCAAGGGCCTCCGCCATGTCGGCGGGCAGTTTCGCCGGCGCAAAGACGCCCCACCAGGCCGTGGTCTCAAACCCATCATAGCCCGACTCGGCGATCGTCGGGACGTTGGGCAAGATCGACGAGCGCGTCTTGCTGCTGATCGCAATCGCCCGCAACCGTCCGCCTTGCACGTTCGACAGCACCGATTGCAGCGGATCGAACATGAGCTGAAGCTGTCCACCCAAGAGGTCGGTGACTGCGGGCGCGCTGCCCCGGTACGGAACATGCTGCAGGTCGATGCCCGCCGCGCTCTTGAACAACTCGCCGGTGAGGTGGCCAGGCGTGCCGGCTCCCGCCGAGCCGAAATTGAGCTTCCCTGGACTGCGCTTTGCAAGGGAGACGAGATCCGCAACGGAGCTCACCGGCTGCGCGGGATGCACCACGATTGCGACCGGCGCCATCGCCACCAGCGCAATCGGCGTGAAATCGTGCTCCGCGTCGTAAGGCAATTTCTTGTAGAGCGTGGGATTGATGGCATGCGTGCCGACGGTGCCCATGAGCAGGGTGCGCCCGTCGGGCGCGGCCTTGGCGACGGCATCGGCGCCCAGCGAGCCGCCCGCGCCACCGCGATTGTCGATGACGACCGTCGCTTTGAGGGCATCGCCCAGCAATTGGGCGAGCGGCCTTGCCACGATGTCGGTCGGACCTCCGGCCGGAAACGGAACCACCAGGCGAACCTGCCCGCCAGCGGTCGGCTGGGCTGCAGTCATTTCAGGGCTGATGAGGGTCGCAAGGAGGACCGCACTGATCGCGACAGAAAATGTCTTGAGCATGACTGCTATGCTCCTGTCTTGGATGCGCCGGTGCGTGATCGCAAATCCATCCGCAATGATAAGGGGCGTATCACGCCAGGGTAAGGGGGATGGCCGGCTCTTTCGTGCGTGCGTCACGCGACGGTTGAGTGAGGCCACGCCCAGAAATCCGGGGTTCGCGGTCGGCGGCCGGTCGACAGCGCCCTCGCGATCCCGCTATAACGCGGCCAACGATGTCCATGCCCGACCATGTGCCGAGCCTGCTGCGGCACCCCTCATTTGTGATGTTCTGGTGCGCGCGCACCTCGACCAACGGCGCTTTTCAGATGCTGGCGGTTGCGGTCGGCTGGCAGCTCTACGAGCTCACCAACAATCCGCTCGATCTCGGGATCGTGGGGCTTGTTCAGTTTGTGCCGCTGGTCTCGCTCTCGGTCTTCGTCGGGCAGGTGGCGGATCGCTGCGACCGGCGCGTGGTGATCGCCGTCACCCAGGTCGCCAAGGTGCTTGCCGCGATTGCGCTAGCGCTCGGGTCGCTCAACGGCTGGCTCACGCGTGATCTGATCTTCGTGATCATGTTTCTGATCGGCATTGCGCGTGCGTTCGAGCTTCCGACCATCCATGCGATCCTGCCCGACATCGTGCCGCAATCGGTGCTGCCGCGTGCGATCGCGGCCGCCGCGAGCGCGCAGCAGACCGCGATCATCACCGGCCCTGCGATCGGTGGGTTGCTCTATCTCCTCGGCCCGTACACAGTCTATTTCTGCTGCATGGCAATCTTCGTCGCCGCGGCGGTTCTGGTGAGCCTTGTTCACACCGCACATGCCCGCCGCGAACGTGCGCCGATGACGCTCGAGTCGCTGTTCGCGGGCTTCAGCTACATCCGCGACCGCCAGGTGCTGTTCGGGGTCATCTCGCTCGATCTATTTGCAGTCATGCTCGGCGGAGTGACCGCGCTGTTGCCAGTCTTCGCCCGCGATGTGCTCGGCACCGGACCGTGGGGGCTCGGCCTGTTGCGCTCGGCGCCTGCGATCGGTGCGCTCGTCATGTCGGTGGTGCTCGCCCATCACACCATCACGCGCCGCGCCGGCACTTATCTCTTCGCCTCTGTGGCCGCCTATGGATTAGCCATCTCGCTGTTCGGCCTGTCGCATTGGCTCGTGCTGTCGATGATGGCACTCGCGGCCTATGGGGCGGCCGATTCGATCAGCGTCGTGATCCGCCATTCGCTGGTGATGTCGCGCACACCGAACGAGATGCTCGGCCGTGTCACGTCGGTGAACACGATGTTCACCGGCACCTCCGGCATGCTGGGCGATTTCCGCGCCGGGCTGATGGCGACCTGGTTCGGCGCTGTTCCCGCCGTGCTGATCGGCGGCGTTGGCGCGATGGCGGTCACGCTGTTATGGATGCGGCTCTTTCCCGAGTTGCCAAAGATCGACAAGCTGACCAACGACTAGTGTGGCGGTTCAGAAGTCCGCATCATACTTGCCGCGAGTCCGAGATGCGGACTTCTGAACCAAGCCACACTAGATTAACAAGTTGCTAGTGTCCTTCGATTCCGAAGTTCGCAAACGAGGCTGCTGCGAAATGATGCGAACTTCGGAATCGGGACACTAGTGAAGCTGCTCCCGCACCACCAGCACAGAGCACTTGGCGTAGCGCACCACATGGCCGGCGCTCGAGCCGAGGAAGTAGGTGCGCAATCCCGGTTTCTGCGGCCGGTGCGAGCTCATCACGATGAGATCGGCCTTGATCGCCGCTGCCTCATCCAGGATTTCCTGGTGGATGCCGCCCTGCCGCACGGTCGATGACACGCGCGAAGGGTCGAGCCCGATTTCCTTGACGATGATGCTGAGCGCGTCCTCGGCCGTCCGGCGCTGCTGCAGCTCGAAATCAGGTGGCACGTATTCGGCCAGCATCACCGGCGTGAGCGGCAGCACGTTGATCAGCCGCACCGTGCCGCCGGACTGCTTGGCCATCGCGGCCGCATTGGCGATCGCGGGCTTCGCAAGCTCGAGATCGGTGAGGTCGATCGGAACCAGAATCTGCTTGAACATGGCGGCGTCCTTCTTCCTGGCAGGACCAAAACCAAGGCTCATTCTGGCATGATTTCAGAGGGCGCGGGAGCACACGTTTCTTGGCTGCCGCTCTGGCTGCCCGTTCTTGGTTGGCATCGCGGATCTCGCGCTTGAACTAGTTATCACTTTATGATAACATGATTTTTGATGGATAGCCGTGATCCTGGCCTCGATGTCCTGCTTGACCTTGATGGAGAAGTGTTTTCGGTCGATGCAGAAGGCAAATACGTGGTCAGGTTCGTGGTCAAGCGCGTTCTGCCCAGTGCGGAGCGCCCGCAGGGCTTGAGCTACAGTCTCACTCTGCACGACGGAACCGGTGATCGTCTGGTCGGCTTCGACAATGCGCATCCGGAAAGGGCGACGCAGACACACGATGCACGACCATCGGCACAGGTTGGGGACCATCCGGCCCTATGATTACCGCGACGCGGCCGCACTGCTCGCGGATTTTTGGGCCGAGGTTGATGCGGTCCTCAAAGAAAGAGGAGTTTTGCGATGACAACATTGAAGGTAGGAATTGCCAGCTATGAGCAATTCAAAAAACGTACCATGGCGATCGCGCGTGGCGAATATCGACGCCCGGCGGGTGAGCCGAGGGTGTGGTTCTCCTCCATCGAAAGCTTTGCCAAGGTGCTCTCCGAGCGCAATCGCGAGCTGCTGAGCGTGATCGCTGAGACCAAGCCGCAATCGCTCAATGAGCTGGCAGTGGCGACGGGGCGCGCAAAATCCAACCTCTCGCGCACGCTCAAGACGATGGAGCGCTACGGCTTGGTGCGCTTCGAGAAGGGCAAGGGCCGCACATTGGTACCGCGCACGCCCTACACCGATGTGGTGCTCGACGTGTCGCTGCGTGCGTCACCGGTGCCACGGCGAAAGCTCGTTCCAGCATAGTATGGTGGAACGCTGTGAAACGAGTTCAATCCGCGTCCGACCGCAACAGCCGCGGTGTGATGAAGCGCTCGAGCCGGCCGCTGCTCGGATGCAGCGTGCTCCAGTCGCTGCCCACGAAGTCGATCACCAATAGGCCCGAGGTCGGCAGTCCCTCGTTGAGACGCTCGCGCGAACTGACATCGCCGGACGCGATCAGAAGCTTGCCGAGCTCATGCAAGCCTGGATTATGCGCCACGATCAGGAGCGCGTTGGGTGCCGCTGGGTCCTCGCGCAGCACCTCAAGAATCGCATCAGGCCTGGCGTTGTAGAGCTCGGACTCGAAGCTTGCGGGAGGAGGCACCGTCCAGGCCTTGCTCAACCGCTCCCAGGTTTCGCGCGTGCGTCGAGAATCCGATACCATCGCGCGATCCGGTCTGAGCGCGTGATGCGCCATATAGGCCCCGAGCTTCGGGGCGTCGAGGCGGCCGCGCGCACTGAGCGTGCGGTCCCGATCGGACATGCCAGGCTCGCTTTTCTCGGATTTGGCATGCCGGAGCAACATCAGGCGCATGGCGACATCAGGTACGTGGTGACATCAGGTACATGGTGACATCAGGTACGTGGCGACATCAGGCACACAAGGTCTGGCAAATGGATCGATTTCTCATGCCAAACAGTCTAGCATGGTTAATGCGGTGGAACCTGTGACATTTTTTAGGAAGGTTCAGGAAGGCAACGTGAGCGCGTCCGAGGGGCCGGCCTACGCGCCGAGCTGGTACACTGACACGATAGTAGCGGCGGCGCCCGAGCGGGCGGCGCTGGCGACGAGCCTTGATGCGGAGGTCTGCATCATCGGGGCGGGGCTTGCCGGCCTCACCACTGCGCGCGAGCTGGCGCTGCGCGGCTGGTCGGTCGCGGTCATCGAGGCACGGCGGATCGCGTGGAACGCCTCTGGCCGCAACACCGGCTTCGTGTTGCCGGGTTTTGCCCAGGACATGGATGCGGTGGTGCGCCGGGTCGGGCTCGCGCACGCCAAGCGGCTGTGGGAGCTGTCCGACGCCGGGGCCGAGTATGTCCGCGCCACCATCCGCGAGCTCTCGATGCCCGGCGTGCGCATGGTCGAGAGCGGCTGGCTCAAGGTGAGCAAGAGTGACGCTGCCGAGAAGGATCTGGCGCAGGTCCGCCTGCTCGGGCAGGATCTCGGCGCCGTGGTCGAGGGTTGGCCGATCGAGCGTGTGCGCGAGGCGCTGCACACCGACCATTATTTTCACGGCGTCCATTTCCCGACAGCTTTTCATATTCATCCGCTCAACTATGCGCTCGGGCTTGCGAATGCCGCCGAGCAGGCGGGCGTGCGGATCTTCGAGAACACGCCCGCGGTCTCGATCGACGCTGCCGGCGTGCGCAAGTGGGTCGATACCCCGGCGGGGCGATTGCGGGCTGCTCACATCGTGCTCGCCGGCAATGTCCATCTGGGCGCGCTGCTGCCGCGCGTGTCGGGCACGCTGTTGCCGGTGTGGACCTATGTGGCGACGACGGCCCCGATGGACGCACGGCTCCACGAGGCCATCGGCTATCGCGGCGCCGTGAGCGACACCGACCTCGCCGACAGCCACTACCGGATCGTGGGCGGCGACCGGCTGATGTGGTCGGGCGGAGTCACCACCTGGGAGGGGAGCCCGCGCCGCTTCGAGTCCAAGCTCAAGGCCAGCATCGAAAGCATCTACCCGCAACTCGCGCCGGTCGATATCGAGCACGTCTGGACCGGCGTGCTGGGCAACACGTTGCATCGCATGCCGCAGATTGGCGAGCTCTCGCCCGGCTTGTGGCTCGCCAGCGGGTTCGGCGGCCATGGGCTCAACACGACTGCGATGGCCGGCAACATCATCGCGCGCGCGATCGATGAAGGAGACGACACCTGGAAGCTGTTCCTGCCGTTCGAGCTGGTCTGGGCCGGCGGGGCCGTCGGCCGCTTGGCCGGGCAGGCCTACTACTCATGGGTTCAGGCGCGCGAGCAGCACCTGGCGCGGCAATCCCGGCGGCGCGAGGAGGAATATCGCCTGAGCCAGAAGCGCCAGGGTGCGAGCGAAGGCGAGTCCTCGCGCTATCCGCCCAAGCGCACCAATGGGAGCAAGCTGCCCGCGACGCCAGTCTCCGAGTTTGCCGATGAGGCGCCCGGGCCGGGCGCGCCTCCGCGCTTCGACTGGCGCGAGAGACTGGCACCGAACCGCGCGCGTGCGACCGGGCAGGAATAATCAGGACTTGTCGGTCCGGAACGCGAGGATCTCGCCGGGCTGGCGTTAAGGTCTCGGAAACCAATCGCTACGTGACACTGGCGCGCGACGTCGATCTGCGCCCGCTTGCGGCGGGCCGCGACGCGGCTGCGGCAATTCCGGCCTGCCGATAAGGGCGCTAGGTCAGGCAATATGCCTCAAAGTCCGCGTCAAACTCGATAAATCCTTAAATAAAACTGTCCTCGATCCATTGAAGGCTTCCCAACGTCCTTTCGGTATGGGTATCGCGACTTGCACAGCTTCGGCGTGCCGATACTGGGAGACGAGATGATGGATACCCCAAGGCAACGGGCCGCCACCGGCGCGCGCGTCGTGTCCTTTCCCGGGACCACGAGATCGGAGCGCGCGACGGTGGACGAGGGTCGTGAGCGGCAGCTGCTCGACATGGTCCTCAACAACATGTCCCAGGGCGTGCTCGATGTTCGACGCGGACATGCGGCTGGTCTTCTGCAATCAGCGCTACATCGAGATGTACGGGCTGTCGCCCGACATGGGCAGCAGCGGTTGCACGCTGCGTGACTTCGTCAATCACCGCGTGGCGACCGGGGCGTTCGCTGGCGACCCGGACGAGTACATCGACGAAGCTTCAGGCCGACATCGCCAAGGGCAAGCCCTGCAGCGAAATCATCAAGGGGAAGCGACGGGCGCATCCTCTCGATCGTGAACAAGCCGATGGCGGGCGGCGGCTGGCTTTCCACGCACGAGGACATCACCGAGCGCCAGCGCGCCGAGGAGCGGATCGTCCACATGGCGCGCCACGACGCGCTCACCGATCTGCCCAACCGCGTGCTGCTGCGCGAGCGGCTGGAGCACGAGCTCAAGCGCGTCAAGCGCGGCGAGATGCCTGGCGGTGCTCTGTCTCGACCTCGACCACTTCAAGAGCGTCAACGACACGCTCGGCCATCCGATCGGCGACGAGCTGCTCAAGGTCGTGGCCGATCGGCTGCGCGGCTGCACCCGCGAGCCGGATACGATCGCGCGGCTCGGCGGCGACGAGTTCGCCATCATCATGACCGGCGATGCAGCAGCCGACCGATGCGGCGGCGCTGGCGCGAGCGCATCCGGGACTCGATCGTGAAGCCCTATCCATCTCGACGGTCACCAGATCATCGTCGACATCAGCATCGGCATCTCGGTCGCGCCGATCGACGCGGCGACGCCGGACCAGCTGCTGAAGAACGCCGACATGGCGCTCTACGGCGCCAAGGGCGACGGGCGCGGCACCTACCGGTTCTTCGAGCCGGAGATGGACGCGCGCATGAAGGCGCGGCGCGATCTCGAGATGGATCTGCGCAACGCGCTCGTCGAACGAGGAGTTCGAGCTCCACTATCAGCCGCTGGTCAATCTCGAGACCAACGAGATCACGTCGTTCGAGGCGCTGCTGCGCTGGCATCATCCCAAGCGCGGCCTGATCTCGCCCGCCGATTTCATCCCGATCGCCGAGGAAACCGGCCTGATCATCCCGCTCGGCGAATGGGTGCTGCGGACGGCCTGCAACGGAGACCGCCAACTGGCCGAACGATATCAAGGTCGCGGTCAATCTGTCGCCGGTGCAGCTCAAGAGCCGCAACCTGATCGACGTCGTCACCAGCGCGCTCCAGGATTCGGGTATGCCGGCAAAGCGGCTGCAGCTCGAAATCACCGAAACGGTGCTGATGCAGAACACCTTCGGCACGCTCGCCACGCTGCATCAGCTGCGCGAGCTCGGCGTGCAGATCGCGATGGACGATTTCGGTACCGGCTACTCGTCGCTGAGCTATCTGCGCAGCTTCCCGTTCGACAAGATCAAGATCGATCGCTCGTTCATTCAGGACTCTCGAACGCGCGCGGAGCCGCTCGCCATCGTGCACGCGGTCGCCGGGCTCGCGAAGTGTCTCAACATGGTGTCGACCGCGGAAGGCGTCGAGACCCAGCAGCAGATGGAAACGCTGCAGAATCGTCGGCTGCACCGAGATGCAGGGCTACTTTTTCAGCAAGGCCAAGCCCGCTGCCGAGATCGTCGAGAATTTCCTGCAGCCCGGCATGAAGGTGGGCGGGCGGATCCCGACCCTGGTCACGAAACGGCCCAATGCCGCCTCCGATCAGGGACGCCGGTAGGTCGAGCAACCCGCGTCAGCGGCCGCCCCGGCGCGCCATAGAGGCCATTCTCAGCGCGCTTTTGACAGTGGCTTCACGACTGTGCGCGCGGTCTTGATGAACAGCTCCGCGAGCGGGCTGAGCGTTCGATTCTTCAAGGTGATGATTGCGATCGTTCCGCGCGCATTGGCTAATTCGACAGGCAGTGCCTTGAGCCAAGGGTGCTTGCCAGGCAGCATCAATGTGTAGCTCGACAGCATCGTGAGAAAGCGACCGGTCGCCAAGCAGCTTGTGGCACATGTGCATCGAGTAGGTGATGACGGTCGCTTGCGGCGGCTTCAGTCCTTGCGCGCGAAACGCCTCTTCGGCGAATGCGCCGATCCCCGTATTGCGCGGTGGTAGTGTCCAGGGCTCGTTCACGAGCTCGGCAAGCTCGATTCGCCGCCGCCGCGTCCACGGATTTTGCGCCGCCGCCACCGCGACGATGTCGTCATCGAACAGATTTTCGACCATCATATTGTCTCGATCGGCAAATTCGACAAGCCGCGTTATCACCAGCTCAATTTTTCGTTCTGTCAAATCGCGGTAGAGCGTCAGCACGGGGGCGATCACGACATCAAACACCATCCGCGGATGTCGCCGCGTAAGGCGGTCGATGACCGCCAGGACCGGCCCGCCCGCTGCGTACTCGCTGCATCCAATGCGCAGTTCGCCCGATGTTGGATCGCTGAGGAATTCGATATCCTTGACGCCTTGTCTGAGCTCATCGAAGACCGCAAGTCCGCGCTTGATGATCGCGTGGCCATATTGCGTCGGCCGGATCCCGCTCGGGCTGCGATCGAGAAGACGGACACCGAGTGCGTGCTCGAGATCGGCAATCGCTCTCGAAACAGCCGGCTGCGAGGTTGCAAGGCGTTCCGCCGCCTTGTGCATGCTGCCCGCCTCCACCACGGACATGAGGACGCGCACGTCATGCAGTTTGAGGCGGCGTTCAATGCGATCGATCTCGTCCATCGCGATACTCCTGATATCAAGATTGATATTGGGCAATTGGACAATAGCATTACGGGCGCGCGGCGGCGGCTGATAGCCTTCGAAAATATCGATCAGGCTGCCTGGAGATATGACCGTCATGACACTGCCTCGCCGTAAATTCCTTCGCCTGGCCGCCGGAGCTGCAGCGGTCCCGGCATCCGCACACATGGCGTGGGCGCAAGCGTATCCGACGCGGCCTATCACCATGGTCGTGCCGTACGCAGCGGGCGGGCCCGGCGACACGGTCGGGCGCGTCGTTGCCGAGCGGATGAAGGCAGCGCTCGGCCAAGCTGTCATCATAGAAAACGTGACCGGAGCGAACGGCAGCATTGCCGTCGGCCGGGTCGCGCGGGCCGCGCCGGACGGCTACACGCTCAGCCTTGGGGCCTGGAACACGCACGTTTCCAATGGTGCTCTGTATGCTCTTCCCTATGACGTATTGAATGATTTCGAGCCGGTCGCGTTGCTCGCCAGTTTCTCGTCGTTGATTGTTGCAAGGAAGAGCGTGCCGGCGAAGGATCTGAAGGAGTTCATCGCGTGGCTGAAAGCAAACCCAGGCAAGGCTTCCCAGGGCAGCGCCGGTGCAGGCAGCATGGGACACGTCGGCGGTGTCCATTTTCAGAACCTCACCAACACCCGCATCCAACACGTGCCCTATCGCGGCTCTGCTCCTGCCATCCAGGATTTGGTGTCCGGCCAGATCGACATGATGGTCGACGCCCCGGTCGTATTCCTGCCACAACTGCGCGCCGGCACAGTCAAAGCCTTTGCCGTGCTGGCAAAGAGACGCTTGGCTCAGGCCGCTGACGTCCCGACAGCGGACGAGGCTGGATTGCCCGGCTTCTATGTCTCGAACTGGTTCGGATTGTGGGCACCTCGAGGCACGCCGAAGGAGATCATTGGCAAGCTCAACGCTGCGGTTGTGAGTAGTTTGGCTGATCCAGCCGTGCGCCAAACACTCGCTGACCTCGGCTTTGAGATTCCCTCACGCGATCAGCAGACGCCGGAGGCGCTCGGTGCGTTCCAGAGAGCGGAGATCGAAAAGTGGTGGCCCATCATCAAGGCGGCGAACATCAAGGGGGAATAGGCGGCGACCGTTCACAAGCGTATCAAAAGAGCCAGGCAATGACCGTGACGCCGGCCTATGTTCTAGGTCACGCGGACTTTGAAATTGAACGCCTTCAGTTCCAGGCTGGCATCATCGAGCCCGTTACTCGAAGATTGATCCGGGACTGTGGCATCGGACCTGGCATGCGCGTGCTCGACATCGGCTGCGGCGCCGGCGACGTGTCCATGCTGCTGGCCGAGGTTGTCGGTGAAGCCGGCACCGTTATTGCCTTCGATCGCGAATCCCGCGCGATCGAAATCGCGAAGGCCAGAGCGTTGGCGGCGGAATATCGACCAGATTGAATTTGTGACCGCCTCGGACGAGGCATTCCCCGAGCGCCCGCCATTTGATGCTGCGATCGGCCGCTACGTTCTGCATCACCAGCCTGATCCCGTCGCCACCATACGGCGGGCGGCGAGGGCGGTCCGTCATGGCGGGGTCGTCGCGTTCCACGAGCCGGCGGGTCATATCAGCGCGCAAATTCTCCCGACCGTCGATCTTTATGTCAAAGCGGAACAATGCCTGCGCTCTGTTTTCCGTGTGCTGCTGCCGCATGTCGATGTCGGCGGACGGCTGATCGCCTGCTTTGAAAAGGCAGGTCTGCCAACTCCTCATCTGATCTGGGAGTTGATTGCCGGCGGCTACGAGTCGCCGCTGTGGCGATTGTTGGCAATGACCTATCAAAGCATGCTGCCCCAGATCGCGCGCCTCGGTCTGGCGCCGGCCGATGTGGGCGATCCTGACACCCTCGGTGATCGGATGGTCGCGTTGGCTGCGGCCAGTCGAGCGCAGATCGTTTCCAGACCCCAGTCTTGCGCCTGGGTCATTCGACCTTGACCTTGAAGCACAGGCCGCTTCAGCGCCCCTCGCGCCGCGCCATGAACGCCAGCCGCTCGAACAGGTGCACGTCCTGCTCATTCTTGATGAGCGCGCCGTGCAGCGGCGGGATCAGCTTCTTGGGATCGCGCTCGCGCAGCGTCTCGATGCTGATGTCCTCGACCATCAGGAGCTTGAGCCAGTCGAGCAGCTCCGAGGTCGAGGGCTTCTTCTTCATGCCCGGCACCTCGCGGATCTCGTAGAACAGCTTGAGCGCCTCGCCGACCAGGCGCTGCTTGATGCCGGGGAAATGCACCTCGATGATCGCCCGCATGGTGTCGGGATCGGGGAAGCGGATGTAGTGGAAGAAGCAGCGGCGCAGGAACGCGTCCGGCAGCTCCTTCTCGTTGTTCGAGGTGATGACCACGATCGGGCGGCGTCGCGCCTTCACGGTCTCGCCGGTCTCGTAGACGAAGAACTCCATGCGATCGAGCTCCTGGAGGAGGTCGTTGGGGAACTCGATGTCGGCCTTGTCGATCTCGTCGATCAGCAGCACCGGGCGCTCGTCGGCCGTGAAGGCCTCCCACAGCTTGCCGCGCTTGATGTAGTTGCGGATGTCGTGCACGCGGCCGTCGCCGAGCTGGCTGTCGCGCAGCCGCGACACCGCGTCGTATTCGTAGAGCCCCTGCAGCGCCTTGGTGGTCGACTTGACGTGCCACTCGATCAGCGGCGCGCCGATCGCCTTGGCGATCTCGATCGCCAGCACGGTCTTGCCGGTGCCGGGCTCGCCCTTGACCAGGAGCGGACGCTCGAGTGTGATGGCGGCGTTGACCGCGACCTTGAGGTCGTCGGTCGCCACATAGCCGCTGGTGCCTTCAAAACGCATGGTGATCCGTGCGGTTGGAGTAGTTGCTAGTCTATCGCGTCGCGCCGATCAATTCCTTCGCCCGCGCCAGATCCTCGGGTTGCGATCGAACGACATCGGTCGCGATCTTTTGCAGCTCGGCGCCGCCGAGCGGCTTGATGTCCATGTTGAGGCGCGCTGCCTCGGCCAGGAACTCCGGATCCTTCATGGTGCGGTCGAAGGCCTGCCGGAGGATGTCGATGCGCTCGCGCGGGACGCCGGGCGGCGCGAGCAGCGGGCGCCCGAAGGCGGCGCCGGAGCCGATGAACATCAGCACGCGCCGATCGAGATCGGTCTGCCCGAGTTCCTGGATCAGCGGCACGTCACGGTTGGCGTAGGCGGAAATCTCGGGGTCCTTGGTGGCGCCCCACTGCACCAGCATGTTGATCTTGCGCCCGTCGAGCATGGGCCGCATCGTCGCCTTCACGGACGACCAGGTGGTGCCGCCGATGCAGTTCACCTCGCCCCGTTCCATGGCGATGTTGACGGCGGTCTGGCCGGGATAGCCGGTCACCACCTTGATCTGCGTTCCGATGAGCTGGTTGATCACGCGCGGAAACACGGTCGTCGGTCCGCCGCCGGTGCTGCCGCAGAACAGCCCGCCTTTGGTTTTCACGTCGTCGAGCGTCGCGAGCCCGGAGGCGCTCCATGACAGCGTCACCAGATTGTCGACGATCGGATTGCCGAGCCAGTTGAATTTCGCCGCGTCGAAACGGATGCCCGGCTCGCCGAGCGCCTGATCGACCGCGGTGCTCTGCACGACCGTGCCGACCGCGGTGCCGTCCTTCGGAGCCACGCTATAGAGCCAGTTGGCGGCGATGCGGGTGCCGGCGCCCGGCATGTTCTGCGGCACGAAGGTTGGATTGCCGGGGATGTGCCGCGTCCAATGCCGCGCCACCGTGCGGGCATAGAGATCGTAGCCGCCGCCGACGTCGAAGCCGATCACGAGCTGAATGCTCTTGCCGGCGTAGAAGTCCTGCGCGCCGCATGGCCCGCTTGTCACAAGCGCGATGCTCCCGACGAAAGCGAGGCGAGCCGCGTGCAAGGTGATCGGGAGCATCTGTCGCCCTCTAGTCTTCCTTGAACTGCGCGCGCCGCCAGGCGAGCGCAGCCTTGAGGCCGTCGCGGCTCCTGATCTCCTCGAACTCCTTGCCGACCTCGGTGGTCGCCGCATAGAGCGGCGCGCACACGTCGAGACCGGCCTGCAGCGCGTTGCGAAAGCCGGCGGCCTCGGCGCCGCGGTTGACCGCGAGCTTGGCGGCCGCCAGCGCCTCCGGCGCGATCAGCGCCATGCGCTTGGCGTATTTCATGGTCGCGGCGCGCAGCTCAGCGAGCGGCACGACGCGGTTGACCATCCCGAGGAGAGCGCGGTCTTGGCGTCGATCGTGTCGCCGAAATAGAGGAGCTCGCGCGCCCGCTTGTGCCCGATGATCATCGGCATCACCACCGCCGGACCAAGATGCGAGAACAGCATCTCGGGCTCGCCGAACACCGCATTGTCGGCCGCGATGGTGAGATCGCAGAACATCGCAAGCTCGCAGCCGCCGCCGAGGCACATGTCCCTGCACCGACGCGATCACCGGCTTGCGCAGCGTCCACGGCGTCATCAGCGTCCGCACGCTGATGCCGAGCCGCTGATGCAGCTTCAGCGCATCGTAGCGCCAGGGCACCTTGCCGGGATCGTAGCCGTCGGCGCCGACGTCGAAGCCGACGCAGAAGCTGCGGCCTTCCGCGCGCAGCACGATGACGCTGGTGCCGGCCTCGTCGTCGGCCGAGCGCAGCACGCGCTCCATCTCGAGCCGGAGCTCCATGCTGAGCGCATTGAGCTTGCTCGGGCGGTTGAGCGTGACGATGCCGACTTTGCCGTCGGTCTCGTAGAGGACTTGCGGTCTCGGCCATTCTTTCTCCTCAGCGCTGCCGGGTGACGATCAGCGCGTCGACGATGACGCAACCCTTGTGCCTCGCCTTGATCGGATTGAGGTCGATCTCGTCGATCCGGTCGCTGTTGGCGGCGGCGAAATCCGACAGCGCATAGAGACACTGCGCGAGTGCCGCGATGTCGGCCGCCGGGCGGCCGCGGAATGCGCCGAAGCAGCGCCGCGCCGCGCGTCTCGGCGATCATCGCCTCCGCGTCGCCCTCGCGCAGCGGCAGCGGCCGCAGCGCAAAGTCGCGCAGCACCTCGACGCCGACGCCGCCCAGGCCGAACGCGAGCGACAGGCCGAAATCAGGATCGCGCGCGACGCCGGCGAACACCTCGACGCCGTCGGCGATCATCTCCTGCACGAGATAGCCGGCGATCGGCCGGCCGAGCGCTGCGACGCGGCGCTGCATCTCGTCGAAGGCAGCGCCGAGGCTCGCCTCGTCCGCGAGGCCGACCGCGACCAGGCCGTGCTCCGACTTGTGCGGGATGTCGTCCGACACGACCTTCAAGACCACCGGATAGCCGATCGCCGCGGCGGCATCGCGGCGCCGCTGCGAGCGAGGTCACCACGGTCTCGCGTGTCACCGGCAGGCCGTGCGCGGCCAGGATTCGCTTGGCGTCGCACTCGTTGATCGTGCGCCGCGCGGCCGGCAAGTTCCGGTGATGGCGCAAGCGTCGATGCGCGCTCGGCGCGCCAGCGGCATGCTCCAGCGGGCCAGACGCTCGATCGCACCCAAGTCCCTGGCGCGTGCCGCCGATGACCGCGACGCCTGCCTCCGCAAGGATGCGGAGCTGGCCGCTGTGCATGACGCCCGGCCGCATCGTCATGAAGTAATGCGGCTTCGTGCTCTTGCGCGGCGGCCTCGGCGAAGAGGCGGGCATAGTCCTCCTCGCGGCCGGGACGGCCCAGCGCCTGGTTGTCGACCGAGTCGCTGCTGCAGAACACGACCGCATCGGTCGCGGGATTCTCGCTGAGGAGGCGCAGCGCCTGCGGCGTGGTGGTGCGGAAATCGCCGCGTCCCCACGCATCGAGCGGATTGCCGTCGCCGGTGACGCGCCCGACATCGCGCTCGACCGCCGCGCGCACTTCGGGCGGCAAGGGATTGAGCGGGATGCCGGCGGCGGTCGCGACATCGAGGATCAGCTCGGCCTGTCCGCCCGACGTCGTCACGACGTTGATGCCGCGCCCGTTCGGCCAGCGCTCGCCCTGGCAGGCGGCGAGCACCTCGGTCATCTCGTCGAGGTCCTCGACCTCGATCGCGCGATGCGCCTTCAGCACTTCGGAGAAGACCCGCGACTCGCCGGCAAGCCCGCCGGTATGGCCGGTGATCGCGGCGCGCACGCGCTCGCTGCGGCCGACCTTGAGCACGATCACCGGCTTGCCCTTGTCGGCCGCGCGGTCGAGCGCCGCGATGTAGCGATCGGGGTTGCGGACCGTCTCGGTAAAGGTCGCGATCACCTTGGTGTTCGGATCGTCGATCGCGAACTCGATATAGCTCGCCGTGTCGTTCACCGCCTCGTTGCCGGATGAGACGACGAGGCTGAAGCCGAAGCGGCGCAGGTCCGCGAGCAGGCTCGCGGCGACCGAGCCGCTCTGCGAGATCAGCGCAACGTTGCCGATGAGCGCCTGCGGATCGCGCACCTCCTGCTTGAACGTGGTGCTGCGCGCCGGCGGATTGAGCACGCCCATGCAATTCGGTCCGCACAGCGCAATGCCGGCCTCGCGGCAGATGCCGGTGATCGTCGTCTGCATCGTCTCGCCATCGCCGCCGATCTCGGCGAAGCCGCCGTCGTAGATGACGGCGGCGCGCGCCCCGCGCTCGGCCGCTGCGCGCATGCCTTCGACGACGCCGTCGTTGCGGATGCAGAACGAGACGACGTCGGGTGGCTCCGGCAGCTCCCGCAGGCTGGCGTAGCAGTTGCGGCCGGCGACCGTCGCGTATTTCGGGTTGATCGGATAGATCGCGCCCGTCAAAGCCGATGCGCTCGAGCGCGTCCACCATTCCGCGGCCGACGGAGGCCCGCTCCGAGGCGCCCAGCACTGCAACCGACCGCGGGGAGAGAAGGGCCTTGATCGTCACCGCGCGCGCCTCGTCGTGACGGATCTCGATGCGACAAATAGGGCGCGCGCCACGTGGCCGTGATTGACGTGGCCGTGATTGACCCGTCCGGAAGGCAAACCTATCATTCAAAAACAGTACTACCAGCAGCGGGTCATGAAAAGAGCGAAGTCCGATTTTGCGCGATCGCGTTGGCAGCGATCGCAGGTGCGGGGACGCTGCAGCAGGCGGTGGCGCAGGACAGCGCCTTCTACAGCGGCAAGACCATGACCCTCGTCGTCGGCTATTCGGCCGGTGGCGGCTACGACCAGTATGCGCGGCTGCTTGGCGCGCCATTTCGGCCGCCACATCCCGGGCCATCCGAACGATCGTGGTGCAGAACATGCCGGGCGCCGCGAGCCTCACGGCGGTTCGCTATCTCGCCAACGCGGCGCCGAAGGACGGCACCGCCATCACCATGTTCGACCCGGGGCTCATTCTGGAGTCGCTGTCGGCGCCGGAGAAGTTCAACGTGAAGTTCTCCGACTACCAGTATCTCGGCGGCATGTCGCGCGAGGTCACCATCTGCTACGCGTGGCACGCGACCGGCATCAAGAGCTGGGACGACATGATGCGGCGAAAGGAGTTCCTCATCGGCCTCACCGCCAAAGGCTCGGCGGTCTATGCCAACGGCGCGGTGCTGCGCAAGCTCTTCAACGCGCCGATCCGCCAGATCGCCGGCTATCCCGGCAGCAACGAGCAGCGGCTCGCCGTCGAGCGCGGCGAGCTTGAAGGCGCCTGCGCGTCGTGGAGCGCGATCCCGCAGGACTGGATCGTCAACCGCAAGCTCAACGTGCTGGCGCGCTTCGGGCCGATCAGCCCGGCCGACATGCCGGCCGCGCCCTATGTCAAAGATCTCGCCACCACCCAGGAGCAGCGCGACGTGCTCGACATCCTCAACGCGCCAGGGCAGCTCGGCCGGCCGTTCATCATCGCCAGGGAAGTGCCGCGCGAGCGCGTGCAGATGTTGATCGCGGCTTTTGCGGAGACCTTGAAGGATCCGGCGCTGCTGGCCGAGGCGCAGAAGCAATCATTGCCGATCGAGCTGTTCAGTGCTGCCGAATCCGAGAAAATCATTCACACCATCTATGCGGCGTCGCCGGAGCTGATCCGCAAGGTGAAGGACGTGTATGACTAAAGGAGAGGGCGTAACGAGCAAGGGCGGCAAGCCGATCGAACTCACGAGCATCGCACCGAGATTTTAATGTAACGGAGAAGACCATGCGTACGATCATTCAGCGACAGCTTGGCCTGGTATCGACCTTGGCCCTTGCCTTGGCCCTCACGCTCCCGGTTGGGGCATCCGCCGACGAGCGCAAGGACCTCGCCTTCGAGGTGATCGACCGCAACGCGCAGCAGATGACCGACATCAGCGACTCGATCTACTATTTCGGCGAGATCGGCATGCAGGAGTTCGAGGGCTCGAAGCTCCTGAAGGATACGCTCGAAGCGGCCGGCTTCCTGGTTGAGCTTGGCGGCGCCGGCATGCCGACCAACATCTGGGCAGAGTACGGCAAAGGCCGGCCCAAGATCGCGATCGTGACCGAGATCGATGCACTACCCGGCGGCTCGCAGACACCTGGTGAGTTCGCGCGCAAGCCACTCGTCGCTGATGCACCCGGTCACATGGAAGGGCACAACACCCACGGTGGCGTTGCCGCCATGGCGGCCTTCGCGGTCAAACAGGTCATGCAGCGTCATAACATTCCCGGCACGGTCGCACTTTCATACGGGCCCGCCGAGGAGCAGCTCGCGAGCCGGCCCTTCATCGTGCGCGCCGGCTATTTCCAGGACGTCGATGCCGTCATCTATCTGCACATCCGCGACACGCTCAACACGGGCTTTGGCATCGGCAACTACGCGGCGATCAGCTCGGTGTTCACGTTTCACGGCAAGACCGCGCATGGCGCGGTCAATCCCTGGGACGGCAAGGATGCGGTCGACGCCGTCGTGTTGATGGACATGGGCTTCGACAAGCTGCGCGAGCATCTCAAGCCGACCTATCGGGCGCACCGCACCATCACGGCCGGCGGCATCCAGCCGAATATCATCGCGGACAAGGGGCAGATCTGGTGGTTCGTGCGCGATGCCTCGATGCCGGCCGCGAAAGAGACCTACGACAAGCTGTTGAAGATCGCCGAAGGTGCGGCGCTGATGACCGGCACAACTTACGACGTCAAATACTCCGCCTCGGCCTGGCCGCAGCTCGTCAACAAGACGCTGGCCGAAGCGATCCAGAAGAACGTCGATCTCGTCGGCATGCCGAAGTGGACGGAAGCCGAGCAAGAGCGCGCCCGCGAATTCCAGAAGACGCATGGGCTGCCCGTGGTCGGGCTGCAGACGAAGGTGACGCCGCTCGGAGGCCGGCCGCAGGCGAGCTCCTCGAATGACAACGGCGATGTCTCCTGGGTGGTGCCGGCCGGCAGTCTTAATTTCCCGTCCGCGGTTCCTGGCGTTGGCGCGCACGAATGGAAAGCCGCGGTGTTTCCGACCAGCTCGATCTCGCACAAGGGGCAGGTGGCCGGCGCCAAGACGCTGGCGGCCTCGATCATCGATCTTCTGACGACGCCGGAGCTGATCCAGAAGGCGCGGGCGGAATTCGAGGTGGAGTCGAAGAAGACGCCGTATTTCTCGCTGGTGCCGCCGGACGCCAAGCCGGACGTCGAGCTCAACAAGGTCGAGATGGAGAAATATCGCGCCGACATGAAGAAGTATTATCTGAACAAGACGCCGCGGTTTAACTAGGCGAGGTGGTTCCGTTCTTAGCTAAACCTTGTTGGAGAGCACGGACTGGACCCGTGGCACGGCGGACTCCCTTTCCCATCGGAGAGAGGGTGGGGGTGAGGGGGAACCACCCTCTCGATCGTGACCCCCTCACCCCACCCCTCTCCCCTGCGGGGAGAGGGAGCAGGCCGCAACTGCGGCTCGGCCATGGCTCAAGCCAGCATCGCGGGAACGTGAAGCGCAACGCACGCATATTCGGCTGACCCGATGTAACGCTGCCTTTGCTGGCGCGTACAACGATTGGGGCAGAAAGGAACCCGATCATGGCTGCGATGCTGAACCGGCGGACCCTTCTTGGCGGCGTGGGCGCGATCGCGCTTGCGGCCGGGCTGCGCTGGCTCATGGAGAGCGACCACGCCGGCGCCGGGCACACCTTCGAGATTCAGAAGGATGACGGCGAGTGGCGGCGCCTCCTCACCAAGGCGCAGTACGATGTGCTGCGCCTGCACCGCACCGAAATCCCCGGCTCGAGCCCGCTCAATCGCGAGAAGGGCAAAGGCGTCTTCGCCTGCGCGGGCTGCGACCTGCCGCTGTTCTCATCCGACACCAAATATGACAGCGGCACTGGCTGGCCGAGCTTCTGGAAGCCGCTTGACGGAGCACTCGGTGTGTCAACGGACTATATTCTTTTGATGCCGCGCACGGAGGTGCATTGCACCCGCTGCGGCGGCCATCTCGGCCATCGCTTTGAAGATGGCCCGCCGCCGACCGGGCTGCGCTACTGCATCAATGGCGTCGCGCTGGCGTTCAAGCCGGACGCGCCGAAGGCGGCATGAGGTCGTGTCGCAAAAGGCGCCATCGTTTGTTCGAGGCTTGCGTCGGTATTCAGCTGCTGCCGTTGTAGCGGCAATTTGATGACACGCGGCTGATCGGCCCAAAGAAGACCTTACGTATTAACGCAATTCGACATTGTTTTGCCCAAGCGGTCGCGTGGATTCGGCGTGGGCATTGTTCCGGGCAGATGCAGTCGAGGCTTGCGTGTTGCTCGAGCGCCGCGGGGGCGGCGATACCGATCGGCGCTCATACCGGTCGAAGGACTGATGAGATCAGGCTTGATGCGATCACAGATCTGTGCCCCGCGCCAATGCGCGATCCGTTTTGCTTTCGGCACCTCCATGCTTGTCGCCGCGCTGCTTCTGGCGCCGGCTGTCGTGATGGCCGAGACGCCCTCGCAGGAAGCCACGTCATCCATCATTATCGAAGGCAACCGCCGGATCGAAGCCCAGACCATCCGCTCCTACTTTCATGTGCGGCCCGGCGGGCGGCTTGACGACGCGGCCGCAGACGCTGCTCTGAAGGACTTGCTTGCCACCGGCCTGTTTCAGGATGTTCGCATCAGTCATGCGCGTGACCGTCTGGTCGTGACTGTCGTGGAGAACCCGGTGATCAACCGGGTGGCATTCGAGGGAAACAAGAGCGTCAAGGACGACCAGCTGCGAGGCGAGCTGCAGTCGAAAGCGGCGGGACCGCTGTCGCGGGCGATGGTGCAGGCCGACGTTGTCCGCGCGACCGACATCTATCGTCGCAGCGGCCGCTTCGACGTGCGCGTCGAGCCCAAGATCATCGAGTTGCCGAACCAGCGCGTCGATCTCGTATTCGAGGTCCAGGAAGGCGCGCGAACCGGCATCAAGAAGATCGTGTTCGTCGGCAACAAGGCCTATTCGTCGCAGCGCCTCAAGCAGGTGATCAAGTCGGGCGAAACGAATTTCCTGAGCTTTCTCCTGAGCAACGATCTCTACGATCCCGACCGTGTCGAGGTGGACCGGAGTCAACTGCGGCGCTTCTATCTCAGTCACGGCTATCCCGACGTTCGCATCGTCTCAGCAGAGGCGACGTATGATCCAGACAGCAAGGGTTTCGTCGCGACTTTCACGATCGACGAGGGCGTTCACCATCGGATCGGCAGTGCGGACGTGAAGTCGGACGTCCCTTCGATCGACCCGTCGCCGCTGCGCTCGAAAATCAGAACGTCACCGGGCGATGTGTTCAATGCCGAGGCAGTGGAAAAGACGACCGAGGACATGACGATCGAGCTCGCTAAGCTCGGTCATCCGTTCGCAGCCGTGCGTCCACAGGTGGTGCGCGACCAGCGTGGCGCCACCATCAACCTCGTCTACCGAATTGAGGACGGCTCGCGTACCTATGTCGAGCAGATCAACATTCGCGGCAACGTCAAGACGCAGGACCATGTGATCCGGCGCGAGTTCGATTTGGGCGAAGGCGATGCCTACAATCGCGCGCTCGTCGCGCGCGCCGAGCGGCGGCTCAAGAGTCTCAACTATTTCAAGACGGTCAAGATCACGACTGAGCCGGGCTCGTCACCGGATCGCGTAATCCTCAACGTCGCGGTGGAGGAGCAGAACACTGGCGAGTTCGCGATCGCGGGCGGCTATTCGACATCGGACGGGTTCCTGGGCGAGGTGAGAGTTGGCGAGCGCAACCTTCTGGGCACTGGGCTGGACGTCAAGGCAAGCGTGCGCCTTGGCGACATTAGCAAGGGTGTCGATCTTGCGGTGACCCAACCCTACATCATGGGCACCAGGATTTCCGCCGGCATCAACCTGTTTGCCAAGCAGTCGGTGTCCAACAGCTTTCAGTCGTTCGGGAGCGAGACCATCGGGGGGACGTTGACGCTGGGGACTCCGCTGACCGAGCAAGTCGGCGCCCAAGTCCGCTATTCGCTCTTTCGTCAGCGCATCACGCTCGACCCTGCCTTGACCGATTGCACGACGACCAATCCTGTTCCGGGGTGCCTTGCCAACGGGGAAGCTTCGGTCCCAGTCAAGCAGGCGGCGCTCGACGGGCCCGCTTGGGTGTCCTCTATCGGCTATACGCTGAGCTACAATACGCTCGACAACGTGCGAAACCCGACCAGTGGCATCCGCTCTGATTTCCGGCAGGACCTCGCGGGGCTCGGCGGTGACGTGAAGTTTCTGAAATCAACCGAGGACTTGCGCTACTATCGAGAGATCGTCGGCGATACCGTCATGATGCTGCGCGCTCAGGGCGGCTATGTGACCCCATGGGGTGGTCAGCAGCTTCCGCTCTTGAACAGCTTCTTCGGGGGCCCCGATCTCGTCCGCGGCTTTGCCGTGAACGGTTTCGGACCGCGCGATATCACTGAAGGAACCAACAAGGACAACGTGGGTGGCACCAGGTACTGGGCCACGACGGCCGAGTTCCGTACGCCTCTGCCTGGGATTCCGCCCGAAACCGGACTGCGCTTCGCCGTGTTTGCCGACGCCGGCAGCCTGTACGGCTTCGCTGGATCCGGCTCGCCCTCGCTCGCGCAATCGCTGAAAGTTGCTGATTCGAAGACGATCCGCTCGTCGGTGGGTGCCGGCCTGATCTGGGATTCGCCGTTCGGGCCGCTGCGGGTGGACTACGCCTATCCGACCAGCAAAGCCGCGTTTGACGTGACGCAGCGAATGCGCTTCAGCGCCTACGGCTTTTGAGTCTGGAAGCGCGGTGCACCTCGGCAGAATTTGCCGGAGGCGGCGACCCTTGCCGGGTCAGCGCTCCATCCATCCCCCGCAACGCTTTGATATTTTTCAATAAATCATTTGGCGCGCGGCTTGCAAAGCGACTCGCGCAATGGCCGGGCAGGAGCTGCCCGCCGCAGTTGGAGATCAAGTCATGGGTATCTTTGGGGCTTTGAATACGGCGGTCACCGGCATGCGGGCGCAGTCGTTCGCGCTCGAAAACGTGTCGGGCAACATCGCCAACTCGCAGACGACGGCGTTCAAGCGCATGGATACGAGCTTCGTCGATCTGATCCCCGATCAGGTACCCACCCAGCAGCTCGCCGGCAGCGTGGCCGCCAACTCGCGCGCAACCAATTCGGTCCAGGGCGACATCCAGGCGAACTCGATCGGCACCTTCATGGCGATCAACGGCGACGGCTTCTTCGTGGTGGGCAAGCCCTCGAGCGTCGTCGACAACCGTCCGGTGTTCGACGGCGTCGAGCGCTACACGCGCCGCGGCGACTTCCAACCGGACAAGAACGGCTTCCTGGTCAATGGTGCCGGCTACTATCTCGAGGGCATCCCGGTCGATCCGACCACCGGCAACCTGGTCGGTAGCGTGCCGCAGCTGCTGCAGTTTCAGAATGACTTCCTGCCGGCGCAGCAGACGACGCAGATCGACTATCGCGCCAATCTCGCGAGCTATCCGCTGACGCAGGCGCACGACACCAGCATTCCTCGTTCCGAGCTGATCGATCCGGTGACGCTCTCGGCCAACCCGATCGCGGGCGCGCCCGTCGCCGCCAAGATTACCGGCGTCGGTGCCGCTCTTGCCGACGTGATCGCGACCGTCACCGGCACCGGGACATTCGCGACGGCCGGCACGGCGCTCGGTGCCGGCAATGGCGGATTGCTGCGCCTTGTCGCCACGCCGTCAGGCGGCTCGCCGACGACCTACGACCTCAACTTTCTCGCCACTGATACATTGACCAACGTGGTGAACACCATCAACACGACGGCTGGCCTGTCCAGCGCCGTGGTGGCATCGATCGATACCTCGGGCGGTACCAACAAGCTGGTTCTGACGTCGGCCACTGCCGACTACGACTTCGACGTCAACATCGCCTCGACTGACACGCTCACCACCAGGCTGGGCCTGGACGAGGTCAGCCACACCTCGAAGAATCTCATGGCGCAGGGCGTGTCGGGTGGCGAAGTGCTGAACGTGACGGTCGGATCGAACTCGTTCTCGCTGACGTTCGGCACCGGCGGCGGCCAGATTTCCACGGTTGCGGAGCTGCAGACCGCACTTGCCGCATATCCGGCCACGATGGGCACTGCCGCGGCCGACACCAACGGGAATCTCACCTTCACGGCGAGCGGCACCAACACGGTCATCGTGAGCCCCGCGGCGACCGCGGCCAAGTTCGGCATCAACGTATTCACCGCCTATCCGGCTAATGGCACCGTGCTTGGGCAGGACTCCGGCGCATTTCTCAACGAGTCGCTCGGTGGCGGCGCCATCACCGCGTTCGACATCTCGGGTTCGCCGGTGAATATCCAGCTGCGCTGGGCCAAGGTCGACAGCAGCGCCTATGGCGGAACCGATACCTGGAATCTCTTCTATCTGGTCAATAGCTCGGCGACCGGCACGCAGCCCGCCTGGCAGAATGCCGGGGTCAACTATACGTTCGGTGCAAATGGACAGATGTCGCCGTCGATCGGCACCCTGACGTTGAACAATGTGTCGGTCAACGGCGTCGCGCTCGGTAACGTCCAGCTCGTGCACGGAACCGGTGGCATCACGCAATTTTCCGATCCGAACGGCGGTGTGAAGGTCAACCTCCTGCAGCAGAACGGCTTCCCCGCCGGCGAGCTGCAGAAGATCGCGGTCGGATCCAATGGGCGCGTCATCGGCAGTTACTCGAACGGGCGAACCCTCGAGCTCGCAGACATCACGCTCGCGGCCTTCAATGGTACCAACTATCTCAAGCGCATCGACGGTGGTGCCTTCGAGGTCACCGATGGATCGGGCCCGGCCATCTATGGCGCATCGGGCAAGATCCAGGGGGCCTCGCTCGAAGGCTCCAATACCGACATCGCCGACGAGTTCACCAAGCTGATCGTCACCCAGCAGGCCTACTCGGCCAATACCCGAGTGATCTCGACCTCCAACCAGATGGTTCAGGATCTCTTGAACATGCTGCGGTAGTGGTGACAACCGCCAGGAACAGTAGCGGCTCATGAGCCTTTCTCAGGCACTGACAACGGCGGTGAGCGGTCTGCGTGCGACGCAGATCGGTCTCACACTGGTTTCCGACAACATCGCGAACCAGGAGACGCCAGGCTACATCCGCAAGACGCCGGTCGTCACCCAGAACGTCACCGGCGGCGTGAGCGTCGATGCCATCAATCGGGAGCTCGATCAGTATATCCAGCGTCAGCTGCGCAGCGAAAGCTCAGGGTCGAGCTACGCCGATCTGCGCGCGCAATTCTACAGCCGCCTGCAATCGATCTATGGCGTGCCGGGCTCGACCGCTGCGCTCGAGACGATGCTGGGCGATTTCACGGCGGCGGCCCAGACACTGGCGACGAGCCCGGACTCGGCGGCGGCGCGTGGGCAGGTCCTGAACACGGGGCAAGCGTTGACGCAGCAGCTGCAGAGCTCGAGCGCCGCCATCCAGGGGCTGCGCAGCGATGCCGAGCAGGGCCTTACCGATGCGGTGTCGCGCGCCAACCAGGCGATCCAGCGAATCGTGCAGATCAACCGGCAGATCGGCGTCTCCAACGACGCCGGTACCGCAGGGCTGCTCGACGAGCGTGACCGCAACATCGACGATCTCTCGCAGTTGATGGACATCACGGTCGTCCCGGGCCAGAACAACCAGGTCACGGTCTACACCGGATCAGGCATCCAGCTCGCGGGCGTGACCTCCTCGGTGCTGAGCTTCGATGGCAGGAGCTCGCTCGACGCGATGTCGCATTGGGATCCGGATCCAACGAAACGATCGGTTGGCACTTTGGTGCTGACGGGCTCGACCGGCAACTCCGTCGATCTGATCGCCGACCACTCGATTCGTTCGGGCCAGATCAAGGCCTATCTGGAGATGCGCGATCAGACGCTGGTGCAGGCGCAGGGCCAGCTCGATCAGATCGCGGCGGGTCTCGCCCGCTCGCTGTCGGACAAAACCGTCAGCTCGACCGCCGTCACCGCCGGCCCGCAGTCGGGTTTTGATCTCGATATTGGCGGGCTGCTCGCCGGCAACTCGATCTCGTTGAACTATACCGACAATGCGACCGGGGCCACGCGCACGCTGACACTCATGCGGGTGGACGATCCGGCGGCGCTGCCACTGTCGAATAGCGTAACGCTCGATCCGAACGACAAGGTCGTCGGCATCGACTTTTCCGGCGGGATGGCGTCGGTCATCACCCAGATCAACGCGGCGCTGGGCGCGACCTCGTTGCAGGCATCGAACCCTGCCGGCAACACGCTGCGCATCCTGGATGACGGCTCGGCGAACCGGGTCGACCTGAACTCCCTCACGGCCAACCAGACCGTGACGTCGTTCACGGGTGGCACGCCCGAGCTCCCGTTCTTTCTCGACGCCAACAAGCCCTATTCGGGGGCGATCACGTCGGGCGGCCCGCAGAGCGTGGGGCTCGCCGGCCGTCTTGTGGTCAATCCCAATCTCCTTGCCGACCCATCGCGGCTGGTGATCTACCAGACCTCGCCGCAGACTCCTGCCGGCGATCCGACGCGCCCGAATTTCATTCTCGACCGCATCAGCAACACGCCGCTGACGTTCCCTCCCGATGCCGGCGTCGGCAGCTCGACCGCTCCCTTCAGCGGCACGCTGCCGGCCTACCTGCGCCAGATGCTGAGCCAGCAGGGCGAGGCCGCGGATTCGGCGTCGCGGCTCAAGGATGGCCAGGCGGTCGTCTACAACTCGCTGAAGGCGCGTTTTGACGACATTTCGGGGGTCAATGTCGACCAGGAAATGGCCAACCTGCTCAGTCTGCAGAACGCCTACGCCGCCAACGCACGCGTTGCCACGACCGTGAAAGAGATGCTCCAAGCTCTGATGAACATATAGGACTTCCATGAGCATCTCCGGCGTCGGCTCCCGCTCGTCTCTCACGGTGCAATCACTGGTCGACATGCGCGCTCAGCTCGACGAGCTGCAGCGCCAGCTCGCCTCCGGCAAGAAGTCCACCACCTATGCGGGCCTGGGTGTGGATCGCGGCTTCACGGTCGGGCTGCGCTCGCAAGCGTCCGGGTTGAAGGCGTTCGACGACACCATCACCCAGGTCGATTTTCGGCTGAAGGTGGCGCAGACCGCGCTGCAACGCATCGGGGATATTTCGAATCAGGTGCGCTCCTCCACGGTCCTGGGGGCGAACGTCGTGAGCAATGGTTCGACCATTGCACAATCGATGGCTTATTCGGAGGTCAACGAGCTTCTGAGCCTGTTCAATACTCAGGCCGGCGATCGCTTCCTGTTCGCGGGCCGTGCCGTCGACAAGCCAGCGGTTGATACGTTCGATCACATCATGAATGGCGACGGCGCGCGCGCTGGCTTCGAGCAGGTGGTCGATGAGCGCAGGCAGGCCGATGTCGGCGGCCCTGGCGGTCTCGGCCGGCTCGTCGTCTCGGCGCCGACTGCGACCTCGGTGCAGGTGGCGGAGGATGCGGTCTCGCCCTTCGGCTTCAAGCTGGCAAGCGTCTCAACGACGATGACCGGTGCAACCATAACCGGTCCAGCAGGCTCGCCCCCCGCCGCATCGGTCGATTTGACGGCCAATCCGAATAACGGTGAGGCCATCAACTTCGAGTTCAACCTGCCGGACGGCACCAAGGAAACCGTGACTCTGTCCGCGACCAACCAAGCGTCACCGGGCCCCAATCAGTTTGTCATCGGCGCCACGCCAGCCGCGACGGCGGCCAATCTGCAGACGGCGCTGACCGCGGCGATCGGCAAGCTCGCCGACACCTCGCTGACCGCCGCGTCGGCCGTCGCCGCCGGGAACGACTTCTTCGGCAATCCGCCCCAGCGCGTGGTTGGTCCGACCTTCACGACGGCGACCGCGACGGTGGCTGGGACCAGTGCGGACACGGTGATGTGGTACACCGGCGAGGACGGGCCCGATCCCGCGCGCGGGACCGCGAGCGCGCGGATCGACACCCAGATCACCGTCTCCTATGGGCTGCGTGCGAACGAGCAGGGGATGCGCTGGGTGCTGCAGAACGTGGCGTCGCTCGCCGCGGTGACCTATTCGCAGACCGATCCCAATGCGCAGACGCGCGCCAATGCCCTCAATGCACGCGTCAACACCAATCTCAATGTGCCGGCCGGCACGCAGACGATCGAGTCGATCGTGACCGAGCTCTCCGGTGTCCAGGGCGCGCTCGGAACGACCACCGAGCGACATACGCAGACCAACAATACGATCACCGACCTCCTCGGGCAGGTCGAAGGCGTGCCCACCGAGCAAGTCGGTGCGGAGATCCTGGCGATGCAGACACGTCTGCAGGCATCGCTGCAGACCACGGCGATGCTCTACAAGCTGAGCCTCGTCAATTACGTGTAAGTGCAAATGGGCTGGCTCATTCCACGGCACTCGTGAGCGCCGTGCGGCGAACTCAACACATGTCCGCTCGAACGTCGGCTATTGGGAGGCCTGCAGACTCAATCTACTCAATCTGAGCTTTTCGCATTTTGACCCACAGCAGAACTCGCATTTCTGCTTGCACACCCAATACCGTTCTCATGAACGAGCGCGGACCGACCCACTCCCAGTCAAGTTTCTCCAGTTGGCACCACGTGAGCGGTTCACGCTTGCCTCATCGGAATCTCAATTCTGCAGCTCACGCCCTCTGGTGCGAGCACGAGATCAACCTTGCCTCCCAGCTCGCTGAGGAATGAGATTGCGTATGAGATTAGTACCATATCTGGATTGGGTCTCGGATTTCACCGTCGGGCCATCGAGCTCTTCGCCAGACTAACGACAGATCAGCCCCATCTCCGTTCAATTCTTACGATCCCAGTTTACCGATACGTGGCCGCCCAGGATCGATAGCGCGCCATGTTTCGCCGCGTTTGTCACGAGTTCGTGCAGCACCTTCGCCACCGCCTGAAGTCCCTCGGCAGCGGTGAGCATGATGTTTGTCCCGCTGATTGCTATGTTCGTGTCCGTCGCGTAGCGGCGCAAGCCTCGGTTACGGACGAGGGCATCAAGCCTGACGCTCTGCCAGCCGCTTTTGCTCAGGAGAGTGTGGGTGGCCGCCATGGATTGAATGCGCCCGTCGTAGCGATCGAAGAAATCGTCAATAGAGTGGCTGCCTTGGCGCGTGGATACGCGACGAACTGCAACCTGCGCGAGGATGTTCTTGACCCGGTCGGTCAAGCTCGGCGACGCTTGCTTGCAGGGCGCGATCGGTCAACTACCAGCTGGCTTTGTAGACGCGCAAATTGCCGCAAGAAATAAAGAAATAGCACGCACCCTGATATGATCCACGTTAGGCGAGCCGTGTGCCAGCCCACTGTGTAGCGGTCGCCGCTGACCTGAGAAACAATGTTGCCGACGACGACTGCTGCAAGCATCATCGCTAGCACAAGGAACAATTCGTTACGGACGCTGTGCAAAATAATTGCGATGCTGCCTACCAGAAGACCATCGCGAACAGCATTATGGCTCGATTGAGCCCCGTCCAGCTCGATGACCCTGTAACCTGTGGGGGCAAATAATCGCCCAGCAGGATGGCTATCAAACTGACGCTCAGAACGACGATGCTCACGGCGCCGACAGCGGCGCAAACGGCTCGATCCACTCGCACCAGAGTGTATTGATGGCGGCTGGTGCGCGCTTCGAAGAGAACCGAAACAAAGGTCAACAGTGCAAAACCGCTAACCCATGAAACGAAGATATAGCCGGTCGTTTGTCGCGAAACACCAACCAGAGCTTGGCTCGTCAATACCGCGCCAGGAAAGGTCAGCAGATGCGGAACAACCATAAGGGCAGAATAGAGAAAAGCAGAGCCGAGAATCAGGAGAGACCAATGTGGATGCGTTCGAAAATACACGAACAGCAAAAGGCTAGTGCACAGCTCGGTTACAAAGACTGTCGTAGCGAATACCGCAATAATGCCGGAATTTCGGGGCCCGGATTTCCGGCAAAAGGAATGACTGCTAGTCCTAATATTGTGTACGTACAAATGAAGGCGATACTGATTGTAAAGGCCGAATGAGCCGGAGCACTTCGTGCGCTGATGCGGTCACTCTCGGCTCCGCTCCTGTATGCTCTCATCAGTAGACCACGTCAGCCTCTGGGGTGCGGAATTTTCAACCTATTCTTTCGAGACCGCAAGGCGCACAAGCGACCCACTGTGCGACGTGCAGCAGCTGCGTCTTGTCTTCGTGCGCCAAAGAGCTGCTTTGCCGTGCCAGGTCTGCAATTGGCCCGATTCGGACTTCCGGCGATGTCCGCTATCGCGCCGCTCTTGGGGGACAAGCCGACGTCAAATGGACTAATCTGACCGCCTCGATTTATGAGTACACGGCCAATCTGCAAGTCCGCAAAAGACTGTGAAGGGCCGGGCTGGCCCGGCCGTAACGTCGAGAGCGTCATCGAATGATGACGTCAATCGGTCCAACGTGTGGGTCGCGGCCGCGACAACCGGCCTCGCCGCAGACCCCTCAAATTCCCGCAGAGCGTCGAAGACGCGCGGGAGCGCACATATGACACCGTGCGACTGACTTGGTACGAGCTATGGACGATACGAGATGCCTTGATCCTCCTTCGGTGAGGTCAGGTGCTCTTACGCTCGCCCAAGCAACCCGGCGGCCAGCTCGCGGTTGATGCTGATGAGCGGGTTGATCTGCTCGCGCTTGGGATTGGCCATCATCGACATCGTCTGGTTCATCACAAACAGGCCAAGGTTGGCGATGTTCTGGCGAATGTCGACCGGCAGGGCGTGGTCCGTGTTGGTGGCCGAGATCATGAAGATCGACCAGAGCTTGCGATTGTAGAGGAGCGCCGCGTCGAGCTCGGCTTTCTTGCGATCCCAGCCGTCGACGAATGGTCTGCAAGCGTGACGCCGCCTTGAGGAGCAGATCTGCTTCCAATTCACGCGGATTGACGATCTGCTTGGCTACTGAGGCGTAAGCTTGTGCGGCGTTTTGCATGATTTACCAGTTCCTCTTCGTACGTGACCAATTTCTTGGCCTGCTTTAGTGCCTTATACATATCCCCCGTTAAGATTAGATTATTGATAAATTCTACCAGCGGCCAAACGCTTGGTGCAGCTTTCGTAATGTCGCGCACGAGAGCGAAGTAGACATCATGATGCACGCTCGGATCTCTCGACGTGTACATCAGCTGGATCGCCAGATAGATGCGTTTCGCTGGCGTCGTTGGCGAGCCGCGGCGTCATGATATCCTTTTCGCGCAGGATCGGCGCATGCCCGTCGATCAGCAGACGCGTGCGCTGATCGTCGTTGGTGATGACACAGTCGCCAATAATAATGCGTTCGCGCGGCTTGAGCTCGACCTTGAGTGCCATCGATTCAATCCTTGTGTCGGTCGATATTTGCCGATGGTGAGCCCGCGTTGGTAAACGAAGCGTTAAGCGGCGGGGTGTTGACCCCGCCGCTGTTCTCGATCTCATTATATTAGGTCTTGGTAGAAGCGGCGGTTAGCCGAACAGGCGCAGCACAGCCTGGTCTGCTTGCGATGGCCAGCGACAATGCGGTCGTGGAGAGCTGCTGGCGGGTTTGCAGAGCCAGCATGTTGGCGCCTTCCTCGTTGCTGTCGGCCAGCACCAGGCTGTCGGCGCCGGTCTGCAGCGGTTGATCATGTTCTTGGTGAAGTCCTGCCGGTTCTGCACGACCGACAGGTTCGAGCCGAATTTCGAGGCCTGGGTGCGCAGCGTGACCAGCGCGTTATTGAGGCTGCCGACGACTGCATTGATGCTGGCGTTGTCCTGGAACGCGTTGGCTGTTGGCGACGCCAGGCCAAGACCGGCCGCGGTGAATGTGACGCCCACGACCTGCAGCGCGCTGCTGCCGTTCTCGTTGAACACGATTTTGAGGCTGTCGCCGTAGATCAGATTGATGCCGCCAAATGACGAGTCCTTGGCGAGCTGATCGAGCTGGGTCAACAGACTGACGTAATCATTCTGCAGGCTCTGGCGTGTAGCGAGCGCGTTGGCGTCGGCCACCGGCGCTGTGGGGGCCGTCCAGATCAGGGCGGAGGTCACCGTGCCGCCGAGCACGCCACCCGCGGTACCGCCCAGGGTCGAGGAGGCATAGTCGTTGCTGGCCGAGATCGTCAGCTTGCCGCTCGTATCGAGCGTGGCCGTCAGATTGTTGACCTGCAGTGCGGCATTGAGCTGATCGAGCGTCTTGATGGTGCCGCCGGTGCCGTCGCCGAAGGTGAGATTGATCGGCGTGCCCCCGTTGAAGGACGTGAAGGTCAAGGTCGTGCCGCTGATGCCGCCGGGTGCGGCCGATGCGCGATGCCGTGAAGGTCGGCGAGTTGCCAGTGTTGCCATTGAGACCGAGTGCGGCGAGCGTATTGCCGGAGCCGGAGATGTTCAGGTCGGAGGTCGTGCCGGTGCTGATCTGCAACGCGCCACTGGGGGCGATCGATGAGTTGGTGGTGCCAGAGGCCGTGCTCAGCGTTGCTGCGCCGGACGCGATGGCAGCCGTCTGCACGCCGGTGGCAAGATCGATGGCTTTGAGCACATCGGCGATGGTGCCCTGATTGAGATAGACAGTCGAGTTGCCGTTGCCATCAGTGACCACGTTGTTGACGACGCCCGAGCCGGTCGGAACGTTGGCTGCCAACGGCGTTCCTGCGTTCTTGAATGTAACCGTCTTGCCATTGACCCTGAGCGTCGAGCCGTCGGTAATCAGCGTGCCCAGGCTCGTGCTGCTGGTGGTGCGCGGGGCAGTGACGGTGGCACTACCTGGGCCGGTCGCGGTGGTGAGCCCGAGTGCCTTCAGGGCGTCGGCCCTACCGGTGACGGAGAGGTCGCCGCCGGTGGAACTCTTCAGCGTGACTGCACCGCCCGTGATCGAGGAGCCGGGGGCGCTCTGGCCGCTATTGGCGAGATCGTCGCCGCGCCGCCGCTGATCACAGCGTTCTTCACGCCGCTGGCAAGATCGATCGCGTTGAGCAAGTCGCCGACGGTCGCAGTCGATTGCGTTCCAGTGCCGAGATAGACGATCGAGTTGCCGTTGCCGTCGGTAGCGATGTTGCCGCTGACGCCATAGCCGGTCGGCGCGGCGGCCGCCGCGGGAACCGCTGTCGTTCTGAACGTGATGGTGTGGCCGTCGACCGTGAACGTCGAGCCGTCGGTGAAGCCCGTTGCGGCCTGCGTGGTCAGACCACCGGTGCCGGCACCACCGCCGGAGGGGCCGTACAGCGCCGTCGCCGTCGTGATATTGACCGGCGTGGCCGCGTTGTCCTGCACGACGCTGCCGGTGAAGGCGCCGAACGTGCCGCCGAGTGTGGTGCCGGAGGACGCCGCGTGCGTGCCGCCGGTGGTGCCGTCGAACAGCACGTTGCTGGCCGCCTGCACACTGATATAGGTCGTGGTGCCGCGCAGATCGAGCGCGGTGGCGCCGCCGATCGTGGTCGAGATATTCGATTTCGTGGTGTAGCCAATCGGACTTTGCTGCGCCTGTCTGGCGGTCGAAATTCCAGACTGCACGAGCTTGCTCAGCGACGTAATGCCCTGATTGGCGGTGGACAGGACCTGCTGCGCCTGTCCGATCGAGTCGAGCAACGAATTGAAATCGCCGGCGCGGCTGTGCAGCGACTGGGACGTGAAAAAGCTGATCGGATTGTCTTCGGCGGTATTGACCTTCTTGCCAGTGGCCAGCCGGTTCTGCGTCAGGCTCATCAAGTGAGCTGTGCTTTGGAGCGCCAGCAGGTTCTGCCGTACGCCGGCTGATAAGACGATGTCATCCATGGCAGGGTCTACTCGCCGATTGAATCGTTGCGCGCATTTTCAAAGCGTTCGTTGAGATAATCGTTTGGTAACCCTAATGCCCGGTAAACGATTGGTTGACGATCAATTAACTGCGTGCCGCTGCTATTCAGCGAGATCCCTATTTTCTGCGGCGTTTGCCCCATTTATAGTAAATAATGTACTATTGTTTATGGTTAACAATGTATATCCACGATATACTCCAGCACTCCAAGATCATTTCGTATTTTAAATACCATTAACCATGTTGTTTTACTTGGTATTACTATGCCTATGCCATTGTGCCGGTCCGATCCTAGGGGGATCGCTCAGTAAACGCATACCAGAAAGGTTCAAGAAATGTCCGGTATCACCCTCTCCTCTGCAGTCAGGCAGAACCTGCTTTCGCTGCAGAACACGGCTTCGCTGGCGAGCGTCACGCAGAATCGCCTGGCGACCGGCAAGAAGGTCAACTCGGCACTCGACAACCCGGTCAACTTCTTCACCGCATCGGGCTCGACAGCCGCTCCAACGACATTTCGAACCTGCTCGATCGGCATCGGCAACGGCGTTCAGGCCCTGAAGGCCGCCGACACCGGCATCACCTCGCTGACCAACCTGATCAACACCGCCAAGTCGATCGCCAACCAGGCGCTGCAGGCCCAGATCGGGTATACGACCAAGTCGAACGTCTCGACCACCATCGGCGGCGCGACCTCGACCGACCTGCGCGGCACCACGACCTATACCAGTGCGACGGCGAGCAGCAACGTGCTCTACAAGGGCACCGCTGGCGGAACGACCGCCGCAGTGTCCACCTCAACGCTCGGCGGCACCATCGGCGCGGTCGCCGGCAGTGCGGTCAACGACAACGCGGCCACACCGGTTGCAATCACGACGTCAACGCTGATCTACGGTGCGACCGGCGCCCTGACCACCGGCGCCAACACCAACTTCACCGACGGCACGACGCTGAGCGTGAACGGCCACACGATCACGTTCAAGTCCGGTGCGGCTCCGGCCGCGGCATCGGCTCCGACCGGCTATGGCGTCAGCGGCAGCATTGCCACTGACGGCAACGGCAACTCGACCGTGTATCTCGGCGCCAGCGGCGACCACCTCGACCGCGACCGTCGGCGATGTCTTGAGCGCAATCGACCTCGCCAGCGGTGTGGCCAGCGCCACCGTTGCCTCTGGCACGGCGACGATCGTGGCCGCCGGCACCGGTACGCAATCCTCTCAGACCGCCTCTTCGATCACGGCCGGCGCGGTCACGCTGAGGAGTTCCACCGGTGCCGACCTCTCGGTCGTCGGCAAGGCTGACGCCCTCAAGGCGCTCGGGCTCACGACCGCGACTGGCTCGGGCAACGCCAGTGTCAGTGCCTACCGTGCGGCCAGCAGCGCCAGCCTCGGCTCGCTGATCACCGACGGCTCGACGCCTCAACGTCAACGGCAAGACCATCACGTTCAAGAACGCGGGCACGCCGGCGGCGGCCAACGTGCCGACCGGCTCGGGCGTCACCAGCAACATCGTCACCGACGGCAACGGCAACTCGACCGTCTACCTGCAGACGGGCACCGTTGCCGACGTGCTCAATGCCATCGACCTCGCCACCGGCGTGAAGACGACCACCAACGCGTCTGGCACCGCGACCCTGGCCACCGCGACTGGCGCGACCGCGTCGTCGATCGCTGCCAGCGGTGCGCTGCAGATCAGCACCGGCACGACGGCCGACCTGACGATCTCCGGCACCGGCAATTCGCTCGCCGCGCTCGGGCTCAACGGCAACACCGGGACAGCAACGAGCTTCACGGCGGGGCGATCCGCCGGGGCCGGCAGCATCAGCGGCAAGACCTTGACCTTCACCTCCTTCAACAGCGGCACGGCGGTCAATGTCACCTTCGGCGACGGCACCGGCGGCACCGTCAAGACGCTCGACCAGCTCAACACGGCGTTGCAGGCCAACAACCTGACCGCGACGGTCGACACCACCGGCAAGCTGACCATCTCGGCCAGCAACGACTATGCGTCCTCGACCCTGGGCAGCACCAAGGGTGGCGCCATCGGCGGCACCCTGACGTCGACGCTGACGTTCACGACGGCGACGGCAGCCGTTGCCGACGCAACGTCCTCATCGACCCGTTCGGGCCTGGTATCGCAGTTCAACAACATCCTGAGCCAGATCACGACCACCGCGCAGGATGCTTCGTACAACGGCGTGAACCTGCTCAACGGCGATACGCTCAAGCTGGTGTTCAACGAGAAGAGCACTTCGACCCTCAGCATCACTGGCGTGAGCTTCACGGCGTCCGGCCTTAACCTGTCTAACCTCACGTCCGGGACGGACTTCGTCGACAACGCTTCGACCAACGGCGTGCTCACGACGCTCAATCAGGCGAGCATCACGCTGCGGTCGCAGGCTTCGACCTTCGGCTCGAACCTGTCGGTGGTGCAGAACCGCCAGGACTTCAACAAGAACCTGATCAACGTGCTGCAGACCGGTTCGTCTCAGCTCACTCTCGCCGACACCAACGAGGAAGGCGCCAACCTGCTCGCACTGCAAACTCGCCAGCAGCTCTCGCTCACCTCGCTGTCACTGGCCTCGCAGGCCGACCAGGCGGTGCTGCGGTTGTTCGGCTAATACGGCAATCGCTGAAAATAACGGCGGCGGGGCGCTAGCGCCCCGCCGTTTCTTTTTAGGCGCTGGTCTGGCGCCGTCAAAGCGTGCGGCTGACCGCAAGCGGAACGCCGGCGGGTCGCGTCGGCACATTGGCGCGTCCTGAAGCCCCATAGGTCTGCGGGGTCGAACGGCGGCCGATCTCGTTGGAGACCCCGCGTACGACACTCTCCGAAACGGCGTGCGCGGTCGCCAGCACGGTCAAATTCGTTTGTAATAACGTGCGCAAGGACTCGTGGCGCTGCTGCAGCGCTGCAAGCCGATCGCGGGCGATGTGTGCGAGTTGCGGCTTGCTCGCCTTGAGCTGGATCGTGCCGGCGACATAGCGGCGGCTGAGATCGCCCTTGGGCTCGGCGAACGCCGAGGCGGCGCTGACGCGGCCGGCCCGCACTAGCTCGGTTTCCTGCTGGACGACGTCGGCAAGCTCCGCCATGACGCCCATGACCTGAGAGATCAGCGCGTCAGCCTCCGCCGCGGTCTTCACCGGGGCAGGGGACATCATCGGGGCATGCGGCATGCTGCTCATGGGGATCCTGCACAGTCGTTTCGAGAAAGATTAAGGCATGCTCCTGGGTGTTTGCTTTTAGGAAGCGCGCGCCTCTTGCTGGGCGAGGAGGGAGCGGTAGACGCTGTCGGCAATCCCGACGCCGCCGGCCTTGGCGAACGACTTGGCGTATTCGTCGGTGAGGAAGGAGCGCCAGACGCCGGCGGCGCCGCCGCCGCCGAACGGACCCTCGCCATCGATGCCGGTGAACATGTGGCTGAACATCGAGTTGAGAAACATGGCCTCAAAATCGACCGCGTTGGCGCGTGCCTTGGCCTTCGCATCGGGGCTGGGCCCGGCTGCGCTGCCGAGCGCCATGACGCCTTGCGGCGGTGAGCGCGCGAGAGCATTGGCCATCACATCACCTGGATGTCGGCCTGCAGCGCGCCGGCCGCCTTGATCGCCTGCAGGATCGAGATCATATCGCGCGGGCCGACGCCCAGCGCATTCAGGCCGTCGACCAGATGCTGCAGCGACACGCCTTCCTTGCACGACCGCGATCTTCTTGCCGTCCTCCTGTACGTCGATCGCGCGTGCGCGGCACCACTCGTGGTCTGGCCGCGCGAGAAGGGTTGCGGCTGGCTGACCTGCGGCGTCTTCGGTGACCGTGATGGTGAGGTTGCCCTGCGCGATGGCGACGGTGGAGATGCGCACATCCGCCCCATCACGATGATGCCGGAGCGCTCGTCGATGATGACCTTGGCGGCGATGATCGGGATCGACCTGCACCTGCTCGATGTCGGTCAGCAGCGCGATCACGTTGCCGGGATAGTTGGCGGGCATCGTGAGCTGGACGGTCGACGGGTCGAGCGGCTCGGCGGTCGGCGCGCCGAGAAAGTCGTTGACCGCCGTGGCGATGCGGGTGGCGGTGGTGAAGTCGGGATTGCGCAGCGACAGTTGCAGCTTGCGTCAGGCTGGCTAGCGTGAAGTCGATCTCGCGTTCGACGATGGCGCCATTGGCGATGCGGCCGACGGTCGGCACGCCGCGGCACGATCTTGGCGGCATCGCCCTCGGCCGGGAAGCCGCCGATCGCGACCGGGCCCTGGGCCACCGCATAGACCTTGCCGTCGGCGCCGAACAGCGGCGTCACCAGCAGGGTGCCGCCCTGCAGACTCTTGGCGTCGCCCATCGCCGAGACGGTGACGTCGATGCGCGTGCCCTGCGTGCGCGAAGGCGCGGCAGGTTGGCGGTCACCATCACGGCGGCGACATTCCTGGTCCGCATCTGCGCGCCGCGGGTGTTGACGCCCAGCCGCTCCAGCATGGTCTGCAGCGACTGCTGGGTGAACGGGACGTTGTTGAGCGTGTCGCCGGTGCCGTTCAGGCCGACCACCAGGCCATAGCCGATCAGCTGGTTCTGTCGCACGCCCTCGACATTGGCGAGGTCCTTGATGCGCGACGTCGCCCAGGCCGGCGCGGCAGCGCCAGCAATAAGCGTCAGTCGCCGCCAGGACGGCGGCCATGAGACGTCCTTGGTCATCCCTTGCTCCCCAAGAGGTCGTACCAAGCATCCATGTAGCGAAACGCGTGCCAGCGCAGCGAGCCGCTTAAGGTCACTGAAAAATCTAGGATTTTTCAGCGGCGCGGATTTCGAGGGGCGGTCGATGCAAGCCATCTCTTGCCGGGCCGGCAGTTTTTGCCGGGTCGTTTACTGTCCATTAACCATAATTGGCCGAGGCTGGCACACCCAGCACCGTTAGATTGGGATCAGAGGCCATCATGCGCATCCAGGGACCCACCGGTACCGGCATGCCGCTGCGCCCTCCTGCCGGTCCGGCGCGCCGAGCGTCGTCCGGCACCTTCTCGGTGAATGAGCACACCGAGAGCTCCGCCTGCCAAGGGCCCATCGGCGCTACGGACGGTGGGGGGGATCGATGCGCTCATTGCGCTGCAGGGTGTGGACGATGCGACCGAGCGCCGCCGCCGGGCGGTCAAACGGGGGCGGCTGGCGCTCGATGCCCTCGACGAGCTCAAGATCGGGCTGCTGGGGGGGACCCTGTCGCCGGCGACCTTGAACAAGCTGCGATCGGCTGCCGCCTTTCTCAAGGACGGCGTCGGGCGAGGCGGGCCTGGATGGCGTGCTGGACGAAATCGAGCTTCGCGTCGAGGTTGAAATCGCCAAAGCTTTCAACACGTTAGCCGCGAGTCCTCTTGCAGGCTTCTTGCTGCGCCGCATCATCCGGGACAGCGGCAGATTCATTCCGTTATTGTCCATTCACACTGTCTCACTATATAAGCGCGCGCGAGCGGGGGGTTCGGCGGGTCAACGTTTCATGGGGAAGCCATGCGTTCTGACAAGATTACAGACAACAAGAAGAAGAACGCCGGGGCCAAGAATGGGCACGCCAGTTTGCCTGACAAGGACTACCGGCCTTCCGACAAAGAGCCATTCATGAACGATCGGCAGCGCGAGTATTTCCGCAAGAAGCTGCTCGACTGGAAGGACGATATTCTGAAGGAGGCCAAGGAGACGCTGCAGCATCTGCAGGACGAGAATCAAAATCATCCCGATCTCGCCGACCGCGCCTCCTCCGAAACCGACCGGGCGATCGAGCTGCGCGCCCGCGACCGCCAGCGCAAGCTGATTGCCAAGATCGAAGAGGCGCTGGCCCGCATCGAAGACGGCACCTACGGCTATTGCGAAGAGACCGGCGAGCCGATCGCGCTCAAGCGGCTCGAGGCGCGCCCGATCGCCACGCTCTCGATCGAGGCGCAGGAGCGCCACGAGCGGCGCGAGCGCGTCTACAAGGACGACTGAGGGTCGAGTTCCTTGGATGCTGCCATCTGTGGGATGAGCCGATCGTGATCAACGTGTCATAACGATTGCGCGAGCGCGTCTTGCACCTGAACGCGTGAGCATCTACCCGGTCCTTTTTTCCACATCGCACCGACGTACCGCAGTGGTATCTGACGAATCACCTAGCGTCCGAAGAACGGTATTCGTTTCTGTCGCAGGTGCCCTCCATGACCACTCAATTCGCGCCCGTCGAGCTTGACGAACGGGAACTCGCCGATGCTCAGCTCGAGGACATTGCGCTTGCGCATGAAGGCGAGCCCTGGTCGGCGTTGAAGTGCGCCGTGGTCGAGTGGCATGTGCAGATGCTCGCACGCGTGCGCGCCGAAAGCTGGATCCCCGGCATGGCTGGCGAGCAGGATCCCATGGTCGAGCGCGCGCTGAGCCGCTTCTCGAGCTATCACATGCGCACCACGATCGCGCGCCTGCGCGAGGAGAATGCCATGCTCCAGCGCAAGCTCGTCGATGCCGTAACCTGCGCGCGCTTCTATGCGGCCGGCTCCGCTGACGCGGGTGTCTGCGCGCGGAGAGTGCTGGCGACGCTGCTTGCGCCCGAGGTGATGCTGACCGAGACGCCCGCGTCGGTGCGGCGCAGCGCCCGTCGCAATTGATAGCGCCTGATTACCACGAGCCATCCGAACAAAAAACTGCGGCCTCCGGAGAGGAGCTTCCGGAGGCCGCTGGTGTCGCCGTTCGATGCGCGCGCTACGAACGACGGGGAGCTCGGTGATGACTTTCGAGGTCAGAACGGCAGCAGCACGTCGAGCACCTGCTGGCCGTAGCGCGGCTGCTGCACGTCGGTGATCTGGCCGCGGCCACCATAGGCGATGCGAGCCTCCGCGATCTTGGTCGAATCGATGGTGTTATCGCTTTCGATGTCCTCCGGCCGCACGACGCCGGCGACCACGAGTTCGCGCACCTCGTAGTTGACCCGCACCTCCTGCTTGCCTTCGATCACCAGGTTGCCGTTCGGCAGCACCTGGATGACCACGCCGGCCACGTTGGTGAGCAGCTCTTCCTTGCGGTCGATGGTACCCTTGCCTTCGCTGGAGGCCGTCGAGTCCGCGGTCAGAATCTTGCCGGGCAGGATCGAGCTCGCCGGAGTCTTGATCAGCTTGCTGCCGAGGAAATCGGTGACGCCGGAATCCTCGCTGTTCTTGCGGCTGCGCTGAGTCTCGTTCTCGAGCGTGGCCTTGTCGGTGATCTTCACCTTGACGGTGAGGATGTCGCCCACCTGATGCGCGCGCTGGTCCTTGAAGAAGGCGCGCGAGCCGTTGCGCCAGAGCGAGTTGGGATTGTAGCTCGCGGGCTGCGGCGCCGGCATCGGCATCTGCACGGGCTTGTAGCCGGTCTGCGTGGTCGGGTTGTTGATCTGCGAGAGCGTCGGCTGCTCGCCGACCGTTTTCAGGCGCTCGATCGATGAGCAGCCGGCGGCGAGAGCGGCGAGCGACGTCGCAGTGAGAAGACGTAATGGGAAAGCAGTGACGCGGGCTGTCGGTGGCCTATGTGTGTTCCGTTCGTCCCCGCGCAAGCGGGGACCCAGAGCAGCCAGTGCAACCCGCTCCTGGATTCCCGCTTGCGCGGGAATGAACGGAAGCTGTGGCACTGATGCTCGCAACTCCTCAGACGACATGTTCTGCTCTGTCATGACTCTCACTCGGCGCCTCAGCGCGTCTTGTTGGAGGGCAGGGTGGCGACCCGCGAGCTTGCGGGGGTGTTGCCGACGCTGACGCGGCCCCGACCGGTGACGGTCGCTTGCAGCGTCTTCTTGGATTGGACGTTGAGCACGTTGATGAGGTCGCCCTGCGCGCCCGGCTCGAGCGCCTGACCGCGGATGCTCACGTTGATGCCCGGCACTTCGTAGCTGATGGTCACGTTTTCGTTGCGAGCAACCAGCTCCTGCTTGGCGAAATCGCTCTCGCGGATGGCCTGTCCGGCGCGCAGCGGGCGCTTGGCCACCATCCCGACGGCCTGCTCGGCCTCGCGAACGACATTGGGCGCGCCTTCGATCTTCGGGCGCCGCGCCGGCACGAGGTCGCTTGCGCGCATCACCTCGCCTTGCGCGATGGCGCGCGTGGGCACCAGCGCTTCGAAGCTCTCGCTGATCGATCCGGTGAAACGCAGCTTGCGGGCGATTGCGCTGCCCGGCAGCTCCAGGGATATGTCGAAGCGCCCGCTGCGCGGATCGTAGGCAAGTCGAACGATCCGAAGCTCAGCCGTGATCGCGGCCTCGACCTGCAGCGGCTTGATCTCGTTGTCAAAGGCGACGGTGAGGCTGGCAGCATCGGGAAGTCCGGACTGGCCGGCGAGCGCGCGCAGGATGCGCGCCTCGATGTCCTTGCCGGTGATCGGCCGGCTGGCGCGCGTGACGACGACCTCGGCAAGGCCGCGCGTGTCGAGGGCAAGCACCCGGTGTGGCAGCACGGCGTCGAGCACCCGACTGGCCGGCACCGTTCCGGTCTGGCCAATATCGGGTGCGCGGAAGATCCCCACCTCGGCGGCCTCGCCTGCGTTCTCGACGAGATCGCCGATCCGCACGACGTCGCCGACGACGGTGGCTTCAGCCTTCAGCGTCGGCCGTGTGATGACCGGCGTTTCCGGCGCGGGTGCCACGACGCTGGTGTTGAGCACCTTGATCGGCGTGCCGCCGAAGCGGTCGACGAACTCCGGCGTGGTCGTCCGCGCCGGGAATTCGCCGGCGATGCTGGCGGCCGCAAGCACGAGGGTGGTCAGAGCAGTGAGCGAGACGAGGCGGATCACCGGTCGAATCATGGCGCTATTCCTCATCGCATCATGTTGGAGGTGGCCGACAGCATCTGGTCGGTGGCGGTGATGACCTTGGCGTTCATCTCATAGGCGCGCTGTGCGGCGATCAGGTCGGAGATCTCGGTGACGGCTTCGACATTGGCCATCTCGAGGTTGGCCTGCAGCAGGTCGCCATAGCCGTCGGTGTTGGGTGTGCCATCTTGCGGCGTGCCGGACGCCGGCGTTTCGGTGAACAGGTTGTCGCCGATCGAGAGCAGGCCGGCCTGGTTGACAAAGCGCGTCAGCGTGAGCTGGCCGAGCACGGTCGGTGTGGTCGTGCCGGGGACGGTGGCGGATACCTGACCCTGGGCGTTGATGGTGATCGACGCCGCGTTGGTCGGGATGGTAATGCCGGGCTGAACCAGGTTGCCCTTGGCCGTGACGATGCGGCCCTGCGCGTCCATCTCGAAGGAGCCATCGCGCGAATAAGCGAAGGTGCCGTCCGGCATCTGGATCTTGAAGAAGCCGTCGCCGCGGATGGCGACGTCGAGGTCCTTGCCGGTCGGCATGACCGTGCCTTGCGTCATCACACGCGGCGTGCCGGCGGTGCGCACGCCGCCGCCGAGATCGATGCCGACCGGCAGGATGTTGCCCTGCGTCGAGGTCTGCGTGCCGATCCGGTTGACGTGCTCGTAGATCAGGTCCTGAAACTCGGCACGCTGGCGCTTGTATCCGGTCGTGCGCATGTTGGCGATGTTGTTGGAGATCACCTGAACGTTGAGTTCCTGGGCGATCATTCCGGTGGCTGCGGTGTGGAGCGCGCGCATGGTGACTGTCTTTCAGGGTTATGCCGGAACTTCGGCGAGCTTCTCGACGGCGCTGCGCCGCAGATCGCTGAACTGTTGCATCATGGCGGTGACCTGCGTGTAGGTTCGCGTCACCTCGATCATGCGCGCCATCTCGACCACCGAATGCACGTTCGATTGCTCGATCGCGCCTTGCTTCACCCGTGAGCTCGTCCCCGCCTCCTGCGGCGCCACGCCGGCCGGCGCGTTGAACAGCGTCGTGCCGTCCTTCTGCAGCTGCTGGACGCTGTCGAAGCGAACGAGGCGCAGCTTGCCGCGCGCCGAATCGTTGCGCGAATTGCCGCCTTCGCGCGCCGTGATGGTGCCGTCCGGATTGATCGAGATGCTGTTGTCGGTCGACTGGAACTGGATCGGTCCGCCGTCGCCGACCACGCGGTCGCCGGTGGTTGGTCACGAGCTCGCCCTGAGCATTGATCTGGAAGGCGCCGTTGCGCGTGTAGCGTTCGCCGCGCGGGGTCTGCACCACGAAGAAGGCATTGCCGTCGATGGCGACATCGAGCGGGTTGCCGGTCGGCCGGATCGGGCCGGAGCCAAAATCGCGCCAGGTGGTGCGGTCCTGCACGTAGCTCACACGCCGGTCGGCGCCCTGGAAGCCGGCGGCCTGCGCCGTCGGCATCAGATATTCTTCAAAGATCGCGCCATCGGCCTTGTAGCCGGTGGTGTTCATGTTGGCGACGTTGTTGGCCACGACATCGAGCTCGCGCTGAAGCGCGATCTGTCGCGACAGTCCGATCAGGAGAGTGTTCTCCATCGGCAGGCTCCCCATGTCCGGGCGCGCGGCCCGGGTGCTGCGGCGCGGACTCCCCACTCCCATGAGGTGCCCTCGTCCGTGATCCGGGCTCTCCCAAGCGCCGGCTCGCTGGCTTCTCTGCAGGGCCTATGCCAGGGGATAAAAGATTGGTGTTTCAAATAGTTATAAGAATTGACCCGACCACCCGGCCGGCAAATTCAGCCGCCGCCAACCCTTCCACCCGGCAAAACTTTCCGGGTTGCCCTCCCTTGGAAAGATTTCGTTAACCATCGGAACCCTAGGGTACCACTAAGGGCGCAGGGCACCGCTCGCGGATTCTCAAGGCTTTACCGCCGGTGCAATCGCAGGGACATCGACCATGGCAGCGAAGGCAAAAAAGAAGACAGACGACGAAGAAGACGACGTTGAAGCCAGCGGCGATGGCGCGGAATCCACCGAAGGAGAGCAGCCAAAGGGTCGATTTTCGCTGAAGATGATCCTCATCGCCGTGGGCGCCGTTGCGGTGCTTGGTGGCGGCGGAGGCGGCGCCTATTTCATGTTCTTCGGACACAAGGAAGCAAAGCCCGAGGTCGCGGTGGTGAAGCCGCCGGCGTTCTTCGACATGCCAGAAGTGCTGGTCAACCTGTCCAACGCAACCGGGGACCGCACGCAGTATCTCAAGGTGAAGATCGTCCTCGAGCTGCCCGACAGCACCATGCAGCCGCACGTGCAGAACACGATGCCGCGCGTGATGGACGCGTTCCAGACTTATCTTCGCGAGCTGCGTCCAAGCGATCTCGAGGGCTCCGCTGGCCTCTATCGCCTGAAAGAGGAGCTGACCCGGCGGGTCAATGTGGCGATCGCGCCGAGCCGGATCAACGCCGTGCTGTTTAAAGAAATCGTCGTGCAGTAGCCGCCGCGTTGAGACGCCCTGACACCTGAATCGGAACGGCTCCCAGAGATGGCAAACGGCAAGGACCAAGTCGACCAGGATGCCTTGGCGGCCGAATGGGGCCTCAGCCTTGATGGCAATGGTGACGGCAAGACCAACGCCGGTGAGGGCGCGGGCGAAGGTCAGGAAGCCGCCGCGCAGCAATGGGCGGCGTCCGTCGACGAAGCTCCGACCTTCAACACGAGCAAGAGCACCGCCGAGCGCGTCCTCTCTCAGGAGGAGATCGACGGTCTTCTCGGCTTCAGCGTCGCCGACGTCTCGCTCAATGACAATTCCGGCATTCGGGCGATCATCGACTCGGCGATGGTCTCCTACGAGCGCCTGCCGATGCTGGAAATCGTCTTCGACCGGCTGGTCCGGTTGATGACGACATCGCTGCGCAATTTCACCTCCGACAACGTTGAAGTGTCCCTCGACCGGATTACGTCGGTGCGCTTCGGTGATTATCTCAACTCGATTCCGTTGCCGGCCATCCTGGCGGTGTTCAAGGCGGAGGAGTGGGACAATTTCGGCATCATCACGGTCAGCTCGAGTTCTTATCTATTCGATCATCGATGTCCTGCTCGGCGGGCGACGTGGCCAGACCACCCTTCGGGTCGAAGGCCGGCCCTACACCACCATCGAGTCCAACCTCGTCAAGCGCATGATCGAGGTCGTGCTGGCCGATGCGGAGCTGGCCTTCAAGCCGCTGTCGCCGGTCCGCTTCAACATCGATCGTCTGGAGACCAATCCGCGCTTTGCCGCGATCTCGCGGCCGGCGAATGCCGCCATCCTGGTGCGCCTGCGCATCGACATGGAGGACCGCGGCGGCAACGTCGAGCTTCTGCTTCCGTACGCGACCATCGAGCCCATCCGTGACGTGTTGTTGCAGATGTTCATGGGCGAGAAGTTCGGCCGCGACCCGATCTGGGAAGGGCATCTCGCGACCGAGATCGGGCAGGCCGAGATTGCGGTCGATGCCGTGCTCTATGAAGCCAAGCTGCCACTGCGGGATTTGATGCGGCTTGAAGTCGGCGACACGCTCCCGCTGGAGCTGCGGCCGGACGCACTGGTCACCGTTCGCTGTGGCGATGTGACACTGACGGAAGGCCGTATGGGCCGTGTCGGCGACCGGGTCGCGGTCCGCGTGGCCAAGCCGCTGCGCAAGCCGAGAACCACGCTCGCCATGTTCGAAGGGTCAGAGGGTTCCAGCAACCGAATGGAGGGGTCGTGAGCTACGGATTTGGGGTCATCATCGAAGGGCTGGTCGCGATCCTGCTGATGGTGACGATCGGCTATTGCACAATCCTCAACAACAGGCTCAAGCGGCTCAAAGCCGACGAGCGAATCTTGAAGGCGACCATCGCGGAGCTGATCACCGCGACTGAGATGGCCGAGCGGGCGGTGGCCGGGCTCAGGATCACGGCGCGCGAATGCGAGAGCACACTGGGGGAGCGCATGATGGCGGCCGAGCAGTGCTGTGCCGAGCTCAACCGGCAGGTCAAGGCGGGCGATGTGGTGATCGAGCGCCTTGCGCGCGTGGTGGTCGCCTCGCGCAAGCTTGACGAGGTGCAACCGGTTGCTGCTGCACCGGCCGCGCCTCCGCCTCCGCCAGCGGCGCCGAAAGCGGCGCCTGCGGCTCCGGCGCCAGCCGATCCGAAAGCAGTCGCGGCGGCGGCGCGCTCGCTGGCGGACCGCCTGCGTGAGCGCATGGGCGCGCTGGCGGCATGATGCGAAAGCTGGGCGACATCCGGCTTATTCCGATCGTGCTGGCCGCGATCATAGTCTTGTTCGCCCTCAAGGCATTCGGTCTCATTTTCGATGGCGGCTACACGCTGACAGAATTGGCGCAGCCCAACGCGACCGAGCCCGAGGTGACCGGCGCGATCGGGCAGCCCAGGCGCAATGACGCGCCGTCGAAGGCCGCGCCGCCGCAGCCGCAGCAGCAATCCCAGCAGCAATCCCAGCAGCAATCCACATCATGGGCGAAGCAGATGTTCGGTTTTCCGGACATCACCGGAGCGGTTGCGGAGAGCAAATCGGCGGCGCCCGAGCCCAAGGGCAACCGTCCGGCCCCCAAGGCCGTCAATCCGCCGCCGCCCGCCCCGGTGCCGCCACCGCCGGAGCGCGTGTTGTCGCCAGCCGAGCGCGCGATCCTTGAGCGTTTGTCGGAGCGGCGCAACGAGCTCGAGCAGCGCTCGCAAGATCTCGACATGCGCGAGAGCCTGCTGAAGGCGGCGGAAAAGCAGCTCGAGACGCGCATCAATGAGCTCAGGGAGCTTGAGTCACGCGCCAACTCGGCGATGCAGAACAAGTCGGAGAACGAGGCCCAGCGGCTCAAGAACCTCGTGACCATGTACGACAACATGAAGGCCAAGGACGCCGCCAAGATATTCGACCGTCTCGACATGCGCGTCTTGATCGACGTTGCAAGCCAGCTCAACCCGCGCCGGATGTCCGACATCATGGCGCAGATGCAGCCCGAGGCGGCCGAGCGGCTCACCATCGAGCTCGCGGCCCGCGCCAAGGAAAGCGGCACGGGCAACGATCTGCCCAAGATCGAAGGCCAGCGGGCGGGGAATTAGGTAGATCGAGGCGACGGGACCACACGCGTTCGATGTCCGCTATGCCCGCACAGGGGCGCAAAAGTGGACATTCCAGAAGGTCCGGGTAGGGCCAAGCGGACCTTGGCCGTGGGGACCGCTTGGGAAAACTCGCTGACCCTTGGGCCTAACGGGCGCCAGTTGTAGCGTCATCCTGCTTCAGTTCGATCGTCACCTTGTTGAGCTTGCCGTTGAACTTGAACGGCATCTTGTCTGCGTAGTCCTCGATCACTGGCGTACCCGTGTCCTCGCCAACATCGAAAGTTTCGTCGAGCGAGAAACGGACGGGCATCGTGTCGCGGACGCGCCCCTGTGCGACCTGCTCGCCGTCTACAAAGAGCGTTGCAGCGCCACCTTTGCCGGCGCCTCCGCCGTCGTATTTGAAGTCTACGCGGAGAACGTGCTTGCCCGGCGTGAGCTTGTCAGAGCTGGCAACCTTGAACTTGTCCTTGGCTTGGTTTGAGAACGCGTAGGCGAACATAGGTTTGCCCTCAGTGACGAGCAGAGCCCAGCCACCGAACCGGCCACCCATCGTGGCGAGCACGCCGTCCGCCCCCGCCGCTGGCACGTCCACATCGGCGGAGACACTAAAGGACTTGTTCTTGACGTCTGGTGCCGAACCTTCTGGTATTCGCACCATGCCGCCAAGGTAGGTGAAAGTCTTTCGGCCCTCGGTCAGGCTGGGTCGAATAGCGGTGTCGAACCGTTCCGCAAAGCTCGAGTCAAGCGGCAAGACGTTGTAGCGGGCGGCTTCCGCCCACCAGAGGTCTTGCAGCTCGCGCAGCTTCTGCGGGTTCGACTGCGCGAGATCGTTCGCTTGCGAAAAGTCGTCGTTGATGTTGTAGAGTTCCCATTTCCACTCATCGGCGGGCGTTGGGTTTGTGCCGCGGGTTGCCCAAGGGAGGCGGCCTGGGGTGGTCGCAGCTACCCAACCGTCGTGATACAGGGCGCGGTTTCCGACCAACTCGAAATATTGCGTCGTGCGCGTGGACGGAGCCTTCGCATCATTCCACGAGTAGGCCATGCTGACCCCTTCGAGGGGCTTCTGCGGCGTGCCGTTGAGCAACGCAGGAAAGGTCACACCGGCCGCTTCGAGGATCGTTGGCGCAATGTCGATGACGTGGTGAAATTGCGCGCGCACAACGTCATCATGCTTGATGCGATTAGGCCACGACATTACGACGCCGTTGCGCGTGCCGCCGAAATGCGAGGCCACCTGCTTGGCCCATTGCATCGGGCTGGCCATCGCAAGGCCCAACCTACGGGGTAGTGGTTGTAGGTCTTGGGCCCGCCGAGTTCGTCGATCATCGAAAGTAGGTAAGGGAGGTCCTCGACGACACCATTTCCCGCGGTGCCAATCTCATTGGTGGTGCCCTGCATGCTGCCTTCAACGCTCGGGCCGTTGTCGCCCTGAATGTAGATGATGAGCGTGTTATCGCGCTGCCCGAGGTCATCGACGGCCTGAAGCACACGGCCAATCTGGTAATCCGCGTGCATAAGTGCACCGCAGTAGACTTCCATCATCCGGACGTAAACGCGCTTCTGATCCGCATTGAGCGAATCCCATGCCGCAACTTCCTGTGGCCGGGGTGTCAGCCTGGTATTCGCGGGCACGACGCCGAGTTGCTTCTGCCGCTGAAGCGTCTCCTCGCGCACCTTGTCCCAGCCCTGATCGAACAGGCCGTTACAGCGTGCGATCCACTCTTTAGGCGCGTGATGGGGTGCGTGCGCCGTCCCAGTTGCGTAATAGACGAAGAATGGCTTATCGGGCGCGATGGCCTTCTGCTGCGTCATCCACGAGATGGCCTTATCGGCCATGATCTCGTCGAAATGAGTGTTGGGCCGCTCGCGCTGCGGCTCGACTGGGATCGTGCCTTCATATGCAGGGGTGTTCCACTGGTGTGCGTCGCCACCAATGAACCCATAGAAATATTCGAACCCGAGGCCCGTAGGCCAGAGATCGAATGGACCGGCGGGACTCGACTGCCAGTCTGGTACGTTGTGGTTCTTGCCGTACCACGAGGTGTTGTAACCGTTCTGCCGCAGGACCTCGGCAAACGATCCCACACTTTTCGGAATCACAGAATTGTATCCGGGATATCCGGTACCCATCTCCATGATGACGCCGGTGGCCGCGGTATGATGATTGCGCCCGGTCAACAGCGCGGCGCGAGTCGGCGAGCACAGTGCAGTGGTATGGAACTGGTTATAGCGCAGACCATTTTGCGCGATCTGATCAAACGTCGGCGTCGGGATCGGACCACCAAACGTACTCGCCGCACCGAAGCCAACATCGTCGGTCAGAATGAGAACGACGTTCGGCGCACCCCTTGGCGCTTCGATGGGTTTTGGAAAATCGGGCTTCGAATTGGCGGGCGTTCGACCGATTTGGCCCCGGAACGGTTGTTCGGGGCGAGGCAGCATATCCTGCGCCATCACGGGCCACGCAAATGCGGCGGCAACTACGCCGCCAACAAGACGTCGGATGATCTTAGTGTTCATGGCAAGTTCCTCACAATGTCAGCTTTCGCCAGCACCGCGTGCCGTATGGGCCAAGACTGACGTCGGTCGGCGCGGAGCGATAGACCCTCTAGGTCTGATAGATGTATCCTTAGGTTCAGGAACGTGTCGCCACTATCAGGTTGGCCGCGAGCGATATCGAGGATCGATGGAAGGCTCTGTCTGGTTTTGGGTCAGGACCGCCAAAACTCACGGTAAGTATATAGAGTCCGCTTTCGGGTACCCCCTCTGGGCAAGGCCTATTGGTACCCAGGCCGGAATGTTTCAATAAGATCAAACAGCGTTTCCGGGTCGCGACCAGCCAGGGCACGCTCGCGGCGAAATGCCTGGTTTTTGTCCTGCTCGCATCAATCGGCTGTGGCTGTGCGTTAATGAAGCCACACCGCAGGTCACTCTTGGGGGCCTGAATTTTGCCTACGCCCGGTCCACGGTTAAGACCCCGTTAAACGCCCCATTCTAGACTCCGCTACCACAGTGCAAGGCGGGCCGTTGCGCCCCGCCGGTCAGCATGAGTGTGAGTTTGCGTGTCTAGTGAGTTCGCCCAGATTCCGCGTCTCGGCCGCAGCATTGCGGTCCGTATCGTGCTGCTTGCGATCGTGGCGCTGGCGGCGCTGCTGCCACCGCGCACCGCAGCCGCCCAGAACGTCAAAGGCGAGATCACCGTCACGGTCGAAAACGGCTTTGCCCGCTTTGTGCTTCAGTTCGGGGAGGAGATCGAGACCAAGGCCCGTGTCGCCAACAACATCCTCACTATCAGCTTCGAGAAGCCCGTCGACATCGCGGTTGATCGCGTCAGCGCCAATTCCGGTGGCTATGTGGCAGCGGCGCGCCGCGATCCGGACAAGAAGGCCATTCGTTTCGCGCTCGCGCGCAAAGTGACCATGAACTCGATCGCGGCCGCCGAGCGGGTGTTCGTCGATCTCCTGCCGGAGGGCTGGAGCGGCATGACACCCGGGCTGCCGCGTGACGTCATCGAGGATCTGGCCCGCCGCGCGCGCGAAGCCGAGCGCAAGACGAGGCAGCAGCGTGCCATCGCGCGCCAGAACCCGAGCGCTCCAATCCGGGTGCGGGTTGCAACGCAGCCGACCTTTACTCGCTACATCTTCGACTTTCCGGAGCTTGTTTCCGTCTCCGCCGACAACAGCAGGGATAAGCTCACGCTGACTTTCGACGGCGCTTATAAGTTTGATCTTGCAGACGCGGTCGCGGTGCTGCCGCCGACGGTCAGCTCGATCGACAGCGAGCTCGAACGTGAAACTGCGACCGTGCGTTTCAACTTTGCCAGCAGAGTCGATGTGCGCACCTTTCGCGAGGAGAACAGCTACGTCCTCGACGTGAGCTCACCGGACGCCAAAGCGGAAGCAACGAGCCGTTCGGACGAGCTGGCAGCGCTGGCGGCTGAGTTGGCGACCCGGGCGAACCGACCGGCGGATGAAGCCGAGCTGCCGCCGAGCCAGCCGGCCAAACAGGAGCCGGACAATCAACGTGCGGAAAATCAACGTGCGGAAGATCAACGTGTAAGTGCGCCACAGGCATCGGCATCGCGCCCGGCCGTGGCCGCACCTGCGACGCCGCAGCCCGCGCCGCCCGTGCAGCCGCCGCGATCCGGTGAGCGGCCGGTTCCGTCGCAGCCACAGCCTCCCGCCGTGCAACCGCCCGCGACGCCCAGCGTGGCAACGGCCAGTGAGCCCGAAGTCGAGCGGCCGGCTCCGCCTCCTCCGACGGCGCGTCCCGTGCCGCCTCCGGTTGCGAGCGAGGGGGCGACGCCAGCGCCGCGGCCGCGGGCCACGCCGACCGTACCGGAGCCGGGCGCCGGCATAGCCACCCGCGTCAGGCGCAGCGGCGACAACGTGACGTTTGAGTTTCCGTTCGCGTCAGCCACTCCTGCGGCCGTCTTTCGCCGCGGCGATACGCTCTGGCTGGTCTTCGGCAGCGATGACGCCATCGCGGTCGCGCCGCTCGAGGGCGAGATCGGCCGCAGCATCAAAGGTGTAAGCAGGACGCACGCGCGCGACGCCGAGTTCGTGCGCATCAGGCTCGACCGGCCCATGCTGGTGAGCGCCTACACCGACGGCACCGCCTGGAACATCACGCTCGGTCCGGAAGTGATCGAGCCGTCGCGTCCGCTCGCGCTCAATCGCAGCCGGACCAGCGCATCCCGCTCAAGCATCAGCGTTCTTCTCGATGATCCGCGCGACCTCTATCGCATCGAGGACCCTGAGGCCGGCGACACGCTGCTGGTCGCGACGGCGCTCGCGCCTGCGCGCGGTTTTGTCAAGGCGCAGGACTTTGTTGAATTCCGCGTCCTCCCCTCGACCCATGGGGTCGTCATCCAACCGCTGGCCGACGACCTCAATGCCGAGCTTGCCCCCGACAAGCTCATCATCTCGCGGCCGGCCGGGCTCACGCTGTCGGCGGCGCAAGGCAGTGCGCGTGGCGGCGGCGGGCCGGCGATGCAGCGGCAAGTGCTTGACACCCAGACCTGGGGATTTGATCGCCAGGCCGATTTCAAGGAAAGGAACTGGCAGCTTCTGAGTGCTGCCGCCGACGCCCCGGAGGCGAAGCGGCTTGTGGCGCGTACCGACCTTGCCCGTTTCTACCTGGCCCGCGACATGATCTTTGAGGCAAAGGCTGTTCTCGACGTGGCGATCGCGGATCAGGCGCCAACGGCAGAGAATCCATCGGCAATGGTGCTGCGCGCGGTCTGCAACATCATGATCGGCCGCGCCGACATAGGTCTCAAGGATCTGGCCAATCCGTTTGTCGGAAACCAGAATGACGCGCCGCTATGGCGGGCGCTGGCCTATGCCAAGCTCGGCAAGTGGCCGGAGGCGCGCGAGGGCTTCCGCGCCGTCGAAGCCGCGATCGCAACACTGCCGCTCGAGCTGCAACGCAACGTCATGAAGGAGATGATCCGCTCCTATGTCGAGGTGGGGGACATCACTGGCGCGACGGCTCAGCTCAATGAGTTCGAGGCCATCGGCATCCCGCCAGAGCTCGAGCCCTTGATGGCGCTGCTCAACGGCCGGATCAGCGAGGGGCTTGGCCGGGCGGAGGATGCCCGTCGTTCCTACCAGGCCGCGGCCGACTCGAAGGACCGCGGAGCAGCCGCTCAGGGGCGGCTGCGTGAGATCGTGCTGCGGCAGGCGCGCCACGACATCGATCGCAGCGATGCCATCACGCAGCTCGAGACATTGGCGGCGACCTGGCGCGGCGATGCAACCGAGATCGAGACGCTGCAGATGCTGGGACGCGCCTATACGGACGAGGGGCGCTACCGCGAAGCGTTTCAGATCATGCGTACGGCCATCTCGGCGCATCCGAACTCTGAGATGACGCGGCGAATCCATGATGAGGCCGCCAGCACCTTCGACAGCCTGTTCCTGGCCGGGAAGGGCGACTCACTGCCGGCGATCGATGCGCTCGCCATGTTCTACGATTTCCGGGATTTGACTCCGATCGGGCGGCGCGGCGACGAGATGATCCGGCGACTTGCCGATCGTCTTGTGTCGGTCGATCTGCTCCAGCAGGCGACTGATCTCCTCAAGCATCAGGTCGACAACCGACTGCAGGGCGCTGCGCGCGCCCAGGTCGCGGCACGCCTCGCGGCGATCTATCTCATGGACCGCAAGCCCGATAGGGCGCTGGCGTCGCTGCGCGCCACGCGGGCGTCAGAGCTCAGCAACGAGCTGCGCAACCAGCGTCTGATGCTGGAGGCGCGCGCCTTGTCGGAGACCGGCCGCCAGGATGTGGCCCTCGAGGTGGTGGCCAATGTGCCCGGGCCGGAGGCGATCCGCTTGCGGGCCGACATTTACTGGGCGGCCAAGCATTGGGCGCAGGCGGCCGAGCAGATCGAGCTTCTTTACGGCGAGCGCTGGCGCGAGTTCAAGCCGCTCGAGGACAAGGAGCGCCTCGACATCCTGCGCGCCGCGGTCGGATACGCGCTTGGTGACGATATCCTCGGCCTCAATCGGTTCCGCGAGAAATTCGCCGCCAAGATGGGCGACGGGCCGGACCGCCGCGCTTTCGACATTCTGACAACCCCTGCCGGTGCGTCCGACGCTGAATTTGGCGATGTGGCACGCGCGCTGCGCGCCGCCGATACACTCGAGGCCTTCCTGCGGGATCTGCGCGCGCGTTATCCCGCCCTCGGCACACTGCCGGCATCGCGTCAGCGTGCGGCCGCCGACAATCGTACGGTGCAGGCGCGCTGACTAAATTGGGGCGGATACCCATTGACGCGCAGATTGGACGTCCACTTTTCGGTGGCACACCGAAAATCATTTTCTCACGTCGAGATTTACTGATTTTGATCCAAAGGTGGCATTCGGTCACTAGTCCAAATCGAGGCGAAAGTTCTTCGCGCCGCTGGCCGACGAAATCCGCACATTGTCGGGGGCTCCCCACAGGCGTATCCTTACGCCAAACCGCAATCGCCTGCACCGTGAGCTGACCCACGACTGGAGCGCGATCGGCAATAGCGCCCACATTTCAGAGTAGCGTGCAGCACATGAATTGAGTGCTCCCTAAATAATAACGGGTAGCGTAGGCGGGAGATTGAGATGGATGATCGAGCCGTGCGGGTGGCGCTGGAGCGCCATTGGGGTGCTTCGGACGCGAGCGATTTCAAGGTCGAACATGAAATCTACCGCGAGGATGCTGTGCTTGATTATCCGCAATCGGGCAAGCGGATCCGTAGCCGGCACAACATTCAAGAGAGTTGATTCGTCCAGCCAAACAAGAAGCGTTTTACGGTCCGGCGAATTGTCGGCAGCGGCGATCTCTGGGTCACTGAATTCGTACTGACCTATGACGGCATGCCATCTTACGCGGTGAGCATCATGGAATTCCGCGAAGGACTGGTGGCCAAGGAAACGCAATATTTCGCCGATCGGTTTGACCCTGGGCCCTCGCGTGCGCATCTTGTTGAGCGAGTGGGCGAAATCCCGTCATTCTGAATCCACCGCCGAGGAGAACCCGGATCGCCGTTCCTCGCGCAGGCTTGCTCGTGCTCAGATCACTTGGAAGACACGCAGCAGCTGCCATAGCGAAAGTGTCACGATCAGAGTGCCGACCGCGATCATCAGTGCGCGGGCCGGTACGTGCTTGACCATCCATCCGCCGAAGGGCGCCGCCAGCACTCCGCCCAACACCAGCGGGAGAAGATGCTCCAGGGAAGAGGCGCCGAGCTCCACAAAGAAGGCGGTCGCCGCGGCAACCGTGACAAAGAACTCGGTCGTATTGACCGAGCCGACCACCTGGCGCGGCGCATGGCCGGAGCCGATCAGCGTCGAGGTGATCATCGGTCCCCAGCCGCCGCCACCGCTCGCGTCCAGAAATCCCGCGACAAATCCCAGCGGAGCCGTCCAGCCCGCGGGCTGCTCGCGCGCCGCCGCAATCCGCGCCGACTTGTAGAGAATGTAGAGCCCCATGAGCAGCAGGTAGACATAGACAAAGCGCCGCGCCGCCGAGACGTCGACGTTCGACAGGATCCAGGCGCCCAGGATCGCGCCGAGCACGCCGGTGAAGCCGATGCGCAACATCAGGCGCCAGTCCACATTGCGATGATAGATGTGCGAAGCCGCCGACGCTCCGGTGGTAAAGACCTCGGCGGTGTGAACCAGCGCGCTGGCCTGCGCCGGTGGCAGCCCAAGCGCCAGCATGGCGGCGTTCGCCAGCACGCCATAGGCCATGCCGAGCGCGCCATCGACCAATTGCGCAACGAATCCGATGACGAGCAGCAGCAGGAATTCGCTGGTCATCAACGCCCCTTTTGTGACTGCGCTCACCGATAGTGGGTATTCAACCGAGTGCAACCCAGAATGATTGCCGTCATGCCTCGATATTCTCGATTTAAGGTCGCACCGGAGTAAGTCATCTGACTCATCCACAGGTCTTGAGTGCCGCGAGCGGTGCTGACAACCGGGCCGATCATGGCGCGAATGAGGTGCCGTGCATGGTCGGCGACGTCTTGCGCTAACTGCGTTCGAGGGGCACAGTTCCATGCCTGGACTTTGATCCGATCGGGTTGAATCGGATCAACGCTTAGCTTTGTTTTTGTGCATGATCTTTCCCGAAAGCGGGTCTCCCATTTCGGCGTCATGCTCGAGGGAGGGCCAAAGGGAGAGCTATGATCGATCTCAAGACAATCAGGACCGATGTGGTCGGCAGCCTGCTGCGTCCGGCAGAATCTGAAAGAGGCGCGCGTCGCATTTCGACGAGGGGCAGCATCGACGACGACGGCTTTCGGGCCGTCGAGGATGCCGCGGTCGCAAGCCGCGGTGCGGCTGCAGGAAAGTGCCGGCCTCGACGTGGTCAGCGACGGCGAGATGCGCCGGCTCAATTTCCAGGACAGTTTTGGCGCCGCGGTCGAGGGCTATGACGCCAAGCGCTCCACGCTCAAGGTCTACGAGCGCCGCGTCGAGGGCTCGGCGCCGCTGCAGCGCTGGGACATCCCGCAGATGCACGATGCCGGGACCGCGGTGTCGCATCGCCGCCCCGCAAAGGCGCGCCTGCGCGCTCGGCGCGCAACGTTCCGCTCGAGGAATATCAAGTTCGTCAGCAAGCTCGCGAAGAAGCCCGTCAAGGTGTCGCTGATCGGGCCCGACCGCATCTCGCAACGCTTCGACTATCAGGCCTCGACCGCCGTCTACCGTGACCTGGACGACTTCGTCGCCGACGTGGTGGCGATCGAGCGAGCGATCGTCGAAAGCCTGGTCGAGGCCGGCTGTCGCTACATCCATATCGATGCGCCCGGCTTCACGGCCTATGTCGACCCGCCTTCGCTCGCGCAGATGCGCGCGCGCGGCGAGGACCCGAGCGCAACTTCGAGCGCTCGCTCAAGGCCGAGGCGGCGGTGGTCGTCCGGATCTCGGGCGATGTCGCCACCGGCATCCATCTCTGCCGCGGCAACCAGCGCAGCATGTGGCACCGCGAGGGCGGCTACGACGCGATCGCCGAGCGGCTGTTCAACGAGCTGCCGCACGATCGCTTTCTGCTCGAATACGATAGCCCGCGCGCCGGCAGTTTCGCGCCGCTGCGCTTCGTGCCCAAGGGCAAGGTGGTCGTGCTCGGCCTCGTGAGCACCAAGGTGCCGGAGCTCGAGACGGTCGACGCGCTCAAGCGCCGCATCGACGAGGCGGCGAAGTATCCTGCCGCTCGATCAGCTCGCGATCAGCCCGCAATGCGGCTTCGCCTCGGACGTGGTCGGCAATCTGCTCAGCGCGGACGAGCAGAAGCGCAAGCTCGAGCGTGTGGTGGAGACGGCACGGCAGGTGTGGGGAAGGTAGGAGTGGTGCGCTTCGCGTGCTGCGCTTCGCGTGGCTGCGCTTCGCGATTGTGAGCTAACGCCACTCGATCGGGTTGCCCGACTTTGCGGGCGGCGATTTGCACGCTGTATCGATCTTCTTGCGGACGCCATCCACGCCGGCGAGATCGAACGTCGCCGGTGGAGTAGCGCCGGAGCCGTCCTGTACGCGCACGCCAAGATGGCCTGAATCGGACATGAGGCCCAGGAGGCGTCCGGCGTCACCGCGCAAGGTCGCGGCATTTCCCCCGGTCGATGTCATCCATCGCTCCTGCACCTCCTGTTGGCTGTTGATGCGGTACGCGACCTGGACGTCATCCCCTCTCAACGGCTTCCACGAGCCGGTCGTGCCGAGCGATATCTCGGTGCGCTGGGAGCGGCAGCCGAGGGTCAGCATCGAGGGGGCATTGCCGGAGGTCTTGCGGGTGATCTTGGTGGCGGTGATCTGCGGACTGTAGTCGACCGGCGACATCGTTGCGCTGACAATCCAGTCGTCGCCGGTCCGCACCGGCGGTAGTGCCGTCAGCGACGCTTCGCGCGTCAGCTCGCGCCAGAGCGCGTCAAAGCATCTCTCACGCGCCGCGTCCTCGTAGCGGAGGCAGGCCCTGATCCGCGTGACAGTATCGTCAGCGGCTTGGGCCTTGCTCTCCTGGTGGATGCCTGCAAGGACCAGCCCGGCGAGCAGCCAAACCTTCATCGGCGCATCCCGACGGTCGCGGTGTTGGCGTTCAGCCAGTCCTGGGCGGCCCGAAAGCGCTCCAGACCTGGCACCTTGGCATTGAGGTTGACGTCCTTCCATTTGCTGTCGAAGCCCGGCGCGTGCAGCCGCTCGATGCGGCTGAAGAGATATTCGGTAAAACGCGCCACGCGCCGATAGCGATCGGACGTCGTCGGCCAGTTGTAGGCCGTGAGGATCGTGGGCACCGCGATGGTCTCGACTTCCGCGCCCGCCTGGACCAGGTTCGGGTAGTCCTTGGCGTCGAGCGTCGACGGCAGATAGTAGTCCTCGAACTTGGGGCCATACTCGACCGGCAGGAACTTGAACCCGGGGTCCCACTTGCCCTTCAGGAACGCGTCGATCGGCTTCGACGTGATGAAGACCACGCCGGCAATCTCGCCACGCCGCATCTGCTCGATCGCCAAGGGGTGCGGGATGAACGTCTGCTCCACGTCGAGCCCCAGTCGGCTGAAGATCATGGGCCCGGTGAAAGCCGCCGCGGTGCCGCGGGTGTTGAAGTTGACCTTCTTGCCCCTCAGGTCGGCAAGCGATTGGATCTCCGGCCGAACGAAAATATGCAGCTCGGACGGAAACAGGTTGAGTATGTAGGTGATGCGCCGGCTCACGTCGGGCAGCTGCTGCTTGTACTCCTCGAGCGAGTCGCTTGAGATGATCGCCACGTCGACACCCCTGAGAAACAGGAGGTCGTTCAGGTTCTCGGTCGGCCCGCGCGTCACGATCGGCAGCACATGCAGGTTCTCGCCGTCATTGACCACGCGGGCGATCTCGGTCGCGAGCCGGATGGGTGCGCCTTCCAACAGGCCGCCGGCGAGACCGAGCGTCCATTCGTTGATCTTGTTCTTCATCTGCGTTTCGGCCGGCAGCGGATTGGCCTTGGCCGGCGCATTTTTCTTTTGAGCGATCGCCTCGCCTGCGTTAAGCAGCGCCAACGCGGCAAGCAGGCATCCACATAGTTTCGCTATGTGTTTCGTTATGACCGTCATTGTGGTCTCCCTTGACTTAAAGTCTGTTGAGCAGGCGTCGGCAGCGCTGCGGCGCCGGAGCCGGTCGAAACCGTTGCGGGCGGGACCGCGCCGCGCCACGGCTGGATTTCCTCGCTGCCGAACCGTGCGACGGGCAGCGGCTTGATGAGCTTGAGCCGGCCGGCTCTGGGTGCGGTCGTCTTGTTCGGCAAGCCCGCGATATAGCGCACCAGCACATCGACGCCGTCGAGCGCCTGCCCATCCTTATCCTTCAGGACGGTCACGTCGGTGGCCGGCACCGTGTTGATGAGGTCAGGATCGCGCGCGTAGTAGTACGACGCATAAGTGTAGGAGGCGGCAGGATCGAGCGGCTTGAAGCTCTTGGTCGCACGATCGAACACGCTGATATTGACTGCACGCTCGCCTGGCTTGCCGTAGGGATCGATGTCCGCCCGCAGGCCACTGAAATTGAACAGCCAGCCGCCGGTCCATTTCGATACATCGGGGTTGAGCGAGCCGTCGATCGAATTCTCGATTTGATTGCGCAGCTGTTGGCCCTTGATGGTGCCCTTGGCGATCTGCGGCCCGATCGGGATGAAGTGATAGAGGTCCTCGAGCTTGATCGGACCCGGCGGCACCACCGTGCCGTAGCGAAAGCCGCGGATCGCGGAGACGTCGGCATCGGTCGCATGGCGGAACGCATCCGCGAGCAGAATGTGCGAGCTGCCCTCGATCACGGCCGGCGGCTCGCGCGTCGTTGTGTTCATGCGATGAAGCGCGACTTGCGTCCGTCCCACCACAGTGTCGATCGGCTGCGTCAGCTTGGTGCCGTTGAAGGGATTGGTTTGCGGCTTGAAGCCCGGACCGGACAGGAAGGGCTTGCGGACCTGTGTCACCAGCGCGGCGATGGAGCGGTCCGGCGTGATGCGGTCGTCGATGCGGTGAAGGGTCCATTTCCAGCTGTTCAGACGACCGTTCGTGACCGTCAGATTGAGCTCGCCAACGACCTGGCCGTCCTGCCCGACCTCGGTGATGACCGTGTTGGTGCGAGTCACGACCGGCTTGTTGGTGACCTCGTGCATGTCAGAGGACAGGATCACGTCGATGCCGGGTGTATCCTCGGCGAGCCTGATATTGTTCGATAGGCCGAGCTCCGAGATTGCCACGACGAGCGCGACCTGCTCGCGCTCGCGCAGCAGGGGAACGAGCTCCTTGAGCTCCGCATCGCCTTTGGTGAACCGTACGCCCCGGGTGACGCCGCGGCCGACGACCTGGGGACCGCGGTCGGTGGTGAAGCCGATGATGCCAATTTTGACGCCGTCGACCTCGCGGATGAGATAGGGCGGCAGCACACGGCTGCCGGTGCGATCCGCGTAGGGCTCGCCGTCGAAGTAGGCGTTGGCGGCAAGCGCGTTCCAGGGTGCCTTGGGTGCCGAGCCGGCAAACAACTCGAGCGCACGATCGACGCCGTAGACCCAGTCCCAGTTGCCGGGCGTATAGGCGTCGATGCGGAACCTGTTGAGCACGTCGACCAGCGCCTGGCCGCGCGTGAACAGCGCCTCGGCTGAGCCCTGGATGGTGTCGCCGGTGTTGATCAGCAGCGTCTTCCCGCGCGTGCGCCGGGCGCGAATCTCGTTGATGGCCGTCATCATCCGAGCAAGGCCGCCTTCGGTCGCGCCCGGAGTTTTGGCGTGCAGGCTCGGTCGCGGGACCGTGTGTCCGTGCACGTCTCCCATGTGAATGAATGTCACCTCCGCGGCGGCGGCCGGCGTGATCAGACCCAGGAGAGCGACCGCGAATGCAGCGGACAGCATCACGGTCGAAAGGCGCCGCTGACGCGCCGCGGCGTCGTGCGTAGACGTACTCATTACGAATCCTCACCTTTGACAGGACCGGCAATCGTTCTTCGACTGCTCGGCAGCAACTTCTTCAGACGTTCAGCCGGCGTTGCCGCCGGCCGTCATGGCGACGCGCGCGTCAGTCGCTCGATGCGACGGGCCGCTTCGGTCGATCCGGAGTCCAGTGCGCGCTGGTACCAGGCGCGTGCGACATTGGGATCGGGCGCGAGTCCGAGCGCGCCGAGGTCGGAGATGGCGGCGGGATCGTAGGTTGCGCCCAGCAACAGCGCTGCTTCCTGATCGCCAGAACTCGGCCGCCGGGCGCAGCACCAGCCGCGCTGCAGCGAAGTCGCCGATCCGCATCAGGTCGATGCCGCGCCTGACAAACTGGGACGAGCGTTGCGGGTCGAGCTTGCCGGTCGACGGAATAGTTGGAGTGGCGTCCTTCGCTTTGGGTTGCGGCCGCGCGGCCGCATCCCGATCCGTCAGCCTGGCGACCCATTCGTAACGAGCGGTCTGGCTATCGACCGGGACATTGCCGGACGCACGCAGCTGAATGACGGTGCGCATCGTGCCAACGAAGGAGGCCGGCGGAACCACGAGCACGCCGGCAAGGTCACGTGCCGGAATTTGCCAGTCGCTCGGACCGATCTTTTCGCCGGCCGACATCCGGCTGCCATCGCTCAGGCCCGTGATGTGGACAGCCTCTTCGCCCAGTCCAAACAGCATCCCGCCCAACGGGATTGGCTCGTTCACAAGCGCCTGCCGATCCTGAATCCCGATCAGAATGGATGTGACCGGTCGCGTCGCCGTCCCCAGCCCGGTCGACATTGCCGAATCCATCGAGCATCGCTGGATTCGACGGGATCGGGATTCGTTCCGGTGTGGGCATGAGCTCGATCCCTCCCCATACGAGGAACAGGATCGCCGCCACGGTGGAAAACGAGACGGCGCCAGCCGGCCAGGAGGAGCCGCGCGACGGCTTCTTCGCGTGCAGCGACGGCTCTGGAATGCTGTCTGCATCATTCAATAGTCGATACCGCGGCTCCTGTAGATCAGAGTCGTCTCCGAACATTCCGGGCGTCGAAGTCAAAAGCGGCTCGCGTCTCCCCACTGAGCCGTTGACGTGATCCCCTCGAGCATTGCCAGTCTGACTTTTCTTTTCTTCCGGAGCATTCATTGCTGCCTGTTCCTTTCGAAGGCTGTCAGTACGCCTTGCTGCTTCTGCTTCCTCGATCGAGCGCGCGAAAATCCTCCTGTCCTCGCGTATTGGTACGAATGGCAGTCGTCCCGATTGCGGCTGGACATCGCGAGCGCGCTCATCGCTTGGCGCACCGGTGCATGCCGCGGCATCTTTCGCCGACGGGTGCCGTCGATCGGGAGCGAATGGAATTGAGCCTCGATCTCCATCTGCTGCTGTTTGCGATGGAGTATACGCGCTGAAGGCGCGGTGTTGCCGGAATCGAACAGCGAGACGGCGACGACCCGTGCGGCTTGCACGGCCCCGCCGGCGCATTTGAAGCCCCCATATGCTCACCCCACCCGCGGTGCGGGTTACTCCACGCAACAGACCGTATTCTTGAGAAAATTCAAAGTTGTTATGGTTGCGGTCCCGATAACTACGATAGTACGCGTAAAACTTGTCGTTGTAGTGAATTCAATGTGGTAATTATGCGGCTTGCATCCACGCACGCGCGCGACGAACGTGCATGCGTGCGTGCAGAGGTGGCGCGAAGCCATTGGAATATCTTGCGATGACCAGACGCAACAACGCGCCTCAGCGCAGCTCGCTTGGGTTTTGTTCCTAACGGCGCTGCCGCTCAACGCGTATGCGTGCCATGCAAAAACTTTTAGTACGTTAGGCACGGCCTATTCCGCCGCGACGCGCGTCTGCAACTCGGCATCGCCCATGAGGTCGGGATCCATCGCGCGCAACTCCTCGCGGACCTTCTCCTTGATCTGCACGGTATTGGTGCGCGAGCCTTCGCCGATGCGGTCGACCTCGACGATTGTATCGATGTGCTCGATCACCGCGACACGCTTCTCGTTCGGCGCCGCGATGATGATCTGCAGCCCGAGCTTCTTGTAGAAGCTCATCATCTGGCGCTGGTTCTTGCCGTCCATCTTGGAGAACGCCTCGTCGAAGATCGCAAGCGCCATGCCAGGGGATTTTCCCGGACGACGATCGGCGCTGCCATAGACCGAGGCGAGCGAGGCGCCGATCGCGACATAGATCGGCACCTGCTGCTCGGCGCCCGAGCCGGTGCCGCGGCGCGTCTCCCAGCGGGTGGTGCGGCCCGAGACCACGTCCTGCATATGGATCTCGAAGGTGTAGAAGTTGCGATAGTCCTCGAACTGCGAGAAGTCCTTCTCGGGGTCCTCGAGCAGCGCTTCGAGCTCGGCGATCGTGTCCTTGTAGGGAAAGTTCGCCGGTATCTCGTCGCCGCGGAACAACATATCGAGCGCCTCTGGCGTCGTCTTGGCGATCTCGATGATCTTCAGGATCGGCTGGAACTCGGCGACGCGGGTGTGGTGGAACGAATAGCGCTCGTTGTGGAACGGATGGTCGTGCAGGCCGCGGTTCACGGCCTGCAGCTCCCGCTCCATCTTGCTGATGCGCGAGGTCAGCGCGTTGATGAACTCGCCGCGCAGGACCGTCACGGCCTTCTCGGAGGCGTCGCTGGCCTGCTGCTCATAGCGGCGCAGCTCATTCGTCTCGATCTCGCCGATCAGCTGCTCCATCCAGGGCTTGATCTCGCGTAGCGGCTCGCTCTCGACACCGATCTCCGAGCTGACGCCGAACGCGTCGAAATACGCGCCCAGTGCCTCGCGCACGCGGCGCTCGATTCGGCCGCGCTCGGCATCGGCGGCGGCTTCGCCCGAGTTGGCCTTGGCGGCCACGGCGCGATGTCGCTCGAGCTCGCTCTTCTTCGGGCCCACAGCCGCGAGGCGCTCGCGATGCGCGGCGCGGCCCTTGATGCGGTCGTAGAGCGGCAGCGTCTTGAGAAACTCCGCCCAGGCGGCCTTGAGATTCTCGTCCGAGCCCGGCGTGCTCTCGCCGTCCGTGAGCTTGCGGGCGCAGACCTGCGCTTCGACCTCGTGCTTGTTGAGAGCACGCTGCTGCTCGTCGCGCGCAGATGTCCGCGTGGCCTTGAACTCGATTTGCGCCCGGCGCTTGTCGCGCAAGCCGCCGTCGCCGGTCCCATCGAGCGCATTGATGCGCGCGATGGCCTCCGCGCATTCCTTTGTGGCCGCAGCATAGGTCGTCGCGAGCGCCGACAGGGCGGCGCCGGTGTCCTCGCTCAGCGCCTTGAGCGCGCCAAGCGCGCCATCCGTAGCGCGCGCGAGCTTGCCGGTCTCCTCGGCCGCGTCGTCGAGCTGCCAGGCCTGGTCCTCCAGATCGCGCAGCGCCTTGGTCTGCGCGGTCTTGCCGATCTTGTAGCCCGACGGATCGCTCGCCCGGTGCGTGCGCACGAGCCCGTCGTCATAGAGGCCATCCTTCATGATGGCGCGACCCGGCGCGTTGAACTCGTTTAAATTCTGCGCCAGCCGGACCGAGCCGTAACGGCGCATGATGAACCCCATGGCATCATGGTCCTGGGAGCGGAACAGCGTCGGGAAGGTCCCTGGCTGCGGCAGCGTGCGGTTGCCGTCGAGCTTGTTGAGGCTGACCAGGGTCGCGCCGCGAAACTCGCGCCGGCCTTCCTTGAACAGCGCGGTCGCCTGCACGATCTGCGAGCGGTCGACAAAGACCGCCTCGCGGTCGCGCCCAAGCAGGCCTTCGGCCGCCGCCGTCCATTCCGGCTCGGCGACCTCGACGAGGTCACAGAGCACGCGCGGCGCCATGCCGGCCTGCCGCAGCTTGCGGCAGAGCTCCTGCGTAGAGTCGGCAAGATGCGCATTGGCATTGCCGGCCGCGTGCTGGCGGATGCGGTCGCGGATGCGATCGCGGCGCTCACGCTGCTCGGCGGCATCGCGGAAGAGCTTCTGGCGGGCCTCGTCGAGCTTCTTCATCAGCGCCGGAGCAGCCTCGACGACGGCCGCCTCCGCGGCTGCGAGCCCTGCCGGGATCCGGTCGATCTGCGCTTCCTTGGCGAGCCGATTGAGCTTTCTCGATTGCTCCGGCGTGCTCGTCGAACCCGAGCCCGCGCATCGCGCCGAGCGGCTCGAGCAGCCGGACGGCGGCCATTCGCTTGGTGAATTGCGCCGATGTCGCAGCCGCGCTTTGCTCGGCGGCTTTCAATGCCTGCTGCAGCGCCCCGCGCCCGGTCTTGGTGTCGTGCTCGAGGATCGCAATGCTCAGCCGCTCGATCTCGGCGTCGATCCGCTGGATCTCTCGCATTGATGTCGTCGAGCACACCTTTCGCCGCATCGCGCTGGACCTGCGCGCGCCGCTGCTTGTCCCTGAGGTCGCGGTTGGCGGTCCGCACGATCAGCCATTCCGCCCGCTTGGCGATCCAATGCTCGCGGAACTTCTGCTCGTAGGCGCCGTCGAGCTCGGCGATGATCGCCTGCAGCGCCTTGAGCGCGTCGAGGCGCTCGCGCATCTTGCGGATCGTCTCGTTGATGGTGCGGTAGGTCTGGATCAATTCGCGCAGCTCCCCGACCCGCATGTTGTTCTTCTCGAGGATGTAGTCGCGCACGAACTGATTGGCGGTCTGGTCGTGGTCGAGCGTCATCGCGTTGACGATCGCCTTCTGCAGCGAGTTGGCGTTCTGCTCGCCGGCGGAGCCGTGCGGCAGCAGGTGCCGCATGTATTCGCGCACGTAGTCGAGAGCGCGATCGCGATAGTTGACGAAATTCGCCTCGCCGACCGCCTCGACCATCCGCGAGCGCGCATCATCCCATTCGGCCGGAAAGCGGCCTTCCGGTCGCGCCTCGACGAAATCCTTGGCGGTGAAGATGCGGCCGACCGCGACGAAGCGGGCGAGCACCGTCTCGTTGCTCTCGGACTTGCGGGCTTCGATCGCCATGCCGATGGTGACCGGCGGACGCTTGCCGTCGGTGTCCTCGAAGCCGAGCGTGATATAGGTGCGGGCCTGATCGCGCCGCCGCTCGTCCTCGCCGAGGGCGCCAAGGCAGTAATCGGCCACTGAGCGCTTGGAAGCGCCGCGGCTCTTGCCCTTGTCGCCGGCGACTGCGTTGAGCCGCTGCAGGTTGCGATTGCCGCCGGTGAGCACGACCTGCGCCATGTCGAGGATGGTCGATTTGCCCGAGCGGTTCTCGCCGAACACGCCAGCATGGCCCCCGATCTCGACGTCCTCGACGTCGAACAGGTGCCAGTTGACCATCGCGAGATGACGGAGCGCCATCATGGTTCGTCATCCTCCTGCGACGGCGACGAGCGCGCCTCCTCGTGTCGGACATAGCGCTCGATGCGCTGCAGCGCGTCGCTGCCGCTGACCAGCTTGATCATCGGACGGATCGCGACCTCGCAATCCTGCTCCTCGTTATCGAAGTCGCCGACGTCGACCAGGCTGCGCTGAGCCAGCTCCTTGAGGAGGTCGCGAAAGCGCGTCGACGAGATCGCGGTGCTGCTGTGCGGCCGTGCCATCTCGCGGTAGCGGTCATAGAGCGTGTTGAGCGTGGTCACGACGGTGGCGCGGCCCTCGACCGCGCCCACATTGACCTCGTCCTGCCAGTGCGCGGCCAGCACCAGCACCACGATGGTCTCGTCGAGCTTCATGCGCGGCAGCGGCACGTCCTCCCCGATGGCCGTGATGCCGGCCCACTGCGCCTCCTCGTCGCGGTGGACGCGGTAGCCGCAGCTGTCGAAGAAGCCGTCGATGGCGTTGCGGAAGCGCCCGTCCATGACGGTGCTGTAGACGGTGCTGGTGCGCGGATCGCCCGCGTACACGAATTGACGGCGCAGCAGAAAGTGCAGCGCGCGGCGCACGTCGGCAGCCTTCTCGGTGCCGGCCGCGCGCTCGATCTCCTCGAACTCGCTAAGCATGCGCGGAGCCTCGGCGGCGCTCACTTGGGCGCTCGCTCGCTCGCGCGCTCGTTCGCCGCACGATGAAGTTCGGGCAGCGCAGCCACTCGCTCTCATGCGGCGGCATGTCGGGCGCGAATTCGAGCTCGAATGTCTTGGCGATCTCGGGTGGCACCTCGCGGCTCATGGCGAAGCGGCGAGCCATCTCGAAGGCGAGGAAATCGTCGATCGTCTCGATCTGCATGAAGCGCGCCTCTTTGCTGCCGGTCGCGGGCAGCTGGCGCTCGAGAAAGCGGCGCACGTCGTCCGGACGCGGCGCGATGCGGGCGATGTATTGCAGGCGCAGCTGCTTGCGGACCTCGTAGAGCGGATCCGATGGTCGCTCGCCGAGCGGCCGGGCCATCACGGGCCTGCGCGGCTCGCGCCCGCGCGCGTGATGATGCTCCGACCAGGGCGAGCGCAATGGCTCGATGCCCCATTCGATCGAGGCCTCCGCATGGCGCCCGTCCTGCAGAAGCCTGTCGAGCCGGTGCACCAGATCGGCGGCGCGGCCGACCAGCCCCTGCGCGCCGCGCTCGGCGTATTTGATGGTGTTGCGCACGCGCGCCTCGAGCTGCCGGCGGAAGGACTCGATGCGCTCGAACATCTCGCCGATCTGCCCGAAGGTGCGATTCGATCGCGATCAGATCGTTTTCCACTTCCAGCCGGCCATCCTCGATCGTGGCTGCCATGCCGGCTCCCATATATTCCTCGGCCAGCACCTGCATGGTGTCGGGCGTATAGGAGATGCGGCGGGCGAGATCGACGATCTCATCCCGGAAGCGATACGGATGATTGACGGTGAGGATCGTCTCGAAATCCTTGAGCAGGATGCGCTGCACGAACTCCTCGAAGAACGCCTCCAGGCGGCCGCCCACCGTCTTCGATTCCATGACGGTCTGGCGGATGCCTTTGAGATCGGAGAGGATCGCGCGCAGGCTCTTGGTGAACTGGTCGGCCTGCCGGCGCGCCTCGCGCACCGCGAGCGCCGCCTCGCGCAGCTTGCGATCGGTCACCCGCGGATTGAGCTTCTCGACCGCTTCGAGGTTGAGGCGGATCTGCACGATCAATCCGCCGAAGCGCTGCGACACGTCCTTGTTCAGGCTCGCCAGCCGCTGACACACCAGGAGCGGGCCCATCGGCATGTCGACTGTGATGCGCAGCCCGTATTCCTCCTCCTCGAGCCACCCTGATGCCAGGAGCCGGGCGTAGAGCTGACGCGCAATCAGGATTGCCTTGTCGCCGCTCTCCGAGGACTTGCTGATGTCGGCCCGGCGGATGCGGCGGCGGCCGGCGGAGATCATTTCCGGCAGCACCTCGCCGAAGTCGTCGTTCTCGGTCCAGAGCGACGGATTGGCGCGCATGATATCGTAGATGGCGTGGACCACCTGCTGCGGAGTCGGGAACGCGGGCGCACCGCTGAAGAAGCGCTCATGCAGGTCAAGCAGACAGGCAGCGTAAAGATGCTTGTGATCCCGTGAGAACACGAGAAACGCGCTGTCGTGCAGGTGGCGGAACAGAGACATCTGCCCTTAGCTCCTGAACCTAATAACCTCCGGCCGCGCTCCGACAGGCCGGCCCATTCCGCTGACCCATGGAGTTGGCTGTTCTCGGATGTCGCTGTCCCGAAGCGATGCTCGAGGACGCAAATGAGGACCAACCCGGTCGCAGCCTCATGGGGCGACAGACCGCAACGGCTCGGCCCATTCCCGGAGCTTCCGCTCCGTGGTGGCGCCGGAAGGCGCCCATCGGCCGAGTATTGATCGACAACTCAACGACATACGATAAACGAGACAAGTGATTCGGGCAAAATCGTGCGCCGTCGCTGTGGGCGCGTGTGCGGGGCCCGGCTCGCGCTAAGGCTGGACCCGGTTGCGTCGCGATGGGAGGTCCGGGCAGAGGACGAGCTTGCCCTCGAGACCGCCCGCCTCGAGGCGGCGGTGTGCCTCGGCGACCTCGTCGAAGGAGATCCGCTCGGCGACGCGCGGCCGGATGGCGCCAGTTGCCAACAGGCCGAAGAGCCGCTCCATGTCCTCCCGGAACCAGACCGGATGCAGCGCCCGCATTGCATTGATCGAGTAGACGCGAAGGCGCTTACCGCCAGGCAGCCAACTCAGGAACCGCCTCCATAGATACACGTGCGCGATCCACATCAAGATGGTGAGCAGGCGCTGCTGCGCCTGCACGCCCGCGGTGTAGCCGTAGACGCAGAGCAGGCCGCTGCGCTTGAGCGCCGCGAACGAGCGGCGATAGCCGTCCTCGCCGATGCCGTCGAAGACGACGTCGAACCCGCCCGGTAGGGCGCGGGTGAAGTCTTCGCGTTGGTAGTCGATCGGCGTGGCGCCGAGCTCGCGGATCAGTGCCGCGTGCGAGCCGCGCGCGGTCCCCCACACCTCGAGGCCGGCGAGCCTGCCAAGCACGAGCAGCGCCTGACCGACGGCGCCGGCGGCTCCATGCACGAGGACGCGCTGTCCTCGCTGCACCCGGGCCGTGCGGTGAAGGAGCTGGTATGCGGTCGTCCAGCTCAAGATTAGCGCCGCCGCCTCTGCTGCGTCGACGCCCGCCGGCACGCGGGTCAGGTGGTCGGCCCGGAGCGTGCGATAGGCGGCATTCGACCCGAGTACCGTCAGATCGGCCACTCGGTCGCCAAGCTGAAAGCCGCTCACGCCATCGCCGAGCTGATCGATTTCCCCGACGACATCATATCCAAGCACGAACGGTGGCCGGCGGCGCATCGTTTGCGGGTAGAGGTGGCGCCGGATCACCACGTCCGTGTACTCCAGACCTGAGGTGAGCACGCGGACTCGCACCTCGCCCCGGCCGGCCGTCGGCAGGGGAGCGTCGGTCACCTCCAGCTCGTCGGGACCGCCGAACTGCCTGACTTGAACGATCCGGTTGCGCGGCTCTCTCATGAACAGACCAATTCGGGCGCGTTCTACGGCTTGAGCATTGACTCACATCAAAAACGAATCGCTTCTTGGTCAGTGGCTTGGGTCAAAGCAAGGCGTAGCGTTGACCGTAACTTGCCTTAGTTCCTGCTCGGACCTCCCGGCATGTCTGCTCTTGCGCCGCATCGGTGGAATAGCGGACGTTGAGCGACCGGATTGCGCCAGGCCGAGTTGCAGGGCCGGGATGCTAACGCGGCTGATTGAAGTTCCGCAGGTCGGGCGGCGGCTGGTCCTTGCGCAGCGGCATCAGGTGCCCGTCGGCGCTGCGGAAATAGCGCTCCTTGCCGATGATGATGTGATTGTTGGCTTCGGCGCAGAGATATTCCGGCCAGACCGGATTGCGCTCGCGATTGTAGTCGCGCATCACCGTCCACGGGCGCGTGAAGGCGTCGTCGATGGTCGTGATCTCGGCATGCATGAGATCGTTGTTGGCCTTGTCGAGAAAGATGCGCTCCTTGACGATCGTTCGGTTGTTGTTGTGCAGCGGCAGGCCGTCGGCGTCGAGATAGCGCGGGCCGTTGAAGTCGACGGGTCTCGACTTCGAGCAGGTCGTAGCGGCCGTCCCCGTCCTGGTCGATCCAGCGGCCGATCGAATAGCCCCAGATCGATGGCGTGACCTTGGCGGGCCAGGCGCGGCCGTCGGTGTAGATGCGGCGCGTCTCGCTCAGATGGTCGATGCGGATGTAGATCATGTCCGAGCGTGACGATGATTTCCAGGGGCTCGTAGGCGATCATCATGCGCGGCGTGCCGGCCGGCAGGCAGCGCAGCTGCGGGTCGACGCCGTGGTGCCGTGCGCAGCGCCGCCAGATTGGCCTCGAAGATCGCCCGATACTCGGGCGTAAGCGGCGCCTGCTGTCCAAGACCGCGCGGCTTGCTCGGGTCCCATTGCGAGCGCTGATGCGCGCGCACCCACTGTCCGCGCAACTCGGGATATTTCGGCTCGTCGTGCGCCTGCGCACGAGCGCTCAGCAGCAGCGCCGTCGCGAGCGCGATGGCCCCGAGCGAGCGGCACATTCTCCAACCAAGCGTGCCAATGCGGTCGAGCACGGCGACCTCAATTTCCGGGATGTGCAAACAGACCAACCAATCCGGCCGCGCCCTTGTCATGGCGGACGGGGCCCGACGGCACGATCCTGGCGGTGAGCTCCTCCTTGGTCAGGCCAGGCGGCAACGCGTTCGGCTCGAGGTCGGTCGCGATCAGCACGAACGTGTAATGACGCGGCTTTGAGTTGGGCGGGCGTGCACGGGCCGGAATAGTGGCCGACGCCCTGCCGGCTCTTGCCGCCGACGTAGTTTGGCGAGGCCTTGCTGACCTCGCCCTCGGCAAAGCCGGTCACGGTTGCCGGAATGCCATAGGCGACCCAATGGATCACGCCGCCGCCGCCACGACCTTCCGGATCGAACATGAGGAACGCATAGCTCTTGGTGCCGGCGCGGCGGATTGACCCACGACAGTTGCGGCGAGACATTGTCGCCGATGCAGTTCGGATTCTGCGGGTCGTTGGCGCGGCTGTTGGCGACCTTCTTCGGCATCATCTGGCCGTCCTTGAAGGTCGTGGACGTCAAGTCGAAATAGCTTCTCCTGCGCCTGCGCGACTCCCGGCCGCGCACAGCACCGTCGATCGCCCAGGATCAGCCGCCCGATCGAATTGCGTCATGCGTTCTCCTCCCACGCCGGCGTCTCAACGCGGCCGGAATATCTCGTTGAAGGTCTGCTGCATTCTGCGCTGCTCGGTGGCGGATGTGATGGTGTGAACGATCTTCTTCTGGCCAAGCACGTCCATCACACCCGGCGGATTGGTGGCCACGTCGGAACGCGACGGGCAGCCGGCCCTTGCGGGTCAGGAAGCTCTGGCCTTCGTGGCTGAGCATGTAGTTCGCGGCGAGCAGCGCGGTCTTCGGATGCGGCGCCTGAGTGTAGATGCCGATCGATCCGAAGGTGAGAGCTGACCGGATCGAGCGCCCAGAAGTCGGTCGGCACGCCGGCGAGCTTCAGGTTGATGGTCAGCGGAACGTAATTGTTGAGCGCAACGAGATACTCGCCCGCGCCGACCTGGCGCGCCAGATTGAGATGGCCGTCGATCACCACCGGCTTCAGCGCCGCCACGATGTCGCGGAGAAGCTTGCTGGCGCGCTCCTCGCCGTAATGCGCAAACAGGCCCGCGAGCCACTCGGTATCGGTCGCGTCGATCGCGACCTTGCCGGCCCATTGCTTGCGCTCGAGGAACTCCTCATAGCTCTTCGGCAGCTCCTCGGGCTTCACCTTCGTGGTGTTGTAGGCGGGCGTGTTGTAGTTGCCGGAATAGCCGTACCAGCGCCGGTCGGGATCGCGTGCCTGCGGGATCAGGTCCTTGGCCTGCGGCGGATCGAACGGCGCCAGGATCTCATTGCCAAGCCGATAGACCGGCGAGGTCGCGACCAGGTCCCAGCTGCGCTGCCCGGCGCGGTGCTCGATGGCGACGCGGGCGCGGATGTTGGAATCCGACATGCGCACGAAATTCACTTTGATCCCGGTCGCTTGCTCGAAGATCGCCCAGTAGGGCAGCGCCTCCTCCTCGTTCATCGAGGCGTACATGGTGAGCGTGTTGCCTTCCGACTTCGCGGCGGCATGCAGCTCGGGGACGAGCCATGGGCGCGGCGACTGGGCGGCGGCGGGAGCCGCGCTGGCGATGGCAAGCGCCACGAGGTAGCCGGCGATCTTGCGGGCTGATGTCATAGTTCCGAGCAGCCAGGTCATGGTGAGCGCCTTCAGTTCTGCTCCAACAGCGTCGCCAGATAGAAGCAGCGGCGGTGCTCGGCGCGCTGGTGGAGCATGGAAGCCTGGCGGAAGACTCCGTGAATTGCCCGAGTGCGGCGCGACGCTGCATCAAGCCCGAAAAAATAATGGTCGGCGAGCAGCACCAAACCACCTGGCGCGAGGCAGGCCGCGACCCGGCAGGCGATGGCTTCCAGCGCCGGCTTGTCATCCTGCTGCAGCGCATAATAGAGCACATCGGCGATGACGATCAGGTCATACCGTCGTCCAGCAGCGTCAGCGGTGTCAAAGGTCCGGACATCGGCCGAGGCAAATGCGACATTGCTGTAATTTCGCGAGAGATTGGTTGCACGCTGCACCGCGGCGGCGGCGACATCCACGCCGGTGACACTCTCGGCATAGGGTGCAAGCGCCCGGCATAACGCGCCGACGCCGCATCCAAGCTCGAGAATGTGCCGGTAGTGGCGCGCCGGCAGGAAAGACAACAGCATTTCGTACTTGCGCGCCTGATAGCGGTAGCGCGGGTCGATGGCGCCGTAGGGGTCCGGATTGGCGACGTAAAGCATCTCGAATGCATGCGAGACGCCATGCCCGGCCGTGTGCTCAGCCACTGCTGCATCGGCACGGGCGCTTCGCACCCACATGCCGATGTCGCGCAAGGTCATGAAAAACTGCCGGCGCGGCGGCGCGCACAATGTGGCGGCTTCGCCGGCCATCGCGGAAGCGCTCTTCTCGGCCAAATCGCTCTCCCCGGTGAGTTGATCAGAGCAACCCGTTCATGCCGGGCGCGGCAGCTCGGCGGTGTGGAACGGCTCGAGCGTGTCGATCGCTTCGACCGGGTTGCGTGTTGCGGTCCCATTTGAACACCCGGAGCACCATCTTGTCGGGCATGAAGTCGACCAGCGTAAAGCCATGCTGCTCGATCGGCTTGATGGTCTCGCTGAAATCGAGCACGGCGGAGGGCAGCGCGGGCGTGCCACGAATACCGACCGACGGCCAGCCGACAGGCGACGTTCCAATCGTTCCCGACAGTGCGACGTTGATCGGGTTGCGGGCGAGGTCGAGTGAGCCGCTGCGCAGCATCTTGCCGAGCGCGATCGAGTGCATGTCGCCGCTGACGACCAGCGGCACGCGGCCTTTCATCTCCGCCATCGCCGCCATCAGCCGGTCGTGCTGCTTGAGCCAGCCGGGCTGCCAATAGGGCTTGGGAATCTTGGTGGTGAGCTTTTTGTCCGGTCCGAGAATGTCCGGGTACCATTCACCCCACTTACCCGCGCTCCATCCGGGCGGATTGGAGGGCGCGTGCACCACATGGGCGACCTCGGTCGCCGCCATGCGCGCCTTCAGCCATTTCTCGGCCTCGACGTCGATGTAGACCGCGCTCTGCCCCGCGAGCGTGGCGGTGCGGCGGATGTCGTAGAGCAAAATTTCGGCGAGACGCCCGTAGCGGATGGTCCCAAACGTTTCCGACAGACCCTCAACGCGATCGGCCGCCGACGACCATGCGAGGCCGCGTGGACGCGCCACATCAGGCAGGTACTCCGGATAGTACATGAGCTGCGTGGCGCGGGCGAGCTGCAGCATGAAATAGGTCGGCGGAAACGTGACGATGTCGTCGGTGGCTTCGTCGTTGTCGAAATAGTCATGATCATCTTGAATGAAGAACATTGGCGTCGAGCGGAAGTCGGTGCCGTAGACCGGCGCGATCTGCGGCCCGGCGGCGCGCTTGAGCACACTTTCGTTATCGCCGCCCAGCACGATGCCCGCGCGATCGAACTTGCCGGCGATCGCCTGCGCTTCTGCGGACGCGCCAGAGCGTCCCGAGCCCAGTGGCGACAGCAAGTCCCAATAGACGTGATCACCGTTCGCCACCGCAGCCTGCGGCGCAAAGCTCAGCGCGCGTCGCAACAGGCGATTGCGCACGACCGTCGGCAGGAATTTGTTTGGACCGACCGGCAGCGCCTCGTGGCCGCCGGCGCAGGAGAAGAAGAGCACGCGGAACCGCGGCGGCCGCTCGTCGGGGCCAGGAAACGTCGCAAGCTCCCAGGGTGCCGCGAGCGCGCGCCCGTCGGCGGTGGCGAGTGACAGCGTATAGCGCCGTCCCGCCTGCAGCCCGCCAGCATGGAAGTGCCAATGCTCGCCGTGAGTATCGCTCATGCGCCCGCGCACGCTGAGATCGCCGACGCGCAGCGTCGGGGCATCGAGCATCGGTGCGCTGAACGACGCCTTGATGAGCATCTGGCTGTCGCTCACCTGCGGCAATAGGTGGCGCAACCTGCCGGCGTCCCATTGTGGGTTGGTGGGCGTTGTCGCTTGCGCGAATGCTTCGGCGGGCAATCCGAAACCAAGCACAGCGGCCGACGATGCGCGCAGGAAATCACGTCGATCCATGCTGCCCTCCCACGATGATTGGCGCGCCGCAAGTCGACCCGCGATTCTTGGTCAGCCTGTGGTGGCGTGAAGGAGAAAACAATCCCTGCACGCAACGCCAAGCCTGCGTCAGGCTAGCGCGCAGCCGGGGCGCATTGGAAGGGGTGCGGGGCGAGATTTCGCCCGCGCAACGCGATGTCAGGACGCGGCCGGGGCGGGCCGCGTCCTGCGTGTGCAGTGGTCAGCCGAAGATCACTCGGCGGGCTGGGCCGTCGCATCCGTGACCGAGACCTTCGGCTCGGTCAGGCGAATGGCCGCGACCCATGCGCCCCAGAGGATCGCAAAATAGAGGCCGAGGAAGATGGGCAGGCTGGCTGCTGGCCAAACCTCTTCGATGGCCAGGCACAGCAAGACGGCGACCACGTCAGCCACGAGGGCGAGACCGACATAGTAGGTGATGAGCTTCATGAGATGTCTCCATGGGATGTTCCATGGCGAGCGCCACGCCGCCGCTGAGGGCTGCGGGCGCTTGCGTGATCAAGAGTGGTGAGGCGGTTGCGGAGCGATGGTGTCAGGCGGATCGATCCGCTCGCGCGTCACCATTGCGGGCGCACCGGAGCGCTTTCGCGATCGATGTGCAGCTTGATCAGAGGACCGGAGGGCCGCGCGGGAATGCCGAGGCGACAAGGCGTTCACAGGCAACGGCATGACCGACGCGTCGCCCGAAACCGGAGGTCAGCAGCGGGAACGCAATGCTGATGCCCTCGGCCTGCAGGATGTCATCGGGATCGTCGTTGTCGTTCCATTGCCTGAAGACTGCAGCCAGGTCGCCCCCGTTGGGCGGACTGCTCGCGAGCCAGCGGCTGTCGACGCCGTGCGCATGCTCTGCATTCTGGGAAATCGAATCCGCGCGCGCGCTGTCCGCTCCGCGCAGCGAAAACAGGGCTGCGAACGAAACAGCGAGTGCCAGCAACAGGCTAAGACAAGCGCGGTGCGCCATGCCCGTTTGTCCCACGGATGGGCGGAGAGGGTCAACGATAGCAAAGTCGAGGGCTGGCAATTTGACGCAGGGGCCGGCAACGGGCGCCCGTCAAATGTTGAAATCAAACAACGCAATAAGATGAGCGGGATCTTGCCAGCCCGCTAGGTCCCGTAGCTCTGGACCAGGCTGCCGGCGACCAGGCTCCAGCCGTCCACCAGCACAAAGAAGATCAGCTTGAACGGCAGCGACACCACGACCGGTGGCAGCATCATCATGCCCATCGACATCAGCACCGAGGCGACCACCAGGTCGATGATCAGGAACGGCAGGAACAGCAGAAATCCGATCTCGAATGCGCGCTTGAGCTCTGAGATCATGAATGCGGGCACCAGGATGCGCAGTGAGAGCTGCTCCGGGCTCTCTGGTCGCGGCTCGCGCGAAAGGTCGGAAAACAGCGCAAGGTCCTTCTCGCGCACGTTTTTCTGCATGAATGCCTTGAGCGGGACTGTTGAGCGCTCGAACGCCTGCTCGACGCTGATCTCGTTGTTCACGAGCGGCTTGATGCCGGTGTCGTAGGCGTTCTGCAGCGCGGGTCCCATCACGAAGGCGGTGAGGAACAGCGCCAGTGCGACGATGACGGCGTTGGGCGGGGCGGTTGCGGTGCCGAGCGCTGTGCGCAGCAGCGACAGCACCACCACGATGCGGGTGAATGACGTCATCATCACCAGGATCGAAGGCGCGAGCGACAGGACCGTAATGAACGCAATCAGTTGAATGACGCGCTCGGTCAGCCCGCCGCTACCGGCGGCACCCGCGCCTTGGCCCAGATTGATGCTGATTTCCTGCGCCGCCGCCGGCAGCGCTCCCAGGATTATCGCTACTACGGCCGCACCCGTCGCTAGACGGACGCAGCGGCCGATCGCCGATGACGTCAAGCTTTGCTGTTCGGACGGCCCAACAAACTCGCCATCTCCTGTTCGAGACTGTCATAAAGGGAGCGTTGCGGCGGCGCCGCCTTGGCTTCGCGCCGCGCTTCGCTCGGTGGCTGTTCAATGGGGCTCGGCTCGGCCATCGCTGCGGGCTCCGCAACCGGCCTTGGCTTGGGCTCCGGGCGCGCCTCGGCTTTGGCGCCGCCTGGGCGGCGGAGCACCGCCTCCAGCCGATGCGCCATCTCGGCGAGGTTCTGATCGGCTGCTGCAGCAAATGGAGCCTCGGCGGCGGCCGGCTGCTGCGGCGCGCGTGCGGCCTCTCGCATCGGCTCGCGCACCACTTCGCGCATCGGCTCACGTACGACGGCTTCACGCATCGGCTCACGCACGGCCGCTTCCCGGATCGGCTCGCGCGCGGCTTCACGGATCGGCTCTCGGGCGACCTCGCAAATCGGCTCGCGCATCGCCTCGCGGGCTACTTCGCGGGGAGCCTCACGGACGACCTCGCGCTGCACTTCGCGGTGTACTTCGCGTTGCACTTCCCTTGGCATTTCGCGAGCGACTTCGCGTGCAGGCATCTCGCGCAGCGTTGGCTCGCGCAGAGTTGACTCGCGCATTGGCGGTTCACGCATCGGTGGTTCACGCAGGGATGCCTCGCGTGCCGGCTCGCGTGCGACTTCGCGCGGACGTGTCACGCGCGGCATGGCGGTCGCGGGGGCGGGCTCCGGTGGATTACGTGAAAGCTCAGCGGCAAGGCCGGCCAGCGGATCGAGCGAGCGCGCCTGCCGTGGCGCTGGCTCGGCCTCGTCCGGCCACGGGACCTCGGGCTCATCGAGTGGCGCAACCCGTCGGTGCGCCCCTTGCGGGGCAAGCGCGGGCTCAGGCTGCAATGGCCAATTGCCAGTCTCGCCGAGCGGAGCGGGGCGCGGCAGGGTATCGGCGGCGGCCGGCTGGCGCCCTCCCTCTCGGACGGCTCCGCCGCGCACAATATTCTGCTCGACTACAACATCGGTCGGCCCGCCAATGATCAGCAGATGCTCGACATTGTCGCGACGGATCAGGACCAGCCGCCGGCGGGCGTCAATCGCGGCCGCGTCGATCACAGCAAGCCGGGGCTGGCGCCCACGCGCTGCCGTGGCCCCGAGGTTCGTGGCGCCGAAGCGCCGTGCCAGCCATGCGAATAGTCCAATCAAGCCCAGCACCACGATGAAGGCGAACAGGAACCGGAGGCCATACTGCCCTTCGCCGAATAGGAAATCCAACACATGCTCCTCCCTGTGCCCGACAGGGGCTGGGCGCCTCGAACCGGTTGTTCCCACTAGGGAACCCCCGGAATGGTTAACGCCAGCGGCACTATTTGCCGCCGGAAGTCCTAACAAAACATTAAAAAATACCTTCTCTCAATACCGCAAATCGCGTGGCGAGGCCACTTCTTCGGTAAATGGTCCATTACCCGGCAATTGCGCTAATTCCCATGGCTTAACCGGTCATTAACCAAAGCCCCGGCAAAGTCTGCCTACCAGTTTGGTTGCGTGTCGCCGATTTCCGCCGGTCTCGATGGGCCGGGAACCTGAAGAAAATCGCGATGCCGATCTCCGATATGCCGATCTTCTCGATGCTGCGCACCAAGATGCATTGGCATCAGGAACGCCAACGCCTGCTGTCGGAAAACGTGGCCAACGCCGATACTCCCAAATTCACGCCACGTGATCTCGTCCCATTAAATTTCGACCAGAGCAGGGCGCAGCCCGGCTCGGTGATGCTCGCGCGCACGAATCCTGGACACTTTGGTGATTCGTCGAGTTCCGAATCGTCGTCGTTCCGCCAGGACCGCAAGTTTGATTTCGAATCGCGGCCATCCGGCAATGCGGTCGAGACTCGAGGACGAGATGCTCAAGGTGGCATCCAACGCCATGGACTACCAAGCTGCGACCGCGCTCTACACGCGCGGCCTTGGGCTGATCAAGAGCGCGTTAGGCAAGCGATAGGAGCGGTGACGATGAGAGGCGATGGTCCCATGGACTTCCTGAAATCGATCGCGATCGCGGCCTCTGGCCTGCGCGCCCAGGCCGGGCGCATGCGAGTCATCTCCGAGAACATCGCGAATGCCGATTCGACCGCGCAGCGCCCCGATGGCGATCCGTTCCGGCGCCGCATTCCGACCTTTCGCTCCGCCTTCGATCGCGCGCTCGATGCGCGTGTGGTCACGCTCGGCAAGATCAAGCCCGACAGCTCGGACTTCCGCGTCAAGTACGAGCCCGGCCATCCCAATGCCGATGCCAGCGGCAATGTGAAATACCCCAACGTCAATCCGCTGGTTGAGATGACCGACATGCGCGAGGCACAGCGCTCTTACGAGGCCAACGTCAACGTCATCGGTGTGACCCGCCGCATGATCCAGCGCACGCTCGATATCCTCAAAGCCTGATCCGGGGACCGTTCATGACAACGCCATCCGCTGCCGCCAATGCCTATGCCAGCCTCGCCCGCATCGCCGATGCATCGGGGGGGCTCGGCAAGGCCGTCGGCGAAACCCAAGGCCAAAATTTCGGTGCATTGCTCAAGGACGCCATTGGCAGCGTGCTCGAGGCCGGCAAAGCGTCCGATGCGCAGCAGCGCGCCATGGTGGCCGGCAAGGCCAACATCGTCGACGTGGTGACCGCAGTGTCGGAAACCGAGGTGGCGGTCGAGGCGCTGGTCTCGGTGCGCGACCGCATGATCCAGGCTTACGAAGAAATCATGCGGATGCCGATCTGATGACGGGTGAAGCGGGGACGACGCGGGGGCTGGCGCAATGACCGGATCGGAAGTGCTCGACGTCGCGCGCGACGCGATCCTCACGCTGGTGATTGTCTCAAGCCCGCTGCTGCTGATCGGGCTCGTCGTCGGCGTGATCATCTCGCTGTTCCAGGCGCTGACCCAGATTCAGGAAATGACGCTCGCCTTCGTGCCCAAGATTCTGGCGATCTTCGTTGCCATGCTGATCGCGCTGCCGTTCATGGCCGACCATCTGCAGGGCCACATGATCAGGCTCGCAGCGCGCATCGCGGCGGGGTGAGTCGCGCATGACGAACTCAATCGGCCTCATGGTGAGGAGCGCGCCTGAGCGCCACTTGGCGCACAGGTGCGCGTCTCGAACCATGCAGGCCGCCCATCTCGAGACGCATTCCAGTCGGCAAGTGCCGACTGGAATGCTCTCAGGATGAGGGCGGAGAGAGCGGTCATGCGGATCGATATCTCGTTCCTGCCCGCATTGGCCGCGACCTTCATGCTGGTGTTCGCGCGCATCGGAATCATGGTGATGCTGCTGCCGGGGCTCGGCGAGATGACCGTGCCGTCGCGGGTGCGGCTGAGCATAGCGCTGCTGCTCGCGGCCGTGCTGCTGCCGCTTGCATCGCAACGAATACCAGATCGACCTGCGCACTTTCGGACCGGTCGCCACCATGCTGGCGCAGGAGATGTTCATCGGTGCGCTCCTCGGCTTCACCGTGCGCCTGCTGATCTCGGCCTTGCAGGTCGCGGGCTCCGTCATCGCGCAGCAGCTTGGGCTCGGCTTCGTCACGGCGGTCGATCCGACGCAAGGCCAGCAGAGCGTGATCGTGGCCAATTTCCTGACCATGCTCGCCCTTGCGCTGGTGTTTGCGGCCGACCTGCATCACCTGGTGATCGCCGCGCTCAACGACAGCTACGCGCTGTTCCGCCCCGGCGAAATGCCGCTCGTGGGCGACGTTGCCGCGCACACCACCGCGACCATCGCGCTCGCCTTCAAGATCGGCATCCAGCTTTCGGCGCCGTTCATCGTGTTCGGGCTTCTGTTCAATCTCGGGCTCGGCGTGCTCTCGCGCCTGATGCCGCAGATGCAGGTGTTCTTCATCGGCCTGCCGGCCTCGATCATCGTGGGCTTTCTGATCCTGATCCTGGTGATCGGCTCCATGATGGCCGTCTTTCTTGGCGCGCTCGAGGGCACGCTGCGCCAGCTCGCGCCTTACTCGTGAGGTCTTATGGCCGAAGGTCAGGAAGACACCGAACGATCCGAAGACCCAACCCAAAAGCGCCTCGATGAGGCGCTCGAGCGCGGCGACGTCGCCAAGAGCCAGGAAGTCAACACCTGGTTTGTGATCGCGGGCGGCGCGCTGCTTTTGATGGCGTTTTCGGGCCCGATGGCGAACAGCCTCGCGACCACGCTGCGCGGCCTGGTCGCGCATTCCGGGTCGATCCGGGTCGATGGCCGCGGCTTCACCAGCATTGTCGAGAAGCTCAGCCTCGAGGTCGTGGCTGCGGTGGCCATCCCGCTCCTGTTGCTCGCGCTTGCGGCCGTCGGCGGCAACATGATTCAGCACCGCCTGGTCTGGTCGACCGAGGCGCTCAAGCCGAAGATGTCCAAGATTTCGCCGATGGCGGGCTTCGGGCGGCTGTTCTCCAAGCAGGCGCTCGCCAATTTCGTCAAGGGCCTGATCAAGCTCGCGGTGATCGGCACCATCATGACGGCGCTGATCTAGCCGGAGCGGTTCCGGCTCGACGCGCTGGTGCGCATCGATCCCGCCGCCATGCTGTCGATCACGCAGTCGCTGTCCCTGCAGATGATGGGGGCGGTGGTGGCGGTGCTGGCGCTGATCGCGGCGGCCGACTATCTGTTCCAGTACCGGCAGTGGTTCGAGCGCCAGAAGATGTCGGTGCGCGAGCTCAAGGACGAGTTCAAGCAGACCAACGGTAACCCCGAGGTCAAGGCCAAGATCCGGCAGATCCGCCAGACGCGCTCGCGCAAGCGCATGATGGCCGCGGTCCCGGACGCCTCCGTGGTCATCACCAACCCGACCCACTTTGCGGTTGCGCTCAAATACGAGCGCGGCATGGACGCCCCGATCTGCGTCGCCAAGGGCGCCGATCTCATCGCCCGCAAGATTCGCGAGGTGGCGACCGAACATAATATTCCGATTGTGGAAAACCCGCCGCTCGCTCGCGCCCTCCATGCAACCGTAGAGATTGATCAGGAGATCGCGCCGGAGCACTATCAGGCGGTCGCGGAAGTGATTGGATACGTGATGAAGCTCAATCGCGCAGTCGCAGCGCGGCGATAAGAGGGCGTGGCGCGGCGGGCCCGGGGAAGCGCGGGGACTCGTCCTGCGCGAACCGGCCGGCAGACTCGTTTTGCGCGAACCCCTTGCGTCGATTCAGCGTCTGAGGCACTGAGATTCGGGGACAAAAAAAGGACATTGGTGTTGCCGATTCGAAGCTCCGGGGCGGGAAGAGCTTCGGAAGCGGAGCACTGGCCGATCATGGCGCAACAGGATGTGACCGGAGATATCGTGCGCGCGGCGCTCGACCGCACCAGCGCAGGTCAGCACGGCGGCAGCATCAGCCTCGTGCTCGCGATCGCTGTCGTGCTGGTGGGCGCCACCGCCGGACTGGTGCTGATCGGCCGCGGCCATGCCGAACCCTATGTGCTGGGTTTCCTGGCGCTGATGGCCACGATCGGCGTTTTCCTGCTGTTTGCGCTCGCCGCCGGCATTCTGCGCATCGGCGGCAAGGACGTGGCGAACCCACTGCTCAAGTCGGTCGTCGACGGCGCGAGCGAGGCCTTGCTGGTCACCGATCACGCCGGCCGGGTGATCTATGCCAACGCGGCCTATCTCGATCTGATCGGCGCCACCGCGGCCGGGGAGGTGCGGCCGGTCGAGCGGGTGTTCATCAGCGATCCAGGCGTCTCGGAAGCCGTCTACCGCCTGCTGCGGGCGGCGCGCGAGGGCCGGCGACTACAGGAGGAGGTCCGCGTCGGCAGCCACAAGGGCGAGCCCGGGCGCTGGCTGCGCATGCGGGTGCGGCCGCTGCGCGACGGCAAGCGGGCAACGCCGATGACGGTGTGGTCGCTCTCCGACGTGACGCGCGAGCTCGAGCGCCAGGAGAACGTCTTCCAGGAGCTGCAGCACGCCATCGACTATCTCGACCATGCGCCGGCGGGCTTCTTCTCGGTCGATGCCGACGGCAATATGTCCTATCTCAACGCGACGCTCGCCGAATGGCTCGACCACGATCTGGCGCAGGTCGGCTCGGGCGGTTTGCGGCTTGCCGATGTCGTGGCCGGCGAGGGCGCGGCTCTCCTCACCACGCTCACGGGCGCTCCCGGCGACGTGAAGACCGAGCGTCTCGACATCGACCTCAAGACCCGCAACGGGCGCACCGTTCCGGTGCGGCTTTTCCACAAGGTCGTGTTCGGGCGCCGACGGCGCGGCTGGTCCCTCGCGCACGCTCGTCCTCAATCGCGCCGGCGACGGCGGTGCCGACCCATTGCGCGCCGCCGAAGTGCGCTTCGTGCGCTTCTTCCACAATACCCCGATGGCGATCGCGACCGTCGACAAGCAGGGCAGGATCGCGCGCTCGAACGCGCTGTTCGCGCGGCTGTTCCATCCGGTGCACAAGGGCGAGGGCGCCGACAACCGCTCGATCCTGTCGGTGGTCGCGGAACGCGACCGCGCGCCGCTCGAGGCGGCGCTGCGCAAGGCGGCGGCCGGGCAGGGCGACATCGCCCCGGTCGATGCCGTGCTTGAAGGCGCCGGCGATCGCTCGGCCTGCTTCTATGTGACCGCGGTCGAGAAGGAGGAGCGCGATCAGGAGACGGCGATCGTCTATGCGCTCGACACCACCGAGAAGCGCGCGCTCGAAAATCAAGTCGTGCAGCAGCAGAAGATGGACACCATCGGCCGGCTCGCCGGCAACGTGGCGCACGACTTCAACAATCTGCTTGGCGCCATCATGATGGCGACCGACTTCCTCCTGAACGCACATCGGCCGACCGATCCGTCGTTCCAGGACATCATGCAGATCAAGCAGAACGCCAACCGGGCGGCGAGCCTCGTGCGGCAGCTGCTCGCGTTCTCGCGCAAGCAGACGCTGCGCCCGCAGGTGATCGAGCTCAGCGAAACGCTGCCGGATCTCGGCATGCTGCTGCGCCGGCTCATTGGCGAGAAGGTCGACGCTCGATATTCCGCTGGTGCGCGATCTCTGGCAGGTCAAGGCCGACATCGGACAGTTCGAGCAGGCGATCATCAATCTTGCGGTCAATGCCCGCGACGCGATGCCGGATGGCGGCAAGCTCACCATCCGCACGAGCAACGTCAGCGCCGCGGAAAGCGCGCGTTTGCAGCGCAAGGGTATGCCGCTCGGCGAATATGTGATGATCGACGTGACCGACACCGGCACCGGCATTGCGCCCGATGTCATCGACAAGATCTTCGACCCGTTCTACACCACCAAGGATATCGGCAAGGGCACCGGTCTTGGCCTCGCCACCGTCTACGGCTTCATCAAGCAGACCGGCGGCTTCATCTACGTCGATTCCGAGCTCGACAAGGGCACGACCTTCCGCATCTTCATCCCGCGCTACGTGCCGGTGGCCGACGATGCCACGCACGCACTCCTGAGGTTGCGGCGCCCAGGCTCGCCGGCCCGATGCCACCGGCAGAGGAGAAGCAAGCGCACCACGACCGATCTCACCGGGCACGGCACGATCCTCCTAGTCGAGGACGAGGAGGGGCTGCGCGTTCTCAACGCGCGTGGCCTCTCCTCACGTGGCTACACCGTCCTCGAAGCCGGCAATGGCGTGGAGGCGATCGACGTAATCGAGCGCCGTGACGGCAACATCGATCTCGTCGTCTCCGACGTGATGATGCCGGAGATGGACGGGCCGACGATGTTCAAGGAGCTGCGCAAGAGCCATCCCGATATCAAGGTGATCTTCGTATCGGGTTACGCCGAGGACGCGTTCCAGAAGAGCCTGCCTGATCCTGAGAAATACGAGTTCCTGGCCAAGCCGTTCACGCTCAAGCAACTGGTCGAGAAGGTCAAAGAGACGATGGGGCGCCCGAGGCCGCATTGACGCGGATTTTATGCATTGACGCTTTTTGCATTGAAGATGCGCGCCTTGCGCATCTTGCACGCCCCGCATGCGGCGATCCGAGCGTTGGTCTTGTCCTGGCCGCCAGGAGATTTATTCTCGTCATTGCATGGGTGAGGGGCGGCCGGAAAAAGAGAGCGACGCGGAGCGGCGCAGCGGCAATCTGGTGCTGCTCGTCTTCTTTGTGGTTATCGTTGGCATCGGCCTGTGGCTGGTCAACGCCCTGTTCGAGACCCGCCGGATCGACGATTGCATCTCGCAGCGCCTGAGCAACTGCACCTCGATCGAAGTGCCGCCACCACAATAGCAGTGCGTTTGTTGTGTTACTCCGTCATGCCCGGCTTTATGCCGGGCATCCACGACTTGCTATCTGAACTTGCATCAAGACGTGGATGGCCGGGACAACGCCCGGCCATGACGTGGAGAGTGCGGTGTTCATTACAAAGGTCAGTCGGGTCGCGAAGCCATTTCCAATGGCCTTTGCCTATCCGCGGTCAAATCGAGAAAATCTCGCTGAACTTCTTCTTCACCTGCGCGGTTGCGCTGGTGATGTAGGCGTAGTCCATCGGGATCACCTTGACGTCGCTGATCCTCGGGCTTTCGGGCGGCGGATCGACGTCGGTGCGCGCCGCATAGATGCCGCTCTCCGGCCACAGCTTCTGCGCCTCCAGGCTCAGCGTGTATTCGGCGAGCAGCTTGGCGGCGTTCGGGCTCTTCGAGCCCTTCACCACTGAAGTGGTCGCCGGGATCGCGAACGTGCCGTCGCTCGGGAACACGTTGGCGATCTTGTGGCCGGCTTGCCGCGCCTCGTTGGCATACTGGCTGTCGGCGCCGGCCGCGATCGGCCGCTCGCCGGTCTTGACCAGGTTGAGCGCCTGCTCGTTGCCCTGCACGACCACGACGTCGTTGCGATTGAGCTTCTCGTAAGTAGTCCCAGCCGCGCAGCTTCGACATCGTTGCGACCACGCCAAGCTGCAGCGAGGTGAACGACGGATTGGTCATGACAAGCTTGCCCTTGAAGCGCGGGCTCAAGAGGTCGTCCCAGGTCTTCGGCATGTCGCTGAGCGGAAAGAGATCGGTGCGCCCGTAGATCGAGATCACGCTCACGCGCTGCGCGACGATAGTGGCCGTCGGGATCGTTGAGCCCGGCCGGCACCTTGTCGAAGCCGTCCGGCTTGAACGGCACGAACAGTCCCTTTGCGGCGAGGTCGATGACAGCGGCCGGATCGGACGACACCAGCACGTCGGCGCCGCATGTGGCCGGCCTGCTGCTCCATCATGAAGCGGCGCAGCACCTGCGTGCCGCCGGAGCGGAACAGCTCGACCGTGATGCCGTATTTCTGCCTGAAAGGCGTTGGCGACCTTCTGAGCCGCCGCGATCGGCGCCGATGTATAGAGCGTGACCTTGCCTTCGCGCTTGGCGGCCGCGATGTCGACGGTCTCGGCCATTGCGGGTCGGACGAAGCCCGGCTGGACGAATGCCGGCAGCGTGAGCGCGGCCGCGCCGGTGATCAGGCGTCTGCGGGTCAGGTCAGTCATGACGCGTGTCCTTCTTCTTCACAGCATGCCGGCAAGCTTCGCCTTCTCCTGATAGTGCTCCCAGGTTTTGGCGATGCGATAGGTATTGCGCGCGAAGCTCACCTTGAGCAGCTCCACCTCCTCCGGCGTGATCGGGAGAAGCTTGCCGAGCGTGGACGCATGCACGGTGCTGCGCGCGTTCTCCTCCATCTCGAGGCTGTCGAGAAACACCTCGGGAATGCTGCTCGCGGTGACCACACTGCCGTGGCCGCGCAACAGGCAGCAGCTGCACTGGCCGAGCGTCTGGGCGACCGCGTCGCCCTGCGCGACGGTGCGGATATGGGTCGGGTCGGGATGAACCGGGATGCCGATGAAGCGGAAGCCGTAGTTGCGCACGGCCACCATCGGGCGGTCGACCATGGTGAACAGCGTCGACATCGGCGGGTGGCCGTGCCCGACCGCGAGCACATCGGGGCGGTGCCGATAGACGCCGGAATGGATCGCGGTCTCGGTCGGGGCCGGGCCCTTGCCTTCCAGCACCTTGCCGTTGATGTCCACCACCAGGATCTCGTCGGGGCTCAGGCCGGCGCGGCTGGCATCGCGGGGCGGGATCAGGAACCGGTCGGTGCCCGGAATGCGCGCGCTGACATGGCCGCTGTAGTCGAGAAGCTCGGCCATGACCATCATGCGCGTGCATTCGGTGATCTGCGTCCGGAGCGTGGTTTCGGATATCTGCGTCATCGTCGATCTGATCCCCCATATTGCAGCGCTTGCGGCAGCCTTCGAGCCACCATATCGACGCACCTTGGCGCGCTCAACTCTTCGCCCCCCGCACTCTTCGTCCCGCACCCTTCGCCCCAGCCGTTTGGTGAATGACGCCGCCTCCCCATATATGATCCGCAGGGTCGCCGTTAACGGGCGGCGCAACCGGACGGGTCGACATGGCACGAGCGCTCGCGATCGGATCTCTCCTGGCCTTGCTCGTCTTTGTGTGCTGGATCGCCTACGACCAGTGGGAGATGGTGAACGTCGATATTCCGCCGTGGGGCTGGCTCGCGATCCTCGGCGGCGGCGGCTTCTCGCTCCTTGTCGGCATCGGCCTGATGGCGCTGATGTATTACTCGCAGCGGCACGGCTACGACGAGGATCACGCGCAGGAGATCGAGCGGGACAAGCCTTAGCTCAGGCGCCGCGCTATCTTTGCTCTGCGCGCCTTGGTGTCCCCCGCGCATTTTTCGCAGCGGCAGCCGTTCGGCTTGATGAACAGCTCGAAATACTCATCGCCATAGTCGTAGGTGATCTCCTCGCCCGCTTCGATCGCCTTGATGGCGCGCAGGATCACCATGCCCCTCCTGAGCGCGCTCTCCGCGTTCGGGCGGCAGGAGTGGTTGGCATAGCGGCCGATGTTGGAGCGTACCGAGCCGTCGACGGTCCAGCGGTTGTTGATCTCGAACATGTAGCGGGCTCCAGCCGTCTTTTCGCGTGCGTGGGCTTCGCGTGTTGGAATGCGCTCTCCGGAATATTCGACGATGAACGCGCCGCGCTCGATCGGCGCAGTCGCGAACAGGCCAAGTCCGGTTGCTGAGCGGCCGATCCGGTAGCAGGCATCGCGCTTACGTGTCACGCGGCTGCGCGTCACGCTGCCGCCTCGCGCGTGCGGATCACCGCAAGCTCGGTCGCGACCGGCACCGGATCGCGTAGCGTATTAAGGCCCGGGCAGCCCGCGGTCGCGAGCCGCTCGACCTCCTTGAGTGCCGCCTCCGGCGCGTCGCTCACGATCCGCATGGCGATCGTGACCTTCTGGAACGCGGAGGAGGGCGCGCCCTCGATCATGTGGCCGCGCACGTCAAAGTCAGTGCGCGCGACTGCCTCGAAACTGTCGTAGGTGACGCCCATCTTGGCGGCGTAGAAGGCGAACACCGCGGCATAGCAGCCGACCGCGCCCGCGAGCATGAGCTCGAGCGGGGTCGGCGCCACGTTCTGCCCGCCGACGTGCACGGGCTCGCTGATGATGAACTTGTGGCCGCTCTTCCGGCATTCGACCAGCTCGTTGAGCTGCCCGATCGAGGTGACCTTGACCTCGACGAAGCTCTGCGGTCCTTCCGGCGCCGGCCGCTCCGGATGGGCGCGGTAGCGCGCCTCGCGCGCTTCGGTTGTTTGTTTCAGCTCGGGAAAGCAGTCGCAGACTTTGACCATGGGCGCGCTCCTTTATCCTGACGTTGTAGCTTGCGGCATCGCCAGCCGCTGCCCGAACAGCCGCCCCGCGTTTCCGCCGAGGATCTTGTCTTTCTGCTGCGGCGACAGGCCGAGCGCCTCGATGTAGGACTGGTCCGAGATGATGAACGGATAGTCGGTGCCGAACAGAAAGCGGTCCTCGCCGATCTCGCTCACCGCCATCTCGATGAACGCCTTGGAGAACGCACAGGTGTCGTAATAGAGATTCTTGCGCGCGAACACGCTTGGCGGCTGGGTGATGTGCTCGCGGCATTCGTGGAAGAGCTGGAAGCCGTGGTCGAGCCGCTCCAGGAGTCCGAGAAAGGCCGAGCCGGTGTGCGCCACGATGAATTTCAGGTCGGGATGGCGCTCGAATACGCCGCCATAGATCATGCGGGTCACGCACAAGGTGGTGTCGAAGGGAAATCCCACCCGGATGGGCAGCGCATAGCCCGGCAGGTGCTCGGCAAACGTCGGCAGCATCGGATGCTCGGAGACCGGGCAGCCCGAGCGCCGCGATGCGCGCCCAGACCGGCTCGAGCCGGCGGTCGTCGAGCGCGACGCCGTTGAAGTTCGAGCCGACCCCGATGCCGACGATGCCGGGCGCGTCCGCGATGCGCTCGAGCTCCTTGAGCGAGGCCTCGACATCGGGAAGGGGCAGCGTGCCGAAGCCGCGCACGCGGTCGGGATTGCGCTTGGCGCGCGCGACCAGCGAGTCATTGAGCCGCCGGGCCAGCGCGACGCGGGTCTCGCCCTCGAAAATGTAGACGCTCGGCGTGTTCATGGAGAGGATCGAGATGTCGATGCCTTTCCGATCCATCTCGCGGATGAGATGGTCAGGGTCGAACATTTCCGGGCGGAACGGCAGCCAGGTCTTGCCGTCCTTCATGAGATAGCTGAAGCGGTCCGGATTGACCTTAACGGTGACGCCCGGCAGCGCGGCCAGCGTCTCGTGGAAGAATTTCTCGATCTGATGGGAGTGGACGTCGATCTTCATGGCGGTGAGGGCCGGATGGTTGGTCAATTGATGATTTCACCCGCCGGACGCGTTTTGTCAAAAGCCGTCAAGGTAACGAGCTCAAGACTCCCGACTCGTCATGGCCGGGCACAGCGCGTCGAAGACGCGCGTAAACGCGCTTATGTCCCGGCCATCCACGTCTTGCTTAGAAAGAAAGACGTGGATGCCCGGCCTAAAGCCGGGCATGACGCGGAGAGTGTCGCCATCGATTGCTACGACAATAGGCCTCACCCCTGCGCGTTGAGCATCTTGCCGCCGGCGGCGACCGGCTTGGCGGTAACCAACACGAAGGCAATGACGCAGGGCACGGTGCCGTTGTTCACCCAGTTGTGGATGGTGCCGCGCTGGACGAGCACGTCGCCGGCCTTCAGGCGCACGGTCTCGCCGTCGAGCACCATGTCGATCTCGCCCGAGATGACGGTCGCGTAGTCGATCGAGTCGGTGCGGTGATTGCGCGGCGCGACACCGGGGCCGAAGCTCACCACGCGGAACACCACGCCGTTGTCGAGTGTGGTGCCGACCTGCCGGCCCGACGTGTCGGCGTTGCCGTCGTTGGTCACCGGGAAGCTCTCGCTCGTCCAGATCACGGCCGCGTTGGCGCCCGGCCGGGTGGTGGCCACGTTCTTGGCGATCTCGTCGATGACGACGCGCGCGTTGCCGTTGGCATCATGGCCGGTGACGACGCGGCGGACGGTGAGGCTCATCGATACGCTCCTTCGTGCTTTGCGAGCTTCATGCTGCGGGAGTGATGGGTTTCGCCGTTGCGCGTCGAAAGACGCGCGTAGACGCGCTTGTGGCTCAACCCTTCCTACGAAGCAAGGCGCCGCGTCAATTGCAGGCGCCATCGTGGAGCTTTGAGACTTTGGCGGCGCGGCGGTCGCAATCGTTGCCATAGGTTCGCCCGTCGCAGCCGCAGACTGGCCGGTATTCGCGGGTGCACATCTGCGAAGCCCGCACACAGGTGCCGTCGATGTCGGGGGCGTTGCAGAGGCCGACGCGGTGGTCGCAGAACAGGCCTTCGCCGCAGGTGAGGCCAACGATGGTGCCGCAGACCGCCCCTTCGCTGCCGCTGCCCCTCGGAGCCTCGCCGCTGCCTCGCGGGGCCTCGCCATTGCCGCTCGCGTGGGACGCAATGGGCAAGGTTGCCATGATGGCCAGGGCGGCAATGAGGGCGAGAACGGTACGCATGATAAACTCTCCGGTGTCGGCACGGATTGTAGCCTGGATTAAGCGCGTTTACGCGCGTCTTCAACGCGCTATGGCAACATCCGGGTCGACGCTTGCGGCATCAGGCATGTGATGCAACCAGCGCTGAACGGCGCCGTTATGGACAGAACGAGCATCTCACCATTTGAGACACGGTTGACCCAACAGTTGGCATTCGTCGGCGACCTTCTGCAGTTCCGCGACACGGAGACCCACCATGCGCTATGAGCTCTACTACTGGCCTGAGATCCAGGGACGCGGCGAATACGTCCGGCTCGCGCTCGAGGAGGCGGGCGCCGATTACGTTGACGTCGCGAGGAAGCGCGGCGATGGTCCGATCATGGCGCTGCTCGAACGCAAGCGCGAGAAATATCCGCCATTCGCGCCGCCGTTCCTGAAGGCTGGCCGGCTCCTGATCGGCCAGACCGCGAACATCCTCCTCTATCTCGGCGCGCGCCATCGCCTCGCGCCCAAGGACGAGGCGGGCCGGCTGTGGGCGCATCAGCTGCAGCTCACGATCGCGGACTTTGTCGAAGAGGTTCACAACACCCATCACCCGAGTAGGGTCAGCGCTCTACTATGAAGACCAGCGCAAGGAAGCGAACCGCTACTCCACGGAATTCTGGAAGCGGCGGCCGCAGAAATATCTCGGCTATTTCGAGCGGGTGCTGGAGGGAAGCGGCGGAGACTATGTGCTCGGCCGGCGGCTGAGCTACGTCGACCTGTCGCTGTTCCAGTTGGTCGCGGGCCTGCGCTACGCGTTCCCCAATCGCATGAAACGGTTCGAGCGAAAGATCCCCGGCTTGGTAGCGCTCTCCGAACGCGTACGTAAGCGTCCGCGCATCGCGACCTATCTGGCCTCGGAACGGCGCATTGCATTCAACGAGCAGGGCATTTTCCGTCACTACCCGGAACTCGACGACTGACGTTGCGCGCCACGGGAACCTTTGGGATTCCAAAGGCCAAAGAAATTCCTGCCCGCCATGTCACACCCGGCTGCGCTGTCTCGTCCTGCTGGCAACGACAGGAGATAGCCATGCGTGTCACTCTCGCAATCGGGTTCGGGCTGCTGCTCGCGGCCAACGGGCGTGCCGCGGCGCTCAATCCCATTTATGGCCGCGACAAGATCGTTCGTTTCTTCGAGGGCGTGGCGCGCGGAGGTGGGCTGCCGCCTGCGGCTGTTCACCAGGTGCACGTCAATGGGCTGCCGGGCTTTGTGATGGTCGATCGCGACGGCAACATCGACACGATCGCGACCATCGATATCCGCGACGGGCACGTCGCCGCGATCTACGCCGTGCGCAATCCGGACAAGCTTGCGCATGTGTCGCTGAGCTCGCTGCGGGGCGCGGCCAGCGCACACTGAGTTATCTTAGCTCGGACTTTCCCGGATATCGCTTCGCTCCATCCGGGCTACAATGGTGGCGAGTCGATACCGACCTCTCGCCGTCATCCTGAGGCGCGAGCCGCCTGAGCGGTGAGCCTCGAAGTATGCGGCCACTTCGGCCGTCGCCCTTCGAGGCTCCCCTGGCTCAGCGACGTTCAGCACCTCTCACCCTAGCAACGGTCGATTGCCCAAACGACGCTTCAAGAGTAATCACAGGCGGTCTTGAAAGGATCGCCCCATGCCCGTCGACCCCGAAGTCGCCCCCGCCCAGAGCCTCCCCGGCTATCAGCACACGCCGCTGTTTCCGCTCGGCAAGGACAACACACCCTACCGCCAGATCACGGCCCAGGGGGTGAAGGTGCAGAAGGCCATGGGTCGCGACATCCTCACGGTCGAGCCTGCGGCGCTGACCGCGCTCGCCGAGGAGGCGTTCGCGGACATCAATCATCTGCTGCGGCCCGGCCACCTCGCGCAGCTGCGCAAGATCCTCGACGACAAGGAGGCCTCCTCGAACGACAAGTTCGTGGCCTTCGACTTCCTCAAGAACGCCAATATCGCGGCGGGCGGCGTGCTGCCGATGTGCCAGGATACGGGCACGGCCATCATCATGGGCAAGAAGGGCAGCCTTGTCTTCACCGACGGCAGCGACGAGGCCGCGCTCGCCGAGGGCGCGCGCAACGCTTACCTCAGGCGCAACCTGCGCTATTCGCAGCTGTCGCCGGTTTCGATGTTCGAGGAGAAGAACACGTCCAACAACATGCCGGCGCAGGTCGAGATCTACGCCGACGGCGAGCACGCGGCTGAATACAAGCTCCTGTTCATGGCCAAGGGCGGCGGCTCGGCCAACAAGTCATTCCTCTATCAGGCGACGCCCTCGATCCTCACCCATGACCGGATGATTGCGTTCCTGAAGGAGAAGATCCTCACGCTCGGCACCGCGGCCTGCCCGCCCTATCACCTCGCGATCGTCATCGGCGGCACCTCGGCCGAGCTGACGATGAAGACCGTCAAGCTTGCCTCGGCGCGCTACTATGACAGTCTGCCGACCAAGGGCTCCGACAAGGGCCACGCCTTCCGCGATCTTGAGATGGAAGACGAGGTGCACAAGCTCACGCAGTCGCTCGGCGTGGGCGCGCAGTTCGGCGGCAAGTATTTCTGCCACGACGTGCGGGTGATCCGCCTGCCGCGCCACGGCGCCTCGCTGCCCATTGGGCTTGGCGTGTCGTGCTCGGCTGACCGGCAGGCACTCGGCAAGATCACGCCCGACGGCGTGTTCCTGGAGGAGCTCGAGCACAATCCGGCGAAGTATCTGCCCGATGTCGATGCGGCGGCGCTCGGCGGCGCCGTGGTCGAGATCGATCTGCGCCGGCCGATGACGGAGATCCTGGCGCAGCTTTCGAAGCACCCGATCAAGACGCGGCTGTCGCTGACCGGCCCGATGATCGTTGCGCGCGATCTCGCGCACGCCAAGCTGCGCGAGCGGCTGGAGAAGGGGCAGGGGCTGCCCGACTATTTCAAGAACCATCCGGTCTATTATGCCGGGCCGGCGAAGACGCCGACGGGCTATGCGTCGGGCGCGTTCGGGCCGACCACGGCGGGGCGGATGGATTCCTTCGTCGCCGATTTCCAGCAGGCGGGCGGCTCGATGGTGATGCTTGCCAAGGGCAATCGGTCGCCCGCGGTGCGGGAGGCTTGCCAGAAATACGGCGGCTTCTATCTCGCCTCGATCGGTGGCGCGGCCGCGAACCTCGCCGAGCACTGCATCAAGAAGGTCGAGGTGCTGGAATATCCCGAGCTCGGCATGGAGGCGATCTGGCGGATCGAGGTCGAAAACTTCCCCGCCTTCATCGTGGTCGACGACAAGGGCAATGACTTCTTTAAGGAGCTGAATTTGGGGTGAGGGGGCTTGCGTTTGCCGCGTTGTTAGTCGATCTGCCTGGCACCTGTCGGCCAACTCGATGAAATACGCACGCTCGCGCTAATAAGCGCCGGCCTTGTCAAGCCGCTCACATTGTCTGTCCCCATAGAACTTGCTCGCGCTCGCGAAATCCCTGCCGATAGCGCTCCAGGGACGACACTCTGTTCACGAACGCCCTGCCGCATTGTCCCGCTGCATGATGTGAAACCTGCAGCAGGAGCAGCAGCTTAGACCTCGGCGCTTCTTGTCATTCGGCGGCTCCTTGAACCTCGACGCACGCCCGCTCGACCAACGTGTGGCATGGGTATTCCTCTCAAGATGACATTCTCGTCGCGACTGCGCCGGCTCGATCGCTGGGTCCGGCACACCCGGGGCACATTCCCGCAACAGGAGAATGGCCGACTGTTCCATAAGGAGCTGGCGCCGGTCGATCTGCATCCCTGCGGCGACGAGGTGCAGCTCAACGCCTTGCGCAAGGCAATCGCTCAGGCGCACGTGAACGTGGCGGCAAACTTCATGGCGGCGCGTCCGCGCGAAGAGCTTGCGCGGGTTGCGGCTGTCGTGTGCTGGCCCGGCAGCGAGTGGTCGCAGGTCTGCGTGTTCTTCGATCTCGACTATTTCAGAAGCTTCGAGGTCCGCGACGGCGTGCAGCAGCGCTGGACGCCGCTGCCGAGCAATCGCAGTCTCAGCCGGGAGCTCGGCCTGCGTGTGCCGGTGCGCCTGCGCGAGCGCGGCTATCACGAATGGCGCCTTGATCCCGCAACCGACGAAGAGCCCCATGAGGGCGAGGTCTGGTTGATCGGCGACTAAGCTAGCGTGCCGCAGGCGCGGTACCGATTGAATTTCCCCTCTGACAGAGGTCAGATAGCGGTCAGGACATCCGTCGCGTCCGCTGCGCAGCTCTGCTGCCGCAGGGGGCCATCGGCGTGTGGGACCGCACAAGCAGAGGGAGGACGCCATGGAAAACGAAAGCCGCCTGACCCGCCGCGCCCTGGTCGCGGGCGCCGCCGCAGGCACGCTTGCGCTCGGCGCCGAGCCCGCCTCGGCGCAGCGCTGCCCGGCGGTGCCGCCGGCGCGCACCAAGGGGCCGCTGGTCTGGCTCGAGATGGACCAGCAGGACGTCGACGAGGCCTACGACAACGACGTCTATGCCTTCAACGCCAAGTCGATCAACGATCGCCGCGTCTACAACAACCAGATCGTGCGCGACATCCTCGACAGGCCGCAGCGCGTTGCCTATGGGCCGAGCGAGATCGAGAAGCTCGACATCTACAAGACCAAGCGCGCGAACGCGCCGGTGCTCGTGTTCATTCACGGCGGCAGCTGGCGCGGCGGGCGGGCCGATCAGTTCACGGTCTATGCCGAGCCCTATGTGAAGGCCGGCGCCAATTTCGTCGTGCTCGACTTCAACAATGTGGGTGAGACCAACGGCGACATCACCCCGATGGTCGAGCAGTGCCGGCGCGCGGTCGCCTGGGTCTATCGCAATGCTGCAAGCTTCGGCGCCAATCCGAACGAGCTCTATCTGATCAGCCGCTCATCCGGCAGCCATCTCTCGAGCTGCGTGCTCATCACCGAATGGGAGAAGCAAGGCCTGCCGCGCGACATCGTCAAGGGCGCGGTGCTCGGCAGTGGCATGTATGACCTCAAGCCGGTGCGGCTGTCCAAGCGCTCGGGCTTTGTGAAGTTCACCGACGCCATGGAGCAGGAGCTCTCGGCGATGCGCCACATCGATCGGATCAACGCGCCGCTGGTTGTCGTGCATGGGACGCTGGAGACGCCGGAGTTTCAGCGTCAGGCGCGCGATTTCGCGAAGGCGCTCGAAGCGGCCGGCAAGCCGGTCAAGCTCGTGGTGGCGCGCGGCTACAATCACTACGAAGTGGGCGAAACGATTGGGCACCCTTATGCTGTGCTCGGCCGTGCCGCCTTCGAGATGATGAAGCTCGATCGGGCGTAACGTCCAGGATCGCAAACGGGGGGATCATCATGGCAGAACATTCGTCCGGCCGGCTCAGCCGGCGCGCGCTCATCGCGGGTGCCGCCGGCACCGTCGCGCTCGCAGCCGAGCCCGCGTCCGCGCAGCGCTGCCCGGCGGTGCCGCCGTCGCGCGCCAAGGGCCCGCTCGTCTGGCTCGACATGGACCAGCACGAGCTCGACGAGTCCTACGATCAGTCGGTCTATGCCTTCAACCAGCAGCACATCACGGACCGGCGCAGCGAGCGTAACGAGGTCGTGCTCAAGCTGCTCGGCAAGCCTGACCGCGTTGCCTATGGGGCGGCCGAGATCGAGAAGGTCGACATCTACAAGACCAGGCGCGCCAACGCCCCGGTGATGATCTATGTGCACGGCGGCGCCTGGCGCAACGGCCGCTCGGCGCAGAACGCTTATCTTGCGGAGCCTTTCGTCAAGGCTGGTGCGCATTTCATCAATGTCGAGTTCAACAATGTGGGCGAAACCGACGGCGATATCGGCGTGATGGTCGATCAGTGCCGGCGCGCCGTGGCGTGGGTCTATCGCAACGCGGCGAGCTTTGGCGGCGATCCCAATGCGCTCTATCTCAGTGGCCACTCCTCCGGCGGCCATCTCGCCGGCTGTGTCGTCATCACCGAGTGGGAGAAGCAGGGTCTGCCGCGCGACCTCCTCAAAGGCGCGCTGCTTGGCAGCGGCATGTATGACCTCAAGCCTGCGCGCCTGTCGGCCCGTTCGCGCTACGTCAAGTTCACCGACACGATGGAAGAGGCACTCTCCGCCCAGCGCCATCTCGACCGGATCCACACGCCGCTCGTGCTGGTGCATGGCACGCTGGAGACGCCCGACTTTATGCGCCAGACCCGCGACTTCCACGCGGCGCTGCGCGCGGCGGGCAAGCCGGTCACGCTGATCGTGGCCAAGGGCTACAATCACTTCGAGCTGGGCGAGTCGCTCGGCAATCCGTATGGCGTGATGGGCCGTGCCGCCTTCGAGATGATGAAGCTCGACGACGGCGGCGTAGCTTAGGCCAGCGCGGCCGCGCCAGCCTTTGCGATCTGCTCGTCCTCATGCGAGGCCACGCCGGAGACGCCGATCGCGCCCACGCATTCGTTGCGCGCCATGATCGGCACCGCGCCCTGGATCAGCAGGCCAGCCGGGAAGTTGACGAAGGCCGGCCGCTCCTTGACCCGATCCTCGAAGAACTTGCTGGGCCGCCTGGTCATCGCGGCGGTGCGCGCCTTGCCGATCGCGACCTCGGCGGAGATCGGCGCGACGCCCTCCATGCGGCTGAAGTGCAGGAGATAGCCGCCGTCGTCCACGATGGCGATTGCGACCTTCCAGTTGTTCTTGTCGGCCTCCGCCCGGCAGGCCGCCATGGCTTTGATTAAATCGGCCTCGGTCAGACACGGTTTGTCACGCATGGCACGTCTTCATCCATCTGGTGTAAGACATCGCGCGGCGATTCCTCGCCGCGCGCTTCATCACATTTCCAAAATTTCTCAGGTCTTCTTCGACTTCGGCTTGGTACGGCAATAGGCTTTCCGCTTCTCCTTGCCGGTCTTTGCGTCGATCGATGCCTTGACCCAACTGCAGTCCGTGCGCGCGGTGCAGTCGGCTTCCGCCGTCATCGTCTTGCAGGCTGCCGGTTTCGGCTCGGCCTTCTTCTTTTCCTCGGCAGACACTCCGCCATAGGCGAGCGCCGCAAACACGATGGCGGCAGCTCCAATGCCCAGTGATCGATTCAACACATTGCTCATGGTGCTTCTCCTTGGCTCGTTGGCCTCGAGACGAACAGGATGACCTGCCTGATGTCGGTAGGATGATGACAGCAGGACGACAACGATCAAACAATGGAACACTTTCCTAATTCAAAGCAACCCCCGAGCGCTTCAGGATGAACACGGCAACGCCGTGACTTGCACCCGCTACGCCGCCCGTTGCCGATGCGCGCCTTCAAACGCGGGCGCCACCTCGCGCATGAAGCGGTCCATCTCTTCTTTCACCTGCGTGTGCGGCTTGAGGCCGACGTTGAAGTAGAGGATCACCTCGGAGAAGCCCGCGGCCTCGACTTTTTTCAGCGTGTCGGTGATCCGCGCGGGCGAGCCGATGAGCACCGAGTTCTCGGTCAGGTCCTCGGCCTTGATCTTGTGCAGGCGGTCGACGATGTCGATGAAATAGCGGTAGCTCGGCGGGGCGGTCCTCGGATCGCCCGGAAATGCCGGGATCACGCATTCCTTGTAGTAGCGGATCTGACGCGCGCGCTGCGCCATCTCCTGCTCCTTGGTGTCGGCGAAATGCGCAAAGTAGCTGCACATCAGCCGTCCCGGCTTGTGACCATGCTTGATGCAGGTCTCGTTGTAGAGATCGGCCACCTGCTTGAGGCCGCCGTAGCTCATCGCCGCTGCGAACGGCGCCACGATCAGCCCGCAGTCAAGCCGCGCCGCAAGCTCGATCGAGGGCTTGGAGAAGGAAGCCACATAGGTCGGGATCGGCTTCTGCACGGGCTTGGGCGTGATGCGCACGTCGTCGAACGAATAGTGCTTGCCATGATGCGAGATGCGGCCGTCGGCCGCCCACAGCCGGTGCACCAGCTCGAGGCCTTCCTCGAAGATGCCCTGGTTGTCGGCGAAGGAGACGTGGAACGGATCGTATTCGCGCTTGTCGTAGCCACGTCCGGCGGCGAAATCGACGCGGCCGTTGCTGAGAAGATCAAGCGTCGCCCATTGCTCCGCCACCCGGATCGGATGATGCAGCGGCAGCACGGTGACCGCCGGCGCCAGCCTGATGTGCTTTGTCTGTGCCGCCACGGCGGCGAGCACTAGGTCAGGGCAGGAGAGGACGCCGAGCGAATTGAAATGATGCTCGCCGATCCAGGCCGAATGCATGCCGAGCCTGTCGGCGTAGAGCGCTTCCGCCGTGATGTTGGCGACGAACTCGTTCGCCCCCCGCGGATTGTCGGCGTAATGGTTGTCGCTCAATGTAAAGTAGCCAAACTCCATGAAGCTTTCCCTCGCCATTCTTTCCTGTTGGGCGCAATTCAGGCGCCTTGGTGGTATTATAGATGCAATAACAACTATTGCAAATGCAATTATTGTGATGTCAACCGTTTCGAGGTAGTCAGTTCGGTGTATTCAAGGTGTGATGGTGCGGCCATGAAGTGCCCTGGCCCGGGGCGCCGACGCCGCGACCGCAACGTCAGGCTCCTCCCATGTCCGACCGGCTCGACCTCGCCAACTACTTGCCATATCTCGTGAATCGGCTCGGCTCGGCGCTGGTGGAAAACTTCACCGCGTCGGCGCTCGCGCAGCACGATGTCAATATCGACGCTTGGCGGGTCATGGCCGTGCTGGCCAACCAGGGCGCGCAGCGCCAGATCGATCTTGCAGCGCTGACCAGCGTCGAGGTGTCGACCCTGTCGCGTCTCGTCACCCGCATGGTCAGGATGGGGCTTGTGACGCGCCGTCGCTCGGAGAGCTCAAACCGCGAGGTCGTTGTCGAGCTTGCCGCGAAGGGCAAGGGCCTCGTCAAGCGCATCATTCCGCTCGCGCAGCGGCTTGAAACATCCGCGGGCGCCGGGATCCCGGCGAGCGATATGGTGGTGGTGAAGCGCGTGCTGCGACGAATGTTCGAGAATATGGCGGGACACTGAGCGGCGTGTTCAAGTAACGCTTCGCTCCCGCAGATCGAGACGCGCGTTCGGAAACCGTGCCGCATTTGCTTGGGTCGAAAGTCACCCCTGGCCCGAACAGCGTTGGTGCTATCTCACCACTTCCCTTGATGGCGCCGGAGACATTGCTCTGGCTGATGTTAAATAAAAAAGATATCCACACATCACCCAGGCACCGACGGCGTCCAAAATTGTCGGATTTCTCCGACACGATGGTCATTGGGAAAACAGGGATGGGTGATCTCATGCTTGCGTATCGGTGTCCGGTTACCAAAAAATTCGTCGAGGCCACGATCAAGACTCCGGAAAGCAAGCTGCGCAGCCTGGGATCATTTCAACTGCCGTTGTGGTGTCGGGTCTGTCACCGCGCGCACGCCATTTCTGCGCAGGAGCTCTTTGTCGCTGAGGAAGCATAGTGCGTTCACCACTGCTTCGGTGAGTGAGGGTACAGCGCACGCTCGAAAACATGGCGGCACGGTAAGCGGATCCCTGTTAACGGGCAGATCGAACCGCCATCTTCTCCAACCCAAATTGTTTGCGCACGGACAGCGCCTCGTCATTGCGGCCAAGCGCCTCAAGCACCTGCACATAGGTCCGCGCCAAATCTTTGGCCCACCCTGGTTCGGCGCCAGATTTGCTATGGACGCGGAATGCGGGTTCGGCATACCGCAAGGCTTCCTCGGGCCGATCAGTGAGCATCAGGAGTGCAGCGAGATTGCGCTGTGCTCTCGCGGTTATCGGAAATTCAGATCCCAGACCATTTGACAGGTCTGCGATGGCTTCTCGATAAAGCGGCTCGGCTTCGGCGTAGCGGCCTTCCGTCCGCAACATATTCGCGAGATTGTGGACGTGCCGTGCGACATTGGGGTGATGCCGGCCATCGACGACCGTACCGATTGTGATGGCTCTCTGATAATAGGTCTCCGCTTCGCGGTGACGGCCGACCGAACGGAGAAAATTCCCCAGATTATTGAGAAGGTTCGCCATGTCGGTGCATTCTCGCTGGTCCGAGGCATCCATGATGTCGATCGCTTCGCGATAAAGCGCTTCGGCTTCTGCCTTGCGACCAACGTGATGCAACAGATTTGCAAGGCTATTGAGCTGCGTAACCGCGTCGGCTGCTTTGCGATCAAGCGTTCTTTCACCGACCTCTATCGCGCGCGGGATGAGCGCTTTTGCCTCCTCGTAGCGGCCACTGTTGAGGTGAAGCAGGGCAAGGTCATGCAGAGCGACGGCGACATGAGCATGATATTGCCCGAACGTCCGCTCATTGGCGGCAACGGCATCGCGCATGAGCAACTCGGCTGCGCCGAAATCGCCCCGCGTTCGCAGATATCGCCCAAAAATAGAAAACAGCCGCCCGGCTGCCGGCGATTCAAGCCCGCTGGTTTGCAGACATTCGCGAATGGCAAGCACGTGCGGAAGCAGCCGGGCGCGGCGGGACATCGACGCGGCGTGTCTGAAGTGTCCGGTGGGAAATTGATCGACCAGGCCCTGTATCACCCGCGCCAGCGTGTCCTGCGTTTCGCCGCGCTCAGCGAGCCGGGTGCGCATGGCCGCCTGCACGAGGCGATGAACGCTCACCACCGGCTGCTCACCTTCGAGATTGGGATGCTCGATGAGCGATACTGCCGAGAGCGCCATCATGGCTTCCGCGCGCTGCTCCTCGTCTGGGATCTCCTTGTCGATCAGGTCGAGCGGAATGAGCTCAGGCGCGAGATAGGCACAAAATGCCAAAAGCCTCTCGGCGGCTGGACACTCGGCCGCCACTTTCTCGATGGCGAGGCCGAACGTCGCCGCGACGCTCGCCGGATAGTTCGCGCCCTTGGGCGCGCGCGTGATCCGGCTGTCGACCCGCTCAACATAGCCGGCGAAGCTCGTGCGCGTGAGCTTGCAGAAGGCGCCTGCGTGATCGAGCGCCAACGGCAGAAATCCGAGTGCCCCGGCGAGCCGGGCGGCGCCATCGAGGTCCTCGCGCATGGCTCGTTTCTGCAGGAAGGTTGCCGCCGCCTCGGGCGAAAGGGCCTCCAGCCTCACCTCGGTTGCCTGGCCGCCCCAGTCGGCCCAGCGCGTGCTCAGCAACAAGTGTGCACCGCTGATCGGTAGCAGCTCGCGGACAGTATCGGGCAAATCGACATTGTCGTAGACGAGCAGGAAGGGGAGCTCGGCACGCCCGGCGATGTGCGCAAGCGCGGCACGCGCGGCGCGCTCTTGGTTCGATTCCGCCGCGAGCTTCGCGTCAAGCCGTCCGGCCAGCGCCGCGAGGCTTGCAATCAACAGAGTTCGTTCTTGCGCCGGCGCCCACCAAACTCCGGCATAAGCTTCCGCGCGTCTGTGGACGTATTCGGCGACGATCGAGGTCTTGCCGACGCCTCCAAGTCCGTGAACAGCGGCGATCTTGTTCGCCGCCGGCTGGATGCCATCGCCCAGAATGTCGAATAGCTTGGCCAAGGGTGCGTCGCGACCCGTAAAGTTGAGGTCAGGCGGCGGAACATTTTCGAACAACTTGGGTCGCCTGCGCGTTTCGCCGGCGCGTCCCTCGGCTGCTGCCAGGATGCGGTTTCTGCGTTCTTGTGGGTTATCAATACCAACGAGATCACCGAACACCACGGCCGAGAACAGGCCCTGCGGATCGCAATCTTCGATGCGCAAGACGACGAAGCGCCGTTCGCCTCCGGATTGTGCTGCTATCGCATAGAAGTTCGTCCACTCGGCGGTCGTGAACGGCGTCGAATCGTAGTCCCGATTGAGTAGGGCGATGAAATGCCGGCAGCGCTTGAGCGCATCGTGCATCGCCAAGATGAAGTTTGCGCCGTGCGGAATATCGTGGTCCTGAACCAGCAGCGAATAGCCGGCGGCGGTGAGGACATCGGCGACCTCTTGGGCCACTCTGGCGCTGGCGCCCCGCCGGCTAACGAAGAAGTCGAGCTGCGGGCGCTCATGGTTCGGCGTATTCGTGGCCGCCTCGGGCCCAACAGGCGGCTCGCCGAACCCATCACCGAGCAGATTGTCCTCGTTCATTCGGGAAGCCCCTCGTGGCCGAAATCTATAGCCGCAGCGAAAGGGGCGCGCCAGATGAGCCGCGCGGTCTCGGCCTGTTCATCCTACCCGAACATTCAGGGCTTTATGAGTACACGCCCCGGTGTTGCTTGGGTCGTCTGCGCCCGCTGGGAAATCCCACCAACAGTGCGATTGACCCAGCGGGCCGCAATTCTGTAGTTGGTAGGACACACGGAGAATGCGTTCCGCATTACTGAGTTCCTGACTGGAGGCATTATGGCAGAGACCGCAACAATGCAACGCACCAAGGGGCCGCTCATTTGGCTCGACATGGACCAGCAGGCGCTCGACGACGCCTACGACCAGGCGGTCTATGCCCCCAACCGCGAGCAGGTGCACGCCCGCCGTGCCGCCAACAGTGCGGTCGCCCGTGCGGTTCTGGGTGAGCCGCTGCGGCTGCAATACGGGGCGACTGAGATCGAGGGGATCGACGTCTATCGCTGCAAGCAAGAGAACGCGCCGGTCAACGTCTACACCCACGGTGGCGCCTGGCGGAACGGACGCTCGCGCGAGTTCGCCTTTCTGGCCGAGCTGTTCGTGAATGCGGGCGCCCACAGCGTCATCGTCGACTTCAACAACATCGACGACGTCGACGGCGACCTGATGGCGATGGCACGGCAGGTGCGCAGCGCCGTCGCCTATGTCTACAAGAACGCGGCGAGCTTCGGCGGCGATCCCAATCGCGTCTATGTGTCCGGTCATTCCTCGGGCGGGCATCTTGCGGGCTGCATTGCCACCGCCGATTGGCAACGCGATTTCGGCCTGCCGAAGGACATCGTGAAAGGCGCGCTGCTCGCGTCCGGCATGTACGACCTCAAGCCAGTGCGGCTCTCGAAGCGCTCGAAATACGTGAAGTTCACCGACGAGATCGAGGAGGAGCTCTCCGCGCAGCGCCATCTCGACCGGCTCAATTGCCCGCTCATCGTCGCCCACGGCACCATGGAGACGCCTGAGTTCCAGCGCCAGGCGCGCGATTTCCACGCAGCCCTCAAGGCCGCCGGCAAGCCGGTGAAATTCCTGGTCGGGGAAAGCTACAATCACTTCGAGATGCTGGAAACGCTGGCCACGCCCTATGGGCTTCTCGGCCGCGCGCAGCTGGAGATGATGAAGCTGTCGTAGCTATTTGGCGTCCTTCAGCGACCACCTGTAGAATCAAAATCCCGGCCAACAGCTCTGCTGCGACCGGGACTTTGATGTGCAGGATCGGTCCCCTGACACTCCGTGAACCGATGCGGGAACTTTAGGCGGTAGCAGGTTGCGACGTTCTGAATAGGTTCCCCCCTTACCGCCCTAACCTCTGGTAACGTTAGCAAATCGTTGCTGAATTTGGCGGCTCCGCCGGTTGCGCCACCTCTTCGAAAATTCCGTTTAATTGCGGGGATTTAGGAGGCGGGGCCGATGACAAGGGGAGCCGCCTCGGCTAGATCAGCCGCCACGCAATGACACTGCAATGCCATTGGGGGCGTTCCGCTCCTGGCATGTCGGCCGCAACAGGGGAGATCCGCGAATGGCTCTGGCAGCACAACGGGCGCAGACGGGCGGGACGGACGCACGAGCGCGGCTGCTCGAGATCATCCGCCAGAGGTCGCTCTTGCGCGGGACCTTCAAGCTCGTCTCGGGCGCCACCAGCAACTACTACCTCGACATGAAGCCGACCACCTTTCACCCGGAAGGCGCGACGCTGATCGCCGAGATCATCTGCGACATGCTGCAGGGTGACACCGACGTCGACTCGATCGGCGGGCTCGAGCTTGGTGCGGTGCCGATCGTGGCCGCGGTCTGTGCGCAGAGCTTCCACAGCCGCCCGGTCAACGGCTTCGTGGTGCGCAAGGAGAAGAAGGGCCACGGCACCGACCAGAAGATCGACGGCAACTTCAAGCCCAACACCACCGTGGTGCTGATCGAGGACGTGACCACCAAGGGCGGCTCGGTGATGCAGGCGGTGAACGCGGTGCGGGCGCAGGGCGCGACGGTGAAGAAAATCATCACCATCGTGGATCGTCTGGAGGGCGCCGAGGAGAACCTGAAGAAGGAAGGGCTCGCGCTCGCGCCGATCTTTACGACCAAGGATCTCTTGGGTAGGGCGCTGACAATCGGACGGCCTGACCTCACGCTCACTCCGTATCCTCTCACGCGCGCTACGGGGACGCCCGAAGACCCTGTCCCAGCGCTTCCTTCGTGAGATGCCAGGCCTGTCCGAGTTTCTCGGACCTAACCTGGTGATCAGCCTTCATCTCGTCGATCCGCTTTTCAAGGCGCGCCTTTGCATCTCCGGGGGCTTTCGACGCCTGATCGTAGAGCGACTGGATCTTGGCTTGCGCCTCGCGATTGATTTCGTCGACTCGCATCTTGGCGTTGTTCTTCGCGGCTTCCAGTTTCGCCTTGGCATCATCCACCTTCGCCTGCAGCTTGGCCTTCGCCTGGCCTTTGGCCTGATCGAGCTCGGCCCGCAGTCGATCGAATTCGGCCTGCCGCGCGGCAGCATCGCGCTCCATCTGCGCATCGACGACGTCAACGCGCGGTCGCCGACATATGGTGCCGCCGAGCGCCTCCATGCGCGTATCGAGCGGCGTGACCCAATCCTCTTCGATCTCGGCGATGATCGCAGCCTTGCCTGGCTTGAGCTGCCTGGAGATCTCGTCGAGGAAATCGAGGCCGACGCCGGCATTGGCGAAATCGACCATCGAGCCGCCGACCGCGCCCACTGTTGCTCCGGCCGCGAGACCGGCCGGGCCGCCAAGAGCGCCGATTAGTGCGCCCGTTGCTATACCGAGAGCGGTCGCCACGGGTCCTTGATCGGCCCCCTGGCGGGTCGTTACCCGTCCGCCGGCGTCCTTGGCGATCACCGCGGCGGAATAGACAGCCAGACTGCCCTCCCGATGCAGATCGGCAAGCGCGCGGGAGGCCTCATAGGCTTTCGGTTCAGTGTCGAATACAACCACGATCATCTTGTCCATGGCCTGCTCCTTTCAGTGACAATCAATCTTTCGCTTTGTGGTTCACGCGCAAGGCAACGCGACCTGCGGGTGCCGACTGTGTCAGGGGCCAATCACGAATTGCCGTCAACGTGCTTCAGCTTGCTAACGGGACATCGTTCCTGCCGCCGCGACATCTTAGCGCCGACGCCGGCAAAACGGCCGGCTCTGACGACGGCACATGAGATCTGGCGCGAGGAGGTCTGAGGAATTCTCGTCCGTCAGACGCCTCACGACGTCATCGACCTCCGGTCGTTCCGAGGCCTTGCCCTATCTGTCGCAGGCCAGCGACGACGTTCTGACAGGGCTGCGAGAATGACGCGGCCTTTTCCATCACGCATTGGCCGATGCGGTCCGCACTTCCGCATTGCGCTTCAATTTCATTCCCGCATGCATCGGCAATGCGCTCCACGCGATTGAGCGCCTGCTCCAGATTGCGTGACGAGCGGTACAAAGCCATTTGGCAACTGCGGCTCAATTGATCGTCATAAGCCTGCATGCAGACCAGCAACCGACCTTCGCCTCGGCTGACATTGCCGCAGAATTTACTGGCGTCAGCCGCGCAGGCTCCCTCGATTACTTGGACCGCGGCAGCGACGCGGTCGCTGAGACTGGATTGTTGAGCTGATGGACTTGAAGACGTCCAGACCAATGCCAACACTGCGGCCGAAACGGTAGTAGCGGTTCTTGTGATAGTCATCATGATCGATCTCCTCTTGAGTAGAAACAGCTGAAGGATATCGCGCGTTCACCTGAAAGCGCGCCGCATGAGTTCATGACCTAGGCCGCCGCCCGCATATTCTCGGCGATCTTATCCGCCGTGAGGTCGGCGATTTTGCTGACGACATGATTGATAGCTTTGAGGTTCCTCTCCACTTGGTCGGCCAGATCTGTTTCGTAGACCACGATCAGCGCCGCCTTGGAGGGATCGAGCAGATCGGCAATCATCTTCAGGTCGTCACGAGGAATGCCGCTCTGGACATGCCCGACGACCGCACCGATCGCGGCTCCGCCGACACCGCCCGCGGCCAGCGCCGCCGCGATGCCGACCGGCGGGAAGATTGCTGCGGCGAGACCGGCCGCAAGACCGAAGCCGAGCCCCTTGAGGGAAGCGTGCCGGGTACCGGCCTCGTACGTCTTGTCAATTTTGACTTTGCCCTTCATGTCCTTGCTGATCACGGCCGCATCGAATTTGTGCGAGGTGCCGAGCTTGTCGTAGAGCTGTCGAATCACCTTCAAATCGTTTTCCGCGTCGCTAACGTTGGCGTAGGTCGCCACGAGGACATCGAGCAACCGGGCATCTTTGTCAGCCATCTGATGCACTCCTGTGATGTTTGATGAATTTCTTGTGCTGTGCTCATTACCGAAGTTATCGGCTGGTGATGGACAATCGCCGCAGCCATCGCTGGGGTTGAGACCGTGCTGGATCCCGGGCGCATTACCGGACCCGCGCAAACGTGCTCGCCTGGTTGGAGCAGCATCTCGCGCGGAGCCAACCCAACCGTCTTCGATATCGTTTTGCCTCGCTCCAGATCACAACTGGAGCACGACCGCCGCACGGTCCGATCAACGTCGCGTCGACAAGGCCGCTGGTCGCGCAGTAACTAGACCAAACCCTATCGCCGTGAAATTGTATTAAGGTGTGGTTTGACTGAACGTAAGAGCGAGATCGCTCGCCATCGTTCAGCCGCATTGAACGCCGCGCTACTTCTATCCGCGGGCGAGATCATTGAAAGCATCAGGGCCGCCAGAGGCGGCCCTGCGTTCCTTGCTATAAGCCGAGAGCGTTGGTCATGCGTCGGGGCAGACCTTGATGATGACGCGCTGCAGGCCGACGCCGGGGGTGTGGCGCACGCTGCGCTCATAGGTGCAGCCGGGAGGATCGGCTTCCACGACCGGGGCCACCGCTCCGATCCCCACGCTCACCGACGCCGGAGGGTGGACTGGGTGCGGGTGAGGAGCCGGGTCAACGACGATGATCGGAGGCTGCTTCGGCGGCTGGCCGATGACGATCGGCGGAATGGTCGGCGGGACGATGACCGGAGGCTGCTTCGGCGGCTGGCTGATGACGACCGGCGGTATGGTCGGCGGGACGACGACCGGAGGCTGCTTCGGCGGCTGGTTGATGACGACCGGCGGGATGGTCGGTGGGACGACAACCGGCGGCTGCTTCGGCGGCACGATGACCGGAGGCTGCTTCGTCGGCGGGGTGCCCGTTGTGCCGCCACCTCCCGGATTTCCTCCTTCGTCATTGACGGGAATCAAGCGGGTGCTCTTCAGCCGGCGCTTTTCGATGTTCGCGAGGTTGCTCGGCTTGATTTTGGTGCGTGTCACGAGTGAGCTCACCTTGGGGTGAACACTCGTTGGAGTGCTGACCGTACGGACTGTACGGACTTTGCTGACGGCGATCGGAGTGCGCACGACGGAGAACGAACGTGTCGCGCCAGAGGACGAGCGCATTCCGCCGCCGCCTCCTGACTTGGCTAAAGCTTCGTCGCAGTTGAAGGTTATGGTGACCAGCGTCGCAGCGCCGATCGCGAGGATGGAAAGCATCTTGGCATATGTCGTCATGACTAATCTCCCTGATCCCACAAGAGCGCCATCGCTCTTCAATGATCAGAGACTTACCGGGGGTTGTGGTCGTCGGATGTGATGGCAATCACACAAAGCTCGGTTGCAGGGCTGAACCGCGCGGATTTCTTGAGACAATCATCGTTCAAACGAATGATGTCAGCGCTTCTCACATCATTCGATCGGCGGATGATGCAACCCTAGGATACCGACGTACGCGAAAAAGACTTTGAACGATCAGCCTGCTGACGGCCGCTTCACTGGCCTCAATGTCATGCGCAATCGACGCCATCCGATCACGACGCCGCTCAGGCTGAATGCTAGCCCCAATGCGCACAATGCAACGATCAGCACCGTGCGCACGGCTGGCGCCGCCATCAGCGCCGGAATGTCGAGCGTATGCAGCGCGCTGTAGAACCAGCGATAGGCCCGCCGCGAGGAATCGAGCTTCTCGAGCGCGGCGCCGCTCGCAGCATCAATGTGATACCAGACGTCACCGCACACCAGCCGATAGACCGGCGCATTCGGCATGGTCGGCTCGATGCTGTAGCTGTCGCCGGCAGCGATCGCCGCTGCGGCGCTGCATCGCGATGCCAGCAAGTGGCCGATGGCGCTGACGTCATCGGCCGCAAGAAACGAGCGAGCGATCTCTCCGGCGTCGGCGACAAACAAGTGCTGGACGCCAAGCAAAATCCGCTCGCGCCGGTGGATCTGTCCTCCAAATGCGAACCATTCGACTTCCCTGGACTGCGCGGACAGCCGCTGCAATTCGTCGGGCGCGAGCGTGTCCCAGGCTGGCGTGCCGGTGACGGCCTTCGCTTCCATCGCGCTGAGCTTGTCGAGGGAGAACAGGCGGCCGTGATCCATGGACAGCCAGCCGCTGACGATCCACGTCAGAACGAAGATCGAGGAGGCGAGCCCGAGCCAGTGATGCCAGGCGTGCCAGCCGCGATAGGGCGAGGCGAGGCGGCGCCGGGCGATCCTGAGCCGCACAATGCCAAGCACGGCTCCGGTCATCGCGGCGACTGCCGCAATCAGCGAGAGCCACCACACGGTGCGATCCCACGCCGCCCAGTGGCTGCGCAGCGCGGTCGGATAGATCCAGTGCGGCACGCTGCCGGCGTAGTTCCACCATCGCTCGGCGCGGGTCGTGTCCCGCACCACCTCGCCGGTTGTCGACGACACGTAGAGCTCGGTGTCCTGGCCGTCATGGAGCGCGATCCGATAGAGCGGCCGGTGCGGGTCGAGGCCGTTGGGCACGGTCCACTGATCGTAGTGTGCCAGTGCCGCGACCATTGCCTGCGATCCATCGAGCCCGCGTCGGCGGGCGTAGTCGACCGCGATGGCGAGCGCCAGCTGCTCCGATGTGACCGCAGCGCTCGACAGGTCGGCGGCGGAGAGTGCTTTGAAACCCGATGATCCCGACACCAGATAGATCGGCGCATCGCTTCGCTGCAGCAAGGCGCACGCGCTCGGCGTCTTTGAGTGCGCTCGCCGCCACCGCCTCGGCCGGGCCGTGGCGGATGGCGCGCACATCGATCGGCGCCAGCCCACCGAACCGCTCCGCTTCGGTCAGCGCCGGAAACGGCACGAAATGCATCACGATGCCGGTTGCAAACCACATCGCGAAGAAGAGGCAGAACGCGACGCCCAGCCAGCGATGCAGCAGGATGAGCGTGCGCGTCATGCGGTCGAGGTTTCCTCTCAGAACTTGAAGGCGGCGCTCACCTCGAAGCTGCGCGGCGCGCCGAGCAGGATCTGGTCGGGGTAGAACGGGTCGCCCCAGATCGCGTATTTGGTGTCGGTCAGGTTGCGCACCCGGAACGTGACCCGCGTCTTGTCCACGTTCCACCAGTTCGGCAGTTGCGCGCGCTCGATGTCCACGAATGTATAGGCGTCCACCACCGTATAGGCGAGCATCTTCACGTCATTAGTATCCGAGGTGAAACGATCGCTGACGTAGCGAACGGTCGCGCCGACCTCGACCGGCAGCCAGGTCGGCAGCCGGTAGGACGTGCCGGCATTGACGACGAGCCGCGGCACATTGGGTGGCGTGTGGCCGGAGAACGATCCGGCGGCGCCGAGCTCGTAATCTTCGTAGTGCGCCTCGACATAGGCGAGATTTGCCCAGACATTCCAGCCGGGGAGGGGACGAACGGCCGCCGCCACCTCGACGCCCTTTGAGATCTGCTTGCCGGCGATGTGTGAGCTGCTGACCGCCCTGCGCCGAATAAACGTTCTTGCGCTCGATCTCGAACAGCGAGAGCGACCACTCGGCGCGCTTGTCGAAGCTGATCTGCTTGAGGCCGGTCTCGATCGTGCGCGCGCGGGTGAGGTTCAACGGCTGCGTTGCGCCAAGGAGGAAGATGTTGTTGGCGGCGACGTCGGCGGCGGTCGCGACCTGGCTGTACCAGGTGAGCCCCGGCAACAGCTCCCAGGTGTAGCCGATGCGTCCGGTCGCTGGCCGCCAAGTCTTGGAGAACGGGAAGTTGGCCAGGCTGACGCCCGTGATGCTGCGCGAATCGCGGTCGAGATCGATCTCCTCGATTCGAATGCCGCCGATGAGCGCGAAGGTCGGCGTAATCTTCAGCCGGTCCTCGAATGTGGCGTAGATGTTGCTGATGTCGGCGGTCTGCAGGCGCGTATCGAAGGGGTCGAAGAAGCTGCGCACCGGATTGATGAGCGACACTTCCGGGTCGGGCGGCGGGAAATTTGTCATGCCGGGACGATCGAAATCCAGGCGGCTGGCACCGACCGCGAACACGGCGCGATTGTCCATGCCGGCGATATGGGTATTCCAGGTGAGATCGGTCATGTTGCCGAACTGGCGCTGATCGTGCGCGACGTAGAAGTCGGTCACGCTGGACTCGGCCGTTCCGGGATCGAACGCGTAGTTCTCCGCGTTCTTCCACTCGCGGTCGGCGTCGTAGAAATAGACTTGGCTCCTGCAGCACCAGGTTGGGCGCGATCATCCATTCGAAGCCGCCGCGCAGCCAGAGCTCCTCGGCCCGATTGATGTTGTCGAGCACGTTGTAGTTGGTGGTCAGCGTGCGGCTGTCGATGGTGACCGGGAAGGGGGCGCCGCCGAGATTGAATGACGAGTGTAATCCCGACACGATGCCGCTGGTTGGCACGATGCCGGAGGTGTTTGCCGAGACGAGCGGTGTGCCCCAATAAGCGGTGTCCGTTGTCCTTCTTGTACTCGAGCGCGCCCCACACTTTGAAGCTGTCGTTGACGCGATAGTTGAGCTGGGTCGAAATATCGAGCGTCTTGGTGTTGACATCGTCGATGAAGCCGTTGAGCGACGAGCGGCTGATGTCGAAGCGATAGTCGAGGCCCTTGATCGCAGTGCTGCCGCCTGAGCCGAAGCCGGTGCGGAAGCCATTGAACGAATCGTAGGCGAAGAACGACTCGTTGATGACCTGGCCGGTGTGCGGCTGCTTGTTCACGAAATTGACTGCACCGCCGGCCGCGCCTTCACCGGACATCAGCGAGGCCGGACCTTTGAGGATCTCCACGCGGTCGAGATTGAACGTGTCCATGGCGCGGGACGTCATGTTCTGCGGGCCGATCTTGATCCCGTTGTAGAGCGTGGTGATCTGGCTGTTGGTCAGGCCACGCATGGAGAACGAGGAGGGCTCGGCCGGGAAGTCGCCGGCCGTCACGCCGGGCGCGCCCTGGATGGCTTCCGTGACCGTCCGGTAGCCGCGATCGCGGATGGTCTCCTGATCGATGACTTCGACGGTTGCCGGAATTTGCCGCGCCGGGAGCCCGAGCAGGCTGGCGCTCTCAGCGACCGCGTTGGAGTTGAGCGGAGTCTTCTCGGCGGTCGGCGGTGCGGCGGGCGCCGCAGGCAGTGGGCGCGCAATCGGCGCCCTCTTCGGACGCGTTCCAGCCGAGCGGCCGCTCGGCCGCGGCGAGGTGACGACCACGCGCGGCAGCTCGGTGTTCTCGTTCGGCTGCGCCGTCTCGGCCAAGCTTGGATTGGCGGCGAGCATCGCCACCGGCAGGAGTGTCAATGATGATGATGTGATGGTGAGGATTCGAAGAATACGACCGCGCTTGCGGCCGTTGATGACTGGCAGCATTCCAACGCCCCTACGGCGAACCCCCCGTCACCGCGACGCTCCGTTCGCCACTGCCCTTCGCCCCCGGCAGCGCACGACGGCATTTGATCTTGCGGCGGAACACCCCGTCCGACGCCGGTCGCGTGTGACACCAGTCACACGCTCGCATCCGCTCGGTGAGACGGTCAAGAAAAATCAGTCAGAAAGTTTCTCTCTAGAGAGACATACCCTAGGGGGGTATAGTACGCTGATCGCGCGCTCACCACTTGAAATTGGCCGAGACCTCGAAGCTGCGCGGCCGCGCGTTAGCAGCCGATGTGAACCCCGGAATAAGTCGGGGCATCACCGAATTGGTCCGATATTAGTCTGCCGCCTAACGCGTGCAGCCTGCCTCCAAGTTCGGCACTCGCACGCGGCGGCATCACCACTTGAACGAGGTGGCGAACTTCGTAGGTGCGCGGCGCGCCGAGATAGAACTGATCCTGATAGCCCGGATCGGAGAACGCCGCGTAGACGGTGTTGGTCAGGTTGCGCACGCGGAATGCGAGGCGCATGTCCTTGAGGTCCGGCGTTCCGAGGTCGCGGCCGGGAATGTCCACGAACGCAAAGACGTCTGCCGATCGTGTAAGCCTCCATCGGGTGAGCGTCGTCCTCGAACAGGAAGCGGCGTCCGACATGGCGCACCGAGCCGCCGATTTCGACCGGCCAGCGCCAGTCCAGCGTTCGCGAACCGATATGACGCGCCGGCATTGAGGATCAGCGGAGCGACGTTCGAGGGCGTATTGCCGGTGAAGATGTCGAAGTCCTTGTAGTTCGCGTCTCGTCAAGGCGACGTTGCCCCAGAGCTTCGAGACCGTCGATCGGACGCACCGCGGCGGCGAATTCGACGCCTTTGGTCTCGATCTCGCCGGCGAGCGTGGCCACCGTGTTGGTGAGTCTACACGTAGACATTGCGCCGGGTGATGTCGTAGGCCGAGAAGGTCCACTCCGCCCGGTTGTCCCAGAACAGTTGCTTGACGCCGGCCTCGTAGATGCGGGCGCTCGTCAATTCCAGCGAACTCGTGGGCGCTGGATCGAGAAGATGCCCGCCGCCGCCGGATCGTAGGCCGTCGAGGTCATGGCGTAGAACATCAAGTTGCGGATCGGTTCGATAGGTGACGGCCGCGCGATAGGACACCGGATTCCAGGTCTTGGTGAACGGGTGCGCCGGCGGCATCGTGCCGTCGAAGTTGATGCCGTTGCTGCTCGAGCGTCGATGTGCTCGAGCGCGCACGCCGCCGATCAGCGCCAGCCGCGGCGTCAGCTTCAGACGGTCTTCGACCGACACCGCCACGGTATCGAGCCGCTTGTTGCGGTATCGGGCTCGAGCACGCCGTAGAACCCGCGATCCGGATTGATGACGTCGACGGTGTCCTCGGGAAAGCCGCCCGCGTGCTGCGTGAAGGTGATCTTGTTGCTGCTCACCTGCAGCTGGGCGGCAAGGCGATTCTCCATGCCGTAGAGGTGCGAATCCCAGGTGAGGTCGGTGTTGTTGCCGACCAGATGCTGCTTGTGCCCGACGAAGAAGCGGTCGCGGTCGATCCTGGTCGTTTCGAGGGTCCCCAGCAGGTCGATCGTCAGTGTTGAAGGCGTAGGTCTCGCTGTCGAGCCAATGTCGCTTGGCCTGATAGTAATAGGACTGGTTCTTGACGCGTGACGTTGTTGGTGAGCGCCCATTCGAATCCGGTGCGCAGCCACAGGTCCTGGGCGCCGGTCGAATTGTCGAGCACGTTGTAATTGGTCTTCAGCGTGCGCGAGTCGAACGTGACCGGCCCGATGAGTCGAGCCAGTCGAACGTGCTGACTGCGCGTGCCCGAGACGACGCCGCTCTTGGCGAACGGCGCCGGCGAACGAGGTCGGAACCAGCGGCGTGCCCCAATAGGCGTGGCCGTCGTCCTTCTTGTATTCGACGGCCACGAACGTCTTGAAGTCATTCGTTCACGCGATAGTTGAACTGCCCTGGACAGATGCCGGTCAGATTCCGAGTAGACGTCGTCGATGAAGCCGTTCAGCTTCGTTCCGATGACGTCGAAGCGATAGTCGAGGCCCTTCACGATCGTGCTGCCGCCGGAGCCGAAATGCGAACGGAAGGTGCCGAGTGAATCGATCCGACAGATCGAGCTCGTTTTGAATCGGCCCGGTGTGCGGCTGCCTGCTGACGTAGTTGACCGCGCCGCCGATGGCGTTCAGTCCGCTCATCAGCGATGACGGGCCTTTCAGGAACTCGACCTGCGCGAGGTTGGCCGTGTCCATCGATGCGCGACGTGATGCTCTGCGGACCGGTCGAAATGCCGTTGTAGAGGACGTTCACCTCGCCGAACGCTGAAGCCCCGCATGGAGAAGCCGGCGGGCGCGCCGGCCGCGTCGACGGACAGGACGCCGACGGCGCCGTTGCGCGGTTTCGGTCGTGGTCCGATAGCCCTGTTCCCTCATCGTCTGCTGATCGACGATCTCCACGGTCGCCGGCGTTTGCAGCGCGGTCAGCCCGAGCCGGGTCGCGCTCGCGGCGACCGTCTCTGTATTGAGCGGCGTCGTGGTTGCGGTGGTCGGCGTCGTGACGGGCGTCGCGGGTGCTGCGGGCGGCCGGACTGCCTGCTTTGGTCGCCCTGCCTTCGAGCGGCCGCTTGGCTGCGGCGAGGTGACGACGACGCGCGGGAGCTGGGTGCCCTCGTTGGGCTGCGCCTCCGCCGTGCTCGGGCTGGCCACGAGCAGCGCCAGCAACGTCAACGATGAGCTGTTGCGGAATGAATGCACGCGACCGCTCTTGCGGCCACCACGTGATGGCGACATGCCAACGCCCCCCGACGGCGAACCCCCCGTCACCGCGACATCCGTTCGCTGCTGCCCTTCGCCCCCGGCAGCAAAGCGACGGTGCTTAGTCTTCGTCGGAAACACCCCGTCCCGACGCTGTCGCGTGTGACCGCACTAGGTGGCAGGTCTCCTGGCTCGCGGGTCTTCGTCGTCAGGCCACCTTCCCGGGACTGATCCCAGTGGTGCTATGGCCGTCGACTTAGCCGCTTACAGTTGCGGGGGCAGCCGCGGCTTCGTACGCAATTCTGGCGCACTCACCGCGTTCCCTTTTGATCCCACATAAGGAACCACCTGTGCGTTACGTTGGCATTCGCAAAGTCGCACAGTCAAGAAAATTACGCAGGTAGTTCTTGTACATACCCTAGGGGGGTATACTACTTGAGATCTAGAGAGACAGAATTGTCAGCGAAATTATTGATGTAATCGTCACATTGGCAGCGCCTCGCAGTCAAGGAAAACTCGCCAGCGAACTGCAACATAATACCGTTTAGGATCGCGGCGTTTGTCCGCGGCTGGTGCGAAGAAAATAGAAGAAGAAAGAATCGGCATCACATGCGTCTCTAAACCTTGGTGTAGCGCGCTAGCCCAAACAGCCGTTCAGTCCATACCCAGCGTGTAATGGAACCGCAGCACGCGAGTTCGTACACCAATCAGTATGCGCGGCCCCCGACTCTTCGCGAGACGTGTGAAACGCAAAAAGCCGCTTGGCTGTTTGACGAGGAACTCTCTGCGAGGGTTCAAGAAGACATCGAGCCATGACCTGATGGCTCCGATGTCGGGCATCGCGGAGAGTGGCCTCCAACACCCAGAGGGGGGCCTCAATTCTACAATCGTGAAGATCGTGGCGAGCCTCCTGCTGACGATCGGCGTCGTCACCGGAGGTGGCGCCTTGGCGGATCAACGGCTGGAATTTTTTGATGAGATGGTGCCACAACGTCCCGGCATGAAGACTGAGGAGGACTATCAGCGCTTCGTGCAAGAGCATGGCCTGCCGCAGCGTTCTGAGCTGACAGCAGAGGACATGGATAGGCTGCGCTCGCAGTCGCGAAGAGAGCTCAAGCTCGAGGAGGAGTACTCCCGCCGCAACTCATCCAGCGTATCGCAGATGTCCGATGAGGAAATCCTGAACGCGATCCGTCTCAACATGGACGGCAGTTATGAGCCCGCGTCCGTCGACGCGTACGAGAATTGGCCAAAGTCTCCTGAGGAATTTGAGAAAAAGTACGGAAGGCCACCGCAGCGTCGAGAGGAAGTGGACTTCTACTTCGATGACGACGACATCAGCCAAGACGAGGAGCGTGCCAATCGGTAGGGTGTGAGCGCGCAACCGCGGGCGTTAAGAATTGGGGCGACAATTCTCACGAAGGTGAAAGTGCCCATTCAGCCGCGGTTCATCGGCGCCATGACGAAATCGGCAAAGCCCGCATCGGCAGTGTCCGGGAAGCGGTGACCCTCGCGCACAACCTCCTGCCGAAGTATTGGAACTCGAAGAAGCGCCGTGGACTTATCTTTTTGGCTGCTGTGTGCGACCCGCAGCGTATGGGAGAGCTCCAAACGATCGCGTAACAGCGTTGTGTGTGTGCAGGTCCAGCAAGAGGAGAAGAATGTCATGAGAATGGTCATATTGGTCGGACTGATGGTTGCGTTTGCAGGTGGCGTTAGCGGTGAAGCCTTTGCGCAAAATACAACTTGCAAGGCGCAAGCCACCGAGAAGAAGCTCGCCGGCGCGGCCCTCAACAGCTTCATGAAGAAGTGCGAGACCGACGCGCAGAAGGCGTGCGATACGTCGGCTGCGGACAGGAAGCTCGCCGGCGCTGCCAAGGCGAGCTTCACCAAGAAATGCGTGACCGACTTGGTCGGCGGCTGACGACGAAAAGCGATGCCGGCGGTCGGATTGAATTCCGCCTGCCGGCATGGAACTTTAGCTAGGACCTGCGGGTTCGTTGCCGAGCGTCGGCTGAATTCCCGCCCCGGCCGCAGAAACTCGAGTGGCGTCGGACGGCCATACAGGAGGCGCAGATGGGACTTCTCGACATTCTCACCGGCATGCAGAACGGCCCGCATGGCAATCAGAGCCAGCCTGGTCAGCAGCAAGGCGGCATGTCGCCGCTCATGATGGCCCTGCTGGGCCTGCTGGCCTACAAGGCGGTCAAAGGCGTGGGTGGCGACAGGCCCGCTCCCTCGGCGCCGACGACGGGCGGCGGTGGGCTTGGTGACATTCTGGGCGGGCTTCTGGGCGGCGGTCGCCCAAGTGGTGTGCCAAGTAGTATGCCAAGCGGCATGCCTTCGCCCGGCGCCGGATCAGGCGGGCTCGGCGACATCCTCGCGGGCGGCCTGGGTGGCAGTGTGCTGAGTGGCGGTCTCGGAAATCTGGTCAAGCAGATGCAGCAGAACGGCTACGGCCGCCAGGCGCAGTCCTGGGTTGGTCACGGCGAGAACGAGGCGATCCCGCCCAACGATCTTGCCAAGGCGCTCGGCGCCGATGACATCGACATGCTCACGCAGCAGACCGGCATGGATCGCGACGAGCTGCTCTCAGGCTTGAGCCAGCATCTGCCGAACTTCGTCGATCAGCTCACGCCCGAGGGGCGGCTGCCGACCGAGCAGGAAGCCTCCGAGATAGCGTAGCGTCAGAGCTGCCCCTTCTCGCGCCACTGCGTTTGCCATTTGGCGCGCAGCCCGGCGCGGTCGACTTCCTGTCCGCGCAGATAGACCTGGTTGATCTTGCGCGCGTTGGCGACGTTGTCGAGCGGATTGGCATCGAGCACGATGAAGTCGGCGCTCTTGCCAGGCGCCACCATGCCGAGCTGATCGAGCCGAAGCGCCTTCGCGGACTCGCGCGTTGCCGCCACGATCACCTCCATCGGCGTGAAGCCGCCGGCTGCCAGGTTCTCGAACTCCACCAGCCCATGCAGGCCGAGCCAGCGGTTGCTGTCGCCGGCTGAATCGCCGCCGAGCACCTCGCGCACGCCGGCGGCGTGCAGCTTCCTGGTATTGACGATGTCGTACACGCGCCCGAACGTATTCGGCGGCGTGCCGGCCTTCTTGCGGCTCTCGTAGAGCGCCAGGCGAGCGCGGATCATCGCCGGCGGAATCGTCTCTTGCGTCAGCGGCTCGTGGATCCAGGCCGGCGTGCCGTCCTCGCGGATGAGCGAGGAGCGGTTGATGCCGCCGAGGTTCGGCGTGATCCAGATGTCGCGCTCCTTGGCGAGCCTGATGAACTCCTCGTCGACCTCCTGGTCACGGATACTATGCATGAAGCCTTCGACGCCGGCGCGCACCAGAAGCCTGGCGTCGGCGAGATCGAACACATGCGCGATCGAGCGCAGCCCGAGCTGGCGCGCCTCGTCGGCGGCGGCGGTGTACATCTCGGGCGTGAGCTTGGTCTTGCGGCCGCCGCGGTCGTCGACCCAGATCTTGATGAAGTCGGGCTTGTCCTTGGCGATCTCGCGCACCGCCTGGCGCGCCTCGGCCGCGCTCGTTGCCGGCAGCGGGACGTCGTTGCGCGAATCATCGGCGGGGCCGGAGCCCGGATAGGCGACGCCGCGGCCGACAGTCAGGATACGTGCCGCGTTCGGGATCGTCTCCTCGCGCAGCCGATACGCGAGCTCGCCGAAGTCGGTGCCGGTGCTGAGCACCGCGGCGACGCCGTGGTAGGCGTAGCGCTGCAGGTGGTCGACGTAATTCTCGCGCGTGAAGCTTTCCTTCGACATCTTGCCGGTCACCATGTCGAGGAAGCCCGGATGGCCGTGCGCATCGACGATGCCGGGCATGACAGTCTTGCCGGTGAGATCGACGCGCCGCGCTCCCGCCGGAACGGTGAGCGCGCCTTTGCGCCCGACCTGCGTGATGCGGTTGCCTTCGACCACGAAGGCGGAGTCCTCGATCGGCGCGCCGCCGTCGCCGGTGATCAGGCGTGCGCCTTCGAACACGGTGACGGCCGGCGCCTGCGCGGCGACCGGCGAGGGGAGTGCGGCGGCGAGTAGAATGATGGCAAGCCAGGGGCCGTACACTGATAGTCGCTGACGCATGAATCCTCCCGATTTGGCTTTAGCGCATTCTGTTCGGCATGAGCATATCGGCAAGAGTCCCGCGCGGCCAGCGGGCGCGATGACTGGCGCCATTCGCGAATTTGCCAAAGGTGATTGAGGCCGTTCTCGGGCCTCAAGCGTAAGACGCTCATTTTTGTTTTCTGTGCACGCGTGAACTCCGCGCCGGCCCGTGTCGACAAACTCGGCACATGTCGCAAGAACAACCATCGGAGTTTGTCATGTTGAGCCGCATGCTCTTGATTGCTGTCGCCGCCGTCGGCCTGGTTGCCGCTTCGAATGGCGCCGATGCCGCCCAATCCTCCCGTCAGAAGCCTCAGTTGACCAAAAGTCAGACCTCAACCGTTCACGTGAGATCCCACCGATCAGGTTCGCGTTCGTTCAGTGCACGTGCGAGCAGCGCGGGCGGCCGCTGCGGCACCTGGGTCTGTACGTGGCCGACGAGTGGCGGCGGATGCCTGGTCTGGGAAAAGACCCTGTGCAAGATAAAGACAATCGATCCGTTCAATTGACCTTGGTGATTTTTGGCCGCGTGGCCGACAACTTTGCTCACGACGCAAATCCCGCGCGCTGCAGGAGCAGTGCGCGCCACCTGCAGGCTGCAAGTCTCGCGTCAATAGAGCTTGTAGTTCAATCCAAGCTTGGTCGTGTGGACGCCGTTGAGGGTGTGATTCGAGCAGTAGGTCGATCCCCCGCCGGGTCCGCACACCGCATGGCTTTCGTTCAGATCCAGGAACAGATATTCCATCTTCACCGTCCAATTGCCAGTGAAGGCCCATTCAATGCCGCCGCCCGCCACAAGGAACGCGCGGCTGTCGCTGTTGCTGGCGTTCAGCAAGCCGGAGCCACAGGGTGAGCTATTGCACGCATCGGTGACGGTCTGTTTGAGCCCGGTGAAACCAACGCCGGCTTTGCCATAGAACAGCGCGCGATCCGCGGTCCAACCAGCGCGGCCCGTAATGGCACCGTACCAATTGCCAATCACAGTCTTGTCGAACGTGTCGCTGTTGTAGGAAGCGCTGTAGGGGTCGGTCGCGGCTGCGACCAAACGCATGTAGCCGGTCTCGGCTTCGGCACCGAACACGATCGACGATCCTCTGGCTTGCCAATTGCAGCCAAGCGTCGCGCCGGCGATCGGGCTGATCTTGTTGAACGGAACGTTATAGGAGCCGCCATTGCTCGCATTGGCGAACGGCGCGTTGTAGAACGTTCCAGCTGATGTAGGATCGGTCGCCTCGACGTCAGCCGCAAAGCTGCCCCCGAAATAGCCGCCCGCAAAGCAGCCGGAATAATTGTACGCCGGCTCCATCGAAGTTTTGGTTGGTGCCTTCCTCACCGGCGCCTTGGCGGTTTGCAGTTTTTTCAGCTTGCCGTTCTGCGAACTCTGCGACTCCTCAGAGGGGCTGTCGTAGAGGTTGGTCGTGATCATCAATTTGGTCAGCCAACGGTCCGACCCCTGCGTGAGACCGTAGCCGATGCCGAACTCGATATCGAAGCGGTTCACCTTGAAGTCGACGACGCCGAAGATGTTGTGGCCCTGCTCCCTGAGAGGCAGGAAATTTCCGATCGGGCCAAGATCGGTGTAGTACTCGATCGCGATTGCGAAATCCTCGCCAAAGTTTCGCGCAAACCGTGCGTTTGGCGCGAAGGTGACCTCGCCGTTCCTGCCGAAGCTCAGGTCGACGATCGGATTGATGATGAAATCATAGTCGCCCTTGCGCCAGCCGATGATGGGGCGGATTTCCATGCCCCAGCGCGTGTCGGCAAACTTCGGCATCAAGTATTGGTATTCGATGTTGAGACCATAAAAGAAATCGCGCTTGGCCGCATTGGGCGTGACGAACAAGGTGCGCAGCTTCATCGCATTGGAATGATAGCCATCCTTGTCGATCGCCCAGGGAACGTAGAACCCGGCCTCGAACCAGTCGGTCACACCGTAAGCGAATTCCGGGGTGGCATTGAGCGTGTGGTTGGGAACGAGGCCACCGGGAAAGTCGGGCTGCTTGCGGCCGACGAGGGCGTAGTTGAAGTGATGCTGACCGGTCCATTTGCCGACGTCGGCAATCTCCGCGTTGTAGACCTGGATCTCGTCATCGGCACGCGCTCCGGCCACGCCGGCCATCAGCAACCCCGCCGTTAGTCCCACGACACGCGCACCGCGAATTGACATCCCCGCCCCCGTCTTTTTGCGCTGCCCATCAAGGGCAGGCCCCGTAGATTAAAATTAGACTAATCCTAATCTAGCTGCGGGAACAACGGCGGACTGTCGCTCAACCCCCGCAGACCTGCACAAAATTCGGGGCGGTGCTTTAAAAACCACACGTCAGGACGGTGGCGGCAGAATGACGGTTTTAAAATACCGCCACTTCGGCTCGGGCTCACCGGTCAGACCGCATCGTGAAAGATGATGCCGGCGGTGTAGCGCTCCCCCGACCGCAAACGGCTCACCCCATGCCGCATATTGACCCGATAGGTCCCGCGTGTGCCGGCGACCGGCCGATGATGCACCGCGAACACGGCTGCTTCGCCGCGCTTCAGCGGCACGACCTCGGCCCGCGACTGCATGCGCGGGCGCTGCTCGGTGAGGACAAGCTCGCCCCCGGTGAAATCCGTTTCCTGGCTCGGACAGCAGGATCACCACCTGCAGCGGGAACACGTGCTCGCCGTAGAGATCCTGATGCAGGCAGTTGTAGTCGCCCGCGCGGTAGCGAAGGAGCAGCGGCGTCGGCCGGCTTTGACCGGCCACGTGGCAGCGCTTGATGAAGTCCGCATGCGCGGCCGGAAAGCGCGTCGCAAGTCCCATCGCGTCGTGCCATCGGTTGGCCATCGGGGCGAGCGCGCGATAGAGCGTCGGTCGCAAGGTCGCGATGATCGGCGGCAGGGGATAGCCGAAGTATTTGTATTCACCGCTGCCGAAGCCATGCCGTGCCATCACCACGGTGCTGCGAAAGCGGCTGCCGTCGTCGTAGAGGCCTGAAAGCTCGGCGCACTCGGCTGCCGAAAGGAGCGTGCCGAGCGATGCGAAGCCATGGCTGTCAAGGCTTTGAGCCACAACGGCCCAATCGATGGCTGCGACGCGCGTTGCGATGTGGGCGTCCGGCTCGCCGCGGAGTTCGTCGGGCTTGCAGCGTTTGCAGGGGCGGAAGCCCGCCCGCTCGGCGTCTGCGCGCGTGCGATGGAACCGGACGTGGCTCGGCTTGGCGTGACGTGCCGGGCAGGACGGCCGACAATAGACGCCCGTGGTCGACACCGAATAATAGAACGAGCCGTCGGCGCTGCGATCACGCGCGACCACGGCCGCCCAGCGCGGATCCTGCTCGGTCGGCAGCTCGCCGAGCGTCCTCATGGGTGCATTCATCGTCTTGCCTTTGGCGTTGTTGTGTCTGTCGCCGTAACAAAACAATGGCGTGACTCGAGCCGGCCGGCCACCCGCTTTCTGCCCGGGCTTCCGCCGCCTCTCCGTGATTATGTGACGGGCGGCCCCGCCCGCTTCAAAAACCGTTCGACTGCCCGCAGCACCAGAGCGCGCGGCATGAAACGCGGGAGCGCGCCTGCGATCTTGTTGGGGATGCCCGGAACAACGACACGTTGGCCGCGCATGAAGGCGTCATAACCCTCGCGTGCGATCTGCTCGGCCGAGCGGGTGAGAAACAGCTGCGATTGATCGTGCAGTCCCGCGCGCGCCTGGAACTCGGTCGGCACTGGTCCGGGGCAGATGCACGTGACGCGCACCGCTTGCCTGGCCAGCTCGTGCGCGAGCGCCTCGCTGAAAGAGCGGACGTAAGCCTTGCCCGCGAAATAGACCGCCATGCCCGGGCCCGGAAAGAATCCCGACAGCGATGCCACGTTGATCAGGCCACCGCCGTGGCGCTTGAGGCTGTCCACGAACATGAGCGACAGCGCGGTGAGCGCACGCACATTGAGGTCGATCATGGCGATCTGCTGGGCGCGATCGAGATCGGCCGCCGGCCCGCGCAGGCCGAAACCTGCGTTGTTGACCACGATCGCAGGCTCAATCCCGCGCGCTGCCAGCTCGCCGGCGAGCCGTGAGGGACCGTCGCGCGCGGCGAGGTCGAGCGCGATGACATGAGGGCGTTTGTGGCCGGCTGCCGCGATCGCGTCGGCCAGTGACGTGAGCCGATCGGCGCGGCGTGCTGTGAGTGCGCATTCATGGCCGCGCTCGGCCAGGAGCCGCGCGAAGGCAGCACCGATCCCGGCTGAGGCGCCGGTGATCAGAGCGACTGGGCTAGGGGCGGGCACCAATCAATCACCTTCCTTCGAGAGGCGTTCTTTCAGGCATTGGGCATTTTCTGGGCATCCTCATTCACATCCTTCAACCAAGGCTGTGGATAGTGCCAGAGGGTCATCGCCGCGCCAGGTGTCTCCGCCGCACGATCTTGCGCTCACCTGAACGGGATCAGCACGGCGTCAAAGGTGGCGGCAAGCGCATGATTCTTATGACGGTTCCCCGCCCAGAGGAGTCCTATCAAAACACCATTACGGCAACAGAAAGTGCGCCTGTGGAAAGCAGTTTCAAAAACTGTGTCTTAAAAGTCACAAGTTCCCGCTAATTGCAACTGGCCGTGGCAAGCGCAGCCGACTCTGATATTTTGCAGGTGCCCCTGAAAGGGGGCGTTTCCTCCCTTTGACTTGGCCCCGCTCGTGCGGGGCTTATTTTTTGGTCGCGCCTAGAAAAGTCGCGGACGTGTGAGCCGCCGAAAAGCGCATGCGATGAATGTTGCGCTCAGCCGGGCGGCGGCGAGGGGGCATGACGACGCGTGGGCCCGCAGGCGCGCATGCCACAGGCGCGCGTTCCGAAGGCGTGCCGATGAACGACTGGCTGCATGGCGTCCTGCCGGCCTGCTCACATTCTGAGTGCCGATGGAAAATGAATCAGTAGACTTCTGCGTGGGCCCTGTTTGTCTTTTGATCGCGTGGATGAGGCAGCGGCGGATTTGACTCCGTGTCGTTAAAACAACTGGTGTCCTTGGTATGCGACGATCTGACTACGTCGTGACGGCTATGAGGAACGATACAAAGTTCGTATAAAGTCGGTGCTTCTCTTTGGGAAAACCTCCCATGACTTGCGCCTCGCCACCCTCACGGCGAGGCGTTTTATTTGGCGGCGGCGCGTGCGCCTATTCCCGCAAAACTGGCGTACAACTTCGTTTCTCTTTTCGTTCCTTCCTTACGGGGCGCTTCGGATCCCTCATACCGATAAGCGCCAATGTGCGTCAGCGTACACATTAACGCAGGACACAACCTAGGACATCTATCCTAATAAGGTGGGACATTTCCTCAATCTGCGAATAGAACATATTGCGAACTGAGAACAAATCATGTACATTGTGTCCACATCGGGCAGCGCCCGCGGGATGGGCTCGCGTTGTCGCTCTTTCGAATCCCGGTCATAAGGAGTGGGACATGTCGAACGCCGTCGTTCGTCTCGTTGTTGAAGGCTCATCCATGGACAAGACGAAAGCCCTTGATGCCGCGCTCTCCCAGATCGAGCGCAGTTTCGGCAAGGGCTCGATCATGCGGCTCGGCAAGAACGACAAGTCGATGGATGTGGACACGGTGTCGACCGGCTCGCTCGGCCTCGACATCGCGCTCGGCGTCGGCGGGCTGCCGCGCGGGCGAGTGGTCGAGATCTACGGGCCGGAATCCTCCGGCAAGACCACGCTTGCGCTGCATTGCGTGGCGGAAGCGCAGAAGAAGGGTGGCATCTGCGCCTTTGTGGATGCCGAGCACGCGCTCGACCCGATCTATGCCCGCAAGCTCGGCGTCAACGTCGACGACCTCCTGATCTCGCAGCCCGACACTGGCGAGCAGGGGCTCGAGATCGCCGACACCCTGGTGCGCTCGGGCGCGGTCGACATCCTGGTGATCGATTTCGGTCGCCGCGCTGGTCCCGCGCGCGGAGCTCGAAGGCGAGATGGGCGACCAGATGCCCGGCCTGCAGGCGCGCCTGATGAGCCAGGCGCTGCGCAAGCTCACCGCCTCGATCAACAAGTCCAACACGATGGTCATCTTCATCAACCAGATCCGCATGAAGATCGGCGTCATGTACGGCTCGCCGGAGACCACGACCGGCGGCAACGCGCTCAAGTTCTATGCCTCCGTGCGCCTCGACATCCGCCGCATCGGCGCGATCAAGGAGCGCGACGAGGTGGTCGGCAACCAGACCCGCGTCAAGGTGGTCAAGAACAAGCTTGCCCCGCCGTTCAAGTCCGTCGAATTCGACATCATGTATGGCGAAGGCGTATCGAAGGTCGGCGAGCTCGTCGATCTCGGCGTCAAGGTCGGCGTGGTGGAGAAATCAGGCGCCTGGTTCTCCTACGACAGCCAGCGCATCGGCCAGGGTCGCGAGAACGCCAAGACCTTCCTCAAGCAGAACCCTGACGTCGCCGCCCGGATCGAAGCGGCGGTGCGCCAGAACTCCGGCCTGATCGCCGAAAAGATCCTGACCGGCGAGAAGGAGGAGGGCGACGATGATGAAGGCGAGGAGTGATTGCGGAGGTGGCCAAAAAGCCATCGAAGAAAAAAAGCGTCGAAAAGCCTAAAAGGTCGAAAAGCCAAAAAGAATGACTGAAGGAGGCGCGCGCGCCTAACTCTGGGAAAGCGATTTAAGCGTCGTCGTGGCCGGGCTATAGCGCGTCCGAAGACGCGCTTATGTCCCGGCCATTGCTTTATCGAGGGCGAGGAGATTAAGGCCGCAAGGGCGCGTCTTATCGCTGTGGCAGCCGTTGGCGCGCCTGCGCGATCACCTCGGGCACTACCACCTCGTTCGCCGGCGCCATGATATGCGCGCCCGCGACGCCCGGAATGACGGCCAGCGCCTCGATCAGCTCCACGCAGATACGTACGCCTTCGGCGGCCGGATCGGCGGCGCGCTCCAGCCGCTCAATCACATCATCCGGTATGATCGTGCCGTAGAGGTGCTCCTTCATCCAGCGCGCCGACTTGGCCGAGCGCAGCGGTGCGACGCCGATCAGGAGGTGCAGCGGGCGGGTCGTGTCGTTCGCGGCAAGCCGCTGCGCGTAGCGCGCTACGACGCCCTGATCCATGCAGAACTGGGTTTGTGCGAACTGCGCACCGGCCTTGATCTTGGCGGCGAGTTTCGTCGGCTCCCAGCCGGGCGGCGGGTCGATCGGCATGTCGGCGGTGCCGAGAAAGAAGCCCGCCTGGCCGGCAATCCTGCGGCCGGTCGGCAGCTCGCCCTGATCGCGCATGATCCGCGCCATGGCGGTCAGCGCCGTCGAATCGACATCGAACACCGGCTTGGTGTCGGGCTGGTCGCCAGCTTTGGGGTCGTCGCCGGTGAGCAGGAGCAAATTAGGCACGCCGAGCGCCGCCGCACCCATCAGATCGGCCTGCAGCGCGATGCGGTTGCGGTCGCGGCAGGTGAGCTGCAGGATCGGCTCGATTCCGTCGCGCGCCAGCAACGCAGCCGCCGCGAGCGCGCTCATGTGGGCGCGGGCGCTCGCTCCATCGGTGACGTTGACGGCGTCGGCGAGGCCCTTGAGCGGTCGCGCCTTGTGCAGGAGATCGTCCGGATCGAACGAGACCGGCGGAATCGAGCTCGGTTGTGATGACGAAACGGTCTGCCCGAAGCGCCTGTTCGAGCTGCGAAACGGTGTGGGTCATAGGTGTGGATATGGGTCTCGTGCTCTGCGGGTCGCGGGACGGGGCGCTGGCGCTTATATAGAACCGGCGGCGGATTGGAAACGCGGCGGCGCGGCCCGCCGGTTCCTGGACATAGAAGGGGGCCGCCGGTAAAAGCGGCAAGTTCGAGCAACTCAGGACGGGACGGCCCTCTGGACGGCATGTCCGGGAACGATGAGCAAATGAGCGGCGTCAACGAGATCAGGTCGGCCTTCCTCGACTACTTTGCGAAAAACGGCCACACCGTGGTGCCGTCCTCGCCGCTCGTGCCGCGCAACGACCCGACCCTGATGTTCACCAATGCCGGCATGGTGCAGTTCAAGAACGTGTTCACCGGCCTCGAAAAGCGCCCCTATGTGCGGGCAGCGACTGCGCAGAAATGCGTGCGGGCGGGCGGCAAGCACAACGACCTCGACAATGTCGGCTACACGGCGCGCCATCACACGTTTTTCGAGATGCTCGGCAATTTCTCGTTCGGCGACTACTTCAAGGAGCGCGCGATCGAGCTGGCCTGGAATCTCATCACCAAGGAGTTCGACCTGCCGGTCGATCGCCTGATGGTGACCGTCTATGTCGACGACGACGATGCCTTCCGGCTGTGGAAGAAGATCGCCGGCCTGCCCGAGAGCAAGATCGTGCGCATCGCCGGCAGCGACAACTTCTGGCAGATGGGCGACACCGGCCCCTGCGGGCCGTGCTCCGAGATCTTCTACGATCACGGCGCCCACATTCCGGGCGGGCCGCCCGGCTCGCCCGACGCTGATGGCGACCGCTTCATCGAGATCTGGAACCTCGTCTTCATGCAGTTCGAGCAGCAGGAGGGCGGGAAGCGCGTCGGCCTGCCGAAGCCCTCGATCGACACCGGCATGGGGCTCGAGCGGATCGCGGCGGTGCTGCAGGGCACGCACGACAACTACAAGATCGACCTGTTCGGCGCGCTCATCATGCATGTTGCCGAGCTGACCGGTGTGGAGGCTGAAGGGCAGCGCGGAGTGTCGCATCGCGTCATCGCCGACCATCTGCGCGCAAGCGCGTTCCTGATCGCCGACGGCGTGCTGCCCTCGAACGAGGGCCGCGGCTACGTGCTCCGCCGCATCATGCGCCGCGCCATGCGGCACGCGGAGCTCCTGGGCGCCAAGGAGCCGCTGCTGTTTCGGCTCGTGCCGACGCTCGTGCGCGAGATGGGGCAAGCCTATCCCGAGCTCGTGCGCGCGCAGGCGCTCATTACCGAGACGCTCAAGCTCGAGGAGACGCGCTTCCGCCGCACGCTTGAGCGCGGGCTTGTCATCCTCGATGAGGCCTCGAGCGAGCTCAAGAAGGGTGACAAGCTCAAGGGCGAGACCGCGTTCACGCTCTACGACACTTATGGCTTCCCGCTCGACCTGACGCAGGACGCGCTCAAGCCGCGCGGCATCACGGTCGATACCGACGCCTTCAACACCGCCATGGAGCGCCAGCGCGAGAAGGCGCGCGAATCCTGGAAGGGGTCCGGCGAGGCTGCGACGGAAGCCGTGTGGTTCGGCCTGCGCGAAAGGACCGGCGCGACCGAGTTCCTGGGCTACGACACCGAGACCGCCGAGGGCGTGGTGGTTGCGCTGGTGAAGGACGGCAAGGACGTCCCGTCGCTCAAGGCAGGCGAGAGCGGCGCGGTCGTGCTCAACCAGACGCCGTTCTATGGCGAGTCCGGCGGCCAGGTCGGCGACACTGGCACGATCAGCGCGGATGGCGTGCGCTTCCAGGTCACCGACACCGAGAAGAAGGCCGGCGACCTGTTCGTGCATTCCGGCACGGTCGAGGAGGGCACGCTCAAGATCGGCGTGCCGGTTGCGCTTACGGTCGATCATGCGCCGTCGCGGCGCGATCCGACAGAACCATTCGGCGACGCATCTGTTGCACGAGGCGCTGCGCCAGGTGCTCGGCGATCACGTCGCGCAGAAGGGCTCTCTTGTGGCGCCCGAGCGGCTGCGCTTCGATATCTCGCATCCCAAGCCGATCAGCGCGGCCGAGCTCGAGCGAGTCGAAGATATCGCCAACGACATCGTGCTGCAGAATTCGCCGGTCACCACGCGCCTGATGGCGGTCGATGACGCGATCGCGTCCGGCGCGCGCGCGCTGTTCGGCGAGAAATACGGCGACGAGGTGCGCGTAGTCGCCATGGGCGAGAGCGGCAATACCATGGGCTGGTCGGTCGAGCTGTGCGGCGGCACGCATGTGCGGCGCACCGGCGACATCGGGCTCATTTCGGTGGTGGGCGAAGCGGGCGTCGCTGCCGGCGTGCGGCGCATCGAGGCGCTCACCGGCACCGCCGCACGTAAGGCCGCGCATCACGTCGGCGAGCTCGCCAAGACGGCTGCAGCAGAGCTTAAAGTATCAGTTGAGGACCTGCCGAGCCGCCTTGCTCAAGTGGTCGATGAACGGCGCAAGCTCGAGCGCGAGCTCTCCGAGGCCAAGAAGAAGCTCGCGATGGGTGGCGGTGCCAGGAGCGAGCGGCGCTGACGGCGTGCGCATGGTCGGCGATATCAAGCTGATGGCGCGCTCGGTTTCCGGCATCGACATCAAGGACCTGAAAAGCCTTGCCGACGAGGGCAAGAAACAGCTTGGGTCCGGCGTCGTGGCGCTTGTCGCCACCAGCGAGGACGGCAAGGCCAGCATTGTGGTCGGTGTAACACCCGATCTCGTAGCGCGCATCTCGGCCGTTGACCTGGTGCGCAAAGCATCTGCGGTGCTTGGGGGCAAGGGCGGCGGCGGCAAGCCCGACATGGCGCAGGCTGGCGGCCCCGACGGCTCCAAGGCCGATGACGCGCTCGCCGCCATTGCGGCGGCGCTCGGCGGCTAGCTCACTCAAAGATCTCGGGTACGTCGAGCGACAGCCCCGGCGGGTCGAGCCGGATCGTGCCGGATGTTATCGTGTGGCCGGAGACAGTTCCGTTGGCGGCACGGGAATGATGCGCGACCGCGCACGCGTCCGGATCGATGATCAGGTAGTGGTGAACGCTTGGAAGCTTGAAGTAGCCTATCAGCTTGGCACTGGTGTCGGTGTGCGACGTCGTTGGTGACAGCACTTCGACAATGACGACAGGGTCGCGCGCTAATATCGCGCCGCGCTTCAATCGCTCACCACAATAGACGAGGGCGTCCGGCTCGTAAGCCGTGTGATCATCTATGCGCACGGTCATTCCGTCACCCAGCGCGTGACAAGGGACGCCAGCACGTGCGATGGCCTTCTTCAATGCAATGACTGCTGCAACCTTGATTTCAACATGCTCGACCCGCTCAGGAGTCATTGCAATGATTTGCCCGTTGATGAGTTCCGTGCGCGGCAAGTCGCTCTGGGTCTGCGTCCAGGCAAGGTACTCTTCGACAGTGAATGATCGGCGGAGCGCGATGTTCATGGCCGCAATATAGCTCGCGCAACCGCCGATCGCCACCTGTCGTGGGAGTATGCTGGGGTCGAATCGCCTTACGATCCCTTGCGCAGGAACACGTACTCGGTGGCGTAAGGCGCGCTGTGGAAAGCGCCAGCCTTGTCGCAGGCCCCGCTCATGACACCGCCGACCGTGTTGATGCGCTGGATCGTGGTCGCGCCCGCGAGCACACCATTGCCACGGCGCGCCGTCACTTCGAGCTTGAGCCAGGGAATGTCATTGGCAGTCTTGCCGGGCGCGTTGGCGAGCACCTTGCCGGTGACGCCGCTGCCGTCGACGTGATCCCAGTTCGGACCGGCGTAGTGGCGTCCGACCGTCTTGCCGTCGAGAAGGAGCGTCGCAATCGGCTCGCGGAACGCCCAGGCAAGCTTGCCGTCGGCGCCGGCCTTGCAGTCGTAGACCTGCGCGCCTTCGGCGTGCAGAGTCACGATCCCGGTTTCGCCCGGCGCGGCGATCGGAGCGGGCATTTGTGCCGCGGCCTCGGTCGCCACCAATACAGTAGCAATAATGATGGCAAACGATGATTGATGGATCATAGAAGCTCCTTGTCCAACTTGCGCGCCTCAAAAGGCAGGTTACCCGCGGTGATCCTACGTAGCGCGACCCCCGATCTTGGTTCAAAGCTAGCTTTCTTTTTTGTGCCCCTTTACCGGCGTTGCGCCCTAATGCCGCGGCCGTGCCAGTGCGCCGATCCGGTCGATGCGATTGGTCCAGATGCCGCCGGCAAATCCATGTGGCAGCTGACCGAATTCCGCCTCGCTGTCGATCCCGCGCGAGAACTCGCCGGGACTGTAAGGGCCGACCACCACGACGATGCTGCCGGCGCGAGCCATCCGATTGAGAAAACCGTTGGGCCAATTCCACAGCCATGGCGCCGCGTTGACCGGAACCAGCACCAGGCTGTGATGGCAGGCGGCCGGGACGTAACCGCTCCAGCCGATCGCGATGTAGCGCAGAAGGCATTGCGTCAGACCCGCGCGCGACATGGCGCGTACGTCCGGCAGACGCTGGTGGAATCTCTCGACCGGCAAATTGCCGCCGTAGACGATCAGATGCGCGCGCTGTGCCGGTGGCAGGGTGGCGAGATAGGACGCAAGTTGCTCGCCTTCATGCGGATCGTTGCTCTTGATGTGGATGAGGAAGCGTTGATCCGGAAACGTCGCTGAGCACGTCGTCCAGCGACGGCATCAGCCCGACGCCCTTGCCGCGAAACGGAAAGGTCTTGCCGCCATCGGCGGTGTAGCCGTAGCCGATGTCGAGCGCCTTCAGCTGCGCCAGCGTATGCTCGCGCGTGACGCCCTTGCCGTCGGTGCGGCAGTCGAGCGTCCAGTCATGGAATACGGCGAAGCGGCTGTCGGTCGTCGGATGCACGTCGAGCTCGACGATGTCGGCCCCGGCCCGGAAAGCGGCCTCCATCGAGGCGAGCGTATTCTCGAGATAAGGGTGCGTGGGCACGTGAATGCGCGTGGCGGTGCAGGTGTCGTTCGTCACGCCATCGAGGTCGAAGGTTTGCGCCAGTCCACGATGCGCGAGCAGGATGGGCCTGCTTTCGGGCGCACTGGTCAGCCAGTTCGCGTTGTTGAGGTAGATGAACCCGGCGAGCAGCAGAGCGAGCGCGCCGACGATGCGGAAAATGCGTTTCATGGCCCTCGATGCACGAGCAACGTGGTGAGGCGAGCGCAACGAGCATGCGACCATGGCAACAAAAAGCCGGGCACGGTCGGGTGCCAAGTACGAACATCGAGCATGAACATCAAGCGGTGGGCTAGCTCAGCCGAATAGATCGGCTGCTTCGACTGTTAACCCGGGTGGATCGAGCCGGATGATGCCGGACGTCAGTGTGTCTGCTTCGACAGTGCCACTGGCGATGCGCCTATGGTGGGTGACCTTGCGTGCGTCGGGGTCCACAAAAAGATAGTGGTAAACGCTTGGCAGCTTGAAATAGCCAATCAGCTTGGCACTCGTATCCATGTGTGCGGTTGATGGCGACTTGACTTCCACGATGATGACGGGGTCGGTCACTTTCATCTGGTCAGGGGGCAAGGGGTTGCCGCAACGCACGAGGGCGTCAGGCTCGTAGGCGGTGTGTTGGTCGATCGGAACGGTCAGGCCGTCGGTAAATACTTCACCCACGATGCCCGCCGTTGCTATTGCGCGTGTCAAAGTGAGATATACTTTGCCCTTTGCTCGGTTGTGCGCGACGCGTTCAGGCGACATGGGGACGATCTGTCCGTTGATCAGTTCCGTGCGAGGCGGATCCTTCTGGGTGCGAGCCCAGGCGAGATAATCATCGACCGTCAATGGCGTGCGCAGCGCGATGTTCATCCAGCCAATATAGCGCGTATCCTTGCGGATCGCCATGTGGCCGGCAGGGCCGCTTGGCGTAAGAAATAAGCCGGGCCCCACCGGGGCCCGGCACGTAAAGCTCAACAAGAGGGCGGCCTCAGGCCGCCATCGCCTTCTTCAGGTTCTCGTCGATCTTGTCGAGGAAGCCGGTGGTCGAAAGCCACTTCTGGTCGGGGCCGACCAGGAGCGCGAGGTCCTTGGTCATGAAGCCCGCCTCGACCGTGTCGACCGTGACCTTCTCGAGCGTCGCGGCGAACTTCGCGAGCTCGGCGTTGTCGTCGAGCTTGGCGCGGTGGGCGAGGCCGCGCGCCCAGGCGAAGATCGAGGCGACCGAGTTGGTCGAGGTCTCGCTCGCCCTTCTGGTGCTGGCGATAGTGGCGCGTCACGGTGCCGTGGGCGGCCTCGGCCTCCACCACCTTGCCGTCCGGCGTGGTCAGCACCGAGGTCATCAGGCCGAGCGAGCCGTAGCCCTGCGCCACCGTATCGGACTGCACGTCGCCGTCGTAGTTCTTGCAGGCCCACACATAGCCGCCCGACCACTTGAGCGCAGGACGCCACCATGTCGTCGATCAGGCGATGCTCGTAGGTGATCTTCTTCTCGCGAACTTGTCCTTGAACTCCTTGTCGAAGACCTCCTGGAAGATGTCGATGAAGCGGCCGTCATAGACCTTCACGATCGTGTTCTTGGTCGAGAGATAGAGCGGGTAGCCGCGATTGAGCGCGTAGTTCATCGAGGCGCGCGCGAAATCGCGGATCGAGTTGTCGAGGTTGTACATCGCCATCGCGACGCCGGCGCCCGGGAACTGGAACACCTCGCGCTCGATCTTCTGCCCGTCGTCGCCGACGAAGGTGAGAGTAGAGCTTGCCCTTGCCGGGCACCTTGAAGTCGGTGGCGCGATACTGGTCGCCGATAGGCATGGCGGCCGATGATGATCGGCTTGGTCCAGCCCGGCACCAGCCGCGGCACGTTCTTGCAGATGATCGGCTCGCGGAAGATCACGCCGCCCAGGATGTTGCGGATCGTGCCGTTGGGCGAGCGCCACATCTCCTTGAGGTTGAATTCCTTCACGCGGCCGGCGTCGGGCGTGATCGTCGCGCATTTGACGGCGACGCCGACCTTCTTGGTCTTCTTGGCCGCGTCGATGGTGATCTGGTCGTTGGTCTCGTCGCGCTTCTCCATTCCGAGATCGTAATAGAGGAGGTCGACGTCGAGGTAGGGATGGATCAGCTTGTCCTTGATGAACTTCCAGATGATCCGGGTCATCTCGTCGCCGTCCATCTCGACGACCGGATTCTTCAACCTTGATCTTCGCCATTTAGGGAGCCACCTTTTGAGAGCCGGCATCGGTATCGGTCGTCGGACTGACGGAAAATTCGGCGCTCGCGCATTGACGGCGCCGCCTCCGCAGCCGCGGCGGGCTCTATAGCATCGACTTTCTTGCCGTGAAAGCCGCGTTAGCTCGTGGACTTAAGCCGTATCCAGAGGCGCGTGGCTGCGAGCAAAACGCGGCGAGCGAATTTGCCGCCCGGCACTCGACAAGACCCGCTCGATGAGTTCGTCATCGAGCGAGTGTCATCGAGCGAGCTCATGGCCTCGGAAACGCCCGCCGCCGGACTCCGCGTCAGAGCGCGGCGAGCGCGGCGTTCAGCGTGGCGCTCGGCCGCATCGCGGCCGACGTCTTGGCGGAATCGGGCAGGTAGTAACCGCCGATGTCGACCGGCTTGCCTTGCGCGCCGATCAGTTCGCCATTGATCTTGGCCTCGTTCTTGGCTGAGCGTCTCGGCCAGCGGTTTGAAGCGGGCTTGCAGCTCCGCGTCCTTGGTCTGCGCGGCCAGCGCCTGAGCCCAGTACAGGGCGAGGTAGAAATGGCTGCCGCGATTGTCGAGTTCGCCGACCTTGCGCGCCGGAGAGCGGTTGAACTCGAGGATCTTGCCGATGGCCGTGTCGAGCGTGTCGGCGAGAACCTGCGCCTTGGCGTTCTTGTAGGTCTGCGCCAGATGTTCGAGCGACGCGCCCAGCGCGAGGAACTCGCCGAGCGAATCCCAGCGCAGATAGCCCTCTTGCTGGAACTGCTCCACGTGCTTGGGCGCCGAGCCGCCGGCGCCGGTCTCGAAAAGTCCGCCGCCTTCCAACAAGGGAACGATCGACAGCATCTTGGCCGACGTGCCGAGCTCCATGATCGGGAACAGGTCGGTCAGATAGTCGCGCAGCACGTTGCCGGTGACGGAGATCGTGTCCTGTCCCTTGCGGATGCGATCGATCGAGAACCTGATCGCTTCGACCGGCGCCAGAATGCGGATGTCGAGGCCCGACGTATCCTGATCCTTCAGGTACTTTTCGACTTTGGCGATGACCTGTGCGTCATGCGCGCGATTCTTGTCGAGCCAGAACACCGCCGGGGTGCCGGTGAGGCGCGCGCGACGCACGCCGAGCTTGACCCAGTCCTGGACCGCGGCGTCCCTGAGCTGGCACATGCGGAAGATGTCGCCGCTCTCGACCGGACGCTCCAGCAGCACCTTGCCGTCATCGGCCACGACGCGGACCGTTCCGGCCGTGGGAACTTCGAACGTCTTGTCGTGCGAGCCGTACTCCTCGGCCGCCTGCGCCATCAACCCCACGTTGGGAACCGAGCCCATGGTTTTGGGATCGAACGCGCCGTGGGCTTTGCAGTCGTCGATGACCGCCTGATACAGCCTCGCGTAGCTGCGGTCCGGGATCGCGGCCATGGTGTCGTGCAGCTTGCCGTCGGGTCCCCACATGCGGCCGGACTCGCGGATCATCGCCGGCATCGTAGCGTCGACGATGAAGTCGCTGGGCACATGCAGGCCGGTGATCCCCTTGTCGGAATTGACCATGGCGAGGCCCGGGCGTTTCGCGTATTCGGCGGCGATGTCGGCCTTGATCGCTTCTTTTTCAGCCGCAGGCAGCGTCTCGATCTTGGTCAGCAGATCGCCGAAGCCGTTGTTGAGATTGACTCCGAGACGCTTCAGCGTGGCGGCATGCTTCTCGATCACATCGGCGAAGAAGACGGAAACCGCATGGCCAAATATGATGGGATCGGAGATCTTCATCATGGTCGCCTTGACGTGCAGCGAGAACAAGACGCCTTCCTTCTTTGCGGCTTCGATCTGCTCGGCAAAGAAGGCGCGCAGCGCCTTGCGGCTCATCACCGCCGCGTCGATGATCTCGCCGGCCTGAATCGGCGTCTTCGCCTTCAGCACCGTGACCTTGCCGTCTGAGTCGACCAGCTCGATGCGGGCGTTGGTGGCCGACGCGACGGTGGTCGAGATTTCCGAGCCGTAGTAGTCGCCGCCTGACATGTACGACACGTGCGATTTGATGTCGGGATTCCAGGCGCCCATCTTGTGTGGATTGTTGCGGGCGTATTGCTTGACGGCGCCGGCCGCGCGGCGGTCGGAATTGCCCTCGCGCAAGACCGGGTTGACGACGCTGCCGAACACCTTGCCGTAGCGGGTCTTGATCTCCTTCTCGGCGTCGGTCGTCGGATTGTCCGGATAGTTCGGAACGTTGTAGCCCTTGCCTTGCAGTTCCTTGATCGCGGCCCTGAGCTGCGGGATCGAGGCCGAGATGTTCGGCAGCTTCATGATGTTGGCTTCGGGCTTCAACGTGAGATCGCCGAGTTCGGTGAGCTCGTCGTTGATCCGCTGCGCAGGGGTGAGCTTTTCGGGGAAGGTGGCGATGATGCGGCCGGCCAGCGAGATGTCCTTCTGCGTCACGGACACACCCGCCGCGCCCACGAAGGCCTTGACGATCGGCAGCAGGGAATAAGTCGCGAGCGCCGGGGCCTCATCGACTTTTGTCCATATGATTTCGGGATTTGGCATGCTGGCACCTCTGCTCGCCGTGCTTGTTTGGGCCGACCGGAAACTTACCATTGGTGGACCGGGGGGAAGGCGTCTCCCTCGGGCCTTAATGAATTGTTCTCGGCGCGGAGACCGCCAACCGGGAATCCGACTGACGGGAATTCGGTGCGCGCCCTATAGCATCCGCACTCCGCTGGTAAAAGAGCCGCCAGGCGTTTCGGCCGGATGCAGTGCTGCCGCTTGACGCAAGCGGCCGGTTTGGGCAGGGGCTGCGCCTTCAGGGCACTTGCCCGCCGAGGAGCACTGCATGCCTGGGGCCGGGACCGACAAGACCAAGACGCTGGATCGCCGACGCCCGGGCCGATCGTGATTCTGGTCGAGCCGCAGCTCGGCGAGAATATCGGGACGACCGCGCGCGCGATGGCCAATTTCGGGCTGTCGCGGCTGCGGCTGGTCAAGCCGCGCGACGGCTGGCCCAACCCGCGCGCCTATGTGGCGGCCTCCGGCGCCGACCGCATCCTGGACGAGGCGGTGCTCTACGACACGGTGGAAGCCGCGATCGCGGACTGCACCTATGTGCTGGCGACGACCGCGCGGGCGCATGACCAGGCCAAGCCGGTGCTCGGCCCCGAGGAGGCCGCGCGCGTGATGGCGCCGCGGATTGCGGCCGGCGAGGCGGTCGGCGTCGTGTTCGGGCGCGAGCGCTACGGGCTCGAGAACACCGAGGTCGCGCTCACCGACGCCATTGTCACCTATCCGGTCAATCCGGCGTTCGCTTCGCTCAATCTCGCGCAGGCGGTGCTGGTCATCGCCTACGAGTGGTTCAAGCTCGTGACCGGCGGTGCGCTGCCATTCGCGATGCCGCAGAAGTCGGACCCCGCCACCAAGGAGCAGCTGCTGGCATTCTTCGAGAACGTCGAGCGTGAGCTCGATCGGGTCGAGTTCTTCCGGCCGGCCGAGAAGCACGAGACCATGATGATCAACCTGCGTAACATCTTCCATCGCATGCAGCCGACCCGGCAGGACATCCAGACGCTCTCGGGCGTGATCATGTCGATCGCGGAAGGCCGCAAGGGCCCGGCGCGTGGCGGCGTGCTCGACGGCGCGGAGGCCGAGATGCTGCGCACGCTGATCGCGGAGCGCGAGCCGGGTCAGGAGGCGCAGTCGCCGGTGCGCGGGCTGGCGCGGCTGTTGCGTCGTAATCCGACCGAGGCCGAGCGCACGCTCTGGCACGCGCTCACCAATGACCGGCGCTTTGCGAGCCACGGCTTCAAGCGGCAGACGCCGGTCGGGCGGCACGTCACCGACGTGGTGTCGTTTCCGCTGCGCCTCGTCATCGATCTCGTGCCCGGCGACGAAAGCGAGGACGCCGGCAAGGCGCGTCGCGAGCGCCGCGCCTGGCTCGAGCAACGGGACTATCGGGTGGTCGTGGTGCAGGCCGCTGAGGTCGAGGCCGATGTGAGCGCGGTGCTGGAACGCATCATGGCGGTGATTGGCAGAGCGTCGTGGCGGTTGTCGTTGCGCCCTCTCCCCGCTTGCGGATGCGAGAGCCGCGCTCATCTCCGTTCTTTCCGCGAACGGGAACCATATCTCGCACGTCTGCAGATGGTTGGCGCAAATAGCGAGCCTCGTTCGGGGGAGCAAGAATAGCCCGCCCTTGAGCACCTTCAGCTGCGCGGCGGCCCCCGCCCGCAGGAACATCATGTCGCTCGACACCGCGATGAAGCGCATGCCGCGCTTGGCGAGCGCGGCGGCGCGCTCGGCGCTGTGGCAATAGGCTCCCGGAATCTTGCCGGCTTTTTTGGCGGCTGCAATGATGCGGTCGATCTCCTTGTCGACGTCCTTTGACAAGGGATCGAGCGAGGCGCCGTTCGACAGCGCGATCGAGAGATCCGAGGGCCCGAGAAACAACCCGTCGACGCCCGGCGTTGCCGCGATCGCGTCGATGTTGGCAAGCGCCGTGCGCGTCTCGATCATGGCGAGCGTGACGGTCAGGCTGTTGGCCTCGGCGAGATAGACCTGCTGATCGGTGAAGCCGCCGAGCATCATGGCGCGATGCGGCCCCCAGCTGCGCTCGCCGACCGGCGGAAACTTGGCGAAGGCCGCGAGCGCGCGCGCGTCCTCCTGGGTGTTGATCATCGGCGCAATGATGCCTTCGGCGCCGAAGTCGAGTGCGCGACTGATGCTCGCGAAGCCGCCGACCGGCACACGCACGACCGGCGCCGCACCGCCCTGGCGCACCGCCGCGACCGCGGCGACGATCGAAGCGGTGTCCCACAGCCCGTGCTGGCTGTCGATCGTGACCGCCGCGAAGCCCTCGCGTGCAATGACCTCAGTGACGAGCGGATAGGGCAGGCCGCACCAGCCGGTATAGACCGTCTCGCCGGCCTTGAGCCTGCGCGCGAGCGTGAACGTGTCAGCCATCAAAGCGCTCCCGTGCGGTCAAGTGCCGGCCTTGATCTGGGCCACTGCCGTTTCCATCAGCTCCTGCATGGTGCGGCGGATCTGATGATCGGATTCGCTCAACGCCCTTGGCGTCGAAATCCTTGCGCAGCTTGCGGAAGACATCCTCGTCGCCGGCCTCCTCGAAGTCGGCGACGACGACTTCCTTGGCGTAGGCATCGACCGCGGCGCCGGTGAGACCGAGCTTTTCTGCGGCCCACAGTCCCAGGAGCTTGTTGCGCCGGGCGGCCGCCTTGAACTTCAGCTCCTCGTCATGCGCGAACTTCTTCTCGAAGCCTTCCTCGCGCTTGTCGAACGTGGTCATGGTCGACCTCTCGGATGGTTTAACACAATAAGGACATAGATGGCGGACGACGAAGTTTCAACGCGCGTGCCGCCCCGCGCATGCTGGATGGCGTGCGCATACAAAGTGATAAGGAGTGAGCGCGCACGAATCAATGGGGCCGCGACGTAGGGGCGCCTGCCTAGACTGTTGATGCAAGTCAAGGCTCCGAAACTTGGCGCGATGTCTTTGATTGTGCTGCCCGGCTCGATCGGGTAGGTTCCGACCATGGACGCGACCGCCCCCATCGTCAACTGCGCCGCCGCGTTTGTCCGCCGCGGATAAGACACTGCTTGTTCAACACGCAACCACGGCAGCACATGGACATTCACAAACCACGGTACACTCCCATGAAGAGCCGTCGCCGCATTTACGAAGGCAAGGCCAAGGTCCTGTACGAAGGTCCCGAGCCCGGAACACTGATCCAGCACTTCAAGGATGATGCGACCACTCACAATGCAAAGAAGCACGAGGTGATCGAGGGCAAGGGTGTCCTCAACAACAGGATTTCCGAATACGTCTTTCAGCATCTCAACGACATCGGCGTGCCGACGCATTTCATTCGCCGCCTCAACATGCGCGAGCAGCTCATTCGCGAGGTCGAGATCATCCCGCTCGAAGTGGTGGTGCGAAATGTCGCGGCCGGCTCACTGTCGCAGCGGCTCGGCATCGAGGAGGGCACCCAGCTGCCGCGCTCGATCATCGAGTTCTACTACAAGAACGACCAGCTCAACGACCCGATGGTCTCGGAAGAGCACATCACCGCTTTCGGCTGGGCGACCCCGCAGGAAATCGACGACATCATGGCGCTCGCGATCCGCGTCAATGACTTCCTGTCCGGTGTCTTTCTCGGCGTCGGCATCCGGCTTGTCGACTTCAAGATGGAGACCGGGCGGCTGTGGGAGAACGAGCTGATGCGGATCGTCGTCGCCGACGAGATCTCGCCCAACTCCTGCCGGCTGTGGGACATCAAGTCGAACGAGAAGCTCGACAAGGACCGCTTCCGCCGCGACATGGGCGGGCTGATCGAGGCCTACACCGAGGTCGCCAAGCGGCTCGGCATCATGAACGAGGGCGAGCGCCCGCAGGGCCCCGGCCCGGTGCTGGTGAAGGGCTGAGGCGCATTAGACATTGCTTCCTGCGACGGTGTGGCCGGCTTGTGCCGGCCACTGGCGTCTCTAGACTGTCGGTATCATTGACGCACGCCGACAGGGGGAGGACGCCTTGCTCCGGCTCACGATCGCAGCCGCCGCGACGCTCGCTGTCGTCGGCGCGCCACGCCCAGGACTATCCCACCCAGCCGGTGCGCTTCGTCGTGCCCTATGCGGCGGGCGGCGGCACCGACGCGATGGCGCGTTTCTTTGCCAAGGGGCTGGAGGAGCGGCTTGGCCAGCCGTTCATCGTCGAGAACCGCGCCGGCTCGGGCACGACGCTGGGCGCGGGCTTCGTCGCCAAGTCGCCGCCCGATGGCTACACCATCCTGCTCGGGACAAGCTCGACCTACGCAATCTCGGTGAGCCTCTACAAGAACATCCCTTACGACCCGACCAGGGACTTCGCGCCGATTGCGCTGGTCGCGCAGGTGCCGTTCGTGCTGGTGGTGCATCCCTCGCTGCCGGTCTATTCGGTCGCCGATCTCGTGCGCTACGCCAAGGCCAATCCGGGCATGAACTATGCATCGGGCGGTGTCGGCTCGCAGCATCACGTCAACGGCGAGCTGTTCCGTACGCTTGCCGGCATCGATATCCGCAACGTCAGCTATCGCGGCGGCGGGCCGGCCGTGCAAGATGTGGTCGCGGGCCACGTCAAGGTGATGTTCGCCGATGTCGGCGGCTCCGCACATGGGCTCATTCGCGAGGGCAAGTTGCGCGCGCTTGCGGTGACGACTGCGATGCGGATCGCGACCATGCCGGATATGCCGACGATGCAGGAAGCGGGCATCAAGGACTATGAGGCGAATGCCTGGATCGCGGCGGTCGCGCCGGCCGGCACGCCGGCGCCGATCGTGACCAAGCTCAACCGGACGTTCAACGACATCATGATGTCGGCGGACACCAAGGCGCACTTCACGCGGCTCGGCTGGGAGCCCGTCGTCAGCACGCCGCAGCAGCTCGGCGATTACATCAAGAGCGAGGTCGTGCGCTGGGGCAAGGTGCTGCAGGCCGCTGGCGCGGCCGGCATCGAGTGACTTAGAAGGACGCAACATGAGCAAGGACGTGACGATCGGCCTGGTGGTGCCGTTCGCGGAGGACAAGGTCCCGCCCGAAGGCCATCAGATGTATCCCGGCATGACGTTCCTGCCGCGCGGCGTCGGCGTGCGCTCGCTCACGCCGGAAGGCTTCGCTGCGGCGTTCGATGCCATTCCGGCGGCGGCCGAGCATCTCGTGAGCAAGGGCGTCGACGCCATCATGGTGATCGGCACCTCGCTCACGTTCTTCCGTGGTCCCGACGCGCACGACCGCCTGCTGGAAGACCTGCGCGCGCGTACCGGGCTTCCGGTCTCCACCATGAGCCAGGCGATCGTCGACGGCTTGCGCGACGTCGGTGCGAGGCGGGTCGCGGTTGCGACTGCGTATAGCGACGTGATCAACGCGCGCCTGAAGGAATTGCTGGCGGCTTCCGGTATCGAGACCGCGTCGCTTGAGTGTTTCGACATCCTCGAGTTCGGCGGACCGGGCCGCAAGAGCGAGGCCGACATTATCGCGCTCAGCAGCGAGGCGGTGGCGAAGGCGCCGCAGGCCGAGGGCATCCTGATCTCCTGCGGCGGGCTGCGTACGCTTGGCGTCGCCAGGCCGCTCGAGGACCGTCACGGCCTGCCGGTCGTCTCCAGCACGCCGGCGGCGTTCTGGGCGGCCATGCGGCTTGTCGGCGAAAGCGGACGGGTGGCCGGGTGCGGTCGGCTGTTGGAACAGGCCACAGCCCCTGTCCATTGAACCCCGTGCGGCGTAGAATTGCGCGTCAATCCATAGGGATTCGTGAATCCGAACCGAGGACCATTGTCGCATGAAAGCCCGCGTGACCGTGACGCTGAAGTCCGGCATTCTCGACCCCCAGGGCAAGGCGATCGAGGGTGCGCTGAAATCGCTCGGGGTCGCCGGCGTCGCCAGCGTGCGCCAGGGCAAGGTGTTCGACATCGAGATCAAGGGCAAGGACCGCAAGAAGGCCGAGGCCGCCCTCAAAGCTGCCGCCGACAAGCTCCTCGCCAACACCGTGATCGAGAACTATGATGTGGAAGTGTTGAGCTGAGGCTGTTCGATGATGAGGCTGCGCACCACACTCTTGGTCGTCGCGCTCGGCGCCGGGCTCGCGGGCCTGCTTGCCGGCGACGCCTCGACCGTTGGTGCGCCACGCCCGGTCTGGAACGAGGTGAAGTGGCCGTTCCCGCTCGACCAGTGGGGTCTCGGCAAGGCGTATCGCTGCGGTGCCGCCGATTGCGGCACCGAAGTCACGCGTCTACCTGCGTGCCAAGATCGGCTTCTGCAATTGCGCGACCGGCGTGTCGGACGACGCCGAGCTCGACCGCGTCGGCGATCTCGAGCTCTTCAGCGACAAGTGGATCGGCCTCGCCGACGGCAGCGAGATCAAGGTCGGCTGGATGAACGGGCGCAGCCGGCCCTATCGGGTCGACATGCGCTACAGCGCTCCGGTCTACGCGCACGCCATCGGCTTCAACGACAAGTGCGATGTCGCGGTCGCGACCGTCGTCGCCGATCAGGCGCAGCTCAAGGCGGCCGAGCGCATGGCGCTCGACTTTCTCAACACCGACCGCGTGCTGCGCTGGGCCGAGAAGGAGCTCGGCCTCTGATGAAAGCAGCCGTCCTCGTCTTCCCCGGCATCAATCGCGAGCGTGACATGGCGCGCACGCTGCGGCTCGTCTCCGGCCGCGAGCCCGCGATGGTGTGGCATGCGGAGCATGCGCTGCCGGCCGGCACCGATCTCGTCGTCATCCCGGGCGGCTTCTCCTACGGCGACTACCTGCGTTGCGGCGCGATCGCGGCGCGCGCGCCGATCATGGATGCGGTGCGCGCGCATGCCAAGCGCGGCGGCCTCGTGCTCGCGGTCTGCAATGGCTTCCAGATTCTCTGTGAGACCGGGCTGCTGCCGGGCGTGCTGATGCGCAATGCCGCGCTCAAGTTCATCTGTCGCGACGTCTACCTGCGGGTCGAGCGCTCCGACACGCCATTCACGCGCGGCTACAATGCGGGCCAGGTGATCAGCGTGCCGGTCGCGCACGGCGAGGGCAACTACGTCGCCGACAAGAAGACCATCGCGCGGCTCGAAGGCGAGGGCAGGGTGCTGTTCCGCTACACCGCGCCGGACGGCAGGCTCGATCCGAACTGGAACCTCAACGGTGCGACCAATGCCATCGCGGGCATCCTCAACGAGGCCGGCAACGTGCTCGGGATGATGCCGCATCCCGAGAACCACGTTGAGGCCTCGATCGGCTCCACCGACGGGCGCGGGCTGTTTGCAGGGCTGGTGCAGCATCTCGCCGAAGCCGCCTGAGCGGCGTTTTCCGCTGCACTTCATGGCTGTGGACGGCGGTCATTTACCACCACCGCGGGCGCGCGCGCGTCATGTTAGGGCAGATGGCGGAGCCTCGCCATGCCGATTGCGATTATCCTGTTGCTGATTGACGTCAGTCTCATTGTTCATGCCGCCAAGACCGGGCGCTTCTCGCCCTGGGCCTACCTGATCCTGTTGCTGCCGGGCGTCGGGGCGGTGGCCTATGTCCTGGTCGAGCTGTTGCCCGAGTGGTTTGGCAGCGTGCAGGGGCAGAAGGCGCGCCAGCGCGTCATCAACACGCTCGATCCGGAGAAGCAGTACCGCAAGTTTGCGGACGATCTTTCCATTTCCGACACCATCGCCAACCGGGTCGACCTGGCCGAGGAATGCCTGTTGCTGGGCAAGTTCGAGGAGGCGCTTGCACACTATGAGAATGCACTGTCCCGTCCGTTGGGTGACGAGCCGGCCTATGCGCTCGGCAAGGCGCGCGCCGAATTCGGCCTGAAGCGCCCGCAGGATACGGTCGTGACGCTCGACCAGTTGCGGGAACGCTGGCCGGACTATCAGTCGGCGGATGGGCATCTCCTCTATGCGCGCGCACTGGAAGAGAGCGGGCGTGAGGCTGAGGCGCTCGACGAATATCGCGCGCTGGTCGACTATTATCCGGGCGCGGAGGCGCGCGTGCGCTTCGCCATGCTGCTGCGGCAGCATGGGCCGCGCGGAAGAGGCCAGGCGGCTCTGCGCCGACGTCCTCACTCAGATGCGGCGGGCGCCCAAATACGTGCGCAAGGTGCAAGCCGAGTGGATCGCGGCGGCCGAGCGGATGCTGCGCGCCTGATTTGCCCGCCGTCAGGGCTGATCCTGCCCAAAATATCGTGTGAATTAGGCCTTTCCGCCGCCCTCGGGTCTCGCCTAAAAGGGGGCCAAATCGGCGGCACCAGGCCCTCATCCGACATGGCAAGCAAGAAGCCCGTCAAGCAACCGACCGTCACCCCCGCGCTGGTCGAGGCCCATGGCCTCAAGCCGGACGAGTATGAGCGCATCCGGGCGCTGATCGGCGCGCACGCCGAGCTTCACCGAGCTCGGCATCTTCTCGGCGATGTGGAACGAGCACTGCTCGTACAAGTCCTCGCAAGATCCATCTGCGCACGCTGCCCACCAAGGCGCCCTGGGTGATCCAGGGCCCGGGCGAGAACGCCGGCGTGATCGACATCGGCGATGGGCTCGCCTGCGTGTTCAAGATGGAGAGCCACAACCACCCGAGCTACATCGAGCCCTACCAGGGCGCGACGACCGGCGTCGGCGGCATCCTGCGCGACGTCTTCACCATGGGGGCGCGGCCGATCGCCTGCCTCAACGCGCTCTCGTTCGGTGCGCCCATGCACCCCAGGACGCGCCACCTCGTCTCGGGCGTCGTCGCCGGCATCGGCGGCTACGGCAACTCCTTCGGCGTGCCGACGGTCGGCGGCTCGGTGCGCTTCCACACCCGCTATGACGGCAACTGTCTCGTCAACGCCATGGCGGTCGGCCTCGCGGAGACCGACAAGATCTTCTACGCGGCGGCGTCCGGCGTCGGCATGCCGATCGTCTATCTCGGCTCCAAGACCGGCCGCGACGGCATCCACGGCGCCACCATGGCGTCGGCGGAGTTCGGTGCCGATGCTGAAGAGAAGCGCCCGACCGTGCAGGTCGGCGATCCGTTCTCGGAAAAGCTCCTGCTCGAGGCCTGCCTCGAGATCATGGCCAAGGACTGCGTGATCGCGATCCAGGACATGGGCGCGGCGGGTCTCACCTGCTCGGCGGTCGAGATGGGCGCCAAGGGCGATCTCGGCGTCACGCTCGATCTCGACAGCGTGCCGTGCCGCGAGACCGGCATGACCGCCTACGAGATGATGCTCTCGGAGAGCCAGGAGCGCATGCTCATGGTGCTCAAGCCCGAGAAGGAGAAAGAGGCGGAAGCGATCTTCCGCAAATGGGGGCTCGACTTCGCGGTGGTCGGCAAGACCACGCCGACCAAGCGCTTCATCGTGCGCCACGGCGGCAAGACCATGGTCGACCTGCCGATCAAGGAGCTCGGCGACGAGGCGCCGGTCTATGATCGCCCGCATGTCGCCTCGCCCGAAGCTGCCGGTGCTGCAGATCGCCGACGTGACGCCGCCGATGTCGACCGCTGACGCGCTCGTCAAGCTGATCGGCTCGCCCGATCTCTGCTCCAAGCGCTGGGTGTGGGAGCAGTACGACCACATCATCCTCGGCAACACGGTGCAGCGGCCGGGCGGCGACGCCGCGGTGGTGCGCGTCAACGAAGGGCCGAAGGCGCTGGCGCTCACCACCGACGTGACGCCGCGCTATTGCGAGGCCGATCCGGTCGAGGGCGGCAAGCAGGCGGTGGCCGAAGCCTGGCGCAATCTCACCGCGGTCGGCGCGCGTCCGCTCGCGGTCACCGACAATCTCAACTTCGGCAATCCGGAGCGGCCGGAGATCATGGGCCAGCTCGTCGGCTGCATCCGCGGCATCGCGGAGGCCTGCGAGGCGCTCGACTTCCCGGTCGTGTCCGGCAATGTGTCGCTCTACAACGAGACCAACGGGCGCGCGATCCTGCCGACGCCGTCGATCGGCGGCGTCGGCGTGCTCGACGATTTCACCAAGTCGGCGACGATCGCCTTCAAAGGCCAGGGCGATGCGATCATGGTGATCGGCGAGACCACCGGCTGGCTCGGCCAGTCGATCTATCTGCGCGAGATTTGCGGAAGCGAGGAGGGCGCGCCGCCGCCGGTCGATCTCGCGGTCGAGCGCCGCAACGGCGATTTCGTGCGCGCGCTGATCAGTGAAGGTTTCGTGAGCGCGGTGCACGACGTGTCCGACGGCGGTCTCCTGGTCGCGATCGCCGAGATGGCGATGGCCTCCGGCATCGGCGCCGAGCTCGAGGCTGCCCCGATCCCGGCGCATGGCTTCTGGTTCGGCGAGGATCAGGCGCGCTATGTGCTCGGGGTGCCAGCCGGAAAGGCCGCCAAGGTCGCGACCCGCGCGCGCGGGGCAGGCATCCCGATCCGCTGGCTCGGGACCACCGGCGGCGATACATTGACGCTGGCAGGCGAGCGCCCCATTCTGGTGGCAAAGCTCTGCGAATCATTCGAGGGCTGGCTGCCCGGCCTATATGGCGTGGCGCGGCCTGAGCCGCTGAGCCGCTACGGAGACCCGTCCGATGGCCATGGATGCAGGCGAGATCGAGCGGCTGATCAAGGCGCGCATTCCGGACGCGGAGGTGACGATCCGCGATCTTGCCGGCGACGGCGACCACTATGCCGCGACCGTGATCTCGGAGGCGTTTCGCGGCAAATCGCGGGTGCAGCAGCACCAGATCGTCTACGAGGCGCTCAGGGCCGAAATGGGCGGGAAACTGCACGCCCTGGCATTGCAGACCGGCATACCGGAGCGGTAACCTAGCCTAAACGCCGGACTGGCGCGGCCCAGCCCGGCACCCTACATCACTTGGCACGATCACTGGGCAGAGCCGGCGCACGCAGACAAGGCAGATCATGAGCATCGAGCAATTCATCGACAACGAGGTCAAGACCAACGACGTGGTGGTGTTCATGAAGGGCACCCCGCAGTTCCCGATGTGCGGTTTTTCGGGGCAGGTGGTGCAGATCCTCGATCACCTCGGCGTGACCTACAAGGGCCTCAACGTGCTCGAGTCCGACGAGCTGCGTAACGGCATCAAGACCTATCTCGAACTGGCCGACCATTCCGCAGCTCTACGTCAAGGGCGAGTTCGTCGGCGGCTGCGACATCGTGCGCGAGATGTTCCAGGCCGGCGAGCTGCAGACGCTGCTCAAGGACAAGGGCGTGGCCGCGAAGGCCGAGGCATAGCGCAAACAACCTGTCGTTTCCCCTGTTGAGGTGATGGCGCAAAGCCGGGTAGGCTTGCGTCAACGATCACCATCGGGGAAACGCCATGTCCAAAGCGCTCGCGTGCGCCGTTGCGATCGGCGCAGTTCTGGCCGCCACCACGCTGGTCACCACGTCTGCCAGTGCTCGCCTGATAGAGCTGAAGCTCGGCGCGCCTGAGCCGTTCGTTGAAGGCCGCGTCTTTGGCGAGACCGGCGCCTACGTGCGCCTCAAGGGCGTCGCACGCGGCGAGCTCGATCCCAAGGCGCCTGAGCATGCCGACATCGTTGGCCTCGACCGTGCGCCGCGCAATGCGCGCGGCATGGTCGAATACGAGGTCGATGTTTTCATTCTGCGTCCGGCTGATCCGGCCAAGGGCAACGGCATTCTGTTCTACGAGGTGCTCAACCGCGGCAACAAGCAGCTCGGTCAGCGCCTGCACGATCTCATCGGCGGCAATGCCGGCGTGCTGAACGATCCCAAGACGCCCGATCACGCCGGCAACGGCTTTCTGTTCGAGCGCGGCTACACCGTGATGTGGTCGGGTTGGGACCCCGACGTGCCGACCCGCAACGCCACCATGGGAGCGCGTTTCCCGGTCATGATTGATGACGGGAAGCCGATCGTGCGCCGCATTCGCGAGGAGTTTCAGGTCGGCAAGCGCCGGCCCGCCGACGCCGAGACGGCGCGGCTCAACTATCCGGCCGCATCGACCGACAAGAGCAAGGCGCGGCTCACCATGCGGGCGCGCGAATCCGATCAGCGTGTCGACGTCCCGTCTGATCAGTGGGAGTTCGCCGACGCGCGCACGGTGAGGCTTCTCCCGAAGGGCACCAAGCTCTCGTCGCACATGATCTACGAATTGTTCTACGAGGCGACCGACGCGAAGGTGGTCGGCATCGGCTTCGCGGCGACGCGCGATGTGGTCTCGTTCCTGCGCAACGAGCGCGCCGATGAACAGGGCACGGCCAATCCGCTGGGCGGCAGCATCCGCCATGCCATGGCGTTTGGCGGCTCGCAGAGCGGGCGCTATCTGCGCCACTTCATCGAGCTCGGCATGAACAAGGACGAGCGTGGGCGGCGCGTCTTTGACGGCGTGTACACGCACACCGCCGGTGCCGGCAAGGTGTTCGCCAATCATGTCTTTGCCGAGCCTGACCGCACGTTCACTCAGCACGAGGATCATCTTTATCCCGAGAACTGGTTCCCGTTCAGCACCGCGTCCACCACCGATCCGTTCTCTGGCAAGACGGCCTCGTTGTTGCGCAGCGACGGCAGCGATCCGCTGATGATCGAGTCCAACACCTCGACCGAGTACTGGCAGAAGGGCGCGTCGCTGCTCACCATGGACCCGCTCGGAAAGAGTGACCTTACGCTGTCGGAGCGCTCGCGTGTCTACATGATCGCCGGCACGCAGCATGGCGGCCGCGCCGGCCTCAAGCCCACGCCCGGGGTCTGCGCCAATCCGACCAATCCGCACAGTCCGGGCCCGGCGCTGCGCGCGCTCGTGGTGGCGCTCGAGAACTGGATCACCAAGGGCGTCGCGCCGCCCGCAAGCCGCGTGCCGACGCTCGCGTCCGGCAACGCGGTGTCCTATGCGGCGGCGAAAATGCCGAATGTGAAAGGCTTCACGATCCTGCCGACCGGCAACCGCATCGATGCGCCGGTGGACTGGATCGAGGGTCGTGCATCGTGACCAACACCTACGGCAGCCGCGTCTCTGCAGTGGATGCGGACGGCAACGAGGCCACGGGGATCAGGCTGCCGCCAATCGCAGTGCCGATCGCGACCTATACGGGCTGGAACGTCTACAAGAAGGAGCCGAGCGAGCTGTGCGACCGCGACGGCTCTTTCATCGCCTTCAGCAAGACCAAGGCCGAGCGCGAGGCCGCGGGCGATCCGCGCCTCTCGCTCGAGGAGCGCTACGGGTCGCGCGCCGACTATGTGGCGAAGGTGAAGGCTGCGGCTGATGCGCTCGTCGCCGAGCGCCTGCTGCTGCCGGCCGACGCCGCCGCCTATGTGCAGGCGGCGGAGACCAGCGACCGGTTCTGAGCGATCGGAAACGGATCAGCGCGAGTAGAACTCGACCACCAGGTGCGGCTCCATCTGCACCGGGTAGGGCACCTCGGTGAGCGTGGGGATGCGCGTGAGCTTGGCGGTCAGCTTGCCGTGGTCGACCTCGATGTAGTCGGGCACGTCGCGCTCGGCGAGGCCGGTGGCTTCCAGCACCAGCGCGAGCTGCTTCGCCTTCTCGCGCACCTCGACCACGTCGCCGAGCCTTGAGCCGATAGCTCGGGATGGTGACGCGCCGGCCGTTCACCGAGATGTGGCCGTGGCTGACGAACTGGCGGGCCGCGAACACCGTGGGCACGAACTTGGCGCGATAGATCATGGCGTCGAGCCGGCGCTCGAGCAGGCCAATCATGTGCGCGCCGGTGTCGCCCTTGAGGCGGCGCGCCTCTGCGTAGATGCTGCGGAACTGCCGCTCGGAGACGTTGCCGTAGTAGCCGCGCAGCTTCTGCTTGGCGCGCAGCTGCACGCCATAGTCGGAGAGCTTGCCCTTGCGGCGCTGGCCGTGCTGGCCGGGACCGTATTCGCGGTGGTTGACGGGGCTCTTCGGGCGGCCCCACACGTTCTGGCCCATGCGGCGATCGATCTTGTACTTCGCCTCGTGGCGCTTGGTCATCGCGTCCTCATTGTTCAGGGGTTGAGGATCGCGCCCTCCTCTGTCCCGGCTTTCGCCGGAACCGACAGATGCTGCACCGAAGCGACGGGAAGCACCGCGGGTCGCGAAACGCCGCCGGCCCAAACGGCCCGTGCGGCGGGCGGTTTCTAGGCGGAAGCGGCAGGTAAGTCAAATTCCAGCGTTTTTCGGCAGTTTCAGGGGTGCGGCCGCGGCTCAGCCGGCCTGAACCGAGCCGATCTCCTCGTAGACGTCGACATCGACCGCCCCGCCCAGCATCGTGCGCCAAGTCTGCAGATAGGCCTGCACCCGGGGGTCGCTCGCCATCTTCTGCCGGTTGAGCTCGAGCGCCTCGTGGGTCTCGTACTCGATCTCCTGCACGATGCGCTTGGGGTCGTCGACGTTCTGGAGGAGCCGCACGCGCTTGCCGCCGAACGCCGCGATGAACGGCCAGCCCATCTTCAGCATCGTCGCCAGCTGGGAGGCGTCGCCGGTTGCCAAGGTGAACTTGAACTGCAGGGTGCGCCTGACCGTCGTGGACGCCTGTGCCATCGCGAAAGCCTCCTGTTCGGAAGGCGAGATTGCCTCGACGCGATGTTACCGGCTTATGGAGACAAGTCCAAAGCGGGCGAGCGTGGCCTTGAGCGCCTCCGAGGGGGGCTTGCCCGAGGTGAACGTGATCTCGGCGGACATGGTCGTGGATGTGCCCGCGGCCGCAGCCGGTGGCCCGATCAGTTCCACCACCCGCCGCGCGATTGCGGGCGCCGGATCGATGAACCTCACAGGCCAGGGCGCGAGCCGCTCGAGGCGTGACAGCAGCAACGGAAAGTGCGTGCAGGCCAGGACGACGGTGTCGGTGCGGCGCCCGTCCTCGTCCACAAAGCAGGGCGCGATCTCTGTGCGATCTCGCGCAATCGCGGCGTCGCTGGTGGCGTCGCCGCGCAGCTCGGCCTCCGCGATGGCCGCCAGCTTGGCTGAGCCAACGAGCGTGACGTCTGCGCCATTGCCGAAGTCGCGAATGAGCGCGCGGGTGTATTCGCGCGCCACGGTTCCTTCGGTGCCGAGCACCGAGACGCGTTTGGTCTGCGAGGCCGCGCAGGCCGGCTTGATCGCCGGCACGGTGCCGACGAAGGGCACGTCATAGCGCTCGCGCAGATGCGGCAGCACCAGCGTCGAGGCGGTATTGCAGGCGATGACGACGAGGGCAGGACGGTGCTGATCGATCAGCGCGCCCATGAGCGGGACGACGCGGCCGACAAGCTCGGCCTCCCCATGCGCGCCATAGGGAAAGAACGCGTCATCGGCCACGTAGATGAAGCGCGCGTCCGGCCGCGCCGCCCTGACCTCGCGAAAGACCGTGAGGCCGCCCAGGCCGGAATCGAACAAGAGGATGGTCGGATGCTCAGGCACGGTCCGGTTGGTACTTGGGTTTAGCTATCCGCACCAAACACGCGGTTGAAGATCGTGTCCACGTGCTTGAGGTGATGGCCGAGATCGAAATTAGCCTTGAGCTCGGCCTCGCTCAGATGCTTGCGCACGGTCGGATCGGCCGCAAGCATTGCCTGGAAATCGCCTTCGCCGCGCCAGGCCTTCATGGCGTGCTGCTGCACGACACGATAGGCCTCCTCGCGCGAGAGTCCCTTCTGCGTGAGTGCAATGAGGATGCGCTGCGAATGCACCAGTCCGCCGAGGCGGTTGAGGTTCTTCGCCATGTTCTCCGGATAGACCAAGAGCTTGTCGATCAGCCCGGTGAGCCGTGCCAGCAGAAAGTCGAGCGTGACGGTCGCGTCAGGGCCGATCATGCGCTCGGCCGAGGAATGGGAAATGTCGCGCTCGTGCCAGAGCACCACATTCTCCAGCGCCGGGGTCACATAGGCGCGCACCATGCGGGCAAGTCCGGTGACGTTCTCCGAGAGCACCGGGTTGCGCTTGTGCGGCATGGCGGAGGAGCCCTTCTGGCCCTCCGAGAAAAACTCCTCGGCTTCCAGCACCTCGGTGCGCTGCAGATGGCGGATCTCGACCGCGAGCCGCTCGGCCGAGGAGGCGATCACGCCGAGCGTCGCGAAATACATGGCATGGCGGTCGCGCGGAATGATCTGCGTGGACACCGGCTCGACCTTGAGACCCATGGCCTTGGCGACGTGCGCCTCCACGCGCGGATCGATCTGCGCGAAGGTGCCGACCGCGCCTGAGATCGCACAGGTCGAGACCTCATCGCGTGCCGCGACAAGGCGCGCCTTGGCGCGCGCGAACTCGGCATAGGCATAGGCAAGCTTGAGCCCGAAGGTCGTGGGCTCGGCGTGAATGCCGTGCGAGCGGCCGATGGTGGGAGTCATTTTGTGCTCGAGCGCGCGGCGCTTGAGCGCGGCGAGCAGCTTGTCGAGATCGGCAATGAGAATGTCGGCGGCGCGCTTGAGCTGCACGTTGAAGCAGGTGTCGAGCACGTCGGATGAGGTCATGCCGGTGTGCACAAAGCGTGCTTCGGGGCCGACGATCTCGGCAAGGTGCGTGAGGAAGGCGATGACGTCGTGCTTCACCTCGCGCTCGATCTCGTCGATGCGCGCGACGTCGAAGGTGGCACTCTTGCCCTTGGCCCAGATGGTCTTGGCTGCCTCTTTCGGGATGATCCCGAGCTCGGCCATGGCGTCGGCTGCATGCGCCTCGATCTCGAACCAGATCCGGAAGCGCGTCTGCGGCTCCCAGATTGCGGCCATTTCCGGTCGGGTGTAGCGCGGGATCATGTGCAGCTTTCTGGTGCGGCTTTCTGGCAAGGTTCTAACGAGAGCCGCGCTGTAGCAGATCGGGCGTACAAGCTCAATTGAACGGGTGTGAACGGTCTTGGCCGGTGGGGAAATTGCCGGTTCAGGGCCGCCCTGATAGGGTCCGCCTCAACGTTTGGCCGTACTGCCCCAACCAGGGAGGTCCCCATGATCAGGCTTACATCGTTCAGGCTTATATCGTTCACGCTTGCATCCGCCATTACGATGGCCGCGACCGCTGCGTCCTTCGCGCCATCTGCGCTTGCGCAGGAGGAGGCTGACCAGCGTCTCGGCACCGTACACTTTGCCACCTCATGCAATGAGACCGCGCAGCGTCGCTTCGACCGCGGCATGCGCTATCAGCATTCGTTCTGGTACGCGCAGGCCAAGGAGATCTTCGAGGATACGCTGAAGGCTGACTCATCCTGCGCCATCGCGTATTGGGGCATTGCGCTGAGTTTGCTTTCGAACCCGCACGGCGCGCCGACACCGGCGAGCCAGCCGGAGGGACTGGCTGCCCTGCAGAAGGGTAAGGCGCTCGGAGCGAAGACCGAGCGTGAGCGCGAGTTTATCGACTCGCTCCTGGTGCTCTACACCGATTACGACAAGGTGCCGCGCGGCCCGCGCGTGCAATCCTATCTGAAGGCAGTCGAGGCCTTGGCGCAGCATTATCCGGACGACGACGAGGCCCAGCTCAACTATGCGATCACGCTCAACGTCGCGGCCTCGCCCAGCGACAAGACCTATGCCAATCAGCTCAAGGGCGCCGCGATTCTCGAACGAATCTTCACGCGTCAGCCGCGCCATCCCGGCGTCGCGCACTATCTGATTCATCTCTACGACACGCCCGCGCTGGCGGAGAAAGGGCTCGACGCTGCCAAGCGCTATTCGCAGATCGCGCCGGCGGCGCCGCATGCGCAGCACATGCCGTCGCACATCTTCACGCGCGTGGGCTACTGGAAGGACTCGATTTCCTCGAACACGGCGTCGGTCAGGGCCGCGCAGGCGAGCAAGGAGACGTCCGACCAGCTGCACGGCCAGGACTATATGGTGTACGCCTATCTGCAGCTTGCGCAGGACAAGAACGCGCTGGCGGTCGTCGACTCGATGTTGAAGTCTACCGGCTACAACGCGGCCGCGCAGGGCGCCTTCTTCGCGGTCGCAGCCTCGCCGGCGCGCTACATGGTCGAGCGTGCCGACTGGAACGGCGCGGCGAGCCTCGAGGTGAAGCCGAGCAACTTCGCCCACGTGATGGCGCTCACTCATTTCGCGCGTGCGCTCGGTGCGGCGCGCTCGGGCAAGCCCGACGCTGCGAAGGCCGACATCGCCAAGCTCGCCGAGCTGCGCGACAAGCTGCGCGAGGCGAAGGACGCCTATTGGGCCGAGCAGGTCGACATCCAATGGCAGGTGACGACGGCCTGGCTGCTCTACGCGGACGGAAAGCGTGACGCCGCGCTCAAGGCGATGAGCGCCGCCGCCGACGCCGAGGACAAGACCGAGAAGGCGCCGGTCACGCCTGGCCCGCTCGCGCCGGCGCGCGAGCTTTACGGCGCCATGCTGCTCGATAGCGGCATGGCCGCCGAAGCGCTCGTGGCGTTCGAGGCGACGCTGAAGAAGGAGCCGCATCGCTTCGGCGCCACGATCGGTGCCGCGCGCGCCGCGCTCAAGGCCGGCGATGCCGCCAAGGCGCGTGCGAACTATGCGGCGGTGCTGGAGCTAGCGGCTGAGGCCGATCCGGTGCGGCCGGAGGTGACCGAGGCGCGCGCTTACGTGGCGCGTTGACCGTATCGCTCGCTTTGCATTGGCGCAAGCGAGGCGGATAGCCCTTCGCTTGCGCGGCAACCAGTGGGCGGAACGGCGCTGCTACTTCTTGACCTCGTCGGGATCGACGCGCGGCGTCGGCATCGGGCGCGCCTCGCGCAGCCGCTCTGGCGTCCAGAACTCGGTCAGGCTCCGCTCATTGGATTGCGTCCGCGCGGAATCGATCTGATTGGCGGGCGCTTGGCTTGAGGGCCCTTGAGGAGAGGGCGCCTGGCTTGACGGGCTCTGGCTCGAGGGCGCCTGATTGGGATTATTCTGTGGAGTTTGCTCGGCCATGGCTGTCACCATTGAGGACAACGAAACGGCCCCGACCACTGTCAGTGCCAAGATTTTCAGTGCCAAAATCTTCCGCATCTGATCTCTCCTGCGACATCGCGCTTTGCCGGCAGAAGTGACGGCGGATGGGGGCCGATTTAAGGCGCCCAATGCCTCCGACAAGGTTAAGCGCAGGCTTCGGGCAGGCTTTGTGTGGATACGCTCAATTAAATTTTGGTCATGAACTCTTTTCACGAGCTACTTGCAGCCGCGCTGAGTGTATTTCAAGAGTTCCCCGAAGTTCTCGTCCCAGTATGGGCCGTACGATATGCTGCGATTATCACCCAAGTGGTGGGAGGTGACACTGATAACAAAGTTTGACTGCGTGTTGCTTCCGCCGGTCTCGTACCGGCCGACCCAGGCGCCGCCGCTCGAGCCTTCTGCATTGTTTGGATTGCCGTGGTTGAGGCCGACGACCTTGGGGTCCCAGCCCTTCATCAGCTTGCCGAACTCGACCTGGATCACCTGGCCGTTGCTGATCGCGACCGGATAGCCGATCTTCGGCACCTGATCGTAGGTGCCCCACCAATTGTACTGCCAGCCGAAGTGGCCCAGGTCGTCCCCGCCGCGCAGCTTGATCATGGCGAAGTCCCACAGCCAGCGCGACTTGTCCGGCGAGACCCAGCCCTTGTAAGCGGCCACGCACTCGGTCGAGAAGTTGCGGCCTTTGCCCATGTTGTTCTGATGACGATAGAGGAACTGGCTGTACCAGCGCCCGGTGTTGTTGTCCTGAATGCAATGCGACGCAGTCGCCAGGATGCCCGGCGCAACGAACTGCGCAGAGCAGACCATCGAGCCGTCCGATGTGTTGAAGTAGAGCTTGCCGGCCCAGTAGAGCGGTCTCGTCGTGACGTTGCCGGAAAGGCGAGCGAGCGAGCTCGAGACGCCGTTCGCGGCGCGGCCGCTGTGCGGCGTGCCGGCTTTCGGCTCGGCGGGCACGGGTTGCAGCGTGGTCGGGTCGAGCGCCGGCACCGGCATGGCGACCGCTGCCTGACGCTGGTTGTCGGTCCAGAATTCGGTGAGCGATGACGTCTGAGGAGTCCGGATCGAATCAATTGCGTTCGGCTGTGCGCCAGCGTGGCCGAACGGAACGACGATGGCGGCAACGCAAACCAGCAAGCTAAAGCGCATCCTGTGGTCTCCTGATAGCCCAAGCCGTACCGACCCCGGGCCGCAGGGTGCAATGGTACGAATAATCGAGGCTAAATCCAGTCGCCAAATGGGCCGGCGTTACGCCGCCTCGCCGCGCGCCATCGCGGCCGCATTGCGGATCGCCGCGATATTGCTGCGATAGCTGTCGGGCTTGCCGCCCTTGAATACGGCGGAGCCGGCGACCAGCACGTTGGCGCCCGCGCGCGCGACGGTTGCGGCATGCTCCGGGGTGATGCCGCCGTCGACCTCGATGTCGATCGGCCGGCCGCCGGCGAGCGCCGCGATGCGGGCGATCTTGTCGGTCGCGTGCGCGATGAAGGCCTGGCCGCCGAAGCCGGGATTGACCGACATCACCAGCACCAGGTCGACGAGATCGATCACCGGCGCGATCGTCTCCACCGGCGTGCCGGGATTGAGCGTGACGCCGGCCTTCTTGCCGAGCGCGCGGATCGCCTGCAGCGAGCGGTGGACATGCGGCGTCGCCTCGACATGCACCGTGATGATGTCGGCGCCGGCCTTGGCAAAGGCCTCGAGATAGGGGTCGCACGGTGCAATCATCAGATGCACGTCGAACGTCTTCTTGCTGTGCGGGCGCAGCGCCTTCACCACGTCGGGACCGATGGTGATGTTGGGCACGAAGTGGCCGTCCATGACGTCGACATGGATCCAGTCGGCGCCGGCCTCATCGACCGCGCGCACCTCCTCGCCCAGCCGGGCGAAGTCGGCCGACAGGATGGACGGAGCCACAAGGAGCGGGCGGCGCATCGGAACCTCCTACAGGCGATCGCCTAACACGCGCGGTTCTGGGCGGCAACGGTAGCGGGCACCAGTGCCCCGTTTCCGAAGTTCGTCATACGTCTCAGCATGCTCTGACACGAACTTCGGAAACAATGGGGCACTAGCAACGCTATGATTCTAGTGCCGCTTTTCGATTTGACGTTCCTAACCGAGGTTGCTGCAGGTGGCGTAGGAACTTCAAATCGGCGGCACTAGCCACGATGGCTGTCCCGGCTAGGCCACCCTATATTCAGGTTTGTCCCCGGATTCTCTCCCCACCGCGCGGACCCATCGCGAGGATCCATATGGCGCGTACCGACGCCCTCGTGCTCGGCGCCGGCATCGTCGGCACCTCAATTGCCCTGCATCTGGCCAAGCGCGGGCTTGCGGTGGCGCTTGTCGACCGGCGTGGTCCGGGCGAGGAGACCTCCTATGGCAATGCCGGCATCATCGAAGGCAGCACGTTGTTGCCGCATCCGTTTCCGCGCGACCTGTTGACGCTGTTGCGGATAGGGCTCAAGCGCGCCACCGAGGCCGACTATCACCTGAGCTTTCTGCCGCGGGTCGTGCCGTGGTTGCTGGCCTACCGGTCGCAATCCGCGCTCGCACACCGCATGGCCTTTGCAGAAGATATGCGGCCCTTGTTCGCCCGCGCGCTGCCGGAGCATGAGGCGCTGATCGCCGAAGCGGGCGCCGGCCGCTACTTGCGCAAAAACGGCTGGCTCAAGGTCTATCGCAGCGATGCGGGCTTTGCCGACACGGCGCCTGAGCGCGAGCTCGCGACCAAGCTCGGCCTGCCGCATCAGGTGCTCGATCCCGATGGCGTGCATGCGCTTGAGCCGGCGCTGGCGCCGGTCTTCCGCCATGCCATCTTTTGGAGCGAGGCCGGAAGCATCAGCAATCCGCTCGCGGTGACCAGGGCCTTTGCGGCGCGCTTCGTGGCGCTGAGCGGACTCGTCCTCAAGGGCGATGCGCGCTCGCTGCACCGTCATGGCGCGCAATGGCGCATCGAGACGCCGGAAGGGCCGGTCGACGCGCCGGTTGCCGTGCTGGCGCTTGGTCCGTGGACGCCCGACTTGCTCGGCACTTTTGGCCTGCGCGTGCCGCTTGCGGTCAAGCGTGGCTATCATCGCCATTTTCGTCCGCGCGGAAATGCCGACCTCGCACGCCCGGTGGTTGATACCGACGTCGGCTATTGTGTTGCGCCGATGGAACAGGGTCTGCGGCTCACAACGGGCGCCGAGTTCGCGGCGCGCGATGCGCCGCCAACGCCGGCGCAGCTCGATCGACTGCTCCCGGCGGCGCGCGCGCTCTTCCCACTTGGTGATCCTGTAGAAGCAGAGCCCTGGCTCGGCAGTCGGCCATGCTTTGCGGATTCGCGGCCGGTGATTGGGCCCGCGCCCGGGCAGGCGGGACTTTGGCTCGCCTTCGGTCATGCCCATTGGGGGCTTACGCTCGGCCCTGCCACTGGGCGGCTCGTCGCCGAGCTGATTGCCGGTGCGGTTCCCTTCTGCGATCCAAAGCCTTATCGCGCCGATCGGTTCTAGGTGCGGCGTGCAGCTCTCCCCGCTATTTCGCGTGCCGGCAACTCACAACCTAGCGACTCGGCCCCTTTTGTTGCTGACCTTTGGCCAACGCTTTACCGACTTCGCGGGCGCACTCGATGAAACGTTCGACCACGGGGCTCAAGGTGCGATTTTTCAGGGTTGCGATCGTGATCAGCCAAGGTCGAACAGGCAATTTGACGGGCAGCACCTTCAGGGAACAGAAGCGTGCCGCTGACTTCGGATAGTGTCGTCAATAAACGGGCCATTGGCAACGAAGTGGTTCGATAGGTGCATGGAGAAGCCGGTCAGGCGCGCTGTCGGCATATCAACGCCTCGGCGCTCGACAGGCCTCCGCCATGCGATCGTAATTCCATGTGCCGGGGGACGGCAGAATCCAGGGCTCGTTGATCAGTTCCTCAAGATCGATTGTCCGGCGGCGCGCCCAACGGCTATGCAGTCCTGCAGCGATGATTAGCGGATCATCGAAGAGATATTCGAAGTCCAAGTCGCCCGATGTTGGGGCGTCCGGCTGGGGTGGAGGCTGTCGCAAGAAAACAAGATCGAATTTTCGATTGCGCAGTCCGGGATTCTCCATGACGGGAGCAGGCACATCCTGCACGTGCACGACCACCCGCGGAAATCTCTCGGAAAAGCGCTCGATGAACCGCGGAAGCACTGTGGCGATGATCGATTCGGGGCATCCGATTTTCAGCTCACCTGTCGTGGGATCGGCCAGAAACTGCACGTCCTTGACGCTCTGCTTTAGTTCGTCGAACACCGCGGCGCTTCTTTTGAGCATCGCATCCGCGTAGATTGTTGGCTCGATGCCGCGCGGGCTGCGATCAAGCAGGCGAACGCCGAGCAAGTGTTCCAGATTTGCGATCGCCGCCGAAACCGACGGCTGCGTCATCGCAAGCTGGCGTGCCGCCTTGGCCATTCCGCCCGATTTCACCACGGTCGAAAGGATGTGGAGGTCGCGCACTCGAAGACGCCTGCCGAGGCGGCTTTCCCATTCCATGGTGACTGGGGTCATAGAGGCCCTCTATAGGGTTAGAGTTAAATTGTGAGTACGCCTATACATGATTTTGGGGTAGTACCTCAATTGCGCTTGACCGCAGCCGCGCGGGGCCGGAGCGGCGCCGCATCAGATGGAGTAGCGCCATGAAGTTTGATCGTCGGCAATTTCTAAGTCTTGCCGGAGCCGGCGTAGCTGCACCGATTCTTATCACGTCACAGCGGTCGCGCAGGCCTATCCGACGCGGCCGGTGCGGATCATCGTCGGCAACGCTGCTGGCGGCGGTCCCGACATTGTGGCGCGCCTGCTCGGTCCGGGGCTATCGGAACGACTCGGCCAGCCCGTCATCATCGAGAACCGGCCGGGAGCTGGCGGCAATATCGCTGCCGAGGTCGTCGTGAATGCGCCCGCTGATGGACATACGATCCTGCTGGCCACCATTGGGCACGCTGTAAACGCGGCGTTCTACGAAAAGCTCAATTACAATTTCGTCCGCGACATCGCGCCGGTTGCGAGCATCAGCCGCGATCCTCTTTTCATGCTGGTGCATCCATCGTCTCCAGCCAAGACGGTTCCGCAATTCATCGCCTATGCGAAGGCCAACCCGGGCAGGATCAGTATGGCTTCACCCGGCAGTGGGACTGCACCTCATATCGCCGGCGAGCTATTCAAGATGATGGCCGGCATCGACATGGTGCACGTGCCTTATCGTAGCGGAGCGCCTGCGCTCACCGACCTGATCAGCGGGCAGGTGCAGGTCTACTTCGGCGCACTGCCGGTGTCGATTGAGCACATTAGAGCCGGCAAGCTGCTGCCTCTGGCGGTGACCAGTGCGACCCGTTCGGAGGTGTTGCCGGACGTCCCGGCCATGAGCGATATCGTGCCGGGCTACGAGGCGAGCACCTGGTTTGGCATCGGCGCGCCCCGGAACACGCCGCTTGAGATCGTCGACAGACTCAACAAGGAAATCAACGCGGGACTCGCGCGATCCGGGTCTGAAGGCGCGATTTGCCGACCTGGGCTCGTCGACGTTTGTTGGGTCGCCATCCGACTTCGGAAAATTCATCGCCGAGGAAACCGACAAGTGGGCCAAGGTGGTGAAGTTCGCGGGCATCAAGCCGGAGTGATCCGAAGCCGGCGGAGCCCTCGCATGCAAAAATGTCCCGTTCTGATCGTCGGCGGAGGACCGGTGGGCTTGGCCCTTGCGTGCGAACTCGGATGGCGCGGGATTGCCTGCACGCTCATCGAGCAGGGCGATGGCACGATCGTCACTCCGAAGATGAACGAAGTGAATATCCGCACCATGGAGTTCTGCCGGCGCTGGGGAATCGCCGACGCCGTGCATGCCTGTCCGTTTCCGCCGGACTATCCGCTCGATGTCGCCTTCGTGACGAGCCTCTCGGGCTACGAGCTTGGCCGCGTTCCTCGCCCGCCGCGCAAGTACGCGAGGCCGGAGCCCTACAGCCCGATGCGGCTGCAGGTGTGCTCGCAGATGTGGTTCGACCCGATTTTGCAGAGCTTCGCCCGCACCTTTCCGCATGTGAGCCTGCGATATCGGACTCAGGCTCGAATCATTCGAGGATTCCGTCGACGGCGTGCGCGCGGAGATTACCGATCTTGAAAGTGGCCGGCGAGAATCCATCGAGGCTGACTATCTCGTCGGATGCGACGGCGCGAACAGCCTGGTGCGCCGTTCGCTTGGCATCGGTCTCGATGGCGAGACCCTCGGCCACCCCGTGCATTTTTACTTCCGCGCTCCGAATTTGCTTGAGACCTGCGGTCGCCAGCCGGCCACCTTCTTCATCACGGTCGATCGTCACGGCGCCTGGTCGAACGTTCGGGCCATCGATCCCGTGAACGCCATGTGGCGTCTCATGGTGCTCGACGCCGGTCCCGGCTTGACGACCGAGACCGTCGACCGCGAAGCGTATCTGCGCCGCGCGCTCGGTCTTTCGCTTGAGGTTGAATGGCTCGGCACCAGCATCTGGACGCGGCGCAGCGCGGTCGCCGAGCGCTATTCGAACGGCCGCGTCTTTCTGGCTGGCGACGCCGTACATCAATTGTCGCCGACTGGCGGACTGGGCATGAACACCGGCATTGCCGACGCGGTCGATCTTGGTTGGAAGCTCGCGGCGATGCTGAACGGATGGGGAGGCGATGGCCTGCTGTCGTCCTACGACGCCGAGCGGAGACCGATCGGCACTCGAAATGTCACCATGGCCACCGAATTCCATTTGGAAGAGCAAAAGCACGGCAATGGAACCGCGTTGATCGAGGAGGACAGCCCCGCCGGTGCACAAGTGCGAGCGCGCGTCGGCGAAGCGCTCGTCCGCGATGTTGGCCGGATGTGGCGTACCCCGGGACTTCAGATCGGCTACCGGTATGAGGATTCACCGATCTGCGTCCCCGACGGCACTGCGCCCTATCCAGATGCGCCGCACGATTTTATTGCCTCTACGCGTCCCGGTTCGCGGGCGCCGCATGCGTGGCTCAGCGACGGCCGCTCGACTTTGGACCTTTATGGACGCGGCTTCGTGTTGCTTCGTCTTGGGTACCAATTCACCGGATGTTTCTGCGATTGAATTGGCAGCCGCGGCTCGCCACGTGCCGTTGGAGACCATCACTGTGACCCAGCCAGACGTGATGCAGCTCTACGAGCACCGTCTTGTGTTGGTTCGGCCGGACGGACACGTGGCCTGGCGAGCAAACGAACCACCGCTGAATGCCCTCGCGCTCATCGACAAGGTGCGCGGTGCGCAACTACAGCACAGCGGCGATGCTGTGGGGTAGCGTGGCGGTCTACAATTGGCCCAAGAACAATGAGCGGTTTCGCAAGGTCGACCGCTTTGTTCAGCGCATGTTTGCCAATTGGGACAAGCTTCTGCAGCCTCCGTTCCATCCGAAATGGAAGGACATCAACCTTGCTGCGACGGTAGAGGGCTGGACCCGATTTGCCACGGCTGAGCAAGAGCTGCAGCGCCTGTATGGGAGCAATATGCCCGCCCAGAATGACATCAAGCGCGAGTTTCAGGCATTCCTGAATGGCTCGCCGGCAGGCGGCGCGTCATTGTCCGACTCCGATCGCGAGGCGCTGTTCCGCCAGTTCCTGCAATGGCGCGAGAAGCAGGGGCAAGGGGGCCGCGCGCGCTAAGGAGACGCACTCAGGCGAGATGCTGGCTGTGCCTCCGGTTGGATCGCAAGATGCACGGGTCGACCTCCTTCTTTTCCGTGGCTTGCCATACTTTCCTCGCCTATGCTCTCGATCAAACTCTCTCTTCCGTGAAGATGTCTACTGTAGTGATGACTACTGTAGTGGTGTGTACTCTAGTTGGAGGCCTTGCGCGTGCTGCGATACATCTTGTTGCTGCTCCTCTGCGTTTGCACTCAGGTCGGGCAGGCCGATGCCCAAGCCAATAAGGGCGATGCGAAGAAAAGCGAGGCCAAACAGGGCCCCAAGAACGAATCCAAGAACGAGCCAAAGAACGGCGACGCCCAGGGCGGCGATGTCTATCCGTCTCGTCCCGTGCGGATCGTCGTGCCGTCCCCACCCGGTGGCGGGACCGACATCGTGGCGCGCGTGCTGGCGCAGCATCTCTCCACCACGTTCAAGCAGCAGTTCTTTGTCGAGAACCGGCCGGGTGCCGGCAATATGATCGGCATCGAGGCGGTCGCTCGCTCGGCGGGTGATGGCTACACGCTGCTGATGGTGCCGAGCACGCTGGCGCTCAACTCGGTGCTTTACAAGAAGGTCAACTACGATCCGATCAACGACTTCTCGCCGATCACGGTCGCGGCCACGGCGCCGAACGTTCTGGTCGTGAACCCGTCGGTGCCGGCCAAGAATGTGCGTGAGTTCGTCGACTATGCCAAGAGCAAGCCCGGCGAGCTGACCTATGGCACGCCCGGCGTCGGCACGTCACCGCACATGAGCATGGAGCTGTTCAAGTCCATGGCGCATGTTGACATCCTCCACATCCCATATCGCGGCACTGCACCGGCCGTCACTGACATCATCAGCGGTCAGATCCACGCGATGTTTGCCAATGCGCTCACGGCGCGGCCTCAGGTCGAGGCCGGCAAGGTGCGTGCGCTCGGTGTGTCGGGTCCGAAACGCATCGGCGCAATGTCGGATGTGCCGCCGGTCGCCGATACGTTGCATGGATACGACGCGATGCAATGGTATGGGCTGGTGGCGCCGGCCAAGACGCCGCGCGCGATCATCATGCGCATCCACGCGGCGGCGATGCTTGCGCTGAAGACCGAGGAGATGAAAGAGAAGCTGGCTCAAGACGGGGCCGAGCCTGAGGGCACGACACCTGAGTCTTTCGCAGCCTTGATCAAGTCCGAGCTCGAGAAATGGGGCAAGGTCGCACGCGAGGCCAATATCGAGCCGCAGTAGGCGGGCGTCGGTGTCCTTTTTGGCACGAACCCAGCCGTTGTCGTCCCCGCGCAGGCGGGGACCCATACGCCGCAGCAAGCGATGTGGCAGGGCCAGCGATAACTAGAACCTTGGTTTGGTTATAGGTCCCCGCCTGCGCGGGACGACAGCGGAGAAGTCATAGCTGCACATCTTCTTTCGCGGCATTGAGCGGCAGTGCAAACCTAAATTTCATTCCCGCGCTTATTGGATGGATCCGCGGAAAACAAACGGCCGGGCTAACAAGCCCGGCCATTCTCGTGGATAGTCCGCCGCTGACGTGAGAGAGCGAGGACTTATTCGCTGATGGTGCGCACGACGCTCGACGTAGGGCGGTCGCTGACGGTCGGCAGCTTCGCGTCCTTCAGGATCGCCTCATCATAGGACGCAATGGTCGTGAGCGTGCCCTTCGGCTTCATGAACACGACTTTGTAGCCGCCTGCCTTGAGGTCATTGAGCAGCTCGGCAGCGGCGCCGGCGGTTGCCTGCTGGAAGTCGTGCATCAGGACGATGCCCTTGCCGAACTTCTTGAGCTTGGTCATGACCGACTGACGGACCTGCTCGGGCTTGTGCATCTTGAAGTCGAACGAATCGAAGTCGGTCGAGAAGATCGCCACGTCGCGCTCGCCGAGATAGGTGACGAGCTCGGGCGGATGCCGCAGCGCCGGGAACCGGAAATAGGGCGCGGTCGGCGCGCCAGCAGCCCAGCGCACCGCGCTGATGCCCTTCTCGATCTCGTCCTTGGCCTCCTGCACCGACTTCTTGCCAACTTCGACAGATCGGCATGCGACCAAGTATGGCTGCCGACGGCGTGCCCGCCGGCGACTACCTGCTTCAAGATGCCGGGCTCCCACATGGCGTGCTTGCCGATCGGGAAGAAGATCGCCTTGGTGCAATGCGCCGCGAGGGCTGCAAGCACCGCCGGCGTATGGCGCGGCCAGGGGCCATCGTCGAATGTCAGTACCACCTCGCCCGGCTGCAGGAAGTCGTGGCTCTTGAAGTGCTCGAAGCCGAAGCCGGGGCCGCCCAGGGTGTCGACCTCGACCACGCGTGAGACGCCGAGCGCATTGGGATTGCCGGGGCAGGATACAACGGGGGCGGCCGCTGGAGGCGGCGCTGCCCTGCCAGGAGCCGCTGCGGGCGGCGGAGCCGGCCGGGCGGGAGCCTGTGCAAAGCTCTGCACGGGCGGTTGCTCGGGTGCCACTCCCTGTGGCTCCGCCAGGACCGCGCTGCGGCCGACGGCAGACGCGAGCGCGACCGGAGCTGCGGACACCGGACTTGTGGACACCGTTGTCACAGGTGAGGTGGACAAGCGCGTGGGTGCCGGAGCCTGGGCCATTGCCGCATTGGGGGACGGCGCAAACGAACCCGGGTCGGCATTCGAGCGCTCATGCAGCAGTATGGCTCCAAATACCGCCACAAAAGCCACAACCACGAGCGTACATGCGGCTGCTATCAAGCGCATGGCTGCCTCCAAATCCTAAGGACTCTCCGCGCCTCAAGGCGCTCCATAAGGCATCTTAACGAGGCAATCCGAAGGCGAGTCAAGCTTAGCAGGCGGACCTATCCCCGCCCATCCCCTCCGAAGTTTTATTGGCGGTGAGTGAACTTGTCACGCCAGCTTGGTAAAGATCCGGGATAGGGGAGCGCCTCCGCCTCGTAAATGGCACGAGCGACGGCCCGGGCCACCGTATTGGCGGCCAGGGTGCCGAGCCCCGAGAGCGCCCGGAGTGGATCGGCGAGCGGCTTGCGGCCGGTTGCCGCCGCAAACAGGATGTCGCCGTCGAGCGGCGTGTGGACCGGATAGATCGCCCGCGCAAGCCCGGTCTGCGCCATGATGGCGAGCCGCTCGGCCTGCGCTTTGGTCAGCACGGCATCGGTCGCGACCACCACCAGGGTGGTGCTCTCGCGCGCGCTGCCCTTGGTGCGGGGGCTGAGCGCTTCAGCGGCCACAGTGGCGGGAAAGCCATGGCCGCCGAACTCGCCGTTCTGCTCGAATGCTCCTGCCCAGAAGCAGGGGCCGCCGCCGACCACGACCGAGCCCGCCGCATTGACGGCCGCAAGTGCGCCGACCGCCACGCCGTCTGCCGTAATCGCGGAGGCTGAGCCGAGCCCGCCTTTGAGGTCGACCGTGGTGGCACCAAGCCCAGCGCCGACGCTGCCAAGCGCAAAGCCTATGTCGACTGCGGCTGCCGCCGCGTAGCCGAGCTCGCGATAGGGTGAATGGCGTCCCCAGTTCTTGTCGCCGCCGGCGAGGAGATCGAACAGGACCGCGCCCGGCACGATCGGCACCCGCGCCGGGCCAACTGCAAAGCCGCGCCCGCGCTCGCGCAGCAGGGCCTGCACGCCTCCTCCGGCCTCGATCCCGAAGGCCGATCCGCCTGACAGCGCGAAGGCGTCGACCCGTTCGACCGATCGCCCTGGCGCCAGCAGGTCGCTCTCGCGGGTGGCCGGCCCGCCCCCGCGAATGTCGACCGAGGCGATCGCCGGCTCGTCGAACACCACCGCGGTCACGCCGGAACCGAGCCGCGCGTCATGCGCGTGCCCGACCCGCACGCCCGCCACATCTGTGATCAGATTCTGCCAGCTCATTTTCTGCAAAAAGCCGTCTGCTGCTGAGCCATCGACACCAACCTACCATAACTGGCCATCACATCGGTGCGATGCCGCCGTGAGCCGCTTGCCTTTGGCGTCCGGCTCGTCGCATCTAGGGGCGCATGACCGCCGAAGTCTCCGTCCTGGCCGCGCTGTTCGCAGGCCTGATCAGCTTCCTGTCGCCCTGCGTGCTGCCGCTGGTGCCGCCTTATCTGGCGTTCCTGGCCGGGTCGTCGCTGGAGCGGCTCGCGGACGCCGAGCCCGCGCCGCTCGTCAAGCGCGACGTGCTTGTGGCGGCGCTGTTGTTCGTGGCTGGCTTCTCGACCGTTTTCGTAGCGCTCGGCGCCGGCGCGAGCGTCATCGGCGGACTGTTGCGCTTCTACTCCCACGAGCTTTCGATCGTCGCCGGCATCGTCATCATCGTGATGGGTTTGCACTTCCTCGGGATCACGCCGATCGCCTTCCTCTATCGGCAGGCACGCGTCGATGTGCAGAAGCCGGTCGGGCTGTGGGGCGCCTACGTGATGGGGCTCGCCTTCGCATTCGGCTGGACGCCGTGCATCGGACCGATCCTGGCCGCGATCCTGGCGGTCGCCGCCTCCGAGGCGACCGTGACCAAGGGGGCAGGGCTGCTGGCTGTCTATTCGCTGGGGCTCGGCGTGCCGTTCCTCATCGCGGCGCTCGCGGTCGAGCCGTTCGCGGCCTTCCTGGTGCGGTTCCGCGCCTATCTGCCCTATGTCGAGAAGACGATGGGCGCGCTTCTGGTGCTCACGGGCCTAGCCTTCCTGTTCGGTTTCTTCACGCAGCTCAATAGCTGGCTGATCGAGATGTTTCCGGTGCTGCAGACGATCGGGTGAAGGGTCGTCGCTTGTAGGGTGGGTTGAAGCGGCGCAGCCGCGAACCCACCGCCGCTCGCAACATGTTTGCTCGCAACATGTTTGCTCGCAACGTGTCTGCTCGCAAACGTGTCTGAATGGTGGGTTCGCCATAGCGCGTCGAAAGACGCGCGTAAACACGCTTATGGCTCAACCCACCCTACAAGTGCACGATGCCGTGTCTACTGATCGATCTCGACGTAGGTGATCTTGCCGCTCGCGTCCTTCTTCCAGACATACATCACGTAGTCGAGGCGGGTGATGTCGCCCTTCTTGTCGTAGCTGATGTCGCCGATCACGGTCGAGAACTTGCGGCCCGGATTTGCATCATCTCGGCGACCTTCTTCGGATCGAGCGAGTTTGCGGCTTCCGCGGCCTGCTTGATGATCTGCACGGCGGCGTAGCTGTAGAGCGTGTAGGACTCCGGCTCGAAATTCTTGGCGCGGAATTTCTCGACGACGGCCTTGGCCTCCGCCCGCTTGCGCGGATCGGGACCGTAGGTCATCAGCGTGCCTTCGACGCCCGGCCCGCCGATGGTCGGCGAACTCGTCTGACGTGATGCCGTCGCCGCCCATCAGCACCGCGTGGACGCCCTGGTCGCGCATCTGCCGCACGATCAAGCCCGCCTTCGGTGTGCAGGCCGCCCCAATAGACGAGGTCGGCGCCGGCGGCCTTGATCTTGGAGACGAGCGCGGAGAAATCCTTGTCGCCGTTGTTGATGCCTTCGTAGAGCACCTCCCGGACGCCCTTGGCGTTCATGGTCTTCTTGGTCTCGTCGGCGAGGCCCTGGCCGTAGGTGGTCTTGTCGTGGACGATCGCGACCTTCTTGTCCTTGAAGTTCTTGGCGATGTAGTCGCCGGCCACCGCGCCCTGCTGGTCGTCGCGCCCGCAGGTGCGGAAGATGTTCCACATGTTGCGTTCGGTGATCTTGGGATTGGTCGAGGCCGGCGTGATCTGCAGGATGCCGTTCTCCTGATAGATCTCCGATGTCGGCATGGTCACGCCCGAATTGAAGTGACCGATCACGAACTTCACGCCGGCGGAGACGAAATTGTTGGCGACCGAGACGCCCTGCTTGGGATCGCCGACGTCGTCGCCGACGCTGACGCGAATCTTCTTGCCGAGGATGCCGCCGGCCTCGTTGATGTCGGCGATCGCCTGCTCGGCGCCTTGCTTGAGCTGCGCGCCGAAGGCGGCGTTCGAGCCGGTGATCGGCCCGCCGATGCCGAACTTGATGGTGTCGTCCTGCTGGCCGCAGCCCGCGAGCGCGAGGCCCAGGCCGCAGCGCAAGGCCGAGCGTGGTGAGCGTTTTCATCGATGTCTCTCCCCATGAGGCGGCCATGATGCGATGACGGATTCAAGCCGCAAATGCGGCAAATGTCATCCCGGATTCGGCTGCCGCTGGCGACATCATGTGCGCGGCGCGCGCCAGCGCAGCGGGCCGGCGCGCTCGTTGATCCAGTTGTAGCAGGTGACCATCTGGCTGCACCCGCTTGATGCGGAAGCTCAGCAGGCCGACAAGCAGGCAGACCGCGGCATCGACGAGATAATAGTGCAGCGACAGGAACTCGCTCTGAACACCGAGAAATGGATGAAGCGCACGGCGACAGCCAGCAGCAGCATGTACGCGACGACGTGCCACCAGGGCCGCCAGGTCGCCGCGATGGCGCGGCCGGCGAGCGCAGGCCGCGCCGCCGCCAAGCCCGACGGTGACGAACAGAAAGAGACAGAAGCGAACGCTGTGTCGGTGAGCGAGCTCGGGAACGAGAGCGTCGTCCATCTAGTGCCTCCCGCCTTCGAGATAGGCCGCCTTCACCTCCGGCATCTCCAGAAGCTCGCGCCCGGTGCCCGACAGCGTGATGCGGCCGTTGACCATGACGTAGCCGCGGTGCGCGAGCTTGAGCGCGTGGAAGGCGTTCTGCTCGACCAGGAACACGGTGAGCTTCTCCTCCTCGTTGAGCTTGCGGATCGCGTCGAAGATCTGGCGCGCGACCAGCGGCGCAAGCCCGAGCGACGGCTCGTCGAGCAGCAGCAGCCGCGGCCGGCTCATCAGCGCGCGCGCGATCGCCAGCATCTGCTGCTCGCCGCCCGAGAGCGTGCCGCCGCGCTGATGGAGCCGCTCCTTCAGCCGCGGAAACAGCGCGAACACGCGCTCGAGATCGGCCGTAGAACTGCGCCGGATCGGCAACGATCGCGCCCATCTGCAGATTTTCGAGGACGGTCATGCGCACGAAGATGCGGCGGCCTTCGGGCGACTGCGCGATCTTGAGCCGCGCGATGTCGTGGGTCGCGAAGCTGCGTGATGTCGCGGCCGGCGAAGTCGATCGCGCCCTCGCGGGCGCGCGGATTGCCGCAGATCGTCATCATCAGCGTCGATCTTGCCGGCGCCGTTCGATGCCGATCAGCGCCACGATCTCGCCGTCGCCGACGTCGAGATCGACGCCCTTGCAGCGCGGCGATGTTGCCGTAATAGGTGTGCACGCCGCGCACGCAGAGGAGAGGCGACGGTCACAGTCCGACCTCCGCTTCGCACCTGCCGACTTCCTCGTCCTCGACGCCGAGATAGGCGGCGATCACCTTCGGGTCGTTGCGGACCTCCTCCGGCGTGCCGTCCGCGATCTTGACGCCGTGGTCGAGCACGATGACGTGGTCGGAGATTTCCATCACCACCGTCATGTCGTGCTCGATCAGCAGCATCGAGGTCGACGTGATCGCGCCGGATCGTGCGCAGGAAATCGCTCGAGCTCGGCGCTCTCGCTGGCGTTGAGGCCGGCGGCCGGCTCGTCGAGGCAGAGCAGCACCGGGTCGGTGCACATGGCGCGCGCGATTTCGAGCCGCTGCTGCGCGCCATAGGACAGCTGGCCGGCGGGATCGTCGGCGCGCTCGGTGAGGCCGGTCTGATCGAGCCAATAGCGGGCCTTGTCGATCGCGGCGCGCTCGGCCGCCGCGATAGCGATGCGCGAGCCGAGCGCGCCCAGCACGCGTCCATCCGGACGCGCGCATCAGCGTGTTGTGCTGCGCCACCATCAGGTTTTCCAGCACGGTCATGCCCGGAAACAGGCGGATGTTCTGGAACGTGCGCGCGACCCGCGCCTTCTTCGCCACCAGATAGTCGGGCATGCGCTCGAGCAGGTAAAGCGAGCCGTCGCGGCGCACGACGGCCGCGCTCGCCGCTCTGCGGTCAGCGCCTCGAGCTCGTCCCACAGATGCGGCGCGCCGAACTGCAGCGCGATGCGGCCCTCGGTCGGCTTGTAGAAGCCGGTGATGCAATTGAAGACCGTGGTCTTGCCGGCGCCGTTCGGCCCGATCAGCGCGGTGATGTGCGCCGCGCTCGGCGGTGAACGAGAGATCTTGACGGCCACGAGGCCGCCGAAGCGCATGGTGAGATGCTCGACGCGCAGGATCGGGGGCACCGGAGCGCTCATCCATGCCCCTCCCGCACCAGCGCGGCGTCGATCGGCCTTGCGCTTCCTTCAGCACCACGGTCGGCTCGCGCGTGCCGATGAGGCCGCGCGGCTTCCAGACGATGATCACCACCATGGCGAAGCCGAACAGCAGCATGCGGTATTGCGTCGGATCGAACTCCGCGCCGAACAGCTGCTTGAGAAAGTCGAGCTCGCGCAACGCCTCGGTGCCGCCGATGATGACGACGGCCGCGATGGCGACGCCGACCGTCGCTGCCCATGCCGCCGAGCACGACGATCGCGAGGATCAGCGCCGATTCGCCGAAGTTCACCGATTCCGGGCTGATGAAGCCCTGCCGCGCGGTGAAGAAGGCGCCGGCGAAGCCGCCGAACAACGCGCCGATCGCGAAGGCCGTGAGCTTGCTATTGGTGGTGTTGATGCCGAGCGACGCGGCAGGCGATCTCGTCCTCGCGCAGCGCCTCCCAGGCGCGTCCGATCGGCAGCCGGCGCAGCCGGTCGATGATGATGGCGGTGAGCACGACCGCGCGCAGCACGACGTAATAGAGAAACATCAGGCGATGCAGCGGTGAGAATTCGAGCCCGAAGCGGCCGCAAATCCGTCGGGCGAGGCGTTGAACGGAATGCCGAAGAACGTCGGGCGCGGCATGCCGCTGATGCCCGCATAGCCGCTCGGTCACCGGCTACCCAGTTGATCAGCACCAGGCGGATGATCTCGCCGAAGGCGAGCGTCACGACGGCAAGATAGTCGCCGCGCAGCCGCAGCACCGGAAAGCCGAGCAGCACGCCCCAGAACGCGGCAAGCACGCCGGCGAGCGGCAACAGCATCCAGAACGACAGGCCGAACTGCTTGCCGAGCAGCGCGCAGGTATAGGCGCCGATGGCGTAGAAGGCGACGTAGCCGAGATCGAGCAGGCCGGCGAGCCCGACCACGATGTTGAGTCCCCAGCCGAGCAGCACGTAGATGAGAATCTGGATGCCGAAATTGTCGATCCACTTGCCGGCGCCGGGGCCGGCGATCAGCATCGCGAGCAGCGGATAGACGGATCACGAAGCCGAGCACGTGCAGTTGCATCAATCCAGGCCGGCAGCGTCGCCCGGCAAGGTCGAGGCGGAACGGTGGCCGTGCGCGCATCGGCCAGCCAGGGGCGCAATGACAACGAGATGCAGGAAGCGCAGGCCGGCGATGATCGCCACGAGGGCGAACAGCAGCGGCCAGCGGGTTTCGAGCACGAGCTCGTTGCGGATGTTCTGGACGGTGTTGAAGCCGATCAGCGGCAGGAACAGCCCGAAGGCGATGAGCGCGGTGACGGCCGTCTTGCGCGAGGCGCCTGGCGAAGATCCGGGCGGGCGGCGGCCTCGTCCGGCATCTCACACCTTCTCGACGTCGGGGCGGCCGAGGATGCCCTGCGGCAGGAAGATCATCACGATCGCGAGGATCGAGAAGGCGGCGACATCCTTGTAGGCGCTCGACACATATTCGGCCCAGAACGTCTCGATCAGGCCGATCAGCAAGCCCGCCGAGCACCGCGCCCGGCAGCGAGCCGATGCCGCCGAGCACGGCGGCCGTGAATGCCTTGACGCCGGGCACGAAGCCGTCGTCGAAGCGCACCACGCCGTAGAAGATGAGATAGAGCGTGCCGGCGACGGCCGCGAGCGCGGCCGCGATCACGAAGGTGATCGAGATGGTGCGGTCGACGTCGACGCCGAGCAGCGCCGCCATCTTCTGGATCCTGCTCGCAGGCGCGCTGCGCGCGCCCGAGCGCGGTCTTGCTCACCAGGTACCAGAAGGCGAGCAGCAGAACCGCGGTCACGACCCAGATCGCGATCTGCTTGTAGGACACCGTGACGTCGTAGCCGTTGCCCTTCATCACCACGATGAAGTCGTTGAACATCGGCGGGATCGACTTGTTGCGCGGCCCCTGCGCGACCTGCACGAAGTTCGACAGGAAGATCGACATGCCGATCGCCGAGATCAGCGGCGCGAGGCGGAACGAGCCGCGCAGCGGCCGGTAGGCGACGCGCTCGATGGTCCAGTTGACCAGCGAGGTCAGGATCATCGCGACGATGAGCACGATCACGAGCGCGAGCGCGACCGAGCCGATGCCGATCCAGGTGGTGAGGATCAGGAAGGCGACGAGCGCGATGAACGACGACACCATGAACACGTCGCCATGGGCGAAATTGACCATGCCGATGATGCCGAACACCATCGTGTAGCCGATGGCGATGAGGCCGTAGATCGAGCCGAGCGTGATGCCGTTGATGAGCTGCTGGACGAAGATTTCCATGCCCCCTCCGCCTCGCTCTGAGGCACTCTCCCGGCCGCCTCTGCACCTCTATCAGGGCATGCGCGGACCGGCAACGGCGCCTAAATGACGGTGGACAGGCGGAGATCAAGAACCCGGGCGCTACCCCGGACCGCAGTCCTTGCCGCCGTTTCGCCCACCCTGCGATCTGTGTTACGGCGAATTGAGCAGTTCCCAAGCGCCCCGAGGAGTCGTGTCCATGAGCCGCATGAAATCCGAGGATGCGATCGGCGCCAAGGCACGGCCGTTCACCGGCGCCGAATATCTCGAGAGCCTGCGCGACGGCCGCGAGGTCTACATCTACGGCGAGCGGGTCGACGACGTCACCACGCATCCGGCCTTCCGCAACACCGCGCGCTCGATCGCGCGGCTCTACGACGCGCTGCACGATCCCAAAACCAAGGCGGTGCTCACGAGCCCGACCGACACCGGCTCGGGCGGCTTACACCCACAAATATTTCCGCGTGGCGCGCTCGCGCGAGGACGTGGTCGCCCAGCGCGACGCGATCGCGGCCTGGGCGCGCATGAGCTACGGCTGGATGGGGCGCTCGCCCGACTACAAGGCCTCGCTGATGAACACGCTCGGGGCCAATCACGCAGTTCTACGGAAAGTTCGCCGACAACGCCAAGGCCTGGTACCGGCGCGCGCAGGAGCATGTCCTGTTCATGAACCACGCCATCGTCAATCCGCCGGTCGATCGCGCCAAGGCCGCCGATCAGGTCAAGGACGTGTTCATCACCATCCAGAAGGAGACCGACGCCGGCATCATCGTGTCGGGCGCCAAGGTGGTGGCGACCTCGTCGGCGCTCACGCACTACAACTTCCTCGGCCAGAACGCCGCGGTGCCGACCCACGACACCGATCTCGCGGTGATGTTCATCGCGCCGATGAATGCGCCCGGCGTCAAGCTGTTCTGCCGCACGTCCTACGAGATGATGGCGAGCGTGATGGGCACGCCGTTCGACTATCCGCTGTCGTCGCGCTTCGACGAGAACGACGCGATCTTCGTGTTCGACAACGTGCTGATCCCGTGGGAGGACGTGCTGCTCCATCGCGATCTCGAGAAGCTCAAGATATTCTTTCCGCAGTCGGGCTTCCTGCAGGGCTATCAGTTCCAGGGCTGCACGCGGCTTGCGGTGAAGCTCGATTTTCTGGTCGGCGTCATCGCCAAGGCGCTGCGGGCCGCCGGCTCCGACGAATTCCGCGGCAACCAGGCGCTGCTCGGCGAGATGATCGCCTGGCGCAATCTGTTCTGGGCGCTCACCGACGCGATGGCGCACAACCCGACGCCGTGGGTCGGCGACGCGGTGCTGCCGAATGCGCAGTCGGGCTCGAGCTATCGCGTGTTCGCCGGCGACGCCTACGGCCGCATCAAGGAGATCGTGGAGAAGATCGTCGCGTCGTCGCTGATCTATCTGCCGTCCTCGGCCAAGGACTTCAAGAATCCCGCGATCGATCCTTATCTTGCGCGCTATGTGCGCGGCTCGCACGGCATCGGCTACAAGGAGCGCATCAAGGTGATGAAGCTCCTGTGGGATGCGATCGGCACCGAGTTCGGCGGCCGCCATGAGCTCTACGAGATGAACTACGCCGGCAATCACGAGGACATCCGCATCCAGGCGATGTGGGGCGCGCGTGCGTCAGGCGCGCTCGACAGCATGATCGCGCTCGCCGAGCAGTGCCTGGCCGAATACGACGAGAACGGCTGGGTCGGCGGAAGCTGGCTCGACCCCGATGATGTTGCCTATACGGGCGGTGTCGGGGTCAAGCGCGCGGCGGAATAGGGCCGGGAATTTCGACACGCTTGAGACATTGCACGGCTGCGCGATTTTGTGCGGGCGATGGCCGACGAGGTAACGGTCTCGCAGTTCTTGTGGGCTGATGCCAAACGCGAATGGACGGTTGTTGCCTTCGCCATGACATGTTGCTGGCGCTACAGGCTTGAGTTCCCAGGCGGTCCAACCAAGCCGTCCAATTGGAGGGGACTCATGAGCATGATCTGTTCGGTCCTGGGCGTGACGTCGGCGCAGATGCATGCGCTGCGGGCCAAGCCGGCGCTGGTGAGCAAGCTCGCTCTGGTGGCACACATCGACGTGCTGAGAGCGCACCTTGACGACCTGACCCAGCGCATGACGCCGGAGCAGCGAGCGCAGTTCGAGGCGAGCCAAGCTCGATTCGCCGCCAGTCCCGCCGCCAAGCAGGCGGACGCGAGTGTCGCCGACGCGCGCGCGGCGCTCGTTCCTTTGGGGCCGATCGAAAAAGCCCTCAGCCTCGAAAAGTCTTGGCACATGCTCCATTACCTGCTCACGGGCCATGCTGGCAGCGGGCATGCGCCGGGTGACCTGCTCTTGAGCGGGGAGGAGCTAGGCGAGGACGTGGGCTACGGTCCCGCCCGCCTGCATGACGAGACCAAGACTCGCGAGTTCAGTCGCTTCCTCGAGGGACAGGATCTGGTCCGGTTGCGGGCGCGTGTCGATTTCGAGGAGATGAATCGCGTCGGGGTGTTGTATGGAACGCCGCAAGGGCCCGGCTCTGAAGCCGAGCACCAGATGCTGCATGAGGAGATCGCGCACTATTTTCAGCGGCTGCGTGACTATGTGCGGGCGATGGCCGACAAGGGCAACGGCCTCATGGTCTGGATTTCCTAAACCCGCTCAGACGGCTCTCATGCCAGCGTGCCGCAGCTCAGCGGATGTTGTAGCGGACCTCGACGGTGAGACTGACTTCAGCACCGGCCATTTCGGGCGGCGGCGACGGGAAGGGTTGTATGCGGCGTACGAGGTCGAGCGTCGCTTCGTCGAGCGCGGCGGAGCCCGAGCTCTTGGCAATGCGGCTGGCGGTGACGCGGCCCTGGCGGTCGAGACTGAACTCCAGATGTACGCTGCCGTGCTGGTTGCGTGCATGCGCGGCATCCGGATAGCGCTTGTTGCGCTCGATCAGACTGCTCACCTGCCGCTTCCAGGTCGGGATGGCGTTCGAGTTGCTGATATTGACCTGGCCTTGCTCCGGAGCGGCCGCAACGACGGACTCCTGGACCTGTGGCGCCTGCGGCGCGGTCGTCACCTCAGCGCCGACTTGGTTGTCAGCCTGGACCTGTTCTGGACGCGCTTCCGGCGGCAGGGCCGCCATCGCGACCTCGGGATTCTCAGCGGGCGGCAGGTCCGGCTGCTCCTGTTCGACCTTGGAGACTTCGCGGATCTCCTCTGGTTTTTCCTCGACCTTCTCGACCGGCTTCGGAGTGATTTCCCCAACGTCCTGTTGGGGCCCAGGCGGTGCGAGTGGCGTATCGGTCGGCGACATGGGCATCGGGGCGAGATTGACCACCAACGCGGCCGTTGGATTGGCGTCGTCGTCGATCGCGCGCCAATGCACGAATGCCGCCGCAACGCCGCCATGCGCCATCACGACGAGGCAGGCGCTGAGGACCCAGCGCGGCAGGTCGCGGCGTGCGTCGGCGAAGAGTGCCATTAGGGCACCGGCGGCTTTTCGAGGCCGACAAGCGCGACCTTGAGGTAACCGGCTTTGCGCATCAGGTTCATCACCTCCATCATCTCGCCGTAGGGGACGGTGCGATCGGCGCGCAAGAAGATGCGGGTGTCCTTGTCGCCCTTGGTGACGCTGGCGAGCGCGCCGCCGAGCGTCTCGCGCGGGATCGTGATCTCGCCCAGCGCGAGTGTGAGGTCGCCTTTCACGGTGAGGAAGATCGGCTTGTCGGGCCGCGGTTGCGGCTCGGCGGTGGAGGCCGGCAGGTTGACCGCGACATCGACGGTGGCGAGCGGCGCCGCCACCATGAAGATGATGAGGAGCACCAGCATCACGTCGATGAACGGCGTGACGTTGATCTCATGCAGCTCCGCGAGGCTGTCCTCGCCGTGATCGAGACGAACGCTCATCTGTGCCTGCTCTTTCGGGTTCCCTGCTTTACTCGGCCGCCGACAGGGTCATGCCGCGGCGGCCGGCCGGCTGCGGCGCGGCGGCGCGGTCGAGGTCGCGCCCGACGAGTCGCAGCACCTCGGCCGACGCATCGGCCAGGAGCGCGCGGTAGGATGCGATCTGACGCGAGAACACGTTGTAGATGACGACCGCCGGGATCGCTGCGACCAGTCCGATCGCGGTGGCGAGCAGCGCTTCCGCAATGCCGGGCGCCACCACGGCGAGATTGGTGGTCTGCGACTTCGAGATGCCGATGAAGCTGTTCATGATGCCCCAGACGGTGCCGAACAGCCCGACGAATGGCGCTGTCGCGCCGATCGTCGCCAGCACGCCGGTGCCGCGCATCATGATGCGGCCGCGATTGGCCTCGATCCGCTGCAGGCGCGAGGCGAGGCGCTCCTTGACGCCCTCGCGCTCCATGCCGTCCTCCGACAGCCGCAACTCGATCACCGCGGCGTCGACGAATTCCCGCCCCGCGCCGCCGGCCCTTGCGAGCGCTTGCACCGCCTCGGTGAGATGCCGTGCCGAAGCGAGCTTGGCGCAGGCGCGGCGCGCCCGAGCGCTCGCCGCCATCAGCTCGATCGTCTTGGCGAGCCATATTGTCCAGGTCACGACCGACGCAAACGCAAGGCCTAGTAGAACACCCTTCACCAGCGGGTCGGCACTCAGAAACATGCCCCAGGGACTGAGGTCGCGCGGCAGATCGGAGGAGCCGATGGCGGGTATGGTCGGTAGCGCCTCTGGAGTTCCCTGCGCGAGCGCGAGCGCCGGAAAACCGATGAGCGCGATGATTGCGAAAGCGTTGATTGCCAGCCGTGCCGTGCACCGAACCATGACCACATCCGTCGTCTTGTTGGTCGTATTGTTTTACTTGTCTTGTTCTGCTTGTCGCGTTGTTGTGTCGAGGTTGTGACCAGCCTCGTTGCATTGATGGTTCACTCGGCGGCCTGCAGGACCTCCGGTGCTGGACCGTCGCGCGGCCGCAGCGCGGCTTCGCCGCCGCAGCCACATGACGATCCCGGTAACCGCAAATATCGGCGGGAACACGCCGGTCAGGAACACGGCGATCTGCCAGAGGGGACCGCCGCGGCTGCCCTCGTGAAGGGCGCGAATCCACTGCGCCGCGCGATCGCCCGCGAGTGGATCGGGCAGGCTGCGCGCCGTGCCGTCACGGTCGTTCACGATGACGTTGGTGATGTCGTTGCTTCCCGGATCGCGCAATTGCACACGCCAGGTTGCGGCCGGGCGCTCGCCGCGGTCTGTGCGCTCTCCGCGCTGCTCTGGACGTTCGCTGCGCTCTCCGCGCTCGGACTGCAGCGTGGCGAGGAACAAGGCGCTCGGCCGCCAGCCGGGCTTCGCGTTGCGCGCAGCATCGAGCGCAGCGTCCGGGGTGAGTTGGGTCTCGCGTGCCAATTGCGCCGCAAAGATTGGACGACCCGCCTGCGGGTTCATTGGCGCGATTGCCGACATGGCGGAGCGCGCGGTCTGTGGAAACGAAAGATAAATGCCGGTCAGCGAGACGAACGTGAGCGGCAGCGCGATCCAGAAGCCAAGCAGGTAATGCAGGTTGCTGATCGTGGCGTCGCCGGCGCGGCGCCAGCGAAGCCCTAGGCGAAACACGCCGTTGCGCGGCCACCACAGCCACAGTCCCGTGAGCGACAAAATCAGCATGCCGACGCCGGCCCAGCCCACGATGGCGCGGCCGGAATACTCCGGAACGGTCAGGTTCTCGTGGAAGCGATGCAGGAACCCGAAGAACGACGAGCGGAAGTTCACCACGTCGAGCACGCGCCCGCTCGGTGGATCGAGGTAGACGGTGAGGAGCTGACGTGCGCCGCCTTCTTCGCCGCGTGCCATCACAGTGATGGGATGTCCCTCCTCGACCGGGAACCGCACCACCATCGGTGTGAAGTTCGCTGGCAGCGCTCCGCGCGCATTGTCGAGATAGCTCGAGATCGCGGTGGTGCCGTTGCCGGTTACCGCAAAGCGCGCGGGGTGCACCAGAGCGTCGAGCTCGTCATGCCAGACCAGTAAGGCGCCGGAAATTGCAATCGGAACGAGAAGAAGGCACAGCATGAGCGCGATCCAGCGGTGGATCGCCCACCAGGCCGTTCGCAACCGGATTATGGTCGACGAGGAGGAGACCGGCATCAAGGAGACAGTCATGGAGCGTCACCAGAGCCCGGTGGACTGAGTTTTCGCTGGCGCCATTGCAAATTGCGAACGACTGGCGCGGCCCCGGGATCCAAAGTACAAACAGAATCGTGCCAGCAAAATCAATGTATTTCTGCACTTTCGAATTATTATAATGTAAGTATAGGCTCGATTGAGGGGGCGAATTTGGGAAATGTGGCCGTAACTAATTTACCGTTAGAAAGTATTGGTCCGCTAATCGCGGCATTTACAGTTCCAATCTTAGAGACAATTGCGATCTGTGACAAACCCGCAACAGCCAAAATTGTGCAAGTTATTCAATAACTAACTATAGTCATTTTAATTGCTCTAATTATAGGCTGGTATGAATCTAAATAACTGATATTGCTTACCTTTTTTGTCTCAGCGATACCTCAGGCTCTGAGCCCTCGAATTACGCTGGGGAGCGTGGCTGGGGCTGGGATGGGGGTAATTTAAGATGGGTAAGAACGACAGGCAGGGCAGCCATTTGCTGGTGACAACGTTTTTGGTGACTTGCGGTCTCAGCATCATCGACGGATTCGCGCAGCCGGCGACCGCGCAAACCAATCAGGGCGAGGTCAAACTTCCACCGGTTGACGTTGATCGTCCGCGCCAGACACGACGGCCGCGGCAGACGACCACGGCGCCAAAGCGCGCTCCGGCTCCGGTTCCGGCTCCGGCGCCGGCCGATACGCAAGAGGCGCGCACCGGTACGGTCGGCGTCTATTCGAACAGCACGTCGGTTGCCACAAAAGTGAACACGCCGCTGGTCAACATTCCACAGTCGGTCAGCGTCGTGACAAAGGAGTTCATCAAGGATCAGAACTTCCAGAGCATCACCGACGTCACCCGGTACGTTCCAGGCGTGGCCATACACCAGGGCGAAGGCAACCGCGACGAGCTTGTCATCCGCGGAGTCGATTCAAGCGCCAACTTCTTTGTCAACGGCTTCCGTGACGACGTTCAATACTTCCGTGATCTCTACAACACGCAAAGCATCGAGGTCTTGAAGGGGCCCAGCGCGTTGACGTTCGGGCGCGGCGCGGGCGGCGGCCTTGTCAACCGCACGCTCAAGGAAGCCGACTTCACGAGAATTCTACGAGGCAACCGCCCAGACCGGCTCTTACTGGGACCGCCGCGTGACGCTCGATGCCGGTCAGGCCGTCAATGAGAACTGGGCCGCCCGACTCAACGTGATGTACGAGGGAAGCGACACGTTCCGGGATTTCGGCAAGCTGGAGCGCTATGGCATCAATCCGACCGTGACGTATAAGCCTAACGACACCACCAAGGTGCGGCTGAGCTACGAGTACTATCACGACGAGCGGACGGCTGATCGCGGCAACCCGTCCCAGCGGATCTGACGCCCTGTACCCAGTCTCGTGCTTCGCGCCAATCCCGCCCTTCCATTCGCGCCAAACGGCGATCTGACGGCATTCTTTGGTAGCCCGAGCCTCAATGTGGCGCGCGCCACTGTGCAGACCGGGATGGCATTCATCGAGCACGATTTCGAGAACGGATTGACGGTCAAGAATTCGACGATCGCCGCGCAGTACGACAAGTTCTATCAGAACGTCTATCCGGGCAACGGCCCGCTAGCCGGCGCGGTGAATCCGTTGCCGATACCACATTCAATCGCGCGGCCTACAACAACACGACCAATCGCGACAACATCTTCAACCAGACCGATTTCGTCTACAAAGGCGCCACCGGTCCAGTCTTCCATACCGTCGCGTTTGGGACGGAATTCGGCCGGCAATCCGGAATTTCTTTCCGGAGGACCGGCATATTTCCGCGATACGGCAACCGAACACCACTACAGCGGATCCGTTCAATCCGACCTATTTTGGGACCGTCGACTTCATTCATCATGACGCAGTAACACCGCCCTGGACGGCGTCACTACTCCTGACGCCAACAGCAAGTATCACCTCAACATACAATCGGCGTATGCACGCGACACCATTGAGATCACGCGTTTTCTGCAACTGATCGCGGGAGCGCGCTTCGACCGCTTCGATTTGACGGCCACGGATATGAACGTCCCGGGCGGGAAAACCCGCGACCGCGTGGACGACAAGGTCTCGCCGCAGGCGGCGGTGATCTTGAAGCCGATCGAAAACCTGTCCATCTATGGCATGTACAGCGTTTCCTATCTGCCAGCCTCGGGCGACCAGTTCAGCGCCTTGAATGACGGCACCCTCATTCTTGAGCCGCAAAAATTCGAGAACAAGGAAGTCGGAGTCAAATGGAACATCAATCCGCGCTTGCTCTGGACCGCCGCGGTCTATGAGCTGGAGCGGACCAATGTTCCGATTGCTGATCCCACCGGTCACGGACTTCTTCCTGCCGTCGGGCAGCCACCGGATTCAGCGGTTTTGAAACCGCGCTCAACGGCTACGTGACCGCGGATTGGCAATCCGTCTTTGGCTATGCCTATACCGATGCCAGGATCACAAGTGATACGTCGACGACGATTGTAGCGGGCAATCGCGTGCAGCTCGTTCCGTTCAACCAGTTCTCCTGGTGGAACAAGTATCAGATCACGCCGGTATGGGCCGCCTCGGTTGGCCTGATTTATTTCTCGGACTCGTTCGCCGCGTCGGATGACACGGTAAAGCTGCCCGGCTTCTTTCGCGTAGATGCCGGCCTCTACGCCAAGATCAACGAGACCTGGAGGGCGCAGCTCAACATCGAGAATATCTTCGACAAGGGCTATTGGGCTTCGGCCGACGGCAACAACAACCTCTCGCCCGGTAACCCGCGGACATTCCGGTTGTTGCTGACGGCGCGGTTTTAGAGCGCGAGAGATTGCCCAACACAGCGCTAGACTTTGATCCGATTAGATTGAATCGCATCAAAGTCTAAATTTTTTGTCTGAGCGTGATCTTTTCCGAAAACCGGCTTCCACTTTTCGAGATCATGCTCCAGGCGCCCATGACGGTATTTGGTCCGAAACGGCCGAAAGCGATGGGCGCCGACACCTATGGGCAGCATTCCGTGAAGCTTCCGGCCGGCGACATGATCGTCTATCCGGGCACCAGCCTGCATCACGTGACGCCGATCACGCGCGGCTCGCGCATTGCGTCATTCTTCTGGATTCAGAGCATGGTGCGCAGCGACACGCAGCGCAGCCTGCTGTTCGACCTCGACACCGCCATCATCAAGCTGTCGCGCGATCACCCGGACCATCCTTCGGTGGTCGAGCTCACCGCGGTCTATCACAACCTGCTGCGGCAGTGGTCGGAGGTCTGACGCAGCAACCGTCACGTCGGCAGCGCGATCACCGAGCCTACGCCCGACATGTCGAAGCTCGGACCGAAGATGCGGATCATCTCCGCGAACGCGAACTGCCCGGTGCAATGGCCGGCCGCCATGCGCTCGATCTTCCATTTGTCGCGGAACGCCGTCACCATCTCGGTCACCTTGGCATCGGGTATGTCGACCAGATGGAAGCCGCCAAACACGGCGTAGATCTTCGGATCGATCTTGGCGGTCGCCTCGACGATCTTTTCGATGCCCGGGTGCGAGCATCCCACCACCAGCACGCTGCCCTTCGGGGTCCTCAGCACGAGCGAAATCTCGTTCATTTCGCGCGTGCCTGCGGTGTCGGACTGGTTGGAAATGAGAAACACGCCGGGAAGCACTTCGGTCTGTTCTCTGATCTGGACGAAGCGTGCCCCCGCCCACGGTGGCTCGGTCCTGAGCTCAGCCGGCGGATTGCCATCGAAGTAGCGCAGCTCATCCGGGAGCGACGCAACATTGCGCTTGATCAGGTTCATGAGGGCGGGAGGGATCGCCGAGTTGAAGCCTGCGCCTTCGACCGGCGTGTAGATCGTGACATTGGGGTTCTCGCTCAACACGTGATTGAGCCCGCCAGTATGGTCGTTGTGGCGATGGCTGATGACGACGAAGTCGAGGTTCTTGAGGTCGACGCCGAGCGCGCTCGCATTGGCGGCAAAGTCCGCGCTCTTGGCGCCGGTATCGAACAGGATCCGCCGGCCGCCAAATTCGATCAGGGCAGAATAGCCCCATCCGCGCTTGAGAGCGGACGGCTTGCCGAACGCATCAAACAAAATAGTGATTCGCGCCGGCGATCCCTGCGCACCGGCGAGGCTGGTTGTGAAGGGCGCGAGCAGGGCGCCAGATGAGCCCACAAGCCATTGGCGACGCGTGATCATTTCCAACTCCTCGGAACAATTGCTTTGATCCATTGTCGGAGCATCGCCAAACCATGGCAATGACGTAGGAATAGAGTGTCGCGACTTGGGGCACGGCTCGGTTGCGGCAGCGAAGAGCAGGCACGCCAGTTTCAATTTCATGTGCCGAGGCCGCGACCCCGGCTATCGGCGGGTCTTGCCGGCTGCTAACATTGCACTCGGGTCGTCCGAAAGTGCAGGGCTGGCGCGCCGCAAAGCGCCCATTCAGGCAGTTTCGATCGAGAACCCTTTGCTATGGAGGAAGCGATGCAATCAGGGCTCAAGCTCAGCTTGGCCGCGGGGGCAGCCTTACTGTTCCTGCAGGCGCCAGTGCATGCACAAGGTACCGCCGCCATCTCCGGACAGGTCACGTCCGAGGCGGAAGGCGCCATGGAAGGCGTGGTCGTCACGGCCCGCAAGGCGGATGCGAAGTTCTCGGTCAGCGTGGTCACCGATGCGCAAGGCCGCTACAGCTTCCCGGCCGACCGGCTGGAGCCCGGCCAATATACGCTCACGATCCGCGCGATCGGCTATGACCTCAACGCCAAGGCGACCGCCGACTGTCGCGGCCGAGAAGACGGCCACTGTCGACATCAAGCTCGACAAGACCAAGAAGCTCGCCGCGCAGCTCAGCAACGCGGAATGGATGGCGAGCATTCCAGGGCACCGAGGACCAGAAGTCGGTCTGCTGAATTGCGTCGGCTGCCACACGCTCGAGCGCGTCGTGCGCTCCTCGCATGACGCCGATGAATGGACACAGGTCGTCCATCGCATGCTGGGCTATGCGGCGGTGAGCCAGCCGATCAAGCCGCAGCGTCTCAATGATCCGGAGCGGGCCGGAACGCCGGAGCAATATCGCCGGTTCGCCGAATACCTTGCCACCATCAATCTGAGCGCAGCCTCCAACTGGGAGTATTCGCTCAAGACCATGCCGCGCCCGAAGGGCCAGGCCACGCGCGTCATCATCACCGAGTACGATCTTGCCGCGGCCGACCACCGAGCCGCATGACATCGATCGTGAAGGACGGCGAGGTCTGGTACACCGATTTCGGCGAGCCACTACATCACCAAGTTCGAGCCGAAGACGCTGAAGATCACCGAATATCCGACCAAGATCTTCAAGCCGAACCATCCGGTCGGCAATCTCGATCTCGGCCTCGACAGAAGGGCACGTTCTGGTTCGACAGCATGTACCAGGCGCGCTCGCCAACCTCGATCCGAAGACCGGCGAGATCAAGTACTACCCGCTGGCCGCAGGAGTTCAACAACGAAGGCGTGCAGATGAACTTCGTCGGCCTGCGCCATGACGTCGACGGCAAGGTCTGGACCAAGAACGTGCCGACCGGCGACGTCTTCCGCGTCGATCTCGCGACCCAGAAGTGGGAGCGCTTCCAGCCGCTCAAGCAGCTCTCGAACGGCAAGCGCAACACCATCTACCAGCTGATCTCCGACTCGCAAGAACAACGCCTGGGTGGCGGAGTTCGTGAACGGCTATCTCGGCAAGATCGACGCCAAGACCACCAAGGTGACCTGGTATCAGCTGCCGACCGCAGAACGCGCGTGCGCGCCGCATGCGGATCGACGATCAGGACCGCATCTGGGTGACCGAATATCGCGGCAACAAGGTCGCGATGTTCGACCCAAGGACGGAGAAGTTCGTCGAGTATCCGCTGCCGGCGCACACCTATCCGTACCGCTCCGCCGTCGACAAGAACGGCGAGATCTGGACCGGCGGCATGCACACCGACCGCGTCGTGCGTTACGACCCGAAGACCAACCGCACGGTCGAATATCCGCTGCCGCACACCACCAACATCCGCAGCGTGTGGATGGACGATACGACGATCGCCGCCCACGTTCTGGACCGGCAGCAATCACGGCGCCGCCCTCGTCAAGGTCGAGCCGCTCGACTAAGCCGTTTGAGACGTAAGCTTGCGCCCGCCTCGTCACACGACGGGGCGGGCGCAATGCTGTTAGGAGCACCGCAAGTTAAGTCGCTTCGCGATAACCCCATGCTTGAAACAACATTGGTGACACAACGAGCGTTCCAGGATCAGCCAGGTGCTTTTCCAGCTGATCGAACAGCACTTGCAATTCGTCTTCTTCGATCAAGCCAGACGCGATGATCTGCTGCCAAAACAGCTTCACGAAGACCAGCAGTTGCTGCTGATGAAAGTCGCCAGGACCGTTCAGGCGGGTGTGCACCTTGCAGCCAATGTTGCTGAGACCGGCGGCTCTCAAAAGTCCTGGCAGGCGCCGACCGACCCGCAAATCCTTGCCGTCACGTCCGTATACAGCCTCGAATGCTGAGAACAAACGCGTCCACGCCGGATGAGCGGGTTCGCAAAACCAGCTGCTGATATCGACGTCCTCGACCACAACGACGCCACCGCGCTGCGTCAGCCGGATCATTTCAGAGATCACTTTCATCGGGTCCGGCACGACGATCAGGAGCAGGCGCTCGTGAGCCAGATGAAACGACTCGTCGGCCAGTCGCGTGGCCGTCGGCGTCGCCCACCATGACTTTCACATTTTCAAGTTTGCGCTGAGCCAATAGGTCTTTCGCCAGCTCGACGAACCGCGATTCCCATTCCACACCGACCACCTCGCCCTGCGGTCCGACCTTTTTGGACAACAAGTCAAGAATGCCAAGCGGGCCACAGCCCAGATCGATCGCACGCGACCCGGGCTTGATCTTCAGTTGATCGAGCAACCAGGAAGCCTCGGGAACGTAGAGTTCTATTTGTTGGAGTAATCTCTGCTGCTCGGTTGAGCCGGTTCCCCAGACGTAATCAGCTTCGGTTGGCATGCTGCAATCGACCCGCGCTCAAATGGATAGATAGCTCTGCGAGCACCTAGCCAGCAATCACGCCGCTGCCTTGTCAAGCCACCCGACCAAGGCGTGTGTAGTTTGCGCCTGCCTCGCCATGCGACGGGGCGAGCCCTGGTGCTGTTCGGGGGCAGGCGGATCAGGCCGCTCAGGCGTTCTCGCTAAAGGGTTTGACCCAACCGGCCATGGTTGCGATGCCCATGGCCAGGCAGGCGCCGAAAAACGCGCAGGAGATGCCGATGATCTTGCCGGCCAATCGCGAAACTTCGAACGCTTCGCCGATCAAGATTCCGATCGTGACTCCGATCACTGTTCCGACTGCGATGACAAGCCACTCGCGCATGGTGTCCTCCAAATAGGTCGCCGATTGCCGGCGGCTTGACGAGTACTTCATTCGGTAGAGGCCGCGCTGTGATGGGCATCACAAGGTTGCGTCGGACGGCGGCAGGAACGCTTCAGCGTTCTGGGTGTTGGTGCCATGCCGGGGCGCGTTTGCAACGCCGAGTTCCCTCGCGCGCAGCATTTTTTCAGCAAAGGAGCCAATCATGGCAGCGAAACCGATTCCTGACGGATATCACAGCGTGACGCCCTATCTCACCGTGCGCGGTGCCGAGAAGGTGATCGAGTTCCTCAAGCAGGCATTCGGCGCTGAAATGCCTGATGAGATCATCAAGCGGCCGGACGGCTCAATCATGCACGCACAGGTCAAGATCGGCGATTCGCGCGTCATGATTGCGGACGAGAGTGAAATGGCAAAGGCAACGTCATCGACGCTCTATATCTATGTTCCAAACGTGGACAGCGTCTATCAGCGAGCCATCAAGGCCGGCGGAAAATCGGTGATGGAGCCAACGGACATGTTCTATGGCGACCGCAGCGGAGGCGTGAAGGATCCCTCCGGGAACAGCTGGTTCGTGGCCACGCACAAGGAGGACATTGCGCCGCAGGATCTGCAGAAACGCGCCGAGGCCTTTTACAAGGAGAAGCACAAGGCGGCGTAGCGCGGCACGCCTCCGTGACGACGCAGCTGGAGCCGCTGATGCAGCTCCAGCCCGCGTTGCGGCGACAAAAATCAGTGCGTCAGCAGACCGGCGCCGAGCACCTCAACTGCCGCGATCTCGACGCCGCCACGATCGCGATAGTCTCTGATCGGGCGCGGCAGGCGCGCCTGTGTGATGCCGATCAGGCTGGCGGCCACGATCATCGTGGCCGCGACAATAGGTCTCCGAGGCATGGTGTTGTCCCCCAACCCCATTTTGATTTGTGGGAAATGTAGCGATAATAGTCTGCAATCTCGTTGAAAGATCAGCTCAAATGCAGCGCGCCGCCGTAGGCGTTTGTTAACCCAGCAACGGTTAAGCGGAAAAATCGGAAGGTCGCGCAACGGCTTATCGGTTTCGACGCCTTGCGGGGTACCCTCCGGGTACGATCAATATTTTCGGCGGCTCGGCGGGACGATATCGAGCGCCAAATACTTCAGAACACTTCAAAGGTCATTGCGACCATTGGGTAATATCCCTCGTCCTCAATGAGCATAGGCTGAAGCTATCCGAGGGTGCGTCCTCGGTTTCCTCCCAGCGACTTGGGCCGTTCCAACGGGACGGCCCATTTTGTTGCAGGCGCTAATGCTTCGTCGGCGGTTTCTGCCCAGGTCCATCTACGAAGTCGAAGATACGTCCGAGCAAGATTAGGATACCCAAGATCACCAATGCTCCGGCAATGTAATGTAGCCCACTCCATTATCAACGCCTCCTAATGCTCCGGCGGCGGCGGCGAGAGCGTGGCGAAGAACGCCAGCTGGCAGGCGAGGCAAACACCGCTAAGCGGCATGCGGATATCCTCAGTCGAGAAATACTTTTCTCGAAGCTCGGCGTTTCCGGAGCAGATAACGCAGTCGGCCTCAGGGACTTCGTGATCGGACATTACAAGCCTGTAAAAGATTGGAGGACCGAGCGCCCTGCAAGCACATCGGTCCTCCTTGGACCACCATGGGAGATGATGGTGCCAGGAAACGACAGTGATCAGTACTTCGGTTGGCGCGTGCCTACGCCGCTTGTCCAGGGGTTGACGGGTACGGGACGCCTCAATGCCGCGTTTTTGTTACACGGAACACCTCCGTGCAGACTGGGCACATATCGTGGCGAGGAATAAGCAAGAGACCGCCTTTGGTGAAATGCTCCAGACGCCGCTCGGGGCGTTCGGCGGCTGGCCAGTAGCGGCAGATTAGGCACTCGGCTTCGGTGACTTCGTCCATCGATGCCTCCCAAAACATTGCACGACCGAGCACAGCGGGCACTCAGTCCTCCTTGCCGCCGCCGAGCGGATAAGCGGCGGCGAAGATCGGCAGATGGCGACGGCGGTGCAGGATTTCAATCAGTCGAAGAATGGCGGGTCTTCGCCGGTGTTAGGACCATAGATATAATTCCCCTGGATGTACCAGTAGCCAGACTGACGGGGGCCATAGATGTAATTGTCTTTGATATAAAAGTGCCCGCTATTGCGGGGACCGTAGATGTAATTGTCTTTGATGTAGAACTGCCCATTGTGCCGCGGGCCATAGATGTAGCCATTCTGAATGTAGAACAGCCCGCTCCCGCTCATATTAGTCAGCCTCCCTCGTCACAACGATCTTATCTCGCAATAACTGGGGCGTTCAAGTTCTTGATAAATCGCTTCCCCTTTCGGGTAAGGGTTAGCCTGATGTTGTCATCACGAAACGTCATTCCACCCGAACCCTGTGATATGGAGCTTTTGAAAAGCTCTGTAAAAACCAAGCCATCTTTGATCAGGTACCGCACCAATATTTGTAGGCGTTCTGGGATAATGATCGAAGGGGCGTCAATCCGATTGATTGCTAAATCCTCTTGAAACTTCTCAATGATCCTACGCTCCAAGTCAGAATAACGCCCATTCAGTAGCATGAGGCTGTGTTTGATCCGCCTTAAGCTTGCTCGGTTGATGTGGCGTGGGTCACTCGTTTTCTTCTTTCGACCATGACAGTTTCCACAGAGAACAATCATGTTCTCGAACTCGTGCTTCTGCACTTCCGACCATTCAACGATGTGGTCTATCACAAGAGGTTCTGTCGTCTTACAAACAGCGCAGCGGTAGCCCGCTTCAATCATTAGGTCTCGTTCGAGGGCAGCGGGGTATCGCAGGTCGGTCATTGCTCATAGTTCCGTAAGTACAACCTATTGAAAGCGTTCGCAGCCTGTGACAGGCATAGTGTCCACAGGGGCTAATAATTCTCTTTCCTCACCACAATCCTATCCCGCAAGGCTTCCGCTACGTTGAATTCCTTCGCGGCTTCCTTGATTGCCTCAGCTTCGCGACGAGCGAAGACCTGACCGAGATCAATAAATTGTGCGTTGAGATCGCGGGCCGTTACCTCATCTCCAGTGGGGTAGCAATCACCGGGATCAAGAAAGCGATTTGTCGGAGGGCCGACAAAAGGAGAAGCCATGATGATCAGAACACTAGTCACTACCGCGGCAGTGACAGCAGCATTGGGAACGCCAACGTTTGCCCAGACCCGATATCAGGTGCATCCGCGCAAGCCGGATATAGATATAGGCAGTTACGGTTCGTTCGGGACCATCGGGCCGCGAGTCGTTCACCGGAGCCCTTATAGCGTCTACAGTATCCGCGGAAACTACATAGGCGCGGACCCTGATCCGAGGGTGAGGGACCAGCTACGGCGTGACCCTACGCAGGGTGGTAGCGGCCGTTAGCTAAGTGGAGATCGCGGTCGCCATTCGTTGGCCGCGATTTCTTCAGCTTGGCCTCATGGGCCAGTGCCCTAGGCGAGCCAAGCCAAAGCCAACACCACCGCCGAAGCCAATCCAAAGCCAGCCCAACTCAACGCCATCTCAAGCCTCGCTCACAAAAAGCCCCTGGTTTTGCCAGGGGTAAGGATGATGAAACGCAGCTACGCACACCGCGAAGCCTAGCCTCCGGCCCAATGGGCACAATTGTCTGAAGGTATATTGAGCCTCCCTAACCATCCCCTTCGGGATGGGACCCAATAAGAAAAACCCCCGGCCGGACCGGGGGTAAGGGAGGAGTAAGTGAGTTTTCCAGAAGACCAACCTTGAAACTCTAACCTCCGTCCGGCCCGAGGAAAATTGTCCCAACGTATGGGTCCATAAACCTTCCCTCGCGGCTGATGCAGTCGAAATCGCTTAGGTTGTCCCCCAAGTTGGATGGTGACTAGGAGATTTCGTCAGATGGGCAAGAAGTGGAGCCAAATGAGCCTGGAAGAGAAGATCGAAGATCTGCATCAACGCCTTATGTCTCTTGAGGAGAAGATTGGTCAGCAGGTCGGACACGACCAGGTCGCCATTCGTGAGTTAGGCCGGCGGCTCGGCGCTATTGAACGGCGCGGTTAGCCAATAGAACGGAGCTTGCCTAGATCGAAAACGGCTAAGCTCCGGGCGCAGCGCCTAGGTGAGGCGGTTCAACGCAATAAGAACCAGAAAGTCGCAGCCGCCCCCAATGAAAGGACTGCGAAGGCCGCACTGAACAAAAGCGTTATCTCACCGTCGCCCATTCTTATGAGTTTAGGCGAGAATGTGACTTCCATATGATTACTACAGCTGCATAGAGTGAATACACGCCATGATTTGACAAATGCCAAGGTGCTGGGTTTCCGAGAGAACACGACTAGATTTGACAACTTCGACTTCAATAGTCTCGATCGCTAAACCAATGCGATGGGACCCTCTTGGGAGGGGAGGCGATGCGCCACAACTCAGGCGAGGCTCAAAAAATCACGAAAAATACAACGGCCCACGCAAGCCCCAGGGCTATCGAAAGTCCGCCCAGTGTAAATATCATTACGTCAACGGAGTCCGTCATCCCGATCCTCCCATATTCGATTTTCCCTCCCAACCAAGATCCGCAATAAAGCGTTCCCCCCTCCCGATGGGACCCAATCAGGAAAATTGTCTCATCGAATAGTCAAACCTATCCGTCCCCCACAAAGGCGGTGGCTTCACCAAAGCATAAGCAAGATGCTCAGGATCGCCGCTAGGCCAAGGGCGATAGCAACCCCGCCCAAGGCGTAGATCATTATCTCAATGCTGTTGTCCCTCTTCATGCCCGTCATTTATGCATCATAAATTACGCTTCAATCAAAATGAACCCTTTGTAATGTCACGACTTCCTAAACTTCATCGCGCGTCAGCGACGGGTCACCGCTTTCGATTGAAGGTGCCCTCAGTGCAGGCGACGTACGCGAGATAGGCCAGAATTGCGAAGGTGCCGGTAGACACAAAGCCAAGCCTGATCAGCTCATCCATCACACACCCCATGCAACGCCTACTTGAAAGACCCCACAATACGCGTCGAACCATCCTCCGTTGGAGCCTCTCTCCAACTTTCCCCCGGCTTTTTCTCAAGAATGGGAGTGATACCTTCTTCGAAATTCTCACAATTTGCTCGCGGGCCCAGTCGCCATCGGTCAGCGACGCCGTTTTGGGCCTGGGAGGCAGAGCAAGGGCGAAGGCCAAAGGCGTGAGGTTTGGTCGCAAGCCAAAGCTGACGCAGCATCGAGTCCAGGAGGCGTTGGCACGGAGGCAAGCGGGAAAGGCACTAAGCGAGATCGGGCGCGCAGCTACAACGTCAGTCATTCAACGATCAGTCAACTCGGCAACGAATTGCCGAACACATAATAGCGTGAACTGGTAGCCCGGTCTTGGTATTCCACATTGAAGAAGAGATAATCTGTTTCTCGTGGCTCAAACATATCCGGGCAGAGCCCGGGAATTGGCTCGGTGAACCCCTTCACCGGGCCAATTCTTTTAGAACCTGCGTAAGCGGGCGAAAGGCTTGGAATGGTCGACGGGTTCATCAACCTGCGCTTCAATAATCTGCGGCGCGGCCTTCAATCACCTGCACTGCACGCACTCTATCGCTTGTGGCTATCGCCCGCATAAGCCGCTCTGCAAGATTGGTTCCATTAACCTGAGCATTCACCGTGAGCTTCGGATGACAGAATGGCGCTGCCGCCATTGCAGCGCGCAGCCGAGTGTTCAACGGCAAGCCTTCGTTGCAGTAGACGGCCTTGAGAAAATCCAGCGGCGTAGGCAGTTCGTCATTCATAGCTTGCAAGCCCCGCGACATCGAGAAACCCCACCAACGAGTTGGTGGAGTTAGAGAATTTTGTGCAAATTTTGTATGTCAACAACTCCTCCAGAAGCCCCGAGAACACGGTCTGACCACGTTCTGAAAACGCGACCTTGAGAAACTCCATCCGAAAACTCCACCAAACCCGTATGGGGGGAAAGGAAGGTGGGTCGCGCAAAGTCGAAATTACGTGCTAACCCAACAAATGGCCGTCTGGCCGCTTGTTTCTTCTCGTGTTTGGAGCAGGAAGCGGCGGCCGCGAGGGTGCTTGAACGGCGGCTGTAGAAGGCTAAGCTTTCACGAGAGACCGCAGGGCTGCAGCGCAGCCCTGCCAACAGGGAGGACACCGACATGACAATCAAAGCAGCAACAACAGCGGCGACGCTGGCTCTGGTTGCGTCGTTCGCTTGCGCCGCTCCTGCGCTCGCGCAGGATCTCGGACCGAACGTGCGCAAGCTCGCCGACGGCGTCTATGCCTTCGTGGGCGAGAACTACAATTCCAATGCCGGCATCGTCATCACGCAGGACGGCGTTGTGCTGATCGAACTCCGGTCACAATCCGGTCGAGTCGCGTAAATTGATGGAGGTCGTCAAGAAGCTCACCCCGATGCCGGTGCGGCTTCTGATCGATACCGAGCCGCATCCCGACCACACGACGGGCCACTTCGTATTCTCGCCGCCGGCCACCATCGTGGCGGCGGCCGGCGCGGGCGATTCAATGCGCTCGCGTGAGCGGGAGGCGCCCCAGCGGATCCAGCAGATGGCCGCAAGCTCGCCGGAGATGAAGACCGCGCTCGAGGGCTACAAGTTCGTACCGCCGCATGTCGAGTATCAGCAGCGGGCTTCGATCGCGGTCGGTGAGCGTGCCTTCGAGCTCTACTATATGCGGGGCGTGCACAGCGAAGCCGACACCGCGGTCTGGCTGCCGAAGGAGCGCGTGATCTTCTCCGCATCCGGCATCGTGAGCAACCAGATCAACATTCTGCGGCCATTCGTAACCATTCCGGACATCCTCGCCGCCGCCAAGCTGATGAAGGGCCTGAACCCGGAGCACGTGGTTCCTGGCCATGGCCAGCCCGGCACGGTGAAGATCTTCGAGGACACCGAGAAATACTATGCGCTGCTGATCGAGCGGGTCAGCAAGGCCGTAAAGGAAGGCAAGTCGCTCGACGACATCAAGAAAGAGGTCAAGATGCCTGAATACGCCAGCTGGGCGAGCCAGGATCGTTTCCCGACCAACATCGAGGCGGCCTACAAGATGGTGACTGGGAAATAGCGCATGAAAATTGCGACAGGGGTGTTGGCGGGAGCCGCGAGCGTGGCTCAACCTCTTTGAAATTGGGCTTACTCTCTGCGCATGGCCGGACCTCGTTCCGGCCATGTGTTTTAGATGTGCGTGTTTTTAGATGACGTGCGTTTTTCTGATCATGTGTGTTTCTGGATATTGCGCGGCGGGCATGGCATGCGCGCTCGGTCGCGGCGGCCACGGATTGACTGGCGACTCTTGCTTGGACAGAGGACTACGGCTTGGGCAGCTCCGGCTCGGATGGTTCCTGCGTGGATGGCCTCTGATGACTGGCCTCCTGGGAGACGCTCGCCTTCACGGCCGAGTTGTTCTCGCTCAGGATGGTGAATGCGCCACGTGAATAGACGGTGCCATACTCGAACTGCGTCGATCCGCTCGCTGCAGCTGTGCTTGCTCCAGAGGAACGCGTCGTGCCCCGGGTCTGCCATTCGAGGATCCCGCTCACTCGGCAAAGGTTCGAAGCGCATTCGGCTTTGATCGAGCCCGGCTGCACGCCATAGACCCGCTCGGGCGACCGCTCGATCAGGCGGCGCTTGTCGCGCACCACCGATGTGCGGGCCTTGAGGCTTCCATTGTAATAAACCTCGTCAGCGTAGGCTTTGACGAGGACAGAAAGGTTTTGGGTGTTGGTCGGCGCCCAGGCGGCAACCTGTGTGGCGATGAATTTGGAGGCGCGCTCCTCCAGAGAGATCGATGAATCAGGGGCGGCCCCATTCTCGGCCGGTATGCCAAGTTTTGCGACGCGCTGCCGTGCACGCTCGGCAATCAGTTCAGGCGCACCGACGCTCAGCATCTGGAGCAGGAAGACGTTGTGCGATGTCTCGATCAGCGTCAGAAGCCTGCCTCGTGCGAGCTCTGCTTCCGGCGTGCTCGGATTGCGGACGGTGAATTCCCAGATCGCCATAGGATCACCCGTCGCCCGCAGTCGCTCCCACTCCGCGGCGAGCGCGGAAGGATCTGAGGGCAGCGGTGCGTTTGGCGATGCGGTAGCAAACTGACGGGGCCGGTCGTCTGGGAAATCGTCGGCGATCGTTGCGCCATTGCCTGCGTCCCCAGGGTTTCCGTCATTCTGGCGGACGGCAGTGTCTGAGGTGGCGGCGGTCGCTGTGACGGCGGCGGTGTGCTGGACTGCGGGTTCTTCAATATCGGCAACCGCAACCCGGGGAGCCTGCGCGGGCTCCGGCGGCTTGTGGGTGTTGAACCACCACATCGTGAAAGCGACAAGACCGCCGCTCACCACACCGGAGATCAGAGGCGAGGCAACGCGACGTGCTCGCGTGCGGCGATCGTCCTTTAACTGCTGATCGTACGCCTCGCGTTGCAGCGGATCTTTCAGCAGCTCGTAAGCAGCGACAATCTGCCGGAATTGCAGCTCGGCAGTGGGATTACCAGCATTGAGGTCGGGATGGTAAGATTTCGCAGCCTTGCGAAATGCAGTTCTGATTGCCGTCTCGTTGGCACGCGCAGATACGCCCAGAACATCATAAAGCGAGTCCATTGAGCCCCCGTGCCCGTCCCCTACCTTAATATTGAACATCGCTCGCTGTAATTAAGATGCAATTTGACTTCAACTCTTGGGCGAGAAGCTGGCCACGATACTCGCGATTCGAAAAAAATATAAATTCCGCAGTGGAAGTAAATGAACCAGAGCGTGCCAGAGTATTGTTATGCCTCCTTGCCGCTAAAAGCGGCACTAGAGCACCATTTTATTATATAACTCTACTTGCTGCATTGCGGGAAATACGGCGCGACACAGTGTGCAGTTGTTTGAGCCGGACGTTGTCGACGCATGACAGCGCTTGGGATTGCAGCAACGCCAAGGCCGGTTGCAGCAAGGCCAATGGCAACGAGGTCGCAAGAATATTGCCGGCCTCTCGATTGCCCTACTAGGATGCCGCTATGAGTTGGTTCGACCAGCGCCCTGACGATGCCATGGACGGTGCCTTTACGGTGGTGGCGCCCGCCGCCGTGCGCACCGTCGAGCCTGCGGCCTTTCGCGAGGCGATGTGCCGGCTCGGCGCGGCCGTGCATGTGATCACGACCGCCGGGCCCGGTGGCAAGACCGGTGCAACCGCGACCGCCGTCTGCTCGGTGTCGGATGCGCCGCCGACGCTGCTGATGTGCCTCAACCGGCGCAGCCAGACCAACCCGGTCGTGGTGGAGAATGGCGTCTTCTGCGTCAACACGCTCGGCGATAGCGGGGCCGAGATCGCCGACATCTTTGCCGGGCGCACCGGCGTGCAGGGCTCGGATCGCTTTGCGAGCGGCGAGTGGTCGGTGCTCATGACTGGCAGCCCGGTGCTGGCCTCCGCAGTGGTCGCGTTCGACTGCCGCATCATGGAGGTGAGGGCGGTTGCGAGCCACAACGTATTCTTCGGCGCGGTCGAAGCCGTGCGGCTCGGACCGAGCGGGCCTGCGCTCGTCTACCACGAGCGTGCCTACAAGCGGGTCTGAGCATGCAAGCCTTGAATTCCTCAAGCCTTGAGCCCGCAAGCCTTGATCCCATAAACTTGCCCGCCACAATTAAGGTTAACAAAGGGTTTCGATTGAGCCTTCGCGCCCGCGGGCGTAGGCCCGCAAGCACCCTCGGCGGACGGTTGTGTCCGCCACGCGTCGGGAGGCAACCATGGGGGCACGACTTGGACCCTACAATCTGGCGCTGGTCGCCTGCTATGCAGCCCCGACCTGGGGCGCGGAGGCGATCAAGGCACTGACCTCGCCCTATGGCGGACTGATCGATCCGGTGCATGCGGCGGCTGCCGTCCGACTCCGCGCAATCCTCAATCTCCCGCCTGAGCGGCTGCTCGATGTGGCCAACTGGCTCGCTGCGTTCAAGCTGGTGGTCGTCGCCGCGCTCCTGGCCTATGTGATCGAGTTCGCCCGGGCGGTGCTGTCGGACCGCGCGCCCGATCGAGCTACGACCGACACGGTGCTGGCGCTTGCAGTCGTGGCGGTCGCGATCTGGGTCATGCAGGCGATCGTCTTCGACCCCACCGCAGTCACCGAAGCGCATGTGGCCCAGCTTCTGCTCGTGGCTGGTGCGCTGATCGTGAGCACGATCGAGCGCCATGTCGAGGATATGGAAGTCGAGGACCGGGTTGCCGGAGCCACCGCCTCCGCTGGCGGCACTTCCGCTGGCGGCCCTAGTGCCGCTGAAGCAGGAACTCCAGCACTGCATTGCTGAAGGCGGCCGGCTGCTCGACGTTGGAGATGTGGGCCGCCTCCAGCACGGTGAACGCCACACCGGGGATGTGGTCGCGCAGGAATTCGCCCGCCTGCAACGTGGTAGCCGGGTCGTGGCGACCCGCGATCACGAGAGTTGGCACCTTGATGTTCGGCAAGAGCGCGCGATGGTCCATGTCGCGCACGGCCTCGCCGCAGCCGATATAGCCTTCGAGCGGCGTCGTCAGGAACATCTCGGTTATCCAGGCGATGGTCTTGGGCTCGCGCTCGCGGAAGCCTTTGGTGAACCAGCGCTCCATGTTGGCGCCCACCATGGCGGCGAGGCCGTTCTCGCGCGCAAAGCGTAGCCGATCGTCCCAGATCTTGCGGTCCGGGAACTGGGCGCTGGTGTTGCACAACACCATGCGCTCGAAGCGCTCGGGTGCATTGGCGCCGAGCCACATGCCTTCCATGCCGCCCATCGACAGCCCACACCAGTTGACCTTCTTGAGCTCGAGCCCGTCGAGCACCGCGAGTGCGTCGCGGGCAAGCCCCTCCATCGTGTAGGGCCCTTTGGGCACGCCAGAGCCGCCATGGCCGCGGCGATCGAAGCGCACAAGCCTGAAATGCTGCTTGAATGCTTCGATCTGCGGCTGCCACATCGCATGCGTGGTGCCGAGCGAGTTCGATAGCATCAGGGTGGGCGCGTTCTCCGGCCCTTCGATCACGACGTTGATCGGACAGCCGTTGGATTGGATGGTCGGCATAGGGCCTCGCTGGTGTCTACAAGAGGGCGGTGACTTCTATCACTGCGACGGCGCGCCCGGATAGGACCGGGCCCTTCAATCAGCGCGACTCTGGGCCGCCCCTTTTGGAGAAGGATGCGCGCGAGGAGGCGACGATCCTGACCCCAATTGGCCCATTTGTCGGACTTGGCCGCCAGTGGTAGGAATGGACTTCCTCTGTACAGCTACTGCGTAGCCAGGAAGAAACGGAGAATTGGTCATGAAACGTTTGCTGTTTATTCCGCTTGTGCTCCTTTGGTCAGAAGCCGCTGTGGCCGCGTCCCCCATTGTCGATGCCCAATATGTTGCCGACGCGATCGCACGAAACGCCCTTGTTTGGGACGTGCGACCCGCAGACGTCTACGCCAGAGGACACATTGCTGGCGCCATCAGCATTGGCGATGCGGCCAAGGTTCTGCGTGACGACAACACAGAGGATTTCATCGCGATCGACCGCATCGAAAAGATACTCGGGACCGCGGGCCTCGACCCAAAGCGCGAAGTCATCGTCTATGGTAGCCGCGGTAGCTGGAATCCCTATTTCGGGCTCTACACCGTGCAGTATTTCGGCGGCAGCAATGTCCGCGTCTATCATGAAGGGATCGAGGACTGGACCGCCGCGGGGCGAGCGATCAGCAGCGAGGCGTCGCGGCTTGCGCCCATTGCGCTCAAGCTCGAGGTCAATCCGACGGTGGCGGTCACCACCAGGGAAATGGTGGCGCGGCTGAACAACCCGAATGTGCAAATCGTGGACGCGCGCACGCCGCGGGAGTTTGCTGGCGAGGATATCCGCGCCATTCGCGGCGGTCATATTCCGGGCGCCACCAACATTCCTTACGAGCAGAACTGGGTCGATCCCGAAACTCCCGGCAAGCTTGCACGCAAACAGGTCTCCAGCAATGCCGGCATGTCGCTCAAGTCGATGGACGACCTGAAACGATTGTATTCAAAGCTCGATCCCAACAAGGAGACCATCGTCTATTGCCAGAGCGGCGTGCGGGCCTCGGAAACCGCCGGCGTGCTTCAGCACCTCGGCTTCACCAACGTCAAGATCTACGACTCGTCGTGGCTGGGCTACGGCAACACGCTTGATGCGCCTGCCGAAAACGTGACGTACTTCAATGTGGGCCTGCTCAACTCGCGAATCTCGACGCTGCAGGAGCGCATCAATCAGCTTGAAAAGGAACTCGCGGAAACGAAGGCAAGGAAATAATACAAGCAGGGCGCCGTTCAGCCGCGAGCCTCTCAAGGATCAGCGCGACCGATATGAAGTTGTGAAAACGCCAGCGCCAACTCGTCAGGCGGCCCTAACGCCATGCGCGCCGTCGTCGATCTCGAACACCGCGACGCGCTCTCTCATGGCCGCAGCCTGCTGCTCAAGGGATTTGGCGGTCGCGGCGTTCTGCTCGACCAGAGCCGCGTTCTGCTGGGTCACCTGATCCATCTGGGTCACGGCCCTGTTGACCTGATCGATGCCGCTCGACTGCTCGGCGCTGCTCTCGGCGATGCCCGAGATGATGCCCGCGACGCCTTTGATCGAAGCGACGATCTCGCTGAGCGACTGGCCCGCGCGATTGACCAGATCGACCCCATCTTTGACCTGGGCGGTAGAGTTGGTGATCAGATCCTTGATGTCCTTGGCGGCTTTTGACGAGCGCTGGGCGAGATCGCGCACCTCGGTTGCAACCACGGCAAATCCGCGTCCGGCCTCTCCCGCACGTGCTGCCTCCACGGCGGCGTTGAGTGCCAGGAGGTTGGTCTGGCGCGCGATCTCATCAATGACGATGATGATGTCAGCGATCTTGTGCGATGAGCCTTCGATCCGCGACATGGCTTCGACGGCGCGTGCCACGATCTCGCCGCCGCGCTGCGCCGTGTCGCAGGTGGTCGCCGCGGACTTGTTGGCCTGCTGTGCGTTGTCGGCATTCTTTTTCACCGTCGCGGCAAACTCCTCCATCGATGCCGAGGTCTCTTCCAGGCTCGCGGCCTGCTCCTCGGTTCGCTGCGACAGCTCGGTGGTTGCGGTTGCGATTTCGCTCGATGCGGTGCCGACCTCGCGTGTGGCCTCGTCGATGGCGGCGATGGTCTCCCGCAATTGCTGAATGGCGGTGTTGAAATCGCTTTCGATCTGCCTGTAGGCGCCGGTGAAGCCGCCCGCCAGCCGGTAGGTCAGATCGCCGCGCGCGAGCCTGCTCAGTCCTTCGGCCAGAGTCCGTAGCGCCTGTGCCTGTTCCTCCGCCGCCCTGGCCTGGATTTCAGCAGCCTTTGCCTGCTCCTGGGCGATACTGGCTTGCGCTTTGGCCGCAAGCTCGGCTTCGGTTTTCTGCCGACGCAGGATATCGTCGGCCTCGAGCTGTGCCCGTTCGGCGGCCTTGACCTTGAAGGACTCAACTGCGCCGGCAATGTCGCCGATTTCGTCCTTGCGGCCCAGACCCGCCAGCGCGATCGAGAAATTTCCCTGCGCGAGCTCCAGCATGCCGGCCGTCAAGGCTCGAATGGGCTTTGCAATTGTGAACTCTGGCATAGATCGCCGCGATGATTGCCAGCACGACGCCGAGCAGCAGCAATGCAACGCTGATCATGAGCTCACGGTTGGCTGCGTTCTGAAACTCAGAGGTGCGGGCCTCGCTGGCCGCGTTCGCGCCTTCCATGACGTCGAGAATCGTGGCGAGCAGCGGCGTCGAGGTATCGACCCATTGAGACAGCGGCATCGGATAGTTGGCGCCTTCGGCGGAGACCTTGCGCATCTGGTCCGCCACCGTCCGAAACTTGCCGAAATAACCTTCCTTGATCGACGCCAGCCCCTTCATGATCGCGGGGTGATCAGGATCGGCGAGATTGCTTTGCAGGAGCGACCACAGCTCGTCCACCGCCGCGCGCACTGTCCGGATGGTCGCGAGTTGCTCGGCCGTGAGCGGCGCTTTCGCCGACATGGCGCCCGAAATGGCCGCTCGTTCACGTCCGGCCAGGTCACGCATGTTCCAGGATAGGACCCGGATGTTGGCGAGCCGGCCAAGCTCGGTATCAAGCTGAACTCGTATTGCGCAGAGCGGTGTTCCAGAGGCCCTGCGCCGCTCCGACAAAGGCGGTCAACGTCGGATAGGTGCTCTTGACCACGTCGGCGTCGCGTTGCGGCTTGTTCAGCTTGATCTGCTCGTCCGACTTCTTGCGATAGAGCTCGGCCTTCTCGAGCGCGCTCTTGAACTCCGCAATCGCCTTCTCCTTCCTCGGAAAGTCGTATTTGAGCAGATCCGCAAAGGCAGGCTCGATCTTGCTCCGCGCCGCATCGCGATAGGTTGCGATGTCCGCAAGTGCGGCCGCATTCGCCGGGCCGTCCGCCACCAGCGCGTTGTTGACGAACTGCCGCTCGATCAGAATGTTATAGACGCCGGCGATGAGTGCGTTGGCAGCCGTGTTCTGGCTGCTGACGATCGCGGCCTGCGCGTGGTTGTCGATCGCAGTCTTGGTTTGCGTGCCCAGCGCCCAGAACGTGATCGGCAATGTCAGAGACGAAGCGATCGCGATGCGGGTCGAGAGCTTGATTGATTGAAATTTGAACAAGGTCGATACCCCGGTTCGGCTCCGACCGACTAAATTGAATCGGATCGGAGTCTAACTTTTTGTTTGAGCATGATCTTTTCCGAAAACCGGTGTCCACTTTTCGGGATCATGCTCTGGCGCGGGGGGCCGCCAACGTAGGCTCGGAGTGGCAAAGGCCCCCAATCAACATTTGGATTGCATGAATCCATTTTATGAATTGACGGTATTAATTTCCCATTAAAGGCCTGGGGAATAGGCGGTCTTGGAAAATCTATGGCCGCCTGGCCGACCGGCTGAGCGAGCCGACGATGCGATCGATGAAGGTCTGCGCAATTCCCTGATAGCTCAGGAGCTCGAACGCGCGCGCAAGCTCGCCCGGCGTCATGTGCGAGGTGACGCGCGGGTCCTCGCCCAGGATCATGCTCAGATGGCGCCTCTCGGCGAGCGCCCTGCGCCCCGCCTCGTGGATGATGCGCGCGGCTTGGTCGCGCCCGATCTTGGCGGCGAGCGCGGTCGTCACCGCTTCGGCCATGATCAGCCCCTGGGTGTGGTCGAGGTTCTCGCGCATGCGCTGGGCATCGATCTCGAGGCCTTGCGCGACATCGGCAACGGCGCCGAGCGCGCCGGCCGTCACTAGTAGCAGAGCTGGAAACGTCTGCCATTGCGCTTGCGATCCGCCGATCGCACCTTCGTGCTCCTGCATCTGGCCGGCCATGATGGCCGAGAGGAGGCCGGGCGCGAGCGTGGCTGCGCTGATGGCGGCGGTTGCGAGCCGGCGCCTACCGGCCGCCCCTGTGCCTGCGGGCTCGGTCGGCCTCGGCGATCTCGGTCTGCCCGAGAAGCGCAATGTCGCGGGCAATCTTGCCGCAGGTGCCGGCCAGGACCGCGAGCGCGCCAGCCACCTCCGCCACGCGATCGCTGTGGCCATGGTAGGGCGCTTCCGGAAGGGGGAGGTCGAGCAACGCAGCAAGACGCTCCGAGACCTTGAGGCCGTTCTCGCCGAGCGCCGCGAGCGTGCCGGCAACGCCGCCGAACTGCAGCGCCAGTGCCTCCTTGCGCAGCCGCCGCAGCCGCTCGCGCGAGCGTGCGAGCGCGGCCGCGTAGCCCGCAACCTTAAGCCCGAACGGGATCGGCAACGCCTGCTGCAGGCCGACGCGGCCAACCGCCGCGGTGCGGCGATGGCGTCCGGCGATCTGGGTAAAGCCCTCGATGGCGCGGTTGAGGTCGCTGGTGAGCAGGTCGATCGCGTCGCGCAGCTCCAGCGCGAGCGCGGTGTCGAGTGCGTCCTGCTCGCTGGCGCCAAAGCCGACCACACGGGCTGCTTCTGCGTCGCTCCTGGCGACTTCGGCGGTCAGCGCACTGATCAGCGCCGCCGCGACGCTGCCCGCGGCGTCGCTTGCAAGCAAGGCAGCCTCGTAGCGCTCCGCGTGTGCGGCTTCCGCGATCTTGTCGGTGGCGAGCGCAGGAACGACGCCGACCGCGGCCTGCGCGCGTGCCAGCGCAACCACGAAATCGAGCAGCCGCTAAATCCGGGCGCGCTCGGCGACGAGCGCGCGCATACCGGCGGTCGAGGCCAATGCGCGAAAACGACGAAGTCAAAAGCGCGCTGGACATAATGAGCGCCACCATTAACGACAGGAGGGCGTGTCGCCAACCCCCCGAGCGCCTCGCTCAAGGATTGCGTTCCCCAATCGTGCCTTCGCCAGTATTGCGTAACCTAGTATTGCCGGGCCGCAATGCCAGAAAGGGGCTTTTCTCAAAGCCATTCAACGCCTAATACCTGCAACAGAACAATGGAGACTGGCGCCGATGGCGATGACCATGAACGGAGAGGTTCAGCTCTCTGCAACCCGCGATAAGGTATGGGCGATGCTCAATGATCCGGAGGTGCTCAAGGTCTGCATCCCGGGCTGCGAGATGCTCGACAGGAATGGGGACAACGAATTCCAGGCCATCGCCAGCGTCAAGGTCGGTCCGGTGAAGGCGCGCTGGAAGGGCAAGGTCAAGCTGATGGATTTCGACCCGCCCAACAGCTACCGCATCGTGGGCGAGGGGGAAGGCGGCGTCGCGGGCTTTGCCAAGGGCAACGCCAAGGTATCGCTCAGCGACAAGGATGGCGGCACGCTTCTCTCTTATGACGTCGAGGCGCAGATCGGCGGCAAGCTCGCTCAGCTCGGCCAACGGCTGATCAACAGCGCCGCCAAGAAAACCGCCGACGACTTCTTTGTGAAGTTCGCCGCTGCTGTTGCACCGAAGTAGCCCTCCCTCGCGCGGTACGCGACCGCAAGCGGGCTTGACCGCCGATACCTACCGGGTCCAGAAACTCGCCTTGTTCCAAGGTGGGAAAACGGGCAAAATTGGCCGGATTTCCACTCAATCTGCAGTCGGCTTCGGCCGACGGCGCCAAAAACAGGGCGTTTGGCCCGGTCTAGGAGGTTATCATGTCCGCCGTCGCATTGACGGTGAACGGCAAGGCCGTCACTGGTGACGTCGATCCGCGCACGTTGTTGGTACAATTCCTGCGCGAGAACCTGCGGCTTACCGGCACGCATGTGGGTTGCGATACCTCGCAGTGCGGTGCCTGCGTGGTGCATGTGAACGGCAAGGCCGTGAAGTCTTGCACGGTGTTCGCCTGGCAGATCGACGGCGCCGACGTCACCACCATCGAGGGACTCGCCGAGCCGAGCGGGCGCTTGCATCCGATGCAGGAGGCGTTCCGCGAGAACCACGGGCTGCAGTGCGGCTACTGCACGCCGGGCATGATCATGTCGGCGGTCGATATCGTCAATCGCAAGGGCAACGACCTCGACGAGCACACCATTCGCCATGAGCTCGAAGGCAACATCTGCCGCTGTACCGGCTACCACAACATCGTGAAGGCGATCGCGGCAGGCGCCAAGGCCATGGCAGGAGGCCAGTAAAAAGGAAAGTCAGAGAGGGCGACAGCCACGCAGGGAGGCTTGTTATGAGCGCGACCGGAATCGGTGCGTCGGTCCGCCGCAAGGAAGACCAGCGTTTCATCACGGGGCACGGCCACTACACCGATGACGTGAGCCGCCCCGGACAGGCCCACGCGATGTTCGTGCGCTCGCCGCACGCGCACGCCACCATCAAGAGCATCGATGCCAAAGCCGCGCTGGCGCGCGAGGGCGTGCTCGCGGTGCTCACCGGCTCGGAGCTGGCCGCAGACAAGATCGGCAATTTGATCTGCGGCTGGATGATCCACTCCAAGGATGGCTCGCCGATGAAGATGGCGCCGCACCCGGCGCTTGCCACTGGCAAGGCCTGCTATGTCGGCGATCCGGTCGCGGTGGTGATCGCGGAGACCTTGGCGCAGGCCAAGGATGCTGCCGAAGCCATCGCGGTCGACTATGCGGTGCTGCCCGCCGTGGTCGATTGCGCCAAGGCGCAAGCCCAGGGCGCGCCGCTGATCCACGAGATCGCGCCCGGCAACACCATCTATCAATGGCATCTCGGCGATGCCAAGGCGGTGGAGACCGCGGTGCGCGCCGCCAAGCACGTCACCAGGCTCGACATCGTCAACAACCGGCTGGTCCCCAACGCGATCGAGCCGCGCGCTGCGATCGGCGAATATGACGAAGGCGTCGAAAGCTTCACGCTCTGGAGCACGACGCAGAACCCGCACGTCGCACGCCTGGTGATCTCGGCCTTCATCGGCATGGCGCCCGAGCACAAGCTGCGCGTGATTGCGCCCGATGTCGGCGGCGGCTTCGGCTCCAAGATTTTCATCTATCCGGAAGAGATCGTGGCGCTGTGGGCGTCGAAGCGTGTCGGCCGGCCGGTGAAATGGGTGTGCGACCGCAGCGAGGCGTTCCTGGCCGACGCGCACGGACGCGACCACGTCACCCACGCCGAGATGGCGTTCGACGAAGACGGCAAGATCACCGCGGTCAAGGTCAAGACCATCGCCAATCTCGGCGCCTACATGTCGACGTTCTCCTCGTCGATCCCGACCTATCTCTACGCCACCCTCCTGTCGGGCCAGTACGACATCCCGGCGATCTATTGTGAGGTCGACGCGGTCTACACCAACACCGTGCCGGTCGACGCTTATCGCGGAGCCGGCCGGCCGGAGGCCACCTTCGTGGTCGAGCGGCTGGTGGAGGTTGGTGCGCGGGAGCTGGCGCTCGATCCAGTCGAGCTGCGGCGCAAGAACTTCATCAAGAGCTTCCCACACCAGACGCCTGTGATCATGAGCTACGACGTCGGCGACTATCCGGGCGCGCTCAGGAAGGCGATCGAGCTTGCCGACACTAAGAGCTTCGGCAAACGCAAGCGTGAGGCCGCGCGTCACGGCAAGCTGCGGGGCATCGGATTCTCGACCTATATCGAGGCGTGCGGGATTGCGCCCTCGCAAGCGGTGGGCTCGCTCGGCGCCGGCGTGGGCCTATGGGAATCGGCCGAGGTGAGAGTCGAATCCGACCGGATCGGTCGAGCTGCTCACCGGTTGTCACCAGCACGGGCAGGGTCACGAGACCACCTTTGCGCAGGTGGTGTCGGATCGTCTCGGCATCCCGATCGAGAACGTGAGCGTCGTGCACGGCGACACCGACAAGGTGCAGTTCGGCATGGGCACCTACGGCTCGCGCTCGGGCGCGGTCGGGCTCTCCGCTGTCGTCAAGGCGCTCGACAAGATCGAGGCCAAGGCCAAGAAGGTTGCCGCCCACATGCTGGAGGCGGCGGAAGGCGACATCGTGTTCAAGGACGGCAAGTTCACCGTCGCCGGCACCGACAAGTCGGCGGCCTGGGGCGATGTCTCGCTCAATGCCTATATCGCGCACAAGTTCACCGGCGCCGAGCTCGAGCCCGGGCTGAAGGAAGGCGCGTTCTACGATCCGACCAACTTTACGTTCCCGGCCGGCTGCCACATCTGCGAGGTCGAGGTCGATCCCGAGACCGGCACGACCGAGATCGTGGCATGGACCGCGGTCGACGACTTCGGCACCGTGATCAATCCGATGATCGTCGAGGGCCAGGTGCATGGCGGCATCGCGCAGGGCGTCGGGCAGGCGCTGTGCGAGCGCACAGTCTACGACGACAACGGCCAGCTCGTGACCGGCTCGCTGATGGATTACTGCATGCCGCGCGCGCAGGACCTGCCGAGCTTCAAGATCGACACCGCCGCGACCAGGTGCCCGGGCAATCCGCTCGGCATCAAGGGTTGCGGCGAGGCCGGCGCGATCGCGGCGCCCGCCGCCGTGATCAACGCCATCACCGATGCGATCGGAACGGAAAATTTGACCATGCCGGCCACGGCGCAAACCGTGTGGTCGGCCTTGCAGAAAACCGGCAACAGCCGTCAGGCCGCTTAAGGAGAACAACAATGTATGGATTCAAGGTTCATCGCCCGACCACGGTGCGGCAGGCCGCGGGCCTGTTGCAGCGGGAAGAGGAGCCGAAGCTTCTCGCCGGCGGGCACACGCTTATTCCAACGATGAAGCTGCGCCTTGCCGGCCCCAAGCACATCGTCGACATGTCGCAGATCGAGGACCTCGTCGGCATCGAGGACAGCGCTCGCTCGATCACCATCGGAGCCATGACGACCCACCATACGGTGGCGAATTCCGAGGCCGTGAAGGCCGCGATCCCGGCGCTCGCCGACCTCGCCGGCATGATCGGCGACCCCGCGGTGCGCCATCGCGGCACGATCGGCGGCTCGATCGCCAACGACGATCCCAATGCCGACTATCCGGCTGCTTGCCTTGGGCTCGGCGCCACCATCATCACCAACAAGCGGCGCATCGAGGCCGATGAATTCTTCAAGGGCCTGTTCGAGACCGCGCTTGAGGACGACGAGATCATCACCAAGGTGCAGTTTCCCAAGGTGAGCAAGGCCGCCTACATCAAGTTCCCGAATCCGGCGTCGCGCTTTGCCCTGGTTGGCGTGTTCGTTGCCAAGCGCAGCTCCGAGATCCGCGTGGCGGTGACCGGCGCCGGATCGAACGGCGTGTTCCGCGTGCCGTCGTTCGAGGAAGCGCTCAAGAAGCGCTTTGGGCCGAAGTCGCTCGAAGGCATGACGATCGAGGCCGATGGGATGAGCAGCGATATCCATGGCAGCGCCGAATATCGTGCGCACCTCGTCGGCGTGCTGGCGCGCCGCGCGGTTGCCAAGGCGGTGGAGCGGCCTGATCCTGATACTGATGCGGAGTGACGGAGATCGATCGGGCTCATATCTCTCAGCGTGTCGTCCGCTCGAAGGCGGGGACGACAGGAGGAGAAGCATTGCGCGTCGTATGATCGGACTGGGGGACGCATGACAATTTCCTATCGCGCATTGCTTACAGCCCTGGCGCTCGTCTCGGCGGCGGCAAGCGCTTCGGCCCAGCAGCCAAGCCTCGATCGACGGGTCGGTGACATCGTGCAGGCCGGCAAGATTCGCGTCGGGCTGCATCTGCCGCAGTTCGTCAAGGATCCGGCGAGTGGCGAAATCCATGGTCATGGCACCGGCAAGGTCATTGTGGCGATCGCGCAAGCGCTTGAGACCCAGCTCGGCGTCAAGCTCGAGCTCGTCGGCCATCCATCGCCGCCCAAGCTGATCGAATGCCTGCAGGCCCAGGCCTGCGATGCGGGTTTCCTGGGTTTCGTTCCGGGCCGCACCGGCGATGTCGGCTTCACACCACCTTACATCATGGTGCCGTTCACCCTGATGGTGCCGGCAAGCTCGTCGGTCCGCAGCATGGCCGATGTCGACAAGCCCGGTGTTCGTATCGCGGCTGTGCGTAATCACGCTTCGACGCTGGCGCTGCGCCGCGTCGTCAAGCACGCCGAGATCGTCGACGTCGAAATCCCGGACGAGGCGTTCGAGCTTCTGCGCAGCGGCCGCGCCGATGCCTGGGCGTCACCGCGCCCGCCGCTGCTCGAATATGCGCCCAAGCTTGCGGGCGCGCGCGTGCTCGACGGCCGCTATGGCGAGAACCTGCAGTCGATGGCGGTGCCGAAGGATCAGACTGGGCGGCTCGCCTATATCGGCGAGTTCCTGGAAGCGGCGAAGTCATCCGGCTTGGTGCAGAAGGCGATCGAGCGTGCCGGCGAGCACGGCATGGAGGTCGCGCCGACGCAGGAGCCGCCGGTCGTGACCGGCACCGTTCCAGGCGTGCCGCGGTAGCGCCTGGTCGCAGCAGGATGTGCTTCTCCGCAACGGCAAGCTTCTCGGCGGCGGTGGTGATCGGCAGCGTCGGCATCGTCACGCTGCGCGCGGCGGCCGTGAAGCCCGATTATCGGATCCTGGCGCTTGCGGCGTTCCCGCTGCTGTTCGCGCTTCAGCAGGTCGTAGAGGGCCTGCTGTGGCTCGATCTCGCTGCGCCCGAGCCCGGCGCGCTGCGTGGCGTTCTGGTGCACGCGTTCCAGGGTTATGCCGAGGTGTTCTGGCCGATCTTTGCGCCGCTTGCAGCGTTGCTCATCGAGCCGGAGCGCCACCGGAAAATCCTCATCGCGGGCTGTCTTGTGATCGGCATCGCGCTGTCGGCTTATCTGCTTGCGATGATGCTTGCGCATCCGTACGAGGCATCCGCCGGCAGCGGCCACATCGTCTACATGAACGGTAATCACTATCCGACCGGCATCGAAGCGCCTTATGTCGTGGCGACAACGATCTCGCTGCTTCTGTCATCACACAAGCACGTGCAGCGTTTGGCGCTCGTCATCCTGGTCGGCTTTGCGTTTGCTTATGTCTCGTTTCACCACGCCTACATCTCGGTGTGGTGCTTCTTTGCGGCGATCGCGAGCGTCATGGTGTATCTCTACGTGCGCGCCGTGCCGGCTCGCAACGCGTTGCAAGCTGTCGTTTGAACCCGCTACGAGGGCCGCGCGCGCTCGCGCCGCAAGCGCGGGCGCTCGGCCGGCTGCGGGAGAAGCCGCGCGCGGCGGTTGCCGATCCTGGTCAAGACAAACCAAGAAACTAAATGAAATCAATGGTATGAATGAGGGCGGTTCGGCGTCAACGCTGCCCGAGACGGGCACGCGACAAGCCGGGTCCGGACCCGCTATAGGTCTCTCCATGAAAGAGCCTCAGAAGACCTCGCCATCCTCGATCGACGCCACCCTCGATCTGCTCGGGTCCGCCGACTATCTCGCCGACCGTTCGCTCGCCACCGTCCTGTTCCTGGCGCTGCGCATGGGCCGTCCTTTGTTTCTCGAAGGCGAGGCCGGTGTCGGCAAGACCGAGATCGCCAAGGTCCTGGCCCAGACGCTGGCGCGCCGCCTGATCCGGCTGCAATGCTATGAGGGGCTCGACGTCGCGGCGGCGGTCTATGAATGGAACTACGCCGCCCAGATGATTGCGATCCGGGTGGCGGAGGCCGAAGGCGAGCAGGATCGAGCTCGTCTCGAGCACGACGTGTTCTCCGAGCGCTTCCTGATCAAGCGGCCGCTGCTGCAGGCGCTTGAGCCCGATACCGCGGGCGCACCGGTGCTGCTGATCGACGAGCTCGACCGCGCCGACGAGGCATTCGAGGCCTTTCTGCTTGAAGTGCTCGCTGATTTCCAGGTGACGATCCCGGAGCTCGGCACCGTGAAGGCTTCAGCGCCGCCGATCGTCATCATCACGTCCAATCGCACGCGCGAGATCCACGACGCGCTCAAGCGCCGCTGCCTCTATCACTGGGTCGGCTATCCGAGCGCCGCGCGCGAGCTCGCGATCGTGCGTGCCAAGGTGCCGGGGATCGGCAAAGCCTTGAGCGAGCAGGTCGTGCACTTCGTGCAGGCGCTGCGCAAGCAGGACTTGTTCAAGTCGCCGGGTGTGGCCGAGGCGCTCGACTGGGCGGCCGCCCTTGCCGAGCTTGATGTGGTGGCGCTCGACCCGGCGACCGTTTCCGACACGCTCGGCGTGCTGCTGAAATATCAAGATGACATCGCTCGCTTCGAGGGCACCAAGGTGAAGGAGATGCTTGACGAGGTGCGTGCCGAGCTGCGTGCGGCGGAGTGAGCATTATGGGTGAATTCAATCGGGTCCCGAGTTTATCGAAGCCGCATCCTTCATATCCAATTGTCGCTCGCGCTATGCGCGAATTTGCTCTTTGGTGGCCCAAGGCTGTTAGTGCAGATGAAGCTCTGCTTGTTGTCGATCTATCTCAGAGCAGCGTCTGGGAAAATCGAATAGCCATCGACGCTGAGAATTGCGATCTCGCCAAGAAATCTTTCAAGTGGTTGCAAGAGGAGGGCTTGATCGATCTCTCGCAAGACGGTGCTGCACGAAATGCAATGCTTACAAAGAAGGGCTTGGACTTCATACATTCCGTATCCGCATTTCGTCAGTTTGAAAAGGCGAGCAGCCGTCTCGAGCGCGAAGCCCTTGTTCCGACGTTGGATATGGAATTGTCGCGCCGTCTTGGTCCCGGTTTCTTGTCCTGGCTTCAGGACGATGGCTCGCCGGGATGAATAGGGAAACAGCCGTGCGTGAAGAGAATTCGCCAGGCCGGCTTGCTGAAAACATCATTTATTTCGCGCGTGCGCTGCGCGCAGCAGGGATTCCCGTGGGATCGGGCGCAGTGATGGATGCGCTCACCGCAGTGCGCGTCGCGGGCGTCGGCACACGCGAAGATTTCTATTGGACCTTGCATGCCGTGTTCGTGAACCGACACGAGCATTCGGTACTGTTCGACCAGGCGTTCCGAATTTTCTTCCGCCGCCGCGGCTATCTCGACAAGCTCATGGCCGCGCTGTTGCCGCAGGTGCCGCCGCGGCAGGAGGAGCAACCGAAGGCGGGTGCGCGACGAGTCGAGGAAGCCTTGTTCGCAGGCATGCCCGAGCAGGAACGGGCAAAGCCTGAGGAGGAGCGGGATGCGACGCTGACCGTCTCCGATCGTGAGCTGCTGCAGCGCAAAGATTTCGCGCAGATGACGGCGGCCGAAATCGCCGCTGCCAAAGAGGCGATCAAGCGCCTGGTGCTCTCGCTCGACGAGGTGAAGACGCGGCGGCTGGCGCCGAGCCGGCGCGGCCATATCGTCGACATCCGCCGCACGCTGCGCGCAAGCCTCAAGGCGGGCGGTGCGGTGATCGATCTCAAATATTTCGGGCCGCGCCGCAAGGCGCCGCCGATCGTGGCGCTGCTCGATATTTCCGGCTCGATGAGCCAGTACACCCGCCTGTTCCTGCATTTCCTGCATGCCGTGACCGATGCGCGCAAGCGCGTGCACACGTTCCTGTTCGGCACGCGGCTGACCAATGTGACCCGCGCTCTTGCCCGCAAGGACCCGGACGAGGCGCTGGCCGCGGTGTCGGCGAGCGTCGCCGACTGGTCGGGCGGCACGCGCATCGCCACCTCGCTGCGTGCGTTCAACAAGCAGTGGGCGCGCCGTGTCCTCACCCAAGGCGCGATCGTGCTGTTGATCACGGATGGGCTCGAGCGCGACGGCGGCGAGCGGCTCGAGTTCGAGATCGACCGCCTGCACCGCTCCTGCCGGCGCTTGATCTGGCTCAATCCGCTGCTGCGGTTCGAAGGCTTCGAGCCCAAGGCCAAGGGCATCCGCTCCATGCTGCCGCATGTCGACGAGCTGCGCCCCATTCATAACCTCGAATCGATGGCGCAGCTGGTGCGGTCGCTGTCGGTCGACGGCGCCCAGGGTGGCGATCCCAAAGCCTGGCTGAAAAAGGTGGCATAAGCGCCTATCTTATCGGTGTCCCGGACGGCTCGAAGAGCCAAGCCAGGACCTACACTGAGGAGACTTGAGGCATGGACACACTCGCGCGCGACGAAGACATTCTGAAGGCTGCCGAGGACTGGCGCAGCCAAGGCCGCGGCGTTGCGCTCGCGACCGTGATCGAGACCTGGGGCTCGGCGCCGCGTCCGGTTGGCTCCAATCTGGTCATCGACCAGGAAGGCAACTTTCTCGGCTCGGTGTCGGGCGGCTGCGTCGAGGGCGCGGTCGTCACCGAGGCGCTCGACGTGATCGAGAGCGGCAAGCCCAAGACGCTCGAGTTCGGCGTCGCCGACGAGACCGCCTGGAAGGTCGGGCTGTCCTGCGGCGGCACCATCCGGGTCTATGTGGAGAAGGTTGTTTAAACGTGAACCTTGAAATCCTTAAAACGCTCAACGCCGAACGCGCCGCCCGCCGCGCCGTCATCGTGGTCACCGATGTGGCCAGCGGCACGCAGCACTTGGTGAAGGGGAGCGACATCGCAACCGACCCGCTGAAGGACCTGCTCGAGAAGCATGTGCGCAGCGGCAAGAGCGGCATGGAGGAGACAACGCAAGGCCGGGTGTTCCTGACCGTGCATGTGCCGCCGCCGCGGCTCGTGATCACCGGCGCAGTGCATATCAGCCAGGCGCTGGCGCCGATCGCCAAGCTCCTGGGCTATGACGTCACCATCGTCGATCCGCGCACGGCGTTCGCGACCGACGAGCGCTTTCCCGACGTCAAGGTGATCGCGGAGTGGCCTGACCAGGCGCTGCCTCCGCTCGGCGTCGATCACTACACCGCGTTTGTCGCGCTCACGCATGATCCCAAGATCGACGACCCGGCGCTCCTGCATGCGCTCGCGCGCGACTGCTTCTATATCGGGGCGCTCGGCTCCAAGAAGACGCATGCGCGCCGTGTCGAGCGCCTCAAGGGGCAGGGCATGAGCGAGGACGCGGTCGCGCGCATTCATGCGCCGATCGGCCTCGACATCTCGGCCGTGTCACCGCCCGAGATCGCGGTCGCGATCATGGGCGAGATCACGGCGCGGCTGCGGGCGGGCGCAAAGCCGCCGCGTGAGCCCAAGGAACCCAAGCCATGAAGTTCGGGTCGGTACCGGTCGCCGAGGCGGCAGGTGGCATCGCCGTTCACTCGATCCGCAAGGCCGGCTATGGTGCTGAAGAAAGGCACCTTGATCGGGCCGTCGGAGGTTGCAGCGCTGCGCGCAGCCGACGTCGGCGAGATCGTGGTGGCGCGGCTCGAGCCCGGCGACGTGTCGGAGGATCAGGCCGCAGCGGAAATTGCGGCAGCGGTTGCGGGCGAGGGCGTGCGGGTCGATCGCGCATTCACCGGCCGTGCCAATCTGTTTGCCGACGGCGCTGGCGTGCTGGTGGTCGACAAGACCGCCATCGACTGCCTCAACCTGATCGACGAAGCGGTGACGTTCGCTACGCTGTCGGCGTTCAAGCCGGTGGTCGCCGGCGAGATGATCGCGCACGGTCAAGATCATTCCGTTCGCGGTTGCGAGCGCAGTGCGCGACGCGAGCGTCGCGGTCGCGCGCAGCAAGGCACCGCTCATTCGTGTTGCACCCTATCGCATCCGCAAGGTCGGCGTAGTCTCGACCGTGCTGCCGGGGCTCGCCACCAAGGTGATCGAGAAGACGCTCACGGTGACCGCCGAGCGGCTCAAGCCTGCGGGCGCCGCCATCGTGGCGGAGCGCCGCGTGGCACACGAGCAGGCCGCAATCGCCAAGGCGATCGAGGAGGTGCTGCGCGAGGGCGCCGAACTCGTCCTCGTGTTCGGCGCGTCTGCCATTGCGGACCGGCGCGACGCCATTCCGGCAGCGGTCGCGGCCGTTGGCGGGACGGTCGAGCATTTCGGAATGCCGGTGGATCCCGGCAACCTCCTCCTGCTGGGGCACGTGCGCGGCAAGCCGGTGCTCGGCGCGCCCGGCTGCGCGCGCTCGCCGAAGGAGAACGGCTTTGACTGGGTGCTGATGCGGCTGCTCGCAGGCGTCCCGGTGCCGCGCGAGACCATCGCGGCCATGGGCGTCGGGGGGCTGCTGATGGAGATCGTCACCCGGCCGCAGCCGCGCGACGAGCCGGTCGTCACCGGGCATAACATCGCCGCGATCGTGCTGGCGGCGGGGCGCTCGACCCGCATGGGCGGGCCGAACAAGCTCCTCGCCGAGATCGGCGGTCGGCCGCTGGTTCGCATTGCCGTCGAGCAGGCGCTCGCCTCGCGTGCCAAGCCGGTGATCGTGGTGACCGGGCATGAGCGCGAGCGGGTCGAAGCGGCGCTCAAAGGCCTGCCGGTGCAGTTCGTGCACAATCCCGATTTTGCCGTAGGGCTCGGCGGCTCCGTGCGCACCGGCATTGCGGCGGTGCCGGCCGCGGCTGATGGAGCGATCGTGTGCCTGGGCGACATGCCGCAGGTCGATGCCGCGCTGATCGACCGGCTAATCGCGGGCTTCGCGCCCGAGCAAGGCGCGCTCGCGGTCATGCCAACGATCGACGGTCAGCGTGGCAATCCGGTGCTGTGGTCGCGGCGCTTCTTTCCGGACCTGATGGCGATCGAAGGTGATGTCGGCGCGCGCAATCTTATCAACCGCTACGGCGAGGCGGTGGTCGAGGTGCCGGTGACAGGGAAGGGCGCGCTGGTCGACGTCGACACGCCGGAGGCGCTGCGCGGCGTCAAGGCCGAGATCGAAGGGGCGTGATTGTGTTGCTCGCCCCGCGAGCGGCAACATACGAATTCACCAACTTGCAACGCTTGCCGGGTATCATGGTGCGTTCCTCGGGGGAGGGGCTGTCCCATGACTTTACTCAGTCGGGCATTGGCGCGCGCGCTCATCGCGGCGTGCCTTGTCCTTGTGCCGTTTGCGATGGCGCAAGCGGCCGGCGCGCTGGCGATCGGTGCTTGCGGGGCCTACGGATTTGCGTTCGATTTTGCAGCCGATCCAGGGGCGCGCAACGCGGCGCTGCGCAAGTGCGAGGGCGATTGCAAGGTGGTCGCGGCCTTGAGCCGCAACTGCGCGGCATTCGCGATCGACCTGCGCAATGCCTGCGGCTTCCACGGTCACGCGACGGGCTCCCGGCTTGGGCTCGCGCAGAACCAGGCGCTGCGGCAGTGCTACCTGAATGGCGGCAAGGATTGCGTGGTGCGCGCCTTTGTGTGCGACGCCAAGGGCTAGCGCTGCTCATCGTTAAGACTCCGTCATGGAGGCGGCGATGAGCGATGACGCGCGACTGCGCGAAAAGCTGCGCAAGATCGAGGCGCTGTTCGCGGGCGCCGGGACCGAGGGCGAGCGGCTTGCAGCGGAAGCCGCGCTCGAGCGCGTGCGCGCCCGTCTCGCCGAGCTTGGTCGGCATGAAAAGCCGATCGAGTTTCAGTTCTCGGTGCCAGATACCTGGTCGCGGCACCTGTTTCTGGCGCTCTGCCGGCGCTATGGCATTTCGCCCTATCGCTATCCGCGCCAGCGGCGCTCGACCGTGGTGTTGCGGGGGCCGCGCGGCTTCGTCGAGGAGGTGCTCTGGCCCGAATTTCGGGAGCTCGACGCCGACCTGCGCTCCTACTTGCAGGAGGTGACGCTGCGCATGATCCGCGAGGACGTGTTCGCAGATACGAGCGAGGCGCCCGAGGTGGACGCGCCGCCAGCCCTGCCGCAGCGCTGACGGCAATAGAATAATCAAGTTATTTCAATGTCTTGATGCGGGCTCATTAAGCCTTCGCGCATCCCCGGACCCACCTGCCCAATCAGCGCATTGAACCAGATCGGGGCCTCTTGCGACTGAGACGTGAATCGCTTAGATTATGACTGACCAGTCAGTCATTTTATCGGAGCCGCAATGGCGCGCACCGCATCGAGCAAGGCCTTGTCCCTGGCGCCGGGCCGCCGGCGCCGCAAGGCGACGTCGTCCCAGCAAGCCGGAGCGCCAGCTCCGGCTGAGCGCCGCGAGCCCGCGCGCGGAACGCCAGGCGCAGCGGCGCGAGGCGATCCTCGCCGCCGCGCTCGATGAGTTCTCCGCACGCGGCTTTGCGGCGACGCGGCTCGATGACGTCGCCAAGCGCGCCGGCGTCGCCAAGGGCACGATCTATCTCTACTTCCGCGACAAGGAGAGCCTGTTCCAGGAGCTCGTGCGCTCGATGCTCAGTCCGGTGGTTGGCAGGATCGCGGGCGCTCCCATGATCGATCTGCCGGCCCGCATGGTGGTGGAAGGGATCGCCGACATGTTCGTGCGCGAGGTGTTCGGCACGCGCCGGCAGGATGTGATCCGCCTGATCATCACCGAGGGCCAGCGTTTCCCGAAGCTTGCCGAGATCTACTACAACGAGGTTATTGCGCGTGTCGTCCCGGCGATCCGTGCCCTGATGACGCGTGCGGTCGCGCGCGGCGAACTACCCAACGATGCACTGGCGCGATTTCCACAGCTCCTGGTCGCGCCCGCCATGGTCGCGCTGATGTGGAACGGCCTGTTCGGCCGCTTCGACAAGCTCGACGTGCGGGAAATCTTGCAGGCCCACATCGACACGCTGTTCGGCGAAAGGAAAGCGTCATGATCTCGCGTCGCCTCACCATTGCGGCTGCGCTTCTCGCCATGGCCGCACTTGGCGGCTGCAAGAACGGCGGTCCCTCCGCGTATCAGGGCTGGGTCGAGGCCAATCTGATCTTTGTCGGACCGGACGAAGCCGGCCGCATCGAGACGCTCTCGGTGCGCGAGGGCGACCAGGTCGGGATGCGGGCGCCGCTCTTTACCCTCGACCCTGATCTGCAGGTGGCCGATCTGCAGATGCAGGAGGCAACCCTAAAGAATGCGCAGGCCGCCTACGATCGGGCAGTCACGCTGCTCAAGACCAGTGCCGGCACGCAGAAAGCGCTGGAGGACGCGGAAGCGGCATTGCGAACCGCGCAGGCGCGCCTCAATTCATCGCAGACGCGCCTCGCGCGCCGCAAGGTATTCAGCCCGGTCGAGGGCACGATCGAGCAGATCTACTTCCGCGGCGGCGAGATGGTGTCTGCCGGTCGTCCCGTGCTCGCGCTGCTGCCGCCCGGCAATCTAAAAGTCCGTTTCTTCGTCAGCGAGGCCATGCTGCCGCAGATCAGGATCGACGATGTGGTGAACGTGCACTGCGACGGCTGTGTGAGCGGCCTGACCGCGAAGGTGAGCTTCATCGCCCGCAATTCCGAATTCACGCCGCCGGTGATCTACAGCCTCGAGGAGCGCAGCAAGCTCGTGTTCTTGATCGAGGCACGGCCTGAGCAGCCGGAGCGGCTGCGCGTCGGCCAGCCGGTCAGCGTCACGCTCGCATCTACGGATTCGATCAAGCAGGCCGGCAAGGCCGATCCCAAGGGCGCGTCAAAAGGAGGGCCGAAGTGACCTCCGATATCGCGATCGATGTCCACGGTCTGAGCAAGTCGTTCGGCGGCCGCAAGGTCGTGCGCGATCTGTCGATGCAGGTCAAGCGCGGGACGATCTATGGCTTTCTGGGTCCGAACGGCTCGGGCAAGACCACGACCATTCGCATGCTGACCGGCCTGCTCACGCCGGACGAAGGCGAGGGCACTTGCCTCGGCTACAACATCCGCACGCAGGCCGGCGAGATCAAACGCCACGTCGGCTACATGACGCAGCGCTTCAGTCTCTATCAAGATCTCTCGGTGCGCGAGAATCTCGAATTCGTCGCGCGCCTTTACGGGATCGCCGAGCCGGTCAAGGCGGCGCACGCCATGGTCGAGCGGCTCGGGCTTGCCGGCCGCGACAGCCAGCTCGCCGGCGAATTGTCGGGCGGCTGGAAGCAGCGGCTCGCGCTTGGCGCCTGCACGCTGCCCAACCCGCAGCTCCTGCTGCTCGACGAGCCCACCGCCGGCGTCGATCCCAAAGCGCGGCGCGAGTTCTGGAACGAGATCCATGCGCTCGCCGCGCAAGGGCTCACGGTGCTGGTCTCGACCCACTACATGGACGAGGCCGAGCGCTGCCACGAGATCGCTTACATCGCCTATGGCGTGCTGCTCGCGCACGGAACCGTCGAGGAGGTGATCGCCAGCTCTCATCTGACGACCTACACGGTGAGCGCCAAGAATGGCGACAGCCTCAACAAATACGCCGAGGAGCTCGAACGCCGTCCCGGCGTCGATATGGTGGCGCCGTTCGGAACGAGCCTGCACGTCTCCGGCCGCGATCAGGCGGCGCTCGATGCGGCGATCGCGCCCGACCGCGACCGTCCTGATCTGGTGTGGACGAAATCGCAGGCCTCGCTCGAGGACGTCTTCATCGATCTCCTGGCCAAGGCGCAGGACAATTTCCAATGAGCGCGCAAAGTGATGCCATCGGCGGTTTCTGGCGTCGCACCGTCGCGATGCTGATCAAGGAGTTCATTCAGCTCAAGCGCGATCGGGTCTCGTTCGCGATGATCATCATGATCCCGCTGGTGCAGCTCACCCTGTTCGGCTACGCCATCAACACCAATCCGCGCAATCTGCCGACCGCCGTGCTGCTGCAGGAGCAGAGCGATCTCGGCCGCTCGATTCTGCGTGCGCTCGAGAACACGCGCTACTTCAAGGTCGTGTATCAGGTCCACGACGAGGCTGAGTTCGACCAGCTGCTGGCGGCCGGAAAGGTCCTGTTCGCGATCGAGATTCCCGCAGGCTTCGAGCGTGCGGTCCGCCGCGGTGACCGGCCCGCCATCCTGGTTGCGGCCGATGCCACCGATCCGGTCGCCTCGGGCTCGGCGCTGTCGGCGCTGAATGCCGTGCTGACGACCGCGCTCCAGCACGATCGCGCGCTCCCTGATACGACACAGTCGCTGTTCGAGTTGCGCACCCACGCCCGCTACAATCCTTCGGGCGAGAGCTCGCTCAACATTGTTCCCGGCCTGGTCGGGACCATCCTCACCATGACCATGCTGATCTTCACGGCGCTGTCGGTGACGCGCGAGGTTGAGCGTGGCACGCTGGAGAGCCTGCTCTCGATGCCGATCACGCCAGTCGAGATCATGCTGGGCAAGATCGTTCCCTATATCCTCGTTGGCTTCATTCAGGCGAGCCTGATCATCGGGCTCGGCATCGGACTGTTCGGCGTGCCGGTGCTGGGCAACTTGTTCCTGCTTGCGCTGCTGAGTACGCTCTTCATCACCACCAACCTGTCGATCGGCTATACGTTCTCGACGCTGGCGCAGAACCAGCTGCAGGCGATGCAGATGTCGCTCATGTTCTTTCTGCCGAACATTCTGTTGTCCGGATTTATGTTTCCCTTCGCGGGCATGCCGGTCTGGGCGCAATGGATCGGCGAAGCTCTGCCGCTCACGCATTATCTCCGCATTGTGCGCTCGATCATGCTCAAGGGCTCGACGCTGCCCGACCTCCAGTACGATACGCTGGCGTTGAGCGGCCTGATGCTGCTCGCGATGACGATCGCGGTCACCCGCTTCCGGCGGACATTGGATTAACGATCGTGACTTTGTGCGAGGACAAGTCACAAAAAAACCGCAAGAGCCAAGCGCATATCGCCTCAGGTGGCACATTACGGGGGCGTCGGGAGATCCTCTATGCCTTCAATCGTCCATGCGGCGAACACCATGATTCTGCTTAATTTCTCCGTCCGGATGCTGACGGGCGCCTTTGCGCTGTTGGTTCTGCTGACCGTCGCACACGCCGACGCGCCCTATTCGTTTGAAGCGACGCCCGGCCAGCTGCCGAAGACGGTGGCGCCCATCCACTACTCCCTCGACCTGCAGCCGAACCTCGAGGCGCTCACGGTCACGGGCTCCGCGGTCATCGATATCGACGTGCTTAGGCCGACCGATCGGCTGGTGCTCAACGCTGTCGACATGACCTTTTCGGCGGCCTCGCTGGACGGCGTTGCGCTGGCACCCACGATCACGGTGGACAAGGATGCCCAGACGGTCACGTTGAGCTTCTCGCACGCGATCGAGGCCGGCCGGTACAAGCTGCGGATCGCCTATTCGGGGCAGATCAACAAATTCGGCCGCGGCATCTACTCCATCGACTACCGCACGGATGATGGCCGCAAGCAAATGATCGCCAGCCACTCCGAGCCGTCCGATGCTCGCCGCATCTTCCCGGGCTGGGACGAGCCCGCATTCAAGGCGACCTTCGACCTGAGCGTAACTGTGCCGGAACGGTTCATGGCCGTGTCGAACATGCCGATTGCGCGCGAGGAGCCGACGCGTAATGGCGGCAAGCGCGTGTCATTCGAGCGCACGCCCAAGATGTCGACCTATCTGTTCGTGCTGGTGGCGGGTGAGCTTGAACGGCTGACCGGCGAGGCCGAGGGCATCACCATCGGCGTCGTCACCACGCGCGGCAAGAGCGCCAATGGGCGCTATGCGATCGACCAGACGGCCGATCTTTTGAAATTCTTCAACGACTACTTCGCTGCAAAATATCCGCTGCCCAAGCTCGACCTTGTCGCGCTGCCCAGCAACAGCGCGAGCGCGATGGAGCATTGGGGCGCCATCACGTTCTTCGAGAGCGGCCTGCTGTACGATCCCGCCAAGAGCGCAATCGAGACGCAGCGGCGCGTGTTCTCGCTGCTCGCGCATGAAATCGCACATCAGTGGCTCGGCAATCTGGTCACCACGGCCTGGTGGAACGATCTCTGGCTCAACGAGGGCTTCGCGAGCTGGATGCAATACAAGGCGGCTGACGTGCTCCATCCCGAGTGGCAGCCATGGTTCAACAGCAATAGCGCCAAGCAGGGCGCGATGGCGCAGGACGCGAGACGCGGCGCGCGCGCCATAACGCGGCCGGTCGCCAACGAGACCGAGGCGAGGGCGGTGTTCGACGGCATCACCTATAGCAAGGGACAGGCGGTCGTGCGCATGACCGAGACCTATGTGGGCGAGGACGTCTTCCGCGACGTCATGCGGCGCTACATGAAGGAGCATGCCTACAGCAATGCGACGTCCGCCGATCTCTGGCATGCACTCGATGCGGTGTCTGGCAAGGCGGTTGGCCGGTTGGCGTCTTCCTATGCAGCGCAGCCCGGCGTGCCGCTGGTCATCGCCGACAGCCGCTGCGTCGATGGCGAGCAGCGCATCGCGCTCAAGCAGGACCGATTCACCGTGCGCGATCCTGCGGCGCAGCCGCAGCGCTGGCAGGTGCCCGTGCGGTTCGGGCTGCCAGATGGTGCCGGCACGACTGTCCTGCTCGACGGGGAGGCCGAGATCGCAGCCGGGCGCTGCGGTGACGCGGTCAAGCTCAATCTCGGCGATGTCGGCTATTACCGCGTGCGCTATGACGCTGCGATGCAGGGGGCGCTGGCGGGCCGGCTCGCATCGATGGCGCCGGCGGACCGGGTCAATCTCCTGGCCGATGCCTGGGCGCTGACCGAAGCCGGTCGCAATCCTCCGTCAGCCTACTTCGAGCTTGCCGACCGGTTGGCCGGCGACGACCATCGCAGTGTGGCCGACCAAGTCATCCGTACCATGACTCGCGTGCACCAGCTTCAGCGCGGCCGGCCGGGCCAGGCTGCGTTTGCGGCCTATGCGCGCGCGACGCTGCGGCCGATGTTCGAGCGGGTCGGATGGCAGGCCGTGGACGGGGAGCCCAACGACCGTACACTGCTGCGCGCGCGGCTCATTCGCACGCTGGGCGACTTCGGCGATGAGGCGGTTCTGGCCGAGGCCAAGCGGCGTTTCGATGCGTTCCTGCGGAACGCTGCCTCGCTGCCGCCGAACCTGCGCGATCCGGTCACGCATCTCGTGGGCCGCAGCGCCGACCGCGCGACCTACCGAACTCTCCTGGATCTCGGGCGCAAGAGCACGAGCACCGAGGAGCGCGTCCGCTACTATTCGGCGCTCGCGAGCGCTGTCGATCCTGCGCTCGCGCGCGAGACGCTGGCGATCGCGCTGACCGAGGAGCTGCCGGCCGACCTTGGCCGCAGGCTGATGAACTGGGTGGCGGAAGGCGAACATCCGGAGCTCGCGCTGGAATTCGTCAGGAACAACTTCGAGACGCTGGCGACGAAGCACGGATCGTCGTTCCGCAACACCTTCGTGTCGAACCTGATGGCAAATTTCAGCGATCCAGCGCGCGCCGAAGAGCTCAAGGGGTTTGCTCCAGCCTACGAGACGTCGGGCGGCCGGATGGTGGCGGAACGCACGCGCGAGCGCATTCTGGCAGACGCGGAGTTCGTCGCGGAGCGAACTACCGGCGATCGACGAATGGGTGCGCCGGCGGCGCAATTCACAATGAGTGTTGAATCCCGTTTCGGACGCCACACAAAAACCGCAAGCTGACGTGTGCAGTCGCCGCGCGAATAGCGCATTGCGGGGGCACCGGCAGGTCGTATATGCCTTCGTTGGCTGATGCGGTGAGTCCATGACCCCTCTATTTGATCGCTTTGTCCGGCTACTGACCGGCGTCCTCGTGCTGTTGCTGATCGTGTCGGCGGCGCATGCCGACGCGCCGTTTTCGCTCGAAACGGCGCCCGGCAAGCTGCCGAAGACCGTGGTTCCGATCCACTATGCCATCGATCTTCAGCCCAACCTTTCGGCCCTTTCGGCCAAAGGATCGGCCATCATCGACATCGAGGTGCGCGAGCCCACTGACCGCCTTGTGCTCAATGCCGTCGACCTGACGTTCACCGGGACGACGGTCGATGACATAACGTCCGCGAAATCCACCTCGGTGGACGAGGACGAGCAGACCGTAACTTTCAGGTTTTCGCGAGCGATCGCGGCCGGGCGTCACCAGCTGCGGATCGCCTACACCGCGCCGATCAGCAACAAGTCCGGGCGCGGGCTCTATTCCATGGACTATCGTGTCGACAATAGCCGCAAGCGGATGCTCGCCAGCCACTCCGAACCGACCGACGCACGCCGCATTTTTCCAGGCTGGGACGAGCCGGCGTTCAAGGCGACCTTCGCGCTGACCTTGACCGTGCCGCAACGCTTTCTCGCGGTCTCGAATACGCCGATTGCGCAAGAGGAACCGCTGCGTGGCAATCGCAAGCGTGTGACCTTCGCGCGCACGCCCCGCATGTCGACCTATCTGTTCGTGCTGGCGGCGGGCGAGCTCGAGCGGCTCACCAGTGAGGTCGATGGCATCACGGTCGGCGTCGTCACCACCCGTGGCCAAAGCGCCACCGGCCGCTATGCGCTCGACCAGAGCGTGGCGCTGCTGCAATATCTCAACGATTATTTCGGCGTAAAATATCCGCTGCCAAAGCTCGATCTGATTGCGCTGCCCAGGAATTCCGCGAGCGCCATGGAGCACTGGGGCGCCATCACGATCTACGAGGGCAGCCTTCTGTATGATCCCGCCAAGAGCCAGCCCGACGCGCAGCGGCGCATCTTGCTGCTGCTCGCTCACGAGATCGCCCACCAATGGTTTGGCAATCTCGTCACCATGGGTTGGTGGAACGACCTCTGGCTCAACGAGGGCTTCGCGACCTGGATGCAATACAAAGCGGTCGAGCGGCTGCAACCCGATTTGGAGCCTTGGCTCAGCGCCAATGGCGAAAAGCAGTCTGCGATGGAGCGTGATGTCAGCTCAACGGCGCGCGCGATGCGCCGGCCGGTGGCCGACGAGAGCGAGGCGAGGGACAATTTCGGCACTACGACCTACAGCAAGGGGCAGGCGCTGGTGCGCATGATCGAGAGCTTCGTGGGCGAGGACGTGTTCCGCGACGCCATGCAGCGCTACATGACGGAGCGCGCCTACAGCAACGCGACGGTCGACGATCTCTCCCGCGTGCTTGATGCGGCGGCGGGGAAACCGGTTGGCTCGGTGCTTTTGCCCTATACGGAGCAGCCAGGCATTCCGCTCGTTGTGGCGCAAGCGCGCTGTGTCGGTAATGAGCAGCGCATCGCGCTCAAGCAGGATCGCTTCACGGTGCGCGAATTGCAGGCGCAGCCGCAGCATTGGCCGGTACCCATTCTGTTCGGTCCGCCGCAGGGCACGGGCACGAAAGTGCTGCTTGACGGAACGGCCGAGATCACCGCTGGACGTTGCGGCGATGCGATCAAGCTCAATCTCGGCGATGTCGGCTACTATCGCGTCCGCTACGACACCGCGATGCGGGATGCGCTGGCGCGCGGACTGCCCGGCATGACGCCTGCAGACCGGATCAATCTTCTCAGCGACGCGTGGGCCATGGTCGAGTCGCTGCGCGACGCGCCGCCCGCCTATTTCGCGCTGGCCGACCAGCTCGCAGGCGACGACCATCGCCGCGTGGTCGATCAGCTCGTCGCCTCGATTGCGCGCGTTCACAAGCTTGAACGGGGTCGGCCTGGGCGGGCCGCATTCCAGGCTTATGCGCGCGCGCTGTTGCGGCCGATCTTTGAGCGGGTGGGATGGCAAGGGCCCGACGACGAGCCGGTCGAGCGCGCGCTCATGCGTGCACGGCTCCTGAGCGCCCTTGGCGATCTTGGCGATGATGCCGTGATTGCCGAGGCGAAGCGGCGTTTCGAGGCGTTTCTCAAGGAACCCGCCTCGCTGCCGTCGGCGCTCCGTGACCCGGTGCTGCACCTCGTCGGCCGCGAGGCTGATCGTGCGACCTATGAAACCCTGCACGGGCTCGGCCGCAAGAGCAAGATCATGACCGAGCGTGCGCTCTACTATTCCGCGCTCGCGAGTGCGCTTGATCCAGCGCTCGCCCGTGAGACGCTCGCCATCGCGTTGTCGGACGAGATTCCGAACGAGATGGCACGCAGGCTCATTTTCTCGGTGGCGTCGCAAGGTGAGCACGCCGGCCTCGCCGTGGAATTCGTCAAGCGCCATTTCGAGACGCTTGCGGACAAGTTTGGCTCGTCCTTCCGCGCGACGTCCATGTCGAGCCTGATGGAGAACTTCAGCGATCCCGCGCGCGCTGAGGAGCTCAAGCAGTTTGCTCCGGCCTACGAGACTTCGGATGGGCGGACCGAGGCGGAACGCACGCGCGAACGCATTCTGGCCGATGCCGAGTTCGTCACGCGGCAGATACCGGCGATCGACGAGTGGGTGCGCCAGCATAAGGTGACGCCGTAGCGCATGTCCCGGAAAAGTGGGAACCGGTTTTCCGACAAGGACATGCGCCACTCCAAGGAATTGAGAGTACGTCCCTCTTTAATGGGATGGGATGTGTTCTCGCGCCCCCGGCGTCCAAGGCCGGCCATCGATGCCGGGCCATTTATGCCGGGCCATGGGGGGCGCCAAAGAAGGGGTGAACTTGGTGCCTGGACAGGGTACCATGCGGCGTCTGTTGCCGAATCCGAGGTTGCCTGATGGTCAGCACGCCGACAGTTCTCGCGCCGTCCGCTGAAGAGCGGACCCGCCTCCTGTCGATCGGCTTCATCAACTTCGCGCATGCGATCGATCACTACGTGATGCTGATCCTGGCCACCGTCGTGATCGAGCTCACCACGGTCTACGGCTGGAGCTATGCCGAGTTGATTGCGCTTGGCACGCCCTCGTTCCTCGCCTTTGGCGTGTTCTCGCTGCCGGCGGGCTGGCTTGGCGACCGCTGGAGCCGGCGCAACATGATGGCGCTGTTCTATCTCGGCTGCGGCGCCTCGCTCGTCGGCGCGGCTTTGGCGCCGAGCCCGATCGTGCTGGCGGTCGCGCTGTCGGCGCTCGGCATGTTTGCGGCGATCTATCATCCGGTCGGCACCGCGATGCTGATCGAGCAGGCGACCTCGCGCGGACGCTCGCTCGCCTTCAACGGCGTCTGCGGCAATCTCGGCGTGGCATTGGCGGCGGGTCACGACCGCGCTCCTGGTCTATGGCTTTGGCTGGCGCAGCGCCTTCCTGGTGCCGGCCGTGGTCTGCGTTGCGACCGGCGTTGCCTATCTGCTGCTCGTTCCCGACGATCGCCACAAGGCAGCGGGCCGTACCGCGACCCCCGAGGTCGTGTTTTCGCCCTGGGTAGCGGCGACCATCGTCGCCCTGTTCATCCTGATCGCGATGTCGGCCGGTCTCGTTTTCCATGTGACGACCGTGGCGCTGCCCAAGATCGTCGACGAGCGGCTGGGCTTGAGCGTCTCGTTGATGCAGGTCGGCGGCATTGCCACGCTGATCCTGATGTGTGGCGCGCTGGCGCAGCTCACCATCGGCCGGCTGGTCGATCGCTTCCAACTCCATATCCTGTTCGCTGCCGTCGCCTTGCTGCAATTCATTGGCGTCGTCTGGAGCGCCTATGCAAGCGGCCCGATTCTGATCGTTGCGCTTGCGGTGGCGGTCGCGGCGATTTACGCGCAGGTCACCGTCAACGATCTGGTGATCGCGCGCTATACGGCAGACGCCTGGCGCTCGCGCGTCTTCGCGGTGCGCTACTTCCTCACCTTCGTGGTGTCGGGCGCCGCGGTGTCGCTGATCGCGTTGCTGCACGGGCGTGGCGGCTTCGATCTCGTGCTCGGCGTTGCCGCCGTCATCGCGCTCGGCTTCGTGATCGGGACGGCGGCGATCGCCGTGCTGGTGCACGGCGTCGAGAAGGAACGCGCGCAGGTGGCTGCGCCAGCGGAGTAGGCGATCACCTGAATCGCGCCGAGCTAAAACAACGCGCTGTTCGTCGCGCGCGCTTCACCATTCGCTTCATTAATTCCCGGTAGGAATTTCGCGCGGCCATTTTTCCGCCTTGCTTTACCTTTACTCGCGCGCGCTCCTTCGGGACGCCTTGTGTTCAGGCTTTCAAACCTGACTGGCGCGGTGCGCTCTGCGTGGCCGTGTTCCGCCGAACGAAGGATGGGACTGTAGCTCATGGAGAGCGCCGGGGAGACCCGGAGGTGCAGGTTCAATTCCTGTCATGTTCAACCAACTGCGAGGATAGCTCAGTGGGTAGAGCAGATGACTTGTTAATCATGCTGTCGCGGGTTCGAATCCCGCTCCAACGCTCCGGTTCAGCCTATGAACCATCAGCTGAAGCTGACTCCCATGAAGGGGACCGGACGCGCACTTCAGTCGCGGTCCGGTCGTTGCGCCGAAAGGCTCCTCGCTCGCACCTCGACACCGTGAGACCGGCTCTGCGCCGGGGCGGATACCGCCCGCGCGGACGTCGGGTCGATCCGTTCGGCCGCCGTGCTTCGCGCGCGGCGAACGAACGCGTGCGCCCGTCGTTCGACGCGGGCTCAAGCCTCGGCCCGCCGTTCGTAGCGGGAAGCGCGCGTCCGGAACCCAGTCCTCGATAACGCAATCCGGCCGCGCGGCAGCCGCGCGGCCAACGAAGGAGACGTGCCATGAACCGGCACCTGTTCATGCTGCGCGTGACGGTGAAGGACGGCGAGCGCGCCTTCCTCATGCGCAACGGCCGGTTCGAGCGCGTGCTCGAGCCGGGCCGCCACACGCTGTTCGATCCGCGGCGCGAGCTCGCGGTCGAGCTGCACAATGTCGTGCGCGCCGAGTTCCCGGCGGAGCGCTACGCCGTGCTCAAGGCGGCGCGGCCGGATCTCGCCGCGCGAGCTGTTCGAGGCGGTCGAGACCAAGGCGGACGAGGTCGCCATCGTCAGCCTCGACGGCCGGCCGATGCACCTGATGGGCGCCGTGGCAGACGCGCGTGTTCTGGAAGGTCGCGACCCGGTCGAGGTCGAGCGCATCGACGTGGCGAGCGATCCGAAGGTCGCGCCGCGCCACCTCGCGATGATCGCGCGCGAGCGCAACACGCTCGTCGCCGAGCACGTGGTCGAGAACCACGAGGCGGGCCTGCTCTACGTCGAGGGCCGGCTGGTGGAGCGGCTCGCGCCGGGCCGGCACGCGTTCTGGACGGTCGGCCGCAAGATCGAGGTCAAGCGCCTCGACCTGCGTCCGCAGGCGGTCGAGATCACCGCGCAGGAGATGCTGACCAAGGACCGCATCGCGCTGCGCGTGACGCTGACCGCGTTCCGCCGCATCGTCGATCCGGAGCGCGCGGTGGCGGCGGTCGCCGGACGTCGATGCGTGGCTGTACCGGCTGGTGCAGTTCGCGATCCGCGAGGCGGTGGCGTCGCGCACGCTCGACGAGGTGCTCTCGGCCAAGAACGCGCTCGACGCGGAGCTGCGCGCCTTCGTGCGCGAGCGCATCGCGGAGACCGGCATCGAGGTGACCGAGCTCGGCGTGAAGGACGTGATCCTGCCGGGCGAGATCCGCGAGCTGGTGAACAAGGTGGTGGAGGCGGAGCGGACGGCGAAGGCCAACCTGATCCGCCGCCAGGAGGAGACCGCGGCAACGCGTTCGCTCCTCAACACCGCGAAGCTGATGGAGGACAACCCTCTGCTGCTGCGGCTCAAGGAGCTCGAGTCGCTCGAGCGGCTGGTCGAGAAGGTCGGCCGCATCGACCTGCACGCCGGCGAGGGCGCAGGCCTCGACGCGCTGCTCAACAAGCTCGTGCGCCTGAAGGCGGACGAGCCGGCGTGAACGGGCGATGACGCAAGACGAAGGGCCGCCAGGCGACTGGCGGCCCTTCATGCATCAATCCGGTCGATGCCGGCTAGATCGCGCTGAATGGCGATCGATTGCACGCGCATCCTTGCGGAGAGCGGCTACGGCTCCCCATCTATCCGAACAAGGCGATGTTGAGCCGAAAGGTTCTGTCGCTTGGACGGCCACGATCAACGGGTGACGCCGGATGTACGCGCCCCCTTGTTTCGTGGTCGTTGTCGTTTTGGGGGCAGCCTCGCATTCGAGGCTAATCGATGGTAAATGGCGCCGCCACAATGCGAGCGTTTCATCCGACATTTCGTTCGACGGCCTGACGGCTAGGATCGCCGGCTGAGACAGCCGAGCCGGTCTATGAGTAGCGTATTATCCATTGCCATATCTGGGAATGCAGGCTGCTGCCACGCGGCTGCAAGTATCAGCGCGCAACGTGGCCAACGTCCGCTCCGCTGGCGCGCTGCCGGATGCGCAAGGGAATTATCCCGCGAACGCGCCGCGCGCCTACACACCGTTGCGCGTCGATCAGGTCGATCTCGCGGGCGGCGGCACGCAGGCCATCGTCACCAACGTTGCGCCGAGCTCCGTGCCCTCCTATGACCCCGGTGCGCCCTACGCCAACGCGGATGGGCAAGTGGCCACTCCGAATGTCGATTTGACGGAGGAGGCCATCCAGCAACTGGTCGCGCGTTATACGTATGCGGCCAATGCGCGGGTGGTGACAGCATACAATCAGATGGTGAAGTCGCTGCTCGATGTCACGGCGTAGGGACATCAAGCGCGTGAGCAACTGGCGCCGGCCGCTATTCAAGAGCTCGATCCTGCATCGCCATACGCAAAGAGGCCGCCCGTGGGCGGCCTCTCGCATAGTCTGCTGTGAGCGTCGATGGCTTAGAAGTCCATCCCGCCGCCGCCCGGCATCGCCGGGGCAGGCCGCGCCGCCCTTCTTCGGCACTTCGGCGACCATCGCCTCGGTGGTGATCAGAAGGCCGGCAACGGACGCCGCGCCCTGCAGCGCCTGACGCACGACCTTGGTCGGGTCGATGATGCCCTTCGTGAGCATGTTGACGTATTCGCCATTCTGCGCGTCGAAGCCGTAAGCGTACTGGTCCTTCTCCAGGATCTTGCCGACGATCACCGAGCCATCCTCACCGGCATTGGTGGCGATCTGACGGGCCGGGGCCTGCGTCGCCTTGCGCACGATCTCGACGCCGGTCTTCTGGTCGTCGTTCTGCGTGCGCACCTTGAGGGCAGCGCCGGCACGCAGAAGTGCCACGCCGCCACCCGGCAGGATGCCTTCCTCGACCGCGGCGCGGGTTGCATGCATCGCGTCATCGACGCGATCCTTGCGCTCCTTCACCTCGACCTCGGTCGCGCCGCCGACGCGGATCACCGCGACGCCGCCCGCGAGCTTGGCCAGCCGCTCCTGCAGCTTCTCGCGGTCGTAGTCGGAGGTGGTCTCCTCGATCTGCGCCTTGATCTGCGAGATGCGGCCTTCGATGTCGGCCTTCTTGCCGGCGCCGTTGACGATCGTGGTGTTCTCCTTGTCGATCATCACCTTCTTGGCGCGGCCCAGCATGTTGATGCGTCACGTTCTCGAGCTTGATGCCGAGGTCCTCGCTGATCGCCTGGCCGCCGGTCAGGACCGCGATGTCCTGCAGCATGGCCTTGCGGCGATCGCCGAAGCCGGGCGCCTTCACGGCCGCGACCTTGAGGCCGCCGCGCAGCTTGTTGACCACGAGCGTGGCGAGCGCCTCGCCCTCGACGTCCTCGGCGACGATGAGCAGCGGCTTGCCGGTCTGCACCACCGCCTCGAGCAGCGGGAGCAGCTCCTGCAGGCCCGAGAGCTTCTTCTCGTTGATGAGGATGTAGGGGTCCTCCATCTCAACGCGCATCTTGTCGGCGTTGGTGATGAAGTAGGGCGAGATGTAGCCGCGGTCGAACTGCATGCCCTCGACGACGTCGAGCTCGGTCTCGAGCGACTTGGCTTCCTCGACCGTGATCACGCCCTCGTTGCCGACCTTCTTCATCGCCTCGGCGAGAAAGCGGCCGATCTCGCTGTCGCCGTTGGCCGAGATGGTGCCGACCTGGGCGATCTCGTCGTTGGAGGTGACCTTCTTGCTGTTCTTCTTGAGGTCCTCGACGATGGCCTCGACCGCGAGATCGATGCCGCGCTTGAGGTCCATCGGGTTCATGCCGGCGGCAACCGCCTTGGCGCCTTCCTTGACGATCGCGGCGGCGAGCACGGTCGCAGTCGTGGTGCCGTCACCGGCGATGTCGGAGGTCTTGGACGCGACCTCGCGCACCATCTGGGCGCCCATGTTCTCGAACTTGTCCTCGAGCTCGATCTCCTTGGCGACGGTGACGCCGTCCTTGGTGATGCGGGGAGCGCCGAAGCTCTTGTCGAGCACGACGTTGCGGCCCTTGGGGCCGAGCGTCACCTTCACCGCATTGGCGAGAATGTCGACGCCGCGCAGCATGCGGTCGCGCGCATCGACCGAGAATTTGACTTCCTTGGCAGCCATATTGAACTACTCCGTTGCTGATCCTCATCCCGATGAGCAAGCCGTGCCTGCGTCTCGAAGGAGAGGCCGATGAGTTTCGGGGGCCTCGTCCCTCGAGAGGCCGCGTCTTGCGAGGCCCCTCGGGACGAGGATTGCTGCTGCGGCTCAGGCCGCTTTCTTCTTGGCGGCGGCGGTCTCTTCGAGCACGCCCATGATGTCGGACTCCTTCATGATCAGGAGATCCTGGCCGTCGATCTTGACCTCGGTGCCCGACCATTTGCCGAACAGCACCCGGTCGCCGACCTTGAGATCGATCGGGAATGAGCTTGCCGGCCTCGTCGCGGCCACCCGGGCCGACGGCGATGATCTCGCCCTGCGAGGGCTTTTCCTTGGCGGTGTCGGGAATGATGATGCCGCCGGCGGTCTTTTCCTCGGCCTCAATGCGCTTGACGACGACACGGTCGTGAAGCGGACGGAACTTCATGGGATATCCTCCATAAATCAACTAGATTGACAGGTTGGGATGCAGCGGCCCGCAGGGACCCCCGAGCCGCTTGGTCGCGACATAGGTGGCGCGATTTTTCCCCGCAAGGGGATGCGGGAAGTTTTTTAGCACTCACTTCGATCGGAGTGCTAGCATAACTTTTAAAGCTCTTGAATCAGCGTAGTTAATTGGACTGGCCGGTATCGCCGCCACAGCTCACGCGCTGTCAGCAGCCGTCCCCATATGCTGCTAATGCCTTGATATTAAACACATATTTCATCTTTTTCGCTTGCAATGGGGAAACAAAGTCCCGGAGACTGGTTATTGGACGACTCGACTGGAGGACCAGCATGGTCGGCAAGCGACTTTCGACGGCAGCTCGAGGGCTACGGACTGACCACGGCCCACATTCTTTACCGGATGCCCGATCATCCGGCGCTGCTGCAGACCTACGTGTGGCAGGACTACGATCTGTGCCCGAAGTTTCCGGTGCTCAACCGCTTCCTCGCCTTCTGGCTGGAGAAGCTCGAGGGCCCGCTGCACTCGGTCACGGTCGCGCATTCGCGCCTGATCAAGCCGGCCGAGATCCGCGCCGTGAACGGCGAATTTCGGCTGCATTAGCGCAGATATCGTACGCTCGCAGGTATGACGTTTGGGTTTGCCTTGCCGTGAGCGTTCAGGGCAAATCCCTTCCGATCCGGAAGCCCAGCCCATAATCTCGGTTTCCTGGGAATCCTCTGACGCGCGCTGCCGAACGCAGGGGCCGAGAAAAACTGTACCAGGAGCCACCGCGATTGATTCGCCTCGTGCAATCGCCGGCTATCCACGCAGAACCATCTGTCGGCGCGCCGGTGTAGTCGGCGTGGTAGCAGTCCTCCACCCACTGCCAGACGTTGCCGGACATATCATAGAGACCGAACGAATTGGGCTTGAACGATCCGACCGGCGAGGTCTGCTGGTTGTCCCATCCGCCGCCGCATCCGTCGCAGTTCGCGTTGCCTTTCCCGATCGTGTCACCCCAATAAAAGGCGGTGGTGCTGCCCGCGCGTGCGGCGTATTCCCATTCGGCCTCGGTCAGCAGCCGATATCGCCTACCAGTCATCTTTGAGAGCCATGCCGCGTACTGCCGAGCGTCGTCCCAGGTCGTATTGACGACCGGTTTGTTTCCTCTCCCCATGTCGCTGTCGCTCACTTGCGGGCATCCTCCAACGCTCACACAAGCGTCCCAGTCGGCAAACGTGACAACAAATTTGGAAACGGCGAAAGGCCTGGCAATAATGACTTCGTGCTGTGGCAATTCATCGTCATTGTGACCTGGATCAGTCGTTGTCGATCCCATCATGAATTGGCCTGCTGGAATAACGATCATCTCGGGACAGTCCTTTGCGCACTCCTTGAAAGAGTCCCCACTTTCAAACTTTGCTCCACGTTTGCCGCGAGCACATAGGGTCGTACCTGCGCGAGCATGTACGGGCGCATGACCGTGAACCAATTCCACCGCTCCTTTATGAAGGCCTGATTGATCCAGCCAAGAAGACCAGCGATGACGCTCACAAGCAGCACGTAGATCAGTGCCTGCACCCGTTGCGATCTCCGCCTTTGGATCCTTCGCTCTCGCTCGGCGCGACGGTAAACGTCATCTGGTGCGACTCCGATCAGCCGGGCGACGACTTTGGCGAGCGCAAGCTCGATCCCATCTCCATCTTCGCGCAGATCGGCCGCCAATATTTCGAGAGGCGTGTCTGTGACAGCGCCGTCCTTTGTGACGTCAAAGCGTAAAGCTGGTGGAAAGCACTCCTCCACGGGATTGTCTGATACGCCACCGACGATCAGCGGGATCAACGGCCGGTCGGGATGTCGCGATTTGAACTGTCGGACCTCTTCGTTGACATATCTGCTCCTAGCTGCCTGAGGAGAAGCGAGGACAATCAGGGCTGCCGAGTCTTCGAGCGCCGCCAGCGTCTTGTGCTCGAGCGAGCTCCCGGCATCGAACTCGAGACGGTCGCGGAAGATTGGCCGCAGGCTCTCGGGCACCGGCCCGGACTGGGTCGTGCGGCCGATAAGGTCCTTGTCGATGCGAAATGCCTCAAGACGCGCGTGCACGCGCTTTGCCACACTCGTATCGGCGTGGCTGTAAGAAAGAAAGGCGCGATATTTCAGTTGTTTTTCCCCCGGCATGACCACGCGATGCTGCCCTAACCAACGGCGTCACACTCTCTTCCAATTGACCGGATTAGGCTCAACCGTCATGTCTCGCAATGGGGATCGGCCGAATGCTCACTGGTAGCTGCCTGTGCAAGGGCGTCAGATTTCAGATTTCCGGAACGCATTCGAAGGTCATCGTCTGCCACTGCTCGCTGTGCCGGAAGACGTCGGGCACCAGTTCGGCGTCCTATATCGTGACCGGCTACGACCAGCTGACGTGGCTTTCAGGGCAGGATCTTGTAAAGAGCGGCGCTAAGCATTCGTTCTGCCGCGAATGCGGCGCACACGCGCCGGACAGCAACCCGCGCAAGACCGTGTACATGGTCCCGGCCGGCATCCTGGATGACAATCCCAAGCTCGCAGTCGGCGAGCATATCTTCGTGGGCTCAAAGGCTCATTGGGATGTGCTCGGAGACGATGGCGCGCCTCAATTTGAAGAGGGTAGCTCTGGTCCTCCGCCGCCGCGTGACCAGATTGCGTAAGGCGCGCGCGGGCCTCACTCCTTATGAAACGCCGTCACCTTCGGCGGCGGCCCGTCGAAGCCGAGCTCGCTCCAGCGCGCGACGGCGCGCTCATAGGTGCTCTGCCGCAACAGCGTCGCCTGCGGAAACTGCTTGATGTGCTTGTGCGGCTTGCAGGCGTTGATCAGCACCTTCGATCCATAGGGCCGCAGCTCGGGCGGATACTGGCTCGGATCAAGCCCGGTCGACCAGGTGTTGCGCAGGATGTCGAGATCTTCGGCCGGATGGCAGCGCGTCGAGAGCGCCCACAGCACGTCGTTGAAATCGGTCGGATCGACGTCCTCGTCCACCGCGATGATCCATTTGGTGTAGTAGGCGGCGGCCGGGCACTGCGCGGTCAGCGCCAGCACCTGCGCGGCGTGGCCGGCATATTGCTGTTGCATCGACACCACCACCATGCCCCAGCCTGACGCCGCGGCTGGATGCGCGTAGGCGCCAACGATGCCGGAGACGCCAATGCGGTCGAGATCGTCGAGGATGCGCGCCGAACGCATGATCGCGTAATAAGCGCCGATCTCGCACGAAGGATATTTCGCCATCAGCGCGGCGGTGAGGATCGGCGAGCGGCGGTGATGCACCGCCTTCACCTCGATCACCGGCTGCGGTGCGCGCTCGCGACCGTAGTAGCCGGTGAATTCACCCAGCGGGCCTTCCTCCTCGCTGTCGCCCGGATGCAGAAGTCCCTCGATGACAAGCTCGGCGTTGGCGGGAATCGGCAGGCTCACGTATTCCGCCTCGGTCAGCTCGACGCCGCGCCCCATCAGGCCGCCGGCAACATCGAGCTCGCTTTCCTTGATGCCGAACACCTGCGCCGCCAGCATGAACAGCACCGGGTCGATGCCATAGGCCGCGACCACCTCGCACGGCTTGCCGCGCGCCCACCACGCCTCGCGATCGATCAACCCATGCTTGCCGGGCGAGCAATAGAGGCCCACGCGCCGCGGCCCATGCAGCATCTGCCGATAGCAACCGACATTGATGCGGCCGGTGTCGGGATTGCGCGTCAGCGTGATGTCGCCAGTGCCGATATAGCGGCCACCGTCGCCGGGCCAGAATTTCGGTGCCGGAAATTGCGTGAGGTCGACCTCATCGCCGCGCAACACGATCTCGTTGACGCGCGCGGCTTCTTTCGCGACCACGACCGGCCTGATCCGCCGCTGCATGATGTCGCGCGTTGCCGAAATCATCCCGGCAGTCGACAGCGCGGGATCGAGCCCGACCGCGAGCGCATAGCGCTCCTTGCTTGAGCCCAGCATATTGGCAAGGACGTGCGTGCCGGAGCGATCGCCCGTGATGCTCTCGAACAGGAGCGCCGGTGCGTTTTCGCGCCGTGTGGCCAGATAGGCAATGGCGGCGAGCTCCTCGTCGGCATCGACCGGCTTGTCGATGCGTTTGAGCAGGCCGCGGGCTTCGATCAGCGCCAGCCATTCGCGCAGATCGCGCCAGGCGACCGGCCGCGCCGCATTGGAGCCGACGGCGACGTCGGCTCGCTCGATTGCCTGTTCTTCCATGGTTCTGATGCTCGCGTTTTTTCCCGCCCGATTCCATCGCGGGCGACCGTGGACAGCTTAACGCAAGCGAAGGAGCTTGTTGCGGATCAGAAATCCGGTTTCGTGGCGCGCGGGATCGGGAACAGGCCCTGGTTGAAGTGATCCTCGTTGTTCTCGGCGCAGACGGTCTCGACCAGTGGGTTTGGAACCTTGCGCCAGCGCTGGATCAGGTAGAGCGGCTCGTGGAAGGTGTTGGGGTCATCGACCTTCACGAACGCCTCGACCCTGCTGCCATCGGCGGCAAGCTTGATGCTTTCGGTGACGTGCAGCTTCTCGGTGTGCGGTGTGCGGAAATTGTCGATGTAGCTGTTTTTCGTCTGTAAGCCGATGGTGTCGATGAACAGAGAGCCGTCACTCTCATAACGGCCGATCGACTCGCCGAACCACGATGGCTTCACCGTCTCTGAATGCTTGTCGGTGAGATAGATGCGCCGGACCATGTGGTCGCGCTGCCAGATCATGTAGACGATCTTGGGCGTCTGGATGAAATAGAACGGCTCCGCCGGATAGAGCAATTGTCCGGGCACACCACCCGGATAGCAGCGCGCCTGCGCCGCGAACGGTACTTGCCGCTTGCCGCTCAGCACCTCGTCGTTCGAGGCTTTCATCTGCGCGGCGGCCCAGGGCTTGAGCACCGGGTCCTTCCAGTTGCCGAGCCGCACTGTCACCTGGCCGGGGCCGTCGAGGTTGCCGTGATAGGCATGATCCGGATCATGCCGGATCGGGCCGCGCATGCCGGCGGGCGGGTCGCGCCAATCGGCTCCGGCCGAGAGCCAAGCGAAAGTGCTCGAAGCAAGGTCGGGGATCTTGCCCTGCGCCGAGGCCGCGCTCGCGAATGCCAAGCTGGCGATGCCCAGCGCGGCGACAACGGTGCTCGAAAGAAACGTCCTGCGCATGTTCGTGTACCGCGACATCATTCCCTCCATCAGCAGCGGTGTTGCGGTTACGCAACCTTCCGAAAGCGAAGCGGGTCTTTTGTCGTTGTGCGCGTCGCTCGATCAGAAATCGGGCTTCTTGGCGCGCGGCATCGGAAACAGATTGTGTCCGAAGTGATCCTCGTTGTTCTCCGCGCAGACCGTCTCTACCAGCGGATTTTCCACCTTCCGCCAGCGCTGCACCAGGTGCAGCGGCTCGTTGAACGTGTCGGGGTCGGTGACCTTGACGAGGACCTCCAGCGTCTTGCCGTCGGCCGCGGGCTTGAATCGTTCCACGACGTGGAGCTTCTCAGTATGCGGAGTGCGGTAGTTGTCGATGTAGCTCTTCTCGGTCGAGAGCCCGATCGTATCGATGACCAGCGTATCGCCGTTCTCGTAGTGGCCGATCAATTCGCCGAACCAGGACGGCTTCACCTTCTCCGAATGCTTGTCGGTCATGTAGATGCGGCGCACCATGTGGTCGCGCTGCCAGATCATGTAGACGACCTTGGGCGTCTGGATGAAATAGAACGGCTCCGCCGGATAGAGCAGCTGGCCGGGAACGCCGCCAGGGTGACAGGTCGCCTGCGCCGAGAAGGGCAGGCCGCGCTTGCCGCTGATCACTTCGTCGTTGGAAATGCGCATCTGCTCGGCCGCCCAGGGCTTGAGCACCGGGTCTCGCCAGTTGCCAAGCCGCACCGTCACCTGGCCGGCGCCATCCTGATTCATGTGTTGGCGTTGCTCGGGATCGGCCGGGATTGGCCCGCGCAATCCGGTCGGCGGCGGCAGCCATTCCGGCCTGATGATGAGCCACGCGAACGTGCTCGACGCGAGCTCGGGGATCTTGCCGTTGGGCGCCTGCGCCGAGGCGTGATCCGTCAACGCAGCGACGCTCAAGCCCAGCGGCGATCGACAGCGCGGCGCACAGTTGGTGGGACGACTTGGTCAACATCACCATCGCTCCTTTCAGGATCGTCGCACGTTCTAGGGCCGTCGCACGCCCGGTATAGACGAGATGTCGCGATGCTCTTCGCCGCAAACGTAATCCTCGATCCGCAGATCGTTGCGCGAAGTGAACAGGAAACGCGCCTGCCAGTCGCGTGTGTAGTATTCGGGATCGTGCACGGTGATCAGCACCTCGAGCTCCGTCGGGCTGATCTTGCGAATGCGCTCGACTGTTTTCATTCCGTCGGACTGTGGTGCGCCGGTTGCGTCCGCGAAGGTGACGTCGCCCTTGAAGCCCGCCGATTCGATCACCAGCGTGTCGCCCTCGAAGCGGCCGATGGAATAGCCGTTGTACGACGGGAAAGTGATCAGCTCGCGCTCAGGCGGCATCTGCTTGTTCATGCGGACGACTCGAACCTGGTGGCTGAGCTCGTAGAGCAGCGTCACGTTGCCGGGCGGCCCGTACACGATCTCGAACGGATAGGGATTGGCCCAGACGCGCGGCAGCCCATCGGGCACGCAGACGGTGCGGGCGGTGTCCTCGGTCGAGCCGTCCTTGAAGCCGGCGATGTTGGCCTCATAGGCTTTCTTGCCGGCAGGCGTGAGGGGCAGCTCGCCGCCGCCGACGAGCTCGACCTTGGCGTTGTACTGCTTCGTCCAATAGATGCCTGAGAGATCAGGCTCTTGCGCGTGAGCGGCGACGACTGTGAGCGCCAAAAAGACAGGTGTGAGCGATACCGGCAAAACCGCGGCGCGGCGATTTCCCATTTGATACCTCCCTGGGGCGGGATCACTTCCCGCCTCGATCTTCTAACGGCGCATTCCCGAGCCTAGATCTGCCGATTCGCAGTCAGCTCTCGCAGAGCTGCCTGACATCGGCGAACCTGGGCGAACCCTCGGCGGAAGCACTGTCTTCCTTGGAACGATAGCACGCGGACGGACAGTCAGAAAAGCGCCAGCAACAGAGCGAATTGCCGCGACGGCTCGGTAGGCTTCTTGCGCTGCAGCGTCAGGTCATGGTGCGCGTTCTACAGGCTTCTTGCACAGTCTGGTTGCGGCATTGGGCCAGCTGTGGAATGCTGAGAAACACTCTCGTTGTGCGAATGACAAGCAATCAGAAGATGGGAGGCGGAGACGTCCATGAATCTCAAGCAATTAGGCTTTGCGGGTATGGCGGCCGTCATGTGCGCGGCGCCGGCTGCTCTGGCGCATCATTCGTTTGCCATGTTCGATGCCGGCAAGCTGGTCACGCTGGAAGGGACGGTCAAGCAATTCCAGTGGACCAATCCACATGCGTGGATCATCCTGATGGTGAATGAGCCGGAAGGTCAGCCGCCGGCGCAATGGGCGATTGAGATGAACGGGCCGACTGGCCTCGCGCGCGACGGCTGGGTTCCGAAGACTTTGACGCCCGGCATGCAGGTGAAGGTCGTCATCCACCCGCTGCGCGATGGCAACAAGGGCGGCCAGTATCTCGCGGTCACGCTTCCGGACGGGACCGTGATGGGCAACCCGCAAGGCCGTGGCAATCCCGCGCAAGCACGCGGCGAGTAGGCGATCGAGCCAGAGCGAATTGCACGCTGCACTGCTCCGCGTCCTGAGGACGGGACAGTGCAGCTCTATGTTTCTGGTCGAGCGATCGCGATCCTGGAATCCACCCCGCGCCCTGCCATCCCGCTCAAGGATTGTGGGAACGAAGGGGCGGCCGCAATTCACTGACCTTTCCAGCCGGGTGGGTACATCCCTAAGAGCCTGCTTCGTTCTGCTCCACTTAACGGAAAGTAATGCGGCGTCTGCGACGCAAAGACCCCCGGGCGGCAGGGCGCCGGGCGGCCGCACATCAGCAGCGCCGGATCAGAATTGTGGGGCAGCCCGATCGCATGCCCGAGCTCATGCGCGAGCACATTGCGCATGACATTGGGCAACGACGTCGGCGGGCCATTCATGTTGCGTATCATCACTACGGCGCCGTTCCCGCCGGGCAGGCGGTTGACGTGGGAGATGAACTCGGCGTCCGACAACACGACCACGATCTCGCCCGGCTGGCCCGAGGCGCTGCCGCCCTGCGAAACCGGCCCCAGGCGGAAGCCGCTACCGATCCCGGCAAGGATCCCATTCCAATGCGACACGGCCGCATGCACCAGTGGCACGCGCGCGTCGCCGCCACCCGCGATCAAGACCCTCGGAACCTTGGTCAGCGGCACGCCAAAGCCGCTCCGCTGCGCCTGTGCCGGACAGGCCAAGAGGAGACTGAGGGCTGCTGCGACCAAGGCGCAGGCGATACGTGTCATGCCTTCCCTCCTTCAACGAGATCCGCTGGCCGGTCGCGACAACGACCCCCAGGGCGCGCAATCTTGTCTATTGATCGCGCTCCGACGTCGCGTCCGCCAAATGGAGGATCGGCGGCTCGAAATCATCCCTGCCAAGTCGCTTCGCTGAAGACTTAGGTGATCGCCCCGACGATCGCACCCATCAGGCACGTCGTCAGCGTGCCGCCGACGATCGACTTGAAGCCAAGCGATATCACATCGTTGCGCCGCTCCGGCGCCATGGTGGCGAGCCCGCCGATCATGATCCCGAGCGAGCCGAAATTGGCAAATCCGCACATCGCATAAAGCAGGATCACGCGCGAGCGCGGGTCGAGCGCTTCGGGCGAAAGCTTCGAGAGCTCCACATAGGCGATGAACTCGTTGAGGATGGTCTTGATGCCCATCAGACCACCGGCGGTCACGGCCTGATCCCACGGCATGCCCATCAGCCAGCATAACGGCGCCATCGCGAGCCCGAGAATGCGCTGCAGCGATATCGGCTGCGCGGCGACATCGGGCAGCAGGCCGAGGATCGCGTTGGCCAGATGAACAAGCGCGACCAGTACGATGAGAATCGCGCAGATATTGAGCAGCAGCTCGAGGCCGGCGGCGGTGCCCTTGACCACCGCGTCCATGGTTCCGGTTGCCACCGGCTCGGGGTCAATCAGCTCTCCCTTCGTGTGCTGCAACTGCGTTTCCGGCACCATGATGAGACTGATCAGGATCGCGGCCGGCGCGCCCAGCACCGAGGCGACCAGCAGATGCGCCGCTGCGTCGGGAATGAGCGGGCCAAGGATGATGGCGTAGATCACCAGCACGGTGCCGGCGATGCCGGCCATGCCGCCGGTCATCACGATGAACAGCTCGCTGCGCGTCAGCCTCGCCAGATAGGGCCTGATGAACAGCGGCGCCTCGACCATGCCGAGGAAGATGTTGGCGGCGGTCGCAAGCCCGACCGCGCCGCCGACGCCAAGCGTGTTTTGCAGCAGCCACGCGAAGCCGCGCACGATCGGCGGCAGCACGCGCCAGTAGAACAGAAGCGTGGTCAGCGCGCTCATCACCAGCAGGATCGGCAAGGCCTGGAACGCCAGCACGAACTCGGCGCCTGGCACCTTCAGCTCATAGGGCAGGGGCCCGCCGCCGAGATAGCCGAACACGAAGGACGTGCCGGCTTGGGTGGCCGCCGCGACCGCGCCGACGGCGCGATTGACCACCGCGAGCGCCTCCGCGACCTTCGGCACCTTGATCAGCACGAAGGCGAGAATGATGGTCAGTGTCAGGCCGATAGCGACCGGCCGCCACGCCACGCGTCGCCGGTGCTCGCTGATCGCCCATGCGATCGCAAGCAGCGCAATGATTCCGAGCGCCGATTGAAGCTGCAGCATTACCCCTGCCTATGATGTCCGTGGGTATTGTACACGGGGAATGGGATGGGGCGATGCTCCCTTGCCAGGCAGGGTCGTCTTGCCTGTGCTCTTTTGCTGGTCATGGACTGGGGATCGCGCCGCGCTCTATCCTGTCGCTGCAAAGTTCACTGAACGAGGCCGCCATGGCTCAACGCATCCGGTTCGATTTCGGCTCGCTCACGCTCGATGCCGAGCTGCTCGACACGCCGACCGCGCAGGCGATTGCGGCAGCGCTGCCGTTCTCGGCTTCGGCCATGACCTGGGGCGAGGAGGTCTACTTCGAGACGCCGGTGACGCTGCCGCGCGAGAAGGGCGCGCGCGCTGTCGTGATCCCGGGCGAGGTCGCATTCTGGCCGGAAGGCTCGTGCATCGCGCTTGGCTTCGGCCGCACGCCGATCTCGCAAGGCAACGAGACGCGGCTCGCCGCACCCTGCAATGTGTTCGCCAAGGCGCTCGGCGACGTGAAGATTCTCAGCGAAAGTGAAGGCCGGCACCGCGGTCAAGGTGACGGCGATCGGATGATCAGCCCCGCCCGACGAACGGCATCATGTTTGCCATCACGGTCATGAACAGAACGTTGGTGTCGAGCGGCAGGTTGGCCATGTAGACCACCGCGCGGCCGACGTCGTCGGCGTTCATGCGCGCCTCGACCATCGAGCGCCCGTCCGGCTGCAGCACGCCCTGGCCCTGCACCATGCGCTCGGTGAGCGGGGTCGCCGCATTGCCGATGTCGATCTGGCCGCAGACGATGTCCTTGCCGCGGCAGTCGAGCGCGGTCTGCTTGGTCAGGCCGGTCACCGCGTGCTTGGTCGCCGTGTAGGCGGCCGCGCCCGGCCGCGGCGTGTGCGCCGAGATCGAGCCGTTGTTGATGATGCGCCCGCCGCGCGGGTCCTGTGCCTTCATCAGCCGGATCGCCTCCTGTGTGCACAGGAACATGCCGGTGAGGTTGATGTCGACGACCTTCCTCCAGGTCTCGAGCGGCAGGTCCTCGATCGGCGTCGCCGGCGCGCCGATGCCGGCATTGTTGAACAGGACATCGAGCCGCCCGAACGCCTCCTTGGTGCGCGCGAACGCGGCTTTGACGGAGGCCGGATCGCTCACGTCGGTCGGCATCACCAGGCTTTTTCCGTTGGTGCTCTTGCCCTCGGCCGCGGTCTCCTCGAGCTTGTCCGCCCGCCGTCCGGCGAGCGTGACCGCGTAGCCCTCCCGCATGAGGGCGAGCGCAACCGCCTTGCCGATGCCGGTGCCGGCGCCGGTGACGAGGGCGACTTTGTGTGATGCAGCCATGGGGTGGTCCTCCTACCAACTAATTGGTCGCATTATCATCGTTGCACCTGCCGGGACGCAATGCAGTAGTATTGCGGCGTGGTGGCCAAATCCGGGAGCGAGACCATGAGGCGACGCGAGGTGCTGGGGCTCGGTTTGGCGGCGCTGTCTGCTCCGCTGGTGACGCCGCGAGCCAGGGCGCAAGCCAAATACCCCGAGCGCCCGATCCGGCTGGTCATTCCGTTTCCGCCTGGCGGGGTGAACGACGCCATTGGCCGGCCCTGGGCCGACAAGATGAAGCCGCTCCTTGGCACCGTCGTGATCGAGAACATGGGCGGCGCTGGCGGCGCGGTGGGCGCGCTCGCGGTCGCGCGCGCGCAGCCCGACGGCTATACGCTTCTTCTCGGCTCGGGTGGCACCCAGGTGATCATCCCGATTGCCAGCAGCCAACCGACGTACGATCCAGTCAAAGCGTTCGAGACGATTTCGCTCCTCGGCGTCACGGCGGTCTGTATTGCGGTGCATCCGTCAGTCCCCGTGCACACGCTGCCCGAGCTTATCGCGTATGCCAAGGCCAACCCCGGCAAGCTGTCTTATGGCTCCGCCGGCTCGGGCACGATGACCCATTTGACCGGAGAGCTGTTCAAGGTTTTGTCCGGTGCCGCCGATATCGTGCACATCCCTTATCGCGGCGGCGGGGCCGGCACTCACCGACGCCATATCCGGGCATATTCCGATGATCACCCCGAACGTGACCGGGCAGGTGATCGAGCTCAACAAGACCGGCAAGCTGCGGATTATCGCCGTCACGACGGCCACTCGTGTTGCAGCTGCTCCCGATATTCCAACCGCGATCGAGGCGGGGCTGCCGAACATGATCTCACAGAACTTCGTCGCCCTGTTTGCTCCGGCCGCGACGCCCAAGCCCATTATTGAGCAGATCGCGCAGGCGACACGCGCGGCCCTTTCCGATTCCGAGCTGCAGCAGATGTTTCACGCGGCCGCTTTTGAGCCGCGCCCCGAACTCCGGGCCTGAGCATTTGCGCCGATTTCTGGATGACGAGATTGCCCGCTGGTCACCGATCATCAAGTCGATCAATCTGAAGCTCGATTGACCCAATGCCGAAGATGGAGAGCGAAAGATGAGACGACGCGACGTGCTGGCGCTTGGTCTGGCGACCCTGTCGGCGCCCTCGATGCTCTCGCGCCCGCTGCGCGCGCAGTCACGCTATCCGGACCGGCCGATCCGGCTGGTGATTCCATTCACGACCGGCGGTGTGAACGACGCGGTCGGACGGCCTTGGGCCGACAAGATGAAAGGGATCCTCGGTACGGTGGTGGTCGAGAACATCGGCGGCGCCGGCGGCGGTCTCGGCGCAGCAGCGGTCGCGCGCGCGAAGCCCGATGGCTACACCATTCTCCTTGGCGGCATGGGCTCGCAGGTGATCGTCGGCGTCGCCACCAATCGCGCCAACTATGATCCGATCGCCGACTTTGCGCCGATTGCGCTCCTCGGCGTGACCGCCCTTACCATCGCGGTGCATCCCTCGGTGCCGGCGCAGACGCTGACCGAGCTGATCGCCTATGCCAAGGCCAATCCCGGCAAGCTGTCGTTCGGCTCCTCCGGCGCCGGCGCCATGACTCATCTCACGGGCGAGCTGTTCAAGTCGCTCGCCGGCCTGCCCGACATCGTGCATATCCCCTATCGCGGCGGTGGACCGCTGATCTCGGACCTGATCAGCGGACACATCCCGATGATCGCGCAGAGCGTCACCGCGCACATGATGGAGCTGCATGAAACCGGCAAGGTGCGCATGCTGTGCGTGACAAGCCCCAAGCGGCTTGCCGCTTTTCCGACGCTGCCAACGGCGCTCGAGGCCGGTTTGCCCAACATGGTGGCGCAGAATTTCATCGGCCTGTTCGCGCCGGCGAAGACGCCCAAGGAGATCATCGATCAGCTCGCGCAGGCCACCCGCGCTGCTATGGCGGACGAACAGTTCAAGCACGCCTTCGTGTCGTCGGGCTTCGATCCCTATCCCGACTCAACGCCGGAGGCGACGCAGCAATTTGTCGAGGCGGAGCTCGCGCGCTGGACACCGATCATCAAGTCGATCGGTTTGAAGCTCGATTGAACACGGCGCCACTGCCACGTTGACTGACGTGTCGTCTATTTGGGCGGACCCGAATAGCTGATCTTCAACCCAACGACCTGGCATGAGAGATTGCGGGTGCTATGGAGCAAATCCAGCGCCGGCCAGTCTCTCTCTGCCGTTGAAGTAGATGAAGTAATAATAAATGGCCGGAATAGATGCGTTCCCGAGATCGTTAGTGCCCAGCCAAATCTGAGCGGCCACTACCGAGCTGATCGCCGCATTGGGTAGGCATGCGAGTGAGCAGCCTGCTGCTGCGTTTTCACGTGGGCAGACATAGCTCCATTGAAAGCTGGGTTTGAACGTAGATGGAAAGGGCTGATTGGGCGGCTCTGGAAGCAGAGATGGTGGATTGATGCGGGGCGGTCCTGTGCCAATGCGGATGGGGCGGGCCAGCCGCCCGTTACGGAGAGCAAAAGCAGCACGCAAAAACGCGACAAGTGCATGTATACCTCCCCTGCCAAGGTATTATAGGCCCAGGCTCAGGATTAGGCCACGCCGTCCTGTCTGACTTCTGCCGTCAATCGTGAAGACGAGGGATCAGCCGGCGAGTGCCAGGTTGAGGCCGGCATGGTCCTCCTTGATCCGGAACGAGCCCGGCTCGGCGAGGCGGGCGGAGAATTCGGCGGCGCTGCCGGGGCGGCCAAAGCGGAAGCCTTGCATGGTGTGGACGCCGGCGGCGCGCAGGAACAGATGCTGCTCCGCGGTTTCCACGCCCTCGGCGGTCACCTTCATGCCGAGACCGCGGCCGAGGCTCACCACCGCATGCACGATCGCGGCGGCGTCGGCTGCGCGCTCGATCGAGAGCACGAAGCTCCTGTCGATCTTGAGCTTGTCGAAGGGGAAGCGCCGCAGATAGAGCAGGCTCGAATAGCCGGTGCCAAAGTCGTCGAGCGCAAGCTGCACGCCGAGCGCCTTGAGGCGGAACATCGCAAGCTCGGCGGTGTCGACGTTGCCGAGCAGCGTGCTCTCGGTGACCTCGAGCTCGAGCCTGGTCGGATCGAACCCGGTTTCCGCCAGGATGCGCTCGACGACGTCGACGAACTCGGTGCGGCGGAACTGCAGCGGTGATACGTTGACGGCGACGGCGATATCCGGCCAGGCTTTGCCGTCGAGGCAGGCGCGCCGCAGCACCCACTCGCCGAGCTGGACGATCAGCCCGCTATTTTCGGCGATCGGAATGAACTCGGACGGCGGAATTTCGCCGCGCACCGGATGAATCCAGCGGCACAACGCCTCGACGCCCACGACCTTCTCGGCGCTGTTGTTGACGATCGGCTGATAGGCGATCTGCAGCTCGTCACGCTCGATCGCCATGCGCAGATCGTTTTCGACCAGCTTGCGCTTGAGCAGGTCGGTGTCCATGTCGATGTCGTAGATGCAGGCGCGATTGCGACCCTCATTCTTGGCCCGATAGAGCGCCATGTCAGCGTAACGCATGACGTCCGCCGGATCGCTGATATTCTTGCTGATCACCGCGATGCCGATTGAGGCTCCGATCACGATCGTCTTGTCATTGATGGTGTAGGGCGTGCAGAGCGCCGCGATCAGCCGATTGGCGATGACTTGCAACGTTGTCGGGTCGCGGCCCGACGAAGTAATGACACCGAACTCATCGCCGCCAATGCGGGCGACAAGATCGTCGCCGCGCAGCGCGCTGGTCAGCCGTTGCGTGACCGAGCGGATGAGCTCGTCGCCAATCGGATGGCCGAGCGTATCATTGACGTCCTTGAAGTGATCGAGGTCGATGTAGAAAACGGCTGCCGGCGCGCCGCCGTCGCGCACCTTCTCGATGGTCTCCTCGAGCCGCTCGCCGAATGAGACGCGGTTGGGCAGCCCGCACAGCGGGTCGTGCAGGGCGAGATGACGCAGCCGCGTCTCGCCTGCCGCGATGGTGGCCGAGGTGCGGCGCATATGACGGAAGAGGAGCAAGGCCAGCAGGCCGAGGCCCGCAAGCGCGATGCCAAGGAACGGGATGATGCCGCCGAGGATCTCCGCGCCCGGCTGCTTTGGCGCCCAGGCCAGCCGCGCGATGGCCTGGCCACGCCAGTCGGTCAATTCAAAGACGCGCTCGTCGCTCGCCGGCGACTGCTTGTCGAGGCCGCGCAGGTTACGCAGTTGCAGCAGTGAGGTGATCTCGGCCAGCACATCGGCGTCGAGCCATTTGACGCTGACAATGACCGGGGCTCTGCTCGCAACCTCGGTTGAGGTCTCTCCTTCGCTGGCGACCGCGATCGCGGCAACGATCGCGGGCCTGCTCAGAAAATTCTGGACGCCAGCCATGCGGTTGCGCTGCTTGGGCATCGTGGTCGCGTCGGACCACACATTGCCGTCGGCATCAAGCCCACCGCCCTTGCGTATGACGTCGAGCATAGGCGCGAGATCGGGCCGGACGGAGTTGAACCAGCTCGGATCTGAGCCGCGGCCACCGAGCGACGTGTAGAGCAGACGATCGGATGGGGCGATGACAAAGACGAGATCGTGCTCGAACCAGGACTGCAGCCGCCCCTCGGCATAGACCTTCACCCAATTCGGGTCGAAATCGACGCGCAGCTTGCGGTAGGCCGCATCCGAGATGACGACAGTCTCCAGCTCCCGCAACACGCGTTGGCTATGGTTTGTCAGTGCGCGTGAGATGAGCCGCCGCTCGGCGTCGAGCGCAACCTCGTCGGCCCGCTGGGCCGAGCTCAGCACCGCAACCACGACGCATACGATGGCGACTGCGACGATGATGCCGATCGGCACCACGATGCTCAGGCGCTCCACCCGCTCAGCAGGCGTACCACGTCGGATGTTGGTACCGGACGCAGACAAGGCGACGATCCTTCCCCCGGGGCGTATGCCTCGGAAAAATAGGGGAAAAATGCTTGCGTTTGACTTGCGACCGCGTCCGCCGGCCGCTTCTCAGGCCCGAAACGGGGGCCTTTCATCCGGCTGCATTAATCAGGAGTAAACGCACGCTCGAAAATTTACACTTTCGAAGGAAAGCTTACCCAACTGTGCTCAACGAACCGTCTTATAAGGCGGACGTGGGATATTGGCATGCGCCGCCCGGAGTGCCGCCGACCAGCGCTCCCGCAGGTCGTGGAAATAGGGCTCGCCCGGCTCGATGCGGTATTCCAGCTCGGCCCTGCATTCGTCGCGGCGCGCTACCAGCACATCAAGCGGCAGCCCGACGCTCAGGTTGGAGCGCATGGTCGAGTCGACAGACACCAGGCCGATCTTGAGTGCGTCATAAAGATCGGAGCCGTAAGTGATGGCGCGATCGAGCACCGGCTTGCCGTATTTGTGCTCGCCGATCTGCAGATAGGGAGTGTCCTGCGTGCACTCGATGAAATTGCCGGCCGAATAGAGCAGAAAAAGCCTCGGTCGCTCGCCTTTGATCTGGCCGCCGAGCAGAAACGAGACATCGAATTTGACATCGGATGCGGTGAGCGCATTGCCCTCCTCGGCGAAGATCTTTCGGATCGCCCGCCCGACGCTCTGCGCCGCCTGAAACATCGTGCCCGCGCTCATCAGCGTTTCCATCTCGCCGGTCTCGGGATTTTCCCAACCCTCCCGCAGCATGCTGACGACCGACTGACTGATCGAGAGATTGCCCGAGGTCGCGATCGCCATGATGCGCTCGCCGGGCTGGGAAAAGATATGAAGCTTGCGGAAAGTCGAGATGTTGTCGACGCCCGCATTGGTGCGGGTGTCGGCGAACATGACGAGGCCGTCGCGAACGAGGATTCCGCAGCAATAGGTCATGGTGGTTTCCCGTGAGTGCTGCGGTTATAGCCGTCGCTTTGGCGGCGAAGCAATGCCGATGCCTGCCGCCGATTCAGTTTTGAGTTTGCCCGGCGGCTTGATCGACGCGGATTTGGACCGACAGGGTCTCTTCCAATCCGCCGTAGCGGGTGCCGCGGACGGGCGCTGCACCGAGGTAGTCGAGGCCGATCGCAACGCGGATGTGGGCGTCGGTCGTGCAGATGCCGTTGGCGGGATCGAACGCGACCCAGCCTAGACGGGGCACGAAGGCCTCGGCCCAGGCATGGCCGGCGTCCTGATCGGTCACGCCGTCGTCTCTGCGAAAGTAGCCGCTCACATAGCGGGCCGGAACGTCGGCGCTGCGAGCAGCGGCCAGAAAGATATGGGTGAGGTCCTGGCACACGCCGCGCTTGAGCGCGTACGCCTCTGCCGCTGTCGTGGTGGCGTAGGTCGGATCGGTGTCGAACTGAACGTCGTCATGCAGCCGCTCGAGCAGCAGGTGTAGCAGCTTGAGATCGTCGGCTCCCGCGTCGGCGCGCACGCCAGCCGCCAGTGCCGCAATGGCGTCGTCTGGCTGCGTCAGGGTGGTCTCGCGCCGATAAAGACTTGGCGGAAAACGCTCCACGGCGCCGAGCACCACTCCATTGGTGTCCCGCGTCTCAACCTCGCCTTCGACCAGGACCTTGAGCTCATCGAGGGGGCCATCGGCCGTGAACGCATGCGCGATGTTGCCGAAGGCATCCTCGTGCTGATCGAGCCGGCAGTCGCTGGACACGTCGATGCGCCAGTTGATGACGTGCTGGCCGTCGTGGTTGCGCGGCGTCAGACGCACGACCTGGATCGCGCTCGAGGCGGGGGTGCCGTAGCGATAGGTCGTCAGGTGCGAGATGCGTAGCCGCATGCCGTTGCGATCCCATGAGGGGCTGTTCGAGTGCCGCCGATTTGAAGTTCCTACACCACCTGCAGCAAACTCTGTCAGGAACTTTAGATCGAAAAGCGGCACTGGAATTATAGCGTTGCTAGTGCCCCTTTTGTTTCCGAAGTTCGTGTCAGAGCATGCTGAGACGTATCACGAACTTTGGAAACGGGGCACTAGCCGCGGGGAGGGCGTCAACCATGTCCAATCCCACCGTAGGCCACAACGCGTGCCATTGCTGCTCCCAAACAGGCCTGTAACCAATCCCGGCGTCACGTCGAATAGCATGGCGGGGCGCTTTCGGCACTATCGCCAATGGCGTCTTCGCGCGGTAACCAAAGGGATACGCCAAAAGATACGCTATGACAGGATCGAACTGGCAACCGCTCGTCGCCGTTGAGTAACCGATTTCGCGATTGAGCGACATTGCGCGATTGAGCGGCCGGGTGGAGCGGGCCAAGCCCAAGCCCAAGCCCCAACCTCAAGCGCTCAAAGCAGGTACTGCTCGGCGATAGCGCCGCCGAGCCGGTTGTTGGCGTCGATGAATTTTTCGATGAACTCGTGCAGCCCGTGTTGGAAGATCTCATCCATGCGGCTGTTCTCGATTTGCGTGCGGGTGGCGCGGGCCTGGCGCTGGGCGGGGCCCTGACGGCCATAGGCGCGCGCGATGTAGTCGAGGTTCTGCACCAGGTTGCCATAACAGGCTGCGAGCGAGCGCGGCAGCTCGTCCTTTAGGATCAGCAGGTCGGCGATCAGCCAGGGCTTCACGCTCTCGCGATAGACCCAATGGTAGGCGGTCAACGCCGAAACTGAGCGCAGGATCGCCGACCATTGGAAGTAGTCGAGCGGACCGCCGACGCGCTCGTTGGCAGGCAGCAGCAGGTGATATTTCACATCGAGGATGCGAGCGGTGTTGTCGGCGCGCTCCATATAGACGCCAAGGCGCGAGAACCAGTAGGCGTCGTTGCGCAGCATGGTGCGATAGGCAGAGCCATCGAAGCGCAGCGACGTTTCCTGCACCCAGCGCAGGAACCGCGTGAATTCCTCGCGCGAGCTTGGGCCATTGCCGAAGCGCTTGAGCTCGAGCCAGGCGCCGTTGATCGCATCCCACATCTCGACGGTGAGCGCGGTGCGCACCGCGCGCGCGTTGGTGCGCGCAAGCTCGAAGCAGCTGCGGATGGATGCGGGGTTGGCGGTCGAGAAGCAAAGAAATTCGGTGACGGTCTCCTCGTTGGCCTCGTCATAAATCGAAGAAAAGGCGTGCGCGCAGCCCGCGGTGGCGACGGCCGATTCCCATTCGTTGCTCGAGCCCACATAGGCGAGCGGCAGCGTAGTGAGCCGATGCGTCACTTCCAGGATGCGCGCCAGATACTCCGCGCGTTCGACATAGCGTGCGAGCCAGTACAGGTTGTCGGCGGTGCGCGAGAGCATCTAGCGATCCAGTACCCAGGTATCTTTCGTGCCGCCGCCCTGGCTGGAATTCACCACCAGCGAGCCTTTCTTCATCGCGACGCGCGTGAGCCCGCCCGGCACGATGCGGATGCGGTCGCGGCCGGTGAGCACGAACGGGCGAAGGTCGACGTGGCGCGGCGCGACGCCTTCCTCGACGCAGGTCGGCGAGGTCGACAGTGCGAGCGTGGGCTGGGCAACAAAGTTCTTGGGGTCCGATTTGAGCTTGGCGCGGAAGGCCGCAATCGTGGCCTTGTCGGCCTTCGGCCCGATCAGCATCCCGTAGCCGCCCGAGCCGTGCACCTCCTTCACTACCAGCTCCTCCAGGTGATCGAGCACATAGGCGAGGTGGTCGGGCTCGCGGCAGCGCCAGGTCGGCACGTTCTTCAGGCGTGGCTCCTCGCCCAGATAGAATTTGATGATTGCGGGCATGTAGCTGTAGACCGCCTTGTCGTCCGCAACGCCGGTGCCGACGGCGTTGGCGAGCGTGACCTGGCCGGCCTGATAGGCCGACATGATGCCGGGCACGCCGAGCGCAGAATCGGGCCGGAACGAGAGCGGATCGAGGAAATCGTCATCGATGCGCCGATAGATGACGTCGACGCGCTGCGGCCCCCGCGTGGTCCGCATGTAGACGACGTTGTTTTTCACGAACAGGTCGCGGCCTTCGACCAGCTCAACGCCGAGCTTGTCGGCGAGGAACGAGTGCTCGTAATAGGCGGAGTTGAAGACGCCGGGCGTGAGCAGCACGACATTGGGATCGGAGCTTGCGCTTGCCGGCGCGACCGACTTGAGCGTCGCGAGCAGCTCGTCGGGATAGTTCTCGACCGGCGCGATGCGATGGCGTGAGAACAGCTCCGGGAACAGGCGGAGCATGATCTCGCGATTCTCCAGCATGTAGGAGACGCCGGAGGGCGTGCGCGCATTGTCCTCGAGCACATAGAAAGTGTCAGCGTCGACCCGCACCACGTCGATGCCGGCGACGTGCACATAAATGTCGTGTGGTACCCGCTGGCCGTTCATCTCCGGCCGGAACACCGGGTTCTGGAACACCAGGTCCTCAGGGACGATGCCGGCTTTGAGAATCTCGCGGCGGCCGTAGACGTCGCGGATGTAGGCGTTGATCGCCCTGACGCGCTGCTCGAGACCCGCACTCAGCACGTCCCATTCGGCGGCGGAAAGGATGCGCGGCAGCACATCGAAGGGGATCAGGCGTTCCTGGGCATCAGCGTCGCCGTAGACCGCAAAGGTGATGCCGATGCGGCGGAATATGAGCTCGGCCTCGCGCCGCCGGTAATCCAGTACGTCGGGCGGAATGTCGCGCAGCCAGTGCGAGAGCTCGACATAGGATGGGCGCAGCGCACCATCGCTGCCGTTCATTTCATCGAATGCTGGCCCCATGGCCGTCCCGGATTTCGCGCGCCTGGTTACTCTACCGGACAATTCCTAGGCATCCCAAGTTACTAGCATGCCATGTGCAAAGTCCGCGCCAACTCAAAGGGGTAGCGATCAACCGGCACGGACTTGTCACCGCCTCAATTTTGGGCAGGCATGATCAACGGTAAGGCGGGGCAGGTAGCCGTGGAACTGCACCTTCCAGGTCTCCGTCGGCCTCATGGTGAGGAGCCGCGACTTTCGACCTACCCTCCATTCCGCAGCCTCGTGCGCGGCGTCTCGAACATCGCAAGTCGGGTTTACCCGACTTGCGCACATTTGATGCCGATCTCGGGTAAACCCGAGATCGGTGGGCCGCCCCATCCTTCGAGACGGGCGCCACGCGATGATCGCGTCGCCGGAAGCGCAGGTGCTTGCGCCCTCCTCAGGACGAGGCGGATAGACGGCCTGAGTCGGTGCTCGTGGTCCATGTCGAGCGAGATACGCTTTAGCGTTTCGTCTCGGCCGGACCCGTGTTTGCGCCCATGGCCTCCTCGACCCACAGCTGCCAGATCCGGTCGGTGGCGTGTCCGGTCTCGTTGCGGTCCCGGTTGCCTTCACCGGCTTTGCCTTCCTCGGCGTCGATGTAGATCAAGGGGCCCCCGAGCGTGATCGCCTGGATGAGCAACTTGGCATTGACCTCCGTGTAGATCGCGCGCGCGACCACCCGCTGGACGGTCGGTCCGACCACCACGTTGCCGTGCCCGCGCATGAGCGCAACCGGGCGGTCACCCAGCGTCTCCGCGAGCGCCTTGCCGCGCGTGCCGTCGGTGATGAGCAGGCTGCCCGAGCCTGCGACCCTGCGCATCTCGAACACCGGCACGTTGGGGGCGAGGAAGCCCGCGCTGTTGAGGATCGGGCGCAGCGGCACCTGCGACACGCTGAACGGGATGACGGTCGGCGAATGACTGTGCAGCACGGCGTTGACGTCCGGCCGTGCCTTGTAGATCTCGGAATGGATGAAGCGCTCCGAATAGATCGAGCGGTCACGCTGGTCGAGCGGCTTGCCGTCGAGATCGAACTCCATGATGTCGGCCTTGCTGACGCGGCCCGGCGCGAGCGACGCCGACATCAGAAAGCGGTCCTTGCGCTCGGGATGACGGATGCTGATGTGGCCGAAGCCGTCGACCACGCCCTGGCGGTAGAGGATGCGATTGGCGGCGACTAGGTCGTCGACCACGACGCCCAGGGCTGCGAGATCGGTCGGTGATTGCGCCCAAGAAGGTGTACAAGCAGGTGTCAGCGACCAAATGCCTAGCGTCACGAGCGTGGCCAGCGCGGGCCTTCTGAGCGCCGCTCCGGCGCGGCGAATGGCAGTACGCATTATCGTCTCCGTATCGGCTGGGCGGGTTGACCCAGGCAGGACTTTGCTGGCGAGCATAACGGATCGCCCGGGCCGTTCCTATTTCGGCGTTTCGGCCGCGTTTCCGCCAACCAGCGACTTGAAGCCACATCGCCCCCAATGGCAGGGTAGGGGCCGGATTCCTTTCCACGACGGCCATCCATCAGGACCACCATGACTGGTACGAATTCCTCCGGGCACTCGCTCGTCACCGCCGCGGTGCTGGTGATCGGCGACGAAATCCTCTCCGGCCGCACCAAGGACAAGAACATCGGCTACATCGCCGAATACCTGACCGCGCTCGGCATCGACCTCAAGGAGGTCCGGGTGGTGGGCGACGAGCGAGGCCGAGATCGTCGGCGACGGTCAACGCGCTGCGCGCGCGCTACACCTACGTGTTCACCACCGGCGGCATCGGCCCGACCCACGACGACATCACCGCCGAGTGCGTCGCCAAGGCGTTCGGGGTGACGATCGACCACGATCCGCGCGCGGTCGAGATTCTGAAAGAGCGGCTCGCCCAGACCGGCGGCGAGATGAACGAGGCGCGCATGCGCATGACCCGCATCCCGGCCGGCGCCGATCTCGTCCACAACAAGGTGTCGGCGGCGCCGGGCTTCTGGCTCGGCAATGTCATCGTGATGGCGGGCGTGCCGTCGATCATGCAGGTGATGCTCGACGAGGTGGCGCCCAAGCTCAAGACCGGCGTGCGCATGCTGTCGGAAACCGTGCGGGCCGATTGCCGCGAGGGCGACATCGGCACGCCGCTCGGCGAGATCGCCAAGGCCAATCCGGAGGTCTCGATCGGCAGCTATCCGTTCTTCGACGAGCAGCGCGGCCCCAACACCAATGTGGTGCTGCGCGCGCGCGATGCCGGCAAGCTCGCGGCCGCCAAAGGCGCGGTCGAGGCGATGCTGCACGCGGGTGCGGGCGCGCGCAATAACGCGACGCTCGGTAGCCGCTATGACGCGGTCGTGCGCCTGGTGACGGCTCGTGAGAGCTGCCCAAGGGCGGTGGTCTATAGTCCGGCGGGTGCGATCGTTCAGCAGATGGAGTTAGCCATGTCCATCATCAGCCGCCGTGGTCTGCTCCGCAGCGGCGCGTTCGGGATCGCAGCGCCGGCAGCTGTGCCGGCAGCTTGGCGCAGGAGATCTCGCGCCGACGCCCGAATGCAAGGACAACGATCCGCCGACGCTGCCCGAGACCGAAGGCCCGTTCTACAAGCCGCGCTCGCCCGAGCGCGTCGATCTGGTCGAGCGCGGCCAGGCGCGGACGGCTGGTCGAACTGATCGGGCTATCGTGCTGACCCGCGGCTGCCGGCCGGTCGGCGCGTGCGCTGGTCGATCTGTGGCACGCGGACGACGGCGGCGCCTACGACAATCGCGGCTTCCGCTATCGCGGTCATGTGTTCACCGACGAGCAGGGCCGCTATCGCTTCCGCACCATCGTGCCGGGACTCTATCCCGGCCGCACCCGCCACTATCACGTCAAGGTGCAGCCGCCCGGCCAGCAGCTCCTGACCACGCAGCTCTATTTCCCGGACGAGGCCGCCAACGCCCGCGACGACTTCTTCCATCGCGAGCTGCTGATGCGCATTGCGGACGCCGGGCCACGGCGATGGCGGCGCGCTTCGACTTCGTCATCGACATGCGCTGAGCAAGGCGGCGTCGGCGCTCCCGCCGGCGCAGCCATCGACCAGACGTGCAGCAACCGCAGAAGCCGTTTCCCGTTTCCTGGGACCAGTTCCACCGCGACGCGCGCGCGCTGGCCTGGCGGCTGGCCGAGGCCGGGCCGTTCGAGGCGATCGTCTGCATCACCCGCGGCGGGCTGGTGCCGGCCGCGATCGTCGCGCGCGAGCTCGGCATCCGGGTGATCGAGACGGTGTGCGTCGCGAGCTACGACCACACCACGCAGGGCGAGCTGCACGCTGCTCAAGGGCATCGCCGCGCGATATCGTCGCGATCGGTGGCGGGCGCGGCAAGGGCGTGCTGGTCGTCGACGATCTGGTCGACACCGGCCAGACCGCCAAGCTCGTGCGCGACATTCTGCCGGAGGCGCATTTCGCCGCCGTCTACGCCAAGCCGCATGGGCCGCCCGATGGTCGACACCTTCATCACCGAGGTGTCGCAGGACACCTGGATCTTCTTTCCCTGGGACACCGGGCTCGCCTTCCAGCCGCCGATTCGGGAAGGTGGGCTCTAGCGGCGGCGTGCTGCTATCATGGCGCCAACGCGAGCGCCGGAGACCTGCCATGGATGCCGTCACGCCAAAGCACGAGCCACCCACGTGCGCCCCGCCAACATGGAGTGGCAGAAGACGCGCTTCCCGGGCTGCGAGATCAAGACGCTGCTGTTCGACGCTCGAGAGCGGGCTCGTCACCGTGCTGACGCGCTTTGCGCCGGGCGCGGTGCTGCCCGACCACGAGCACGTCAAGATCGAGCAGACCTATGTGCTCGAAGGCCGGCTCGTCGACCAGGAAGGCCCCGACGCCGGCCTCGACGTCGGCCCCGGCGAGTTCGTCTGGCGCCCGGCCGGCAGCCGGCACATGCGCCTGTGCGCCCGAGGGCGGGCTGATGCTCGCGATGTTCCAGATCCCCAACAAGTTCTTCGAGCGCGACGGCCGCGTCACCGACGCCAACGGCGAGGACTGGGAAAGCGTGTGGGGCCGGGTGTTCAAGGAGTAGGCGCGGCGGCGAGATCGCGAGCCCGGATGACGCCGTGCACGGAAATCCGTTATCCGTCCCGCGTCGTCTATACTTCTTCCCCTGTTTGCGGACGTGGCGAAACGGTAGACGCAAGGGACTTAAAATCCCTCGGCCGCAAGGCCATGCCGGTTCAAGTCCGGCCGTCCGCACCAAAGGCCCGAGTCTGTCTCGACGGCGCCCTAAGACCAGCGTGCCAAGCTTCCATCGCACAGCGAAGGCGAGGCAAAAATCAATTGCAGTGTGAGGATTGGATCGCGGAGCGAAGCTGCATATTGCGCACAAGCTACTAGCGAACTACGCCGACAAATCCTTGGGGCACGCCCAGCTTGCGACCGAAGTTTTTGAACGAACGTTGATCTCTTCGTGGCGATTGAGTCGTAAGTCCAAGTAGTAGAAGGGTCGCAGCGCAATTCTATAAGGCGTTGTTCTGAGGACCGAGCGGCGTCACGAGAAGCTCGATCGCGCCGATGTGCTACGCGAACTCACTGTTGATCAAGAGGCATTTCGAGGAGCGGTCGTCTGCATTTCGGCTATCCGATCATGCTGAACATCGAAGTCAGTTGAGCGGGCCGAGCTTTCTTTTCGTCAATTGATGCGTGCCCGAATCGATCTATCCGAGTGAACTTCGACTGGTCGCCAGCAGTCATAGAGAGGCCATCGCGCGTGTGCTTGAATCGGGAGAGGATTGCATTCATCTCGCTGAGCAATCTCCTCAAGCGCTCACGCGTCGTCCATCCCGTTACCCTCTTGTCGCGCTGCGAGCAGAATCAGACAAGCGTGCCGACATTCTGTTGCTTGTCCGAGCTTGGCGAGTTCGTATCGCTTAGTGCAAGCGCACTAGCTCAAATCGTGTATCGATCACAGCGGCCCGCCGAGACATGGCGAGCATTCTTCCGAATTGTTTACGCTATTCACACGATTCCACAGCGCTCGAATCCGCAGCCGCGAATTCAGCGACGTAGATGCTTATCACGCTGGCTTTAGCGGTACGTCGCTTGTAGATTTTAATTCGTTCTCGACAGCGGCTTCCACGTTGTCCAGTCTGATGGCGTTGCGTTCAACTTCTACATCGCGACGCACATGCCACTTGGGAAGTCGGGATAGATGTATAGCCAGAACGCGTGCCGGCGCTCGGACTTTAGATCGACCCTGCAGGAACGTGGTGCGGCCCCAACATTAGCTTCATGCTGATCTAGAGTTCACGACAGCCCTTTCCGAGGTCGTGCTTGGCGTCTGTCCCATTGCAGTTGATTTTGGGCGCGATTGACTGTCACCAGAGCACGATTGCGTCGCGCTTGCGCTCGCTGCTCAATACCGCTTAGGACGGTATAGGTACAATTTCGCGATCACTCGTGAGGCAGAGCTGATCGGACTGATCGAATTCGATGGCAAAGAATTCCATTCGACTGCAAGATCAATCGTAACGACCGTGCTAATGACAGGCTCGCAGCCGAAAAGGGCGTACCGATCCTTCGCGTACATCGCCTCTGAGACCTTCTCGAATGGGAACGCTTGTGTGCGGCTAATCAATCATAGGCTTCGCGTGCGTGGCGATCTAACTCAGCAGCATTGGATGCGGAACCGTCGTTCGCACCTCGCCCTTGGTACCAGGCAACGAGCAGATTGGCGACGAGACGAGTATGAACGATGGCCGCACTTCATCCATCTCACCGCATCCACGGTGTAAACGTGATGCCAACGAGCAGACCTTCCGGGCTGAGGAGCCGTGATACGATTTGTCCCCATGGTTCCGTGCGATTGTCCACCAGCAGGGTATAGCCGCTTGCCTTCAGATGCGCACTGGCCGCAGCGACGTCCTCGACGTCAAATTCAAGCCATGAATTCGGCACGGGCACATCTGCAGGCCAGTCGGGCCGGCCGAAGCAGGACTGCGCGGCTTCGTTCAACGGCCATGCCGCGAAATGACGAACCCCTGCCAGCTTCTCGGTGTGATAATAGTCTGGATTGTCGGGACGCTGCTCCATCGGCAATCCGAGAGTATCGACGTAAAATGATTTCGATTTTTTCGGTTCCTTTGTGACGGGACCGAAGCCGGCGACAAAAAGGACTTTCATGTTCGACATTCGGCCTTGTCCCTCTTCTTCGTGCTTTGTGAATGCGGCTTAGAAGACGACAGGCCGACTGTCTTGAACAAATCGGACACGCCCTACCAGGCCTCATTCATCCAAGCGCCCCAACCATCTGGAGCGGTGGCCCGGAAATAATCTGCCGGCGTCAATCCGGTGATGGCACGGAAGTCGCGTGTCATGTGCGCTTGATCGGCAAATCCGGCGGCCATGGCCAGCTCTGCCAGGCCTGCCGAAGGAATGGCCTGGGCCGCCCGCAGCACCGCCTGAATGCGCATGATCTTCTGGAAATGCTTGGGGCCATAGCCGCATGCGGCAAGGAACCGGCGGTGCATCGTGCGCACGTTCCAATCCAAGCTGTCGGCGACAGCGCCGATGGCGACGACGGGACCACTGAGCCTGCGACATGCAGCGATGATGGTGTGGTCGTCAGACGTGGCGCGGACCAGGGCATCGCGCACCCAAGCTTCGAGTGCCGCGAGCCGGTCCGCGAGATTGCCTGCCTGCAGGACAGCTTGATGGAGCTGCCGAGCGCCAGGCGCGATGTCGCTCAGGAGCGGTGCGCCATTCACGAACTGGAAGGCGGAACAGCCGAATACGGCATGCCAAGCTCCCGGTCGCAGCCGGATCCCGGTTATCAACATCCCATCGCGCAACTGCACGCGTCGCGTCATGGCATCAGGTGCTGCAACAGTCGGCGGGCGATCGTCGCAGACGATAATGTCGGCGCAGCCATCCGGCAGGATCAAATCGCAAGACGCACTCGGGTTGAGGCGGACGAGGCGGACCCAGGTGCAGGCCACAAAGGCCTGAAGGTCGGGCGCCGGTGGAAACTCACGATAGAGTGCCGACTTCCACGCCTCAGGTCGCAACATCATTAATCTGTGCGTTCAAGGTTTACTGCAGCGTGTGCGCAAACAGAACGCTATCATATCGAAGCCTTTGTTGAAATGCGTCGGCCTTGAAGCTCTGGCATATTGGTAGCGTCCAAGGCGTGGCCCCAAGGGCGAGCGCGGTTAGCCTCTTGGGCATCCGTCCACGATTGTGGCGCAATCTCGGCGCAATTCCCCGGCAAAGGCAAAGCGCCATGGATTCGTTAAGGCTCGCCGGCGATGATATAAATGGCGCAGCCAGGGTGGGGGTCATGCTGGACCGGGTGGTCATGCTTCGGGGTTTGCATTCCGCGCGAGCGCTGTGGCTCGTTGCGCTGTGCGCGCTCCTCACGGGCTGCGCCAGCTCGGAGGGCCCCTACTTCTTCGCGGATGCCGGCAAGTATCACTTTCACACCTGCGAGCAGCTTGTGACGGTGTCGAAGCAGAAGCACGACCGTCAGCGCGAGCTCAAGGAGCTGATCGACAAGGCCGAGCAGGCCGCGGGCGGCCAGATCGTCAGCGTGCTCGCTTATCGCTCCGATTACTTGGCGGTGAACGAGGAGGTGCAGGTGATCGAACTCGACCGTGCGCGAGAAGAACTGCGCGGCCCCCCCGCCCAGCAAGGGCGCGCCCGGGCAAGCGTCCCCTCGGTGATTTGAAGGTCTAGGACAGCTCGGTCCGCCGCAGCCGCAGCGCATTGCCGACGACGCTGACCGACGACAACGCCATGGCGGCAGCCGCGATCACGGGCGACAGCAGGATGCCGAAGATCGGATAGAGCACGCCGGCCGCGATCGGCACGCCGGCCGCGTTGTAGCAGAACGCGAAGAACAGGTTCTGCCGGATGTTGCGCATCACGGCTTCCGACAGCGTGCGCGCGCGCACGATGCCGCCGAGGTCGCCCTTGATCAGCGTGACGCCGGCGCTCTCCATCGCCACATCGGTGCCGGTGCCCATGGCGATGCCGACGTCAGCGGCGGCGAGCGCCGGCGCATCGTTGACGCCGTCGCCGGCCATCGCGACCACGCGGCCCTCGCGCCGCAGCCGCGCCACCACCTCGCTCTTGTGCTCGGGCAGCACCTCGGCCTCGACTTCGGTGATGCCAAGGCGTTCCGCCACGGCTTGAGCGGTCGTGCGGTTGTCGCCGGTCAGCATGACGATGCGCAATCCGTCGCGCCGCAGCGCATCGAGCGCGGCCGGCGTCGTCGCCTTGACCGGATCGGCGATGGCGATCACGCCCGCGAGCTTGCCGTCGATGGCAACGAAAATCGCGGTGGCGCCGTCGCGGCGCAGCCGTTCCGCTTCGCTCGCGAGCGCATCGGTTGCGATGCCGAGCTCGGCAAGGAATTTCGCATTGCCCAGCACGACACGCTTGCGCTCGACCATGCCGATGGCGCCCTTGCCGGCGGGCGAGTCAAAGCCCATGACGCGTTGGAGCGCGATGCCGCGCTCGCTCGCGGCCGCGACGACTGCAGCAGCAAGCGGATGCTCGCTCGATCGCTCGACGCTCGCGGCGAAGCGCAGAACCTCCTCGTCGCTTTGGCCTGCTGCCGGCACGATCGCGACCACTTTGGGCTTGCCTTCGGTGAGCGTACCGGTCTTGTCGACCACGAGCGTATCGACGCGCTCCATGCGCTCAAGCGCCTCCGCATTTCTGATGAGCACGCCAGCCTGCGCGCCGCGCCCGACGCCGACCATGATCGACATCGGGGTCGCCAGGCCCAGGGCGCAGGGGCAGGCGATGATCAGCACGGTGACGGCCGCCACCAGCCCATAAGCAAAGCGCGGCTCCGGCCCGAACGTCGCCCAGGCCGCGAATGCAAGCACCGCAACCGCGATCACGCTCGGCACGAACCAGCCCGACACCTGGTCGGCTAGGCGCTGGATCGGCGCGCGCGAGCGCTGCGCCTGCGCCACCATCTGCACGATCTGAGCGAGCATGGTGTCGCTGCCGACCTTCTCGGCGCGCATCACGAAGCTCCCCGATTGGTTCATCGTGCCGCCGATGACCTTGGCGTCAGTCTCCTTGGTGGCCGGCATCGACTCGCCCGTCACCATCGATTCATCGATGGAGGAACGGCCTTCGACGAGCACACCGTCGACCGGCACCTTCTCGCCCGGCCGCACCCGCAGCCGGTCGCCGGCAACGACATCCTCGAGTGCAATCTCCTCGTCCGAGCCGTCCTCCTTCACGCGCCGCGCCACTTTGGGCGCGAGGTCAAGCAGCGCACGGATCGCGCCCGAGGTCTGCTCGCGCGCGCGCAGCTCGAGCATCTGGCCGAGCAGCACCAGCACGGTGATGACAGCCGCCGCCTCGAAATAGACCGCGACTGCACCATCATGGCTACGAAACGCAGGTGGAAACAGCCCGGGCGCCAGCGTCGCAACCACGCTGTAAAGGAAGGCGACGCCGGTCCCCATGGCGATCAGCGTGAACATGTTGAGGTTGCGTGTGACGAGCGACTGCCAGCCGCGCACGAAGAACGGCCAGCCGGCCCACAGCACCACTGGCGTTGCAAAGATGAACTGCAGCATGTTCGACGTGGACTGACTGAGCACGCCGTGCAGGTCCACGAGGTGACCGCCCATCTCGAGCGCCACCACCGGCAAGGACAGCACAAGCCCGATCCAGAACCGCCGCGTCATGTCGGCGAGCTCGGGATTGGGAGCGCTCTCCGCGCTCACCAGCTCGGGCTCGAGCGCCATGCCGCAGATCGGGCAGGCGCCGGGTCCGACCTGTCGGATCTCGGGATGCATCGGGCAGGTGTAGATCGCGCCAGCCGGCACCGGGGGTGCGGAAGCGGCGGTAGGCGCGAGATAGCGCGCCGGATCGGCCGCGAACTTGCTGCGGCAGCCAGCCGAGCAGAAGTAGTAGGGATGGCCCTGATGGGTGTGGCGATGCGGCGTTGTGTGCGGATCGACCGACATGCCGCACACCGGATCGATGGCGCTGCCGGCTTCCGCAGGACTGCGATCGATCATGGCTGCGGCGATCATGGCTGCCGTGACCATGGCTGCCGTGACTATGCGCGTGCCGGTCCATTCGAAAGCTCATCTTGCGATCGGATACCCTGTGGGGGTATATAAGCGGCATGCGCAAACAAGCCAAGACCTCATGCCTTCGCCGTCTTAGCCGGGTCGAGGGCCAGGTGCGCGGAGTCGCTCGCATGGTCGAGCGTGACCGCTATTGCATCGACATCCTCACGCAGATCGCGGCGGTGCGCGCCGCGCTGCGGCGCGTCGAGGAGGAGATCCTGGAGGACCATGTCGGTCACTGCGTCGAGCATGCGATCACCAGCGGCAACCGCCGTGAGCAGCGGCGCAAGATGAACGAGCTGATCGAGGTGCTGGCGCGGACCCACCGCTAAGGTCAGGTCTCTTTGCGCGTGAGCGGACAGGTCGAAAGCCCGATGATGGTGTACGCCGGGCAATAGCCAAAGATCGCGGTGAGGATCGGAATAACGCCGATCCATCCGATCCAATTCCAGCCGGTCTCGGGGAAGCCCAGCCTCAGCGCAAAGGCGATGAGCAGGATGCCGACGACTATCCTGATGACGCGATCGATCATTCCAACATTGGCAGTCATGATGCGCTCCCGGTCCCTGCTCTCCCGCTTGGGGCAGTGGGATGACGCGATCTATGACGCACATGTCCGGCGCGAGCATTGATCGAGATCAACCGTGCCAGCGCAGCAAGTGTCAGGGCGGCGTCCAGCCGTAGAGCCAGTCATAGCGGCTGATCAGCCGTTCGCCGCCCATGGCCATCAGTGCCAGCGAGCGCAGAACGCCCGCGGCGCCGCTCATGTGGTAGATGGTGGCGTTGCGGCTGGCGTCGCGCTGGACGTGGGCGGTGCGTGGCAGGCGGCTTGCTTCGTAAGTGCGTAAGGCCGCTGGCACATCAGGATTGCGCTCGAGGCAGGCGGCCAGCACGAAGGCGTCCTCGATCGCCATGGCGGCGCCTTGCGCGAGATAGGGCAGCATCGGATGCGCCGCGTCACCGAGCAGCGTGACCCGACCGTTGCCCCAGGTCGTGCCCCACGTCGCAAGCGTGGGACAGGCGAACAGTGCCCATTTCTGCCAGCGCTCGGACGCGGCGAGGAGGTCGCGCGCGCTCGCGTGCCACTGCTCCGCTGAAAAGCGATCGAGGAGCTCGCGGGGCTCGCCGGGCGTATTCCAGCCTGGCTCGCGCCAATCGTCACCCACGATGGCGACGACGTTGATCATGCGCCCGGCTTTGACCGGGTAGTGCACCAGATGGGTGTCGGCGCCGAGCCAGAGATTGACCGCCGGAGCGATCGCGCTGGCGATAGCACTCTTGGGAGCAGCCTCTGCCGGAATGAGCGTGCGCCACGCGGTGTGACCGGCAGGACGCGGCACAGTGCGATGCCCGAGCTGCTGGCGGAGCGTCGACCATAACCCATCGGCGGCGATCAGCGCGTGCGCGCGCACCGTGAGCGGTTGCGAACCCTGCGATGCCGACACCGCAACTCCATCCGGCTCGGCCGTGACGTTCTCCACCTTGCTGCCGAGCTTCAATGTGATGCCCGGCGTCGCCGCCACGGCTTCGCACAGCGCAGCCTGCAGATCGCCGCGATGAATCACCCAGTAAGGGGCGCCGTAACGTTGCGCGCTCGTGGCGCCGAGCGGGCCTTGTGCCAGCAAGCGGCCCGAGCGCGCATTGCGCACGGCGAGATGCTCGGGAACGACGATGTGAGGCTTGAGCCGCTCGGCGATCCCGAGCGCAACAAGCACGCGCGCCGCATTGGGCGACAGCTGGAGGCCGGCGCCGACCTCTTCCAGGCGAACGGCGGCTTCAAGGAGCGTTATTTCGAATCCGCGCTGCGCCAGCGCGAGCGCCGCGGTCAGCCCGCCAATCCCCGCGCCCGCGATGGTGACGGTTCGCGCGGCGGCCACAAGTCATGTCCTCCCGACGCTAATTTAGTCAGGCGGCTGTTTCCAGCGCGCATTCCGGCGGGCGGGCCGAATGGGAATCGAGAGAGGCGTCGTGGCGATAGAGCGTCGAGCAATAGGGGCAGATGATCTCGTTCGCATCGCCCATGTCGAGAAAGACGTGGGGATGATCGAACGGAGGCGTTGCGCCGACGCACTGAAACTCCTTGGCGCCAATCTCGATCACGGCCACGCCTGCGGTGTTGTGAAAATGAGGAACGATGTTCTCGGCCATGGTCAAGTCCGCTGTGGCGCCTGGCGGCACCGGGAGTTATCGCGCTTTGGCAAGCGCGCGGCACCATAACGGCCTGCCTGTTTGATTCCTAGACGATTCACCGTGCACGATCCCACTTGCGATCCGGCCGTGATCCCCTCCGGCTCGCTACCAGGGCCAAAACCGTCCTCGAAATCATGAGAATCAATGCGCAGGCTTCGGTCAGGCGTCCGTTGCGACGCTCGTCGCCTCGGGGCGGGTATGCCCCGGAACCGAACCAGGCATCGTCACGCTAGCCATTGATTTTCCTGTCGTTTTACACGCCTCGTCATGGATGTTGAAGCCGGTACTCCTATCCACGGTTTTGTTGCGGGCGGCATCTTGCCGGCACAATTGTCCGCTATCATTTGACGGTTCGGGCAACGCGGCGACGCCACCGCCGGAGACGGCTCCACCGGAGACAAAGACCGAGGCATGACCGCGCTGCGCCTCATTCTCCCGATCATGCTGGCCTGCATCTGTGCGATCGCCGCCTATCGCGTGGTGCCGCACGGCATTGAGGCGGAGCAATTGCTTTATGCCCAGGACGATCCTGTCCTGCTGACGGATCATCAGCTGGCGCAGGTCTTCAATGCCGACGTGGCGGCGCGCGAAATCGAGGCTGCGCTCGCGCTCGACGACGTTGATATGGCGCAGAGTTTTCTCGACCTGGCCCGCGACCGCAATGTGACAGTCGATCCGGCGCTGGTCGCCAAGATCGACGCTGCAAACTCGACCATGGCGTCGACCCGGCGCGCGGCGAAACGATTTGGGCGCGGGCTGATCATGGGCGAAGCCGATTCTGTGGTTGGCGTTGCCGGAACGACGGTCAGCGATCTGTTTGTCATCGGCGACATTCGCGATGCCGTGCGTGAGGGCTCGCGGCTCGCCAAGGGCGAGAAGGCCGATGAGCTTGTGCTCGGGCTGGCGAGTGTCGGCCTCGTGGTCACCGCCGGCACCTATGCGTCGCTCGGCGCCGGTACGCCGGCCCGGGTCGGGGTCTCGGTCGTGAAGGCCGCCGGCAAGGCCGGGCGGATCACCGGGCAGATGGCCGAATGGTTCACGCGCTCGCTGCGCGACGCCATCGACTGGTCGAAGCTCGGCAGTGCCATGTCAGTGGCGCCGCTGACTGGGCCCGCGGTGGTGGTGCGGGCGGCACGTGATGCCGTCAAAGTCGAGAGGACACATCCGCTGATGCGCGCGATCAGTGACGTCGGCCGGGTTCAGAGCAAGGCGGGCACGCAGGCCGCGCTTGATGCACTCAAGATTGCACAGGGGCCGCGCGATCTCTCGCGCATGGCGCGTCTCGCCGAGGCCAAGGGCACGCGCACCCGCGCGATCTTGCGGACGCTCGGGCGCGGCGCGATCTTTCTGACCACCAGCTCTTTCACTCTGTTTTCCTGGCTGTTCACGGCGGTGATGACCGTCCTGGGATTTTTTGCCGCGGTCAAGCGGACGACCGAGCGTGCTACCGAGCGTTATTGTGAGCGTCGCCGGGCGCGCCGCGCCTTGCAGAACCTGCGTCCGGCGGAAGCAGCAGCGAGCTGAGCGCGGGCGGCGCGTGAAACAGGCATGCAACGCTTCCAAAACGACCAGATCGAGATTGCCTACCTCGACGAGGGGGAAGGCGACCCGATCGTGCTCATTCACGGCTTTGCGTCGACCGCCGCCATCAACTGGGTCCATCCGGGCTGGGTGACGACACTGACCAAAGCGCGCCGGCGCGTCATCGCGCTCGACAATCGCGGTCATGGCGCGTCCTCGAAGCTCTACGATCCGGCCGCCTATCACAGCGACACCATGGCGGAAGACGTCCGCGCGCTGCTTGACCATCTGGGCATCGCGCGCGCCGATGTCATGGGCTACTCGATGGGCGCGCGGATAGGGGCCTATCTCGCGCTCGCGCATCCCGATCGCGTGCGCAGCCTCATCCTGGGCGGTCTTGGCAGTCGCCTCGTCGACGGTGCAGGCCTGCCGACATCAATTGCCGACGCGCTCGAAGCGCCGTCGCTGTCGGCCGTTTCCGATCCGCAGGGCCGCGTGTTCCGCGCTTTCGCCGAGCAGACACGGTCCGACCTCAAGGCGCTTGCAGCCTGCATTCGCGGCTCTCGCCAGACCTTGGGTCGTGCGCAAGCGCGGGCGATCCGCATGCCGGCCCTGGTGGCGGTCGGCACCGCCGACGAGGTGGCGGGCTCTGCGCACGAGCTTGCGGCGCTGCTGCCCGCGGCCGAGCCACTCGATATTCCCGGTCGCGACCACATGCAGGCAGTGGGCGACAAGGTGTTCAAGGCCGGTGTGCTGGCTTTTCTGGCGGTCCGGCCGTGATGGTGCGGCTGGTCTAGGTCGCTGACAAAGCAGGACTATATATCCCTATGACCAGGGCCGCTGTGCTAGGATAGTTTTGGTCGTTAGGATGACGTCCGGAGAATCGTGATGGCCCGACAGCAGACAAAAGCGGCAAATACCCTCGGCAAGGTCGATCCGGTTTGGGCGCGCATCCGTGGCGAGGCCGAGGAAGTGGTCCGCCGCGAGGCTGAGCTCGCAACCTTCATCTATTCGACCGTTCTGCATCATGACACGCTCGAAGCTGCCGTCGTGCATCGTGTGACCGAGCGGCTCGACCATCCCGACGTCTCGGCGGAGCTGATCCGGCAGGCATATGGTGACGCGCTCGAGGGCGATCCCTCGATCGGCCTCGCGTTTCGCGCCGACATCGTGGCGACTTTCGACCGCGATCCTGCGACCGACCGCTTTCTCGAGCCGGTACTCTACTTCAAGGGCTTCCACGCGATTCAGACGCATCGGCTCGCGCACTGGCTCTGGCACAAGGGCCGCAAGGATTTCGCCTACTATCTGCAGAGCCGCTCCTCCGCCGTGTTCCAGACCGACATCCATCCGGCGGCGAAGATTGGTCGCGGCATCTTCCTCGACCACGCCACCGGGCTGGTGGTCGGCGAGACCGCGCAGATCGAGGATGACGTCTCCATTCTGCATGACGTGACACTGGGCGGCACCGGCAAGGACCATGGCGACCGCCACCCGAAGATCCGGCGTGGTGTCATGCTCGGCGCCGGTGCCAAGATCATCGGCGCCATCGAGATCGGTCATTGCGCGCGCGTTGCCGCGGGCTCCGTCGTGCTCAAGTCGGTTCCACACAACACGACCGTGGCGGGCGTGCCCGCGCGGGTCGTCGGCGAGGCTGGCTGTCCGGAGCCGTCGCGCATGATGGACCAGCAGTTTCCTGCTTCGGAATAGAGTATCAGACGGGGGCATTGGTGGACGTTCAGGAAGTCAGAAAGCTCGACGCCTATCTCAAGAAGCTGTTTAGCAATCAGCGGCTGCGCGTCGTGCCGAAGAAAGCCGATGAGGCTGACGTGTTTGTCGGCGAGGAGCGGGTCGGGGGCCTTACCGTCGACGACGAGGACGAGGAGCGTTCCTACAATCTCGAGATCAAGATCACGCTGGGCGAGGCCGCGAACATCAAGAATCTGAAGACGCTCGAAGCCTATCTGCGGCGCAAGTTCGACACCGAGCGCATTCGTGTGGTGGCGCGCCCGCGCAAGACCGATTCCGCCGAGGTCTATATCGGCGAGGAATATATCGGCGTCCTGTTCTTCGACGAGAAGGAGACCCGATCCTGCTATTTCGAGATGGCGATTCTCGCGCTCGATCTGGAAGAGGCAGGCCTCGGCCGTTCAATCTGATCGGATCAAAGTCTAGGCCGCCGATTTGAAGTTCCTACACCACCTGCAGCAAACTCTGTAGGAACTTCAAATCGAAAAGCGGCACTAAATCATAAGTTGCTAGTGCCCCTTTGTTTCCGAAGTTCGTGTCAGAGCGTGCTGAGGTGTATCACGAACTTCGGAAACGGGGCACTAGCGCAACATCAACGCAACGGCGTCAGCTTCCGCGCGGGCGCAGGCCTTCGATCAGGCGCTCGATGCCAGCCTCGATTGCGCGCCAATCCGTGAGCCAGTCGCGCGGAAATCGGACCACAATGTCGGCCTGGTCGATACGCTGGCTGTAGAGACACATGCCGGGCGTGGGGCCCGCGCCGTTGCGGCTGCAGCGCACGAGGAAGCCCTCGGGTGTGGCGGAGCTATGGATTGACTCATAGATCAGGTCCTCGCCCTGATAAGGCGTGCCGCTGCGAAATGCTTTCACTGCAAGCCCGTTGGGCTCGATCGCCGCATCGGCTGCGGCATAGCGCGGATAGATGGTCTTGATCCGCTCAGCCGGCGCAAGCGAGTCCCCGGCAGCCGAGATCGTCACAAACAGGCGGTCGACTGCCTGTTGAGGCGCGGCACCCGGCGCACGCGCGCCCGATGCACCAGAGTCCGGCGGCGCGAGCGAGGGCCACAGGAAAGCGAGATCGACCCGCTCGTGCGCGCCGGCGCGACGCTGCAGCGGGATGCGCATAGCAGCAGGAGGCACGTTGAAGGGCGTGCCTGCAATGGTGATGGGCAGCGCGGGGGCATCGGGCGGCACGGGTGGCCCTGGCCAGCGCGGCCACAGCACATAGCCAATGAAGCCGGCCGCAAGGACGGCAAGGGTCAGCATTCCAATCAGCGGCAGCGCCAGCGCGCCACTTCGCCGAGGCCGGCGTGTTGCCGCATTGGAAAGGTCGGAAATCGCCATGCTCGCCGCTCGTGCCTCACGAATCAGGGCGAGTATGCCACGCCCGGTCTCGCGCGCACGGTTCCGGGTCTGTTCGAGAATTAACGATTAATTAGGGATGTAGTGGCGCCCGGCCACGCGCTTTGCGAAGCAGCGTGGTCGGAACGAGGACGCGATGTCACCGGAATCGGTTCACCTGATCTTTTCGTTGGCGATCGGCTTTGCGTTCGCCGGCATGCTGGCGACCGGCTACCAGCTTTTCACCAGCCGCGCGTTGAGCTTCCGGGTGTTGGAGAGCGGGCCCAAGCCCGCGACCTTCATGGCCGTGCCGATCCTGGCTTTTGCCGCGCCGTTCCTGATCATGCGCAACATCATTCGCGGGCAGGCGATCGAAGGACGTAGCTTCCAACTGGTCATGGCCGCGACGGTGGTGGCTGGTCTCTGGAGCCTGATGTCGGGCTCAGTTGCCATCATGGCGGTCGACGCGATGCTGCGGATCTAACGGATCCCAAGTCTCGCCAATCGAACCTCTGCATGGCAAGGTCGCGCGCCAACGACATGGAGCGTGCGCATGGCCATTTTTGAGCTCGACGGAGAGCGGCCCGATCTTCCCGAGCGCTACTGGATTGCCGAGACCGCGACTGTCATCGGGCGCGTGCGGCTCAAGTCGGACGCGAGCGTGTGGTTCGGATCGGTGTTGCGCGGCGACAACGAATGGATCGAGCTCGGCGAGCGTTCGCAGATCCAGGACAATGCCACGCTGCATACCGATCCGGGCTTTCCGATCGTGATCGGGCGCGACTGTGTCATCGGCCACAACGCCGTGCTGCATGGCTGCACGATCGCCGACAACAGTCTGATCGGCATGGGCGCGATCGTGCTCAATGGAGCCAGGATCGCCAGAAACAGTCTGGTCGGCGCTGGCGCGGTGGTGACCGAGCGCAAGGAGTTTCCCGAGAACTCACTGATCGTGGGCGCGCCGGCGCGAGTGTTGCGCACGCTCGACGAGAAGGCCGTACGCATGATCGCGGATGCAGCCGACATCTATGTCAGGCGCTGGCAGCGCTACGCAAAGGGGCTCAAGCGGATCGGCTGAGCGTGCTGAAGGCAATGTTTTGTCGCGACCTATTGCCTGCGCTTGAGCAACATCTTCCATGTGCAGTCGGAAGCCTCAAATGAGCCTTCAAATGCATTGCGGTCGAACTGGCCGATGAGCTGGTTGAAGCCGATCGTTGCTCCGAATGATCCGTCCTCCCAAACCGTCCCTCTGATATCAGTTTCCCGGTCCAGGCGGATTTCGCCCGTTACCACCTTACCGGTGACCGTCAAGGTCACGTTGGTGGGCCGGCATCGCCCGCGGTTTGGTGTTGCGGTACCGGTCCATTCGCCGTCATACGGCCCACCCGCATAAGAGCTGGTGGATTGTGACAGCAACAGAGTGCAAACGGCAGTGAGGACGAGCAGTCGCTCGATCCTCCGCAAGAATTCACCCGCAGATCTGAGCCGGTTATTCATGGCCGATACGCTGCCAAGCGCCCTCAGCGTGCCACCGGAGATGGTCCGTCGTTGGCTTTATGAGAATGCCTCTACCTCAATTGGCTTGAGCATTCCTAAGCGGTGACTATAGCTCATAAATGAATGGAGTGCACGACACTCAGCGAAATTAGATCACTGTTTCGTCATCGCTCGCGCAATCGGGTTAACGAGCGGATGAAGGGCTATGCACGGCGGGCTCAGCATCAAGCTTGGGGATCAGCGCCGCCAAATTCAACCCCGGACAGGTCTCTCGCCAAAAAACGACAGCTCCGTCGGGTTCTGCGGCTCGACTTTGATCAGACCAGATTGAATCAGATCAAAGCCCAGCTATTGTTTGAGTAGCTGCTCGAGTCCGAAAGCCCAGCGGAACGCTTCTTCACGGGCGAAGTCATACTGAAGCGAATGCTCAGACTTGGCGTAACTTCGGCGCGCCTCCAAACTCCGGCGCACCTCCAAGAACACCTCCAAGACAGGTCTCAGCGTAACGGGCCTCGGTCACGTGCCCGGTGACCGAGGCCTCGCTATAAAACCGACCAGCAACACTAATTAGTGCCGCGATCTCCGGAACTCCGAGAGCACGAGATCGTAGATGCGTTGCGGATTTCGTTCTCCCGACTCAGCGCACTCGATCACCTTGCAGGCGACCAGCTTCCTGAATGCGTCCTCTCCGTCCGACAATTGCAGGGTGGCACAAGCCGCGTCGAAGGCTTGTCCCATGGCCTCGACCTCCGAGGCATCGAATGCTGTGCACTCACGCAATTGGCTATGCATGCGGTCACCAATGTTTTGTTGTTGATTAGGAGACCGGGAGTTTAGCGCACGGACCGATGAGTTGTGTTCACTTAAAATCACGTCTTCTTGTGCGATGGAACCATTGCCATTCTTATTTTGACCTTCATTTGGAAGCGCGCGTTGATCGATGGGTGGGAAGATTATTGCCCTGAACCTAGGGGCAATATCGCTTGCCGAAAGGATAATACTTAAGCCGCTCTGCCATCACGATCGCGCACTCAGTCGCGTGGAGCGAGACGCTACGGGACAGGCACGTCGCGGCTCCGTGAGGATCTTTGAAGCCAAAGATCAGCCACGGCGGGTGCTCAAACTGCTCCTAAAACGATGAGGATGAGCAGGGCAAAAGCGGGGACAAATCCAGCCATCATCCCCATTATAAAACACCAGGTCGCATCCATGGTTATTTGTCCGGTGCGGATCGAATACTGCATAGCGGACTTGGTAACCGGAATAGCTGAGCCGATCTTGCTATAGTGCGCCAATGATCTGATCTAACTCGTCAGTCTGCGGATTGTCTCTTTGCTCACAGCGTCTTCTTGCTCACAGCGTCTTCGCGAGTGCGATCAGTCCTCCGAGGATCAGCGTGCCAATAGGCCGTAGGCCAAGACGACATTCCAATTCCCAGTGCGCCGATCGCGGCGCTCCTCCTTCGTCTGGGTCGATTGAGGGCGGGCACGGAGGGCGAACATATTCCCCGGATTTTCCACGGGTCGAACCGTAGCGTTCGCGCTTCGTCACGTCGTCTTGCGTCGTGGAAGAACTCGAATGACCAGCATCGCTGCGGCATTTTCCCAACCCAAAAAAGGTGCGGCCGCCCCCGGGGGGAGGGGCGGCCGCGCGCGAACCCGGTCTGGGGACGGGGAGGGGTGGGGACGTGACCGGGGTCGCGTAGCTCCAAGTCTTGTTGTTCAGTGTCTGGTGTTCAGCATCGTCTGTTGTTCAGCGCGACGCTGCAGTGGCGGCAAAGGCTGGACGGTTGTCACCGAGTGAGACCCAGACGTTCTGGTCCGCCTGCGACTGCCGCTTTACGTAGTGGTAGCTGGTCTCCGACCAGAGCAGGATCTGATCCTCCTGATTGTCGAGGATGAACTCGCCCTTGTCGGTCTTCACCGTGAGCACAGCGTGGCCCTCGCCCTTGAGGTCGCGCACGACCGTGATCAGCAGCGCCTGCCGCGGCCAGCCCGCCTGCATCAGCATCCGGCGCTTGAGCAGGACATAGTCCTCGCAGTCGCCATAGCCGTCGTCCGGGTAGCTCCAGCGCTCGATGACTCCCCAATGATCCATGTCGGTCATTGGCTTGATGCTGTCATTGACCCACTTGTTGATCCGCACCAGGTCCTTCCAGGCCTTCTGCGAGAGCACGACATCGCGGGCCTCGAGCGGCCGGCCGTCGCATTCACGCGGCGATTGGGCGCAGAAGTCGGTCCAGCCGATCGGAGCGCGTGCACTCGGCCCCACGCTGATGAACATTGGGCGTTCGTTGGCTGCCTGCGCGGTCGTCAGACTGACCACAGCCATGAAGGCTGTACAGCCGATCCCAGCACCCAATAGTATTCTGCGGTCGAGAAGCATGTCTTGACCCCGTCCCTGTTGTTGGGGCCATACTTCCCACAAACGTCTTGCAGTGCCGCCAATATTGGCGCGAAGTATTAAGTCAATTGAGGCTCAATACTGGAGAAATTACTTCTATTATTTGAAGCGTATTCTCGTAAAATGCCAAATAATACAATTTGAATTAAATACTGACGTTAACCTGCTCAAGCCGCGCGGGCGTGCCGCCGCTGCTGGCTGGAAGGCCCGTTGTTTACCAAAGGGATTGAGGGCGCTGATGGGGCGCCAGGCCCAGCGGAAGGCGTTTTGGGGCCGGAAACGGCCTCGCGAGAGGCCGCAAGGGAGGTCTTTATTTACCCACCGGTGACGTTGTCTTCGATGCAGTCCGGGTGCTGGAGGCGCAGGTACTCGATCGCGAACCCGTCCTCGAGGTGGCGCACCACCCTGCCGGGGGTCTTGCCGATGGTGACCTGGGTGCCGATGCCCGGCCGATGGTCGGTGGCGATTGCACAACCAGACTGGGAAACATCTAAGATGCGCACGGAAATGTTGTTGCCATTGGGCAACGTCAGGCGGCCAGAGGCGTTCCGGGGCGGAACCCGGCCATGGCGGCGGTCGTCGATCGAGCCCAGGAGCTCACGGTTGGCAAGCCAGGTCAATTGGGCAGCGAGCTTGTCACGCTTGCGGGGGGTAGCCGCAATGGACATGGCGAAGCCATTCTCGAGCAGTCGCGTGACTACGCCCTCGAGCCGGCCCACATGGTCCACATAGGCGATAACCCGCTCGTTGAGCTGGCCGATGACAGGGGCCACCAGCGTCATGCCGCCCTGGGACATGTCGGTGACCTGGCAGGGATACTCGTGCCGGTCGGTCAGCATATAGCGCCCGAGCAGATTGACCCGCACGCGCGGATAGCGGCGACGCTCCTCGCTGAGCGGCAGCCGAATTAACTTCTGCTGGAGAAGCTCCATCCGCTTCGTCCAAATCCTGCCATGTCATTGCGTTGGCGCGAGCGTAGGCCTCGCATCGTTAACGACGCGTTAGCCAGACGAGACCGGGACATGCAGGGATGCGAATTTAGGCTTGCCCGCCGTCATAGACGATGAGGCCGCGGCGGATGCGGCCGCCGCTCGGCAGTGGCTCGGGATCTTGGTTCGGCTCGCCGGCATCCACGTCTTTATCCTCATGGCCTAGGTAGCGAATTGTTCCGAGCGCGAGCTTGCCAACCGGATTCATGCCGAACCAATAAGGCAGGTCTTGCGGGGCCAAAGCGCCGAGCACGCGCGCATCGGTCGCTGTCTGGTGACGCAGCGGCAGCAGGACCAGCTCAAAGTCGAGAACATCGCCATCGGCGCTGCAGCCGCGGGCGCCGGCAACCGCTCCGAGACTTTCGCGCGTCACCGCTGCGACAAGGTCGTTGATGTTGCGCCTGCTCTCCTGGTCCCAAAGGTTGATGAAGGCTGTGCCTCGCAGCTCCCGGCCGACCGCCGCGCACAGCCGGGTGCCGGCAATGCGGAATGAGTTCCCGTGTGCAGCATCCTGGGACAGGATGAATGTGTCGGCGAGCGCGCGCCGGATGGCGCCGGGCTCGATGTCGGAGCGCTCAGGTGCCGCCCGCAGCCCGCGCTGGGCGTTCCAATAGCGGTAGAGCTCTCGAACCGAGGGGTGTTTCATGACGCCTCCTGCCCCCCCATCATTGTCCCCATTTGGGACACGGGACGGGCCTTGTTTCCGATGTCCCGTCGAGAGCAGCAGGAGGCGTGCCGACGGATGCCGAGCGGGGTTCGGACAGCGAGGTTAGTGTTAAGGCGCGGTTGGGGTGGCGTCTGCGCGCGCCCTCCCGCATCCTGCCGTTCGGCAATCTGAGACCCGGGGGAGGTGAGGGGATGTGACAGGCGCTCGGGGAGCGCCGCCTCCAGGTCGGCTGAAGCAGAGCGCTTCGGTCGACTTGGAGGGTCCAACTACGCGCGTCCATCAACGGTGATGTGATTGCGCTGGCTTGCCACCGGGCGCGTCGCAGCCTATCTCCGCTTCTCACCTGGAACGACTCGTGCATCCACTCCGCGAACACCCGCCCCGCGAACGCATCTTCAATGTCCCGGTCGTGGTGCTGTCGCTCCTGGCCGCGATGGGCCTTGTTCATGCGCTGATGACGCTTGTGCTGTCAGCGGACCAGGCAAGTGATTTTCTTGTCCTGTTTGCATTTATTCCGGCCCGCTACAATCTGAGGCTGCTGTCTGAGCTTTGGTGGGTTTCCGGCTGGGGCGCGGCGGTCTGGACGTTCCTGACCTACGCTTTCATCCACGGCAATCTCATGCACCTCACGTTCAACGGCGTGTGGCTGCTCGCTTTCGGCACGCCGGTGGCGCGCCGTTTCGGTCCGCTGCGGTTCCTGATCTTCTTCTTGTTCAGCGCGGCGGTCGGTGCCGCCTTCCATCTGGCGGTTCACTTGGGTGAGCGCCTGCCGATGGTGGGCGCCTCGGCGGCGATCTCGGGCGCCATGGCGGCGGCGATGCGCTTTGCATTTCAGCGCGGAGGTCCACTTGGCCCGTTCAGAGGCAATGATGAGGCGGCCTACCGCGTGCCGGCAACGCCATTATCAGTGATGCTGCGCGATCCGCGGCTGATTGTCTTCCTGATCGTCTGGTTTGGCGTTAACCTTCTGTTTGGTCTTGGGATCGTTTCTCTTGCCGGCGAGGACGAGATGCCGATCGCCTGGGAGGCCCATATCGGCGGATTTCTGGCCGGCTTCGTGAGCTTTGTGCTCTTTGATCCCGTGCAAGATGATGCCTCATCAGAGAAATCGATTGAGGCCTAGCGCAGTTGTACGTGCGACGCTCTTGCAGATGCCGCAATCGTGCACGATGCTCTATCATTCGTCGGTCCGAGTGCCGTCCTAGTGCGCATTGGCCCGGAACTTCGCGCTAGCGTTGCCCTGCAGTGCACGGCCGTAGCGCGCCTGACGACGGACCTCGGTGCCGAGTGGAAATGATGTCAGCGGCCGGTGAGCCGCGCTGCGGCTGTCGCCGGTCAAGGGAGGTGAGCCCATGACCGTGAAGTCAATCTTGTTGAGCAAGGGCCGAGACGTCACCTCGACCGAGCCCACGGCTACGCTCGAATCCGCCATCGCGCTGTTGGCGCAGCGCCGGATCGGCGCGCTGGTCGTGCTCGGGCCTGAGCGCCGTGTGATCGGCATCTTGTCCGAGCGCGATATCGTTCGTGTGCTGGCCGAGCAAGGGCCGGCTGTGCTGTCAGCGCCAATCGCCCAGGTCATGACGCGCAAAGTGTCGACCTGCTCGGAGAGCGATACTGTGAGCGCCCTTATGGAGCAGATGACCGCCGGCAAGTTCCGCCACGTTCCGGTCCTCGATCGCGAGCGATTGGTCGGCATCATATCGATCGGCGATGTGGTCAAGCATCGGCTCGGAGAAATGGAGCGCGAGTCGGAAGCGCTGCGCGACTACATCCAGACCGCCTGAGCCAAGGCTGGCGGGGCAGGAGCGCGAGTGCCGCCCGGTTGCCGGGCGGCGGGATGCGTGTTGCGCTCAACCACAGAAAGACGCATCGTAGGTGGTGCAGGGCCTACGACCCGGCCGGATTATTCCGACAATACGCGCCAATACAAACGGGAGGAATTCATGCGCCCAGGCTCTCTTTGCGCCGCTCTGGCGGCGAGCGCTTTTGGCTCGATGCTCTTGGTCGCCGATGTGAGCGCGCAGACACGCTCGCTGCCGCGCTTCGAGGTGGAAGCCGGATGGCCGAAAGTGCCGCCGCAGTTCCGCGTCGGTGATGTGTCGAGCTTTGCGGTCAACGCCCAGGACGAGGTGTTTCTGCTGCATCGGCCGCGCACACTGAAGCCGGAGCAGGCCGCGATGGCGGCGCCTCCTGTCATGGTGTTCGACGCGTCGGGCAACTATCTCCGATCTTGGGGCGGTGCTGGGCAGGGCTACGAGTGGGTCGAGCGCGAGCATGGCATCCATATCGATTACAAGGGCTTCGTCTGGATTGGCGGCAACAACTGTCCTGCCAGCAACCTTCCAGGGCTCAAGCCGGTTGCCGATGATCAGTTGCTGAAGTTCACGCAGGATGGCAAGTTCGTGCTGCAGATCGGCAAGAGCAACCAGAGCAAGGGCAACGCCGACACTGCCAACGTTCATCGCGCGGCCGACGGCTGGGTCCACCCGGCCACCAATGAGTTGTTCGTAGCCGATGGCTATGGCAACCATCGCGTCATCGTGTACGACGCCGATACCGGCGCGTTCAAGCGCATGTGGGGTGCATTCTCCAACAAGCCGGTTGATAAGGACGATTGCGAGATCCAGCGCTACACGAGTTTCTCCGATCCGGGTCCGGATCAGTTCAGCATCGTGCATGGTCTTCGCGTTGCCAAAGACGGCATGGTCTATGTGGCAGACCGCGAGTATCGGCGCGTGCAGATGTTCTCCAGCGACGGCAAGTTCATCAAGCAGCTGGCCAAGCCCGACACGCTGTTCGCGCGCAATCTGACGCTCTCGTCCGATCCCGAGCAACAGTTTCTGTATGTCGGCGATGGCAAGACGATTGCGATTGTCGATCGCAAGACGCTGACGCTTGCGGGCGAGATCAATGTCCCGGGCATGCTCGGCGGCGGCCACCACATCGCGAGCGACTCGAAGGGTAATCTCTACGTGGCGGCGACCGGCAACGGCATGCAGAAGCTTAGCTTCAAGGGCATGACCACCGCGAGCCGGTAGGCCTGCGGCGAGACACATGCGATCAGCCGGCATCGGGCGCGTCTTGCCCGATGCCGGTGCAGTTTATGATGGACGGCGCTGCTCAGAGCATGATCCCGAAAAAGCCTGCCCCGGGCTTGATCCGGGGTGGAAGCCGGTTTTCGGAAAAGATCATGCTCAAGCAAGAAGCTAGACTTTGATCAATGGATCAAAGTCTAGAGCACGAAGTCAGCGGCAGTGAGATTGTACGTTCCTTCCAGGCGGATCGACGCGGAATTGGGCGTGTCGGCGTAGGAGAGATAGATGTAGGTGTAGCCACCGTCGTGCCGGTACTCGATTTCACCGGTATCGCCATTGATCGAGGGGCCGACACCATGCAGCAAATAGGCGCCCCAGTCGTCCAGACCGTCCCAGAACTCCTCCCACGAACCGTCCGGCGTCGAGTTCGAAGGTGAATGCCTGGTTGCCGGCGAGGTCGGGTCTGGCGTCGATGGCCGCGAGATTGATCTTGTCGACGCCCTGCTGGAAGTCCGTGATCGTGTCCACGGTGTTGAAGTCGCTGGTTGCGCCGTAATAGAACGTGTCGGCGCCACCGCCGCCGGTCAGCGTGTCGTCGCCTTGGCCGGCCCACAGGAAGTCGTCACCTTCGCCGCCATTGAGCACGTCATTGCCGAACTCGCCGTAGAGCGAGTCTGCGCCGTTGCCGCCGAGCAGCGTGTCATTGCCGGCCTGGCCGTTGAGAAAGTCATTGCCATCACGGCCCTCGATCCGGTCTTGGCCATCTCCACCATAGAGTGAATTGGCGACGCTGCTGCCGAGCAGCACATCGTTGCCGATGCCGCCGGCGGCGCTCTCGATCGAGATCAGGGTGTCGATGCCTTCGGAGATCGCAAACCCGCTTTCGAGATCGAGCCCGACGATCTGCTGGCTGTTCGCATAGGAGACGAAGTCGGTGCCGGTGCCGCCGTTGACGGTATCGTTGCCAAGGCCGACATAGAACAAGTCGGCGCCGGCTTCGCCGTTCATCACATCGTTGCCGTTGCCGCGGTCGTAGAACACGTCATTGCCGGCGCCGCCGTTGGCGGTGTCGTTGCCGTTGTAAAGCGTGATCCAGTCGTTGCCGCCGAGGCCGTTCACCGTATCGTTGGAGCTCCAATCGACACCGGAGATCAGATCGGAAAGCGTATCGTTGCCCTCCGTGCCCTCGATGAGAAAGCCAAGGTCCGGGATCGGGAACGCCACGGCGGCAGTTTTCAGAATAGGCATGATATCTCCTCCAATTGGCCCACGTAGGGTCATCCGTTGTGGGGATGGGGCACAATTGTCGGAACGCGCGAGTCACGATGTGCTCGCGATCACTATTCTCTTGGAATAACAGATCGAGGTTGTGCCGGCGCGCTACTCGGCCGCCTGCACCTTCGTCTTCGCATTCGCGGGCGTCTGCGGCCGCACCACCGGGATCACCTTGTCGACCACCGCGTAGTCCGCATAGCCGCAGCGCGCGATCGGGCGCATGGCGGCGGTGTCGACGCGGCCATCCTTGATGAAGCGGTCGTCGATGTGGATGCCGACCACCTGTCCGAACGCGACATGGCGATGCGCGGGCTCGCCGTCGAGATCCTTGAGGTCGACGATCTGCAGGAGCTTGCATTCCAGCGCGCAGGGCGAGGCCTTGACGCGCGGCGGCCGCACCAGCCGCGAGGGCACCGGTTCGAGTCCGGCCTCGACCATCTCATTGATGCCGCGCGGATAGGAGATGCCGCTCGTGACCACGGCGGCGATCAGATCGAGGATCGCCAGATTGCAGACGAATTCCTTGGTCTCGGCGATGAAGGCGAGCAAATCCTTGTAGCCGTCGCTTGAGAACATCACGATCGGCGGGCCGTCGGACACCGCGTTGAAGAACGAGTAGGGCGCGAGATTGATCTCGCCGTTGGCGCTCATCGAGGTGATCCAGCCGACCGGGCGGGGCGACACGATCGCCTTGAACGGGTCGCGAGGTAGGCCGTGGTCATTCTTGCTGGTTTCGTAGAACATCGTTGGTCCCTGGGTTCTGGCGAGTAGCGAATGGCGAATAGGGATCAGTCAGCGTTCCCGGTCACTCCCCATTCGCTGCTCGCCATTCTCTATTCGCTTCTGGCAGCAAATCGCGTGGCGATCTCGGCCAGCGCCGGCCGCGGCCGGTCCTCGGGCGCATGTTTCGGCGTGCCGATATGGATAAAGCCGGCGACCTTCTCGTTGTCCTTGAGGCCAAGCGCGTCGAGCACTCGCCGATCGTAGGCGTACCATTCGGTGATCCAATTGGCGCCATAGCCGAGCGCGTGTGCGGCCAGCACCAGGCTCATGGCGGCTGCACCTGCGGACAGCACCTGCTCCCATTCGGGAATCTTCACATGCGGGCCGGCGCGGCTCACCACTGCGATCACGAGCGGCGCGCGCGCAAGCCGCTTGCGCTCGTAGTCGAGTTGATCCGGTTTGGCGTCGGGATATTTGGCGCGGAACGCGGCCTCAACGGCCTGTCCCGCCGCAAGCCGTGCCTCGCCTTCGAACAAGATGAAGCGCCAGGGCGCGAGCTTGCCATGATCAGGCACGCGCGAAGCGATCGTCAAAAGCGTTTCGATCTCGGCCGCCGACGGGGCCGGATCGACAAGCTCGATTGGCTTCAGGGAGCGCCTGGTCCGCAGCAACTCGAGAGCATCGGGCATCGTTCAAGTCCTGGTCGGCAAGTCTTCGGTCGCCAAGTCCTGGTCGGTCGGCGAGCCGCCTCGATTCCCGTGCTAACCTCAATTCATCAGTGTGGCACTTGTCCTAGTCGACGAACCGGTGCCCAGCCGGGGACATGCGCTAGCATACCGCTCCTGTTGTGACAAACGCGGGGGGAGGCTTGAATTTGCCGCGATTTCGAACGAGGAATCATCCCCGATGAGGATCGGAGCAACCAGCGCGGGCGGGGCCAGACTAGTCTTGGCCGTTGGTTTCTGGCTCGTGGCCTTCCTGGCCGAGTCAAACGCCCAGTTTTTCAATATTTCACCGCTCCCGCGTCCTCCCCAGGAGGTACCCGGGCAGACCCCGGGTCCCGCCCAGAACATTGCGCCGCCCAATAACAACCGGCCCGCCCCGGTCCCAAAGGGGCCGGCGCTGCAGTCGCTGCCGCCCGCGACCGCGTCGCCACCGCCCGCAGCCGCTGCGCCACCGGTCATCGCACCGGCCGGGCAGGGCTCGCTGACGCTTGGGGCGCGCTTTGGCCGCGACCAGCCGGTGATTACTGGTGGACTGCATTGGCGGGTCTATCCCGGCAAGATCGAGCAGGGGGCGCTGCGTCCGATCAAGGAGGATCGCGGGTCGTCGCCGACGGTCACCCTGCCGGCCGGCTCCTATGTGGTCCACGTTGGTTTCGGGCTGGCGAGTGCCACCCGAACCGTCCACCTCAAGTCTGGCGAGGCGCAGCGCGAGATGTTCGACATCTCCGCCGGTGGGCTGCGCATTGAGGGCAAGGTCGGCGACGCCCGTATCCCCCCTGGACAGATCACGTTCGACATCTATCGGGGCAGTCAGTTCGAGCCGGGCGACAAACGGCCGATCGTGCAGGCGGCGCAGACTGGTGACGTGATCCTGGTGCCGGACGGGACCTATCACATCATATCGAATTACGGCGATGTGAACGCGATGGTGCGTTCGGACATCCGCGTGCAGGCCGGCAAGCTGACCGACGCCACCGTCACCCATCGGGCTGCCGTGATTACGCTGAAGCTGGTCAACGACGCCGGTGGCGAGGCGCGCGCCGACACACAATGGTGGGTGCTCACCCCCGGCGGCGACGTCATCAAGGAATCAACGGGCGCCTTCCCGCGCGTGATCCTCGCGGAAGGCGAGTATCGTGCCATTGCCCGCAACGACAACCAATCCTACGAGCGCGTCTTTAAGGTTGTCACCGGTGTGGACACCGAAGTCGAGGTGCTCGCCCGTCGCTAGGGCCTGCGAAAACCGATCCCGGAGATCGTGCCCTAACAAAAAGCTAGACTCTCATCCAATTTGATTCCAATTGGTCGGAGTGTCCCGGTCGTGAAATTTATGGGTTTTGACGCCCCACGCCAGGGAACCAACCTCCGTTTCCGTTTGTTATCGAAACTTGGATGAAGACATCGGGCATTGGGTGGTGGTTATCGAGACGTTCGATATTCGAACAAGCGCGGTTCTGCTTGATGTCGACGGCACGCTGCTGGACCTCGCCGACACGCCGCACAGCGTAGCGGTGCCGCAGAGGTTGAAGCATGCGCTCAAAGCCCTTGAGCAGCAGGGCGGCGGCGCGACGTCATTTGTGAGTGGGCGCTCCATGGCGGACCTTGATCGCCTGTTCGCGCCGCTCAGGCTCGCGGCAGTCGCCGGGCACGGCGCGGAGCTGCGCGCTCGCGGAGGAGCCGCGCCGCAAAGCTACGAGGCTGCGATTCCTTCAGACCTCCGCCGACGGCTCGTGGAGCTCGGAGCGTCACATGAGGGCGTCATTGTCGAGGACAAGGGCTATTCGCTCGCGTTGCACTATCGCCTCGTGCCGCAGTGGGGCGACCTCCGTGCACGCCGCGGTGGTGGCGATCTGTGCCGACTATCCACAATGCGAGCTCGATGTGTTGGCCGGCAAGTTCGTTGTCGAGGTGAAGCCGAGCGGCTTCAACAAGGGCACCGGCATTCGTGAACTGATGAAGTCTGCACCGTTCCGCGGACGCCGGCCGATCTTCATCGGCGACGACGTGACCGACGAGGCGGCGTTCGCGGTCCTGCCGGAATTCGGCGGGCTTGGTTTCTCGGTCGGCCGTCGCGTTGCCCGGCGTGGCCGGCTACTTCCGAACTCCAGGCGACGTGCGGGCCTGGCTCTATCGCGTCGCCGATACTGTTGAGGCAGGCGAGCCGTGACCGACCATGGACTGGACCTCGCCGTAATCGGCAATGGCCGCACGGCCGCGCTGGTTGATCCTTCGGCGCGGATCGTGTGGTGGTGCTTTCCGCGCTTCGACGGCGATCCGGTCTTCTGCCGGCTGCTCGCGGGCGACGAAGAGAAAGGCTTCGCGGACGTCGTTCTCGACGGATGCGTCGAGATCAAATCCGAATACGGACGCAACACGCCGATTGTCACCGCCGTCATGCGCGATGCGAATGGTGCCGCGGTCAAGGTCACGGATTTTGCGCCGCGCTTCTATCAGTTCGGACGCACCTTCCGGCCTCCCCAACTCGTTCGCATTGTCGAGCCGATCGCCGGCCTGCCTCGCGTCACGATCCGAATTCGCCCGACGCACCACTATGGGCAGCCAACTCAGCATGCCATGGGCAGCAATCACATCCGATACAGCGGCGGCTCGACGCGCGCTCCGGGTGACCACGGATGCGCCGCTGTCCTATGTGGACCGTGAAGCCGCGTTCGTGCTGACGCATCCTCTTCATATGATACTCGGTCCGGACACGCCGATCGACGGCGATCTGGCGACCGTCTGTCGTGAATTTCTCGACCGTACCAGGAGCTACTGGCAGGAATGGGTTCGGCGGCTTGCCGTCTCCTACGACTGGCAGGAAGCGACCATTCGCGCGGCGATCACGCTCAAGCTCTCGAACTTCGAGGAGACCGGCGCGATCATCGCGGCGCACACGACCTCGATCCCGGAAGCGCCCGGCTCTGGCCGGACCTGGGACTATCGCTATTGCTGGCTGCGCGATGCCTATTTCGTCGTGCGCGCGCTCAATCGCATCGGCGCGACCCGCACGATGGAGGATTTCATCTCCTACATCCTGACCATCGTGTTGGGTCGATCGGAAAAACTGCGTCCGGTCTACAGCGTCGTGCCGAGCGACCCGATGGAGGAGCGGATCGAGCCGGGCCTGCGCGGGTACGGTGGTGACGGACCGGTGCGCGTCGGCAACGAGGCCGCCATGCAGGATCAGCATGACACCTACGGCAGCATCATTCTCGCGGCTTCACCGATGTTCTTCGATCGCCGTCTGCCGCGGATGGGCGATGTCGATCTGTTCCGGCGGATCGAGCCCCTCGGCGAAAAAGCTGCGCAATTCGCCCTGGAGCCCGACTCCGGGATCTGGGAGTTTCGCGGGCGCAAGCGTATCCACACCCATTCGGCGGCGATGTGCTGGGCAGGCTGCCAGCGGCTGGAGGCGATCGCGGCCGCGCTCGGGCTTGCCGATCGTGCCCAGGCCTGGGGCGAGATTGCGGCGCGCCTGCAGAGCGAAATCCTGACGCAGACCTGGAACCCGCGGCGCCAGGCCTTTACCGCTGCGGTTGGCAGCGATGACCTCGATGCCAGCGTCCTCCTGCTCCCGGAACTCGGTCTGATTGAACCAAATGACCCGAAATTCGTTAGTACCTTGAAGGCCGTGGACCGAGAGTTGCGGCGGGAGCAGCATGTCATGCGATATGCCGGTTCGGATGATTTCGGGTTGCCCGAGACTGCATTCCTGATCTGCCGTTTCTGGCTGATCGACGCGCTTTGGATGACAGGGCAACAGGATGAGGCGCGGGATCGGTTTGTCGATGCCCTCAAGCTTCGTAACCGGTACGGCTTGCTGTCGGAAGATGTTCATCCGACCAGTGGCGCCCTCTGGGGCAACTTTCCGCAAACTTATTCAATGGCCGGGCTGATCCTGACAGCAATGAAGCTGTCACGCAGCTGGGAGGACCGCTATTGGCGCGGCTCGTCATAGTTTCAAATCGGGTTGCTGTTCCAGACGAAGGCTCCGTGCGGGCCGGCGGACTTGAAGTCGCTGTCAAAGCGGCGCTCAAGCGGATGGAAGGGACGTGGTTTGGCTGGAGCGGAGGCATTGCGCCACGGTCCAAAGACAAGCCACGCGTGATCAAGCAAGACAATGTCACCTACGTCGTCACCGACCTGACCGAGGAGGACCACAAGGAATATTACAACGGGTTCGCGAACCGCGTGTTGTGGCCGATCCTGCACTATCAGCTCGAGCGCGCCGAATTCTCTCATCGTGATCTCAGCGGATACCTGCGGGTCAACGACTCATTCGCCCGGCAGCTGCATGAGCTGATCAAGCCCGACGATCTGATCTGGGTCCATGACTATCACTTGATACCGCTCGCCAAGGCGCTGCGCGAGCTTGGCCACAAGAATCGCATCGGCTTCTTCCTCCACATTCCCTGTCCGCCGCCGGAGATCATCACGGCGTTGCCGCACCATGAGCAGCTTCTGCCGGCGCTTTGCGACTACGACCTGGTGGGCTTCCAGACCGGCGATGACGCTTTCAATTTCAGTCGCTATCTCACCCACGAATGCGGGCTCGCAAGCCGCGATTTCAACTTTCCGTTGGGCGAGCGCGCGATGCGAATTGATGTGTTTCCGGTGGGCATCGAAACTGCCGCCTTTGCGCGCCTCGCGCAGCGCAGCGAGAGCTCGAACTTCATGCGGGATGTGCGCGAAAGCCTGTCCGGGCGCGTCCAGATCATCGGCGTCGATCGCCTCGACTATACCAAGGGGCTGCATCTGCGGATGGCGGCATTCGAGCGCTTCCTGACCGACGCAGCCGGAATGGCGCGGCAAGGTGACCTATCTGCAGATTTCTCCCAAAAGCCGCGGTGAGATTCGCGAATACGCCGAGATGGCGCAACAGGTCGAAGCAGCGGCTGGCCACATCAACGGGACATTTGGAGAGGTGAACTGGACGCCGATCCGCTATGTCAACCGCGCCTACGGGCGTGCGATGCTCGCCGGTCTCTATCGAGCGTCGCGCGCCGCGCTGGTGACGCCGCTGCGCGACGGCATGAACTTGGTTGCCAAGGAGTATATCGCGGCCCAGGACGCCAATGACCCTGGCGTGCTCATTCTCTCACGCTTTGCCGGTGCCGCCCGCGAATGCCGGGCTGCGCTGCTGGTCAACCCCTATGATCCCGACAGCGTGGCGGCGGCCATCGCCGAGGCGTTATCGATGCCGCTTGATGAGCGCCGCTCGCGCCACCAGGCGACCTTTCAGGCGCTCCTACGCGATGACATCGAAACCTGGGCCGACCGGTTTCTGAGCGTCCTCGGCAGGCCGCGTGGCGAGGTGAGCGACCTCGATCGCATGGCGACCCTTGAGCTGTACTGAAGCAGGCTTTGTCAGCGCGGCAGGGTCGCCAAGAACCGCTCCGCGGCGGCGATCCAGGTTGTCTGCTCGGTGGTGAGCTTTTTCTCGCGTTCGAGATTGCGCAAAATGGCGAGGATACGTTCGTATCGGGCGCGCGGCTCGTCGCCGATCTGACCAAGGCTGTTGAGGCAGAGCACGAGATCGATCTGCCAGACCGCGTTGGTCGGATCGGTCGCGGCATAGTCCTCGATGACCAGCAAGCGCGTGCGGAACTGCGCGCGCGCGTCGTCGACCCGGCCGAGCGCCTGCAGCGTCGTGGCGATGCGATCGTGGCTGAAGCCGACGTCGCGCTTGGCGATCACGTTGCGTGGATCGAGGCTGACAATCCGCTCGCGAATGGCGAGGCCTTTGCGAAAGGTGTCGAGCGCCTCCTGATGGCGGCTCTCGGCCAGCAGGGTATTGCCGATCCGGTCGTAGATGAGCGAGACATCGCGCTGCGCGGTCAGATTCTCCGGATCGGACGCAGCGAGCGTCTCGCGGATCAGGCGGCTGCGCTCATAGTAGCCGCGTGCCTCCTCGCGATTGTTGGCAACAATCGCATCGGCGACCTTGACCAGGCTGATTGCAAGGTCGCGCTGCCAATCGCTCGCTTGCGGGTTGTCGGCAGCGAGCCGCTCCGCGATGGTCAGGCTCAGCCGATAGGCAACGAGCGCCTCCTCGCTCTGTCCCAGGAGAGAGAGCACGTCGCCGATCTGGTTCTGCACGACGGCGACGTCGCGCAGCCACATGACGTTGTCGGGATTGGTCGCCAGCAGCTTTTCGCTGATCGCAAGGCTGCGGCGGAAGTAATCAAGCGCATCCGCATGGGCGCCGTCGCCGGCCAGGACCGACCCGATCTGCCCGGTGATGGTCGCAGTGTCGCGCTGCCATTGCAGGTTGCCGGGATCGGAGGCGGACAGCGTGGTGATGATCGTCAGAGCCTTGCGATAGGCCGCCAGCGCGTCGACGCGCCGTCCCATCGTGACCAGAAGGCCGCCGAGATTGGTGAGGCTGTTGAACACGTCGCGCTTGCGATTGCTTGCTTGCGGCTCCTTCTCGGCCAGCCCCTCACGGATCGCGGCGGCCTTATTGTACGCCGCGAGCGCCTCATCGCGCTTGCCGGCGGACGCGAGCAGCATGCCGATCCGGGTCTGCGTGAAGGCAAGATCGGACTGCCAGAGCACGTTGCTTGCATCGGATGCGGTGAGTTTCTCGACGATGGTGATGCTCTTGCGGTAGTTGGTGAGCGCCTCCTCGCGCTGCCCCAGAAAGGCGAGCGCATCCGCAACCTTGTTGAGACTGAGCGCATAGGCGCGCTGAAAGTTGGTCTCGCTGGGATTGCCCTCTGCCAGTGGCGCCATGAGCGCGAGCGCGGCCTTGTACGCGTCGAGCGCGCCGCGCGCGTCCGAGGTCACCAGTTTCGCGTCGCCGATCTTGTTCCAGGCAATCGCAGCATCGCGCCTGATCCAGAGATACTTCGGCAGCGCCTCGATCAGCGCCAGCAGGATGTCACGCGCGCGCTCAGACACGGCGAGCGCCGTTGCCGGGTCGCCCTGATCGAGATAGAGCGAAGCAAGCTCGTCGAGCGCCGCAGCCTCGAGACTGATGAGCTCGGGTGTGCGATCGCCAGCCTGCACGAGCTGGCGCTGCAGGTTCTGCACCCGTTCGAGGATGAGCCGCACGAGGTCGAGCGGCATGCCGGTGCGATTGCGGAGGTCCTGGGCGAGATCGAAGATCAGCGTATCGGCGGTCTTGGCGGCGGCTGTCAGCGCTGCCTCTGCGCGCGCGCGCTGGGTGTCCGCGATCGTCCTCTGCTCGTCGGCCAGGCGCCATTGCCAGGCGGCAAGGCCGGCGAGCACGACCGCGACGATGAGGCCGGCGGCGGTCGCCGCCAGAATGCGCCGCCCGCGCGAGCGCTCGGCATCGCGCGGCGGCGGAAATCGGCGTCGAGCGAGCTTACGATGAACGCGCGCATGGCCGCGGAGATGTCCTCGCCGAAGCGCTCGTCGAGCTGCGCCGCGCCCGCGACCAGGGCAGGCGAGGTCGCCAGGAAGTCCGCTTTCTTCGCCTCCGGTGCTCGCAACCATTCGGCCACCATCGGATCGAGCGTGTAGCGCACCCGGATGAGCGCCGCGTTCTCCTTGAGAATGTCGACTGCCGCCGGCACCACGCGCAGCAGCGCCTCGTGCACCGGCCGCACGCAGACCGCGCCATCTGTCTCCTCGGCGGTGAGCAGGCGGCGCGCAATGAACTCGTCGAGAAGTGCCATGCGCGCGGGATCGCCGCGCTCGAACTGCGTGCGGCTTACCGGGACGATCGTGAGCGCCTCGACGTCGCCGTCAGGGCTCAGTGTGACATCGCGGACGAACGCGGTGATCAGCGCCGGCAGCGCCTTGAGCGAGCGCTCACCAAGCTTGGCCATCGCTTCCTCGGCGGTCTGCGCCACCGCAGCGTCCATGCCCGGATAGTCCGCAAAACTGCAGCACGCCGTCGCCGCGGAGCGCTTCGGCCTCGATAGAGGCGCTGCAGCGTCATCTGCAGGAGCGCGCAGCGCGTCGCCGCCGCGCGCGTCCGTGACCAGCACCTCCGCGAGCGAGCGGCCGGTCGTGCGTGTCTCGTAGGCGAGCGGTGGATGGCAGGCGGCGACCGGACGCGTCACGATCTCCTCGAGCTCGGCCTGGGTGGGCGGCAAGAGATCGAGCGTTGCGCCCTGCGCCTCTCGCAGCGCCAGGAACGGCTCGACCGCCTGGAAGCGGCCATAGGTGTCGCTGCGCAGCACCACGATCAGGTTGGCAAGCCCTGCCTCGACCAGGGCGCGCAGCAGGCTCGCAAAGGCCTCGACCCGCTCGGGCTCGCCCTCGACGAATAGCCGCTCCGACCTGATCAACCGCGATCATGAGCTTTGCGGGCCTTGGCGCGTCATAGCGCATCGCCTGCGCCCGCAGATCTGCGCGGCGCGCGCGAGCGCGGCCCGGATCGGCGCGAGCGCCGCCTTGCCTCCGGTTGCGAGCAGCTCCGCGAGCAGATCCGGGGTCGAAAAGTCGCCGGCCTTGCAGCTCGGCGCCGAGCGCGTCGTCCTCGAACAGCGCATCGCGCGAGCGCGCGGATCGGATCGCCGCCCGCGCTGAGCAGCACTGTCCGCCAAAGGTCGACGTCGGCAAGCACGCCTGGGCGCCGTGAGCCGCGGCAGCAGGCCCGCACGCAGGAGCGAGGACTTGCCCGATCCGCTGGCCCCGATCAGCAGCAGGAAGGGGGCGGCGCGAAGCTTCGTGGTGGCGCGTGCGATCGCATGCTCGCGGCCGAAGAAGACCGCGGAATGGGCAGCCTCGAAGGCCGCGAGCCCGCGGAACGGCGAGCCCTTGACGCGCGCGATCCCAGACCGGGCCGTTCGCCACGACGCCGCGCCGCTCCAGCCATTGCCGCAGGCAGGCTTCGAGCTTGATCTCGAAGTCATCCGGGTCGGCAAAGCTCTGATAGCCGGCAGTGTTGTAGCCTTCGGTGCTTTCGGTCCAGCGCTTCCACACCGCCTGCAGCAGCTGGTACTGCTCGAGCTGCTCGGTGACCCGGTCGGCGCTCGTAGACGACCGGCGCGGACTTGCGGAACAGGTAGACGTCCGGCACGCCGCTTGTGCTTGCGGCTCACCTCGACCGCGGTCTCGAACTCGAGCACGGTGCCGCTCTCGTAGGGCGAGCCGTCGGTCCGCCGCCAGATTGAGGGATTGAGCTTGAGGCCGGCGCGCTTCCACACGATGCAGAGCACCATGTCGGTCGCACTCATATTGCCGATGGCGCCGTCGATCGCCTGCTGGAACGACTGCGCGGCGGTGTAGAAGGCATCCTCCCAACGCAAAACGTCGAGACGGACGACGCCCTCGAGCTGCGCGTTGAGCCGGTCGGCGACCAGCTTGACCCGCGCCCGCTCGGCGGCAACGTCGGAAGGAGAGGAGACGAAAAGGCGTAGGGTCAGCTCGGCCAAAGAATCCCTCGATCAAGAAAATCCCTCGATAGCGCCCACCGAGGACTTCATTTTAGAGTGAGACCGGCCCAAATGTCAGGTCGGTCGAGGAAAGACATGTCGAGGACGGATATGGGCCGGTCGACGAAGGATATACAATGCGCGCCAGTCGTGCCTCGATGGCTTCTCTTGTCCTGATTGCCGGCACAATTGCCAGTTTGGCGATGGCGAATGCGGCGCCCAACATTCCGCCGGGTGAGATGCCCGGCCGCGAGCGCGAGCGTTTTATGCCCTCGCCGGTCGACCGCTTCACCGACCCGTCGGCCTCGCCACGTAAGGCCGAGCCGCTCTTCCGCTGGTGTGACGAGAAACCGCCCAAGCGGGCGAAGCGCAAGCAAGGCAGGCGCGACCCGGATTGCTGACGTAACCGGGCCCGTTACGCCGCCTTGCTGATCCGCCTCACATCGGGCGGCACCGCCTCGTCCGTGAGCATTGCCAGCGCCTTGTCGAGCGCGATCACCTGCTGGCCTTCCTTGCCGAGCCGCCGGATCGAGACCGTGCGCTCGGCTGCTTCCTTCTTGCCGACCACCAGCAGCACCGGCACCTTGGCGAGCGAGTGCTCGCGGACCTTGTAGTTGATCTTTTCGTTGCGCAGGTCCTCCTCGACGCGCAATCCGGCGCGCCGTGCGGCGGCGACCACCTGACGCGCATAATCGTTGGCATCATCCGTGATGGTGGCGACCACCGCCTGCAGCGGATTGAGCCACAGCGGCAGATGGCCGGCGAAGTGCTCGATCAGGATGCCGGTGAAGCGCTCGAGCGAGCCGAACATCGCGCGATGCAGCATCACGGGCGTGACCTTGCTGGAGTGCTCGTCGATGTAGAAGGCGCCGAGCCGGCCGGGCAGGTTGAGATCGACCTGCACCGTGCCGCACTGCCAGTCGCGGCCGATCGCGTCACGCAGCACGTATTCGAGCTTCGGCCCGTAGAAGGCGCCTTCGCCTTTGTTGAGCGTCCATGGCCGGCCGGAAGCCTTGAGCGCCGCCATCAGGGCGCTTTCCGCCTTGTCCCAGACCGCATCGTCGCCGATGCGCTGGTCAGGGCGATCGGAGAACTTGATCGTCACGTCCGGGAAGCCGAAGTCCTCATAGATCGACAGGATCATGTCGTTGATCTTGAGAGCCTCCTCGGCGATCTGGCTCTCGGTGATGAAGACGTGCGCATCATCCTGCGTGAAGGCGCGCACGCGCATGAGGCCATGCAGCGCGCCCGACGGCTCGAAGCGATGCACCTTGCCGAATTCCGCGAGCTTGAGCGGCAGATCGCGATACGACTTCAGGCCGTTCTTGAAGATCTGCACATGGCCCGGGCAGTTCATCGGCTTGATGGCGTAGATGCGCTCGTCGTCATTGCGATGCTCCGTGAGGAACATCATCTCGCGATACTTCTCCATGTGGCCGGATTTGACCCACAGCTCGGAATCCATGAGCTGCGGCGAGTTCACCTCGACATAGCCGGCCTCGGCCTGGCGCCGGCGAATGTAGTTCTCGAGCGCCTGGAACAGCGTCCAGCCCTTCGGATGCCAGAACACCGAGCCTGGCGCTTCCTCCTGGAAATGGAACAAATCCATCTCACGCCCGAGCTTCCTGTGGTCGCGCTTCTCAGCTTCTTCGAGTTGCTTGAGATAGGCGTCGAGCTCGTCCTGCTTGGCGAAGGCTGTGCCGTAGATGCGCGAGAGCATCTCGCGGTTGGAATCGCCGCGCCAGTAAGCGCCCGCGACCTTCATCAGCCTGAAGGCAGAGCCGACCTTGCCGGTCGAGGTCATGTGCGGCCCGCGGCAGAGATCGAACCAGTCGCCTTGCTTGTAGATCTTGATCTGCTGGTCCTTGGGGATCGTGTCGACCAGCTCGACCTTGAACAGCTCGCCTTTGTCCTTGAACACGCGCTTCGCCTCGTCGCGCGACCACACCTCCTTGGTGAAGGGTTTGTCGCGCGCGATAATCTCGCGCATCTTCTTCTCGATCGCGGCGAAGTCTTCCGGCGTGAACGGCTCATTGCGGAAGAAATCGTAGTAGAAGCCGTTCTCGATCACCGGCCCGATTGTTACTTGGGTACCGGGCCAGAGCGTCTGCACGGCTTCGGCGAGCACATGCGCGCAGTCGTGCCGGATCAGCTCCAGGCTGCGCGGATCCTCGCGGGTGAGGAACTCGATCCTGGCATCGCGCTCGATCGGGTCGGAGAGGTCGGCGAGTGCGCCGTCGAGCGCCATCGCGACCGTGCGCTTGGCGAGCGAGGGCGAGATGCCCTTGGCGATGTCGAGACCGGTGCTGCCGTTGGGATACTCCCGACGCGCGCCGTCGGGAAAGGTCAGGGCGACCATCATGCACTCCTGTTGCTCACTCGCTGCCTACGAACGCAGGTAAGCGTCGCGCGTTAACTAACTCAGCTTTCAGGGGGCTGCAACTCGGTGGCCTGGGGCCGCGTGACCACGCTGGCCATTCCGCTGGCCATTCCAATGACAAAGTTCCCTGCAATGAGCCTGTTAACAATCTCCAGCCCAGGTTGCAGTTCTTGACCGATTGTTGTGATCCAGGGTTGCCGCCGGCGCCGTGTAAATATGTCTCATGTCACGAAAAAGCCAGCGGTTCAGGCGGCTCTCATCGGTAGTATAAGAATACCAACTACTTTATAATATTACCTCTCATAACCCATCGTATTACCTCAAGCTGGATCAATATACCACGGTTAATCATAAGTGTAGAACGTGCTCGCCTTAGAATGATCAAAGTCATATCACATGCGCGCCCAATTCGTTTAGAAAGCTTAAGCGTCCGTGTGAGGCGCAGGCGAGTTGAACGTTTGCGGAGTAAATCACGGGTCCAGGCGTTAGCAACCGGTCCGGTCTGCTACGCATGTTGTACGGGCGTTTGCGTAGTGTAGACCCGCCGCTGTCACGGGGGTGAGAATGTGGGGAGGTCTGCGGCGGCCCAAAGGGCCACTTCAGGTGTGTTGCGTATTGGCCGCGACGATGGTCGTCGCAGCCTTTTCCATAACGACTACCTACGCACAGAATGCCCGTAACCGGTCGTGGTTTCCGGAAAAGCAGAGTTTTGGCGCGCTCAGTGAGCGGGCCAACGCGAATACGGTGACCATTGTTTCAGGCAGTCCGGAAGGGGCCTCCCTTTCGATTGCCCACGACTTGTCGGCGATCCTTGACGACGGGGAGGAGTTTCGCGTCTTACCCCTCGTCGGCAAGGGCGGCGGCCAGAACATCCGCGATGTTCGCTTTCTCAAGGGCGTTGACCTGGGCATCGCCCCGGCCAATCTGCTCAACACTTTTCGGCGCAGCAACGAGATCGGCAATCTTGACGGTAAGATCGTCTATATCGCCAAGCTCTTTGGTGAGGAGATGCACGTCGCAGTGCACGCCAGCTCGGGCATTCGCTCGCTCGACCAGCTGGCTGGCAAGACCGTCAACCTGGGTAGAACCAGCAGCGGGACTCAGCTCTCGGCTCGAGACGTCTTCGCTCGCCTGAATATCAAGATCGAGGAAGTCAACCTGGAGCAGGCTGAGGCGCTGGAGAAGCTGAAGGTTGGCCAGATCGCGGCCTCGGTGCTGATTTCGGGCAAGCCGGCGGCGCCAATGACCAAGGTGACTGCGGAGCAAGGGTTGCGGCTGTTGCCGGTACCATTCGCCAAGTCGCTGCAGGACGATTATCTGCCGGGCGTTCTGACAAGCGAGGACTATCCCGGCTTGGTACGTGCAGGCGAAGATGTCGAGACCGTCTCGGCTGCAGCTGTATTGATTGCCTATAACTGGCCAAAGGGCAGCGAGCCCTATCGCCGCCTGGAGGAGTTCGTCGGGCGTTTCTTCTCAAAGCTCGAGGCGTTCACGCAATCGCCACATCGCCATCCCAAATGGCGTGAGGCAAACTTTGCAGCGCCGCTTTCCGGCTGGGCTCGCTTTCAGCCGGCCGAAGACTGGTTAGCGCGTAATCGGGAGACTCTGACTGCGCGTCGTCAATTCAATGAGTTTGTGAGTAGCCGCCTCGGGGTGAATGCGCCTGGCAGCGAAGAGGAGCGCGAGCGTCTCTTCAACGATTTCGTCAAGTGGAGCCAGGAGCGTGAGCGTCGTTGAGCCGGGTTGGTGTGAGGCCACGCCCTGCTTGGAATCGTCCGTGGTGGGTCGGACAGGGGAGATGTTTTATGAGTACTCCAGTCCACGATGACGGAGACGTCAGCGGCGTGACGTCCGGCGGCGCGTCGCCGGGGACCACGTCGCCAGGGACCAACGAGGGGCGCGGAGTATCCGCGTCCGCCGAACCGATGTCGTCCTCGGCCAAGCCTGACGGAGTCGATGAGCCGGCAGGAGCCGACAAGTCCAGAGCTGACAAGCTGGCCGACAAGCCGGTAGGCAGGCCGATAAGCGCATCGGTGGACACACCGATGGACTTATCGATGGACTTATCGATGGACATGGAGGCTGCGTTAGCGGCGCACCTCAAAGCGCGCGCGAGCCGTCCAATGCCGCGGCCGCGGAGCACGCAGGCGCCGGCAAGGGCGTCCGCGGCAGCGCCTGAAGGCGAGCGGCGCTCGGATTCGAACAAGCCGTCGCAACCGTCAGACACGCAATCTCCTCCGGTGGCGCCAGACATCCGCGAGGAGACTGACGCGCCACCAACTGCGCCCGAGGCTGCTGCAGTGCGCAGGCCACTCATCCACGGATCGACCGCAGTTCCGAATCCCATTTCATCGATGCGCCTTCCGCAGGGGCTTGGCGGCCCCAACATTGCAGCGCCGAGCGCGCTCGAGCTTTTGCGCGCACGCAATGCGATTCCGCCCGGCACTGAAGGACTTCCGGGAAGCAGTCTGCCAGCGCTGTCGAGGTCGTCGCAATTTGAAGGCGATGTCGCAATCAGGGCGCTGCGGCAACGCTTGGCGCTCGCGCCGGAGATGATGGCACCGCCGCCGGTCTCGCATCGGTCGCGATCGATGATGCCTTCGCTCGGAAGGTTCTCATTGGTGTTGCTGGTGGCTTCGACAGTCGCGCTGAGTGTGGCGTTGGTGACCTTGCCCGACACCCGGCCCACGATCTTGAAGGGCGAGAACGGCCCGCTGTTGGCGAGCGTGTCCAATACCCAGCAGCCGCCGGCACGCCTGATCGGCGTTGAAGGCCGACAAAACTTCTCCAACGAAGCGATCTCGCTCGGAATCACTCTCAATGGCGCGAGCGGCAGTGAGCTTGCGCTGCTGTCCGGTCTGGTGTCGGGAACGAAGCTGTCGGTCGGAGGCCCGGTTGGCGACAGTGGATGGAGGCTTCCGGCACGCGATCTGATGAGCGCACTCGCCTACGCGCCGAAGGACTTCATTGGAGTGATGAACGCCGCGATCGACCTGCGGCTGCCGAACGATCGGCTGCTCGACAGTAGGGTCATGCGGCTGGAGTGGGTGCCGCGACGGCCCGCAGGACCACAGGTCCTCGCCCGCCGTCCGGAGCTCGAGGACCCCAAGGCCGGGACCAGACCCGAATTCCGGCTTGAGCCGAAGCCCGAGCCCAGGTCAGAGCAAAGGCCTGAGCCGAGGCCCGAGCCCGTTCCGGAGGGCAAGCCTGCGCCGCAACCAATCGACCCCTCTGAAGTCGCTGCACTGCTCAAGCGCGGACAGGATTATTTGCAGAACGGCGACATCGTGTCGTCACGCTTGATGCTGCGACGCGCGGCAACCGCCGGCGATCCGCATGCTGCGCTCCTGCTCGGCGCGACCTTTGATCCATTTGTGCTTCGGGATCTCGGCGTCCTTGGCTTCACGCCGGATCCTGCCCAGGCGCGCACCTGGTATCAGCGCGCTGCGGATGCAGGCTTGCCGGAGGCTACCCGACGGCTTGAGCGGCTGGTGAAGACGGCGCGCTGACAGAGCGCGCCTTTCCACGTCACCGATTCACGGCGCCAGCGTGCGCCGCCAGCGGCCGTAGCGCCATGGCAGATACCAATGCGCCTGTGCGGGCAACGTCGTGGGCACGACGTCCAGCCCGGACGTGCCCCAAGGGTGGCAGCGCAGCAGCCGCGCCAGTGTCATCCAGCCGCCGGCCCACAGGCCAAACCGGCCAATGGCCTCATCCGCATATTGCGAGCAGGTCGGCAGGTGCCGGCAGTGCATGCCGACAAGGGCTGAGAGTGTGTGTCGATAGATCGCAATGAGGCCGCGGCCCATGATTCGTGGCGCACGCCGGGCGGCATCAAGCATTGAGGCCATGGTCATCGCGGCCCTCGCGCGCAGCCTTGCTCACTCTGCAGCGCTCATTCTATTGCGCTTACTCGGCCGCGACTGCAGCCTTGCGCTTGGCCTCGATCTGGTTGACGGCGTCGACCACCGCATCGAAGGTCAGCATGGTCGAGGCATGGCGCGCCTTGTAGTCGCGCACCGGCTCGAGCACCGCGATGTCGGCCCATTTGCCGTCGGGCGGCGCGCCGTTCTCCTTGAGCATCTTGCGCACCGTCTCGCGCAGGTTGCGCAGCTCGTCGGCCTTCGCGCCGATGACGTGGCGGGCCATGATCGAGGAGGACGCCTGGCCCAGGGCGCAAGCCTTGACCTCGTGGGCGAAATCGGTGACCTCATCGCCCTCCATCTTGAGGTCGACGGTCACGGTCGAGCCGCACAGCTTGGAATGGGCGGTGGCCGAGGCCTGTGCGTCGGCGAGGCGGCCCAGCCGCGGGATATTGCCCGCCAGCTCGATGATTCGCTTGTTGTAGACCTCGTTGATCATGGCTATTGGCCGCGGTTTCCTATCGGTTTCCTGGCAATTGCGCCGTCCGTCCGAAGGAATATATAGGTGCTACCTAGCCGGTGCGAGCCTGACCCGCCTGTGCCGGCGGGTTTGGCCATGAGCGAATTCATGTCAAGTTAAGGCTGCCTGGTTGGGAATGCGGCGTCCGGTCGGCGCGTGGGGCAAGTGCCCTGCCGCCCAGGACCGATGCGGCCGCCCCGGTGACACCCCCGGTCCGCGCGTGGGACCGGTCGAACGGAGAGACCGTCATGGACGCTGTCGTTAAGCCTTTGCGCAAGGCACCCCTGTGCGATGCCCCCCTGTCCGATCACGTGAAAGCCGCAGCGCCTGCGGCGGCCCGCCCCTCGCGCGAGGAGGCGGAAGCCGCGGTGCGCACCCTCATTGCCTATGCCGGCGATGATCCGGCGCGCGAGGGCGTGCTGGAGACTCCCAAGCGGGTCGTCGACGCCTACGAGGAGCTCTACAGCGGCTATCGCGAATGCCCGGCCGAGGTGCTCGACCGCACCTTCGGCGAGATCGCGGCCTTCGACGACTTCGTCCTGGTGCGCGACATCGTGTTCAACTCGCAATGCGAGCATCACATGATGCCGTTCATGGGCAAGGCGCATATCGCCTACAAGCCGGTCGAGCGCGTGGTCGGGCTGTCCAAGCTGGCGCGGCTCGTCGACGTCTATGCGCGGCGATTGCAGACGCAGGAGCGCCTGACCTCGCAGATCGCGACCGCGATCGACGAGATCCTCAATCCGCGCGGCGTCGCCGTCCTGATCGAGGCCGAGCACATGTGCATGTCGCTGCGCGGCGTGGAGAAGCTCGGCGCCTCGACGATCACGACTCAGTTCCTCGGCTCGCTCCGGAACGATGCGGCGGAGCAGGTTCGCTTCATGACCCTGGTGCGCAGGGCTGAGCCAAGGGCTGAGCACTCGCATCCTTTGCGCGAGAGGCGCTTGTGGCTGAATCATCCGCATTTGCCGTGCCTGGCTCGACCGAAGGAGGTCGAGGACGGTCGCGCCTTGACGCCGAAGTTCGATGCCGACGGGCTCGTCACCTGCGTCACGACCGATGCGAAGTCGGGCGAGGTGCTGATGGTCGCGCACATGAATGCGCAGGCGCTTGCCGCAAACCATTGCGACCGGCGACGCCTGGTACTACAGCCGCTCGCGCAAGAAGCTCTGGCGCAAGGGCGAGAAGCTCCGGCCACATCCAGCGCGTCGTCGAGATGCGCATCGATTGCGATCAGGACGCGGTCTGGATCAAGGTCGAGCAGCAGGGTCCCGGCGCCTGCCACACCGGCCGGCGCTCGTGCTTCTATCGCGTGGTGCCGCTCGGCAACGATGGCGCAGTGACGCTTGCGTTCGAAGGCGACAAGACCTTCGATCCGAAGTCGGTCTATCGCGAGAGCTGAGCATCTTTGTGGAATGCGGACTCTAAACGCGGCACGGCCGGAACTCCCTCTCCCCGCAGGGGAGAGGGTTGGGGTGAGGGGGTTCGGGCCCAACGAGAGTTTGCAACCCCTCACCCCACCCCTCTCCCAACCGAACTCGGGTTTACCCGAGTTCGGTCTGCTCATGAAGTTGGCCGAAGTCGGATATATCCGACTTCGGCTGGGAGAGGGAGCAGGCCGCAATCGTGGCCCGCTCGTGCTCAGGCCTTCGCGCGCGCGATCAGCTGCTGCGCGCGCAAGAGGTGCGGCCGGTCGTACATCTTGCCGTCGATCGCGACCACGCCCCCGCCGGGGGCCTTCGCAAACGCATCGACGATCGCCTGCGCGCGCGCGAGCGCCTCCGCGGTCGGCGTGAACACCTCGTTGAACACCGGCACCTGCGCCGGATGGATCGCAAGCCGTCCGGTGAAGCCGTCGCGCCGCGCCTTCTCGGTGTCGCGCTTGAGGCCTCGAGATTGCGGAAATCGACGTAGATCGTTTCGATCGCGGCGACGCCGGCAGCGGCCGCCGCGAACAGGCAGACGGAGCGCGCGAACCGATAGGGCTCGGTCAGCTCGCCCTGCGCGTCGCGGTTGGCTTCGCTGCCGATCTCGGCCGACAGGTCTTCCGGCCCCCAGGTCAGTCCGATCAGCCGCGCGCTCGCAGCCGCGGAAGTTGCCGGCCGCGAACAATCCCGGCCGCAGTCTCGATCGCCTGCGCCAGGATCTTGACGTGGCCGTCCGCGAGGCCTGCGATCGCCTCGCGCGCGGAGAGCTTGGCATCGGCATGGATCACTGACGCTGCCGCCTTCCGCCTTCGGCAGCAGGATCGCGTCGGGGCGTGCCGGCACCACCGCGTCGAGATCGGCGTCGATCAGCCCGGTCGCGATTGCCGTTGACGCGCACCAGGAGGCGAGGGCGCTTGGCCTGCTGCCGCCGCATTCTTGAGGAACGCCGCCGCGCTCTCGCGTGCCTGCGCCTTGCGATCGGGCGCAATCGAATCCTCAAGATCGACGATCACCGCGTCGGCGCCGCTGGCGAAACGCCTTGTCGAGCTTCGAGCCGCCGTCGGCGGGGACGAAACAGAAGGGAGCGCATTAGACCTCGATGGTGCCTTCGGTGACGACGATGCCGGGCCGCCGACGGTGGCGAGCCGCAGGAGGCCGCTGCGCATGGTGAGTGTGCAGTTCGATCAGGCTCGGCCGTCCCATCTCATAGCCCTGCTCGACGTTACGAAGCGGTGCTCGCCGTCGACAAGCGACAGGCGCTGCGACGCAAAGCCCGCCAAGTGCCGCGACGGCGGAGCCGGTGGCGGGATCTTCGGTCACGCCAAGGCGCAGCGCGAACATGCGGGCGTGGAAGCTGGTTGGCGGGATCGACGGTCTCGCGGCAGAACACAAGGCCGCGCTGCGGCCGGCTCGAAGGCGCGGTCCCACGCCGCGTCTCGTGGCGCTGCATCGGCGGATCGCATCGAGATTGCGCACCGGCACGAAGGTAAACGTGTTGCCGACCGACCAGCGCGTCGGGCACAAGAGCGCTCAAAGCCGATGTCGTCACGCGAGAGCCCGAGCGCCGCGCGATCGCCAGGGTCAGCGGCTGGACGAGCCCGCTCCGCGTCGGCAGATTCCGGCAGCGCGAAGCGTGCATGCCGCGGTCTGCCGTCCGCCGGACGACCGGCATGGACGACGCCGATCTTCTCCTCGAGCACGATCGTGCCAGCTCGCCGCGGCCCTTGAGCGCGAGCACGAGAGCAGTGCCGACGGTCGGATGGCCGGCAAATGGCAGCTCCAGTGCCGGCGTGAAGATGCGCATGCGCGCGGTGCTGCTGGTGGCTTCCGGCTTGAGCACGAATACGGTCTCCGGATGGCCGAACTCGCGTGCGATCGCCTGCATCGTCGTCGGCGTCGAGCCCGTCGGCGTCGAACACGACCGCGAGCGGATTGCCCGCGAAGCGCTGCTCGGTGAACACATCGAGCGTCGCAAAAGGCAGTTTCATCGGTGCCACATCTGCCACACGGTTACGCTGCACACATGCTGCGCTTGGCTCTGGCCCTCCTTCATCGACGCGTGGCGGACGGCCTCCACCCGCCACGGTCCGTTACTTCGATCGCATGTGCATGAACGCCTGGCGGCGGCATTCGGCGACCAGCTTGTCGTCCTGATTGTAGGCGCGGTGGTGGAACTGCACGATGCCGGCGCCGGGACGCGAATTCGATTCGCGCTTGCCGAGGACCTCGGTGCTGCAATGGACGGTGTCGCCCTCGAACAGCGGGTGCGGAAATTTCACCTCCTCCATGCCGAGATTGGCGATGGTGGTGCCGACCGTCAGGTCGGAGACCGAAATTCCGATCATCAGCCCGAGCGTGAACAGCGAGTTCATCAGCGGCTGGCCCCACTCGGTCTCCTGCTCGCAGAAGTGCCGGTCGATGTGCAGCGGCTGCGGGTTGAGCGTCATGTTGGAGAACAGCATGTTGTCCATCTGCGTCACGGTGCGGCGCAGCCGATGCTCGAAGAGGTGTCCGACCACGAAGTCGTCGAAATAGAGGCCACCGCGCGGGTGTCGTTCTGCCGTGTCAGCCATCTGGATGGGTCCCAGATTCGTTAAGGTCTCGTTTACCATAGCCGTTGAGAGTCGAGTGTCCCATTCCGTGGCTCGCAGCATTTTGCGGCGCCTCCCGCGGGCGAGCCTTGGAATCGAAGGGCGCGAGTAACTTATTGATCTACTGCAGGATCCTGCGGCAAGCCCGCCGCTTGAGGCAGCCGATGCCGGCTGACGCCAATACCCCCAACTGCGCGCCCGCCGGCGCTAGTTCCCAATGCGCGTCCGTCGATTGCGGCCGTGACCGGCGCCATCAAGCGGGCCGCCCAGTCGACCGGCGCGAACTTCGAATACCTGCTGACGACCGCCAAGGTCGAATCGAACCTCGATCCCAACTCGACCATATCGACCTCGACCGCGACCGGCCTCTTTCAATTCCTCGATCAGACCTGGCTCGGCGTGATGAAGACGGCGGGCCGCGCCTTCGGCATCGAGCGCTACGCCGACGCGATCACGCAGACAAGCTCGGGCCGGTACGTCGTCGACGACCCCGCGCTGCGCGACGAGATGATGAAGCTGCGCAAGGATCCTGCCGCCAACGCCGTGATGGGCGGCGTGATCACCCAGCAGAACGCTGCCGTCCTGGCCAATCGCATCGGGCGCCAGCCGACCGAGGGCGAGCTCTACGTCGCGCATTTCTTCGGGCCCCACGCGGCCTCGCGGGTGCTCCAGCTAGCTGCGAGCGAGCCCAACACCGACGCGGTCGCCCTGTTTCCAGAGGCCGCGCGCGCCAATCGCTCGGTGTTCTACGACCGGCAGGGCAATGCCCGCACCATCGCGGGCGTTCGCGACGAGCTTGTGCGCCGCTATCAGGTCGCCAAGGCGCAGACGGTGCCGGCTGCGGCTCCGACTGCCGTCGCGGCGCAGACTTCAACGCCGCCCGCGAGCGCCGCTCCGGCCCGCCGGGTTGCCGACACCGCTGGCGTGACCCGGGCGTTTGCGGCGGCCCAGCCGGCGGCACCATCAGCACCTGCGGCCGCGACGGAGGGGACCGCCGGGCCGCCGTCGCGGTCGGCGTTCCATTCGTTGTTCGGGACCGAGAACCGGCGCGGCGCGATCTCGCCGGTGGTCGCCGCGCTGTGGACGCCGCGAGGGTCGCCAACCGGCGAGAGCGGGACGCCACTCGATCATCTCTATCAGGAGCCGCGAAACACCCAGCGCGATGGATCGTAAGGGCCGAGCGTGCGGGATCTGATCAACGTCAGATCTTGCGCGCCACCAGCAGCAAGCTCGTGCCTTCGTCCTGGGCTTTCGGCACGCGCCTGAGGCTGTGCATGATCCTTGCGCCGATGATGCCCACGAGCACTGACAGGTGCCAGGAGATGCGGTTCTTGAAATAGATGTCCTTGCAGCGGATCGGGCTGAACCGCGCGGCCCAGTATACGAACGCGTCCTGCGTGCCCCATGGGACCTGCTCGATGGCCACGACCGAGGTGCCGCTGCGCTCCGCCAGGGCGGTCAATGCCGAACGGGTCCACCAGGTCAGATGGTGCGGCGGCGCATTGATCAGGAAATTCGGAATGCGGGTTGCCGCCGATGGCACATGCGGAACGCCAATGATCACGAGGCCGCCCGGCCGCACGGCGCGCACCAGGTCCGCAAAGGTCGCGGCCGGGTTTGTCAGGTGCTCCAGAACCTGGAAAGCGCAGGCGACATCGTATTGGCCGGCATTCGTAACGAGGTGATCGGCCAGCGTCTCGTTGCGGATGTAGTCGATCCCGCGCCCTTCCGCGAAATTGGGATCGAGGCCGAGGTAGCTCGCCTGCGGGATCGCGTTGCGGAAGGCGGCAGACCCACAGCCCATGTCAAGCACACGGTCGCCCGTATTGATGTGACGTGCCGCCAGCCTGAACTCATGGCGCGTGTGATCGAGCCACCACGAATCCATGAATGAGAGCCGGCTGTAGAGGCTGGCATAGAACTCGTGGTCGCCCTCGACCATGGGGTCGAAGAAGTGGAGCCCGCTGGGCGATTCCCAGAGATGGTAGAAGGGATGCGGCTTCAGCGACGGGGCGGCATCGACCCGGAAGGCATAGCGCCACGCCCTGGTCAGAAACCCCGACTTGATTGATTGGACAAGCCGCACGGCGGGCTCGCCGGTAACCGGACAGAATGGAACGGGTGGCGCTGCTGTCATGAGGAGCCGGTATTTGGGGGCGCTGGCCAAAGCGGGGAGCTAGCCGTACCCGATGGGCACCGAAAATGACACCCGAACATGGCACGGCTCGACATCGGGCACTGCTCGCGGGCCTGCCACGGCAGGCCCGTGCGGCCACGATTAACAATTCATCAATCTTCCCAAACATTTATGGTGAACGCTTTGTTAAGCCTCGGCGTGTAGGATTAGGACATAACCGTGCTGCATAGCGGCACTCTCCTCGTAACGCGTCGGTGTCGAGCCATGATCGTCCGTCAGTTCCTGCAATGGGTGCGAACCGCCGGCGCCGCCGAGCGGGCGGAAGCGACTGCGGCGCTCGCGCGCGCCTATCTGTATTCCGACCTGTCGCCCGACGATCGCGCTGCCACGGAAGGCGCGCTGATCATGTCGCTCGACGATCCCTCACCGCTGGTCCGCATCGCGCTCGCGCGCGCGCTGGCCTTCAGCGAGGACGCGCCGCTGGTCGTGATCCTCGGCCTTGCCGTCGACCAGCCGGCGGTGGCGGGCTGGGTGTTGCAGCATTCGCCCTTGATGGTCGATGGCGATCTCGTCGATGCGGCGGGCGCCGGCAATACAGCGATGCAGCTTGCGATCGCCAACCGCGGCGCGCTTGCGCCCGCAGTATCCGCCGCGATCGCGGAAGTCGGGGCGCCCGAGGCGTGCCTGGTCCTGGTCGAAAATCCGAGCGCCGAGATTGCGCCGCTCTCGCTTGATCGCATTGTCGATCGCTTCGGGCATCTCGCTGCCATTCGTGAGGCGCTGTTGGCGCGCGACGATCTGCCAGCGCCGACGCGCCAGTCACTGGTTGCCAAGCTGTCGGAGACGCTTGCCGGCTTCGTAACGGCGCGGGAATGGCTCGAGGCCGAGCGCGCCGAGCGCGTCACGCGCGAGGCTTGTGAGAAGGCGACCGTGACACTTGCGGCGAGCTCGCCGCGCGGCGAGGTGCAGCAACTGATCGAGCATCTGCGCGAGAGCGGACAGCTCAATGCCGGGCTGATCCTGCGCGCTTTGCTGTCAGGCAATGTCGCTCTGTTCGAGCACGCGCTCGCAGACTTGTCGGGGCTGCCGCTCACGCGCGTCAGCGCGCTGGTGCATGACCGGCGCAGCGCCGGCCTGCGCGCGCTCTATGAGCGGGCGGGTCTGCCAGCCTCCACCTACGCGGCATTCCACGAAGCGGTGGAAGCCATGAACGACATCGGCCCCATGGAGGGTCCGGACGGCTCGGTCCGGCTGCGGCGCCGGGTGGTTGAGCGCGTGCTCGCGCGCTGCGCCGACGGAGGCATTGGGGACGTCGAGCCGCTGCTCACGCTGTTGCGCCGCTTTGCGGCCGAGGCGGCGCGCGAGGAGGCGAGGGCGTTCTGCGCAGAGCTCGTGGCCGATGATGCCATTGTCTACGACGACCCTCAGCTAACGTACGATGAGCCTCAGGTGACGTACGACGAGCGCGAGGCAGCGTAGCGACGAACCGGCCTCGCGCCGCTCAGCCGGGCTCGAGTCCTTTGGCCTTGAGCACCGGCACCAGCGCGGGCGCGCGCAGGAATGCGATCAGCGCTTTGGTAGCGTCCGGTTGTTGTGCCTTGGCGCCGACCGCGATCGAGAAGGCCGTATAGAGCTGCACCTCCGGCGGCAGCGGGCCGGCGAGCTCGGCGCCCTCGGCGGCATGCGGCAGGATTTCACTCGACTGGGTCATGCCGATCTCGGCCAGGCCCTTGGCGACGTCTTCGGCGGCGCTCACCGGTGGCACTTTGAGCTTCGGCCGGACCTCGGCGGAAATGCCCATCCTCTCGATCACGGCCAGCATGTGGGTGCCGGAGAGGCCTTGCGGGTTGAAGCTGATTGACTTCGCCGCCAAGAGCGTAGCCTTGAGCGCCGCGGTCGTGGAAATGTCTGGCTTGGGCGCGCCCTTGCGATAGGCGACGCCGATGCCGGAGCGGGCAATGTCGAGGCGTGGACTCGCGAGCGCGCCGCGTTTGATCAGATTGTCGAGCGCATCCGCGCCCATGATGGTGACGTCGAAAGCCGTGCCCTGGTCGATGCTTGCCGTCAGGTTGCCGGTCGAGCCGAAGGTCATGACAAGCTTGTGCCCGCTCGCCTGCTCGAACTGCGGCGCGATATCCTGCAGCACCGACCGCAAAGCATTGGAAGCCAAAAGCTTGATCTCGACAGCCTGCGCCTGTGTCAGCATGAGTCCCAATCCCGCAATGGCGGCAATGATCCGGACCATGGGGCCCTCCCGTTGGTTTTTTCCATCGAAGGCAGGATATTAGACAATGAGGTCGAGCAGCGCGAGCCGCGGAAACGGCACACAGTCCTTCACTGTGCTCGACCAATCTGGCTATCGCGAATGCCCGCCGGCATGATCGCTGGTTTGATCCGATTGGAATCGGATCAACGTCTAAACTTTTTGCTTGAGCATCATCTCTTCTGAAACTGATCCCACGTCCGGGGATTGTTAGGCGCTTGCTTTCTCACGCGCGGTGAGCGAGCCATAGAGTCGCGTTTTGAAATCAGCGACTATTTTTGAACGTTGTTCCTTATATGCGTCCTCGCAACGCGCGCAGCAAAACTGGCGGTTGCGATATCTTCGGCGGATCAGCCCGAAAGACCCGTTACAAAAGTCGCATCTTGTTTTCACGACGCTTTCCTGGCTTGCCGCATGGTCCAATGGCTGTAACAACTCTCAAGGGGGTCGCTCTCAGACTCCTGTCTGCAGAACCACTTTGGTCCTTGCGGAGTGTTTCCGGCACAGCGTTGGTTTCCCAGCGTCTTGCCGCAGTAATAACACCGTGTTGCTTCTTCGGAGTAGAGCTTGACCGGTTCCATCGCTCAACCGTCGTATGTTGTGGCTGCAGTCAGGGCTCACGTTCCTTGAACACCTCTGCAGGGTGATTTGGCGAGAGGCGGCAGATCATCTGCCACTTATCATCCACAGGTTTCCGGTGTGATGTCTTCCCCAACAATGATGTGTTCCATTTGATTGGCCCATTTGAGGCGCTAGCGCGCAAACGCGGCTGCGAATTGCCCGCGCGCAAGAAAAAATTCCGCAGGCTGGTACTATCCGCTTGATTGTCGTTCGCAAGGCTAAGGTATTCGCGTGATTCGAAAAACGCATTCGCGGATCTGCGTGCGCGGATTGCGTGCGCATGTCTACGCCGACGGTGCGATCGCGATTTCTCCGTCACAGCCTCCCCGGCCTCTGTCAATCTGGTATGGAGGACCAATGGATATCGGCATCGGAGCGCTTCTGTTTGGTGCTGGACTTGCGGGCGGTATCGCCAACGCCTTGGCGGGTGGGGCGACGCTCATCACCTTTCCGGCCATGATCGCGAGCGGTCTGCCGCCGATCGTTGCCAACGCGTCGAACGCGGTCGCGGTCACGCCCGGGCATCTCGTCGCGGCGCTTTCCGATCGCGCACAGCTCGCGCGGCCCGACCAGGGCCTGTTCGGTGCCTTGGCCGCGACGGTTGTCGGCGGCGCGCTGGGAGCGATCCTGCTGCTCATCACGCCGGAGCGGCTGTTCACGCTTCTGGTTCCCGCGCTCATCGGCATTGCGACGCTCATTTTCGCATTTGGCCGGCGCATTCGTGCGGCTGACGAGCAGAACAAGAGCTCGCGATCCGATCTGTTGCGATGCGCGCTATTGGTCCCCGCGTCGATCTATGGCGGCTATTTCGGGGGCGGATCTGGAGTGATGTACCTTGCTGTCCTTGTTGTCACGGGCCACGAGACCATCCGGCAAGCCAACGTCTTGAAGAATTTGTTGGCGAGCGTGATCAGCGCAGTGACCATCATCATCTTCGTCATTCAAGGCATCGTGAGCTGGCCCGAGACGATGGTGATGCTGACCGGCGCGGTTGCGGGTGGGTTCGTAGGCGGCCGCCTCGTCACCGTGCTCGCTCCCACGACCGTCCGGATCATTGTGATCTTGGCTGGCATGGTCATGACGATGGTCTATGCTTGGCGCTACTGGCTTTGAGTGCCGCGATCCCGAGAGGATACGATGAAGCTTCCGCGCCGCAAGTTCCTCCATCTGGCCGCAGGCGCCGCCTGCCTGCCGGCGTTGTCGCGCATCGCGGGTGCGCAGGCTTATCCGACGCGGCCGATCAAGCTCATCGTTGCATTTCCGGCCGGCGGTCCAGCCGATACGATGGGGCGGATGGTCGGCCAGGCGGTGTCGGCTAAGATCGGCCAGCCGGTCGTGGTTGAGAATGTGGGCGGTGCGGGCGGCACGATCGCGCTGCGGATGATGACAAATGCCAGTCCCGACGGATACACACTGCTGGTCAATAGCGGCGGTCCATTCTGCACCGCATCGCTGCTTTACAAGCTTGACTATGATCCGCTCAAAACTCTGGTGCCGGTCGGAAACTTTGCCGCCGACTCGGCGGTGCTTGTCACGACACGGACGCTGCCAATCGCGACGCTGAGCGAATTCATTCAATATGCCAAAGCCAATCCCGGCAAGCTCAACTCCGGAGCCGCCATTGGCACCAATCAGCACCTGATGGCGGAGGCTTTCAAGGCGGCAGCGGGAGTGGATATTCCGCATATCCCCTATCGTGGCGGCGCGCCGGCGATCGCGGACCTGATCGGCGGGCAGATCCATATGCTCATCAACAACAAGTCGGTGCTGCTGCAGCTGGCGCTTGAAGGCAGAGTGAGGCCACTCGCTGTGACCAGCACGACCCGATGGTCCGAGCTGCCGTCCGTTCCAACTCTCGCGGAGAGCGGCATCGCCGGCGTGCCAACCGACATCTGGTATGCGATCTTCGCTCCCGCCAATACGCCCGCTTCCATCGTCAACCGGCTCAACACTGCAATCAACGACGGTATGCGCTCGCCGGACCTGCGGAGCACGGTGGAAAAGCTTGGCATCGACCTGAAGCTCGGCTCATCTGCCGACGCCGCCGCGGCTGTCACAACCGACTGCCCGCGCTGGATCGAGAGCGCCAAGCTCGTGAAAATCGAATAGATAGCTCCGCGATGGGCGGCGACCCATCCGCCCACCGGTGGTTAATGCGTAGTGGCGCGCAAATAAAAACGCGTCATGGCGCGTAAATATGTCTCACCCGCAGCTGCGCCAGGGTTCCAAGGGTCCTGTCGCTCTCGCCGTCACAATGGTACAAAAGCGCCGAAGGGGCCTTTTGGGAGGGGCACTCGCGCGGAGTTGCGCGGGCAAGGGGAGTACAGCGTTCATGCAGGAAAGCCAGCAGCACAACGGCGGCGCGGACGAGGGCGATCTCCTCACGCCCGGCAGGAACAACATACCGACCGATCTGCTGCGGACATTCGTTGCGATCTGCGAATTGGGAAGCTTCACCAAGACCGCTCATCTCCTGGATCTGACCCAGCCGGCCGTCAGCGCGCATATGCGGCGGTTGGAATCCATGATCGGCGCGGACTTGATTACCAAGAGCCTCACCGGGGTGGTTCTTACGGAATGCGGAGCCGAGGTGCTACGACACGCGCGGCGCATGCTCGCAATCAATGATCAGATTGTCAGCGGCAGTGGCGTGGAGGTGCAGCCGCAGGTGGTCCGCGTCGGCATTCCGAATATTCATGCGCCCGTCGTCCTTGCGGGAATTCTGCGCGAAGGAGCGGCCTTCAGAGACCAATATCGGTTGCAGGTTCGCTGTGACCATTCGCATGGTCTGATACGTAGCGTCAGGTCAGGCTATCTCGAGCTGGCTGCGACCCAATTTATGAATGAGGGCGACCAGGCCAACGCGTTGTCGCAATGGACCGAGGATCTGGTGTGGGTGAAGGCCAAAGGCTTCGTCCTCAAGCCCGACCAGCCGATTCCGCTGGTGAGCTCGCCCAATCTGCTGCTGCCGGACCGGCTTGGAATGGCTGCGCTCGAGGCGGCCAATCGTCCCTACGAGATCGTGTTCACCGCTTTCGACACGCTGGCACGGCGCGCCGCGGCTGCGGCGGGGCTCGGCTACTTTGCGATCCCGCGCTCGGCGGTCGCCGATACGCTCGTGGTTGAAGCGCCGGGCGTCCTGCCGGAGTTGCCGCAGGTTCAGATGGGCATCGTGGCGCGCGACGATCTCGACACCAGGGCCTTGGCGCCGCTGATCAAGAAGATCGAAGAGTTGTTCTCTGCGACACGGCAGAGCTAGATTTTGATCCGGATCAGATTGAATCGGTTCAAATCCAGCGTTCCGTTCGACATGATCTTAAGGGCGTAGCGTCGTACGCAACGGTCAGGCCGACACGAAACTATCGGACTTCTCACGCCCGGTCCGCACCATGGTCACGAGCTGCTGATCGGTCATCGGCTTGCCGAAGATGTAGCCTTGGCCGAAATGGCATCCCAACCCCATGATCGCCTGCGCATCCTCGATCGTCTCGATGCCGACGGCCGTTGCCGAGCGCTCGAAGTTCTGGGCGAACTGGATCATGCTCTTGCAGATGCGCGCATTGCCCTTGTTGCTGGCGCAGCTCTGCACGAACGATGAATCGATCTTGAGCTCCGCGAACGGCAGATAGCGCAGCGCCGCAAAGGACGAGTTGCCACGCCCGAAATTATCGATCGCAAGCGAAACTCCGTACTTCTTCAGCTCTTGGAAGCGATCGCGCACGGGGACGACTTTGTTGAGCAGCTGTGCTTCCGGCATCTCGATGACAAGTCCCGGCCATTGTTCGTTGCGCGGCCGATGTGCTGCAACGAGCTCGCCGACGGAACACTTTGCAAGCGTATCGTAGTCGATGTTGATGGAGAGCTGCAGCATGATGCCAAGCTGATCGAGCTTGGTGCTGAACTTGAGGGTGCTGACGAGGGCGCGCCTCGCGAGCTCGATGATGTCTTCGTCGTCGGCGCGCGCCAGGAAGTGCACCGGCGCGATGATGCCATGCTGAGGATGTGCGATACGCGCAAAGGCTTCCGCTCCGACCACCCGCCGTTTCAAAAGATCGACCTTGGGCTGATACCAGAAGGTGATGAAATCGGACGCCAACGCGCTCTTGAGCGTGAGGCCGGGAGCCGCCACCGGACGGCTGTTGAGCTTCTGCTGCAGAATGGTCTTGTGCACGTCGGAGAAATTGATCGGCTTCTGCAGGGTCGGCAGCATGTCGAGCATGGAGTCAGCGCCGAGTTTGCGGAAGCCCTCCAGGAGCGAAGGCTCGCAACGTCCGACGAGTTGCACGCGGCCTTCATACCGACAATCCTTCAGCGACATGAGCGCGCGCGCACAATCAGAAGGGTTGGTCGGACTGACGTCGACGAAGACCATGTCCGGATTGTGATCATCGACATTCTCTGCAAGTCGGGAGCTGTTGAGGAGCTCGACCGCATCGACGCCGGCTTGGCGCAGCTGCTTGCAGAAATTCTGCAGAAAGCCGAAATCCCGATCGACCACGAAGCATAGCGCGGTGCGCTCGCTGCGGTCCGCCGCCTGCCACTCGTCCACGAACATCTCACTCATAACATCCCCACTTTGCGTCAGGCGACTTCAACTGGCTTTACGTTCAGCGTCTGTTTTGCTGGCGGGCGGTGCCCATCTCCAATTCATCAATCCGAACGGTCGCTCGGCACCAATGATGGCGCCATCACGATCTTCAAGATCTCCGGCCGATCGCGATTTTCATGTCGCAGGAACTCGTCGGTCACTTCCCGCAGCCGCCGGGTCAGAGTCCACGCGACCTCATCGATGTCCGTGCGCGCGTTCTCGCGCACGATGGCGCGAATGGCGTCGACATGCTGATCAACCAGCTCGAGGGGAATTCGTGTCATGTCGGGCGTGTGCTCGATGAGCCGGCAGAGGCTGTCGGCTGGCGGCGCCACCAGCGGGAAGCCAAAAGTCGCCGCCTCGCCCTTGATGTCGTGGGCACAGCGAAACAGTATGTCGCGGGTTTCGTCCGCAAAGCCTTCCGTCCTCACCCGCTGGCGTGCCTCGTCGAGCTTGGTGCATTCCCGGTCCATCCAATCGGCAAACTCGCTTGCAAGACCCTCGAGCGCCTCCTCGGCCTGGGCAACCGGGTCAAAACCCGCGGGCTTGGCAACGGCAACAGCCTTTTTCAAGCGGTTCGGCGGCACGATGACCTCGTGGTCGGCATAGGTCGCGACCGTCGGCCTGTCGTTCCTGTCCTGTGCCATGACCTGCTCCGGTGGCCGCTAGGCCACGGTTCTCGCCTTCTCGATCAAACCGACCTGCCCGATGGTGTTGGCCGCGCCACCCCTGCGACGCTCGGGACCCGTATAGCTCGCGTTGGTGGTGCGGCGCCGGTCGGGGCCGAAATAGCTCGCAGTTTTGATGAACGGCCGAGGATGCGCCACGACGCTGAAGACGCGCTGGTAGAGCCCTTTGGCAGAGATCGGTTTGGCGAGGAATTCGGTGATGCCTGCGTCGCGCGCCGCGGTCACGCGGGTGCGTTCGGTATGACCGGTCAACATGATGATCGGCACAAACGGATTGGTGTTGGCGCCGGGCTGACGGATCATCTGGATGAGCTCCAGGCCATCGAAGATCGGCATCTCCCAGTCGAGAAACACGATGTCGGGATTGCCCTGGCTGAACCCTTCGAGGCCGCCGGCGCCGTCCTCGGCTTCGATCACGTCGCGGGCGCCGAAGCCGTGCAGGAGCGTCCGCAAAATCCGGCGCATATGGAGGTTGTCGTCGATGATGAGAAACCTGAGCTTGTTGAAATCGATGTGGACCATGCGAAAATCTGGCAAGCCGGGTTTTGCAGCCCGCCACGGTAAAACCTTACGCTTAATTCGTGGTTAAGCGATCGAGCCCCGAAGCCTTTTTCAATCAATCGTTTAGTTTGCCCTACGCGAGTGTTCTAGGCGCGGCCGAAGAGCCCGCTGCCGGAACGAGCACGATACGATGAGGCTTTTTCAGGCTTTTGACAGATAATCTGTGCTATTTGAGATGAATAACGGGCTTCATAGCGAAGCGTTATGAAATATTTTATTACGCGGTAGAGTTGTTGTCTGACGAATTGCAGGCGAAGGGCCCAGAGGGTCTGGCGCCAGAGGGATGGCGATGCATCGCAGATATGATGGAATCAATATTCCAATTGAGGTCATTCGAACGCTGGTGGCGATTGCAGATCTCGGCAGCTATTCACGGGCCGGCGTTAAGCTCGGCCTGACCCAACCCGCAATCAGCGCGCAGGTCAAACGAGCCCAGACGATGGTCGGCGGCGCCCTCTTCGAGCGCACCGGTCCAGGCGCCATCGGCCTCACGCCGCTCGGCGGGCTGGTGCTCAGGCATGCCCGGACGATGTTGGCCGCCAATGATCAGATCCTCGCGCTCGCGGGATCGGCCTCCGATTTCCAGTTTGTCCGCGTGGGAATTTGTACGATGTACGCGGTCGATTTCATCAAGATCGCGACTGAGGAAGACTGGATCGATCGGCTAACGGTGATCTGCGGCAACTCGATCGACGTCATCGCCAAGAATCTGTCCGATGGCTACATCGATATCGCCTGCCTGATGGACCCGCCGAGCGGGTGCGGCGACATTCTCGCCGAGTGGCAGGAAGATCCCGTCTGGGTGCGTAGCCGCGACTTTGTCTTGAGTCCGGGGGCTCCGATTCCGTTGATCTGCTGGCCCGGCAGCCCCGTGGATCAGCCGTCGCTCAAAGCCTTGGAGGGTGCGAGGCTTCCCTATCGGGTGACATTCACAAGCTCCGACTACCATGCGCGGATCGCCGCCGTAGGCGCTGGCATTGGTCTCATGGCCACGTCTCGTCGCCACATGGAAAAATCACTGGTCATTGCCGAGGAGCACTATCTGCCACCGCTGTCGCCGGTGCGCGCGGTGATCTGTATGCGGACCGGCATCGCGTTTGCAAAGGTGGATGAGATCGCGACGCTGCTGAGAAGGCTGGCGCCAGTGGAGCTGCAATTGAACGGCTGTTGACTTTGGGCCGTTGACTTGGGCTGCTGACTTGGGCTGCTAACTTGGGCCGGTGCCCAACGCAGGCGCAGCTTGACATCCTGATAGAATTCGGCCGGAACACGCCGGTGCCGCGGCTCTGCGGCGCAAGCTCGGTTGCCGTATCAAAAAGGACAGTCATGGCCAGTCTTGCCGCGCGCGAACGTCGCATTCTCACCACTCACGCGGGAAGCCTGCCGCGGCGGACCTCGCTGACAGCCTTGCTGCTTGCGCGCATGAACCGGCAGCCGTTCGATGCCGCGGCGCTCGCGCGCGAAACCGCCGAGGCGGTCAGGGAGATCGTGCAAAAGCAGCGCGCGCTCGGCATCGACATTGTCAGTGACGGCGAGCAGTCGAAGACGAGCTTCCAGCATTACATGGTGGACCGGCTGTCGGGGCTCGAGCCGATTACACCGAAGGCCGGCGAGCGGGAGACCCGCGAGAACATGGCGTTTCCCACCTTCTATAAAGGAGGCGCGCATTCAGGCTCGGCGCGGGCGCGGCTCGCCTGCACCGGCCCGATCAAATACACCGGCCAAAAGCAGCTTGCGGAGGACATCGCCAATCTCAAGGCGGCGCTTGGCGCGGACGCCCCGGTCGGCGTCTTCATGCCTTCGGTGTCGCCGTCGAGCTGCGCCGGCACGATGGAGAACCGCTACTACAAGACCGACGATGAGCATGTCGAGGCGGTCGCCGAGGCGATCCGCGAGGAATACGAAACCATCGTGGCAGCGGGCTTCATGGTGCAGATCGACGATCCGCGCCTTGCCATGCACTATATGCTCACGCCCGGGGAGTCGATCGATGACGCGCGCCGATGGGCGCGCCGCCGCATCGAGGTGCTCAACCACGCGCTTCGCAACATCCCGCCCGATCGCGTGCGCCACCACACCTGCTATGGCATCAACATGGGACCGCGCGTGAGCGACATGGAGCTGAAGCATCTCGCCGATCTCATCATCACCATCAAGGCCGGCTACTATTCCTTCGAGATGGCCAATCCGCGCCACGAGCACGAATGGCGGGTGTGGGAGCACGTGAAGCTGCCGGACGACAAGGTGCTGATCCCGGGCTGCGTCACGCACGCCTCGGTGATCGTCGAGCATCCCGATCTCGTTGCCGAGCGGATCGTGCGGCTTGCCGGCGTCGTCGGCCGCGAGCGCATCATCGCCGGCAGCGACTGCGGTTTTGCCTCGACGCTTGCGCTCAATCAGCCGCCGGAGGTGGAGCCGGAGATCGTGTGGGCAAAATTCGCAAGCCTTGCTGAAGGCGCTCGGCTTGCCACCAAGGCTCTTTGGACATAGGCGTGTTTCGCGGCCAATCGGGAGGCGGGGAGGACATCATGCAATATGCCCGGTTATTCTTGATCCTGGCCGCGCTTGTGCCTGGCATCACGTCGTCCGTCTCAGCGCAGGGCGCCTACCCGACCCGGCCGTTGCGGCTGATCGTCGGCTTTGCGGCCGGCGGCCCGACCGACATTCCGGCGCGCCTGATCGCCGACAAGCTCGGGGACCTGCTCGGCCAGCGGGTGGTGGTCGAGAACAAGCCGGCGGCCGGCGGCATGCTGGCGACGCGCGAGGCGCTGGCGCAGCCGCGCGACGGCTACACGCTGCTCCTCTGCACGCATTTCGAAATCGATCAATGTCGCGGTCTACAAGAACCCGCAATACAAGCTCGACGACCTCGCGCCGATCTCGCTCATCGCCCGCTACTACTACGGGATCGGGCTTGCGAACGTTGTGCCGGCGACCGATATCGCGAGCTTCGTCAGCTACGCCAAGGCGCATCCCGGCGAGATCAGCTACGGCACACTCGGACCTGGATCGGCGCAGGAGATCTTCGCCCGCCAGCTCGAGCGGCTGGCCGGCATCAGCATGAACCGTGTGCCGTATCGCGCCGGCACCCAGATCGTGCAGGATATGATCCCGGGGCGCGTGCAGTTCTATGTCGCGCCGATGATTCAACTGCTGCCGTTTGCGCAGGAAAAGCAGCTCAAGATCCTGGGTGTCTCCAACACAGAGCGGCTCAAGAGCGCGCCGCAGGTGGCGACATTGCGGGAGCAGGGCATCGACTTTGTGCGCTTCGGCTGGCTTGGCATCTGTGCCGGTGCCGGTACGCCGCAGCCGATCATCGATGTGCTCAATCGCCACATCGCAACGATCGTGGTCGGGGCCGGAGTACCAAGCCTCGACCGAGCGCGGCGGATCAATCCCCGGGTCTTCGACGCCCGCTGAGCTGCGGCGGGTGATCGACCAGACGCTCGCCGAGGTGCAGCAGACAGTCCAGGAATTCGGCCTGCAGCAGGAGTGAGGGCACTAGGCGTGAACTCATTGATGCCAACCTGACAAAATCAAAAGCGGTAATCTTGCCTTTCAGAAAACCATGAAGGTGCCCACGTCTCGCCCCTCGTGTGTCGCTTTTTTATAGAATTATCTCGACACTTGAAGGGCATGTATTTACGAGCTTGGCGATCTGCGAGCGCTGCGCTATGCGGAACGCGGGCAAGACGTTCAGCAATGGATGTGGGCACATGATCAAGATACTCCTCACCGTTGCGGTGCTCGGTTCCGTCGGTGGTTTTGCAGGTCTCGCAATGGCCCAGGGCAAACAGGGTGGAGCGTTCGGCAGCGAGGTTTCCTCTCAGTGCGCGCACCGGCGGGTGATGGCGCCGGACCCGCATAACGATTGCTTTCGCAAGCTGCGCAGCGATCCGCAAATAGGTTACGGGCAGGGTGGTGCCTCAGCCAGCAGCTTGGATCAACGAGACGAAGGACAACCGATAGTCAGCCGCGAGCAGCCCGAAACTTCCACGTCGCCCAAGGTCGCCACGGTCCCCGTGCCGAAAGTAAAAAAGGCGAACACGCCACCACGGGTCGACGCTCAAAAAGAGCAGCAGCTCTACCAGGAATTTCTGGAATGGCGAAATCGCCAATTGTTTTATGCGTCCACGCCCTAGCTAGAAACTCTATGACGCTAGTGCCGCTTCTCGATTTAAAGTTCTTTGCTGCAGGTGGTGTAGGAACTGCAAATCGGCGGCACCAGGTCGCAGGGCCCGCAAGCCCATTCAGTGTGCCATCAGCACCGGCAGCTCCGCATTGGCCAGGATGTGGCTGGTCGTGCCACCGAAGATCATCTGCCGCAGCCGGCTTTGCGTGAAGGCGCCCTTGACCAGCAAGTCGCAGCCTTGTGCTTTGGCCACCGCCAGCACGACCTCGCCGGTGCTGCGGCCCTCGAGCCCGACATTCATCAGCTCGGCGGGAACGCCGCCGCGCTTGAGATATGTGACCACCTGCTGGGCAGGCGGGCCGGAAACACCCTGTCCACCGGCGACGTTCAGCACGATCACGCGGCGCGCCTGCTGCAGGAGTGGCATGGCAAAGGCTGTCGTGCGCGTCTGCTCGGGGCTCCCGTTCCAGTGCACCATGATCGTTGTGGCAATCTGCGATGGCGCAGCGGGCGGCGCCAGCAGGACCGGACGGCCGCTCTCGAACAGGCTCGAACTCGATGGCGCGGTTGTGGAGCCCGACCGTGTTGGCAGTGGGCCTGCCGAGCACTGTAACGTCGAACACCCGGCCATGGCTGCCGACAAAACCCTCGCCCGCCGGGGCGTTGTCGAGCCAGCCGTAGGACGGACCGCTGGACGGCCCGCTTGCCCCCGGCACGTTGTGATTCCGCATGAATGTTTCGAACAGCTGGCGCGCCGCAGCCGCTTCCTCCAGGCTGTCCTGGCGATAGGTTTCGAGCGGGATGCTGCCTGCCGGATCGATCGCGATGAACTCGCTGATGGCAAAGCGCAGCGCAAAACCCTCGATGTAGCTTCCGCGCAACCGCCCCAGCAGCAGCGCCGTTTCCAGCGCCGATGCCATGCCTTCGATGTTTTCGATCGGAACGAGTATCGATTTCATCCCGTGGCCCCCGGTTTGACCCTCGATGACACCATGTCCCGCTTGAGCCGTTACGGTCTACCCGTTCGGAGTGCCGCGCTTCGCCTCGCGGAGACGGAGGTGCGCGGGCTTGAGCAGCCCCTGTGGCTCGATCTCAGCGAAACATGGTCTAGTGCCCCGTCTCCGAAATTCGCGATACACTTCAGCACGCCCTGACACGAGCTTCCGAAACAAAGGGGCACTAGCAACTCTATGATTCTAGTGCCGCTTTTCGATTTGTGGTTCCTAACAGAGTTTGCCGCAGGTGGTGTAGGAACCTCAAATCGACGGCACTAGATTGCTTCATTTCGCGCTCGCCGCCAACCCGCGCGGCGCCAGCTTTTGAGACTTGTTGACGCCGTGCGGGCTCTACTTGAGCATTAAATCGACCTGAGGCTTTCCCGCAAGCCGAGTGCTTGTCGCCTCAATCGTTTCTTGATGTCCATGCCAAGCTCACGCGGACGGATCGAGTTTGGCATCCGCTGTCGGGTGGCGGAAGGTTGAAGCCCGCGTTATGGCGCCGCGGACGCTTGAACTGCGGTATTGGCTCCTCCAAGATTGCATCATAACGACGGCGCGGACCAGCCGCGTCGAACGGGAGGAAGCGAGCATGCCGGCGAAGGTCCGGTTGACGGCGCTGGTCGTACTGTGCGCCATGACGGGCCAAGCGGCTTGTGGCGTGGCTTGCAGCGTGGCTTGGGCGCAGGGCGACGCCGATTTCTTCCGCAACAAGACGATCAAGCTCACGATCACGTTCGAGCCGGGCGGCTCCTACGACCTCTATGCCCGGCTCGCCGCCACCCATCTGCCCAAGCATCTTCCCGGCCAGCCGGCGATGACGGTGCAGTATCATGCCCGGCGCCGGCGGCCTGGTCGGCATTCTGCATTTCGCCGAGAAGGCGGCGCAGGACGGCACCGAGCTTGCGATCCTGCCGCGCGACGTCGCGATCAATCAGCGGCTGCGGCCGGAGACCGCCAAATACGATGTGCGCCGGTTCAACTGGATCGGCACGCTCGTCGACCTATCCGGGCGTGATGTTCATCGCGGCGCGCACCGGCGTGAAGACGCGCGGAGGACCTGCGCCGCATCCCGGTCGTGGCGGGCTCCTGGGGGCCGACCACGCGAGACCTTCATCACGCCGACGCTGCTCAATGCGCTCGCCGACACCAGGTTCAAGATCGTCACCGGCTATCGCGGCGGCCCCGACGTCGACCTCGCGGTCGAGCGCGGCGAGGTCGACGGCCGCATGGCGTCATGGACGCTGCTGAAGACCCAGCGCGCGCAGTGGCTGCGCGACAAGTTCGTGGTGATCCCGTTCCAGGCCGGCGTCAAGTCGCATCCGGAGCTTGCCGGACGTGCCGCTGATCGGCGACGCTGGCGAAGACCGAGGAGGGCCGGCGCATCTTCGAATTTCAGAATTCCGACGCCGGCATCGGCTGGAGCGTGGTCGCGCCGCCGAACGTGCCGCCTGAACGGGTCGCGCTGCTGCGCCGCGCCTTCGACGCCATGGTGGCCGATCCGGAATTTCTCGCCGATGCGCGACAAGCGCGGCCTCGAAGTCGACGCCCGGCGCGCGGCGAGGAGCTCGACGAGATCGTCAATCGCACCATCGCGACGCCGGCCGAGGCGCTGGTGACGCTGAAGACGATCCTCGGTATTCAATGACGCGCTCGCCGCACGTCGCCTGCAGACAACGGAGACTGACTTTGCTGATCGACTGGCACGTGCACATCCATGACATCAAGGATCAGGTGAACCCGTACTGGCAGGGCCAATGCCCGATGACGCCGGAGAACGTGCTGGCGGCGCACGAGCTCGCCGGCCTCGACCGGACCGTGATCAGCAACGCGGTGCACTACCTGCGCTTCTGCAAGACCACCAAGGAGACCGTCGCGGCGCTCGAAAGCTCGAACCGCTATCTCGCCAAATGCCGCGACGAGAATCCCGACAAGTTCGTGCTGATGGCGACCTGCGTGCCCGGCGGCGGCGACGAGTGCCTCAAGGAGCTCGAGCGCGCGGTGAAGCAGGACGACGCGCGCGCGGTGATCATCAATTCGAGCCACCAGGGCCACTATCCGGACGAGGACGCGGCGCGGCCGTTCTTCAAGCTCGTCACCGATCTCGACATTCCGGTGTTCGTGCATCCGGGCGACTGCACCACGCCGGCCATGGCCGACTATCGGCTGGCGTCGAGCATCGGCCGGCCGGCCGACAATTGCCTGTCGCTCGCGCGGCTGATCGTGCGCGGCATCTTCGAGCAGTTCCCGACCCTCAAGCTCGTCGGCAGCCACCTCGGCGGCGGCATCTGCGAGGTGATCGGGCGGATGGACTATGCCTACGAGCTGCAGGACTTCTGCGTTCTTCCTCGGCTCCTACGAGCCGATGCTGATCAAGCACCCGCCCAGCCACTACCTGAAGATGATGTATTTCGATTCCGCCTGCTACACGCCGCTCGCCGCCGAGATGTGCCTGAAGACCGATCGGCGAGGACCACTTCCTGTTCGGCACCGACTCGCCGCCGATGATCCCGCTCAAGATGCAGGGGCTCAAGATGATGGATCAGATCGGCATGACGCCGGCGCAGCGCGACGAAGGTGATGGGCGGCAATGCGGCGCGGCTGCTGAAGCTGAACTGAGCGTGTGCCGGCGGTCAATTGAGCTTGCCGGCATCGGGCTCACTATCGGCGAGCTGCCGGGCCTCGGTGATTTCCTCGGCATGCTGCATGAGGTTCCAGCCCAGAGCCTGGCAGGTATCGAAGGGGATGCCGAAGCAGGCGGCGAAGCCGTCCGTAGTCGTCAACGTCGCGATCAGGCAGTTCTGGTCTTTCGTTGACTCCAAGGCCCAATTGCCAAGACCAAAAACATAGCGCGCGCCCTGATCCCCGGTCCATTGTCTGAGCGCGGACGTCAGCAGAGATGGCAGCGTCATGGCCATCGCTTCCGCCTGGTCGAACGGAAGCTGCAGGGTCACGACTTTTTGGGAGTGATCCAACATCTGCAGCTCGATCGAGGCGCCATCCTTGGTCACCCGGCATGTTGTCAACTTGCTGCTGAGAATCTTCATGGATGGCTCTTTGCCCTTGAGGCGGCGTCCTGGCAGCGTTCAGGCCGTTTGATAGCCCAGCACCGCCTTCACCTCGAGATACTCCTCGAAGCCGAACACGCCGTGCTCGCGACCATTGCCCGATTGCTTGTAGCCCCCGAACGGAACGCTTCGGTCGACTGGCGCGCCGTTCAAATAGATTCGCCCCGCACGAATTCTTGCGGCGACGCGGCGCACCCGCTCGATGTCGCGGCCCTGGACGTATCCTGCAAGGCCATAGCTCGTGCCGTTGGCGATTGCGACCGCTTCGTCCTCGGTCTCGTAGGTCATCATGGACAGCACCGGCCCGAAGATCTCCTCCTTGGCAATCGCCATGTCGGGCGTCACATCGGCGAACACCGTCGGACGAACGAAATAGCCTCGGTTGAAGTCGGCAGGCCGCCCGACGCCGCCGCAAACCAATGTTGCGCCTTCGCGGATGCCGCGCTCGATCAATCCCTGCACCTTGTCGAATTGAGCTTTGCTGACCAGCGGCCCCATCGTGGTCTTGGGATCAAGCGGATCGCCGACTTTGACCTGATCGGCTGCTTTCTTCGCCAGATCAATGGCAGCATCGCGCTGCGAGCGATGCACGAGCATGCGGGTGGGCGCCTGGCATGACTGCCCCGTGTTGGTGAAGCAGCGCAGGACTCCAGCCGGAACGGCCTTCTCCAGATCGGCGTCAGGAAGCAGGATGTTGGCGGACTTCCCGCCAAGCTCCTGCACGACGCGCTTGACGGTCGCCGCCGCCCCTTTGGCGACCAAAATCCCGGCGCGTGTCGATCCCGTGAAGGAGACCATGTCGATATCGGGATGGTTCGAGATTGCCTCGCCGACGGTCGGGCCATCGCCATTGACCAGGTTGAACACGCCCTTGGGTACGCCGGCATCGTGCAGGATTTCGGCAAGGAGAATGGTGCTCAACGGCGCAATCTCGCTCGGCTTGAGCACGGCGGTGCAGCCGGTCGCAATCACGGGCGCGAGCTTCGACGTGACCTGGTTCAGCGGCCAGTTCCAGGGCGTGATCAGGCCGCAGACACCGATCGGCTCCCGCCGGATCAGCGTGCCGCCCATGAACCGCTCGAACTCGTATGACTTCAGGACCGAGATCATCTCCTTGAAGTGGGTGAGCGCGTTGACGGTCTGCACCTCGTTCGAGAACGTGATGGGCGAACCCATCTCGGCCGTCATGGCGCGCGCAAGCTCGCCGTTGCGGGCCTCAAAGCCGTCGATGATCCGTCTGCAAGAGGGCGAGCCGCTCGTCGCGGCTGCTCTGCGAATAGGTGGTGAACGCCCGCCGCGCCGCAGCGACGGCGCGATCGACGTCGGCGCTCGAGCCAAGGCTGATCTGCCCGGCCACGTCCTCGGTCGCTGGATTGATTACCTCGAAAAGATGGGGCGTGAGCGGCTCAACCCACGCGCCGTCAATGTAGAATTTGGTATTGTTGCCCATGGCTTACTCCGGTTCCCTCAAGCGCAGTGCTGGATTCATCTCGCTATATACAGTGGAATATAACGAGAGGCAATCCGGGTGCACGCTTGGCCTCTGGGCTGCCACACTGTCTATAGGCGCGGCACTTGGTGCGGTACTTGGTATGGTGCTTGGCGATCGACGCTATATCGAATACAATATAGCGAAGCTTCGTGTGGAGGCGTGAGCTATGGGCACGCAAGGCGTGATCGCCGATGCCGACGGAGATATCGCTGCGCTGGTCTATTCAGCCGGCGATCGTCCCGACCTTGTGCTTTGCGCCTTCGCGGAGCATCTGGCAGCCACCGGCAAGCGGCTGTGCGGGCTGGTTCAATTTCGTGACGGCGCGCGCGACGGCTCGCCCGGCCGGGTGATGGTGCTCGACAGCTGGCAGATCGTTGAAGTAGGTGGCAAGCGTGACACGGCGGCCAACAGCCATTGCCGCCTCGACGCGCGCTGGCTCGACCAGATGGGGACGCAAGCCAAGGCATCGATCGAGCAAGGTGTCGACACCGTGATCGTCAACCGGTTTGGGCCTCTGGAGGCGGCCGGCCGCGGCTTTCGCGATGCCATCCTCGCCGCCTCCGAAACTCAGACACCGCTGATCATTGCGGTTCCGGAATTCGAGTTCGAGCGCTGGACACAGTTCTCCCGCGGCATGACCGTCAGGCTGGAGTGCACGCTCGACAGTGTCCTCTGCTGGTGGCGCAGAGTGTCGAGCACCAAGCCGTCGGATCGATTGCCGCACGCGCAGGCCTGCGAGCTATTCAAGTGATAGCGCTGCCGTAGAAGGCGAAACGGCCAGCAGGGCGCGAGGCTATTTTCCGATCATCACATCGGATGCCTTGATGATCGCCCAGGCGTCGTCGCCTTGCTTGAGCCCGAGATCGGTCACGGCCTCGTTGGTGATCGCCGATGTGACGATGGTGCCCTGGCCGATATCCACTTTGACGTGCGACGTCGTCGCGCCCTTGATCACATCCACGATCTTGCCCTTGAGCTGGTTGCGTGCGCTGAGTTTCATACCGTTCTCCTTTGCTGGCATGATCTTGATTGACAGGACATCATTGAACTCTTCCGCGCACGGCCCACGCCGTTGCGGTCAACGACCGCTCGCCGTCAGGCGCGCCTGAACAATAGGCGCGCCGCACCGCATCCTCGATCCGGCCGCGCATGTCGACTGAGAGCGTGGCCACATAGGAGCCGAACGGACCTTGTCCGCCCAGCAATGGCTGCCAGTAGTCGGCGAAATCGAGGAAGTTCATCCGGATCGTGATCGAGCCGCGCTGCACGTCGCCAAGACCCGCCGCGCTGAAAAGCCGCGGCAAGGCATCCGGCAGGGCGAGCGCGCTGGAAAAGAGCCGGTCGCGGGCGATGCCCGCCTGCGGATCAATCCCGGCTGCCGTGTCCCAAAGGATCCTCTGGAAGACGAGCCCGCCGCGAAAATCCCACACGGCGGCGGCGATTGTCCCGCCGCGTGTCGTCACCCGCTTCATCTCGCCGACGGCCGCCGCTGCGTTCGGCACGAAGTTGAGAACAAGCTGAGCAGCCGCTCCGCAGAACGTGCTGTCCTGAAAAGGCAGGGTGCTCGCGTCCGCGATCTCGAACGCAGGCGACGGCTCTGTCGCCAGCGACTGCGCATAGGCGATGTAGGGTTCGGCAACGTCGACCCCGAGAATCCGGCGCGAGGGCCAGCGTTGTGCCATGGCGAACGCCAAGCTCCCAGTTCCGGTGCCGACATCGAGCAGCGGTCCGTCCAAGGGAAGCTCGGCGAAATCGAGAAAAGGTGGCGCAAGCACCTTGGTCCAGCGTCCGAGAAAGTGTTCGTAAGCCGGTCCGTCGCTTGCGTGATAGGTGGACGCCGTCAGCATGCTCGCGAGCTCATCGATGACGAAATATTTCGGAGAATATAACGTTTTTTCAAGAGACAAAGAAGGACCATGCGGCAGTAAGACCACAACCGCGGAGGGAAGGGGGCCGTGCGCCCGCCCCGTATTGATGCTAGTGTGATGTCAGGGACGGGAAGTGCCCACAAGCGGGCCGAAAGCATAAGTCCCTGATTCGATGCAAACCGGGAGGTAACGCATGAAATACGCATTGTCGATCTCGGCCGCCTTGCTGCTGGCGCTCAGCCAGCCGGCGTCGGCCCAGCAAGTCCAAAAGCTTGTGAGTGACGCGGTCCAGGCGCTCGGTGGCGCTGACGCGCTGCGCAATCTCAAGTCGGTCAGCATCACGGGCGAGGCTAAGTACTTTGAGCCCGGCCAATCGAAAGTCGCCGGCAAGGATCCCAAGCACGTCGAGGACGTGAAATTCACGGCGGTCCGTGATCTCGCCGGCGGTCGCGCCCGCACGCAATGGGATCGCGATCACAAATATCCCGACCCGGCTTTGATGATCAAATACACCGAGACCGTGCTGCCGAACGGCGGCTTCGTCACCGACGACAAGGGCGCAAACACCGCGATGGCGAGCATGCGCATGGCGGCGGCTCAGCGCGAGCTCAACCGTGCCTCGCCGACGCTCCTGCTCAAGGCGATGGAGAATCCGAAGGACGTGCGTGCGATCGGCAACCAGCGCATCGGCGGGCAATCCTACCGGGCGGTCAGCTTCAACGACGGCAGCGTGAGCTACACCATCCTGTTCGACGCCAGGACCAAGCTGCCGGCGGCGATCCGCACGATGGACGATGACAATGTGCAGGGCGATCAGCCTTACGACGCCGTGCTCAGCGACTGGAAAGCCGTGGGCGGCGTTCAGGTTGCACACGCACTGTCCTACCGGATCGGCGGCGTCGAGGTCGGCAAGGTGACCTATAGTCAAGTTGCGGCCAATCCGACGATCGCGGGCGACGCGTTTACGGTTCCGGATGCGGTGCGCTCCGCCCTCAAAGGGCCGGCGACCAGCAACGTGCCGTATCAGTGGATCATCCGGCGGCTCTACATGTCACGCTACATGGACACCGAGCAGCCGTACCTGCCGGCGGGCGTCAGCGTGAAGCTGGTCGAGCTCGCGCCGAATGTGCAGCACGCTCAAGGCGCCAGCGGCAACAACCTGATCGTCGCGATGAAGGACCACCTCGTCGTGTTCGACGCGCCCTATGGCGAAGCGCTGTCGCGCACCGTCATCGATCTCGCCAAGGCCAAGTATCCGGGCAAGCCGATCAAGTACCTTGTCCAGACCCACCACCATATGGATCACTCCGGCGGCCTGCGCGCTTACGTGGCCGAAGGCGCGACCATCCTGGTGGCGGCTCCGACTCGGGCCTACTTCGACCGCGCGCTGCGCAATCCGCGCACGGTCGCCAACGACACGCAGCAGAAGGCGCGCAAGCCCGTGCGCATCACCGAGGTCAAGGACCAGACCACGCTCAAGGACGATGCGGGCAACGAGATCCGCATCTACAACATCAAGAACCCGCACGCCGAGGGCTATCTGCTCGGCCATGTGGTCAAGGACAATATCGTCTTCGTGACCGACCTCATTTCGCCGCGTGGGCCGGTGACTCGCAGCGAAGGCACGCTTGCAGTCGGCGAGGCGTTCAAGAAGTACAGCATCAAGGACGCGCTGATTGCCGGCGGCCACGGCACCACCGTCAAGCAGGCCGAGATCGGCGCAGCGCTTGGCGTGGAAGTGTCGAGCCGCTGACGCGGCCGACGCAGCTCTGCAACAACATTGCGGCGCCCGGTGTGAGCCGGGCGCCGTTTGATCGGGAGGAACCGAGTGAGATCGTCGCAGATCTGAGGTGCCTTTTGGATTTTGTGATACGTGCTATATTGATTCGATGGCAAACAAATCTGCCGCCAAGGACAAACGTCGCCGCACAACCATGGTTCCGGTCACCACCATGGAAGAGATACCTGTGCTATCTGATAAAGAACGCGCAGAATTGGCAGAGTTCCCTCAAGGCGGCCGAAGCCCGCATCAAGGCTGGCAAGGCGGTCGACTACGATCCGAAGACCTTCAAGCATCGCCTGATTGATATTTATCGGAGCGGCAAGCGGTAGCAGTTTATGGCGTTCCGCGTCCGTATCGATCCGATCGCGGCGCGCCAGATTGATCATTTTGTGTCGTACCTTCGCGAGTACAGCGAGGATTTCGCCATCGAGCAGATCGAACGCCTGGATCATATTTTTCACTACAATCTCTCGGTGTCGCCGCTAATGTGGAGCCATTTCCCGCTGACTGGGGCACCCTATCGCGCATATCTCTTTCGGGTTGGCCGACGAACGCAATATTGGATTGTTTACAAGGTCGATGAGGATACGCGCACCGTTGACGTCCTGTTGTTCTGGAATTCTTCGCGAGATCCCGAAGCGATTGAGCCTTGAGATATCCGCCATGCGAATGGACGGAGATAGGGCGGCGCGCAAGGCGCGCCTTCGGGAGTTCTTGGTCTCAGCGCCTAATACCCAAACTGCTCGCGCAGGATGCGCTCTTCCAGGCTGTGGCCGGGATCGAACAGAAGATTTATGGCGATGCCATGGTCCATATGGACTTTGACCGCATGCACGCCGCGCACCTCGACGTGATCGGCGACCGCGGCGACGGGCCGCCGCTCGGGCCAAAGCACCTCGATCTCGACTTGGGCGGAGTTGGGCAACAGCGCGCCATGCCAGCGCCGCGGCCGGAACGGACTGATCGGCGTGAGCGCGAGCAGCGAAGCGTTGAGCGGAATGATCGGGCCCTGGGCGGAGAGGTTGTAGGCGGTCGAGCCGGCGGGCGTCGAGACCAGGATCCCGTCGGCGACGAGCTCCGCCATGCGCTCCTTGTCGTCGACCAGGATGCGCAGATGCGCTGCTTGCGAGGTCTGGCGGAACAACGAGACCTCGTTGAAAGCGTGCAGGCGATGGACCTGTCCCTTGCCGTCACGCGCTTCCATCAGCAACGGGTGGACTGCGGTCTTGCGCGCCGCGGCGAGCCGTCGACGCAGATGATCGGCGCTGTACTCGTTCATCAGGAAGCCGACGGTGCCGCGATGCATGCCGTAGATCGGCTTGCCGGCGCTCATGAAGCGGTGCAGCGTCTGCAGCATGAAGCCATCGCCGCCGAGCGCGACGATCACATCGGCGGTCTCCGGCGCAGCGTTGCCGTAGTGCTGCGTCAGGCGCTCACACGCCTCCTTGGCTTCGGGATTGGGGCTTGCCAGGAAGGCGACGTGCTCGTAGCTCGGGGTGGTAGAAGTCATCGGACCGCGCTTTCGGCTTCGGGCTGCGGGAGATTACGGGGCGCCATTACGGCGATGTCGGATGCTGCGGGCAACGCAAGAAGCATGCGGTACAAGCCAAGTTGCCGGTGGAAGCATCGGATATGCGCACATCAGGTAGCGCATTAAGCATAAGGAGACGCTCATGAACACGGAACGTGCGGTGTTCGTCTATACGACTTATCCCTCTCTTGTCGAGGCGGAGGAAGCCGGCCGCGCGCTGGTCGAGCGACGGCTATGCGCCTGCGTCAACATCCTGCCCGGCATGATCTCCCACTATTGGTGGAACGGCGCGCTCGAGCGCGGCGAGGAGGTGGTCATGATCATCAAGACCCGCGCGCTCCTGAGCGAGCAGGTTTCGGCTGCCGTGAAGGCGATGCATTCCTATGAGACCCCGGCGATCCTGGTGATGCCGATCGAGAGCGTCGAGAAGAGCTACTTTGCCTGGCTCCTGGCAGAAACGACGCCGGGGGGACCGGAGCAAGACGGACAGGAGTGACGCGAGCAAGTATCGGCGCTGAGATGGGTTGCTATCCGTGAATCTTCCGACCGCACGCTACCTCGACCACGTCGCCACATGGCCAACCGAAGGTCGGCATATCCTTGCACACTATGATGCGGACACGCATCGTGGTCTATCAGGCCTACCGGCCATCGATCGGCGACTATGCCATCAGGCACCGTGAGTTCGGTGGCGAGTTCTCGTACTCGCGCATGAGCTGGATCAAGCCGAATTTCCTCTGGATGATGTATCGATCCGGCTGGGGCACCAAGGAGGGGCAGGAGACGACGCTTGGCCTGCGCCTTCGCCGTCAATTCTTCGACAGCATTCTGGCGCAGGCGGTGGCGTCAAGCTTGAACCAGTCGGACCAGGCGAGCCAGGAAGCCTGGAAGGCTTCGCTCGCAACTTCGAACGTGCGTCTGCAGTGGGATCCGGATCACAATCCGCATGGCAACGCGGTCGCGCGGCGCGCGATCCAGCTCGGCTTGCGGGGCCAAGTGCTGGAAGACTTCGGCAAGCGCGAGTTGCTCGAGGTCATCGACATGACGGAGTTCGTCTCCGAGCAGCGCGAGCTCTTGTCACGAATTGGGACCAGCGAGTTGAGGACCCCAGTGGAGCGGGTCTACGTTCCGGATGATGGGGCGATCGCTCGGCGGCTGAAGCTTGATGGAATGCCTGCGCCCCCTTCCGCGTGAGCCGTCAAGCAGTGTAGCTTTCAAGAACAAGCTGCTGCCAACCGGTTGGGGTCTCGTCGCACCGGCAGGCAGCGGAAACAATGCAGGGAGGAAGGCATGCCGGATCGGAGTGCGTTGGCGTCGATTGCGCTCATGGCGGTGCTGTGCACGGCCAGCACAGGCGCCTGGTCGCAAGACAGTTCCAAATTTCCCGACTGGAAGGGCCAGTGGGTGCGGATCGGCGCCGGCGGGCAATATGATCCGACCAAGCCGCCGGTGCGCGGCCAGCAGCCGCCGCTGAAGCCGGAGTATCAGGCGATCTGGGAAGCCAACATCGCTGAGGCGCGGATCGGCGGCCAGTATTACAACACGCAGGTGCGCTGCATGCCGGGCGGCATGCCGCGCATGATGATGGCCTACGAGCCGATGGAAGTGATCGTTCTCCCGGATATCACCTACATTTACATTACCTTCAATAGCGAATTCCGTCGCATCTATACCGACGGCCGCGACTGGCCGAAGAATGTCGAGCCGTCGTTCTCCGGCTATTCGATCGGCAAATGGGTCGATGAGGATGGCGACGGCCGCTACGACGTGCTCGAAGTCGAGACGCGCGATCTCAAGGGGCCGCGTATCTTCGATCCAAGCGGCATTCCGTTCCATGAGGACAATCAGACCGTCGTCAAGGAGCGCATCTTCCTCGACAAGGCGAACCCGAACATCTTGCGCGACGAGATCACGACCATCGACAATGCGCTGACTCGGCCCTGGACCGTGACCCGCGGTTATACCCGCACGCGCGATCCAAACTGGATCGAGCACAGCTGCTCGGAGAACAACGACTACATCTTCCTCGAAGGGCAGACCTACCACATCGGGATCGACGGCAAGCTGGAGCCGAGCCGTCCGGGCCAGCCGCCGCCCGATCTCCGGCATTTCAATGAGCCGCAGAGGTAAGGGGCGCCGACCACGGCGCACTAGGGTAGAGCGATCCTGGCTCGCCTCCGGGCGGGCCGCGCGGTAGCATCCGTGACGGACGATCTGCCATGGGGTGACGGCGATGCGATCGACGGTCTTGGCGGTGGCATTCTCGGGCTTGATGGCCGGCGCGGCGCTCTGTGACGACGTGGCCGACGCGATCGAGGCTGGGCGCAAGGCCTATGCGGACGGCGAGCTTTCAAAGGCCAAGGACGCGCTCGGGCTCGCCTCCCAGCTCATCGGGCAGAAGCACGCGGAAGCCTATGGCAAGCTGCTGCCGGCGGCGCTCACCGGCTGGACTGCGGACGAGGCCGAGATCACGGCCGTCGGCAGCGCAGCCTACGGCGCTTCGAGCGCGCTGCGCCGTTATGAAAACAGGGCCGGCGACCAGATCGAGGTGCAGATCTCGAGCGACTTGGCGGTGATCGCGCAGTTCGCCACCATGATGGCCACCCGCGAGGTTGCGGGCGCGATGGGCAAGATCGTGACGATCGGCAGCGAACGCGCGCTGCAGAGCGTTGATGGCGACTTGCATATGGCGGTCGGCGGCAAGTTCATCATTGCGGTGCAAGGCAGCGCGTCGGTCATTGACAAGCTCGCCTATGCGCGCGCGATCGATGTTGCAGCGCTTTCCAAACTCTGAGTGCTACTCGCCTTTGATGTCGAATTCGCGCGCGACTGCGCCCCAGGTCTTCATCTGGCCGGCCAGGAAGGAGCGCAGCTCCTGCGGGCCGCTGAGCGCCATCGTGACCTGCTGGCCCTCGGTGAGCTGCGTGGCAATGCGCGGCTCGCGCAGGGAGGCCGCCAGCTCGGTGCCAAAGCGGGCGACCATCTCGCCTGGTGTGCCGGCCGGCGCGAATACGCCCCACCACGCATAGGCTTCGAAGTTGGGAAAGCCACTTTCGTTCACTGTCGGGATGGTGCCAAGCGCTGACGCGCGCGCCTTGCCGGTCTGCACCACTCCCCTGATGGTGCCGGCCTGGATCTGCGGGATCGCCAGTGCCGTGCTGCCGATGAGCAGATCGACATGGCCGGCGATAGCGTCGTTCATCGCGGGCCCGCCGCCGCGATAGGGAACGTGGACAAGCCGCACGCCGGCCTGCTTCGACAACAGCGACATCGCGAGATGGCCGACGCTGCCGCTGCCGACCGAGCCATAGCTCACCGTATCGGGCTTCGCACGCGCGGCCGCGATCACGTCGGCGAGCGTCTTGAACGGCTTCGACGGATTGGTGGCGAGCACATAGGGCGCGGTGCCGATGAACAGCACCGGGTCGAGATCCTTCTCGGTATCGAACGGCAGGTTGCCCAGAACGAACGGATTGGCCGCATGATTGTCGAACACGAACAGCCAGGAGCTACCGTCAGGCGGGGACTTGGCAACGCTGGCCGTTCCGATGCTGCCCGACGCACCCGGCCGGTTCTCTATGATCACGGTCGTGCCCAACCGTCGCTGCAGCTCGGGCTGCACCAGGCGGGCAATGACGTCAGTCGATCCGGCGGGCGGGTAGGGCACGACCAGTCTGATGGTGGGCCATACCTGCGCATAGGCTGAAACGGGCGCCGCCATCGCGCCCAGCACCAGGGAACGCCTTGTGAGTGCCTGCACGGTTGTCCTCCCTATGAGGTCGTCGTCACGCCGGCCCTTGTGCCGGTTCTTATGGCAACTTTGGGCGGCCGGACTGATCTTCAAGACGGCCAGCGTTAAGGCTATATGTCACGGGCCATCAAAGCCATATGGCATTCACGACCACGGCCCATTAGGCTTGATCGGCGAGTAAAGCCTGCGACTGGAGCAGCATAGTGACCGCCGACTTCGAGATGCATCACAAATACGCCGACGTGATGCACCTCGACGAGGTGCTTGGGCATCTGCAGAAGGTGACAAAGCCTGCGGTGCGCAAGGCAGGCCGAGGATAGGACCGAGCAAGGAGAAATGAATATGACACTGCTCACGCGCAGGCAGTTCTCGGGCGGCCTGGCGGCCGCGACCGTCGCGATGCCGAGCATCGCCCGCGCTCAGACCTATCCGAGCCGACCGGTCCGCTTTGTGCTGCCGTTTGCCGCCGGCGGCGTTGCCGACATCACCTCGCGCCTTGCCGCCGAGAAGCTTGGCGAGAAGCTCGGACAGCGGCTCGTGGTCGAGAACCAGCCGGGACCCGGCGGCATCGCGGCGGCGAGGTCCGTGACCACGGCCGCGCCCGATGGGCACACGCTTGCTCTCGTCACCAATGGCACCGCGATCAGCGTGGCCTTGTACAAGTCGTTGCCGTTCGACCCGGTAAAGGACTTCGCGCCGATCTCCGCGCTCGGCACCTTCGATCTCGTGTTCGCCACCAACGCGGATTCCGAGTTCAAGAACTCTAAGCGATTTCATCAAGGCCGCGCGCGAGAAGCCGGGTGCGCTCAATGTCGGCACCATCGCGATCGGCAGCACCCAACACCTCGGCGCCGAGCTGTTCAAGTCGACCGCTAATCTCAATTTCCAGATCGTGCCTTATCGCACGACTCCGGATGTGACCGTGGCGCTCTTGCGCAACGACGTGCAGCTGATGGTCGAGTTCTACGCCCCCATGAAGGGTGGCCTGACCGACGGCAAGCTGCGTCCGGTCGGGACATCGGGGCTTGCGCGCGCGAGTTCTCTACCGGCGGTGCCGACGGTTGCCGAAGCTGCTCCGGGCTATGAGGTGACGTCGTGGAACGGCATTGCGGCGCCGGCCGGCACGCCGCAAGCGATCATCGACCGCGTCAACGCTTTGATGCGCGAGATCCTGGCGACGCCCGACGTGAAAGCAAGATATGCCGAGTTCGGCGTCGAGGCGAAGGCAAGCTCGCCGGCCGAGTTCAAGACGCGGCTCGAGGCCGACATCAAGAAGTGGTCAGCCGTGATCGAGAAAGCCGGCATTCCGAAGCAATAGCCTCAGAGCAATCGAACGATGCCTGCGATCTTGCGCCTCTACGAGGACGTGCTCTCGAATGATTCGCCCGAGGTCGGTCTCCCGCCGGCGCCGCGCATGATCTTCGTCGTGCATGGCTCGGCCACGTTCGAGGGCCGTGCTGTGGGCGAAGGCGAAACCTGGCACGGGGAGGGCGAGCTCATGATCGAGCCCGGCCCCGAAGGCGTCACTTGGTGGCGGTTCGAGCTGGTGCCGGGCGACACGAGCGAGTGGCTCCTGGGCGGTACCACCCGCAAGAAGCTTTCGGCCGCGCTCTCGACGCTGCCACAAGGCGAGCTGCTGCTGCGCGGCGACAGCGTGGCGTTTCCGCCCGGCGGTTGCGCCTATCTGCATCGGCACCAGGGGCCGGGCATTCGCTGCCTGATCGAAGGCGGCATCCGCATCGACACGCAGGGCCATTCGACAAGCTACGGCCCGGGCTCCGCTTGGTACGAGAGCGGACCCGATCCGGTGTTCGCGCAGGCCGCCGCCGACCGGCCAAGTCGCTTCATTCGTGTGATGATTCTGCCGCGCGCGCTATTGGGCAAAAGCTCGCTTCAGCTCGTCAACGACGAGGACAAGAGCAAGCCGCGCGCGCAGCAATACAAGATCTTCATCGATACGCCGATCGGATTTTCAGGCGACTGAGGGCTGATGGCGGTCGAGCCGCGATCAGCCCTCTGGTCCTTGGCTGTCGCGCATGTTCTGAAGATGCGCGAGGACGCTGTGTCTGGGGCGTCCTTATTTTCCCGTGATGATCGCGACGATCTCGGCGCGGCGCTTGTCGTCGCCGCCGGCAAGCTCATCGGCAATCTCGAAAACAGCTTCCGACAAAATGGCCTTCCAGGCTTCCGGCTTCAGATCCGACACGAAAGTCAATCCCACGCTTCCGTCGTCGTCCTGCCACAGGCCCAGGATGTCGCCCGCTTCCCCGAGTGGCTTCTTGACGGATTCCAGCTCGACGCCTTCGTCTAACGCCATCGCACGTCTCCCTGCTTGGTCGCCCCGTGGATGCATGCTTCCGCCTTCTGGCGCAAGAGGCACCCGCATGCGGCGGTGCGGGAAGTGGAAAACTCCGGGTCGCGAGTTCTGCTGGATCGGCGGTTGATCGTTACCCCGAGGCTTTGTGCTCAATTTTTCAATACGTTATTGGCGTATCGACGGGAGCAAAGCGAGTTTGCACGGCGGGGTGCGGCCGGCGGACGCGGTTTCAATCCGCGTCGAGGTAGGAATGCTTTCAGCGCCCGCACGAGTCATTGCAGCGGCGATGCTGCCACGATGAAGAGTGTGCCGAGTCCTACAACCAGTAGTAACACCAGCTATCCGAGCCTCCGACAGGGGTGGCATGTCGCGGACGCTGCCGTTTTGCGACCTCCGCTGATCGGGTCGCCGCGTGCCGCTCGCTGTGCGGCTTCGTGGCATCTCATTTCCTAAAGTTACGCGAATTTAACAGCCCGGAAACGGTTTTCATATACCACAACAGGAATCGTACAGCTTTTCGCCCGAATGGTGTGGGGGCGACTGCTGGCGACGCGAGCTATGCAGCGGGCAGGGACGAGCATGATGTTGTCGCGTAAGGACTGGGTCCATCAATTTCTCATCAGCCTTGGCACTGCAGCTGTGGCAGTCGCGGCGGTCGCGACCAAGTCGTCGGCCCAGGCGCATGTCGGGCAAACGCGCAAGGTCGAGCTTGCACCACAGGCCCAACCATCGACAACGCAGATGCGCGATGCCTATCGCCGCCCGCAATCGATTCCGTTTCCGAAGGACAATCCTTACACGGTCGAAAAAGCGCTGCTCGGAAAGATGCTTTACTTTGATACGCGCCTGTCAGCCGCAAATCTGTTGTCGTGTGCGTCATGTCACAACCCTGGTTACGGCTGGGGCGACGGACAGCCGCGCGGCATCGGCCATGAAATGAAAATCCTGGGCCGCCGGTCACCGACGATCATCAATGCTGCGTACAGCTTGATATTCATGTGGGACGGTCGCGCTGGCTCTTTGGAAAAGCAGGCGCTCGGGCCTATCCAGGCCGATGTCGAGATGAACCTTCCTCTCGATGAGCTCTTGGCCCGCCTGAAATCGATCCCTGAGTATCAGCCGCTGTTCCAGGCGGCTTTCCCAGGGTCCGGGATTTCAGCAGACAATATCGCCAAGGCGATAGCGACTTACGAACGAACCGTCATCTCCGGTCGCGCTCCGTTCGACGCCTGGGTCGAGGGCAATGAAAAGGCCATCTCCGATGCCGCAAAGCGGGGATTTACACTCTTCAACACAAAAGCCGGCTGTTCCGAATGCCACACTGGGTGGAAGTTCACGGACGATAGTTTCCACGATATCGGTCTGACCAGTGAAGACATCGGGCGCGGAAAGCATCTGCCTCAAATCATCAGGATGCAGTACGCGTTCAAGACACCTGGGCTCCGCGAAATTACCCGCCGCGGCCCCTACATGCACAACGGCATGATTACGACGCTCGGCGCTGTCATGGAGCACTACAATTCTGGCGGCATTGATCGTCCAAGCCGTTCAGAGCTGATAAAGCCGCTCGGGCTGTCCGCTCAAGAGAAGTCTGATCTCGTCGAGTTCATGCTGACGCTGACGAGCGAGACCTTTCCAACCACAATTCCAACGCTGCCACGCTAACTGGACCATCGAACAGGAGAAAGAAATGCACGGACTTAAACTTGCGATGTTGATCGCGTTTCTCTCTGGCTCGGCGGTTGCCTTCGCCGCGGAAACCACAATTCGCCAGAAGGCCCGGCTGTTCAGTCCGAATGAAGTGACGATCAAGAAGGACGATACTCTTCTCTTTCTGAATGACGACAACATTGCTCACAACGTGTATTCGAGTGCTCCCGGCAATCAGTTCAATCTCGGTGCGATCACGCCTGGAAATTCCACGCCGGTGACATTCAAGACCACTGGCACCGTTGAAATCCTCTGCGCCATTCATCCAGCGATGAAAATGTCGGTAAGAGTCACGGACTAATGAGTCACGGACTAGCAACGCTACAACGATCGGAAAAGTGCGATGTCGATCCGCTACAAACTCCTCGCAGCCTTCGGCGTTGTCGTGCTGCTTGCCGCCGGTGTTGCGTTGTATGGAAATCGGATTGTTTCGCAAAGCAGCACTCTGATCGTTCAACTCTATGACGGTCCGTTCATGGCCGTAAGCCATGCGCGTGGAGCGCAGGTGGATTTCGCGCAAGCCCGCCGTGCAGCAGAGCACGCACTGTCCACGGGTGACTTTGCATCCGCTGCGGGCTCGGCGGAAATCGAAAAGGCCATGCAGCAGTTCCGTAGCGACATGGGCATTGTTCGTGAGAGGTTGCCAAAAGACGTCGCGGGCACTCAGGTCGACAAAGCCATCGCATTGAGCGACGACTGGCTGAAAATGGCTATGACAAGAGTCAAGCCAGCAGCCGGCGGTGTTTTGGAGCTTCCGGTCGTATCGGCAATTCAGGCCAAGGGCCAAGAAGTTGCCGATGAGATCGATCTTGTTGCCGAGGCGGCAAGCGCCTATGGCTTCGAATTCCGGACACAGTCGGAATCGACGGCCGCTGCGGCACGCTCCGAACTCTTAGTAATGGCAGGCATCGCGGTTCTCATTGGTATGTCGCTGTCGTTCGGTATAGCGTATTCGCTGACGCGTCCGATCAGACAGGCAATGACGATTTCGGAGGAGATCGCGGGCGGGAACTTCGAAGTCCAAATATCGACCAAGCGGAGCGACGAGCTGGGTCGGTTGCTCAATTCGCTGGATGTTACGCGCTCCGCCTTGCGCAACATGATCGAAGCCCAAGAGCGCGACAGGGTGAAGCAGCTTGATATCTTGCACTCGGAGGTGAACCAGGCTCGGCAAGAGGCGGAAATGGTCCACTCAAAGTCGGCCGAAGCTCAATCGAAGACGCTCGACGAGCAGGCGAAAGTTGTGCATGCGCTCGCGGACGGTTTGAGCCGACTGGCGGAGGGTGATCTGACAGTACGATTGAACGAAGTCTTCACCGGGGCCTATGAGGAAATCCGCAACAACTTCAATACAACAGTTGCCCAGCTGGAAGAGACGATCGGAGCAATAGCAATTGGCGTACGCGAGATAACAAACGCATCAGCCGAGATTTCCACCAGCACGACCGATCTGTCGCATCGCACTGAGGAGCAGGCGGCAAACCTCGAGGAAATGTCAGCCTCGATGGAGGAGATTTCCGCCACGGTGAAGAAGAACGCCGACAATGCCCAGCAGGCGAGCCAGTTCACGACGGAAACGCATGCGGTTGCGGAGCGCGGCGGCGCGGTCGTGGGCGATGCGGTGAACGCCATGGCCCGCATCGAGGGGTCATCGCACAAGATCTCCGACATCATCGGGGTGATCGACGAGATCGCCCGGCAGACCAACCTGCTCGCGCTCAACGCCGCGGTCGAAGCGGCTCGTGCGGGCGAGGCCGGCCGAGGGTTCGCGGTGGTGGCGACCGAGGTGCGAAGCCTCGCGCAACGCTCCGCGCAGGCTGCCAAGGACATCAAGGATCTGATCACCAACAGTTCCGGCCAGGTTAAGGAAGGCGTGGACTTGGTGAACCGGGCTGGCGGCTCGCTCAAGGAGATCGTCGCGTCGATCAAGAAAGTGGCTGATATCGTGGCAGATATCGCCAGCGCCAGCGTGGAGCAGTCGACCGGCATCGAAGAGGTCAACAACGCCTTGACCCAGATGGACGAGGTCACCCAGCAGAACTCGGCGCGGGTCGAGGAGAACGCGGCCACCGCCAAGACGCTCTCCGTTCAATCGAGCGCGATGAACGAACGCGTCGCTTTGTTCCGTCTCAACGAGGCCGTGGGGGCCGGTCATGCGCCCAGTGCGGCAGTACCGAGAGTGGCTGCCGCTGCGGCCCGGACGGTCGCGCCGAAAGCCGCGGCCAAGCCCAAGCATGTGCCCGACTCTGCGCCGCCCAAGCACGCCAGGATGAATGGAGGTGGCCCAGCCCGCCGCATGCAGACCGCGCTTGCGACCGCTGTGCAGACCGATCCGGACTGGCAGGAATTCTGATTTACGGGAACCGTCGCTCTTGCTTCTCAACCCGCACCTGCGGCGGCGCAGCTTTCAGTGCCCGCGGGTCACTGCAGCGGCCATGCTGCCATGATCAGCGGGTTCCGAGCCTCACAACCAGCAGTGACAGCAGCAGCCCGAGCCGCCAACCTATCGCCTGCGATTTTTCATCAGATCAACTTGGCATCCAAGGTGATCTCGGCATTGAGGACTTTGGAGACCGGGCAGTTCTTCTCTGCCTCGCCGGCCATTCGAGCAAACGCGGCTTCATCCAGGTTCGGCACTTGGGCGCGCAGCGTCAGCGCCGACCGGCTGATGCGGAAGCCCTGTCCCTCTTGCTCGAGAGTAACCGCCGCCTCCGTACTGAGCTCTGTGGGCGTAAAGCCTGCGCCCTGCAGCTGAAACGCCAGCGCCATGGTGAAGCAGCCCGCATGGGCCGCAGCGATCAGCTCTTCCGGATTGGTGCCCTTCTCGTTTTCGAAACGGGTTTTGAACGAATAAGGAGTTTCGGCAAGCACGCCGGAGTCGGTGGACAGATGACCATTTCCCGCCCGCCCGGTGCCGCGCCAAACTGCTTTCGCCTTGCGGATCATGTAGCGTCTCCCTTGCTGGTTCTGGGCTCTCTCGAATTCAGCATGCTGACACTATTCGAATAGGCCGCCTATCATCGTCACACTTGATCAACGAGGCCAATGTAGAAAGAGCCGCACATTGCGGCCCAGGTTTGTCTATGTGGCCCGAGCCCGGCGAATGTACGGTGCCGGGTGAGAGATTTGAACTCCCGACCAACGGTTTACAAAACCGCTGCTCTACCACTGAGCTAACCCGGCAAATTGGGGAATCTCAGGACGTTACATAGCCCACAAGCGAACGGCTGAGCAACCACCCAGACCGACGCGCCCGCCCATGCCGGCAATCGGATTGATCAGAAAGCCGATCCACGCCATGCTGGCTGCGGTTGCGCTGTGAATGCGCCTGATAGCCATTCCTGAAAGAATTGTCCCTGCTCGATATGACGCGCCTGGTCCGCTGCATTGCTCTTGCTGCACCGCTGATCGCGGTGCTGGTCGCGTTTCCTGCCGCGGCGGACCCGGTCGAGGATTTCTACCGGGGCAAGCAGATCCGGATCGTCATCCGGGCGGCGCCGGGCGGCAACTATGATCTCTATTCGCGACTGCTTGCCCGCCATATCGTGCGCTTCATTCCGGGCCACCCGACCGTGATCCCGGTCAACATGCCTGGCGGCAGCGGGCTCACTGCGCTCAATTACGTCTCCGACGTACATCCCGCGCGACGGCACCGTGCTCACCATGGTGACGCAGACCTTTCCGCTCGAGCAGGCGCTTGGCACTCAACGACAAGCTCAAGACCGACATGCGCGCGCTCAACTGGATCGGCAACATGAGCGACGCGACGAGCTTTCTGCTCACCGTCGCGCGCGTCCGCGACGAGGACGATCGACGATGCCAAGCGGCGCGAGACCATCATCGGCGTGCCCTCGCTTGCCGACGCCTCTGCCTGGCTGACGCAGGTCACCAACGGCACGCTCGGCACAAGGTTCAAGCTCGTGCCGGGCTACACCAGCGGCCCCGACATGAATCTCGCCATGGAGCGCGGCGAGATCGATGGCCGTGGCACCAGCAATCCGAAAGGGATGTTCGCGGGCGGCAAGCGAGCGCGGCGCCGACGGACGGCCGCTGTTCAATCTCATTGTGCAATGGGGCCTCAAGCAGAACCCGGACTATCCGGAGGCGCCGCTTCTGAGCGATCTTGCCACCAGCCCTGAGCAGAAGGTGGTGTTCGACTTCGTCGGCCGGGTCGCGTCGCTGGCGCGCCCGATCGCAACCAACGAGGACGTGCCGCCCGAGCGCGTCGCGGCGCTGCGACGCGCCTTCGATGCCACCATGAAGGACCCCGAATTCCTGCGCGAAGCTGAGCGTCAGCTGATGGAGATCACGCCGATGGCGGGCGAGGGTCTGGCGCAGCTTGTCACTGATATCGTCAACGCGCCGGCCTCGGTCATCGAGCAAGTCCGGCGGGCAGTGCGGTAGCAGGACACCTGCATCCGCATTTGGTTTCGTTTTGCCAACGCTTCTGTTTTTGCTTTTGGTTTCGTTTTGCCAAAATGGCGGGTGCAGCACAGCCCGCCAAAGGCATTCACCGTCGGTAACGATCAAAGTATCATGAGGACGGCGAGATCCGCAAGACGGCAGCGATATAGGCGCGTTTCCACCAGTTGGGCTTGATGCCGGTGAGTCCGGCTCTGAACAACCAAGCCTTTGCGAGCGTGTTTGCGGTCATGGATCTCGCTCCCGTGTCCGCGCTTAACGCTCTAACGGGTCGCTCCTGTTCCATGGCGTCCACCGGCGGAATGGCATTGCCGCAAGCCAGCGTGACGAGTCGGAGACGTTTACTTCGACCCCAGAATCTCCTTATATCGCGCCACCAGCGCCGGCGGCGTCTGCGCGATGCGCTTGATCACATCGGCGATCTCGTCGCCCGAGAGCGGGCTGATGTCGATCTTCATCTGCGCGGCTTCGCGCAGATAGTCGGGGTCCTTGCTGGCGTCTCCATGAACGCCTTCTTGAGGATCGTCGGCCTGCGCGCTCCGGCACGCCGGGCGGCGCGAGGAACGGACGCGCCATCAGGAACGGCAGCTCGGCGAGCTCGAGCAGCGCCTTGTCGTCGGCGGTCTTGGCGAGCTCGCGCGCGGTCGGCACGTCGGGCAGCCCCTTCCAGCGCGTCTCGTGGCCGAACTGCAGCAGGAAGCGCAGCTTGCCGTCCTTGAGCCAGTCGGCGAGACCGGTTTGAGATCGACGACATGCCGATGGCGCGGCCTTCGACCTCGCCGCGCTGGATCGCGAGATTGAGCTCGGCGCTGCTGTAGCCGCGAATGAGCTGGGTGTTGAGCTTGAACACGTCGCGCGCGATCAGCACGATGATCGGTGTCGGTGCCGCCGGCGGCGAGCCCGCCGAGCAGCAAGCGGGCGCCCGGGCTTCTGCGCGTCCGCGATGGTCTTGAACGGCGCAGTCGGCGCGGATGACGATGCAATAGGCGTCGTCCTCGTAGCTCGACGAGGTGCCGAGCCAGGTGAATTCCTCGCTCTTGAACTTGGCCGACGGGTTGCCGAGCACCGGCTCGATCGGATTGGAGCGCGACATCATGCCGATGGTGAGGCCGTCGCGCGGCGCCTGCGAATACATGTGGTTGGACATCACCATGCCGCCGGCGCCCGGCATGTTGCGTGACGACGATGGTCGGCTCGCCCGGGATGTAGCGCGGCATGTGGCGCGCGAGCAGCCGCGCATAGAGCGTCGTAGCCGCCGCCGGTGGCATTGCCGACGATGAGGTTGATGGTCTTGCCGCGGTAGAAGTCCTCGGCTGCGGCCGGATGCGGCGACGCAAGGCCCGCAATCGCCATGGCGATGCACACTGCGGATGCAGCGATCGTTCGGCATGATACGCTTGCGTCGCGATGGCGCGCATCAGAAATTCCACTTCTTGCGGTACTGTTCCTTCACCTCCGGCGGAAAGCAATTGACCTCGGGAAATTCATCCATCCAGCGGTAGGGCCGGCAGGCGTCGATCAGCACGCGATCGGACGTGTAGCCGCTGGGCGAGCGCTCCTCCGGCGGGATCGCGGGATCGGCCGGCGAGGTCCACACGTTCTTGACGAGATCGATGCCCTCGCGCGCGTTGCAGCGCGTCGAGATCGCCCAGATCACGTCGCCGAGATTGGTGATGTCGATGTCGTCGTCGACCACCACCACGAACTTGCCGCCATAGGCGCCGGCGCGCGCGCCGGACGCGACCAGCAGCGCCTGCTTGGCATGGCCCGCATAGGCCTGGCGGATCGCGACCACGGTGAACGGCCCGCTCTGCGAGCCGTAGACATAGCCCCACACGCCCTTCACCTCGGGGATGCCGGCGCGCTCGAGCTGGTCCCACAGCACGGCGGCGCCGAGCGGCAGCGAGATGAAATTGTTCGGCGGCTTGAGCGGCGGCGCGCCGAGCATGATCGGATCGTTGCGGTAATAGATGCGCTTGACCTCCATCACCGGCACTTCGCCGACGGTGGTGTCGGCGTAATAGCCGGGCCATTCGCCGAACGGGCCTTCCTTCGGCGGCTCGCCGTCCTTGTAGGGCGGCACCTCGCCTTCCAGCACGATCTCGCCGAAGGCCGGGAGCGGCAGCCCGCTGGCGGGCGACTCGATCACCTCGATCGGCGCGTCCGCAGAGCCAGCCGGCGACGCCGTATTCCTCGACGCCGAGCGGCATCGGCAGTTGCGCCGCCATGAACAGCTGCGGCGCATGCCCGACCGAGACCGCGATCGGGCAGGGCTTGCCCATCGCGTGATACTTCTGCATGGCGAGCCGGCCGTGCTTGCCCTTGTTCATCTTCACGCTGATGCGGTTCTTGCCCTGGATCATGCAGCGATAGGTGCCGACATTGACGGCGCCGGTTTCGGGATCGCGCGTGATCACGGCATCGCCGGTGCCGATGTAGCGGCCGCCGTCCTTCTCGTGCCAGAGCGGCGTCGGAAACGCTGTCGAGATCGACCGCGTCGCCTTCGACCACGTTGTCGAGCAGCGGGCCGCTCGTCGACGGTCCTCGGCGGCACCGGCTTGAAGTCGCGCAGCCGCGCGCGCCAGGCGTTGAGCAGCGCGACGCCGGAGAGATCGCGCGGCAGGCCGAGCGTCATGGCGGTGCGCTGCTGGCCGGCGAAGATGTTGGCGAGGATGCGGAAGCCCTTCGGATAGCCCTTGATCTCGTCGAACAGGAGCGCCGGCCCGTTCTGCTCGGCGCCGATCTCGGTGAGCGCGCCGATCTCCAGATTCCAGTCGGCGCCGTTGATCGGCGCGCAGCTCGCCGAGCTCCTCGAGCTCGCCCATGAACGAGCGCAGGTCGTTGCCGGAATTGGACAGGCGGTTCATGGGTCGCTCCACCATCGCATTCTCGCAGTTATAAAGGGTTGGACAGATTCGGGCCATGCGAGGTCAATCGAGGGGACACTAGCACATGATCCGGGTTGCATTCGTCATCGGCGACTATCCGCCCGAGCAGCTTCGGCTGCGCGAGGACGCCGCCAAGAGCTATTCATCGGCCGACGTCGAGGTCGGCATTCTCTCGGTGCCGGCGCGGCCGTTCGACGGGCTCACGCCGGCCGAGATCCAGGCGGCGGCGCCGATCTTTCACGAGGCGTTCCGGCAGGCCGAGCGCGAAGGCTACGACGCGGTGGTGCCGCTCGGCATGCTCGACATCGGGGTCGAGGGCGGGCGCTCGGCGGTCGACATCCCGGTGGTCGCGCCGCTGCAGGCGACGCTGCACGTCGCGGCGCAGGTCGGCGAGCATTTCGGCGTCGTCTGCTATCACCCGGCGTCGATCTACGCGGCACCGCGCGCAATGCATCGCCTACGGCATGGAGCAGTTCATCGCCGGGCGGCGCGCGTCGGGCTTCTACGTGCAGCACATCGCCGACAACCGGGACAAGATGATCGAGTCGTTCCTGATGGCGGCGCGCGCGCTGATCGAGGAGGACCGCGCCGACGTGATCATCCCGCAGGGCATCACCCAATGCCCGGTGCAGATGAAGCCGGAATGGCTGAGCGAGCAGCTCGGCGTCCCGGTGGTGGAGGGGATCGGCGCGCCGATCCGGCATGGCCGCGATGCTCGTCGGCGCTCGGCCTCAAGCAGAGCCGCGTGCGCTGGCAGAAGGCAGGCTCGCAGCCGCGGTGATGAGCCGATCCGCTCCGGTTGTAGGCAACGCCTCCCGTTCGTTCCCGCGAAAGCGGGAACCCAGGGCCACCCGTTCTGAGTCCTCGCCAATGGCCCTGAAGCAATGACTCTCCGCGGTCGTCCCCGCGAAGGCGGGGACCCATACGCCGCAGCGAAGCGATGTGGCAGGGCTGGCGATAACCGAAATCTTGGTGGTTATGGGTCCCCGCCTTCGCGGGGACGACAGCGGCTTGGTTCGTGCCAAAAAAATACACTTTGAGTACGCAGGATTCCCGCTTTCGCGGGGACGAACGGATCGAGTTACAAAAAGAAGAACCCCACAAAAGAAAAAGCCCCGCGCGTGCGCGGGGCTCAGAGGATCAGGGCTGATCGACGCCCGGTCAATTCGCAGCAGCGGCCGCCTTTTGATCGTCGACGACAGAGCCGGTCATGATGTCGACGTCCTTGGTCTCGCGCAGGAAGAGCGCGCCGACGATCACTGTCATGATCGCCACGACGATCGGGTACCAGAGGCCGAAGTAGATGTCGCCGTAGGCCGCCACGAAGCGCGGTCGCGAGCAGCGGCAGCATGCCGCCGAACCAGCCGTTGCCGATGTGATAGGGCAGCGACATCGAGGTGTAGCGGATCTTGGTCGGGAACATTTCGACCAGGAACGCCGCGATCGGCCCGTACACCATGGTCACGTAGATCACCATGATCATCAGGATCAGCTCGGTCATGAACCAGTTGACCTTGGCCGGGTCGGCGAACTTGGGCACGATCGCGCCCTGAGCGTTGCGCTGCAGGTTCGGGTAACCGGCGTCGAGGAACGCGGCGTTCCAGCGCGCGGCGTCGAAGCCCTTGGATCCTGGTCGAGCCGATGGTCACGTCGACCTTGTCGCCCGCGTTCGGCAGGTTCTCGGTCTTGAACGACAGGCCGAGCTTGGTCACGAAGTCCTGAGCGCGGTCGCAGTTGCTGAACTTCGTGAACGCCGTGACGAAGATATGCACCTGGCAGGTCGACTTGTCGGCCGTGAACCGTGATCGGATTCGTCTCGCGAAGGTCTCGAGGTCCGGGTTCACGATAGTGCGTGAGCTGGGCGAACAGGAAGAAATAGGTCGCCGCCGCGATCGCACAGCCGGCCAGGATGATCTTCAAGCGGCCGATCTTGTCGGACAGCCAGCCGAAGAAGATGAAGAACGGCGTGCCGATGATGAGCGATAGTCCGATCAGCCATGTAGGCGTGGACGTAATTGAGCTTCAGCGTGATGGTGAGGAAGAACAGGGCGTAGAACTGGCCCGTGTACCAGACCACGCCTTGGCCGGCGGTGGCGCCGAGCAACGCGAGCAGCACGTATTTGTTGTTCGGGTAGTGGAAGAAGCTCTCGGTGAGCGGCGCCTTCGAGCCTTTGCCCTCTTCCTTCATCTTCTGGAAGATCGGCGTCTCGTTGAGCTTGAGCCGGATGTAGACCGAGAAAACCAGGAGGATGACGGAGACCAGGAACGGGACGCGCCAGCCCCACTCCGCGAACGTGGTCGTGTCCATCAACCAGCGGCAAACCCCGATGACGATCAGCGCGAGCAACAACCCGAGCGTTGCCGTCGTCTGGATCCAGCTGGTCGAGAAGCCGCGCTCGTTGGGCCGCGCATGCTCCGCGACGTAGGTCGCGGCGCCGCCGTATTCGCCGCCGAGCGCGAGGCCCTGCAGCAGGCGCAGCGTCACCAGCAGAATCGGTGCGGTCCAGCCGATGCCGACCTCGCCGAGCAGCGGGAAGTAGTGCGGCGCGAAGGTCGGCAAGAGGCCGACCAGGAAGGTCGACGCGCCCATCACCATGATGGTGACGAGGAAGGTGTACTTGCGGCCGACGAGGTCGCCGATGCGGCCGAACAGAAGCGCGCCGAAGGGACGCACCAGGAAGCCCGCCGCATAGGTCGCGAACGCTGAAAGCAGCGCTGCGGTATCGTTCCCGGACGGGAAGAACAGCGCCGCGAAGAACGGCGCCAGCACGGCGTAGAGATAAAAGTCATACCACTCGAAGATGGTGCCAAGCGACGATGCGAAGATGACGAACTTCTCGTCCTTGGTCATGCCGGCGCCGCGCGCCGACACATGCGGCTCGGTGATGGTTGTCATGGGCGATCCCTCGAAAAATCAAAAGTTATGCGGGGGACGGAAACATGCCTCGGCCCGGGCCACGTCCGACTCCTCCCATGGTCACGCTAGACCGTGGTCAAGGGGTGTGTCTGTGCGCCAGTGGTCGTAAGTCTAAAGTCTTAGGTGCAGTGCCAACACGATGGGCTCGTGCCCCGGTAGGAAGTCATTAATAATAACGAACAATAACGCGCAAAAGCGCGCCGACAGCTTGCGTCGTTGACAACCGGTTTCACCATTGCCTGCGAGACTGCCGGTGGTGTTGAGGGACGGATGTTGTGATGCGGGCGATTGCGTTCCTGTGGATTATTGAGATCGCAAATCTTCTTGGCCCACCTGCGCAAGCAGCGGGTGATGCGCCCGCGATCGTCATTCCCGGCCGGGCCGGAGTTCCCGTGATCATCAATGGTGGCGACGCCTCCTTCTGCGTGGTGGAGGGCGACTGGGGCTTGGCGCGGCCTGGCATGCCAGTGACCGTGGTGGCGTGCCCGCCGCAGCGGCCGATCCCCAGCTATGAGCTTCCCTATTTCCCTGCGCAGGGGCGCCAGCCCGGCTATGGCCGGCATGAGATCGAGCCACCGCCGGATCGCGAGCTGCCGAAGCCCGCGGAAAGCTACCACCGCCAGTGGGAGTTGCAGTCGGCTCCGGTGCCGCCGAACGGTGGCGAGCCGCCCGCGAATGTCGATGTTACGGTCGTGCCGCAGGTCGAGCGGCGCTGGCTGCCACGACAGAACTGAAAGTCACAGGATTGCAAGATTGAAGGCGAGAGGAGAGTATCGAATGTTTGCACGCTCGCTTGTGTTGGTTGCGTTTGCCTTGCTCGGGTCGATTGGCGTGGCGATGCCGGCCGACGTCTGCTGTGAATGCGCCGCGCCCTGTGCGCCCGCCGTCGTGGTGAAGGCACGGGCTCACGTGAAGCCGTTCTACATTGTGGACCAGGGCCCGGTGTATGGCGGCCCGCATATCGTCACGACGCCGACGTTCGAAACTTTTCACACGCGGCGCGCGCGATATCCGATGATGCGACAGACCTATTATTATCCGACCTATCGGGATTCCTACCTGCTGCCGCCATGGCACAAGCCCTGGCAGCACCCGCGGCCGTAATCAAATCGAAGGGAGGCGACGGCTCGCGACATAGAGCGCAAGCGCGGCCGCGTTCGAGACATTGAGGCTCTTGATCTTGCCCGGCAGATCAAGGCGCGCGACGCGGTCGCAGGTCGTGCGCGTGAGCTGACGCAGGCCTTTGCCCTCAGCGCCGAGCACCAGCGCGAGCGGCGACGTCAGCGCGACCTCGGAGAGGTCGGCATCGCCGGTGGAGTCGAGGCCGATCAGGAGATAGCCGCGCTCTTTCATCTCGCTCATCGCGCGCGCAAGGTTCTGCACGGTGACGATCGGCACATAGTCGAGCGCGCCGGAGGCCGACTTGGCGAGCACGCCGGTCGCCTCCGGGCTGTGGCGCGCGGTGGTCACCACCGCCGAGACCGCGAATCCCGCCGCCGTGCGCAGGATGGCGCCGACATTGTGCGGATCGGTGATCTGGTCGAGCACCAGCACCATGCCGGTCGCCGGCAACTCCTCGAGCTCGGGCGAGAGCAGGGGATCGGCCTCGGCGAGGAGGCCCTGATGCACGGCGTCGGGGCCGAGCCGGGCCGCGATCGCGTCCGGGCGCATGAGCTCAGGCTCGACCGGCAGCGCCACCCCGTCCTCGGCCAGCCGCCGCGCCGCGTTCTCGGTGGCATACAGCTTGCGGATGCGGCGGGCCGGATTCTCCAGCGCCGCCTTGACGGTGTGCCAGCCATAGAGGATGGCCGGACCGTCGCTGTTGGAGCTCGCGCCCGCCGAAGGCCTCGCGGCGGCCGCATCCTGGCGGTTTTTGGGCCGGTGCGGCCTGGCAAAATGCCGCTGTTTTCCAGTCTTTTGCGGTCGGTCAGGGGGCATGGGGGCTGTCCGGGCTCGCGTTATGGGCTAACCGGCGCCGGGGGGCCAGAGCATGCTTGAGTTGGCGACCGTTCCACCTATATAACGCGCCCGGCGGACGGGTGCCCGAGCGGCTAAAGGGGACGCGCTGTAAACGCGTTGGCTCACGCCTACGGTGGTTCGAATCCATCCCCGTCCACCACCTCCGTTGTGCCTGACTTTTATCAGGGCACGGAATTCCGGGATCTGTCATTGGTCGATCCGGACAATCCCCCGGCCGGTCCATCCGGGTCGCCGTCTTCGAGGCGTGTATTCGCGTCAATGCCAAGCCTCTGTGCCAAGCCTCTGCCAGCCTCTGTGCCAAGCCTCTGCGCAGCCTGGAGAGCGTCTCCGCGTGAATGGCTAAGGCGTGAGCCGGTGGCCATTCAGGACCGGCCGCCCAACGGCGCTTTAAAAGTCGCAATAGAACAAATGCGCTGTGGCTGTGAGCACTAGAAGTGCCGGCAGTCTGGGACTGTTGGTGGCCATTGTGCGGCCAGAAATCGATCGAACTACGAGGGTACTACTTTGGCGAACGCAATATTTTCGGTCGAGCGACGCCTAATATTTCCATATTGAGGAAGTATTTTTTAGCGCGTTAAGAGAGCAGCATGATTCCGCGAACATGCGGGGAAGCATGGCTGCGACATCGGGCGGCATCGGCAGCAGAGAGACAAGAACAATGGCAGGAGCGAACCGAGCCCTCATTTGCGTCGTCGCTGGTCTTTTCACCATTGGGGTGAGCAACGCTGCTCACCCCAATGAATGTTTTCCCGGCCCTGACTTCCAACCGCCTCCTGGTACTCGGTGGCAATATCAAACTGATCCAGCAAAGAACGAGATATGCTGGTACGTCGAGAAATTAGGCGCGCCGTCGAAGCGCAATCAAAGAGAAACCGCGCGGTCCTCTCGTTCCGTTCAAGCCTCTTCAGCCTCTGAAAAGGCTACCACGGCAGGTGCGTTACGAACCGAGCAGCGTGAAGCAGCACCAACCGTTGATCCCCCTCCATCGATCGTGACGTGGTTCTGGTCCGCGTTTTCCAACCTGACCGATTCCATTAGTTGGAATTCGCCGGCCGAAACGGACCAAGACACCAGCAGCATTCCCACTCCCACGCCGAAGCCGCGTCAAAGCGAATCGATGGCGACGAGAAAAGGCGTGGCCGGCAAGTCAGAGCAGCCAAGCAAAGTGGCTCAGCGCAAGCCGGTACGCGAAAAAAGAGAATCCGAGGGCGTGCAGCAGCGATACTCGATTTCAGCTGTTGCGGTCCTCGAGGCTGCTGGCGATAAACCTGTACCAGGTGTCTCGAAGCTGGTGCGACCAGATTTGCAAAAGACCATGGAAGTCGTTGGCGACAAAGACGTAGCAGCTGCGCCAGCCGAACCGCAGGAAGGTTGGCAACGAGCCCTGTACGAAGAGTTTCTTCAATGGCGGCTCAAGCAAGTCATGCCCTGAAGATACTGAAAAGCAACATGCGGGGCAGCCGGCAAGCTCTTGCGCATGAATTGACAGGCGAGGCGAGAAAAAAGCTGCTACGTTTGTGCCAAATGGTGGCCGTCATAGGCGAACCAAAGGGAGGCGTGCGATGAATAGGCAATCGAGACGAACGCTTTGTGCACGCAGGTCTCATCACGGCGCTGCTCACCGTCGGCGCCTCCGGGCAACAAGGTGAGGAGAAGCTTGGCACGCTGAGCTTCCCGACCTCCTGCGATCCCAAGGTGCAGGCGGAGTTCGAGCGCGGCGTCGCGATGATCCATTCCTACTGGTTCCTGGTCGCGCGCAGAGTGTTTGAGGGCGTCCTGCAACAGGATCCCAATTGCGCGATCGCCTATTGGGGCATTGCGATGGATCAGCTCGGCAACTCGCTGGTCGGACCACCGCCGCGCGCGCAAGCCGATGCCGCCTGGGCGGCGCTCGAAAAGGCCAACGCAATTGGAGCGAAGACGGAACGTGAGCGCGGCTGGATCGACGCGTTGCGCGCCTACTTCCGCGACCACGACAAGGTCGATGTCGAGACCCGCCTGCGCGCCTACAACAAGGCGATGGAGCAGATGGCGCAGCGCTATCCTGACGACTACGAGGTGCAGGTCGTCTATGCGCTGACGTTGCAGGCGTCAGCCGCGAAGACCGACGTCACCTACAAAAACCAGCTGCAATCGGTCGCCATCCTGGAGAAGCTGTTCGAGCAAAACCCGCAGCATCCGGGCGTGTCGCACTTCATCATTCATGCCTACGACTTCGCGCCGCTCGCGGATCGTGGAATTGCGGCGGCCAAGCGCTATGCGAGCATCGCGCCGGCGGTCCCGCACGCGCGCCATATGCCGTCGCACATCTATTCGATGGTCGGGATGTGGGAGGACTCGATCGCGTCGAATGCATCCGCGCTCGAAATCCAGCCCGACTATTATCACGCCGCCGATTTCTCGGTGTATGCGCACCTGCAGCTGGCGCAGGACGGTAAGGCAAAAGCGCTGATTGAAAAGGCGCTGGCGACCCCGCCGCGCGGCGATCGCCCCGGTGGCTTTGGCAATTTCGTGTCCAAGGCTCTGATGGAGACCCGCTACCTGCTTGACCGGGGCGATTGGCAAAGCGCGGCGGCGATGCCGATGAATCCGACCGGAGTGCCGATAGCGGATTCACTTTATCGTTTCACCCGCGGCCTCGGCATGGCGCGCAGCGGCAACGTCGCGGGAGCGAAAGCAGAGATCGAGACCATGAAGGCGTTGCGCACGGCGCTGCAGCGCGCCGATCAATCCTACTGGGCCGACCGCACCGAAGAGCAGATGCTGGCCATTTCCGCCTGGGTGGCGGTGAAGGAGGGCGCGCGCGACCAGGCAGTGCGGTTCATGCGCGCGGCCGCTGACGGCGAGGACGGCAGCGTCAAGAACGTGATCATGGAGAACCGCCTCTATCCGTTGCGCGAGATGCTGGCGGAACTGCTGCTGGAGGTTGGCGAGCCCGCGGCAGCGCTGAAGGAATACGAGACGGCCATCAAGCAGACGCCCAACCGCTACCGCGCTTTCTGGGGCGCCGCGCGCGCCTCCGATGCGATGGGCAATCGAGCGCAGGCTTCCGAGTATTTTGGCAAGCTCGTGAACCTCGCCAGGAACGCCGATATCGAGCGGCCGGAAGTGCAGCAGGCCAAGGCGTTCCTGGCGAAGCGATGATAACATGATCATCGCAAAGAATTGGCTAAGAACTAGGCAGGCGACAATGATCCGCTGGATTGCGCTGTCTGCAATATTGGGCGCGCTGGTCGCTGGCGTTGCGGCCTACACAATCAGCCCCTCGCTGTGGCAGAGAGCGACTGGGCCGCGGTCCGGCGGCCCGGAGCAGACTGCAGAAGTCAAGCTCGCGTCCGAAGAATGGCCGATCTGCACCATGACGGTCGCTATGCCCGATGCGGACTGGGCGAAACTCGATCCCGAGTTCGCCGCCGGCAAGAAGGCGCTGGTCGCCGAGGACTGGGATGGTGCGATCGCGGTGCTGAAATCCGCTGCGCTGCGCGATCCGCGCAACCCCGACATCCAAAACTACATTGGCTATGCGTATCGGCGGCTGCGTCAGCTGGGGCCAGCGATCGGACATTACCAACAGGCGCTGATGCTCAATCCGCGCCATCGCAGCGCCCACGAGCATCTCGGCGAAGCCAGTCTGGTGCTTGGCGACCCGGCGACAGCCGAGCAGCACCTCGCCCACTTGGAGGACATCTGCCTCATCGGCTGCGACGAATACGACGACCTCAAGCGGGCTATCGCAGCGTTCAAGAAGTTGGCGGCTCGCTGAAGCGCAAGAGCAGCCCGTTGACAGTCAGGTGCTGTTGAGCGCCGCCTCGCAGAGCTTCACCGGATCGGCCTCGCCCGTTGCTTCAGCCGCCGCGACAATTCTCGCTTCGATTGCGTCGCGTAATCTGGGCTCGACAAAAGCCAGGTCGGCGGTTGCCATTTCGAGGGCCAGCGCTATGGCGGCCAGTGTCTCAGGTTTGAATGTGGGCATTGTTGCACCCAACTTTGCGCTATTGCAGCACCAAGTTGTCGCCCCAGGCCGTTAAATCCTCGAAAGGCGCCATGAAGGAGGCGCCCTCGATCAATTATTCGCGCTTGCGCCGTGAACGATGCGGGCGCCCACAATCGCCGCACCGTCCATTTCATTCTCACAACCGCCACAGCGGCTCCCGCGTGAATTCCGCGGCCGATGCAAATACGTCTCCCGCACTGACCCCGAGCCGGATCGAAACCTGTGTTGCTGCTACGGGAGCTTCGATGCCGCTTGCTCGGAGTTCATGGAAGGTTTGCGCGATCCGGTAACGCTCCAATATTCTGCTGCTGGTGAAGTCAGATAGCCGTGTCATTCATTTCCCTTTTCCGTGACATCCCGACTCCGGCGCTGTCTTAAAGCTTACCTGGGCTGGTTGTTCCCTGAAGGCCGAAGGCCATGCGGCTTGGCTACGGTGAGCGCCACCGGGATTGGAACTCCGCGATTGGAACTCTGGACAGCCGAGCACGTTCAATGGGTTGAGAAGGGGGCAGGGAAGGTATCTCTTGCTTGAATCAGCAGCCGAAGCTCAAACGGTCGTCGACCCGCAGGACGCCGCCGAATCCGTAGGGCTGAGGTACATCTCGGACGACCGCCCCGGAATTCGTCGCCGGCGATCGGGAAAAGGCTTCGCATACACGCGCCCGGATGGGGCGACGCTCTCGGATCCTCACGTCCTCAAACGGATCAAGGCGCTTGTCATCCCGCCAGCATGGACCGACGTCTGGATTTGCCCCTTTGCGGACGGGCACATTCAGGTGACCGGTCGTGATGCAAAGGGCCGAAAGCAATACCGCTATCATCCGCGTTTCCGCGAAGTGCGCGAGAGCACAAAGTACGAGCACATGGTGGCGTTCGCCGAGGCGCTGCCGGCCATTCGCGCCAAGGTGCGGGAGCATTTGGCGCTGCGCGGTCTGCCGCGCCAGAAGGTCCTCGCGACAGTCGTTCAGCTTCTGGAATCCACGCTCATTCGCGTCGGGAATGACGACTATGCCAAGCAGAATAACAGCTACGGCTTGACGACGCTCAAGACCCGCCACGCATCCGTTAATGGAAACGAGGTTCGATTTCGATTTACCGGCAAGAGCGGAAAGCAGTGGTTGCTGCGCGTCAAAGATCGGCGCATCGCAAAAATCATCAGGGCGTGTCAGGAGCTTCCGGGCCAGGAGCTGCTGCAGTATCTGGACGACGACGGCAAACCGCAGGACGTGACCTCGACCGACGTCAACGATTATTTGAAAGAGATCACCGGCCAGTACATCACGGCGAAGGATTTTCGCACCTGGGCCGGCACGGTGCTCGCCGCAATGGCCTTGAATGAATTGAAGGCCTTCGACAGCGCCGCACAGGCGAAGCGCAATCTTCGCGCGGCCATCGAGAACGTAGCGGCGCGCCTCGGCAACACGCCGACGATCTGCCGCAAATGCTACGTGCATCCCGAAGTGCTCACGTCCTATCTGGACGGCAACCTCGTTCTTGAAATCAAGTCCGCGGTGGAGAGCGAATTGCGCGATGCGCTTCCCGGGTTTCACCCCGAGGAAGCGGCTGTGCTGGCCATGCTGCGCAGTCGCCTTGCCAAGGATGCCGGCGGACGCAAAACGCACAAGCGGGCCGCATAGGCCGGAAGCCGCTTTTTCAACATTCGTTCCATATTTTGCCCCACCGGCAGCTAGCGCCGGGTGGTTATTGCTAGCTAATTTATTGGTGGGGGCCGAATCGGTTCGTGGGGGGCTGAGACGATGAATCACATTCAGCGTGTGATCGTGGACGAGGCGTCAGAAGCTTTTTGGGACGCCTTCGTGAGAGCGTTGGATCTGGATGACCTGGGCAGTCTCAAGGGAGCGGCCGAGACTCTCCAGGTGACGTCGCCGGCAGCGGCAGCAGCGATTGCCGATGTCATCGAAGCCGGCGAGGGCCCTGGCAAGCCGCCTCCGATCATCAGATGGCTCGTTGCCGCGCTCCGAGGGCCACTCGTGGCACGGCTGCACTAGAGCCACTTGCGCCGCCGCCAGAAACTGCACACCTTCCCGCAGCTAGGCCAATTGCGCTGTGCTCCGCAGGGTTGATCCGCGGGCTTGGTCGTGGGAAATAGGAGGCGGTGCGGCAAGCGAATTGGGTTCGGACGGCTCATGAGGCGCTTTGATTCTTGAACAGAATCAAGGCGATATTACCTCATCCCGTCCACCAGCGTTTGCGGCCCTGCAGCGCCGGTCTGGTCGCCTGCTGCGGCGCGGGTGTAGCTCAATGGTAGAGCAGAAGCCTTCCAAGCTTATGACGAGGGTTCGATTCCCTTCACCCGCTCCAATACTTAGCCGAAACTAGTTACACGGTTTTCCCAGAAAGTTTTCCAGTTTTGTTCGTCCCCCGTTCCGCTATGCCGTCTCATTAACACGCGGCAAAGGCGAAACGTCCGCTTTAGAAGCCAACCGCAAATCGGCCAGAGACAACTCCAGATTTGTCGGTCGAAAATGACCCAACTCGGAACACGCCGACACGGCTTGATACGCGGGCGCAGGGTCAGTTTGTAAGTGGCCGGTTCAGTTCCGTGCGCCAGTTCGCGGAATCAGGGGTCGATTGCGGACCGATCGAGTACACCTCCCACAGGTCTTCGGCTTGTTCGTGGCCGCTCGCCTTCATCCACTTGACGAAATCACCCCACGCGGACGGGAGGCCTTCGTACGGACCGCTGTACACTGTGCGCGCCACCTTCGCCGCAGGCAGCTGGCCCGGTTTCATGCGTCCGGCAGCCTTCACCGGCGCCGCGACCTTGACGCCCAATTCGAAATCGAAGGTGTCTGGTGGCATTCTCAGATGGTGCGCGAAGACCGCTCCGACGGGCTCCACCCCTTGTGCGGCGAGCGCTGCCATCAACTCGCCGACGGCGGGGCCGAACACTTTCATCATCTCGCTGCGCGGAATGGTGAGGCGGATGACGGCGGCCTCCTGGACGCTGGTCTGGATGATCTGCGGTGTGGCTATCATTGTTGGACCCCATTTTCTCTGTGCGCTTGCTTGAATGCTCAAATCATGGCCTCGAGCCGGACGTAGCTCGCTTCCATCCCGTGCTCCATGCCGCTCGCCAGCATGGCCGCCCGCGTTTGGGCATCGGGCAGTGTCATTCGCATCGTCATCAGCGTCCCGCTCCCGTCCGGCTCGAACCTTGTTTCGACGTGATTGTCGGGAGACGGATCGGGAAGATGCATCCGCTCCACGTGGACGATCCGGCTGAACGGCACCAATTCCACAAATTCACCGGTCAGATAGAATCCACCACCCTTGCCGTCTGCCCACTCGTAGCGGATCTTCCCGCCCGGTCGCGCCTCGCAGACGCAGACGGGCATCGTCCAGCCGTCCGGACCAAGCATCCATTTCTGAATCAGCCTCGGCTCGGTGTGAGCGCGGTAGACAGCCTCGGGCGGCGCCGCGAAGCGGCGGGTGACGACGACATGTTTGTCGCCTTCGGTCATTAGTGTCAGCTTGCTCATCGTCTTCCCTTTCGCTTTTTTGATTGCATTCCGGCCAACACGTCGTCGAGCCGATCGTAGTTCTTGGCGAGAGCCTGACGCAGCTTGTCGAGCCATCGATCGATCTCGCTGATCGCCGACGGCGCCAACCGGCACGGCCGCTTGGTGCCTTCGATTCTGCGCACGATCAGTCCGGCTTCCTCCAGCACCTTCAAGTGGCGAGAGACACCGGGCTGCGTCATGTCGAAGGGTTCAGCAATCTCCATCACCGTGGCCTCACCCAGGGCGAGACGGGCAAGGATCGCCCGACGGGTCGGGTCGGCGAGTGCAGAGAAGGCGGCATCGAGGTTTGGCATATGTTGTCTCTTGTTATATAACTAGTATGTTATATAACAAATCGATCATTGTCAACTCCAGTCATCGGACTCGACCTTGACAGGTGACTATATGGTCACCTATCATGCGTGAGTTGATGGACGATGACCAAGTCTTCAAGGCGCTTGCTGACCCGACGCGTCGCTTCCTCCTGGACCTGCTCTTTCAGCGCGACGGCCGGACGCTGAAGGACCTGGAGTCCGGGCTAGCGATGACGCGCTTCGGCGTCATGAAGCATCTCAAGGTTCTGGAAGATGCCGGCCTCGTCGTCACCCGCCGGTCGGGGCGGGAGAAACTGCATTTTCTGAATCGGTTCCCATCCGGATGATCCACGACCGGTGGATCGATAAATACAGGGAACGCGAGGTCTCCGCGCTGCTGGCGCTCAAGGCCGAGCTAGAGGACAAGGACAGAACGACCATGACGGACAAAGCAGCGACCATTCTGGTCTACAGGATCGTCATCAAGGCGAGCGCCCAGGCGATCTGGGATGCGATCACCAAGCCCGAATGGACCGAGCGCTACGCCTATGGCGGCCGCGTCCAATACGAGCTGAAGGGCGGCGGACACTATCACCACGAGGCCAGTCCCGAGATGAAATCGTTCGGGTTGCCCGACAAAGTCATCCTCGGCGAGGTGCTAGAGAGCGATCCGCCGCGCAAGCTGGTGCAGACATGGCACCCGCAGTTCACGCCGGAAATGATTGCGAGCCGCCTTCACGCCTCACATACGAAATCGCGGAGGGGCAAGGCGTGTGTACGGTCACCATCACTCATGATGTCACGGGCGCCCCGATGGTCGCAGGCATGGTGCCGGGCGGTGGCGATCCGGCCAAGGGTGGCGGCGGCTGGCCGTGGGTCCTCAGCGATCTCAAGTCGCTGCTGGAAACCGGCGCGCGCATGTCGACCTAGCCCAATAGCCAAGGCGGTGGAGACCCTGCGCAAGCGAGGTCCCACCGCGGCGGCCCGTCGGTAACAACTATCGCCAGCGATGGTGACGTTCGTTGAAGCATCGACGCCATACTCAGTGAGCTGCATCAACGCTGAGTGCGCACTTGCACCGTTGGCTTCGCATCGATCGCGGCTGGCCCATCGCTCGATTCGCGGCAACGAGCGAGTAGGGAACCTTAATGTTAAGTGCCGCGCGAAGTGCGGCCGCTCGTCTCCATAACGCCCTCGATTGAGCGCAGCGTGCTTGACGGCAGCAGGTCTTCCAGCGGCACGGCAAGGCGGCGCCGCCAGTTCGGATGCTCGTCGACTGTCCCGGGCACATTGACCTGATCGACCACGCCCAGCGCATCCTCCAGGCTCACCATGAGCAGCCGCGACGGCGTGTCGGCAAGAAATCGGGTGACCGAGAGGCAATCAATGTTCGGCAGGCCGCGCCATGCCATCGCGCGGCCGAGCGCCTCCTTGGCGGCGGCGCGATCGTGGTCGCTTTCGCCGGGATCGAGTTCGAGGCCACGCTTGACCGCAAGATCGTGACCCGACAGCCAGCCCGCGAATGTCGGCAGGTCGTGCGTCGCGAAGGTCACGAGCGCGTTCTCGCGATAAAGATCGGGCGCGATGAAGCCGCCGTCGGCCGCGCGCTGGAACAGCATGACCTGAAACGACCAGATGCCATAACGCGGCGAGCGTATCCTGGAAGCCGGGCGGGACGGTTCCGAGATCCTCGCCGATGACGATGCAGCGGCTGGCGTTGCTCTCTTCGGCAGCAGCGGCAAGCAGGGCCTCGAACGGAAAGCGCACATAGGCGCCCTGATCGGCGCGCACGCCGCGCGGAATGAGATAGAAGCGCTTGAGCCCCAGGATGTGATCGATGCGGATCGCGCCCGCATATTGCATGGACGCGCGCAGGACCTGGCGGAACGGCTCGCAGTCGCTCTCGATCAGGCTCAGGGGATTGATCCCGGCGAGGCCCCAGCGCTGGCCCTCCGTGTTGAGCTGGTCGGGCGGAGCGCCAATCTCGAGCGACGGCAGAACGAAATCCTGATTGCTCCAGGCATCGAAGCCGTCCGCGCGGACGCCGACGGCAAGATCAAGGTAAAGCCCGATCGGCAGGCCGGCGTCTTGCGCCTTGTCCCGGCAGGCCGAGAGCTGCTGATCGGCGATCCATTGCACGAAGGCGTAGTAGTCGAGCTCATCCGCATCCGTGGATAAGGCAGCACGCAGGGACGATTGATCGGGCTTGCGCAGCTCGACCGGCCATTCCCACCATGGCTTGCCGAAGCGTCGGCGCAGCACCTCGAACGCGGCGAACGATTGCAACAACGGCGCGCGTGCGCGTTTGAATTCGTCGAATTGCTGCCGGCGCGCTTCGCGTCGCGAGCTTGCTGAAAGCATCGAAGGCGAGCTGAAGCGCCTTGGTCTTGCATCGCGCAACGCCGGCATAGTCGACGAGGTCGCGCTGCCTCAACGCCGCGACGGCATGATGCAAACTCCGCCAGCGCGGCGCGTGGAAATTCCGGAATGGCTTCGACGTCGATATAGAGCGGATTGAGAAAGAGCCGGCTGCTCGGAAAATAGGGACTTGCTTCCTCGGCCCGGTCGTCGAACAGCGCATGCAGCGGGTTGAGCCCGATCGCCGAAGCGCCGAGCTCGGACGCGATGTCGATCAGGTTGGCAAGATCGGTGAAGTCGCCATGGCCCCAATTGCGGTGCGAGCGAATGCCATAGAGCTGAACGGCGATGCCCCACGATCGCTGCGGCAGTGTATGGCTGCCTTGAAAGGCGGGCATGACAGCTCTGCTGCGGCATCATGATGGCGCGGTTCTTTCCCGTGCGCGCCGATTGCCTCGAGGATGCGTGCCAATACCGACGGATCCACCTGCCAGTGGCGGCCAAGCCCATCGTAATGTGCGGCCTCGACACCCCATTTGGCGGCCTGCTCGAGAATAGGGTCCAGGTCCATGAACGCTTTGATGCCTGTATTTTGGGCAGTGTGGGATCAGAACTCACGCACACGCGGCGCTTGCTAAGCGCCCTCGGTGCCCTCGATAATGTTGTCGGCTCGATCCAGTTTTCGAGTTGTCCCAGCTCAGCAGGCCTGCAAATCTTGCGCCGCCACCCGATTCAATTCAATCGAATTAGCGGCTTCGTGCGCCTGCAAGTGGCTGGGAGCCATCCGGTGTGCGCACCACCGGCGAGCGCCGGCCCATGACGCCACTCTCCCCTGAAGCCGTCGCGGTCATCGAAGGTCGGCACGCCGATCCGTTCCGCTATCTCGGGCCCCATGTCGACAATGGCTGCGCCGTCCTGCGCGTGTTCCTGCCGGACGCGCTGGAGGTCTCCGCGCTCTGGGATGACGGTCGTTCAACACCGCTCGATCGGATCGACGACGCCGGATTGTTTTCGGGGCCGCGTCCGGAGGGAGCCTCGCGCTATCGGTTGCGGGCGCGGTTTCGTCACGCGATCGTCGAGATGGACGATCCTTATCGCTTTCCGCCGGTCCTGTCCGATTTCGATCTGTACCTGCTTGGGCGAGGGCAATCATCTCAGGCTCTACGACAAGCTCGGGGCGCACCCTTTCGAGCTCGACGGTGTTGCGGGCGTGGCCTTTGTGGTGTTCGCGCCCAACGCGCGGCGCGTCAGCGTGGTCGGTGACTTCAATTTGTGGGACGGACGTCGCCACGCCATGCGCGTGCGCGGCAACGGCTTCTGGGAGATCTTTGCGCCGGGAGCTGCACGGGGACAAGTACAAGTTCGACATTCTCGGGCCGCACGGAGAGGTGCTGCCGCTCAAGGCCGATCCGGTCGCATTTGCTGCGGAGTTGCGGCCGAGAACGGCATCGATCGTCGTCGATCTCGGGAAGCTCAATCGGCCGGCAGCCGCGCCGCCCGGCTGCAATGCTCTCGATGCACCGATCTCGATCTACGAAGTGCATCTCGGCTCCTGGCGCCGACGGCCCGAGGTGGGCCATCGCTGGCTCACCTATCGGGAGCTTGCAGACGAGCTGCCGGCTTACGTGCGCGACATGAACTTCACGCATGTGGAGTTTCTGCCGGTCACCGAACATCCGTTCGACGGCTCCTGGGGCTATCAGCCGACCGGCCTGTTTGCGCCCACCAGCCGCTTCGGAAGCCCGGCGGATTTTGTGGCTCTGGTCGATGCCTGCCATCGCGCCGGGCTTGGCGTCATCCTCGATTGGGTCCCCGGGCATTTCCCCGACGACGCCCATGGTCTTGGCGCGGTTCGACGGCACTGCGCTTTACGAGCACGCCGACCCGCGCCAGGGCCGGCATCTCGATTGGGGCACGCTGATCTACAACTATGGACGTACCGAGGTCGCCAACTTTCTGCTCGCCAGCGCGCTGTTCTGGCTCGAGCGCTATCGGCATCGACGGACTGCGTGTCGATGCGGTCGCCTCGATGCTCTATCTCGACTACAGCCGGCCGGAGGGCGACTGGATTCCGAACAAGTATCGGCGGCCGCGAGAACCTCGAAGCCATCGCCTTCCTGAGGCGCTTCAATACCGAAGTCGTTTGCGCGCTTTCCAGGGACAACGACCATTGCCGAGGAATCGACCTCCTGGCCGATGGTGTCGCGGCCGGTCGACGATGGCGGGCTCGGCTTCGGCTACAAATGGAACATGGGATGGATGAACGACACGCTCGACTACATCAGCAAGGATCCGATCTATCGCAAGCATCATCACCATCAGATCACATTCGGCCTGCTCTACGCCTTCACCGAAAATTTCATCCTGCCGCTGTCCCACGATGAAGTCGTGCACGGCAAGCGCTCGCTGCTTGGCCGCATGCCGGGCGACGAATGGCAGCGCTTCGCGAATCTGCGTGCCTACTACGGCTTCATGTTCGGCCATCCCGGCAAGAAGCTCCTGTTCATGGGCAATGAATTCGGCGCAGGAGCAGGAATGGCGGCACGATCACTCGCTCGACTGGCACCTGCTCGAGAAGCGCGAGCACCTCGGAGTGCAATCGCTCGTGCGCGATCTCAACGCGCTCTATCGCGCGGTGCCGGCCTTGCACGAGCGCGATTGCGACGGCGCCGGGTTCGAATGGCTGGTCGTCGACGACGTCGACAACAGCGTGTTCGCCTGGCTGCGCAAGGGCCGCGGCGAGCGCGATCGATGCATGGTCGTCGTCAATTTCACGCCGCAGGTTCATGCGCGACTATCGCGTCCCGATGCCGTTTCGCCGGCGTGTGGCGCGAAGTCCTCAACACCGATGCAGACGTCTATGGCGGCAGCAATGTCGGCAATGCGGGCGCGGTGATCGCGCGACAGAGGAGGGGCGGGAGCGGAGTTGCGCCTCGTTGTTCCGCCGCTCGCCGCCGATCTTCCTCGTCCCGGAGGCGCTGACATGCGCGTGTCCGCGGGCACGCCGCATCCGCTCGGGGCCACTGTCGACGGCCGCGGAACGAACTTCGCGCTGTTCTCCGCGCATGCCGAGAAGGTCGAGCTTTGCCTGTTCGATCGAATCAGGCGAGCGCGAGCGCGCGCGTATCGCCCTGCCGGAGCGCACGGGTGACATCTGGCACGGCCATCTCGCCGAGGTCGGCGCTGGGCCAGCTCTATGGCTATCGCGTCCACGGTCCCTATCGAGCCCGAGCAGGGCCTTCGCTTCAATCCCAACAAGCTGCTGCTCGATCCCTATGCAAAGGAGCTCGCCGGGGCATTCATCGCCAAGCGACCTGCATTTTGGCTATCAGCTGCGATAATGCCCGCGCGGATCTATCGTTCGACCGGCGCGACAATGCGCACGTCATGCCGAAGGCGGTGGTGACGTCGCAGCTCCAGGCGAAGATCGAAGCGACCCGCGTCGCCTGGGAGGACACGATCATCTATGAGGCGCACGTCAAGGGACTGACGCGGCTGCGCGACGACGTGCCGCCGGAAGTTGCGCGGCACGTTTCGCGCGCTTGCTCGCGCCGCCGATGATCGATCATCTCAAGCGCCTCGGCGTGACGACGCTCGAACTGCTGCCAGTCCACACCTTCATCGACGAGCCGTTCCTGGCCGAGCGCGGCCTGAGCAACTATTGGGGCTACAACACGCTGAGCTTCTTCACCGCGGACGATCGCTATGGCAACGCTGAGACGATTGCGTGAGACCGTCGAGCGCCTGCACGACGCCGGCATCGAGGTGATCCTCGACGTCGTCTACAACCACACCGCGGAGGGCGATCACCTCGGCCGGACGCTTGAGCTTTCGCGGCATCGACAACCGCTCCTACTATTGGCTCAGAAGCGACGATCCGCGCTTCTACGAGAATTTCACCGGCTGCGGGAATGCGCTCAACCTGTCACACCCGCATGGTGCTGGACATGGTGATGGATTCGCTGCGCCATTGGGTCGAGGCATGCGGCGTCGACGGCTTCCGGTTCGACCTTGCGACGACGCTGGCGCGCGGACCGGATGGCTTCGACGCGCACTCGCCATTCTTCGAGGCGATCTGGAGCGACCCGCTGCTCGCCAACGATCAAGCTCATCGCGGAGCCCTGGGACATCGGTCCCGGCGGCTACCGGGTCGGCGCGTTTCCGCCGGAATGGTCGGAATGGAACGATACGTTCCGCCGGACGCTGCGCCGCTACTGGGCCGGCGAAGGCGGGCTCATCGGCGAGAGTGGCGAGCGCGCATGACCGGCTCCGCCGACATCTTCGAGCACCACGGCCGCACGCCACGGGCGAGCATCAATCACGTGACCGTGCACGACGGCTTCACGCTTGCCGATCTCGTCAGCTACGAGCGCAAGCACAACGAAGCCAACCGCGAGAACAATCGCGATGGCTCGGACAGCAACCTGAGCACGAATTGCGGCGTGGAAGGTCCGACCGATGACGCTGAAATCGTCGCCATGCGGCGCCGGTTGCGGCGCAATTTCCTGTCGTGCCTGCTGCTGGCGCAGGGCGTGCCGCTGCTGCTCGCCGGCGACGAGGTCGGCAACAGCCAGGGCGGCAACAACAACGCCTATTGCCAGGACAACGAGATCGGCTGGGTCGACTGGTCAGGGCTCGGCCGCGACGGCGAGGACATGACCGCGTTCATCGGGCAGCTTGCGCAGCTGCGCCGAGCGCTTCCCGCAGCTTCAGGGTCACCGGCTGGCTCGAGGGTCGACGCGCCCGACGGAACATACGACGTGTTGTGGCTCACGCCCGACGCGGGCGAGATGATCGAAGCAGGATTGGCAGTTTTCCGAACGGACGCTTCCTGTCTTATGTGCTGGCGCCCATCAAAGCGAGCAGCCAGCCGCTCTTTGTCGTGCTCAACGCGGCTCCAGAGCCGATCGAGTTCACGCTGCCGACGGTCCCCGAGTGCAGCGCGCTGGACGCGAGTGCTTGAATACCGACGGCAGCGATGACAGCTCGGCCGTCGCGCCATCGCGGCCGGCACGCGATCTGACTGCGCTTCCGAGCGCTCCGTTCTGGTGTTCAGCGGCGCAGTCGCCGCGGGCCGCGAGACTTTGGCGTCGCTCCAGACGTCCGACACCACCTCGAGCTCGACCGGGCTCTGCCGCCGGTCGTCGAACGTGCCGCGGTTTCGTTGATCTGGGCGAGTGTCGGCAGGCTCGCCTCGTTGCCGAGATGCTGGATCGCATAGGCCGATGCCGCGCGCGCGAACTTGAAGTGCTGCTCCCAGCCGACGTCCGGATCGACCAGATAGGAATACATGTAGGCGCCGTGGAAAATGTCGCCGGCGCCGTTGGTGTCGATGACCTTTTCGTCGGGGACATTCAGCGCCGGCAGGAAGCGCTCGGTCTTGCTCTCGTCGTACCAGAGCATGCCGCGCGAGCCCATGGTGACGGCGCCGATCTTGCAGCCGCGCGAGCGCAGATAGGTCAGCATCTCGCCGGGCGTGAGCTTCATCTGCTCGCACAGCCGCTCGGCCACGACCGCGGTGCCGATGAATGCCAGCAGATCGTGCGTGTTGGAACGCAAGCCGCCGCCATCGAGCGACGTGAGGATGCCGGCCTCATGACAGATCTTCGCATAGTGAATCGCGGCGTCGGCGAGATGTCCGTCGACATGGAGCGCGCGGCAGCCAGCCAGATTGAGCACCGGAAACGGATGCTTGAAGTTGTCGTCGCGGCATCGCACGATGGCGCGCTGTCCGCCTTTCGGCATGATGAAGGACAGCGACGATTGCGCCACCTTGCGGTGATGGACCGAGATTCCGTATTTCGCCGCCATGTCGACGAACATGCGTCCGAGCCAATCGTCGGCGACCGAGGTCATCAGGTCCGGCGCGATCCCGAGCTTGGCGCAGCAGAACGCCGCCGTGACCGCGTTGCCGCCGAACGAGACCGCATAGTCGCGAGCCACGGTCTTGTCATCGCCGGTCGGCATCTCGTCGGTCAGGAAGGTGATGTCGATGTAGCTCTGTCCGATAAAGAGTGCCTTCATCTCTTGCCTACCCGCTGTTCCGCAAGCCTGCCGCGATGCCGTTGATGGTGAGGTGGATGGCCTGCACGACCCGTTCGTCGGTGTCGCCGGCCCGATAGCGCTTCAACAAGCTCGAGCTGCACGTGATTGAGCGGATCGATATAGGGAAAACGGTCGCGGATCGTGCGTGCCAGTGCGGGATTGCGCTCCAGCAGCGTCTGCTGCTCGAGGATCGTGAGCAGCGCCTGCTTGGAACTCTCCCATTCGCCGCGCAGGCGGGAGAAGATCGCTTCGCGCAATTGGGCATCCTCGACCAGTTCCTTGTAGCGTGAAGCGATCCCGATGTCGCTCTTCGCCAGCACCATGTCCATATTCGAGAGAAGCGTCTGGAAGAACGGCCATTCGCGCGCCATTGCTTGCAACAGTGGCATGCCGCTGTCGGGATGCGCCTCGATCCAGGCGCTGACCGCGGAACCAAATCCGTACCACGCCGGCAGCATCAGCCGGCACTGCGCCCAGCCGAACACCCACGGGATGGCGCGCAGGTCCTCGACCCGTCGTCGACTTCTTGCGCGAGGCCGGCCGGCTGCCGATGTGGAGATTGGCGATCTCGCCGATCACCGTCAATTCCCAGAAATAGCGCTCGAACCCTTCGGTTTCGTAAACCAGCGCGCGATAGGCGCGATAGGCGTGCTCCGAGAGCTCCTCCATGGCCTCGAATAAATTCCGGGCGCGGCGCGGCTTGCTGCGGATGCAGCAACGCGACCTCCAGCATCGCGGCGACGAGGTGATCGAGATTCTGCCGGCCAAGCTCGGGATTGAGATACTTTCCGGCAATGACCTCGCCTTGCTCGGTGACCCGGATGCCGGCCTCGACGGCGCCGGCCGGCTGCGCCAGGATCGCGTCGTAGCTCGGCCCGCCGCCGCGGCCGACCGATCCGCCGCGGCCGTGGAAAAGCCGCAGGCCGACATTGTGTCTGCGAAAGACGTCGATCAGCGCCATCTCGGCCTTGTAGAGCTCCCAGCCCGACGTCAGAAAGCCGCCGTCCTTGTTGCTGTCGGAATAGCCGATCATGACCTCCTGCACGCGGCCGCGGCTGTCGAGGAGGCGCGTGTAGTCCGTCATGGACAGGAGCGAATCCATGACCTTGCCGCAGTTGCGGAGGTCGTCGATCGTTTCGAACAGCGGCACGATGTTGACGTCGAGCTTGCCCTCGCGGGTGCGCAGCAGGCCGACTTCCTTCAGCAGCAGCGCCACCTCGAGGACGTCGGAGACGGTGGTCGCCTTGGAGATCACGTAATTGGGAACGGCATCCTTGCCGTATCGGCGATGCATGTCCGCCGCCGTGCGCAGAATGTCGAGCTCGCCTGCGGTTTCCTCCGAATAGGTCACGAACGGCGATATCAGCGGTCGCGCGGTCGCGAGCTCGGCCAGCAGAATGGCTGTGCGGGACTGCCTCGTCCATGCGCAGATAGTCGACGCCCGATCCGACCTCAAACAGCTCGGCAAGCATTCGGTCGTGCACGTCGGAGTTTTGCCGCAGGTCGATGCTGGCCAGATGAAATCCGAAGACCTCCACCGCCCGCCGCAGCGCTCGCAGTCGTCCGCGCGCAATCATGGCCGAGCCGTTGGCGAGGAGCGATCGATAGAGAATGTCGAGATCGCTGCGCAGCTCGGCGGAGCTGGCATAGGGCTGGGCGTCCGCGACCTCGTGGCGCGGCAGCACGTGCTGTCCGAATCCGCGCGCGGAGGCGACGAGGCGCGCATAAATTCCGACGATCGCCTGCCGATACGGCTCCGAGGCGCGGCGAGGGGACTCGTCCGGCGTGCGGCTCACCAGCTCCTCGAGCTGGGACGACACGCTGACACGGGAGCGATTGAGCGACAGCTCGCCGCCGAGCAGATGCAATTCATCGAGATAGAAATCGAGCACCCGCTTGCTCTGCATCTCGATGGCTTGGCGCAGCACCTCCGCGTTCACGAACGGATTGCCGTCGCGATCGCCGCCGATCCAGCTTCCCATGCGAATGAAAGATGGGAGCTCCGTATTGCTCCAGGCCGGATCGATGGCCGCAAGACCATCTTCGAGATCCGCGTACAAGCCCGGCAGCTCCCGGAAGAACGTGTGGTCGTAGTACGAAAGCCCGTTGGCGACCTCGTCGACGACCGTCGGCTTCCCGCGTCGCAACAGGCTCGTCTGCCACAAGATCAGGACAGCGCGTGACAGCGCATCGTCGGTCGCGGCGGCTTCCGCCGGTGTGAGCGCCAGGCGATCGCGCCCTGCGAGCAGCTGGGAGACCTCCATTTCGCGATCGAGCACGCTCTTGCGGCGCACCTCGGTCGGATGCGCGGTGAGCACAGGGCTCACCAGAATCGTGTCGAACAGCGCCTGCAAGGTCGCGCGCGGCACCTGTGCCAGCTTGAGCGCCGCCAGGGTGCTCTCGATCGTTCCGGGCGAGTGTCGGCTTGCCAGCGTTCGGCAGCGCACGCATGCAGCGGATCTGGTGCTGATCCTCGGCAATGTTGGCGAGATGCGAGAAATAGCTGAAGGCGCGCACGACCTCGATGGTGCGGTCGTGCGAGAGGCTGTCGAGCATGGCTTCGAGCTCGCGCCGGGCGCCGGCGTCGCCCTCGCGCCGGAACGCGATCGAGATCTGCCGGATGCGCTCGACCGTCGCAAAGACGGCCTCGCCTTGCTGCTGGCGGACGGTGTCGCCGAACACGCGTCCGACCAGCCTGACATCGTCCCGCAGGGCTCGCTCGCGATCAGGAAGTTCCAGCATATTCATGGTGCGCCCCGTTAAGTCGCCCCCGCCCAAATCCATTCAGAATGGCTTGCAAGAAGTGCGCCTGATCACAGCGGCTTGAACGATGCGTAGAACGTGCGCGGTGCCTAGTTTTTAGGCGTCAACAATCCGACATAGAGCCGGAGAAATTCGTCGGCCGGCTCCGCCCACGAAACATCGCTCTGCATGGCGTTTGCCTGTAGCGCCTGCCACGCCCCACGGTCAGACCACAGATCGGCGGTGCGATGAAGGGCAGCCTCGAGCGCTTCCCGCGTCACCGGGTAGAATTGGAGGCCGGTCGCGTCTTCGGCTCGAGCTGACCCGTGGTCGACCACGGTGTCGGCCAGCCCGCCCGACCTTTGCGACGACCGGTATGGCGCCATAGCGCATGGCGCAGAGCTGCGTCAGGCCGCACGGCTCGAACCGCGACGGAACCAGGATGGCATCGGCGCCGGCCTGGACCAGATGGGCCAGGTCTTCGTCATGACCGAGGACGCATCCGACCTGTCCGGCGTGCTCTCGCGCGAGCGTAGTGAAGCGCTGCTCCAGCTCCGGATCGCCGGACCCGAGCATCGCGAGCTGCGCGCCGCGCGCGATCAGCGCCGGCATCGCATCAGCCAGCACGTCGAGTCCCTTCTGCCAGGCCATGCGGCTGATCACCGCACACAGCAGGCTGTCGGGCTCCTCGTTGAGGCCGAACCGGCGCTGCAGCGCGGCTTTGTTGGGCGCCCTTGCCGACAGGGTCGCGAGACCGAAGCGGGACGCGATCCGTGCGTCGGTTTCCGGATTCCAGACATCGACATCGATCCCGTTGCGGATTCCCGTCAGCACCGCGGATCGTGCCCGCAGCAGTCCATCGAGGCCGCAGCCATTCTCGGAAGCCTGGATCTCGCGCGCATAGGTTGGCGACACGGTCGTGATGCGATCGGCGAATTGCAGGCCCCCTTTCAGGAAGCCGATGTTGCCATAGCTCTCGACGCCGTCGATTGAGAACGCATGCGGCGGCAGCCGCAGCCGCTGCAGGAGATCGGCCGGAAATTGTCCCTGATAGGCCAGATTATGCACGGTCAGCACAGTGGCCGGCCGGCGCTTCTCTTGATAGGCGAGGTACGCCATGGCGAGCCCGGCCTGCCAATCGTGGGCGTGGATGATGTCCGGACGATAGCCCGCGATCTCGCCGAGACCGACCTGCATGGCGCTCCATGCGAGAGCGCCGAAGCGAAACGCGTTGTCGGGCCAGTCGCTGCCATTGGGCCCCGTATAGGGATTGCCAGGGCGGTCGAAGAGATGCGGCGCGTCGAGCACGAGAAGGTCGAGACCGGCCGCCTGAGAGCGAAGCACGTTTGCCCCGCCGCCGAAGAGATCGTCGATCGCCAGTTGCGGCTCGGCGCCCCGGATCGCCGCCATCACGGCAGGATAGCCCGGCACCAGCGTCGTGGTGGCGACATTGTTGCGGCGGAGCGCGAGTGGCAGCGCGCCTACGACGTCCGCGAGACCGCCGGTCTTCACCAGGGGGTAGATTTCCGAAGCGACAGCAAGGACCTGGAGGGCCTTCATCCGTCCAATCTGTCGATCATTGCCTTCGTGATCAAGCAGATGCCGCTTTCCGTCCGGCGGAATCGGACCGCGTCGATATCGGGATCCTCTCCGACCACGAGACCGTCAGGAATTCGCACGCCGCGATCGACGATGACATTCTTGAGCCTGGCGCCGCGGCCGATATCCACGTCCGGCAGCACGACGGCATTTTCGATCTCGGAAAATGAATGGACGTGAACGCGGGTGAACAGGAGCGACTGCCGCACCATGGCGCCGGACACGATGCATCCGCCCGAAACCAGCGACGAGATCGCCTCGCCGCGGCGGCCCTCTTGATCGTGCACAAATTTGGCCGGTGGGGAGATCTCCGCGAAAGTCCAGATCGGCCAGTTGCGGTCATAAAGATCGAGCTGCGGCACGATATCGGTGAGATCCATGTTGGCGGCCCAATAGGCGTCGAGCGTGCCGACGTCGCGCCAGTAGGACGCGGCCTGTCCGCTGGTGCGCACGCACGAGCGTGAGAAATGATGTGCGACCGCGCTCCCATGCTTCACGATGTAGGGGATGATGTCCTTGCCGAAATCGTGGGTCGAATGGGGGTCTGCCGCGTCGCGTCGCAACTGGTCGAACAGAAACGCCGTATCGAACACGTAGACGCCCATGCTCGCCAGCGCCATCGTGGGCTTGCCCGGCATGGTCGGCGGGTCCTTCGGCTTTTCGACGAACGAGCGGATGTAGTTGTTGTCGTCGACATGCATGATGCCGAAGGCGGAGGCTTCGCTCACCGAGACTTCCAGGCAGCCGACCGTCACGTCGGCATTCTGCTCGACGTGCTGCACCAGCATCGGCTCGTAGTCCATCTTGTAGATATGGTCGCCGGCCAGGATGACGATGTATCTGGGCGCATAGCTCTCGATGATGTCGATGTTCTGGAACACGGCGTCGGACGTACCGACATACCAGGCGCCTTCGCCTACGCGCTGGCTGGCGGGCAGGATGTCGAAGCTCTCGTTCCGCTCCAGCCGGAAGAAGTTCCAGCCGCGCTGCAGATGGCGGATCAGGCTGTGCGCCTTGTACTGGGTGGCGACGCCGATGCGACGGATGCCCGAATTGAGGGCATTGGAGAGGGCGAAATCGATGATGCGCGTGGTGCCGCCAAAATGGACGGCAGGCTTGGCCCGCCAGTCGGTCAACTCCTGCAGGCGGGTCCCTTTGCCGCCAGCGAGTACATAGGCCATAGCCGAGCGTGCAAACGGGGCGCCTGTACTTATAGCGGGCAAAGGCTGGCACCTCCCCAAACGCTCTGCGGTGTGCCTAATTGACGGGCGGAACTGCGCATAACTTCATCACACGCGGGCGGATATCCGCCCCATGCCACTCATTGAGCAAATTGCATACCAATTCAGCAGTCGGCCCACGCGGAATTGGTCGCTCAGGCCTTGCGACCCGCGGCTGCGGCCGGCGTCTCAAAGGGCACATTCCAGATATCACTTGCGTACTCGCCAATGGCGCGGTCGGAGGAGAACCACGCCATGTTGGCAATGTTCAGCATGCACATCCGCGTCCAGTCGGACGACGAAAGCCACAACTTGTCTACGCTGCGCTGGGTGGCGGCATAGTCGTCGAAGTCGGCGGCGATCATGTAATAGTCGTGATGGCGCAGAGCCTTCATCAGGGACGCGAAACGCCCGCCTTCTCCCGGCCAGAATTTGCCGGCTTCGACAGCTTCGATGGTCCGCGCCAGCATGGGGGACGCCGCGATGGTGGCACCGGCGTCGAGACCCTGGCTGCGCCGTTCCTGCACCTCGTGAGCCTTCAGGCCAAAAATGAAGATGTTGTCGGGACCGACGTGCTCGCGGATCTCGACATTGGCTCCATCGAGCGTGCCAATCGTCAGCGCGCCATTGAGCGCGAACTTCATGTTGCCGGTGCCGGAGGCTTCCATACCGGCAGTCGAGATCTGCTCGGACAGGTCAGCGGCGGGAATGATGGCCTCCGCCAGGGTCACGTTGTAGTTGGGGATGAAAACGACCCGCAACAGGTCGCGCGTAATTGGATCGCCATTGATCACCTTGGCGACATCGCTGATCAGCTTGATGATCAGCTTTGCCTGCGTGTAGCTCGCCGCCGCCTTGCCGGCGAAGATCTTCACGCGCGGGACCCAGTGCCGCGTGGGGGCATCCCGGATGGCGAGATACTCCGCGACCGTCTCAAGGATGTTGAGCAGCTGGCGCTTGTATTCGTGGATGCGCTTGATCTGCACGTCAAACAGGGCGTCCGGATCGATCCGCACGCCAACGCGGTCCGCGACCAGGCGGCTTAAGGCCACCTTGTTGGCGCGCTTGGCAGCCGCGATGCGTTCGCGAACCGATGCATCGTCGGTGGCGTTGGCGAGCCTCGCGATCAGGGATGGATCGTCGACAACGGCTTCGCCGCAAACGTCGCGCAGAACCTTGACCAGCGCCGGGTTCGCTTGCAGCAGCCAGCGACGGAAGGTGATGCCGTTGGTCTTGTTGACGATGCGGTCTGGGTAGAGCGCGTGCAGATCCTTGAATACTGTTTCGCGCATCAGGCCGGTGTGAAGCGCGGAGACACCGTTCACCCGATGGGAGCCGACAAAGGCGAGATGACCCATCCGCAGCTTGCGGTCGCCCTCCTCATCGATCAGCGAAATGGCCGCGAGCCGGCCGTCAAACCCTTCCGGGTCCTTGTGTTTTGCGGCTTCGATGTGCTCCGCGTTGATCCGATAGATGATCTGCAGGTGGCGCGGCAGGACACGCTCGAACAGATGCAGCGGCCAGGTCTCGAGCGCCTCGGGGAGGAGTGTGTGGTTGGTGTACGAGAACGTGCCGACGGTGATCTGCCAGGCATCATTCCAGGGCAGGCCGTGCTCGTCAGTCAGCAATCGCATGAGCTCTGCGATTGCGATGCTCGGATGGGTGTCGTTGAGCTGAATGGCGGCCCGTTGCGGGAGGAAATGCAGATCGCCATCAGAGCGCAAGTGCCGCGCGACCAGGTCTTGCAAAGATGCGGACACGAAGAAGTACTCCTGCCGCAGCCGCAATTCGCGTCCGGCCGGTGTATGGTCACTTGGATAGAGAACCTTCGAAATCGCCTCTGCGCGCGCCTGCTCATACAGGGCGGCGACATGATCGCCGCGATTGAATGCGTCGAGCCGCATCGGATCGACGGCGCGGGCGGTCCATAGCCGCAACGGATTGACGGTGCGCCCGCGCCAGCCAACGACCGGCGTATCGTAGGCCGCCGCCTGGATTGTCTCCTCGGGCAGCCACACGTGACGCGCGGCGCGTCCAGCTTCGTGGACGGTCTCGACCCGTCCGCCGAAGCGGACGTCGTAGGTGACCTCCGGCCGCGCGAACTCCCAAGGGTTGCCGAACGACAGCCAGTCTTCCGGGTATTCCTGCTGCCATCCGTCCTTGAGAATCTGCCGGAACAGCCCGTGGTCGTAACGGATGCCGTAGCCGTAGGCCGGGATGCCGAGGCTCGCCATGCTCTCCAGGAAACAGGCGGCGAGGCGCCCGAGACCGCCATTGCCAAGCGCGGCATCGGGCTCGGCCGAGCGCAGACGGTTGGGGTCGACGCCGAGGTCACCCAGCGCTGCGCGCGCGATATCGCTGAGGCCCAGATTGCAGAGCACGTCGGACAGGAGACGCCCGATCAGGAATTCAAGCGAGAGGTAGTAGACGCGCTTTTCCCCCTTGGCGGTGCTTGCGCGCTCGGCGGCCAACCAGCGATAGATGATCCGATCGCGGATGGCGTGGGCCGTCGCCACGAACCAATCGCGGTCGGTTGCAGAGCTCGGATCCTTGCCGACGACTAGCGCAAGCTTGGCAAGGACGGCGCTCTTGAATTCGGTGAGCTCATCCTCGTTTTGCGAGTTGGTCGACGTTGGAGCCGCCTTTGAGCGTTTGAGACCCGGTTCTGCCATGGCTAGCGCTGTGGTCCTCGCGTTCTTGAGCCAGCGCCGTCTTCGCTTGCGACGACCGCCACCCCCTTGGATACCAAGCATTATTGCAAGACATATGCCGGACTGCACATATGGCATCTGTCTGCGCTCAGGGGGCCACACATTACTCTCGAGGAATTCGCTCTTCTCGAGGAATTCGCTTGCGGGTATTGGCGGTGGAACAGTTTCGCTACCTTAATGTTCTGGGTCCGGGGCGTATGGTACGTCCTTTAGCCGGGGTCACTTGATGAAGCTGTTTGAGTGCCAGAACTGCGGGCAGCCGCTCTATTTTGAGAATACGCGCTGCGAAAGCTGCGGGCTTGAGCTTGGCTACCTGCCGGCCAAGGAAACCGTGACGGCGCTCAAGGATTCAGGCCCGAATGGCGTGCGGGCGATGGCGGACGCTGGCAACAGCTCATACCGCTACTGTGCCAATGTGCGGCACGGTGTCTGCAATTGGCTCGTTCCCGCCGATAGCCCCGAGGAGTTCTGCGCGGCCTGCCGACACAATCGAACGATCCCGGACCTGTCGCAGCCCGAGAACATTGCGAATTGGCGCAAGATCGAAGGGGCCAAGCATCGCCTGTTCTATACGCTGCTGAAGTTGCGTCTGCCGCTCTCAACGAAGACCGAGGATCCTGAGGGCGGCCTGGCCTTTGATTTTCTTGCAAAGGTCGAGGCAGACGACACGCCCGTTATGACCGGGCACGCCAGTGGCCTGATCACGATCAGCCTCTCCGAAGCGAATGACTCCGAGCGCGAGCGCCAGCGTCAGCAAATGGAGGAGCCTTACCGCACGCTGCTGGGGCATTTCCGTCACGAGATCGCGCACTATTATTGGGATCAGCTTGTCAGGGACCAGCCGCTGCTCGGCGAATTCCGTGACCTGTTCGGCGACGAGCGGCAGGGCTATGCCGCCGCGATGCAGAAGCACTATGCCGAAGGGCCTCCGCCCAACTGGGCAGAGCATTTCGTGTCAGCCTATGCCAGCATGCACCCCTGGGAGGACTTTGCGGAATCCTGGGCGCACTACTTCCATATGGTCGACACGTTGGAGACGGCCAACGCGTTCGGTCTGCGCGTGCGGCCCAAGCTCGGCAAGGGTGCCGATCTTGCCACCTCGGTCAACTTCGATCCGCACGTGGCCACCATGGATCGCATCATTGATTCCTGGCTGCCGCTCACGTTTGCGGTCAACTCCATCAACCGGAGCATGGGTATTCGCCGACCTCTACCCCTTCGTGTTGAGCCCGACGGTGATCGTCAAGCTGGCGTTCATTCATGATTGTATTCACGCCAACAAGGGGCAGGCGAGAGGCCGGACGCAGGAGGTGCTGCGTGCCGTCGTGGCTGGCCTGAAACGGGCGGTCGGGGTCCCGGATTCGACCTAACCGATTGTTCGGTAGAGCGAATTGTCATTAAAGGTGGGGGCTCATGCCGGCTCCTGTGACGGCCTAGAACTTGCATCGCTGAAGTTCAATAGAGTAGCCATGTCAGCATGTCGGTTCTGGTCAGCCTCCACCACGCAACGCGTTACCAATACGACCGCGCCATCGCCCTGGGCCCGCAGATCGTGCGGCTGAGGCCGGCACCGCATTGCCGGACGCGCGTTCAGAGCTATTCACTCAAGGTGACGCCGGCCGAGCATTTCGTGAACTGGCAGCAGGATCCGAACGGGAACTGGCTTGCCCGCTTTGTCTTTCTCGAGCGCACCCGGGAGTTCACCGTCACGGTCGATCTCTTGGCCGACATGTCGGTCATCAATCCATTCGATTTCTTCGTCGATCCGGCGGCGACGGAATATCCGTTCAAATATCCCGAGCGAGCTCGACGAGGAGCTCGCCCCCTATCTCAGCAAGGAGACGGCCGGGCCCCTGCTGACGGAATATGTCGCCTCGATCCCGCGCGCGCCGCTGCACATCGTGGACTTCATCGTGGCGCTCAACCAGCGTCTGCAGAAGGATATTCGCTACCTGATCCGGATGGATCCGGGCGTGCAGGCCACGGAGGAGACCTTAAAGCTTCGCTCCGGCTCGTGTCGCGACAGCGCGTGGCTCATGGTGCAAATCCTCCGCCATCTTGGCCTCGCGGCCCGTTTCGTCTCGGGCTACCTCATCCAGCTGCGCCCGGACCTGAAGTCGCTCGACGGTCCATCGGGCGCCGCCGAGGACTTCACCGACCTGCATGCCTGGACCGAGGTCTATGTTCCGGGAGCGGGTTGGATCGGGCTCGATCCGACCTCCGGTCTGCTCTGCGGGGAAGGGCACCTTCCGCTTGCGGCTACGCCACACTATCGCGCGGCAGCGCCGATTACCGGCGGCCTCGAGCCGGCCAAGACGGAATTCTCCTTCGAGATGTCGCTCACGCGCATCAACGAAAAGCCGCGCGTCACGTTCCCATTCTCGGACGAGGCTTGGAACGACCTCGATGCGCTCGGCGAGCGCGTCGATGCGGACTTGGCGGCACAAGACGTACGCCTGACCATGGGCGGCGAGCCGACCTTTGTGTCGATCGACGACTATCAGTCGGCGGAATGGAACACAGCCGCGGTCGGGCCGACCAAGCGCATTCGTGCGGACAATCTGATCCGCCGCCTGCGCGATCGCTACGCGCCGGGTGGCCTCCTGCATTACGGGCAGGGCAAGTGGTATCCGGGCGAAGAGCTGCCACGCTGGGCGTTTTCGCTGCTCTGGCGCCGAGACGGCAAGCCGATCTGGCAGAACGCCGAGCTGATCGCACTCGAAGGGCAGGCGCATGCAACCGGTTCCGACGAGGCGCAGCGCTTTACCGAGAATTTTGCAAGCCGGCTCGGCCTTCCGGTCGAGCATGTGCTGCCGGCCTTCGAGGATCCTGCGGATCGGATGCTGAAAGAAGGGCTGCTGCCGGCCAATGTCGATCCGGCCGATCCCAAGATCGACGATCCGATCGAGCGCGCCAGGATCATGCGCGAGTTCGAGCGCAGCCTGTCGGCGCCGGCCGGCTACGTGCTTCCCGTGCAGCGCTGGAACGCACAGCACACCTCGCCCTGGATGAGCGAGCTGTGGGAGCTGCGGCGCGGCCGGCTGTACCTGGCGCCGGGCGACTTTCCCATCGGATTCCGCCTGCCGCTCAATTCGCTGCCTTATATTCCTCCGCTCGACCAGCCAACCATCGTGCCGGCGGATCCGTTTGAGGATCGTGGGCCGCTGCCCGACCCGATCGCCATGCAGCGCATGTTCATGGGCGAAGGTCTTGCAGCGTCATCAGCCGGTGCGCGCGCGCGCGCCAACACCAACGGAGCGGGCCGCTCGGTGCGAACTGCCGTCTCGGTTGAGCCGCGCGATGGCCGCCTGTGCGTGTTCATGCCGCCGGTCGAGCGGCTGGAGGACTATCTCGAGCTGCTCGCGGCCGTCGAAGCGAGCGCGGCTGCGCTCAAGCTTCCGGTGCATATCGAGGGCTACCTGCCGCCGCCCGATCCGCGCTTGAACCTGATCAAGGTGACGCCCGATCCCGGTGTTATCGAAGTCAACATTCATCCCGCATCGACGTGGCGCGAGGCCGTTGATGTGACGCGTACGCTTTACGAGGAAGCTCGCCTGAGCCGCCTCGGCGCCGACAAGTTCATGATCGACGGCCGCCATACCGGGACCAGCGGCGGCAACCACGTCGTGCTGGGCGGACTGGTTGCACCTGACAGCCCGTTCCTGCGCCGTCCAGACCTTTTGAAGAGCCTGGTTCTCTATTTCCAAAGGCACCCCTCGCTGTCCTATCTCTTTTCCGGACTTTTCATCGGCCCGACCAGCCAGGCGCCACGCGTCGATGAAGCACGGCACGATCTTCTTTATGAGCTGGAGATCGCGATGGCGGCCGTGCCCGCTCCGGGAAACGGCGACGCAGCCGCTGCCGTGGCTGGTCGATCGTCTGTTCCGCCATCTGCTGATCGACGTCACCGGCAATACGCACCGTGCCGAGATCTGCATCGACAAGCTGTTTTCGCCCGACGGTCCGACCGGCCGGCTTGGCCTCATTGAGTTTCGATCGTTCGAGATGCCGCCAGACTCACGCATGAGTCTCGCGCAGCAGCTTCTCCTGCGGGCGCTGGTGGCCTGGTTCTGGCGGCAGCCGCAGCAGGGCGGCTTTGCGCGCTGGGGCACCGCACTGCATGACCGCTTCATGCTCGGCCACTTTGTCTGGGAGGATTTCCTCGGCGTGCTCGCCGATCTGCGCAACGCCGGCTATGCCTTTGACCCGGTCTGGTACGAAGCGCAGCGTGAATTCCGCTTCCCGTTCTACGGCACGGCGAATTGCGGTGGCGTCGAGCTCGAGCTCCGGCAGGCGCTGGAGCCATGGCACGTGCTGGGCGAGGAAGGCACGGTCGGCGGCACCTCGCGCTTCGTGGATTCCTCGGTCGAGCGACTGCAAGTCAAGGCGCAAGGGCTCAACGCTGCGCGCCATGTCATCACCTGCAATGGCCGCCGGGTTCCGCTCGCCTCGACCGGGCGCTCGGGGGAGTATGTCGCCGGCGTTCGCTTCAAGGCGTGGCAGCTCGCATCCGCGCTGCATCCGACCGTCAAGGTTCAGGCGCCGCTCACCTTCGACGTCTACGATCGCTGGAGTGGCCGCTCGCTGGGCGGCTGCGTCTACCATGTCGCACATCCCGGCGGCCGCAACCACGAGACCTTCCCGGTCAATTCCTACGAGGCACAGGCGCGACGCCTCGCCCGGTTCGAGAGCCTGGGCCACACGTCGGGATATTACACCGTTCCGCCCGAGGAGCCTTCGCTCGAATATCCCATGACCCTCGATCTGAGGCGTCCGACTCAGGTTTGATGCGGCCATGGCTCATCTGGACAGTTCCTCGCGGTCGAACGGCTTGGACCTGATTCTCAAGGGGTACAAGCCGCGGCCAGGCAACTTCGATGAGATGATGGATCGCGATGGCCGTGTGCGCGAGCACTGGCGTCCGTTCCTGAGGATACTTGCTGCGTTGGGGCCGGAGGAGATCGACCGGCGATTTGCGGCGGCCGATCGGCACCTGCGCGAGTTAGGCGTGTTCTATCGGGTCTATGAGGACCCGGCGGGCTCCGTGCGGCCATGGCCGTTCAGCCATGTCCCGCTGCTGATTGCGCCAGGCGAGTGGCGTTCGCTGAAGGCCGGGCTCGTTCAGCGCGCCGAGTTGCTCGAGCGAATTCTCCAAGACATCTATGGTCCCGCTGACCTGGTGCGCGAGCGCAGGCTGCCGGCTGCCGTCGTTGCGGGCAACCCGGAGTTTCTGCGGCCGATGGTCGGCGTCAACCCGGTCGGGGGAGCGCACCTGCGCTTCTGCGCGGTCGATGTCGGGCGCTCGCCTGACGGTCGATGGTGGGTGCTTGGCGATCGCACGCAGGCGCCGTCGGGGGCAGGCTACGCCCTGGAAAACCGGATTGCGTTGTCACACGCCATGCCGGACGCCTACCGCGAGCTGCGCGTCGAGCGCCTCGCGCCTTTCTTTCAGGCGTTTCAAGCCGAGCTTTCCTCGCTCAACCGCCAGGATGACTCGCGGGTCTGCGTGCTGACGCCGGGGCCGCTGAACGAGACCTATTTCGAGCATGCCTATCTGGCGCGCTATCTCGGATTTCTGCTGGTCGAAGGAGAGGACCTGACAGTTCGGGAAGACGGCGTCTTCATTCGGACCGTGTCAGGGCTGAAGCGAGCCGAGGTGCTGCTGCGGCGGCTCGACTCCGATTTTGCCGATCCGCTCGAGCTGAGCGCCCGCTCGCGACTTGGCGTGCCTGGCTTGATGCAGGCGGTGCGGGACGGCACGGTCGCGGTAGCCAATTCGCTTGGAGCAGGTGCCGTCGAAGCGCGTGCGATGCTGAGCTTCACGCCGGCATCTGGCGCCGCGGCTGCTGGGCGAGGACCTCGCGATCCCGAACCTCGCGACATGGTGGCTGGGCGATCCGGCGCGCCGCGACGAGGTCCTGCAGAAACTGGACAGTGTCGTCATTGGCTCGGCCTTCATGGGAGGCCTGCTGGCCCATGCATGGGACGATGTCGGGGACGACCCCGGAAGCGAGCTGGTGCCTGGCTCGCGGCAGGGCCTCGCCGAAGCCATCGCGCGGCGCGGTGTGGACTTCGTCGCACAAGAAGCCGTGACACTCTCGACCACGCCGGTCTGGCGCAACGGCCGACTCGAGCCGCGTCCCTACATCCTGCGGCTGATGCTGGCGCGGGTCGGCGAGGGCTGGGAGGTCATGCCGGGCGGCTTCGTGCGGGTCGCCGACGACGCCGATGCGCGTGCCGTCAATCTCCAGCTGGGTGGACGCACCGCGGATGCCTGGATGTTGTCGGACAAGCCGGTCGCCGCAGTGACCTTGCTGCCGGCGCCGGACCGCATTCCGATCAATCGCGCCATCGGCGTGCTTCCGAGCCGGGCGGCGGCCAATCTGTTCTGGCTCGGACGCTATGTGGAACGCACCGAAGCAACGTTGCGCCTGGTGCGTGCCTTGATCGGCCGCTCGGTCACCAATCATCCGAACGCCGTTCTTGTGAACCGCCGCATCTGCGCGCTGCTGGCTGCATGGGAGGCGGTGCCGGAAGACATCCTGAGCGTGACGCCACGACTGGCGGCTCATCGCAGCCATGCAGCAGCGCGATCTGAACGGGGCGCTGCCGCGTCTTGCGGGCGCCGCGCACCTGGCCGCGTCCGTCATTCGCGAGCGGTTCTCACCGGACGCATGGCGTGCGCTCTCCGATCTGGTCGAGTTGATCAATGCTCCGATCGAGCCGAGCGCGACAGAGAGCACGCTGATGGAGCGCGTCAAGGCCGCGCTTCGGATCATTGCGTCGTTTTCCGGGCTCGCGCAGGAGAACATGAACCAGATCATCGGCTGGCGGTTTCTGGAGATCGGCCGCCGGATCGAGCGGGCGCTCGCGACCTCGCGTTTCATCCGGCAGTTCGCGTTCGGCGAGGCTCCCGATGAGGCACTCGACGTGCTCTTGGAGCTCGCCGACAGCCAGATCAGCTATCGGCTGCGCTATGTCATGGTCGCGTCGCGTGCGCCGGTCATCGATCTCGTCGGGCTCGATCCGAACAATCCTCGCTCCATTCTGTTTCAAGTGGCGCGGATCGAGGCGCATCTCGCCGCGCTGCCGGGGCACGACAGCGACGGGCGCCTGTCCGCGCCTGAGCAGGTTGCGACCCCGTTGATCGCCCGGATGCGAACAACCGATGCGGCGACGATCGACGAAGACGTGTTGCTCGAGGTCGAGGCATCGCTGATGAAGCTGTCTGACCTCGTCACCACAAATTATTTTACGACCCGTGCGCGTTCGGATGCTCCGTGGGATTCGCTTGGATGATCTACGACGTCCGCCAGGAGACCATCTACCGCTACGCCTCGTCGGTTGCGTATGCGCGCCATGTCGTGCGGCTCGGCCTGATCGACCGGCCGGACCAGCGGGTCGTCGCGGCGGCTCTCGATTTTGCTCCGGCGCCGGTCGAGCGGCGCGAGGGGCGTGACTTCTTTGGCAATCGTGTCACCTGGATTGCGCTCGATCAGCCGCATGACATGTTGGTCGTGAAGGTCGCCGCGCGGGTTGCAGTCACCCGCAAGATGTCGATCAAGCCCGATGCGACGCCACCGTGGGAGGACGTGCGCCGGGAAGCCTTCGAGAGCGATGATCTATCGTCGCAATCTCCGGCGCACTTCCTGTTTCCAAGCCGGCAAGTGTCGCTCGATCCGGAAATTCGTGACTACGCATCGGAGAGTTTTGCGCAGGGACGCCCGGTGCTCGCAGGTGCGATCGACCTGATGAAGCGCATCAAGGCGGACTTTGTCTACGAGCTTGGTGCAACCGATGCATCGACCACGCCGCCGATGTCCTTCGCGCTGCGGCGCGGGGTCTGCCAGGACTTCTCGCATATCATGATTTCGGGCATGCGATCGCTCGGCCTGCCGAGTGCCTATGTCAGCGGCTATCTGCGCACCGTGCCGCGCGCGTCCGAGGCCAAGCTTGCCGGCGCCGATGCCATGCACGCGTGGGCTCTCGCCTGGTGCGGGCCGGAAGCCGGCTGGATCGGGCTCGATCCGACCAACGGAATCCTTGCCGGTGACGACCATGTGGTGCTGGCAATCGGCCGCGACTACGCCGACGTCGCCCCGATGGATGGGGTCGTCTTTGCGTCGGGCCGGCAGCGGCTGGAAGTCGCCGTCAGTGTGATTCCGGTTGGCTGAGCTGATCTCAGCTCACGTGGGCCTTGTCGGCGCGGTCGAGAGCACGTCGCAGCGCTGTCCCATCGACGGGCTTTTGTAGCACGGGCACGCCAGCGAAACGATCCTCGATCGCATCGGACGCATAGCCGGTCACGAACACGAACGGCACACCACGGCCGGATAGTTGCTCGGCCACGGGATAGATCTTCTCGCCCGCGAGATTGACGTCCAGCACTGCCCCGACCAGCTGATGCCGGTCCAAGGCCTCCAGCGCGTCAGTGACTGTTCCAAATGGACCGACCACACGAAACCCAAAATCCGCGATCAGGTCCTTCATCATCATGGCAACGAAGGCCTCGTCTTCGACCAGGAGGATGTGCCCCCCTTCAGGAAGCGCGGTGCTGTGTGCAGACGTCTCGAAATCCATCCCCATGTGCGAGGGGTCGTTCTGCCCGGTCACAGCAGCGTCCCCGAGCGTCATCGACATTTCAAAATGCAAGCCGTTCGCTTGCCAATCGAATTTCGTCGTGCCGCCGAGCTGCCGTGCGCTCGCGGCGATGACCTTTGAGCCATAGCCGGACGTGTCCGCCGGCCGTACCGACGGTCCTCCACTTTCCTGCCAGGAGAGCTTGAGCGCGCCTTGCCGCCACTCCCATGCCAGCTTGATCTTGCCCTTACCTTCCGACAGGGCGCCATATTTGGCAGCGTTGGTGGCGAGCTCATGCACCACCATGGCGATGGTCTGCGCCGTCGCCGGCTTGAGAAAGACCTGCGGCCCGGACACGGAAATGCGGCCGGAGTCCCCGACACAATAGGGTGCGAGCTCTTCGTTGATGATCTGGTCCAGGTTGGCGCCTTCCCAACGCGATTCCGCCAGCAGAGCGTGCGCGATCGACAGCGCCCTGATGCGCCCTTCGACGATCTTGACGAAATCGCCGGTCGATGGCGCCTTGGTCATGTGCACGATCGATTGAACCACGGCGAGCATGTTGCGCGCCCGATGGTCGACCTCGCGGGTCAACAGCTCGCGCCGCGCTTCAGCCTCCTTGAGATCGGTGATGTCGATGGTCACACCGCTCACGCCCGTGACACGATTGTCGCCGTCCGATGTCATCGCGGCAGCGCAGATGCACCAGCGCGTTTGGCCGTCCGGCCGGCGAGCTCGGATCTCCATCTGAAATGTGCCGTTGTCGGACGCGCCCTTTTGCACGATCGCCTCGATGCGTGCCATGTCCTCGGGATGCACGATCGAGCGGGCGTCCTCGATGGTAGGAGCGGCCCGCGCCGGCTCAACGCCGAATATCCGATATTGCCCCGCGTCCCACGCACATTGGCCGGTCGCCACATTCCAGTCCCATGAGCCCATCTGCCCGGCGGCGAGCGCGAGACTGCGCCGGCGCTCGCTCTCGCGCAGCGAGCGATTGGAGGCTTCGAGCTCTGCCGTGCGCTCCGCCACGCGGCGCTCAAGCTCGACATTGAGAAGCTCGAGCTGGCGGGTCTTGCGAAAGAGCTCGGCGAACACCCTGACCTTGGCACGCAAAAGCTCGGGTACGACCGGGACCGGGACGTAGTCCACGGCTCCGAGCTCATAGCCTCTGAGCCGGTCGAGGTCGGTCAGATGAATGGCGGACACGAAGATGATCGCGGTCTGCTGAAAGCGCGGATGGTTCCGCACCATGCTCGCCAATTCAAATCCGTCCAGATCCGGCATGCAGACGTCGATCAGGATGACCGCAACGTCAGTCTTCAAGAGCCATCCCAAGGCTTCCTTCGCCGAGGAGGCCTTGATGAGAGTCTCACCCAGCTCCTGCAGGATCACCTCGTAGGCGAGGAGCTTGGCCGGCTGGTCATCGACCAGCAGCACATTGACTTTATCGCCGGGCGACATTGGCGTCTCCTAGCGATGCAGCCATGTCCGCAGCGCGGAGAGCAGCTGATCGATGTTGACCGGTTTGGCCAGGTAGTCGGTAGCGCCTGCCTCGAGGCATTTCTCGCGGTCCCCCACCATGGCTTTCGCTGTGAGCGCCACGATCGGCAGGCGGCGATAGGCCGGATTCTCACGCACCATGGCGATGGTCTGATAGCCGTCCATCTCCGGCATCATGATGTCCATCAACACCATGGCGAGATCGGGCGTGCTCTCGATCAGAGCGATCGCCTCCTTGCCGGTTGTTGCGGTCAGGACCTTCATGCCGCGACGCTCGAGCACGCTCGACAGCGCAAAGATGTTGCGTGCGTCGTCGTCGACCAGGAGCACCGTTCTGCCGATCAAATCTTCGTCCGAGCTGTGCAGCCGCTCCAGCAACCGCTGCTTCTCGGGCGGCAGGTCGGTCACGACTCGATGGAGGAAGAGCGCAGTTTCGTCGAGCAGGCGTTCCGGCGATTCAACGCCTTTGACCACGATGCTGCGCGCCATGGAGTGAAGCTTGGCATCCTCCTCCGACGACAATTGCCGGCCGGTGAACACGACCACCGGAATGTCCGCAAGGTCGCGCTCGAGCCGCATTTTCTCCAGCACCTCGAAGCCGGACATATCCGGAAGGCTGAGATCGAGCACCACGCAGTCGCAGGTGGTCTTGCCCATGAGCGTGAGCGCCTGCGCGCCGGTGGTGGCCGTCACGATCTCGATGTCATTGTAATCGAGCAGGGCACCGATGCTCTTTTGCTCTGCTTCATTGTCCTCGACAACCAACAGCCGCCGACGCGGCGATTGCGCGTAGGCCTTTATTTTGGCCAGCGCCTCCGAGAGCCCCTGTGGCGTGGTCGGTTTCGGAACGAAGGCGAAAGCGCCGCGCGACAGAGCATGCTGGCGGTCTTCGTCAAGCGTGACGATTTGCACGGGAATGTGGCGAGTGAGCGGGTTCTGCTTGATCTGACTCAGCACATTCCATCCCAGCATATCTGGGAGGAAGACGTCGAGCGAAATCGCGGTCGGCTGGTACTGCTTGGCGAGCTCGACGGCATCCTCGCCGCGCGTTGTGGCGACGACCTTGAAGCCTTTTTCATGCGCAAGATCGATCATGATCCGCATGTAGTGGGCATCATCTTCGACGACCAGGAGCAAGGGCTCACCGGGCGCGAGATCATGCCGGTCGTCGGCCACCGGCTCAAGCGAGCGCTCTGGCTGGCTCGGCAGCAGCCTGACCGGTGGCGGCGCAGCCGTATCGGACCCGGTATTGCTGCTCGACGACGGCCCGACATATCGGAGCGGCAGGAACAATGTGAACGTGCTGCCGACATCGGGGCGGCTGCGCAGCTGAATCTCGCCGCCGAGGAGAGCCGCGAGCTCGCGGCTGATGGCGAGGCCAAGGCCGGTGCCGCCGAATTTCCGGCTGGTTGACGCGTCCGCCTGCTGGAATGCCTCGAAGATGATCTTCTGCTTGTCGAGAGGAATGCCTATGCCGCTGTCCGACACCTCGAATGCGATCACGACCGGTGATTCGCTGAGCACGGGATGGTCGGGAGACCAGCCGCCAACCACAGCCGAGACGTTGAGCTTGACGCCCCCCTGCGATGTGAACTTGAAAGCGTTGGACAGCAGGTTCTTGAGAACCTGCTGCAGCCGCTTGGCGTCGGTGCTGAAGCTCGGTCCGAGACTTGGATCCACGACGGTCTCGAACAGCAGCTGCCTGGCCTCGGCCTCATGGCGGAACGGACGCGCAACCGTCGCTACGATATTCGAGAAGTAGATTTCTTCGGCTTCGACCGTGACGGTTCCCGACTCGATCTTCGACAGGTCGAGAATGTCGCTGATCAGGTTCAGAAGATCGCTTCCCGCGCTGTGAATGGTGCGGGCAAACTCCACCTGCCTTGATGTCAGGTTGCCTTCCGGGTTGTCGGTGAGCTGCTGCCCCAGGATCAATATGGAGTTGAGCGGCGTTCGCAGCTCGTGCGACATGTTGGCGAGGAATTCCGATTTATACTTCGATGTGAGCGCAAGCTCGGCCGCCTTCTCCTCCACCGCGCGGCGAGCGAGCTCGATTTCCTGGTTCTTGCGCTCGACCTCGACGTTTCGTTCCGCGAGCTGCTGGGCTTTCTGCTCGAGCTGATCGTTGGTCTGCTGCAGCTCGCGCTGCTGGGTCTGCAACTCTCCTGCCAGCTGCTGCGACTGCGTCAGCAGGCCTTCGGTCTGCATCGTCGCCTCGATGGAATTGAGCACGATGCCGATGCTGGTCGTGAGCTGATCCAGGAATGTGACCTGGAGGTCCGTAAAGGCATTGATGGAGGCGAGCTCGATGACGGCCTTGACCTGGCTTTCGAACAGGATCGGCAACACGATGATATTGGTCGGCGCCACCTTGAACAGCGAAGAACCGATGGGAGTGGCGGCTTCGGGAATATCTGTGATCAGCTTGCGACGCTTGTCGAGTGCGCACTGGCCAAGCAGGCCCTGGCCCAGCCGAACCCTCAGCGGATGCCCCTCGGCGCCGTCATAGGCATAGGCCGACAGCAGCCGCAACGCGGACCGATCGTCGGTCTCCATCTGGTAGATTGCGCCTTGCTGCGCATTCACGAGCGGAGCGAGCTCGGTGAGCAGCAGCCGGCCGACCGTGGCGAGATCGCGCTGGCCCTGCAGCATGCCGGTGAACCGCGCCAGGTTGGTCTTCAGCCAGTCCTGCTCGGTGTTGCGCTCGGTCGTCCCGCGCAAGTTGTTGATCATGGTATTGATGTTGTCTTTCAGCTCGGCCACCTCGCCGCGCGCGTCGACCTGAATCGAGCGGGTGAGGTCGCCTTGCGTCACGGCGGTCGCAACCTCGGCGATCGCGCGCACCTGGTTGGTGAGATTGGCCGCGAGCAGGTTCACGTTGCCGGTGAGGTCCTTCCAGGTGCCGGCGGCGCCGGGCACGTTGGCCTGGCCGCCCAGTCGCCCTTCCACGCCGACCTCGCGCGCCACCGTCGTCACCTGGTCGGCGAAGGTCGCCAGCGTCTGGGTCATGTTGTTGATGGTTTCGGCGAGCGCTGCCACCTCACCCTTGGACTTCACCGTCAGGTTTTGCGCGAGGTCGCCGTTGGCGACGGCGGTCACCACCTTGACGATGCCGCGCACCTGCTCGGTCAGGTTGGCGGCCATGACGTTGACGGTGTCGGTGAGGTCTTTCCAGGTGCCGGCGACGCCGGGCACGGCGGCCTGGCCGCCAAGCAAGCCTTCCGTGCCCACTTCGCGAGCGACGCGCGTCACTTCGGACGCGAAGGCGTTGAGCTGATCGACCATGATGTTGACAGTGTTCTTCAGCTCGAGAATCTCGCCCTTCACGTCGACCGTGATCTTGCGCGACAGGTCGCCGCGAGCGACCGCGGTCGTGACCTCGGCGATGTTGCGAACTTGTGTCGTCAGGTTCGCCGCCAGCAGGTTGACCGTATCGGTGAGGTCTTTCCACGTTCCGGCGACACCCGGCACCACGGCCTGTCCGCCCAGCCGGCCATCGGTGCCGACCTCGCGGGCGACGCGTGTCACCTCGGCGGCGAGCGAGCGCAGCTGCTCGACCATGGTGTTCAGCGTCTCCTTGAGCAGGAGAATTTCGCCGCGCACGTCGACCGTGATCTTCTTCGAGAGATCGCCGCCCGCGATAGCGGTGGCGACCTCCGCGATATTGCGAACCTGCGCGGTCAGGTTCGAGGCCATGAAGTTGACGTTGTCGGTCAGGTCCTTCCAGGTGCCCGCGACGCCTGGCACTTCGGCCTGGCCGCCGAGCTTGCCCTCGGTGCCGACCTCGCGCGCCACGCGCGTCACTTCCGACGCGAAGGCGTTGAGCTGATCGACCATCGTGTTGATGGTGTTCTTGAGCTCGAGAATCTCGCCCTTCACGTCCACCGCAATCTTGCGCGACAGGTCGCCGCGGGCGACCGCGGTGGTGACCTCGGCGATGTTGCGAACTTGCGCGGTCAGATTGCCCGCCATGGAGTTGACGCCATCGGTCAGGTCCTTCCAGGTGCCGGCAACGCCACGGACGTTGGCCTGTCCGCCCAGCCGCCCCTCGGTGCCGACCTCGCGCGCGACGCGGGTCACTTCCGATGCGAAGGCGTTGAGCTGGTCGACCATCGTGTTGAGGGTCTCCTTGAGCTGCAGGATTTCGCCGCTGACATTCACCGTGATTTTCTTCGACAGGTCGCCGCCCGCGATGGCGGTTGCGACCTCCGCGATATTGCGGACCTGCGCGGTCAGGTTCGAGGCCATGAAGTTGACGTTGTCGGTCAGATCCTTCCAGGTGCCGGCGACGCCTGGCACTTGCGCCTGGCCACCGAGCTTGCCCTCGGTGCCGACCTCGCGCGCCACGCGCGTCACTTCCGACGCAAACGAATTGAGCTGGTCGACCATCGTGTTGATGGTGTTCTTGAGCTCCAGGATTTCGCCTCGCACATCGACCGTGATCTTGCGCGAGAGGTCGCCGCGCGCGACCGCGGTCGTCACATGCGCGATGTTGCGCACCTGATCGGTGAGGTTGCCGCACATGGCGTTCACCGAGTCGGTCAGGTCCTTCCAGGTGCCGGCGACGCCGGGCACCAACGCTTGACCGCCGAGCTTGCCTTCGGTGCCGACCTCGCGCGCCACGCGCGTCACTTCCGACGCAAAGGACCGCAGCTGGTCCACCATCGTGTTGATGGCTTCCTTGAGCAGCAGGATCTCGCCCCGCACGTCCACGGTGATCTTCTTGGACAGGTCGCCGTTGGCGACCGCGATCGTGACCTCCGCAATGTTGCGGACCTGCGCGGTCAGATTGTTGGCCATGGAATTGACGCTCTCCGTCAATTCCTTCCACACGCCGGTGACCTCGTTGACCTGCGCTTGCCCGCCGAGCTTGCCGTCGGTGCCGACCTCACGCGCCACGCGCGTCACTTCCGACGTGAACACGCCAAGCTGCTTGATCATGGTGTTGACGATCGTCGCGGCCTGCAGGAATTCGCCCTTGAGCGGCCGGCCATCGACATCGAGCCGCGCGGTCTGCAGCAGGTCTCCCTTCGCCACGGCGGCGACGACGCGCGTCACCTCGGTGGTCGGCCAGAGCAGATCATCGATCAACGTGTTGATCGATTGCTCCATGTCGCCCCACGCGCCGCTCGAAACGCCGAGCCGCACGCGCTGCCGGGTGCGCCCGTCGCGGCCGACGCTCTCGCCGACGCCCTCGAGCTGCTGCGCCATGCGTTGATTGGCGGCGGCAATATCATTGAACAGATCGGTAATCTTGCCGCGCACGCCGGCCTGCTCGCCGAGCAACCGGACCGAGAAATCCCCCGACCGGATCGCTTGCAGCGCGTGCAACAGCTCATGCTCAAAGGCACGGCCATCTCTGACGTGCTCTGAGAGGGAAGGTGCGGCCAAGCCGTTCGCCTCGGCGCCGACGTCAGCGTGGCTTGTCATCCTGTTCCCCCCGGGCAGAAATACGGCAGTGGCCCAGCACATGACGTGCCAGGCGGTTAATACGCGGCTTTTTGGTCCTCAAAACTGGCAAAGACCCTCCGTCAGAGCCGTCTTGTGGGCACCCCGGCCCAATTTGCCAAAGTACCTCGACGCGAAACTCAGCTCCGGACAGAAAGTTCCAGGGGAGTTTAAGATTATTGTGCTGCGGCGCGAATTGAACATCCGCACAGTGTTGGTTTCTAAGCGGGAATCCGAGTTCCCGCGGTAGATCAAGGCTTTAAGGATACCACTAGGTGGGCGCCGAGCTTCAACTGCTCCATAGCCGAGCGTGCTTTCGTTCGAGACCGTGTGCGCCGATGCCGAGCAGGGTTGAGCACGTCTCCCGCGCTGTCTACAGCGGTCTTCGTCCGCTACCCGCTCTTCACCGGCACCGGCATGCCGGCGATCTTCAGCTTGACCGATCCAAGCGTTGATCGCGTGGTGAAATAGAGCGTCTTCCAGTCGTCGCCGCCAAACGCAATGTTGGTCGTGCTGGACTCGCCATGCACGATGCGGCCAAGCTTTTTTCCCTTCGGGTCGACGATCCAGATGCCGCCCGAGCCGCCGCAGTAGACATTGCCGGCGGTGTCCACCTTCATGCCATCGGGCCCACCGGGCTCCGGCCCGCTCAGGTCGGCGAACACGCGCTCGCTCTGGCGCGCCAGCGTGCCGTTCGGCAGCACATCAAAAGCGGCGATCAGGCGGCGGCGCGAGTCGTTGATGTAGAGCACGCTTTCGTCGGGCGAGAATGCGAGGCCGTTCGGGATGACGAAATGGCTGATCAGCAGGCTCAGCGTGCCGCGGTCGGGCGCGAGCCGGTAGACGCCGTTGAACTGCAAGTCCCATTCGTCCGGCGGCGGTGCGATGTTCCATGGATCGGTGAAATAGATCGCCCCGTCGGACTTCACCACCACGTCATTCGGCTTGTTGAGGCGGCGGCCCTGGAAGCCATTGGCCAGCACCGTGAAGCTGCCGTCCTTTTCCTCGCGCGTGACCCGGCGAGTCCAGCCTTCGCAGATCACCAGCCGGCCCTGCGGATCGCGGGTGAGGCCGTTGGCGCCGTTGGTGTTCTCGCGGGCGACGGTGACGCCCTGGCCCGGCGTATATTTGAGGCGGCGGTCCTTGCCGATCTCGCTGAACAGGAGATAGCCGCCTTCCTTCCACCAGACCGGTCCCTCGGTATTGCCACCGACGCCGAAGCCGCGCCCGAGCTCGAGGATGGGCTCGGAGGTCGAGATGATGGCGTCGAGCTCCGGCGCCAATTGCTCGATGCGTTTGGCGGGCTGCGCCTGCGCGCCGCGCAGGCTGCGTGATGGCGAGGCCGCTGGCTGCTATTTGCAGGGCGTGCCGGCGCGAGATGCGCGATGGTCGCATGTTATCCTCCCTGGTGCAGCAAGGCGTCTTCGCGCCTTTGCGCTATTCGAATGACGCAGCGTACCGCCCTACAGATCTCGTCCGTTGCATTCACTCCGCAAACGACGGATCGAGCCGTTCGGCGAGGCGCACATGATAGCGCCACTCGCTCTCGCTGTAAGCGGGCGTCTTGCGCTTCTCGTCGATCTGCTTGCGCGTGAAGTCGAGCACGTCCTTCGGGATCGGCCTGATCTCGGCGCCGGTCGCGAGCAGCCGCTCGTAGAGCGCGCAGGCGTCGACCAGGCGCCGCATGTACTGGAACGCCTCGCCGAGCGTGCGGCCGACCGTGAGCAGGCCGTGGTTCCACATCATCAGGCAATGCTTGTCGCCGAGGTCGCGCAGGATGCGCGGCACCTCGTCCTCCTCCTGCGCGAAGCCTTCGAAGTCGTGGCCGCCGACCTCGCCGTAGAGGTGGCAGCCGGACTGATCGACGATCTCGAGCCCGCCCTTGGTGGCGGCGATCACGACGCCGGGCGTGGCGTGCACGTGGATGACGCAGTTGAGGTCGGGGCGGGCCTTGAGGATGCCGCTGTGGAAGTTGTAGCCGGCTGGCGCGAGCTTGACGCCGTCGTGGCTGAGCACGTGGCCGTTGAAATCGATGGTGACGAGGTTCGAGGCCGTGATCTCGTCCCAGCCGAGCCCGTAGCGGTTCATCAGGAAGCGGTCCGGCTGGTCGGGCAGCCGCGCCGTGATGTGGTTGAGGACCTGCAGATTCCAGCGGTAGTGATGGGCGACCCGGAAGGCTGCCGCCAGCTCGATCCGCAGCGCCCGCTCGGCCTCGCTGATGTCGTAGCGATGCTCGGTCGGGTTGAGCGGCCTGGTCACGATATTCATAGCGAGTCCCCTGTTTCGGGGCGGAGCTTTGAGGTGGCGCCGGCTACTGTCAAGGGCGGGTCCCCAGGCAGGTCTCAATGCAGGTCTTGGATGGTCCAGCCTTGTGTGATAGGTGCCCGCGGTCCTTGGCGGTCCCTTTGGCCAACCCGGGATGATCGGTGCCGGTCCAAGGTGCTGGTCTTGGAACGCTGGCAGCGCCTTCTTATCTAGAGGACACTCCCCCGCTCCAAAGCCTATGAACAAAGCAGGCCGCGTGCCGCAGGGCAGCGTTGGAAAGAGAGAAGAGATGGCCAAACAGAAGTTCGAACGGACAAAGCCGCACTGCAACGTCGGGACGATTGGTCACGTCGACCACGGCAAGACGACGCTGACAGCGGCGCTGACGAAGGTGTCGGCGGACAAGGGCTGGACCAAGACGTTTGTGTCCTACGACCAGGTCGCGAAGGCGTCCGAGAGCCAGGGCCGGCGCGACCCGACCAAGATTTTGACCATTGCGACGAGCCACGTGGAATACGCGACCGCGAACCGCCACTACGCGCATGTCGACTGCCCCGGCCATGCCGACTACGTGAAGAACATGATCACCGGCGCGGCCCAGATGGACGGCGCCATCCTGGTGGTGTCGGCGGCCGACGGCCCGATGCCGCAGACGCGCGAGCACATCCTGTTGGCGCGCCAGGTGGGCGTGCCCTACATCGTGGTGTTCCTGAACAAGGTCGACGTGGTCGACGATCCGGAGCTTCTGGATCTGGTCGAGCTCGAGGTGCGCGAGCTTCTGACCAAGTACCAGTTCCCGGGCGACAATTGCCCGGTGATTCGCGGCTCGGCGATCAAGGCGCTCAACGGCGAGAAGGGCGAGTTTGCCGACGAGGCGATCCTCAGGCTCTACGAGGCGCTGGACACCACCGTGCCGCTGCCGGAGCGTCCGATCGACCAGCCGTTCCTGATGCCGATCGAAGACGTGTTCTCGATCTCGGGCCGCGGCACGGTGGTGACCGGCCGCATCGAGCGCGGCAAGATCAAGGTCGGCGAGGAAGTCGAGATCGTGGGGCTGCGCGACACCCAGAAGTCGGTGGTGACCGGCGTCGAGATGTTCCGCAAGCTGCTCGACGAAGGCGTCGCCGGCGACAACGTCGGCTGCCTGCTGCGCGGCATCGACAAGGAAGCGGTCGAGCGCGGCCAGGTGCTGTGCAAGCCGGGCTCGGTGAAGCCGCACAAGAAGTTCAAGGCGGAAGCCTACATCCTGACCAAGGACGAGGGCGGGCGGCACACGCCGTTCTTCAACAACTACCGTCCGCAGTTCTACTTCCGCACCACCGACGTGACCGGCCAGTGCACGCTGCCGGAGGGCACCGAGATGATCATGCCGGGCGACAACGCCGCGATGGACGTCGAGCTGATCACGCCGATCGCCATGGAGGAGAAGCAGCGCTTCGCCATCCGTGAGGGCGGCAAGACCGTCGGTGCCGGCGTCGTCGTCTCGATCACTGAGTAGAGAGGCCGCGCGCCACAGCGCAGGCGCGAACCTTGACGATGTGATACGAATGCCCCGCTTCGGCGGGGCATTCGGCGTTTGGGCTATCTTGTCTTGGGCTATCATGTCACGGCTTTTGCAGTTTGCCGGGCGATGACCTGCCCGTAATATGGCGCAGACAACAACAGCGCGGACGGAGACGACGGCATGCGATCGGCGCTGCGACTGATCTGCGGCGGCCTGCTGGTTGCCGCGTCTCGGCGACCGCAGCTCTGCGCAGGAGCCGTTCTACAAAGGCAAGCAGATCCGCATCGTGATCAGCGCCGGCGTCGCCGGCGGCTACAACGAATATGCGCGGCTGCTGGCGACCCACATGGGCAACCACATTCGCCGGCAAGCCCGATTTCATCGTGCAGAGCATGCCGGGCGCGGGCGGGCTCCTCGCCACCAACTACCTCTATCGCGCAGGCGCCGCAGGACGGCACCACGCATCGGCCTCATCCATTCGAGCGTGCCGCTCGCGCCGCTGTTCGGCACCCAGGGCGCCCGCTTCGATCCGCTGAAATTCCATTGGATCGGCAGCATGGACCGCTCCGACGGCCCTTGCACCGCCTGGCACACCTCGCCGGCCAAGACCTGGGCCGACCTGCTGCAGACGCCGTTCATCGTCGGCTCATCCGGCGTCGGCTCGCAGATGGACATCTATCCGGCGATGCTCAACAAGCTGTTCGGCACCAAGATCAAGGTGATCGGCGGCTACAAGGACGGCGCCTCGATCTTCCACGCCATGGAGCGCGAGGAGATCCACGGCCGCTGCGGCCCGCAGCTCACGGCGATCCGCTCGCTGCGCCCGCATTGGTTCACCGAGCGCAAGATCATCATCCCGATCATGGTCAGCGAGCGCCGCAGCCGCGATTTTCCGGATGCGCCGAGCGTCATGGAGTTCGCCAAGGACGAGCCGACGCGCCAGCAGATCAGGCTCCTGATCGTCACGCAGGACCTCGATCGTCCGGTGCTGGCGCCGCCTGGCGTGCCGGCGGAGCGCGTCAAGCTCCTGCGCGACGCCTTCAACGCGACCATGACCGATCCGGCCTTCCGCGCCGATATCGACAAGCTGCGGCTCACGCTCGACTGGGTGCGCGGCGAGGAGGTGGCCAAGACGCTCGCCGACGCCTATGCGATGCCGCCCGACGTGGTGGCGGCCGCCAAGGAGACGATGGCCGGCAAGTAGCTGCAGCGAACCAATCAGAACGAAAGGGAGCAACGCGATGTCGGTGCATGGAAACGCAGGACGACGAGGACCTGCGCAAGCGCCACGAGGCGGCCGAGGCCGAACTGGTCACGTTCAGCTACGCCAAGCCGGACGGCGTCAGCGCCGGCAAGGGCTTCGTCAATCTCGGCCGCAAGGACATCGTGCGCGGCGTCGTGCAGGTCGTGAAGAAGAACGGCGGCGAGAACAACCTGCACTACCACACCACGTCGGCGAGCTTCTGGATGGTGCTCAAGGGCCGCGTGCGCTTCTACGGTCCGGACGACGTGCTGATCGGCGAGTTCGGCCCGCACGAGGGCACGATCACGCCGCGCTATCTCGCGCTACTGGTTCGAGAACGTGCGGCGAGGAGGACCTGGAGATCCTGCAGGTGTCGGCGTTCTCGGAAGGCGCCAAGAGCAGCGGCCGCACCGACGTGTCGGAGCAGCACTTCAAGATCGACACCGCCGAGCATTTCAACCGCGACCGAAGGCCGGCGTGAGGTTAGCGACGCATGCGGCTTGCGTCAATCGCGGCTGCGATTTGCCTGGCGTCCTGTCTGGCGCCGGCGCCTGCCTGCGGCGCAGGCACAGGAGGGCGCGCCGTTCTATCAGCGGCAAGACCATCCGCATCGTGATCTCGACCGGCGTCGCCGGCGGCTATGCGGAATATGCGCGCGTGCTGGCCGAGCACATGGGCGCGCCACATCGCCGGCAGCCCGAACTTCATCGTGCAGAGCATGCCGGGCGCCGGCGGGCTGCTGCCGCGAACTATCTCTACACCCAGGCGCCGCAGGACGGCACCACCATCGGCATCGTGCATTCGAGCGTGCCGCTGACGCCGCTGTGGGGCAGCAAGGGCGTGCGCTTCGACACGCTGAAGTTCAACTGGCTCGGCAGCCTCGACCGTGTCGACGGCATGTGCATCTCCTGGCACGCCTCGCCGATCAAGACCTGGGCCGACATGCTGACGCAAGGAGATAACCGTCGGCTCCTCGGGCGCGGGCTCGCAGATGGACACCTATCCGGCGATCCTCAACAAGCTGTTCGGCACCAAGATCAAGGTGATCGCCGGCTACAAGGACGGCACCGACGGTCTACATCGCCATGGAGCGCGGCGAGCTCGACGGCCGCTGCGGCGGGCAGCTCACGGTGATCAAGTCGACGCGGCCGCGACTGGCTCACCGAGCGCAAGATTCACGGTGCCGATCCTGATCGCCGAGAAGCGCAGCGCCGAATTCCCCGACACGCCGACGGTCATGGAATTCGTCAAGGACGAGCCGACCCGCCAGCAGCTCGACCTCGTGATGGTCGTCGCAGACGCCTCGACCGGCCGGTGATGCTGCCGCCGAGCGTGCCGGCCGAGCGGGTCAAGGAGCTGCGCGACGCCTTCGACGCCACCATCGCGGATCCGGCGTTCCGCGCCGACATCGAGCGGCGGAACCTGCACGTCGATCCGGTGCGGGGGGAGGAGATGGCGCGCGGCGTTCGAGCGCGCCTTTGCGCTGCCGCCCGAAATCATCGCCGGCGCGCGTGAGATGATGGGCAGGCCGGTAGGGCTTGAACCGGCCGCGCGTTGAGACGCGACTTATAGGGCAGCCTTCCTGACCGAAAGGATTATAGTCCCATGCTCGTCGCCACCACCAACGACCTCGCCGGCCACAAGATCGTGCGCAATCTCGGCGTCGTGCGCGGTATCGTCGTGCGCTCCCGCTGCGATCGTCGGCAATATCGGCGCCTCGATCCAGTCGCTGTTCGGCGGCAATATCACGCTCTACACATCGCTGTGCGAGCGGGCGCGGGCCGATGCCTATGACCTGATGATCGCGCACGCCCAGGAGATGGGCGCCAATGCCGTCATCGCGATGCGCTACGACGCCAACGAGATAGCGGCCGGCATCACCGAAGTGCTGGCCTACGGGACCGCGGTGGTGGCGGCGCCGATGCCCGAGTGATGGCCTGACGAGGGAACGGCCTGGAAGGTGGCTCTTGCATTGGGGCGCGCCTTCATGCACCTGTCAGCGCGCGAAGGAGTGTAGCTCAACTGGCTAGAGCACCGGTCTCCAAAACCGGGGGTTGGGGGTTCGAGTCCCTCCACTCCTGCCAATGGGCTAATTTCCGCTGCAAGGTCAACGGGTGCGACACCGCCACATTTTCGGTGCGACATTCCGTTTATGTTCCGCCCCCGAACGCTTGCTCAAGCAGCGGCATTCCGGCCTCGGCGCGCGTTGCCAGTTTAGACTCTTGTCGAAGCGCGAGAAGAGAAAGAATGACAGCCACGACCGTCAATGTTCGTTACATGGTCGATGACGTCGAGGCCGCCGTCGAGTGGTATACGAAACATCTCGGTTTCTCACTGCTTTCCAATGCTGCTCCTGCGTTCGCGGATGTCGCGTTGGGGTCACTCCGATTGCTGCTGGCAGGGCCGACCAGCTCGGCCGGCCGGCCAATGCCCGATGGGGCCAAGCCTGGACCGGGCGGTTGGAACCGCATCCACTTGATTGTGGAGGATCTTCCGGCCGAGGTCGCACGATTGCGTGCTGCTGGCGTGCAGTTTCGAAACGACATCGTGAGGGGGCCGGGCGGCGCGCAAATCCTGCTGAGCGACCCTTCCGGCAATCTCGTGGAGCTTTTCCAGCCCGCCAAACACTGACGGTGTGCTCGGTCCGTGAGAACTGCGGAGTGCGATGATGAAAAGCGTTTAGCCATCACCCGAAAATAGGAACAATTGTCTGAAGGTTTAGCAGGGAGAGACTGTCGGATCATAGTAAGCAACCTATCGCCTGATAGGATACGAGCGGCTCGGGGAAGCGGAATTGACCCCATGTCGTTCGCCTTTGGCAAGCAGATCGCATACTGCTACCGTCGCGCAGCCGAGTGCAGGGAGCTTGCTCTACGCTACTGCGCAGTCGACCGAGAGCACTACTTCCGACGGGAGCAGGCTCGGCTCAAGTTGGCGCGCAGCTATGAATCCCAACAGCGCGCTGACCGAAGGTTGACCGAATTGGAGCTAAGCGTTGATTGTTTCTCTGTCCGAATTGCCTGCGTTGCATTCACCACCTTGCTAAGCGCCGAAGAGCAAATTCTTCCCTCACGTACCGCGGGCCCCCCGATCAACCCGATGATCTCGATCATTCCGTCGCAAGCATCGGCCGCTCGCCACGCGAGGCGATAGCATTCCGGTTCACAGTCATCAGCAGCCGGGGACCCGGCTCAAGAACCACACCTGGCACTCTGCCAGGAGGTGGCCAGTGTCCCTGAGGGTTGCTTGCCCGATCACGATGGCCCTTCCGCCCAGAGGGGCGGTCGAACCCGTAATCATACTGCGCATAGTGAAAGCGGCTCTTGCCACTTTCGTAGATCCAGGGGTTAGTGGCGGCGCCCGCAATTTGGCCGGGCAGGGCAAGGCTCATCACGAGAATGACAATCCGCTTCATGTTTGGCCTACCTGCTTCGCCTCATGTCGCATCCAGAGAACCGCCCGACCCGCCGCAAGTTCCATATGTTTCCCGTACTTCCTCATCACCGCCTTTGCTCGCGGA
>CAWFMV010000003.1:0-390559 GCA_963817015.1 uncultured Alphaproteobacteria bacterium | reverse complement strand
ATTGCCGGCAAGATGCAGACCTTCCTTCCAACCGCCCGCCAGACCAACTGGCTCCTGATCGTTGGATTTCTGGCGATCGGCGAGGCGCTCTACGTGCGCTACCTGGCGATCGAGCATGCGTCGGTGTCGCTCGCCTGCCAGGCTGGCCAGAACACCTGGCTGTGCACCACCTTCCACCTCGCCATCGCGGCCTACAACAATTCGGTGTTCGGCTGGGTCGCGGTGATCGCCGCCGCCTTGAATTTGGTGCGGCCGTCGATCGTGCTGATGACCGTCGCCATTTTCGCCGGCGGCATGGGGCTCGTCCTGCACAATGCCGGCCTCGCCGGGCTTGCCGCCGGACTACTCATCTTGAGTCTGGCGCGCCCCGCTCCGGCAACAGACTGACCGCCAGCACCAGGAGAGCTGCGGCAAACCAGAGCGCCTGCCAATTGGCGAGCATTTCATTGAGCACGATGTAGACCGCCGACAACGCCAGGGTCGCTGCCGCAACGGTCTCGGCGCAAGGTTGCAAGCTCCGCAATCGTGGCCATGACCTCTTCCGCACCAGGAAGGGTACGGCGGCCGCGATCAGCGCCGGGAATGGAAAGTCGCGGTAGCGCGGATCGAATACGAGCCCAAGCGCCGCCTGCACTGCAAGGAGCGTGAGCGCGACCAGGACAAGTCCAAGCGAAATTGCAAGCCAGCCCTCGACCCGATCAGCACCCCGACCCACGACGCGGCTGAAGCTCGGGACCTCGACGCCGGCGGCGACCGCCATGGCGCAAAGCACCGGCGCGATGATCGCCACCGCCCCCCAGGCGAGAGAGCGCATCCAATCGCCGAGCGTCAGGCTCTCAAGCGGGATGCTGGCGATCGCCCAGCCGATCATGGTCCCGGACGCGGCCGCGCTGGCCGCAATGCCCAGCCAAGCACGCAATGCCAGCGGACGCCTCGCTCCACCCGCGAGAGCGGCGGCAAAAACGAGCGCCGCCAAGGCTACGCCGCCCGCGGCCTGCCACCGCCAGGACGGGTGATTGGATACGGCAACACCCCACTCAAACTTGAGCGTGCGCCGGGAGCCGTCGAACAACCCCCAATGTCCCCCGACCGTCCCCTCAAGCTGACGCTTCCAGGGCTGGTCGTAGGCCTCGATCACATTCACCCGGTAGCTCTGCTGCTTCGCGAGCGCGAGGACATCGTGCAGCACCCGCGCTTGGTCGGCCGGGGACGGTCGCGCGCCCTCGCGCATGCGGCCCGCGCTTGGCCACCCAAACTCGCCAATGAACACCTCCTTGTCGGGGAAGGCCGCCGCCACCTGCTGCCGGATGGCGTCGACATGCCGCGCCGCATCGGCGGCCGGGATCGGAAAGTCTTCCCAGTAAGGAAGAATGTGAACCGTGACAAAATCAACCGCAGCAGCGACCTCGCGATACCGCAGCCAGAACTCCCAGACATCGGCGTAGGTCACCGGGACGGTCACCTGCGCCTTGACCTCGCGGATGGTGCGGGCGAGTTGCGGGGCCGACATCTCCCCGCGCAGCAGCACCTCGTTGCCGACAATGACGGCGCTGATGACATCCGGGTAGCGCTTGGCGAGCGCCACCGTGCCTTCAATCTGCTTGCGGCTCAGATCCGGTAGACTTGAGAGCCACAAACCCTGCATGACTTTGAGGCCGTGGCGCCGCGCAACCTCCGGAATCTGGTCAAGGCCATGGTCGATCGAATAGGTGCGGATACAGCCCGTCACCTCCTTGAGCTGGGCGAGGTCCTCCTCGATCTGGCGAACATCGATGGGAACGTCGGGGCCGAACGGGTTCTGCTCCCCCCGAAACGGCGCATAGGAAATGCACTGGAGCTTCTCGCCCGAGCCAAACGGCGCCTGCGGCATTTCGACCGGCATCCCAAGCCAGGCCCAGGCCCCAACGATGACGCCCGCCACGGCGGCGAGCAGCGCAGCCGCAAGGCCCATACCTCCGCCTTTCATTCGGCTTGGCTCCCATTAGGCATATGTGCCGGTTCTCCTATTTCTCCCAGCATACCGTGGAACTGGACAGCGCCCAGCAAGCTTAACCTTGTTCGATCGGTGGAATGCCCAAAGGAATGCTCCAGGGAATTTTTTGCGCACCATATTGGCGGCGAAGCGCGCTGCTGCTTTAATTGAATCAGCATGGAGCGCTGGTGTAGCCAGCAGCTTCCGACAGCGCGGCAAGCGCCGCAATGCCGGCCAGACACGGCCGCATGAGGGGATTAATCGGCCCGTTGAGGCCTAACAAGTTCGAGCAACCATGAGATCCGTCGGGATGCGTCTGGTCGCGAGCGCCGCGGGCGTTGCAGCTCTCCTTTTTTCGACTGCCCTCGCCACTGCTCAGGAACCAAAAGCCGGCACTCAGCGTCAACCTTCCGCCGAGGCGGAAGGCCCCAAGAAGGTGGACGAGATTGCTGAGGCGGCAAAGCTACTGGATGGTCCTGCCGGCCAACCTGAGTGCGTCTGGCTCGGTCGGCGCGCGGTCAGGCTCCTTTACCGCGATGATCTCGATACGGCCTTCCGGCACATGGAGTTGTACGACCGGTTCGGCTGCCCGCCGAGCCACATCCAGGCTGCGTTCCGTTGCATTGTCCGGCTGGGAGATCCTGATCCGAAAGCTGAAAGCCTTTCCGCTCGGGTGCACGCCTGCTGGATCAATCCGGCGACGGAGGTCAACCTGCCGGCTGCTGCCGCGGCACCCTCACCCACCACCAATCGTTAAAGCTGTACGTCCGTTCAGGAACAAAACCATCTCTAAACTGTTGTGTGAGTAATCTTGTGGGGCGCAAGCTTGGCCCTATATTCGCCATGACCGCTCACTACTTGATCGGATGCCTGTGACTAAGGTACGTAGATAGTAATGGGCCTTTGTCGAACCTAGGGGACGGGTTCGGGCCATTGTCTCCTGCCCCACTTGGGTTGGCTTTCCATGCGCTCCGTCGTTGCCGTTGTCGCGCTCATCTCGTGCGTGCACGCTGGACTATGGGCTCTGCTGCACCGGCAGCAACCAGTTCCCAACATCGACGGACCGCTGGCGAGCGTCTCTTACTCGCCTTACACGCGCTGGCAAAATCCCGATCACGGCGATGTGCCGACGCCTGAGCAGATTCGCAACGATCTGCGAATGCTCAGCCCTTATACGCGCACCGTCCGCACCTATACCTCGACCCGCGGCCTGGAGGTTGTGCCCGCCATCGCGGCTGAGTTCGGAATGAAGGTTACGCTAGGCATCTGGCTCGACCCGATCATTGACAAAAAGACAAACAAGCCGATCGAGAAAAATATCGCGCGCAATGAGCGGGAAGTTCAGCAGGCCATTGCGCTCGCCAAGCGCTACAGCAACGTCAACGCAGTCGTGGTTGGCAACGAGTTCGATCCTACGCGACGACCTGAAGGTCGACGACCTGATCGACATCATCAAGCGTGTCAAGCGGCAGGTTCCCGTGCCGGTCACCACCGGCGAGACACACGACGTCTGGCGAGGCCTCTACACACCTGTAGCGGGCGACTCGGAAGAGGACGCGAAAAAGAAGCAACGAGAGCGGGCCGACGCCGCATCTCAGTTGGCTGCGAACGTCGACTACATCGCCGCCCACATCCTGCCCTACTGGGACGGCCGCCCCGTCCGGCAAGCGGTGGACTTCACCATCACGACCTATGACGAGTTGCGCCGGATCTATCCGGGCAAGCGCATCGTGATTGCGGAATTCGGCTGGCCGAGCGCTGGCTACAACATGCACGACGCCGATCCCGGCCGGATCGAGCAGGCGATGGTCATCCGCGATTTCATCGCGCGCGCGGAAGCCTATGGCATCGAGTACAATATCATCGAGGCCATCGACCAGCCGCACAAAACCAACGAAGGCGGTGTCGGCGCCTATTGGGGCCTGTTCGACTCCTCACGCGACGCCAAGTTCACCTGGACCGGCCCGGTGAGCGACCCCGACTACTGGAAGATCGCCGGCATTTCGGTCCTGCTCGGCCTGCTGATGTCGCTGACCATCCTCGCCAAGCCACGCACAACCACCCCGGAAGCGGTGCTGCTAGTGCTGGCGACCAATGCGGTCGCGTCCTGGATCGCCATCATGGTGGCATTCTGGAGCGGCCATTATTTCGTGCCGGGCGCTGCCTTCGCTTTCGGCCTCGGCCTGATGCTGCTGACGCCGCTGGCGCTGATCGCGCTCGCCCGGATCGAGGAAATCGCCACCTTTGCATTCGGGCTCACGCCTCGCCGGCTATTTTCGCCGCCTCTTGTTCCGGCGCCGGAAGGCTATGCCCCGAAAGTGTCGATCCACATCCCGGCCTATTGTGAGCCGCCGGAGATGTTGAAGCAGACGCTCGATGCGCTCGCGCGGCTCGACTACCCGAACTTCGAATGCGTCGTGGTGATCAACAACACGCCCGACCCGGCCTTCTGGCAGCCGATCGAGGAGCATTGCCGCACGCTGGGTGAACGCTTCAAGTTCCTGAACGTCAACAATCTGCGCGGCTACAAAGCCGGCGCGCTGCGGCTCGCGCTCGCAAACACGGCGGCCGATGCCGAGATCATCGGCGTGATCGACGCCGACTACGTGGTGCGTCCGGACTGGCTCAGGGACCTCGTCCCCGCCTTCACCGACGCCAAGGTCGGCATGATCCAGGCGCCGCAGGACCACCGCGACGGTGACCGCAGCATCATGCATCATGTCATGAACGGCGAATACGCCGGCTTCTTCGACATCGGCATGGTCCAGCGTAACGAGGCCAACGCCATCATCGTGCACGGCACCATGTGCCTGATCCGCCGCACCGCGCTCGAGGGTGTCGGCGGCTGGTCGAGCGACACCATTGTCGAGGACTTCAGACCTCGGGCTGACCGTGCTCGAGCATGGCTGGCAGGTCCACTACACCAACAAGCGCTACGGTCACGGCCTGCTGCCCGACACCTACGAGGCGTTCAAGAAGCAGCGCGACCGCTGGGCCTATGGCGGCCTGCAGATCATCCGCAAGCATTGGCGGCGTTTCTTGCCTGGCGCGCGTGGCCTCACCCGCGACCAGAAGCGCGAATTCGCGCTCGGCTGGCTCAACTGGCTCGGTGCCGAATTGATCGGCGTATTGGTCGCCATCCTCAATCTGCTCTGGCTGCCGGCGATCCTGGTGTTCAACATCTCGGTCCCCGATAAGGTCCTGACCGTACCGATCGTGGTGGCGTTCGTGGTCTCACTCGCGCATTTCGCCACGCTCTATCGGCTGCGCGTTGCGATCCCGATCTCGCAGATGATCGGCGCGGCCCTTGCGGCCATGTCGGTGCAATGGACGGTGGCGCGCGCGGTCGGGCTTGGCCTGTGGAAGGACAGCTTGCCGTTCAAGCGCACCGCCAAGGGTGGCGCGACCCGCCGAGGGCCCGACTTCGCGGCCTTCTGGGAGGGCATCCTGGCGGCGCTGCTGCTGATCGGCGCGTTCCTTGTGGTGCTCACCAATCACAAGGAGATCCGCGAGCTCAACATCTTCGCGGGCGTGCTTGTGATCCAGAGCCTGCCGTTCGTGGCCGCCGTGCTGGTCGCGATGCTGGAAGGCACCCGCTTCAACGAGTTCGCCTATTGGCGCGGCGTTGAAGCCAAGGTCGCCAGCACGTTGCCGCAACCCGCAGTCGTCGCCGAGACACCTGCCCCGCTGCCGACCGCTCTCCAGACCGAGAAGCACGCTGAGCCGGCGCAGTAGCAAGCCGCTGTGCCGCTCTAGACTTTGATCCGTCAGATTGAATCGGATCAAAGTCTAACTTTTTGTCTGAGCATGATCTTTTCCGAAAACCGGCTTCCACTTTTCGGGATCATGCTCTGATCGACGCTCAGCCGCGCAGCGCCGTCTCGACCAGCTTGACCCAGTACGAGGTTCCGATCGGGATCACCTCGTCGTTGAAGTTGTAAGCCGGATGATGCAGGCCCGCGCTGGGGCCATTGCCGACGAAAATGAAGGCGCCCGGACGCTCCTCCAGCATGAACGAGAAATCCTCGGCGCCCATCACCGGCACCATGGCGGTGTTGACATGCGAACCGCCGACAACATCGCCAGCGACCGAGGCTGCAAACGACGTCTCGCGCTCATGATTGCGCAGCACCGGATAGTCCCGCTTGTAGGTGAGCTTGGCGGTCGCGCCATAAAGCTTGGCGGTGCCCTCGACCACCGCATGCAGGCGCTCTTCCAGAAGGTCGCGCACCTTGGGATCGAGGCTGCGCGCTGTGCCCTTCAGGAGCGCGGTCTGCGGAATGACATTGTCGGTATTGCCAGCGTGGAACATGCAGATCGACACTACGGCCGCCTGCAGCGGATCGACGTTGCGCGACACGATTGACTGGATCTGGTTGATAATTTGCGCGCCGACCAGGACGGTGTCGATCGACAGATGCGGGCGCGCCGCGTGCCCGCCCTTGCCTTCGATCTCGATGGTCAACCGGTCAGCCGCCGCCATGATCGGGCCGGGCCGGATCGCAAACTCGCCGACCGGCAGGCCCGGGAAGTTGTGCATGCCGAAAACCTGCTCGACGCCGAAGCGCTCCATCAGCCCGTCCTGCACCATGGCCTTGCCGCCGGCGCCGCCCTCCTCGGCCGGCTGGAAGATCACGACCGCGGTGCCGGCGAAGTTGCGCGTCTCGGAGAGATAGCGCGCGGCGCCAAGCAGCATCGCGGTGTGACCGTCATGCCCGCAGGCGTGCATCTTGCCGGGCACGGTCGACTTGTAGGGCAGGTCGTTCGCTTCCTCGATCGGCAGCGCATCCATGTCGGCGCGCAGGCCGATGACCTTGTCGCCGTCGCCGCCGCTCTTGCTGCCGCGGATCAGTCCGACCACGCCGGTGCGGCCGATGCCGGTGACGACCTCGTCACAGCCGAACGCTTTGAGCTTCTCGGCCACTGTCGCTGCGGTACGGTGCACGTCGTACATGAGCTCCGGATGGGCGTGGAGGTCATGCCGCCAGGCCGTGATCTCACCATGCAGATCGGCAATGCGATTGACGATTGGCATCTCATCCTCACTGGCGCTACGTCCGCCCGGAGCATTTCCTGTCCGCGAACCATAGGTCGATTGGGGCGGCTTTGACAGGTCAAATGGACGACAACCCGGCCCCAAACCGGCCGAATAAGGCCTTGCGACCAGCGGTCTATTGACCCGCCCCGGGGCGCCCCCTACACAGACCCGCCAAGCGCTTTGAGGGTTCCGGCACGACGGCCGCGCAATTCCCGCCAAATCGCGCTAATCTTCCCGCAAGGGCCCGTAGCTCAGTGGTAGAGCAACTGACTTTTAATCAGTAGGTCGTTGGTTCGATCCCAACCGGGCTCACCATAGTAATCCGCATAACAGAAACGCGGACTTGGCATCCGCATGCGCGATGAGACCCGGCATCAGCTCGTCCAGTGGATCCAGAGATTAACGCCGGCTGCCCGATGTGTGGTGCGCGTTATTCGATGCAGTCCCAAGACTGCCAAGCGCGGCATTCGCGCCCGCAATGAGCTCAACCGAATAGCCAGCCCCAAAAGCCCTTGCGCTTCGGAGCAGCCGGCGGCGCGTGCTTCGGGGCCGCATCGGGCCTCACTTCGATCCAACCCTCGCGGATCAGCTCTTTCGCCTTCGAGCTTGAAATTGTGAGTTCCTTCCCGTTCTCCATGTTTCGAACGGTCCGCAATCGAACTTGGTTCATCGAAGCGCCTCCCGGTTACGACTCACCGTGTTCATCATATGATGAGTTTGCGCCGTCGCCCCCGCTTAGGCTGTGGAAAAAAGTTGGTCTGACCGCATCGATGAATGCGCGAGGCGAACGAGCTGAGCCGCGGCGAGGCGTTGCGCGAGATCGTCAGACAATCAAGAAAGCGCTGATCCAACGATCGGGAGGTGGAGACTTCATGGCCAGCGCAGCATCAGCTCAGGCAGTTGGTTGAAGGGCTGTTGCGAAGTCTATTTGGTTGAAGTGCGCAACGATGGCGAGGACCCTTGCCTTCGGCTAAGGCAATCGTCCTTATTGCTTCCGCTGAACGGCGCCCGGCCATTTCTTTTGTGCATGGATAGATCGTCTATTAGGGCATAGCCAACTTCGGTATGAACGGCACATGGCTTGGCCTCTCAGGTGGCCAGCCCCAACCTTGCCCTCGGTGCTCCCGCGAGTACCGAGGGTTTTTCGTGCTGCGGTAAAATAGACCTGTCTTGGTACTATGGTACGCACCCGAATGGTTAATGTGGTATATGCTACGCTTATAGCGGCGCCCCCCACTCAGGTCCCCCCTTCCAAACCCCGAACCTGAGCAAATAAAGCCGCTGCTCTTCATGCCTAAAGCCCCGGCAGCGCGCCGGGGCTTTTTCCTGAAGCCTTCGCAACCGGCTCTTATTGTCACGAGCGAACGCGCCGTCTGCAAACCGTAGACGGAACCTTCGCCAGATCAGGTCGTTGAGATCAGGTCCTTGAGTGAACGTTGAATGACGTGGTCTCGATAGACCAGGTTCAACATGGCTGCGGTGGTGCCAAAATCAAAACCGAAGGCCGCGCACGTACTCTGAGTGAGACGCGAAGTCCATTAGAGCTCTGCTCACTTTCGACAAGACTGAAGCAGGCCGCAGGTTGTCTGAGCAGCGGGGGCGCAGGGAGAGTCAAATGGCGACTGAACAGCTGCAGGTTCTCGAGGGAGAATGGTATTGGGGCGTCAGCTGCCCCGAGTGCGGGGCGATGGCTGCGCATATCGCCGATCCCACGCGGGGTCAGGGTGACAGCGAGAAGGCAACCGGAAAGCCGGGCGAAGCGCAAGTGACGATGACCTGTCCCAATGGCCATCGCTTCTCATCGCGAACGGAGAACTTGCTGCGCTTCGAGTGGGGCGCCCAATAGGCGTGACGCCAACATCGCAAGGATGACGACCCGGTCAGTGACGAGCGCGCGTGTCAGCGCGACAGCAATTCCATTTCCAGAACGCCCCCGGCGTATTTTTTTCGTATCCACGGCAGCCCATTGATACAAGCCCGAGCCGCTCTGGCTGGTCAGCGGTTTCGTTATGTGAGAAAAATTGCTGGATAACACGGCATCACGTGTATCCAACTCAGGGAGGATTCCATGAACAAGTTGATCGTTCCAGCTGTCGTCATCGCAACCGGCATGGTGGCGGCTGCAGCGTGGTCGCAGACGCCGGCTCCCAATCCCAACGTCAAGATCTACTACACGACTCCGCTGGAGAACGACGCCTCGCGCACCGTGCGGCTGCAATCCGTCACCATTCCGCCGGGCCAGGGCAACCAGTTCCACCGTCATCCTGGCGATCAATGGGCCGCGGTGCAGGAAGGCGAAGTCACTCTGACCATCAAGGGCCAAGCGCCGCGCACGCTCAAGGTCGGCGACAGTGTCGACATCCCGCGCGGCACTGTGCATCGCAATCAGAACATGACCGACAAGCCAGCGCGCTCGATCGAGCTCAACATCTGGACAAGGACAAGCCGGCGCTCGAGCTGGTCACCGAGTGAGGTCCAGTTCGTAGTAGTCAAGGGAGCCGGTGATTGTCTTGTCCAACACGGGCTCCCTTGCGCCATCGCAACGCCGCTATCGTGCCAGTAAGATCACAGCGCAGCGCTTTGCGGCGCTCAGGGCCAATACACAAGGCGCCACTCCTCGGCTTGAACTGTTGAGCGAACGGCTCATACCTGAGTGTGGCGCGGAGAAACCTCTGAGGAGCACAGATATGCGCCAGTTGATCTTGTCGATCTTACCGATCCTCGCTGTGAGCGCAGTGACGGCTTTGCCGAGCGCCCCTGCACAAGCGCAATACGCCCACTGTCTGCCAGGCCGCGGGTGCATTCCCACCACGCAAGCCAGCTACAACGCCTGTTACACGCTCGCACGCCAGCGTGGCTGGAGAGATTCAGACAATGCGCGACGGGGCGGCCTGGATCGGGGCCTCGACAGGTTCATCTTCCAGTGCCTGCAGGGCCGAATACCGCGATAGTCGCTGGCTGACCGCCAACACGCGAGAGACCGATCTGAGCGGTGCGCGGCTGGCTAGCGGTCGCGCCCCGATCACTTGGAGCCGGGATAGTCCTTCCAGGGCGGTAGAGCGAGCTTGCGAGCCCGCCAGCGGAAATAGGCCGCCATGATTACGCCGAAGAGCGCGCCGGCCAGCACCGACGTGACCACCGCGATGGCAATTGGCACATCGTCCGCGCGCCAAACCAGGAACCACATCACAAGTCCCCAGGACACGCCGAAGAACAGGCCCATGAGCAACGCGATCGAGCCGAAACTGGCGAAATGCGGCGGAGGCGTCTCGCACGCCCATGCGCCACAACAGCCGATAGAGCGGTGGCGCTGTGGTGTATTGGCCGATGCCCCGCTGCTTGAAGTCCTCCAGCAGGTGGGCAACCTTTGCTTGGTGGTCCATGGGCGTCACTCCTGCGAATGGTGGCGGCAGTGGCGAAGACCCTCAATTGGCGGATCAAGCCGGTCGGAGGTCAAGTCCGGAGCGTTCTGGCCGAGAGCCCTCCCACACAAGCGACGACGTCGACACAGCCCGTTGCCAGCCAGCACGTTCCCGCCGCGCAACTCGTGCTAATCGTGTCCGGTCGGCACAGCCGACAATCATCAAAAACCTGTGGATAACTATCTCCGTACCTTGCGCCTTAATAAGGTTCTGACGAATCATAATTCGTCCCCACTACTAAGGACCCCGGGCCCCGCACCCCCGACATACCCCCTTCAGTGCGGGGCCCACCCCTCCCCCGGAAATGACGAGTGAGAAGCCCCCTCCCAGGGGCCACCGTCGCTTTGCGCCTTTTGCGCGGCTTCTCCGCAACTGCTGCATTTGCATCGGATTGCGGGTCCAAGCTATTGATTTTGCGGCGCGATAGCGTCGGCGCTGAGCAGTTGATCCGCCTCGCACAGGCAGGCAAAACAGCGCGAGCGCTCTATCCGGAGAACTGTACATGAGCCAAAACGGACGCGGACAACCCATTCTCATTGCCGGCGGCGGCATCGGCGGGCTTGCGGCCGCCTATGCGCTCGCCAGCAAGGGCTTTCCGGTGCGCATCCTCGAGCAGGCCCCGGAGTTCCGCGAGATCGGCGCCGGCATCCAGCTCGGCCCCAATATTTTCCGGGCGCTTGACAAGATCGGGCTCAAGGATGCCGTGCTCGCCGATGCCCATCAGCCGCCGGCCATGAAGATGCGCTGCGCGCTCTCGGGCGAAGAGATCGTCCACATCGCGCTGGAGGACGAAGGCTTCAAACGCCGCTTTCAGCATCCCTACGCGGTGACTCATCGCGCCGACATTCATGCCACGCTGTTGCGGGCATGTGAGAGCAACAACCTCATCTCGCTGGAAACAAAGCGCACCGTCGACAGCTACGAGGAACATGACAACGGTGTCACGGTCGTGCTCGCGAACGGTGAGCGCATCGAGGGCCGCGCGCTCATCGGCTGCGACGGCATGTGGTCGAAGATCCGCGACCGCATCGTCGGCGACGGCAAGCCGCGCGTGTCGGGTCACATCGCCTACCGCGCCGTCATCAAGAAGGACGACGTGCCGAAGGACCTGTGGCGTCCCGATGTCGTGCTCTGGGCCGGGCCGCGCACCCATTTCGTTCATTATCCGCTGCGGCGCGGCGAGCTCTACAATCTCGTCGCGGTCTTCCATTCCGATCGTTACGTCGAAGGCTGGAATACCGAGGGTGATCCCGCCGAGCTGTGGGATCATTTCAAGGGGCAGCGGCCGGAAGTGCTGCGCATGCTGGAGCGCATCGATACCTGGCGCATGTGGGTGCTGTGCGACCGCGAGCCGGTCAAGGACTGGTGCAAGTCACACACCGTGCTGCTCGGAGATGCTGCGCATCCGATGTTGCAATACCTCGCACAGGGCGCCTGCATGGCGACCGAGGACGCGGTCTGTCTCGCCGAGAAGGCCGCTGCAGCGCCCGAAGACCTGCCGGGCGCCTTCAAGGCTTATGTTCAAGAGAGGTATCTGCGCACTGCGCGAGTCCAGATCATGGCCCGCGTTTACGGTGAATTCTATCACGCGCGCGGACCGGCCGCGGAGCTGCGCAATCAAATGCTCAGCTCACGCACGCCGGAGGAGTCCTATGAGGGTATCGCGTGGCTCTATGGCGGGGCGTAGTACCGATATGAAACAATGTGATCGCCGTAATGCGCGGGCGGCCTAATCAAGGCCACGATGTTCATCTGAGGTTCACAACTGTCGCCGCAGGATCAACTGCAAGGGCGACTTTGGGAGAGGCTTCAGGTCATGTTACGCATCGTGTCGTTTATCGTCGCTGTTGCGGCGATGTTAGCAATCCCCTTCACTCAAGCCGACGCCCGGCATGGTGGCATGGGTGGCGGCGGAATGCGCATGGGCGGTGGCGGAATGCGCATGGGCAGCATGCACATGAGCGGCATGCGCAGCGGTCCACGCGTCAGCAACTTCAACACCTTCCGCAGCGCGAACGTGATCGGCAACCGCCGTATCATCGTCGGGAACCGTCGCATCCACCGTGGGCGCTTCTTCGTCGGAGGCTACGGCTACGGCTACGGACTGTATGATACCTGCTGGCGCTGGGTGCCGTCCGTCTACGGCCCCCGCCGCGTGTGGGTCTGCGATCCCTATTCGTACTACTGAGATCGCGTCACAGGAACGGGGCGGAGCGCGGTCCGCCCTTCACGCCTCTCAAGCCCCGCTCCATGCGGGGTTTTTCTTTTTTGGTGAGCGCAAATGAGTCAGCGCGTCGGCGTCATTGCCGATGCTGTTTGCCTTCAGGGGCACGAGACCGCGCGGCTCACGCTGCGCCGACGTTAGAAGGCCGACTACGCAGCGGCGGCAGCCCCGCGATCGCGCGCGCCGCGCCAGTCGACTCGAGGATGTGCATGCCGGTGTTGGCACGGTCGACGATGTAGATATAGCCGCGATCGTCGGTCTCGACGTTGTTGGTCTGGATCGCGACCTTGCACTTCTGCTCGTCGCCGACGCGGATGCAGCGCTTGTCGGTCGCTTCCGTGATCGACGGAATGAAGTGGGCGATTTCCTTCGGCTCATAGGGATCGCGCACATCGAGCACGCGCAGCCCGGCATTGAAGAACGCGATCATGGCGAGCTTCTTGTAGAACACCGGCGCCATGCTCTCCTGCGAGGAATGCGCGCCGAAGCGACCACCGCGATCGCAGAAATGGCCGGTCTTCTCCTTGACCGTATAGTTCGACACCACCATCGGATGGGTCTCGACCGTGATGTCGGCGAAGAACACCATCTCGCGCGCCTGCGGCTTGCATTCGTTGCGGGTCGCTTCGTTGACGATCATGACAATGTCGCGGGTCGCGAAGCCATTCCCGGCGAATTCTTCGATCGGCATGCCCAGCATCGGGTAGACCGTGTGGGCCCCGACCAGCGGATAGATATCGAGCCGCGAGATCTGCGGATAGAGCAGGTTCGCCGGCGTCGGCTCCTTGGGACCGTTCAACAGCTTCTCGCGGTCGATGATCTGCAGCATGCCGCCGGCGCTGCTGCCGTAGCCGAAATAGATGCGGTTCTTGTCCACCATCGAGATGGCGCCATGCAGATCGGTCGGCACAGTGCCAGTCGAGCCCGGCTCCTGGCCGGGCAGTCCAAAATCGCGGATCTTCACCGGCTTCGACGGATCCTTGAGATCGTAGATCTCGGTCATGCGCTTGGCGCGCCAGCCGTCGACGGCTGAGACGAGGTAGGCGATGCCGGTTTCACACTCCCACCAGTTCTTGTGCGTGTCGCGATAATTGCCCCCGATCGAGGATAGTTTCACCGGATTGGCTGGATCGGTGACCTCCCAGACCTCGTGGCCCTTCGCGCCGAATGTGCGCAGGAGATAGAACTTGTTGGGATCGCGAGACACGAAGTTAGTGCCATCGCACACCCGCGCCATCTGCGCGCCGCCGACCTCGGGGCCGCCGGCAAGACCTGGGAGATGTTTGAGATATTTCGGATTGGCCGGATCGGTCACGTCGACGATCGAAGTGCCGTTGAACTCTTCCGCACGCGTCAGCGGATTGAACGGCTTCGGATGGTCACCGCCGCCACCGTGGTGGCCCAAATAGGCGATGTAGCGATTGCCTTGCTTGTGGATGGTCGGCTGGTAGGAGCTGCGGGCCTGCAGGTCGCTGTAGCCGACGAGACGCATGTTCGAGAGTTCGGGCGGATCGCCGACCTTGGGGGCGTAGGGCGATTGCTGCAGCTGCTGCGCCAACGTCAGAGTGGCCACGCCTCCCAGTGCAAGAACACACGCAAATACACTCGCACTATACGCTACCAGCGTCCTCTTCATGGTCGTCGCCTCCCTCTGCGCCCGCGAGCGCGAGCGTTTCCTCATTGTTCAGAACAACCTAACACGGCGAAAGCGGGCGCCATATCCCCCCTATTTACCGCCGCGCCATGCGCGATCTGAGCGTTCTTACGTTGGAGTGGAACGCGCTTTGGCCTACAATCCGCCAGCCGCCCAACGATGGCGGCAAGTCTCACGCATAAAGTCGCACACATATCAGGGAGGCAACGCATGCCGCGAAAGCTTTTGCTATGCGCATCGGCAATGACGGTCGGGCTCCTGTGGAGCGTTCCACACATTGCGGCGCAGATCTTTGTCGATACACCCACACCGCCGCAGTTCCAGGGCCAGGGCCAGCCCTCGACCAAGAACGGCGAATGGCCGGGCAATGGCGGCGACTTGACCTTCAGCCGCTATTCGCCGCTCGATCAGATCAACGCATCCAATTTCGACAAGCTGCAGGTCGCATGGCGGTTCAAGACCGACAATTTCGGGCCCTATCCGGAATACAAGCTTGAAGGCACGCCGATCATGATCCGGGGCGTGCTCTATGCGACCGCAGGCACGCGGCGCGCGGCGATCGCGCTCGATGCCAAGACCGGCGAGCTGATCTGGTCACACAGCATGCGCGAAGGCGCGCGCGCCACCCATTCACCGCGGCAGCTCTCCGGCCGCGGGCTCTCCTACTGGACCGATGGCGCGGGCGACGAGCGCATCATCTACGTGACCACCGGCTATCGCCTCGTTCAGCTCAACGCCAAGACCGGCGCGCTCGTGAGTAGCTTCGGCAACAACGGCATCGTCGACCTCAAGGTCGGCGTCGTGCGTGGCACCGAACAGCCGATCGATCTCGAGACAGGCGAGATCGGCGTCCACACCGCGCCGACAGTGGTCGGCGACATGGTGATCGTCGGTTCCGCCATGAAGGAAGGCGCCACCGTCGCCAGTCACAACAACACCAAGGGCCTCGTGCGCGCGTTCGACATCCGCACCGGCAAGCAGGTCTGGCGGTTCGACACGATTCCGCGGCCGGGACAGCCTGGCAACGAGACCTGGGAGAACAATTCCTGGGAGATCAACGGCAATGTCGGCGTCTGGACGCATATCAGCGCCGACCCGGAGCTTGGCCTCGTCTATCTGCCGGTCGAGACGCCGACCTCGGACTATTACGGCGGCCACCGGCCCGGCAACAATCTCTATGCCGAAAGCCTCGTCGCGGTTGATCTCAAGACCGGCGTGAGAAAGTGGCACTTCCAGTTCGTGCACCATCCGCTCTGGAACTGGGACATGACGTCGGCGCCCATTCTGGCCGACATCACCGTCAACGGCCGCGCGGTGAAGGCGGTGGCGGTCGGCAGCAAGCAAGGCTGGCTCTACGTGTTCGATCGGGTGACCGGCCAGCCGGTATGGCCGATCGAGGAACGGCCGGTGCCGCAATCCGATGTGCCGGGCGAAAAGACGGCAGCAACGCAGCCGCATCCGCCGGACAAGCTGCAGTACGCGCGCAACTATCTCAAAGTGCCCGAGGATCTGATCGACTTCACGCCGGAGTTGCGCGCGAAGGCGCTGGAGGCCCTCAAGCGTTACAGGGTCATACCCTCTGCATTCTCTCCGCCTGTCCTTGGCGATGCCAACGGCCTCCTGGGCACGATCATCAGCGGCACCGCCACCAACTGGCCAGGTGGCGCCTATGATCCCGAGACCCAGACGGCGTTCATGCCCGCCGGCAACACGGTGGGCGCGCGCACGCTGGTGGCGCCGCCCGGTGAGTTCTCCGATATTCGCTATGTCCAGGGGATCGCCGGACGGCAGTTCCGCGAGGTGCTCGGCCCCGGCGACTGCTGCGCGGCCGACGCGCCGCAGACCGCGGAGCGGGCACGCCAGGCAAGAAATCCTGGGACTGGTCCGGCACCCGCGCCCTTCCCGGGCGGCGTGCCGCTTGTGGATGGGTTGCCGATCCAGAAGCCCCCCTACGGGCTATTGGCGGCAATCGATCTCAACAAGGGTGAGGTGAAGTGGCAGACGCCGCATGGCGACACGCCGGACGTCGTCCGCAACAACGAGGCGCTCAAGGGCCTCAACATCCCGAAGACCGGTCAGGCGCAGACCTCGGGCGTCGGCCCGATGGTGACCAAGACGCTGGTGATCATGGGCGACCCGATCTCGACCACCGTGCCTGGGCGTGCACGCGGCGCCATGCTGCGCGCCTACGACAAGGCGACCGGCCAGCAGGTCGGCGCCGTGCTGATGCCGGCGCAGCAGAGCGGCAATCCGATGACCTACATGGTCGATGGCAAGCAATACATCGTCGTGGCGGTCAGCGGCGGCAGCTATTCGGGCGAGTATCTGGCATTCCGGTTGCCGGACTAATCTTACTGCGTCAGAAGCGCAGGCGCTCGTATTTGCGCCCTTGTAACTCTGCTGGTCGCGACTCGCCTAGTATGCGGGCCGCGGTGGCGGGCGGGAGCCCGATGAGCCCTGGGTCCTTGAAGACCGTGGGAGAGCGTGGCGCCCCGCCTGTCAATCCATCGAACCCGAACAGTCGCCGGGGCCGCAAAGCGCGAAGCCCGATTAGGCAAGGACGGGTCGTCATGGAAAGCATCACCGTTGGTATCGACGTATCGAAAGACCGCCTCGATGTCGCCGTGCGTCCGAGTGGAGAGGTGTTTGCGGTTGAACGCAACGCGGCCGGATTGGAACAACTGACGATCCGGCTGCGAGAGCTTGCACCGCAGGTTATCGCGTTGGAGGCCACCGGCGGCTTCGAGACCATTGCGGCGGCAGCCCTGGCCGCCGCCCGGCTTCCGGTCGTTGTCGTCAATCCGGCCCAGATCCGGGCCTTTGCGAAAGCGATCGGACAGCGTGCCAAGACCGATCCGATTGATGCCGCCACGATTGCCCACTTTGCGGAGGCGACCAAACCGGTACCACGACCGCTGCCGGATGAAGCGACCCGGTTGCTGGGCGATCTCGTGGCCCGCCGACGGCAAATCATCGAAATGATCGGCGCCGAACGCCAACGCGAGCAACGCGTAACAGTCCCCCATCTGCGCCGGAGTATCACGCGCTTGCTCAAGGCCTTGGAGAAGGAGCTGGCCAGCCTGAACACCGATATCGATGATGCCGTGCGCGGCTCTCCGGCCTGGCGAGAGAAGGAAAACCTGCTGGTTTCGGTGCCGGGCGTCGGGCGGGTTATCTCAAGCATCTTGATTGCCGAGCTGCCCGAGCTCGGGCAACTCGGCCGCCGGGAGATTGCAGCGCTTGCTGGTCTTGCTCCGTTCACTCGCCAGTCCGGCCAATGGCGCGGCAAAAGCTTCATCGGCGGCGGTCGTACCGCCGTGCGAACCGCGCTGTTCATGGGAGCGTTCGTCGCCAAGCGGCACAATCCGGTCTTGAAAGCGTTCTTTGATCGTCTGGTCGCTGCTGGCAAACCAAAGATGGTCGCACTCATCGCGGTCGCCCGAAAGCTGCTGACAATCCTCAACGCCATCATCAGAGACAATCGGCCATGGCAAACCGCTTGACAGTCAAGACAGTCGCTCTCCCCGCTTGCGGGAGAGGGCAGCAGTGGACTTCCAACAACCACGGTTGGGTGAGGGGTTGAGGTCTGCCCCCTCACCCAGTTCTCTCTGTTGACCCGCCGTGCATGCCCTCTCCCGCAAGGGGAGAGGGCGCAGCAACAACCGCCGCCGCTCTTCTCTTGGTCCTACTGCAGCGGCGGCAGCCCCGCGATCGCGCGCGCCTCGCCGGTCAGCTCCACGATATGCAGGCCGGTATTGGCGCGATCCGCGATGTAGATGTAGCCGCGGTCATCGACCTCGGCGTTGTTGCTCTGGATCACCGCATTGCTGCAGCGCTGCTGGCCGCCGATCATGCCGCAGCGCGGCTGCGTCGCCCGCGTGATCGGCGGAATGAAGTAGCCGACCTCCTTGGGATTGTAGGGATCGCGGATGTCGAGCACGCGCATGCCCGCATTGAAGAAAGTGATGAAGGTGAGCTTGCCGTAGTAGAGCGGCCGCATGTCCTCGTTGGAGGAATGCGACGCCGAAGCGCCCGCCGCGGGTGCAGAAGTTGCCCATCGCCTCCGGCACCGTCCAGTGCGAGACGACCATCGGCCGTGACTCGATCGTGGCATCGACGAAGTGCACCATCTGGCGCGCCTCGCCGCATTCCTCGCGGAAGGTTTCGCTCACGATCATCACCATGTCGCGCTCGGCACCTTCCTTCTCCTTGGCAAATTCGGGGATCTTGAACTTGCCGAGCGGCATGGCGGTGTGCGCACCCGCAAGCGGCAGCATGTCGAGGCGGCCGACCTGCGGATAGAGCAGGTTTTCAGGCGTAGGCTCCTTCGGGCCCTTGAGCAGCTTCTCGCGATCGACGATCTGAATGATGCCGCCCTTGTTGGTGCCAAACGCGAGATAGACGCGATTGCCTTTCGGACCGTTGGAGACGAGACCATGGATCGCGACCGGCACCGCGCCGGTGGCGCCGGGCTGCTGGCCGACGAGGCCGAAGTCGCGGATCTTGACCGGATTCGCCGGATCGCTGAGGTCATAGACTTGCGTCATGCGCGTGCGCCAGCCGGGCGGCGTCGAGACCAGATAGGCGATGCCGCCTTCGCACTCCCAGTAGTTCTTGTGGGTGTCGGTCATGCCGAGCAAGCGCGCCAGCACCTTGGGCTTGGCCGGATCGGTCACGTCCCAGGTCTCGTGGCCTTCGCGCCCGAACGCGCGCAGCAGATAAACCTTGTTGGGATCGCCCTTGCCCAGCGACTTGCCATCGCACACCCGCGTCATCTGCGCGGCGCCCGCCTCACCGTCGCCGACCGCGCCGGGAATGTGAGCGAGATATTTCGGCTGCTTCGGATCGGTCACGTCGACGATCGAGGTGCCGTTGAGCTCCTCCTGCCCGTTGAGCGGGTTGAGGGGCTTGGAGAAATCGCCGCTGCCGCCGTGGTGGCCGATATAGGCGATGTAGCGCGTGTCCTGCTTGACGATCGTGGGCTGATAGGCGGTACGGCCCTGCAGATCGTTCGAGCCGACGAGGCGCACGTTGAGCGCCTCGGGCGGATCGCCGATCTTTGGCGCCTGCTTCTGCGTCTGCGCTAAAGCCGGCAGCGCCAGCACGACAGCACTCGCGCTCACCGCAGCGGCCAAAACGGAACGGCGGCCCGTCACGTATTCAAGGATCATCGTTGTCACTCCAGACGTCTTCATGAGTTCACTGCATGCCGGCGATGGCGCGCGCCTCGCCGGTCAGCTCGAGGATGTGCATGCCGGTATTGGAGCGATCGACCACGTAGATGTAGCCGCGATCGTCGGTCTCGACGTTGTTGCTCTGGATCGCCACCTTGCAGCGATCCTGCCCGTCGACCTTCACGCAGCGCTTCTCGGTCGCTTCCGTGATCGATGGAATGAAGTAGCCGACCTCGTTCGGATTGAACGGGTCGCGCACATCGACCGCGCGCACGCCGGCATTGAAGTAGGTGATAAAGGCGAGCTTCTTGTAGAACACCGGCGCCGTGCTTTCGTTCGAGGCATGCGCCCCGAAGCGGCCGCCGCGCTGGCAGAAATTGCCCTGCAACTCGCGCACGGTGTAGTTCGACACGATCATCGGCTTCGCCTCGATCGTGGTGTCAGCGAAGTACACCATCTGCCGCGGTGCACCGCATTCGTTGGCGTAGACCTCACCGACGATCATGACGAAGTCCCGCTCACCCTTGTCCTGGTCATGAGCGAACTCGGCGACCTTGATCTTGCCGAGCGGCATGGTGGTGTGCGCGCCGTGCATCGGGTTCATGTCGAGACGGCCGATCTCGGGATATTTCAAGTTGTCCGCCGTCGGCTCCTTCGGTCCATTCAGAAGCTTCTCGCGATCGACGATCTGCAGAATGCCGCCCTTGTTGATGCCATACGCGAAATAGAGACGGTTGCCGGCTTTGCCGGTCGAGAATGCCCCATGGAGCTCGCTGGGCACAGCACCGGTCGTGCCAGGCTGCTGGCCGTCGAGACCGAAGTCGCGGATTTTCACCGGCTTGATCGGATCGCTGAGATCGAACACCTCGGTCATGCGCCGGATGCGCCATGTCGACACGCCCGACACCAGGAACGCGATGCCGGTGTCGCATTCCCAGAAATTCTTGTGGGTGTCCTTCAGGTTCCAGCTCACGCGCGTGATGAAGGAGGGGCTGTCTGGCCTGGTGACATCCCACATCTCATGGCCCTGGCCGCCGAAGGTACGCAGCATGTAGACCTTGCTGGGGTCGCCCTTCGGCAGGGTCTTGCCATCGCAGATCTGCACCATCTGGGCGCCGCCCTGCTCGCCCAGGCCTTCCTGTGCCGGAATGTGCTTGAGATATTTCGGCTGCTTCGGGTCGGTGACATCGACGACCGAAGTGCCGTTGAACTCGGCCTGGCTGGTCATCGGATTGACCGGCTTGGGGATCGCCTCGGTGCCGCCATGGTGGCCGATGAACGCGATATAGCGCTCGCCATAGCGATGAATGGTCGGCTGATAGGCGCTGCGGGCCTGCAGGTCGCTGTGCCCGACAAGACGCATATTCTTGGCTTCGGGAGGATCGCCGACCTTGGGCGCCTGCGCCAGTGCCGGTGTGAGCGCAAGCGCCACACACCCGATGGCCGCGCCGCAGACCGGCATATTCCTCACCATGACGTTTCTCTCCCTGGCAACATTCTGCGAATAGGGGCGCCGAAGCGCCCCGCTACCCGCAAAATCTCACGTTATGGGAAGGCCTGTAAAGCCGCGCTCCGGTCGCAGGTGCGCGACTTAGGGGTTGCGCCAGCCCGCTGCTGCACGGGCCGGCCGCACGGACCTCGCAGCCTTAACCAAGCGCGGCCTTGACCCGCTCGGGCGTGAACGGCAACTCGCGCAGGCGCTTGCCAGTGGCGTTGGCGATCGCATTGGCGATCGCCGCGACGGTCGGCCCTTGCGAGGCCTCGCCGGCCCCGAGCGAGCGCTGGCTCGGCTGGTTGAGGAGCACGGTCTCGATCTTGGGCGACTCCGCAATCGAGAGGATCGGATAGCTCCGCCAATCCTGCGAGAGGATCCCGTCTTTGTTGAAGCGCACCTCTTCATGCAGCGTCCAGCTCGTCGACTGCACGATGCCGCCTTCGATCTGGTTGGTGAGCCCGTCAGGGTTGATGATCAGCCCGGAGTCGACGGCGGTCCAGGCGCGCGGCACCTTGACCTTGCCGCTCGCGCGATCGATCTCGACTTCCACGATCACGGCGTTAAAGGTCGCGGTGGTCTTGTATCTGGCGTAGCCGATGCCGCGGCCGCGCACGCCATCGCCCTTCTCGCCCGGCTTCCAGCTCGCCGCCTTTGCCACCGCCTCGATCACGGCGCGCTCGCGCGCATCCTTGATGTGCGCCAGGCGGAACTCGATCGGATCGATGCCGGCCGCGACCGCAAGCTCATCCATGAAGGACTCGATCGCGAACACATTGCCATAGGCGCCGAGCGTGCGCAGCGCCGAGGTGCGCACCGGATTGTCCATGATCAGGTGATGCGTGATCTTGTGGCGCGGCAGATCGTAGAGCGGAATGGCGTTGCGATCGCCCGCCCCGTTCGGCTGCGGCGCCTGGCGCGCCGGGCCGGGCGGATGCGGCTCGGCCATGTACCAGCTCGCAAGCAGGTTGACGCCATCCGGATCGCCCGGCCGCATGTTGTGGCTCTGGCTCCAGACGTCGTAGCTCCAGTCGACGATGCGGCCATTGGCGAGCGCTGCTTTCGCCTGCATGGTCATGGCCGGGCCCATAGGGCTCCCACATGAACTCGTCCGCGCGCATCCACTGCACGCGCACCGGCCGCCCGTTGGTCGCGCGCGCCAGCAGCGCCGCATCGAGCGCGACGTCGTCGGCGCCGTTGTGGCCATAGCAGCCGGCGCCCTCCATGTGGATGCAGCGGATGTTGCCGCCTTGCATCTTCAGCGCACGCGCGAGCGTGCCCCGCAGCGGATAGACGCCCTGGCTGTGGGTCCAGGCCGTGAGCTTGCCATCTTGCACCTGCGCGACCGCGCAGGACGGCGCGATCGCGGCATGCGCCTGATAGGGCCGATGATAGGTCGCCTCGACCACCTTGGCGCCGGCCGGCAGTGGTGCGTCCTTGGCACTGATGACCTTGTCCTCGGTCTTGAGCGTCATCAGTTGCTGATAGAGGCGGGCGGGATCGGGCAGCTCAGGTCCTCCCGTCCACTTCGCCGAGGCGGCGAGCGCCACCACCGCCTTGATCGCCTGCTCCTCGCGCTGGGCCACGACGCCGAGAAAGCTGCCGTCGCGCACGACTGCGACCACGCCCGGCATCGCCTTGATCTTGGCCTCGTCGAAGCTGTCGAGCTTCGAGCCGTAGCGCGGCGGGCGCGCAACGCGGCCATGCAGCATGCCGGGCAGCCGCAGGTCCTGCACAAAGGCTGCGCCGCCGGTCATCTTGGCCGGGATGTCGAGCCGTTCGACGGTCTTGCCGACGATCTTGTGCTGCGCCGCGGGCTTCGCCTTGGCCTGCGCAGTCGCCTCGCGCTTGAGATTGGCCTCGCCCGCAAGCTCGCCGTAGCTGACCTTGCGTCCGTCGGGCGCCGTGATCACGCCATCGGCGACCTTGAGCGTATCAGCGCCAACGCCGAAGCGCTTGGCGGCGAGCTCGAGCAGGATGGCGCGAACCTCGGCGCCCGCCATGCGCAGCGCGGTGCCGCTGTTCTCGACCGACTGGCTGCCGGCGGTCTGCCCTTCGTTGGGGGTGCGGCCGGTGTCGGCCGGCACCATGGTCACCTGCGCGAGCGGCACGTCGAGCTCCTCGGCCGCGATCTGGGCGAGCGCGGTCACGATGCCCTGGCCGAGCTCGACCTTGCCGGTGAAGACCGTCACCTTGCCGTCGGCGCCGATGCGGATCCAGGCATCGAGCATCCGGTTGGTATCGAGGCTGCCCGGCAGCCGTGCTGCGCTCCTGGCTCAGAAGGCGCGGGGCAAGACTGAACGACAGGACGATGCCGCCGAGGCCGGCGGCGAAATCACGGCGCGTGAGAGCGTGCATGATCAGGTCCTCCCGTTCGCCTGGGCGGCGCGCAGGACTGCGCGCACGATGCGATTATGGGTGCCGCAACGGCAGAGATTGTTGGCGAGCGCATTGCGGACGTCCTGCTCGCTCGGATTAGGCGTGTGCTTGAGCAGCTCGGCCGCGGTCATGATCATGCCGTTGGCGCAGTAGCCGCATTGCGCTGCCTGCTCGTCAATGAACGCCTTCTGCAGCGGATGCGGCTTGGCGAGCGTGCCGAGCCCTTCCAGCGTCGTCACCTCGGAGGTTCCGACCTGCGAGATCGGCAGCGAGCAGGACCGGGTCGCGACCCCGTTCACCAGCACGGTGCAGGCGCCGCACTGGGCGAGCCCGCAGCCGAACTTCGCGCCATTGAGCTCGAAGTCGTTGCGCAGCACATAGAGCAGCGGCGTGTCCGGCTCGGCCTCGACCGAGCGGGTCGCCCCGTTCACCTTCAGGCTGATGGCCATACTGGTCTCCTTGGAAGCGGGCCGCTTCTCTTAAGCCATTTGTTTGAATGATTCCATTCTGGTTGGACAGCACCGTGGCGTCGAGCGTCCTTGGCGCGATCTTTTACCGCGGCGGCAGGTCGCCCTGCGCCCAACCGGCCTTGGCTTCAGCCTCAAAGTCGGCCAAGCGTCGCTCCGCAATGGCAATTCGCATGCCGGCCATGAGTTCCTGGTAATAGGCCACGTTGATCTCCGAGAGCAGCATGGCGCCCAATATCTCGTTTGCCTTGACCAGATGATGCAGATAGGCGCGCGAATAGGTCCGCGCCACCGGGCAGCTGCTCCCCTCGTCGAGCGGGCGTGGGTCCTCGGTATGGCGCGCATTCTTGAGGCTCACCGGACCGCGGCGCGTGAACGCGACGCCATGGCGGCCGTTGCGGGTTGGCAGCACACAGTCGAACATATCGACGCCGCGGATCACTGCATCGAGGAGATTCTCGGGCGTCCCTACGCCCATCAGATAGCGCGGCGCGTTGGCGGGGAGCGCCGGCGCCACCTCACCCACCACGCGGTTCGTCACCTCCTGCAACTCGCCAACCGCGAGCCCCCCGATGGCGTATCCGTGAAAGCCAATATCGACCAGCGCCCGCAGGCTCTCCTGCCGCAACGCCATGTCGTCGCCGCCCTGCACGATACCGAACAGGCCCCCCTTCGCCGCGAACGCGCGTTTGCTGCGCTCGGCCCAGCGCAGCGAGAGGCGCATCGCCCGCTCGATGTCAGCGCGGGAGGCCGGCAGCTTGACGCACTCGTCGAGCTGCATCGTGATGTCAGAGCCCAGGAGCGCCTGGATCTCGACCGCCCGCTCGGGCGAAAGCTCGACCGTCGCGCCGTCGAGATGGGAGCGGAAGGTGACACCTTTCTCGTCGATCCTGCGCAATTCCGACAGCGACATCACTTGAAATCCGCCGGAATCCGTGAGAATCGCGTGCGGCCAGTTCATGAAGACATGCAGACCTCCCAGCATCGCCACCCGCTCAGCCCCCGGGCGCAGCATCAAGTGGTAGGTATTGCCAAGCACGATGTCGGCGCCCGTGGCGCGCACGGTCCCGGGCGCGAGCGCCTTCACCGTGGCCTGGGTGCCGACCGGCATGAAGGCCGGCGTCGCCACCGGCCCATGCGGGGTCATGATCTCGCCACAACGGGCCGCGCGGTCGTCCGCGATCAAGCGGAAGGAGAGGCCGGTCATCGGGTCACACGCGACGGGCAGCCGAATTGCCCTATACTGCTGCGCTGGCGGACCCGTAAATCACGCAAGCGCAGCGGGCGCGCCCACAAGACGCCAGACAAGACGCCAGGAAGAGGAAGACTGCGATGAGCTCGATCGACGATTTGCGACACGGGCACTACTTCCTCGGCGACTCCCACGAGCACAACGAGCGCAAGACCTGGATCGTCATCGCCATCACCACCGTCATGATGATTACCGAGATCGTCGGCGGCATCTGGTTCGGCTCGGTCGCGCTGATCGCTGACGGCCTGCACATGTCCACCCACACTGGCGCGCTTCTGATCGCGGCGCTCGCCTATTCCTATTCCCGCCGCTATGCGCACGACCATCGGTTCGCCTTCGGCACCGGCAAGCTCGGCGACCTTGCCGCCTTTTCGAGCGCCATCGTGCTCGCCATGGTGGCACTCCTGATCGCCTATGAATTGATCGAACGGTTCTTCCACCCGGTCGATATCGCCTTCGCCGAGGCCATTCCGATTGCATTCCTGGGTCTCGCCGTCAACCTGGTGAGCGCCTTCCTGCTGCGCGACGATCACCATCATCATGGGCATGATCACGGGCACGACCATGATGATCACGACCATCACGCTGACGACCATGATCACGATCACCACGATCATGATCACGGCCACGACCGGCACGCCGCCTATCGGCGCGACAACAATCTGCGCGCCGCCTTCGTGCACGTCGCCACCGATGTGGTGGTGTCGGTCCTTGTGATCGTCGGACTGTTTGCGGCGCGCGCGCTCAACTGGCTCTGGCTCGATCCCGCGGTCGGCCTCCTGGGCGCGGCCGTAGTCGGAATCTGGGCCTGGAATCTGTTGCGCTCGGCTGGCGCGGTGCTGCTCGACATGAGCCCCGATCCCACCTTGCCGCAGAAGATCGCCGATCGCCTAGAGCAGAACGGCGACCGCATCTTCGACCTGCACCTCTGGCGAGTGGGCCCCGGCCATGTTGCCGGGATCGTCTCGATTGCGTCATCGCAGCCGCAGGTTCCGAGCGTTTATAAGAAACGCCTCGCCGACTTGCGCTCGCTGTCGCACATCACCATCGAAGTGGAAGCATGGAAGCCGTAGAGGGCTTCCGACAATCAGACGTTTTGCGTACGCGCTCATAAGGCCCGTGCCTTGGCCTCTTCTTCCTCGGACAGAAAGACCATGCCGGACGTCGGCTCGATCCAGGCCAGGCGATCTTGCACGGCTTTCACGCCGGGCACATTCTCGGCCGCGACGATGAAGGCTTGGCGCGCCCGATCATCGGTGATCACGCCCGAAAGACTGACTACACCATCGCACACCACAACATTGATACGCGGGGCCCATGGCTGCTTGGCACATTCGGCTACGATCTGCTCGCGGATTGTCGCGTCGTCGCTGGCCTCCGGCTTGACCTCGCGCGCAACGCTCGCCAGCGCACGCAGGAGGTTGGCTCGGCTGACGATACCGACGACGTTGCTGTCATGCACGACCGGCAGCCGTTTGATACGATGATGCTCCATGAGGCGCACGACCTCTTCGAGCGGCGTCTGCGGCGTGATGGTCTTGGGGTCGGGAGTCATGACCTGAGAGACCTGCCGACCGGACGATTGAACATATTCGTCTGCCAGACGGCCAGGGCCGAGCAGGAATTCCAGCCAGCGCGACCTTTGGCGCTGGGTGCCGAGCTCACCACGCCGCAGGAAGTCGCCTTCCGTCACCATGCCAACGAGCTGACCCTTGGCGTCGACCACGGGCAGTCCACTGATCTTGTTCTGCAGCATCAGCCGCACCGCGCGTGTAACCGATGCATCGGGCTCGACCGTAATCGCGCCCCACGTCATGACATCGTGCGCTTTCATGGCTCATCTCCTTCGCGTTGCCGCTCAGACTGCGTCGAGCGTTCAGGTATTCAGGCGGCTGAGCGCAGTGCGGTTGTGCAAGGCGATCCGGCGCACCGACGGCAACCCGTCGCCGGGGCGTCACCCCGGCGTCATGCGCGGGCGTGACACCGTCTCGATGGTGAGCCCCAGATAGTCAGTGCTTCCGCAATAGATTGCCTCGACGCGCTTTGAACGATATTGCCCTTTGGTTTATCGAGATGACCGAAGGGATGGTGCCGCGCTGGTCGATTGGAGGCGGCTAGGGTCACTTATGGAATTCGGACACTAGCTGCGAAACAGCAGGCAGGCGTCGCCGTAGGAATAGAAGCGATAGCCCGCCGCGATCGCCTGCGCGTAGGTGCGCTGCATCACGTCGAGGCCGCAGAATGCCGACACCAGCATGAACAACGTCGAGCGCGGCAGATGGAAGTTGGTCATCATCACGTCGACGGTGCGGAAGCGATAGCCCGGCGTGATGAACAGCGCAGTCTCGCCCGTGAATGGACGAATGACACCATCATCACCCGTCGCGCTTTCGAGGAGCCGCAGCGCAGTCGAGCCGACCGCCACGACGCGTCCACCCGCGCTGTGCACCGCGTTGAGCGCCGCCGCCGTCTCAGTCGAGACGCTGCCCGCTTCGGCATGCATACGGTGACCGCTGGTATCGTCTGCCTTGACCGGCAAGAACGTGCCAGCTCCGACATGCAGCGTCACGGTATGGAGCGCGATGTTGCGCGCCTTGAGGCGATCGACCAGCGCATCGGTGAAATGCAGACCGGCGGTCGGCGCCGCGACCGATCCTTCGGCGTGCGCAAACATGGTCTGGTAGTCGGCGCGGTCCTGCTCGTCGGGCGCCCGTCGCGACGCGATATAAGGTGGCAGCGGCATCGCACCGCGCTCCTCGATCGCCTCGTCGAGCACGGCGCCATGAAACGCGAAGGCGAGCGTCACCTCGCCGCCCTCCCTCTTCTCCTCGACCGTCGCATCAAGCTGGCCGAGGAAGCAGACTTTGCCCTCGTCGCCGAACCGCACCACGTCGCCCGTCTGAAGCCGCCTGCCAGGCTTCACGAACGCGCGCCAGCGCGAGCCATCGAGCCGCCGATGCAGCGTCGCCTCGATCCTGGGCTCCTCACCACGGCCAATCCGCCGCCCGAGGAGACGCGCCGGGATCACGCGGGTGTCGTTGACCACGACCGCATCGCCCGGCCGCAGCAGATCGGGCAGGTCGCGCACGGCGCGGTCTTCGGCTACACCACCCGGGCGCACGACCAGGAGGCGCGCCGCATCCCGTGGTGATATGGGACGCAGCGCAATCCGCTCGGGCGGCAGGTCGAAGTCGAAAAGATCGGTGCGCATCGCGAGCCCATGACAGGCCGCAGCGAAAAGGGCAAGATACCAAAATGCTCACAATGGAAACGGACGACGGCCGCCGGTTCACGCTGCGATCGCGCTGGGGCCACGGCACCGCGGCGCATCCGCAGCTTGCGGCCGTTCTGGAGCGAGGCCGCACCGACTACGAGCGGCTGCTTGCAGAGATCGAGCATCATGGCGAGGTGCTGCGCAGCATCAAGCAAGAGCACGATCCGAAGGACCCGCTGGCGCCATGCTGGAACAATATCTGGTTCACGGCGCTCGACGCCACCATGCTGGTGAGCTTCCTGCTGGCGCGCCGCCCCAAGAACTATCTGGAGATCGGCTCCGGCAATTCGACCATGTTCACGAGCCACACGCGGCATGCCGCCAACCTGCCGACCATCATCAGCTCGATCGATCCGCGCCCGCGCGCCGAGATCGATACCCTCTGCCAGCGCAAGATCCGTGCGCCGCTCGAGGACTGCGACCTTGCGCTGTTTGACGAGCTAACTGCGGGCGACATCCTGTTCTTCGACGGCTCACACCGCGTGTTCATGAATTCGGACGTCACCGTGTTCTTTCTTGAGGTGATACAGCGACTCAAGCCCGGCGTGCTGGTTCACATCCACGACATCTTCCTGCCGGCGGACTATCCGCCGGATTGGAGTCAGTCGCTGTTCGCTGAGCAATACATGCTCGCCGCCATGCTGTTGTGCGGCGCGCCACCGTTCAAGGTGATCTTTCCAGGCTATTTCGTTTGCAGCGACCCGGCGCTTAGCGCGAAGGCCCGCGGAATATTGGATGCGTTCGGAATTCCGTTCAATTATCCCAATGCGGCGAGGACGCTGCCGAGCTCGTTCTGGCTTGAAATCACCGGCGCGTGCGCGACACTATAGCCGCGGCGGATAGGGATCGAGCCCATAGCTCCATGCGGGCTGCGCGTCGCCGCTTTCATCGACGCGGCACACTTCCGTATCTTCGCCCTTCGCACCGAGCTTCTGCGCGGCATCGACCGCGAACAAGCATGGCCTCCCGCTCGCTGATGTAGGGACCAAACTTCTCGCCCGCGAAGTTGATGAACCAGACGTCCTCCTGACGCATCACCAGATAGCGAACACGTTGGCGATTGGAAACGAATGCTGGCGCTCTTGCGGACTCTTCCGCTGGTGTCGAATCACCGAGCCAAAGACGCAGCATGATGTCTCCCCTATTTCTATTCACTCAGGCGCGAAAGACCGCGCGATTGGCCTTTAACGCCGATACCAGCAAGCCGTTCCTTCAATCACGCGTTTGATTTCTATTGCTACAATGAAATTAAGTCAGTGCAATGGCTGGGAACCGATCGGCTACTTTCAGCCAGCGATGCGATTCTTCCGTTATTGCAAAGCCTTCTCAGTGCACATGCGAGCGATTCGCGCGCGTGCTCGCAACAATGTGATTCCGTTGTGAACGCAGTAACAGCGCGGTGTGTGCGATTTCAAAAACACCACATCGCCGTCAAACGATCGTCGCACGCTTTCACTACCAAGCACGCCCATGAGCCTATGGGTATAACAGGTGGATATAAGACATGAGCGCAGCCGAGGGTGCCGTAGTGATCAAATGTCCGCAAACGGGCTATATCATTCCGACTGGAATTGTCGCCGATCGCGCGACCTTTCGCGCAACGCCGGTGTTTTTCGCGCGCGCTTATTGCCGCTATTGCCGAACGGAGCATGAGTGGTTTGCGCAGCAAGCGTGGGTGTGCGAGGCTGAGCCCGAAGACGTAAATATCTCGTAGCATAAATACGATTTTGCTCACATAACCAGCCTCGTATGGCCACCGCCACCGACCTGCACCGAATCGCACTCTCACTTGCTGGAACAACAGAGGCGCCGCATTTCGACCGCACCGCGTTCAAGGCCGCGCGCATCTACGCGACGCTCGCCTCGGATCGGCGCACCGCCAATCTGAAGCTCTCGCCAGAGGAGCAGGAGTTCAAGTGCATGCTGGCGCCAGACGCGTTTTCGCCCGTGCCGAACGCGTGGGGCAAGCAGGGTTGGACGACGGTCGCGCTCGCCAAGATCAAGGTGGCGGAGCTGAAAGACGTGCTGGAAACGGCGTGGCGCCACGCCGTCCCAACCTCGCGCTCGAAGGCAAAAAAGGCGACGCGGACGTAATCGCAATCCGCCTGAGCATGATCCCGAAAAGTGGAATCCGGTTTTCGGAAGAGATCATGCTCAAGCAAAAAGTTAGACTTTGATCCGATTCTAGTCGGATCAAAGTCTATGCGGCGTCCGCCGCCATCTTGGCGCTGACGATCTTGTCGGGGCTCTGCACCGGTTCGCCGCGCTTGATCTTGTCGACGTTGTCCATACCCTCGGTCACGCGGCCCCACACCGTGTACTGATTGTCGAGGAAGCGTGCGTCGTCGAAGCAGATGAAAAACTGGCTGTCGCCGGAATCCGGATTCTGCGCACGCGCCATGGAGACCGTGCCGCGCACATGCGGCTCGCGGTTGAACTCGGCCTTGAGCTTCTTGCCCGAGCCACCGGTGCCGGTCCCATGCGGACAGCCGGTCTGCGCCATGAAGCCGTCGATGACGCGATGGAACACGATGCCGTCGTAGAAGCCGTCGCGCACCAGCTCCTTGATGCGCGCGACATGCCCGGGCGCGAGATCAGGTCGCATCTCAATGACCACCCGGCCCTTGGTGGTTTCGAGGATCATTGTATTTTCTGGGTCGGTCATGGCTGCTCCCGGTTGTCGACAAAACGGATGGCGATCGGGCGGCCGGCAACGGCTCCACCCAATCCAGTGGTGAACGGCATTGGCGAGCAGCGCTCAAGCGCCGCGGTGATGGCCTGGTGATAGAGGTCCCTGACCTCGGGCGGCGTATTGGGCGACGTATAGGTCACGCGCGGCGTGCCGATGATCTCGCCGGTGCGCTTGAAGCTCAGACGAACTGACATCTGCATGCCGTGCCGTGCGTCAGCCGCGGGCGGCGGCACCCAGCAGCCACGCAACGCTGCGAACATGGCGCTCAGCGTATTGAGCTTGTGCTCGTCGCTGCTGTCATTCTGATCAAGAGTAAGCGAGGCAACGCCCTCGGCCGGCGGGCTCTCGATGGTCAGCCGCAAGTCCTGGCCGATCGGGTACTCGATCTCGGGAATGCAGGGACGGCGTTGGTAGACGCCGCACACCGTCGGCGCGCATGGCCGCTTGTCGAACACGCTGCAGACCGCAGCCGCGGGCGTGGCCGACCCGGCGGTCATCGCCGCCGAGACTATCAGGATCGCTGCTGCCAGCCCGCGCATTGATGTGTTGCCGTTGACCTGTCGGCGAGAGCTATCCAAGCCCTCCCGCTATTGTGAGATCGTGGCTTTCCGCACGAAATCAAGATTGGGGAAGTCGCGCGTCAGGTAGGCATTGCCTTCGCCCTGCATGCGGCCCTGGTTGGGTCCGCGCCCCGACGGGGCGCCTTCGCCATAGTCGGCGTACAACTGATCGACCACGTTCATGCCGCTGCTCACCTGCCCAAACGAGGCAAAGCCCATGCCGTCAAGGCGGCTGTTGTCGCCGAAGTTGATGAACACCTGCGTGGTGCGCGAGTTCGGACCGGAGGTCGCAAAGGTGATGAAGCCGCGCTTATTGCTCTGCTTCACCGGATCATCCTTGATCTGGGCGTTGCGCCAGGGCGTCGAGACCTGCGGATTGCCGTTGATGCCGAACTGCACCATGAAGCCGCTGATCACCCGGAAGAAGCGGTTCTCGTCATAGAAGCCGTTCTTCACCAGATTGTAGAAACGATCGGCCCCGACCGGCGCCCATTCGCGGCGCACGTCGATCACGAACACGCCCTTGCTGGTGTCGAAGCGGGCCTTGTAGGTCGCAGGCGCCTGCTCGGTCAGGGCGGCTGGATTGCCGAGGTTGCCCTGGGCGATGAGCGGCGTGGCGCAGAGGCCGAGCGTGAGCGCAGCGGCGAGCGTCACAGCGGAAGGACGGATTGTCATGATGCACCCTGTCGAGGCTTGGAACTGAAAATCAGGCTTTGGCTTTGCCGGCGAACTTTGCTTTCAGGCGGGCCGCAACCGGCGGCGGCACGAATGCCGAAACATCGCCGCCCATGGAAGCGATCTGCCGCACCAGTGTGGCGGTGATCGGGCGGACAGCTGGCGCGGCGGGAACAAACACGGTCTGGACGTCCGGCGCCATGGTGGCGTTCATGCCAGCCATCTCCATCTCGTATTCGAAGTCGACGCCGCTGCGCAGGCCGCGGATCAACAAGCTCGCACCCTCACGCTTGGCTGTCGCGACGACGAGATCCCCGAAGGTGATGCATTGGAGTTCGCAGCCTGCCGCGCGGGCGACCGGTGCGCAGGTCTCCTCCAGCATGGCGATCCGCTCCTCGACCGAAAAGAGCGGCGTCTTGCCCGGGTGGGTGCCGATGGCGAGCAGCAAGCGATCGGCCAGCCGCACGGCCTGGCGCACGACATCGAGGTGGCCATTGGTGACGGGGTCGAACGAGCCCGGAAAGAGCGCTGTACGCGGCATAATCGGGGTCTAACCCGGCCGCCCCCCGACCGCAAGTTCCGCCTCTCCAGTCGCCCCATCCACAGCCAAATTCCGGCGGGATTTGAACCTTTTGCGGGTCCGGTACGACAAAACCGCAAAAGGGGCGGCAAGGCCCCATGGGCAAGGCAGGGGCTCTATCATGTTGATCAACAAAATTATTCCGGCCGTTGCAGCGGTCGCCATTGGAGCCGGCGCGGTGATGTCTTTGCCCGGCTTCAGCCCTGAGGCCGACGCCAGCACGCCCCCCAAGGTGGTCAAGTCCGATCGTCTCGACCTGCGTCCCGTCGGAGCCGATTGCTCGCCGCAAGCCTGGCCCTATTACGAGGCAAATTGCCTGCGCGATCGCCGGCAGGCCTCCCGCCAGGCGAAGCCCGTCCGCCTCATCACCACCGACCGTACCGCAACGCAGTAAAGTCGGGGCAGAACCCGGCAGGCTGCGGCAATTCCCGATCTTCAACTGCGCGGCACCCGTGCTACCATTCCGGGCCAGGGGCGATAACCTGTCCGCCTGGGATGGCCATGATTCGATACTCCAAGATCTGCCTCCAGATTTGTCTCGTGTCTGCGGCGCTGGCCTGCTCGCCGATTGCGCTGCACGCCCAGCAGGCTCCCACCGATCGTGACATCGCGATCTACGCCGGCCTGCATGCCGCCGCCGCCAATGGCGAGGTAGCCGAGATTGAGAAGCTCATCAGCGACGGCGAGAACCCGAACATCCAGGATGCCAACAGCCGCACCCCGCTGCTCGTCGCGGCATATCGCAAGCATTACGCGGCGGTCGAGGCGCTGCTCAAGCGCGGCGCCAACGCCAATGCCCGCGACATGCAGGGCTTCGACATCCTGACGCTGGCGGCCGTCAACAATGACATGCAGCTGCTCAAGCTTGCGCTCGCCGGCGGAGCCGATCCGCGGCGGGTCACTGGCCCGCTCGACGGGACTGCGCTGATCTCGGCCGCCCATCTGGGTCATGTCGAGATCGTGCGGGCACTGATCGATGCCAAGGCTCCGCTCGATCACGTCAACCGCATGGGCTGGACCGCGCTGATCATTGCCGTGATGCTCGGCAACAACAGCAAAGGTCACATCGAGACCATCGATATCCTGGTCAAGGCCGGCGCCGACACCGAGATCAAAGACCGCCAGGGGACCACCGCGCTCGGCCATGCCCGCGCGCGCGGCTACCAGGACATGATCACCATCCTGCAAGCGGCCACCGGCCGCAAAACTTAGACCCCGGGGGAGAAGACGCCCATGCGACGAGCAGTTGCGCTCGCGGTCATCGCGGTATGCCTTTTGACCGGCCTGCCGGCGCAAGCACAGGACCGCTATCCCTCGCGCCCGATCAAGCTGTTGGTGCCGTTCCCGGCCGGCGGCCCGGTCGACGTCATGGGCCGGCTCGTCGCGCAACATCTGTCGACGACGCTCGGCCAGCAGATGATCGTCGAAAATCGTCCGGGCGCCGGCTCAACCATCGCCGGCAAGGCCATCACAACGGCCGAGCCCGACGGCTACACGCTCCTGGTCGGCAGCGCGGCGACTTATGCGATCGGCCCGACCCTCTATCCCAACGCCGGCTATGATCCCAACACGTTCACGCCGATCGCGTTCGTGTCGAGCGTCCCCTATGTAATGATCACACGACCACAGGCTACGCAGCGAACGGTTCCCGAGCTGATCGCCTACGCCAAGGCCAATCCCGGCAAGCTTAACTTCGGCATTCCGAACGGCGCGCCGCCGCACATGCTGGCGGCCTGGTTCCGCAGCTTGACCGCGACCAACATCGTGATCGTGCCCTATCGCGGCGCCTCGCTCGTGCTGACCGACATGATCGGCGGCCAGGTCGATCTCGGCTTCGAGACCACCTCGGTCACCTTCACGCATGTGCACGAGGGCAAGGTGCGCGCGCTCGGCGTTGCCACCACGTCGCGGCTGCCGGAACTTCCCGATGTTCCCACCATGATCGAAGGTGGCGTGCCGGACTTTGTTGCAAGCTCATGGACCGGCATCGTTGCACCGCCGGGAACACCGCGCGCGATCGTCAACAAGCTCAATGCGGAGATCAATGTCGGCCTAAAAACTCCGCTGATGCAGGAGCGCTTCAAGCAACTCGGCGCCATCGCAAACCCGGGCACGCCGGAGGACTTCGCGGCCTTCATCGCGAAAGAGCAGCCGAAGTGGGTGAACATGGTGAAATTGTCGGGCGTCCAGCCTGAATAGCGGCACCCGAATAGGGCCGTGCGCGATTGACGCCGCGCGCGGCGGCTCCCCTTGCGACGTATGCACGACGAAGACGTCACGGCTGCGCGAGCGGCTGTTGCTACGCCTGAGCGGGCTTCCTAGCTGGCGCCAAAAGGACGATGTCACAGCAGCCCCTGTTCCATCGTCTGGTGTGGGTACCGTCAAATAGGGAGCCCGCCATGGAACCCGCTACGACCGACACACTCGCGGCGTTCGATCAGCACCGCCCTCGCCTTTATGGCATCGCCTACCGCATGCTCGGTTCCCGAGCGGACGCGGAGGACATGGTCCAGGAGACTTACCTGCGCTGGCATCATTCGGATGCCGAACGGGTGCTCACGCCGGAGGCTTGGCTCGTCACGATCATCACGCGACTGTGCATCGACCGACTGAGAGCAGCAAAGACCGAGCGTCAAGCCTATGTGGGTCCGTGGCTGCCCGAGCCGCTGATCAACTATACCGCCCCGCCCGCCGACGCTTCTGTAGAGCTCGCATCAGATCTGTCGGTCGCATTTCTGCTGATTCTGGAACGGCTGGCTCCCGAGGAGCGGGCTGCGTTTCTCTTGCACGACGTGTTCGACAACGAATATCCCGACATTGCGCGCATCCTTGGGAAGAACGAGACCGCCTGCCGACAGATCGTGCACAGGGCAAGAGAGCGCGTCAGGCGTGATCGGCCGCGATTCAAAGTGGACGAAGCCGCGCGGACGCGGGTTTTGGAGCGTTTCCTCACCGCCTTGCATGAGCAGGACACGGACGCTCTGCTTGCGCTGTTCGCCAGCGACGCGATCTGGACTTCGGACGGCGGCGGCAAAGCCAAGGCCGCGCTGAAGACTTTGCACGGCGCCAAGCTGGTCTCGCGTTTCATCTCCGGCATCTGGCAGCGCTATCTCAGCGAGCTGACCTATCGGCTGATGACCATCAACGGCGAAACAGGCCTGGTCGGCTTCGCCGACGGCCGCGCGGTGTGGGCGCTCGCAATCGAGACCGACGGCTCCCGCATTCTGGCGGCCTACGCGCTCGTCAATCCGGACAAGCTCGCCGGCATTTCTTCAGAGCGCACGTCCTGAGCTGTCACAACGGGTCGGCTGCTCCGTCTCGTCATTAAAGCGGCCGTCGCCATTATGGCGAGCCTGCTGTCGGAACGCAGCGAGGGTCCGCGCCGCTTTCGCCAGAACGCCAGTGGAGATCGACGCCTGATTTCCCACACGCAAGCTTCCCACACCAAGAAAGGAGACAAAGGCATGACACCAAGACTGAACCCATTCACCGCCACGCCCGACGGAGTTTCTGCCCTGGTTGCCGTTGAAAACTATCTGAAGACCAGCGGCCTCGATCACAGGCTGACCACGCTCGTCAAGGTCCGCGTGTCGCAGATCAATGGCTGCGCCTACTGCCTGCACATGCACACGGAAGAGGCGCGCAAGCTCGGCGAATCACCCACGCGACTGTATCTGCTCGATGCATGGCACGAGTTGAACCTGTATTCCGATCGCGAGCGGGCGGCGCTGGCTTGGGCTGAATCGTTGACCAACATCTCCACGACCCACGCGCCCGACGAGGTCTACGAGCAGGCCCGGCGTCAGTTCAACGAGAAGGCCTTGGCCGATCTCTCGATCGCAATCGCGATGATCAATGCCTGGAACCGGCTCTCGATCGGCATGCGCGCCGCGCACCCTTCGGATATGGCGAAGGCGGCATAACGCTGCGAACACACGTGGGCCAGATCTCCCCGAGACGATCTGGCCCCTGTCTCTCCGGCAGTCGCCCTTGTATGGTGGATTAGTGTCTCTAAATCCGGCCGGGAGGCGACATGACTCGGGTTCTGCTGGCGCTCTTCGCGCTTGCCATCGCGACGCTGCATGACGGCGCCGCATCCGCGCAGGCGACCTATCCCAGCCGCCCGATCAAGCTGATCGTGCCGTTTCCGGCGGGTGGCCCGATCGACGTGATGGCGCGGCTTCTGAGCCAGAAGCTGTCCGCCACGTTTGGCACGGTGATTGTCGAGAACCGCCCTGGCGGCGGCGGCACCGTCGGCCTCAAGGCGGTGGCTGCCGCCGAGCCCGATGGCTACACCTTTTTGTTTGGCGGCACCATCACGCTCAGCGTCGTGCCGGCGGTGATGACCGCGCCCGAGGGCGAGCAGATCAGGCGCATGACGCCGGTCGCGCTCATCTCGAGCACGCCCTTCGTGCTGATCGTGGCGCCGCGGCTGCCGATCACGACCATCGCAGACCTGGTTGCATACGCCCGCGCCAATCCCGGCAAGCTCAACTTCGGCGCACCGGCGGGGGCCACTCCCCTCCTCGTCGGCGAGCTGTTCAAGCTGCGCGCCGGCATCGCCTTCACCACGGTGCCCTATCGCGGCGCCGCCAACACCATGAACGACATGCTCACCGGGCAGATCGACATGGTGATCGAACCGACCTCCGTGTCGCTCGCGCATATTCACGACGGAAAGATCCGGCCACTCGCCGTGACCAGCCGCACCCGCAGCGCCGAGCTGCCTGCTCTGCCCACGATGGCGGAGAGTGGCGTTCCCGGCGTCGTCGCGGTGTCATGGACCGGCGTCTCGGGACCTCCCGGCCTGCCCGCAGAGATCACGACGCGCCTCAATCGGGCCATCAACGCGGCGCTCACGGCCGAGGACATGAAGCTCGCGCTGAGCAAGCTCGGCAGCGAGCCGCTCGGCGGCTCGGCACAGGATTTCGCCGCGCTCCTGGCGGAGGAAGGCCCGCGCTGGCTTGAGGTCGTGCGCGCGTCCGGGCACAAGTTTGACTAGTTTAGGCCGTGGCCGACGCGACGTCGGCACGAGAGCCGACGTGTGAGATTGTCGTCAAAGGCCACATCCGAAAATCGCGGCCGGGGACGGCCACTGGCCGTCCCCGCTCGCGCGTTTTACCCAGGGCCGTGCGGCGAACCCGGGACACTACACATCCGGCTCACGCCCGGGCGATCCGGATGGCGACGAACTTCGTCGCCTCGTTCGACTTCAACCGCATCAGCACCGTGCGTTTGCCATTCGCGTAGGCGTCATTGATGGCATTGCGCACATCCGCCGGCGTCGCAACCGCCTTCCCAGCGACGTCGAGGATGACATCGCCGGTCTTCATGCCTTGGCCGGAGGCTAGTCCGTTGGGATCGATGCCGGTCACGACCACGCCTTCGGCGCCGCCGCCGGCCACCTGCGCGGCGGGAGCGAGCATCAAGCCGAGCTTCGGCACATCGGTGCCCGCAGGCGCGGAGTTCCGGCGCAGCGGCGCCGGCTTGGCGGTCCTTCGGCATCTCACCAAGTGTCAGCGAGATGCTTTTCTCCTCGCCCTTGCGCCAGACGCTCAGTTTCGCTGCGGCGCCGGGAGCCATCGCGCCGATCTGCCTGGCAAGGTCACGGGCATCCTTGATCGATTGGCCGTTCACGGCGGTGATCACATCCCCGGACAGGATGCCAGCCTTGGCGGCCGGGCCATTCGCCTGTGGCTCGGAGACCAGCGCGCCTTCGGTTCCTTTCATGCCGAGGCTTTCGGCGATGTCGGCCGTGACCGGCTGAATCTGCGTGCCGATCCAGCCGCGGTTCACCATGCCCTTGTCCTTGAGCTGGGCGACCACCGACTTCACTGTATCGGCGGGGATGTCGAAGCCAATGCCAACCGAGCCACCGCCCGAGGGCGAGAAGATCGCGGTGTTGACGCCGATCACGTTGCCGTCCATGTCGAAGGTCGGGCCGCCGGAATTGCCCTTGTTGATCGGCGCGTCGATCTGGATGAAGTCGTCATAGGGGCCGGAGCCGATGTCGCGGCCGCGTGCGGAGACGATGCCGGCGGTCACTGTGCCGCCGAGGCCGAACGGATTGCCAACCGCGACAACCCAATCGCCGATGCGCGGAGCCTTGTCCGCAAACGTGACATAGGAGAAGTCACTGCGGCCCTCCACCTTGATGAGCGCGAGATCGGTGCGGGAATCGGTACCGATCACCTTGGCACTCAAGGTCTTGCCGTCATCCGTTATGACCTCGACGGTCTTCGCCTTATCCACGACGTGGTTGTTGGTCACGGCATAGCCGTCCGCGGTGATGAAGAATCCCGAGCCCTGACCGGTCACGGAACGGCGGTTCGGTTGCTGACCTTTTTCCGGGTTGACGTCGGGCATCCCGAAGCGGCGGAAGAATCGCTCCATCGGCGAGTTGGGCGGGAACGGCAAATTTCCTTCGAGGCTGCTCGACTCGGCGCTCGCGTCGACCTTGACGCGGACCGAGATCACGGCCGGCTTGACCTTCTCCACGATTTCGCCGAACCCGACGGGTCGCTGGGCGTTTTCCGCGGCGGCGGCGGTCGGGAACGAGGGAACGAGGAACTGGGGCGAAACGCCGACCACTGCCGCTGCGATGCCGAGGTTGGCGGCCGTCGCAAGCATGATCAGGCGGCGCGTCGAGAGGCGACGCACCAAGCGGCTATCAAACATGATGATGAACTCCATCCATTGAGATCAACGACGCCGAGCGGCGCCGCGTTGGCCGCTTCATGGAAGCGAGCACATTACTGGGAGATGACCACAACATTAATGTTGCCTACCCAAACACGATCCATGTCAGCTTGGGTCGATATGTCGCAAAGCCATTTTGCGCAGAGCATCTAAGCGCGCAAGGTTGATTTGAAATCAGGCGGCGATGCGCAACAAAGCGCGAGCCGTATCAAAACTAACAAATCTCCGATTGATTATAAGCGCCAGCTTTGGCGCGGAGAGCGGCCACGGAGCGCTTACAGCCGGCGATGCAGGTTACGACGTTTTAACTAAAATTCGAGGGACCGCTGTGACGTTCGAGTCACCGCGTTTCTGCACCAAAAATTTGCATTCGTGCCTTACGCTCCCGAGAATCTTCTGGAGCTGTGTCATGCGATTCAATCGCGCTTATTTGGAAGCCGCACTGGTTGCATCCCTGCTGCTGCTGGGCGGCGGGTTTATCGCGGCCACCAGTGCCGAGCAGCAGGACGAGCTGGTCGACCTGTCGTTCCTGGAGGGCGACTGGGACTTCAACGGCATTGAGGCCTTTGTCCGGCCCGCAACGCTCGCGTCCGCGGCCATCGAGGACAATCGCGCCCCGGCCATCAAAGCCCACATGGACCGTCTACTGTTCCCCACACCCGGGAACTAGCCCGCTCAACGTCCTTTTTTAACGTCCCACAGCGCCCTCTTGACGCCCCTTGCGGCGGCAAGCGGGGCGACGCATTTTAGCCTGATGACGACGACGTTACTTGAGGCGCACCAACGCTTTGCCGCCGCGCTCGACGACCTGCGTCGTCAATACGTCACCGAATTGGACCGTTGGCTGCGATCGGGGGGCTCCCCGCAGGAGGCCGACGAGAAGATCGCCGCCGCGCGCGGCCGGTTTTCCGACGAGTTCATCGATCGGCAGGCGCCGGCGATTATCCGCAGCCTCAATCGCGACGCCGAGCACGACATCCTGCAAGCGTTGCGCAGCTTTGAGGCAAAGCCGGCGCCGCTCACGCGGCCCGTCGCCTCCCCCCGGCTCTGGCAGGTCAGCGTCTGGCGCACGGCCCTCGCAGCGGCCTTCGGCGCCATCGCGGCCGTGATCCTGCTGGCGCTGCAGCCAATCGGCGAGACGCTCACCCGCGAGGCGGTGATCCGATTGCTGATCGTTGCCGCCTTTGTCGGCGCCCTCGGCGCCGCGATCGGGGTCACGGTGGTGGCAGCCCCGCCGCTCGATGCGCTCATTGCCCGCATGGGGCTCAGCGGCCTGCCGCTGCGGATCGCCCGCAAGCTCGGCGCCGTGTTCGCGCTGCTCCGCGCCGGCCCGCTCATCATGCTCTCGGCGGTGTTGCTCGGCGGGCTCTTCACCGTGATCGCCTACCTGCTCGGGGGCTCGCAGCCGCTGCACGTGCTGATCGGGTTGATCGCGCTTATGGGCCTGCTGACGGCGCGCTTTACCGCGCCCGATCCCGCCAACCCGGATCGCGATGCGCTGCGCCGGCAGCTTACCGCCCGGCTCGATGCCGAGCTCAAGACCGACGCCAGTGTCTGGGCGGCGCTTTCGGCCGCGCTCGTCCTCAAGCGCGACGACTTTGGTTCCCGCTTCGCCACCGATCTGCGCGAGATCACCAACATCATCCTGGCGCGGCGGGCCCAGCACGAGGCCAGCGAAGATATTCTGCAGGTGATCGAGCAGCATCTCGGCCTGCCTTGCGGAGCCGACGCGTCGCATCCGCAAGGCTCAACCTCCGAGTTCATCTGGAAATCCGAGCATGCGCATGATTACGACACCTTCGGCGCCGTCTATTCCGGCGATCTCGTAAGCGTGTCGTCGCAGCCGCTCTATATCGAGGTTGGCAGCGGCGAACGACGCGTGTCCCGCAAGGGACTCGTCACCCGCAAGCGTTGAGCCACGATGCGTAAAATCAAATACACCTTCGGGCTCGACTTCGGCACGTCGAAGACGGCAATTTCGTTTGCGCAGGCCGACACCATCAACCCGCAGGTCGTGGACGTGGCGATCCATGGCAGCGACGACCGCATCCCGACCTGCGTGCTGCACGACAAAGTGAGAGACCGCTTCCATGTCGGCGACATCGCCGAGCAGGAATATCTGCTGGCTCGCGATCCCGCCGAGCGCGCCGCCATGACGTTCTTCGCGAACTTCAAGCCGCACATCGGCCGCAGCGCCGAGCATCGCGAGACCGCGCTTCGCTTTCTTCAGGAGGTGCGGCGTGCCGAGCGACTCGCGGAGAAGATCGATCTTGCCGGCAGCGAAGGCGTCGTGGCGGCGGGCTGCCCGGTGGCGTGGCTCACGGGCGGCGGCTCTCAGGCGCTGCTCTCGATGCTCAAGGACGCAGGCTTCCCGCCCGCCTTCGCGCTCCCGGAACCGGTCGGCGCCGCCTTCCATTTCCTCGGCACGCAACTGCGCGCGCAGGACTTCCACCGCGACATCGTCGTATTCGACTGGGGCGCCGGCACCTTCGACATGACAGTGCTGCGGGCAGGACGGCTGGACTTCGAAGGATCGAAGAGCTTCGGCTCGACGGTCTATGGCGGGCGACTGTTCGACGACCTGTTCTACCAATGGCTCTTCGACATGGCGCAGAAGAACGCCCGCCGTGCCGATCTCAAGCGGCTCTCCGAACGCACAGTCGATCGCGCCGTGCTGCTCGGACTGATCTGCCGCAGGATCAAGGAGGGGTTCTCGCGCCACCTGAGCAGCCCGTCAGCCGAGCGGCCCTGGACCTGGGCGACGCCCGTCATCCTCGGCTCCAATGACAGTGGCATCAATCTCGGCAACTTCTTCGTTCCAGCCGCCGCCGAGTTCGACCAGCGCGCCCGAAACTATCGCGCGTCAGAGACGGCGCGGCAGTGGCTTGCGCTCTCGCTCGACGACGTCGCGCCGGAGGAGCGCGAATTCGTCGAGGCCGCGCAACAGGGCGCGCCGGTCGACCTCAAGGCCTGGGGCGCGCGGCTGATCGAGACCGGGCTGCGCAAGCTCGAGGTCGCCGGCGGCGCCACCGCGGTACTCACCGGGGGAAGCTGCAACTGGCGCTGGTTCCTGGAGCACGTGCGCGCGACACCCTTGTTTGCGGGCCGCGCCGGCTCCGTGTTGCGCGACGACCGTCCCGAGCTCACTATCGCGCGCGGGCTGGCGCGCGCCTATGCGGTCGGCAGCTACAGCAAGCGGCTCGCCAACGAGGTCGAGAGCAAGCGCGACCTTCTGGTGCCGCACCTGCAGGCGATCCATGACGAGCTCCTGCAGAAGCTCTGCCTGCAGCTCACTGCACTCATCAAGGATGACGAACTGCTCAAGGGCGAGCTCACCGCGATCCTCAAGGATGGGCTACGGCAAAGCGAGGCTCAGCGGGCTGAGGGCATCGGCGGTTGGCTTATTCGCCTGTTCAATCTCGCTCTATCCGATCCCGCCGCCGAGGCGATCCGCCCTGATCTCGAGCGGCGGCTCGAGCGCTGGCTCGCCGAGAACCGGCCGAAGGTCGAGCGCTGGGCTGAGCGCTTCTCGCTCGAAGCCAACCATCGCGTCATGGATCTGATGCGGGCGCACATCAATGCGGAGATCGGCGGCCTGGTCGAGGTTGCGATCGATGCTTGCGGCGCCACCGGCCAGACGCCGTTCGAAGAGGCGCTGCGCGCGCTCGGCGGCAAGGTGCGCTTCGAGCCCGGCATGCTGGCGCGGCTGTTCTCGGAGGTCGCCCGCACCATGCGGCAGGTCTACGATGAATATATCTCGCAGGTTGGAGCCCCCGATGCGGACAAGATGCTCGAGGAACGCGCGCAAGCGCTCACGGCCCGCTTCTTCGACGCCATGCCGGTCGCGATCCGCTGGAACATCCTGAACGTGCAGACGCCGGACCAATGGGCGCTGCGGGTCATCGATCACTTGAGAGAGACGCTCGCGACGCTCGTTCGCGTCGCACGGGTCGAGGAAGCAGAGCGGGTGAGTCTGGAGGCTTAGGGCGGCGCTCTGTTATCGAGTGGGCGCCGCATACTCCGTTCGTCCCCGCGAGAGCGGGGACCCAGTGCGAGAATTCGCGGCGTCGCAGCAAGCAGATCTGGTTTCCCGCTTGCGCGGGAATGAACGGAGATTGCGGCTCGGCTCGAGCCCTCACCCGCCGTTGTCGTCGGCTTCCTCGCTGATGCGCTCGACCGACACCACCTTCTCATTATCGTCGGTGTCGAACACGATCACCCCTTGGGTCGAGCGGCTGGCAATGCGGATGCCTTCGACGCGGGTGCGGATCAGCTGGCCACCGTTGGTCACCAGCATGATCTGGTCCTGGTCCTCGACCGGGAACGACGCCACGACCCGGCCAGTCTTGGCGGTGACCGCCATGGCGACGATGCCTTTGCCGCCGCGCCCGGTGGTTCGATATTCATAGGACGAGCTGCGCTTGCCGAAACCGCGCTCGGAGATCGTCAGCACGAGCTGCTCGGCCTCCGACATTTCCACGTAGCGCTGCTCGCCGAGCTCGATCGTGTCGCTGACAGCGGCTTCCGGCGCCTCCTCGGCATCGGGGGCCGGCTCCTCGGCCTCGGCCGAGATCCCGCGCCGCACCGCGCTCGCGCGCTTGAGATAGGCGGCACGCTCCTCCGCGCTGGCGTCGAGGTGGCGCAGGATCGAGAGCGAGATCACCCGATCGCCCTCGGCCAGCGCGATGCCGCGCACGCCCATCGAGGTGCGGCCCTGGAACACGCGCACGTCTGGGACCGGGAAGCGAATGCACTGGCCGGCCGCGGTGGTGAGCAGCACGTCCTGTTTCTCGGTGCATATCTGCACGTCGACGATCGCCTCGCCCTCGTCGAGCTTCATGGCAATGATGCCGGACCGGCGCACATCGACGAAATCCGAGAGCTTGTTGCGCCGGACCGTGCCGCGCGTGGTAGCGAACATCACGTCGAGCTGAGCCCAGCTCGTTTCGTCCTCCGGCAACGGCATCACGGTGGTGACGCGCTCGCCCTGATTGAGCGGCAGGATGTTGATCAGCGCCTTGCCGCGCGCCTGTGGCGCCGCCTGCGGCAGCCGCCACACCTTCTCCTTGTACACGCGGCCGTGCGAGGAGAAGTAGAGCACCGGCGTGTGGGTGTTAGCGACGAACAGCCGCGTGACGAAATCCTCGTCGCGCGTCTGCATGCCGGAGCGGCCCTTGCCGCCGCGGCGCTGCGCCCGATAGGCCGAGAGCGGCACACGCTTGACGTAGCCAAGGCGCGAGACCGTGACCACCATGTCCTCGCGGTGGATCAGGTCCTCGTCCTCCATCTCGCCTTCCTGGTCGAGGATGACGGTGCGGCGGGGTGTGGCGAATTCCTGCCTGGCGGCGGCCAGCTCTTCCTTCACGATCGCCTGGATGCGCGCGCGCGAGCGCAAAATTTCCAGATAGTTGGCGATCTCGGCGGCAAGCTTGTCGAGCTCGTCCTTGATCTCCTCGCGGCCGAGCGCAGTCAGCCGCTGCAGCCGCAGATCGAGGATCGCGCGCGCCTGCGTCTCGGACAGCCGATAGGTGCCATCGGGGTTGATGCGGTGGCGCGGATCGTCGATCAGCGTGATCATGGCCTCGACATCGCGCGCCGGCCAGTCGCGCCCCATCAGGGCTTCGCGCGCCTCGTTGGCGTCGCGCGAGGTGCGGATCAGCCTGATGATCTCGTCGATATTGGCGACCGCGATGGCAAGTCCCACCAGGACATGGGCGCGGTCGCGCGCCTTGCCGAGGAGATACTTGGTCCGCCGCGATATCACCTCCTCGCGGAACGCGAGGAAGGACTGCAGCAGGTCCTTGAGATTCATCACCAGCGGACGGCCGCCCTCGAGCGCCACCATGTTGGCGCCGAAGGTCGTCTGCAGCGGGGTGTAGCGATAGAGCTGGTTGAGCACGACGTCGGGCATCGCCTCGCGGCGGAGCTCGATCACGACGCGATAGCCGTGGCGGTCGGACTCGTCGCGCAGCTCGGCGACGCCATCGATCTTCTTCTCGCGCACCAGCTCGCCGATGCGCTCGACCATCGAGGCCTTGTTCACCTGATAGGGAATTTCGCTGATGATGATCGCTTCGCGCTCCTTGCGCAGCGTCTCAAACTCGACCTTGCCGCGCATGACGATCGAGCCGCGCCCGAGCATGTAGGCGCCGCGGATGCCGGCGCGGCCGAGAATGATGCCGCCGGTCGGAAAATCCGGCCCTGGCACGATGGCCATCAGGTCCTCGATGGAGAGCGCGGGATCGTCGATCAGCGCCACGCAGGCGTCGATCAGCTCGCCAAGGTTATGCGGCGGGATGTTGGTCGCCATGCCGACCGCGATGCCGCCGGCACCGTTGGCCAGGAGATTGGGAAAGCGCGCCGGAAGGACGACCGGTTCCTTCTCGTTGCCGTCGTAGTTGGCCTGGAAGTCGACCGTGTCCTTGTCGATGTCGTCAATAAGCGACATTGCGGGATCGGCCAGCCGGCATTCGGTGTAGCGCATGGCCGCCGGCGGATCGCCGTCGACCGAGCCGAAATTGCCCTGCCCATCGATCAGCGGCAGGCGCATGGAGAAGTCCTGCGCCATGCGCACGAGCGCGTCATAGATCGCCTGGTCGCCGTGCGGGTGATATTTGCCCATCACGTCGCCGACCACACGCGCCGACTTCACGTATTTCTTGTCCGGGGTGTGCCCCTGCTCGTGCATCGAATAGAGGATGCGCCGATGCACCGGCTTGAGGCCGTCACGCGCATCCGGCAGCGCACGCGCCACGATCACGCTCATGGCGTAATCGAGGTAGCTGCGCTTCATCTCGTCCGTGATGGACACGGGACGAATGTCGGAGGGGCCGCCGTCACCAGGCGGCTGATCGTCGTTCTCGGCCAAAAGGGAATTTCCGTTGGATTAACTGGTGTGTCTTTAGCTGATTCAAACCGGAGATGCCACCCCAAAAAGCCGCCTGAAAACACCTATTTTCTCACGAATATTCAATGGGTTATACATAAGGCCTCAAAGTGAATTTTGGGCTCGCTGCACACGGTGATTCAACAGCCCTTCTGGGCCCGCAATTGACAGTCCCAGCCGTCAGGCTCATCCGAAGGGTATCGACGTGATGCCTTGCGTCGACCGCCGCGCCCGGGGGAGGTGGAATGGACTTTCTGGGAATGCCCGACGTCTCCCCGCACGTCTTCCTCGGCCTCACCGCAGCCTCGCTGGTCACCTCCTTTCTCGGCATCTCGACCGGAGCCGCCGGCGGGCTCTCTGTTGCTGGCCATCATGGCCTCGGTGCTGCCGCCGTCTGTGCTGCTGCCGATTCACACGGTGGTGCAACTCGGCTCGGGCATCACCCGCACCCTCATGATGTGGCGTCACGTCATGCCCGGCACGCTTCCGCCCTTTGTCATCGGCGCGATCATCGGGGCCGCGGCCGGCGCCAAGATCTTCGTGGCGCTGCCGATCAACATCCTGGAGGGCATCCTCGGCCTGTTCATTATCGTGGCAACCTGGCTGCCGCGGCTTGGGCGGGTTGGCGGCGAGCGGACACGCTTCGTCGTTCTGGGTTTCGGCACCACCTTTCTCGGCATGTTCGTGAGCGCGACCGGCACGCTGCTCGCGCCCCTGATCGCTGGCACAGCGCCCAACCGCTACGGCCAGGTCGCAACCTTCGGCGCCCTCATCAGCATCACGCACGTCGCCAAGCTCGTGGCGTTCGGTTTTCTTGGCTTCGCGATCGGCCGCTATGTGCCGCTGATGGCCGCCATGATCGCGACCGGCGCGGTCGGCAACTGGCTGGGCGAGCGCGCGCTCGATCGCATGGGCGAAAAAAACTTCAGGCTCGTATTCCGCACCATCCTGACGCTGCTCGGGCTGCGGCTGATGTGGGTGGCGATCGCGGATTGGTTCGGCGCTTCGTGAGCCCTATTGCTGCGGTATGCCGGCCTGCTTGACGATGCGCTGGTAGGTCGCAATCTCGCCGCGCACAAAGCTTGCGAACTCATCCGGCTTCATTGGCAACGGGCTGATGCCGAGCTTGCCGAACTGCTCCACCACGTCAGGGCTCTGCAGCGCGCTCGCCACGCCGCTGTTCAGCTTCTGCACAATCGAAGGCGGCGTGCCGGCGGGCGCCCACATCCCGAACCAGAGCGAGACGTCGTAGTCAGCGAACCCCTGCTCGGCGAGTGGCACAACATTGGGCATCACGTCGGCGCGCCGGCGTGTGGAAAGGCCGAGCGCCGCAAGGCGCCGCTCGTTCACCAGCCCAACCGCCGTGTTGATTGGCGCCATGTAGAAGGCCGTGCGCCCCGCAATGGTGTCCTGGATGGCTTCCGGCGAGCCGCGGTACGGCACGTGCAGCATCTTGATGCCCGCGACGTCGACGATGTACTCGGCCGCAAGATGCGTGGAGCTGCCAACGCCCGCCGACGCAAATGGAATATTGCCGGGATTGGCCTTCGCCGCCTCCACCAATGACTGGACCGTTTTGTACGGGCCATCGGGCGCGGTCACCATCACATAGGGAGTCACCCCAAGCCGCGCGACATCGATCAAATCCTTGAGTGGATCGTAAGGCAGGTTTTTGTAGATGGCGGAATTGGCCGCATGCGAGGCCGATTGGACCAACAGCGTGTAACCATCGGGCTCGGACTTGGTCACCACCTGAGTACCGATCAGGCCGCCGGCACCGGGTCGATTTTCGACCACCACGGGCTGATGCCAGGCCTCGGTCAAGAACTTCGCGATGATGCGCCCCGCAATATCGGCGCCTGAGCCCGCGGTGAGCGGCACGATCAGCCGGATCGCCCGCGTCGGGTACTCTTGCGCGCCGGCGCAAGTCGATATGGCGGCAAACAGCAGGGCTGCAGCTACTCGCAGGAGCGCGCTCATGACGACCTCTCGCGTGGCAGTCTCACTTGAATTTGGCAGTCTCGGTGGCAGTTTCATCTGGATTATGCGAAAAGCCAGCAGGCATTGTCACGTGCATTTCGTCACGTGCATGACCACGCGCAGCGGGCGTTTTGGAGGAGGCGTCATGAAGCGGATCGTCGTCGCATTGCTGCTACTGGTGTCGAGCGATGTGGCGCGAGCCGAGTTCAACGTCGTCGAAGCCAGCATCGCCGACATGCAGCAGGCAATGGCGAGTGGGCGCGTCACATCCCGCGACCTCGTTCAGCAGTACCTGATGCGCATCGCCTTGTACGACAAGAAGCTCAATGCCGTGATCACCGTCAATCCAAACGTGCTGCGCGAAGCCGAGGAACGCGACCGTGAGCGCTCACAAGGACGAGCTGATCGGCCCATTGCACGGCATTCCGATCGCGATCAAGGACAACATCCACACCACCAACATGCCGACCACCGGCGGTACGCTCGCCTTCGAGGGCTTCGTACCGCCCTATGAGGCAACGCTCGTAAAGAGCCTGCGCGGCGCCGGCGCTGTGATCATCGCCAAGACCAGCATGACCGAGCTCGCCAACTGGGTGGCGGGCGCGCCGACACCGATGCCGTCGGGCTACAATCCGATCAGCGGTTACGGCATGAACCCTTATGATCCGCGGCGCGACCCGCGCGAGGGCAGCGATGACGGCCGCCCTGTGCTGTCGCCGGGTGGCTCGAGCTCCGGCATCGGCACGACGGCGAATTTCTGGGCCGCGAACGTCGGCACCGAGACGTCGGGCTCGCTGCTCAGCCCCGGCACCATGACCATGCTGGTCGCGATCAAGCCGACGGTCGGGCGGATCAGCCGCTACGGCATTATTCCGATCACGCTGACCAGGACACGGCCGGCCCGATGGCGCGCACGGTCGCCGACGCCGCCACCTTGCTCGGCGCGATCGAGAATGTCGAGCCTGACCCGAACGATCCGGTCAAGACCTGCGCGGCGCCGCCCTACCGAGACTACACGCGCTTTCTCGATCGCGATGCGCTCAAGGGCGCCCGCATCGGCATTCCGCGCGCGTTCTACTACGAGCCGATCGCGCCGCCCAGCCTGCCGCTGCGCTTTGGTGGGCTTGATCCGGACGAAGCCAGCGCGATGGAGGAGGCCATCGCCGTGCTCAAACAGCAAGGCGCTGTCATCGTCGATCCCGCCGACATTCCGAGCATCGTCGACCAGGACCCGAACCAGAATTCCCTGCACTGGCAGGTTTGTCGCGGCGCGGGCGGAGCGAAGGGCATGGACGCCGGCTGCTCGGTCGTCTTCAAGTATGGAATGAAGCGCGACTTCAACAAATGGCTCGCAAGCCTCGGCCCCTCCGCGCCGGTGAAGACGCTGACTGAACTGCGCCAATGGAACCTCGCGCACGCTCAGGCGGGCGCGCTCAAATACGGACAATCACAACTCGACATCTCGGACGAGATGGACATTGAAGGCGACCGCGAGCGCTATGCGCAGGATCGCGCCAAGGACATCGCCCTCTCCGCCATGCACGGCATCGACGAGATCATGCGCGCCGAACGGCTCGACGCGCTGCTGTTTCCCGCCGGCTATGGCGCGCTCCTTTCGGCGCGACCGGGCTATCCGACCGTGATCGTGCCGTTCGGCATGGTGGCCAACGTGCGCAATCGCCCGTTCCCACCGGACTTCGAGGCCAAGCCCTCGCCTTTCGGCGTGAGCTTCGCGGGCGGCGCCTGCAGCGAGCCGCGCCTGATTGCGCTCGCCTATGCGTTCGAGCAGGCCACGAAGCGGCGCGTGCCGCCGGCGTCGGTGCCGTAGCGGCCGGCTTGTTGGTTCCGAGCTGGGCCGGGAACGGGCATCACAACGTTTCGAAGCGCAACAACTCGAGGGGACCTGCCGGCTTCCGACTTGGTGCGCTTGCGGGTGCGCTCCCGAAACAGAAAAAATTCATCCCAAACATCCATCTCCGCATATACTCTGTACCGCGCTGGCGACCTCAGTGATATCAGTGCGTCACCAAATCTTACCGTGGGGGCTCGAACGGTAACCCGAAACAGCTCAAAAGGAGGCGTCCATGGCGGATACCGCGCTTCAAATTGCCGCCCGGCAGGCGTCGGATCAGAAACAGGCTGTTCTCAGGCAGCAGGCGGTGGTGCTCGGCCTCAAGAAAGAAGGCGGTCCCAGATTGGATCAGGCAACAGAGCTGCTGGAAACCATGCAGGAAGAATTGCAGGTTAGGGAAGCGCGTTTAGAGCAGCTGACGATCAACGCATGAAGGGTTGTGGTCTGCCTGTCCGAGGCGACGGCGGCCAGAGCCGCAGCACCACCCGCTTTGGTCGCGCCCACTTACCGGTGCCCGCAGCCCTCAATACGCCTGTCTCGATGGGTGTCTCACGGCAAGTCCCGCGCCTTGAGCGAGAGGCCGGCTCCAGCGGCTATCTCTTCCCTGAGCTGGATTTGACGCTTGTCCCTGAGCTGGATTTGACGCTTGGCTTGCTCACAGGAACCGGGGTGCTCGCGGCTATAGCATCTTTGGCCAAATCTCTGGCCAAGCGTTGCGCACGCAACCGAGCGGTCTTGACGCGGGTCACTTCCTCTTGGTCGACATATTCTTTCCAGGCAGCGGCGCCCTGTCGGGCTTGTTCTTCCTTACGGAAGTGCTTGTTGGCGTTGCGTGTTGCTGCGGTTTCTTGTTCAGCCATTTTGGGCTCCTTCTGCCCCCCAAGCTTCTGTCCCCAAATTCTGCTCTCAAGCGAAAAAGCCTCGCGTTCTGACGTCCAGAAGCGAGGCTGTTAGCTCTGCCAGCACGTCCGTAGTCAAAGCGACTTCGGCGTAAAGCCTAAGTCGTGGCGAGATTTTGCGCCGAGGACTTGCCAGTCTTGCGATCGGCTATAACCTCATACGAGACCTTCTGCCCCTCATTAAGACTGTGCATTCCCGCCCGCTCGACGGCACTGATGTGAACAAACACATCCTTGCCTCCATCATCCGGCTGAATGAAGCCAAAGCCCTTTTGGCTGTTAAACCACTTCACGGTTCCTGTGGCCATGTGCGCTATCTGCCTTTAACGGTAATACTGGTGGCGGCGCGAGAGCACCGCCGGTTCGCTATCGGGTTTTGGGAGAAGGTCGTCAGCGAGGCCGCTTTCGCGCCCGAGGCCAATTCGTTCGGCCGAAACTCGATAGATATATATAACGCTTTTCAGCAATTTAGCAAGGTGAGGGACCTGCAGAATTCAGAAGAGCGCAAGCATCAAGAATATCGCCGAACGACGTTGCCAAGCCGCCCCAGAAGGCTCAACGTGTCAATCGAAGCAGGGAGCGCGGGTTCGTTCGGTTTGCTTGTCGGGAACCGAGTTCCGCAGGCTTATCATGGGATCGGACCATGCCGTTAACACGCAGCAAAGAGCAAATTTTGATAACCATGAACGGCGTTAAGTTTCTGATGGCGGACGGCGCCACGGAGGTGCCCTGCCGGGCTTCGCGGGAGTTGCTTGAGGACAGGTTCGGAAGCAACGGCAACCAGGCTGAGGACGAAAAGGCATTTCGCGAGCATCGGGCCGCAATCGAGCAAGCGGCCAGCAACAAATATGATGCTGGTGAAGTCGAACCTGTGGTTGACCCAAAAATTATCGTGACCGCCTGGGATATGGCTTCCCCTCTCAGCCGCAAAATGTAGATTGCCGAAACCACATCGAGGATGGTGCCCCTTCCGATGAAGCAACGACGTCAAGGGCCTCCGCTCAGCAAGGCCGAACTTAGAGCCCAGGCTCAGCAGGCAGTGGCGGCGACCAATAAGCCGATCCAGAAACTTCCTACGAAGGTCGTGAGGCAATGTGGTCGCTGCGGTGAGCCATCTGCGGTCATGGTCGAGCCTGGCCAGCCGGTGCCCGCGTTCAAGTGCAAACGATGTGACTGACGGGTTTGAAGGGCGTCGTCCGCTCCCGGGCATCCTCGGCAATGCCCGATGAAACTCGCCCGATAGCGAATAGCGGACGAACCCGGAAGTCAGGCCGCGCCGAAACGTGATCCGGAACCGAGCCGATAGAGGACGTGCCTTCGGTGCGGATGACCTTCCGGAAATGAAGGATAATCGAAATCGTCAGCCGGATCGCGCCGCATTCCGACCCGCTCCATGACGGCACGCGAGCGGTGGTTTTTCACAGACGTGAAGGACACGACTTCTGTGAGGGCCAGGGTCCCGAATGCGTGGTCAAGCGCCAAGCGGGCCGCCTCCGTTGCATAGCCGCGACCCCAATGTTCAAACGCCAGACGCCAACCGACCTCCACACATGGTGTGAAATGGGCGCTGAATCCTGGCACCGACAACCCGGTGAATCCTATAAAGGGGGCCAGGTCCGGAACCTCGAGCGCCCAAAGGCCAAAACCATGTTTGCTGAAATGCCTCTCGATGTGATCGACCATTACGTCACTCTCAACGCGACTCAGGCAGTTCCGGAAGAACTCCATGACGCGCGCATCGCCATTCATGGCGGCAAATGCCTCCCGATCCTCCTCACGCCATCGGCGTAGGCGACTCGTCCTCCGGACAACGTGACAGACGCGCTCATGGCTGCCCGATCCTGTCGGCCTCAGCCCATTCTAACTTCGCCCCCCGAAATGCAGGAACAGCAGCCCTAGAATAGCCAGCAGCAGGAGCAGCGACAGTGCCTGCCAGAACAATAATGGATTGCGCTCGATCAGGGGTGCGGGCGACGTTCCCAGCAGAGCCTTGTTGGGATGGCGCAGATCAAAGGCAAATTCCGACAACTCGTCGTAGCGCTTGACGGGTATCCGGGTGCACGGCTTTCTTCAGCACCGCATCGATCCAAGCCGGAATCTCCCGAGTGTCATCGAGCGCGGAGGCATATCGCAGCTTGCGCTGCTGCGATCTGGTTCTGGCTTTCGCGATCTGGGCGCCATACGGCAGCCGGCCGGTCAGCATCTGATAGGTGATGACGCCGAGCGAGAAGATGTCGGAGCGCGACGAGCCGCTCTCGCCGAGGAAATATTCGGGCGCGGTGTACTGTGCGGTGCCCAGGATGTCGTCGTGGTCGATGGATGGCGCGGCCTCGACCACGCCTTTCACCTTGGTCGAGCCGAAATCGATGATCTTCACCGTCCCGGTCTTGTCGATCATGATGTTCTCGGGCCTGATGTCCTGATGCAGCATCTCCATGCCGATGGAAGGCCTGCAGTCCCTTGGCGATCTGCTCGACGATACCGCGGATGGTCTCGAGATCAGGCTTCGGGTTGTCGATCATCCACTGGGTCAGGGTCTGCCCGTCGATGAACTCCATGACGACGTAAAGATAGTTGCGCCTGTCGCGACTGCAGGCGCGGCTTCAGAACGTGAGCGCTGTTGATGCGCCGGGCGACCCATTCCTCCATCATGAACCGCTTGAGATAGGCGGGGTCGCCGCGCAGGTCGATCGACGGGATCTTGATGATCGACCAGCGCATCGTTCTCGGTATCGACCGCCAGATAGATGTGGCTGCGGCTGCTGCCGTGAACCTCCCGGACGATCTTGTAGCCGTCGAATCTCCATCCGCGCTTCGAGCAGCGGCGGCAGCGGCAGCTCGGACGCCTGACCAAACAGCTCGCTCGCCTCGCCGTCCGGCAGTTCGTCGATCCGCACGATCTGGACGGTGAGATTGTCGGCGCTGCCGTGCCGATAGGCCTCCTCGACGATCAGCTTGGCGGCAGCATCCAGGTCGCCGGCGCCAGTCTTGATCGCGTTCGCGACAAAGCGCGGCGCCGACATGCTCGTAGACGCCATCGGTCGCCAGCACGAACACATCCCCTTTTTCGATCTCGAGCATGCGGTAGTCGATCTCGATCTGCGGATTGATGCCCGAGCGCGCGGCCGAGATAGCTCTGCTCCGACGAGACGACGACGCGATGATCGTCGGTCAGTTGCTCGAGCGCATTGCCGGCCACGCGATAGATCCGGGAATCGCCGACGTGAAAGATATGCGCGGCCGTCGCTTTGATGACCATGGCGCTGAGCGTGCAGACATAGCCCTTGTCCTTGTCGTAGGCATAGCTGGCTTCGTCGTGTCTGCGCATGCAGCCAGGAGTTCGTCGCGGCGATCACGCGTTGCGCCGAGGTCTTCACCGACCAGGCGTCCGACGTGCAGTAATAGTCGGTCAGAAAGCCCTTGACCGCGGACTCGCTCGCGATCTGGCTGACGTTGCTGCTGCTGATGCCGTCCGCCAGCACGATCGCGATGCCCTTCAGGCTCAGCAGCGGCTCTTTCGGGATCAGGGCGCCGTGAAAATCCTGATTGATCTCCTTGCGGCCTTTGTCGGAGTGCTGCCCGATCGAGATTTTCAGTTCGCGCGGCATCGATCGTGCCAGAGATGAAGGGCCTCAACCGTCGCGGGGCTGAGGCCCCATGGTCGCTCGCGTGAAGCCGAGCGATCAGTCCGAGGACCCGCTTCGGCGCCGTCCTCACGTGCGTGGCGTACAGCGTCAGGCCGGTGAACGCGAGCCCGCCGACCAGATTGCCGACGACGGTCGGGATCTCGTTCCAGATCAGATAGTCCATGATCGAGAACTTTGCCGCCCAGCAGCAAGCCCGACGGGAACAGGAACATGTTGACGATGGAATGCTCGAAGGTCATGGCGAAGAACAGCATGATCGGCATCCACATCGCGATCACCTTGCCGCTGACCGACGTGGAGATCATGGCGCCGACCACGCCGGTCGACACCATCCAGTTGCAGAGCATGCCGCGGATGAACAGCGTCAGCATGCCGGCCGCGCCGTGCGCCGCGTAGCCGACGGTGCGGCTTTCGCCGATGGTGCCGATCACGGCGCCGACCTTGTCGGGCGGCGTCGAGAAGCCGAAGGTGAAGACGATCGCCATCATGACGGCGACCGTGAAGGCGCCGGCAAAATTGCCGATGAAGACCAGGCCCCAGTTGCGCAGGACGCCGCCGATCGTCACGCCCGGCCGCTTGTCGAGTCAGGCGAGCGGCGTCAGAACGAACACGCCGGTCAGCAGATCGAAGCCGAACAGATACAGCATGCAGAAGCCGACCGGAAACAGAATCGCCCCGATGATCGGATAGCCGGTCTGCACGCTGATCGTGACCGCGAACGCAGGCGGCCAACGCCAGGATCGCGCCGGCCATATAGGCGCGGATGACGGTATCCCTGGTCGACATGAAGATCTTGGATTCGCCGGCATCCACCATCTTGGTGACGAATTCCGAAGGTACGAGATAGGCCATTGCAGCTGTCTTCCCCTTGATTCGTAGTCAAATCGCTGGTAACGCACGACTCGAGAGCATGACCGGCTCTGCTCACGGCGCGGCCGCGACGCTCATGTCGAGATAGATGCGGCCGTTCTCGAGCTTGACCGGAAAGCTCCGGGCGCAGCCCTTGTCGGCGCCGGTCGCCTCGCCGTCCTCGAGATTGATGATCCAGTTGTGCAGCGGGCAGGCGACCTTGCGGCCGTGCACGATCCCGTCGCTCAAGGGGCCGCCCTTGTGCGGACAGCGGTTCTCGAGCGCGAACACCTCGTCGCTCGCGGTGCGGAAGACGGCGATCTCGCGGCGCGGCGTCTTGACCGTGCGCGCGCCGCGCGGCGGGATCGCGTGCAGCGGGCCGACGTCGAACCAGAAGTCATTGGCTTGTTTCATGGCTCGTCGCTCATTCGCGCGGCGACCGGACGACGATGCGGCGTGCAGCACGGCGAGCGGCATGAACTCGTGCAGCTCGCGGCCGGCGGCGCGCTCGGCCCACGGATCCTTCCGCACCGCGCGCTGCGACTTCTTGAAGCGCTCGACCAGCGCGCGGCGGCCGTCGTGGTCGTCCATGATCGCGGCGCGGATCTTGTCGAGGCCGGTCTTCTCGACCCACTTCTAGACGCGGTCGAGATAGGCGGCCTGCTCGCGATAGAGCTGCAGCACCGCGGCCACGTATTCGATCGCCTCCTCCTCGGTCGCGACATGGCCGAGCAGATCGGTCGCGCGCACATGCAGGCCGGCCGCGCCGGCGATGTGGATGTCGTAGCCGGACTCGACGCAGACGATGCCGATGTCCTTCACGGTCGCCTCGGCGCAATTGCGCGGACAGCCGGAGACCGCGAGCTTCACCTTGGCGGGCGTCCACGAGCCGCACAGGAAGTGCTCGAGCTTGACGCCGAGCCCGGTCGAATCCTGGGTGCCGAACCGGCACCATTCGCTGCCGACGCAGGTCTTCACGGTGCGCAGGCCCTTGGCATAGGCCTGCGCCGGACACCAGTGCCGGCGGCGTTGAGCTGCGCCCACACCGCCGGCAAGTCCTCCTTGCGCACGCCCAGCAGATCGATGCGCTGGCCGCCGGTCACCTTGACGGTCGGGATCTTGAAGCGGTCCGCGACGTCGGCGATCGCGCGCAGCTCGTCGGGCGTCGTCAACCCGCCCCACATGCGCGGCACGACCGAGAAGCGTGCCGTCCTTCTGGATGTTGGCGTGCACCCGCTCGTTGATGAAGCGCGACTGCGCATCGTCGCGGTACTCGCCCGGCCAGGCGCAAAGCAGATAGTAGTTGAGCGCCGGGCGGCAGGACGGGCAGCCGCACGAGGTCTTCCAGCCGAGCTCCTGCATGACCGCCGGCAGCGACTTCAGCTCCTTCGACAGGATGAAGGCGCGCACCTCGTCATGGGTGAGATCGATGCATTTGCACATCGGCTTGCGGCCGGCGGCGGCATAGGCGTCGCCGAGCGTGACGGCGAGCAGCGCTTCCACCTTCGAGGTGCACTGCCCGCAGGAGGCCGACGCCTTGGTCTGGGCGCGGACGTCGTCGAGCGTCGTCAGCCCCTTCGCCGTGATCGCACTGCGTGATCGCGCCCTTGCAGACGCCGTTGCAGCCGCAGATCTCCGCGTCGTCCGACAAGGCAGCGACGGCGGCCATCGGGATCGAGCGCGCCGCCGCCCTGATAGGCCTGGCCGAAGATCAGCGTGTCGCGCATTCGCCGTGATGTCGGCGCGCTTCTTCAGCAGGTCGAAATACCAGGAGCCGTCGGCCGTATCGCCGTAGAGCACCGCGCCGACGATGCGGTTGTCGCGCAGGACGACGCGCTTGTAGACGCCGCGCGCGGGATCGCGCAGCACGATCTCGTCCTTCTCGTCGCCTTCGGAGAAATCGCCGGCCGAGAAGAGATCGATGCCGGTCACCTTGAGCTTGGTCGAGATGGCGGAGCCGGCGTAGCCCTGCACCTGCTCGCCGGCGAGCGTCGGCCGCGAGCGTGCGTGCCATGTCGTAGAGCGGCGCCACCAGGCCGTAGCACTGGCCGCGATGCTCGACGCATTCGCCGACCGCGATAGATGCTCGCGTCGCTGGTGCGCAGACAGTCGTCGACCACGATGCCGCGCTTGACCTCGAGCCCCGCCTCCTTGGCGAGCGCCGTGTTGGGTCGAATGCCGACCGCCATCACGACGAGATCGGCCGGCAGCGTGCGGCCGTCCTCGAGCCGCACGGCCTCGACCTTGCTCGTCGCCGAGAATCGCGTTGGTATTGGCGCCGGTCAGAATCTCGATGCCGCGCTTCTCGATCGCCTTCTGCAGGAGATACGCGGCGTTGGGATCGAGCTGGCGCTCCATCAGCGTCGGCATCAGATGAACGACCGTCGTTTTCATCCCCTTGGCCGCGCAGGCCCGCGGCCGCCTCGAGGCCGAGCAGACCGCCGCCGATCACCACGGCGTTGCCGCCCTTCTTGCGCCGCCGCGAGCATCGCGTTGACGTCGTCGAGATCGCGAAACGTGACGACGCCGGGAAGCTCCGCGCCGGGAACCGGGATCAGAATCGGCCGCGAGCCGATCGCGATAATCAGAGCGTCGTAGCGCTCGACGGCGCCGGCATGCGTGCGGACCGTCCGCGTGGCACGATCGATGGCGACGACGGTCTCGCCCTGCGCAGATCGACGTTGTGTCGTGCGTACCAGGCCTCATCATGAACGATGATGTCATCGAACTGCTTCTCGCCGGCGAGCACGGGCGACAGCATGATGCGGTCATAGTTGACGCGCGGCTCGGCGCCGAAGATCGTCACGTCGTAGCGGTCGGGCGCGCGGGCGAAGAGCTCGTCGAGCACGCGCCCAGCCGCCATGCCGTTGCCGATAACGACAAGCTTCTGTCTGGTCGATCCGTGCAGTGTGCGTCATTTCGTTTCCTGACAGTCCGACTGCGACCGATCGGGATCAGGAATGCGCGCGCCGATTTCAGGATGGCGTCACGACGACTGCGCCAAGCTTGCCTATGCAGCTCGGAACTGTCCCTGTGCTTTCGCCCACAATGGCGTCAGCAGCCGACGGACGGCAGTCATCGTTGACTGGTCCACTGCAAGCAATCGACATGCCAATATGCAATCGCTCAGAAACGCTCGAAATACTGGGAGAGTGCAGCTCGATCTGACGAGTCAGTCGCACCGCAATGCCGCCTATTTAGTCAAATCGCACATATAGTGGGCGACGCTATTCTTTGATGCACCCTGCACCTTAGAGCCTTCGTCATGCCGATTGACTACCTTGTGTCCGCGCTGGTGACCCTCGCGGTGGTTGTCGACCCGGTCGGTCTCGTGCCGACCTTTCTGGCGGTGACCCATGGCCTGCCACAGCAGGCGCGGCGGCAAATCGCAGTGCGTGCCTCGATCATCGCGGCCGCGATCCTCGCCGGCACGGCGCTCCTCGGCGACTGGCTGCTGCGTCAACTTGGCATCACCCTGCCGGCATTCCGCATTGCGGGTGGGTTGCTGCTGTTCGCAGTCGCCTCCGAGATGGTGTTCGGAGTGCGCACCGAGCGCCAGTCGAAGCAGGCCGAGGACGCGCTGGAGGAGCACGTGCGCAACGTCGCTGCCTTTCCGCTGGCGATCCCTTTGATGGCCGGTCCGGGTGCGATCACCGCCACGCTGCTGCTCGCCGGACAAGCCAGCGGCAAGCCGATCTCGCTCGCGATCCTGATCGCCGTGGTCGTGGTTGTTTGCGCGCTCTGCCTTGGCGTCTTCCTGCTCGCCAATCGCGTCGATCGCCTGCTCGGCGTCACCGGCAACGTGGTCTCGTCGCGCCTGCTGGGCGTGCTGCTCGCCGCGCTGGCGGTGCAATACGTCATTGACGGCGTACGGGTCCTGCTGCCCGCATAGGTAACAATCTCTACGAGTATAATTGAAGGTAGAATTATGCTGCGAGTACACGCATTGCTTGGTAGTTGGCGACTCGCTTGCTAAACTGAAAAGAAAAAATTCGGCGAATCCAGATTGGCGCGGTGTTGGCTGGATCAATCCAGGGGAGGAAGCCAATGGAGCGAGTTGCCGGCGATCTTCTGAACAAAACCGTCAAGTTCCGGTGCCCGCCGGAGCTGGCCGACATGTTGCCACGGCCGACCCATGCGCTCCTGGGCCTGCCGAGCTGGTTCAAGGCGATGCCGCACGTCGCGTTCAGCAACCTGCTGCAAGAAGAGCAGATGACGGTGAAGAAGTGCCCGCCCTTCATCGATGCCATGACCTATGGCTTCCTCATGCCGCTGGCGGCCGACATTCGGGTCGAGGATGGCACGTTCCTTTGGGATCGCGACGTGCCGGTCGGCCCACTGACCGGCTTTCAGCGCGCACCCATCGACTTCCATGACAACAATCAGGTTATCGGATCGCCGTTCTTCGATGAGGACAGCTTTCTGATCAAGTTCATCAATTTCTGGACCATCGAGCTGCCGCCCGGCTACTCGCTGTTCGTCACCCATCCGGTTAATCGGCAGGACCTGCCGTTCCATACTTTGGCCGGCCTCGTCGACGCAGACCGCTATAAGGACAATTTCATCCACTTCCCTGCGCAGTGGCGCGACCCTCATTTCAGCGGCACTCTGCCGAAGGGAACGCCGATCGCCCAGTGCCTGCCGTTCAAGCGCGACATCTGGGATGCGCAGTTCGAGGTCATCGAGGGTGATGCAGCCGAGCGCCAGATGGAGCTCACCTCCGCCATCGTGCACGAGAAGGGCATCTATCGGCGCCACTACCGCGCGCCCAAACGTTAAGCGCAAGCGCGTTAAGCCCGAGCACGTTAGGCCGATCCGGCCGCCGCGCTGGTCCGATCTGGCATGCGCTCTGCACCCTCGAGGAATGCCGCCGCCGCGCTGCGCTTCAGCCAGAATTTGCCGTGCGCGGAGCCGACCAGCATGCGCATGACATGGCCGCGCATCTTGGGATCAACCTTGATCGCGGCACGCAATCTGGCCACGCCTTCATCCCATTGGCCAAGCTCCATAAGGCAGTGCCCAAGATAGAGAAGCGCGCGAACATGGGTGGGCTCCCGTGCAAGTATCTGGCGATACTGCCCGGCGGCACGCGCAAACTCACCCTGATTGACCAGTGCGGTTCCAAGACCAAACAGCGCCTCCGCGTGACCCGGCGCCTGCGCCAGAACGCGCGTGAAAACGGCTTGCGCCTTCACCGGATCCCCACGATCGAGACAGACCGCTCCCAAGAGCATGTCGAGATCCGGCATGGCTGGCGCCAGCTCCTGCCCGCGCCGCAGGATGGCTTCGGCGTCGGCGAACCGACGCATCTTGCGATAGGTCGCACCAAGCTCCTTGAACGCCGGAGCAAACACCGGCCAGCGCGATGTGGCGCGCTCGAGCCATGTGAGCGCCTCTTCCAGGCGGCCGCATTCGCGTAGCGCCATCCCTAGATGCGTTTCGATCGAGGCTTCCGGACGATTGTTGGCCGCAAGCTCCAGCGGCTTCACCGCCTCCTGCGCACGCCCCTGCACCAGATGAGCAACGCCGAGGAAGAACAGAGCGGCGGTTTGCTGAGGGTTGGTCGAGAGTACCTCGCGGGCAATATGCTCCGCCTCGCCCGGCCGACGCTGTGCGAGCGCGGCCGAACAACGACGCAGGGCATTCTCCTCCGCCAACGTCGACACGTCGCAATCCTCTTTTGCGCCGAGTCACTTTGCTACTTCGCATTCTGACTTGAGATATTGGCCCAACTCAAGCGCCGGCATTATATTCTTTATGCTAATAACTATTGTTTATCATATATATCTCGTACAGCGATGGGACGCCTCGCCAGCGATGGTTATTGGGTGTGGCAGCCGATGGCTCGCCAACCGTGCCAGTTCGTTCAGTAGCCCAAAACGACCGCATGCATGATGCGGCCTGGCAAGAACGTGAAGGCTCCCGCGATAACCAGCGCGCCAATGAAAATGCTGGTCATAGCCTTACGGTGCTTCTGGACCTGGTGATGCCGCGCATGCGCAACGGCAAGCGGGAGCATCACCAGCGTGAAGATCGACAACAGATGGATCGGACTGAACGGACCGATCAACTTGATCTCATGGATGAAGAATGAGCTGAGCGCGATCAGCGCCATCAGGATCACCCAGATCCAGCCGATGGTGCGATGCGGTAGCGTGCCCTTGGGGGCGGTCAGCTGCACAATGCCAAGTCCAAAAGCAGCCATCGCGGCGAAGGCGTGAATCTGGATAACCGGCTCGGCATTCAGCAACGGCGCAAGCGACATCCCTCCCCTCCTCATGCTCCGGATGCGCGCGCAGCCTTGAAGCCCGAGACGAAGCGCGCCAGCGTCGTCGAGGTCACGCCGCGCGGCAGCATGACCTCGATCAGCGAGAACCGGCCGCGGCGAGCCACTGCCTGCTCGAGCGCATCCCGCAGCTGCCTGCGCGTCGTCACCCGCTCGCCGTATCCGCCGAGCGACTCCGCCATGGCGGCGAACTTCCAGTCGTCGAGGTCGTTGAAGCGCGATTCCGGCTGGAACGCGCGCAGCATTTCCCAGCTCGCGTTGTTGAACAGCACCACAATCGGGTCGAGCCCGTAGCGGCGGCAATTGCCGAGCTCCCACCCGGTCATCTGGAACGCGCCATCGCCCACCAGAATCAACGGGCGCCGCCCGGTCGCGGCTGCGACGCCGATGCCGGCGGGCACGCCGAAGCCCATGCCGGCATAGTAGGCGGGCGCTGCGAGCGCGGTGTTCTCGATCTCCATCGCGGCGAACAGACAGTCTCCCACGTCGGAGGTCATGGGCATCACGCCATGACGATCAAACAGATCGTTGATCGCAGTCGCAACGTCCGACGGCGCGATCGGCTCATCGTCGGCGGGTAGCCCACGCCGATAGGCAATCGCGTTGGGCTTGGGCCGCGCCCTGCCCGACGACAACGGCCGCGCCCGCGCGGTGAGCGCATCGACCAGCTCGCCGATCGGGATGTTGGCGTAGCCGTGGTGGCCGATCTGCACGGCGCGGTCGAAGGCACGGATAGTTCGGCGCGGATCGAGCCGCCGCTGCGAGAGCGCGAAATTGGTGTCGGAGAAGATCACGCCAAGGAGAAGAAGCGCGTCGGCCTCCTCGACCAGCCTGGCAATGGCCGGATCGCCGGCCGCGCCCAGATAAGTGCCGCACAGCACATCGGGAGCATCCTGCAGCAGGCCGCGCCCCATGAAGGTCGTCACCACCGGCAGCGCGAGCTTGCGCGCAAGCGTCGTGACCCGCTCCTCGAGACCGTAGCGCCGCACTTCGACATCGATCAGGATCACCGCATTGCTCGCATGGCCGAGCCGCTCGATGATCTCGTCGGCGCATTCGGCAAGAGCCTCGGGATCGGCCGGGCGCGGCGGCAGCATCGGCACCGCCGCCACGGCGGCGCTTGTCATGTCGCGCGGCAGCTCGATATAGACCGGCAGCGCACGCTCGCGCGCACTTTGCAGCACGCGCGCGATCTCGCCCGGAGCCTCCGCGGGATCGGTGAGCACGGCCTGATCGCAGGTGATCTCGCGAAACACCGCAAGCTGCGTCTCGACCGAGCGCGCCTGGTGATGCACCACGAAGCCGCTCGAGCGCTCGCGCGCGCCTGGCGCGCCCGCAATGACGACGACCGGCGAGCGCTCCGCGTAGGCGCCCGCGACGGCATTCACCAGGTTGAAGGCCCCTGCCCCGAAGGTCACGACCGCAACGCCGAGCCCCGAGTGATAGCGCGCCGCGGCGTCGGCCGCGAAGCCAACTCCGGGCTCATGGCTCAGCGTGTAGTGCGGCAGGATCCCGCACTCCTCGATCACCTTGAAGAACGGCAGCACGAAGTCTCCGGGAATGCCGAAAATCTCGCGCGCGCCGTAGTCTTTGAGGCCCTGCAGCAACGATATCGCCAGTGTGGTCATGAGAAGTTCTCGCGACCGGACGCGCGTGGCACGCGCCCCACCACTTGAAGCACACACAATCAACAATCTGAACCGCCACTCGCCTGTGAAGCGCTGTCCGCCGGGCGAATGCCCGCCGGCAGCCTACTTGGCGGCAAACCACTTGTCGTAGATCTGCTGATAGGACCCATCCTCGCGCAAGGTCAGGAGCGTGTTGTTGACCTGCTTGCGCAGCGGGTTGCCGGCCTGGAACACGATGCCGTAATCCTCCTTGCGGAACGGCGTGCCGACCAGATGGACGCGCCCCTTGCCTTCATTCGCCGCGTAGTAAAGCAGGATGGGCGCATCAAACACCACCGCGTCAGCGTCCTTGTTGATCAGCGCCTGATAAGCATCCTCGATGACCGACACTTCAAGCACCTGCGCGCGCAATTCGCGCAGGTGCGCAGCGGCGGTGCTGCCGCGCGTGGTCGCAACCTTCTTGCCCTGCAGATCGTCCGGGCCGTTGATGGTGCCTTGGATCTGCTGAACCGTCAGTGTTGCGGTCAGCTGCGCCGTGTAGAACGCGACAAACACCACACCGGTGAACATCCACAGCACCGCCAGGACACGCGCCAGCCATTGACGCGGCATCTGCTCGGCCTGCGTCGCCAGCGTCCCGGCTGCCCAATACATGGCGTGGAAGATGCCTGGAAAATACTTCTCGGTCGGAAGGATGCCGTTCGGATGCCGGCGCTCGAGCAGCCAGATGATGTGAGCCGGCAGCAGGATCAGCAGCAGCGCAATGCCCAGCCAGAGCAGGATCGTCTTGGAGAACAGGAGCCCGAGCAGATCCATGAGCGGGTTTGAATCGGTCTCCTGCCCCTTGCCACGCACCATGATCTGCAGGCCGGCATTGAGGATTGGATGCGAGAAATCATAGGCGGCCTCGCGCGCCGCGGTGACGGAGATGGCCGCGACCCCGAGGTCGGCTTTGCCGTCGCGCACATCCTCAAGCAGTGCACGCACGTCCGGCGCAACCTGATAGCGCATTTTAATCTGCAGGCGCTCAGCAATCTTGTTCCACAGATCGATGCTGAATCCAGTCAGCGTGCCGTTCTGGTCGACGACGACCGGCGGCAGCACACGGGTCACAACCCGCAGCTCGGACGTGCTGGTCTGGGCCGTCACAGACGCCCCCATCGCAAGCAGCGTCACCAGCACAACCGCGATCCGACCCAACATCCCAGCCATAAAAGTCCCCCTCACCCATCATCCGCTCGCGGCACGGGCTTTATCGGAAAACGCCTGTATCGCGAAAGGCCTGTATCGGAAAAGACCAGTCAGCAATGACGGCGAGATGTCGCCTTGGTCCCAAGGCGGCGGGACGCTCGCAATCCCTCTCGACCGAATTGTGACGGTTCCCGGCTCAGGTGAGCCGGGGAAGGTAGGCAGCAGCCACCACTGTGACGCCGCCCATCAATTGCCGGTCTGCGTGAACTTGCGCAGATCCGGCCCCGGCTGATCCTTGCGCGACGGCATCAGGACGCCATCCTCCCGGATGAAATAGGTCTCCTTCTGGAGGATAAGGATCGTGTTGTGCTCGTGGCAGAAGTATTCCGCCCATGCCGGATTGGCCACGCGCTTGAACTGCCGCGTCACTGTCCAGGGCCGGGTCAAGGCATTGTCGATGGTCGTGATCTCGTCGTTGATCACATTGGCATCGGCGGGGTCGAGCGCGATGCGCTCCTTGATCACGGTCTGGTTGTCGTCGTGCAGCGGGATGCCGGTCGGCTCATAGATGCGCGGCCCCTTGAACCCGCGGGTCTCGGCTTCCAGCGTGTCGTATTTGCCGTCGCCGTTGGTATCGAGCCATTTCCCGATCGAGTAACCCGCAAAGCTCGGCTCGATCTTGGCCGGGAAGCTCCGCCCATCCGTGAAGATGCGCCGGAACTCGTGCATGTAGACCATCCACATGTAGGTCGACTGTGGAGTGACGATGATCTCGATCGGCTCGTAGCCGACCATCATCTGCGGCATGCCGGCCCGCATGCATTTGACCTGGGGCTTGTATTCCTGCCCACCGCGCTGCTGCTCCGCGAGGCTGACCTCGTAGCGGGCCTGGTATTCGGGGGTCAGGGGCGCCTGCTGGCCGCGCCCGGGCGGCTTCGCCGCATCCCACTGCACGCCCTTGGTGCGGTACCACTGCCCTCGCCAGTTTGGATAGTTGTCGGGATTGGCCGCTTGGTCATTGGCCTGTGCGACCCCGAAGGCTGCACAAAGCCCAAAGACCGTCGCCATTACACCGCCAAAGCGCATGACGTCCTCCCCTCAATGCCGATCCCGTCACGGACCGCAACATGCGCTTGTGCGCACCTGAGAATCAGCCCCGGCTGTCCCAGCGAGACGCCGCGAATGAGTCCTTGTTGCTGTGAATGCTAGAGCATTTTCCGGACGAGTGGAAACCGATTTCCCCCTGGGAATCGGGCTGCCCCTCGGCCCAAGGCCATTCGGTTGCGCGTGCAACTGACCGGCTCAAGGGATTGCGATGACAATCCGATAGCCGGCGAAGGCCGCACCAGGTCGCAACGCAGCAGAGCTCGCGCAAAAGGTTCAGGCTTCGCGGACTACACAACAGCCTGCCGTCATTAGCAATTTTGCAACGGGTTCTGCCCTATATCTCGATCTAATATCCTTAACAAAGACTTGCAGGACGATTCCAATTGGCTATTGCGCCCGAACTGGCCCAGCGCCTGCAGAACTACCGGATCGATGAGCACGCGCGCGATCGGCTGCGCCGTCTTGCGCCGATCGTTGAGCCCGTCCTTGGCCCTGCCATCGATCAGGTCATTTCCGGAGCAGCGAAGCTGTCGAGTGTGAGCGAGCTGTGGCAGCGCCATGGCGCGAACATTCGCCGCGTCGAAATGGCCCAGTTTCAAGCATTGTTGCGGGCGGACTTTGATACGGCCTATTTCGAGACCTGTCGCACCACCGTCGAGGTGGAGGCGGGATATGGCTTCGAAGGCGGTGCGCGCCTCAACTGCGCAGCGAGCCTGATCCAATTGGCGTCCCAAGCCATCGCGCGCCATAGCTGGCTTGGCGGCAGGGGGCGTATTGCCTCCCTGTCCCAGGCCGTCATGTTCGATCTTGCGACGACAGCGGGCCTCTTTGTTCAGTTCCGCGAACACTCGGAGGAAGCCCGCCGCGCCGCCATCAACGAGGCCATCAGCCATTTCAATGCTGCGATCGGTGGCGTCCTGAGCTCGATCAAGGAGGCTTCGGGCTCGCTCACCGGCGCGTCCGCGGCAATGCAGCAGACAGCCTCGTCCGCCACCGGGCTGTTGAAATCGGCGTCAGAATTGTCCGCACAGACGAGCGAGAGCGTCGAGATCGCGGTGGCGGCGGCCGACAACATGGCTGAGTCGATCAAGGAGATCAGACAGCAGACCGCCCACGGCCTGGAGATGGCCCGCTCGGCCGCGACCGACACGGCCAAGACCAACAGCACGATCCACGCACTCAACCAGGCCACCCAGGAGATCGGCTCGATCGTGGAGCTGATCTCCAAGATCGCGGCCCAGACCAACCTCCTGGCGCTCAACGCCACCATCGAGGCGGCGCGCGCAGGCGGCATGGGCAAGGGCTTCGCGGTGGTGGCCTCGGAAGTGAAGGCGCTCGCCAACCAGACGTCGGCCGCGACCGGCCAGATTTCCCACCAGATCGGCGCGATCCAGGAAGCGACCAGGAAGACCGCGCAGGAAATCTCCTCCATCGCCCGCAGCATCAACGAGCTGACGGATGCCGCTAGGAGAATCGACGCGGCGGTCGAGGAGCAGGCCACGACGACCCAGCAGATCGCCAGCAGCATGCAGGTGGCGGCCGTCAATACCGGCCGCACCACCAAGGATGTGACGTCGGTCGAGCACGCCAGCAGCAGCAATCTCGACGCCGTCCGCAACCTGATCGGATGGGCCGAGCGCCTGTCCGCGACCGCGCAGGACGTCGAGCGCCAGGTTGCCGATTTCTTTGCCCGCGTCCGCGCGGCCTGAGCCCATTCTCCCTCTTAGCGGCACGCGGGCGGCCTTGTTGATGTCCGGCTGGATCATGCTGCCCGCCTGCAATAAGCTTGCCGCCAACAAGACAAGCAGCGGGGGAAGCGCCATGCGGCTGATCTGGCCTTGGCAAGACCGGCAACGCCGATTTTCCTGGCTCAAGGCGAGCGCGTTTGCGCTCGTGCTGTTGCCGGGCATCCGCCTCACCTATCAAACTGCGACCGGCGAATTCGGCCTGATGGCGATGGCGTACGGAGGCCTCACCTATTGGTCGGGCGTCTGGGCCACCGTCGTGCTGCTGATGGCCTTGGCAGTGACGCCGATCATCGTCGTGTTCCGCTGGCCTGCCCTTATCGACGTGCGCCGGATGATCGGCGTGATGGCGCTCATCTACACGATCGCGCACATCATCCTCTATTTCGGATTGCGATCCTGGAACTTTGACAAGATCGGGATCGAGACAGTCACGCGATTGACGCTTTTCGTCGCGACGCTGTCGACCATCGGCCTGATCGTTCTCGGCGCCACCTCGCTCGATGCCGCCATCCGGCGCATGGGCCCCAAAGGCTGGCAGCGGCTGCACAACACCAACTACATCATCAGCGCACTGGCGCTGCTGCATGTCGTGCTGGCGCGCGGCACCTATGCGGAGCAGTACCTGCTGTGCTGGCCTGTTCGTCTGGCTGATGCTGTGGCGGGTGCTCGATCGCTATAGGCTTGGCTCTGATGTCAAAGCGCTTATTGCGATCGCGGTCTTCTGCTGCCTGTTCACGGCGTTTCTGGAAGCCGGCTTCATGTGGGGGCGCAGAGGCTACGACGTCATCGGGACACTCCGCATCAACTTCATGTTTGCGCCGGCCGAGATCGGGGTCCAGCCGCCCTGGCAAGTGCTGGCATTCGGTCTCGTGTTCGCGTTTGGAGCCATGGCGCGGGCAGCCTTGCGCGTCAGGACGGCAAGCCTCGCGGCACGTCAAACCGGATCGCCGGCATAAGGTGAAACCCACAATGACAAAGATGACCTTGGTAGCGGGCGCTCTCCTGGCGCTGGTCGCGTCCGCGGGTGCACAGGATGCAGCCCGCATGGCCGCCGGCGAAGCCGCTTGGAACAAGGCCGCCTGCCTGCAGTGCCACGGCTCGGTCCGGCGAAGGCGGCACCGGCGGCGAGTTTCCGGCAGGCCCCAGTCTGCGCACGACGCAGCTCAATCGCGTCATGCTCGTCGACACCATCGGCTGCGGCCGACCCGGCACGCAAATGCCGGCGTGGCTCGATGGCGCCTACACCGAAATCTCCTGCTACGGGCTGCCGAAGGGACCGCCGCCGGCCGGACTGGAGCTGACACCCGTTCTGAGCAGCGACGAGGTCGAGGCGCTGGTCGATTACATGATGGCCAAGATGGTCGGGAAGTAGCGGCACACAAAGCTTCTTTGTGAAAGAGGCGATTGAAGCAATCTCCGCTCATTCCCGCGAAACGGGGACCCAGGGACAGATCGACCAAAGAAAGGAACGAACGGAATTCAAACTCAGCTCATCTCGCTCTCGTCGGAACGTTTCCTGATCCGTTTCCTGAACCGTCTCTTGGGACGGGCACGCGCGCGTTCCTGGCCTCGCTGGCGCCTAAGGTCTCCGACATAGAGCATCACCGCGACCCAAAGCCAGAAAACTCCGATCAAGAGCAACGCAACCCACGCATAGATTCGATCCTGTGCGAACACCAAGGTGAGCAGCGCAAGCCAGACGCCACCGGCAGAAAAACAAGCCGCCACGACAAAGAGACGAATGCTGAAGCCGACGCCCGCCAGCGAGGAACGCGGCTTCTCATTCCAGGATATTGCGAGCACGAGCAAAGGAGCAACCCAGGTCGCAACACCGAAGGTCAGAGCTGCGATCGCAACAAGACGGTCGCCTCCAGGCACCAGCAATTCGCAGAGCAAGCTGAGCGCAATGACCAGAAACGCGACGGCATAGACTGGCTTCTGAATGATCAATGTGTCGTTCCCTCGTCCGCCCTGCTCAGCGTTGCAGCGCCTCGATCTGAACAACCTCAATTCGCGCCGAGCTCTCGAACTGGTTCACCGTCGACACGCCGCTATTGGGATCGAGCAGCGCCTGCCCTGGCTTATAGTAGTGGCGGCTTTCGATCGTGACCTGATGCCCCTCCGCGAGCTTCTGGCAGCGCTGTTTGATGAAAATGCCCTCGAGCGGTGTTTCGCCCGCGGCCGGCGCATCATCTTTGCAGTCCCAGCCGTCGTTGCCGTAGCGCGCCTTGAATGCTTGGCCGATCAAATAAGCGTCCTTGCGCAAGTCGGGATCGGCGCGCGGGTCGGTGAATATCCGGTAGCCCTGCAGGCGTCCGCCGCGATCGGCCAGGAGCGACAGCATGATCGGTTGCCCGAGCATCACCATCGTGTTGGCGCGCGTAATCGCATCCGGGTTGCGCACCGCCCGCGCGATATATTCCTCCTCGTCGTCATAGCGGAACCAGACCTCCCGCAGGCCCGTTGCCTCGGCGCGGCACTTCTCGAACTCCTCGAAGCTTGCGAGCCGCTGACCCGGCGGGCCGCCGTTGGTGCCGCAAGCCGGATCGACAAACTCCTCGTCCGGCAGGTCAGCAACCGGCATGCCAAACTTCATATCCCAGATCTTCGGCCGCGACTGCCCCATCGCGCCTGGAGCGATCAGCAGCAGCGCGAGCGTCGCAACAGAAACCCCACGGAGGAGTGCTGTTACTCCTCCGTGGCAAGCGGATGTCTTCACAGGCCGAACACCACCAGCATCACGGTCTGACCGAGCGCCATCGCCTCCGGGAACGAGCCTTCATCACGCGCCGGCCGGCCACCGATCGTCAGAGCGATGTATTGCTTGCCGTTGACCGAATAGGTCATCGGGTTGCCAGAGAATTGCGTGCCGGTGTCGAAGCTCCACAGCTCCTGCATGGTGTCTTTGTCAAAGGCAGAAATCTTGCCCATGATGTCGCCCATGAACAGCAGGTTGCCGGCGGTGCCGAGCACGCCGGAATAGGACGGATAGTAGGACTCGAGCTTCTTGGCGGTCTTGCCGGTATTGATATCAATCCCGCCAAGCAGGCCGTGGCTGACCTTGCAATTCGGGTTGCTCACGTTGCGCACGATCGGCTCGACCGCGTTATCGACCGTACGCGAGCCGCAGAAAATTTCGCGGAAGCCAGTGCCCGCCACACCTTTGGCTGGATCGGCGGCGCGCGAGTTGAAGTAGTTGGCCTGCCCAATCATGGCTTGGAAGTAGGTCAGCCCGCGCTGCGGGTCATACGTATTCGGCATGAAGGTCGGCATGCCGTAGTGGGCGGGACGCACGTCTATCGCCTTGCGGCCGTAACGGACTGACTTCCCGGCATAGTCCTGAACGGTCTTGCTCGGATCATAGTCCTGTGGCCGGCCGGTCTTGGGATCGAGGCCAGCGGTCCAGTTCACCTCGGTGAACGGCTCGCCCTTGAGGAACTGCCCGTTAGCGCGGTCCCAGGTATAGAAGAAGCCGTTGCGGTTGGTCTGGGAGATGACCTTTCGCGTCTCACCATTGATGTTGGCATTATAGAGCTGCGTGATCGCCACCGCATCATAGTCCCAGGCCTCGTTCGGGATGGTCTGGAAATGCCACTTCAATTTCCCAGTATCGACATCGAGCGCGATGATGGAGCTGGTGTAGAGATTGTCGCCCGGCCGCCCCTGCGGATCGAACATATGCACCGGGTTGCCGGTGCCGAAATAAGCGAGATTGGTCTCCGGATCGAACGACGGCTCCGTCCACACGCCGCCGCCGCCAAACGCCATCGTGCGCGGATCGGCCCAGGTCTCGGCGCCGGGCTGGCCCGGCTCTGGCACGACCATGAACTTCCAGAGGAGCTTGCCCGCATCGGCCGAATAGGCGGCGACAAAGCCACGGCCGGTCTCGTTCTTTCCGGCTGTCCCGATGATGATTTTGTCCTTGACCGCGAGCGGGACCGACGCGCCGCCCTGATTGGGCGCCTCCGGAATGTTAGTGCTGGTCTCGAACACCACCTCGCCGGAATTCTTGTCGATCGCGACGAGCCGCGGGTTCGCGTTCTCGCTGCCGACGTTGTAGTACATGTTGTTGCCGAGAAGCGTGATGGCGTGACCGCTCTTGCCGCCGGTCGAGACCTTGGCGTCGTGCTTCCACACGACTTTGGGCTTGCCGTCGCGGACGTCGAGCTTCCAGTACTGATGATACTGGTTGCCCACGTACATGAAGCCGTCCTCGACAATCGGCGTAAAATATTGTGCGGCCTTGGCTGGACGAGCGGCATCGCCCAGCGAGAACATGAATTTGACCTTGAGATTGGCGACGTTGTTGCGATTGATCTCGCTGAGCGTGGAGTGATTCCAGTTGCTGTAGTTGCCCATGCGCATGAGCCAGTTCTGCGGCTCAGCGGATGCATTCAACAAACGCTCATAGGTCACCTCGGCGGCAAGCGCCGGAATGCTCGCCCCAATGAGTGCGCAGAGTGCCGAGCCAGCCAGAAGCCGCGCGGAGAAACGTCGCCCGATTGTCATGCAAAACCTCCCTGTCTGCTTATGTTTATGCGATCACACTAGCACCCTGCCGAGCGGCGGTCGATGCGCGGTGGCGGGATGGCCGGTATTTGTCAGGGATGTAGGCTCAGGGGTGGACGCTATTGTCCGGCATGATCGCCCCCTGGAATTTCGTGTCGGTCTGTACCGCATTGAACAGCTTGGCGGCCGCGAGCCGCGCGCCTTGCAGGTCAGCGCCGGTGAGATCGGCCTCGACCAGATCGGCCTGGAAGAAGTCGGCCTGCTTGAGGATCGCACCCGCGAGGTTGGCCCCGCGCATGGTGGCACGCACGAAGATCGCGCGCTCGCCGCTGACGCCGCTCAGATCGGCGCGCAGGAGATTGGCGCCGTAAAGATTGGTCTCGGTGATCGTGGCCTTGCGCAGGCTCGCATTGGTGAGCCTCGCCTCGAACAGGTCGGCGAAAGTCAGGTCGGCGCCGTCGAGTTTGGCGTTGATCAGGCGCGCGCTTCCGATCAGTGCCGCGCCCAGATTGGCCGCACGAAAATCAGCGCCGCCAGCGTCGATCTGGAACAGAAGCGCCTGCATCAGCTTCGCACGCTGCAGGTTGGCCGATGTCAGCAGCGCGAGGTTGAGATTGGCGCCGCGCAGATCGGCACTACTGAGATTGGCATTGCGAAGACTGGCACGATGAAAGCTTGCGCCTTGCAGGTTCGCGCCCTGCAGGTTGGCGCCGGCAAGGTCGCGCCGCTTCAGGCTGACGCCTGCAAGGTTGGCGCCGGAAAGGTCCGCTCCCCGGAGGATGGTCCGCGAGAAGCTCGCGCCACGGAGATCGGCGCCCGAGAGATCAGCGCCCGTGAGATCACGGCGATCAAGGCTCGCGCCGCTGAGCACGCAGCCGCGACAGCTATTGGTTGTCTTGGCTAGGAATGCGGCGGCGTCCTGCGCAGCGGCACAGTCGGCCGCGGCAGCGGCCACCAGCCACGCCAAGCCAATGCGCACGACGGAACGAAGCGGACCCACGATCTCCTCCGGCCAGGCAACCACGAGGACAATCTAACACGGTTTGCGTGACACGTCGGGCGATCAGCCACCGTTGACAAACTCCTCACCGCCGCTTGACGATGGCGCAACTTGAGCAGTGGATGGAGCGCGCTAGCGCGAGCGCGTGATCCTTCAGAGTCTCACGTTCAGGCGTGGCTGTGGCTGCGCAACCGCAGCGCCAATCCCACCAGTCCGACGCCTTCGAGGATCGCGTAGAAGCCGATCACGAAGGCCAAGGCGAGCGCGCCCGTTTGCGGCTGCGCTATCAGGATCAGCCCGAAGGCGACCGAGAGCACCCCGCAGAAGATGAGCAGCCACTCATTGTCGATCTCTTTGCGCAGCCTGATCGCACCCACGATCTGCATGACGCCGGTCGCGATTGCCCAGAAGGCAATGAACAGCAGCAGCACGAGCGCGGTGACGCCCGGCCATGCAAAGGTCAAAATGCCGGCGCCAAGGCCGAGAAGTCCCACGATAGCAAGCCACCAGCGTGGCGCCGGGACGCCACCCATGATGGCCGCCGCGAGCGACAGGACGCCGTCGACCAGTGCGAAGGCACCGTAAAGGAAGAGCAACGTCAGCAGGGTTAATCCAGGCCAGAAGAAGGTGAGCACCCCGAACACAATGGCGGCAATGCCGCGCAAGAGCAGCAGCCACCAGTTCCTGGCAAGCGCGTGCAGCATCGGATGTGAATCAAATGGGGGACTGGCAACATGTGTCATGATAGACCTCCTTACGGTTCTTCCGAGAAGTGCAACAGGCCGTCCGGCATGTCTTGATTTCGGTGCTCCTCAGAACGGGTTGACGTAGTTCAGGATCGCCGCGGCTTGATGGAGAACACGGCGTGCCGGCCGAGAGCCTTGTTCGATCGTCTACTTGGCGCTGCCTGTCGTTGTTGGAATCCTCGCCTTGGCCTTGGCCTCGTCGATCGTTTCCTCCATGATCGTCGCCGGCACGAAACTCGGCGGGAACGAGCGTGGCGGAAACTCCTTGAATGTCGCCACAAACTGGAAGACGTCGTCCATCACGCCGTAGACGCCTCCGATTTGGTTGAGATTCCAATCCCAGTAGGTGTTGGATGTGACATCGGCCCGTTCAAACGGGTCCTGCATCACATTGAAAATCTTCTGCAGCCGCAGCCTGGTGAAGGGCTCTGCCCAGACCTGCATCTGCCCGGGAGCGCGCTGCTCCGCATAGACGTATTTGTAATCGCCCTTCCGCATGGCCACGAGCAAACCATCGTCATCGGAGTAGAAGAATTTGTCGCGCGCACTCTTCACTCCGTTGTTATTGGCCGCGCTACCGCTCACGTTGCGCAGAAACGCGGACTGGTCGTACCCGTCCAGATGGACCCTGTAGTTGATGCCGTTGGCGGTGTAGCCGCTCCGAAGCTTGCTCACGATATTTGGCTCGCCGGCGATTGCAGCCAAAGTAGGCACCCAGTCGTTGTGGCTCATGAGCTCGTTGGTGACCGTGCCGGGTCTGATCACACCGGGCCAGCGCACCAGACAGGGCACGCGGAAAGCGCCCTCCCAGTTGGTGTTTTTCTCGGAACGGAACCAGGTCATGGCGCCATCCGGCCATGTGTTCATGTGAGGTCCGTTGTCGCTGGTGTAGACAACAATGGTGTTGTTCGCGATGCCCATGTCGTCCAAGGCTTTGAGCAGGGTGCCGATCGTATCGTCGTGCTCAAGCATGCCGTCGACGTACTCACTGTCGCCGTGCGTATACCGGCCACGATGCTCAGGACGAACGTGCGTTCGCAGATGCATGCGGGTGGCGTTGAACCAGCAGAAGAACGGCTTGTTGGCTTGCACCTGCCGTTTCATGTAGTCGATCGCCGCGGCCGACGTTTCGTCGTCAATCGTCTCCATGCGCTTCTTGGTGAGCGCACCGGTGTCCTCGATCGTCTGCTTGCCGATCTTGCCGAAGCGCGGATCAACCGTGGGATCGTCGCGATCGGTCGCCTTGCACTTCAAGAACTCCGCGCGGACCGAATTTGGCACGGTAGGCCGGGTCCTTGGGATAGTTTGGTAACTCCGGCTCCTCCTCCGCGTTGAGATGGTAGAGGTTGCCAAAGAACTCATCGAAGCCATTCACTGTGGGCAGCGTTTCGTTGCGATCGCCGACGTGATTCTTGCCAAACTGCCCCGTGGCGTAGCCAAGGTTCTTGAGCAGGCCGCCGATGGAAGGATCCAACTGGCTCATGCCCATTGGCGCGCCAGGGAATCCGACCTTTGTGAGCCCGGTGCGAATGCCATGCTGACCTGTAAGAAACGCGGCCCGACCTGCCGTGCACGACTGCTCACCATAGTAGTGAAGGAACTTGATGCCCTCTCGGCCGATGCGGTCGATGTTCGGGGTCTCATAACCCATTAGCCCATTGGAGTAGGCGCTGATGTTCGCAATGCCGACGTCGTCCCCGAAGATGACCAGGATGTTGGGCCGGCCGGCCGGCGGCGCCGGCATCTGTTGCTGCGCCTGTGCCAGGTTGAGTGACGATTCGGTCGCCAGCACCGATGCCGCCGCAAGCGTGGTGCCGCCGAGAAGCATATTGCGTCGGTTGATGACGCCGTCATTCACTTTCATATCCTCGCGATTGTTCTTGCCACTCATGACCGCTCCTTTCGCACATGGCACATCAAACACGTAGTGGCTTACGGACGCCTCCACATGCATGGAGCCGCCCTTCCAACCGACTATTGCTGCCGACTGATGGTCGTACCGCCGAGACGGATACTGCGCGCCGGTCGAGCGTCGTTCCGGTCTCAGGATTGCCCGTCAATCGGACTTTCGCAGTCATGACCTTCTCCCTTCGCGAATGATGCATCGAAATCCGACGTGGCTAGTGGACGTATCGACCGGCTCGGCATGACGTGCGGCCGGACGGTAGCGGCGGCAATAGTTGGGCGCGCACAGGTGCGAGCCGCCCTTGAGCACCTTGCGCGGAATCCTGATTTGCGGCTGACAGGGGTCGTAGCTCGCAGTCTCGGGCCCGCCGCGCGGGTTCTCGGGAATGCAGCACGCCTTCGGCGCATCGGCTTCGTGCCTGCTGCGACCACCAATCGGCGGTCCACTCCCACACGTTGCCGATCATGTCGTAGAGGCCGTAGCCGTTCGGCGGAAACGCCATCACTGGCGACGTGCGCTGATGTCCGTCGGTCGCGAGGTTCTTGTGCGGGAAAGCGCCTTGCCAGGTGTTCGCCATGCGCCTGCCGCCAGGCGCGAACTCGTCGCCCCAGGCGTATTCGGCACCGTCAAGACCGCCGCGCGCTGCGAACTCCCATTCGGCTTCCGTGGGCAGCTCCTTGCCGGCCCATTTGGCGTACGCTTCGGCATCGCGATACGCGATGTGAACGACCGGATGGTCGTCGAGCCCGCTGATCGAGCTGCGCGGGCCATAGGGCCGACGCCAGTTGGCGCCGAATTTGAAACTCCACCATTGGCTCCAGTCGCGCAGATCAACCGCGTGGTTGGGTGGCGTGAACACCAGCGAGCCGGGCTTAAGCATGTGCGGCAGCGCGCCGGGATAGTCCTTGGCGTCTGGCTTGATCTCCGCAAACGTGACGTAGCCGGTGGCATTAACGAACTTGCGGAACTCGCGGTTGGTCACAGGCGTGCGGTCGATCCAGAAGTCGTCGACAGTGACGCGGTGAACCGGTCTCTCTTCGGAATAGTGCCGATCCGAGCCCATGCGGAAGGTGCCGCCAGGAACGAAGACCATCCCCTGCGAACGTGATGGATCTGGCCGTTCGATTGCGATTCCATTATCAGTCGCGTCACGCTCAAGATGTTGAACTTCGTCCATACTGGTGAGCTGCGTTCAGAACGGCGATTGCTTCAACGAATGAGACCAAGCGGAGACCATCCTGCTCCTCTCCCCGCCTTCTGTTCTTTCCAGCGGAGAAGCCAGGATAGTCGTAGGCTCACAAGTTAGTTCACGTTGCGATACGACCGCTCATCTCATAGGTCGAACGCACCTACGCGAAGGTTTAGGTCGGAGGTTTTCAGCCACCGCAAAAGCGTGAAGCGCTGCACGTCCGCTCGGGTCACGACTAACAAAACTCAATTAAGCATAGTGCGCTGTCTGAAATGGACGACCTAAAACGCCTCTCGCGCATGCTTTGTCAGATCATGTGCCTGCTGGCGCGCTCACCGAATTCTCGCCTAACTAGCCAAAAGGCCCCTCTCCCGCGTCGGAAGAGAGGCCTTGTCAGATGCCGAATATTGAGCTCAACGAGGTCGTGTCTGCACGGCCTCGCGTTCTTCCACACGCCGCGTCACACCGAGGCGCGTCACACCGAAGCGCCCGCGAACAGGCTCTTCTTGATGATGGCGTGGATGCCCCAGTTGCCGTCGACCACCTGCGTGACGCCGAAGTCGACCGCCACCGAGCTGAGCGAGATCGCCTCGTCCTCGGTCAATCCCTTGGTCGTCATCAGGAACTTGCGCATCTTGCGAAAGGCGTCCTTGAGCGCGAGATCGATCGACGACTTCTCGTAGATCTGCTGCTGCGCCTTTTCGCCGAGCTCCTCGAGATAGTTGGCGAAGCTGAATCCGTGCAGCACCCACTCGTCCTGGGTTTCGAGCAGCGGGTAGTCCAAACCGGCCAATGAACCGGCGAGCGTGTTCTTCTTGTGCAGCACGAGCTGGAACGTGCCCGTCAGCGAGCACTCGATGGCCGTGCCGCACATCTCGGAATCGCCCTGCGAGGCATGCGGGTCGCCGACCGAGAACAGGCGCGCCGGGCACCGCCACCGGATAGTACATCGTGGCGCCTTTGCCGATGCGCCAATTGTCCATGTTGCCGCCGAAATAGCCGGGCGGAATCGAGTCGACGACGTCGGCCTCCTTCGGGGTGACACCCATCACGCCGAAGTGCGGCCGGATCGGAATGCGTACGTTCTTGAGGATGCCGTGGTTCTCCTGCACGGTCGAATGATCGACCGGCACGCCGGGATAGTCGATGGTCTTGTGCTCGACGCCGAACGGATCGGTCTGCGGCGTCCAGCGGAAATTGTAGACCGCCTGCGCCCAGTTGCGCTGTCCGCTGGTGTCGATCTCGTAGATCGTGATGACCTCGCGCGGCTTCGGCTCGGTGATCAGCTCCTTGTAGTGGAAGCCCCACCACGCCGCCGCGTTGCTGCCGAACGATTTGCCGGCATGGGCCGGATTGGCGCTGGGGCGCGGCTTCACATCGACGATGCGGACTTCGAGGATGTCGCCCGGCTCCGCCCCGCGCACGAAGATCGGACCGGTGCAGATGTGCACGCCGAAGCCTTCGCCTGCGCCGCGGCCGAGCAGCTTGCCATCGACCGGTCCGGCGCCGCGCCGATTGACGCCCTTCTTCTCCTTGGTCCACAGGAACACGCTCTCGGCACCCGGATCGCCGGTGACCATGCGCGAGGCGTCGTCGTTGGCATGGTGGGTCAAGGCTTCGATGGTGACGTAGTCGCCCGAGTCCACCTCGAGCTGCGGCTTCAGCAACTTGCTGAAGTAACCCCAATGCACCGTGTCGGCGGTTGCCGGCAGGTAGTGGTAGGTCGGTCGGCCGGGGCGCGATTGCGCCGACGCCGGCGTCGCCAGCGTGCCGCTCGCCGCCCAGGCGGCAGCCGCACCGCCGCTTGCCACAAACGCGCTCTTGAGGAAGCTGCGTCGCTCGTTGTCGAGATCGTCGAGCAGCTTCTGCCGATGCTGCTCAAATTGCGGGCAATTATGATCGTCCCCTGCGCACATGACTGGAACTCCTGGCTGGATGGAAGTATCGGGCAACTGCCGGGCTGATGGAATCCTTGGCGATCCGACGCGACGCGCCCACGCGCCACCGCGTCATGGCCCAGTCGCCGACGACCGAAGAAACATCATGCAACCGGCAGGCCAATTGCGAGCGCGTTGCTGATCGTGGCCTTATTCTTGATCGGTCTCCACCACGACGCGCGGCACTACCTTCGCGGCAGAGCCCACTGCGTCGGCCGCGCAGCGGAGGCAATACGGTAGGGATCACGGACCGGATCGACCAGTGACTCGCATATCTGGAACTAGCCGCTCTTGCAACTCGCCGCCGAACCGGAAAATGTCAGGTGCAAAGCTTGGCGCCGGTCAGTGGACGCAGCACGTCCAGACGAAATGTTCTGAAGTCTCATACAAGGGTCATCCCATGCTACCCATTCCTGCCGACATCTTCACCGAGCCCACCAACGTTGCTCCCGACGATCTGGCCAACCTCGGGCCGCTCCGTCGACTCGCCGGTGTTTGGCAGGCCGACAAGGGCATCGATATCAATCCCAAAGCTCAAGGTCCGGAGCGCCGGATTTTTCGAGAGCATATTCGAATGGACCCGATTGATCCTCAGACCAACGGTCCCCAGCTCTTCTACGGACTGCGTTATCACGTCCACATCAACACGCCTGAGGAGGACATCACCTTTCACGATCAGGTCGGCTACTGGCTATGGGAGCCGGCAACTGGCCTGATCATGCAAAGCGTGACAATACCACGCGGCCAGGTTCTCCTCGCATCCGGCCTCGCGAAACCGGACGACAAGAACATTTCCGTCACGGCAGAGCGCGGCGATACGCGCTACGGAATCTGCTCGACCGAATTCCTGGACGAAGCCTTCCGTACGACCAGCTATCGCTGCGACATAGCCTTCAACGATGACGGAAGCTGGACGTACAACATCGAAACCGAGCTTCTGGTCAAAGGTCGCGACCAACCGTTCGATCATCACGACACGAACACTATGAAGCTCGTTGAGGCGCCGACACTCAATCCGCTGGCCATCATCGTGAGCGATCGCGCAAAACAAAACCAGTCGTAAGAGCCGTGACCCAGAGCGTTGTGCGACGACGACGCCTCACTGCGCCTTGATGCCCGCGGCCTTGATGATCGGCCACCACTTGTCGATCTCGGCCTTCTGGTAGGCAGCGAGCCCATCCGGCGTCTGCTGCTCGCGCGGCGGAATCTCCTGGTGAATGCCGGCGAGCCGCTTCCTCACCGTCTCATCGGCAAGCGTCTCGACCACTGCGGCGTTTACCTTCGCGAGGACGTCCTTTGGCACGCCGCGCGGCATCCACAGCCCGTGCCAGAACGAGATATACATGCCCGGCATGCCCGCCTCGTCGACGGTCGGGATGTCGGGCGCGCCAGGAAGGCGTGTCTTTGAGGTGACGGCGAAGGCCTTGAGCCGACCGGCCTGCGCCTGCGCGACCGCTTCGGCGACCTGCACGATCATCAGGTCGACCTGGTTGCCGACGAGGTCCTGCATCGCCGGCCCGCCACCGCGATAGGGCACGAGATTGAGCCGCGCGCCGGTTGCGTCGGCGAAATACACCGCGCTGACATGCGAGGGGCTGCCGGCGCCGACGGTCGCCACCGACGCCTTGTCCGGATTAGCCTTGAGCCAGGCGATCAGCTCCTTGAGATTGTTCGCCGGCATGCCCGAGCGCGCAACGATCACCTGCGGATTGGCGGCAATCAACGAAACCGGATCGAGGTCATTCAACAGGTCGTACGGCAGATCATAGGCGGCCCCGTTCATTACATGCGAGCCGAGCTGACCGAGATTGAGCGTGTAGCCGTCCGCCAGCGCGCGCACCGCACGGCCGACCCCGATGCTGCCGCCGGCGCCGCCGACATTCTCGATGATCACCGGCTGGCCAAGCGCGGCGCGCAGCCGGTCATTGATGATGCGCGCGATGGCATCGGTCGCTCCGCCGGGCGGAAACGGCACGATCATGGTGATCGGGCGTGACGGATAGGTTTGCGCCGCGGCGATGGTGCTGCCTGCAAGCGTGGCGGCCAGCGCGGCGCCACATGTGACGGCGGCGCATGTGACGATGCTGACCAGAGCCCTCACGCGGCGATCCTTGGTACGCACGGCAGCCTCCTCGGTGTTTTCCTGAGGGTGACGGTCTGGCCGGGAGTGTCAAGGGCAGCGCTGCCGCAGCCGCCTTCCAACGATCTCTTCAGGACACCGGAGCAGGCTTCTTGCCGAATGAGGCATCGTTGGTGCCGCGCTCGGCAACGCTGCTGCCATAGAGCAGACCCTCCTTCACCTTCGGCATCGTCCTGGCAACGTCGGTGATGACGAGGCCGTGCGTCGGGCACACGGTCTTCACGTCAAGCCGCTGCATCAGGCTATCGAGCCGCGCGCAGTAGTTCCTCATGTCGGCCCACTTGGTCCACCACAGCGCCAGATCCGCAAACACCGCGGTAGTATCCTGCAGATCAAGCGACGTCGCCTCCTCGGCGACGAGGCCGCAGTGGCCATCCTCGTGATAGTGACTATAGGCGAAGCCGTCGCCCGGGAAGAGCACGCGCTCGCGCGTCTCGAAGCCCCACCAGGTGGTGCGCATGTCGCGCACGACCGGCTCGACAGCGCGGAAGCTGCGGCCACCGAGATCGATCTCGTCGCCCTCCTTCATCATGCGCATGCGATGCTCATGCTGCGGAAAGGCGAGATGATAGTCGCAGACGTCACCGACCAGGAGCGCTTCCGGGAAGCGCGTCAGCACGCGGCCGAGCCCGCCGCAATGCGGGGTCTCCTGGTGCGTAACAAACAGATATTTCAGCGGCGGCTCGACCAGGCAGCAGCGTGTTGAGCTGCGCTTCCGTGATCGGGAAGTCCTTCGGGTGGCCGGTCTCGACCAGCATCGAGGCGGTCTCGCCGACGATCAGGAACGAGGCGTTGCAGCCGTGATAGATCTTGCCCTGCTGGCGCTGCTCTAAACATTCGCCCAGCCAGAAAATGCCGCGCGCGACCTCGCGCGGCAGCGGGTTGGGACGGTTCAGCGTGCCCTGATGACGCGCGGCCATTATTGCCCTCACCTCTCCTCGTCGCGGCCGACATAGCGCGACACCGCGACCGACTTGTCGAGCGACTTGAGCACATCGTCGACGAGCTGCATGTGCTTCGCGACGGTCTTCTTCCCGCGCAAGATGCAGCCGTAGCCGGGCGCGATGGTTTCGATGTCGTGCTTCGAGAGGATGTTGTCGATGCCCTTGCGCAGCTTCGCGGTGTCGACGCCCTCGAGCCACCAGTAGCGCGTGTTGAGCAGAAACGAGCGCACATGGTCGAAATCGGTGGGGTCGTCGTCGCCGTCCTGGATGATCCAGGGACCATCCGGCGTCTCTCGCCACGTGTGCGTCCACATGTCGGAGGTGAACAGCGTCTTCGTCGCCGCGTCGTAGATCCAGCGCGTCGCGATCAGGCGGATCGGCGCCTGGTAGACGACCACCGGGCGGCCCTGCGCGCCAATCGGGATCGTCTCCTCGCGGCTGATCGTGGTGATGTTGAGCCGGTCCAGAGTGTTCTGGCCGGAGTCTGAGCCGGCGCCGAAATCGAACCAGAACGCGGCGTCGGGATTGCCGGTGAAGCATTCCTTGACGTTAAAGTAGAGCGTGAACGGATCGATGTTCTGGATCGACATGAACTCGTTCAACCGCAGCGGCAAGCAGCGACAGCGGCAGCGTGCGCGGGATCAGGGACTCGATCTGGGCGCGCAGCGACGCCTCGTCGCCGCCGAAGCCGGTGTCGATCAGCCAGGCGGCATCGGGCTGCTTGAGCAGGTAGCAGTTCGTCACCGAGTAGCCGCGGGCACTCGCCGGATAGGACGAGACCCGGCCATCGAGCCGCATGGTATTCTGGAGTGCGTAGAGCTTGCCGGCGGCAAGCTCCTGGGTGGTTCCACTTTTGATCCGGTCGAGCACGCTGTCGATTCCTTGACGTTCCGCTTCACGCTAGCACGCTCGCCGCGGGGCTGGCGACCGGTCATGGGCCACCTTTGATGTTGTAGCAGACGTCGGTCTCTTGTCACCGCACCGCCAGCCGCCGAACGAGCTCATGTGCGAACTGCGACAGCGAATCGTCGCGCGCCCCCATGACCACGATGCGATCGCCACGACGGGCCAATCTGACCAGGGCGTCGCCACAGGCACTCCGGTCTGGAAAAGCAAAGGCCTTTCGACCACGCCGTTCGATGTCGCAAACAATGTCGCGGCTTCCGACGCTGCGGTCGACCGTGCCGCCGAAATAGACGGGCTCGGGCATGACCAGGACATCCTCATCGCGCAACCCGCTCGCAAAGCAGTCCACCAACGCGTTCCTCATCAGACGAATCGGACCGTAGCCATGGGGCTGAAACATCAGCAGCAGGCGGCCCGGAAACGCGTGCATGGTTTCGAGCGTGGCCGATATCTTATCGGGGTTGTGGGCGAAGTCATCGATCACGGTTATCCCGTTCGCCGTTCCCACGACCTCCAGTCGTCGGCGAATGCCGCTGAACCCGCCCAGATGAGCCGCGGCTTCTGCCAGCGGCACGCCGCATGCCTTCGCGACACTCAGGGCAGCGAGTGCGTTGGCGACATTGTGCAGCCCCGGAACTTTCAGCTCCACCGCGACCGTCTCACCGGTATCGCGCGCCTTCACCTGGAATGCTACGCCGGTCGGCGACTGAACCGGTGCAAAGGCGAGAAGATCGGCTCGCGTATCACGGAGACTGTAGGTGACCGCTTGTCCCGGCTTCGCGTCTTCCGGTTTCATGTTGGCGGCGAGCGCGGCGGTTTCCGCGTTGTCGAGATTCAGCACCACCGTTTGCGCCTTGGCGATGAATCCGCTGAACAGGGCACGCAGCTCGTCCAGCGACTTGTGATCCAGAGAGATGTTGTTCACAACCGCCATCCGGGGCTCAAAAAAAGTAATCGAGCCGTCGCTCTCGTCCACTTCACTCACGAAGATATCGCTCTCCCCGACCCTCGCGCTCGCAACAGGCGAGCCATCGCCGGTGAAGTTTTTCATATCAGCGCCGTTCATGATTGTTGGGCTTCGTCCGGCGCGGTGAAGAATCCACCCGATCATGCCAACCGTGGTGGACTTGCCGCTGGTTCCCGCGACCCCAATCCCCAAGGGGGCGCGGTTGAAGAGTTGGGCGAGAAGGTTAGCGCGGGTAGTGATGGCGGCACCGATCCGACGCGCGGCTTGCACGTCGGGGACCGTCTCTTCAACAGCGGTGGAGGTGACCAGGATCTGGTCGGCTCGTTGGATGCCGCTGCCATCCTGCGGATGAAGCAGCATCCCTCGAGCACGCAAAAACTCAAATCTTTCGGAATTTCGCCCCTGATCAAGCGCCCGATCGGACCCCTCGACCCGCCCACCCTTCGCTTGGATGATCAAGGCGAGAGGGGTCATGCCGCTCCCACCGATGCCGCAAAAAAAGTAATCTCCAGGTTGGGACATCGGCGGAACCTACAATTGTTGCCGATGAGGTGCAACGCGGTCCGGGACCGCCTGAATGAGCAAGATTGCATGAGCAAGAGATGCAGAATCGGCGTCGTCGCGCCGGCTTCGCGGATGTCTCCGGAGGTTGCCGAGAAAGTACGGGCACTGGCCGCACGTCAATACCCGGACAGAACGCCCGAAATCGTTTTCCACCCCCAGTGCTTCGCGTCACACGGCCATTTCGCGGGTGATGACGAAACGCGCGCACGGGCGTTTCTCGACGTCGCCAACGACGAGAGTTTCGACGCGGTGTGGTTCGCGCGCGGCGGTTACGGCTCCTGCCGCGTGGCTGAGGCGATCATGGGACGGTTGACGGAATCGTCCCGGCGCAAGGCCTACATGGGCTACAGCGATGCCGGCATGCTGCTGGCCGCTTTGTACCGGGGAGGCTTCAAGGCCGTGGCACACGGCCCCGTGGCCCAGGACGTCCTGCGAGATGGTGGCGACGCGGCGGTTGGACGCGCGCTCGATTGGATTGTCGACCGGGCGCCGGAGACGCTGGAGCCGACGGTCGGCCATGGCAGGAAGACAGCAGCATTCAACATGACCGTGCTGAGCCAACTGCTTGGGACGCCGCTGCAACCTGACCTCGCCGGACATGTGCTCATGCTGGAGGAAGTGGACGAGGCCATGTACCGGATCGATCGATCGCTCTTTCACATCACCAGCAACGCCGAAATCCAACGGGTGTCGGGCCTCATGCTGGGCCGGTGCAGCGCCATTACCCCGAACGATCCGGATTTCGGAATGAACGAAGAGGAGATCGCCCGTTACTGGTGTCAGAGGTCCGGGATTCCCTGGTTGGGACGCGCCGACATCGGGCACGACGCCAACAACAAGGTTGTACCCTTCGGATCCCTCGTATGACGGAAGCCACGCGAGTGGCGCTCGTCGCAACGGTGAACTTGTCCCGCCGTCAGCCATTCGGCAGCAACACGATCTTTGGGTGACACAGTCAGCGACCGGTTGCCGGCGCTCGTGGCAACACGGTGGAGTAAGTTGGTATGGCGAGCGCGATTTGGTACCTAAGGACATGACGAGCTTTCAGACCGGAGACGCAATCGTAGTCACCGGCGCGGCACAGGGGATCGGCCGGGCTGTCGCGCTCGAAATGGCGCGGCGCGGAGCCAAGCTCGCTCTGTGGGATGTACTGGAAGACGGGCTTGCGGAAACCAAGAAACAATGCCTGCAGATCCGGGGCGATGTCATCACGCGCAGCGTTGATGTTTCCGACGCTGGCCAGATCGCCTTGGCCGCGGAGGAAGCTGTTGGTCATTTCAACGGCGTGTTCGGCCTGGTCAACAATGCAGGAATTTTTCCGCGCGTTTCCATCGTTGACGCCACCCCAGAGCTCTGGCGAGCCGTGCTTGGGGTGAACCTGCTGGGTACAGTGTTCTGCTCGCAGGCGCTGGCGGGCGACATGGTCAAGCGCAAGCGAGGCGTGGTGGTGAACATCGCATCCGGGCGTGCTTTGCAGGGCACGCCTCGTGGCGCGCACTATGCAGCTTCCAAGGCAGGCATTGTGTCTTTTACCAAAAGCTTCGCGCTGGAATTCGCCGCGCAGGGACTGCGCGCGAATTGCGTTATCCCTGGCGTGACCGAGACCGCGCAGCCGCTCGCCGATACGACCGTCGAGGAGTTGCGCGAGCGCGGCAAACGCATCCCGCTTGGCCGGATCGGCCAGCCGGAGGACATCGCGCGGGCGGTGGCGATGCTGTTCAGCGAGGATGCAGCCTACATGACCGGGCAGGCGATCGCGGTGAATGGCGGCGCGATCATGATTCCTTGAACACCTTCGGGTGAAGCTCACAACGGGAAGCGATATTGTCGAAGGTCAATCGGTGAAGGAATGCAGTATGAACATGGGCGCCTCCGCCACCGCAGGTTTGGTTGCCTTCCTTCTATCCATCGTCGATGTCCACGCGCAGACGGACTTTTATGCGGGCAAGCAAATAACACTCCTGATCGGCACCACGCCTGGCGGTGGCTATGACGCCTATGGTCGGCTGCTGGCCCGCCACATCGGCCGGCACATTCCCGGCAACCCGGCAGTGATCGCAAAGAACATGCCGGGCGCGGGTGGAGTGGCGCTCGCGAACCATCTCTACAACCGCGCGCCCAAGGACGGCACCGAATTCGCGACCGTGCAGAACGGACTGGCATTCGAAAAACTGTTCCACATGCTGTCGCCTGGCGGCAGCGCCGCGCTGTTCGACTCCACGAAATTCACCTGGCTCGGAAGTATGACCCAGACCGTGTTCGTGACGGTGACTTGGCACACTTCGCCGGTGAAAACGCTGCAGGACGCGATGACGAGGCAGGCCATCCTCGGCGCCAGCGGCACCAGCGCGGACAGCTACGTCCTGGCGATGCTGAGCAACAATCTGCTCGGTACGAAATTCAAGGTCGTCCACGGCTATGCTGGAGCAACCGAGGTCTCATTGGCGGTCGAGAGCGGCGAGGTCGAGGGCGAGGCTGGAAAGGACTGGACCACACTGACCTCGACCAAACCGCAATGGATCAGGGACAAAAAGATCAACATCATTGTTCAGATGGGCTTGCGACCGCATGCCGACATCAAGGGCGTTCCGATGGCAGTCGAGCTTGCGAAGACTCCCGATGACCGCCGCGTGATGGAGATCGTCTTTGCCAAGTTTGGGATGTCGCGCCCGTTCATGGCGCCGCCTGGCTTCCCGCCTGAGCGAACCGATATGCTGCGCCGTGCTTTCAGTGCCACGCTGCAGGATCCCATACTGCTTGCTGAAGCACAGAAACTCGGCATGGAGATCAATCCGGTGAGCGGCAACGAGGTCGAGGCGCTGGTGAGCCGCATCATGAGCACACCAGATACACTGACGGAGCGAGCGCGCGAGACCTTGAAGCCGCCGCGACAGTAAAGCGAAGGAGACGCTATGCACTATTCGATGTGGCGCGGTGTTGCTGGGTTGGTGAAGCCAACGCGACGGCCGGGGTCGCTGGAGACCTTGATCAGGCTCCTGCCGGAGGGTGTCGGCGTGGTGCCGCTGCTGCTCGACGTGCGCGCCGGAAGCCATGCCGAGTTCTCCTCAGCAATTCCACATTACGAGAAGTATGTCGCCGAGCTTGCCGAGCAGGGCATGGACATGATCCATCCCGGTGGCACGCCGCCATTCATGCTGCAGGGCTATAAGGGCGAGGACAAACTGATCAAGTCCTGGGAGAAGAAATACAAGACGCCGATCTTCACCTCCGGGCAGAACCACGTCCACGCCATGCGCGCTCTTGGCATCAAAAAATTCATCGGCGCGAGCTACTCGGCGCTGCAAAACAAGATCGTGATCGACTACATGACCGAGGCCGGCTTCAAGGTCGTATCGATGGAGCCGATCGACGTGCCGTTCAACGAGGCGCAGAACATCTCTCCGGAACAGCTCTATGCCCACATCAAGGGGCTGTTTCGCGCGAACAAGGGCGCCGATGGCATCTACATCCAGGGCGGTGCCTGGCACACGGAGAGCGTCGTCGAATTACTGGAGCAGGACCTGCAGGTGCCAGTCGTGCATGCCAACATCGCGCCGGCGTGGGAAATCCTGAAACGGCTTTCGGTACGCGAGCCGCGCACAGGCTTCGGCCGGCTGCTGCGGGAACTGCCGGAGATGCCATGAGGATTAGAACCTCAGCCCGATCTTGAACACCTCGATGGCGTAGAAGGCGAGCTCCGCGTCGAGGCAACGCTTGATGGTGTCGGCTTTGCGGAATCCATGCTGCTCGCCGGAGAACAGAAAATAGCCAACGGGACGATCTTTGCGGCGGAGCACTTCGACCATCGCCTCGGACTGGTTCGGCGGCACGATCTTGTCCTCCTCGCCCTGGAAGAAGATCACCGGCTTCGACAGCCGCTCCGCGTGATAGATCGGCGAGCGCTCGCGATAGCGTTCCGCCATCTCCGGATAAGGCCCGATCAGCCAATCGAGATAGCGCGATTCGAACTTGTGCGTATCGCGCGCAAGTGCGATCGCATCGCTCACACCGTAGTAGCTGGCGCCGCCGGCGAAGAAATCGCGGAACACCAGCGCGGCGAGCGTGGTGTAGCCGCCGGCGCTGCCGCCGGTGATGACCGCAGCGCTGCGCATCGATGAGGCCCTGCTCGGCCAGAAACCTGGCGCCGTTCACGCAGTCATCGACGTCGACGATCCCCCAGTTGTCATAGAGGCGCTCCCGGTACTCACGGCCGAAGCCGGTGCTAGCCGCCGTAGTTGACGTCGAGCACCGCGATGCCGCGGCTGGTCCAGAACTGCGTCGAGAGATTCAGGCTGCTCGAAGCAGCTCCCGTCGGGCCGCCGTGACACTTGACGAGCAGCGGCGGCTTCTCGTCGGCGGGGCCGGCATAGTCAGGATTGTGCGGCGGATAAAGCAAACCAAACGCGGTCTTGCCGTCCGCGGTGGGAAACTCGATGGGCCGCACCGTCGTCAGATAGTCGCCGATACGCAAGTCCGGACTGTCGAGAATGCGGGTTGCCTTCTGCAGAACGCGGTGGCTTCCGGACGCCAGATCGAGCACCACGATGCTGAGCGGATGATTTGGCGCGGCAGCGCGGAGCAGCACGCGCTCCCCCAGCGCCCGCACCGAGCCGAACTCCGTGAAAGGAAGCTCGATGGGCGTAAGCGATTTGCGCTCGAGATCGAGCACCGCCAGACGGCCGAGCCCATCCGCCACATAGCTTGCACACGATGCGATCGGGCCCCGCCCAGGCATAGGTTGCCGCCGCAAGGCTCCATTGCGGCACGCCGAATTCCGCGTCCATCGGCGCGAGCGCCTGCGTGGTGCGCGTGGCGAGGTCGTAGCGGTAGAGATTCCACCAGTTGGTGCGATCGGACACGAAGACGATGGCCCGCCCGTCGGGTGACCATTCGGGCTGAAACATCGATTCCGTCTGGCCGCCCGCGATCGGCTGCGGGTCCCGCACCCTGCCATCCGCATCGAGCTCGGCGACAATACAACGTCGTGCCGTTCCACGGCATGTTGGGATGCTGCCAAGCGAGCCAGAGCAGCGCGCGCCCGTCAGGCGACAGTCGTGGCGCCGCAACGAAATCGTTGCCCGCCGACCAGAACCGGCCGGCATCGCGGCCCGGCTGCGCAAGATCAACGGCCACGATGGTGTTCACCGCCTCGCCGCTTGCCGTGTGGTCCTCGCGCACACCGATCCAGCGATTGCGGCCGCGATCGATGACGCCATCGGCATATCGCCATTGATGCTCGCGATCGCTCGGAGCCGGCGTCAGCGCCTCCGGCGCAGACGCGCCGTCGCGCGTGCGGTAGAGGCGGCCATCGGCGAAGTTCGAGAAATAGACCACGCCGTCAACGACGGTCCACGAGGCGCCGCCATATTCGTGCACGCGCGTGCGGGCACTGAAAGGCTTCGGCGTCAGGTCTGTGGCGGCAGTACCTAGAGCATCGCTGCTGACGACCACGAAGCGGCCCTGCTCCTGCGGTCGGCCCTCGAGCCAGTAGCACGTGTCGCCGTCGAGACGGATTTCCGACAGCGCGATCGATTGCGCAACGATCAGCTCGGAGGTGATGGGCGACTTCCAGCTAGCCATAGGGTGCAATCGTCGGCATGGGCGTAATACCTCAACATGGAACTTCGAACGGCGGATCTATTCTAAAAGCCTATAGACCTCATTTCTTGAATACGCAGGCCTCCTGCCGGTAGCGTGTCAAATGGCAGGCGCCTCGCTGGCGCCTGCAGTCCATGGAAATGAAAGGAAAACATCATGTGGTCCACGCCAATGCTTGTTGAGATTTGTGTTGGTCTTGAGATCAACGGCTACCTGCCGGCCGAGTTCTAAGCCGGTATCGCGCTCAAGTTCTGCTTGATGGGACGTCTCACCGCAATCGTGCTTGGCTCGGCGGCGGGTGGGGGCTTCCCGCAGTGGAACTGCCGGTGCCCGGTGTGCCAGCTGGCTTGGGCTGGCGATCCTCGGGCCCGGCCGCGCACTCAAGCCAGCCTCGCCGTTTCAGCAAATGGCGAGGACTGGGTGCTCATCAATGCCTCGCCTGATCTTCCGGAGCAGCTGCGCCGCTCGCCCGCGCTCTATCCGCGCGGCAAGCCGCGCGGCAGCCCAATCAAGGCGATCGTGCTGACCGGCGCCGAGATCGATCAGGTGGCCGGGCTTTTGAGCCTGCGCGAGCGCGAGCCGTTCATGCTGTGCGCCACGGCCCCGACCATGGCCCTCATTGACCAGAACAACATGTTCGAAGTGCTGGCCCGCGATCAGGTCGAGCGCCGGATCGTGGCGTCCGGCGTGCCTTGCTCGCTTCCCGGTGGCCTGACAGCGGAGCTCTTTGCCGTGCCCGGCAAAGTGCCGCTCTATCTTGAGGGCGAAAACCCCGACACCCTGAGCGAGGACAACGGCATCGCAGGGCTTGAGTTGCGTGCCGGCGGCGCGCGGCTCGTCTTCATTCCGGGGGCTGCCGCCGTGACCACGTCCATGTTGCGACCGCATGGACTGCGCGGACGTCGGTGCTCTTCGACGGCACGCTGTTTCGCGACGACGAGATGATCACGAGCTGCACCGGCAGCAAGACCGGGCGTCGGATGGGCCACATGTCGATCGACGGCGACGGACGGATCGCTGGCTACACTCGCGAAGCTCAGCGCCCGCCGCATCTACATCCACATCAACAACACCAATCCCATTCTGGTGGAGGGCTCGCCCGAGCGCGCCCGCGTGACCAGCCAAGGCTGGGAAGTCGCCGAGGATGGACAGGAAATCGTCCTATGACTCACTTGCTCAGTGAAGCCGAGCTGGAAGCGCGCCTGCGCGACATCGGGGCGCGGCGCTATCATCGGTGCCATCCGTTTCACCATCTCCTGCACAGCGGCCAGTGCACAAAAGGGCAGGTTCAGGCCTGGGCGCTCAACCGCTACTACTACCAGTCCAAGATCCCGCAGAAGGACGCCAACCTGATCGCTCGCTGCGATGATCAGGAACTGCGGCGCGAATGGCGCAGCCGGCTCCACGACCATGACGGCGAAGCCGTCAACGAAGGCGGCATCGCGCGCTGGCTCAAGCTCACCGATGGGGTCGGGCTTGATCGCGACTACGTCATATCGCTGCGCGGACTGCTGCCGACCACGCGCTTCGCGGTCGATGCCTATGTGAATTTCGTGCGCGAGAAATCCCTGCTCGAGGCGGTCGCCTCCTCGCTGACCGAGCTGTTCTCGCCCGGGATCATCACCGAGCGCATCGAAGGCATGCTCAAGAGCTACGATTTCGTGAGCGCGGAAACGCTCGATTACTTCGCCAAGCGCCCGCCACAGGCGGAGCGCGATTCCCAGTTCGCGCTCGACTACGTCAGGCGCCATGCCAAGACACCGGACCAGCAGGCGGCGGCGATGCGCGCGCTCGAGTTCAAATGCGACGTGCTGTGGTCGATGCTCGACGCGCTCCACTACTGCTATGTCGCGCCTGCGCACATCTCGCCGGGTGCGTTTGTGCCAGAAAAATAAGGAAAGTCCGATGAGCGAGCAGAGCACCGCCACCGCGCCGATCGCGCCTGATGCGCGCCCTCGCCTGCCGCATGGCGTGCGGCTCGTTCATAGTGAGGCGCAGGGCGGTTGGGTGCTGCTCGCGCCCGAGCGCGTGTTCAAGGCCGACCCGATCGCGGCCGAGATCGTCAAACGCTGCACCGGCGAGTGCACTTTCGCGGCGATCGTCGATGATCTTGCGCAGGCCTACTCCGCCCCGCGCGAGCGCGTGCTGACCGACGTCACCGTGATGTTGCGCGGCCTGGCGGACAAGAAGCTGCTGGAATTGTGACCTTGGACTTGTAACGTGGCGAGCAACGGTTCATCTGCACTATCCCGGCCGCTCGGCCTCCTGGCCGAGCTCACCCACCGTTGCCCGCTCGGTTGTCCCTATTGCTCCAATCCGCTCGCGCTCGAGCCGCGGGAAGAGGAGCTTGATCCGGCGACGTGGGCACGGGTGTTCGACGAAGCGGTCGCGCTCGGCGTGCTGCAGGTGCATCTCTCCGGCGGAGAGCCGGCCGCACGGCGCGACCTCGTCGACATCACCACCGCGGCGCGCGTTGCCGGCCTCTACACCAATCTGATCACCTCCGGCATCGGCCTGACCGCCAAGCGGCTCGCCGAGCTGAAGGCCGCGGGGCTCGATCATGTCCAGGTCTCGATCCAGGACAGCGATGCAAAGTCCGCCGACCACATCGCCGGCTATGACGGCGCCTTTACCCGCAAGTGCGAGCTTGCCAATGAGGTCGTGCGCCTGAAGCTGCCGCTCACCGTCAACGCCGTCATGCATCGCGCCAATATCGAGCGCATCGGCGAGATGGTCGATCTCGCGCTGCTCATGGGCGCGGGCCGGGTCGAGATCGCGCACGTGCAGTACTATGGCTGGGGACTGAAGAACCGCGCCATGCTGATGCCGGAGCGCGCCCAGGTCGAGCGCGCGATCGTGACGGTCGAGGACCTGCGCAAGCGCTACCACGGACGCATCGTCATCGACGCGGTCGTGCCGGACTATTACGCGCGTTATCCGAAGCCCTGCGTCGGTGGCTGGGGTCGTCGCTCGCTCAATGTCACGCCCTCCGGCCGGGTGCTGCCGTGCCACGCGGCCGAGAGTATTCCGGGTCTCGAATTCTGGTCCGTGCGCGAGCGCTCGCTCGCCGACATCTGGGAGCACTCGCCGGCCTTCAATGCCTTTCGCGGCACCAGCTGGATGAAGGAGCCGTGCGCGAGCTGCGCGCGGCGCGAGCAGGATTTTGGCGGTTGCCGCTGCCAGGCCTTTGCGCTCCTGGGCGACGCCGCAGCGACCGACCCGGTCTGCCACCTCTCGCCCCATCGGGCGCAGGTCAGCGCGCTGGCGCTCGTTCAGGAGGACGCGCCTTATTTCTATCGGCGCTGAGCGACGCCCTCACCACAGCTGCGGCTTGAAGATCATCAGCGCGAAGATAATGATCACGCCCAGGAAGGCGGGCACGCCCAGCGCAAACCAGATGCGGAACAGCCGCTCATAGTCGGGCGGCAGCGGAGCCCTTGCCCGCACGGCCGCGGCGGCAAGCTCGCGCAGCCGCAGCTGGATTCCAACCACCGGCAGCCAGCACAGCCCGACCGCGACATAGAGCACGAGCGAGAGGACGATCCACGGCTCCCAGAACGAATAGCCGATGTTAAGCACAAGCGCCGCGCCCGACACGGGCTGCGCGATCACCGCATTCAGGGTGAACATCGCATCCGCGATCACAACCGTGCGCGCGGTCGCGGCGATCGTGGCGGCATCGCCGGTGCGGTGCGCCATGTACATGAAGAATGCAATGCCGAGCCCGGTGCCGAACAGCACCGCTGCGCCGATCAGGTGGACAAGCTTGAGAACCAGGATGGTGGTCATCGGCCCTTAGTCTTACCGGGTCCAGCAGCCGATGTCGTCCCTCGAGGAGGCGCGCAAACGCGCTCAGGGCCGTAGAAAGCGAGGGTGAAGGCGATGGGCCGGCAGGAGAAGTCGTAGTGCGGGGCCGCGACAGGTCCGCGCGCTCAATTCTGGCAGCGCTGCCGCGTGCGCGACCAGCGAATGCGATCGAGCACGATGCCCTGATTGCACACCGAGACCTTGTCGGTCACCGTGCCGCGGACGCGGATGACCCGATCGAGCGCGCGCGGCCGCGGATTGAGCGCACTGATGTTGTAGAGGGTGCCGTCCGGGCTCTTGATCATCAGGCACATATCGGGCGTGCCGGCGAACGCGCAGCCGGAGAACGTCACCCGCTGGCCCGCAGCAGTTGCCGCCTGCGCCGGCAACGCCGTCAGTCCCAGCACGAACGCAACAAGCACCAACGCAACAAGCACCATCAACCGAGCACGCATCCCCGTCCCTCCATGCCCGCAACTCGCCTGCCCCGTTCCCCTATTCGGGACAAGCATCAAAACCCTTTTGCGCTAGAACGGAATCTCGTCGTCCATGTCGCCGCGCTTGCCGCTCGCACCGACCGGCACGGGCTTGCGCGTCTGCGGACCTGAGGAGCCGAAATCGCTGCCGCCCGGCTCGGAGCCGAAGTCGCCACCGCCGCCGATCTTGTCGAGCATGGTGAGTTGCGAGTTGAAGCCCTGCAGCACGACCTCGGTCGAGTAGCGGTCCTGCCCGTCCTTGTCCTGCCACTTGCGGGTCTGCAGTGCGCCCTCGAGATACACCTTCGAGCCTTTCTTGAGGTACTGCTCGACGATCTTGCAGAGCCCCTCGTTGAAGATCACCACCCGGTGCCACTCGGTCTTTTCACGCCGCTCGCCGGTCGCCTTGTCGCGCCACGTCTCGCTGGTGGCAATGCGCAGATTGGCGATCGGCCGACCGTCTTGCGTGCGGCGGATCTCCGGATCCGCGCCCAGATTGCCAATGAGGATCACCTTGTTGACCGAACCCGCCATATCACACTCTCCTGCTGCGATGCCCCGAGCGCGATGCCACGTCTACAGCGTGGCAAACGCGATGCTGCGTACGTAATGCCGCTACCAACGCGCGGCCACCCTAGCCCCAAGCCGCAGTCCCAAGCCACGCCGGGCTGGGTCTGAGCGGCGCCCTGTTCACACAAATCTTGACTATGTTCGTGTTTTGTTCTAGCAGAGTGCCACCGCGTTCGCAAGGTCGAGTTTCAAGGCCAGAGGACGCGGCTTGGTGAGGGTTGGGGTGGTGGCATGATCGCACACGGTCGAACGATTTCCCTGAAGCAAGACGTGGAGCAAGACGCCTTCCGGGCGGGCGAGCGGCGGATCAACGCCAAGATTATGCTTGCCGAGCAAGGCATTGGCGCAAGCCTTGGCCGGCTGCGGCGGGAGCTGGCCGTGATCCGCTGGATGCTCGCCGGCGTGTTCGCGGCTGTCACCCTCGTTCCACTGGTGATGCCGTTCGTTGTGTGAGGCGCGGCCTCGTCACAGCCGCTCTTGTCACAGCCGCTCTTGCAGGAAGCGCAGGACCCGCGGGGCGGCAAGTCCGCTGAAGCTGCCGGGCTCGTTGTGCGGATCGGAGGAGAAGAAGTGCCCGGCGCCCGGGATCACGATCCGGCGCGAATAGATGCCGGCCTGGTTGAGCGCCTCCCAGAACTGCTGGCTCTGGGCCGGATCGACGATGTCGTCGGCGGTGCCGTTCACCAGCATGAATGAAGCCTTGTTGCGATCGATGGTGGCGTAGCTGATCGGCGATGACTTCGAAATAGAGCTTGCGGTTCTGCATCGGCGAAGCGCCGAGGAACTTCTCGGCGATCTGATCACGGGGCCTTGCGATCTGGTCATGATGCCATTGTGCCAGCAAGTCATAGACGCCGTAGAAGCCAACCACCGTCTTCACATTGACGGCGACAGCGGCGTTCGGATCGTTGCGGTACTCGGCCGTGTAGGTGTCGGCCGCCAGTCCCGCGAGCGCAGCGAGATGTCCGCCCGCGGAATCGCCCCACAGCCCCACGCGATCAGGATCGACGCCGAGCTCGGCGGCCTTCCCGCGCACGAACTGGATCGCGGAGCGCACGTCATAGACCGCCCTTCGGATAGATGCCGGGCTTGGCGAGCCGGTACTTGATCGCGAACATGCCGTAGCCATTCCGGGCGAGGTAAGGTCCCCAATGCTGGTAGGCAGTGGGGCTGCCGCCCTGCCAGCCGCCGCCGTGGATGGCGATCACCACCGGCGCCTTGGTGACACCCTTGGGCAGGTAGAGGTCGCCCGAAAGTTTCACCCCGTCGTGCTCGACATACTCGACGTTGGCGCGGGTCAGGACCTCGTGCTGCTGAGCGCTCGCGGCTGTGGACATCAGCGCCGCCAACGCAATCAAGAGCCAGACTCGCATGGTTTTCCTCCCGGCCTACTGGACTTTGCCGCGATGGTAGCCGGCCCGGCGGGCGTTGTCCGCACAATCGTCCCAATGATCGGCAATGTCCCCGCCCGGGCGATATCCCCAGGGCGACGGCCCCGGCATAGGAACAATGCAGATTTGGCCGCCGGCTCCTATATAGGCTGGCATAGGCTTGGGGTTTCTTTCTATGGTCCCGACCCGCCCGGCGGATGCCGGTGCGGCGTCCTTGTCACGGTAACGCGCATCCGATGAACGACCTGTTCGACAAGTCACGCGCCCGCCGTTCCGACCCGCGCGCCCAAGGGGGGCGTGCCGACACGCGCGCCGCCGACACGCGCGCCTCTGACGCCCGCGCCGCCCACGACCGCCGCGTGATCGCGATCCGCGGCGCGCGCGAGCACAACCTGAAGAACGTCGACGTCGAGATCCCGCGCGACCAGCTCGTGGTGTTCACCGGGCTCTCGGGCTCCGGCAAGTCCTCGCTCGCCTTCGACACCATCTATGCCGAGGGCCAGCGCCGCTATGTCGAGTCGCTCTCCGCCTATGCGCGCCAGTTCCTGGAGATGATGCAGAAGCCGGACGTCGACCAGATCGACGGCCTCTCGCCCGCGATCTCGATCGAGCAGAAGACCACCTCGCGCAATCCACGCTCCACCGTCGGCACCGTCACCGAGATCTACGACTATATGCGGCTCCTGTGGGCGCGCGTCGGCGTGCCCTACTCGCCTGCGACCGGACTGCCGATCGAGAGCCAGACCGTCTCGCAGATGGTCGACCGCGTGATGGCGCTGCCCGAAGGCACGAGGCTCTATCTGCTGGCGCCGGTGGTGCGCGGCCGCAAGGGCGAGTACCGCAAGGAGATCGCCGACTTTCTCAAGCGCGGCTACCAGCGCCTGAAGATCGACGGCGAGTTCTACGAGATCGCCAACGCGCCCGCGCTCGACAAGAAGTTCACCCACGACATCGACGTGGTGGTCGATCGCCTGGTGGTGCGCCCCGACATCGCGACGCGGCTCGCGGATTCGCTCGAGCAGGCGCTCAAGCTCGCCGAGGGCCTGGCCGTGGTCGAGCTTGCCGACACCGCGGTGACCGGCGCCAAGGCCAACAAGGCGCGCAACGAGACCGCCGAGCGCATCGTGTTCTCGGAGAAGTTCGCCTGCCCGGTGTCGGGCTTCACGATCCCGGAGATCGAGCCGCGGCTGTTCTCGTTCAACAACCCGTTCGGCGCCTGCCCGAAATGCGGCGGCCTCGGCGTCGAGCAGCGCATCGATGCCGACCTCGTCATCCCCGACAAGGACGTGACCTTGCGCAAGGGCGCGATCGCGCCCTGGGCGAAGTCGTCCTCGCCTTATTACCTGCAGACGCTCGACCGCGCTCGGCAAGCACTACCGCTTCACGCTCGACAGCAAGTGGAAGGACCTGCCGAAGAAGACGCAGGACGCGATCCTCTACGGCTCCGGCGAGGACGCCATCAAGTTCACCTACGACGACGGCATGCGCTCCTACCAAACCACCAAGCCGTTCGAGGGCGTGGTGACCAATCTGGAGCGGCGCTGGCGCGAGACCGAGAGCGACTGGGCGCGCGAGGAGATGGCGCGCTATTTCACCGACATTCCCTGCGACGCCTGCAAGGGCTATCGCCTCAAGCCCGAGGCGCTGTGCGTCAAGGTCGGCGAGACGCATATCGGCGAGGTGTCCGAGCTCTCGGTCAAGCGCGCCGGCGAATGGTTCGGCGAATTGCCCAAGCGGCTCACGCCGAAACAGAACGAGATCGCGGTGCGCGTCCTCAAAGAGATCCGCGAGCGGCTGAAATTCCTGGTCGACGTTGGCCTCGAATATCTCACGCTCGCGCGCGCGTCGGGCACGCTCTCGGGCGGCGAAAGCCAGCGCATCAGGCTTGCGTCGCAGATCGGCTCCGGCCTGACCGGCGTGCTCTATGTGCTCGACGAGCCCTCGATCGGGCTGCATCAGCGCGACAATGCGCGGCTGCTCGAAACCCTGAAGCGGCTGCGCGACCTCGGCAACACCGTCATCGTGGTCGAGCACGACGAGGACGCCATTCGCGTCGCCGACCATGTGCTCGATATCGGCCCCGGCGCCGGCATCCATGGCGGCCATGTCATCGCGCAAGGCACGGTCGAGGACCTCATTGCCGAGCCCCGATCCCTCACCGGCAAGTATCTCTCGGGCGAGATCATGGTGCCGGTGCCGGAGCGGCGCGCGCGCAATGGGCGCCGCGCCTTGAAGGTCATCAACGCGCGCGGCAACAACCTGAAGAACGTCACCGCCGAAATTCCGCTCGGCCTGTTCACCTGCGTCACCGGCGTCTCCGGCGGCGGCAAGTCGACGCTCCTGGTCGACACGCTCTATGCCGCGGTCGCGCGCAAGCTCAACGGCGCGAGCGTCGCGCCCGCCCCGCACGACCGCATCGAGGGGCTCGAGCATCTCGACAAGGTGATCGACATCGACCAGTCGCCGATCGGGCGCACGCCGCGAAGCAACCCCGCGACCTATACCGGCGCCTTCACGCCGATCCGCGAATGGTTCGCCGGCCTGCCGGAGGCGAAGGCGCGCGGCTACGAGCCCGGCCGCTTCTCGTTCAACGTCAAGGGCGGGCGCTGCGAGGCCTGCGAGGGCGACGGCGTCATCAAGATCGAGATGCACTTCCTGCCCGATGTCTACGTCACCTGCGACGTCTGCAAGGGCAAGCGCTACAACCGCGAGACGCTCGACGTCACCTTCAAGAGCAAGTCGATCGCCGACGTGCTCGACATGACGGTCGACGAGGCGCAGACCTTCTTCCAGGCGGTGCCGCGCATCCGCAACGTGCTGGAGACGCTGCAGCGCGTCGGGCTCGGCTACATCCATGTCGGCCAGCAGGCCACCACGCTCTCGGGCGGCGAGGCGCAGCGCGTCAAGCTCGCCAAGGAGCTGTGCAAGCGCTCGACCGGCCGCACGCTCTATATTCTCGACGAGCCCACCACCGGGCTGCATTTCCACGACGTCGCCAAGCTGCTCGACGTGCTGCACGAGCTGGTCGAGAGCGGCAACACCGTGGTGGTGATCGAGCACAATCTCGAAGTGATCAAGACCGCCGACTGGATCATCGACCTCGGCCCCGAAGGCGGCGACGGCGGCGGCGAGATCGTCGCGGCGGGCCCGCCCGAGGAGGTGGTGAAGGAGAAGCGCAGCTACACGGGGCAGTTTCTCAAGCCGGTGCTGGGGCGGCGGGAGACGAAGCCGAAGCGGAGGACGGAGGCGGCGGAGTAGACTGGTCGACCTTCCTTAGCTCAATTTGCCAACGAATGGCCAGAGCACATTAGACGATCCCTTGCGCGCTGAACAAGCCGCGACAGTGGCAGCTGTTTTCGCATGACGACATGTTCGCGATGCCAAATCTTACAAGGAATGGCAGAATCACAAACGACCCCATATTGCACGGGTAACTGACTTCACCAACGCCACGAAATCCACAACGCCATCTCGAGTCCTCTGTCTGCGAGTGCCACTCAAACTCAGCGTAACAGTGAGCGTTTGCACGAACGATCCCATCTCCGCTGGTCCTGGAAACGCGCGTAAGCGGACTTGGGTGAGAGTCCGTGTTGTACGATGACCGCCGCAAGACCCGCGTCGCGAGCGCATCGAGCGGCGCTTGAACCATCTGCGATTCCGGGGATTTACGCCCACAATTCGATGCAAGTCCTTATGGGCTCTCGTCAGCTGTCGAAAGTTAGTGGTATCGTACGACTCCGCAGATAACGCCGAGTCGGTCGCAATTCATGTCCCTCATTACGTCCTCGCAGAAGTAGCGACAACTATCCGTCAAGCATCTTATTGGTTGCGTTCTGTCACAGCGATGAGAGTCCCGCACGAATATCACAACGTTAACTCTACAAAGCAGAGCCTGGCCCAGACGTTGCGCATCAGAATTCACTGATACCTGAATCAAGCGAGGCGCCTGGTGAACCCGAAGAGTTGTTCTTGGCTGACATTCGATCCAATGGACAGCCGGTAACCACGGACTCAGGGCGCCAAAATGCGGCGCCGTACGCAGATAGGTTGGAAGAGCGCTGCGAATCTGGGATTCCATTTCGCGTTGCAAGCCACGAGCTATCCGATCTGTATCGCGCTCAATCCGGGCTAAGCACACCTCACGCCGCATCCGCCGGCCGCACGCGCTTGGCAATCTCCTTGCCCTTCTCGCGCTCGATCGTTGCGATGTCGAACTGGCTCTGCAGATCGAGCCAGAACTGCGCGCGGTTGCCGAAATAGCGCCCGAGCCTGACCGCGGTATCGGCGGTGATCGAACGCCGTCCGTTGAGAATGTCGGTGATGCGCCCGGACGGGACGCCGATGTCGAGGGACAGCCGATTGGCGCTGAGCTTGCGCGCGATGAGCTCGCGTTTCAGGAAACGGCCGGGATGTGCGACTGGGGGCATGAGGCTTATCCTCGGTGATAGTCGACGATCTCGACGTTGTGGGCGTCGCCTTTGTCGAACTCGAAACAGATGCGCCAGCGCGCATTCACGGTCATCGCCCATTGATGTCTTCGATCGCCCTTGAGCTTGTGAAGCCCGACGCTCCGCAGCGGGCTCAGGTCCTGCAGCGTCGTTGCCACATTGAGCGCCAGCAAGAGATCAATCGCAGCCTCGAAGTCGAGGCCGCGAAACTGGTTCGGTCGCTCGCCTTCCCAGACTTTGCGGGTGGCTGCGTTGCGCCACGACCGGATCATGGCATAAACATACTACGAGAAACGGTGAACGGCAAGTCAGCAGGTGGCCCGGGTTGAGCGCAGCGAAATCCGGGACCGCGCCGACACCGGTACGCGACCTGCCCCGGGTTTCGCTGCGCTCAACCCGGGCTACGAAGTCTGCCGCTCTGCGTCCAGGGGTCGCACGGTGGGCCGCACGGGGGCCGCCCCGTCCGCAGGGCCCCTCGCCCCTATTGCGCCTGCCCGCCATCTGCGGATACTGGAATCATCCGAAACTGAAAACACCCACCGAGGGGGGAAACCATGCTGTCGCGTTGCGTATCGACCATCATTGCGGCCGGCGTCGCTGCCATCCTGGCCGCGCCGGCACAGGCCCAAGGAACCCAACCAGGAACCGCCCCAGCCGACATCGAGGCCAAGGCGCAGATGTGCACCGTCTGCCACGGCGCCAACGGCACGCCGCTTGACCCGAAGACCATGCCGAACATCTGGGGTCAGCAGCCGTATTACATCCTCACCCAGCTGGTGCACTACCGGAACGGCATGCGCGAGAACCCGATCATGGCGTCGATCGCCAAGGGCCTGCAGCAGAGCGACCTGCGCCCGCTCGCGGCCTATTTCGCGGCCAAGCCCTGGCCGGCGGCGAGCAACGCCCCGGCCGCGCCCGCCGAGCCGCCCAAGGGGCTGACCATGTGCACGCCCTGCCATCAGGCGAACTTCCAGGGCGGCATCTCGTGGCCGCGGATTGCCGGGCTCAACTACGACTACATGGTCGCCGCCATGAAGGCCTTCGCCAACGAGGAGCGCACCAACAACCAGGACATGGTCAAGATCATGAAGCTGTTCAGCGACAGCGAGCGCGAAGCAATGGCGCGCTATCTCGCGGCGCTGAAGTAAAGCTTCTACCGCAAGCGCCTATTATTGTGCCCTCTCCCTGTGGGAGAGGGCGAGGCGGAGGTCCAACAATGCACTGATGGGTGAGGGGTATGGGCCCATCGATAGGCTCATCCCCCTCACCCATCATAATTCGTGGATAAGCCTTCATGCCCTCTCCCAAAGGGAGAGGGCACAAAACAACGGCGCTCTTACTGCTGTCTAGGCCGCTACACCCGCGGTGGGCGGCGCCGCTCGTTGAACCAGGCGCGGTATTCCAGCATCTTGGCGCGCTGCTTGGTCGGCGCATGACGCTTGCAGGTCGAGGCCTCGTCGCTGTTCTCCGACGCGCCCCAGCGCAGCTCGACGCAGTCGTTCACGTTGTACGCCATCTCGAGATCCACGACGCGGTGGACCACGTCCTTGAGCGAGAGCGTCCAGGGCGAGTTGTTGCTGCGCAGGTAGGAGAAGGTGCGCTCCGCGAGCTCCGGTCGAGAGCACCCGCGCCAATTCGTTCTTCACCTCCGTGGGGCTCTTCCCCCTCGGCATCGCGTAGCGCTCGGGCCGCCGCTCGACGCGCTCCGGGAAGGTACGCACCACGTCCATCGCGATCAGGAGGCGCAGGTCGCGTGACGGCGTTGCGAAGTCCTCCCAGGCGCCGGTCGTTTCGAAGATCGCGGCGCCGTCCGGCATGCTGGCCTCGCCCTTGCCGGTGCTCTGATATTTGCGTCCGTTCTCGACCGAGGTCACGCGCGCTTTCACCTGCTCCTCGAGCGAGGTGATGGCCTCCTTCATGGCGCGCAGCGGATCGAGCGGCTCCGGCGACATCACGTCATCCATGCGGTCGTAGAAGTCCTCGATCGAGAGCTTGCCCTGATCGAGCGAGAAGTCGCCGTACTGCGGATGCTTGGCGATCTCGTTGTTGGTCAGCCGCCGCAACGTGCCGCTCCTCTCGCGCACGATCGGGCGGAAGCGCTTGAACCCGGGGCCACCGAGTGCGGGGTCCGTCGCGAACAGGAAATTGCCGCGCCAGAACCGCTTGCGCGCCACCGTGCCGTCGGGCTGCGCATCGACAGCAAGGTAGACGCCGGCGTCGCCTTCCGTCTGCGCCACCCGCCGCACCAGTATCAAAAGGTGCCCGTAGGGATCGGCGTAGACGGTGCCCGGACGCAACACGTCCTCGGTCAGCGGCACGGGATAGAGATCGGTGTGGTCGTCGGTCAGCGCGGTGCGCCCGTTGCCAGAGTGAACGCCATCGGCCACGTCGTAGCGCAGATAATAGCTGAACCCCGGCACCAGCCCCGTCGGCCGCGGCGGAGGCCCGACCGGCTTCGTCGCCGGTCCCGGCGGCATTCCGCCAGTGGCGTTCGCCAAAACCCCAGGGCGAATAAGCTCCGGCGGAACGACGGACGTGATCGCCTCAGGCGGAGGAGCACGCTCCTCGGGATTTTGAATGTTCCACCAGACCGGGCACCGCGGAGCATCGCCGCCCGAGCCGCGGGTGCACTTCGCGTAGCCGTAAGGCAGCCCCATCTTGAAGGCGAAATAGGCGCGCAGGAAGTAAGGCAGATCGGCGCAATCGGGGCGCACGACCATGTTCATCGAGTCTTCGCCGAGCCCGAAGTGGTTGAACAGGACATTGCGCGACTTGTCGCGCAGCACCTCATGCAACGCCTTCCACGACGGCGAGGCGTCGAGCGGCGCATCGAAGAGCTTCTCGATCCAGGCCGAATAGAGATTCTCGGTCGCGCGGCTCCAGGTGTCGCGCACCGGCCAGAGACTGCCTGCCGTCTGGCGCGGGGCCGCCGGCTTTGCGGCGCTCACCGCGATCTCGCGCTTGATGGTGCCGCAGCCGGCCTGGTCAGTCGCGAGCTCGACACGCCACGTCCCGGCCGCCGGCGCGGCGACCTCGGCGTACCAGAAATAGGGCGGCCCGCCCTGCCGGTCGCGCGACTTCATCGCGACGCTGCCGTTCGGCGCGATCAGCGAAAGCTCGCCCGAAAGCGGCTTCTCCACTGCGAAGATCACGCGCAGCGGCGCGCCCTTCCAGGGCGCGACCGGCGACGGCAGCACGGCCACATCAGCCGCGTCCTCGCAGGTGCCTGCTGTGGCGCGGGACGACGGGCCCTGCGCCTGTGCAACCGAGACTTGCGCGATCAAGCCAACCGACAAGCAAAGGCCGCCTGCGATCAGCAACGATGCTGTCGCAACCGAAGCGGCAATCTGGCGCGCTGGATTCACGTGAGCCCCCGCTCTCTATGACTGCCAAAATACCATATTGGCAAAAGCTTCGGCTGAATCATGGCAAAATCGCTCCCAGGGCGAATGCCCACAGGTTTCCACCGGTTCCATGGCCGGAACCGGCGTCGCCAAGCCGGAAAAACGCAGGTTGGCCGTGGGTTTGAGCCCTAGGGTCCGTACTTGATCAAATCGCCGCGCGTCACCGTCACATGTTCGACCAGCGCCACCGGGCCGCCCTTGTAAAGATGCCAGGCCGCGTATTGCTCGTTGAAGGCGTCCTCCGACGACATGCCGTCGACCGGGACGATCACCTTGAAGCCGCGCTCGGTCGCGCCCTGGGTCGTGCCGGCGACCGCGCCCTGCGCCGAGGTGCCGGTGATGATCACGGTGCGGATGCCCTTGTCCTTGAGCGCCTGCTCGAGATCGGAGTTGTACCATTTGTTGGCGCCGCGTCCGTTCTTGATCAGATGCTCGCCCGCGCGCGGCGCGAGGCTCGGGTCGACCATGTCCTCGATCTTCGGGGTCTGTCCGGTCAGGTTGTAGGCCACGACCATGTTGTGGGCGCGCGCGGCGTCGAGGATCTTCTTCACGCTCGGCACGCTGGCCTGGCAGCGCGGCCGCACGCCGCAATTGGCTTTCATGAAATCGAGCAAGAGCAGCGCGGTGGTCTTCGGGTCGACCGTCACCGGCTTGAGCTCCGGCGCCGGCGGCGTCTTCACGGTCGCCCAGTCGGCGACAATGTCACCGGCCAAGGCCGGCTGTGCGGCGGCCATCGCCGCAACTGCAAACGCGGCGCAAGCAAACCGGCGCGCTAAATTCGTCGCGAAATTCGTCATGTCATTCGTCATGGGTCTCCCTCCCCTGGCGCGTTCGACCTCGCTTGTGATTGGCGAGCCATGGCTATACTCTAGCACGGCGCGCAAAGTCCCATGCTCGTCATCTACAATGAAGAGACCCGGACGGCGCTGAAGCGCCATCCGGGCTCTGAGCTCAAGTCGCTTCGCCAATGAGGCCTACCAGTTGCGATAGGCCCGCGGCCCATACCCCCCGTTGGCAATGCGCGGCCCGTGGTATCGGAACGAATAGTGTCGACGATACGGATAATACGGATAGACGGTCGGCGGCACCACTCTCACGACCGGCGGTCCTCCGTAGTAGCGATAGACCGGTGGCGGCGGTTCCGGATAGACGTAGTCCGCTGGCGCCTCCTCGATAAGCGTAGTTGGGCGGCACCTCCCGATAGTTCGGCGGCGGCACTTCCCGGTAGACCGGCGGTGGCTCGCGATAGCCGTAATTTCGCGGCGGCTGTCGATAGTTCTCTTCGGGATAGTAATCCGGCGGTGGTGGCTGTGGCTGGCTGTATCGAGGCTGATTGTAAGGCACCTCGACATCAGCGGCAGCCGCCGTGCCTACACCCGCGCTCACGCTGAGCGCGGCAGCAGCCGCCCACTTCACGAACTCCTGCATGGTCCTCTCCTGGATTGTCGCCCCCAGGATAGCGGTAGAATTTGATGGTAATGCCTTGGCGGAATTAGAGCGAGCGCATGGCTTAATTTGGCAATTTGACCAAACGGATGTTCAGAATTCTACGAGCGCGTGCGCCAGGATCTAATTGCTTACTGCGCCAACCTGCTGAATGTCCCAACCTCTTACTGCACCAATCGTCCGAGTAGCTGCACTTGCGGCACATGGGCCCAGGCATTGAAATGATAGGACGACAATATCTTGAGCTTGACATAGCGGGCCGTGGTCGGCGGCAGCTCGCATTCCTGGTAGCGGGTCTCAAACAAAAGCCGGTTCGTCAGTGTGCACTTGCCAACCGACGCAAACGCTCCTTTCGAGCCCTCGTTCCCGGCCAGTACATCGATTTCCTTTGGATTGTAGTCGTTGCTGCCGCTGATCAGCACGGTGAGCTTATGAAACCGGGCCGGCTTCTTGTCCTTGAAGGCATAGACGGCATCGGAATCTGCGTCAGCCCCGGTCCTGATCTCGATCCAATCGTCCTCCTTGCCGCTCGTGATCTTGCGCCAGCTCTCGCTTGGCGCCGCGAGCAATTGCCCGCCCTCCTCCGGCGCCAACAGGTTGATGTCGTTGGCGGAGGTGACAGTCGCAGACTTCGACGTCGCAGCCGGCGCTGCCGCGTTTTCAAGCCGCGCCAGATTTCTCTTCGCCAGGGTGAGGCCGGGATCCTTGGCGAGCGCAGCCTGGTAGGCAGCGCGCGCGTTGGTCAGGTCGTTCAGTCTCTCGAACACGACGCCAAGATCATTCCATACCGCCGGCACGCGCATTTCAGGGGGAATTTTGACAAAGAGCTCGAGCGCGCGGTCGTACTGCTGGTTGTTGACAAGCTCGATCGCCTGCACGAGTTGCTGCTTTACGTCGACTGTCGGCAGCGCACCGTAGAATTGCAGATACTGGTTCTCGATGACGACGAGACTGCCAATGAACACCGGCCCGCTGTCACGTGCGAAAAGCGCGAAGACAACAACCGCAATCACTGCCATCGAGCCCGCAATGCCGATCCCGGCCTGCCGGCGCGACACTCGCCTGAAGGCGAAGGGGCTCCAAGGGCGCCAGGATTTGCCCGTAAGCGCCGCATCCGTCGAGCGGATCAGCCGATCCATATGGGCGTGAAAGTCGCGCCCGGAATCGACCTCGGCTGCATTGTGGAACGACAGGCTCTTGAGAGTGTCCGGCAGCTCCTCGGCTTTCGGCATGCTGGCGCCGCCAACGAGCACGGGAATTGTCGGGATGCCGCGCTGCAGCGCCGTCTCGACCTCGATGCGAACGGGATCGTCCTGGTCGTGAATGCGGCCAGGTCCGGTTGGCGCAGTGCCGAGCCAGTCGGGCCCGATCACGGCCAGCAGGAGGTCGTTCTTGGCCAGCGCGTCAGCGATGTTCTTGCGAAAGTCCACCCCGTACGGGATGTTGTCGATATCCATGAAGATGCAGTCGTCGCCATAGTGCTGCGCCAGCCGGTCGCGGATGCGTCCGGTGATGACGCCCGAATCCGCCCGCCGGTAGGAAATGACGATCTTCGGCATTGCGACCCCGCTGCAATGAGGACGAGCCTAGCGCAGTCGTGACGGTTGCTCCAGCGCGTCGCACCACTGTCCTTGGCTGAAACCAGGCTGGCGTTGTCTCTCCACGTCAAAAGTCAGCGCTCCTGCACAAGAAAATCGGCGCGCTTCTCCCTGGTGCCACAACGAGCGGGCGCGCTAAGCTTTCGTTTTGGTCCAGCCACGAGGAGTCTTTGTATGCGTACCTCCGCCCGCAATCATCCTGCGCGCTGCGCGTCGCACCTTACCGCAAGCGCGCTCTTGCTCGTCACCAGCTCAGGGTTGCGCGTGGGCGGCTGAATTCACTTTGATGCCGAGCCCGCAGACCGTGCACATTGGGCACTTCGCCGCCAACGTGAAGCCGGTCCTGAGCATCGATTCCGGCGACTTCGTCACCATCGAGACCGCGGCCGCGATGGAGCCCGAGCCGATCGAGCGCTCGGGCGTCGTGCCGCCAAGCGCGATCCCGCAATATCTGCGCGACATCTATCGCGACGTGAAGGATCGCGGCCCCGGCCCGCATATTCTCACCGGTCCGATCGAAGTGCGCGGCGCCCAGCCCGGCGACGTGCTCGAGGTGCGCATTCTCGATGTCAGTCTCGCGGTTGATTACGGCTACAACCGCCAGCGCCCCTACAATGGCGCGTTGCCGGAGGAGTTCACGGCCCTTTGGCAACGCATCATTCCAATCAATCGTACGGCCAAGACTGCGGAGGTTGCGCGCGGCGTGGTGGTGCCGCTCGATCGCCCGTTCTTCGGCACCATGGGCGTCGCGCCGCCCGGCGCCATGGGGCGCATCAGCAGCGGACCGCCCGGCGTCCATACCGGCAATATCGACAACAAGGACCTCGGCGCCGGCTCGACCCTCTATCTGCCGGTGCACACGCCAGGTGCGCTGTTCTCGACCGGCGATGCGCATGCGGCGCAAGGCCATGGCGAGGTCGACCTGAGCGCGATCGAGACCGGGCTGCGCGGGCGCTTCCAGTTCATCGTGCGCAAGGACATGAAGCTGGTCTGGCCACGCGCCGAGACGGCGACACACTGGATCGTCATGGGACTCAACCCGAGCCTCGAAGAAGCGATGAAGATCGCGGTGCGCGAGACCATCGACTTCATCACCAAGCGGTTCCCGGATCTCTCGCGCGAGGAGGCCTACATGATCGCGAGCGTCGCGGTCGACTATCACGTCACCCAAGTGGTCGATGGCACCAAGGGCATTCACGGCATGATCCCGAAGGCGATCTTTGCCAGCCGCTGAGCATCACCACCCGCCATTGCCACCTTAAGGAATCGGCGGTATCGCTGTCAGCCAGCCTGCACAGGAGGAGCACACAATGCGCTGTCCGAAACTCGTGCAGTTTGCACTTTGCATTGCGCTGTTGGGCGCGGTGTCTTCCGCAACGGCGCAAGCACAGGAGGACAAATGGCGGAAGGATCTGAAGCCGCTCCTTCCACCGGTCGTGCCGTTGCCGCCCAATTCGCAGCTCAATCCCGGATCGGTCGGCGGCGCCAGCAATCCCTACACCACTGCGCCGCTGCAAGCCCCGAGCATGCAGGCTCCGACCCAACCGGCCCCCGGGCTGCGGCTCACCATTCCGTCGCGATAAGCATCGCGATAAAGCATTCTATCGCGATCCAGACAGCACAACGCCCGCCGGTCAGAACCGGCGGGCGCCATGTTTTGCAAAGTCTTCCATCCGGCCTATGGCGCCACAATCCGCATCAGCCGCCCGCCTGTCCGACGCGCCATGAACTCGGCCGTCATCTTCGCGCCGAAGGGAATCGCTCGATAAGGCAACACGACTTTCTTCTTCACCACAAACGCCGTGGCGCCGGCCTCGTAGAGCGTCTGCGTATGATAGAATACGAAGCGGGCGGCGATGCCCGACACGTCCTCAATCAGTGCAAGCCCCGAGCAAAGCTCGTCATCAATCGGAACCGGTTCGATCAGTGGCAAGGTGTCTGCTAGTATAAGGGCCATTCGCCTCCTCCTACTCTCCCTATGGCCCTCCCTCATCCCGGCACAGTTTCTGCGCAAGCACGTCGTCACAATTGCGGCGGAACACAACCATTGATTGTCACAGGTGTGTGATCACCGTTCACCATAAGAAAAACCCGCGCTTCAATAAAACAACAGCGCGAAATGAATGAAGCGCGACGGAGGAGATCAAAACAATCACCACCATCGTCTGTGAAAAGAAGTGTGCGCTCCTACTTGTGAGGCCCAAATGAGCCCGCATCACCGCGCGAAACGAATGCCAACGCGACAGCGCAAGCGCTGAGACGCCTCCCTCGCCACTTGACCCAAGTCAAGGCTGATCGCCACTCAATTTGCGGATATCTCCTGTGAAAGGAGACGAATCATGAGCGACGCCTTGTTCTACGACACCATGCAGGTTGCGATTGCACTCGCTATCATGCTCATTGCGCTCGCCGTCGGTCGCTACTTCAACCGGCACTTTCAATAGGCCTCTCCGGCCCAGTGCATCCCGTGCGCCGAGGATGCAAACGCTACCTCGGCGCAGGCGTGCCCAGCCCTCCACGCTCAAGCGCTCGCACAACCGATCATCGCATGCTTGTCGGAGGCTATTCCTCGAGCGCAACGCGCACGAATTCGCGCGGGTTGGTGCAAAACCCGAGCAGCAGCCTATAGTGGTCGGTCGCCTCAAGCGTCGCCGCCTTGAGACCGCGCTCGGAAAGACGCAACAGCCGCGCGCCCGGAAAGGCCATGAGCAGCGGCGAGTCCGTTGCCATGATCACCTGGCAGGTCGATTCCATGCGGCGCAACAGTTTGAGAAACTCGATCTGGCGTGCGGGTGACAGCGCTGCTTCCGGCTCGTCGAAGATGAACACGCCCTGGCGATTGCGGCGCTCCTCCACAAAGAGCAGGAAGTCCTCGCCGTGCGAATGCGACGACTGCGCGCCAGCCGCCGGCGCGGGCCCCTCCCGCTCCAGCATCGGTGAGAAATAGCTTTCGGGTCGAAAGAACCAGCCGTTTGTCATCCTTGGCAGCCAGCTCGGGCGCAAGGCCTGCGCAAGCCGATCGCCGGCCGTCGGCTCGACGCGGCGCGACGAGCTGATCCTGGCAGCGTCCTCGTAGCCTGCGACGGCCGCGACGCCTGCGAGGATCGTCGACTTCCCGGTGCCATTCTCGCCGATGAGGATCGTCACAGGGCGATCGAACTCGAGCTCGAAACCCTTCTGAAAGATTGGCAGGCTGAACGGAAACGCGGCGCGATTCTCAATTCTCGTCTCATCGAGCGCGACGCGCCTGAGGAACGGCGCTGACAGTCTTGGGGCGCGAGGCCGCGGCATGAGGAAGATTTCCAACGCGACGAATAGCATGCACCACCGCGCGTAAAAGGAGTCTGTAAAATCTTGGGAACTTTTGCAGCACTTTTCACTCGGGAGGTATTATGATGGGCATTAGGCGCGTGACCACGCATTGCGCTGCCCCATCGGCGTTTCGAATGGCAGCGGATCAACATCCGCCGACTGCAGCGAGCACGTTTCCAGCAGAGCACATTCCAACGCGCTTACAACTTTTGCGCGGGCCGCGAACCTTGTAGGCTGAGTGTTTCCCTCGATGGAGGTCGCTATGAGCCGGATGCGCATTCTGACTGCCGCTGCCCTTGCCGCCTCGCTGACCCTGTCCTCTGCTTTGGCCCAACGGCAGCAGGGCGAGCGCGTGAGCGGCACCATCGACCGCATGCTCGGCAGTATTATCTTTGCGACCGCGCGTGACGGCGGGACGGTCACGATCAAGCTCGCCGACAACGCAACGATCACCACTGTGTTGAAGGCGACGGTTGCCGACATCAAGCCCGGCGACTACATCGGCACCGGCGCGGTGCCGCAAGCCGACGGCAGCCAGAAGGCCGTCGAGGTGCACATCTTCGCCCGCCCGCAAGCCGACGGTGGCCATCACTATGCCGGCTGGTATGGCGCGCCCAACGGCACCATGACCAACGGCTTCGCGCAGCCCGTCGTTGTTGCCGCGGCGCGCGCCGAGGGCAGCGATCAAAGCTTTGTGGTCAAATATCCAGAAGGCGAGAAGACGATCATCGTGCCAGCAAGCGCGCACATCGCACGCTACATCGTCGGCAGCAAAGACGACCTCAAGCCGGGTGCGCCATTCCGGATCCAGACGGCCGCCAAGCAGCCAGACGGTACCTACACGGCCACGAGCATCAGCGTCGGCAAGGACGGCGGCCGGCCGTTCTGACCGAAGCTCCGCCTACGATCCTCCCGAGCAGATGTCGGCATGAATCGTCAGGAGATTGCGGACAAGCTCCTCCGAACGCGCCCGCGCCATTCCGCACTCGGTCGCAATCCCGAACGCCGGAGCATAGCGGCGCGCAATGTCGACACGTGCTCTCGTTCCTTGCACGCCATCCTTGGCGTGAACCAGCCCGAGATAAAGCTCCGTCCCGGGCGCAAGCCTCAGTCCACGAAGCGGCTCGTAGAACGCATCATCCGTGCGATCGATCGGAACAGGCATGTGAACGTAGGCAAGCTTGTGCGCAATGGCCTGCGCCAGCGCATTGGCGAGATCGACCATCCTCTCTGCGTTCTTCGGCTCGACGAAGTGACGCCCGGCGAAGTCTCCGTAGCAGAGATGCACGCCGATCTCCACATCGGCGGGAATACCGGCGCAAAGGCGCCGCACCCGCCCAAGGATGCTCTCGCGCGGCTGCTCCGCGTGCGGCACGCCATCGGTCTTCTGGCCATCCCAGATGATCATCTCGTTGCACAAGTCCCACTGAATGCAGAGATCTTGGTGCGGAATATGCCGGCATAGCGCAGCAACCTCAGCGATCATCGCCTGTTCATAGGCGGCCTCAACCGACGCAAGCGCATCGGCCACGACAACCGAGCTTACGACGGCAAACGGCGTCGGCAGGCTGACTTGAAAGCGAATGCCTTTTGGCAGCTCTCCACGATCCCGCGCTGCGACGAAGTCGAGATAGGATGCCCTCGCCTCACGGGCGTATCCGAGCTCGCCGAAGCGGACATCCTGCGGCTTGACGCCATCGGCCAACGTGAGCAGCGGAAACTTGTTGGTTGGGCGAACAGCGCCCGAGGGATCGGGCTTCAGGAAGACGCTGGCGCGCAACAGCGGATATTGCCAGCTGATCCAAAGCTTCCGGCCACCGACCTCGCCATCGGGTGCGCGCCGCAGATAAGGCCCCAGCGTCTTGCCAACCGTGCGGAAGACGTCCTCGACCGTGTCCAGGCCGATGCTGCCGACAAGATGAACCGCAGTCGGCCTCGTCATTTCTGTCATCAATCCCTCCCTGCGGCTTCGGTGCCGTCAGAAAATGTCGACCGTCGGGAACCGCGGCATACCCGTCAGGCAATCCCACAAATAGACTGCCAGGCCGACGTCACCCGTCCACAGCGTGTAACGACCACGCCCAAGCTCCTCTCGCGTCTCTCGGCATTGGGCGATGCTCGTCATCGCAAAGGCACGCGCACGCTCGAGCCAGACTGGGTCTGTGGTTCGACGATAAAGCTTGAGAAACGCATAGCCGTTGCCCCCGGTGCCATGGCAGAGGTTAGAGCCCTTGGCGAGCGGACCCACAGCCCAGGTGTAGCGGCCACCATCGAGCAGGAGGGTTTCAAGCTCGGAAGACGTGAACGGCGCATCAGCGAACGTTGTGACCATGCCGGGCGCGCCGTGGCAATACTGACATAGATCGGGCGGCTCGTGTTGCCCGACCGTTCCCCGCCACGATGTGCCGAGATCGCTGCGCCATGCATGCAGGCCGAGCGTACGCGGCACCGCATCGACGACGCGTGCGCGCTGGCTTTCCGTAAGCCAGTCCCATCCCCGCATCAGCGGAAGCATGTTCCCGGCGTAGCCATGCACCGGCCCGAGGAATTTCAGATGCTTGCCGTAGAGATCCTGCTCCCAGATCGGCCCATCCGCCGCGTCCTCCAGGTCGGCGAGCAGCCGCTCGGCTTGGGTCTCGAAGATCCGGCGCCAGCGTTCTTCGCCAGTCATCTCGTTCATGGCGAGACACGCCATCATCGAGCCCGCCATGCCCCACATCAGCTCGCGGATCGGAAGCTGCGTATTGGCGGTGGCGCGCGCCGCAATGATGTCAGCCATGGCGGCGCTCGGCGCCAGACGCATGATCATGAGCGCTGTTCCCATGTCACCCAGCAGCAGCGACCCCGTGACCGAATAGCTGCCGTAGCTCTGCATCTCCGCTCCGGTCTTTTCCAGGAGCGTTGTCAGGTACGGGCGAAAGTCGACCGGGGTCTTGTTCGCCCCCACGCGGCGCAAGTATTCGAGCGCCCAGATCATGCCAGCCGCGCCCATATAGATGCTGCTGTTGCCGTCCTCCACGTCGTCATCCATGGGATGCGCGGGCCAGAACCGCTCGCCGCCGAAATGCGCAAGCGCATCAGCAATGATCTCGTCAATAGCCTGGTCGGCGGCTGCGCGATCCCACGGCAAAGAACGCAGTGGAACGTGCCGAGACTGTTCGTTCATGGGTTCCTCTAAGCACCGATTCAATCGCGCAATCCGACGCCGGCAGACGCATGGCAATGTGTGCTAAAGTATGGCGTCTGAACCGCGAAGACCATGGTGATCGGCGGATGATGCCAAACGACGAGGCTCTCGGGCGACCGCTGTCCTACGCTCAGAACATGGAGGACTATCATCTCGATGTCGCGTTTGGCGGAGCGCGTCAGGGCCGATACATCGACATCGGCGGCGGACATCCGGTTGCGGGCAGCGTCTCGTTCTGGTTCTACCAGCGGGGCTGGAATGGAATCGTGGTCGAGCCGCAGCCCGATCTAGCGGCGCTGCATCGGCGCCTGCGCCCGCGCGACACGCTTGTCGAAGCCGTCATCGGACACACTTCGGGCGAAGCAGACTTCTTCAGGGTCGACCGGCTGCACGGCTTGTCGACCACGGTCCGCGGCAACGCGGAGGCGGCAGGTGTGCATGGCGTCGGCTTCGAAACGATGAAGCTGCCGTCGATCTCGCTCGCCGACCTCTGTCGCACAAATGAAATTGACCGCGTCGACTTTCTCAAGATCGATGTCGAAGGCGCCGAGCGCGATGTCCTCGAAGGCTCCGATTGGTCGAAGTGCCGTCCACGCATCGTGGTTCTCGAAGCTGTGACGCCGCTCACCAACACGCCGGCATGGTCCGATTGGGAGCCGCTGCTTCTAAAGCAGGATTATCGGTTCATGTTGTTCGACACCTTGAACCGGTTCTACGTCGCGGCCGAATGTACCGATATCCTTGAGAGGATGCCGCGCGAGCGAGCGCCCTGGGATGCCGTGACCCACATGTATGAGATCGGACGCGCGCCGGAAAACCCGAACCACCTGGACTTCGCATTGGCGCAGGAGCTTGCGCGCGGGTTCTGGGCAAGCTTGCCTCTGCTCGACGAGCACACCCTGGCCATGCTTCTGGCGCGGGCGCGCGACTGCAAAGGTGCCGAGCGCCAGGCGCTCGATGAATACATACGCAGCGAAGCCTTCCTGGCAGCACTGGGCCGCATCGCCTGCACCTATGACGGCGGGCACGTGCCGTAGGTCCCCTCCGGATAGTGTGATCCTCAAAGGCTTCATTTCATGAACCTGCAATGGCTGCCTGAGCGCACGTATTCGGTCACGTATCCGTTCGTGCGAATGGCGCAGGCGTTCTGGCTCGTCGGCCTGATCAGCTCGTTGGTGAACTTCATCCGTACGCCCGACGCAGTGGTCGCGGCGTTCGGCATTTTCCCTCTATTGACCTCCGTCATTCTTTACCTCCTCCTAATGTGCTTTTTGGCGGCGCTTGCCTCGAGGTTCAGTCGCGTCATCGGCCTGCTTCTGGCTCTGGTCTTGACCGTGGGAGCCCTCAGCGTCGCGTCGGCTCTCCTGGGTGGACGCTTCAACGACATTGCGTCCTCCGCCTCATCGGATCAGAACACGCTGATAGCGATTGGGATCGTCTCGGGTGGCACCTACTATTTTTATGTGGCGCAGCTGGGTGTACGGGCAGGAGTCATGTGGGCCTTCTGCCGACGGTCGGTCAGAACGATGGTTGCAGAGCTTCATGGAGCGCCGCTCTTCTCGCTCAATACGGTGTCGAAGATAATCGGTCTTCCGACATCCATTCAGCACATCAAGCTGCGCAGATGGCAGGCCCTTGCTCTTTTCTCCGTATCGTCCATCTGCTTTGCGGGCGTGAGCGTGCTGCTCTTTGTGCTCCCGGTCGCCCCGTCGGCGGCTCTCATGAGCGCTCATCTGCCTCGGATTTCGACTGCGACCTGGCTGCCGGGCTATGACCGGATCACCGTCGCCGCCGTGAACCTTCTGCTCGTCATTCTCGCCATCATCGGGATGACCATTCTTGCTGGCTTTGCCCGCCGGATTGGACGACGGACGGTGCGCAGCACGATCCTGGAACGCCAGGCTCTCGATGCCCGCGCACCGATCCTGTTCCTGCGCGCCTTTGGCGACGATCAAGTGGCGCTCCCGCCGCCGCGCCTTCCTCTGCTCGGCTATCTCTACGACGTCGGCAACCGGACGACATCGCTCGATGTGATGCTGCTCGAGGAAGCCACCGACTACGGACCGGTGGTGGCGCTGGGCAATCCGAAAGATCCCGTGCCGCCGTATGGGGCCGCACGCGGATATTTCACCGACGAGAGCTGGCAGGACGCCGTGCGACGATTGGCACACGACAGCGTGGCACTCGTCATCTGCCTTGATGATACCGACGGCATCTGGTGGGAAGTGGCACACATCCGAGAGAGCGGGCTTGCTGCAAAAACCTTGTTCTTGCTGCATCCAAAGTTCCGCGGAAGCAGTGACACCGGTGATTTTCTCGCCAGAGCGATCGAGCGCCTGGGCGTAAAGGAGCAACTTGATGTTGCCAACGCCGCGCCGCTCGCGAGTGGCTCATCGCAAGCGGCCCATTCGACCATCGGCTTTTTTCTCGGCGGGGACGGCACCTGGCAGGTGGGCTTGTCGCGCGCCGGCTCCCGCATCGGCTATCTTCTGATGCTGCGCTGGTTCTTGCGATCGCGCTTGACGATGCCGCGTGAGGATTAGCGCTTAGTGCTGATTTATTACGCCGGCGCCGGCGCCGGCATCAGTTCCTTGTCATTCGCGTCTGCACGCTTGAGCGCCTCGCGCTCACCGAGCCGGCCCACATAGGCCACGAATTCCGGACGCTCTGGCAGGAGCTTGAACATCATGCCCCAACGCAAGGCCGAGCCGATCACCACGTCGGCGGCGGTGAACTGCTCGCCCATCAGGTAGCGTCCCGCCGACACGCCCTTCGCGGTCACGTCCATCATGGTCTCCAAATCGCCGTAGCCGAGCGATCCCCGCCGCGGCTCCTCCTTGCGCGGATAGGCGCGATCGGTGATCGCCGGCTCGATACAGCTTGGGCCGAAGAACAGCCACTTGAGATAGACGCCGCGGCGCGGATCGCCGATCGGCACACTCAGTCCGGCCTTGGGAAAGGCGTCGGCGAGATACGTGCAGATCGCGGCGTTCTCGGTGATCACCACATCGCCATGGCGCAACGCCGGAACCTTGCCCATCGGATTGACAGCGAGATGATCGGCCGCACGGTTCTCGCCCTTAGCGAGGTTCAACAGATGGACATCGTAAGGCTCGCCCACCTCCTCGAGCATCCAGCGGGTCACCATCGAGCGCGAGGGAACGGCATGATAGAGCGTGAGCTTGGCCATCGGGGGGCTCCGTTTTGTGTGCCTGTCGCGGATGCTTGTGCACCGCAATCATGGCAAGGGCGCGCCCTCGGCGGCCGGCGCATTGCATAAATCGCACAGCATAAATGCAGGGCGCTACGCCGGCTCGCGCATCGGCTTGGCGGCGACCGGCGTCCGCGCGCGCGACTTGCGCAGCCGCGAGCGCACCACATCGAGCACGACCACCGCGAGACCCGCGGCCAGCACCATCCAGCCCGGCCGTATGTCGAACGTCTCGAGGTCCACGTCGAACGCCATCTGCAGCACCAACCATGGCGACGTGTTGAACCCGATAGCGATACCGATCGCCTCGCAGATAAACGTCAGCGCCGTAACCGCGACCGTCAGCCCAAGCAGCATGAGCGCGGAGGGCTCCCCGCTCCTCCCCCGCACCATGATGCGATAGCCCAACAACCAACCAACCAGGCCCGCGATAAGGGTCGGCCACCAGATGTTGAGCTTGGTCTGTTGAAAGAAATGGATGAGCGCGAGCAGCACGATCACATAAATGAGCTGGTGCAGCTTCTGCCAGCGCCGCCCGCCGAGCCGGCGCACCATGCCATCGGTCGAGGTGACCGCGAGCGCGGTCAGGCCGAGAAAACCGATGAAGCCGATGGTGAGATAGAGCCGCAGCACGATCTCGGTCGCGACCTTGCCGACGTTGAATTTCTCATGCGCAATATTGAGCAGGATGTGCGCAACCGCATAGCAGAAGGCGCCGACGCCGATCATGCGGCGCACGTCCACGAGCGCGCCATAGCGCGCAACCCGCCGCAGCGGCGTGATCGCGAGCGAGATGATGACAAACATCAGCGCCCAGTAACCCGCGCGGTGGGTCAAATCGTTGAACGGGCGAGCGTTGAACTCCTCTGATGTCCAGGGCGCCGTAAACGCCAGCGCGATAGGCAGGAGGAGGAGTACAAGCGCGGCAATTCGCAGCGCCGAAAGGCGACCACGGGCATCGCGCCAAAGCTTCAGTTGCGTCAACATGTCCGGCGCCTAGCATACTCTGATACGGCTTCCCAGGGCGAGCGGAACCCCGGCCCTGACGAAGACGTGAATTTCGCGCCCGCCAGAAGGTACGTTGGCGCCGTCCATTCCGTTACAGGCGCCAATCCGCCGCACCGTACCTGTGCACGACATACCGTAGCTGTGCACGACGCAGCTTCTACGGTTGGCCGGGGGCCGCCCCTCGGTTAGAACCGGGGACCTTTTGGGCTTCCTTTGGGTTTACTTCGCTTTCTGTGCCTGGACTGAGCCAAGGAGGGGCATTGTGCTCAATACTATCGTTCGCGGCGCGGCGATCTTGGCCGTGATGGCAACTACGGTGACACCGGTCTTTAGCGACGACGACTTCCCGATTGTCGGAACCTACACCAAGGACGAGGCTTGCAAGGGCGACAGTGCCAGGCGCGAGGATCTGCTGGTCAAGATCACGCGCCAGAATGTCGAATCCAGCATGGCGTCCTGCACCATTCTCAACCGGCGGCGCGACGGCCGGGCCTTCCAGGTGCATCTCGAGTGCAGGATGCCTGGCGATCTCACCATCATGGGTGACGCGACTTTCATCCAGCGCGACGACAACGCGCTCGATTTCGACGACCAGGACCACACCTCGCCCGCAGTCCTGCACAAATGCAGCAGCAGCATCACTGCTGGCGTGAGCCGCACCGATGGCGAAGAGCCGCGCTGACGCAGTTGAGCCTTCTTGCCGGCGCTCTATAATCGGTGGCTCCAACCGACGCTTAAGTTGCGCAGGCAGCGCCAGGAGATCAGCATGTGTTCCTACATCGTCAAGAAGGCGGCGCTTGCCGGCAGTGCGAAGGGCGCCAAAGGCTGGATGACGATCGACACCGCCAACATCTATTACGACCACCCCTATCACGCGCCGTTCGATCACGCGCTCAACATCGATTTCGTCAACGAAGCGAACGGCGGGCGTGAGCGCGTCGCGGTTGAGCTTTCTGCCAGCGCCGCACGCGAGCTCGTCAGGCAGATCCTGGAAGCGCTCGAGACCGGCGAGAAGGAGCACGGGCTTGCGAGAGTCGACGCGGACGCAGATGCCCCGGCTTACCTGACCTGAGCAGGCTGCGCTTCGGCTCCACCGAGCTCACAGACCAGCGTCGCGGGCTCGGGCAGCTCACGCCCGGCAACCAGCTCGTAGCCGACCGCGCGCAGCAGGCCCCGCGCCGGGCAAAGCTCGACCGCGACGCGAGTCTGAGTATTGAGAATGGGCGACACCGCCCAGCCAAAAGCTCCGCTTGCGAACTGCCCATTCCAGGCCGCGATCTGCGCCCGCCGGGTGCGGCTGTTCTGCGCCGCCTCCTCGTAGCTGCGGGTGAGCAGAACCTCCGTGCGCACGCGCGCTTCCCATGGCCAGCTGCTGTGCAGCCAGTCGTTCGCCGCCGAGGTGTCGTCCTCGCGCGTCTCGAAGCTGTCCTCTTTGCGCTCGATCACGCAGCGCTCGCCTGCCCTACAGCCAACGAGCGTATAGATCGCCGGACGCGCGACCGGCGTCCGCTCCAGGCGATGCTTCGCTTCCGCATAATTCCTGCAGGTCTCGAACACCTGGCGCAGCAGATGGTCGGGCGGAATGGAGCGGATGTGCCAGGTGCGACGTGCGTTCAAGAGCATGTCGTATGGACGCAGCCACGGCCGCCGCGTGCGCCGGCGCATCGGCGCCTGATTGAGCGAGGCCGCGAAGCGTCCAGGCGCTGACCCCGTGAGCGAGCCGACATAGCCCGGCCACGCAATGTTGTCGAAATCGCCGGCCGGCCCGCGCATGCGCGCCACTTCAAGGTAGCGGCCGAGCCCGGGAAACGGCCAGTCCAGCGTGCGGGCAAGCCAAGGCACGCCGCCTTCGTCGCAGGCGAGCGAGGTGCAGCCCCATTGATAGCAGCCGTTCAGGAACCAGATGCCAGGGAAGCCGAGCGTGGCGGCAATCGCCTCGACCTCTTGCGTGTAGGGCGAGCACGAGCGCTTGAGCCAGCGACGCGTTGCAGAATCGAGCGCCGGCAGCAAGGCCGCGGATGGGCGGGGCAGCCAGTTGACGCAGGCGTCGCGCAAGCCCCGTGCCCGCGCGCTCGCCTCGCCGGCGCGGCGGACCGGTCCGCCTTCGAGCGCATCGACGATTGGGATCGGAGCAAGCTCCGCAGGTGGCGGTGCGTTCATGGCATTTCCCGCGCAGGAGGTGGATCGGAAGCGGCCTCAACCCTCTCAGTCGCCGTGGCCAACGCCCGGGCCATGGTTGCGAGACTATTGTCGCCTTATTAAGGTTGCGTATCAAATCGGGCCAAATGCCGGGAGAACAACAGCAATGACGCTCATGACAAAGAGCCGCCTCGATATCGTCCCCCTGACCCAGCACATCGGGGCGGAGATTCGGGGCTTTGACCTGCGCGAGAAGCCGGACGAGGATACGATCAAGGCCATCTACCAAGCCTGGCTCGACCATATCGTCATCATCTTCCCCGATCAGAAACTGTCGCAGGAGGATTTGATCCGCGTCACCGGCTATTTCGGCGAGCAGGGCATGCCGCGCCGGCCGCCGAAATTCTTTCCGAAGGGCTATTCCAAAATCCTGCCCGGCATCATGATGATCTCGAACATCCGCGAGAACGGCGAGCCGATCGGCGCGCTGCCGGACGGCGAGATGATGTTCCACCACGACATGATCCACTCCGAGATGCCGGACAAGGCGACGCTGCTCTATTCGGTCGAGATCCCCTCGGCCGGCGGCAATACGCTGTTCGCCAGCGGCTACGCCGCCTATGACACGCTCGATCCCGCCGTCCGCAACAAGCTCGAAGGCCGCAAGGCCATCCACCACTACAACTACGGCTCGGTCCAGCGCGGCGACGACAAGGGCACCGAGGCATTCGGCGAATGCAACCACCCGGTGTTCCGCACCCACGACGACACCGGCCGCAAGGCTGTCTATGTGAACCGGCTGATGACCGTCGGTGTCGTCGACATGCCGGATGCGGAGAGCGCGCCGCTGCTCAACGCCGTCTTCGATCACGCCGAGAAGAAAGAGTTCGTCTACGAGCACGTCTGGCGGCTCGGCGACCTCCTGCTTGTGGGACAATCGCTGCTCGTCGCATGCGCGCACTGATTTTCCCTCGACCGAGCGCCGCCTGATGCTGCGCACGACCGTGAAGGGCGCGACGCGGCCGAACTGACGCGCCAGCGACGTCTCACCGCAAGACGCCGACACACGCGTGGTGTAGCATTCTCGCGCTTCGCTTCGCCGACGGACCCGCCCACAAGGGCGGGCAATTCGACAACGACAAACAACAAGGGAGGAACTCATGACCCATCGCAGCAGGCTTGCGCTCGCCGCCATGACGCTACTTGCGAGCGTGGCCTTGGCTCCAATCGTCCCGGCCATCGCGGCCGACGTAACGCCGGAACGGCTCGCCAATCCCGACAAGGAGCCGCAAAACTGGCTGATGAACCATCGCAGCTACGACTCGCAGCGTTATACCCCGCTCGACAAGATCAACACCGGCAATGTGAAATCGCTCAAGCTCGCCTATGCGGTCGCGCTCGGCGGCACCGGCCTCAACGAGAACCTGGAAGCAACCCCGCTCGCCGAGGACGGCTTCCTCTACGTCGTCGATCAATGGGGCATTCTCTACAAGATCGACGCCCGCGCGGGCGACGCCGGCCGCATCGTCTGGCGCATGGATCCCAAGCAGGAGAAGGCGCCGGACGCGAACCGTGGCGCAGCGCTCTGGGGTAATTTCGTCATCACGATCGCGAACTATCCGCCGCGCGTGATCGCGACCAACAAGGAGAACGGCCAGATCGCCTGGGAGACCAATATCGGCGACGGCCAGAAGGAGCTTGAATTCACCGCAGCGCCGCTCGCAATCAAGGACAAGATCATTGTCGGCGCCGCAGGCGGCGACAAGGGCGTGCGCGACTTCATCATGGCGGTGGAGGCGGCGACTGGAAAGTTCGTCTGGCGGCAATACATCATTCCCGCTCCGGGCGAGCCCGGCAGCGAAACCTGGAAGGACAAGAACAACGCCTGGCAGACCGGCGGCGGCGCCTTGTGGGTGACCGGCTCCTACGACGTTGAAACGAACCAGACGCTGTGGGGCACCGGCAATCCGGTGCCGTGGTCCGACCCGTATTATCGGCCCGGCGACAATCTCTTCACCGCGAGCCTGATCTCGTACAATCCCGATACCGGCAAGATGAACTGGTATCACCAGTATCTGCCCGGCGACATGTGGGACTATGACGAGGTCGGCACCACCATCCTGATCGATGGTCCGGTCGACAACCAGCAGCGCAAGGTCGCCACGCACGCGGCGCGCAACGGCTTCCTCTATTCCTTTGATCGCACCAACGGGCAGACCATCCTGGCCAAGCCTTACGTGGAGCGCATCAACTGGACGCGCGGCATCGATCAGAAGACCGGCAAGCCGATCGAGTATGATCCGAAGCTCGACATCCAGGTCTATTCCGGCCGGCAGAACATGACCCGCGCCGAGCCCACCAAGCTGCTGTGCCCGTCGCTGTCGGGTGGCAACAACTACTTCCCGCCGTCCTACAGCAAGCGGACGAAGCTCATGTACATTGCTTCGTATTCGCACTGCAACGAATCGACGCTTGACGAGCAGGCGATCAAGCAGGGCGTCTATTTCAGCCGGATTTCCAAGCAGACCGAGCGCAATCAATCCGACATCGTGGTGTCCGATCCGCTGACCGGCGAAGTCAAGAAGCGGGTGCGCTCGATCTGGCCGAACGTCAGCGGCATGCTCACGACCGCGGGCGGCCTGGTGTTCACCGGCTATGCCGATGGCTCGCTCGTCGCCTACGACGACACCACGCTTGACGAGCTTTGGAAGATCAATGTCGGCTCGGGCTTCAATGCCCCGCCGATGACCTTCGAAGCCGGTGGCAAGCAGTATGTCGCGATCCTCTCGGGACTCAGCCGGCAGTCGAAGGGCCGGCTGGTGCTGACGCCCGAGCTGCGCGAGATGCGCCACCAGACCACGCTGTTCGTGTTCGGGCTGTGATGCGACTGAAGTTCTAAATGCACTCATGTGACGGCCACGGTTACGCGGCCGTCACACCTTCATAAGCTGGATACTTTGTTGATTCGTCATGTCTGCTTCGGCTCCGATAGCGGCGCGAAAGCAAACATCAGACAACCGCCACTTTAGGCCACGACCTTGACGGAAGTATTTCATCTGCGTGACCGGGGAGAAAAGATATGGCCGTAGTCAATGGTACCAAGTCCCTCTGCATAGCTTTGCTTATGGCGGGGATCGTGACGCAAACGGGCGCGGTCGCCGCAGAAGAGGTGAAGCACCTCAACCCCGTCATTGAGAAGCTTGCCGCCGGCAAGCCTTTCATCGGGTTCCAGACTGGCAATTTGTCCTTTGAGAACGCTCGAACCATGGCGCGAGCGAACGCCGACTACGTGTACGTGGACATGGAGCATACGCCGATGGATTTTCCGGCGCTGCATCAGTTCTCGATCGGCATGGTCGACAAAGCCACCGCTCTCAAGAAGGGCAATGCCCAGCCCAACGTGGCGCTGTTCGCGCGCTTTGCGCCCTATGGCCGGGAGCAGGCGCAGTGGATCGCCAAGCAGGCGCTCGACATCGGCCTGATGGGCGTCATTTTCAACGGCATCGACACTCCCGAGCAGGCGCTGCTGGCAGTCCAGAACATGCGCTACCCGCAAAAACGGACCTCGAAGTACCAGAATCCGCCCGGACTGCGTGGCTATTCCCCCGCACTCGCCGCATGGGTGTGGGGTATCTCGAACGCGGAGTACGAGCGGCGCGCGGATGTGTGGCCGTTGAATCCCGACGGTGATCTGCTGGCCATCATGATGATCGAATCGACCGAGGGCGTGAAGAATGCCGATACCATTGCGGCGGTGCCGGGCGTTGGCGCGATCTTTCTCGGTGCCGGAAGCGACCTCCGCCAATCCCTGGGCGTGGAGGACAACTCACCAGAAATAGAGCAAGCCTTTCAGACCATTCTGAGGGCTTGCCTTGCTCACAATGTAGCGTGTGGAATCACGGCACTGAGCGCACAGGATATTGCGAGACGGTTTGGTGAAGGGTGGAAAATGATCCGAACCACCAATGCGGCCTTGACCCAATGGCGTGCTTCTTCATCGGGGCGATAGATGCCACGGACATCTGGAGTCTCCGCGAACGGAAGCAAGCCGATATCGGTTTGTCATGAACGTCGGTCTTGCGATGTTGTGGTACTATAGGGAGCCAGCTCATTCCATCGAGCAACAACCCATCGAGCAACAACGCGCCGGCTGGCTAGCCATTCTCAACAACTTCGCCCGCCACGTTGAGGCGAAGCGGCCAGTCTGACCTGCAAAGAGTTGCGTGGCAAACCCAGAAAGTACCGTGACAGTGTGGTGGGTTTGCCATGCTGGATCGCTCAGCCGGCGACGCGGGTCGACCTAATAGCCTCTCCGCCGTTCCTTTTTCGCAGCCTTTCGCGCGGCATAACGGGCGTCGCGGGCCGCCTTCTGCTCAGCCAGGAGCGCGACCTCGCGCTCTGCCTGCTCGACCGCGTCGCGCGCAGCCTGTTGTTCCATTGCGGACTTGGCTACAGCCGCCGCTTCCGCCTCGATCAGAGCTTGCCTGGCAAGCTCGGCTTCGCGCTGTTGCCTTGCCGCTTCGCGCTGCGCCTCGCGTTCGGCCCGGGCCGCCACGATGGCTTCGCGCTGCCGCTGGCGCTCAATTTTGGCCGGATCATCAAGAACTCAGTGACTTCTTGAAATTTTCGAGCATGTTCTTCTTGGCCTGCGCTGCGAGGCTCAAGCGATCCTGCAGGGTTTGATCGTAGTTGCTCATGGATACCGTGTTGCTCCTGGTGTGGCTCGGCAGTGCCTAGATGCCGATGGGTGCAAGTGGGACGGCACGCGGGCAGGCGGCCGAGGTTGGCAATCAGCCTCTTGAGGACGAAGCGCCAATAGAGGATGGGGAGCCGCTGTTTACCGTACCGCGGGCTCCATTGCTAGCGAAGATTTCGCCATTTGGTCTAATCCCAAAATCCCAAGCTCTCTTACCGATGGGGCTCATGTCGGCACTTCACATTTGGGCCAGGAGCCGTCATTGCTCGACATCCGAGGCCGGCTAACCCGATCAACGTACCCCGGCCAATGCGCCCACGCAGTAGCGCCCTCCCTCCTAGATATTGATCTCTTTGACGCAAAAAAAGATATCCACACACATCAGCACACCACGTCTGATCAAATTGTTCTGCTTTCATCAATTATGTCTTACGACGATTCGGTGCATTGGCACGGCCGCGCAAAAGAGATGCTCGCTCGGGCCGAGCAGATGAATGAATGCGTAACCAAGAATGTGCTGCGTCGGCTCGCAGATGCCTACGAAGGCCTCGCTCGAAAGGCCGAGAAACAGGCAAAACGGTTTCCACCAGACCCGGTGAGCAAGACGTCCCTGCCCGTCGAGGCGCGACAGTCCTCCCCTCGGGATCGGTTGGTCGCTCACGTTAAGCAAATGGATGAATGCGCAACCGAGCTCGTGCTACGCCGGGTTGCAGATGCCTGTGAATGCCTCGCTCAAACGGCCGAGCAACGAGCAAAACAGTTCCCACCAAAAGCGATGAGCAGAACGCCGATGGCACTCGTCGAGGCGAGACAGTTCGTCCGTCGTAAGAATCGCTCAGGAGCCCCGGCGGCTAGGGTTCCTAGTATCGAAATTCCCAGTTTCCTGAAGCGAGGGCCGAGGGCAGAAGAAACATGACGCCTCGCTCTGATGGTTGTGCGAAGGCGCCCTGGCGAGCGCGCAGGTAGGAGACCGTTCAGCGCGCTCGCCGTCGCCCGCGCGCTACGTCCTCCGACAGCGGGACGAAGGTCGGTAGCGCGGGGATGCAACGGAAGATGTCAGGGCGAGTACGACATCTGCTGACCGCGAAGATAACAACGACAACCGGCCAGGTCTTGTTTTAGCGCGCCAACTTTTTGCTGTTGGGTGTCAACCCCGCGAAATGGCGGGACCGCTCCTGAGCGATCGGCGCAATGCTTCAAGGCGCGCCGTGGGTTCTGAGCTAAGAACTCGAAGTGAGCGCAATAAGTCCACTTCTAGGGATAGCGGATCAGCGCGGCGACCCAGACTTAGCTTACGTCGTCACTCGTTTGGCGCCGTGAAGTGCACAGCCTCAGTTGATCAACTCGGTGGCCCCGGCCAACAATGTGCGCGGAATGACGAGATCCAGGGCGCTCGCGGCTTTAAGATTGATGATCAAGTCAAATTTGTCCGGTCCTTGAACAGGCAGTTCCGCGGGCCTTGCACCATTGAGTATCCGTCCGACATAGTGGCTCCCCAGCCGACGGGCGACGCCTAGGGTGTCGGAATCGTAGCTCATCAGACCACCACGATCTGTAAACTGACGAGCCGGATACATCGCCGCGATCCTGTGGCGCGCTGCCAACTCCAATATTTTGCTGCAATTCTGCGGGCTACGGAACAAAGTGAAGCTACCGACGATAAGCGCATCGGCGCGCTCTTCGACAAGGGCCGCGAAGGCAGCCTCGAAGTCGAAATAGCGGACTTCCAATACCGCGATCTTCCGCCCCAGCGCCCGCCCCGCGGCAAGCATCTCGCTCTTCCGGTCTTCGAAGATCGGAGAGATTGCAGGACCGGAAAGATAACCAATCGTAACTGCCTGTGGGATCAGTTCGAGCAAGAGATTGAGCCGCTTTGCCGCAAGCACTCCGCCGAGAAAAGTCATTCCCGTGACGGTGCCTCCTGGCCGATTGAGGCTGGCAACGAGTCCGTATTGCACCGGATCGTCCGCAATCCCAAAGACGATTGGAATGGTCGAGGTGGCAGCCTTCGCCGCAAGCGCAGCGTAGGGTGCACCGGTTGCGACGATCACATCCACATGGCGGTCGACTAGGTCGGCAGCTAGCTCCGGCAGGCGCCAAGCCTGATTGTTCGCCCAGCGAGAATTCGATCACCACGTTCTGGCCAGGCACGTAACCGGCTTTAGCAAGGCCCGCCCGGAACGCGGCCCCGAACCCTGAGTTCGGATCGGGTGAACCGAAGCTGAGGAAGCCAATCACGGGCGTGCGAGGTTGCTGCGCACGAGCCACGATTGGCCAGCCGGCCACCGCGCCACCAAAGAGGGTCATGAACTCGCGACGTCTCACGCTTCTTCTCCGGCCTCGATTGCTCGTTCTCCGGCCTCGATCGCTCACGTCTTATTGTCGTGACCATCCTCGGTAAATCAGTCTTGTGTATTTGCTAAGTCATTGTCGCAAAGGCTGCCAGCGTCCGCAAATTCCGTTGTCCAGCAAGCGCTTACGCCGATGCGGCATACTGCAATTCCATCCCAATACCAAAGTCCTCCCTGCACGAACTGGACAATTGGTATCGTGATTCTTTGCTTCGGTTTATCCACGTTCCCGCGCCAGCGCAGCACAAGTGTGGCCTGCACCATTCATGCGCGGCGCTCAGCAATCAACTCTGCGGCACCCGCCAGTGCGCCACATCATCCAGCTGACAACGGGCAGATCAACGCGCCGCCGCAACCACCGGATTGGCCAGCGTGCCGATCTTCTCGACCTCGATGCGCATCACGTCGCCGACTTTCGCCAGGATTGGCGGGTCGTGATACATGCCCGGTCCGGGCGGTGATCCGGTGGCGAGCACATCGCCGGGCTCGAGCGGAAACACCCGCGACAGCGCCGCGATGAACTGCCGGATGGTGAACAACATCTCAGAAGTGTGCGCCGTGCAGACTTCGAGGTCGTTGATATAGGTGCGTACCGTGAGGTTCTGCGGATCGGGGATCTCGTCCTTGGTCACCATCCAGGGCCCGATCGGACAGAAGGTTTCAAACCCTTTCGCTATCGTCAGCAAGCCTTGCGCCTGCAGGCAGCGCGCTGACACGTCGTTCATGATGGTGTAGCCGGCCACATAGTCGAGCGCGTCCTTCTCCTCGACATAGTATGCGGTCTTGCCGATCACGGCGGTCAGCTCACCCTCGAGATCGAGCTGCGTGACGATCCTGGGATAGATAATCGGCTTGCCATGACCGGTCACCGAATTGTGGTACTTGGCAAAGATGTGCGGCATCGGCGGAGTGATAATCTTTTCGCCGCGCGATGCCCCCTCCTTCCGCAGCTCGTCGAGATGGCGCAGATAGTTGCGGCCACCCATCAAAATCTTGCCCGGCCGCGGCACCGGCGACAACAGGTCGCATGAGGCAAGCGGCGTTGCCGCTGATGCCGGCCGCTCTGCCTCATAGCGCGCGACGGCCCGCCGCGCGGCATCCATGGCGCCGTCGCCGTGCTCGAGAAACTCGACCATATCGTCGGGGATCGCTTCAGCAGCGGGCAGAAGCCCATTGAGGTGGACGACCTGATCACCCACCACAGCGCCAATACGCACGGACCCGTTATGCCGGTAGGAGACAAGCTTCATGACGCAATTCCTGGGAGGCAAAAAGACATCGGGTCTGCTATAGAGTTTGCAAGCACGCGTCAACGCGATTGGCGCGGCACTCGGGAGGACGATCCATGCGCAAGATCAGGCGCAACACCATACGCGACGTATCGATGCTTGTCGCCGCACTCGTTCTTGCGGGCACCATCTCGACGCCAGTCACAGCCCAGACCTATCCGAGCAAGCAGATCGAGCTGGTGGTTCCGTTCGTCGCCGGCGGCACGACCGACATCGTCGCGCGGATGATCGCGCAGCACTTTGCCGATACTTGGTCGGCTACTGCGATCGTCAATAACCGCCCCGGCGGCGGCAGCATGATCGGTACGGGCGCCGTTGCCAAGTCGCCGCCCGACGGTCATACACTTCTCGTCACCACCATCGCGTTCGCGATCAATGCGGGGATGCAGAAGCTGCCGTTCGATCCCGTCAAGGATTTCGCGCCCGTGAGCGAGCTCACATCGATCCCGCTGATGCTGGTGGTGCATCCGTCGGTGCCGGCGACGAACCTCAAAGAGTTCGTTGCGCTGATCAAGGCCAATCCCGGCAAGTTGGACTATGCGACATCCGGCGCCGGCACATCGCCGCATCTGGCAACCGAGATGTTCAAGCTGATGGCCGGCATCGACATGGTCCATGTTCCTTTCAAGGGAAATGCCGAGGCGATGAACGCTTTCCTGGGCGGGCACGTGAAGGTCTATTTCTCGCAGGTGCCGGCCGTACTCCAGCACGTGAAGGCAGGGTCGTTGCGCCCGATTGCCGTCACCACGGCCAAGCGCCTGCCCTATCTGCCCGACGTGCCGACGATCGCGGAGCTTGGCTATCCCGGCTACGAGATCAGCGCCTGGCAAGGCATGTTTGCGCCCGCCGGCACACCGAAGGAGGTCGTCAACAAGATCGGAGGCGAGGTCGTGCGCATGCTGAAGTCGCCCGACATTCGTGAGCGCATCGAGCACGAAGGCTCAGATCCGGTCGGCACCATGCCGGAGGAGTTCACGGAGCGGTTCAAGAGCGAAATCACCAAGTGGGCCAAGGTGACCAAGGAAGCCGGCATGCAGGCGGGGAACTGATCCCGCGTCACACGTCAAGCTGCTCCGCGAGATGTTCAAGACTCCTGGCCGCATAGTCCACCGGGACCTTCGGCACGGGCTCGCCCTTCCCGGGTCCATGCTCGTTCGGCCGCGCGATATGAGCGGTGCGCAATCCGCAGGCCGCCGCATGCTGGAGATCCTTGCTGTGGGCCGCGACCATCATGCATTCGCCGGGCGCAAGATCGAAGGCCGCGCATGACGCCAGATAGACGCGCGGCTTCGGCTTGTAGTCTCCGGCGATCTCGGAGCCGAGGATCGCATCCCAGTGAATGCCATTGCGGCGCGCGACGTCGACCATCAGCGAGATGTTGCCGTTCGAGCAGGGCGCCAGCAGATGGCGCCGTCGCAGCCGTGACATGCCGGGCGGCACGTCAGGCCAGGCGTCGAGCCGATGCCAGGCCAGATTGAGATATTGCAGCGCGTTCTCTGCAACGCCCGAAATGTTGAAACGCGGCATGATGAGATCGAGATTGCGCCGGTGCAGCAGGTCGAGCTTGCAGAACGGAATGTGCCCGTCGCGCACCTGATCCATCGCGCCCTGGTACTCGCCGCGCCAGGCATCCGCAAAGGCGAGCCAGTCGACCGCGACGCCGAGCGGCTTGAGGACCTGCTCGGACTCGCGCGCGATGCTGGTGCGCCAATCGACCAGGGTGCCGAAGACATCGAACAGCAGAGCTTTGGGCTTGTCGGACATGGCTGACCCAGGTGTTGATCAATTTGAGCTACGTCCTCTCCGTTCTCCCCGCGAAAGCGAGGACCCAGCAATTCTTTTTGCGATTGCTGGATTCCCGCTTGCGTGGGAATGAGCGGGGGATGGGATCATCTTATATCACTTACACCGTGAACGGCTTGCCCTTCTCGGGCACGATCACCTTGGTGGCATGGCCTTTCATCTCGGCTACGAACTTGTCAGGCGTCGCCTCGATGATCGGGAACGAGCCGTAGTGGCAGGGCATCGACGGCATCGAGCTTGAAGAAGCGCTTGACCGCGAGCGCGGCGATCGACGGGCTCATGGTGAAGCGGTCGCCGATCGGCACCATGGCGATCTTCGGCTGGTGGATTTCGGCGATCAGCGCCATGTCGGAGAAGATGTCGGTGTCGCCCATGTGGTAGACGGTCGGCTCGCCCTTCGCCTTGATGATCACCCCGCATGGATTGCCGAGATAGATCGGCGTGCCGTTGACGATGTCGCCGGAGGAATGGTCGGCCCGCACCAGCGTCACCGTGAAGCCGCCGAGGTCGGTGGTGCCGCCGGTGTTCATCGGGTTGAGCTTCTCAAGCCCCTTGGAGACGAGCCACATGCCGAGATCGTAGTTCGTGGTCACGGTGGCGCCGTTCTGTCTTGGCGATGTCGAGAGTGTCGCCGACATGATCGCCATGGCCATGCGTGAGCACGATCTGCGAGACGCCCTTGATGGCGGCCGCCTTGTCGGACACGAAGGCCGGATTACCGGTGAAGAACGGATCGATCAGCACTGCGTTGCCGGCGAAGTCGAGACGAAAGGCGGAATGGCCGAACCAGGTGATCTGCATGAGGCATGTTCCGTTGCTCAAGAATGGATCAGGTCTGACAGATAGACTTCGCATCGCATAGTTCAACCGCGCGCTTTGCATCGTTGCTGCTGGCTCGTGCTAGGCCAAGCCCATGGCTGCCCCGGTTCTGCCGCTCGTCGAGATTGCGCCGCTGTTGCCTGCGCGCGGCGCGCTGATCGGTCTCGACCTCGGCACCAAGACCATCGGGGTCGCTGCGAGCGATCCTGATCGCCGGCTCGCCACCGGCGTCGAGACCATCGCGCGCAAGACCTTCACGGCCGACGCCGCGCGACTTCTCGCGCTCGCGGCCGAGCGCAAGGCGGCCGGCTTCGTGCTCGGCCTGCCCATCAACATGGACGGCAGCGAGGGCCCGCGCGCGCAGTCGACCCGCGCCTTTGCGCGCAATCTTGCGCGCTTGACCGAGCTGCCGATCGGGCTGTGGGACGAGCGGCTCTCGACCGTCGCGGTCGAGCGCGACCTGATCGAGGCCGACGTGAGCCGCAAGAAGCGCGCCGAGGTGATCGACCAGCACGCCGCCGCCTTCATCCTGCAGGGCGCGCTTGATCGGCTTGTCCGTCTTGCGGGCTAGACCTCTCCGCCGTTCGTCCCCGCGCAAGCGGGGACCCAGAGCGACAGATCGAAGACTCCCAGTGAGTGGCCCTGGGTTCCCGCTTGCGCGGGAACGAACGGAGTCTGGGTCAACTCAAACGAAAAGGACTCCCGGTCGTCACGCCGGCAGCGCCCGCACCAAGAGAGCATCAATCTCTGCGGGGGTGATATCGCTCGTACCCAGCATCACGCCACATGGAGCAACTAGCCGCGTACGCGCGAACAGCTCGGCGACCGCGGCGGGAGTGTTCACACGCAACGCTGCAGCCGCCGCGAGGAGAGCAAGCCGCTCGACCGCCAGACGCGCCTGCGCTTCGCCGGCCGCAAGCGCTTCCATAATCTGCACCCGCGTCTCGCACGCGCCTGGCAGCCCCTCCCCATCGACTGCAAGCGCATCGAGCACCGTCTGCACCACCTCCGGTGTCGCCGCGCGCAACACATCGAGCGCCATGACGTTGCCGGAGCCTTCCCAGATCGCGTTGACGGGCGCCTCGCGGTAGAGCCGCGGCAGCAGGCTCTCCTCGACATAGCCATTGCCGCCGAGGCACTCCATCGCCTCGTACACGAAGGCCGGCGCGCGCTTGCAGACCCAGAACTTGACCGCGGGCGTGAGCAGGCGCGCCCGCGCCGCCTCGCGCGGATCGCTTGCCGCAAGATCGAACGAGCGGCAGAGCCGCATGACCAGCGCGATCGCCGCTTCCGCTTCGAGCGCCATGTCGGCGAGCACGCCGGCCATCATCGGCTGGTCGACGAGCCGCTTCTGGAACACGATGCGATGGCGCGCGTGATGCAGCGCCTGCGCCAGCGCCATGCGCATCAGCCCGGCCGACGCGATCGCGCAATCGAGCCGCGTGAGCTGCACCATCTGGATGATGGTGCGCACGCCCCTGCCCTCGTCGCCGACACGCCAGGCGAAGGCGTCCGCGAATTCGACTTCCGACGACGCATTCGAGCGGTTGCCGAGCTTGTCCTTGAGGCGCTGGACGTCGAGCGCGTTCACCGAGCCGTCGGGCCGGAAGCGCGGCATCAGGAAGCAGGTGAGCCCGCCGTGCGCCTGCGCCAGCACCAGGAAGAAGTCGCACATCGGCGCCGACATGAACCATTTGTGGCCGGTGATGCAGGTAGCCCTCGCCCGCCGGCACCGCAGTGGTCGTGTTGGTGCGCACGTCGGTGCCGCCCTGCCGCTCGGTCATGCCCATGCCGAGCGTGACGCCTGTCTTTCTCCCACCACGGGATGAAACGCTGGTCGTAGTGGCGCGTGACGATCTTGGGGACAACCATTGCGGCAAGCTTTGGCTCGGCGGCAAGCGCTGCGACCGCCGCGCGCGTCATCGTGAGCGGACAGAGGTGACCGGTCTCGACCTGCGCCGCCATGTAGAAGCGCGCCGCCCGCGTGACCTGGGCGGGTGCCGGCGCCGGCGTGGCATCGGCCCTCCAGGTCGAGGAGTGCAAGCCCTTCGGCGACGCTCTCGGCCATCAGGTCGTGATAAGCCGGATGGAACTCGACGGTGTCGCGGCGAAAGCCGCGGGCATCGAAGCGTTTCGAGCCGCGGCGGATGTGCATTCGCAAGCCTGCCCCGCTCGAACATCGTCGGCCGCGCCCCAGCGGCGCCCGAAGGCTGCAAGCGCCTCGACGATCGGCGCCGGCCGCATTGCTTGTAACCGCATCCCGCAAGGGCCGGTCGCTCGCGAACAGGTCGACGTCCTCATAGGGCGGCGATTGGTTGGCAAGCTCGGGCTCTGGCGTGGTCATCGCAATGCCATCCTATCCGCGCACCGCGCCGCCGCCCGCCCCTATGGCGCTCCGGCGCGAATGTGGAAACGCCCGCACGGCGGCCTTGCCGGCCCCGGAAACTCCCCCTATAGATGCCACTTTAATGGACATCGCCACGCCAACTCCTGGCCGGCTCAACCGAGCGAAGCGGTTGAGGGTTCTGCGTGAGCGCGCTCATTATATAGAGATTGGAGTTTCCGTGACTGTCCGCTTTGGCTCGACCAGCGCTTACAGGAACGGAGACCGCTGACATGCCAAACAGGCTCAGAAGCAGAAGGCGGGACTCATGAGCACAAAAAACACTTCTGCTACTCGCCACCCTGCTACTCGCCACATCGTCTCGATCAACGATCTCTCCGACCGCGACATCGAGACTGTCTTCGAGATCGCGCAGTCCTTCCTGCGCGATTTGCCCGACTCCGCACTTTCCCTATCGCATCGGCCGCAGCACCAAGATCGCCTCGGACTGCATCCTGGCGAGCCTGTTCTACGAGCCGAGCACGCGCACGCGGCTCTCCTTCGAGAGCGCCATGCTGCGGCTCGGCGGCGAGACCATCACCAGCGCGGACCCGGCCACGAGCTCCGCCGCCAAGGGCGAGAGCCTCGCCGACTCCGTGCGCGTGATCGCCAACTATGCCGACATCATGGTGATCCGCCATCCGCGCGACGGCGCCGCCCGGCTGGCCGCCGAATATTCGCCGATCCCGGTGATCAATGGCGGCGACGGCAGCCACGAGCATCCGACCCAGACGCTGTGCGACCTGTTCCGCTCAAGAAGAAGAACAAGCGCCTGAAGAACCTGAAGGTGGCGATCTCGGGCGACCTGCGCGGGCTCGCGCACCATCCACTCCTTCGTCTACGCGCTGGCCCGCTTCGGCGCCACCATCATGCCGATGGCGGCCAAAGGCATGGAGCTGCCGGCGCATGTCGACCAGCGGCTGCGCGAGGAATTCCGCTGCCAGATGGTGTCCGGCCAAGGGCGACGGTGACGACCTCGATCGACGCGCTCTATGTGACGCCGGAAGAGCCGCATCAGCAGTCGCTGTTCTCTGGCCCCGAGCTCGAGACTCGATATCGACGTCGGTCGACAAGAAGGTCGACGCGGTCTACGTCACCCGCTTCCAGAAGGAGCGCTGGACCGACAAGGAGCAGTCCTATCCGAAGATCGACCGCAAATTCCTGAACGAGCCGAAATATTCCGACGCCAGCGTCATGCATCCGCTGCCGCGCGTCGGCGAGCTCGACGCCGACTTCGACACCGACCGCCGCGCAGTCTATTTCGAGCAGGCGGCCTATGGCGTGCCGGTCCGCATGGCGCTGATCGCGCTGCTGCTTGGGCCTCAAGGGCAAGTCGCTGCACAAATTCACCGGCGGCTTCGAGCGCCCGAAATATCCGCTCTACGACCAGCCGCGCACCTATGGGCATCCGCTGCGCCAACAAGAACTGCATCGTGCACGATCCGATGGAGACCCAGTACGTACGCAACAAGTTCTATGTGGTGAAGACGCAGAGCGAAGCCGAATGCAAGCTGCGCTGCGTCTATTGCGAGAACGACATTGAGGATTTCGTGGTTGCCAGCCGCAAGAACAAATGGTTTGCCGCCGACCCCGCCGCGCTCGTGCGCGCCGACGACCAGCACTTCAAGGATCTCATCGTATTCGCGAAAGCCGCTGAAGCGGCCGAGGCTGGATTCCATTCACGCCGCGCCGCCGCCGAGCCAAAGCCAGCGCGGCGGGCCGCCTCCAAGGGCTGAGGCCGTGCTTCTCCTCGCCGCGCTCGCGTTCGGCTATCTGCTCGGCTCGATCCCGTTCGGCGTCATTCTCACGCGCCTTGCCGGCACGCAGGACCTGCGCAGCATCGGCTCAGGCAATATCGGCGCAACCAATGTGCTGCGCACCGGCCGCAAAGGGCTGGCGGCTGCCACACTGATCGGCGACGCACTGAAGGGCACGATTGCAGTGCTTGCGTTCGCACGCGCCGACGATCCCAGTTTCGCGCTTGCCGCCGGCTTTGGCGCATTCGTCGGGCATCTCTTTCCGGTCTGGCTCAAGTTCAAGGGCGGCAAAGGCGTCGCGACTTACATCGGCGTCTTGTTCGGGCTGGCCTGGCCGATCGGACTGCTGTTCTGCCTGATCTGGCTCGCAACCGCCGCACTCACTCGCTATTCCTCGCTCGCCGCGCTGGTCGCGAGCGCGGCCACGCCGATCGCGCTCTGGGTCAGCGGCTGGCCACCGGCGGCGCTGCTCTTCGCCGTGCTCACGCTCCTGCTTTTTACCCGCCATCGCGAGAACATGGCGCGGCTGCTCAGCGGCACCGAAGGCAAGATCGGTGGCAAAGCGGCAGCACCGCCCAGCGTATAGTTTAGGACGTCCACTTGGGTTGGGCGGCACACTACATCGAAAAGCTTCGTGCTGGAGCGACCGTCTCGTTCCGCCCTCGCGGAAACTCGATGAAGGGCAGGATCGAGTCCGGTCAGCTATGCACCGTTGCGCCGATCGATCCGGCGACGCTCAAGGTCGGCGACATCGTGCTCTGCCGCGTCCGCGGCAACGACTATCTGCACATCGTGAAGGCCATCAACGGCGATCGATATCAAATCGGGAACAATCGAGGATTGATCAACGGCTGGATAGGAGCGAATGGCATTTACGGTATATGCATCCGTATTGAAGCCTGATTGCCGGTTCAAGAGTAGGTTGGATAGCAGCGGATCGGCCAACCATTTTCCCGATTCGATCCTTTGCCGAACTGCACGGGACGAGCCATAAACATTCTCCGAACGATCTCCAAGCGATCTCCCATGAGTGACGTCGACGAGGCACGGGCGCTGTTCTTCGAGGCCTTGGATTTGCTCGATGCCTCGGACTTTCCGGCTGCGGAAGCGCGGCTGCGCCAGGCGTCTGCGGCTTTCGCCGGATAATCCGGCGATCCTGACGAATCTGTCGGTCGCTTTGCTGCAGCAAGGCAATCGCGCTGACGCGCGCAACTTCGCCGCCGACGCCATCGTCGCCAATCCACGCAACGTCGAGGCTCTCCTGGTGCTGGCGGATTGCCACACGCACGCTGGCGATCTGACCAGTGCGCTCGAAGACTATGATCGGATTACAGCGCTCGAGCCCGGCATTGCCGAGGTGCACAACAACCGCGGCCTTGTCTTGCATCGGCTGGCGCGACCGGCCGAGGCATTGGCGAGCTGCGAGCAGGCGATCGCTCTTTCCCCAGGCATGAGCGATGCCCACGTCAATCGCGGCAATGCGCTCGCCGCCCTCGGCCGCCGCGATGAGGCGCTGGCCGCCTATGACCAGGCGCTGGCGCTCAGCCCCGACCGGGCCGAGGCGCAGCTCGGACGCGGCAACGTCCTCTGCGACGAAAGCCGTCATGACGAGGCGCTCGCGGCCTACGATCGCGCTCTCGCACTCAGGCCCGGCCTCGCGGAAGCGCGGCTCGGGCGCGGCAATCTCCTGTGCAGAATGAAACGCTTTGACGAGGCGCTTGCCGACTATGACAAGGCGCTGGCGCTCGATCCCGCGCTCGCAGGCGCCGAGCTTGGGCGCGGCAATGCGCTGCGCGAGCGCAAGCGACACGAGGAGGCATTGCGGGCCTATGACGCCGCGCTCACCCTCAAGCCCGATCTGGCGGAAGCCTTTCTCGGGCGCGGTGACGCGCTCTACGAGATCAAGCGGTACCGCGAGGCACTTGCCGCGTTCGACCGCGCGATCGCGCTGAAGACCGGCCTCGCCAATGCCTGGCTCGGGCGCGGCGATGCCCTGCGGGTAATGGGGCAAGGCGCAGACGCCATCGCGGCCTATCAACAAGCGCTCGCGCTCGGCGGCAATGCCGACATGATCCGCTACTCGCTCGCCGCGCTTGGCGCCGAGCCATCGCCTGCGCTGTCGCCGCAGAACTACATTGTCGGCCTGTTCGACATGTATGCCGAGACGTTCGACCGCGACCTGGTCGAAAATCTCAACTATCAGTCGCCGCGGCTGTTGGCCCAGCTCATCGCGCGAACCGTGCCGGCGGATGCGCGCCTCGACATCCTCGATATCGGCTGCGGCACCGGCCTGATGGGCGAAGGCCTGCGCGCGCTCAAGCGCACTCTCACGGGTGTCGATCTCTCACCCAACATGCTCGAGCAGGCGCGCCGGCGTGGCATCTACGACCGCCTGATCGAAAGCGATATCGCGGCGTTCCTGGATACGCAGACCGATCAATTCGATCTGACCGTCTCGACGGACGTGTTCATCTATATCGGCGATCTCGCGGGAATTTTTGTCGGCGTACGCCGCGCGCTGCGACGCGATGGGCTGTTTTGCTTTTCGGTGGAGGCGGCGGACGAGGGCGATTTCGTGCTCCGGCCGACCCTGCGTTATGCCCATTCCCTGGCGTATCTGACAAAGCTCGCCGACCAAAACGGCTTCGCAGTGATGACGGTCGAGCCGCACGCCGTGCGGCGCGAAGCGCAAGCGAGCATCGCCGGCTACAACATCGTTATGCGCTCCGGCCGGGGCGACAAGCAGTAACCGCCAATCCGTCATCCTTCGAGGCCCGCGCGCTCGATGACGCAGACTGCAATGAGCGCCCTGCATGCGCGGGCACCTCAGGATAACGGTGAAAGGGCGTTGCTCGGGGCAGAGCGAGTCCGCTCTGCCCAAGTCTTGAAAGCAGGTCTCGAAAGCTCGATGCGGGCCTTACGCTACGCCGCCCCGGTCAGGTTCTGGCCGCGGATCGGCAGGCTGCGCAGCCGCTTGCCGGTCGCCGCGAAGATCGCGTTCGTCACCGCGGGCTGGATCATGGTCGCGCCGGGCTCGCCGACGCCGCCCCATTTCTTGCCGGCGGTGGGCGCGAGGTAGACCTCGGTCTTGGGCGCGTCCTTGAGGCGCACCACCGGATAGGTGTCGAAGTTGCCCTCAACGACACGCCCGTTCTTGATGGTGATCTCGCCGAACAGCGCCGCCGAAAGGCCGTAGATCATCCCGCCCTCGAGCTGCATCTCGACGCCGCGCGGATTGACCATGACGCCGCAATCGCAAGCGATCACGACGCGCTCGACCTTGACCTCGCCGTTCGCCACCGCGACCTCGGCGATCATGCCGACGACCGAGTCGTAGCTCTCGTGGATGGCGATGCCGCGCCCCTTGCCGGCCGGCATGGGCTTGCCCCAGTCGCCCTTCTCGACCAGCAGGTCGAGCACGCGCTGGAAGTCCGGCCGGTGCGCGAGCAGCTCGCGCCGCAGCGCGACCGGGTCCTTGCCCGACGCATGCGCCATCTCGTCGATGAAGCTCTCCATGAAGAACACGTTCTGGGAGTGGCCGGGCGCCCGCCACGGCCCGAGCGGCACGTGCGTGTTCTTGAGGATCGAGATGACGCGCAGGTTCGGCAGCTTGTAGGCGGTGTTGATCAGGCCCTGTGTCGTCTGCGGATCGAGACCGTCGCGCGCGTTCTGCGGGTTCGAGCTGCCGGCCGAATTGCGCATGTCGAGCGCAATCGCCGTGCCGTCGGCCGCGAAGCCCGCCTTGAAGCGGATCGCCGCCTGGGTGCGGTAGCGGCCCTGGCGGATTTCCTCCTCGCGCGACCAGATCAGCTTGACCGGCTTGCCGATCGCCTTGGCGACCGCGACCGCCTGCGCCACCTCATCCGGACGCAGCCGCCGGCCGAAGCCGCCGCCCGAGAACGTGTTGTGGATGTAGACGTTCTCCGGCTTCACGCCGGACGCCTGCGCCGCAAACGCCAGCGCGGCATCGGCGTTCTGGGTGCCGACCCAGACGTCGACGCGATCGGCCTGCACATGCGCGATCGCATTGAGCGGCTCCATCGGCGCATGCGCGATGATCGGCACGTCGTAGATTGCCTCGATCACCTTGGCGGCCGTCGGCATCGCCGCATCGACATTGCCGTCGTGGCGCGCATCCGCGCCCTTCTGGTCGAGGGCATCGATATAGGCCTTGCGGAACTGCGCGCTGTCGGTCGCGCCGGCGGCGCCGACCTCCCACTCGATCGCCAGCTTGTCGAGCGCGGCCTGCGCCCGGAAGTAGCGATCGGCCACCACCGCGACGGCGTCCTTGAGCTTGACCACCTGCAGGATGCCGCGGCGGCCCGCGATCGCGCGCTCATCGACCGATTTCACCGTCCCGCCGAACACCGGGCAGGCGATGATCGCCGCCTGCACCATGTCGGGCACGGCGAGATCGATGCCGTACATCGCCGTGCCGTTGATCTTCAGCGGCACGTCGAGCCGCGCGATCCGCTGGCCGATGAACTTGAACTGAGCGGGCGTCTTGATCGCCGGCTCCTTGTCGAGCTTGATCGCGGCGGCCTCGGCCGCGAGCTCGCCAAAGCGAAACGTGCGGCCGGTCGGCTTGTGCGTGACCTTGCTCATCGCCGCCGCGCAGTCCGGCGCCGGCACGTTCCAGCGCTTGGCCGCCGCCGCGATCAGGCGCTCGCGCGCGCTGGCGCCGGCCTGCTGGACCATTTCGCCGGTCTCGCGCACCGCGCGGCTGCCGCCGGTGCTCAGGCTGCCGTAGACCTTGTTCTCCCGGTGATTGCGGTTGGCCGAGGCATATTCCGGCTTCACGAAGGCCCAATCGCATTCGAGCTCCTCGGTGAGGATCTGCGGCAGCGCGGTGAAGCTGCCCTGCCCCATCTCGGCGCGGCCATAGCGGATGATCACGGTGTCGTCGGGATCGATCACGACCCAGGCGTTGATCTCGCCGGGATAGCGCGCGGCCTCGTCGCCCCATGGGCGCACGCTCAGCGTCGCGGCTTCGGCGCTGTCGCCAATGCCGATGCCAAGTGCAAAGCCGCCAGCGGCGGTCAGCGTGGTGATGATGAACGAGCGACGGGAGAGATTGATGGTCATGATGCTGCCCTCCCGGCTCACGTGCGCATCAGCGCGGCGGCGCGATGCACGGCGCGGCGCAGCCGCTCATAGGTGCCGCAGCGGCAGATATTGGTGAGGTTGGCGTCGATGTCGGCATCGGTCGGATTGGGATTGCTCTTGAGATAGGCCGCCGTCGCCATGATCTGGCCGGACTGGCAGTAGCCGCATTGCGGCACCTGCTCGGCGAGCCAGGCCTGCTGCACGGGATGCCGGCTGTCGGAGGACAGACCTTCGATGGTGGTCATCTCGGCGCCATCGAGGCTGCCGATCGGCACCGAGCAGGAGCGCATCGCCTGTCCGTTGACATGCACCGTGCAGGCGCCGCATTGGGCGATCCCGCAGCCGTATTTCGTGCCGGTGAGCCCGACCTCCTCACGCAACACCCACAAGAGCGGCGTCTCGCTCTCGATATCGAGCCGATGCGAGGTCCCGTTGACCTTAATGGTGACCATGATGTTGTCCCGATGCGCCCAGTGTTCCTCCTGTGCAGCCGGCTGGCGCTGAGCCAGGCCGCTTTTGTCAAACCACAAATTTAGCACGGGGAAGAGCGACGGCCTAGCTAGGGCTCGTCATTAGACGGAGTGGCGCAACTCGCAGGCTGATGTCGCCTAGCCCCCTGAATGCAACGTATTGGCAGACAAATCCGAGAGGGGTCAGAAGGGCAAGGGCTGCTGGCTAGGGGCCCCTCATCCGAACTCAAACGCGGCACAATATCGTCGGCGGGACTTAAACCGATTTCGACTCCCGCCCAACCTCCTGATACCTTCGCGAAAGGGTGTGTTGACCGCGCGCCGTAAAGGCAGGAACCATCCACAGGCGTCCAGTGTTTGTTCGCCGGTTCCCTTGGCAGAAACCCCGGGGGGAGGCATTTCAACCAGGGCATGGCATGAAAAATCGATCCGTGACGATGCAATCCATGACAATGCAATCCATGACGATGCAATCCAACTGGGCGATCCGGCGATGCCGGCCTGCCGCCATTGTGACGTTCGCCGCTGCGGCCGCGCTGACGGCGCTGACCGTGGCGCCGCCCGCCGACGCCGCGGCGCGTCCTGCGCGCTCCAGCGAGACGGCGGCCCCGCGTAACGCAGGCGAGCCGCTCATGGCGATCGTGTCGATCAAGAGCCAGCACGTGACCATCTACGACGCCGACGGCTGGATCCTGCGGGCGCCAGTGTCGAGCGGGACCAAGGGACGCGAGACGCCATCCGGCGTCTTCAGCGTCGTGCAGAAGGACAAGGACCACCACTCGAACCTCTATGACGATGCCTGGATGCCGAACATGCTGCGCATCACCTGGTCGGGCATCGCACTGCACGGCGGGCCGCTGCCCGGATATGCAGCCTCGCACGGCTGCGTGCGCATGCCTTATGGCTTTGCGGACAAGCTGTTCGACAAGGTACGGATGGGCATGCGCGTGATCATCGCGCCGAACGACGCGGAGCCGGTCGAGTTCTCGCATCCGGCGCTGTTCGTGCCGAAGGCAGAGGCCATCGCGGCCGTCCCGGCGCGGATCGAAACGCTCGCCCGCGCGGCGGACGAGGCTGCCAAGACCGCCCTTGAGGCGAAGAATGCAGCCGCAGCAGCGGCGCGCGAGGCGGCGCCGCTCACGGCGTCGCTGCGCAAGCTGAAAGGGCTCAAGACGAGCGCCGACGCCGCGCTCGCGCGCGCCGAGAAGGCGCTCGCCGCTGCCAAGACGGACGAAGCCAAGGAGCGTGCCGAGGAGCAGAAGCAGAAGGCCGCCGCCAAGGTCGCGGAGCTGCAGACGCAGCTCGACACTGCCGAGGCCGATGCGAAGTCGAAGCTCGACGCGGCAGCGGCAGCCCAAGACGCCGCCAAGGCGGCCGAGGCCAAGCGGGCCGACGCCGCCAAGGCGGTGCGCGAGGCAAAGCTCGCGCTCGAGCCGGTCTCGGTCTTCATCAGCCGCGCGTCGCAGAAGCTCTATGTGCGGCGCGGCTTCGAGGCGATCCTGGAGGTCCCGGTGACGATCAGCAATCCGGACAAGCCGATCGGCACCCACGTATTCACGGCGGTGGCGCGTGCCGAAGGGGGCCTGCGCTGGACCGCGGTCACGATCGACAGCGGGGACAACGCCCAGGCCGCGCTCGACCGCATCAGCATCCCGCAAGATGTGCTCGATCGCATCGCGCCGACCGCATTGCCGCGATCCTCAATCATCATCTCGGACGAGCCGCTGAACCGCGAGACGAACTATCGCACGGAGTTTGTCGTGGCGCTGCACAACCAGCCACAGGGTGGCCTCGCGATGCGCAAGACTCCGGCCAATGTCCGCGTCGCGCGTGGAAACGACTTTGGATTTACGCCCTGGCGCGGCCAGTATTACGATCCGCGGCAGGGTGGCCAGTCCTACTATCAGCGGCGACAGGGCTGGTGGTAGTGAAGACGCGGCGCGTCGCGAATAGGCCGCATGGCGCGCAGAGAAATGCGTTGCGGCCCCCCGCCACGCCGCGCTGTGCACATCTGAGCTTTGCATCCTAGGAGCAAAGTCGGTCCTTCAGCCAATTCTCAATGTCCGGATTAATGGCAAGAGTGGACCTCTGATGCGCGGGAGGTCGCTCAGACGCACTGTTGGCAGCCGCAAACAATTTTTTGGCGCGAGATAGCAGGACAGCCGCGCGTTGCCTCCCATATGCAGGCCCGCTGTCGACCATCGGGGCAATGCCGCGCTCGACAGCTGCGGTGGCTGCTATCTTCAGGACACAGCGGCCGCCGCGAAGGTGCTAATTTCATAAGCAAGAGACCAGCCCGAAACTCGACTGGGGGCTGCCCCGCCGACGGCAAGCGGCGATGTCTCGGGCCATTGAATTAGTGCCAGCAACTGTCGGCAAATCACGCGGCACTCATGCCGCGGACCAAAGGAGGACGAATGAGATATACGTTTTTGATCGCGGCCATGGCGGGTGCGCTCACGATTTCGCCTGCTTCGGCAACCATCCGGATTGCCGGGGATGGCGGGGGACAGATCGGGGCCTATCTCCAGCGTCACGAAGCGATGCGGCAGTCGGGCGAGCGCGTCGTCATCGACGGACCTTGCCTTTCAGCGTGCACCATGGTGCTTGGCGCCATACCTCGCAATCGTATCTGCGTCACGTCGCGAGCCCTATTGGGTTTTCACGCGGCCTATGATCTGGACCAGAGCGGAAGGCAAGTGACGAGCTACGGGGGAACTTCGCTTATGATGAATCACTACCCGCAGCACGTTAGGAAATGGATCGCGCGGCGTGGCGGCTTGTCTCGCCAGATGATGTTTCTCAGTGGTCGCGGGCTCTCATCGATGTATGCGTCGTGTGATTCGATAGCCGGAGAAGGCCAGCCAGGTGCCGCGACCTCGCGGGCCGTCGGCGGCGTGGCGCCGGACTTCCAATCTACACAGGCGCATTCTTGGCGCCGCCAAAAAGGCACCAGGCGGACCGGCCGTACCGCAGCACATAAATTGCGGCGGACGATGTGAGCGGGGCCTGTGCAACAGACGTTGCACTTGGCCACCACGTCTAGAAGAGCCGGCTGGCTCAAAGCAGGTCTTCATCTGTTCAAGCACAAGCGCTCAGCAACTAGTGTTTCTGCGGCGCCGGGACGTGCGTGAGCCACCACTCGAACTTGGTCGAGCCAAGGTGAGGGCTGCGACCGGGAACAAGCGACGTATCGCTTAGCTTGACGCCGAAATAGCGCGCCTCCGGATCTACAATGACTTCCCGCGGGTCTTTGTCGTATTGGAGAACCTTGCCGACGATCTCATCGAGGTGGAACGCGTCGGGGCCGGCAATCTCGACCGTGCCGTTTACCGGCTTCGCGAGAGCCGCCTCGGCGACCGCGGTCGCGACATCCTCGGCCGCCATCGGCTGGAACAGCGAGTGCGACAGGCGGACTGTGTCACCTTCGATGGCCGATTGCGCGATGCCACGGATGAATTCAAAGAACTGGGTGGCGCGGACGATCGTGTACGGAATTGGCGAGCTCTTAATGAGTTTCTCTTGGGCAAGCTTAGCGCGGAAATAGCCGCTGTCTTGCAGACGCTCGGTTCCGACGACCGAAAGCGCCACGTGATGCTTGATGCCGGCGGCCACTTCGGCCGCCGTGAGGTTCTTGCCGGCGGTCTGGAAGAAGTCCATCGCGGCTTGATCTTCGAATGACGGCGAGTTGGCCACGTCGACGACGATTTGAGCGCCAGCAAGCGCATCTGCCAGGCCTTCGCCAGTAATCGTGTTGACGCCTGTGTTGGGCGCAGCCCCGATGACCTCGTGACCCTTCTGCCTGAGCTTCTCGACGACCTTGGACCCGATCAAACCGGTTCCGCCGACAACTACAATCTTCATGACCTCACCTCTCGTTGATTGCTTCCGAAAGCAACGACGCCGCTCGTGTCATTCGAATTCCTGGCACCAATTATGCCTTGCCTCTAGGACCGGTTTGCTTAGGAGGGAGGGCAACGTTGCACGCTTTGTCGCGTCGCCGATATCGTGCAGCTGGCTGTGTCGCCCAATGAGTAGGAGAATCCAAATCTTGGGCTAGTCCCGCAACGCTGACCGTGAGTTCATGTTGCCGGATGCCCGGGGCGGAACTCTGACGCCGACTCGCGGACAAATCTCCTTTCGTCGTCGAAGCGATCGCCCAGTCCGACATAGAAGACTCCAGTATTGTTTGTGTCCTTCAGGCCTTTGTGTCGCGTCAACACCGATCTGAGACCGGCTTGACTTGGTTGATGGGTGCGAGGCATCGCGGTCCTTCTTATCTGGACGGCGAGCCAGCCAACGCTTCGGACCAACTTGGCGTTCAATGTGGTCACTTTGATTCACCTTAGCGACTGGGTAATTCCTCTCAGCACGACATGACATCTTTCTTCAGTGATGGTTGCCCGAAGAGGGCCTGCAGCCGACGACCGATCGCGACCGATCCAAACGTTTGGCTGGACGGCACTCAGCTGTGCAGCCACCGGAATCGATCGCAAGGTCAAAGCAGATGCTCGACACTGATGGTAAACGGTTCGCAGGCGAGCACCGGTTGTTATTCTTGACGAGGCCGATCGTACTGCCCATTGGCCGTGCAACCAACCTACTGCCTCGATTAGCCCTGAATTGAAATTGTCCCTAGGTTTAGTTGATCTGACCGGAGGCGTGCGCGGCTGCAGAGCCTCCCGCCGGGCCACCGCCCAGGACACCAGTCTGCAGCGTCTGATGGCGAAAGTCGGCCGCGAGCCAGCCCGTCGGCCGCCTACGTTCCGCGGGTCGCCTGCCCGTGATCCGCCGGATCAGGCATTGCTCACGGCTTCGTGCTTGCGTGTTGGTTCCGGAACGCCGCCTCTCCAGCGTCCGACACCTCGACCCACTTCTTGTCGGGCGCTGCGTCTGCGACGTAGCTGTCGTGCCAGTTCCACCACTTGTAGGTCGGGGACTGAGGATAGCCCTCGGGCGAGTTCTCCCAGACCTCCTGCCGGCCCAGCGGCGTGATGTCGAGGTAGTTCCATGTGTTCCCCATCTGCTCGTCGCCGCGGTTGTTGATGAAGTAAGTGCGGAACACGCGGTCGCTGTCGCGGTAGAACACATTCGTGCCGTGCCACTCGTCCACGCCGAAGTCGGCGTCGAATCTGTCCGTGATGGTGAACCACGGCATCTCCCAGCCCATCCGCGCCTTCAGCCGCGCGATGTCCGCCTGCGGCGCACGTGAGACGAAAACAAGCGTAGTGTCACGGGCGTTCAGGTGGGCGACGTGGGCGACCTGGTCGGCCACCATGGAGCAGCCCCGGCAGGCGTGGTCGGGCCAGCCGAACACCCCCGCCTCGAAGAAGGCGCGATAGACGATCAGCTGACGCCGGCCGTCGAACAGGTCGAGCAGACTGGCCTTGCCCGCAGGCCCCTCGAATACATACGCCGTCTCCACGGCCATCCACGGCATTCGCCGGCGCTCGGCGGCCAAGGCATCACGAGCGCGGGTTTGAGCCTTTTCCTTCAAGAGCAGTTGCTTGCGGGCCGCCTCCCACGCCTGCGGTGACACGACCGGTGGTGTGTGCATGGCAGGCTGTCCGCCTTTCCGTCCGTTCTCGATTGATGTGGTCATGGCCTTTGAAACTCCAAATTCGAACTAATTCCTAATTCCCGCGCCTGAAGCGCGGTTCCATTCTCTGCTCATCGCTCGTTATTGGTCGTGAGAAAGTTTTGGCACCGGAAATCGAACGGTGAGAGTAACAAGTGTGGCGCTATTCCGATGGAGTCGCTGACTGCAGCCGCGGCGCGTGCACTCGATCAAGGCTACCGGCATGGAACCGGGCGGCTCGTCAGCGTCTGAGGGCGTCGTCCGTAGAAGACCGCTCTGGGTCAATGAGCTGACAGACCCGCGGCGAGCAGAACTGTCCGCTCTCCAGCGCAAGCAAACATCGACGGTGGTTCGCCGGGTCTTGTCCCGTAGCAGCCGAGCCTACACCGGCTTCTCGCCGAGGATGGTCACGCGCCGCAGCAGGCGCCGCTCGCCGGCGGAGAAATCCGTGCGCGCATGCAGCGTGCAGCGATTGTCCCACATCAGGATGTCGCCGGGGCGCCAGACGTGCTCGTAGACGAAGTGCGGCTGCTCCTGGTGATCGAACAGCGTCTGCAGGATCGCGTCGCTCTCCTCGCGCGGCAGGCCTTCGATCTCGCGCGTCATCAGGCGGTTGACATAGAGCGCCTTGCGTCCGGTGGCCGGATGCGTGCGCACCACCGGATGCCAGTACGACGACCTGGCGTTGTCGTAGTTCGCGCTGCGCAGCGTCGTGTCCTGGTCGTAGGCGTTGAGCGCGCGGCGGCCCGCGATGCGCTGCTTGATGTCCTCGGGCAGCGTCTCGTAGGCCGTGTAGGCGTTGGAGAACAAGCGTGTTGCCGCCCTGGCTCGGAATCTCGATGGCGTAGAGCACCGTCGCCTTGGCGGGGATCGCCTGGTGGCACTGGTCGGTGTGGAAATGCATCTCGCCGTCGGGCAGCGCGCCGATCGGCTTGCCGTCCTGGCGGATGTTCGAGATCAGCATCACGGACGGATGCTTGACGCTGAACGTGCGGCCGGAGGTGACCTTCGCGGGCGGGCCGAACGTCTCGGCAAAGCGCACCTGCGCGTCCTCGTCGAGCGTCTGGTTGCGCAACAGGATCACCAGATGCTGATGCCAGGCGTCGAGAAATTTCTGCTTGAGCGCGTCGTCGATCGGATCGCGCAGATCGACGCCCAGGATCTCCGCGCCGAGCGCGGGAGAGAGCGGCCGCACGGTGAAAGCTGGCTGGCTTCGTCTGCGGGGCCGTCGTGGTCGTTTCCATCATTCTCTCCCGGCGCCTCTTGTCCGCGGTTCGAGCGCTGCAAACGACTATACCGCCAGATCGCGATCGGCTCCAAATCCACTGCGCAACCTTGACTGGCAGGCCTGCCTGCCCTGATGCGTCGCTAAGTCGCTTGTCTGTCGCGCCATGCCTGATGAACTGACGCGACCCGCGCGGAGGAGCTCCGCATGTCGTACCGCATGCCCTGTCGTCGTGCCCTTCTCGTCGCAGCCGCCTGCCTCGCGGCGAACGCCGCCTCGGCGCAGGATGCGGTCGAGGCGTTCTACCGCGGCAAGACCGTCACCATCACGGTGGGCTCGGCGGTCGGCGGCGGCTACGACACCTATGCGCGCCTGGTCGGACGTCATCTCGGACGCTACATTCCCGGCAATCCGACGGTCATCGTGCAGAACATCCCGGGCGCCGGCAGCAACAAGGCCGCGTCCTACGTCGCGCTGCAGGCGCCCAAGGACGGCACCGCGATCGGCGCGGTGCAGGCGGGCGCGATCCTGCAGCCGCTGATCTCCGACCAGCCGGTGCCGCACGATCCCTCGAAGTTCATCATGCTCGGGAGCGCCAACCGCAGCGTCTATCTCTGCGTGGTGCGCGCCGACGCGCCGGTGAAGTCGTTCCAGGAGGCGTTCGACAAGGAGGTGATCATCGGCACCAGCGGCGAAGGCGCGACGCTGCGCGAAATGCCGATCATGCTGATCAACGTGCTCGGCGTGAAGCTGCGCCTCATCGGCGGCTACGCCGGCAGCCGCGAGATCATGGTCGCGATGGAGCGCAACGAAGTGCAGGGCATGTGCGGCATGGACTGGTCGAGCCTCGCGACCCAGCAGCGCGACTGGATCAGCAGCGGCTTCGTGCGCCTGCTCGCGCAGGAGGACCTGCAACGGCCATCCCGAGATGAACCAGATGGGCGTGCCGCTGACGATCTCGTTCGCGAAGACCGACGGAGGACCGGCAGGTCATGGAAATGATCTACAGCCAGAACCTGTTCGGCCGTCCCTATCTGGTGCCGCCGGGCGTTCCGGCCGACCGCGTCGCGGCGCTGCGCAAGGCGCTCGCGGCCATGCTGGAGGACAAGGCGCTGCTGGCTGAAGCCGAGAAGTCCGGCCTCGACATCGGCCCGATGGGCGGCGAGGAGTTGCAGGCGCTGGTGGCCAGGCTCTACGCCCTGCCGCCCACGGATCATCGAGCGGGCCAAGCAATCGCTGATCTACAAGGCGCCACCCGCACGATAGCGTGCGCCAACTCCCATCTCATCCACCGGCCCGGCGATCGTCGACCTGGTCGGCAACCTCATCGCAGATTTCCGCCGATTCAAACAGATCCTGTCTCACCGCAGGATCCATCGACACTTCCGCCAGCATCCGATATTCCGCAGCCTGCTCACGAAGATAGTCCGAGTATTCCATCTCACCAGCTCCCCGCCTGGACCTGACGAACTTCAATCTGCATACGCCACCCGCCCTCGCCGCACGCGAGTGACACGGCTCTGGTCGCGCCGAGATAGGCTGAGGCCATACCTCTCCGGGCGGTCCAAAAGCCGCTCCCGGCGCGTGACTCAATGAAGAAGGCCGCTACGCGAAGGCTCGAACGTCAAACCTCAGCGGTCGCTGCGGCAGGCTGTTTTGGTGGTGTCATCAACACCTCTCCTACAGCACTTGTCCCATCAGCAATTCTGATCACGGCTGATGGCACATTGTTTGCGTTCAGCAAGCATCGAAGCTAACAACTTTATGATCATCTTCCGATCATGTCGACTGTCAACAATTGGTTAGCCATACTGACCTTGAATCCCGAGAACGTGATTAACGCGCGGCTCGCCGATCACGCGGGCGTGATAGAACGCGGCGTCGCTCACTGCGAACGGCAGAGACCAAGGATTCGCCGCACCTCCGCAGGCGTCGTCACCTCACGTCCGAGTCGCTGGTGCCGGCTTTCGATTTGAAGTTTCCTCACCGAAATGCTGCAGGCACTGGTGTGGCGCCGAGCGTTCGGCTTTGTCCTGTCGGAATCACGTCGGCCACTTCGCCTTGTCACGAAGCGCCATCGCAGCCTCGCGCGCTTCGCGCACCACCCGGGCATGATCGAGCCCCGTGAACCGGCTGCCCTGGCGCAGGATGCGGCCGTCCACGATCACGGTGTCGACATTGCCCGGCTGCGCCAGCGAGACCAGCGCCTCGTAGGGATCGCCGACCGGCGTCATGTTGATGTCGGTCGTGCGCACGAGGATGATGTCGGCGCGCTTGCCGGGCGTGAGCGAGCCGGTCTTGTCCGCAATGCCGAGATCGACCGCGCCATCGAGCGTGGCAAGCTGCACCAGGCGCTTCACCGTCAGCGGGATCTTGTTGCCGATGCGATGCTGATGCAGCGCGAACAGAACGCGCATGGCGACGAACGGATCGCAATTGTAGTTGGTCGTGTGGTCGGTCGAGAGCGACGCCTTGACGCCCGCTTCCAGAAGCTCGCCGAGCTGGATGACGCCAACAGCCGCCGGACGGCGCGCCTCGCCGGTCGGCGCGGTCGCGTAGCTCACGCCGCGCTGCTTCAGGATCGCGCGCTCCTCGGGCGTCGTGAGCAGCGGATGCACGAGCTGCAGGTCGGGGCCGAGCAGACCCGCCTCCTCGAGCTGCATGATCGGGCTCGGGCCGGACGTGTGCACCGTGATCGGCAGCCCGAGTGCGCGCGCTCCCTCCCAATCCTTCTTCACCATCTCGATGGTGAGCGTGCCGCGCGCAGCGCCGCCGATGCTCATGGCGCCGACATTGCGCGAGCAGATACCGAGCGTGAGCATGCCGTCGTTCGGCATCCACTCGCGCTTGATGCGGGCGAGCCCGGCGTGATCCATCACCTGGTCGTCCGGCATGCCCTGCGCCGGGCCATAGGCGAAGCGTCCACGGATGCCCATGTCGCGCATGGCCGAGAGCTCGGCAGCGGCATGCTCGGGGCTGCGCACGTTGTGCGCCCAGTTGTGCACCGTGGTCACGCCCGCGCTGAGGGCTTCGGCGACGCCGAGCCTGACGCTGCGGTAGCTGTCCTCGGGCACCATGAGCTGGCCCAGCCGATTGCTCACCGGGAAGTAGCCGACCGCATCGACATCGGCGCGCACGAACGGACGGAAGAGCGTCGTCCACAGGTGCCAATGCGTGTCGACGATGCCCGGCATGCAGATCATGCCGTTTGCGTCGATCGCTCGCGCCCGCGTATTGAGCCGCGGCCCGACCGCGACGATCGCGCCGTCGCGCACATGCACGTCGCCGCGCGCAAGATCGGCGATGTTGGGATCCATGGTCAGCACGGTCGCGTTGCGAATGACGAACTCGCGCCGCATCGGCAACGGTGGGGTTCGGCGCGGGCCCTGGGCGAGGACCTCGCCTGATGTCGCCGCAAGCGCGCCAAGCGCGGTTGCGCCCTTGAGCATCGCGCGCCGGTCCATATGACTGACTGTCATCGTTGCGTCCCTCCCGTGCTGTCGCTGCGGGCGAAAGCATAGAGCGGCCTTGCGGGGCTTGGCCAGTGCAGACGTGCAATTGGGGCAGCGTCCCACCCATAATGTTGCGCGGCAAACGTACAGGCCGCTAAAACACCACCGTCGGAACGGGCGGGAGATTCAAGTGGCCGGATTGCGAACCCTGTTGAGCGGCGCGCTCATCGCAGCGCTCTGTGTTGTCGTCAGCATCGCGGCCGCGGCGCCGGCCGCTTCGCCCCAATCATTCGTTGAGGCAATCTACAGAACCTACGTTGGCAAGGCGGCAAAGGGCGTTGAGCTCACCGAGGAGGCGGTGATCCGGCGCTATTTCGCGCCACCGCTCGCAGATGCGATGGTGAAAGACCGCGCCGAGGCCGACAAGCGCGGCGAAGTCTCCCACACTCGATGGCGATCCGTTCGTCGATGCGCAGGATTGGGAGATCGCGCGGCTGCGCGTGAGCATGAAGCCCGCCGGCGCCGATGCGGCAACCGCGACCGTGAGCTTCACCAACCTCAAGAAGCCAAAGACGATGACGCTCGACCTCGTGAAGGTCGGCGGCGCCTGGCGCATCGCCGACATCAAGGGGCCGAGCGGATCGCTGCGGGACTTGATGAAAGTGAAGTAGCCCCGCAGCAGGTTCGAAAAATCAGCGCTACGGTGCCGGCGTCGCGAGCGGCTTCCCCTTCTCGACCACGTAGGTGACAATCACCTTCGCACCGGCAGGCCCGGCCTTGGCATCGTGCACGGCGGCAGGCGCAAACTGCCAGCTGTCGCCTGGCTTCGCGGTCTTGGCGCGGCTGGCCTTCGACCATGAGGACCAACTCGCCCTCGATCAGATAGCCGCCTTCGATGCCGGGGTGGGTGTGACGGCCGATATTCGCATTCGGCACGATCTCAGCGAGCCCGATCACCGTCTCATAGGTCGAGCCGGGCACGTCGAACTTCTGCAGCAGTGTCCGCTTGATGGTCTGCGGCGGTGTCGGCTGCTGGGCCGCTGCGATCCCGGTCGTCGCCATGATGGCGACGGCTGCGCTGAAGACGATTCTACAATCATCGTAGACCTCCCTGATTGGATAAGTAGCGGCGGACACTATCGGTTTCGATTGGCAGCGTCATCCGAACTACGCAACATTGACTGCTCACGGCAGCTTCAAAATCACAATCTTCCGTTGTGCAATTATCAGCTGCCCTTATCTGTTGCTCTCTCTCCCAGGTTGCGGGATGATGGGTTTTCTGTGGCAGGGGGCAGTATGCGTCTCATGTGTGTTATGCGTCTCATGTGTGTATTGATGCTCGCCGCACTTAGCGGCGGCTGCGCAACCGTTACGCGCGGCACCGAAAATACGATCGGATTCGATTCACGGCCAAGCCAAGCCGAGGTGCGCACCAGCAACGGGCTCGGTTGCGTCACGCCGTGCTCTCTCGTCGTCAAGCGCAACGAGGAATTCATCGCGACCTTTACCAAGCCCGGCTATCGGTCTCAGCAGGTTGAGGTGAAGACGCAACTCGCCGGCGCCGGTGCCGCGGGACTGGCCGGCAATATCCTGATCGGAGGAGTGGTCGGCATCGGCGTCGATGCGGTCACCGGCGCTGCGAACGAGCATACGCCCAATCCGGTTTCGGTCGTGCTTGAGCCCTCTGAAAGGTGCGCCGCCTGTCAAGAGACCGCCTCGCCAAGGACCCGCGGACATAAGACCACCAGGAAGCTCGGCAGGCGGCGTGTGAACCCGGGCATTGGACCGTCCGACCAATGACGCGATGGTTTTCAGCCGCGCGTATGGGCGTCCATCTCACCGATGACGAGCGGCTCGATTGGCTGCGCCTCATCCGCAGCCAGAATGTGGGTCCGCGCACTTTCCACGCGCTGATCAATCGCTACGGCCACGCGCGCGACGCGCTTGCGGCATTGCCGCAGCTTGCGCGCCGCGGCGGTGCGTCAGCACCCGGACGCATCTGCACGCGCGCGGAGGCTGAGCGTGAGATGGCAGCCGCCAGCGCGGCGGGCGTCGCCTTCGTCGCGTTCGGCGAGCCTGACTATCCGCTCCGTCTCTCCATGATCGACGACGCGCCGCCGCTCATCGCGGTGCGCGGCGAGCTCGCCGCGCTGGCGCGGCCGACGGTGGCGATCGTGGGAGCACGCAATGCGTCGGCCGCGGGCATCAAGTTTGCCGAACGGCTCGCGCGCGACCTGGGCGAGGCCGGTCTCGTCATCGCCTCAGGGCTCGCGCGCGGCATCGATGCCGCCGCCCACCGCGGCAGCCTCACAACCGGCACGGTGGCGGCCATCGCAGGCGGCCACAACAGCATCTACCCGCCCGAGCACGCCGCGCTCGCGGAGGCGATTGCGCAGAATGGTGTCGTGCTGTCCGAAATGCCGCTCGACCACGAGCCGCGCGCCCGCGACTTTCCGCGCCGGAACCGCCTGATCTCCGGACTTGCGGCCGGTGTGGTGGTGATCGAGGCGGCGCAGCGCTCGGGCTCGCTCATCACCGCGCGGATGGCGCTCGAGCAGGGCCGCGAGGTGTTCGCGGTGCCGGGCTCCCCGCTCGATCCGCGTTGCGAGGGCACCAACAACCTGCTGAAGCAGGGCGCGGCCCCGGTCACAGAGGCTGCCGATGTCACAGCGGCGTTGCGGCCGATCTTCGAGCGGCCGCTGCAGCTGTCGGCGCAGGAGCCCGATCACCCGATCGCGCCGGGCGAGCCAAGGGGGCAAAGCGAGCCAGGCGACGGAGAGCGTGATCGCCTCGTCACCCTCCTCGGGCCGACCCCGGTCGGCATCGACGACCTGATCCGGCTCTCGGGCCTGCCGCCTGCGATCGTTCGCACCCTGCTTTTGGAGCTCGAGCTCGCCGGCAAGCTCGAGCGGCACGGCGGCGGCCTAGTGTCGCTGGTGCCGTCGATTTGAAGTGGCTACACGCCTTTGTTTTCCGAAGTTCGTGTCAGAATGTGCTGAGCTACATCACGAACTGCGGAAATCCGAGCCCTGGCGTAATCCACCGGCCATCCCAAATTCGTCATCATCGCTGCCCCAAATCGCTTCCAGTGTGTCGAGAGTCCGTGTCGTCATGACTTCCCGCCCCCTCGCGCTTGCGCTCCTGGCCGCACTGTTGGTGCCGGTCGTGGCACAGGCGCAAGGCACGCCAGCATCGAAGGCGGCGGTCAGCCCGTCAGTGCAGCGGCCGACCGCACAGGCCGTGCCCGCTCAAAGCCAGGCTAAGCAGCCAGCCGCCAGTCAGCCAAGCGCCAGCCAGCCAGGCACCCAAAGCACTGCTCCGGCGCAGGTGCCTCCGGCGTTTACGGCATTCCTGCAGGAGCTGTGGCCGGACGCCCGCGCCAAAGGGGTGACCCGGGCGACCTTCGACATGGCCTTCGCGGGTGTCACCCCCGACCCGCGGATCATGCCGATCACTCAGCGGCAGCCGGAATTCGGTCAGTCGGTCGGCACCTATATCGCCAACTTCGCCTCCAAGTCGCGGATCGAGACCGGCATGCGCAAGGCTACCGAGCACGCCGCCACCCTCGACGCCGTCGAGAAGCGCTACGGCGTCGATCGCTACCTCATTCTGGCGATCTGGGGGGTTGAGACCAATTTCGGCGGCAGCCGTGACCGCTGGGATGTCATCCGCTCGCTCGCCACGCTGGCGTCGGCGCGCTGGCGGCCTCCGTTCTTTCGCGACGAGCTGATCACCGCGCTGCTCATCCTGCAGGAGGGCCACATCGGCCGCGACGCCATGCTCGGATCGTGGGCTGGCGCGATGGGACAGCCGCAGTTCATGCCTTCGAGCTTCATGGAGCATGCGGTCGACTTCACCGGCGACGGCCGGCGCGACATCTGGAACTCGGTTCCGGATGTGCTCGCCTCGATCGCGAACTACTTCGTCAACAACGGCTGGAAGGCAGGCCTGAGCCAAAGCTTCGAGGTCGCGGTGCCGCCGGGCGTCGACCTCCGCCAGAGCCGTGGCTCCTTCGATGACTGGCGGCTCCTGGGCGTGCATCGGGTTGACGGTAGCCAACTGCCGAAGCAGGGCGATGCCATCCTGTTCTTCCCAAGCGGCGCCCGTGGCCCTGCCTTCCTGATCACTGATAACTTCGTCGTGATCAAGCGCTATAACAATTCCGACGTCTACGCGCTCGCAGCCACTCATCTGGCGGACCGCATGCGCGGGCGCGGGCCAATCCAGGGTCAATGGCCAACGGACGACCGCCAACTGTCCATGGCCGAGCGTATCGCGCTGCAGAAGAAGCTCTCGGAGCTTGGCTATCCGGTGCGGAACTTCACCGGCCACTTTGACTTCGACCTGCGCGATGCGGTGCGCGACGTCCAGGTTAAAGCCGGACAGGCTCCGGACGGACACCCGACGCCCGCCTTGCTGAGCTACGCTGGAGTCGTGGTGAAATAATACCTATATGATATTGCTTTGGCTGTATTATTCGCCCATTACTCATCCCGCGGTTGCGGTCACGAAATTGCTGGGGTGGCACTCTTAACCATTTCCTGCCACCCTCCCATGCGGTCGAGGCGGGATGCCCCGATTTGACACCGGGGGTCGATCTCCCCATGTTGACGGCCACAGGTTTGGCCGAATCGACCCCATTGAGGCGCCCACCGGCCGCTAACCCTATGGAACTACATGAATATCGTTGTTGTTGAATCGCCCGCCAAGGCCAAGACCATCAATAAGTATCTTGGCGCTGGCTATGAAGTGCTGGCCTCCTTCGGCCATGTCCGGGATCTGCCGGCCAAGGACGGCTCGGTCGATCCCGAGGCCGATTTCCGCATGATCTGGGAGGTCGACGACAAGTCCCAGAAGCGCCTCAACGACATCGCCCGCGCCATGAAGGGCGCAAGCAAGCTTATCCTGGCGACCGACCCCGACCGCGAGGGCGAAGCCATCTCCTGGCATGTGCTGGAAGTGCTCAAGGAGAAGAAGGCGCTCAACAAGCACACAGTCGAGCGGGTGGTCTTCAACGCCATCACCAAGCAGGCGGTACTCGATGCGATGAAGCACCCGCGCGCCATCGACGGCGCGCTGGTCGATGCCTACCTCGCCCGCCGCGCACTTGATTACCTCGTCGGCTTCACTCTCTCGCCGGTGCTCTGGCGCAAGCTGCCGGGCGCGCGTTCGGCCGGGCGGGTGCAGTCAGTAGCGCTGCGGCTCGTCTGCGACCGCGAGCTTGAAATCGAGAAGTTTGTTGCGCGCGAATACTGGTCGCTGGTCGCGACCCTGGCCACCCCGCGCGGCGACACCTTCGAGGCACGCCTGGTCGGTGCCGATGGCCGCAAGATCCAGCGGCTCGACATCGGAACCGGCGCCGAGGCGGAAGCCTTCAAGCAGGCGCTGGAGCAGGCTCTCTTCGCGGTCGCCGCGATCGAGGCGAAGCCCGCCCGGCGCAATCCGCCGCCGCCCTTTACCACCTCGACCCTGCAGCAGGAGGCGAGCCGCAAGCTCGGCTTCGCGCCCGCTCATACGATGCGCGTCGCGCAACGCCTGTACGAAGGCATCGAGGTCGAGGGCGAAACCATCGGCCTCATTACTTATATGCGTACCGACGGCGTCGACATCGCCGAAGAGGCGATCACTGCCGCGCGCCGCATGATCGGCAGCGAGTACGGCGACCGCTACGTGCCCGGCGCCCCCCGCCGCTATCAGACCAAGGCCAAGAACGCGCAGGAAGCGCACGAGGCGATCCGCCCGACCGACCCCACCCGCCGCCCGCGCGACGTGCGCTCCAATCTCGATTCAGATCAGGCCAGGCTTTACGAGCTCATCTGGCTGCGCACGGTGGCAAGCCAGATGGAGTCCGCCGAGCTCGAGCGCACCACCGCCGACATCACGGCAAAGGTCGGTGCGCGGACAATCGACCTGCGCGCGACCGGCACCGTGATCAAGTTCGACGGCTTCCTCACGCTCTATCACGAGGACATGGACGAACCGGCCGAGGACGAGGAAGGGCGCCGGCTGCCGGAGATGAGCGCGGGCGAAGCGCTCGACAAGCGCGCGATCGCGGCCGACCAGCATTTCACCGAACCGCCGCCGCGCTATTCGGAAGCCTCCCTCGTCAAGCGCATGGAGGAGCTCGGCATCGGGCGGCCTTCGACCTATGCATCGATCCTGCAGGTGCTGAAGGATCGTGGCTATGTGCGCATCGACAAGAAGCGGCTGGTGCCGGAGGACAAGGGGCGCGTGCTCACCGCGTTCCTGGAGAGCTTCTTCGCCCGCTATGTCGAATATGACTTCACGGCGGGGCTCGAGGAGCAGCTCGATCGCATCTCCAACAACGAGCTCGCCTGGCGCGATCTGCTGCGCGACTTCTGGCAGGAGTTCACCAACGCGGTCGGCGACATCAAGGACCTGCGCGTCGCGCAGGTGATCGACGCGCTCGACGAGATGCTGGCGCCGCATCTGTTTCCGCCGCGCGCCGACGGCACCGATCCGCGCCAATGCCCGAACTGCGAGCACCGGCAAGCTCTCGCTCAAGCTCGGCCGGTTCGGCGGCTTCATCGGCTGCACCAACTATCCGGAATGCCGCTATACGCGCCAGTTCTCCGCCGGGGCCGAATGGCTCGCCCGACAAGAAGCTCGGCGCCGATCCGGCGACTGGGCTTGAAGTCACGCTGCGCTCCGGCCGCTTCGGCCCCTATCTGCAGCTCGGCGAGGCGGTCAACGGCGAGAAGCCCAAGCGCTCCGGCCTGCCCAAGGGCCTCTCCGCGGACGACATCGACCTCGATCGCGCGCTCGGGCTGCTGTCGCTGCCGCGCGAGGTCGGCAAGCATCCGGACAATGGCGAGCCGATCATGGCCGGCATCGGCCGCTTCGGTCCCTATGTGCAGAACGGCAAGACCTACGCCAACCTCGAAACCGGCGACGACGTGCTCAACATCGGGCTCAATCGCGCGGTTACTCTGATCGAGGAGAAGAAAGCCAAGGGCCCGAGCAAGGGCCGCTTCGGCGCCGACCCCGGACGCGCGCTCGGCGACCATCCTGACAAGGGTGGCCCGGTGGTCGTCAAGAACGGGCGCTACGGGCCCTATGTAAGCCACGACGGCGTCAACGCCACGCTGCCCTCCGACATCACGCCGGAGACGGTCACGCTCGAGCAGGCGCTGCCGCTGCTTGAGGCGCGCGCCGCGCGCGGCGGCGGCAAGAAGAGCAAGCGTAACGCCAAAGCCGCCAAGTCGGCTGAGAAGTCGGCCGGGCCATCCGAGCAGGCGGCAGGCGAGAAGAAGGCGACCAAGGCAAAGCCAAAAGCCAAGAAGGCAGTCGCTGCGAAGACACCGATCGCAGAGCAAGCTCCCATCACGATAATGGACGCCGGCAAAGCCACCAAGGCGAAGGCCAGCGCAGCAAAGGCGGTCAATGGCGCGGCAACCAATGGAGCGAAGGCTCCCAAGGTGGCAGGCGCTGCGAAGTCCGAGGCCAAAGGCACATCCGCGCCGGCCTCAAAGCCAGGGACAAAACAAGAGACTAAGCCAGCCAGCAGCAAGGCAAGGACCAAGCCGGCTCCCAAGGCCAAGGCTCCCGCCAAGGACGCTAAGAGTGCCGGGTAGCGCGCGCGGGGTGGCAGAACGGCGTGCCGGTGCTTAACTTTGCGCCGTAGCGAGCACCGCACACCGTGAACCGCACCCGCTCCAAGCCCCCCCGCTCCAAGCCGCGCGTCGCAGCCCTGCCCACCAGGGACGAGATCCTGGCCTTCATCGGCAAACAGCCGGGCAAGGTCGGCCCCCGCGAGATTGCGCGCGCCTTCGGCCTCAAGGGCGCCGACCGCGCGGCGCTCAGAGGCACGCTCAAGGAGCTGACCGAAGACGGCCAGGTTGCACGGTCGCGGAAGAAGCTTCACCGCCCAGGCACGCTGCCGAATGTCGTGCTGACCGACATCACCACGCGCGACCGCGACGGCGAATTGATCGCAACCCCGACCGAATGGGACGAGGAGGCGCACGGCGCGCCACCGAAGATCCGGCTGCAAGCGAACCGCCGCGCGCGAAGCCGAGCGAGACCGCCGGCGTCGGCGACCGCGCGCTGCTGCGGGTCGAGCAGACCGGCGAGGCCGATGATCCGGTTCGCTACACCGGGCGCGTCATCAAGATCATCGATCGCGCCAAGGCGCGCGTGCTCGGTGTCTACCGCGCGCTGCCGGACGGCAGCGGCCGGCTCTCCCCGATCGACAAGAAGCAGCTTGGCCGCGAGATCGCGATCCCGCGCGGCTTGAGCGGCGAAGCGCAGGACGGCGAGCTCGTCGCGGTCGAGGTCGCAGGAAGCCGCAGCGGCTTCGGGCTTGCCACCGCGCGCGTCAAGGAGCGGCTCGGCTCGCTCAAGAGCGAGCGCGCGATCAGCATGGTGGCGATCGCGGCGCATAATATTCCAAATGTGTTTCCGCCCGCCGTCATCAAGGACGCCGAGGCCGCCCGCGCTGCGCAGCTCGCCGGTCGCGAGGACTGGCGCGACGTACCGCTCCTCACTATCGATCCGGCCGACGCGAAAGATCACGACGACGCCGTGCACGCCGAAGCCGACACCGATCCCGCCAATGCGGGCGGCCATGTGCTGCGCATCGCAATCGCGGATGTTGCGCACTATGTGCAGCCGGGCTCCGCGCTCGATCGCGAGGCGCTTCTGCGCGGCAACTCGGTCTACTTCCCGGATCGGGTCGTGCCGATGCTGCCGGAGCGCATCTCCAACGACCTGTGCTCGCTGCGGCCGAGCGAAGCGCGTGCGGCGCTGGCGGCACGCATCGTGATTGGCGCCGACGGCCGCAAGCGCTCGCACACGTTCCATCGCGTACTGATGCGCTCGGCCGCCAAGCTTTCCTACCAGCAGGCGCAGCGCGCGATGGACGGCTGGCCCGACGACACCACCGGCCCCCTGCTCGCCACCGTGCTGGAGCCGCTCTACAGCGCCTATCGGGCGCTCAAGCGCGCGCGCGACGATCGCGGGCCGCTCGATCTCGACCTGCCCGAGCGCAAGATCGTGCTGACCGCGCATGCGACCGTCGACCGCGTGGTCACGCCCGAACGGCTCGATGCTCACCGGCTGATCGAGGAGTTCATGATCCTCGCCAACGTGGCAGCAGCCGAAACGCTCGAGCGCGCGCGGGTGCCGCTGATCTACCGCGTACACGACGAGCCCGACATCGAGCGCATAAATGCGCTGCGCGAATTCCTCAAGACGCTGGACATCTCGCTGCCCAAAGGCGGTGCGCTACGGCCAGAGCAATTCAACCACATCCTGGCGCGCGTGAAGGGGCACGATGTCGAGAAGCTGGTCAATGAGCTGGTGCTGCGCACCCAGGCGCAGGCCGAATATGCGGCAGAGAACTACGGCCATTTCGGGCTGAACCTGCGCCGCTATGCCCACTTCACCTCGCCGATCCGCCGCTATGCCGATCTCGTCGTGCATCGCGGGCTCATTCGCGCGCTCAAGCTCGGCGACGGCGCGCTGCCTGAAGGCACCGACATCGCCGCGCTGAACGAGATCTCTGCCGCGATCTCGGCGACGGAACGGCGCGCCATGAAGGCGGAGCGCGAAACCTTCGATCGCCTGCTGGCCAATTTCCTCGCTGATCGCGTCGGCGCGACGTTCGAAGGTCATATCTCTGGCGCCACCCGCGCCGGCCTGTTCGTCAAGCTCGACGACACGGGTGCTGATGGATTTGTGCCGGCGCGCACCATCGGCACCGAGTATTTCCAATACCGGGAGGACCACCACGCGCTGGTCGGGCAAGGCAGCGGCGAGACCTATCGGCTGGGCGACCGCGTGACGGTGCGCCTGGTCGAAGCCGCGCCGGTCGCGGGCGCACTGCGCTTCGAGCTTCTGTCGGAGGGGCGCGCCGGCAAGCGCCCGCCACCGGAGCGCCGCGGGCGGCCAGCGGGCGACCACAACAGCAGGGCAGGAAACGGCGACGATGAGCGACGCAATCGCCGGCCGCATTGCGCGTATGACCGAGTTCATTCGTCGCTCGGACAAAGCCAATCCCTCGTCCGAGGCCATCGACCCGAAGGACGCCGCCACGCTGATCCTGATCGACCGCTCGGGCGCTGAGCCCAAGGTCCTGCTCGGCAAGCGACATGACCGCCACGTTTTCATGCCAGGTAAGTTTGTGTTCCCGGGCGGCGGCGTCGACCCCTCCGACGAGCACATGCTGGTCGCTCGCGAGCTCGACAAACAGGCAGAGATGCGACTCCTGCAGCGCTTTCCTGAGGGCAGTCCCGTGCGTGCACGCGCGCTGGCGCTCGCTGCGATCCGCGAGACCTGCGAGGAGACCGGGCTTCTGCTCGGCACACGCGCGGAGGCAGGGCACATTCCGGCCGGCCCTTGGGAGGCGTTCTCGCAGCACGGCGTGCTGCCGGACCTTTCCGTCATTCATTTCGTCGGCCGCGCCATCACGCCGCCCGGACGGCCGCGCCGCTTCGACGCGCGCTTCTTCACCATGGACGCAAGCGCGATTGCGCATCGCATCGAGGGCGTCACCGGCCCCGACGCCGAGCTGGTCGAGCTGGTGTGGATGCCGATCAGAGACGCCGAAAAGCTCGACATGCCGGCCGTCACCAGCGTGATGCTGGAAGAGCTCGACGCCCGCATTGCCGAGGGCCTCGGCCACGAGCTGCCAGTACCATTCTATTATACGCTGCGTGGCAATGTGCAGCGCGAGGAGCTGTGAGGCGGCTCGCAGCCAGCAACTCCCGCGAGCGGCCCACCCGCCTCCTTGACTTTGCGGTCCAAGCCGCTAGGTTTCCGGCCAACTGACGCAGCCTGAGGTTCATGCCATGGCGAAGGCCGCCTCCATCAAGGTCAAGCTCGTGTCGAGCGCCGACACCGGCTTCTATTACGTGACGCGCAAGAACTCGCGCACCATGACCGACAAGCTGGTCAAGAAGAAGTACGATCCGGTCGCCAAGAAGCACGTGGAATTCCGCGAGGCGAAGATCAAGTAACGATCAAGCGCTGACGCGCGATCCTGCAGGGCGCCCAGCGGGCGCCCTTTGCGTCTGCTCAGATTGACGCTTGTTGCATTGAAACTTGTTCCCGCGCCGCATCAACGCATGCTCCGCGCCTTGCGCGAGCAACGTCGGTTCCAATTTTGCGTGTGATTTGCAGTCGCATGCGCGACCCGAAAGGTGGCCGGCCGGGAGCGGCGTCATGAGGAGGCCACTCGTACCGCTCCCGAACCGGCCGAACCCTACGGACCCAGGAGATGCGGCGGACCTGAGCATACCGCAGGGTTATCTAAGTCGGGTGGTCAACGGACCCATAACGATAGGAAATGATCCATCGACCTCTTTCAGGCTAGCCCAAAGTCTTTTCGAAGCCAACCGTATAAATGAAGGATAACGTGGATAAATCGATAAACCCTAAGAATTATGGTTGACTGTTGCCGGAACGCATCAGGCGGCGTCGGGAACGACCCGGTTGCGGCCGTCCCGCTTGGCCCGGTAGAGCGCCTGATCGGCCCTCTTGAGCAGCGCCGGGGCCCCCTCCTCGGGCGCAAGCGTCGCCAGCCCGATTGAAATCGTGACCTCAACCCGGCGGGCGCTCTGCTGGATGGGGAACGGCTCCCCGGCGATCCGGCGGCGCAGGCGCTCGGCCACCATGGTGGCCACGGCCATGTCGGTCTCGGGCATCAGCACCACGAACTCCTCCCCGCCATAGCGGCAGGCCAGGTCGATGCCCCGGACCGACTTCTTGATCCGGGTCGCGAACTCGCGCAGCACGTCGTCGCCGGCATCATGCCCATAGCTGTCGTTGATCGACTTGAAATAGTCGATGTCGATGACCAGCAGGGTGAGTGGCTTGCCGCGCGTGGCCGCCTGCTCGATCAGCGTGCCGACGTGGCTTTCCATGTAGCGGCGATTGGACAGGCCGGTCAGCGGATCGGTGATCGCAAGCTCGATCGAGAGCTGGACATTGTCGCGCAGCCGCTCGGTGTAGCGCTTCTTGCGGATCTGGGTGCGGGTGCGCGCCATGAGCTCGTTCTTGTCGATCGGACGGCTGAGATAGTCGTTGACGCCGATCTCGAGCCCGCGCGCGAGCCGCGTGTTGTCCTCGGCGTCGGTGATGGCGAGGATCGGCACGTTGCGGGTGCGGTCGAGCGAGCGGACCTGGCTGCACAGCCGCAGGCCGTCAAAATTCTCAAGGCCTAGCGACACGATCACGAGATCGAATTGGCCTTCGGCGGTGCGGAACAGGGCCTCGCCGGGGTCCGCCTCGATTTCGACCGTATGCGCAGTGGACAACATTTTGCTGATGCGCTCGGCCGATGCGGCACGATCGTCGACCACCAGGACCCGACCGGCGAGGCCGGTATCGGCGATCGCCTCCCGCTCCGGGCTCTCGATGCCGATGTCACGCGAGGTCACCGCCCGCATGCGCAGCTCGTCGGTCATCAGCTTTAAACGCGACAGCGAGCGCACGCGCGCGATCAGAGCCACGTCGGACACGGGCTTGGTGAGGAAGTCATCGGCGCCGGCTTCAAGTCCGGTGACGCGATCAGACGGCTGATCGAGCGCCGTGACCATCACGACCGGAATGTGGTGGGTCTTTGGATTCGACTTGAGCCGCCGGCAAACCTCGAAGCCATCCATGTCCGGCATCATGACGTCGAGCAGCACGACATCGCATTCCGCACGCTCGCAGATCGCCAAAGCCTCCGCCCCACAGGTGGCGGTCACGACATCGAAATACTCAGCCGACAGGCGCGCCTCGAGCAGCTTCACATTGGACGGGATATCGTCAACGACAAGAATGCGGGCGGTCATATTCTTCCTCAGGCCGGCCCCAGAAAATGCCGAACGGTCTCGATGAACTTGCCGACCGAGATCGGCTTGGAGAGATAGGCTTCGCAACCGCCCTCGCGGATGCGCTCCTCGTCGCCCTTCATCGCAAAAGCGGTGACCGCCACGACCGGAATCCGCTGCAGCTCGGGGTCACCCTTGAGCCATTTTGTGACCTCCAGGCCGGAGACTTCCGGTAGCTGGATGTCCATGAGGATCAAATCAGGATGATGCCGGCGCGCCAGATCGAGCGCTTCCGTGCCGCTGCGCGTGCCGACAGTCGAGTAGCCGTGTGCTTCCAACAGGTCGTGGAAGAGCTTCATGTTGAGCTCGTTGTCTTCCACGATCATGACGGTCTTCGCCATATCCCCCGAGCCTTCCATCGCCCCGCCAACCCCTGCGCGCTCGTTTCAAACGGCGGTCGCACAGCCAGGGCGCGGACCGTGCGAAAAAACTAGTGCCCATTTCTTACCGAAACGACAACTTGTCACTCAACTCTCTGATTAATCGCAAGAAATAGTGAAACATAATGCGGTTCAGGCGGTTATGAGGCGGAATCCCGCCGTCTCTCGGGCTCTTTGGCCGTGGTCGAACGCCTTGGCCCGCCAGCGATTGTATGGGATGAGGTTTGGTAAACCAGGGGCCCCATCATGACCTTCACCCCGAAGGGCAAGGTTGATCCGAAGCAACAGCAGGAGGCCGCCTCCGCGCTCGCGGTGACGGCGTTGAGTTTCATCGCGGGCGAGCCGGAGCGGCTCGGCCGGTTCCTCGCCACCACCGGCATCGGGCCGGAATCGATCCGGGAAGCCGCCAGCGATCCGGATTTCCTGCTCGGCGTCCTCGATTACCTGATGAGCGACGAGGAGTTGCTTCTGACCTTTGCCAACGAGAACAGCTTCGATCCCGCACACGTCGCCAGTGCGCGCGACATCCTGGCAGGACCGCCGGTCACGGATTGAGATCAAGGAGCCTGATGAGCGGGCGCAGGTCGCCGGCGTCGCGCAGCCGCCACCACTGCGCGAGCGTGTCGGCGCTGCGCATCTCCCCGATCACCGGGCGCGCCAGTGCTGAAAATTTCTCGCCGACATGCTCGTCGCGCATCGGGTTGTTGGGATGGCCCAAGGGATTGCCGACCTCGACCACATGGCGGGCGCCATCGTGCGTCATCGCCACGAGGCGCAGTGCCATGTCAGGCAGCAGCGCCTCGATCGCGTCGTCGACCGTCACCTTGATCATCGCCATCAACGGGCGCAGCGCCGGATCGAGCACGGCTTCCTCGTGGAACGAGGCAACCGAAAGCGTCCCGTCGACCAGCGTGCGCGCCAGCATATAGGGCAGGCTGTGGTCGGCGGTCTCGCGCGTGCGCGGATCCCATTTCTCAGGCTCGCTGCCGATCTCGAACCAGGTGAACTTGGACGTAAAGACTTCGATCGCCTTGATCTCGTGCGGATCGACCAGATCACGCAGCTTGAGCGCCGCGAAGATCACCGGCTGGCCGTTGGTCTCGACCGGCCAGTATTTGATCTGCACTTTCGGGGTGAGCGGCTCGCCGCCCTTGTTGGGAAAGGCTAGAAGCTCGAACGGCCCGGTGACGTTCTCCCACAGGCCGTTGCGGCCTTCGAACGCATTGCCAGGCCCGACCATGCCCTCGCGTGCAAGCAGCGCCGCGAACACGCCATTGCGCACCGCGTAGGCCGTCGCCGCGTTCTTCCAGGGCGTGAGCTCGCCCGAGCGCGTGACCCGCAGCGGCAGGCTCGAGGTCGCCGCAATCCCCACCGCGTGCGCGGTGGCCTCGCACGAGAGCTGCAGCAGGTTGCAGAACGCGGCCGTGGTCGACAGCGCAATCCCAAATCCCTGGTCCCAGCCGCGACGGCTGAGCTTGGCGGCGTCGGCAAGGCGCGCGAAGATCTCGTAGGCGACCGTCATGGCGGCAAGAAATCGCCTCCCATCGATGGGCGTCGCGCCGGCATAGGCCAGGAGCGCCCCCAGGCAATCGCTCGGGTGCCCGCCCGGATAGCGATCGTTGAAGTCGAGATTGCGGATCATCGCACTGTTGATGAAGGAGGCGATCTCGAGCGGCGCCTCCCCGCCATGGCAGATCACGGAGCCTCGATATTGGCCGGGCGCCTGCCCTTGCGCGATGCGGCGGCCGATCTGGGCCGGCTCGCAGTCGCTCGCGCCGAGCGCGCAGCCGAGCGCATCGATCAACCGCTGCGTCGCAGCCTCCACCGTGGCTGTGTCCAAGTCGCCGAAGGTGAGCGAGGAAGCGTATTCGGCGATCTGTCTCGTGATAGTGTCCATGTCGTCGCTTTCGTTGGAGAGCAGACCGCCTGTAGCATGACCAGCACGCCGCTTGCACCACCAGGCTTCTGCCGCGACTGCCGCCGCGACGCGGCACCGGCGGCCGCGCGCTGCCCCGGCTGCGGATCGCCGCGGCTCATGCGGCACCCGGAGCTTAATGCGCTCTGCATCGCGCATGTCGACTGCGACGCCTTCTATGCCACGATCGAGAAGCGCGACGATCCCTCGTTGGCCGACAAGCCGGTGATCGTCGGCGGCGGCCAGCGCGGCGTGGTGCTGACCTGCTGCTATGTGGCGCGCACCTTTGGGGTGCGTTCCGCAATGCCGATGTTCGAGGCCAAGCGGCTCTGCCCGCACGCCACGATCGTGCGCCCGCGCATGGATAAATATGCCGAGGTCGGCCGCGCCGTGCGCACACGCATGCGCGAGCTGACGCCGCTGGTCGAGCCGGTGTCGATCGACGAGGCCTTCATGGACCTCTCGGGCACCGAGCGGCTGCACGGCATGCCACCCGCCAAGTCGCTCGCGCGCTTTTCGGAGCAGGTCGAGCAGCAGCTCGGCATCACGGTGTCGATCGGGCTCGCCGCCAACAAGTTTCTGGCCAAGATCGCGTCCGACCTCGACAAGCCGCGCGGCTTTGCGATCTTGGGTGCGGGCGAGGCCGCCGCATTCCTCGCCCCCAAATCGGTGTCGCTGATCTTCGGCGTCGGCAAGGTCGCGCAGGCGCGCCTCGCCAAGGACGGGCTGCGCACCATCGGCGACCTTCAGCGCGCCGGCGAGACCGAGCTGATGCGCCGCTATGGCGGCGAAGGCGTGCGGTTGTTCCGCCTCGCGCACGGGCGCGACGAGCGGCCGGTCAAGTCCGAGCGCGAGGCCAAGAGCATCTCGGCCGAGACCACCTTCGAGCACGACATCGCCGAGCTGCGGCCGTTGGCACAACGACTGTTGCGACTGAGCGAGAAGGTCTCGGCCCGCCTCAAGGCCAACGAGCTGGCCGGCACGACCGTGACGCTCAAGCTCAAGAGCAGGGATTTCCGCCTGCGCACGCGCGCCCAATCGTTCGAGCGCCCGACCCAGCTCGCTGCCAAGATTTTTGCGACCGGCCGTGAATTGCTGGCACGCGAGCTTGACGGCACGCAGTTTCGCCTGATCGGCATCGGTGTGTCTGGCCTGTGCGCGGCCGACGACGGCGACCGATCGGATCTGCTCGACCGCCGCGCGGCGGAAGCGGAGTTTGCCGTCGACCGGCTGCGCGAGAAATTCGGCGACGACGCGATCGTGAAGGGGCTCGCGCTCGACGACGAGGACGACGACTGGGTGGAGGAGTGATCCCGCGAATGCGGCGTTCATTGTCGCGCCCTCTCCCCTTGCGGGAGAGGGCCACTCAGTGCCTCAGAACACTCTGATGGGTGAGGGGTTCAAAGTTGAGGTCCACACCCCTCACCCATCAGAATCGGTAGCACTGCTTTCGTGCCCTCTCCCGCAAGGGGAGAGCGACTGTCTTGACTGTCAAGCGGTTTGCCATGGCCGATTGTCTCTGATGATGGCGTTGAGGATTGTCAGCAGCTTTCGGGCGACCGCGATGAGTGCGACCATCTTTGGTTTGCCAGCAGCGACCAGACGATCAAAGAACGCTTTCAAGACCGGATTGTGCCGCTTGGCGACGAACGCTCCCATGAACAGCGCGGTTCGCACGGCGGTACGACCGCCGCCGATGAAGCTTTTGCCGCGCCATTTGCCGGACTGGCGAGTGAACGGAGCAAGACCAGCAAGCGCTGCAATCTCCCGGCGGCCGAGTTGCCCGAGCTCGGGCAGCTCGGCAATCAAGATGCTTGAGATAACCCGCCCGACGCCCGGCACCGAAACCAGCAGGTTTTCCTTCTCTCGCCAGGCCGGAGAGCCGCGCACGGCATCACCGATATCGGTGTTCAGGCTGGCCAGCTCCTTCTCCAAGGCCTTGAGCAAGCGCGTGATACTCCGGCGCAGATGGGGGACTGTTACGCGTTGCTCGCGTTGGCGTTCGGCGCCGATCATTTCGATGATTTGCCGTCGGCGGGCCACGAGATCGCCCAGCAACCGGGTCGCTTCATCCGGCAGCGGTCGTGGTACCGGTTTGGTCGCCTCCGCAAAGTGGGCAATCGTGGCGGCATCAATCGGATCGGTCTTGGCACGCTGTCCGATCGCTTTCGCAAAGGCCCGGATCTGGGCCGGATTGACGACAACGACCGGAAGCCGGGCGGCGGCCAGGGCTGCCGCCGCAATGGTCTCGAAGCCGCCGGTGGCCTCCAACGCGATAACCTGCGGTGCAAGCTCTCGCAGCCGGATCGTCAGTTGTTCCAATCCGGCCGCGTTGCGTTCAACCGCAAACGCCTCTCCACTCGGACGCACGGCGACATCGAGGCGGTCTTTCGATACGTCGATACCAACGGTGATGCTTTCCATGACGACCCGTCCTTGCCTAATCGGGCTTCGCGCTTTGCGGCCCCGGCGACTGTTCGGGTTCGATGGATTGACAGGCGGGGCGCCACGCTCTCCCACGGTCTTCAAGGACCCAGGGCTCATCGGGCTCCCGCCCGCCACCGCGGCCCGCATACTAGGCGAGTCGCGACCAGCAGAGTTACAAGGGCGCAATAACAGGCGCCCAATTAGCTTTACGGGCAGGCCTTGGTGTCCTTGATCTCCAGCGTCTTGAGCTCGCCGCTGATCGAGAAGTTGTTGTAGTCGAGCATCAGCGCGCGCGAGATACCGTTCTCGTAAAGCTCGAACGAGATCGCATAGACCGGGACCTGCTCGCCGCCAGGCTTGTCGGAGCGCTCGAAATAGCTCACGGTCACGGGCCAGCGCTTCATGCCGGCGAGCTCCTTCAGATCGCGCGCCGCATCGTTCGGCACACGCTCGTTCGGCCCGATCTCGCGGCCGATGACAGTCAGCGTGTTGTAGACCTTCTCGCCGCTTTCGGAGCCATCATAGACCGGGAATTCAAGAATGCTCTTGTTGTTGTGCGCCGCCTCGAGAATGCGCCGCACATGCTCGGTCGGAAAGATGATCGAGGCCTCGAGGTCGAGCTTCTTGTCCTTGGGTTTCGACAGCGTCACCCCGATGGCATTCTCACGGCGTTCGGCGCGGCCGTCGACCGCATCGATCTGCTGCTGGTTGAGGTAGTTCTGCGAGGCGAACTTGTAGGCCTTGGCGGCACCATCCTCCCAGGTCGACGAGCGCAGATCGCTCAGTGTGATCTTGCCCTCCCCATTGTCGAGCTCGGAGACTTGGCGGAACTCGAGCTTGTAGCCGTCGCACAAGTTGCCGGAAAAATCATACAGAATGCGGCCGCGCGCCGCGACCGCACCGCCCTTGCCGCTGGTCTTGGCAAGCTTGAGCTCATACACCGCGCGGTGCGCCGCCAGCTCGCCCGACGGCGTCAGCGCCGTCGCCGCATAGGGGCCGCCAAGCACGGCAGCCGCCACTATTGCCACTGACGCAAGGCGCAGAGCATTTGGTATCGTCATTTGAAAATTCTCCTGGAAACACTTCCCGGCCGCCGTGTTCGAACATAAGGAGGTGGCCCCTCCCCTGCAACTACCGATGCGTCCTAACTTGAATATGTCCACTCGATCGGCCAAAACTCGCCGACAAGCATCGCCGAGACGGGTGGCCGGTTCGGCAACCCCCAGAGGAAAGCAGCATGGCCCAGGTTGAACAGAAGCTCGCGTCCCTTGGTATCGTCCTCCCGACGCCGGCGGCGCCAATTGCCAACTATGTCGGATTTGTGCGCACGGGATCGTTGCTTGTGGTCTCGGGCCAGATCTGCCTGGGGCCATCCGGCACCTTGGTCGCCAAGGGCAAGCTCGGCGAGACCGTGACGGTCGAGCAAGGCCAAAGCGCGGCGCGCGCCTGCGCAATCAACCTTCTGGCCCAGGTCAAGATCGCGCTCGGCGACCTCGACAAGATGGTTCGGGTCTTGCGGCTTGGCGGCTTCATCAATTCGGCCCCGACGTTCCTCGACGGACCGAAGGTCATGAACGGCGCTTCCGATCTGATGGTCGAGGTGTTCGGCGACAAGGGCCGGCATGCCCGCACCACCGTCGGCGTCGCATCGCTTCCGCTCGATGCCGCAGTCGAGGTCGAAGGGCTGTTCGAAGTCAGCTGACCATGGCGGGCCTCGACTGGCTCATTGCACGCCCGGTGGCCCATCGCGGCCTGCACGATTCCGCGGCGGGCGTGATTGAGAACACGCCGTCGGCCTTTGCGGCTGCGGTCGCCGGCAACTACGCGATCGAATGCGACGTGCGGCTTTCCGCCGACGGCGAGGCCATGGTGTTCCATGACGACACGCTCGAAAGGCTGACCGAAGGCAGCGGCCGTGTCGATGCACTGGCAACGTCGGCGCTCAAGCGCGTCGCGTTTCGCGCCACGTCAGATCACATGATCACGCTCGGCGAGCTGTGCGAGCTGGTGGCCGGCCAGGTCACGCTGGTGATTGAGATCAAGAGCCATTTCGACGGCGACCGCCGTCTCATTAAGCGCGCCGCCGAGGTGCTCGCTAGACTATCGCGGCCCGGTGGCGTTGATGTCATTCGACCCCGGCCCGATGGCGGCGCTACGCGCGCTCGCGCCGGGGATCGCGCGCGGCATCGTCGCCGAGCGCCACTATCGTCACCACGAATGGGATCACCTCTCGATCCGCGCCAAGCGGGCGCTGGCCTACTTCACGCACGCGCTGCGACCGCGCCCGCAATTCATCGCCTATTCGGTCAAGGACCTGCCGTCTGCTCTGCCGATGGCGGCGCGCCGCGTTCTAAAACTGCCGCTGTTGACCTGGACGGTGCGGACACCTGAAGACCGCGAGCGCGCAGCCCGCTACGCGGACCAGATCATTTTCGAGGGCTTCCGGCCATAGAGCATGATCCCGAAAAGTGGAAACCGGTTTTCGGAAAAGATCATGCTCAAAATCTAGTGTGGCGAACTTTCTTTGAGCGTGTTCGTTCCGGACCATATCTGCCATCGAAGCAAGGAGAGCATCCCATGCGACCGGTCTACAATTCGTGGCAATTCTGGGCGTTGCTGTCGGCGTCGTTTGCAGCGCTCACGGCCATTTTTGCCAAGGTCGGCGTCGAGCAGGTCAATTCGGACTTCGCGACCTTTGTTCGGACCGTTGTCATTCTTCTGGTGCTGGGAGCGATCCTGGTCGGGACCGGCCAGTGGCAGCCCCCGATGTCGGTCTCGGGCCGCACCTATTTCTTTCTGCTGCTTTCAGGACTGGCGACCGGCGGATCTTGGCTCTGCTACTTCCGCGCTCTCAAGATTGGCGACGCGGCTCGGGTCGCGCCGATCGACAAGCTCAGCGTCGTTCTGGTCGCCGTGTTCGGCGTCTTCTTCCTAGGCGAGCGGCTCTCCGGAGCTAACTGGGTCGGCGTTGCGCTGATCGCGGGCGGCGCGGTGCTGGTCGCCTACAGGGGGTGATTGTCACTCATCGTCTATTTTCCGCCCCAGCTTTGCAGCCGCATCGCAAGCGCAGTCACTGCACCGAACGTCACCGAGGCCAATGCCACCACCGCGAAGAGCCACGACAGATCGGCATGATAGAACTTGATCGCGAGCCATCCGCCGACCGCAACGATTGTCAGACGTAACGTGCCGGCGAGCACCGGCCACGTGACGTGCCTCGCGCCTTGTCCGGCGAAATAGAGCAGCATGCCAAGACCGACAAAACCATAGAACGGCGCAACCACGCGCAGATAGCTTGATCCCGCAGCGATGACATTCGGATCAGAGCTGAAGATTCCAATCCACACATGCGGAAAGAGCGCAGCAAGAACACCGATCGTTTCGGTGACGGCAGCCGCAAGCAGAGCCGCGGTCCAGGCGATCCGACGCGCCCGCTCCACCTGGCGCGCGCCGATATTGGCGCCGACCATCGTCAAGGCGGCTGTGCCAAGGGCGAACAAGAGTGGGATCAGCAGATAGTCGAGCCGCGACGCCAGGCCGTAGCCCGCAAGCGCGTCGATGCCGAACGGGCCAACGAGCCCAGTCACCACCGCGACCGTCAAATTGATCTGCAGCGTGCCGATGGCAGAGATACCGCCGACGCCCAGGATGTCCTTGAACAGCCGCCATTCCAGCGGTGCCCATACGAGCTTGATCGGGCTATGGCGCGAGCGCATGTAGGCCACGAGCGCCGCGCCCGCCAGCACATAGTAGAAGATGACCGCCGCACCAGCACCGGCGATCCCCAATTGGGGAATAGGACCTAGGCCAAAGATCAGCGCCGGCGACAGCGGCACAACGATGAATGCTCCGGCGAAGATGACGAGCGCCGGGATCCGCACCTCGCCAGCTCCACGCAGCGACGCCGTGAGCAGATTGACCACCCAGATCAGAACCGCGCCGCCGAACACAAAGCGCGAATATTGCAGCGCCGCCTCGATGGCATCACCGGAGCCGCCGAGCAGCCGATAGAGCACGCGCCCTCCTCCCAGCACGCCAAACGTAAAGGCCAGGCCAAAGAGCGCCGCCAACACCACGGCATGGAGCACAAGCGCATCGGCGTCCTGGCGTCGGCCGCTGCCGAGCGCCCGCGCGACCGCCGATGCCGCACCGCCGCCCAGCGCGCCGTTCGACATCATCGTCATCAGCATCAGCACCGGAAACACCAGCGCGACGCCGGCAAGCGCATCCTTGCCGAGAAAACCAACGAAGTAGGTCTCGATCACACTCACAAAGGTCTGCACGACGAGCACGACGACGGTCGGTGCCGCGAGCTTCAGCAACGCCGGGATGATCGGCCCTGCGAGCAGGCCGCCAAAGACCGGGCTGACTGGCACGCCGGATCGCGCGTCCGGCTGCGCCGACGCAGACTCGTTGGTGATTGCTCCCGATGTGATGGACGGCTGCATGGTGCTATTCCCTTCTACCGATCGATGTTCATCGAACATCACGGCTTTATTTGTATATACAAGTACTTTTGCAAAAAAACGCGCACTGTCATACCCGCTCCTTCAAACCCAGCACGAGCGCCGCGCCCTCATTTCCAAGCATTTGCCGCGCCCGCGCTTGCGCGCGCTTCCAGGCCGGCGCGATGCTCTCCAGGAGCTTGCGCCCCTTCGTGGTGATCTTGAGTCGCGCGCTACGCTGGTCCTCTTCGTCCGGCCGTTCTTCGATCCAGCCCTGCTTGAGCATGACCTGGAGATTGCGCGTGAGCGTCGAGGGATCGAGGTGAAGCCGCCTCCCGAGATCGATCCGCCGCACCGGACCGGCCTTGGCCACCGCGACCAGCAGATTGAGCTGACTCGATTTCAGGCCCCAGCCACGCATCTCGGCTTCATAGATACCGCTCAGGACGCGATTCACCTTGCGCCAGTGACCTAGCAGGCACCCGCTGGAGATCTGGTCGACGATGCTGGGTTGATCTGTGGACCGCGCCATGAGGGCCTCCCGATCCTGATACTTGTATATACAAATACTTCGTGTCAAGCCCTCCCGGGCATTCGGAAACGCGTCCACGCGTCCGTGACTCGCCGGACCTCACCAATCGCGTTTGTTTGCTGCAACGCAAAAATATCCGGGCTGTTCCGTCGATGTTCCATCGAGCGGTCAGGTGGTCCTCCATTCATGCGACGTTCAGACGAGCGTGGGTAAAGCCGCAGTGACCATCCACTGGCGGCGGGATTCAAATGCGGCATGTCTTGCAATCCGTTGTTGCGCTGCTCGCCGCCACGATTTTTCTGAGCACGCTTGGCTCGGCAGGGGCAGAGATGCCCACATCTACCGTGACGCCAGTTGCCTTGTCGTCATCAGCAGCACCCACGGGGCGCTCGCGGAACTGCTCTGTAACCGCTGAGCGGGATCGCATTCGTGCTCCCCTCTCCCGCACCGCACAACGGATTGCGGATCATCTGCCGGTCAAGATCGTCGCGTTGGGTTCCTCATCGACCTACGGGTTTGGAGCCAGCACACCCGCGGCCTCCTATCCAAGCAGACTCGCAGAGGAACTCGCGCAGCGTCTGCCGGATCAACAGATCACCGTGCTCAACCGCGGGATCAACGGCGAGGAAGCGGGCGAGATGCTGGCGCGTCTTGACGCCGACGTCATCGCCGAAAATCCGGATCTGGTCTTGTGGCAGGTCGGCACGAACGCTCTGTTGCGCAAGATTCCATTGCAGCCCAATTCCTTGCGCGAAGGAATGTCCAGGATGAAAGGGATCGGCGCCGATATCGTGCTGATCGATCCGCAGTTCGCGCCAAAATACATTGCCACGCCGGACGCCGAGCGCGTGGTGTCGGTCATCTCCACTGTTTCCGCGGCCGCGAATGTCGGCATCTTCCATCGCTTCGCCCTCATGCGCCGTTGGCACGAAATTGACCGGTTGCCGCTCGACACCTTCCTGTCCTGGGACGGGTTGCACATGAACGACTGGGGCTATGCCTGCTTCGCCAAATCGATCGGCACGGCCATCACGACGGCACTGCTGGGGTCAAAGACAACCGTGTCAGAATTGCCAACCGCGAAGCGCTGATCGGCGGACGCCGGCGTCCTGCCGGCCTGTTCGCCTCGCAGACGCCGCATTACTTTCCATTGAGTGCAGGAGACCGGGGCAAGCTCCCGGCGATGTATCCGGCCGACTGGAAGGGGCAGTGACCGCTTTCGCTTTTGTATCGACAGGCGTTCTGCATCGCCCCGTGTCCGTGCGCTGGCCGCAGAGCAGACATCGACCAGCGCATGCCAGCGATAGCGCTCCACTGGCCCACGCTTTAAAATGTGTGGCTATGCAAAAATGTGTGGCTACGCAGGACCCCATCGCCCTCCATGACATCGACTGAAATCACCCTCCGCGTTGTCAACGCCATCGTCGATGTCACCCCTGCGGCCTGGGATGCCTGCGCCAATCCGGCGCCTGAGGCGGACGCAAATCCTGACTATAACCCATTCATTTCGCACGACTTTCTATCATCGCTCGAGCTGTCGGGCTCGGTCCGCAACCGCGCCGGCTGGCAGCCCATGCACCTCGTCGCGGAGGCGGGCGGCGAGCTTGTCGGCGCTGTGCCGTGCTACGCCAAGTCCCACTCGCAGGGCGAATACGTCTTCGATCACGGCTGGGCGGACGCCTTCGAGCGCGCCGGAGGCAGCTATTATCCCAAGCTCCAGGTCGCGGTGCCGTTCACGCCGGCGACCGGGCGGCGCCTCCTGGCGCGTCCGGGCATGCAAGCCGACGACATCCGGCAGCTGCTCGCCGAGGGGCTCGCGGAGGTCTGCCGCCGCAGCCATGCGTCCTCGGTGCACGTGACGTTCCCGACCGAGGCCGAGTGGCTGCTCCTCGGCGAGCAAGGCTATCTCAAGCGCACCCACCGCCAGTTCCACTGGGAGAACGCGGCGTACAATACGTTCGATGACTTCCTTGGCTCGCTCGCCTCGCGCAAGCGCAAGGTGATCCGGCGCGAGCGCGCCGACGCGGTTGCCAATGGCGTCACGGTGCATTGCCTCACTGGCGCCGAGCTGACCGAGGACGTGTGGGACGCCTTCTTCGAGTTCTACATGGACACGGGCTCGCGCAAATGGGGCCGGCCCTACCTCAATCGCGCGTTCTATTCGATCGTCAGCGAGAAGATGGCTGACCGCATCGTCCTGGTCATGGCCAAGCGCAACGGCCGCTGGATCGCCGGCGCCATCAATTTCATCGGCTCCGGTACGCTGTTCGGTCGCCACTGGGGCTGCATCGAGCAGCATGCCTTCCTGCATTTCGAAATCTGCTACTATCAAGCGATCGAGTACGCGATCGTGCACAAGCTTGGCCGCGTCGAGGCGGGCGCCGGCGGCCAGCACAAGATCTCGCGCGGCTATCTGCCGGTGACGACCTATTCGGCGCACTACATAGCCGACCCGGGGCTGCGCCGCGCCATCGCCGATTTCCTCACCCACGAGCGCGCGCATGTCGCCGCCGAGGTCGACGAGCTTGCGGAAGCGGCGCCGTTCCGCAAAGACTGATCAGCCATGGAACCCCGCAACAAGCAATTCCCTCGCACGGCGCACGTGGTAGTGGCGCTCATTATCAGTTTTGCGCTTTGGGGCGTGATGGTGTTCTGGACGCTCGCCTATTTGCGCCGCACAGCCGGCGGGCTCGAGCCGTTCGACCTGCGCCCGTTCGGCTACACACCCGAGGAGGCGCGCGCATTGCTTTATGCGTTGAGCAGCATCGGCCGCACTTACTACGCCGACGTGCAGCTGCAGCTCGACACCGCTTATCCTGCAGTCTATGCGCTCTCGCGCGGACTGCTGCTCTTTTGGGTGACAGTACCGGGCCGCACCGCAGCGCGGCCGCTTCCCCTGCCCGCACGTCTCGCATTGTTGATGTTGCCGCTTGCCACCGCCTGGTTCGATTATTTCGAGAACGACGGCATCGCCGCCATGCTCGCCGCCGGACCGCAGGCAGGCGACGAGCTCATCGAGCGCACGAGTTTCTGGACGCGGGCCAAATCGATTACCGGGCTGGCCACGGAATTGGTGTGCGTCATTCTGGCCGCCATCGCATTCGTGCGATGGCGGCACCAGCGACAATCGCAACCGCGATAACGGGCCGCTCGCCAGCGCGAGCGGCCTTTCGCTCAGCCGATATATTCAACCCGCTTCTGGGCCTCGACCTCTGTCTTGGTGAAAGGCTGCGCCGGAAGCTGCAGCACGACCGCCGACTGGCCGTCGCACAGGTCGGTCAAAAGCACGACCGTCCCATCCGGAAACTCGAGCGCATCGTGATGCGCCCGCAGCAGATCGCGGTTGATCTGGCGGAATACCGCCGTCTTGGAGCGGGCCTTCTGGACGTCCGCACGAGGAGAGCTCAAGGATGCGAAGGCAACCTCCTCGGAGAACGCAAGCTCCGTTCCAGGAAGTATGCAGACCGCCGTCGTTGGGTCATCGGGTGCGGCAAAGCCTCGTGTGCCGGTCCCGAAGTTTCGCGTCGTCAGCTTGTCGCCGACTTGTGCGGCGCGAGACCGCACATGTTGCAGGCTGTAGTCGCACATGTTGAAGAACTCCTATGTCGCCCCCCAACGCCCCAACTTTCTCAAGCAAAGATGGTGCCAGTGTGTTCAATTCCGCCCAGTCGGGAAGGTTCCAGGCTTGACCGTGCGTCATCCGCCTGCAATCGAGGATCGATGAACGGGGAGGACAAAATGCCCAACTACGACCCCAACTACGACCAGAGCAACATCTTCGCCAAGATCCTGCGCGGCGAGATTCCCTGTCACAAGGTTTACGAGGACGCGAAAGCGCTCGCCTTCCTCGACATCATGCCGCGGGCGCCCGGCCACACCTTGGTGATTCCGAAAGTCCCCGCGCGCAATATTCTTGATGTCGCGCCGGAGGACTTCGCCCATGTGATGACGGTGGCTCAGCGCATTGCCAAGGTCAGCGTTGATCTGTTCGGCGCCGACGGCGTGACGCTGCAACAGTTCAGCGAGCCCGCCGGCGGACAGGTCGTGTTTCATCTTCACGTCCACGTGATTCCGCGCAAGGACGGCATCGCGCTCAAGCCGCCGGCGAGCGTCAAGGAAGCGCCAGAGGTGCTCAAGGATCAGGCGGCGAAGCTCGCCGCGGCCTTGGCCTAGCTGCGTCATGAACCGGAAGGATCGGCGCGCAGCCGGCAAGCGTGGCGGTGGCCCCTTCGCTCCGTCATCAGGTCCCGGCGCGCTTGCCGGCAACCTGTTCGCCGCTGCCGTCCAGCACTTTCAGGCCCGGCGGCTTGACGAGGCCGATCGCGCCTGCCGCGACGTCCTGACTTTCGACCGCAATCATGCGAATGCGCTCCACCTGCTCGGCCTGATCGCGCACCAATCGGGCCGCCCCGACGCCGCGCTCGATTTCATCGGCCGCGCCCTTGCGCTCGATCGCCGCAATGTGGACTGTGAGTTCAACATGGCACAGGTGCTGCGCGCGCTCGGGCGCACCGAGGAGGCGATCACGCATCTCACGCGCGCAACCGAGCTGCACCGCGACTACGCGGCCGCTCATCTCGCGCTCGCCGACATTCATCTCCAGCAGGGCCGTTTCGCCGAAGCAGCGCCGCGCTATCAGCGCGCGCTCGCGCTGCAGAGCGCGTCGGCTGAGAGCTACAGCAATTTCGGCGTCGCACTCGCCGGCCTCGGACACTGGGACGAGGCAGCGGCGCAGTATCGCCGCGCGCTGGCGCTCAAGCCGGAGCTGATCGACGTCTATCGCAATCTCAGCCGAATCCTGTTGGCGCAGGGCAATATCACCGAGGCGCTCGCCCTCGTCAGCCGCGGTTTGGAAATGCAGGAGACGGTCGAGCTGCGCGCACTGTTCGTGCAATGCGTCAAGGAGCTCGCTCCCTCCGACATCGACGGCGGGCTGCGCGCGCTCATCACGCGGGCGCTTCAGGAAGGCTGGAGCCGGCCGAGCGAGATTTCGGCGCTGGCGAGCGAGCTTTGCGGCCAGCACCACGACCTCTCCGCGCTCGCCGAGGATCAGCTGCTGATGGCGCTGATGCGGTCGGCGCCAGTTCGTACCGTGGCGCTCGAAGCGGCGCTGACCGACGCCAGGCGGCAACTGCTCGCACGTGCTGCGACGCCAGAGGCGCCCGATGACACGCTCATCGACTTCGCCTGTGCGCTGGCGCAGCAATGCTTCATCAACGAATACGTGTTCGCATTGAGCGATGAGGAGACCGCGCAGGCGCGCACCCTGACAGACACGCTCGTCAGCGCCCTTGCCTCCGGCGAAAGCACTTCGCCGCTTCTGCTCGCCGCTGTTGCGGCCTGCACGCCGCTGCACTCGCTGGCGCACGCCGATTTGCTGCCGCAGCGCTCCTTCCCGCCGGCGGCCGAGGCGCTGATCGTGCAACAGGTGCTCGAGCCGCGGCAGGAGCACGAGATCCGGCAATCGATCCCGGCGCTCACCACCATCGAGGATGAGGTCTCGCGCAAGGTTCAGCGCCAATACGAAGACATGCCCTACCCGCGCTGGCTCACTGCGGCTCCTGTCGGCCAGCCAGTGACGATCGATTGGTATCTGCGCAGCCAGTTTCCGGCGGCGCCGTTCCGCACGTCCTTGCCGCACGGCGCCCTCGACATACTGGTCGCCGGCTGCGGCACCGGCCAGCACGCGATCGAGACGGCGCGGCGCTTCACAGGCTCGCGCGTGCTCGCGATCGATCTCAGCCGTACCAGTCTTGGCTACGCGATCCGCAAGACTCGCGCGCTCGGCCTCACCAATGTGGATTATGCTCAGGCCGATATCCTGAAGCTTGGCACGCTTGGGAAGAGCTTCGACCTGATCGAGGTCGGCGGAGTGCTCCATCACATGCGCGACTTTGCGGAAGGCTGGCGCGCGCTGCTGACGGTGCTGCGGCCCGGCGGTTTCATGCATGTCGGCCTCTATAGCGCGCTTGCACGCGCTGACATCCGCGCCGCGCGCGCTTTCATCGCTGAGCGCCGCTACGGCGAAAGCGCCGATGCCATCCGTCGTTGCCGGCAGGAGCTTTCGCCCTGCGACGAGGGCTCGGCGCTACGCAATGTGACGAAGTATGCCGACTTCTTCACCACCAGCGAGTGCCGCGACCTCCTCTTCCATGTGCAGGAGCAGCAGCTTTCGATCCCCGAGATCGCGGCATTCCTGCGCGCGCATGGCCTCAACTTCCTGGGCTTCACGGGCGCGGTCGGCCACGCCTATCGGGCGCGCTTTCCGGCCGACGTGGCCATGACCGACCTCGAGCAGTGGCACCAATTCGAGACCGAGCACCCGATGGCCTTCACCGGCATGTATCAGTTCTGGGTGCAGAAGCTCTGATAGCGGTTAGGCCGGAAAAATCAGACCACCAAAGAGAAGCAGGAGCTCGCCGACCACGAGACCGGCGAACACCGAGCGCCGCACGACCAGGAATGTCAGGAAGCCACCGCCGAGAGCGACAAGCCGCACCGCCAGCGGCGCCACAGCCAGTGCACCGGGCGGGGCGAATGTCAGCTTCGCGATCACCGCGGCCAGCACCGCGACCGCAACCGCCCGCACCCAGACAATAAACTCGGAATCCTCGGCCAGACCGCCGCCGATCCAGACGCCGAGCACACGCCAGATCTCATTCGGCAGGAAGCCCACCAGCAGCAGCACCAGATAGGGCGAAAGCTCGCTCATTTTCGCGCCCCGCGTAGCCGATGGACCGCATAGGCCGCCGAGCCCGCGATCAGCCCGGTCCACATCAGGTCGAGTCCGACCTGAAAATAGACGAGCAGCGGGCTGACCACGAGCCCAAACGCCAGTGCCAGCCGGTTGACCAGCGTGATGCTGTTCTGAGCGGTCGAGAGCAGGAACGAGATCGGCGTCAGAAACAGCAGCACCGCGGTCAACAGCGCGGGTAGCGACGCCGCCAGGTAGAAGCCGATGACACTGCCGATATGTCCCGACAGCATGAAGCCGATCGCGAGCCCGTTGCAAAACGGAATGCGCGCGTCCTGCGGCAGCGGCGGCAACAGGCGGAACGACTCCACCCACGTGCTGGCGGAGGTGAAATGCGCCGCCACGAACAGATCGCGCACTTTCGTGCGCGGACCGCGCAACAGCGGCAACAGCGTAACCACCATCGGCAGGAAGCGCACGCCGCTGAGAAAGACCGCGAGCGCCACCTCGAACAGCGGCGCGCCGGTGCCGAGCGCCGAGATCATGATCACCTGCGCCGGCCCCGCCCATACCAGCACGGTCGACAGCATGACCCACGGGAGGCCGAAGCCATAGTCATGCGCCAGCGCACCGATCCCCACATAGGTGCCGATCAAGACCAGCGCAAAAACCGATCGGAAGGATGCGGCAAAGCCCGCAATGAACGTCCGCAGCGGCCAGGAATGATCGGTGCTTGCGGCGGGTTCCATGACGGATGCCCAATCCCACAGCATGCGCTCGGACGCAATCGCCTAATCGCCTCGCCTCGTATGAGCGGTGTGCATGCGCAGCGCGAGCATGCTGAGAACGACGCCAGAAGCACGAAGGCCAAGCGAGTGCCTGGCCTTCGAAAACTCAGCCTTGGAAAACGCCGTCAAACCTTGACCAGCGGCACCTTCGGCACCGAGCCGCGCGGTGGCGACGAGCCGCCATCACCTCGTGGTCCCGGCGGCTTGTTGCGGCGGTGCGTACCCGGCCGGCGCTTCGGCCGCGTACGGATCGGGATCTTCTCCGGCTTCGGCGTGACTGGCCCTTCCGGGTACTCGAAGCCGAGCTTGCTCTCGCCCGATTCCTCTTCTTTGACCAGCATGACCCGGACATGGCCGCCAGCCTTGAGCTTGCCGAACAGCACCTCGTCGGCGAGCGGCTTCTTGATCGTCTCCTGGATCAGCCGCGCCATCGGGCGGGCGCCCATCTGCTCGTCATAGCCATTCTCGACCAGCCACTTGCTGGCATCCTCGGTCATCTCGATGGTCACCTGGCGGTCGCCCAACTGGGCCTCAAGCTGCAGCACGAACTTTTCGACCACCTTGGAGATGATCTCCGGCGTCAGGTGGGCGAAGGTGATGATCGAGTCGAGCCGGTTGCGGAACTCGGGCGCGAACAGCCGGTTGATCGCCTCGACGTCATCGCCCTGACGCTTGATGCGCGTGAACCCGTAAGCCTGCTTCGCCAAGTCGGAGGCGCCGGCATTGGTGGTCATGATCAGGATCACGTTGCGGAAGTCGACCTGCTTGCCGTTGTGATCGGTCAGCTTGCCGTGATCCATGATCTGCAGCAGCACATTGAACAAGTCGGGATGTGCCTTCTCGATCTCGTCGAGCAGCAGCACGCAATGCGGATGCTGATCGACACCATCGGTCAGGAGCCCGCCCTGGTCGAAGCCGACATATCCGGGCGGCGCGCCAATCAGGCGCGACACCGTATGCCGCTCCATGTACTCGGACATGTCGAAGCGGATCATGTGGACGCCGAGCGCGGTCGCAAGCTGCTTGGCAACCTCGGTCTTGCCGACACCGGTCGGGCCCGAGAACAGATAGCAGCCGATCGGCTTCTCCGGCTCGCGCAGGCCCGCGCGTGCAAGCTTGATCGAGGCAGAGAGCGCGGAGATCGCCTTGTTCTGGCCGTACACCACGGTCTTGAGCGTCTGCTCAAGATGCTGCAGCACCGCAGCATCGTCCTTCGACACGGTCTTGGGCGGAATCCGCGCCATGGTGGCGATCGTGGTCTCGATCTCCTTGAGGCCGATCGTTTTCTTGCGCCGGCTCTCAGGCAGCAGCATCTGCGCGGCGCCGGATTCGTCGATCACGTCGATCGCCTTGTCGGGCAGCTTGCGGTCATGAATGTAGCGTGCGGACAGCTCGACCGCCGCGCGGATCGCCTCGCCGGTGTATTTGAGCTTGTGATAGTCCTCGAAGTAGGGCTTGAGCCCCTTCATGATCTCGATCGCATCCTCGACCGTGGGCTCGTTGATGTCGATCTTCTGGAACCGGCGCACCAGCGCGCGATCCTTCTCGAAGTACTGGCGGTACTCCTTGTAGGTGGTCGAGCCGATGCAGCGCAGCGTGCCTGAAGCCAGCGCCGGCTTGAGCAGGTTCGAGGCATCCATCGCACCGCCCGAGGTCGCGCCCGCGCCGATCACGGTATGGATCTCGTCGATGAACATGATGGCGCCCGGATAGGCCTCGAGCTCCTTGATGACCTGCTTGAGGCGCTCCTCGAAATCGCCGCGGTAGCGAGTGCCTGCCAGCAACGTCCCCATGTCGAGCGAGAACACGGTCGCGCCCTTGAGCACATCGGGAACCTCGCCGTGCACGATGCGGCGCGCAAGCCCCTCGGCGATCGCGGTCTTGCCGACACCGGCATCGCCAACGAACAGCGGGTTGTTCTTCTGGCGCCGGCACAACACCTGGATAGTGCGGCTGATCTCGGCGTCGCGGCCGATCAGCGGGTCGATCTTGCCCTCGCGCGCCTTCTTGTTGAGGTTGATGCAATAGGCGTCGAGCGCATCGCCCTTCTTCTTCGGCTCGTCGCCCGACTTGGTATCGGCCTCCTCTTCGACGCCGCGCACCGGGCGCGACTCCGACATGCCGGGCCGCTTGGCAATGCCGTGGCTGATGTAGTTGACAGCGTCATAGCGGGTCATGTCCTGCTCTTGCAGGAAGTAGGCGGCGTGGCTCTCACGCTCGGCAAAGATCGCAACCAGGACGTTGGCCCCGGTCACCTCCTCGCGCCCGGACGACTGCACGTGGATCACGGCGCGCTGAATGACGCGCTGGAACCCGGCCGTCGGCTTGGAATCCTCGTTGCCTTCGCTGACCAGGTTCTCGAGCTCGGACTCGAGGTAGGAGGTCAGGCTGCGCCGCAGCTTGTCGAGATCCACGTTGCAGGCGCGCATGACGGCGGCCGCATCCTGGTCGTCGAGCAACGCCAGCAGCAAGTGCTCCAGTGTGGCGTATTCGTGATGCCGCTCGTTGGCCAGCGCCAGCGCGCGGTGCAGGGACTGTTCGAGGCTGCGCGAAAAGGTAGGCATCTTATCCTTCTTCTTCAAGTAACTCGCTCTCTCGCCTTGGTGTTCCTTCGTTAGCTCGTTGGTATATGGCCCTGCCTGCGGGTCTTTCCATGGCGGGCCAATTCATTTTCCGGTTCACTTCTTCTCCATCACGCACTGAAGAGGATGCTGGTGTTTGCGGGCAAAGTCCATCACCTGCGTCACTTTAGTCTCGGCGACCTCGTATGTGTAAACGCCGCACTCGCCGATCCCGTGGTGGTGAACATGCAACATGATTCGGGTCGCTGCCTCGTGGTCCTTGTTGAAAAACCGCTCGAGCACGTGCACCACGAATTCCATCGGGGTGTAATCGTCGTTGAGAATGAGCACACGATAGAGGCTCGGCCGCTTGGTCTGCGGCTTGGTCTTGGTGATGACCGCGGTTCCCGGCCCCGGCGGGCTCGATCCCCGGCCCTTCTTGTCGTCGTCTGCCAGCCGCGGCTCCCGCCAATGGGGGCCTCGGTCGGCGACAGCGTTACAGACGTCTCGGCTCGGGGTAACAGACGTGATCATGGCAGGGCGAACCACAGGGCGGGTCAACACATGGTTTCTCATATCATAGTGTTCAAGCAGGCGGCGTGCCAGACCGCCTCATACCCCCAGAATCATTGAGGAATTTCACGCTTGCGATGCCGCGCCGGTTGGCAGGCCCGGCCCGGGCCACCCGTATGGTGCCCACAATTGCGGACAATTCGCAGCAGTTTTGCCCGTAACTTGCGGAATTTCCCTCACAAAATCTGAATTTCTGCGACGGCATGATCCCGCCCCATCGTCCCGAACCAAAACCCTGGCAGGGGTCACCACCACCATGCTGTTCAAACGCCTTCTGCATGATCGCGCCGCCGGGGTCGCGCCCCTCCTCGGGCTCTGCTTCATCCCCTTGGTCGGCGCCGTTGGTGCCGCCGTCGACTACAGCCGTGCCGCTTCGGTCCGCACCTCCATGCAGATGGCGCTCGAATTCAACCGCCCTCATGCTGTCAAAGGAGGCACAGGGCCTCAACACCGCCCAGCTCGGCAGCAAGGCAACCGCGTATTTCAATGCATTGTTCCAGCGGCCTGAGGCGAGCAACGTCCAGATCGCGCAGGAGTTCAGCTCTCCGGCGCTCAGCACCTTCTCTCTGAAGATCACGGGTACGACGACAGTGCCGACCGTGTTCTGGCGCGTGCTGGGCACGGATCACGTCGACATCACCGCCACCGGGGAGGTGCTCTGGGGCATCAAGAAGCTCAACCTGGCGCTGGCGCTCGACAATACCGGCTCGATGTCCTCGAGCAGCAAGATGACCGAGCTGAAGAAGGCCGCCCACACGCTCCTGACCACGCTGCAGAACGCGGCTCAGACGCCCGGCGATGTCAAGGTGTCGATCATCCCGTTCGCGACCGACGTTAATGTCGGCACCGGCAATGTCGGCGCCGGCTGGATCGATTGGACCGACTGGGAGGCCGTCAACGGCACCTGCAGCAACAACAGCTACACGAACAAAAGCAGCTGCGAATCGCATTCCAAGACCTGGACGCCGGCCAATCACAATACGTGGAACGGCTGCATCTACGATCGCGACCAGAACAACGACGTGCTCAACACCGCAACCGGTGGCGGCGCTTCCAGCGCCTACCGCGCCCACCAGGCCTCCGCCTGCCCGACCTCGCTGATGCCGCTGTCGACCGACTGGACCGCGCTCAACTCGAAAATCGACGCCATGACGCCAACCGGCAACACCAACGTCACCATCGGGTTGCAGCTGGCGTGGCAATCGCTCTCGCCAGTCTCGCCGTTCAATGCGCCTGCGACATCACCCGACCTCGACAAGGTTATCATTGCGCTCACCGACGGCGACAACACGCAAAATCGCTGGTCGTCTACCCAGTCCGTGATCGACGCGCGCACCGATAAGGTGTGCACCAATGCCAAGACCGACAACATCAAGATCTATACAATCCGCGTGATCAACGGCAATGCCTCGCTGCTCAAGGGCTGCGCCAGCAAGCCGGAAATGTATTACGAAGTCGCGCAGGCGAGCCAGCTCAACAGCGTGTTCACTGCGATCGCGCAGAACCTCGCCAATCTGCGCATCGCCAAATGATGGCAGGGCGAGGTGACGATGCACCCGCGGCCCTTTTTAGGAGGCCCCGCGGGGCGGTTTGTCGGGGCGGTATGTTTAACAATACTTTTCATGCAGACCCAATAATTCTGAGGTCACACTCAGCATTGATAGACCTCATTGTCATGGAGTGACGACGTGATCTGGCCCCAGATCAATACCCCGTAGTTTTCGCATCGAGCTTTACGCTGTTTTCACACCTCCAATTTACGAATCGACCCGAGTATCAGGCAGAGGTGAGCCATGACACCGGCGTTTATCTTCGACTCTTTGCGCAGCCGCGTGCGGACGTTCCGTCATGCCACGGCCGGCAACGTCATACTGACCTTCGCGCTGACGACGATCCCCATGGTTGGATTTGTCGGCGCTGCGGTCGACTACAGCCGCGGCAACTCCGCCAAGGCCGCCATGCAGCAGGCCATCGATGCCACCGGGCTGATCCTGTCGAGAGATGCGCAGTCGCTGTCAGAGGCAGCGCTCAAGCTGAAGGCCGACCAGCTATTCAAGACGTTGGTCAACCGGCCCGAGATTCAGAACATCGTGGTCACGCCCGTTCTGTACACGCCGCAGGAGAGCACCTTCCGGCTGACGGTTGACGCGACCGGTATGGTCCCCACGACCTTCACCAAGATCATTGGAAAGGAAAGTCTCGATCTTTCCGTGAACACCGAGATCCAATGGGGCGTCAAGAAGCTCGAGCTGGCATTAGGACTCGACAATACTGGCTCGATGGGCTCGAGCAACAAGATGGTCGAGCTCAAGAAGGCGCTGCTTAACGTCAAAGGTCAGAGCGGCGCCACGGCAGACGGCCTGCTCGAGACGCTCAGGAAGGCCGCCAAAAAGGCGGGTGACATCAAGATCTCGATCATTCCCTTCGACACCACCGTCAAGGTCGGCACGTCGTACAAGAACGACACTTGGCTCGACTGGACCGAGGCGTTCGGCACCTGCAACAAATCCAGCCTGACCAGTCCGAAGACCAAGACCCGCTGCGAGGCCATCAACGGCGGAGTCTGGACGCTGGACACCAACAAGAACAACTGGAACGGCTGCGTGATCGATCGCAACCAGAACAACGACGTGGCCGACACGCTGCCCGACAGCAACATGGCGACCAAATTTCCGGCCACCAAGGAATGTACGGCCAGCGGCGGCCTCGCTCAGGCGCTCCCGCTCACCGATATCTGGGGAACCGGCTATCAGACGCTGGTCGACAAAGTGAATTCGATGCAGCCGAACGGCAACACCAATGTCACCATCGGCTTGGCTTGGGCCTGGCACTCGCTGACGTCGAGCCTGCCGTTCCCCGAGGGCACGGACCCCAAGCCCGACACCGACAAGGTGATCATTCTGCTGACCGACGGCGACAACACCCAGAACCGCTGGTCGACAACGTCCACCACGATCGACGCCCGCACCACGGCCGCTTGTGCCAACGTAAAGTTAGCCAACATCAAGGTCTATACGATCCGGGTGATCGACGGAAACGCAACGCTGCTGCAGAGCTGCGCCACCAAGCCTGAAATGTATTACAACGTGTCGCAAGCGGCGCAGCTCAATCCGGTGTTCGCGGCCATCGCCCAGAGCCTCGCCAACCTGCGCATAGCCAAGTAGCGAATTAGAAAGCAGCAGGCGCACGCACATAGTGAAGAAGCCCGGCGGTCTCCGCCGGGCTTCTTCACTATATTTCATTGCCGGGTGCGGCCTGCACCGACACTGGCCCGTTACCGCAGAACATACGCAGCCAAGAAATATACGACCGAGATCAGCTAAGTTGGATTGTCCAGACTGAACATCTGGCTGTGGTCGTCGTAGGCGAAGGCTTCGGCGTAACGGGCCCAGCTGACAATGGCCCGCAGGCTCTGCTCGGCCCCATCGGATGTCATGTGGTCCTCGAGCTCGTCAAAGAACCGGCTTCGCGGCGCCTTGTGGGACGCGCGTTCGTCGAGGACGCGGCGAATGTGCGCTGCGAGTGGGACGTAGCTCAAGAGATGCCGCTGAAAGAGTCGCTTGCGTTCATCGACTGGCGCGCTCGCGAACCGCTTGCCTTCCTCGGACAGCCGGATGTCGCCTCCCTCGACCTCGGCCAAACGCAGCATCTGAAGCGTCTCCGCGACCGGAAATAGGTCGTCAACTTCCATATGCAAGGATGAGGCAATCACTGGCAGGTCCGCGACACCGTCGTAGGGTGGTCCCGCCACTGCTTCAATGAGGCCGGACAGCAGATTTGATGAGACGCGCGGCAGGATCGTATCAATGCCGGTTCCGGGAAAACGCTCACCTCGTGCCGCCGCTCGCTGCGCGGCCGGCGGCTTCGCCGTCATGGCGACGTAAACGCGCTCGACGACGGCTTGAAACCCCGGATCGAGCCGATCCCGCGGCTGCGGAAGATTGACTTTGATCTCGCTCACAATGCGACCCGGATTGGTGGAGAAAACAAGAATGCGATCGCACATCAACGCGGCTTCCTCGATGTTGTGCGTCACCAGGATCACCCCTTTGATGGGCAGCCGTCCTTCGCACCAGAGGTCGAGGAAGTCCGTTCGCAACGTCTCGGCCGTGAGCACGTCAAGCGCGGAAAATGGCTCATCCATCAACAGGACATTCGGATGCACGACCAGCGCTCGCGCAAACCCGACGCGCTGGCGCATTCCGCCCGAGAGCTCGCGCGGATATGCCGAACTCGAAACCGTCGAGGCCAATCAGGTCGATGGCCGCGAGCGCGCGCTGGCGAATTTGCTGATCGGGGAGCCCGAGCGCTTCAAGCCCGATCTGCACGTTGTCGAGAACCGTCAACCATGGAAACAGCGCAAAGCTTTGAAACACCATCGCGATTCCGGGGGCCGGACCGCGGACCGGCTGGCCCAGGTAGTTAATAACGCCGGAGTTCGGCGCCGACAGCCCCGAGATGAGGCGGAGCAGTGTCGACTTGCCCGATCCCGAGCGCCCAAGCAGCCCGACGATCTCTCCCTCGGCAACGCCCAGCTCGATGCCATCGAGCACCAGCAATTCGGACCCGTCGGGCTTGGGAAAGGCCTTTCGGACGGCGTGAGTCTCAAGCAAGGGCACTGCGTTCATATCGAGCACCTCAGCCAAGACGATACCGGCGCTCGGCGTAGTGGTAGAGCGGCCGCCAGAACGCACGATTAAACGCGACCACGAACAGACTCATCACTGCGATTCCGAGCATGATGCGGCGGAAGTCGCCCGCCTCGGTGGCGCGAGCAATATAGGCGCCGAGACCTCGCGCCTGCAGACGTTGGTCACCCCAGGTCGCCACCTCCGCAACGATGCTGGCGTTCCAAGAGCCTCCCGACGCGGTGATTGCACCAGTGACATAATAGGGAAATACCCCGGGCAGCGCGACCCTGCGCCACCATAGCCAGCCCCGAACGCCCAGATTCGCACTGGCAAGACGCAGGTCGGAAGGAAGAGCCGAAGCCCCCGCGATGACATTGAAGAGTATGTACCACTGGGTTCCAAGGATCATCAGCGGACTGAGCCAGATGTCCGGGTCAAGGCGGAACGTCACGATCCACCACACGGCCAGAGGAAACAGGACGTTGGCGGGAAAGGCCGCCATGAACTGCGCGATCGGCTGCACCAGCTGCGCTATCGGCGGACGCATGCCGACCCACACACCGATCGGCACCCAGATCAGGCTCGCGAGCGCGATGAGGATGATGACACGGGCCATGGTCAGCGCTCCCAGCCCGAATGCCGTTGCCACTTCGGTCGGGGCCAGGTCCTGCAGGATGAATTGCCAGACATTCCAGAGCGCCAACCCGCACAGGCCGACGATAAGAACCAGCCAGACTGCATCCACCAGTCGCGCCGGCACGTCGAACGCCCTTCGCTTGAACCTGGTCATCGACGGCCGCAGCCGGTAGGACCAGCGCCACGCTGCTGCGAACGGGGCAACCAACCGTGCCACAAGCCTTGATCGGCGGAGCGCACTGAGCACCCAGGAGCGTGGAGGCGCGACGCCGGGTTCCTGCTCAAACCGAAATCGGTCAGCCCAGGCCACGAGCGGCCGGAACAGCAATTGGTCATAAAGCAGGATCACGACCAGCATCATGCCGATCGCCCAGCCGATGGCGGTGGTGTCGCGCTGAGCGATCGCGGTTGCAATATAGGAGCCGACGCCGGGCAGCGTCACGGTCGTGTTGCCGATGGTGATAGCCTCCGACGCGACGACGAAGAACCAGCCACCCGACATCGACACCATCATGTTCCACACCAGCGCAGGCATGGCGAACGGAACCTCGACGCGCCAAAAGCGCATCCACGGCGAGAACTGGAAGCAACGTGTCGCTTCGATGAGTTCCTCGGGGACGGTGCGCAGCGATTGATAGAAGCTGAACGCCATATTCCATGCTTGGCTCGTGAAGATCGCAAAGATGGCTGCAAATTCTGCTCCCAGGATTAACCCGGGCGCGAGTGACATGAAGAAAACGATTGTGATTGAGATAAAGCCCAGGATCGGCACCGACTGCAAAATGTCCAATATCGGAATGAGTACAAGCTCTGCGCGGCGGCTCTTCGCCGCCGCAGCCGCATATGTGAACGTGAACAGCAGCGACAACAGCATCGCGGCGAGCATGCGCAACGTCGTCCGTGCGGCGTACTCGGGAAGATTAGCGGGATCGAGGGAGATAGGAGTTTCCTGCAACGCCTCAAGCGGTTGCAACAGGTCTCGGCTCGTGTGCGCCAAGAAGGTTGCGAGGCCGAGCACCAGAAGCACGGCGAGCGCATCCCAGCGCGTGGGGACGAGCCCGCCTCTCTCAACCGATACCAGGGGCGCACCGCGCGTCATGGGCCGAGATTCCGACTTGGGTGGCGCACCTGAATTCGTCAGTGGCGCGGCGAACGGGATTTCAAGCGGGACGTGACGTCACGCGCGATAGGCGTTGGTCATTCGACCAAGCGCGGCAACAGCGCGATCTCGGCAATCAGCTTCTTGACGATCGCCTGGCCGAACGAATTGTGATCCTCCGCAACAACAACAAACGCACCCGGTCCGCCGATGACGTTGTCACGGTAGTATTTTTCTATCCCGCCTGTTGGATTGGTGTGCTCCCACATCGAGGCAGGCGCGGCCGGTGTCGAGAATCACCAGGCCGTTGATCGTCACTCCCTTGGACAGCACCTCGTCGCGGGCGGAGGTTACTTCGGGGCCGGAGTTGTTGGTCCCGTCACCGGACACGTCGACCGCACGGCGGCCGGCTTCGTACGGCGCGCTATCGAACTGCTTCAGCGCGAAATAGAGCCCACCGCTGATCAACGTACGGTCGGCAAACGAGCGCGGCGCCTCCAGAAGCCGCTCACCGAAGATCCGGGCCGCAGCCTCGTCGCCGATCAGCGTCCAATCGATCACCACGTTCTGCGAAGTCCAGCCGGACCACTCAACGAAGCAAACTGCGATCCGCTGATAAGGTCCTGACGTTATGGCCGCCAGCACCCGAGGATCGGAGATCGCTTTCGCGTACCCCTGACGCTGCAGCAGGAATTTGGGATGATCGACGCTGCGTGAGACGTCGGACGCGAGCACCAGGAGGAGGTCGACCTGCTCCGTCGCGCGGGTTGGCGAAACGGGCCCCGCTGCGAACACAATCAGCGCAAGCAAGCATCGAATGATCCATTCCATGGGCGATAGCTCCAGGAAAATGCCAGCGGGTGTAGAAAGATAACTCGTGCTTGGCGAGGAGGATAGCCATGTGGCTTACGGACATGGACATGCGCCGAACGGTTCTATCGTAAGGCCGGATGGCAAGTGACCGGCAGCCATGACGGCAACTTAGTATTTGAAAGACATGACCGCTCATCACCTCAGGAGCAAGCTCCTGAAGTTTAGTCAGATGCAAGCCGAGGTGCGTACACCCCTTAGTGAAAAACCGATGTCGCCAAGAAATGGATGATGGTGATCGGTGCAAATACTCCCGCCATGATCAAGGCCATGACGGCGGAGGTGGAATCGAAGAATTTCATCGTTGCCTCCATACATCCGTACGTCGAAAGCTCGCGGGCGCGCCTGTTACCGCCTCAGCCATGCGGTCCCTGCCCGTCCTTGCATCTGCGCCGAGCTGACTTATTGAGCCATTACACGCTCGACGCCATAACTGGCAACGCTCATCATCACGGATTGGCAGCAACAACCCGCAAAAAATGAACGTCGCCAGGGCACCACGTCTCCCGGGACGCCGTCACGGGTATTCACACCGGGAGCCGACCCGACGTCCGGTGGTGTTTTGTACAATTGTCACAGCCTCTGCATAATTTTCCCTTTCGGCTTGCATTCCTCGGCGACTGGCGGGAGACGTTGACGCAACGGCCTGCGTCGGGGTGAGCGGGCGGACGCGCAAACGGGCATATGTGGGGGCCTGGTGAGGCATTGGCTCATTGGAAGCAGCGTGCTGGTCGCGCTGACGCTGGTAGAGCGCGCCGAGGCGGATGAGCGGCCTCCGGCGATGCCGTTCAAGGCGCCGCCCGTTGCGGCGCAACTCCATGACTGGGGCGGCCTCTACCTCGGCGGTCATTTTGGCGCCGCCTGGGGGCGTTCGGACTGGTCAACTGCAGGAGGCCTGCCCCTCAGCGGGTCATTTGACCTCGCGCACGGCTACAACGCGTTCAAGGGCACTGGCAGCTACTTTGCCGGCCTGCAGGCCGGCTACAACGCCATGCTGCCCAACCACATCCTGCTGGGAGCAGAGGCCGACATCTCGTTTCCCAGCACAATCGAAGGCAGCCAGACATTCTCCTCGGTCTCCACCGGCACAGCGAGCTTCGCCGAGCAGGCGCAGTTCTTCGGTACCCTTCGCGGGCGCCTCGGCTACGCTCCTGGCAACTGGCTGATCTATGCGACCGGTGGCTTCGCCTTCAGCTATGACGAGTTTACCCGCACGCAGCTCACCGGCACGCCTGTCGGCGGAACGGCCACGCCCGGGACGGTGGAAAACCGGTTCATGGTGCCGAGAGCAGGCTGGACCGCCGGAGCCGGCGTTGAGGTCGCCCTGGCGCCGCGGTGGAGCGCGCGGCTCGAGTACCTCTACACGCAGTTCAACAGCCGCAGTGTCACCTTCCCGGCCGGCGCCCAGTCGTTCGCGTCCAATCTCTCGCTCCAGAGCATCCGGCTCGGACTGAACTACAAGATCGGTCAGGACGGGTTGAGCGACTTCCTGGGCCAGGGGCCGAGCGCGCTCGAGCTCGATCGCTTCGCCTTCCATGGCCAGACGACCTACGTCCATCAATATGCCTTTCCGTTCCGATCCCCTATCGGGGGCAGAACAGCCTCAACCCGAACCAGGGGCGTGAGACCTGGGACGTGACCTTCTACGCCGGCGCGCGGCTCTGGGACGGTGCGGAGCTGTGGGTGAACCCGGAGATCGACCAGGGCTTCGGGCTCAGCGGCACGCTCGGCGCCGCGGGATTTCCAAGTGGAGAGGCCTACAAGGTCGGCGCTTCGGCACCCTATGCGCGGATCCCGCGTCTGTTCCTGCGGCAGACCATCGACCTCGGCGGCGAGACGCAGAAGGTTGAAGCCGGCATCAACCAGTTCGCCGGATCGCAAACAGCGGACCGGCTGGTGATCACGCTCGGCAAGTTCGGCGTGACCGACGTGTTCGATACCAACAAGTTCTGCGCACGATCCGCGCAGCGATTTCATGAACTGGGCGCTGGTCGACACCGGGACCTTCGACTACGCCGCGGATGCCTGGGGCTACACCTATGGCGCCGCGGTCGAGTGGTACTCGGGCCGCTGGACGCTGCGCGGCGGCCTGTTCGATCTCTCGATCGTGCCGAACAGCACCGAGCTCGATCCGCGCTTCAGTCAGTTTCAGTGGATCGGCGAGATCGAGCGCCGCCACGAGCTGTGGGGCCAGCCCGGCAAGGTCGCGGTCACCGGCTTCCTCAGCCGCGGCCGCATGGGCCGCTTCGCTGACGCTGTCCTGCTCTCGAGCCTGACCGGTCAGCCAGCCGACATTGCCGCCGTGCGGCGCTATCAGAGCCGCTCCGGGATCAGCCGTCAACGCCGAGCAGCAGCTCTCTCCGGATGTCGGCGTGTTCGCGCGCGCCGGGTGGGCGCGTGGCGACGTCGAGCCCTACGAATTCACCGACATCGATCGCACGCTTGCGGCGGGAGTGACCGTCTCGGGCAAGAGCTGGGGACGCGCCGACGACACGTTCGGCCTGGCGGGCGTGGTCAACAGCATCTCGGGCCAGCACAAGGCCTTTTTGAACGCGGGCGGCCTCGGCATTCTGGTCGGCGACGGCAAGCTCGCCAATCCCGGCCCCGAGCAGATCCTCGAGATGTATTACAGCCTGCCCGTGCAATCCTGGCGGCTGACGTTTGACTATCAGTTGATCGCCAACCCGGCCTACAACCGTGACCGCGGCCCGGTCTCGATCCTCGGAACGCGCCTGCGCACGCAGTTCTAGGGCGTGGCTCATAAGCCGGGACGCGCAGATTGTGCGTCTGATGTCTTTCGGGCTCGACTTACCGCAGGCAGAGCACCAGCAAGCTGTGGCCCAACAGCAACAGCAAATCCAATCCAAGAAGCTCGGCGACGTTGGCCGACTGCCAAGCGGAACCTTTTGCTCAGAGCGGCGTTGGAGCGCGGTTGAAAACCATCCGCCCCTCTATTCACTACCCCGGAATGGTTTTCGGCACGACTAGGCCTCCGCCCCCCGCGCGGAGGCATTTTTTTAGAACAATACTAAATAACTATGTGCCCCAGCCGATGTGCGGGATAGGCTAGATGGTCGGGATCCAGGGGCCTGCTGTGCCAATTGTTGAACTTCTGCGAAAACACGGCTCTTTTGAGCCCGAAGAAGTTGCCATGCTCGGCACGGTTTTCGAAGCCGTGTTGCAGAAGCTTGGCTTGGTTGATCGCGAAGATCCACTGACCGCCATGGTAGCGAAAAGCCTGGTTGAGTATGCAAAGGCGGGATTGCGCGACCCAGATCGCCTGAAGGCCCTCACCGTTCAAGCGTTCACCCAGCAACAGCAACAGCAGCAACAAATCCAACGCAAGCGGCGCTAGTAGTCCAATTCTAACATTCGCATCCCGTCTCGGCGGGCTCTCTAGCGAATGTTAGAATCAAAGGACCACTAGCAAATATAGCATTCTAGTGAAGCTTTGGATTTGACCTTCGCTTCGCGAGCCCGCGGCTCGGTAGGTAGCGAATGTCAAATCCGCTCCACTAGCACGGCTCGTCAGGGACTTCGGCCCTGGGCCAACAAGCGACGCCGGTCGGACCATCCCTCTGGATCAGAAAAAAATCCTTGGGTCGGGAAACGATCGTCAAGATTGATGATGGCTGCTCTGACAAACTGTTTCGTCTCAGCGGAGCATGCTGCCGATGATCGATCGTCAATCGACGCTCTAAACCAAAATATGAGATCCCGATACGTTTTTGACAATGGAAGGCGCGCAACTCATCTTTAGTTACCCGTTATCAAAATGTGTGCATAGAAAAGACTCGAAACTGACTTCGATTTGCTCGTGACCTGCCATGGAACCAGTTTCGCACGATCGGTCAGACGACGACTACGATCCGATGGTTCTCGTGATCGACGATGATCCCCACCTTCGCGAGGGATTACGAGCTGCCTTTGAATCCGTTAACTTGCAGACCAAGGCGTTTGGGTCTGCGGAGGAATTTTTTCAGAGCAATCTACCTGAAAGGGTGAGTTGCCTCGTATTGGATGTCCGACTGCCGGGATTGAACGGGCTCGATCTTCAAACCGAGCTGGCCAGAGTTCGGATCGATATTCCAATCATTTTTATCACGGGCTATGGCGACATCCCGATGTCGGTGAAGGCCATGAAAGGTGGAGCGGTTGAGTTCCTTACCAAGCCATTTCGCGAGCAGGATCTTCTAGATGCTGTTCGGATAGCGCTTGACCGGGATCGCAAACGGCGTGAACACGACAAGAGGACACACGATCTGCGTATTCGATTTGGTAGGCTCAGTCCTCGCGAGAGGGAGGTGATGACCTTGCTAGCCGCTGGCTTTATGAACAGGCAAGTCGCGACTGAAATGGGGGTCACCGAAGTCACCGTGAAAGTTCATAAGGCCAAGATCATGAGGAAACTCGACGCAAACTCGCTCGCCGACCTCGTGAGAATGGCCGACGCCCTTGGACTTACTCACATACGAATGGACCTGGAGACCGGGGAGGTCCGTCTGTTAGCCAATCAAATCCTGTTGCGCCAAGTTGACGCCGCGACAGGGCACAAACTGGACGCGCGCAGCGGTCTCTCTCTGAAGAATACCCCGGCAACCGGCGATACGCCCACGCCGGCCGTATCGCCGACGCCTTGTCAGGATTCGCCTTCAACAGGCGATGAGCCCTTCACGTCGCTTGAGACCTAGCGAACATTCATCGGCGCCGCTGGAGCACCGTGCGTCACGCCAAACAAAAAGCCCGGTGGCTTGTGCCCCGGGCTTCAATCTCAGCAGCAGAACTCTTGGTAGCGGGCGTTACTTCAACGTCGTCTTGGTCATGCTGTTCTCGAACGGCTTGTAGATCTCTTGCGCCATGCCCGCGTAGAGTTCACCGACCTTGGTCGCCTGCGCCACGAATTGCTCGTAGGCCGTCTTGAAATAGTCGCTCTGCACCTCGACCGCCTTGTCGATCGACTTGGCGCCAAACAGCTTCTCTGCCGCCGCAGTGCTGTCCTCGAATGCCTTGCGGCTGTAGTCGGCCATCTCAACCGCGATCGTCTGGAAGCCCTTCGACCACACACCGAGCGATGTCTGCATCGCGTCCATGTTGTCCTTGCCGAGCTTCTGCATGTCCTCGAAATTCTTAACCATGGAAGTTTCCCCTTAAAGTCCGCTGGCTGCATTGGACGCCTTGATGGGCCACCACGGCGCATCCCGAGCCACAGCGATAAATGAGATATATTGCACTGCACAAAAATGTCAAGCGTCCAGTTTGCAATGCAAAAATATGGCTTAGGGGTCCTTAACGGTTTGGCAATAGCCCTGCCCTAGCCTCAGCGGGCGTGCCTTGGCGGGAGCTTGTTGCTCTCGGCGAAGAAGCGGTATTGGGCGGATGGATCGCCATGGAACGATACCACCCGTCCGAAAATCGCCGCTTTTCGCCCCCTTCTAACGAAGGCTCGGGCCACTAATAGAACACAAGAATCGAGTGCTTGCGGGAGAGCACTAACCAGGGATCGAGGACGGGGGTTTCATGGGTTGGTTGCGTAGCGAAGTCCCGCGCGGGCTTCGTTGGGGCGTCTGCTCCCTTGTCGCCGCCTTTTCGCTGGTCGCCGTGGCGGGCCAGAATGCCGATGCACGGCGGCGCAAGGCGACGGGCAGCAGCTATAGCCCGGCCTATGCGGCCATCGTGGTTGACGCCAACTCAGGCAATGTCCTGCATGCGTCAAATCCCGATGCGCTGCGTCATCCGGCTTCACTGACCAAGATCATGACGCTCTACCTGCTGTTCGAGCGTCTGGAGGCCGGCAAGCTCAAGCTCGACACGCCGCTGAAGGTCTCCGAGCACGCCGAAGACCAGGCTCCGACCAAGCTCGGCCTCGAGGATGGGGAAACCATCCGGGTCGAGGACGCGATCAAGGGCATGGTCACCCGTTCTGCCAACGACGCCGCCGTGGTGGTGGCGGAGGCGCTGGCGGACTCGGAAGAGGAATTCGCCCGGCTGATGACGCGCAAGGCGCATGCGCTGGGCATGAGCAAGACCGTCTACAAGAACGCTTCCGGATTGCCCAACGACTCGCAGGTCACCACCGCGCGCGACCAGGCGATCCTGGGCCGCGCCATCCAGGAACGCTTCCCGGCCTACTACAAGTATTTCCAGACCCAATCCTTCGTGTTTCGCGGCCACACCATCGGCAATCACAATCGCCTGCTCGGCCGTGTCGACGGCGTGGACGGCATCAAGACCGGTTTCACCAATGCCTCCGGCTTCAATCTCGTGACCTCGCTGCGGCGCGACAAGCGCCACGTCGTGGCGGTGGTGCTCGGTGGATCGAGCGCAGGCAGCCGGGACTCGCGCATGCGCGAGCTCTTGAGCCAATACGTTCCCTCGGCCTCCACCAAGCGGACCGCGCCCATGATCGCGGAAGCGGCCACGCCAAAGAACGAAGCTTCCAAGGAGGCTTCCAAGAGTGAGGGGGCCAAGATCGACGCGATCAAGCTCGAAATGGCCAAGAAGGAGCCCGTGCGCGCTGCACCAGCCGACGCAAAGCCCGAAGGCCAGCGCTTCGACCTCGCGAGCGCGAGCAGCGTGCCGGTGCACCTTGATCTGCCGCCGGCCACCGCCGCGCAGCAGCGTACAGCCCCGGGATCGACTGATCCGATCCAGCCGGTGGCGGTGAAGACCTTCAATGTGAAGGGAAACAACACGGTCGCGTTGGCGGCGCCGGCGCCATTCGCGGGTCTGCCGCGCCCAAGCGAGCCGACACGTGAACCGACACGGACCGAAACCGCACGTGCAGAGACTCCACGTACTGAGCCCGCACGTACTGACCCTGCACGGACCGAGCCGACACGCATTGCGGCGGCAGCGCCGGCCGGCGACGCGCTGCCACCGCCGCCACCCGGAGCACGTCCCGGCGTGCTCGGCGTCTTGCCGGCAAACGTCGCCATGGCCACTCCGCCGGTGGGGCCGGCGCCTTCGGCACCGGAAGCCACCAAGCCGCACCCGCGCGGCGGCTGGATCATTCAGATCGGCGCCTATCCGGACGAGGACGAGGCCAAGCGGCGCCTCGGCACGGTGAAGATCAAGGCATTGCGTCTGCTGTCAACGGCCGATCCGTTTACCGAACCGACAGTAAAGGATGGTACAACCTACTATCGGGCGCGCTTCGCTGGCCTGGACAAGGACCAGGCTGAGGCCGTGTGCAAGTTTCTGAAACGAAACGACGTCGAGTGCGTTGCAATCAAGAACTGACGTCGATCTGGGCGAGCATCAAACAGGGAAACAAGAGCCGTCGAGTTGAGTAACGAGTTGTGTTGGAGTTTAGCGATGGCGGCGGAGAAGAACGTCCTTGGCCTCATTCACACGGGCCGCAAGATACGTCGACCCCCCTTGGTCGGGATGCAGTTTCTTCATGAGGGAGCGATGCGCGCGGCCGATCTCGTCGCCGCTCGCGCCCGGCTGCAGGCCAAGGATCTGATAAGCCTCCTCCTCGGTCATTTTGCCGGAGCCCAACGGCGAGCCGCCCGCCCCCGCTGCCGCACCACCTTGCACGTGGTCACGCCAGCTGGGCTCCCGGCGGTCGAGATACGCCATCAATAGCGCGCGGCTTTCCTCATCGATGGCGGGGAGAAAGCCGGTCAGAGTCGGCACGTCGAGCGCGTCGAGATCGGCGCCCTCGTACTGGCCTGCCAGGATATGCCCGCGCATCGCGCCGGTGTCGTGATCGAGCTCCATCTCGAGAAATGCGGAGCGCACCCGCGACGCTTGCCCGGGGCTTTTCTGCGAGCGCTGGAACAGCCCGGCCGGACCGAACGGCAGCCAGCCGAGCAGGCTCAAGCCGGCAAGGCCGAGCGGGAGCGCGAAGCCGAACAGCCCGCGCGTCGCCAGGAACCCAGCCGCCGCGAGCGCACCGATGCCGCCCGCGGTCTTCACCATCGGGACAAGCGTGCGCGCATTGACGGCGCTCAGGTATTTGCTCGCCACCAAGAGCAGCGCGAGCGCCACGACGCCGAGAAGAAGCGACGACATTACTGTCTCATCTGTCGGATCAGCTTGATCGCACCCGCGTCACGACGTGCCGAGAGATCGGCCAGCGCGCGCATGCCGCCCGCCGCATAGGCCGCGACCGCGCGCAACAGCTCGCCGAGCTGATGGGCTGCGCCCGGATCGAAGCGGCAGTAGGCCCCGCGCGTAAGCCGCGCGACCTCGCGGAACGCCTGCTCGGCAATCGGATCATCGCCTTCCTGGAACATGAAGGCGGGCACGCCGAGGAGACCCAACTGGCCTGCCGCATGGCAGATGTCGTCGAGCTTCTCCTCCATGGCGTCGCCGACGAAGACCAGCGCCTGCACCTTCGTGCGCTCGGTCTCGCGGCGGGCATGCGCGACGACCTTGCCGATCTGGGTGTGGCCGCCGCGGCAATCGATCTTTTCCATCAGGCTCGCCAGCCGCTCGGCCTGCGAGACCCAGGGCGACGACCGGCATTCGGTGAGCCCGCGATAGTAGACGAGCTGCACATCGAGCCCGCCGATCGATGCCGCCTCGCGAAACATGTCGGCCTGCAGCCGGCAGGCGGTGTCCCAGGTCGGTTGCCGGCTCATGGTGGCGTCGAGCGCAAAAATCAGCCGCCCGCGCAGGCCGGTCCCGGTCGCTGGCGTGAGGCGCTTGACCTCGCTCAGAAACGCGTTGATCTCGGCACGCGTCGACGTCTCCGCCGGCGTTTTGGCCGCATTGGGGTTCGCAAGGCTCTTGTCGTCCGGACGTTGCGTCATCGGGTCTGGGCGGCGCTCCTGCAGCGGCCACTCCGCTTATCACCTCTCACTCATGTGCTTTAAGGTGGCCCTAAGCGCGGCTCCGCGCAATGCCCCTGCGACCGCCACGCCGATCAGGTCTTCAGCAGGTCGTGCTCGCCAAGCGGCGCAATCGGCGGTGAGGGCCACTGCCCGGGCCCGACCGGGAGCGCAAGCCCGCTGATCAGGCTCGTAACCTCCCGCTGCGCGGTGACATGCGCGAGGTTGGGTGGCGCGCCAAGCGTCGCCTGATCGAGCCGGTCGAGCACTGTGAGCCCGCGCGCGAAAAGCTCACCATAGACGGTGCGCTCCGCAAGTCCCTCGACACAGCGAAATCCCAGGCGGCCCGCAAGCTCGTTGAGATCCTTGCTGCTCGCGCCGGCATCGCGCGCTTCGGCGGCGGAGAGCCTGTTGCGCACGACCACCCAGTCGATCGATTTGCTATCGGCGCGGTTGCGGCGCTGGCGCGCGCCACGCACCAGCTCGGCATAGCGCTGCGTGCCCGTCACCTGCGCATCGAGAGCGCCCGCGGTGTCGCCATCGAGCCGATGATCGAGCGGCGTGATCAGCGTATCCGCCAACGAATGGACGAACCGGATCAGGTCGCTGTCCGACGCCGGCGTATCGACCACGATCACGTCATGGGTCGCTCCGATGGACGCGATGGCATCCACGATGCTGAAGAACTCGATCCCCTCTTCCTCGACCAGCAGGCGGCTGCCGCCCGTGCTGACGAGATGCGTCGGCCGCCGCAGCTCGCTCGACCCGGCAGCGCGGCGATGCGCAATGTATTGCGTGAGAGTTCTGGCGCTGCGCATCGAGATCGATGGTGGCGACGCGCTGTCCGAAATTGAGGAGCGCGACCGCGACATGCATCGCGATCGTCGACTTGCCCACGCCGTCCTTGTGGCTCCCGAGCACAATGACGTGCGCCGACGCGGGCTGCGGACTTGACTCAACCGACACGACCATCTCCTTCCGAGGAGATTCCTAGGCACCGTGCCACCACAATCAAGACATGTTGGCGTATACCCTGCCTTCATCATGAATCGTAAGCGTGTTATAGGCCGCGTGGGCTCGCCCGAACCCCCTGTTAACCAAACAATCCCGATCCCCATCACCAAAAGAGCGTTCCATGGCCTCCCGACCGCGCATCGCGCGCACTCTTCCGGCACTACATCGCGCGCTTGAGCGTTGGCGCGACGCGGGCGAGAGCATCGCGCTCGTGCCGACCATGGGAGCGCTGCATGAGGGCCACTTGTCGCTGGTCCGCCTGGCGCGCCGGCGCGCGCAGCGCGTGCGTGGTCTCGATCTTCGTCAATCCCGCGCAGTTCGCTCCGAACGAGGACTTTGCGAGCTACCCGCGCACATTCGATACCGACGCGAAGGCTTTGGCGGCAGCCGGTGTCGGCCTGATCTGGGCGCCGCCGGTCGAGACCATGTATGCGCCGGGCTTCGCCACCCGCATCGTGCCGGAAGGTCCCGCGAAAGTCGGCCTCGAGGATGCCTTCCGGCCGCATTTCTTCGGCGGGGTTGCGATCGTGGTCAGCAAGCTGCTCATTCAGTGCCTGCCCAATGTGGCAGTGTTCGGCGAGAAGGACTTTCAGCAGCTCATGGTCGTCACAAGGCTTGCGGCCGATCTCGATCTCCCGGTCAAGATCGTGGGCGCGCCGATCATGCGCGAGGCCGACGGCCTCGCCATGTCATCACGCAACGCCTATCTCTCGCCGCAGGAGCGCGCAGCCGCGCCGGTGCTTTACCGCGTGCTCAAGCAATGCGCCGCCGCGATCGCGCGCGGCGATCGCATCGCGCGCGTGCTCGACGATGGCGGCGCCGAGATCGAGCAGGCGGGCTTCCAGCTCGACTATCTCGAGGCGCGCAACGCCACCACGCTCGGCAAGGTCGAGAGCGCGGCTGATGGTCCGTTGCGGCTGCTCGTCGCCGCGAAGATCGGCCGCACACGCCTGATCGACAACCTCGCGGTGTGACGACGACATCGTCTTAGAGTTTGATCTGAATGTGTATGTGATCGTCGTGGCGGGCCGCGCGACAGCCCTGGAAGCCGAGAACGGGCGAGGCTTGCACGCCCAAGCGGGCCGCCAGATACGGCTCAATGAAGACCCTGTCGACTTTGAAACGTGCGCCTTCCGACAGCAGCCATTGCAGCGCCGCACTCGTGCGGCGCGGCTCGAGCATGCGATCAGGAAACTTGTCTTGCAGAAAATTGAGGTCCCAGCGCAGCGACGGCCATGAGCGCACGCCGCAGGGCGATGCATCATTTGCGGACGGCTGCTCGAATGCCCAGTAGCCGATCGGCGATCGCGTCGCCGCCGGCAGATAGCGGCCCTCTGCATCGGCATAGTAGAACGCAAGATCGAGCTTGCGGCCATCGCCGTGCGACAGATGCGGCAACAGCGGAAATCCGTTCAGGAATGGGAAATTCGCATCGAGGAACAGCGTGGTCGTTCCCGGGAACGCGCGCGCGATCTCGCCCGACAGCTCGCTCAACAGCACGACCTGATCAGGCACGACATAGTGCCGATTGAGCGCACACAGCATAACACTTCCGGCCGCGAAGGCACGATCCGGTTGCGCCCGACAGGGCAAAGGCACACGTCCGGCAAGAGCCGCCAAAGGCGGCACCACCAGAACGCTGATCGCCGCATACGCAACCACAAACAAGAGCGCGTTTATCGCTGCGCGGCGCCAGGCTCCCATCGCGCGCGGCAGAGCAAGCCGGCTCAGGCCCCACACCAGAAGCAGCACAAGTCCGCCGATCTGGGTGAGCAGGGTCAGAAGCACAACGGCCACAACGGCCGTAACGCGTGCCATCACTTCCTCATCAAATGACTTGCCGCGCCATGCGGCTCGCTAGTCACACAGGTGCTGATGTTGTCTAAAGCAATCCGAGCTCACGCAGCTCGCGCCGCATCGCCTCCGGCATGTCCTTGGCGCCAGGCGCAGCACGATCGAGATCGGGCGGCGCATCCTTCGCTTCGAGATAGCGCCAGCCCTGGAATGCCCGGAACGGGCGTGGCTTGACCGGCACGACCTTGGGCGCGAGCACCAGGTGGCATTGTCCGACGCCGCCCTTGTCGACATAGGGACGCACGGCAAGAAGCCGCTGCCGGCAGGCTAGCTCGCCGCGGATCACCCAGTAGAGCGAGCCACCGTCGACAAGCTCGTCGGCCCGCTTGGGAACCATGCGGGTGCGGTGCAGGTGCTCGGTCCTCTTGCCGCGGGTCTTTCTCCGTTTCTCGCGAATCCAAGCCTCCAGATCCTTGACCGAGTCACAACCCACGCAGAGCTTGATGAGATGCAGTGTCATGGCACCAGGTGCTGGAGAACAAGTGTTAGAGCAATCGTGGCGGGAGAGTTGGTCATAGCAAGTGGACGCAGAGCTTCAAACGATCCTGCGCACGCAAGCAGCAGTGATCATTGCGGAGCAGAGGCAGGCGGACTGGTGCGGCCCCGCTGCATTCAGGTCGATCGGCGCCCGCGACGGCTGCGCGTTGCCGCTGTTTGCGGCCGCGCCACCTGCCTGCGCAGGCCGGCGCGCCGGCGCCTGCTTGGGAGCAGACGGTGGTGTCGAATTGGTCGTCTCAGGCGGCAATTGCGGCTCCGCATTCATGATCGTGACCGGCGGGATCGATGCGGCGGACGGAAAGAACAATCCGCTACGCGGCGTCGATGCGGCGGGAGGCTGCGCATCGCCCTCGCCTGCACCCGTCGCGGCGACGACCGGCGACTTGGCGCCCGCAGGCCAGGTCGCGGCATGCCGCTCGACATAAAGATCGTAGCTGCGCCCGGCCAGATTGACCGCGATGCGACCGGGATCGGTCAGCATCGCAAAGGCCGGACAGTTACCCGGCGTGCAGCCATCGCGGACCGCGAGCACGCGTGCGACCAGGCCAAAGCGATCGCCCTCGATTGACCGGCGAAGATTGCCAAGCGCAAGCGGAGGGTTGGAGCCGGCCTTGCGGGCATACACAGTGAAGTCCGCGAGCAAGGTGAGCTCGGCTGCGACATAGGAGAGCGCCGCGGCGGTCGCCTCGGGCGATTGGAAAACCGCCTTCTCGCACGCGGATTCGATGACGTCGCCCACCAGAGGATCGAGACAGGCGAATGCCGAGCCAGGCGTCGCGGCCCGCATGAACAGTTCTTGCGCGCGTGCATCGAGCTCGCGCCGCTCACTGCGCAGATCCAATCTTGACCACGCCTCGATGGTGAGAAATGCGGCAACCGACCCAATGAGGATCAATGCCACACGCGCCGCAACACCAATCCGGTCTGCGCGGCCGGCATGGCTGAAAGAGAAATAACAAGCAACCAGAAGCAGCGCGGCCAACACGCCAGCCATCCACACGGGCAGGCTCGGCAGCCCCACAAACTCAAATCCCGCAATACGTCCGAGGGTCTCGGACATGACGCCCGTCCACCTACCGCCCCAACACCCGCTGCCTGACTAACTATGGATTATGGCGCTCAACGGAGCTAGCGTGGGCATCCGACGACCTGTGGATACCCCGCGTGGGAGGAAATTCAAGACATCCCAGCAGTTTGCGGCAACTAGAGCCGCGAGACCTCGAGCTGGCTCTCCTTGGCGACGCGCTCGAACGCTTCACCGGGGCTCTTGATGCGGTACTGATAATCGGCGCCGTCTGAGGGAAGCAGGCGTACGATCTGGTAGGCGCTATCACTCGACATCTGACCAACCGGGCGGGACGTGAAGTAGACAGTCTGACCGATCTGGAATTTGTGCTCCCTCGCCGAAACTTTGGTCTCCAACATTCTAACCACCTTTTTTGTTACACGGCGCCCCTCATTCTGACCTATAAATGAAATTATAGCAGCCAAATTGCGACTTGCGCAGAAATCTTAGCGTTGCACCTACCCGTAGGCTATTACCAGATCGAGTAAATGGCTATAAAAAAGCTATATTTTATAATAACTTATGAGACAGCGCGTAAAGGCCATCAAGGTCCTACCGGCCTCGACGCTGAGGTGCAATGCGCAAGACGCAGACTTGTCAAAGTGCCTTCGTCTTCGCTGATCTTAACTAATCTCACCGATTTGCGTTCAAATATCGTGACGACCGGTATTGGACAACGTCCATGCATCTCGTGTGGAAGCCTATCACAATGGCGCCGCCTTCGTGGCCTAACGGGAAGCGCCTAATCGCGGGAGAGCCATATGCGTTTTTTCCTTGGTTTGATCCTCGGCATTGCCCTCACTGTCGGCGGAGCCTACGTCGTCGACAACATGAGTTCGGGACCGGGGGCGCGTCCGATGGTCAATTGGGACGTGGTCGCCAAGAGCATTGACGGTGTTGTCGCGCTCGCCCGTGACGGTTGGAAGAAAATTGCCGGCTGACCACGGCCCACCTGCCGGTTCCGGTTCGCTTCCTCTAGGATGCTTTGGAAATTCGCTCGTTTTCCGCGTGGCGGAGCGTGGCGACAATCTCCTGTTTGCTCAGGCTCGTCCCGTCGTCGCCATCGATCGAGAGCGCGACGCGGCCGTTCTCCTGCAGGTGACGCGCCCAAGCCAGAGCGCCGTCCAGCGTGTCGAATTCCTTGAACAGGAGCCGCTCTTTCTCCAAAGGCGACACTGCGCCGGAGCCGGGTGGACCGCTGAAAACTCGATATCGCATGGCCAGTCCTCCTGTGCCAGCCCTCCTATGTTTCGTGAATAACGCGTCAGGCAACCGCAGTGTTCCGCGATGCGACGCCGCCAATCCGAGCCGGGCATCAAATCAACGAGATCAAATAGAAATGCCGGGAACAGGCGGGCCTGTTCCCGGCATACGATTAAAGCACCCGCAGCGATGCTTACGCGCGCACTTCCTGACGCTGGAAGATAACGTAGCCCGTCACGAACAACAGGATGGTGCCCGCAATCAGGCCCACGATCTGCGGCCAGGCGATGATCAGGCTCTCGCCCAGCGGCATCGGTGCGCCAAGCACGGCGCCCTGCAGCTGGCTCAGATAGATCGGGCCGAGCGAGCGCGTGGTCGGATTGAGGATCGCCAACACCACCTCGCCGAACAGGTTGCTCGGCGACAGCCGCGCCAGATATTGCGCGGCCAGGATCAAGGTCTCCTCGTTGCTTGACGGCGCGAACGCGATCACGATCGCCGGCGCCAGGGCCGGCCAGATCAGGGTCAGGAACAGCCACAGGCCGAGCGAGACCAGCGCCGCCGTCGCGGGCGAGCGGAAGATGATCGAGAACAACATCGCGAGCGCGAGCCACACACCTGCATACGCGATGGTCACGAGCAGGAAGATGAAGACGCGCGCCAGCTCCTCGCCGCTCGGCGGCAGGCCGAGCAGGAACAATCCGAGCCCGATCACGAGCAGCCACAGCGCAATCAGGCTGACCGAGAGCGTGAACAGGCCGGCGAGGAACTTCCCGAACAGCAGCGCATCGCGATAGATCGGCTGCGACAAAATGCGCGACAGCGTGCGCCGATTGTGCTCGCCATTGACCGAATCAAAACCCATGCCGATCGCGATCAGCGGCACCAGGATGGTCAGGAACGACACGAACGTGAACGGCAACGGCTCGCGCGCGGTCGTGAACAGCTTGAGGAACAGGAACGGATCCTCCGCCGTGGTATCCCGGATCTGCTGGATCGCGCCGTAGAGCGCGGCCAGCGCGAACAGCACGACCAGCCATTCCAAGACGCGCATGCGCACGCTGGTGAGATGGTCGCTGAGCTCCTTGAGGATGACGACCCCGAGGCCGTGGAGGGCTGAGCCTTCACGCTGCATGGCGTCCTCCCATCAGGTTTTCGAAGTAGCGGTTGTAGATCATATCGAGACTGGGCGTCTCGACCGAGAGCCGCAGCAGCCGGCCGCCGGCTGCGATCACGGCTGCGGCCGCATCCGAGCGCACGTCGCTCTCGGCGAAGATGCGCATGTGATTGGCGGACGGGGTCTCCACCGATTTCACGCCCGGTACGGCCTTGAGCTTGTCCGCAAGGCCCTGCCCTTCGGCCTCGACGTCGACATAGTAGCCGACCCCCAGAACCTGGCGGCCGAGCTCACCCACCGTGCCGAGGAGCTCAATGTTGCCCTGGTTGAACAGCGCCACGCGGTCACAAATGCTCTGCACGCGATCGAGCAGATGCGACGACAACAGCACGCTGACACCGCGGTCCTTGAGGTTGCGGATGATCTGCAGGAGCTCGGCGGTCGCCTGCGGATCGAGGCCCGAGGTGGGCTCGTCCAGGATCGCGATCTGCGCGTCCTTCATCAGGATCTCGGCAAGCCCCAGCCGCTGGCGCATGCCGCGCGAGAACGTATCAACCGGCCGATCGGCCACGTCGTGCAGACCGACATGATCGAGGGACTCCGCGATCTTCGTTTCGCGCTCGTCTCGACCGAGTCCCATCAGCCGCGCGGTGTAGCGCATATTGTCGGAGGCCGAGAGATTGTCATAGAAGCCGACCTGGTCCGGCAGGTAGCCGACCCGCCGTTTGACAGCGAGCGGCTCCCGTACCGGATCAAAGCCAAGCACACGTGCCTGCCCGTCCGAGATCTCGCTCAGACCGAGCAGCATCAGGATGGTCGTGGTCTTGCCCGCGCCATTCGGACCGAGCAGCCCGAAGATCTCGCCCCGCGCGACCGAGAACGAGATCCCCTTGACGACAGTGGTCTCATCATAACGCTTGGTGAGACCCTGTACTTCGATGACGTTGTCCGCACTCATCGGCGTCCAAACCTTGCCACCGCACCGACGAGAACCAGGAGCGCGGCCCCGATGATGCCGACACCAATGATCCCCCACTGCGTGGAGGTGCCAACGGTGACACGGAAGGTCGCCGATGCCGATTCACCGCGGGCACTCGCGCGCAGCGTCGCCACGTAGTCACCCGCGATCGCCTTCACGGTCGGGGTGATGCGGGCCTGCACTTCCTTGTTCTCGTTGGGCGCGATGCGATCGATCGTCTTCGGGTCGAACTCCACCTTCCAGCCGCCCGGCCCCGAGCCCGACAGCTCGACCTGCTCGGCAGCAGCCGTGCCGGTGTTGGTGACCAGGATCGGCACCGAGGTCTCGGTCCCGGCCGCTGCCTTGGTGCTCAGGAGGCCTTCGCGGCCGGAGATATCGATCTTGGGCTGTCCGGTGACGTCGACCACGAGGTCGCTGTTGACCACCGCGTCCTCAGCGGTCGCCTTCGCGGCGACCTTGAATTTACCGGCGGCGACGGTGTTCGGCGGACGCACCTTGAACTTGACGTCCTTGGACTGGCCGGGATCAAGCGGCAGTGCATTGAGCTCCTGGCTGCCGTACTGCTCGGTGAAGGTTCCGTCCCAGTTCTCCGGCACCGTCGACGCAAGGCCGACCGTCACCTTCTTGCCGCTCTCGTTCTTGATCCCGAGCTGGAACTCGAAGGTCGACTTCGAGGTCCCGCGCAGCTCGGGAAGCTGCGGAGAGACCGACAGCTTGGCCGGCAGATCCGTGGCCAGGCGCACCTCGACCGGCAGCGCCACCTCGGTGGTCGGGCCCTTCGCGGTCACCGTGAGGTTGGTGGTGCCGACCGGCGCCTCCTTCGGAACATCGACCCGCAGCTCGAACGAGACGCTGGAGTTGGTGGCCGGAAGAGCGGCCGCGATCGGCTGTCCGCCGCCGATCAGCGTCGCGGTCCACCCGGCAGGGGCCCCGGATATGGACAGCGCAAGCCGCTCAGGCGGTAGATTATAGTTCTGCAATCTAAGGTTAATCGTCGAGTTGGTTCCGGGTCGCAGCGTGACCGCCGGATAGTCTGTCAGCAGGAACAGACCCTTGACGTCATCCTTTTTCTCTTCGGCCGCCGCCGGGCTCGAGCCCGGACAGAGCCAAAAAGGCAACAGAAACCAAGGCGATAACGCGACATCGCATAGCACACACTCCCGGAAAGGCAGTTGATCCCGTCTCTATGACCCGCGCCCGCAAACACTGCAAGATCACTTATAGGATCAGGTGTACGGGTTCGCGGCCTATATTTTTCGTCCCCGTGCCGGAATCAATACACATCCGCGACATTTTTTGGGCCGCGATGACGCACTTTTCTTTTATTCACGCAGCACGACAGGCCAATCGACCTCGCCGTTAGCCATAATCCAGGGCTCCTTGAGCGCTGCGGCATGCCATTCGGTCCACGCAGGCAGCGCCATGATGGCCTGCTTGTAGGCCTCCGCGACCGGGCCGACCGCGATGCCATAGGTGTGCAGCCGCGACACCACCGGGGCGTACATCGCATCGGCAGCTCCGAACGCGCCAAACAGAAACGCCCCGCCCTGCCCGAAGCGTTCCCGGCATTCGGTGAAGATCGTGTCGATGCGCCTGACATCGGCGGCAACTTCCGGCGGCAGCTCACGCGCTTTGACTGGGCGCCACATGTTCATCGGGCAGTGCCGGCGCAGCGGCGCAAAGCCTGCATGCATCTCGGCCGCGACCGCGCGGGCATGCGCACGCGCGGCCGCATCCTTCGGCCATAGCTGCGTCTGCGGAAACCGTTCCGCCAGATAATCCATGATCGCGAGCGACTCCCACACCCGCACGTCGCCATCGACGAGCACCGGCACCTTGCCGGCGGCAGAGAACGCGAGGATGCGCTCCTTGCTGCCCGGCTCGTAGAGCGGGATCACGACCTCCTCGAACGGGATGGCTGCCGTCCGCAGCGCAATCCACGGTCGGAACGACCACGACGAATAGTTTTTGTTGCCGATAACCAAAGTCAGCGCCATACGAGCCTCCTACGCGCGCGTGCGATAGCGGTCATCGCAGCAGCGAGCAAGGGCTCGACCGGCGCGTTGCCGGCGGAGGAAGATTGCAAGGGCAGATCACCATGGGGCTATTCACCGTCCTCGATCTCATTGCGCTTGCGGGTTTCGTCATCGCCTGGGTCGCCTACTCGATTCTGGTCGAGTGGACGCCGCACGGGCGGCTCAGTCTCAATTCGCGCATGAACGGCTATCGCGAGATGTGGATGCGGCGCATGCTCGCGCGCGACAACCGCATGGTCGACATGCAGATCATGGCGGCGCTGCAGAATGGCACCGCCTTCTTCGCGTCCACCTCGCTCATCGCGATCGGCGGCGCGCTGACACTGCTGCGCTCGAGCGACGACATGATGACGCTGCTGTCGACGCTGCCGCTCGGCGTGTCGACCTCGCGGCTGCTGTGGGAAGCCAAGACCGTCGGCCTCGCCGTGGTCCTGATCTATGCGTTCTTCAAATTCGCCTGGTCGTACCGCCTCTATAACTACGTGGCGATCATGCTCGGCGCCACCCCGAGTGTAGCCGAGCAGGAGAGCAATGACGCGCAGAACCATGTGACCCGCACCGCGCGGCTGTTCTCAGCCGCCGGCAGGCACTTCAACCACGGCCAGCGTGCCTTCTTCTTCGCGCTTGGCTATCTCGGATGGTACGCCGGCCCGATCGTGTTCCTGGTCACGACGGCTGCGGTCGTCATCGTGATCTGGCGGCGCCAGTTCGCCTCGGATTCACTGCGCGCGATCGCCGACGATGCGCGGTGAGCCGGGCAATCAGGATAGCCCGAAGATCACGGCCAGCATCGCGCAGCATTGACTTGCCGTGAACATGAGCGCCCGTCCCGGCATCGCGACAGCGATGCCGACCGCAACGCGCATCAACACGGGCCAATCAGGCGAGGCTGAGCGCCACCGCCACAAACGACGCGCCAAGCACCATCGTGGTGGTGGCGACGACGATCGCGACGACCCGTGTCCAAGCAAAGATTTTGGATTGCTCTAAGGTGACCCGGCTCACCACCAGGGCCAAGCGGAGAGTACGCATGAACAACTCCCTCCACAGCGCACGACACGAACTGCCGCAACTTGCCAGCGCGCTGCTGTTCAACAGCGGCGATCCAATCACACATCTTTGCCAAAAGAAAGACTTAGATTCTCCAAACGAAAGACTTAAGTGCCGCAACGATGCAAAAAGGTCGCACTCGCGCGACGACATCATCCATTTGATGGATAGCGATCGTTCGTTCACTCACGCGCGGACGGACCGGGGAACAGCTCGGACGATCGGCCGCTCAGCCAATAGATGACGAGTCCCGCCCATTCGCGCACCGCGGTGTCGGTTCTTCGCAGCCCCTCGGCCAGCGAGGGAAATGGCCGCCATGTGTCCTCGACGCCGCGTGTACGCCAATCGACCGGATAGGGTTCCACTGGGAAATCAGCCATCCGGAACATGCCCATCGCCCGCGGCACATGATAAGCGGAGGTCACCAGAAGCCAGCGCTCGCCCGGCTTTGGCGCCGCTATCCGCTTGCTGAACAAGACGTTTTCGAAGGTGTTGCGGGACTGATCCTCAAGCTCGACACGGCCGGACGGGAGGCCCAGGCGCTCGAACAGCCGCAACGCCCCGTCAAACTCGTTGCCGCCATAGACGAGGCTGCCGTCGCCGCCTGAGAAGATGATGCGGGCATTGGGATAACGGCGAGCGAGCTCGACCGTGGCAGTCATCCGCTCGGCCGCCTCATTGAGCGCCACGTCATTGCGCGCCGCCGCGATGTCGGCGGTGACCGCCCCGCCAAGCACGACAATGCCGTCGGGCGCGCCGCCGGACGCGTCCCAGGCCGGGAAACGTTGTTCCAGAGAAAAGATGAGGATGTTGCCAAGCGGCGAAAGGCCCGCGATCGCGAGCAGCACGACGCTTGTGATCATCAGCCGTCTGCCAGTGCCGGCGAAGCGGGTCCACAACAGCAATACCCCGCCGATCCCGACGAGGATGATGAAATTGGACGGGACGACGAAGAAGCCCGCAATCTTCGACAGCACGTACATGGAGCACGAACCTGGAGCACGAACCTGGAGCACGAACCTGGAAAAGGTCTAGGCCGGCATGAGACCCAGCCGCTCGTCGCGGCGGCGCAGCCACGCCACGAGCGGGATCGAGGCCAGCACCATCCAGGCCTTGCCGACGATCTGGCCCAGCAGGAAGTCGAGCGAGCCGAACGCCAGATAGAGGAACACGATCGAGTCCACGACCAGCCCGACCATGCTGGAGGCCACCACTGCCGTCACCAGGCGGCGGCGGGCAAGCGGCGTATAGACCGCCAGGTCGGCGAATTCCGACATCAGGAATGCCACGGTCGAGGCGATGACCAGCGCGGTCGGAGCGATCATCGACGACAGCGCCGCGCCGACGATGATGGCGACGACCGCGACGCCCACGCCCAGCCGCCGCTGGACCAGGTCGCGCAGCACCAAGGCGATCCCGATCATGGTCACGCCCGAGGGCGCCATGAGGCCAGGCGCCACCGGAATGAGGCAGGGTCCCTTCGGCACGCACTCGGTGCCGGCATGGCCGATCAGCCAGTTCGCGGCCGGAATGGTGAGGCCGAACAGGACGAGGCACACGACCCCTTCAACGATGCGCCGCCTGTCGTTCGCCTGCTCGTTGAGTTGCATCATCGTCTCGCCTTATCGTCTCGCTTTATTCTCTTGCCTTCCATCGCGCAAATCCATCGGCCCGCAGCCGGCAGGCCGGGCAGCTCCCGCAGCCATAGCCCCAATCGTGGCGCCGCGAGCGGTCGCCCAGATAGCAGGTGTGGGTCTCCTCGACCAGGAGGTCGACGAAATCCGGGCCGGCAATGTCGAGCCCGAGCGCAAACGTCGCCGCCTTGTCGATAAACATCAGCGGCGTATGGATCACGAAGCGCCGCTCCATGCCGAGATTGAGCGCCAGTTGCATCGCCTTCATGGTGTCGTCGCGGCAATCGGGATAGCCGGAGAAGTCGGTCTCGCACATGCCAGCGACCAGATGCCGGGCGCCGCGCCGATAGGCGAGCGCGCCTGCAAACGTCGAAAAAGACGAGATTGCGGCCGGGCACGAAGGTCGTGGGCAGTCCACCCTTCCCCATCGCGATCTCGACCTCGCGCGTCAGGGCGGTCTCGGAGATCGCGCCAAGCGCGTCGAGCTTGACCACATGGTCGTCGCCAAGCCGCTCCGCCCAGGACGGCCGCAGCGCCGTCATCCGCTCGCGCACGCGCGGCCGCACCTCGAGCTCGGCGCGGTGGCGCTGGCCATAGTCGAAGCCGATGGTCTCGACCCGCACGAAGCGCTCGAGCGCCCAGGCGAGGCAGACGGTCGAGTCCTGCCCGCCGGAAAACAGCACAAGCGCGGTGTCGGTGGACACGTCAATCACCGCAGCACTCAATCCCACTTCGGCGAGCCGGAGAAGGCATAGTCGACGATGCGGCCATCGCCATGGGAGAGCGCGGCGATCTCGGCCATCTCGTCGGCGTCGAGCTCGAAATCGAAGATCGCGGCGTTCTCCGTCAGTCGCTCGAGCTTGCTGGTGCGCGGGATGACGACGATCTGCTGCTGCACCAGGAAGCGCAGGCTCACCTGCGCGGCGCTCTTGCCGTGCTTCTCGCCGATGCGCGCGAGCACCTCGCTGTTCTTGGCGTTGCCGCGCGCGATCGGACAATAGGCCACGACCGCCATGCCGTGCGCCGCGCAGGCGGCGCGAACCTTCGACTGATCGATGAACGGATGCAGCTCGACCTGGTCGCACGACCAGCGGCTCGCTCGACAGCCGCGTCGCCTCCTCGATCAGCGCGACCGTGAAGTTCGACACGCCGATGTTGCGGGCAAGCCCCGCCTCCTTGGCCTTGCACAACGCGCCCAGCGTCTCCGACAGCGGAATTCGCGGATTGGGCCAATGCAGCAGCAGGAGATCGACCTCGCCGAGCCGCAGCTTCGTGAGGCTTTCCTTGGCCGCACGCAGCAGCTCGCGCGGCGCGAAGTGCGACGGCCATATTTTGGTGACGACGAATATCTCGTCGCGCGGCACGCCCGAGATGCGCAGCCCCTCTCCCACCTCGCGCTCGTTGTCATACATCTCGGCGGTGTCGATGTGGCGATAGCCAAGCCGCAGTGCCTGCTCCACGATACGCGAACAGACCCGCCCGCGCAGATCCCAGGTGCCGAGCCCGAGCAGCGGAATGCGCGCGCCATTCGCTTCGACGACCTGCATGGCTCACCTCCCTTCCGCTTCTTCCATGAAGAATTGCAGGAACATGGCGCGGCGCGCCGTCTCCCGCACATTGCAATAGGCACTCATCGGCGACGCCATCGTGCCCTGGAAAAAGTCCCAGTAGAAGGCGCAGGTCTTGTCGCGCAACTCGATCCAGGCCCGCTGCATGTCGCGGGCCTTGGCCTTCTGCTCGTCGTCGAGACGCTGGCCCAGCCGCCGGTAGGTCTCGTTGAGGATGTCGTCCCAGACCCTGAGCTCGCGATCCGCGCAGGCGTTCTGGTCCGCCGTGGAGCGGGCGCGTTTCAGGCACGGATCGACGACAACGCCGATGCAACGCTCGCCCTTGAGATCGCGTCCGCGCTGCGACTTCAAACAGTCCTGCACCGTCGCCACATCGCGAGCGTTCGGCGTGGCGATTTCGGCGACGGCGGACGCCGAGAGGCAGTGCGATCATGACAGCCGCGACCAGCGCGGCGACGATAGAGTAAGCGCGCATCAGCTATCCCATTTCGGCGCATGCGGCGGATTGACCACGCGCCCGTCCGGTCGCTTGAGCGCGGCGATCTCCGCCATCTCGCCGTCGCCGAGCTTGAAATCGAACACTGCGAGGTCGGCGGCAAGATGATCCGGATTGGCCGTGCGCGGAATCGGGATGATCCCTTGCTGCACGAGATAGTGCAGCGCGACCTGCGAGGCGCTCTTGCCATGCGCCTTGCCGATCCGCTCGAGCGTCTCGTTGCCGGGCACCTTGCCGCGCGCGAGCGGACAATAGGCCGTCACCGAGATGCCGTGCTTGCGGCAGGCCGCCAGCACCTTCCCTTGATCGAGGAAGGGATGCACCTCGACCTGATTGGTGACCAGCGGCTCGGTCGAAAGCTTCACCGCCTCATCGAGCATCGAAGTCGTGAAGTTCGCGACCCCGATATGCCTGGCCTGTCCCTTGCGCTTGGCCGCGCACAAGGAGCCGATGCTGTCGGAGAGCGCGACCTTCGGATTGTTCCAGTGAATGAGCAGGAGGTCGACCCAGGGCAATTTCAGTTTGGCGAGGCTCTCCTCGACCGAGCGCTCGAAATCGCCGGGCGCGAGCTTGTCCCAATAGACTTTCGTGGTGACGAAGACGTCCTCACGCTTGAGGCCGGATGCCGCGAGCCCCTGGCTCAGCCCCTCCCCGACCCACTCCTCGTTGCCATAGCGCTCCGCCGTATCGAGGTGGCGATAGCCGAGCCGCAGTGCCGCCTTGATCGCGTCGATGCACACCTGCTCCTTCAAGGTCATGGTGCCGAGCCCGATCGCCGGAATGCGGGCGCCATTTGCTTCAACAACAGTCATTCACACGTCTCCCTTGACCGCACAGGCTGGTAGCGTCGTAGCCCGGATGGAGCCTTTAGCGCATTTGCGCGCGTCTTTCGACGCGCCATGGCGACATCGGGGCAAGCGGCTCGGCATTCCGGACTATGATTGATACGCCCGAGCACAGGCAGCATCCATCGGTCCGCCCCCTGCTTGCAAGTCCAGTTGCTTCGGAGCCGGATGGAGCCTTTAGCGCGTTTGCGCGCGTCTTTCGACGCGCTATGGCGACATCCGGAAAAAGCGGCTCGACGCTTCCCGGGTTTCGCTTCGCTCAACCCGGGCTACGAGTGCATGCCGCAACCATGATGGAGCATATGGAGATTTTGGGAAATTCACCGGCGAGCGCGAGACTAGCCCGACTAAAGTCTGCCCTTGTCTTCGCCCAACACCGCGAACGCGACCTGCGGCGCCTTGTCGATCACCTTGAGCAGCGCGCGAGCGGGTCCGCGCGGGGAGCGCTTGCCCTGCTCCCAGTTGCGCACGGTCTCGATCGGCACGCCGATGCGGGCGGCGAACTCCGCCTGCGTCAGCTTGGTGCGCGCGCGAACGCCGCGGGCGTAGGCCGCGTCGGCGTCGCCATTCCCGGAGTCACGCGCCGGTGATCGCGGCAACGACTGCTCGCTGCCATCCGCAAGGATTTCAACGACCCGGCCGTCGGCTTTCAGTCTGACCCGCATCATGGCACCCTTAGGCCTATGTGATTCCCGCTGTTCGGCCAAGGCATTATTCATGACAGAATTCATGAAGATCGTGCTCCGCTTCAAATTTTGTTGGCGTCAGGTGCGGCCGAGGGCGTGCTGTTGCGGCACCGCTGCTTGGGCTGGCGCGACGGCGTCGCCTGCCACCAGCCGGTCGATCTCCTGGCGCGGGCCAGGCTTGGCGAACAGGAAGCCCTGCATCTCATTGCAGCCAGCAAGCCGCAGCAGCACCTGCTGCTCCCCGGTCTCCACGCCTTCGATCAGGACCGCGAGCCCAAGCGCGCGGCCGAGCCCCGCAATCGCCTGGATGACGACGCCGGCATTCGCCGACTGATCGAGCGCCGCGACGAAGCCACGATCGATCTTGAGCCGGTCGAACGGCAGCTGCTGCAGATAAGCGATGCTCGAATAGCCGGCACCGAAGTCGTCGAGGCCGAGCTTGACACCGATCGCATGCAGTTGCTCGAGCCGCGCCTTCGCGGTCAACGGATCCTCGACCAGGATCTTCTCGGTCATCTCGAGCACGACGCGCGACGGCGCGATCTTGGTATCGTCGAGCACCGCCGACAGGAGATCGACCAATCGAGGATTGCGAACCTGCACCGGTGACAAGTTGACCGCCACATAGAGGTGCGGCCAGCGGCCTGCATCGGTGAGCGCTCGGCGCAGGACGAACTCGCCGAGTTGATCCATCAGTCCGGCCGCCTCCGCCACGCGCGTGAAGACAGCCGGCGGAATGTCGCCGCGGATCGGATGGCGCCAGCGCAGCAAGGCTTCCACGCCGACGATGGCGCCGCTGTCGGCCTTGACGATCGGCTGGTAGTGCACGTCGAGCGCCCGCGTCTCGAGCGCGCGCGCAAGCTCGCGCTTGATGAAGCTCTGCTCCTCGAACTCCGCTTCCATGTCGGGCGAGAAGGCGGTCACAACGCCGCGCCCGCGGCGGCGCGCCGTGCGCAGCGCCAAGTCGGCGCGATGGCGGAGCACGCCGCGCGTTGTTCCATCGCCCGGTGCAATCGCCAGGCCGACATTGGCGCTGAGCTCGAAAACCTGGTTGAGCCAGAACGTGCGTGAGCACGCCTCGCGCGCCGCCTTGGCGATGGCCATCGCGCTCTCGGCGGAGACCGCCGCGATCACGAGCCCGAACCGGCCACCCCGCAGCCGACCAATGGCGGTGTGCTGCGGCATCGCGACACGCAGGCGCTCTGCGAGCTCGCCGAAGAAATCATCTTCATCACCGTTGCCGAGCGTTTCTTTCAAATCATCAAGTCCGCCGATTTCGAGGATGGCAAAACCCACCACCACATCGCCTCCCCGGCGGACGGTCAGCGCCTCGTCGAGCGCGCTCAACAGCCGGCGCTGGTTCCACAGTCCAGTCGCGGGGTCTTCGTGCGTGAGCCGGTGCGCCGCCTGCTCGCTGCGCACCAGCAGGCGCCCGAGGCGATTGAGCTGCCACAGGGCGAGGCCGGCGAAACCGAAAAGCCCGGCCGCGATCAGTGCTCCGAGCGGCAGCAGCCGATGCAAGAGGGCCGTGGCAGGTCGCTGCGAATCCCAGCTGAACCAGCCGACGATGCGGCCGTTGGCGTCGAGGAGCGACTGCACCTCTCGCCCACCGCCCGGCGGATCGTGATCAAAGCGCAGGTCCTTGAGGCCGGAGGCACGCTCGAGCGCCCGGATCAGCGCCGGATCGAGACGCGAGACGTCGGGTGAGAGCACCTGCAGCGCCTCGATCGCGCCACGCAGCGATTTGCGGTTGGCGCTCTCGAGACTGTCGTCCGCCCGCCCGGCCAGCACCAGCCCGAGCACGACGCAGGCGGCTGTCGCGACGACGACCAGGAAGGCCAGCGGCGCTATAAAGCGTGAGGCGCTGCCGCCCGACACTGCTGGCAGCCGCCCGGCTCGCCGTGCGAGCCGGGCACGCAACCGGTCGAGCCAGCGCCCGCGTTCGCCGACGTCGGCTTCGTTACCACGCTCCACCGGATTCTCCGGTCAACTACCCACTGAACCCACGCGAACAGGCTAAGGGCGGGATGGTGAATTTCGGGTAAAGAAGCTGCCGTCCGCGACGAAGAAAGCGACACAATCCAGTCATTTCAGACCGAACCAGAGCGTGGCAATTCCGAGGAACGACAGGAAACCCACCACATCCGTCACCGTGGTGACGAACGGCCCCGACGACACCGCCGGGTCGGCGCCCAGGCGAGTGAGCAGCAGCGGAATCAGGATCCCGCCCAGCGCGGCCGCCGCCAGCACCGTCACCATCGCGAGCCCCATGACCAGCCCGAGATCATTGACGTCGAACCAGAACGCAGCAACCGCACCCATGATAACCGCGAAGGCCAAGCCGTTGAGCAGGCCGACCAGCACTTCGCGCCGAACGATGCGCCAGGTATTGGCACTCGGGAGCTCGCGGGTGGCGAGTGCGCGCACAGTCACGGTCATGGTCTGGGTGCCGGCATTGCCGCCCATGCTGGCGACTATCGGCATCAGCACCGCGAGCGCCACCATCTTGGCAATCGAGCCCTCGAAATTGCTGATCACCCACGATGAGACCAGCGCCGTCAGCAGATTGGCAAATAGCCAAGGAAATCGGCTCTTGGCCGTATACCAGACCGAGTCCGAGAGCTCTTCCTCGCCGCGCACACCGCCGAGCGCCTTGATGTCTTCTTCCGCCTCTTCCTCGATCACGTCGACGATATCGTCGAAGGTCAGGACACCGACCAGGCGATCGCCGTCGTCCACCACCGGCGCGGAGACGAGGTCGTAACGCTCGAACATGCGCGCCGCCTCCTCCTGGTCGTCGGTCGCGCGCAACGTGCGCAGGTCCTCTTCGATCAGCGCGGAGATCGGCACCGGGCGTTTGGTGCGCAACAGCCGGTCGAGCGCCACCACACCCTTGAGCTTGCGGCCAGCATCGACGACGTAGAGTTCCCAAAAGCGATCCGGAAGATCGGGCGTCTCGCGCATGAAGTCGATGGTCTGACCGACTGTCCAATGCGGCTCGACTGCGATCAGCTCGGTCTGCATGCGCCGGCCGGCAGAGTTTTCCGGATAGTCCAGGCTGCGGGCAAGCGCGACGCGTTCAAGCGCGGGCAGTTGATCGAGGATCTCAGCCTGCTCGTCCTTGGGCAGATCCTCGAGGATCGCGACCGCGTCGTCGGAATCGAGCTCGCGCACGCCCTCGGCCACCGTTTCGGACGGCAGCTCGTCGAGGATCTCCTCGCGGACCGTATCGTCGACCTCGGTCAGAGCGGTGAAGTCGAACTCGCGCCCCATCAGCTCGACCAGGCGCGGTCGCAGCTCGGGATCGAGCGCCTCGATGAGGTCGCCGACGTCGGCTTCGTGCAGGTCGCCGACCAGCGCCAGCACCGCCGGCCGGTCAGCAGCCTCGACGGCCTCGCGCACGCGCTGCACGAACTCCTCGCGCAACGCTCCGTCCTCCTGGCGCAGCTCGACGGCTGGCCGAGTCACGGTCATGTTTTTTTCGTCGAGCATGCCGTGCTCGCGTGAATGGCAAAGGAATTTGTCGCGCTTGTACGCCCGCTCCGTGACACTGGCAAATGCGCCAAAACGCTTTGCGCCGAGACGCCTTGAACCAAGATACTTGCAATCAGCGAACGCACAGGCTCAAGTCGTTCAATGGAGATGCGGATGGTTCGTGGTCTATTGCGCCTTGCGCGTCTTGTTGCTGTTGCCGGAACCGTGACAGCTGCACAAGAGACAACGGCAAAAGCAGCCTGTCCGGGCAATGCCGATGCGCTGTCAACCGAGCGCGTGCTCGTCGTCGATCCGGCGACTTATCCGCGCGTCGGTCGCAAGCATTTTCCGCAGACGCTGCCGCTCAAGCCGAAGGAAGTCGTGCTCACGTTCGACGACGGTCCGGAACCCGGCACGACCGGTCGCGTGCTTGATGCACTCAAGCGTGAATGTGTGCTCGCCTCCTTCTTCATGCTTGGCCGCAGCGCCGCCGCCCATCCCGCACTGGCGCGCCGCGCGCTGCAGGAGGGTCACACCGTCGCGCACCATTCGTTCGCGCATCCACTGCTCGACCACATGTCGGTCGACGCCGCCGAGGCGGAGATCAACCGCGGCTTTGCGGCGGTCGATGCCGCGCTCTACGGCAAGACCGAGCGCAGCCCGGTGACGCCTTTCTTCCGCTTTCCCGGCTTTGCCTCGAATCAGGCCCTGCTTGAGCGGCTCGAGCGACGGCACATTGCCGTCTTCGGCGCCGACCTGTGGGCCAGCGACTGGAACCCGATGACCCCGACGCAACAACTGGCGCTGGTGCTCGATCGGCTCGACTCAACGCGCGGGGGAATTCTGCTGTTTCATGATACCAAGCAACAAACTGCTGCCATGGTTCCAGAATTCCTGCGCGTACTGAAAAGGCGCGGTTATACCGTGGTGCATGTCACCCCGCCCACGCGGCCTTCGACCGCGGCGGCCAATTGAGCTGACATTGCGGCGGCAAGTGGCAGCGGCGCCACAGACGGCGAGAATCTTGAAATAATACTGCCAAGATTGGCACTTAACATGTCTTTAATTTGCGTCCGCCTAGGGTTTGACTAGGGTGCTTGCCAGAGTGTCACGCGTCCCCTGACGTCAGGGTTCGCAGTCCAACACAATCGTAGGGTCAATCCGGGGCATGCGAAGGAAGTTCGCCGCATTTCGTTTTCTCGCAACTTGTCTGCTGGCGTCCGGTGTATCGGCATCCCTCATCGGCGCGGCGGTGGCCGCACCTGACTGTCACCAATCCGAACGCGCTTGGCACCAGCCGCACCATTGCGGTCGATCCGAACGAGCATCAGCGCCTCGGCTCATTCCAATACCGGGAAACTCTCCCGCTCAATGATCGCGAGGTGGTCATCACCTTCGACGACGGTCCGCTGTCGCCCCTCACCTCTCACATTCTTGATACGCTCGCGAAGGAGTGCGTGAAGGCGACGTTCTTCATGGTCGGCCGCATGGCCCGCGCCTATCCGCACCTCGTCAAGCGCGTCTATGCCGAAGGTCACACCATCGGCAACCACAGTCAGAACCATCCGTTCTCGTTCGCCCGGATGACGGTCGACCACGCCTCGCGCGAGATTGAGGACGGCTTCGCGTCGATCCGCGCAGCGCTTGGCGAGCCGGACGGCGTCAGTCGATTTTTCCGCATTCCAGGCTTGCTGCGGCAGGCGCCCGTCGAGAACTATCTCGCCTCCCGGGGCTACATGACCTGGAGCGTGGACTTCATGGCCGACGACTGGACCCGCATCAGCGCCAGCGAAGTGGTTCGCCGCGCGCTCGAGCGGCTTGAAGCGCGCGGCCGCGGCATCCTGCTGCTGCACGACATCCAGCCCGCGACCGCGCTTGGCCTGCCGACCTTGCTGCACGAGCTCAAGGCGCGCGGCTACCGCATCGTGCATGTGGTGCAGGCCGGCCCCGGCAATCCGAAGACCGCGACACTGCCGGAACAATGGATGGCGCGCACCGCAACGCGCACGGTCCAGGACGGCCACTGGCCGCTCATCAATGTCGCGAGCCTCACTTTCCCGGAGCCGGAGCTGCGCGCGCCCGACACACGTAACTTCGGGATCTCTGATAGGAGCGGCACTTATGAATTCGGGATTGCGCGCGCCGATCGGCTGCGCGGCGGCGACCGCGATATCAGGCTGCCGCCGACGGCGATCTGGCGGAACAGCGTGCGTATCGTTGGCCTGCCATTAGCGGAGCCACTGCCGGCTCCCGACGCCAGCAACTTCCGCTATCCGCATGTCTGGAAGGCGCGCCCCATGGTGGCGCGGCGCAGCGCACCCAAAGGCCACACCACCGCCTCGACCGTGGCGCCGGCCCCGACTCCGACCTCTGCTCCCAAGGGCGCAACGCCCTCGGCGGCTCCAAAGAACAACAATCAGGGGCCGCAGCCACTCCGGCCACCGCGACCAGTCGGGCACCAGCTTCAGCTGCCGAAACCGACCGCGAGCCTCTAGGCGCCAGCCTGCTGCGTGATACCGCACGCAGCATGTCGGAAATCGCGAAAAGATATTGTACGGCTGGCCAATCAGCTCGGCCTCGCTGTAGCCTGGGAATTTCTTCAACCCCGACTAGCTCTCCGCTGCCAATCCACCATTCAAAGAGGCTGACATGCAAGTGATGGACCCCGTCGGTGTCGTCATACTCATTGCTGGCGTCATCGCACTCGTTCTCTCGACGACGGTCATCTTTGGCCGCGTTCCCGAAAGGGTCAGGGTCAAGGGCTGGTATCAAGAGCATCCGGAGAGCTGGACCACGTCGGTCCGTCTGTTCATCTTCATCGCCTGGACGCTCGTGCTGCCGCTCTATTCGCTCGTCAAATGGTACTTCGACCCGCCTGCGCCGGCTGAGTTCGCGACCTTCCAATATGGGCAGAAGGTCCTGAGCGATTTCTGGACCGCCGTCACGGTTGCGCTTGGTCTGTTGTGGGGGATCAGACGGTAGCCGCCCGCCCCTTTCGGCAAACGCGGCGAGACGCCAGCCCGACACGCGCGGGCCGCCCCCGGGGAAAAGGAAATGAAATCAACCCCTTCTTCAAACGAATGGTGCGGTCGAGAGGACTCGAACCTCCACGGGTCGCCCCGCTAGCACCTCAAGCTAGTGCGTCTACCAATTCCGCCACGACCGCAGTGGGGGGAAGGCCGCTCGCGGTGGAGCGGCTCAAGCCCGATGTAACAAATCGATCACCGGGGAACAAGGGCTCCCCGGTGGGCCGGTGCGGCCCGTCGCCCCGGCCAACCGCGCGCCGGGATTTTGCCTCTCAGGTTCAGCGCATATCTTCAAGCCGCTGCGCCAGCGCCTTGACCTCGACCGCGATGCGATTGCCGCTGACCACGACGGTGCCCCTCGCCACCGGGAAATTGTTGGCCAGGATCGCGACCTCGTCATCCTCGGAGGCGTCGAGCTCGATGATGGCGCCGCGGCCGAGCCGGAGCACCTGGTGAACCGGCATATACGTGGTGCCGAGCACCACCTGGATATCGAGCGAGACTTTGTCGAGTGTGGGCATCGAATCCTCAGGGCTGATGTGACGGTAGGACCTGACCACGCTATGGTTAGCAGATGGTTAACGTGCGCGACCGACTGGATATCGGGCTCCTGCCCGACCCCGAGCTTGCCCCGGTGGAATGGCGCCTGGGCGAGGGGCTCATCCCCTATGACGAGGCGCTCGCCGCCATGGAGCAGCGCGTGGGCGCGATCACGGCCAGCACGGCGTCCGAGCTCGCCTGGCTGCTCGAGCATCCGCCACTCTACACCGCTGGCACCAGCGCAAAGCCCACAGACCTGATCGAGGCGCGCTTTCCGGTGCATCAGACCGGCCGCGGCGGCCAGTTCACCTATCATGGGCCCGGCCAGCGCGTTGCCTACCTGATGCTCGACCTGCGCCATCGCGGCAACGATGTGCGCCGCTACGTCGCCACGCTGGAAGAGTGGATGATCCGCACTCTGGCCGCCTTCAACATCCGTGGCGAGCGGCGCGAGGATCGGGTCGGAGTGTGGGTGCGCCGGCCCGACAAGGGCGATGGCCGCGAGGACAAGATCGCCGCGATCGGGATCCGGGTGAAGCGCTGGGTTTCCCTGCATGGCGTGGCGCTCAACGTGGAGCCCGAGCTTGCGCATTTCCAAGGCATCGTGCCGTGCGGGGTGTCCGAGCAACGCTACGGCGTGACGAGCCTCGTCGATCTCGGCGTGCCGGTGACCATGCCGGAGGTCGATATGGTGCTGCGGCGCGAATTCGAGGCACTGTTTGGCCCGACCAGGGCGTGAGTACAGCTCAATTTTGGTTTCGTTTTGCCAACCCTGCGATGCGCACCTCTCTGGCTGTTCTCATTTCTGGCACCGCAGGCGCCGCGGTTAGCATGACAATGCCCCGCTCCGCCTTGGATCGGGATCAATTACACATAAAGTGAAATCAATTTGCGTCAATGAGATTTCACCCAAAAGCAAGGAAAGATCAGCCTCTCACGGCCTTCGGTTGTGGGCGTCCCAGTTCCGCTCCAGGTTTGCAATCAGGGCCGGGCTGAACGCGCAATAAGCCTGGTCGCGCGCATAGGCCGAGCAATAGCGTCGGAACAGATCGAGCGGCTCCTGGCCGATGCGCAGCGCGCGGCGATTGCCGATCGCGCTGACCGCGCCCGCATTGCTGAGGCCCTCGATCACGTGCGCAAGCGCAGCGTCCATCTCGTCGGGCTTGGCAATCTCGTCGCAGATCAGCCGCCCCTCGGGGCTGTCACATGGCAGCTTGCGCTCATATTGAATCGCCTGGCGCGCGATCCGATCGCCCGTGAAGCGCGGCAGGCGCAGGTTCGCCAGCCCCGGAATGATACCTTCCTTGCGCGCCGGCAGCGTCATGAAGGCATCGCTCGCCGCCAGCACGTAATCCATGGTGAGCAGGAGCTGGCAGTGTCCGCCGATGGCAAAGCCATCGACGACGGCGATCCACGGCTTCTCGATGCCGCGGCCATGCACGTCATCGGGAACGGACTCCGCCCGCGCGACGCCGCGCAGGATCTTGTGGACGTAGCCGAGGTCGCGCTCCATGAACCACAGAAACGGAATCCGGCCGCGATAGAGATGGGTGAGATTGATCCCCGCGCCGAAAACGCGGCGGCCGCGATATTTGGGATGCTCGAGCGCGCCACCGCGGATCACAGCTATGTCGGTTGCCGGATCGAGAATGGCGAGATCGACAGCGAGCTCGGTAAGCGCGAGCGTCGTCTCGTCCTCGGCGTTGAGAAAACGCGCATTCGCCATGGTCACATGCACCGCTCTGCCTCGGCGCTCGACCGTCGTGGTGCCGAGATCAACACGGCCTTCGGCGGCAAGCCGCGGCAACAGCTCAACCGCCTGCGGCCGCGGCAGCAGCATCGCGTGGCAGAGATGCGTGCCGGCGCGCTCGCTCGCCAGGACATGCGCGAGAAAGATGCCCTGGTCGACTTCGATGCCGTCCTTGTCGCGCTGCAGCTTGCTCGTTTCCGCGCTCAGCTGCTCGCGCGTCGGCGTAAGTCCTGGCACGGCGCTCGCAGCCTCCATGACCAGCGCGTCGACCCGCAGGAACAGCGAGCGATTGCGCGTGACGCGGTCATAGAGCGCCTCAGCATGCGCAGCCAGAAAGCGCTCGCGATGCTCGCGCGCGCTGGCAAGCAGAGCGGCGGCCGCCGCTGCCTCAGTGTCATTGCGCCGCGGCTTTGACGGCAGCCGCCGCAGCAGACCATCACAGTGATCAAAGAAACGCGAATAGCGCGCGCGGTCGGTTTCGAAATTGGTGGTTTGCGCTACCTGCGCGGCCACCCAGGACGCAATGTCATCGTCGCCGAGCCCGGCCCCGCGCAGGCTGAAAGCGTGCGCCTCAACGCTGACCACAATCATCCCAACGGCCCATCCAGATGCACGGCCGAACGCAGGCTCGGCCGTGCGGGAGACACATCTTCGCTTGCCTTTTCGATCGGCTCAAGCCGATCGCGGCGCACGGAGGGATTTTTGCAGGCTATGAGAGGCCACGACCTGGCTCTGGAGAAGAGCCAGGATGACGCAGGTCTGCCGACGCTAAACCCGGATCTCGTTCAGCCGCATCAGCGTATAGGCCACGTTGGGACGCATCCTCAGGACACCATACGGTGTCTTCACCGCGACGATCAAAATCTCGGTGACGGTATAGGTTCCATCGTTATGCTCAATACGATCGCTCTGCTTGCCGGGAATGAAGACGACCTTTGTCACCAAGCAAGCTTTCTCATCGGCCTCGGCTGCGATCGAGCTTTGAAGTGCATCCTTGTGGCTTGCGGCGTAGCTCTTGGCGTCGGCCGGCGTGGCGCAGACCAACACGTTGTCCGCTGTGACCTCGTCTGCTGTGACTTCCGCTTGCGCGAAAGCACCCGGCAAGGTCGAGAGAGCGGCGGCGATCAGAAGCTTGCTGAAATTGCGCATCGGGAACCTCTGGAAAGCTCTGTTGCCCGACAACCACGGTCGTTCCAGCGGAGTTCCCTTAGCGAGTCGCCATTTACTTGACGGGGTTTGGGAACCAAACCGCATTTGGCGGCAAGTCGTTTTGTAGCGCACTCCGCCCGTAGCAGCCGGGCTGGCCCGTAGGCGGTATTGACCGGCGGATAAGATGCCCTGCCAGCGTACGGCGTGACGTTGATTGCTATCTCGTGATCAGCGCCAACCGGACTTGACGGTTCGGTTGAGCAAGCCGACCCATGCGGGTGCCTGAGGTCTTCCCACCGGCGTCTAGAAACAAATCATTGGCGAGCGAAAACAAGACCTCGGCTATGGCTATTACCATTCCGTCTGCTATATCCTCGCGAGAGCCGGCACGTCTGGTCTGCGTATCAAATCAGCTGCGGAACGTTTTCCTGCACATGAGCAGGACCAGGTCTGGCAAGGACTCCGCCCATCAATGAGCCTCGCAACCACGGGCTCAAAACGGCGCTTCTACCGCCCCGGCGAGGCGTAGATGTTCGACAGGAAGAACATGCGCCTTGTGCTGCGCGTAGCGACAATATTGATCGCGTGCCTCTTGAGCACGCTATCCGTCTACTGCGGACCCGTTGCCCCGAACGGTTCTCGTCCTTCATCAGTCCATCCCCTTTACCGAGTACTTCAGCAAGCTCTTTGCATCCTTTCAATCGACGCTGAAGGCCGGCTCCAAAATTCCCATCACGATCTATTCAGAGAGCTCTCGGGCACCGGCATTTCAAGGGCGCGGACTACGACAGCCTTGTCTACGAATTCATCAAGGAAAAATATCGCTCAAGACCCATCAGTGTCATTATCGCCGACGGCTTCGACGCCTTGCAATTTGCCGTCCGCCTGCGATCCGAGCTCGAAAATCCAGCCCTACCGATCGTCTTTTCCGGCATTGACGATGGTACGATAGCTGAATTCCCGCCGAATGTAACCGGAACGACGGTTCGAGCTAGGACACGTCACGTGCTTATCACCGCAAGGGCGCTTGTGCCGGGGCTTAGGCGGATTGCGGTCGTGGGCGATCCATTTGAGGAGCAGGCCTATCGACGTCAACACAAGAAAGAGCTTCTGTCGATCGACAAGCAGGTGGAACTCGTCGACCTCACGGGTTTGCCGATGAATGAGCTACTCTGGCGAGTTGCCACGCTGCCGGATGATGCTGCAATTTTTTACACTAGCTTGTCCAAGGGACGCGATGGCGCACCCTACGAGCCTAATGATGCACTCGCGCTCGTTGCTAAAGCCGCCAATCGTCCAATCGTGATCGATCAGGAAACCCGCCTTGGCCATGGCGGAACGGGCGGCTTCCTCCTTCAGGCAGCGCCAGGCGGCGAGGCAATTGCGCGAATCCTGTTGCGCCTCTTCAACGGTGAAAGTGCCTCGACAATTCCAGTTACGGCTGGCGCGTTCGCGAGACCGGTCTTCGATTGGCGCGAGCTCAGGCGATGGAACATCAGTGAAGCCAACCTGCCAGCGAGAAGCGAGATCCGTTTCCGGGAATACAGCGCATGGGAGCAGTATCGTCGATACATCCTTTTGTTCTGCGCTGCGCTAGTGCTGCAGACCGCTCTGATAGGCTGGCTGATCTATGAGATCAGGCGGCGCCAGAGCGCTGAGATCCAATCGCGCAGTGCCATGGCCGACCTGACCTTTATGAATCGCAGGGTGGCTGCCGGGCAGCTTTCAGCCTCGCTCACTCACGAGTTCAGCCAACCTCTGGCCGGCATCGTGACAAGGGCTGGCGCAGCCTTACGTTGGATCCGCGCGGAGAAACCTAATCTTGAAAGGGCAGAAGCCGCATTGGAGGGCATTGTGGCTGCCGGCCATCGCGCAAGCGACATCATCACAAGCGTTCGCGCGATGTTCAAGAAAGATGCGCCTCAAAAGGCGTCGACTGACATCAACCAGATCATACGGACAGTTCTGTCGATTGTGCATGTTGAGTTGCAGAAACATGGTGTAGAGCTTCAAACTCGGTTCGACGAGCGCCTCCCGACCGTGCAGGGCGACAAGGTGCAATTACAGCAAGTTGTCTTGAACCTCGTCATGAATGCCATCGAGGCCATGCATTCGGTTCAGCCGCGCGTGTTGAAAATACAAACCGAGCAAGCCGGAGCTGGTCTCGTGCATGTGTCGATTGAGGACACCGGAACGGGGATTGATCCATCCAACCTTGAGCAGATCTTCAAGCCGATGTTCACGACCAAGGCGAATGGAATGGGTATGGGCCTTTCCATCTGCCATTCGATCGTCGAGAGCCACGATGGTCGGATTTGGGTGTCCCCGGCCGTCAACCGGGGTTCGATCTTTCAGTTCGAACTGCCGGTTGATCCTGCCTAGTCTAGAGCTTCGAAAGCAGTGCTCTGCGCCGTGGAATTCGCAGAGACCTGCGTGGCAAGCTCGTTGCAGTCCTCGGCCAGGCGACCATGCCTCCAGCCCATCCACGCCATTCTCTGCAGTGTCGGCTGCGATCTTTATGCCTGGTCCGGCTTCAGCGACACCGGCGGCTAGTGGAGCGGATTTGACATTCGCTACCCAGCCAGCCGCGCGCTCACGAAGCGAATGTCAAATCCAAAGCTCCACTAGAAACCTATATTTGCTAGTGGTCCTTTGATTCTAACATTCGCAAGAGAGCCCGCCGAAAAGGGATGCGAATGTTAGAATCGGACCACTAGGACGCTGCATGACAAATCTGCAGCTATCTTGCGGAGGCAACGTTGGATGGACCAAAGGAGCGCACGCAAACAAACCCAAAGGCTCCTTTCTCGAGTCCAATCCCTTTGGCTTCATTTGCGGCGGCTTCGCAGCTCGCGAGAGAACGGTAATGTCCGACGCGCAAAGATTGGTTCCCGGCATTAGCGCCGCCAAGGATCACCAAAACTAGCATGTAGACCATCGCTCCACTCCACAGTCACCCTTCCGCCCTCCGACCCGGTAATCTCGTGTGCGCCCTTGCACAATCCTAGCCAACAGAACTCGGTATCCAAAATTCGGTTGGCAAGTGTGTTTTGATTGGATGGCCTTGATCTTACGCGCCAAAAATTGGGTTCAGGCGCTGACAAATTCCAACGGGCGCCATCAGGTCGGATCTGACCACTTCCAAAGCGAAAATCGAGATCAACGGACCGGGCTTGTTGCGCGCCCGCGGCATTTCGGAAGCACAGACATGTCGGAAGCACAGACATGTCGGAAGCACAGACATGGCCAGAGAATAGGCCCTCGCGCCTTCTTTGCGCCATCAACCGGCTCTGCCGAAGTAGATTTTCCCTTCTGGCTTCAAGACTGTGCAGCCAATGGGTGAGGTCGTGGATGAGTACGTACGACGCGGCCGTAAGCTACCTGTGGATAACTTTAACAAGGGTACCGGAATTGGTGAGGGCCTGCCGTCTCATCTTCGGGAGAGCGCGGGCCCCAATGGAACCGCATCCCTGATTGTCCAGTTATCGGGAAGCTGGTGGGGGTTACTGCAATGGAAGCCTATCAATGGTTCCTGCTGGGAATGATGGTCGCATGGATGCCGGGGTTGCTGGCGCTGGCGCTGCTGCTTTGGCGAAGTAATGGTCAAAACAGCGCGGACAACAGAATACTGTAGATAAACCACACGACTGTTCCACTCCATAAAAGCGTTAACAGCAGTGCAAGGGCGATCACGAACGCGGGCCACAGCGGACGTTGTAGTCGCTCGATAGGTACGATGACGCTAGGCAAGGTGGTCACGCTGCTCTCGTCGAGAAGATCGTACCGAGCGCTCATTTCTCACACGCTCCCGAAAAGGCCAATGAAAACCCCCGTAGTTGCTGACAAGCTACCGGAGCTATAGGTGCTGCAAAGCAGCGGCTGTTCTTAGCTCACGTTGGTTTGTATGGGTCGTGCGGGCCTGCAGGAATCAGCCGCATAAAGAGACCATATACCGTATCACCCAGAGCTTGCGGTATGTCAGAACCTTAAGGGCGATACTTTGACGGTGTCTTATTTTGGACACAGGTGGCGAACCCAGGCCGTTCACGTGTTGCGAACACCTGGAACGTCTCTACTTCACCTTTGGAAGCGCGGACTGATGTTTCCGCGCGCAGGAGGCCGCCACAGGCACGATGCTTGTGGGCGCCCTTCTTGGAGCACGAGCGATCTGGAGCGGCGAAGCTGTGAAGTGCGCGAACAATGCCGTGGTGAAGGAGTCAGACAAGGGTACCATCATCCTACTGAGATTCGTGCAGCGACGGTGTGCTGGGGATCTTTGCGCCGAGGCCAAGGTGGAGGATTCTCATGCTGATTTATCATTGCCCGACAACAACGCGGATCGTTCGCACGAGCATAGATGCCTCTGAAGCTGACCTGTGGCGATTCAGATCACTCAAGCTGTCGCTGTGGTGTCCTCACTGCCAAATCGGGCATTCGATCCTGGCTAAGGACACGCAGCTCGATGCAAACTAGCCACGGTCGTATGTCCGTTTGAACCAATGTAGATTGAGGCGCGTCGGAAGAGTTGGCCCTGTCACATAGCTGGGTTCATGCCGTGCCCGCACTCAAGCCGCTTGGTCGTGATCGCGGAGATATATCTATCTCCCCATTCTTCCAGCCGGGATGCTTCAACGTCGCGCTTTCCGAAAAATCTCTGCCCTGCTTTCCGGTCCGTCGGCCCTGTGGATTCGATTTCCCGGCTGCCGCGGTGTAATCCCTCGTCCGGCTCGCCGAATCGCACCGGCGAACCCGCTGCACTACCTTTCGAGGGGACGGGTCGATGAGTGAGACGCCCATTGTGGAAACGTGTTTCTTGTGCCAGCAGCCCTTTCGATTTGGGCCCCAGGTCTACCGGGGACGACGCATACCCGAGTGGGACACAATGGTTTGTAACGACTGCTACGATTTTAGCTGGGGCGGGATCGTGCCTTCAGTCCGCCCCCACCTCGTTTCCCACCTCGAGTCGAAGGGCATCCCGGTCAAGCTCAATAAAAATGGCTGGATCGATTGGCCCGACTGACGTCCTCGTCGAGGCGCCGTGAACCTCACGCCCACCAAAGACTGATCGCCAGTGGGCGAGCGGCTAAACCTTTTGACCATTGTCTCAACCTTTTGCCAATTGCTGCGGTTGGAGGGGCGGCTAATTTCCGAGCGGTAGGTCAATTCCTCCCTACGACGCACGTGACCCCCGGCCATTCCCCTCTCCCCCCGACCGCATGAGCCGGGGGTCGCCCTTAGGCGTCTGGTTTGCGGCCCCTCTCCATCGCCCTCCGGGATTCGTTATTCGGCTCTCCCGGCTAGGGCTAGCCCGGAAAAGCTCCGAGGTCCTCGGGGAACCTTCACGCGCCCAAGGAGCTATCCCATTTGAGCCTTGAAGGAGCTGCAACCATGTCGACGAAAGCAATAATGGTCGTCGCGTTTGCCTTGACGACGGCGCTAACTTCGCCGGCCCCCGCACAAACCGGATCTCGCTCTCAAGCGTATGATCGCCCAGCTGGGGCCTACGCGCATCAACCGAGGCGGACCCATTCCGTGCATCGTAGCCGGAGCGTGTACAATATCAGGGGTCGCTATCGCGGGACCGACCCCGATCCGTTCATTCGCGACCAGCTGAGAAGGTGTCGCGAGTGCTAATCCTGCGGACGAAGCAGAGCCAAAAGTTGAGCGGCCAGCCGGTCGGCGATGTGGCGGCAACAAGGTGACCAAGCAGGGGTGTAAATTGCACCCTCTTGGGCACGGGATCACCCTTGCTTCGCGACCCGCCTTCGTGTCCGTTGCCCTCGTGGATGCGTTCGGAGGGGCTCGGATTTTTTGGTTTTAGCTCACCGGTGATCGGACGTGCGCAGGCTGCAAGTCTCGACTACGGTCAAATTGTCCGGGCGCCAGTTTTGGCGGTAGCCTCTCTGTCGCATTGTAGCGATTCGGGGAGGGGGTATGGCCTCGGCTATGGACCGCGCGGTGATGCGCGAGCGGTTGGAGCAAGCCGAGCAACAGGTCTCTGATGGCGAGCGCCAGGTGGTCCGTCTACGCGATATGATCGCCGAAATGAGGCGCCAGTCTCACGATGACGAACCGGCGTTGAACCTGCTGCACCAATTTGAACAAGCGCTCGCCAGCCGCATTGCCAATCGCGACCGCCTCCGAAAAGAACTCGGGCTTTCGGGGTAGAGCCTTCCCAGGATGCGGCCTACCGCCCTTTGTCCGCTTTCGGACAGAGGAACGCACTTCGCTGCGGAGCATTTCTATGGGGTGTGCCGGGCCTGTGTGGGGACCGGTATGCTCCAGGGGCCGCCGTCACCACGGCGCGGCCCCTGGATTGTTTGCTGCCGGGCAATCACACTAGCGCACTACTTCTGCGCCCACGGGAAATAGCGCAGGTCCGGCGGCGCCTGATCCTTGCGTATCGGCATCAGCAGGCCATCGGCGCTCATATAGTAGTTCTCATTGCCGATGCGGACGTGACCGTTGCCTTCCTGCGCAGATGAACTCGCGCCAGACCGGCCGCGCCGCCGGATTGCGCTGATATTCCCGCACCACCGTCCAGGGCCGCGTCAGCGCGTTGTCGATCACCGTGATCTCGTCGTGCAGGATGTTGGGGTTATCCTTGTTGAGATAGAAGCGCTCCTTGAACACCGACTTGTTGTCGTGATGCAGCGGCAGCTGCGACGCATCGTAATGGCGCGGGCCCTTGAAGCCGCGGGTCTCGACCTCGAGCACGTCGAACTTGCCGTCGCCATCGGTGTCGACCCATTTGCCGATGGAATAGCCCTGCAGCGTCGGCTCGATGTCCGCCGGCCAGTCGCGGCCGTCGGTGTAGATGCGGCGGCCGTGCTCGACCCAGTTGAGCAGGATATAGGTGGTGGCCGGCGTGATGACGATCTCGATCGGCTCACCGCCATACATCATGATCGGCATGCCGAAGCCGAGGCAAGAGATGCCGAGCCACTCGCCGCTGTCGCCCTTGGCCTGGGATTTCAGGTTGGCCTCGTAGATCGCCTGGTATTCGGGCGTCAGCGGCGCGCCCTGCCCCTTGCCCCAGTCCTTGTGCTGGTCGAACGAGATCTGGCCGCGCACGCCCGGCACCGGAATGCGCCGCCACTGGCCCTTGACGTTCGGATATTCCGAATCGTCGAACGCCTGCGCGGCGCTCAGTGCCATCAAGCATGCCGTCGACCAGCGCTGCCGCGCCCGTGACAAGCCGATCGATCATGGTGTCCTCCCTTGGTGTTGGTCTTGCGGCTCCACCGATGCGGATGCCGGATTCACACGGATTCATCGGCGGCTGGCCAACTTCATTCGCGCGTCTTGTCGAAGTGCCGCAAGTCAGGCGGCAGCTGGCCCTTCCGCGATGGCATGAGCATGCCATCCGCGCTCAGAAAAAAGTTCTCGCCTCCGATGACGACATTCGCATTGTATTCGGGACAGATCAATTCCGGCCAGTCGGCGCGCAGATCGGGATTGCGGACATAGCGTTTGTCGACCTGTCCAAGGACGCGTCAGCGCATTATCGATGACGGTGATCTCGTCGTGCAGCAGGTTCGGATCGTTCTTGTCGAGATAGAAGCGCTCCTTGAACACCGACTGATTGTCGCGGTGAAGGGGTATGCCTCTGATGTCGTAGATGCGCGGCCCCTTGAAGCCACGCGTCTCGACCTCGAGCACGTCGTATTTGCCGTCGCCATCGGTATCGATCCATTTGCCGATCGAATAGCCCTGGAAGGTCGGCTCGATCTCCTTGGGCCAGTCGCGCCCGTCGGTGAAGATGCGGCGCAGCGGATCGTAGTCCGCGATGATGATGTAGGTCGTATCCGGCGTGACGATGAACTCCAGCGGCCGGAACGCCACCATCATGAACGGCATGCCGGCGGCGACACAGCGCGCGTGGTCGGCGCCGAGGCCGAGCCCGCCAGCGTCCTGCTCCCTGACGTTCTCCTCGAAGATCGCCTGATATTCGGGCGTCAGCGGCGCTCCCTGAAGCTCGCCCCAGCCCTTGGTCTGGTCGTGGGACGGCTGACCCGGCAGCCCGCGCACCACGAAGCGCTCCCACTGGCCTTTCAGGTTCGGGTATTTCGAATCATCGAACGCCTGCGCGCTGCCGATGGCCATCAGCAGCGCTGCGGCGAGCACTATTGTGCGGATCACGCTTCGGCAATGCATGGCTGTCCTCCCTGTGCGTCCGAGCGAAGCGAAGCAAAGGTCAATGCAGTCCAAGCCTAGAAAAGCGGCCGTGAAGCTTTGAATGCCCGCCGACGGCATGGCGCTGCCGCTCATCGACAAGGGGACCTCGGCACATCCCCGCGTGGCAGCTCTGTAATTGAGGCTACCGCGATCCGGCAATGATGCGGAAGGGGGTTTGAACCCCTGTCCGCACCTCTTCTTCCGTTCCGCGCCAGTGCGGAACTACAAACCGAACACTGCGATCACAGCCGCGGGCTGATAGAGCCGCGCGCCGCGCATGTCGCCCGCGCCGCCCGCCACCACAGCGATGTACTGCTTGCCGTTGACGCTATAGCTCATCGGCGGCGCCGTGATCGGCGTGCCGAGGCCGAAGCTCCAAAGCTCCTTGAGCGTATCAGCATCGTAGGCGGCGAATTGCCCGGTATGGTGGCCGCTGAACAACAGGTCGCCGCCGGTGCTCAACAAACCGAACTCGTTCGGAAGCGGAAACCGTTCCTTGGCGATCACCTTGCCGGTACGTACATCGACCGCCCAAAGCGAGCCATGGACGTTGGTGCGGCCCTGCTCGAAGCAGCACATGCGCTGACCCACCCAGTCGCGATTTTCGTCCATCGGGGTCTTGATCGAGGTGCCGGCGGAGCAGCCTTCGGCGGCCGCCACATAGGCCACCATGCGCTTGGCGTCATAGGTCGGCGGGAAGAACGTCGGCGCCCCGCTCCACCATGGGCACAGCTCCTGGCCGGCTTTGCCGCGCCGCACGCCGATGCCGGCATAGGTCTGCACATCGAGGTTTGGATCGTAATCGACCGGCTTGCCGGTCTTCGGATCGATGCCCTTGGTCCAGGTCACCTTGTCCTGATACTGGTCGGCACGCAGGAACTGCCCGTTGGCGCGATCGAGCGTGTAGTAGAAGCCGTTACGCGAGAAGTTCGCCACCACCTTGCGCCGCTCGCCGTTGAGCGTGATCTCGTAGAGCATCTTCGGGCTCGGCGTGTCGAAGTCCCAGTGCTCGTTCGGCGTCTCCTGGAAATACCAGGCGATCTTGCCGGTGTCGGCATCAAACGCCAGCGTGCTCGCGGTGTAGAGATTGTCGCCCGGACGGAATTCCGGATCGTAGGTCGGGAACGCGTCGCCGGTGCCGTAATAGATCGAGGTTGGTGTCGGGATCGAACGACGCCGTCTGCCACACGCTCGCGCCGCCGATGCGCCAGGCGTTGTGCTTGTCCTTCCAGGTCTCGGAGCCGGGCTCGCCCGGCGCCGGAATCGTGAAGGTGCGCCAGACGAGCGCACCGGTGTTGGCGTCGAAGGCGCCAGTCCAGCTGCGCGTGCCCATCGAGCCGCCGGTGCTCTCACCGACCAGCACCAAGCTCCTTGCCGGCGCGGGTCTTGACCGTCAGCGGCGCGCCCGAGAAGCCTTGCACCTTCGAGGGCGTGCCGGTCGTGGGATCGGTGGGCGCAGCGGCATTGACCTCCCAGACCACCTCGCCGGAATCGCGATTGAGCGCGATCAGGCGCGCGTCGTAGGTCGCCACGAACACCTTGTTGCCGTACATCGCGATCCCGCGACTGGTGCGCGAGCGCGTGATCTTCGGGTCGTAGCGCCAGAGCGGAACCGCCTGCGTACCGCTGCGCACATCGAACTTCATCACCCGGTTCCAGGTATCGACCACATACATGAAGCCGTCGTCGACCAGCGGCGTCGATTCCTCCTTGCCGCGCATGACGCCGCCGGTGCTGGTGCCGCCGATCGAGAGCAGGAACTTGAGCTTGAGATCCTTGACCGTGTCGCGGTTGATCTCTTTGAGCGGCGAGTGGCGGCTGTTGTTGTAGTCGCGGTGGACCATCAGCCAGTTCTGCGGATCGTTCGGTGCATTGAGCAACCGCTCCGCGCTCACGTCGGCTGCCGCCGCAGGCGGCGCGATCGCTGCGATCGAACAGACGGCAACGAGCATTGCCGCAAAGTTTGCGGTCCTTCCCATTTCTTCCTCCCACCTTTTGCAATGACTTGGATCAAGACTAGCGCAAGCGGACGCCCGCTGCACCTCGAAAGGAGCAGCACGCCTGGCAGCAATCAGAGCGGGTCAAGCCTCGCCGAGGCAAGCGGCGAGGCGCGCAAGGTCGATGGATGTGTGGTCGATGGATGTGTGAAGGAGCAATGTGTGATCGCGCCCGCGGCCTGGATGCCCGGCGTGAAGGCGCAAATGCTCAGGCCGCGAGCGCCCTACCTCTGGTACTGATGCTTCCTCCCCAGCGTCGGAAGCGCTCGTCGATGCGCCGTAGCATGGTGCCATAGAGCTGCCAGGTGAAGCGCGTGCGCAGGATGTTGTCGGGAGAGCTCCGGCTCAGCGCGCAGTAGTCCTTGAGATACTGGCCCTGCTCGAAATCGAAATAGGACATCGAGAAGGCTCGCGCCTCCATGGTCATCATGTCATCGTTCAGGCAGCCGTCGAAATGAGCATAGACCTTGATCGGCGTGACCAGACGCATGCGCAGGAGCTTGAACATGAACGGCGCCGCATAGTCGCGGGAGAATTTGTTGCGCTCAGCCATCCAGCCGACATAGTGGGCCGTATGCACATACGCTTGGCGTCGCGGCAGACGCAACTCCTTGACGGTGCCCTCGTGATACCTGGCGCGGTCAAAGACGTGCGGTCCGTTGCTGTGAGGTCTGATGTACGGTCGGCTGATCGATTGAACACGCATGGAAGTGACTCTACTCATACACAACAAATCACTCTGATACCGCCAACCCAACGGCCAGCATCGCATGGAATTGCAGGAAGGCGACGGCTTGATGGCAGGATCGCGGCGCCGCGAAAACTTGCTGCGCTGCACGTTCTACGGCACGCGCAATAAGCACGCGCAGTAATTCGTAAGCCCAAACAATTCGCGCGTGCGTCGATAACGATTTTGACGACGAGGCTCCATCACACCGGCCGCGAACAAGACCAGCCGACGGAGCCCCTCATTCAATTTCCGCGCGCCATGTAGGTCTTGCTGAAGCCGTTGCGGCCGTTGGTGATGGTCACCTTGCCGTCAGCCGCGACCTTGCCATTGATCTCGTGACCCTGGCACTCCGCGGTCTCCTCCACATTGGCAATCATGTCGGGCGAGGTGTTGTGCGCCGGATTGTTATCGAGGAGCGACAGATGACCCTGCCAGATGCCTTCGATCCCCGGCAGCTTGGCGAGCCGCAGATAAGAATTCCTCTCATAAGGCGTAGCCGGCTTGCCCGCGACGGTGACCGGCTGTATGCGCGTGTCGGTTTGGCCCAGTCCTTTGCGCGGGCCGTTGTTCACCACCACGACCTGCGGCCTGATAGCGCCAAGAAACGCCGGCGCGCCGGCACCGTCGAGCGAGCCGTGGCGGCCCGTTTGGTAGAGCGTCACGGTACCGAGCTTGTTGATCGGACAGGCGAGCTCCATTTCCATCTGCCAGTCGAGATCGATGAGGTTGAGAAACTTGAAATTGCCGTAGCTGTGCAGGAGGCCGACCATGCGCTGGTTCTCGCCACCGGCGGCACTCATCAGCGGCGCGTCGTTGCAGAGCGCATTGGCGCCACCGCCCGGCACCGGATTGGCCAGGAGCGCCTTGTTCGACGACACGACCAGCGTCTTCACGCCCGCCATTGCTATCTCGTCGCCGGGCTTGACGATGGTGCGCTTGTTGCCGACCACCGCCTTGTACTCGTCGAGCCGCCCCTGATCGACCGCGTCGACCGCACCGCCATGATCATAGAAGCGCTCGATCGGGATCATCTTCGCCAGCGCCGCAAGCCCTCCCATGTGGTCGCCATGGAAGTGGCTGATCATGAGGTGGTCGATCTTGCGCAGGCCGGCCTTCTGAGTGGCGGCGTAGATGCGCTTGGCGTCGCGGTCGCCAACCGCGTAGCCGGTGTCGACCAGCATCGACTCTCCGGACGGCGCCACCAGCAAGGTGGCGGCGCCGCCTTCGGTGTCGATCCAGGTGATGTCGAGGGTGCGCGCTGGATTGTTCTGCGCCAGCGCAAGCTGCGATGCGGCCAACGCCATGACGGCGAGCGCAGTCCCGGTGACGAACGTCTTCATGTGATCCTCCCGAATGTCGCGGCGCGTTGTCGCGGCTCGTTGTCGCGACTTGTTGTTCAGCGCGTGTTCTGTGCCCGCACCTCTGGCACGGTTGCCGCACACCATAGCACCGGGATGGGCGAGCGACGAGGTAGCCGGCTCGCCGATGCGGCGATCGAGATCGCTACGTGCTCGTCGCGTGTCCTTGAGATGGCAAAGCTGACCCGTTCCCCTGGCCTCACGGTTGTGCTGCAATGCGTGCACGGCCCGCCTCGTGGCCGACAGGGAGAACGCTCATGGCTCACTTAGGTTTATTGGCCTCAGTGATCGCTGCAGGCCTTGGTCTCACCAGTCCCGCCGTCGCGCAACAGACTGTCTACATCCCTGCCATCCTTGAGCTATCCGGCGCCGGCGCCGTGTCCGGAACGAACTTCCGCGATGGCATGCTGATGGCGGTCGAGGAGATCAACGCCAAGGGTGGCATTCTCGGCCGCAAGATCAATAATCAGCTGCTCGACACCCAGAGCGACGCCAGCATCTCGCGCGCGCAGGTGCAGAAGGTGCTCGACAACAATCCTCACGTCATTCTCGGTCCGGTGTTCTCGGGCTCGGTGCTGGTGAGCATGCTGCTGACCCAGCAGGCGGAAATTCCACAAATCGTCGGTGGCGAAGCCGCCGCCATCACCCAGAAGGCCCATCCCTCCATCTTCCGTACCTCGTTCGGACAGCAGTTCAGCATGCCGAAAATCGCCAACTATATTCGCGATGGCATCAAGGCAAAGACGGTCGCCGTGCTGTGGGTGAACAACGATTTCGGCAAGGGCGGACGCGACAATTTCAACAAGGAAATGGCCGCGCGCAACATCAAGGTCGTGGCCGATGTCTCGACCGAGTTCGGGTCAGGCGGATTTCTCCGCCGACGTGGTCAAGATCAAGGCCGCCAATGCCGACGCGATCTTCGTCTATACAAATGAAGAAGAGAGCGCCCGCTTCCTGCGCGAAGCGAGAAAGCAGGGCATCAGGGCGCCGCTGATCGGCGAGACGACGCTGCTGGGCCAAAAAGTGATCGAGCTCGCCGGGGAGGCCGCCAACGGCGTACGCGGTCATGTCGGCCTCACCGTCGATGCACCGATACCGGCCGTCAAGGAGTTCGCGGAGCGCTTCAGGAAGCGCTTCAACTACGTTTGCGACCACAACGGCATCAAGGGCTACACCGCCGTCTATATGATCAAGCACGTCACCGAAAAGGTCGGCAAGTTCGACAGCAAGGCCTTCGCGGCGGCCGCCCATGGCATCACCATCTCGCCCAATCAGGAGCCCAACATCCTGATGGAAGCGACCTGGGACAAAAACGGCGACATCGACCGCGACAGCTTCCTGGGCGAGGTCGTGAACGGCCAGCAGAAGATCGTCGAGATTCTGCCCAAGCTCGGCAAATAGCCACTGTCGTCGTCAAGTGATTCCGCCCGGTCAGATAGCCGGGCGGGATCCAGGGCCGGCCACTCATGGCGTCCTTCATCCAGCTCCTGGTATCCGGCCTCGCGACCGGCGCGATCTACGCCCTCATCGCTGTCGGCTTCTCACTGCTCTGGCAGACCTCGCAGACGATCAATTTCGCCCAGGGCGAGTTCGTCATGCTGCCCGCGTTCTTCATGCTGGCTGCGATGAATGCCGGAGCGCCGTTCTGGCTGGCGGCACTGGTTGGTATCGCGCTGTCAGTTCTCGTCCTGGGGTGGCTGTTCAAGGTCGTCATCGTCGACCCGATGCTCAAGTACGGCGTCCTGCCCCTGGTGATCTCGACCATCGCGCTGTCGTTGTTTCTCAAGGAGGCCGCCAAGGACTTTTACAGCTCGCAGGCGCAGCCATTCCCCACGCTGGTGCCGGCGACCGATCTCGAACTTTTTGGCGCGGTGGTGTCGACGCAAAGCCTGGCGGTGCTGTTGGTCGCGATCACCACCGTGGTGGCGCTGCATCTCCTGCTGCATAAGACGCGGCTGGGTCGCTCGATGCAGGCGACCGCGCAAAACCCGACGCTGGCGAGAGTGCTCGGCATTCCGGTGGAGCGGATGGTGCTCTGCAGCTTTCTGCTCAACGGCGTTCTGGTCGCCATTGCGTCGATCCTGATCACCCCGATCTATCTCGCCAAGTTCACCAACGGCGAGGTGCTTGGCATGGCGGCATTCATGGCTGCGATCATCGGCGGGTTCAACCAGGTCCGCGGCGCGATCCTGGGCGGCGTCATTCTCGGCGTCCTCGACAATCTCTCAGCGGTCTACATCTCCTCCCAGTATCGCGGTGCCTTCCCCCTGCTGATCCTGATCGCGGTCATCCTTTTGCGGCCGCACGGCCTGCTCGGTCGTGCCGAGGAGCGCACGGTATGAACCGGTTCGGCGTTATCGCGGTGGGTGCCGCAGCGATCCTGGCGATTGTGGCGCCGTTCTTTCTACAGCGTTACGGCATCTACCTGATCTCGATGTGGGCGGTTCTGACGATCGCCGCGATCGGGCTCAATCTGACGCTCGGCTACGCCGGACAGGTGTCGCTCGCCCAGGGCGCGTTTGTCGGCATCGGCGCCTACACGGTCGCCCTGCTGACGCAAGCCGGCCTCCCCTATCCGGCAGCATTTGTTTGCGCCGGTGCGCTGTGCTTCGCGATCGGCTGGCTCCTCGGCTATCCGGCGCTGCGGGTTCAGCATCACTACCTGGCTTTCGTCACGCTCGCGTTCACGACGCTGGTGTTCCTGGTGCTGCGCAACGAGGAATGGCTGACCAACGGAATCTACGGCATCACCGGAACCGCGCGGCCGGTACTTTTTGGCTGGTCGACCGGCAGCGCGCTCGACTTTTACTTCTTCTGCCTCGGCATGCTCGCCGTCCTGTCGGCGGCCACGTGGTGGATGCTGCGCTCGCCATGGGGGCGGGCATTCCTGGCGCTGCGGGAAAATCCGATCCGCGCCTTGTCGCTTGGGCTCGACACGCGCCGCTACACCCTGATGGCGTTCGCTATCGGCTCGAGTCTCGGCGGCATGGCCGGCGCGCTCTATGCCCCGCTGGTGCAGTTCATCGAGCCCAGCTCGTTCGGGCTCGGCATGTCCTTCAATCTGCTGCTGATGGTGATCGTCGGCGGCAGCGGATATTTCTTCGGTCCATTCGTCGGCGCGCTGGTCGCGGTGCTGCTGCCGGAATGGACGCGGTTCACGGAAGGATACTATCTGCTCCTCTATGCCGCGCTGGTCATGGCCATGATGGCGTTCTGTCCGTCCGGCCTGCTCGGCCTGGTCGGACGTGTCTCGAAGGCGATGACGCGGCGTGCCCCGTCGCCATCGGCGTTGCGCGCCGAAGGGACCAACCCATGAGCGCAGTGCTGGAAGTGTCCAACCTGCGCAAGTCGTTCGGCGGCATCACCGCGGTCAACGACGTGTCGTTCGACGTGTGCGAAGGCGAGATCCTCGGGATCATCGGGCCGAATGGCTCGGGAAAGTCCACGCTGTTCAATTGCGTGCTCGGCCAGTTGTTGCCGAACGCTGGCGAGGTGCGCGTCGATGGCAAGCCGACCACCGGGATGCGCCCATGCGACCTCAATCGCCTGGGCGTCAGCCGGACGTTTCAGCTGCTGCAGGTCTTTCCTCAGCTTTCCGTGCGCGACAATCTCATCCTCGCCGGACAGGAGCACCGGGGATCGATGCTGTCGCGCCTGTTCGGCAAGTCCGATGCGGGGCTTGGCGACACCGCCGAGCGGATGATCGACTTTTTCCAGCTTTCACATCTGGCCGACGAGCAAGCAGGCGCGCTGAGCTACGGACAGCAGAAGCTGCTCGACGCCGCGATGGCCTTCATGGCGGGACCCCGCCTCGTGCTGCTCGACGAGCCGGCCGGCGGCGTGAACCTGACGATGCTCGGGCATCTGCGGGAGCGCCTGCGCGCCTATCATGCCGAGCACAACGCGACCTTCGTGGTGATCGAGCATCAGATGGAGTTCGTCATGGCCCTGTGCACCCGGGTGCTGGTCCTGGCGGAAGGGCGCATCATCGCCGAAGGCGCGCCGCAGGATATTCGCCGCAACCCGGTCGTGATCGACGCTTATCTGGGGCATTGAAGGGCGAAAGCGCATGAACGGCCCAGAGCCGCTCCTTCGTCTGGATGGCGTCTTTGCCGGCTATGGCAAGATGACCATTCTCAACGGCACGAGCGCCCGCATCCGGCGCGGCGCCATCACGACGGTGATTGGTCCGAACGGGGCCGGCAAGTCGACAATGTTCAAAGCGATATTCGGTCTGCTGCCGGTGCGCGCCGGCAGCATTGCCTTCAATGGCCGCGACACCACCAATTTCTCGCCGCGACAGATGCTCGATGCCGGCGTCGTCTATATCCCGCAAGGCCGAAATATTTTCCCGGAGCTGAGCGTGCGTCACAATCTCGAGCTCGGCGGCGTCGCCTTGTCCGACCAGGTCAGCCTTCCCGGCCGACTGGACGCGATCATGCGGCGATTTCCGATGCTGCGCGAGAAGGCGGACACGCAGGCGTCCACCCTGTCGGGCGGCCAGCAGAAGATGCTCGAAATAGCACGCGGGCTTTTGCTCGATCCCAAGCTGATCCTGATCGACGAGCCGTCGATCGGCCTTTCACCGGTGCTGGTGCGGGAGGTGTTCGCGATCTTGAAAGAGCTGCGGGACAAAGGTGTCACGATCGTGCTGATCGAACAAAACGCCAAGCAGGCCCTGCAAATGTCCGACGACGCGCTGGTGTTGGAACAAGGCCAGACTCGGATCGAAGCCAGCGCGTCAAAAATCCTGGGTGATCCTCGCATCGCTCAGCTCTTTCTTGGCGGTGGGTTGGCTCCAGCGCCTCCGATTTGACGTTCTTAAACCATCTGCGACAAACTCGGTTAGGAACTTTCAAATCGAAAGCGGCACTGGAAGATAAGGCGTGTCCTCATAAGCGCGGCAAGGGCGGAACGTCCGCTTTCGAGGCCAAGCGGAAATAGGCTAGAGGCAACTCCGGACTTGTCGGTCGAAAATGACCCATACCGGAACTCGATGGATCGCCAATGGTGCAGTGCGAAGGGGGCATGCGACCTGGATGTTGGCGGCCTCGGACCAAGGGTGTGGTGTCGATTCCGAGACGTCCATTATGGAATATCTTGACTTCGACAGGTTAATTCCTCATCCGGCTGCAACTGGATGGCTTCACGTCATCCCAGCCACCCTGTCGCAGCGGCACAGCTTCGTGCGGAAAGCTCTTTCTTTTTTTGTTTTATCCGTTCACGGGCCTGTTTAAGAAGAGCGTCAGTTTTATCCAGCCACTGCTTGGCCTCTTCTTTCGTATCAGCCTTCCGAAGTTCGGATGACAATCGCTCAAACACGGGCATTGAGCGCTCAACGATATATCCATGAACGGCTGACGGCGGGCCTTGGAATGCCGGAAGCAAAATCCGACCAGCCCCCATGATTTCAGCCGGCAAGCGCCGGCGCCGCGCCTCCGTCACCCTGGCCTGTCGCTTTGTGGCAGTGGGCGCAGTTTTCGCTGTAAACCGCCTCCTCCGCGGTCATGACCTTGGGAGCAACCTCCTGCGCGGCCACATCGGCCGCCGTGAAACCGAGGCTGATAGCCGTTGCAAGCAGTCCAAACAGTCCAAAAACCTGTGCAGTCGTTTTTCCGGCCGTCATGGGTCTGCCACTGAGAGACTGTCCGATGGGGCGACGGGCCCCACCGGACTTTGCGCGTTACGCGCCCACCATACCAGGCTCATCAAAACAGGCGACTATCAGGCGCGCTCGTTCACGGCGTTGGAGGCGGCCATGTAGCCATGAGTGCAGGCTTTGCCGAGGCCATGCATCAAGTGAGCTCCACTGGCTTCGCCACCGGCGTAGAGACCCGGGATGACCTGGCCTTTCATGTCGAGGACCTGGGCCTTGCCGTTGATCCTCAATCCCCCGCATGAATCGTGCCATTCGATAATGATCCGAGCGGCATAAAAAGGGGGTGTTGCGATGGCGTGCATGGGGGCGTCCGGCCCACGCTCGAAGTCGGGGTCGGCACCCTTCGCGACGAAGGAGTTCCACCTGGCCACCGTCTCCTTCAGGTAGGTCAGGGCGACTTTTTGGTGTTCGTTGCCCGCCCGGATGGCCGCGGCCAGTTCCTCGATCGTGTCGGCCTTGAAGAACAGACCGTTGTCTCCTGTGTAGGGCGGTTTGACATTCCATTTCGCGCGGTCAACCGCTGCCTGATCGAAGATTGCCCAGATCGGACCGGGGAGAAAATGCGGTGGCTGCGAGCCTTCGTTGATGGCCAGGGCAGCGTCAATGGCAAAGTTGTCGTTATAGACCGCCTTGACCGCGTCGGGCCTGCAGTTGCGCCAATCTCCCTGAACGTACTCATTCCATTTCTTGATGGCGCCATTTTGTGGATACTGGCTCGACCCAAGCTGTTGCGTAACCCTCATCTCGTTGAAGAATCGCTTTCCCACCTGGTTGACGGCGATCAGGTGCTGGAAGCCGGCGGCGCCGACGTTGACTCCACCCGCGCGACGGTAGGGGAAGTGAGCGGCCCCTGGAAGCTCGAGATCGGCTGCATCCATGGCGCCAAGCACCGTTATTATGCGACGGGAGGAGTGGTTGTGGTAGCCCTGCTCCATCCCGTCGAGGGTCGCCCCGACATTCATCCCGGCAATGATGCCGCTGGCGTCGGCGGCGCGGCCCGGCCCGCCCAGCCAAGCCCAAGCCTTCGCTGTCAGAGACGGCTCCAGGCCCCCCGGGTGGAACATGGCGCGGAACTGCGGGTTGCCATTGTGTCCGCCGGTGCCGACGATGACCGCCTTGCGCGCCCTGATCGTGACGGTCAGCCGTTCGTCCTTGATCAGGCCCTTGGCCCATTCGCCGCCGGTGAATTCGCCATAGCTGACGAATTGCTCACCAGTTTTCGGGTCGCGCCTCGGCGTGTAGCTCGCCCGGATACCGAGGACCCTGCCCGAGAGCTGGCTCTCACGGATGATCTCGTCCATGTGGCGGTTGAGCATGAACTGGACGCCCTTCTCCTTGGCGCTTAACTCCAATGGTCTGGCGATCGCCGCGCCCCTCCCCAGGACGCCTCGCCCGCCACGGGCTCTCTGGTCGTCCATTACAACCGGTGAGAGGCGACTTGCGTGCCCGAGGACCTTTCCGTCGGCGTCCCGTCCCGCATCTTCCTGGGTTACTGTTCCCGCTCTCACGTCGGTGACAGCCCCCAGTTTGAACATCGCGGTCGCCCTTCTCGCGCGGGACAGGCCTCCTTCATTGTGTGTGCCGGAAATTCGCGTGAATTTGACGTAGTTGTCCAGGAGGAACTGTCTAACCGGGGCAACGTTGTCGGCCCAGGCACGCAGGACTTCCCGGTTGTTGTACCGGTATGCGGCTCTGGCACCGGTGTTCACCACAGTCCAGTCGGTCTGGTCGCGAAATAGAAGATCGGGATCGTCCCGCATTGCCTCCGGCGGTTCCACCGGGTCGATTGTGATTAATCCTTCCGGGTCCTTTTTTCCTGCGAGATCGCGCAACTGAATTGCGTCACCGGCGCCCAGGGAGACGTTCCCATTGCTGTGGATCATTGTGCCGCCGATGTCGAAGTTCTGTTCAACGACGATCACCGACGCGCCGAGGTCGCGGGCGCGGATGGCGGCGGGGAGCCCCGTGGCTCCTGCCCCGAGGACGACGACATCCGCTTCGTAGTCCCAAGTAATGGCTTGGGCTTGCGTGGGGTCGGTCGACGCGGTGCCAAACGCTGCTGTGCCAACGCCGATTGCGGCACTGCGCTTGATAAAATTGCGACGATTGAGCTTCTTTTTGTCGAGTGTCGATACTGAATCGCCTACTTTATTCTTGGACATATTGATCCTCCATTCTTGGACATATTGACCGGGATTCCCCAGATGGTCTCCGAACTGACGTGAATTTTTGCGCCTTTCGGACCTCCCGACAAGACAGTCGTGGGGTGCCGACAGCTACCCGCACCGCGGACGACCCGAACGGCGGTCGAGCGGCAAATCTGGCCGTTTTCGCTGGCATTTCGACGCACTCCTCCCGTCGGTTGCTCTTGAGCGCATGACCGTCGAGCGCCTCATGCTGTCGCAGGCGGAGGCTGCAGCGAGTAAGCGAAGGGGACCTCGACGACAACTATTGCCTCGCGACATTCCGCTTGTGGCCCATCGCGTCGTTCGTGGCGACGCGGCACTTCAGTTGCTTTTGGACCAAAGCGGACATTAGCGCGGGCAGATCACAGAGCCGGATCATGAGTACATGCCCCAGCTGGCTAGTGCCCCTTTGTTTTCGAAGTTCGTGTCGGAGTATGCTGAGACGTATCGCGAACTAAGGAAACGGGGCACTAGCGGGGCACGTGTCGTGAACCAGCGCCGGATATTGCTGGGCCTGATCGGCGCCAACATCATGGGCTCGCTATCGCCGGCGTTGTTCGCCGACGCTTTCGAAGCGGCCGGGATCGACGGCTTCTACCATCTGATGGACGTGGACCGCCTGCCCGGACGAACCCTGCCGCAGCTTCTCGACGCGATCAAAGCCGCGGGCTTTGCCGGCACCAACATCACCTATCCGTTCAAACAGGATATCATCCCACTGCTCGACGCCGTGGACCCGACGGCCATGCAGACCGGTGCGATCAACACCGTCTCGATTGCGCCGGACGGCCGCACCACCGGCTACAATTTCGATCGGCCAGGCTGGCGAAACAGCTTTGCGGAAAGCTTCGGCCGCGACAGCGCAAATGGCGCGAGCGTGGTGCAGATCGGCGCCGGTGGAGCCGGACACGCCGTCGCCTTTGCCTTGATCGATCTCGGTGTCGCGCAACTGGTCATCCATGACCTCGACCATGCGCGCGCGAGCGCGCTTTGTGAGAACCTCGCGAAGCACTTCGGCGCGTCCCGCTGCCGCGTGGCCCGCGACCTCGAGCGCGACGTTTCGGACGCCGACGGTATCGTCAACGCGACCCAAGTGGGAATGCGTGGCTTTCCGGGCAATCCGGTGCCGGTTTCCGCCCTCAGGGCATCGCATTGGTGCGCCGACGTCATCTACACGCCGATCGAGACGGAATTCCTCAGGGCCGCCGCTGCCCGGGGAGCGCGCGTGCTCAACGGCGGCGGCATGTGCGTGCACACCGCCGTCGAGGCCTTCCGTCTTTTTACCGGCATCACGCCAGACGTCACGCGCCTGCACGCAGCGTTCGCCAAAGCCCTGGTCGAACGGGACAAGCCGGGGGGATAAGCCACGCAGATCCCCGACATCAAAGCCCTGCCTTTGTGAAAAGCCAGCCTGCCGCTCAGCGGCCGCCGCGCAAGAGCGTCAGCGAGTCCAGAAACCGGCGCACGGTCGGATTGCCGTGGATGCTGCGCTCCCCGAAGACACTGACGGAAATCGTCCGGTTCCCGACGATGACCATACGATGGATGTAGTTGATGTCGTCCGCTTCGCGGATGAATTCGCGCGCAGCCACACCGCTCACCGTGCGCTGCTCCTCGCGGGTGGCCTGCATGCCTGACGACTGCATGCCTTCGCGCTGCACCTTGTAGAGCTCCTCGGCGGTCGGGGAGCCCCGGAACTGCGTGCCGTTGATACCCATGGTCATGCCATCGAACTCGATCTCGGCTCCGATCGACTTGACCCAGGGATCCTTGGCCTCACCGGCTTCCTGATTGGCCTTGAACTCGCCCGGAAGCTCGACCCGGAAGCCCATCTCGTCGTTGCGATACTCCCGCCAGGCGGCCGCTGCTTCCGCCTGCGCCGCGCTCGAGTGCACGGCGAGCGACGTCAATGTGGTGGCAGCTCCCGCCAGAACCGACATGACACTCCGCCGCGACAGGCGCACCGTACCGAACACAACATGCAATGACATTCGCCTCCTCCTTGTGGCAGCTCCGAGCGATCGATCGCGCTCACGCAAAGCTTACCGGGTCGCATCTCATGCCGATGTGACGGCAAGCGCAAGGGGCCGCCGCGCCTGAATGATGATGACGGGCATGCAGGAAGGTGCGATAACCGCTGCAACAAACATCGAGGGAGGTTGCGCATGCGCTGTGTGGCATGGGCCGCGCTGCTGTTGCCGGTATTGATGGCATCAGCCGAAATAATGGCATCAGCCGCTGTCGCCCAGGATACCCAAAGCGCCGACATCAGAAGCGCCAAAGCCATGCTGCCGCACTGCGCAGCGAGGGCTTGCGCCGGATGCGCAAGATATTGCCGGCGGCCGCTGCGCCGGCATCATGGCGACCCTCTCGTTCGTGAGCCGTGTGCTGCCGGACAATCTCAAGTTCTGTCATCCGAGCGCGACGACGCCGGAGCAGATGCTTCAGGTCATTACGAGCTTTGTCGAGGCGAACCCGGACGCGGGAGCGCAGGATTTCCGACTGGTCGCGCTCGCGGCCATGCGGCAGAAGTGGCCGTGCCAGGAATAGCGCCAGGAATAGACGCGCGCCCAAGCAATGGCGTGCGAATTTAAGTTTGTGCGTCGTGAATGGTTGTGTCGTGAAGGGAGGATCGCCATGAGGTCGCATGCACTGCCTGTTGCTTTGCTTACCACGCTTATCGTCGGCGCCACCGCCTCGGCCCAGACACCATCGTGGACGCCGCCGCCCGACAGTGCGCGCTGCCCCTCGAAATGGGGCGCGACCGACGAGCGCGGCGCCGGCAATCACATGAAACCGCAAAGCGTGCTGAACGCCGTGAAGCTGATCAAGACCGGCGAGGTGATTCGAGCTCGGCCATGTGCTCAACGCGCAGATGCCGCTGTCGCCCGGCCGCATCTTCAACATGCAGGTCAAGCGCACGGCCCAGGCCTCCGGGAACCAACCAGCGCACCGGCAACGAGGAGATCATCACAGCCGAGATGGGCCAGGTCGGCACCCAGTTCGACGGCTTCGCGCATCAGAGCCACAACAACGTCCACTACAACTGCTTCAAGACCGCCGACATCGAGACCCGCAACGGCTTCACCAAGCTCGGCATCCACAATGTCGGAATGCTGATGACGCGCGGCGTGCTGATCGATATCGCGGGCTACAAGGGCGTCGAGACGCTCGACATCACCTACGAGGTCAGCGTTGCCGATCTCGAAGGCGCGATGAAGAAGCAGAACATCTCGCTGCAGGCCGGCGACGCGGTCATCATCAATACCGGCTGGGGCAAGCTCTGGGGCAAGGACAACAACCGCTATCGCAGCGGCAATCCCGGCCTTGGCGTGAAGGCCGCCGAGTGGCTGATCGCCAAGGACCCGATGATGCTCGGCGCCGACACCGCACCGGTCGAGGTCTCACCCAATCCCGACAAGCTGCTGTCGCTGCCGGTGCATCAGATCGCGCTGGTGGTGAACGGCGTGCATCTTCTGGAGAACCTCAAGCTCGAGGAGCTCGCGGCCAAGAATGTCTCCGAATTCGCGCTCATCATGCAGCCGCTGAAGCTGCAGGGCGCAACCGGCTCGACGGTCGCTCCCGTCGCCGTGCGGTGAGATAAGTGCGTTCGTAGCCCGGATGGAGCGATAGCGACATCCGGGAAGACCTTTGAATGCGAAAGAATAAGACCCGGATGTCGCTTGCGCTCCATCCGGGCTACGTGGCTACATGGCTCAGCGCTCGCCGAGCAGCATGAACGACCGCAGGAACCGCTGAACCTCCCGACTGTCGTGGATGCTGCGGTCCCCGTAGACGGAAATTCCGATCGTCCGGCGATCCACGACCAGGAGGCGATGGACGAAGTTGATGCCATCGGACTCGCGGGCGAACTCGCGCGCGACGATGTTGTTGATCATCAGCGCGCTCTCGCGGGTGACGGTGAGGCCGCCGAGCCGCATGCCCTCGCGAAAGAGCCGGTACTCATGCTCGGCGGACACCGGATCGCGATATTCCGAGCAATGGACACCGAACAGGTTGTCATCCTCGTCGTCGTAAATCTGGGCGTCTATCAACCGCACGATCTTATCGTCGACGACCGTCCTCTTTCACGTCGACCTCCGGCTCGCCCGGCATCTCGATGCGGAAGCCCAGATCGTCGCGGAGATATTCCTGCCAATCGTCTGCCCGCGCCGGCGCTGCTGTCGCCACTAGAACAGCCGAGGTTGAAGCCGCGGCCGCCAGGACGGACATAAGTCTCCGCCGCGACCAGCCGACCTCGCCATTTTCCACACGCGATGACATCGTTCTATCTCCTTTTGGATAGCGGTGAGCAATATCGCTCGATGCAAGGGGCATATCTGATCGCGTTCTGTGGCGATGTGATCGCCAGCACAAACCATCACACTAGGCGTGCCGGCCATTGTCCGTGTGATCGTCGGCAGGTTATGGTGAGCCGAAAGTCGTACTCGTCGACCCCAGGAGGAATTCTCACATGCGGTTCATCGCTGTTGCATGCCTGCTTCTCACAATCGCACCCGCGACAGCGCAGACCCCGGTGAAAAGCGACGACTATACGGTGCAGGTCGCTCCCGGCCTCTACAGCGTGACCTGGGGCAACACCTGGGGAAACATGGGCCTCAATGTAGGGGTCTCGGTCGGTGACGACGGACTGCTTCTGATCGACGCTCAGGACGAGCCTGAAGTGCCCAGGCTGCTAGAGCGCATCGCTGCGATCAGCAGCAAGCCGGTGCGCCGTGTCATCAGCTCACACTGGCACCTGGACCATATTGGCGGGAACGCGACCTTCGCCAAGCAGGGCGCGGTCATTGTCGGTCACGACAACACCCGCAAGCGCCTGATGACGCAGCAGCCCAACCCGCTCGGGCGCGCCACTCAACGCGCATTCCCAGCCGAGTTCTGGCCGACGATCACATTCAAGGATTCGCTCTCGCTGCACTTCAACGGCGACGACATCGATGTGCTGCATCTGCCGAGCGCTCACACCGACGCCGATTCCGTCGTGCTCTTTCGCAAGGCCAATGTGCTGTTCGCGGAGGCTGTGTTCAACAATACCAACTACACCCGCGTCGACCTGCGCGGCGGCAGCCTCGATGGCATGATCGCGGCCTATGACAAGCTGCTGCCCATGCTCGACGACAAGGTCAAGATCGTGCCGGGGCGTGGCCCGATCGGCACCAAGCGCGACCTCGCCGATTATCGCGAGGTCATGATCACATTGCGTGAGCGCGTCACGCGACTGATCAAGGACGGCAAGACACTGCAGGAGGCTATTGCGGCGAAGCCGACCGAGGACTTTGACGCGCGCTGGGCCAATGGGCCCATTCGCCCGAACCAGCTGGTCGAGGAGATCTATTCCGATCTCAAGCGCACAGTGCGGTAGGCGCGAAGACTGGAAGCGGCGATATCCCAGCTCCCATTAAGTGAAGTAAACAACCCACTGGCGCCAAATTAATCTCAGGACTCTATCGGCCTCATGCTGAGGAGCCCGCGTTGCCCGAAGGGCAAGGTGGGCGTCTCGAAGCATCGCAAGTCGGCTATAGCCGATTTGCGCACTATAGGAGGCCGATCTCGGGTAAACCCGAGATCGGTGGCCGCCCCCACCCTTCGAGACGGGTGCACGCAAGAACGTGCACCCTCCTCTGGATGAGGTCGGAGCAGCGCCACACAAGATGCCAACGGCTCGATCCTTGCTGATCCCCGCGACTACTCTTACGTCTTCTGCCGCTTGTCGACCGGCACCGGAATCCCGGCGATCTTCAGCTTGACCGAGAACAGCGTGCTGCGGCTGGTGAAGAACAGCGTCTTCCAGTCGTCGCCGCCAAAACCGATGTTCGTGGTCGCCGGGTGGCCGTGCACGATGCGGCCGAGCTTGTTGCCCTTCGGATCGAGGATGTAGATGCCGCCTGCCCCGCCACAATAGACATTGCCGGCAACGTCAACCTTCATCCCGTCCGGCCCGCCAGGCTCGCTGCCGCGCAGATCGGCGAAGACGCGGTCGGTCTGCTTGGCGAGAAGGCCGTTGGGCAGAAGTTCGATCGAGCGGATGAGGCCGCGGCGGAAATCGGTGACATAGAGAATGCTCTCGTCGGGCGAGAACGCGATGCCGTTGGGAAAGACCAGATCGTCGAGCAGCAGCGTCATGGTGCCGAGATCGCCGGTCACGCGGTAGACGCCGGTGTGGGCAAGGTCCCACTGCTCGGACGCCGCGGGGCCGAACGGATCGGTGAAATAGATCGAGCCGTCGGAGCGCACCACCACGTCGTTCGGACGATTGAGGCGGCGGCCCTGGAAGCTGTTGGCGATCACCGTGATGCTGCCGTCCGCCTCCTGGCGCGTGACGCGCCGCGAGTCATGCTCGGCTGCGAGCAGGCGGCCTTGCAGATCGCGGGTGAGACCGTTGGCCCTGTTGGTCGGCTCCTTGAATACGCTCACGCCCTGGCCAGGCGTGTATTTCATGCGCCGGTTGTTGTGGATGTCGCTGAACAGAAGATAGCCGCCCTCCTTCCACCACACCGGCCCTTCGGCCGGCCCGAGATCGCCGCCGAAACCTGACGCAAGCTCTTGGATCGGCTCGGACGTCGCGATGATCTTGTCGAGCTCGGGCGAGAGCTGCTCGATCCGCCGCGCGGGCGCTTGTGCGAACGCGCGGCCTGCCAATGCAAGCCCGCCGGCTGCGCCGGCTGTTTGCAGCAAATGTCGACGTGACAAGCCAATACTCGTAGGCATGGGTTTCCTCCCGGTTGGTTTAGTTGTGGCCGCTGCATTATTCTACGCCACTCGCATTGAGGTCGTCTCACGGACAAATCTTGTGGCCGAGGGACCCGAGGCCGGGATACCCGGGCGACCAACGCAGTACTTTGGTACTAACCGCGGGCGGCTCGTGGACGATTGTAAATCTTGTCCATCGAGTGCCCAATTGCAGCGCCCGTCACAACGATGACGCCGAGGAACACGCCACGGCATCCGAACCAGGGCCCAGGGGGAAGACATTATGATCACACGCCGATCCGTCACCGCGTTCTGCGGCTTATTGCTCACCGCAAGCAGCATCAGCATCGCTCAAGCGGCTGATCTCAAGCTCCTCGGCCCGACCGCGATGCGGGCCGCCATCGCCGAGATCACGCCGCAGTTCGAGCGCGCGTCGGGACACAAGGCCACCGTCGAGTATGCAACGGTCGGCGTCATTACGGAGCGCCTGCTCAAGGGCGAAGCCGCCGACGCCACGATGGTGTCGGCGCCCCAGATGGAGGAGCTCCAGAAGCAAGGCAAGGTCGCGGCGGGGAGCCGGGCCGATATTGCGCGCGTTGGCGTTGGCCTTTTCGTCAAAGCTGGCGCTCCGAAGCTCGACATCAGCTCGGTCGACGCCTTCAAGCGCGCGCTCCTGAACGCAAAGTCGGTGGGTTACGGCGACCCGGCAGGCGGCGGCGTCAGCGGTGTGCATATGGCGGCTTTGGTGGAGCGCCTGGGACTCGGAGAGATCAAGCCAAAAACTCAACTGTTCCCCAACAGCCAAGCCGCACTGGAATTGCTCGCCAAGGGCAGCATTGACATCGGCATTGGATTGACGAGTGACACGGTCCTGGTATCGGGCGTCGATCTCGTTGGTGCGCTACCGGCGGATATCCAGAATTTTACGCTCTATGCCGGCGCTGTCGTCGCGGGCAGCAAGCAGCAGGATGCGGCCAAGGCGCTCATCAATTTCTTTACCTCTTCGGCGGCCCAGGCGGTTCTCAAGGCAAAGGGCTTCGAGCCGCGTTAGCTTGGTAGCCCGGATGTCGCTTGCGCTTCATCCGGGCACCCGCTATTCCGAATTCGTACATTGCCGTTCAGCCCGGTCGATTGCGCTGATCGAGCAACCAAAAAAGGCGGGCCAATACTGCCCGCTGCCCATTTATCGGTACAATCTGAGACCCGCCAGCAGCAATGCGGCGCCAACGACGGTCGCCACCGTGAGCACCGTGACGTCGCTAATCGCTCGACCGTTAAGGAAGAGGACGTAGGTCGTTAGGGGGTCTGTAAGGTACGGGATCTTTGGCGCCGCCAGAAACTTCCACAGCCACGGGCTCACAGGAATCAGCGCTGCGCTCCCCAGGACAAAGCAGGCCAAGCGGCGACAGTCCGCAACAACGTCACCTCCTCTTGCCTGCCTGAACGACAAGGGCACGCGCGACAGAACGTAGCCCGGATCCGGCTTGCGCTCGATCCGGGCTGCGGCGTTCCTTATAGCGTCCTTACGTCCTTGTCGCGAGCGCCGCCAGCACACGTTGCGGCGTCATCGGGATATTGCCGCAGCCGCACGCCGGTCGCATCGAAGAACGCATTGGCGATCGCCGCCGCGGTCGCGCCCATCACCTCCTCGCCGGCGCCGGTCGAGGGCTCGTCGATGCGCTGCACCACGACCGGCATCACCTCCGGATGCTCGGCGAAGCGCAGGATCGGATAGGAGACCCAGTCGAGGCTGGTGACGCCGTTCTTGTCGAACAGCACCTCCTCCTTGAGCATGCGGCTCACCGACTGGATCACCTGGCCGTCGATCTGGTTCTCGACCAGCGCCGGATTGACCGCGAGCCCGCAGTCCATCGCGCGCATAGACGTGCTTCGCCACGATATTGCCGGTGCGCTTGTTGACCTCGATGTCGGCCACCGCCGCCCCGTAGGAGACATGGTGGGTGCCGAGCCCGATGCCGCGGCCGGTCACCACGTCGGCGTCCGACAGCGACGAGCGCCATCACGCGCGGCTGCCACTTGGCGGCTTCGGCCGCCGCGTCGAGCACGCCGAGCCAGCGCTTGTCGCCGATATTCTTGCGCCGGAACTCGAGCGGGTCCATCTTGATCGCAGTAGGCGAGCTCATCGATCGTCTGCTCCGACGCAAACGCGAACGACAGATCGAGCGGCGAGCGCAACGCCGCTCCACGCAGATAGCCCTCCATCGGCACCGCGTGGCTGACCACGCGCCGATTGGCGACCTTGTACATCGAGCCGGTGCTCATCGGGTTGACGGTGATCGAGGCCGAGCCGCTGGCGCGCTCGACGCCCGTCTTCTGCAGCGCGATGTCGTAGCACCGTCGAGGTCACGGTCCAGCCATGCTGCCAGCCGTGATACTCGTAGGCGACGAGCTTGCCGTTGGCGTCGATGGCGGCGCGCACCTCGGCCAAGATGCGCCGGGCCGTAATTGTCCCAGCCGTGCTCGTCCCAGCGCATGTACTGCACGCGCACCGGCCGGCCGACCGCCTGCGACAGGATCGCGGCCGCCTGCGCCGGCATCCTCGTAGCAGCTGCGGCCGAAAGTGCCGGAGCCTTCGTAGTACTGCACGCGCACCTTCTCGGCCGGCATGCCGAGCACGGTCGAGAGCATGTTGCGCGCGATGTAGACGTCCTGGGTCGACGACATCGACCAGTGCGCGCCGTCCGGGCCGTCACGTCGGCAAGCGCGCAGTTCGGCGCGAACGGCAGATGGCCCTGGTAGGGACAGCGATAGGTCGACGACGCGCACATGCGCGGCCTGCGTCGAAGCCCTTGGCGGCATCGCCCCAGTCGGCGATCACCGTGTCGGTCGTCTTCTCGGCGCGCATCTTGTTGAAGAGGTCGGCGTTGCCGGGCAGCGCCGGCGGCTCCTGCCAGGTCACCTTGAGCTGCGCGCGCGGCCTTGATCGCATCCCATTCGCGCTCCGCGACGACGCCGACGAAGTCGCCCTTGCGCACGACGCGCGCGCCCGGAATGTCCTTGATCGAGCTTTCGTCGACGCTGAGCGGCTTGGCGCCGGCGCCGTAGGCGCGCTGCCCGCGCGGCAGCACGACGCGGCCATGCAGCATGTTGGGCACGCGCAGATGCTGCATGTAGCTCGTATTTGCCGGCGACCTTGTCCGGGATGTCGACGCGCGGCACGCTCTTGCCGACGAGCGCGTAGCGATTGACCGGCTTCTGCGGCGCGGTGCCGGTGAACTTCACATTGAACGGCTTGTCGCCGAGCAGGTCGCCGTACTTGACCGAGCGGCCGCCGGCCTCGCCGTCGACCAAGACGACGCCCTTCGACACCGTGAGGCTGCCCGTCTGCACGCCGAGCCGCAGCGACGCGCGCTGCAAGCAGCGCCTGCCGCGCCTCGGCGGCCGCCGCGCGCAGCTGCGGCCCGCCGCGATGGATCGACGAGCTCGAGCTGGTCGCGCCCTGGTTCGGGCGTCACGTTGGTGTCGAGCCGCACCGCCTTGAGCTGGCTCATGTCGAGGTCGAGCTCTTCGCCCGCGATCTGCAGCAGGCCGGTGGTGTTGCCCTGGCCGAGCTCGCACTTGCCGAAATAGACCGTACGCGGTGTTGTCGGCATGGATCGCGATCCAGGTGTCGACCGTGTTTGGATCGGGCGGGCCGGCGACATCGCCGCGCGCGGCGGCTGCGGGTCCGGGCAGCGCCGGCGAGGCTGAAGCCGATGATGAGGGCGCCGCCGCCCTTGAGCAGTCGCGGCGCGAGAACGGCAGCTCGTTCTGGATCTCGGTTCATCGCGTCTCTCCCGCGATCTTGCGGGCGGACGCCACCTTGATGGCCTTCATGACGCGCGGATAGGTGCCGCAGCGGCACAGATGGCCGTCCATGTGGGCGCGGATCTGCGCGTCGGTCGGCTTCGGGTTCTGCGCCAGAAGCTCGGAGCCCTTGATGGTCATGCCGTTGTAGCAGTAGCCGCAGTGCAGCGACTGCTCGTCGATGAAGGCCTGCTGCAGCGGATGCAGCGTCGGGCGCCTGCGCGAGCCTCTTCTGCTCGGCATAGAGCGCCGGCAGGCCTTCGAGCGTGGTGACGCGCCTTGCCGACGACCTGCGCGACCGGCGTCACGCAGGAGCGGATCTCGACGCCGTCGGCCAGCACCGAGCAGGAGCCGCATTGCGCAAGCCCGCACCCGAAGCGCGGACCTTTGAGCTCGCAGCTCGTTCGTCAGCACATAGAGCAGCGGCGTATCCGGGCTCGCGCTCACCGGATACGTCACGTCCGTTCACTTTGATCTTGAGATCATCCGCCATGGGGCAGCCTCCCGGTCGCGACACCGCGCGACTTTGTTGGTCTTCGCAATGATCAGAGGCTACGCCCGGCAACCGGCCGGAACAAGCCGATGGCGACGGGGTCGCATCGCTGAGATGTTCTGGGCTAGGAGGGCATGCGCACGTTCAAAGTTCGCAGGCTATGAGTTGCGAAGATGCGCGCCACACGGTTCCCTCCCCCCTTGCGGGGGAGGGACAGGGAGGGGGGTGACCGCAGAATTTGGAGTTTGCCGCCACCCCTCTCCCTGTCCCTCCCCCGCAAGGGGGGAGGGAACGATGTGGTACTGTTCGTCGGACTTGCAGCGCTCCATTCGCGTGACGCCCAAGATGTCTACGCGACACCCACAGCGCAGGCCCGCCGTTGGCGTTGTGCCCACCGCTGTGATATTTTCGCGTTGCAGTACAAGAACTAAGATTTCGTGGGAAGGAGCCCCGGGCATCATGCTGCATCCGCTATTGCGAGGCCGGCATCGCTCCAACCCCACCCTGGAGACAGCATCATCATGATCTTGCGGCTTCAACGCCCCGCTCAAGCCATCGGCCTTTCGCTCGCACTGCTGGCAGCCACCCTGGTCGCTACCACCGCCGCGCGTGCCCACGACGAGGCCAAGTATCCGGACTGGAGCGGCGTATGGAACGGTACTGGCGGCAACAAGTGGCCGACGCCCGCTCCCCTCACCGCCGAATACCAAAAGATTTTCGAAGCCAATCTGCGCGACCAGGAGGCGGGCGGACACGGCGACACGCCGACGGTCGGGTGCCTGCCGCCCGGGATGCCGCGGCAGATGAATGTCTACGAGCCGCTGCAGATCGTCATCACACCCGAGATGGTGCACATGCTGATGGAGCACGTGCACGATTCCCGCCGCATCTACACCGACGGCCGTCCCTTTCCGAAGGAGATGGAGCCGATGTTCGCCGGCTACTCCATCGGCAAGTGGGAGGACACCGACGGCGACGGCCGCTTCGACACTCTGGTGGTCGAGACCCGCGGGCTGAAAGGCCCGCGCACCTACGACAGCACCGGCATTCCCATGCACAAGAACAACCAGACCGTGGTGAAGGAGCGGCTCTCGCTGGACAAGACCAAGCCCGACCTCATGCACAACGAGATCACCACGATCGACGACGCGCTCACAAAACCGTGGACAATCACCAAGACCTATCGCCGCGACGCCAAGCAGAAGGAACCGTATTGGTGGCGCGAAGCGGTTTGTGCCGAGAACAATCCCCACGTCAAGATCGGCGACGAGGTCTACATGATCAGCGCGGACGGCCAGCTGATGCCGACGCGCAAGGACCAGCCACCGCCGAGCCTGCAATATTTCCAGCCGCCGCAGCAGCGCACGCAGCGGTGATACGCAAACGCGCGACGAAACAGGAAAACAAGTAAGAGAAACAAGGCAAGAGAAACACGGCAAGAGAAATAAGGGAGGTCTGACGTGGGGAACCGGATGCTCGCGGTCGCGATGGGGTTGGCGGCCGCGCTCGGCCTGACAACCGTGAGCGCGAGCGCGTTCGATGACGCGCTCTATCCCGACCTCAAGGGCCAGTGGCGGCGCATCTCGCCGCCCGGCCAGCCGGCCTTCGATCCCAGCAAGCCGCGCGGCTGGGGCCAGGAAGCGCCGCTGACCGAGGAATACAAAAAGGTGTTCGAAGAGAACATACGCGACCTCCAGGCGGGCGGCGAAGGGCTGTGGCCGGGCTACAGCTGCCGGCCGCCCGGCATGCCGCCGATGATGACAGCGTACGAGCCGATGGAGATCGTGATCCTGCCCAAGGTCACCTTCATCATGATCGACCACATCCACGATGCGCACCGCCGCATCCACACCGACGGCCGCGACTGGCCGAAGGAGATCGAGCCCGCCTATGCGGGCTACTCGATCGGCAAATGGGTCGACGACAACGGCGACGGCAAGCTTCGATGCGCTCGAGATCGAGACGCGGCAGATCAAGGGCCGCCGCGCCTATGATGCAACTGGGCTGCCGCTGCACGCCGACAATAAGACGGTGGTGAAGGAGCGCATCTACGTCGACAAGGCCGACCGCAACATCCTGCGCAACGAGATCACCGTCATCGACAATGCGCTGACGCGGCCATGGGTGGTGACGAAGAGCTACAGCCGCGCGCCCGAGCAATATCCGTTCTGGCGCGAATATCTGTGCTCGGAGAACAACAATCACGTCGCCATCGGCAAGGAGAGCTACTTCCTCAGCGCCGACGGATTCCTGATGCCGGCGAAGAAGGGCCAGCAGCCGCCCGACCTGCGGCATTTCGAGCCGCAACGCTGACAGAGCTGCACAGTAAAGTCGTAGTGGGAGTAGCAACCATGTTTCTGCGCAGGATGGTCAGGATCATCGCGCTCGCAGCGACGCTGGGCATGACGCTGGGCATGGCGAGCGCCGCGCAGGCGTTCGACGATGCGAAGTATCCCGACCTCGGCGGCCTGTGGCACCGCATCGGTCCCGACCGCTTCGACGGCGCCAGCAACCGCGATGCACCGCTGACGCCGGAGTATCGGGCAATGTTCGAGAAGGTCCGCAAGAACGAGGCCGGCAACATGGTCGCCGACCCGATGCTGACCTGCCAGGCGCCCGGCATGCCGCGGGTCATGATGGCCTACGCGCCGCTGGAGTTCATCGTCACGCCCGACACCACGCATATCCTCATCGAGAACATCCACGACTCGCGCCGCATCCACACCGACGGGCGGCCGTGGCCGGGCGAGGTCGATCCTAGCTTCCGCGGGCTCACGATCGGGCAATGGCGGGACACCGACGGCGACGGCAAGTTCGACACGCTTGTCGCCGAAACCCGCCACTTCCAGGGCCCGCGCTATTTCGATGGCTCCGGCCTGCCGCTGCACGAGGACAACAATACGGTGATCCGCGAGCGCATCTTTCTCGACAAGTCCAACCCGGACGTTCTCGTCGACGAGATCACGGTGACAGACGGCGCGCTGACCACGCCCTGGACCGTGACCAAGACCTATCGCCGCGACCGCACGCCCGATCGCGATGCACCGCGAATCCGTCTGCGCCGACCACATGCACACATGTTGCTGTCGGCGAGGAGATGTATGTGGTCGGGCCGGACGGCAACCTTGCGCCGACCCGGCCGGGTCAGCCGGCACCGGACCTGCGCTATTTTCCGCGCTGAGAACAACGCCAACTGAACACGCCAACTGAGCACATGGAGGTTGCGCATGCTGTTTCGACGCTCGGCCACCACGGTTGCACTCGCGGCTGCGCTCTGCGCGGCGTGCGCCGTCGCCTTCGCGGCGGATGAACTCGAAATATCCCGAATGGCGCGGCCAATGGCGAAGGCCGCCCGGCGTCGGCATTCAATGGGATCCGACCAAGGCGCTGGGACCCGCGCAACAGGCGCCGCTGACGCCCGAATATCAGAAGGTGTTCGAGGCGAGCATGGCCGACCAGCGCGCCGGCGGCCAAGGCGGCGATCCTACCTATACCTGCATCCCGCCCGGCATGCCGCGCGCCATGACGGTGGTGTTCCCGATGGACATCATCATCCTGCCCGACGCGACCTACATCATCATCGAATATTCCAATCAGGTGCGCCGCATCTACACCGACGGGCGCGACTGGCCGAAGGACGCCGAGCCCGCGTTCCTCGGCTACTCGATCGGCAAGTGGGTCGACGAGGACGGCGACGGCAAATACGACGTGCTCGAAGTCGAGACCCGCGGCATGAAGGGGCCCCGCTCCTTCGATGCCAGCGGCCTGCCCATGCATGTCGACAACGACACCGTCGTGAAGGAGCGCATCTATCTCGACAAGAGCAATCGCGACGTCCTGATCGACGAGGTCACCACCCTCGACAAGGCACTGACGCGGCCCTGGACCGTGACCAAGAAATACGTGCGCGAGAAGAAGAACGTGATCTGGTTCGAGTACAATTGCACGGAAAACAATCGCCACGTTCAGATCGGCAAGGACAACTACTATGTCAGCGCAGACGGCTTCCTGATGCCGGTGCGCAAGGGCCAGGCGCCGCCCGACCTGAAGTATTTCCACGCTCAGCAGTGATGCCCGCACCAAGAACAAGGAGAACGACCATGCTCAAACGCAATCTGCTTGCCGCATCCCTGCTCGCGCTTGCCGTCGGGGCCGTGCCCGCGCTGGCACAGGACACGTCGAAATATCCCGATTGGTCGGGCCAGTGGAAACGACCGCCTGGCGCCGGCATCCAGTGGGACCAGACCAAGCGCCCAGGCATCGATCAGAACCCGCCGCTCACGCCGGAGTATAAGGCGATCTTCGAGGCGAGCCTCGCCGACCAGGCGAAAGGCGGCCAGGGTGAGAACATCCGCGTCACCTGCAGCACCAACGGCATGCCCCGGGTCATGACCGTGATCCGACCAATCGAATTCGTTGTCCAGCCGAAGATGACCTACGTCATCTTCGAGAGCTACATGCCGCGCCGCATCTATACCGACGGTCGCAGCTTCCCGACCGACCAGGAGCCCGCCATGATCGGCTACTCGATCGGCAACTGGAAGGATGAGGACGGCGACGGCCGCTACGACCTGCTCGAGGTCGAAACCCGCAACTTCAAGGGCCCGCGCAATCTCGAGGCGACCGGCCTGCCGCTGCATCGCGACAACCAGACCGTGGTGAAGGAGCGCATCCGGCTCGACAAGACCGCCAAGGACACGCTGCTCAACGAGATCACCGTCACTGACAATGCCTTCACGCGCCCCTGGACGATCACCAAGAAATACATTCGCGAGCAGGGCAAGGTGATCTGGAACGAGGACGAGTGCGGCGAGAACAACAATCACGTCATGATCGGCAAGGAGAACTATTTCCTCAGCGCCGACGGCCTATTGATGCCGACGAAGAAGAATCAAGCGCCGCCCGATTTGCGCTACTTCACTCAGACGGGAAATTAGAGAGCGGCTTCGAGCCGAGAAGCGGCGTCGGATCAGTTGGATGCATGGCGGCCCTGCCGCGCCATGGTGAGGAGCCGTAGCGCTACCCCATTCGCAGCTCGTGGCAACTCGAACACGGGCAAGGCAGGCTCGCCCGACTTGCGCCCCTGACTTGCGCACCCGACTTGTGCACCCGACTTGCGCCTATGAGACCGGCGCCAAGGTTCAAGCGGTTGCTCTGCTGATGCCGGCGATCTTCGCCAAGAAAGAACTCCGGCAACAGGGGGGCTGCTGCCGGAGCTGGCGCGGATGGTGAAATACGCGCCCAGGAGATTGCGTTACTAGATTGCCTTACTCGCCCGAGGCAAAGGCCCGTTGAGCGCGGAACCCCACCGACAGGATGCCCTGGTCCTTGGCCGTGTAGAGGCCGGTCGGACGCAAACCCTGCGTCTTGCTGAGCGAGATCGTCTGCCCGTCAAACGCCGTCTCGACGCGCGTGTAGACCACCTCGAACGCAAGCCGGAAGCCAGCCACGGGGAACCAGTTCTGGATCATGCCTACCATCCAGAAGTTGAAGCCTGGATCGCACCTGCCCGACACGATGATGTTCTGGGCCACGGCACCACCGCCACCGCAGAACAGGTTGCTGTTGATGACCGTGTCGTCGTAGCGGACCTGGCTGTAGGTCCCCCACAGCGTGGTCGAGAGGTTGGGCAGCCAGAAGTGCTCGTAACCCGCGCCCGCCGTCCAGGTGGTGGTCAGCTGGAACTGACCGCCGTTGACGAAGACCCCGTCCGTGATCACGCCTAGCGCGACTTGGTTGTTGCCACCGAACAGACTGGGGCTGGTGAGGTTGGTGCCGCCGGAGTATGCGGACGCGCCGACGCCGTAGTTGAAGAAGCCGCCAAAGTGATCGCCGGGACCAGCCCAGGGCGCCTTGATGTCGATACCCGACAGCACTGCCCAGCCCCACTTGTCGTCTGGATAACCGCACTGGCTCGTGCCGGTCTGGGGGCACCCCGCCGTGTAATAGGTCGCGTTGACCTTGTTAAAGATTGCCGATGCAGCGAACCGGCCCCAGGCCTGGTTGACCGCAAAGTTCAGCCACGGCGTCGGATGTTGGTAGGGCCCGAACGCGGTCGCCGGGTTGGCGCCGACCGTGACAATGTTGTTCGACAGATTGGCGATCCCCTTGGTACGCCGCTCGTCGGCACCGACGTTGAGCGACATGCCGTTGCCGAGCTCCCAGGTATAGGCGATCTGGTTGGTGCCGTTGCCGCCGCTGTCACTCCAGTTCTGCGCGGCGAGGAGTGACCTGAACGTGTCCGGCTGTGGCGTGCCGGGCACATCGGTGAACGACTTGGTGTGACCAAAAGTAAAGCCCGCCCACTGGATGAAGGCGCGGGTCGGGTTGACCGTGACCGTGCCCTGGTTCTCGTTGTCGATGTGGACCGCCACATAGGTGCGCAGCGTGCCATAGGCAGTTTGTGTGCGGCTGTCGAAGTTGAAGTGCGCGCGATGCCGCGTCGAGTATGGGCTCACCGAGCGATCCTGCGCGCCAGCGGCACCACTGTATTGCGGCGTGCGAGCGCCGGTCAGGTTCCAGCCGTAGTCGGACTGAACGTAGCCGCCGATCTTGAGACAGACGTCAGTGCCCGGAATGTAGTAGAAGCCTTCGCCGTAAAGAGAGCAGATTTTCACGTACTCGACGGGCTTGGCTTTCACCGGCAGATCGGCTGCTTGCACGCTGCTTATTGCAGTCAAAGCGGCGGCAGAGCCAAGAAGCATGCGCTTCTTAGTCATGGCGTTCCCCCGAATGTGTCTCACGGAGGGCCGAGATGGCCCTCTCGCGCTTCCTCAGCTTTTGCTTACGATTTCGATTTCGATTTCAGTGGAGCGTGCCTGCACACTCAGGCTCCACGCATTTTCCACAGCGACAGTTTGTGACTGCAATTTGTACTGGACAAATAAAATTCACATATAAGCGCGCCTGATGCGTACGCAATTCGCGACGTGGGCGAAACATGTTGTAGCGGCGCCACACGCGAGAGGTGCTCTGATATGGTAAGGGAGCGCGCAAGGGTTAAAGATCGTGCATGTGGGTGCCGCTATCGTTGGCGGCGCGCATCTTTCACGAGCTCACTGTGCGCTGCTTGCATGAAAACACGCTGGACCAAGCAGCAATGTCTGAAATAGGCCATCAAAAACGGAAATGAACAATTCGAGCAAGCAAGGGCTGCGCAGAAGCAAGCACCGCACACCTTGGTTTTAGTTCATTCGTTTAGTTCATTTGCGGATCACGGCAATCTCGAAGCGAGATCACCGTGATCGACAACGCCTTCACGCGCCCGCTTGGCCATGTGCTGGGTTATTTCTCGATAACATTGAGTGAGGATGCGGCATACCGCAGGACATAAGGCTTTGTCTTCGGGGGCCCGTTTGGAAGCTCGCTCCCGAAGAATGCGACATAGCAGTCGTATCCTCCGATGTCCTCGCTCATCCAACAATGAACGACGATACCGAACTCCGGTCCGCCCTCGACGGGGCCGTCATAGCGGACCCTCGTGCCTGCTGGAAGAAACGGTCCGATCGCGTTCTGATCATTGCGCATGACCGGCTTTTCTATTTCCGAATAACGGCGAGGCCGTGAGCAGCAGCACGTTGCGCCTGCCGCAGAATCGCCGCGGCGCACCGGCAGCACTCTCCGATCGGATGCTGAGCCATCCCGCAGGAGAGTGCCCATGATGTCACGCCGAACCATGCTGACCGGCTCGCTGCTGGCGGCCCCTGCCCTGGTGAGCCTGCGAGCATCCGCCGATGATGCCGAGCTCGCGCTGTCGCGGGAGCTTGACGCGCTGGAGCGCCGGCATGGCGGCAGGCTCGGCGTCGCCATCCTTAAGGGCACCAATGCCGTCGGCCGACGCGACGACGAGCGCTTCGCGCTCTGCAGCACGTTCAAGTTCCTCGCGGCAGCGTTCGTGCTCGCGCGCGTTGACCGCGGGGAGGAAAGCCTCAGCCGCCGCGTTATCTATTCCAAGAGCGACCTCGTCACTTATTCCCCGACCACGGAGAAGCACGTCGAGAGTGGCCTGACCGTCGGCGAGATCTGCGAAGCCGCAATGGTCCTGAGCGACAACACGGCCGGAAACCTGCTGCTCGACAGTTTTGGCGGGCCCGCGGGGCTGACATCATTCACGCGGTCGCTTGGAGATACTGTGACCCGGCTTGACCGCCGAGAGACCGAGCTCAACGAGGCGACGCCGGGCGATCCGCGCGACACCACGACGCCGCTTGCCATGCTCGACATGCTGCGCAAGGCCGTGCTGGGGAATGCGCTGTCTGCTTCCTCGCGCGAGCAGCTCACCGCTTGGCTCGTTGCCAACAAAACCGGCGACAAACGGCTGCGCGCCGGCGTGCCGAAGGGCTGGCGGGTCGGTGATAAGACCGGCTCCGGCTCAAACAACGCCACCAACGACATCGCGATCATCTGGCCGCCGGGGCGCGCGCCAATCCTCGTGACAGCCTACTACGCCGAAGCGAGCGCGACCGACGACGAGCGCAACGCGGTTCTGGCCGAGGTCGGCCGGCTCGCCACGCGCTCTGAGCCATAGGCCACGACCGTTAGCGCGCGCGGCGAAGGCCTCGCCCATGACTTCTCTTCTGCATAAGCTCGCCAGCGCCGACCGGCCCTCGATCGGACAGCGTGCCAAGTCCCCCTATCTGGAGGTTGGTCATGTCAAGACGCAGAATCGCCTGGATTGTCGTTGTGCTGGTTGGGCTTTTGTCGGCGGCCGGTCTCCTTTGGAGCATATTCGGCTCCGACAGGCTCACGTTCACTGCAGCGGAGCTGCAGTCCCGGCTGAACCAGCAGCTCCCCCGCACGGTGCGCGACGTGACGATCGAGAGCGTGAACGTGGCACTCGCCGACAACCGGCTGGGGCTGCGCATCACGCTGCAGGCAAGGCTCCTGCAGCAGCCGGTCTCCGCCAGCGTTTCGGCGCGCGGGGTTCCGCGCTTCGCGGCGGACGAGGCTGCGATGTATTTCGACGCTGACGAAATCAAGATCGAACAACTTGCAATTGCCGGCCGGACCGTGCTCGGCGAAGAGGGCGGACGGCTCAGCAATGCGGTTCGCTCCGCCTTGCAAGGCGTGGCCGAGAGCGGGATCAAGGCTTACCTCGCGGCCCGGCCAGTCTATCGCTTCAAGGACGACTTCAAGGGCGTGGTGCTCAAGGCGGCGCTCGTCGATGTGGCCATCGAACAGAACACCCTGGCGGTGACGTTCTCGCTCTGGAACCTGACAATGACCGCCGCGATGTTCGCACTGATCCTGATCATTCTCGTGCTTGTGATCTACTGGCTCATCCGCCATCCGCTATGGGGGCTAGGTATCGTTGACGCAGTGGTCAACGGCTGACCGCGCCTGGCCCGGGATCAGGACTCAGGCGCTTACGCTAGCCGCGGGGCGAAACCTGATGACAGCGAGCGCACCAAGCGCACTGAACGCCGCAGCACCACAAGCTGAGCGATGACGAACGACGGCTCCGACTGCGTCGGCGCCAGTGGCTGCAGGAACGAGAGCTTCTGGAATGACTGAACGACGGCGACAAATGTGTTTAGATAGAGCGCGGTAACGGCGGTTGCGATGTAGATCTTGCGCCAAGCTCCGGCAAGGTGGAACACATACAGCCCCGCAACTGCAAGGGCGAGCAGCACCAGCGAGAGCACACCAATGGCACGCGGTGGGTCGAAACCGTAAGGCGGCAACGGAAAGCCGGTTATGCTGGTCAAGATCGTGGTCGCGAGAAAGAGCGCGGTCCAGCCCGCAAACAACTTGCCGGTCACGAGACCGTAAAGCGCCACCAACCCCGACGCGATGCCAACTAGGCTGAGAGCGACATGCACCTGCAGCAGCAGCGTTAGACTATCCATCATCATGCTCCATCGAATTCCATCAAGTATGCCACGTGCATTACCGGCTTGTGTCGGGCAGACCCTCGCAAAGTATGCCTCTTTGACCGACGCGCCACGCCCAATTTAATGGAAGAACGACATACCATTAGCGCGAGCGAGCATCGCCCGGTTTCTAGGTTGGCGCCCGGCAGAAATGGGCAGCAACCGCCAAGGCCGCGGGATTCGCGGCCAAGTGAATCGCACCAAGTGAACCGCAGTTGCGGCGACGCGACACCCGGCGATATGGCTCACCGCTCCAGCGCGAACGCCACCAGCTCCGCGGGATCCGTCCGTGTGCCCACTGTGAAAGCGACATACTGCTTGCCGCCCTGCATGTAGGTCATCGGCATGCTGCCCATCATGCCGGGGATGCTCACCTCGCCGAGCACCGCGCCGGTCTTCTTGTCGTAGGCGCGCACGACGTGCTCGCCGCCCCAGCCCTCGCCCGCGATCAGCAAGGTCTTGGTGATGAGCATGGTCGCCTGCAGGCCGATGCCGCCGGTGTTCGGGATCGTCTTGCCCTTGAGCGCCGCATGGTCGGATACGCTCTTGGGCGTGTTGCCGAGCGGCACCGTCCACGCATACTCGCCCTTGTTGAGATCGAGCGCCACGATCTTGCTGTACGGCGGCTTGAGGATCGGCAGGCCCTGCACTACGAGCTGCGCCCCCGGCCCGCGCGAGAGCCGCATGTTCGACTTAGGGTCGTTGCGCAGCGACGCTACATTGGGCCCGGCCTTGGTCGGGATGTAGTAGAGGCTGGTCTCCGGATCGAAGCCGCCGGACTGCCAGAGCGAGCCGCCGGTGCCGCCCGGGTTGTACCAGGTGCCCTTGGTGCCGTCTGGCTTGATCTCCGACGGCGGCGTGAACACCGGGCCCAGGCGATACTGCTTGGCGATGCTGATCGCTTCGGCGCGCAGCTCGGGCGTGAAATCGATCAGATCGTTCTCGTTGTAGCCTTGGTACTCGTAAGGGGCGGGCTTGGTCGGATGCGGCTGCGTCGGCCAGGCGCGCTCGCCGGGCGTGTCGCTTGCGGGCACCGGACGCTCCTCGATCGGCCACACCGGCTGACCGGTGACGCGATCGAGCACATAGGCAAAGCCCTGCTTGGAAAGCTGCACCAGCGCTTTCACCGGCCGGCCGTCGACGGTCATGTTGACGAGCGTCGGCGCGGAGGAGAGGTCGTAGTTCCAGATGTCGTGATGCGTGATCTGATAATGCCAGATGCGCTTGCCGGTCTCGATGTCGACGCAGACGACCGAATTGGCGAACAGGTTGCTGCCCTTCCGATGACCGCCATAGTAGTCGTTGGTCGGCGATTCCACCGGCAGATAGGCGTAGCCGAGCTCGGGATCGACCGAGATCGGCGCCCACACGCCGGTGTTGCCGGTATAGCCGTTGGAATTCTCCTCCCAGGTGTCGGCGCCCAGCTCGCCCGCCTTCGGCACCGTGTGGAACGCCCATTTCTGCTTGCCGCTGCGCGCATCGAACGCCAGCACGTAGCCGGGCGTGTTGCGCATGTTGTCGGGGACGAAGCCCTCTTCCAGCGCGGGCGGGATCATCACCGTATTGCCGTAGACCATCGGCGGCGACGAGTTGCCGATGCGGGTGACGTGGTCGTAATCGACGTTGAGCTCCTTCATCAGGTCGACCGCGCCATTCACTCCGAATGAGGGCACCATGGCTGCCGGTCTTGGCGTCGAGCGCGACCAGAAAGAAGCCGGTGGTGATGACGAAGATCCGCTCCTCGGTGCCGTCGGTCCAATAGCCGACGCCGCGCCCGGCGTTGCGCCGCGGCGCCTTGCGGTCGCGGCCGCCTTCGTCCATGCCCGTCCACATCCACAATTGCTTGCCGGTCGCAGCATCAATGGCGGCCACGACACGCTGGCCGCCGGCAGCCGTATAGAGAACGCCGTTCGCCATGACCGGCGTCGATTCGCTCCGGTAGATCGCAAACGTGGGATCGCCGTTGCCTTGCGCGGTGCCGCCGAGCGACGACGGCGCCGGCCCGATCGCGGGCTTCCAGCGCCAGGCGAGCTTCAAATCCTTGAAATTGTCCTTGGTAATCTGGTCGAGCGGCGAATAGCGTGTCGCGCCTGGATCGCTGTTGAGATAGCGCCACTCGCCGGGCTTGGCCGTCACTGACGGCTTTCCGTCCTGGCTTTGCGCCGGCAGCACGCCCACAGCAACGGACGCGGCAACCAAAGATGTCAGGATCGTCAATCGCGGTTGAAACACATCATCCTCCCTTACTCCAGCGGCCTTGTCCTGGTCGCCAGTCTGCGAGGCACTTGCCTCGCGCGGCGCTCTCAGGTGAGCCAAAGTGTCACGCCTGCCCGCCACTCCGCAAGATCAGTCGCGCCCCTGCACACCCGTTCTCACGAGCGTATACCAAGCCAAGAAAATGCCCGACCGGCAATGACGCCGATCGGGCATGGAAGACGCATAGGAGTGATACAGCCGGTTACATTACAGGTTCATTGTTGACGCGCCGGCTTCGCGTCTAGCGCTGACTCTACCAATGTCGACGATGGCCGCCGAAGCCAAAGCGGAAACCGACTCCCGGTCCGTAGACGCCGACGCCTGGGCCGTAATAGCCGGGACCGTAGGCGTAGCCCGGCTCGTAGTAGTTGTTGTAGCTATTGTAGTAGCGACCGCGCCGGAAGCAGCCGTCATTCGGACGATACCGATGATGCCAGACGCCCGGCCGGCAATGCACCTTGTCGGTCACGTCGGCATCAGCGATGGCGCCCTGCATGCTGTGCGCGCCCGGAAGCCCGATGGCGCTGGCGGGCTGAGCGACAAGTCCCGCTGACGCCAGCATGGCGGCGCCCGCCAGGACGCAAAGGGTTTTCTGCATGGTTACCCTCTCAATGTTGTTGACGATTATCACTTCAGTGGCGGGATAAACCAAAGGCGTAGGAGTTGGTTCCAATCGCGCCGGTTGAATGCTGAAAAAGTGATCGCAAGTTCCATGAAATAAGCGGCGAAACGGCCGCCCCAGACGCGTTCCAGCGTCGGTCCACAACCGCCATCAGCCGCCCCCAGAGCCCATTGAACAAGGCTGCGAAAGAGCTATTCTGCGACAATAATTGCGCTCGCCGCTACGGAGGCCATGGGGCCTCCATATTCTTGGCGGCGACAGTCTAGGGAGAAGCCCATCATGCACAAACGAAGCCTGCTGCAAGCGGTCGCGCTCGGGGCGACTGTCGCAGCGATGTCGTCCTCGAGTTCTTCTTGCCCAGGTTGCCCTCTCCGGCAAAGTGACCTCGGCGGAGGAAGGGGCGATGGAAGGCGTGCTGGTCAGCGCCAAGAAGGAAGGCGGCACCATCACCATCACGGTGGTCAGCGACGCGAGCGGCCAGTTCAGCTTCCCGGCTTCGAAGCTCGGCTCTGGCAAGTATGCCATTTCAATTCGCGCCATCGGTTACGACCTGCAGGGTCCGCAATCGGTCGAGCTCGCCGGCGACAAGGCCGCGAGCGCGGACGTCAAACTGGTCAAGACCAAGAATATCACCCGCCAGCTCAGCAACGGCGAATGGATCATGAGCGTGCCGGGCTCGCAGCAGCAGAAGCTGTCGCTGCTCAATTGCGTGAGCTGCCACTCCCTCGAGCGTATTGTGAAGTCGAGCTACGACACAGAGGGTTTTGCGACGCAGATTCTGCCACGCATGGGTAGCTACGCCAACCAGAGCATCCCGCTGCATGCGCAGAAACGCAAGGCCACGCGGCTTCTGGAAGAGCGCGGCGATACACTTGCGCAGGCGCGCAAGCGGCAGGCGGAATTCCTCAGCTCCATCAACCTGAGCGAAGCGGGCGGCTGGGAGTATGACCTCAAGACCCTGCCGCGCCCGAAGGGCGCGGGCACCAAGGTCATCTACACCGAGTACGACCTGCCGCGCTGCGACCATCGAGCCGCATGACGTCGTGATCGGCGCCGACGGCAACGCCTACTACTCCAACTTCGGCGAGCAGACCTTCGGCTACATCGACCCGAAGACCGGCGCCCACACCGAAATCGCGATGCCGGAGCTCAAGCAGAGCTGGCCGACCGGCATGCTGGGGCTGCGTCCCGACAAGGACGGCAACATGTGGCTTGGCATGATGTACCAGGGCGCGATCGGCAAGGTCGACCTCAAGGACAAGAAGGTCACCACCTGGAGCATGCCTCCGGAGATGCAAAAGGATCAGACCCAGGTCAACATGGTGCGGGCCGAGAAGTCGCATGTCGACGGCAAGGTCTGGTCGCAGAACAATGGCTTTGCGGCGATCCACCGGCTCGACCTCAAGACCGGCCAGATCGAATCGCTCGAGCCGTTCAAGGCCGCGGGCGTCGGCGAGACCCACAACATCTACGACATCATTCCCGAACTCCAAGAACAACGCCTACTTCACCGACATCGCGGCCGAATACATCGGCAAGGTCGACCGCGACACCATGAAGGTGACGCTGTTCCAGATGCCGAAGAAGCCGGCCGGACCGCGGCGCGGCATGATGGATGAGCAGGACCGCATCTGGTTCGGCGAATATCGCGGCAACCGTATCGGCATGTTCGACACCAAGACCGAGACGTTCAAGGAATGGGACCTGCCGACTCCGTGGTCGAACCCCTATGACGTCGCGTTCGACAAGAACGAGAACGCCTGGACCGGCTCGATGATCAATGACCGCGTCGTGCGGCTCGACACCAAGACCGGCCAGTTCACCGAGTACCTGCTGCCCAAGACGACCAACATCCGGCGCGTGTTCGTCGACAACACCACGACGCCGCCCACGTTCTGGGTCGGCAGCAACCACGGCGCCAATATCATTAAGCTCGAAACGCTCGACTGAACGCTTCGCTGGACTGAATACGTTGGGTGCGGGCGGCTTCGACATCGCCCGCACCCTTTATTTTGCGACGAGCGGCGCCTGTTGCGGCGCGTGACCATCCTCGGCGAAAAAGCCGGCGTAGCGACGTGCAGTTCCAAGGTCATGCACTCGGGCATTGGCCGTGAGGCGCAGTCAGTCACTCAGTGTCGTGCGACATCATGGAGCGCACGCGGGGATCAGGATCCCGACCAATGCACCTGCCCGTCGAGGACAATGCAGCGCAGGGCGCCGCCTGGGCCCTGGACGCCCGATCATTGGTCTGTTCCTCCATGGCAGCGGGTCTCTGCATGGCAAGAGGCTGCTGCGTGGCAGCAGCGGGTTGCTGCATGGCAAGAGGCTGCTGTGTGGCAGCAGCGGATTGCTGCTTGGCAGCGGGTTGCTGCTTGGCGGCCGGTTGTCCCTTGGCAGCGGAGGCAGCGGACCGATCGTTGCCGGTGGCTGCCTTGATCGTCTCGCCCACTGCCGCCTGCAACTGCTCCAAACCGTTGCGCAGGATGATCTCATTGTGCCGATAGCATTGGCGCTCGTAGTCGAGCTTCATCCGCACAGCAGCAATCGCTTCGGCAGGCGTCGGTCTCGGCGCACTGTCCCCGGCATCGGAGCTGTCCTTGAACGTGCAGTCGACGTCCGGCGGCCGCGTCAGCAGTGTGGGGCGAGGCAGCGGAATGGACGGTCTCGAGCCCGGCCGGGCCGTGCTGACGGCGTCGGGACACACGCGGTTGATCACCTTTACGGTCTCACCGACCGAAGCCTGCAATTTCAGCAGGCGGTCGCGCAAGATCACACCGGCGTCCTGGTGGCATTGCCGCTCATAGTCGAGCTGGCTAGGTGCAGCATTGGGAGTTGCGATCTGGAACGCGCAGCCGGACTCCGGCGGCGGTGTAAGCAATGCTGCGTTCGGCAGCGGGATTGATTTTGTCGTGCACTGAGCCATCGCCTCGGCAGCGGCGAGCATTGACGCCGCTCCTATGAACGCCGACACAAACAAGTTCAGTCGCATCGGAAAGTCTTCCCCTCTGTAAGCCCCTGGGTTGCGTGTAAGCCCAGGATACACGCCCCTGCTATGAGACTTCCAAACCTTTCGTTCGATAGTAAGGCCGAATTGGAGTACCAAAATACTGATTTGGGCCCCGTGACGATGGAGCGCGCTGGCCACCCTATCCACACATCCCACCAGGGGAATCGCCCGGGCGATGGCCTGCAGTCCTCACGGGCTCTTCCCGCACCGGCAAATGCCCGTTGAACCGGCATTCGAAAGGGGTATCCTGCTGCACAACGATTGCAGCGCCGCTCGCACCTTACTCACCCCAGGGAGAAACTCTCAATGAAAACTAGACTGACAAGCCTGATGGCGGCCGCCGCGCTCGCCACCGTTTTCAGCCATGCGCCCGCGCTGGCGCAGAGCCTGACCGGCAAGGTCTCTTCCGCGGCCGAAGGCGCGATGGAAGGCGTCGTGGTCAGTGCCAAGAAGGGCATCGTCACCGTCAGCGTGGTCAGCAACGCCAAGGGCGAGTTCAGCTTCCCGGCCGGCAAGCTCACCGCCGGCGACCATGCGCTCTCGATCCGCGCTGCGGGCTACGACCTCGAAGGGCCATCGACGGTAACCATTGCGGGCGACAAGCCCGCCTCCCTCGACCTCAAGCTCACCAAGACCAAGAACCTCCCCGCGCAGCTCTCGAACCTCGAGTGGATCCTCAGCGTTCCCGGCACCGACGCCGAGAAGCGCGCGCTGACCGGCTGCACCAACTGCCACACCGTCGAGCGCATCCTGACCTCGAAATACAATGCCGAGGAGATGTTCGACGTCATCAAGCGCATGGCGCAGTACTCGAACAACAGCTTCCACAAGAAGCCGCAGATCCGCGCCGAGGCGCGCGACATCAACCGCTTCGTGCCCAACGCCGAGAAGGTTGCGGCCTATTTCGCCAGCATCAACCGCAGCAAGGGCGAGCAGAGCTACGAGCTCAAGACCGTGCCGCGCGTGAGCGGCGACGGCACCCGCGTCGTCATCACCGAGTACGACCTGCCTGATCAGACGATCCAGCCGCACGACGTCATCACCGACAAGGACGGCATTGTCTGGCACAGCGACTTCAGCGGGCAGATCCTCGGCCGGCTCGACACCAAGACGCTCGAGCACAAAACCTTCAAGGTGCCGCTGCAGCGTGACGGCTGGCCGACCGGCGCGCTCGACCTCGAGACCGACCCGCAGGGCAATATGTGGCTCGGCCTGATGTTCCAGTCCGGCACCGCCAAGTTCGACGTGAAGACCGAGCAGTTCCAGATGTTCAGCATTCCGCCGAACATGATCAAGCCGGACTCGCAGACGGCCCTGATCGGCATTCAGAACTGGACCGTCGACAACAAGATCTGGATCCAGGATCCGGCGCGGCGCGGCGTCTACCGGATCAATGTCACGAGCGGCGAGACCGAGTTGTTCGAGCCGTTCGCGAATGGGCCGGGATCGCCCTACACGATCCAGGCCGACAAGGAGAACAATCTCTTCTTCCTCAACTTCGGCGGTACCCATATCGGCCGCATCGACGCCAAATCCGGCCAGATGGCGCTCTACCCGACGCCGACCCGCAACTCGCGTCCGCGCCGCGGCCGGCTCGACGATCAGGGCCGGCTCTGGTTCGCCGAGTTCTTCGGCGAGCGCGTCGGCATGTTCGACACTAAGACCGAGAAGTTCCAGGAGTGGGAGGTGCCGGGCCGGTTCTTCGCGCCCTATGACGCCGCTCCCGCCAAGGACGGGAACCTGTGGACCGGCGGCATGAATGCCGACCGCATCCTGCGGCTCAACCTGGAGACCGGCAAGATCATCGAATACCCGCTGCCGCACCAGACCAACGTGCGCCGCGTGTTCGTCGACAACAACACGACACCGCCCACATTCTGGGTCGGCAACAACCACGGCGCCGCGCTGATCAAGCTCGAGCCGCAGGACTAACATCGCCGCGGGCGCGGCAATCATTACTGCGCCCTCTCCCCTTGCGGGAGAGGGCAACACCAGAGGCTCAACAAGCTCTGTCGGGTGAGGGGTTGCAGCGCCCCCTCACCCATTCTTTTTGTTGAACCCACAGAGCAGCCCTCTCCCGCAAGGGGGAGAGGGCGCAACAATGCACGCCGAATCCGCGGCACTATCTACATTGACGCGGAATTGCGACCGGGGCGCGCATTGCTCTATGCTCATCGCAGCAGGACAGCGCTGTCCCTCATAGCAGCGCCAACAACAGAACCCGGGAGGATCTCGTGCGCGCCAAGGCTCTCTTCGTCACCAGCATTGCGATTGGTGCCCTCGCGGCATCCCTTCCCGCCAAGGCCCGCCCGTTCGAAGATCCGCGTGCTGCGCTCAACCCAGCGCTCGATGCCGACACGGCGTTCCAAGCCGAGCCGCGCGACCCGGCCTGCCACGCGGCCGTCATGGCCTCGACCGGCGGCGCGCTGCCGAAGAACCCGCACACGCTGGCAGTGCGCTGGACCGGCTATGGCAATTTCGAGCTCGCCTATAACGGGCAGATCGTGCTGCTCGATGCCTATTTCGATCGCGGCAGTCTCTATCCCTCGCTCGGCTTCAAGGCGGCCGACATCAAGAAGGCGGACGCGATCCTGATCGGCCACGGCCACCACGACCACATGTCCGACGCCGCATCGGTCGGCGCGCGCACCGGCGCCACCGTAGTGGGCGCGCCAGTGACCACCGAGAAGCTCGCCACGCAAACGATCGATGCCAAAGCAGGTGCGCACCGTCACCGGCCGTGGCGGCGAGGTGCTGCAGTTGGGCGCCTTCAAGATCGAGCCGATCCTGGGCGAGCATGGCGATCCGCCGGCAGCGCTCGTCGGCGCCTTCGACGCGGCGCTCAAGGCCACTACGACGCCCGCCAACGCCCGAGCAGACCGCTGAGCAGGCGACGATCCGCCAGCGCGGCACGCAGGATCGCCGCGTGCGCAGCGAGGGCACCATCGCCTATCTGATCACGCTCGATAACGGCTTCCGCATCATGTATCGCGACAGCGGCGGCCGCGTCACCGACTTCGAAAAGGCCGCGATGCAGCGCGCCGGACGCGTCGACCTGGGGCTGATCGCTGTCTCGGCCGCCTATCTCAACTCGGCGACCGTCGAGCAGGCGCTCGAGCACGTGCGCACCTACAAGCCCGACGTCTACATGCCGGCGCATCACGACGCGCCCTTCAACAATCTCTGGCGCGCGACCGAGCCGCTGTTCCAGGCGGTGAAGGACGACAATCCGCGCATCGTCACGGTGTCGAAAGGCTATCGCGAGCCGACCTGCTTCAACACCGAGCACAACATCAGCCGCAGCCGCTGATGGCCGCGGATCAGAGCCATGACGTCGTCGTGCTCGGCTCCGGCATTGCCGGCCTCGTCGGGCGCGCTCGCCGCGCATGAGCTCGGGCTCGAGCCGATCGTGCTGGAGAAGGCGGAGAAGCTCGGCGGCGGCACCATCAATTCCTATGGGCTGATCTGGGTCGGTCAGAACCATCTCGCGCAGGCGGCGGGCTACGAGGACAATCGCGACGACGTCATTGCCTATATGCGCTTCCTCTCGGGCGGCTTCCTCGACGAGGAGCGCATGGCGACCTTCGTCGACCGCGGGCGCGACGCGATCCAATTCTTCGAAGGCTGCGGCGTGCGCTTCCGCGTCGTGCGCGGCCTCACCGATCATTACTACGGCACGGCGCCCGGCACGCGCGCGGTCGGCCGCTCGCTCGAGGTCGAGCTCATATCGGGCTACGACCTCGGCGACTGGCGCGAGCGCGTGCTCGACCCCCACGACGTGCCCTGCTTCGTCACCGCCGAGGAGCAGGTGACCTGGGGCGGCATCAACAACTTCTCGCGCTGGGATCAGGAGCTGGTGCGCGAGCGCAAGGCGCGCGACATGCGCGGCAAGGGGCTGGGCCTCATCTGCCATTTCCTCAATGCGCTACGCCAGCGCGGCGTGCCGGTGCTCACCGGCCAGCAGGTCGAGAGCCTCGCGGTCGAAGGCGGGCGCGTCACCGGCGTGATCATGACCTCGGGCGAGCGCATCACCGCACGCAAGGGCGTGATCATCGGCACCGGCGGCTACAGCGCGAACGCGCAGATGAGCCGCGACTTCGAGCAGATCCCCGGCATCGACCAGGAGCCTGACAGCCTGTCGCTCGCGTCACTGACCGGCGACGGCCTCGTCTACGGCGCCGAGATCGGCGGCATCCTGCACAAGATCCAGAACAGCCTGCGGGTGATGCTCTCCTACACCATTCCGCCGGATGAGCCCGGCAAGCCCGGCCTGTGCGTGCATGCCGGAATCGTGGAGCTGTGCAGCCCGCACACCATGGTGGTGAACAAATACGGCAAGCGCTTCGCCGACGAGACGTTCTTCCAGGGGATCGTGCCGCAGCTTCGCTATCTCGATCCGATGAAGCACGAATATCCGAACCTGCCCGCGTTCCTGATTTTCGATTCCCAGTATCTCAAGCGCTTCTCGTTCGCGAACCAGCCGGTCGGCAGCGAGGTGCCGAGGACCGTGCCGCGCGCCACAACGCTGGCCGGAGCTTGCCGCACAAGCTCGGCATCGACGCCGATGCACTGGCGAACACCGTAGAGCGCTTCAACGGCTTTGCGCACGCCGGCGTCGATCCCGATTTCCGCCGCGGCGAGAACCAGTGGAAGCTCGCGTCCGCCAAGGCGCCGCGCGGCGGCAATGCCAGCCTCGGCACCATCGAGGAGCCGCCGTTCTACGGCGTCGAGCTGCATCCGACCGGCTCGGCCTCGGTCGGCCTCCTCGCCGACAGCAACGGGCAGGTCATCCACCAGCGGCGACATGCCGATCCCCGGGCTCTACGCATCCGGCAATGTGGCGGCGACCACCGAGCACGGCGTCGGCTATCAGGCCGGGCTCTCGCTCGCCTCATCGATGACGTTCAGCTATCTCGCGGTCCGGCACATGATGGTCGGCTGATAGCGGAGGCTGACCGCATGAAGCATTGCGATGCTCAGGCGTTGCCATCGCGGCCTGCTGCCGTGTCTCGTCGTCCGCAGGCTCGGCCAGACCGCAGTCCGCCGGTCCGTCGAAAGCTTCTACAAGGACCAGCGCGTGCGCATGCTGGTCGGCTACGGCGTCGGCACCGGCAACGATCTCTATCTGCGCCTCCTTGCGCGCCACATCGGCAAGTACATTCCCGGCAAGCCCACCATGGTGCCGGAGAACATGCCGGGCGCCGGCGGCATCGTGATGTTCAACCACCTCTACAATGTCGCGCCGCGCGACGGCAGCGTGATCGCGCACCCCTCGCGCAGCCTGGTGACCGAGCCGCTCTATGGCAATCAACAGGCGCGCTATGACGCGCTCAAGTTCGGCTGGCTCGGCAGCATCAACCGCGATGTCGCGACCTGCATCACCTGGGGGAAGAGCGGCGTGGCGTCGATCGAGGATGCCAAGCGCCGCGAGGTCGCGGTCGGCTCGACCGGCGCATCGGCCGAGAGCAACTATCTTTCCGAAGCTCCTCAACGCCGTGCTCGGCACGCGCTTCAAGACCGTGCTCGGCTATCCCGACAGCGGCGCGGTCGGCATCGCCATGGAGCGCGGCGAGCTCGACGGCTACTGCAGCTTCACCTGGGCGGCGATCAAGTCGGCGCGGCCGAACTGGCTCGCCAACAAGCAGATCAACGTCATCCTGCAGCTCAGCATGGCCAAGCATCCCGAGCTGCCGGACGTGCCGCTGGTTGCCGATCTCGCGCGCGACGAGGCGTCGCGGCAGATCTTCACGCTCGCCTTCGGAGCGCAGAAGATGGGGCGGCCGGTCGCGACCACGCCCGGCGTACCGCCCGAGCGGCTCGCAGGCGCTGCGGCAGGCCTTCGACGCCACCATGCGCGATCCGAACTTCCAGGACGACGCCAAGCGCAACGGCCTCGAGGTCGAAGGCCCGATCACAGGCGCCGAGGTCGACGAGGTACTGCGCGACATCTACGCGACGCCGAAGGCGATCGTGCAGCGCTACGAGGCCATCCGCAACGAGCGTTAGAGCGTGATGAATCTAGGTTTTGCACCGCCATTGAACCAATCTCCGTTCATTCCCGCGAAAGCGGGAATCTAGGGCCGAGAACTCGGCCAAAGAACTGGGTCCCCGCTTCCGCGGGGACGAACGGAATGAGGCAATTCAAACTCCGCTAATCTCCCCCTGGCTTTTTCGTCATGACACGACGGCATTCTCAACGCCGGAGCGTGCAGAGGCCGGAAACCCCAGTCGGATCGTAAGACCCGGAGCGTTGTCGAGCGTCTCGATCTGCGCGCCGTGCAGACGGGCCACCGCCGCCACCAGGCTCAGTCCAAGACCGTTGCCGGGTGTCCGACGGCTTCGCTCGAGCCGATAGAAGCGCTTGAACACGTTTCTGATCTCGTCGCCCGGAATGCCGGGACCTTCGTCGGACACCGCAATGGTGGCACCAGCGTCGCTTTGCCTGACGTCCACGCTCACCCGACCCGCTTCGGGGCCGTGCTTGATGGCGTTGTCGACGAGATTGGCCACCGCGTCGAACAGAAGGTCTCTATCGCCCGTCACCAGCACGCGCTGATCCCCGACCGTGTTGAGTTGTCCGCCTTTTTCCTCCGCTGCCGCATCGAACAATTCCACCACCTCGCGCACGACCTCGGCCAGATCGATGGTGCGGAAAGCAGCCGTCCGATCCCTGGCCTCAATTTGCGAAATGCGCGTGAGCGAGGAGAATATCCGCTGCACACTGTCAACGTCGGCGATGGTGTCACCGATCATGGCTTTCTGAGCGTCGCCGTCGCGCAGACTGTTGTAGGACTTCTCCAGCCGGCCGCGCAGCCGCGTGATCGGCGTGCGCAGCTCGTGCGCCACATTGTCGGTGAATTGCTTCACCTCCCCCATCAGCGTTTCGATGCGCTCGAGCATGGAATTGAGGTTGGTGGCAAGCTCGTCCCATTCGTCCTTCGTGCCGCGCAAGGGTATGCGCTCACTGAGGCCGCTTTGCATGATGGCGCGGCTGGTCGCATTGATGGACTCGATCCGGCCCACCGTGCGCCGCGTGATCGTCGCGGCGGCCGCTGCTGCGACCGCAACGATCAGCAGCGTGGTCAGAAGCAGAGCCGTGTTGATTCTATCGGTCACCTGATCAAGATCTGCGATGTCTTCCCCCACCAGCAGGCGCGTGCCGTCCGCAAGTGTCTCGAACGTCGCTCGCATCAGGGGTTGGCGCGCGGCGTCGGGCTTCCATTCCGGTGCACTGAAATTACCCCACCCGCTGGAGCCTTTCAGGCTCGCCGGCCAGGCGGCAAGATTGCCGGCAAGCGGCGCGCCGGAGGTGTCGGCGAGCAAGTAGATGCCGCTTTCGAAGCCCCCGTCGGACGTCCGTTCTGCGATCGCGGCCACCAAGTGCTCACGCCCGCCCGAGGCGTAGGCCTCTTGCAAAACCGCTAGCTCAATCGCAATCGCCTGATCCGATTGCCTGAGCATGTAGGACGCAGTGGACCAATAGACATAGCCCAGCAACGCAGCGACTGCGGTGCCAAAAATCCCGATCCAGATCAGGGCCAGCCGAAGCGTGGATGACCGTAGGGTCTTAGCCAGGAGCACGGACACAATACCCAACACCGCGGACGGTATGGATCAGCGGATAGGCCTGGTGGCCGTCGACTTTGCGGCGGACACGCCCGACATAAACGTCGATGATGTTGGTCGTGGGGTCGAAATGGAGATCCCACACATGCTGCAACAGCATCGCTCGTGGAACGACCTGCCCTTCGTTCCGTACCAGATACTCGAGCACCTGGAATTCCCGCGGCAGCAATGCGATCTCCCGGCCCGAACGAGTCACCGTCCGCGACACCAGGTCGAGCGTGAGATCGCCGACCCGCAACAGGGTTTCCTTGACGACGGTGTCGCTCCTGCGGGCGAGTGCGTCGACACGCGCGAGGAGCTCTGCAATGGCAAACGGCTTGACGAGATAGTCGTCGCCGCCGGCACGCAGACCGCGCACCCGATCATCGATCTCGCCGAGCGCGCTGACGATCAACGCCGGCGTGACGATCCCGTCTTCCCGCAGCCGCCGAATGACCGCAAGCCCGTCGATGTCCGGCAGCATGCGATCGACCGTCATCACGGCATATTCGGCCGAACGTCCGCGGCTCAGCCCCTCACGGCCGTCGACGGCAAGATCGACGTGATAGCCGCTCGCCGCGAGTGAATCCCGGAGCTGATCGGCCGTCTCACGGTCGTCCTCGACGACAAGAATGCGACAGCGCCCGCCTGCCATCCTTCAAACTCCAATGGATGTTCGCGGCACCTAACCGCAACATCTTGTCAAAGAAACGGAAACATAGAAACTGACTTTTTTGTCAGAAACTGTCGCATTACTCATTTGAGTCTATCGCAATCCTGGCCGATGCTCTCGGTCGTCGAGATCTTGGCTCGCAGCCGCGGTGCGCAGGGCGCATATCGAGAAAGCGGCGCGGTTCCAACAGAGAGCTCGTCCTGTCTCTCGCAAGCTGGAGGACGCAATCATGGTGCGTAAAACAATGATCGTTTTGGCCGCCACGGCGGCCATCATCGCCGGCTCAGCGCTTGATGCGTCGGCCAGAGGGGGTGGGGGTGGGGGCGGCGGCCACGGCGGCGGTGGTGGTGGAGGCGGCGGCCACGGCGGTGGTGGCGGTGGAATGGGCGGCCACGGCGGTGGAATGGGTGGCGGGATGGGCCACGGTGGTGGGATGGGCGGTGGCGGCATGTTCGGCGGCGGCATGGGCCGTGGTGGGATGGGTCCAGCCGGCATGGGCCGTGGTGGGATGGGTAATTTCGGCATGAGCCCTGGTGGTTTTGCTCGCATGAGCCCTGGATTCAGCCGTGCCGCTGTCGTCCATCCGGGCTCATTTGCGCGTGTTGGCGTGGCTCATCCCAAGTTTGCCTTCAGGCACCACCGGTTCAACAACCGGTTCTTCGCTTTTGCCGGGGGTTTCCCGTACGGCTACTACAACTCCTATGGCGACTGTTATGAGCGGATCTGGACGCGGTGGGGCTGGCGCGTGACCTACGTCTGCGGCGACTACTACTGACAGATTTAAGGAGTGGGGATGGTCGGAGGCTGCCCGGCGCACCTCGCGGTACGCCGGGCAGCGGCGTGACCGAGGTGCCGTTCACCGCAAGCACCGCGCGCGATCAGCGCGTCACGGCAAGCTTGGCCCGCTCGATGATGGCCTTCGGATAGTCGGCGAACTTCGCCAGCAACTGCTCCACCTGCTCATGGGTGGCAGGGTCGATATCGAGATTGGCTTTGTGCGCCTCGGCCAGGAATTCCTGGTCGCGCATCGTGTCCTGAAATGCCTTGCGCAGAACCGCCAGCCGCTCCGGCGCAACCCCTGGCGGGCCGGCGAGCGGACGGCCCAGCAGCTTGGTGTTGAAGTGGAACTCGAGCACCTTGCGGTCGTCTTCGGTCTTGAGGAAATCGAAGATGCTCGGGACCGGGCCAAGCTCGTCCGTCGTCTTGGGTCCGAGTTGCACGATGAGCTTGAAGCGGCCTTCCTGCGCATCCTTCGGCCACAGCGACTTGATGTGCGTGCGGACAAGGCCGCACATGCCGTGCGCTTCGCCCTGCTGCATGGCGATGTAGGCCTGCGGCAGGCCGGCATAGCCGGAAACCAGCCGCACGTTCGCCCCGAACACGTTCTTGAAGATCAACGGATGCTGATAGCCAAACGAGGTGAGACCGCCCGAGGACGCAAACACGGTCTCCCGGGTCAGCATGTCCGCAAATGAAGTGGGCGCGCCCGGCCGCTGCCAGATGCCGCAGAAATTGATCTCCTGGTTCATGCTGCCGATCCAGCTGAACCTCGTGGCGTCGAACTTGGCCTGATCGTTGTCCATCAGCGGCTCCATCGTCGCCGAGGAGCTGAAATTGCCAAGCTCGGTGCCGTCCTTGGCCGCAACATTGTAGATGTAGTTGGCGGCCCGCAACGTGCCGGCGCCCGGCATGTTCTTGATGACGATCAGCGGATTGCCGGGAATGTGACGCGCATAGTGCCTGGAGAGGACGCGGAAATAGAGATCGGGAGCACCGCCGGCCGGATAGCCGACGCTGATGTTGATCGTCTCGCCCTTGAAGTCACCTTTTAAGGCAGCCGGCGCCTGCGCCGCAGCGGGCGCCGACAGAGCAAGCGCTGCGGCAATGCCAAAGAGTCTTCTCATGCGCGGAACGACCGCAAGCCCATAAGCCGACGATTGCTTTCGACTACTGCTCGAACTTCAGGTTGGCAGCCTTCACCACCGCCACATAGCTCTCGATGTCCGCGTCGATCATCTTGCGGAACTCATCCGACGTGCCGCCGCCGGGATTGACCGCCATGCCGCGCAGCTTGCCGGACACGTCCGGATCGCGGATCGCGCGCGAGAACGCCGCCTGCAGCTTGTTGACGATCGCGGGCGGCGTCGACGCCGGCGCGAACATGCCGCTCCACAGCTTGGTGTTGACCTCGGGGAAGCCCGCTTCCGCCATGCTGGGCACGTCCGGCAATTCGGGCGAGCGCTCCGATCCGGTGACCGCCAGCGCGCGCACCTTGCCGTCCTTGATCTGCGGGATCGCGGGCGGACCGTCGGAAATCGAGAACAGGCACTGCTCCTGGATCACGCACAGGATCATCTCGGCGCTGCTCTTGAGCGGAAGGGCGACACCGGGTGCGCCGGTCTTGAGCTTGAAAAGCTCGCTCGAGATCGTGAACGCCGGCGACGTGGTGCCGTAGTTCGACTTGTTGGGATTGGCCTTGGCATAGGCCACGAGCTCCGGCACCGTCTTGGCTGAGATGGTTGTCTGGCCCACCATGATCAGCGGAAAATTCGCGATCATCGACAGCGGCACGAAGCTCTTGGTCGGATGATAGTGAAGCTGCGGATAGACCGCGGCCGAGATCGACATCACGCCGCTCGCGCCGATGAACACCGTGTAGCCGTCACCCGGCTGGGCGGCTACGAACTCGGCGGCGACGCGGCCGCCGGCGGCCGGCCGGTTCTCGATCACGAACTGCTGGCCGAGGAATTCCGCCGCCTTGTTGCCGACGAGCCGTGCAAAGATGTCATTGCCGCCGCCGGCCGCGAACGGCACGATCATGCGGATCGGCTTGTTCGGGAAGCCCGCGGCCGGATCGGTCTGCGCCTGCGACAGGCTGCGTCACCAGCAGGGCCGCGATCGCGACTGTGGCATGGGCGAGCAGGCGGGGAAGTCCGGTCATCTTTCTCGTCTCCGTGGATACGTGCGCAGCCCGGCAATTGGCCGCAACCACAAGCAGGTAGCCAGTCTACCAGCCGTGCCGGAATACGGATAGCATCGATTCTGCCGCATCCTTAAGGGCCTGCAGTAATGTTGATATCTCGCCTTTGCGCCGCCCTCGGCGTGTATCCTTGCCGGTCCAGCAATGGGGCAGACGCCCGTCACCTTCCGGGGCGAGACCATCACCATCCAGATCGGCTACGGGCCGGGCGGCGGCTACGACACCTACGGCCGCGCGCTCGCGCGTCACTACGGCCGCTTCATTCCCGGCAATCCAAGCGTCGTCCCGAAGAACATGCCCGGCGCAGGCTCATTGCGCGTCGCCAACCACGTCTACAACCTCACCGCCCGTGACGGCATCGAGATCGCGATCTTCGCGGCCTCGACCGCCATGGAGCCGATCATGGGCAACGACCAGGCGAAGTTCGACGTCACCAGGTTCGGCTGGATCGGCAGCATGAACCAGGACGTGTCATTCTGCGGCGTGTGGCAAAGCCCCGGCGCGCCGACCACAATCGCCGAGATGCTGAAGAAAGGACTCGAAGGAGCTGATCTTCGGCTCGGCCGGACCGGCCGCGATCAGCCATCAGCATCCGCTCGTCCTCAAGAACATTCTCGGCGCCAACATCCGCGTGATCGCGGGCTATGACGGACAGAAGGACGTCAATCTCGCGATGCAGCGCGGCGAGGTGCACGGCGCCTGCGGGCTGTTCGTCTCCTCGATCAAGGCGCAATGGCTGCCGGACATTCAGGCCGGACGGCTCAAGCTGTTCCTGCAGATGGGGCCGAAGACCACGCAGGAGTTCGGCCCCGTTGTCGACGTGTTCGATTTCGCCAAGACCGACGAGGACCGGCAGGTGCTGGAGCTGCATTTCAAGCAGACCATCCTGGGCCGGCCGTTCGCCGCCTCGCCGAACCTGCCGAAGGAACGGCTCGCGGCGCTGCGCCAAGCGTTTCTGGATACCATGAAGGACCGCGAATTCCTGGCCGATGCGCAGAAGATGAATCTCGATATCGACATCGCGACCGCCGAGCAAGTAGAAGACCTGCTGCGTCAGTTCGTGAGCTATCCGCAGCGCGTGATTGACAAGGCCAAGGCAGCGATCGGCCGGTAGATATTCCACACATGTTTGAGCGAGACACGCGAATGTGGTGCTGCAGATGTGAAGAACGGTGCCACAGCGTTCCCTCCCCCCTTGCGGGGGAGGGACAGGGAGGGGGGTGGCGACAACACACTCCTTGCGATGCTCCGCAAGATCATAAATTTGGAGATCAGGAGAGCGCGTCATCCGGTCCAATACAATCGCCGAGACTGCTGCGCACCCCCCTCCCTGTCCCTCCCCCGCAAGGGGGGAGGGAACCGTGTGGCACGCACCTTTGTAGCTCATCGTCTGCGAATGTGTGAGATGCGCGCATGCGCAAGTACGTTCCACGCGCGTATGTGCGTTCTGTTCCCGTTGCGCGCGAATGAGCGGAGAATGTGGCAGCATCTGCACGGAATCGCCGAATTACTATTCGTCGCACGCACATGCGCTGGAAACCGCCACGTGACAGGGACATCGCATGGCCTATTCCCAGACTCAGACACTGCGTCGCCGCGCCCCACGCGATTTTCTCGGCCATCCGCGCGGGCTCGCCTTCCTGTTCTCCACCGAGATGTGGGAGCGCTTCTCCTACTACGGGATGCGCTCGCTGCTCGTGCTCTACATGGTGAGATACCTGCTGCTGGCCGAGAACGCCGACAACGTGATCGGGCTTGCGGGGTTGCGCAGCGTCTTTGAAGGCATGTTCGGTCCGCTCGCCGCGCAGCCGTTCTCCTCGCACATCTATGGTCTCTATACGGGACTCGTCTATTTCACCCCGTTCTTCGGCGGCCTGATTGCCGACCGTGTGCTCGGCCAGCACAAGACCATCGTGATCGGCGCCTCCCTCATGGCGATCGGCCATTTCATGATGGCATTCGAGCCGCTGTTCCTGTTCGCGCTGCTTGCGCTCATTCTCGGCAACGGCTGCTTCAAGCCCAACATGTCGGCCCAGGTCGGCACTCTCTATCAGCACGGCGATCCGCGGCGCGACCGCGCCTACTCGATCTTCTACGTCGGGATCAATCTCGGCGCGTTCCTGGCGCCGCTCGTCTGCGGCACGCTCGGCCAGGAGGTCGGCTGGCACTACGGCTTTGGCGCCGCCGGCATCGGCATGACGATCGGGCTGCTGATTTATCTTTATGCACTCAGCAGCAAAGCGCTGCCGATGGACGAGTTTCACCGCTCCAAGGCCATGGGCGAGTATCGCGGCAAGCTCGACCGCATCGAGCGGCGCGCCGTGATCGCGCTCTTCCTGCTGTTCCTGCCCAACACGCTGTTCTGGGCCACCTACGAGCAGCAGGGCAACACGATCGCGCTGTGGGCGGACGACTACACCGACCGCACCGTCAATCTCATCTTCTGGCACGGCGAGATTCCCGACCACCTGGTTCCAGGCCTTCAATCCGTTCATGATCTTCGCCTTTACGCCCTTCGTCGTGGCGCTGTGGGCGCGGCAGGCGCGGCGCGGCTCGGAGCCGTCGAGCATCAACAAGATGGCGCTCGGCTGTTTCGGCGTCACGCTCGCCAACATCATCATGGCGGGTGCCGCCTGGCAGGCAGGCGGCGCGCCGGATGCGAGCTGGCTGTGGCTTCTGGCTTATTTCGTGGTCATCACCATCGGCGAGCTCTATCTCTCGCCGGTCGGACTCTCGCTGGTGTCGAAGGCGGCGCCCGCCCGCATGGTGTCGATGATGATGGGCGTGTGGCTCGGCACGAGCTTCATCGGCAATTTCATCGGCGGCTGGCTCGGCAGCTTCTGGAGCAGCATGGACAAGATGTCTTTCTTCCTGATGATCGCCGCGGTCGCAGCCCTGGCAGGCGTCGTGATTGCAGCCTTCAACCGGCCGCTGGGAAAGATTTTGCGCTATGTGCGCACTTGTAGCCCGGATGGAGCGAAGCGACATCCGAGAACTTCGAGATTGCCGTCCGCCCTCCCCGGATGTCGCTTCGCTCCATCCGGGCTACAAGTTCCCTCTCGCCGCACCTCCGCATGCGCTAGTCTCGCCTCAGCTCGACCCCACAAGATCGACTGAAAGATCGACGGGAGAGCCCTAGGGAGAAGCTAATGAAACGCCTGACCATCAGCAAGATTCTGACTGCCGGAACTGCGGCTGGAGCTATCGTCCTTGCCGCGCAAGGACTTGCCGTCGCGCAGGAGCGCGGCTCCATTCAGGGCGTCATCAACGACGCCTCCGGCAAGCCGGTCGCCGGCGCCTTCGTCAAGCTCAAGAACGACGAGCGGCGCCTGACCTTCATGGTCATGACGCCGCGAGCAGGGCCAGTTCGAGGCCAAGGACCTGCCGCCCGGTCAATACCGCGTGCAGGGCGTTGGCGCGGCATACCAGAGCGACTGGTTCGCCAAAGTGCAGCGTGACGACGGGCGGCAGCGCCAAGGTCGGCCTCGCGCTCACGCAACAGCAGGGCCCGATGCTGCGCGCCGGCGTGGCCGCAGCGCATTCCGGAGGCGCAGGTCTCACAGGCATCGAAGCTCCAAGGACCTGCCCGCCGGCGACGGCAAGGAGCTGGTCGCCGAGAAGTGCGAAGTCTGCCACGACCTGCGGCGCGTCGTCGTCAAGCGCTCCAACCGCGATCACTGGGCCCACACCGTCGCGCGCATGCGCACCCGCATGGCGGTCGCCATCGATGCCCGATCTCACGCGAGCGGAAACGACCAAGATCGTCGACTATCTGGTCAGCGCACTTCACCGAGGTCCAGCCCTACGACGCCAACAGCCGGCTGCCGCGCGCGCTGCATGACCGGCAAGGCCGTGCACTATCGCGTCGTGACGTACGATCTCGTCAACACGCATGCCGAGCCGCATGACGTCGCGATCGACCCGCAAGGGCAATGCCTGGGTCTCCGAGCGCGCCGGCAAGCTCGGCCGCTTCGATCCGCAAGACGCTCGAATTCGCCGAGTTCGACACGCCGCCCGGCCCGGCCTCGCAAGGATCGCCAGAGCCTCGGCAATCCGCAGATCGATTCCAACGGCATCCTGTGGGTGGCCGACGGCCCCAACAACCGCTGGCTCAGCTACGACACCAACGAACGGCAAGTTCCTCGCCTTCGCGTGGCCGGGCGGCAAGGGCGCGGCCGGCGGCAACAGCATGGCGCTGCATCCCGACGGCACCGTCTGGGCGACCGGCGCCGGCAAGGAAGCGCGCCAGCTGTTCCCGGAAACGGTCGAGTTCAAGTTCTACGAGGCGCCGACCGCCAAGCACCATCGCGCTTCCCGGCGCCTACGGCATCGCGGTCGCCGGCGACGGCTCGGTCTGGTTCGCCGAAGACGAAGTCGACCTGATGGCGCGCGTCGATCCCGGCGACCGGCAAGGTCGACGAGTTCAAGATTCCCTACGAGAGGCCACGCCTTCCCGCGCCGCATGAACAGCGACGCCAACGGCGACCTCTGGGTCGCGCTCTGGAATGCCGGCAAGCTCATGAAGATCGATCACAAGACCAACGCAGATGACGATCTACTCGCCGCCGACCCAGACCGGCGGCAACTACTCGGTCGTCGTCGACAAGAAGAACAACTACATCTGGGTCAGCCAGCACCAGGTCGACATGATCGCGCGCTTCGATCCGAAGACCGAGGAATGGGTCGAGTTCCCGCTGCCGGAGGCGGAATCCGATCCGCGCCGCATCGATATCGATCCGACCAATCCGAACCGCATCTTCTTCAGCGGCAACATCCCGGGCCGCGTCGGCTTCATCGAGGTGCTGCCGCAGTAGCGGCAGCCCATAAGCGGACAAATTGCGGCGGGCCACATCCCCGCGTGGGTGTGGCCCGTTGCCGTTTGGGTGCCGTCTACGGAACCGCGTTGCCAGGAAAACGTTTAAGCTGCCCCATGACCGTGTGGTCCCTCTATCTCCGGGTGCTTGCCTCCCTCCAGCCGGACGCCCGGGTGGCATGGGCGCTCGCCGCCGCCAACGTGACCCTGGCCGCGGCCCAATTCGTGGAGCCGGTGCTGTTCGGCCGCATCATCGACACCATCGCCAAAGCGCAAGGCGGAGTGCAGGACATCACCTGGAACGACCTGATCTTCCTGCTGGCAATGTGGATCGGCTTCGCTCTGCTCATCATCGTCTGCAGCACCTGGGTCGTGCTGCAATCCGACCGCCTCTCCTATCGCCACAGCCAGCGGCTTCGCACCGAGTATTTCGAGCACGTGCTGCAGCTCCCGATGAGCTACCACTCGGGTGTGCATTCCGGCCGGCTGATGAAGATCATGCTCACCGGCACGACCACGATCTGGGGGCTGTGGCTTTCGCTGTTCCGTGACCATCTGACGAGCTTCGTCTGGCTCATCGTGCTGCTGCCGCTGACATTGTTCATCAACTGGCGGTTTGGGCTGCTGCTGATCACGCTGGCCGGCATCTTTGCGTGCCTGATCGTCTTTGTGTTGCGGCGGACCGATGCGCTGCAAAGCAAAGTCGAGGGCCAATACTCGACGGCGGCCGAGCACGCCACCGACGCCCTCGGCAATATTGCCCTGGTGCAGAGCTTTGCCCGCATTGAAGCCGAGGTTGGCAACATGCGCCGCATCGGCGCGGAGCTGCTCAAAGCGCAGATGCCAGTGCTCTCATGGTGGGCCCTCGTCTCGGTGCTGACCCGGACCTCGGTCACGTTGACGCTTCTGGCCATTTTGATCGTTGGAGTTTTCCTTTTCAGGGCCGGCAGCACGACGGTGGGCGAGATCGTCATGTTCATGAGCTTTGCCACCCTGGTGATCGGCAAGCTCGAAACGGTCGTGCAATTTGCAAACCGCATGACCATGGAGGTGCCGCGTCTGCAAGAATATTTCGATATCCTCGACACTGTCCCGGATATCCGTGACCGGCCCCATGCGAAGGACCCGGGCCGGCTGCGCGGCCATGTTGAGTTTCTCGACGTGACCTATTCGTATGATGGCAAGCGCCCTGCCGCGAAGGACCTGAGCTTCACCGCCCAGCCCGGCGAAACGATTGCGCTCGTCGGAGCGACCGGCGCCGGCAAGTCGACCACGCTTGCGTTGCTGCATCGTGTCTTTGACCCGCAGTCCGGCGCCGTGACGATCGACGGCATGGACATTCGCGACCTGACACTTTCGGGCCTGCGTCACAACATCGGCGTCGTGTCGCAGGACGTGCTCCTGTTCAATCGCTCGATTGCGGAAAACCTTCAGGTCGGCAAGCCGGATGCCACGGAAGCCGAGATGCGCGAGGCATGCCGGCGCGCACAGGCCTTGGACATTATTGGACGCCCAGAAGGGCTGCTGGCGCGAGTAGGAGAACGCGGACGCCTCCTCTCGGGCGGCGAGCGTCAGCGACTGTCGATCGCGCGCGCCCTCCTGAAGGACCCGCCGATCCTGATTCTGGACGAGGCAACGAGCGCGCTCGATGCCATCACGGAAGCCAAGGTGCAGGCTGCGCTCGACGAAGCCATGGCGGGCCGCACAACCTTCGTGATCGCACACAGGCTCGCAACCGTTCGCCACGCCACCCGCATCCTGCTGTTCGAGAATGGCGAGATCGTCGAGGCCGGCAGCTTCGATCAGCTGGTTCCGCAAGGCGGGCGTTTCGCCAGGCTGGCGCACACACAATTCATGGCGACGGCCCCTCAGGGCTGATCGACATACTTGCTCGCGCTACACCTCGACCGGCAGCCCGACGTAGTTCTCCGCCAGCGTGCGCTTGCCCGCTTCCGAGTTGGCGAAATAATCAAGCTCCGCGAGCTGGCACTTGCGGTCGAAGGCATTGTGGGTCGGATGCAGATGCAGCATCTGCGTCATCCACCAGGAGAAACGCTGCGCCTTCCACACCCGCCGCAGGCAGGTCCGTGAATAGCGCTCCAGGAGATCGCCGCGTCCGGATTTGTAGTGCTGCACCATCGCGCGCGCGAGCACCACCACGTCGGCAAACGCGAGGTTCATGCCCTTGGCGCCGGTCGGCGGCTGGATATGAGCGGAATCGCCGGCCAGGAACAGCCGGCCGTGCTGCATCGGCTCGACCACGAAGCTGCGCATCGCAGTGATGCCCTTCTGCAGCATCTTGCCTTCGACAAGCTCGCGCGTGCCGCCGATGCGCAGGTGCAGCTCCCGCCAGATGCGCTCGTCCGGCCAGGCTTCGACCTCGTCGTCGGGCGCGCATTGCAGATAGAGGCGCGCGAGCACGGGCGATCGCATGGTGTAGAGCGCAAAGCCGCGCTCGTGATAGGCGTAGACCAGCTCCTTGTCGGGCGGCGGCGACTGCGAAAGAATGCCGAGCCACCCGAACGGATATTCGCGATCGTAGACCGAAAGCACGCCCGACGGGATGCTCGGGCGGCTGATGCCATGGAAGCCGTCGCAGCCGCCGATGAAATCGCACTCGATCTCCTCCTTGCGGCCGCCATCGTGGAAGCGGATTTTCGGCTTTGCACTCGTGACCTCGTGCAGACTGACATCGTCGACCTCGAACAGGATCTGACCGCCATCGGCGAGCCGTTTCGCCACCAGGTCCTTGATCACCTCCTGCTGGCCGTAGATCGTGACGCCCTTGCCCACCAGCTCACGAAAGTTGATGTGGTGAAGCGCGCCGTCGAAACAAAAATGGATGCCGTCGTGGGACAGCCCCTCGCGCTGCATGCGCTCGCCGACGCCGGTCTCGATCAGCAGATCGCGCGCCCACTGCTCGATCAGGCCGGCGCGGATGCGGCCCTCGATATAGTCGCGGCTGCGGTTCTCGATGATGATGGACTCGATGCCCTCGAGATGCAGAAGGTGCGAGAGCATGAGGCCGGCGGGCCCGGCGCCGACGATCCCAACCTGTGTACGCATGGTCCATTCCCTGATTGGCGCCTGCCCTATACGGGTTCAGCCCCAAGAGCGCAAAGGGGTTCCGCTTCAGCGCGGCCAGCCGTAGCGCGGCACGCTCGCCTTGTAGCGCCGGTAGTCCTCGCCGAACTTGGCCTCGAGATAGCGCTCCTCGCGGCGGACCACGCCAAAGTGAAGAACCAAAGCGGTTGGGACCAGCAGAATGACCAGCCAATCGGACGCAAGCGCGGCTGCGATCCCGGCCAGCAGCAGGATCAAACCAACATACATCGGGTTGCGGATATAGGCGTAGGGGCCGCTGGTCGCGAGCGCGAGAGCCGGCCGCCACGGCGGCACGTTGGTGCCCACCCGCTTGAAAGCGCGCTCGGCCGCGACGGCAAGGACGCCGCCACCCAGCACGAGCGGAACGCCGATCGCGATGCGCATCGGCCAGCCGAGCGTACTCCCGAGCACATTGAGCGGCCACAGCCAGTCGGCAGCAACTCCAGCGACGAGCGCCGCCAGCGCAATCAACGGCGGAGGCGCGATGACGCCGGCTGTGTCGGCTGGTGCGCGCCCGTCGCTCATGATTTCACCCCAACGCCGCGGCGAGGTCGGCAATCAGATCGTCGGCATCCTCGATGCCGACCGAGAGCCGCACCAGCGTATCGCCAATGCCGAGCGTCGCGCGCACCTCGGGCGGCACCGAGCCGTGCGTCATCAGCGCCGGATGCTCGATCAGGCTTTCCACGCCGCCGAGGCTCTCGGCCAGCGCGAACAGCTGGCAACGCTCGAGGAAGCGCTTGGCATCGTCGAGATTGCCGACGAGGTCGGCCGAGATCATGCCGCCGAATGCGCTCATCTGTTTCTTGGCGAGCGCGTGCTGCGGATGGCTCGGCAGACCAGGATAGTAGACGCGCCGCACCTTCGGATGCCGCTCGAGCCATGTCGCGATCTTGAGCGCCGAGGTGCAGTGGCGCTCCATGCGCAAGCGCGAGCGTCTTGAGCCCGCGCAGCGCCAGGAAGGAATCGAACGGTCCCTGAATGGCGCCGACCGCATTCTGCAGAAACGTCATGCGCTCGGCGAGCTCGGCATTGTCGCCCACGATGGCGACGCCGCCGACGATGTCGGAGTGGCCGTTGAGATATTTGGTGGTCGAATGCACCACCAGATCGAAGCCATGCTCGAGCGGACGCTGCACATAGGGACTGGCGAAGGTGTTGTCGGCGCCGGTCAGGATGCCGCGCGTCCTCGCGATCTCGGCAATGCGCGCGAGGTCGACGAGCTTGAGCGTCGGATTGGTCGGCGTCTCGACCCAGATGAGCCGCGTGTTCGGGCGGATCGCGGCCTCGAGCCGCTCGGCGTCGGTGAGATCGACATAGCTGATGTCGAGACCGGCCGAGCGCCGGCGCACGCGCTCGAACAGCCGGCGCGAGCCGCCGTAGAGATCATCGACCGCGACGATGTGCGAGCCATGGTCGAGGCAATCGAGCGTGGTCGCGATCGCCGACAAGGCCGGAGGCGAACGCAAACGCCGCGCGGCCGCCTTCGAGATCGGCGACGCAGCGCTCGAACGCCATGCGGGTCGGGTTCTTGGTGCGCGCATAGTCGTAGCCCTTGTTGACGCCCGGGCTCTGCTGCACGAAGGTCGACGTGGCATAGATCGGCATCATCACCGCGCCGGTCGTCGGATCGGGCTCCTGCCCGGCATGCACGCAGCGGGTGGCGAAGTCGAGATTCTTTCGTTGGGTCATTGCGCGGTTTCCATTTCGGTCGGGTCGGGCCGCAACCTCCGCTCATTCCCGCGCAAGCGGGAATCCAGGCTGCCTGCTCCCTTCTATTGTAGATCTGGGTCCCCGCTTTCGCGGGGACGAACGGCTGGAAGACACTCATTCCTAAACCGCATCACGTCGTGATCCGGAAATAGTTGATGAGGTCGAGCCGCGTCGCGACGCCGAGGAACTGATCGCCGTCCATCACGATGGCGATGTAGTCCTTGCGAAAGAGCGGCACGAGATCGGCGATCGGCGCATCGGCCGAGATGGTCTCGAGCCTGGTCACCATCACGTCCTTGACCGGGCGCTCGAACGCCTTGTTGGCGCCGCCGGTATCGGTGATGAGCGCGGCGAGCACGTCGCTCTCGTCGACGAGCCCGACCACATGGCCGCCTTCGTCGATCACCGGAAGCTGCGAGACGCCGGTCGAGCGCATGCGCGAAAACACGGTGCGCAGATTGTCCTGCGGCCGCACCACGATCGCCATGCCTTCGCTGTAGCGGCCGATCACCACGTCGCGCACGGTGCCGTGGCGCTCGGGATGGGTCCAGCCTTCCTGCGCCAGGAACGCCGGATTGAAGACCTTCGAGAGATACTTGGCGCCGGAATCGCACACCAGCGTCACCACCCGCTTGGGCTCGCTCTGGGCGCGGCAATAGCGCAGCGCCGCCGCCAGCAGCGTGCCGGACGATGAGCCCGCCAGAATGCCCTCCGCGCGCAAAAGGTCGCGCGATGTTGCGAAGCTCTCCGGGTCGGGAATCGCGTAGGCCTTGCTGACCAGCGAGAGATCGCAGTTGGGCGGAATGAAATCCTCGCCGATGCCTTCGACCGCCCAGCTTCCGACCGCGGGCATCTTTCCGGTCTCGACCAAGGGGCGCGAGGATCGAGCCCTGCGGATCGGCGAGCACCATCTCGGTCTTGGGAGAGGCCTTTCGCATGCAGCGGCCGAGTCCGGTGAGCATGCCGCCCGAGCCGACGCCGACCACGACCGCGTCGATGTTGCCCTCCATCTGGCGCAGCATCTCCGGGCCGGTCGTCGTCTCGTGCGCGTGCGGATTGGCGGGATTGGCGAACTGGTTGACATAGAAGGCGCCCGGCGTGCGCTTGGTGATCGCTTCCGCCACGTCCTGGTAATAGTCGGGATGGCCCTTGCCGACGTCCGAGCGCGTCGACACCACCTCGGCGCCCATGGCCTGCGCGTGCAGCACCTTCTCGCGCGCCATCTTGTCCGGCACGACCAGCACGGTGCGATAGCCTTTGCGGCCGCCGACCAGCGCGAGCCCGACGCCCGGTATTGCCGGCGGTCGCTTCCACGATGGTGCCGCCGGGCTTGAGCTGTCCGTCCGCCTCCGCCGCCTCGATCATCGCGCGCGCCGGCCGATCCTTGAGCGAGCCCGATGGGTTGGCGCTCTCGAGCTTGAGGAACAGCCGGCAGGGTCCGCGCTCGAGGCGCGTCACCTCGACGAGCGGCGTTTCGCCGATGAGGTCGAGAACCGTGGGCATGGCTATCTATAGCACTCCGCAGCGACCGTCGTCCCAGCCAGGCGCTTATTCCTTGAGCCACTCAACCAGCGCCCTGTTGACCGCCTCCGGCCGTTCCAGAGTCGAGAGATGTCCGCAGTCGGGCACGCGAACAAGTTGGGCACTCGCAATGCCAGCGGCGATCTCTTCCGACAGCGCGGGCGGCGTCAGCTCGTCGCCGTCGCCCACCAGCACAAGTGTCGGACACCGGATCGACGTGAGCAGCGGGCGGCAATCCGGGCGCGTCATGATCGCGCGCTGCTGGCGCACGAAGGCCTGCGGCCCGGTTTCCTCGGCCATGGTGCGCACGATCGCCCGCAGCGCCTCGTCGCCCTGCCGATTGCGATGCACAAACACGGGGAACAACAGGTCGGGCAGCTCGGAGAACCGCCCGCCCTCGGCGAGCGCGATCATCCCACGCCGGCGCTCGCTCTGCTCCGCCGTGTCGGGGCGCGCCGAGGTATCGAGCAGGGCCAATCGCGTCACCCGCTCCGGCGCCTCACGCGCGATCGCAAAGGCGATGTAGCCTCCCATCGACAGGCCCACGAGCGCGAAACGCGGCGGCGCCGTGGCCAGAATGTGGGCCGCGATCGCGGCCACGTTGTCGTGACGCCGGTGGTCCGCGATGGTCACCGGGCCGAAGCCCCAAAGCGCAGGGATCTGCTCGGCATACAGGCGCGCCGAACAGTTGAGTCCTGGCACGAGGACAATCGGTAAAGGCCCGCTCATGCTGTCTCCTTTGCGCCGCAGGCAAGAAAAATTAGGTATCTATGCGACTTATTGCACTGCGGCATGATTGACTTTCGGCCCTGTGCGCCTATCTTTCGCGCAAGATGGTTCGATCCATTCGACCGTACCCTCCCCCTCGCAAGCGTCGTCGTCTTGTCACCCGAGGCGGGTAAGCAATCGGTCTTGATTCGAGGATACATGCCTTTTTCAAAGCTTGGCTTGTCTGACAAGGTTCTGGCCGCCGTTAAGGCGGCAGGTTACCCCGCCCCCACCCCGATCCAGGAACAAGCAATCCCGCACGTGCTCGAACGCCGCGACGTGCTTGGCATCGCGCAGACCGGCACCGGGAAAACCGCCGCCTTCACGCTGCCGATGCTCACGATGCTTGAGAACGGTCGCGCCCGCGCCAGGATGCCGCGCACGCTCATTCTCGAGCCGACCCGCGAGCTCGCCGCGCAGGTGGAGGAAAGCTTCATCAAATACGGCGTCGGACAGAAGCTCAATGTCGCGCTGATCATCGGCGGCGTCTCGTTCGACGACCAGGATACGTAAGCTGATGCGCGGCGTCGATGTGCTGATCGCGACGCCCGGCCGCCTGCTGGATCATTTCGAGCGCGGGCGTTTGCTGCTCACCGGTGTCGAGCTCCTGGTGATCGATGAAGCCGACCGCATGCTCGACATGGGCTTCATCCCGGACATCGAGCGCATCTGCAAGCTGGTGCCGTTCACGCGCCAGACTCTGTTCTTCACCGCCACCATGCCGCCGGAGATCCGGCGCATCACCGAGCAGTTCCTGCACAATCCGATCAAGGTCGAGGTGTCGCGGCCGGCGACCACGGTCGCAGCCATCACCCAGCTCCTGGTGAAATCCGGGCGCGAGGGTTACGAGAAGCGCGACATCCTGCGCCGCCTGATCCGTGCCAACGAGAACTTCAAGAACGCCATCATTTTCTGCAATCGCAAGCGCGAGGTCGCCCAGCTCCACCGCTCGCTGGTCCGCCACGGCTTCAATGCCGCGGCGTTGCACGGTGACATGAGCCAGCCCGAACGGATGGCGGCACTCGACTCCTTCCGCAAGGGCGAGGTCAGCCTGTTGATTGCATCGGACGTCGCGGCCCGCGGCCTCGACATTCCGGACGTGAGCCATATCTTCAATTTCGATGTGCCGTTCCATGCGGACGACTACGTCCACCGCATCGGCCGCACCGGCCGTGCCGGTCGCAGCGGCATCGCGATCTCGATCGTCACCAGTGCCGACAGCAAGTCGGTGGCCGCGATCGAGTAGCTGATCGGCCAGAGCATTTCCTGGATGGGCGAGCCGCCGGCAGCAGCCGAGGATGAAGCTCCTGCCCGTGCTGGGGATCGTCGCCAGGGCCGGCATGAGCGGCACGATCGCCAGAGCAGCCGCGAGCACAGCACCCGCGAGCATGGTGGCCGCGACCGCAAGCCCGACCGAAAACCAGACCGCAAGTCGCGTCGGAGCGAGCAGGCTCCAGCGGAAGCCGCCGCAGCCCCAGCCGCCGCGCCGGTGGCACCTGTGGCGCGGATCGAGGATGCACGGCCACGCCGCCCGCAACGGCCGGCGCCGCAACGCGCCGCACGCGAGGACGCCGCGGCAGAGATGCATCTGCCGGCATTCCTGCTGCGGCCGGTCGTGCGCGCGAAGGCATAGATCTCGCACTGAGGCCAACGCGTCTTCACCTCCAGCAGTAGTCGTTTGGTTGATTCGCACGTTGCCGGATATTTGCGCCTGTTTGCCTCTCTTTGGGCCCGGCCGCGACCGATCGAAACGTGAAAAATTCGTTACTCTAGGGTCACACGCTCGAATATTATCATCATTTATCTGTAGATAATCCGCGGTAGTTGGGTACAAGCTCGTCACCCTCCTGATCAGCGCGACACTACCAAAGTACCCTCTCTCCGAATCACGGTCCCATGGATGCATGGGGCACAACTGTCATTCGGGGGCCCAATGTCGACCATCGCGAAATCTCTCATCGCCGGATGCGCAATCACGCTCGCTGCGAATGCTGCACACGCCGCAGGGGCAGTCGAATATGTCAGGATCTGCTCGATCTATGGCGACGGCTACTACTACATCCCCGGCACCGATACATGCCTGAAGATCGGCGGCTATGTTCGATCGCAGGCCGAGTACGGCTCAGGCAGCCACGGCATCGTCATCGGCTCAGGCCCGCTCGCGGGCGATGGTCGTTTCACCCGGGGGACCAGTGAGTTTGCCTTCAGCAATCGTGCAGTCACGAGCTTTGACGCCCGCAGCGTGACTGCCTACGGCGTGCTGCGCACCTATTTGCGCTTCCGCATATCCTCGACCGGAGCCTCGGGCACAACCTCAACCGAGGCCTTTGCCGAGCGAGCGTTCATTCAGTTTGCGGGCTTTACGTTCGGCCGCTCGCAGTCGTTCTTCGACAACGTCACCTTCACCAACCGCTATAACTATCTTGATGTGCGCACCGCCGGCGACACCGCCGCCGACGGCACCAATCTGGCGGCTTATACGCGCGAGCTCGGCGATGGCTTCAGCGTGAGTGTCTCTGCGGAAGAGCCAACCTCGCATTTCAAATCGGGCACTCTCGACGGAGCGACGGCCGCTTTCGCCGCCAACGGTGTTACCGTCACCAACAACCACGGCATCCGCATGCCCGACTTCATCGGCAACCTGCGCGTCATCCAGGCCTGGGGCACGGCCGGCATCAGCGGCGCCATTCATGATGTCAGCGCCGCCTATTTCGGCGCCACCGATCTCACCACGAACGGCCACCCCGACAGCAAGTTTGGCTGGGCAGTCTCGGGCGGCGCCGAGATCAAGCTTCCATTCGGCGACACCTTCGGCGTCAACGCCGTATACAGCGAAGGCGCAGCCGGCTACGCGACCAAGAGCGGCAGCTGGCAAATCTATGACAGCTCAAGCGTCGGTGTCGGCTGGATCACGGACGGCATCTTCGACACTGGGCGCGAGATCCAGCTCACCCGCGTCTGGAGCATCAACGCTGCCTACCAGCACATCTGGAATCCACAATGGCGGACCAGCATCTACGGTGGCTATGTCGATGTCTCCTACAACGACACGGCCAAGACGATCATCAACTCGCATTTGCCGGGGGCGTCAGCCAGCATCCAGTGCGGCGTCGCGGTCGGCGGCGCCGTGTGGCCACCCATCACGATGACGGGCGGAGGCGCTGGGAATGGCTGCACGCCCGACTTCTCGTTCTATCAAATCGGTACGCGCACCGAGTTCACTCCGGTTCGCGGATTCGGCCTTGGGCTCGACGTCTTCTATACGCGCCTGAACACGGCCTATAAGGGCGTCGGCGGCTACGCCGCCAACAGCCCGCGACCGGCGATGACGGCCCTCGACGATCAGAATGTCTTGTCCGCAATCTTCCGGGTGCAGCGCAATCTCTCCTCGGAAGACTGAGCGCGACTGAGCCGCGCCCCGCGACCGTCGAACAGCACGGTCTTGGCGCGCGGCTTAGTGGCGATACAGCCGTCCAACCAGCGTGGACCAGGTTGAGGCGACGGCTGCATCTCTACTTCTTTGCGCGCCTCTTGGTCGCGCGCTTCTTGCCCACGATCGTCTTGCCCGCCACCTTCCCGCTTGCGCGCTTCTTCACCGCCCGCACGCCGGTTCGCTGAGCCGCCGCCAGCGCATCGCGCGCCCAGGTCGCCAATTCTTCGGGATCGTCGTAGAGCCGCTCCGGCATACGCCGGTAAGACATCACGCCGCGCTTGCCGTCCTTGGTCTCATAGGTGAAAGGCGGCAGGTTCTCGCGCTCGAAGGCGGGCGCATTGCGCTCATCGGCCTTGAGATAGATGACACCATCGGCCAGGAGGCCGAACATGGTGCCGTCTGCGTAGATGCCGGCGCCGCCGAACATGCGGCGCACCGTCACCACGCCAAACGCTGAGAATAATTCCTGGATATCGTCGGCCGTCACAACGCGCGCTCAGTGCGCGTCGGCTGCGCCGTCCGCCGCCGGCTTGAGCTGCACCGACTCGCCGCAGCCGCAGGCCGATGTCTGGTTCGGGTTGTTGAACACGAACTGCGCCGCGAGCTTCTCGGTCTTGTAGTCCATCTCGGTGCCGATCAGGAACAGGATCGCCTTGGGATCGATCAGCACCCGCACGCCCTTGTCCTCGACCACCTCGTCGGCGGGCGCGACCGCATCGGCATATTCCATGGTGTAGGTCATGCCGGCGCAGCCGCCGTTCTTGACGCCCACCCGCACGCCCACGACTGTCTTGGTCGCGTTCGCCATCACGTACTTGATGCGATCGGCGGCGGCATCCGTGAGCCGGATCACCTGTGGTCTTGGCCTCGCCATTCTTGCTCCTTCTCCGGGTTCAAAGCCCGGGCGGAATCTCGCCCGCCTAAGATAGCAACGAACGCCCGATTGTGAAGTGCGCAGCCCGCAGGGCTGGACCTATTCCAGGCTCGAATCTTAGTAAATTGCCCACAATCCCGGCGTCGCCAGCTCCAGGAGGTGCCCATCGGGATCGCGGAAATAGACGCTTTCGCCGCCCCGCGACCATTTGGTGCGTCCTTCGATTGCGATGCCGTGCGCGGCGAGCCGCGCCTCCCATTCCGCCAGCTCGTCGCGACCGATCGCAAACGCGATATGCAGCGGGCCGTGACCATCGTGGGGCGGGATGGTACCGCCCGGCATGCGCACGGTCTCAAGCGTGAAACCGCGCCGGAAGATGAGCAGCACGCTGCGCCCGCCGACATCATAAGCGTGGAACCGCTGGTCGCTGGTGAGCGCCTTGAGCCCCAGCACCTCGCCGTAGAAGCGTGCCGCGCGCTCGAGATCATCCACATAGAGCGACGTCTCGAGCACGCTGTCGAGCTTGGGCATGGCTACCACATGTTGAGCGTGGCCCGTGCCTCGTCCGACATCCTGGTCTGATCCCATGGCGGATCCCACACCACGTTGACCTTGACCGGCCCGACGCCGGCGACGCTTGCCACCGCATTCTCGACGTTGGTGGGCAAGTCCTGCGCCGCCGGACAGTTGGGCGTCGTGAGCGTCATGTCGACCGTCACGGCGCGGTCGTCTGCGATGTCGATGCGGTAGATCAGCCCGAGCTCGTAGACGTCGGCCGGGATCTCCGGATCGTACACGGTCTTGATCGCGCCGATGATATCGTCGGTCATGCGCGCGATCTCGTCGGCCGGCAGCGCCGAGGCGGTGCCGTTGTCTCCGGCGGCCGATGTCAGTCTTGGTTTCTTCGGTCATGCGAAAAATTCCTGCGCCTTGACGATCGCCTCCGCGAGGCGATCGACTTCCGCCTTGGTATTGTACATTGCAAACGACGCCCGGCAGGTCGCGGTGACGCCGAAGCGCGCCAGGAGCGGCATCACGCAATGGGTGCCGGCGCGCACCGCGACACCCGCGCGGTCGATGATGGTCGCGACGTCGTGCGGGTGCGTGCCCTTGATCTCGAAGGAGACGATCGCGCCCTTGCCCTTCGCGGTTCCGATGATGCGCAGCGAGTTGATCTCGCGCAGCCGCTCATGCGCATAGGCGACGAGCTCCTGCTCGTGCGCGCGGATGCGATCCTTGCCCACCGAGGAAATGTAGTCGATCGCGGCCCCGAGCCCGATCGCCTGCACGATCGAAGGCGTGCCAGCCTCGAAGCGATGCGGCGGATCGCCATAGGTGATGCGATCCTCGAACACCTCGCGGATCATCTCGCCGCCGCCGTTGAACGGCGGCATCGCGGCAAGGTGCTCGTACTTGCCATAGAGCGCGCCGATGCCGGTCGGCCCATAGAGCTTGTGGCCGGTGCAGACGTAGAAGTCGCAGTCGATGTCCTTGACGTCGACATCGAGGTGCACCGCGCCCTGCGCGCCGTCGACCAGCACCGGAATGCCGCGCGCATGCGCGATCCGCACCACCTCTTTCACCGGCACCACGGTGCCGAGCGCGTTCGACATGTGGGTGATCGCGACCATCTTGGTGCGCGGGCCGAGCAGCTTCTCGAACTCGTCGATGAGAAAATTGCCGTCGTCGTCGACCGGCGCCCACTTGATCACCGCGCCCTGGCGCTCGCGCAGAAAATGCCACGGCACGATGTTGGAGTGGTGCTCCATGATCGAGAGCACGATCTCGTCGCCGGCCTTGATGCGCTCGCGCCCGAACGTATAGGCGACCAGGTTGATCGCCTCGGTGGCGTTCCGGGTGAAGACGATCTCCTCGGGGCGGCTGGCGTTGAGAAACGCGCGCACGCGCTCGCGCGCGCCCTCGTAGGCCTCGGTCGCCGCATTGGCGAGATAGTGCAGGCCGCGGTGCACGTTGGCATATTCGGCCGTGTAGGCGTGATACAGGCGATCGAGCACCGCCTTCGGCTTCTGCGCCGAGGCGGCGTTGTCGAGATAGACCAGCGGCTTGCCATAGACCGGCATGGCGAGGATCGGAAAGTCCTCGCGAATGCGGGCGACGTCATAGGCACCGTTGGTAACAGCCGGGTGCATGTCAGCCTCGCGCCTTCAGCCACGCGGCGACCTGGTCCATCAGCGCGTCGCGCAGCCCGGCATGCTCGATGCCCTCGACCGCCTCGCCGATGAAGGCCTGGATCAGCAGCGCCTCGGCTTCCTTCGCCGGAATGCCGCGCGCCTTGAGATAGAACAGAAGGTCGTCGTCGAGCGCGCCGGTGGTCGCGCCATGGCCGCACTGCACATCGTCGGCGTAGATTTCCAGCTCCGGCTTGCTGTCGGCCTCGGCGTCCTCGGACAGAAGCAGCGCATGCGCCGCCATCTTGGCGTCGGTCTTCTGCGCCTTGGGCGCGACCGTGATGCGGCCCTGGAATACGCTGCGGCTCTCGCCGTCGAGCACCGACTTGAAGATCTCGCGGCTGGTGCAGGCGCGCCCGATGTGATCCGCCACCAGCGTCGTATCGGCATGCTCGCGGCCCCTGAGCAGGCTCGCGCCGCGGATGCCCGCCACCGTGCCTTCGCCGTCGAAGCGAATGAACAACTGATTGCGCACGACAGCGGCGCCGGTGGTGAACAAAAACGCGTTGAATCTGGCGTGGGCGCCGATCGCGGCCATCAGGGTCGAGACATGCAGCGCCCCCGCCCCTGCAGTCGTGAGCTTCACGTGGTCGACATGGGCATCGTCGCCGACCTTGAGCTCGAGCGCGGTATTGACCTGGTCCGCGGCGCCCGTTGCGCCCTCGTGGCTCTCGAGCAGCATAGCGCGGGCGCCGTTGCCGATCAGCGCCAGCGAGCGCGTGAACACGGACGCGGGCCGCGTGCCAGAGTTGAAGAACACAAGCCCAATGGGGCGCGCGAGCGATACGCCCGGCGCAACCTGGATCACCACGCCGTCGCCCATGAAAGCCGTGTTGAGCGCGAGCGCCACGTCATCGCTCGGCACGATCGTGCCGAGTTGCGATACGACCGGCTCATCACCATCAGCCAGCGCCTGCGCAAGCGAGCCGATCGTCAGCCCCGCTTCAAGGCCGGAGAGATCGGACAGCTCGGGCATGAAGGCGCCATCGACGAGAACAATGCGCCGCGCCTCGATCGAGGCCAGCGCTGCGCCCGCGCTGCGCGCGCTCTCCCGCGCCGCCACATCAGGCACGCCCGCGAGCGGCTTGGCATCGCGCATCAGGGCGCGCAGATCAGTGTATTTCCACTCTTCGACGCGCCGGTGCGGCAGGCCCGTTTTGGCGAAGCGCTCGAACGCCGCCTGGCGCAGCCGCGCAGCGCCCGGCAACCGGCCCTTGGCATCCTGCCAGCCCGACGTGAGCTGCTCCTCGGCAGCCGTCCTGATCGGGACTGCGGCCTGTACGGTCACGCCATCTCCTCCTGGTATTGCGCGTAGCCTTTCGCCTCCAGCTCGTGCGCCAGCTCCTTGCCGCCGGTGCGCACAATGCGTCCACGCGAGAGCACATGCACGATATCGGGCACGATGTGGTCAAGGAGGCGCTGATAGTGCGTGATGACGACGAAGGCACGCTCCGGCGAGCGCAGCCGGTTCACTCCCTCGGCAACCACCTTGAGCGCATCGATGTCGAGGCCGGAATCGGTCTCGTCGAGCACGCACAGCCGCGGCTCGAGCAGCGCCATCTGCAGGACCTCGTTGCGCTTCTTCTCACCGCCGGAGAAGCCGACATTGACGCCCCGGCGCAGCATGTCCTGGTCGATGTCGAGGTGTTTGGCAGCCTCGCGCACTCTTTTCATGAGCTCGGGGACGAGCAGCTCCGGCTGGCCGCGCTTCTTGCGCTGAGCGTTGATGGCGGTACGCAGAAAGGTGAAAGTGGCGACGCCCGGAACTTCGAGCGGATACTGGAACGCCAGAAACAGCCCCCTGGCGGCGCGCTCGTCAGGTTCGATCGCGAGCAGGTCCTCGCCGTCGAGCAGCACCTGGCCTTCGGTCACCTCATAGCCGGCCTTGCCGGCCAGCACATGCGCGAGCGTCGACTTGCCCGAGCCGTTCGGGCCCATGATGGCATGCACGCTCCCCTTTTCGACCGTGAGGTCTAGGCCTTGGAGGATTTTCCGGCCGTCGACTTCGGCGTGAAGGTTCTTGATTTCAAGCAAGGGCATCAACCGTTCCTTCAAACACTAAACTCTCCGGTGCCGTCCCAGCCGAGCCGAAGGCCAGGACCGATTTTCACCGCTGTGGTTTATGGGTCCCGGGTCGCGCCGCTACGCGGCTTGCCCGGGACAACAGAAACTCATCCAACCGATCCTTCGAGCGAGATCGAGATCAGCTTCTGCGCTTCGACCGCGAACTCCATCGGCAGCTGCTGCAGCACGTCCTTGACGAAGCCATTCACGACCAGCGCCACCGCCTCCTCCTGCGAGAGGCCGCGCTGCCGGCAGTAGAACAGAATGTCCTCGGAGATCTTCGAGGTCGTGGCCTCGTGCTCGAACACAGCAGAGGAGTTCTTCGCCTCGATATAGGGCACGGTGTGCGCGCCGCACTTGTTGCCGATCAGGAGCGAGTTGCAGTTGGTGAAGTTGCGCGCGCCGCTGGCCCGGCGATGCGCCATCACCTGACCGCGGTAAGTGTTGTTGGAGTGGCCGGCCGAGATGCCCTTGGAGATGATGCGGCTCGTGGTGTTCTTGCCGAGATGCAGCATCTTGGTGCCGGAATCGACCTGCTGGTGCCCGTTCGAGATGGCGATGGAATAGAACTCGCCACGCGAGTTGTCGCCGCGCAGAATGCAGCTCGGATATTTCCAGGTGATCGCGGAGCCGGTCTCGAGCTGGGTCCAGGAGATCTTCGAGCGCGCGCCACGGCAATCGCCGCGCTTGGTCACGAAATTGTAGACGCCGCCCTTGCCATGGGCGTCGCCCGGGTACCAGTTCTGGATGGTCGAATACTTGATCTCGGCGTCATCAAGCGCGATCAGCTCGACCACCGCGGCATGCAGCTGGTTCTCGTCGCGCATCGGCGCGGTGCAGCCTTCGAGATAGCTCACGTAGGAGCCCTTGTCGGCGATGATCAGCGTGCGCTCGAACTGGCCGGTGTTGCGCTCGTTGATGCGGAAGTAAGTGGACAGCTCCATCGGGCAGCGCACGCCCGGCGGCACATAGACGAACGAGCCGTCGGAGAACACCGCTGCGTTGAGCGTGGCGAAGAAGTTATCTGAGACCGGCACCACCGTCCCGAGATATTTCTTCACCAGGTCAGGATGCTCCCGCAGCGCTTCCGAGATCGGCATGAACAGCACGCCGGCCTTCGCAAGCTCCGCCTTGAAGGTCGTTGCAACCGAGACCGAATCGAACACGGCGTCGACCGCGACCTTTCGATAGCCGTTGCTGTCTCGACCTTCACCGTCCGCACCCTCACCGTCCACACCCTCGGGCACCGCCTGGACGCCCTCAAGGACGGCGACCTCGCGCAACGGGATGCCGAGCTTCTCGTAGGTCTTGAGGATCTCGGGGTCGATCTCGTCGAGCGATTTCGGACCCGCCTTCTTCTTCGGCGCCGAGTAGTAGTAGAGGTCCTGATAATCGATCGGGCCGTATTTGACGCGCGCCCAGGTCGGCTCGCTCATGGTCAGCCAGCGCCGATAAGCGTCGAGCCGCCACTTGAGCATCCACTCCGGCTCGTTCTTCTTGGCCGAAATGAAGCGGATCGTGTCCTCGGAAAGGCCCTTGGGAGCCTTCTCGGACTCGATCTGGGTCTCAAACCCGTATTTGTATTGATCAAGGTCGATACGGCGGACTTGTTCCACCGTTTCTTGTACTGCCGGCATTCTTCCCTCCGCTGCGGTTTCAAGGACCGCGGGTTGGATCGGTCGGTTTATGGTCGTGTCTGGTGCGGATCACCCTCTCGCGCTGCCGCTCAGGCGGCCATGCCCCGTGACTTCTCAAGTAATGCTCCCGAGACCGTAATCCAAGCTGTTAGGAACCGTTCTATATCATCTTGTGTGGTGGTAGGTCCCAGACTTACGCGCACCGCCCCGCGCGCCAGCTGCGGCGGTACGCCCATGGCCTCCAGCACATGCGAGGGCTGCACCTTGCCGGACGAGCAGGCGGCCCCCGATGACACTGCCACCCCCTCGAGGTCGAACAGGATCACGGCGGTCTCGGCCTTCAGGCCCGGGACAGTGAACAGGGTCGTGTTGGGCAGCCGCTCGGCCTCTGCCCCGAAGATGGTCACATCAGGCGTCCCGGCCCGCAGCCCAGCCTCGAGCCGGTCGCGCAGCCCCCGCATCCGCGTGCTTTCGTTTGCCAGATCAGCCTCCGCTGCGCCCGCGGCGGCGCCAAATCCCGCAATCGAGGCAACGTTTTCGGTCCCGGCCCGTTCGCCGCGCTCCTGGCCACCCCCGGTCACGAGCGGGTCAAGGTCGAGCGGGCCGCCTTTGACCAGCGCACCGGCCCCCTTCGGACCACCGATCTTGTGCCCCGACAGGGTTAGCAAATCGGCTCCCAGCGCCTTGATATCGCATACAATTCTCCCCGCCGCCTGGACCGCATCGACATGCAGAATTCCACCCGCCGCATGCACCAGGGCGGCCGCCTCAGCGACCGGCTGCACGGCGCCGGTCTCGTTGTTGGCGAGCATCAGCGAAACGAGCGGTGCAGGCCCCTGGACGAGCCGCCGCTCGAGATCGGCGAGGTCAACGAGGCCGCAGGCCGTGGCCGCTACAGCCTCGATCGCCGGGAATCGCCCGCCCGATCGCACCGACGGGTGCTCGATCGCCGACACCAGCAGCCGCTGCCAGCGCCCGCCCGTCTGCGGCGAGAGCGCGAGCACATTGGCCTCAGTTCCGCTCGCCGTGAACACCACATGGCGGGGCTCGGCTCCGACCAGCACGGCCACCGACTCCCGCGCAGCCTCCACCAGACCGCGCGCTTCCCGCCCCTCGGCGTGGACCGATGACGGATTGCCGATGGCATCGAGCGCCGCAACCATGGCGGCACGCGCCTGCGGCCGCAGCGGGGCGGTTGCATTCCAATCGAGATAGGCGCGTTCGGTCTTGGTCGCGGTCATGTTGGCGATGGTTCTATCCCATCTGGACACACTAACCCAACGTCCAAACTCTTGATTTTCATCCCCGCAATCGTGCTAAAACCCGCCCTGCCGCGGCCATCCGGCAACGCGTGCGCCCAACAACGCTGCTGGCTCGTCGGCATTGCCAAAAACTAGAATGGTTCTAAATACTTACGTGCGGTCACGGGTGGCGTCAAGCGTACAGCGGCGTTCCCCACCGGCCGTTGTTGGCGTTGGCGGCCCTTCGGAATTTAGCGGCCTTTCGAAAATCACGTCGAGGTTGAGCATGCCCGAGATCATCTTTACCGGCCCGGCTGGACGGGTCGAAGGCCGGTATCACCCGGCGCGACAGAAGAATGCGCCTATCGCCATCGTCCTGCACCCGCATCCGCAGTTCGGGGGCACGATGAACCACCAGATCATCTATCAGCTCTACTACGCCTTCGTGCACCGGAACTTCTCGGTGCTGCGCTTCAACTTCCGCGGCGTCGGGCGCAGCCAGGGCTCGTTCGACCACGGGATCGGCGAATTGTCGGACTCGGCGGCCGCGCTCGACTGGGCGCAGTCGATCAATCCGGAGGCGCGCAGCTGCTGGATCGCAGGATTCTCCTTCGGGGCCTGGATCGGCATGCAGCTCCTGATGCGCCGGCCCGAGATCGAAGGCTTCATCTCGATCGCGCCGCCCGCGAACCTCTATGACTTCTCGTTCCTGGCGCCCTGCCCGTCCTCGGGCCTGATCATCCACGGCGACAAGGACGCGGTGGTGCCCTACAAGGACGTGACCGGCGCTTGTCGACAAGCTCAAGACCCAGAAGGGCATCGTGATCGAGCAGAAGGTCGTTACCGGCGCCAACCACTTCTTCGACGGCAAGATCGAGCCGCTGATGGAATCGGTCAGCCTCTATCTCGACAAGCGGCTCAAGATCGAGCGCAAGCCGACCGCGGCGTAGCGGTGGACGCCCGCGGCGCGGGGTTGCCGATGTTGCTCGGCGCCGCAATCGTTCTCGTCGTTGATGCTCGCGGCCGCTTATGGCGCGCTGCATTACACGACGGGCGTACCCGGGCGCTCGCATAGCGGGCCGCTTCCTCCGCTGACCGACGAAGAGCGCGCGCTTGCCGGCCTGCTCAAGCGGCATATCGAAACGATCGCGGCGCGCGAGCACAATATCCATCGCTACGACGAACTGGAGAAGGCTGCGCGTCTATATCGAGGCGACGCTCGCGTCCTATGGCTATTCCGTCGGCCGGCAGGAGTTCGTTGCCGATCACAGCCCGGTGCGCAACATCGACCTGGTGATCGAGCCGCGCGCCGATATCGTCGACCCGGAGGTGATCGTGGTCGGCGCCCACTACGACAGTGGCGTTGGCACACCGGGCGCCAACGACAACGGCAGCGGCAGTCGCTGCCGTGATCGAGCTCGCGCGGCTCTTGCGCGATCGCGTCGGCACCGGCACGCGGCGCATCCGGCTGGTGCTGTTTCGTCAACGAGGAACCGCCCTACTTCAAGACCGAGGACATGGGCAGCCTGCACTATGCGCGCTCGCTCAAGCAGCGCAACGAGCGGCGTGGTCGCGATGTATTCGCTCGAGACCATCGGCTTCTATTCGAGCGAGCCCGGCAGCCAGCGCTATCCGGCGCCCTTCAACCTGATCTTTCCCGATCGCGGCGATTTCGTTGCGTTCGTGGGCACGCCCTATGCGCGGGCGCTGGTCTGGGAGACGATCCGCTCGTTTCGCTCGCACACGGCGTTCCCGTCGATTGGCGGCGTTGCCCCCGACAGCGTGCCTGGGATCGACTGGTCGGACCATTGGGCCTTCGAGCAGGTGGGCTTCCCGGCCATGATGGTGACCGACACCGCGCCGTTCCGTTATCCGCACTATCACCAGTTCACCGACACGCCCGACAAGGTCGACATGGAAAGCCTGGCGCGCGTGGTCAAAGGGATGGAGCGCGTCATCCGCGACGCGGTGCGATAGAGCATGATCCCGAAAAGTGCCCGCTACGGGGACACCGGTTTTCGGAAAAGATCATGCTCAGCAAAAGTAGACATTGATCCGAATCAATCTGATCGGATCAATGTAGCGGTACGGTCACAGTCGCACCAGCACGCCCCCGTTCATGGACTTGGGCACGCCGGTCGTATCCGGAAACGTGATCGGCAGGCCGCGCAGGTTGCGCACCGCAAGAAATGCGAAGGCCTGCGCTTCCAAGGCATCGACCGACCAGCCGACCGCATCCGCGGTCTCGACCTGCGCCGGCGCGAGCTGCTCCGCGATCATCCGCATCAGCGTCGGATTGCGGGCGCCGCCGCCCGCGACGATGAAGCTTGCCGGCGGGCGCGGCAGCCGCATCGCGGCGCGCCCGAGCGTGACGGCAGTGAATGCGGTCAGCGTCGCGGCCCCGTCCTCGGTGCTCATCTTGGCAAGCCCGCCGATTTTCGCGAGCCAGATGCCGAAGGCCTCGCGGTCGAGCGACTTGGGCGGGCGGCGGGTGAAATAGCCGTGCGACGCCAGGCGCGCGAGCACCTCCTCGTTCACGTCGCCGGCGGCAGCGATTCTGCCACCATCGTCATAGGCGGCTCCGGTTCGCTGGCGCAGAAAGTCGTCGATCAGCGCATTGCCGGGACCGGTGTCGAAGGCGACGAGATCGTGCTGGCCCACGTAGGTGAGGTTGGCGATGCCACCGATATTGATCACACCGACCGGCAGCGGCCGGCCGAGCTGGCGCACCAGCGCGCGGTGGAACACCGGAGCGAGCGGGGCACCCTGCCCGCCCGCCGCCACATCGGCCGCCCGCAGGTCGAACACCACCGGGATGCGCAACCGCGCCGCCAGCGCCCGCCCTTCGCCCAACTGCACGGTCAGCAGGCGCTCGGGCGCATGCAGCACGGTCTGACCGTGAAAGCCGACCGCCGCGATCGCGCCCGCACGCAAGCCGTTCGCTGGCAGAAACGCTTCCACCGCCTCGGCATGCGCAGCGGTAATCATGGTCTCCGCCTGCGCGAGGCAGCCGGGGCGAGCGGTGCGATTGCCGAGCTGCACGGCCTCGGCCATGGCCTGCCGGATCAGCGCCCGCTCGTCCTCGCGGTAGGCGCGGTAGCCGGTGGGTCCGAAACGGGTGATGCTCTCGCCATCCGTCTCGATCAGGGCGACATCCACACCGTCGTAGGACGTGCCGCTCATCAATCCCAGTGCAGACAGCCGATCCACCCTAACGCTCCTTGACCGTCGACCGCAGGATCGGTGTTAGACGGCTTGGGCGGGGAAGTGAACCGGGCTCGCACATGCACGGACCAATGCAGGTGCAGAGGAGCGCTTCCGATGAAACGTCCCAGGAGCCTGTCCCATTCGAGGCTGATCCGCATGGCACCCGAACTCCGCCGCCGCCTCGACGCCATGCTATCGGCTCATTGAGGGGGTTTCACCGGCGGCGAGTTGGTGGCAAATGTAGCAGCCGCGACGGGCAAATAGCCCCCGCGCTCCCGTATGGTTTGCCGAGGTTTTGCGCATGAGCGCCTACAAGTCTGATTTTCTGCATGTGCTGGCCAGCCGGGGATTCATCCATCAGATCTCCGAGCCCGAGGCGCTCGACACGCGCGCGCGCAATGGCAAGATCACCGCCTATATCGGTTTTGACTGCACCGCGGCCTCGCTGCACATTGGCTCGCTGCTGCCGATCATGATGCTCTACTGGATGCAGCAGACCGGGCATCGCCCGATCGCGCTGATGGGCGGCGGCACCACGCGCGTGGGCGATCCGTCCGGCAAGGACGAGAGTCGCAAGATCCTGACCGACGATGACATCAACAACAACCTCGCCGGCATCCGCGGCGTGTTCGAGAAATTCCTGACGTTCGGCAGCGGGCCAGGCGACGCCATCATGGCCAACAACGCCGACTGGCTCAATTCGCTCAACTACGTCGACTTCCTGCGCGAGGTCGGCCGGCACTTCTCGGTCAACCGCATGCTGTCGTTCGACTCGGTCAAGCTGCGGCTCGAGCGCCAGCAGGAGCTCTCGTTCCTAGAATTCAACTACATGATCTTGCAGGCCTACGACTTCGTCGAGCTATACAAGCGCACGGGCTGCATTCTGCAGATGGGCGGCTCCGACCAGTGGGGCAACATCGTCAGCGGCATCGACCTCGGCCGCCGGATGACGAACGCGCAGCTGTTTGCGCTCACCGCACCGCTGATCACCACGTCCTCAGGCGCCAAGATGGGCAAGACCGCGGCCGGCGCCGTGTGGCTCAATGCCGACCTTCTGAGCCCCTACGACTACTGGCAATACTGGCGCAACACCGAGGACGGCGACGTCGTGCGCTTCCTCAAGTTGTTCACGGTGTTGCCGCTCGACGAGATCGAACGGCTCGCTGCGCTCAAAGGCCAGGAGGTCAACGAGGCCAAGAAGGTGCTCGCCACCGAGGCGACCGCGCTGGTGCATGGGCGCGCCGCGGCCGACAACGCCGCCGAGACCGCGCGCCGCACCTTCGAGGAAGGCGCGCTCGCGGAAACGTTGCCGACCGTGGACATCGCTCGGGCCGAGCTGGAAGCCGGGCTTGGTGTTCTGGCAGCGTTCGTCAAGGCGGGTCTGGTCGCTTCGAACGGCGAGGCGCGCCGCCAGATCAAGAACGGCGGGCTGCGCGTGAACGATGACACCGTCACCGACGAGAAGATGATGCTCACGCCGGCGCATCTCACGCCGCAAGGCGTCGTCAAGCTCTCGCTCGGCAAGAAGCGGCATGTGCTGCTCAAGCCGGTCTAGACACATGCGCATCAATTGGCCGCTCGCCGCGCTCCTGCTCATCCCCTGCGCCATCGCGCAGGCGCAGCCGGTCGAGAGCTTCTACCGCGGCAAGAGCATCAACCTGATCATCGGCTATCCGCCGGCGGGCGCGAACGACGTCTATGCGCGGATGGTGGCGCGCCATCTCGGCCGGCACATTCCGGGCAACCCTGCGATCGTGCCGCGCAACCTGCCTGGCGCCGGCAGCCTGCTGGCGGCGAGCCGCATCTTCAACACCGAGCCGAAGGATGGCACGACGCTCGGCCTGCTGGTGCCGACCATTCCGCTCGACGAGAAGCTTGATAATCCGGCCGCCAAGTATCGCGCCGCAGACTTCAACTGGATCGGCCGCATGGCGCCGGCCCCCAACGTCACCTTCATCATGGCAACGTCGGCGGTGAAGACGATCGGCGACGCCTTCGACAAGGTTGCGGTTCTGGGCGCGACCGGCCGCAGCGCCACCAATTCGATCTATCCGACGGTTCTCAACAATGTGCTCGGCACCAAGTTCAAGATCGTCAATGGCTATGAAGGCTCTGCCGCCGCGATGATCGCGATGGAGCGCGGCGAGGTCGAAGGCCACTCGTCGACCTATGACTCGGTCAAGGCCGTTCATCCGGATTGGATCACGGACAAGCGTGTCAACATCGTGGTGCAATATTCGCTGCGCCGGCATCCGGAGCTTGCCGACGTTCCGACCACGGTCGAGCTGGCGCGCAACGAGGAGCAGCGCGGCATTCTCACTGCGGTCGCGAGCGCCGCCGAGATCGGCAAGTTCATTCTCTCGACGCCCGGCGTGCCTGCCGACCGGGTCACGGCGCTGCGCCGCGCGTTCGACGCCATGGTGAAGGATGACGAGTTCGTGGCCGAAGCCCGCAAGCTGCGCATCGAATTGTTGCCGCTTGCGGGCGAAGAGCTGCAGCAGATCGTGCGCAGCGTTCAGGACCTGAGCCCCGATCTGACGCAGAAGATCAAGGCGATGTATCCAAACTGAATTTGGAGTCGCCAGCTTCCTACTTCACCGTGACGGTGATCGACCGGCGACATCACCGGCGGATTGTGCGGGATGTGCGACCAGTCACCGAGCACGAGCTGCAGCGTGTGGGAGCCCGGCGGCAGCGTCACCGTCGTCTCGGTCTGGCCGCCGCCGAAATGCACATGCTTGGCGTCGGCGGCGATCGGCCGCTTGAGCTCCTCGTCCGAGAGCTTGGTGTCGATGAGCAGGTGATGATGACCGGTGCGCTCGTTCTGCACGCCAACCGGCGCGATGCCCATGCCGCTGAGGCCGAACTGGACCTTGAACGGGCTCGTGACCGTGTCACCGTCCTTGAGATTGATGAAATAAACCGCAGCACCAGCCGGTGACGGGGTTTGCGCTTGCGCCAGCACGGCGGTCGCGGCCGCGACAAAGACGACGCTGCTGCACACGAGGCCGCGGAAACGAATCGACATGGCTACTCTCTTTTCATGACGCAGATTGCGGAATGCGGATTTTCATCGCCGCCGCACACCGTTCCGGGCGCGGCGCCTGATGGGGCCGGATCATGCCCTACCATCGCGCCTGTGCCTATAGGGCTGCGACGTTTGCGACCAACGGGAAGACAGTCGTCAACATGCTCGCCGTGCGGGCTGATGCCGCTGCCTTATCGCCCCGGTTCGGCGTAGCTCTGCGAGCGGGTCGCGGCCCCGGTCGGGAACTCGAAGAACTTGCGGAACAGGCCAGGCGCGACCACCGAGATCGGATTGACGCGCAGCACCGGCGCGCTCGGCGGACCCACGACCTCATAGGTGAGGCCGACCAGCCCCTCGTTGCTGCCGCCTCCCAGGATCTGCCCGAAGATCGGGATCTGCCCGAACATGTTGTTAAGGCCGTAGAAGGGCACGATGGTGCCGCGCATGTGCACTTCGCCGTTGAGATAATCGATGTGGCCCTCGGTGGTGGCGCCGATGACAGGGCCCTTGACGAGGCCCTCGCGAATGGTGAAGCGGCCGTGCGAGCGGGTGAACTCGACCCGCATGCGCGAGAAGTCCACGCCGGGCTTGTTGGCGCCGCCCGGCCCGTTCGGCGTATTCGATCCGGCCGCGACCCGCTCGAGCGCGGCTTCGCCGCGCACCGAGAAGTCGCGAATATTCAGCATGCCGTCCTGCGGCGCCTGCGGATCGGCGCCGGGCGGATCCATCGCCACCCACATCTCACCGCCATAGATCTTCGGATATGTGTCAGTGAGGCGGAAGAATGCGCCGGCATCTGCACTCTCGATATAGAGCATATTGCGGCCGCCCTGGCGGCCACGCAGGTCGCCGTTGATCGCGGTGTCACGACCAATCTTCCCGGCCAGCGTGAAGCTCTTGATCGTGCCGCCGCGCCGCGACATCCGCACATCGAGGGCACGCAGCGTCTCGCCGTTGAAACCGGCAACAGCGCCGAGCCTCACATCGAGGTCGAGGTCGGGCACCTTCTGCTTGTTGTTGTCATTCTTGTTGGCCTGCTTGCCGCCCTGCTCGTTCGAGGGACCAGCGATCGTCTGCTTGATGAAGCCGCGGCCGTCGAGCACGTCGCCGCGCAACATGACGCGCAGCGCGTTATCGGGCCCGCGCTCCGCCTTGAGCGTCGCTTTGTCACCATCGGCGAGTTGGAACACCGGTAGCTGGGCGGACACGATATCGCCCGCCTCGTTGATCTCGACGGTGCCTTTGATCTGAGTGCCAGACGCCTCGATGCTGAAATCCTCAAGCCGCGTCAGATTGGGCTTGTTGATAGCCGTGAACGTGGCGCGAGCCTGCTTGCCGGCCGGCTTCTGCCAGCCCGGCACCAGCTTGTCGATGCGCGCCTGGGTGAGATCGGCCTCGACCGCAAAGCGGCTCTCGCCCTCGACTGCCGGCACGCGGCCATCGATCTTGACCGGCACCGGACCGTTCAGGCCGCTGAGGTCGAAACCGAGGCGGGTGCGGGCGGCTTCATCGAGGGTCGCGCGCACGCGCACCTCGGCATCGGCGTCACCACGCGGCTTGCGATAGTCGAGCGCGGCCGGAACGCCATTGATCTTCACATCGCCGCGAATCTGATAGCCGTCATTGTTAGCCGTCACGCGCAGGTTCGCAGCCTCGACCTTCTGGCCGAGCACCATCCGGTCGGCGGCGAAATTGGCCACGTCCATGTTGATCGTATATTGCGCGCTGCCCGCTGGCAGATCGGTCTGCAGCGGCATGCCGAGCGCGATCGTGGCGCTCAGGGTTCCACGGCTGGTGCCGGCCTCGATCGGCGAGCCCGAGAACTCGCGCAGCCGCTCGGAATTGAGCAGCTCCGCGGCCGCCGGCACCGGCCCATCGAGACGGAAGCGCACCTTGGCGGGCGGCGACGGGCCATGGGTGTCGGGCACCTCGAACACGCCGTTGGTGATCGCAAGCTTGCGGTTGGGGGCAAGCTCGATATTGCCGCGTCCGACATTCACGGTCGCCGTGCGCCCGGAGATGCGCACGCTGATGTCGGCGTCGCGAATCGACGGCAATCCTTCAACCGGCTTGATCTCTGCGTTGGTGCCATTGATCTCGATCCCCAGGCCGTTGTCAGGGATCGGCGGCCCACTCGACCGCAATGTCGAGAACTGCGCATTGGTGGCGATCGAAATGCGCTCGACCATGCCGCTGACGAGGTGCTCCTCGACCCAGTGCCGAACCTTGGGACTGAGGAACGCCGGCCACAGTCGCTTCATCGCCGCGACCGACATGCGACTGCCGGCAACGCCGATGTCGAGACGCGGCTCGCCGTTGGCAAGATCGACCTGGCCCGACACCAACAGGCCGATGTCCATGTTGCCGAACTCGCCCTGCTCGATCTCGATGCGCTGCTTCTCCAGATCAAGCCGCATGCGCAGCAGGAAGCGATTGAGCACGATCGGGTTCGGATCATTGCTGGCACCAGCCAGCACCACGGTGCCGCCGGTGACCTTCATGCTCCACGGTCCACCGAACTCGCGCGGCGCGTCGAGCTGCGCAAACAAGGTCATGCGATTGCCGCCGGCCACGATCTGGAACGGCACGAGCAAGGCACGCCGCGTCGAGTCCCAATCGAGCGAGAACTCGGCGCGGTCAATCGACACCTTGCTCAGGGGCTCGTCGAGATCGACGATATGGCCGCGCTCCATCAGAATGCGACCGTCGACCATGCGGGGCATGCCGTCGGGCCCGATGTCGGCGCGGATCTTGGCGGACACCGGAAGATCGGGCTCGAACTGACCGTCTCCCAGTCGCAGCGCCAGCATCAAGTCTTTCGCCGGCAGCCGCTCGGTCTCGATATTGACAATGCGATGGCCCTGCTCGCCCGGCGTCAGCACCGCGCGCAGCGACCACGGCCGCTCGCGATTGTCAGAGCTGATCGTCAAGGCGGCACTGCCCGCCTTCGGCCGCGTCAGGCTCAGATTGATGTTCTCGAACGTCCACTGCCTGCCGTTGCGCTGGTCGTCGACGGTGAGATTGCCGTTCTTGAGACCGATCTCGCCGAGATCCTTGCCATCGAGCCCGCTGGCACCAAGGCTGTCGATCCAAGCGATGAACGCGGCAAAGTCCGGGATTACATTGCGTGTCGGTCCCGTTCCAGGCGTGGCCGGCACCGGCGTGTCGGTACGCTCCGCGCTCAGCAGCGGATGCGTCGCATTTGCCCGCGGCGTGCCCGGGGTGACGGGCGTGCTCGAGGCCGAAGCCGTCACGAACGTTTGCTTGTTGGCGCCGGCGAAGACCGTGACCTTGCTATCCGCCTCGATCCGCACTTGCATTTCGGCGCCGACCAGACTGAGCCGCTGCGCGCGCACGCGGCCCGTCATCAGGCTCGAGCCCGACACGCCGACTTCGGCCTTCGGCGCGCTCGCAACGATCTCGCCATCCTGATCGCGCACCACGATGTCACGGATGCGCAGCGCCGTGCGCCCATTGGCGTCGCGCTCGATCTGAGTGCCGCCAACTTCGACATGGTGGTTCGGGCCGAAGTTCTCCTCGATCGCCGCCGTGAGCCAAGGCGTCGCCACATCCAATTCGATTGGGCCACTGCCCAGCCGCCACCACAAGGCCAGCATCGCCACCAGGACGAGCCCGGCAAGCCCACCGGCGACGTAGGCGACTTTGCGCAGCCGCCACCACAAGTTCAGAACACTCGCGCGCCAATAATAGCTGCCGCCGAGCGGATCACGCGTCTCACGCGACGACGGTCGCTGGTCGTGCGCGGGAGCATTGCAAATCGCTGGCGCTGCGCCCGTTGCCGCCGACGTGCTGCGACGGGCCGCGGCGACATTGTTGGCGATCGCATTGCCAGCAACCGCATTCGCGGGAGGACGAACGACGCGCGGTATCGGCGCATCGTCAATGGGTGGAACGCCACGGGCCTGAGGCGCACGGATCACCGCCTCCCGCTGCCGCAGGTCGTGTTCCAGGCTCGCCTCCAATTTGCGGAGTGCGGCCATATTCGGGCGCGTATGCTGTTCCGCCATACCCCGACTGGTGGTCCCCCTTGACCGCCGTGCCCTGCTCAGACCCTGAGCAGCAACCCTGCTGCTTTTGGCTTCCGCAGCAACCCTAACGCCTTAGTCGACAATTCGTCCGTAATCGTTCGACTGTCCCGCACTCGAACGCTTATTGTAACATCCATTGCCCTGGAAAAGGACGAAAGGAAGGCATATGGGAGCACCGCTTGATGTAGGAGACAAGGCGCCCAACTTTAAGTTGCCAGGAGACGACGGGGGTACCGTTTCGCTGGCCGATTTCAAGGGCCGCAAGCTTGTCGTCTACTTCTACCCGCGTGCCGACACGCCTGGATGCACCAGGGAATCCATTGATTTTTCAAAGCTTCGGGCCGCTTTCACGAAAGCGGGCGCGGACGTCATCGGGATCTCAGCCGATCCGGTGAAGGCGCAGGAAGCCTTCAAGAAAAAACACAAGCTCAGCGTCGGACTCCTCTCCGACGAGACCCATGCGATGCTCGAGACGTATGGGGCCTGGGGCAAAAAGTCCATGTATGGCAAGACCTTCATGGGAATCACCCGGATGACCTACCTGATCGGTCCGGACGGGCGGAGTCGCGCAGGTCTGGCCCAAGGTGAAGGTCGATGGCCATGCCGCCGAGGTGCTGGCCGCCGCCAAGGCGCTTTGAGCTAAGCCACTGATGCTTATAGGCTCTCCAGGGATTGGCGGAATTTTAACTATATCGGTTGAAATTGACGCGCTGTAGCGCCGGAGGTCGTGGAACTGAGCCGGCTGGGAAGCGTCGATGCGTCAACGGCCGGAATCGCCTTATTCGTCCAGCAGCCCGCGGGGACGCACCACCCCGCCCCAACGTGGCGCGGCAGCCATCGCCCCCGCTACCAGCACGGCTGACTACACGTTTGCCCACGCGGGTCGCCAATTGCGGCTTGGCCCGATCGCCTTCTGGGTCACCGTCGGCTCACTGGTGATCATGGCGGCGTGGACCATGCTCACCGCGACCTATTTCGCGTTTCGCGACGACGTGCTCACGAGCCTGATCGCCCGGCAGGCCGAGATGCAATTCGCCTACGAGGATCGCATCGCCGAATTGCGCGCGCAGGTCGATCGGATGTCGAGCCGGCAACTGCTCGACCAGGAGCAGGTCGAGCACAAGCTCGATCAGATCCTGCGCCGCCAGACCACGCTGGAGCAGCGCGCCAACACGTTGAGCACCCTGCCCGACCTCGGCATCACCGGCGCCATCAGGTCGCCTGGCCGCAGCGACCGCTCGGTGACCAAGCCGGCGCCGATCAACGACAAGTCACCGCCGCGCCGCTTCCGGACGCAAGGCCGCGATCGGCAATATCGACGGCATGGTCACGCGCCTTGCCTCATCGCTCGATCGTGTCGAAGCCGAGCAGGCTGCCGCGCTCGCCTCGATCGAAGGCGGCTATGACCTCAAGGCGCGCCGCATTCGCGGCGTGCTCTCGGACCTCGGCATCGATGCCGGCAAGAGCGCACCGACCAGCGCGCCGAACGCCGACGCCACCGGCGGACCGTTCGTGGCCGCACGGCTGCGATCCGACAGCAGCGTCTTCGAGCGCCAGCTCCATCGCATCGGGCTTGCCCGCGCGCATGTCGATCAGCTCAATCGCACGCTCGCCAATGTGCCGGTGCGCAAGCCGGTCACCGGCGAGATCGATGCCTCGTCGGGCTTCGGCATGCGGATTGATCCATTCCTGAAATCGCCCGCGATGCACACCGGCCTCGACATGCGCGGCGACCCCGGCGACCCGGTGCGCGCAACCGCGAACGGCACGGTGACATTCGCCGGCTGGCAAGGCGGCTACGGCAAGATGGTCGAGATCGACCACGGCAACGGCGTGGCGACGCGCTACGGCCACCTCTCCGGCATCGACACCGAGGTCGGCCACACGATCAAGACCGGCCAGATCATCGGCAAGGTCGGCACGACCGGCCGCTCCACCGGACCGCATCTGCACTACGAGACGCGCATCGACGGCGAAGCAGTCGATCCGCAGCGTTTCTTGCGCGCGGGCGCAAAGCTCGGCGCAGCGCATTGAGCGGCCGGATTTGTTTGTAGGATGGGGTTGAGCGGAAACCCACCCTTCCTTGCATGGATTGTGCAGCGCTCGCGCAGTCGTCTTCCATCCTGCGCGCCCGCGTCTACTCCACGTCCTCCACCTCGGCCGGGCCGGTGCCGAAGGCGCGTTGCGCCAGCGTCGCCTCCATGAACTGGTCGAGGTCGCCGTCGAGAACGCCACCGGTGTTGGAGGTCTGCACGCCGGTGCGCAGGTCCTTCACCATCTGGTAGGGCTGCAGCACGTAGGAGCGGATCTGGTGGCCGAAGCCGATGTCGGTCTTGTTCGCCTGCTCCACGGCGGCCTGCTCCTCGCGCCTCTTCAATTCGAGCTCGTAGAGCCGCGCACGCAGCATCTGCCAGGCCTGCGCGCGATTGCGATGCTGCGAGCGGTCGTTCTGGCAATAGACCACGATGTTGGTCGGGATGTGGGTCAGCCTGATTGCCGACTCGGTCTTGTTGACGTGCTGGCCGCCGGCCCCGCTCGCCCGCAGCATGTCGACTCGCACGTCCGATTCTTTGATCTCCACGTTGATGCGGTCGTCGATCGCCGGATAGACGTTGACGCTCGCAAACGAGGTGTGCCGCCGCGCATTGGAGTCGAACGGCGAGATGCGCACCAGGCGATGCACGCCGCCCTCGGTCTTGAGCCAGCCATAGGCGTTGCGGCCCTTGACCTGAATGGTGGCCGACTTGATGCCCGCCTCTTCGCCGCCGGTCTCCTCGATCCAGTCGACCTTGAAGCCATGCTGCTCGGCCCAGCGCGTGTACATGCGCAGCAGCATGCTGGCCCAGTCCTGACTCTCGGTGCCGCCGGCGCCGGCATGGACCTCCAGGTAGCTGTCATTGGGATCCGCCTCGCCCGAAAGGAGCGCCTCGAGCTCACGGCGCGCGACGTCGGTCCGCAGCCTCTTGAGCGCGGCCTCGGCCTCGCCGACCACTTTCTGGTCGCTCTCGGCCTCGCCGAGCTCGATCATGGTGAGCTGGTCGTCGAGCTCGCGCTCGATGCGGGAAATCGCGGTCAGCTGGTCCTCGAGCGCGGTGCGCTCCTGCATCACGCGCTGCGCGCGCTGCTGGTCGCTCCAGAGGTTGGGGTCTTCGGCCTGACGGTTGAGCTCGTCGAGACGCTTGCGCGCCTTGTCGAAGTCAAAGATGCCTCCTCAGCAGCCCGACCGACTGCTTGATCTCATCGACGGTTGTCTGAACTTCCGCGCGCATGGCTCTGTCCGTTCGTTGTCCAGGGCCTATCTAGCGATCCGGACGCCATTCATAAAGCCCCTTCCGCGCCGGAAGGCGCCGCAACCATTGCCACGAAAGAGCCACCGGAACCCCGTTCAACGTTCCCAGTCGGCCAGCGCCGCGCCAAACGCGCGTTCCCCGGATTCGCCCTTGTTGAGGGAGATCGTGGCGGCCGAGCCATCGGCAAAAGTCACCGGGATATCGAGCCGCGAGAGCCCCCGCAGCGCTTCGGCACTATGCCGGGCATCGTCCTTATCGGCCGAGAGACCGAACAGGAACACACCGGGAGCAACCTTGATCGAGAGCCCCGCAAGCGCGATGCCCCGGCTCCCGTCGGCTTCCTTCATCACGATATTGCCGACTGCGGCAATGCCATCGAAAGGGGCCCCCTTCCGATCGGAGAACTTGAACTCAAGCAGATGTGTCATCGCGGCGTCATCGCTGGCGTCGCGGCGAATGGCCATCGCCATGGCCAGATCACGCTCGGGTATGAGCAGGTCGAGCGTGATCACGGTGGCGTGGGAACCACTTTGGGAGCCCCTTGCGACAGCTTCGATTCGGGTGCGCCAGCGCGCGCTGCCGTTGAGCCCCTTCGAGGGCACATTGCCGCTGGTCTCGTAGTAGGTCGCTGGTTCCGCCGCCTCCTGCGTATCCTCGCCTGCGGCAAGCCAGGCCGCGGGAGCGATCCGACCGAGGAGGTGCCCCACAAAGGGCTCCCCGATCTGCCCGCTCTCATAGGCATATCCGGCCAAGCCCAAGACGACGAGCAGCACCGGCAGGATCGTGCGTATGGCAACCCGGTGCAGCACTGACCGGTGTCCGGCGATTTCAGCGAGCACCGACGCTTCCGACGCGGGCAGCGCTTCGTCCGGCTGCGGGACGGCTCGGCTTCCCTCGTCAGGTAACGCAGCCGGGTACGCATCCAGCTTCGGTGTTTGGTTCTGGCGCTGCTCGCGACGGCTCGCCAGGTATTGTGCCCTTTGTGCCACCCCGTGCTGCGCAACGCGGTCCTGCTCGTCCATGTCGCCGAACTCGATGCGCCGGACGGCCGCTCGAAACGCCAGCAATTCCTGATCGATGTCGGCCTGCGAGGGGGGCGGGACGGTCGCGCCGAGGCGCTCCACCACTATGGCCTGCGCGCGGTCATAGATCGCGCCACGCGCCTCATACGAGGTGCGATCGAGGCTTGCGACAGCGCGCAACAGCGGCGCGTAGTGATCGATCTTTGGCACCATGGGCCAGATCCACGGGCAGCCGGCTCGAAGAGCCAAGGCCGCAGGATGTACCTACCATAATACCTCTAATTCGGAAACCCCTCCGCCGGCCGGGCTAAGCTGTGTGAGCGAGCCAGCGACGGGCCGTGAACAAGCTGTGGATATGTGGACATCAGGAGAAGGACGTCCTGGGATTTGCAAAACCTCAGATTTCCATCACACACGGCGACACACTCACCTGTATGTTCCGCGCACACTCCGTGCCAACACGGTCTGCGAATGCGGCCCCGGGCGACACTGTGGCGCGAGCGAGGCAGCGCAACAGTCCGCTCAGCGGCGAGTTGAAATCCTCAAATCTCTCGAGGAGACTTCAAGCCTCTCGGATGGCTTGCGTAATTTCATGTGACCGGCACCCGGCACACATTGTCCATCGGTCTAAACAAAGTCTTAGTGGAGTCGATCAGACACACGATCGCCCGCTGATGAGCACAATCGTGACCAAAACCAGATGTGCTCGGCGACAGTGCGCCACAATTCTTTTGAAGGTGAAGTTCAGCAAGTCACGTAAACGAATTGCACGCAAGTTTCGCGTACGCTTTGTCCACAACGCAATTTGAGGGCTTGCGTGAATTCATACCTCTCGCGCAGACTCGAACAGCGTTACCAAGATTCTGGATCAGGGGATTCGGATTCGCTTGGAAGAAAAGGCGCATTGAGGCGGAGCGGCCGGTTTGTTGTACCGGTCCTTGGTGGGTGAATGGACGATGCAGACACATTACGACGTTCTAGGGGTGTCGTGGAAGGCCAACGACGACCAGATCAGGGCCGCATTTCGCAGGTCGGTCAAAACGTGTCATCCTGATCTGCATGCGGGCGATCGAAACGCGGAGCGCCAGCTTCGCGAAGTTCTCGCCGCATATGAGATTCTCAGAAAGCCGCAGCGGCGGGTGATCTACGATCGCCTGCTCAGGGCAGAGCGAAGCGCGCGCGCTCAGCGGTTTGTGCTGACCGCATTCACCGGCCTTGTCTGCTGCAGCGTCATTGGAGGGCTGACATTGTGGCTGCCGCGCTTGCCCAATGCATCGACCCTCGTGGCGGCAGTTGCAGCGCCTCCCGAAACGGTACGGGTCGCGGTCGCTGACGTGACCGATCGTATGGCCGACCATGTCGTGCGGCCGGAGGTCAACAGCAGCAGCAAGAGCGATCGGATTGCGAGCGTCCCGATCAGGCCAACCGTTGCCGAGGTCTCCCAGCCGGCACAGCGGGTCGCCGACAATCAGCGGACAGCCGAGCAGGCGCGTCCGCCTGCGCGCCGCGCCGAGCCGCGACTCGCGAGAGAATGGGGACAGGTCCGCGAGAGCGACGATCCCATGGCGATTGCGGCATTCGCAGCCCGCCATCCCGAGGCCTCCGAATCCAAGATTGCACGCTCCAAGCTGATCGGCCTCATCGACAGCGCCGACGACGTGGCTCTGCTGAATATTCTGGGCCTCGGCAACGGCGACATCGCCGAGCGCGCGCAGCAGCGGCTGAGTCGGCTGCACGAGACCACCAACGCCCGAGAGGATGCGGCAGCACAAGCGGCCGCCGACTCCCTCAAGGATCGCGCCGCAAGCTTTGTGTCCGCACGCGTGTCGGGCTGGTCATCGGCCCAGGGCATCAATCTTGCGAGCCACGCCAGCGCCTATGCGGACGAAGTCGTCTACAACGGCAGCCGCAAGACCAAGCAGGCGGTCGTCCGTGAGAAGCGTCGCTTGCTGGAGCTCTGGCCGGAGCGCAGCTACGAGGTGCGACCGGATTCGGTCAACGTCCGCTGCGTCGCCAACGTGTGCAAGGTCGGCGGCGTCGTGGATTGGCAGACGCGCAGCGCCGCGCGCGCCATGTCGCTCAGCGGCACGTCGCGCTTCGAGTTCGAGGTGGCCTTCGCACGCGGCGCCTTCCGGATCCTCGGCGAGAGCAGCACGGAGCTGAGGCGCCCCCGACAGGCGGCGTCGTGCGCAAGTAACGGCACCCAAGACCTGTCGCGGACCATCAAAGATGCCCATCGCGACGTCGCACACTGCTTGCAGGTCGCGAGCAAGTCCTCACCGGCCACGCTCAAGTCCGCCCTGCTCGCGCAAGCGCAGGTGCTGCAGCGCGCGCTGGAACAGCGGGCTCAGGCGGAGCACACCCAAGAACACACCCAGGTGGCCAGCACCTTCGCTGATCGCTGGGCGATGCGCGGGGCCAGTCTGCGCTAGAGCATGATCCCGAAAAGTGGAAGCCGGTTTTCGGAAAAGATCATGCTCAAACAAAAAGTTAGACTTTGATCCAATTCAATCTAATCGAGTCAAAGTCTAAGGCGCATCGCGAGCCTCGCATCGACACCCAAATATACTTCTCCACCAAAGAGGCCCGCAGGCATTCGTCGCGGGCCTCTTTGCATTCCTCGTCCTTCGCAATGCCGGCTTGATAGATTGAGTCCTCGCGACCGCACTTGCGCAGCGGCACTTGCAATTTGTCGCTCATCGGAAGACGCAGGCCATCATCAAGCAGAGTGCTGGACGGACGATGTGCCGCACCGTCACGGCCAGACCCTGGTCCCAGGGCTGGGCTGGCCGTCCATGTCTTTGATCGTTAGGCGCTTCGAAAAACGTCATTGGCCGGGACAAGCCCGGCCGATGAAATCGTGAACGAAGAGGGTCGGTCGCTGATTTGCAGGAGATGGATCAGTACAAGCCGTTGCCTCGGCTGATCGTCCGCTCCGCCTCAGGCGACACGCTCACCGGCCGGCCCTCAGGATCGGTCACACCGATTGCCGAATAGTAGTCGGGCGGGGCGGTACCGGGCTTGAACGCCTCGAGAATTTGGGAGCCGCCCGGAACGGCGCGCATGCCGGTGCGCGGATCGACGCGAATGAGCTTGATGCCGGCGGGCACGCGGAACGGCACGGCCGGCTTTTCGGCAAGCGCGACCTTCATGAAGTCGCGGAAGATCGGCGCCGCCAGCGAGCCGCCGCTGGCGCGATCCGCGATGTGACGCGGCTTGTCGTAGCCCATGAACACGCCGACCACGAGATCGGGCGAGAAGCCGACGAACCAGACGTCCTTCTCGTCGTTGGTGGTGCCGGTCTTGCCGGCGATCGGCTTGCCCACCTCTTTCTGGATGCCAGCGGCGGCCCCGGTGCCGCGTTGGACCACACCCTCCATCATCGAGGTGATCTGGTAGGCCGTCATCGCATCGATCACACGTTCACGCCGATCAATGATCGCAGGCTCCGACTGGTTTTCCCATTTGGTCGCCGAGCAGCCGCGGCATTCGCGCTGGTCGTGCTTGTAGATCGTGTGGCCGTAGCGATCCTGGATGCGATCGATCAAGCTCGGCGTGACCTTCTTGCCGCCATTGTCGAACATCGCATAGGCGCCGACCATGCGCATGAGCGTGGTCTCGCCGGCGCCGAGCGAGAACGACAGATAGGGCGGCAGGTTGTCATAGATGCCGAACCGCCTGGAGTACTCGCCGATCAGCGGCATGCCGAGATCCTGCGCGAGCCGCACCGTCATGACGTTGCGCGAGCGTTCGATGCCGAAGCGCAGCGTCGAGGGCCCATAGAACTTGCCTTCGTAGTTCTCCGGCTTCCACGTGCCGTTGCCGGTGTCGACCTCGAGCGGCGCGTCGAGCACGACGGTCGAAGGCGTATAGCCGTTGTCGAGCGCGGCCGCATAGACCAGCGGCTTGAACGAGGAGCCCGGCTGGCGCAGCGCCTGGGTCGCGCGATTGAACTGGCTCTGGTCGTAGGAGAAGCCACCCACCATCGCCAGCACTCGCCCGGTCTGGGGGTCCATGGCCACGATGGCGCCGGAGATCTCGGGGATCTGTCGCAGCTTGAACTGGCCGTCCTTGCCGGCGAGCGGCTCGACATAGACGACGTCGCCGGTCTCGAGCACCTGCGAGACCTTGACCGGCACCTTGCCTTTGATCGGCCCCCAGGTGGGCTTCGCCCATTTCACGCCCTCGAGCGTCAGAATGCCGGTCTCGCGCTCCTTCGAAAGGCCCCCACCCGCCTCGCGGGCGGGCTGAAACCCGATGCGCGCGGATTGATCGGTCGCTTCCAGCACCACCGCCAGGCGCCAAGGCGCAACATCCGACAGCGCCTTGACCTCGGCGAGCTTGCTGCCCCACTCGCCAGCCGGCTCAAGCTTGGTGACCGCACCACGATAGCCCTGCGTTTCGTCGAAGCGCACCAGCCCGTCGATCAGCTGCTTGCGCGCCAGCACCTGCAGCTTGGGGTCGAGCGTCGTGCGCACCGACAGCCCGCCTTCGTAAAGCTTCTTCTCTCCGTAGTTTTCGTTGATGTAGCGGCGAACCTCCTCGGCAAAATATTCGGCCGCGAAGATGTGCGCGCCGGTCGGCCGCTGGGTGACCTTCAGCGCCTTCCTTCTTGTACTTCTCGGCGTCGGCCGTCGAGATATAGCGGTCCTCCGCCATGCGATCGATCACATAGTTGCGGCGCGCGATGGCTTCGTCGCGACGGCGGATCGGATGATAGTTGTTGGGCCCCTTCGGAAGCGCGGCAAGATAGGCCGCTTCCGTCACGGTCAGCTCGTGCACCGACTTGTCGAAATAGAGCAGCGAAGCGGCGGCCACGCCATAGGCGCCGATACCGAGATAGATCTCATTGAGATAAAGCTCGAGGATCTTCTCCTTTGACAAGGTGCGCTCGATCTTCATCGCCAGCAGCGCTTCCTTGATCTTGCGCCCGACCGACAGCTCGTTGGTCAGCAGGAAGTTCTTGGCGACCTGTTGGGTGATGGTCGAAGCGCCCTGCGGGCGGCGACCGCGGCCATAGTTCTGCACATAGGACACAGCCGCACGGGCGATGCCGGAGAAGTCGATACCGTTGTGCTCGTAGTAGCTCTTATCCTCGGCCGCGATGAACGCGTTGATCACCGATTTCGGGATCGCCTGGATGGGCAGATAGAGCCGGCGCTCCTTGGCGTACTCGGCGAGCAGCGATCCGTCCGACGCGTGAACGCGCGTCATCACCGCCGGCTCATAGTCCTGCAACTGCGAATAGTCGGGGAGGTCTTTGGAGAAGTGCCACAGTATGCCGGCCACGCCGGTCACGCCGACGAAGAACATGATCGTTCCTCCGGCAAAGACCCATCCCAGGAATCTGAGCAAGAACCTCATCGCCCTCGTCCTATATTCGTCCGAAGAGTTTGATTTCCCCCTGCCCTCGGGCGCGGTCTAACCCCAGTGGCCGAATCTGGCAGGATTCTCTCCATGTGGCCAGTGCGGCATCGCGTGCCGTTGCCTGGATGATCCTACCCTCCGGTCCCGGCCGGCTTGCATCCGAACCCAAGATCCGCTGTAGAATCATGAGATTGGATCCCACTATCCGGTAGCGTTCAGCGAGCGCGCTCCAGCGCGCGCAACACTATTAAGGGACCACCCCGGAGGGACCGCTGTGGACACCGGCACCCGCACTGCTGCCGGTTTCGCCATTCAATCGCAAATCGCTGAATTTTGTGTTGAATCTGAGGCCATTGCCCCTCACGTCCGGGGCTCATTTCCGGGCCGCCGGACGCGTTGCGCCGACGGTGCGAACATTGAAGAAAGTTCCCACCGCCTGCATCACCGCGTCGGTGACCTTGCCGCGCCAGCTATCAGAGGTCATGGACTTGAGGTCCTGCTTGTTGGTCACATAGCCAAGCTCGACCAGCACCGAGGGGATATCGGGCGCCTTGAGCACCACGAAGCTTGCCGAGCGCATCGGCTCCTTGTGCAGCCGGGTGGCGTTCTTCATCTCGCCGACCAGGGTGCGGGCGAACTGCAGCGAGAACGTCTTGGTCTCACGCTTGGCCAGGTCGATCAGGATGTCGGCCACGTCGGTCGCCTCAGGCGCGATATCGAGCCCCGCGATCACATCGGCCCGGTTCTCGACCTCGGCCACGCCGGCCGCCGTCGCGTCAGAGGCTGTCTCCGACAGCGTATAGATGGTTGCCCCCTGCGCGTCGCCGTCGGCTCGCTCCAGCGCATCGGCATGGACCGAGATGAACAGCGCCGCTTTGCGGTCGCGTGCAAAGCTCACCCGTTCGGCCAGCGCCACGAAGGTGTCGTCCGTGCGCGTCATGGCGACGCGGTATTTGCCGGTATTTTCGAGCTTCTCCTTCAGCAACAGGCAGAATTCGAGCACGATGGTCTTTTCGGGGCTCTCGGTTGGGGCCATCCGGGTGCCGTGGTCAGGGCCGCCATGTCCCGGATCGAGCACCACCAGCGGACGCGGGTCGGAAGCCTTTGCCTCCAGCTCGGGATCGCGCAAACGCGGCGCGCGATCGGTGGGCCGGTTATTGAGCGCCATCGTCCGCATGAACGTGTCGCGATCGGTCGCCGCCAGATCGAGCACCAGCCGGGCGGGCTGAGTGTTGGCCGCATCAAGGACATGCGCTCGTTCGATCCGGGCGGGCTTGACCAGATCGATCACGATGCGTGAGCCGCCCTGCATGACCAGGCCATAGCGGAACGCCTTGATCAGTCCGCGTCCCTTGTCGCCGGTCTTGTCCGGAAACGCGAACGTCACCTGCGGCATGTCAATGATGACGCGGAAAGGATTGGCCAGCGCGAACGCGCGCACCTCGATCTTGCGGTCGAGGTCCACGATGAGACGAGTCTTGGTTTCGTCGCCGGCAAGGCGCACGTCGCTCGCGACCGGCACGTCCCCAGGCGCTCTCGTTTCTGGCGCTGGAGCCGCATTGGCTCCGAGCACTCCAAGCAGCGGCGCGCAAATCAGCCCGGCCACACTCACCGTGCGGCAAGCCATATGGGCCAACATGCTGATCAACCAAGAGCCCCCCGACGCTCGCACCATCTCCTTCCCCCTTAAGGACGGACGGTTAACCGGCTGTTAAGGGCAAAGTTGTGGTCCGCACCTCAACCATGGATTGGAGTACCGCGATCACGCTCACGCGCTTGCCGACCTCAATCCACGACGCCCCTGCATTTAATCCTGCCTGAGTTGGAACTTCATATGGAACTCATCCTGGGGTGTCCTGGCAATAATCAAATTGCACGGGAACCTAAGTCGTCGCTCGCGTGAACGCCATCGTGCGATCTCTCTTTCGCGTCTTGCCGGTATTATTATACTTAACTGGTGATAAGTCGAAGGTCGTAAACGTGCATCAAGCGTGCACGAGGAAAAGCCCGTTGAGCGCTGTAAATGATGGCGTTCCTCGCCTCGAAGAGCCGCATGTCTCGCCCCCCCTCCCAGACAAGGGCGCGAAATCAAATGCGAAATCCTCCTTGTCAACACAACGGCACATCCGTAAGTATGAGTCTGCTGACGGTTTAGAATTTCGGTTATGCCGCGTTCGGGCATCAGGCAGGCCGCTCAGGCGCCACTCCGCGACAATCGACTGGAGAGCGCCTGGGTGGTGATCCGCACGGTCATGCGTCGGCGCAACGGCGGATCATTGAGGCCGATGTCCTTGTAGTGCACCAGCCGGTGTCGCGCGAGGCCTTATGGCTAGAGCGACAGCGGTACGGCCAAAGCCAAAGGTTGTGGCCGTGTCGTATCGACGCCGTCAGCCAACGAGTAACAGCGGCCGCATTCACTCGCTGCCGCTCTGTCACGGACCGAAGGTCATGCTACGACCACGCGTCGAGAGCCAATTCCTATTCGATCGCAGTCTCATTGTGTCGCGGGGCGACGCCATGTTGATGACTGTGGGGCTCGCAAGCGCGCTCAAGGTCCATCCATTCCACACCAGTCAGTCAGGCGCTCGGTCGCGCCGCTTTGCCTTGCCGTTCCGGCCCCGCAGAGCGGCGGCGTTGGCGCCTGCCGTGAAGAGATTATTCAATGCCCAACAAGATGCTCATCGATGCGACCCACCCGGAGGAAACCCGGGTGGTGGTTCTGCGCGGCAACCGTGTCGAGGAATTCGACTTCGAGTCCGCTAGCCGCAAGCAGCTTCGCGGCAACATCTATCTGGCCAAGGTCACGCGCGTCGAGCCGTCGCTGCAGGCGGCCTTCGTCGATTACGGCGGCAACCGTCACGGCTTCCTGGCCTTCAGCGAAATCCATCCCGACTACTATCAGATCCCGGTCGCCGATCGGCAGGCGCTGATCGACGAGGAGGAGCGCGCTGCGCGCGCCGCCGATGCCGAGGCCGACCATCGCGCCGGCCGCAGGGAGCGCGATCGCGAACGTCAGTCTGGGCGGCGACGCGACCGGGTCCGCAGCCGGCCGGTCGGTGCCGCCGGTACCGACGCAGATACTGAGGCTGATAGCGACGCAGCGGCCGAGATCGACGCCGAGGCCATGGCGGCCGCATCCGAGGTCATGGCGCCGCCTGCTGGCGAGATGGAAGGCCGGCACGACGAAGCAAGCGAGACAAGGGACGAGCCTTGGACGCCGGACGCGCCGACTACCGACGCAACCGCGGAGCCCGTTCCCGAGGAAGCCACCGCAGCAGCGCTGGCTGAAGCCAGCGAGATCCCACTTGAGCCAGCGCAGTCCACCGACGAGCCGCGGACCGACGACGGCACGGGCGAGAGCGTCACGGCCGCGGCGGGCGACGCGGGCGACAATGCGACGGGTGACAATGCCGCTGGCGACAGTGCGCAGAATGACAATGTGACCGAGGTCAACGGCAACGGCGCCGGCGCCGAGGACGAGGTCGTTGAATCGGTCGGCGGCGACGCGATGGAGGAAGTGCCGGAGCGCATGTATCGCCCGCGCCGGCAATACAAGATCCAGGAAGTGATCAAGCGCCGGCAGGTGATGCTGGTGCAGGTGGTCAAAGAGGAGCGCGGCACCAAGGGTGCGGCGCTGACGACCTATCTCTCGCTCGCCGGCCGCTATTCGGTGTTGATGCCCAACACGGCACGCGGCGGCGGCATCAGCCGCAAGATCACCAGCGCCGAGGACCGCCGGCGCCTCAAGGAGATCGCGCAGGAGCTCGAAGTGCCGGAAGGCATGGGCGTGATCCTGCGCACCGCCGGCGCCAGCCGCACCAAGATGGAGGTCAAGCGCGACTTCGAATATCTGTTGCGGCTGTGGGAGACGGTGCGCGATCTCACGCTGCGCTCGACCGCCCCCACCCTCGTCTACGAGGAAGGCTCGCTGGTCAAACGCTCGATCCGCGACCTCTTCAGCAAGGACATCGACGAGATCCTGGTCGCCGGCGAAGGAGCCTATGACGAGGCTCGCGAGTTCATGCGCATGCTCATGCCGAGTCATGCCAAGGGCGTGAAGCCGTTCCGCGACACGTCGCCGATGTTCACCCGGTTCGGAATCGAGAACCAGCTCGATGCGATGTTCCAGCCGGTCGTGCAGCTGCGCTCGGGCGGCTACATCGTGCTCAACCAGACCGAGGCGCTGGTCGCCATCGACGTGAACTCGGGCCGCGCCACGCGCGAGCACCACATCGAGGACACCGCGCTCAAGACCAACCTCGAAGCTTCCGATGAGATCGCGCGGCAACTGCGCTTGCGCGACCTCGCGGGTCTGATCGTCATCGACTTCATCGACATGGACGAGAAGCGCAACAACCGCACGGTCGAGCGGCGTCTGAAGGAAGCGCTCCGCCACGACCGCGCCCGCATCCAGGTCGGCCACATCTCGCATTTCGGGCTGCTCGAGATGTCGCGCCAGCGCATCCGTTCGAGCGTGCTCGAAAGCTCGACCGACAAATGCCCGCATTGCGGCGGCACGGGCCACGTGCGCTCGGTTTCCTCGGTGGCGCTGCAGCTGTTGCGCTCGCTCGAGGAAATGCTGCTCAAGGGCGCAACCCACAACATCATCGTGCGCACGCGCTCGGAGATCGCGCTCTATCTGCTCAATCAGAAGCGGGCACATCTGCGCGCGCTGGAAGAGCGCTTCCAGGTCGCCGTCGTGGTCAATGCCGATGCGAGCATCGCGGGCCAGTTGTCCTATCTGATCGAGAAAGGCGAGCAGGTCCACAGCGTCGAGCAGGCGAGAGCGATTGCGATCCAGCCGACGACCGTGGCCCCTGTCACGGAGGACGACGAGGAGGAGGCCCTCGAGGAAGCAGTCGACGAGGACGCGGAAGACGACGAGAGCGAGGGCGAGGACGAAGAGGAAGCCCTGCAGGCAGGCGGCGAGCCGGCCGAGCCCATGCACGGTGAGATGCATGGTGAGACAAATGGTGAGACACGCGGCGAGGAGTCGAACGGCGGTGGCCGCAAGCGCCGGCGCCGGCGCCGCGGTCGTCGCGGCGGTGGCGGCGAGCCCCGCGAGCCACGTGAGCCGCGCGCACCGTCCGAGCAGCCTGTGGCGCCGGTCACGGTCCAAGGTACGGTCCAAGGCGAAGGCGAGGCTGAGCCCATCGAGGACGCCGCTCAATCGGAAGCCGCTCATATGGAAATCGGTGCCAGCAACGGCGAGGATGACGGCGCGCCAGGCGCCGACCCGCACGGCGATGGCGACCGGCGCCGCCGCAGGCGTGGCCGCCGTGGTGGCCGGCGCAACCGGCGCGACCGCGAGACCGGCGCGCCGCCGTCGTCCGATGGCGCGCCCATGGAAGCCGACGCGGAAGCCGACACGTCGGAAGCCGAGCCTGCTTTCGAGCGCGAGGCGGAGCGGCCGCAGCCGGTCCATCAGCGCGCGGCCGAAAAGGTGGCCGAGGCACCGCGGCGGGAAACGCCGCCGCCCGCCCCCGAGCCGGCGCCTGTCGAAGCGAGCCCGTCCGAGGCCGCACGGCGCCGTTCAACGGTGCGCGAGCCGGCGCCCATCAGCGTCGACAGCAAGCACAGCGCAACGCATGAGCCCGTAGCATCGCCGAGCGAGCCATCGCAGCCGGTCGTCGTCAGTCCGACCGAGGACGATGACTCTGATCGCCCTCGCCGTTCCGGCTGGTGGAGCCGGCGCGTGCTTGGCAAGGACTGATCACCTCAGGCATCCTGCCCGCGGGAGCTTGAGCAAACCCCGCGGGAGCTTGTGGAAATGAAGAGCGCGTGGTCCGAGCGCGATGCGCAGGCGATCGTGGATCGCTATGCCCTTGGAGGCATCGGACCCGATCTCGCGTTGCGCATCTACTCGACGCGCTTATTGGGCAGCGAGCCCCGGCTGGTGCTGCACGGCGGCGGCAACACCTCGATCAAGGCGCTGACCACCGACCTCCTTGGCGAGGTGACCGAGGTCGTCTGCGTGAAGGCCTCCGGCGGCGACATGGCCACCCTCGACGAGACGCGCCTGCCGGCGCTGCGGCTCGACCGGCTGCACAAGTTGCGCACGCGTGACAGCCTTCCCGACGAAGACATGCCGCTCGTGTTGCGCGACGCGCTGATCGATCCGACCGCGCCCAATCCGTCGGTCGAGACGCTGCTGCACGCCTTTTTGCCGCACAAGTTCGTCGACCACACCCACGCCAACGCGGTGCTGAGCATCACCGATCAGGAGGACAGCGACCTGTTCTGCGTCGATGTCTATGGCAGCCGCATGGGCATCGTGCCCTACGTCATGCCGGGCTTCGGCCTCGCTGTGCGCGCCGCCGGCATCTACGAGCTCAAGCCGAAGATCGAGGGACTGATCCTGCAGAAGCACGGCATCGTCACCTTCGGGTCGAGCGCACGCGAGTCCTACGAGCGCATGATCGAGATGGTTTCGCTCGCCGAGGATCGGCTGGCGAAGAACCGCAAGGCTGTTTTCGTCCCGGCGCCGATGCCGGGACCGTTGGCGCCGCTCGCCGAGATCGCGCCCATTCTGCGCGGCGTCGTAAGCGTCAAGGATGAGCGCGTCGAAGGCGCATGGCGGCGACCGATCCTCGATTTCCGCAGCGACCCCGCGATCCTCAACTTCGTCAACGGCACCGAGCTCGCGCGCTACGCCCAGGCCGGCGTGGTGACGCCCGATCACGTCATCCGCACCAAGATCTGGCCGCTGATCCTGGGCGCTCCCGAGCAGAACCGCGCGGTCGAGTTCAAGCGCAACGCCCTGAAGGCCGTGACCACGTTCACCGAATACTACAAATCGTATTTCGCGCGTCACAACGCGCGCGTCGGCGGCGACAGGAAGATGGTCGATCCGCAGCCGCGCGTGGTGCTCGTTCCCGGCCTCGGCCTGTTCGGCCTCGGCCGCACCAGCCGCGACGCCATGATCGCCGCCGACATCGCGACCTGCGCAATCGAGACCATCACCGACGCCGAAGCGGTCGGCCGCTTCACCTCGATCTCGGAAGCCGAGATGTTCGAGATGGAGTACTGGCCGCAGGAGCAGGCGAAGCTCGTCGAGGCACAAGCTTCACAGACAAGCCGCTCACCGGCCAGGTCGCGGTCATCACCGGCGCAGCCGGCGCCATCGGCGTCGCCACCGCCAAGGCCTTCATGGAGGCCGGCGCCGAGGTGGCGCTGCTTGATCTCGACGAGACCACAACGCTTGCAAAGGCGCGCACGATCGGTCCTGCCGCGCTCGCGGTGCACTGCGATGTCACCAACGCGGCGTCGGTACGCGCAGCGTTCGATCAGGTGGTCGCCGCCTTCGGCGGCGTCGACATCGTGGTGTCGAACGCAGGCGCCGCCTGGCAGGGCCGCATCGGCGAGGTCGACGAGGAAGTGCTGCACAAGAGCTTCGAGCTGAATTTCTACGGCCACCAGCGCGTCGCGCAGGCGGCGGTGAAGATCATGCTGGCGCAATCAACCGGCGGCTGCCTCTTGTTCAACGTGTCGAAGCAGGCCGTGAACCCGGGTCCGAACTTCGGCCCCTATGGACTGCCGAAAGCCGCGACGCTGCTGCTCGTACGCCAATACGCGCTCGACTATGGCGCCGAGGGCATCCGCGCCAATGCGGTCAACGCCGACCGCGTGCGCTCGGGCCTCCTCACCGACGATTTCATCAAGGAGCGCTCGAAGGCGCGCGGCGTGAGCGAGAAGGACTATATGAGCGGCAACCTGCTCGGCCGCGAGGTGACGCCCGAGGATGTCGCACAGGCGTTCGTGGCGCAGGCGCTGGCGCTCAAGACAACGGCCGATGTGACGACGGTCGATGGCGGAAATATCGCGGCGGCGTTACGGTAGCGAGTTCAGGCACCCAAATTCGGCATCCAGGAGTAAGGATGATGGGCGTTCAGCTTCCGAAACCGATCGAGATCTATTTCGCGTCCGAGAACCTCCACGACCCCGCTGCCATCGATACGTGCTTTGCTCCTGACGCGACCGTCAGTGATGAGAACAGGATGATCGAAGGCCTCGCCGCGATTAAGGCCTGGCGGATCGAGACCGGCAAAAAATACAATCACACGATCGAGCCGCTCGCGATCGCGGAACGGGATGGAAAAGTGATCGTGACCGGCAAGGTCACCGGCAATTTCCCGGGCAGTCCGATAAACCTCGACCATGTTTTTCAACTTGAGAACGACCGGATCGTCTCGCTGAAAATTGGTTGATCCAAGCCGCCATCGAAGTTCTGGTGTATGGAGCCGCCAGCCGCGTCACAGAGATTGCAGGACCATCGGAAAACCGCGAATATTCGCTGGGCGAGTCGCGGTTTGACCCGCAACTTGGGGGATCAAGATGTTCAAGCTGGTGCCCGGTTCCGTTTTGGCCGTTTTCGTCCTGACCGCACTTCTTTGCCAGTCCGCCTTCGCGGACGGAATGACCTACCGCAAGCATCACCGCAGTTACCGCCTGGCCCCCGGACGGCACGTGGTCGAAGTGGTGCAGCCGCCGTACAGCGGTAATTTCATTGTCAACGGCGCGCGGTTCGTAGGCAGGACGCCGGCCTGTCTGCGCTGGGTCGCAGGCGATCGGATCAGGCTCGTCGCCGGCGACTGGCACGGCCGCTGCGTTGACGCGGTGTTCTACAACTACACCCGACGAAGCACCTGCGTGACATCGTGCGGCGGGTGGTAGCGAGAGCTTTTGATTAGGCGAAGACTTCTCCTCACCCCAGCGCGCGCAAATATCTTATCGGCCGTCCCGGTGTGAGCGCCTGCGCCGCCGCGACGATCGCGTCGCTGTCGATGCCGTAGTGGCGATAGAGATCGAGGATCGAGCCGGTCTGGCCGAAATGCTCGACACCCAGTGAGCGCGTGCGATGCCCCGCGACTGCGCCGAGCCAGGCGAGCGTCGCCGGATGGCCGTCGAGCACGGTCACGAGGCCGCAATGTGGCGGGAGCTCAGAGAGAAGTCGCTCGACATGCGAGCGCGCATGCACGAGGCCACGCTCGCGTGCGCGCTGCGCCGCGGTCCAGCCGGCGTTGAGGCGGTCGGCGGAAGTGACAGCGAGCAGGCCAACGTCGCGGCGGTCCTCGGCCATCAGCCCGACCGCCTGGATCGCCTCCGGCGCGACCGCGCCCGCATAGGCAACGACGACCTGCGCGTTCGGGCCGGGCTTGCGCATCCAGTAGGCGCCGTCGACGATCCCCTGCCGCAGCTCCTCGCTCATGACGCGCTGCGGCTGCTCGAGCGGCCGCGTGGACAAACGCAGATAGACCGAGCCGCCGGTCTCGTCGCGCAACCAGGTCCTTTCCGAAAATGTGCGCTCCGACGGCTCGCCCTCCCCGTCCTTCTGGATGTAGGCGAGCGCGAAGCTCAAGATCACGGCAAGCTCATCCACGAAGGCGGGCTCGAAGGCCGCGAGCCCGTCCTGCGCCATGCCGATGAGCGGCGCGCTGATCGACTGGTGCGCGCCGCCTTCCGGCGCGAGCGAGAGACCCGACGGCGTCGCGACCAGAATGAAGCGGGCGTCCTGGTAGCAGGCGTAGTTGAGCGCATCGAGCCCGCGCGCGATGAAGGGATCATAGAGCGTGCCGATCGGCAGCAGCCGCTCGCCGTTGATCGCATGCGAGAGCCCGAGCGCGGACAGGAGGATGAACAGGTTCATCTCCGCAATGCCAAGCTCGATGTGCTGTCCCTTGGGCGAGAACTCCCAATTGAAGGTCGACGGCACGCGCTCACTCTTGAAGGTGTCGGCCATCGCCTCGCGTGCGAACAGGCCGCGCCGGTTGACCCAGGCGCCGAGATTGGTCGAGACCGTCACATCCGGCGAGGTGGTCACGATTCGCGCGGCGTATTCATCCTGCGTTCGCGCGATCTCGTTGAGGATCGCTCCGAAGCCCGTCTGCGTCGACATCACGGGTTGGATCGTGACCGGCAGTGCGTCAGGGACCGGGATGGGTCGCGTCGCCTTCCGCTCCTCGCGCTGCGCGAACGGCACGCGATCGAGGAACGATTGAATTGCATCGGGACCGAGCGAAAGCCCTTCGAACCTCTCCCACTCCTGGCCCGGCCGCACGTTCATCGCTGACCTGAAAGTGTCCATCTGCGCCGGCGTCATCAGCCCGGCATGATTGTCCTTGTGACCCGCGAACGGCAGGCCATAGCCCTTGATGGTGTAGGCGATGAAGCAGGTCGGGCGGTCGTGATCGTTGGCCTGGAACGCGTCGATCAATGTCGGCAAATCGTGGCCGGCCAGATTGGTCATCAGCCGCGCAAGCTCGTCGTCACTGCGGCTTGCGATCAGGCTCGCAATGTCCTCCCCGAGATCCTCGGTGAGGCGCTTGCGCCAGGCCGCGCCGCCTTGGAACACGAGCGCCGAATAGAGCTGGTTCGGGCAGTTGTCGATCCAGGCACGCAGGCGCTCGCCGCCGGGCTCCGCGAACGCCGCCTGCAACAGCGAGCCGTATTTCAGGATGACGACGTTCCAGCCGAAGTCGCGGAATAGAACTCTCGAAGCGCGCCCACAGTCCTTCGCGCACCACCGCATCGAGGCTCTGGCGGTTGTAGTCGATGATCCACCAGCAATTGCGCAGGCCCTGCTTCCAGCCTTCGAGGATCGCCTCGAAGATATTGCCTTCATCGAGCTCGGCGTCGCCGACGAGCGCGACCATCCGCCCCTCCGGCGTCTCGGTGCCCCAGCCATGCGCGCGCACATAATCCTGCGCGAGCGACGAGAACAGCGTCTGCGCAACGCCAAGTCCAACGGAGCCGGTCGAGAAATCGACGTCGTCCACATCCTTGGTGCGCGAGGGATAGCTCTGTGCGCCCTTGTAGGCGCGGAAGGCTTCGAGCCGCTCGCGGGACTGGCGGCCAAAGAGATACTGAATGGCGTGATAGTTCGGCGAAGCATGCGGCTTCACCGCCACGCGATCCTGCGGCCGCAGCGAATGAAAATAGAGCGCGGTCATGATGGTCGCGAGCGAGGCCGACGACGCCTGATGCCCGCCGACCTTCAGGCCGTCGACGCTCTCGCGCAGGTGATTGGCATGGTGGATGGTCCAGCTCGCAAGCCAGAGCACCTTGCGTTCCAATTCGCGCAGGATCGCGAGATCGTCAGCGCTCAAATCCTCGATGTCCGCAGATCGGGTCATCGCGCATTGTCCGGCAATCCGGCATCGCGAGCAATACGCACAAGCAGCGGCCCGGTACCGAAGCGAGCACGGACATTGTAGCTTTGGCCTAGCTCCAGCGTCACCCGGTCGCGACATCATCGCGGCCGGCCGACTAGCCATACAAGGAAACTCGAAGGAGTTCCGCCGATGGGTCAGAGCGAGATCGACGATATCCGCACATTGCTGACGTCCAAGCCGCGGCCGGTCGGATGGACGGAGCGGCGACAGCGCCTCGACGAGGTCGGGTCGGTCTGGCCGGTCGCTGCGGACGTGACACTCACCGCGGTCGACGTCGGAGGCGTGCCCGGCGAATGGTCGATTGTTCCCGGCAGCGATCCGAGCCGCGTGCTCATGTTCTTCCATGGCGGCGGCTATTGCTCGGGTTCGATTCTCAGCCATCGCCGCATGGTGACCGAGGCCGGGCGTGCGGCTGGTGTCCGCACGCTGGCCGTAGGCTATCGGCTGGCGCCGGAGCACAAGTTTCCCGCGGCGTTCGACGATGCGCTGACGGCCTGGCGCTTTCTGCGCAAAGAGGGCGTTGCGGCCGAGCGCATCGCCATCGGGGGCGACAGCGCCGGCGGCGGCCTGACACTGGCGCTGATCAATCGCCTGCGGGCTGGGGGCGAAGCGCAGCCGGCCTGCGCGTGGCTTGCTTCGCCTTGGACCGACCTGACGATGTCGGGCTCGACGCTTGTCAGCAAGGACACCGTCGATCCGCTGATCCACAAGGCATATCTCGGCGAATTGGCCGATGCCTATCTTCCTGCGGGCTTTGACAGGAAGGACCCGCGGGTGTCTCCGCTCTATTCCGATTTGAAAGGCTTCCCGCCGATGTTGATCCAGGTGGGATCGGACGAGACGCTGCTCGATGATGCCGTACGCCTCGCCGCTGCCGCCGGCGCGGCCGACGTCGCGGTGACGCTCGAGATCTGGCCGCACATGATTCACGCATGGTCGCTTTGGAACGCTCGCCTGGAGGCAGGGCGACGCGCGCTCGGCAGCGTTGGCGCGTTCATCCGCGGTCATCTGTGAAACGTGCCTGCCACGGCATCTCTACTCACTCGAAATCCGAGTGACGACGTGACGGCCAATACGCTAAGGATTTGCTTCTTTCTCGAACGAATCAGAGGACACATGCCGGAAGCCGACACCGAAGGACAACGCTTCGCCGCCGCCACGCCGCAGGCGACGCCGGGATTCTTTCTCAAAGGCTCGCATCAGCTCGACTGGGGCATGAAGAACAGGCTGGCGCGCGTATTCGATCCCAGGAGCGGGCGCACCGTCATGCTCGCGATCGACCATGGCTACTTCCAGGGCCCGACCACCGGGCTCGAGCGCATCGATCTTTCGATCGTGCCGCTGCTGCCGTCCTGCGACGCCCTGTTCTGCACCCGCGGCATCCTGCGCTCGGTCATTCCGGCCGAGAGCACCAAGCCCATGGTGCTGCGCGCAAGCGGCGGGCCCAGCATCCTCAAGGAGCTTTCCGACGAGCAGATCGCCATGGACATGGAGGATGCGCTGCGGCTCAACGCGGCCGGCATCGGCATCCAGGTCTTCATCGGCGGCGAGCACGAGACGCGCTCGATCCACAACATGACCAGGCTCGTCGATGCCGGGCTGCGCTACGGCATGCCGGTGATGGGCGTGACCGCGGTCGGCACCAACATGGTGCGCGACGCCAAATATTTCCGCCTCGCCTGCCGCATCATCGCCGAGCTCGGCGCGCAATATGTGAAGACCTATTTCGTCGCCGACGGCTTCGAGACCGTCACCGCGTCGTGCCCGGTGCCGATCGTGATGGCGGGCGGCAAGAAGCTCCCCGAGCTCGATGCGCTCACCATGGCGTACAACGCCGTGCAGCAGGGCGCCGCCGGCGTCGACATGGGCCGCAACATCTTCCAGTCCGACGCGCCGAAGGCAATGATCGCGGCCGTGCATGCGGTCGTGCATCAAGAACCTCAAGCCCAAGGAGGCGCTGGAGATGTATCAACACGCTGAAGGCAAAGAGCTAGAACCCAGCGCATTTGGAAACGGAGCGGTGCCACTCCCGTTCAGTCCCGCGAAAGCAGGAATCCAGCGTGCTCAAGTATCCTTGACACGAACTAAGCCGCTGTCGTCCCCGCGTACGCGGGGACCCATAATCACCAAGGTTTCCGTCATCGCTGGCCTGCCACATCCGCTTTGCTGCGGCGTATGGGTCCCCGCCTTCGCGGGGACGACAGCAGAAGGTCATTGCTTCACATCTTCTTGCGCGGGGACGAACGGCTTATTGCAGCCGAGCACTCAATCGCTCGTCAGGATCACGTTCTTGACCAGCGGATAGACCTGCGTCTCCCAACGCCGGCCGCTGAAGATGCCGTAGTGGCCGACACCGAGCTGCAGGTGATGGCGCTTGAGATGGGGGCGCAGACCCGAGCACAGCTCCTGGGCGGCCACCGTCTGGCCGACCGCACAGATGTCGTCGCGCTCGCCCTCGATCGTGAGCAGCATGGTGCGGCGGATCGCGCGCGGCTCGACCTTGTTGCCGTGCCAAGTCAGCGTGCCGCGCGCCAGCGCGTGCTCCTGGAACACCAGCCGCACGGTCTCGAGATAGAAGTCCGCAGGCGAGGTCGAGCACGGCAAAATATTCGTCGTAGAAATCCTTGGTGGCCTTCGCCTTCTCGGTCTCGCCGTTAACCAGATGCTGATAGAGCTCGCGATGCGCCTTCAGATGGCGATCGATGTTCATGCTCATGAACGCTGCGAGCTGCACGAAGCCCGGATAGACACGACGGCCGCCACCCGGATAGCGCGCCGGCACCGTCGCGATGAGGTTCTGCTCGAACCAGTCCATCGGCTTGCTTTGCGCCAGCTCGTTGACCTTGGTCGGGTTCACGCGGGTGTCGATCGGCCCTGCCATCAGAGTCATGCTGTGCGGCTGGGCCGGATTGCCCGCCGCCGCCATGACGGCCGCTGCGATCAGCACGGCAACGCACGGCTGACACACCGCGATGACGTGGGCGCCCGGTCCGATGATCTCGAGAAAGCGGATGATCTGATCGACGTAGTCGTCGAAGCCGAACGCGCCACTCTCCAGCGAAACGTCGCGCCCGTTGTGCCAGTCGGTGATGTAGACATCGTGCTCCGGCAGCATCGTGATGACGGTGTTGCGCAGGAGCGTCGAGAAATGGCCGGACAACGGCGCCACCAGCAGCACGCGCGGCTGCGCCATGTCGATGTCTTTGCGGAAGTGCAAGAGCGTGCCAAACGGCGCGGTGAAGGCGGCCTCCTCGCTCACCGCAACCGGGCGATTGCCGACCATGACTGTATCGATGCCGAACGGCGGACGTTCGTGGGTCAGCCCGGCGCGGGAGATCAGCTCATAGGTGGCGGTGAGATTGCGCAGAACCGGCATATTGGTGAATCCCACCAGGGGAGCGCCTATTGCCGAGATCGCGCCGGACGCAAGTGCCCGCAGCGGACCCATCATGTCGCAATGGGCCTGATAAGCTTGATAGAGCATCGCGCCCCTCTTGTTGCAGCGCAAAATATTAGTGCATTCTATCCTGCGCCGCGAGATACTTTTGTAGGCGGTTTAGGGGCTTGAGGGAGAGCATTGATGGCCAGGGCGGTATTGACGATTGCCAGCAAGAACTACGGCGCCTGGTCGTTGCGGGGCTGGCTTCTGTGCAAGCTGGCCGGGCTCGACTTTGAGGAAAAGCAAGCCGCAACCGACGACCCCTCCATCAAGGCCGAGCTGCTGCTGCTATCGCCATCGTTCCTGGTCCCCTGCCTCGAGCATGATGGCATCAAGATCTGGGACACGCTCGCCATCGCCGAATACCTCAACGAGCTGAAGCCCGATGCGGGCTTGCTGCCGAAAGGGCGTGCCGAACGGGCGCGCTGCCGCTCGATCTCGGGCGAGATGCATTCGGGCTTCAGCAATCTGCGCTCCGCGCTGCCGATGCACGTCAAGGCCGTTTATCCGGGCTTCAAGGTCTGGGCCGGCGCGCAGGCCGACATCGAGCGTGTGCTCGACGATCTGGCGCGAATGCCTTGCGGCCTCCAAGGGACCTTTCCTGTTTGGCAAGCAGCCCTGCATGGCCGACGCCATGTTCGCGCCGGTGTGCTCGCGCTTCACGACCTATGACGTGAAGCTCGATCGCGTCTGCGCTGCCTACTGCAAGACGATCATGGCCATGCCGGCGATGCAGGAATGGATCAACGGCGCCATGGCAGAGCCTGACGAGCTCGAAGAGCTCGACGTGGAGTTTTGACCAGGGGCATGAGCCGGAAAGCTGGATCGCCGGATTTTGCCGATTAAGCGTCATGCACAAGCCCACGAACGCGGGCCTACGCGGCGATTCCGCGCCCCACGAATCGGCGCTTCGAGCGCCGCCTACTCCAGCTTCGCGCCCGAGCGCTTGATCACATCGGCCCACTTGGCCAATTCCTTGCTGATCAGCGCGCCGAACTCCTCCGGCGTGCCGCCGGCGGGCTCGTCGCCGATCACGCCGAAGCGCTGGATGAATGCCGGCGAAGTGACCACGCGATTGAGCGCCGTGTTGAGCTTCATCACGATCTCGCGCGGCATGCCGGCAGGCCCGACCACACCGCTCCAGGTCGGCGCGTCGTAACCCGGCACGCCCGCCTCCGCGACCGTCGGCAGCTCCGGGAACCCGGGCGAACGCCGCGCGCCGCTCACGGCGAGCGCCCTCACCTCGCCCGACTTGGCATGCGGCGCGATCGAGTTGAGGCTCTCGAACATGATGTCGACGTGCCCGGCGATCAGGTCGCTAGTGGCGGCCGCGCCGCCGCGATAGGGCACATGCACGATGTTCGTCTCGGTCATGACCTTGAACAACTCCGCGCCAACATGACCGGGCGACCCGCTCGCCGACGACGCATTGGTGAGCTTGCCGGGATTGCGTCTGGCTGCCTCGATGATGTCGCGCACCGAATGAAACGGCGATTTCGGCGACACGGCGAGCAGGAGGTGCCCGCGCGTGGCCAGCATGACCGGCTGGAAGTCGCGCTCGACGTTGTAGGGCACCTTGGCGATCATATTGGGGCTGATGGCGATCGCGCCGACCGGGGCCATGCCGAGCGTGTAGCCGTCGGGCGCGGATTTGGCGACCAGATCGAGCCCGATGGTGAAGGCCGCGCCGGGCTTGTTCTCGATCACGATCGTTTGCCCGATGATCGGCGCAAGCTCGGCGATGATCAGGCGCGCGAGCGTGTCGGTGGCGCTGCCCGGCGCCTGCGGCACGATCAACCGGATCGGCTTGTCCGGGTATTGCGATTGCGCCGCGGCTTCGCCCGCCACCATCATTCCGGCCACCAGCAGCGCCGCAAAGGCTCCCACCCGTCCTGCACCCCCGCGCATGCGTCTTCTCCCTATGTCTTGTCCCTATGTCGTGTCTTGTCAGACGATCAATCGATCGAGATGTTCGCTTCCTTGGCGAGCTTCGTCCAGAGCGCAAACTGGCTCGCCACCAGCGCGCGCATCTCCGCAGGCGTCGTGCCGCGGGCGTCGCCGCCCATGGCTTCGAGCTTGCTCTTGACATCTGGTGTCGCAATCGCGCGGCGCAGCTCGGCATTGAGCCGCTCGACCACGGCCGCGGGCATTCGTGCTGGCCCCGCGAGGCCGGTCCAGGAAATGACCTCGAAGCCTTCGATACCCTGCTCAGCGATCGTCGGTACGTCGGGGAAATCGCGCCAGCGCGCCTTGGAAGTGACGCCGAGCGCGCGGAACTCGCCGGCGCGTACGCGCTCGCTGATCGGGCCGGTGGTGACCGCAATGAAATCAATATCGCCTTGCAAGATGCCGGTGATCGCCGGTATCTCGCCGCGATAGGGAATATGCAGATATTTCGTCTTGGTCTCGCTGGCCAGGAGTTCCACCGTTGTGTGCAGGATCGAGCCGACGCCAGCAGAGCCATATTTCAAGGTGCCGGGGCTCGCGCGCGCCGCGTCAATCAACTCCTTGAGCGTTTTGAAGGGCGAGTCCTTCCGCACGCAGATGAGAAACGGATAGAAGGTCGCGACCGAGATCCAGTCGAAGTCCTCCACCACCTTGTAGTTGACGGTCTTCGCCAGCGCGCCATGCGCGGGATGCGCGCTCGGCAGCACCAGCAGCGTGTAGCCGTCGGGTTCGCTGCGCGCGACCGCCTCGGCCGCCAAGGCGCCGGCGGTCCCGACCTTGGGCTCGACGATGATCGATTGGCCGAGCCCCTTGGCCATCTCGTTCGCCAGCAGGCGCGCGATGATGTCGATGTTCCCGCCCGGCGGGAAGCCGTGCATGAACTTGATCAGCCGGTTCGGATAGCCCTGCGCCGATGCCGCGCCCGCAAGCACGCTCAACATAGCGAGCGTAGCGAAAATTCTCCCGACCATTCCCCTGATCATGGGCATGCTCCACGTGCCGCCGACTGCAGGCGTCCGAACAGCCAGCATGCGCATTTGCACCATCGCTGCCAAGGCCTCGAACTGGCCGGCACAGCGCGGCCGATCGTCATCCTGTGCGCAGCCACCTGCCGATCCGCTCCACCGCCTCGTGCATCTCAGCGGCCGATCCGGCGTAGCAGAAGCGGATGAAGTGCCTGCCTTCGATCGGATCGAAGTCCACGCCCGGCGTCGCGGCCACATGCGCCTCCTCCAGCATGCGCCGGGCGAAGTCGAAGCTGTCGCTGGAGAAGCGCGACACATCAGCATAGAGATAGAACGCACCATCGACCGGCAGAAACTCCTCGAGGCCGACCTTGGGCAGGCCATCGACCAGAATACGCCGGTTCTCCTCGTAGCCGTGCTTGACCGCCTCCATCTCGGCGCGCCCGTCGAAGGCAGCCTCCGCTGCGATCTGCGAGAGCGTCGGCACCGAGATCGCGAGATTGCCATGCAGGCGATCGATCGGGCGCACCAGCGCGTCCGGCACCAGCATCCAGCCGATGCGCCAGCCGGTCATGCAGAAATATTTGGAGAATGAATTGATGACGATCGCGTTCTCCGACAGCCGCGCCGCCGTGTCAGCCGCGAACCCATAGTCGAGCCCGTGATAGATCTCGTCCGAGATGAAGCGGATGCCCTCGCGCTCGGCGGCTCCTTGAAGATCGCGGAGCGCCTGCGCGGTCATCATGGTGCCGGTCGGATTGGCCGGGCTCGCGACCAGTACGCCTTTGAGCGGCGCGCGTCGATGCGCCGCAATGAGCGTGTCCGGCGTGATCGCGAAGCGGGTCGCAGCGGTCGTCTCGATCAGCACAGCCTCGCAGCCGAGCGCCTTGAGGATGTGCCGGTAGGGCGGATAGCCGGGCACCGCGATCGCCACCCGGTCGCCGGGCTCGAACAGGGTGAGGAACGCCAGGATGAAACCTGCCGACGATCCGGTCGTGACGATGATCCGCGCCGGATCGACCACGACGCCATAGCGCTCTTGATAATGACGCGCGATGCGCTTGCGCAGTGACGGGATGCCGAGTGATTCGGTGTAGCGCAGCGGCCCGGCCAGCGCCGCGCGCGCCGCCGCAATCGCGCAGGCCGGCGCCGGCGCCGCCGGCTGGCCGACCTCCATATGGATGACTCGGCCGCCGACGGCCTCGATGCGCGCCGCCGCCGCCATCACGTCCATCACCATGAACGGCGGCACGTCGCTGCGCCCCGATGGGGAAATCAGCCGTTTTGCCGATTCGAGCATGTGTGGAACCTCAAGATGTGGGTACGGAACCGCCTGCCCCGCTGTTGCCGCATTCGGCCGTTTCGGTGCGCGGCTCAGGGCGCGGCGAAAAGCCCGACTGCCGGGTACCAACTTGCCGAATTTGGCGCAATGGTTGCCGGCGATAGGCATGATTCTAGGCGTAAACCAGCGCTTAATGGGCGCACCGTTGCCGTAAACACCCAGTTGGCGCGGATGTGAAGACAGGCCGTCCTCCTGTGGGTGCAAACAGCGCCCGCGACGTGGTATCGATAGCAACCGCCCGGGCCTGTCACGGGCATAGCGAGAACTCACTGGCCAGATGACCTCAGTCGCGCCATTTCCATGGCCCCATCGTCCGGGCAAGCGTCTGACCGCGCTGATCACGGCGGTTGCCCTGCTGGCAGCGGGTGGACCCGCACCGGCGCAGGCACCCGCGAAGGGTCCGCCGGTCATCCGCGATGCCGAGATCGAGCAGCTGCTGCGCGAATACACGCAGCCGCTTCTGCAGGCCGCCGGGCTCGCCAAGCAAAACATTCAGGTCGTCATCATCAACGACCGGGCCTTCAACGCCTTCGTCGCCGACGGCCGCCGCATCTTCATCAATGCCGGCACGCTGATGGATGCGAATACGCCGAACGAGGTGATCGGCGTGCTTGCCCATGAAACAGGTCACATCGCAGGCGGGCACCTGTCGCGGCTGCGCGAGGAAGTCGCGAAGGCGACCACGCAGTCGATCGTGGCACTGCTGCTCGGCGCGGGCGCGCTGGTCGCGGCCTCCCGCAGCGGCTCCGCCAATATGGGCCAGGCCGGGATGGCCGCGCTTGCAGGCGCCGCAAGCCATGATCCAGAACCAGCTGCTTGCCTATGTGCGCACCCAGGAGGACGCCGCCGATCGCGCCGGCGTCAAGTTCCTCACCGCCACCGGCCAGTCGGCCAAAGGCATGCACGACAGCTTCAAGCGGCTCGCGGACCAGATCCTCTATCAGACCCGCTACATCGATCCCTACATGCAGTCGCATCCGCTGCCGGCCGAGCGCGTGCGCGCGCTGGCCGAGCTCGCGCGCTCGAGCCCGTATTGGGACAAGACGGATTCGCCCGCCCTGCAGCAGCGGCACGACCTGATGCGTGCCAAGCTCTACGGCTTCATGGACCGCCCCGACGCGGTCCTGCGTCGCTTCCAAGCGAACGACACCAGCCCGCCGGCGCGCTACGCTCGCGCGATCGCATCCTATCGTTTCGCTAATTCGACGGGCGCGCTCGGGCAGATCGACGCCCTGATCCAGGCTAACCCGCAGAATCCCTATTTCCACGAGCTCAAGGGCCAGGCCCTGCTCGAAGGCGGCAAGCCGGCCGAGGCGGTCGCACCGCTGCGCCGCGCGGTGCAGCTCGCGCCCAACCCGTCGCTGATCCAGATCATGCTGGCGCAGGCGTTGATCGCTTCCAATGCCCGTGGCGAGGAAGCCGTGACGCTGTTGGAGACGGCCTTGCGGCGCGAGCCGGAGTCGTCTGAAGCCTATGCGCAGCTCGCCATGGCCTATGGCCGCAAGGGCGACCTGGCCCATGCCGATCTTTCGTCCGCGCAGGCCGCCTTCATGCGCGGCGAGCTGCTGACCGCGCGTCAGCTGGCCGCACGCGCCAAGACCCGCTTCCCGGTCGGCTCACCCGGCTGGGTGAAAGCCGACGACATCGCCACCTACCGCCCGCCCGGACAAGCCGGGCAGCGGAACTAGAGCATGATCCCGAAACGTGGAACCCGGTTTTCGGAAAAGATCATGCTCTAACAAAGAAGCTAGCCGGAAAGGATCCCAGCCTATGAATTTCGATATCCGCACGCTGGCCGCCGCGACGTTCGCGCTCGCTCTCGCAGCCCCAGCCTCGGCCCAATCATTCTCTCCCGATCAGCGCGGCGAGATCGAGAAGATCGTGCGCGAGTATCTGCTCAGCAATCCGCAGCTTCTGCAGGAAGTGATGGGAGAGCTCGAGAAGCGCCAGGCGCTGGCAGAGGTGGAGAAGCATCGCGCTGCGATCAAGGAGCACGCCGAGATCATCTTCAATTCTCCGCGTCAGGTGACGCTCGGCAACCCAAAGGGTGACGTCACCTTTGTGGAGCTGTTCGACTACAACTGCGGCTACTGCAAGCGCGCGATGACCGACATGCTCGATCTCATGAAGGCCGATCCCAAGCTCAAGGTCGTGCTCAAGGAATTCCCCGTGCTCGGCGAGGGCTCGACGCAGGCCGCGCAAGTCGCCGTCGCGGTGCGGATGCAGGACAAGACCGGCAAGAAATATCTCGAGTTTCATCAGAAGCTCCTCACCGGTCGCGGCTCGGCCGACAAGGCTCGGGCGCTAGCGGTGGCCAAGGAGGTCGGCCTCGACATGGCGCGCCTCGAGAAGGACATGGCGAGCGATGAGGTGAAGAACACGCTCGCCGAGAGCTTCAAGATCGCCGAAGCCATGGGGCTCAACGGCACCCCGAGCTACGTCATCGGCAACGAGGCGGTGATCGGCGCGGTTGGGCTCCCAACCCTCAAGGAAAAGGTCAACATGGCCCGTTGCGGCCAGGCGACCTGCTAAGAGCGACCTGCTAAGAGCGACCTGCTAACAGCCACCTGCTAAGGTGCGACCTGCTGAAGCCGGAGCCATACACAACCATTGCACAAGGCCCGGGACGGCCACTCGTCCCGGGCTTTCCTTTTCGTGGCGGCTGCCTATAAAGCGGGTGCGGAACTTGGTCGCGCGGCGGCTTCATGGCGAAAATCGTCTTTGTGCTCAACGGCCCGAACCTCAATCTGCTCGGCACGCGCGAGCCGCAGACCTATGGTCGCGCGACACTGAAGGACGTCGAGACGCTCGCGCGCGATACCGCCGCTCGCCACAAGCTCGATGTGGAATTTCGCCAGACCAACCACGAGGGTGAGCTGGTCGACTGGATCCACGAAGCGCAGACCAAGCAGGCCGCAGGCATCATCCTGAACGCCGGCGGCTATACCCATACCTCGGTCGCGCTCCGCGATGCGATCGCGGCCGTAAGCGTGCCGGTCATCGAAGTGCACATCAGCAACATCTTTGCGCGTGAGGACTTCCGCCACCTATCCTATATCGCGCCGGTCGCGCGCGGCAGCCTGTGCGGATTCGGCATCGCGGGCTATGGTCTCGCCATCAGCGGCCTCGCCGCTCTGCTCGAGGCGAAGGGCTGAGCCGTGGCACGCGACAGCAAGGACCCGGTGAAGGCAGAATCGCAAGCGAGCTCCGAGATGGCAAAAGCCGACCCTTCGAAAGCTGAGTTGGCGAAGCAAGAGATCGATCACGAGCTGATCCGGGCGCTCGCCAAGCTGCTCGACGAGACCGGCCTGACCGAGATCGAGTTCGAGCGCGGCGGCCAGCGCGTGCGCGTGGCCCGTCAGGTGCAGGCGGCTGTCGCAGTGGCGTCCGCGGTGCGAGCCACCACGGTCGAGGCGACCACGCTGCCTTCGGGCAGCGGCACGGTCGATCCGTCCAAGCATCCCGGCGTCGTGACCTCGCCCATGGTCGGGACCTGCTATCGGGCGGCCGAGCCGGGTACGCGTCCATTCGTCGAGGTGGGCGCTCGTGTGCGCGCGGGCGAGCCGCTGCTCATCGTCGAGGCGATGAAAACCATGAATCAGATTCCGGCGCCGCGCGCCGGCACCGTCATCCAGATCCTGATCGAGGACGGCCAGCCGGTCGAGTTCGGCGAGCCGCTCATGATCATCGAATGAAAACGCTGGCCCACGGGCAGTTGACGCGAATGGAGCGCTGGAGGCGCGAACAACAGGGCCACAGCGTTCCCTCCCCCCTTGCGGGGGAGGGACAGGGAGGGGGGTACAACCAACCCGGCGACTGTTATCAATACGAAAACATGTCGCTCGGGACACTCTCGATGTTCGGGATTTACGCGCGCAAGCAACGGCACGCGCGGCACCCTGCTTCCACCCCTCTCCCTGTCCCTCCCCCGCAAGGGGGGAGGGAACCGTGTGGCGCGCACCTTCGCAACGCTCCACTGCGGAGTTCTAAGTTCTGCGAATGCCTCAGTCACCATCAGAGACTCCTCCGCGGCGACTAACAGCACGCGACGGCTGATGCCATGTTCGAAAAAATCCTGATTGCCAATCGCGGCGAGATCGCGCTGCGCGTGCTGCGCGCGTGCAAGGAGCTCGGCATCCCGACCGTCGCGGTGCATTCGACCGCCGACGCCGACGCCATGCATGTGCGACTCGCGGACGAAAGCGTGTGCATCGGTCCGCCGGCCGCGCGCGACAGCTACCTGAACATCCCGGCGCTGCTGGCGGCCTGCGAGATCACCGGCGCCGATGCGGTGCATCCGGGCTACGGATTTCTCTCCGAGAACGCGCGCTTTGCTGAGATTCTCGAGGAGCACAACGTTCACTTCATCGGCCCCAAGCCTGCCCATATCCGCATCATGGGCGACAAGATCGAGGCCAAGCGCACCGCGGTCCGGCTCGGCATCCCGGTGGTGCCGGGCTCGGAAGGCGGCGTCGGCTCCGATCAGGAGGCGATCGCGGTCGCGCGCACGATCGGCTTTCCGGTGCTGGTCAAGGCTTCGGCCGGCGGCGGCGGGCGCGGCATGAAAGTCGCCCTCACCGCCGACGACCTCTCGAACGCACTCGCGACTGCACGCGCCGAGGCCAAGGCCGCGTTCGGCGACGACTCGGTCTATCTCGAAAAATACCTGGAGAAGCCGCGCCACATCGAGATTCAGGTGCTCGGCGACGGCCAGGGCCGCGCCATTCATCTCGGCGAGCGCGACTGCTCGCTGCAGCGCCGCCACCAGAAAGTCTGGGAGGAAAGCCCCTCGCCCGCCCTCAACCTCACCGCCCGCAACGAGATCGGTGAGACGGTCGCGCGTGCGATGCGTGAATTGCAATACCTCGGCGTCGGAACCGTCGAGTTCCTCTACGAGGAGGGCAAGTTTTACTTCATCGAGATGAACACCCGCATCCAGGTCGAGCATCCGGTGACGGAGGCGATCACCGACATCGATCTGATCCTGGAGCAGATCCGCGTTGGCGCCGGCGCCGATCTGCAGATCGCGCAGGACGATGTGAGGTTTTACGGCCACGCCATCGAGTGCCGCGTCAATGCCGAGAACCCGGTCTCGTTCCGTCCGTCACCCGGCAAGATCGTGCACTACCATCCGCCCGGCGGACTCGGTGTGCGCGTCGATTCGGCCGTGTATCACGGCTACACGATCCCGCCCTATTACGACTCGCTGGTCGGCAAGCTTATCGTGCATGGCAGGACGCGCGGGGAATGCCTGATGCGGCTCAAGCGCGCGCTCGACGAGTTCGTGGTCGACGGCATCGAGACCACGTTGCCGCTGTTCCGCGCGCTGGTGCGCGAGAAGGAAATCATCGACGGCGAGTATCACATCCATTGGCTCGAGGAATTTCTCGCCAAGGGTGGCATGCGGGAATGATCACGGCGCGCGTGGCAGCGCCTAGCTAGTGCCGCCGATTTGAAGTTCCTACAACACTACCTGCAATCGCGATACCAGCAATCGCGGGCGTTCCCTTGCGGCGACCGCCAACCTATATTGGTGCTGAACTGAAACGCGTGCGCAGCCGCGCTCGCGTTACCGTCGGACGGCTCATCAGAGGGGTCTGATGGCTGCATGTTTGACATTGCGGGCTTGCTCGACAGGGCAGGCTTGGCTCACATGGTTGGCGGGCGTGGTGCTGCTATGCATGGCAGCCGCGGTTGCATGGCCGGCGAGTGCGCAGTCCCCCAGTCGGGTTTTCGTCACCGAGGTGAACGGCGTCATCGGCGTCGCCACCACGCGCCAGATTTCGCAGGCGATCCAGAAGGCCAGGCAGGAGAACGCTTCGGCGCTGGTGATGCGGCTCGATACGCCGGGCGGGCTGGTCTCTTCCACGCGCGACATCATCAAGGAGATGATCGCGTCGCCCGTGCCGGTGATCGTGTATGTGGCGCCGAGCGGCGCGCGCGCCGCCTCCGCCGGCACCTACATCACCTATGCCTCCAACCTCGCCGCCATGGCGCCCGGCACCAATATCGGCGCCGCAACCCCGATCGAAATCGGCGGCGTCCCGGGCCTCCCGGGCTCGCAGCCGAAGGACAAGGAGAGCAAGGGCGAGCCGAAATCGGACGCGCAGAACAAGGCCATCAATGATGCAGTGGCAATGATGCGCAGCTTTGCGCAACTGCGCGGCCGCAATGCCGACTGGGGGGAGAAAGCCGTCCGCGATGCTGCCACGCTGACCGCAGTCGAAGCGCAGAAGGAAGGCGTGGTGGAGTTGGTGGCGGACAATCTGAACGACCTGCTCACGCAGGCCGATGGCCGCAACGTCACCGTAGCGGGCGTCCAAACGAAATTCACGACCAGGAACGCGGAGATCATCGCGGTCGCGCCCGACTGGCGCACGAAGGCGCTTTCGGCGATCTCCGATCCCAATATCGCGTTCCTGTTGATGTTGATCGGTTTCTACGGTCTCATCCTGGAATTCTGGAACCCGGGCTCGTTTGCACCCGGTGTGATCGGAGCGATCAGCCTGATCGTGGGGCTCACCGCATTGACGGCGCTGCCGGTCAACTATGGCGCCCTCGGCCTGCTAATGTTGGGCATCCTCTTGATGATCGGAGAGGCGTTCACGCCGGGGATCGGAGCGCTCGGCATCGGCGGCCTTGCGGCATTCATCGTCGGCGGACTGTTCCTGTTCGAGGGCGGCGACACGGATATCGAGTTTGCGGTGTCGCGATGGCTGATCTTCGGCTCCGCGATCGCCACCGCCGGCATGATTGTCGCCATCGGGGGCGCCGCATGGTCAGCGCGAAAGCGCGCACCTGTCACCGGCTCCGAGCAGATGATCGGGATGCGCGGCGAGGTCGTGGGCTGGAGCGACGGTCGTGGCAGCGTGCGCGTGCACGGCGAGATCTGGTCTGCACGCGCGAACCGTCCGCTGCAGGTCAACGATACCGTACGCGTCGTGGGGCGAGAAGGTTTGACGCTCATCGTCGAACCGTGAAAGGAGCTTTTCATGATCGATCTTTCGATTTGGAGCAGCCTGCTGATACCGGTCATCATCGTCCTCGCCATCCTGTTCTACGCGTTTCGCACCCTGCGGGAGTATGAGCGCGGCGTGGTCTTCCTGCTGGGGCGGCTATGGAAGGTGAAGGGCCCCGGCCTTGTGATCATCGTTCCGGTCATCCAACAGATGGTCCGCATCGACCTGCGCACCCGCGTGCTCGACGTCCCGCCACAGGACGTGATCTCGCGCGACAACGTCTCGGTGCGGGTCAATGCGGTGGTCTACTATCGCGTCATCGATCCCGAGAAGGCGATCATCCAGGTCGAGCATTTCAAGGAGGCGACCAGCCAGCTCGCGCAGACCACGCTTCGGTCCGTGCTCGGCCAGCACGACCTCGACCAGATGCTGGCGGAGCGCGAAAAGCTCAATGCCGACATCCGGCGCATCCTCGACGAGCAGACCGACGCCTGGGGAATCAAAGTCTCGATCGTCGAGCTCAAGCACGTCGACCTCAACGAGACCATGGTGCGCGCGATCGCCCGGCAGGCGGAGGCCGAGCGCATCCGCCGCGCCAAGGTCATCGACGCCGAGGGCGAATTCCAGGCGGCCGAGAAGCTCGCTCAGGCCGGCGCGATTCTCGCGACCAGACCGGAGGCGATGCAGCTGCGCTACTTCACGGCGCTGCAGAGCATCGCCGGCGAGCGCGCCTCGACCATCGTGTTCCCGATTCCGACCAATCTGCTGCAGACGTTGCGGGGGAGTTGATCGCGGCTAGCGCATGTCCCGGACAAAGCATGCCCCGGGCTCGACCCGGGGTGGGAACCGGTTTTCCGACAAGGACATAAGGGCGTTTACGCCCGTCTTCGCGGGCTATGCGCCGCTCAAAAGAATTGAGAGCGCGTCATGGCACGCGCGGCAGAACAACCTCCTCGTCCAGCACGAGCTTCTCAAAGTCGCTGATCAGAATCTCGACCTGCAGCTTCCAGCGGCCGGCAACCGGAATGCGCAAATCATCGACGCGCCAAAAGCCTTCGCCCTCGCTCACGCCATGGCGCTGCATCGGCTCGATGCCAGCCGCCGGATTGGCCAGCACGATCGTGAGCTCTTTCGCGGCGAGCGGGTGCAGCTCCGGGTCGAGCAGCTTGACGGACGTCTTGGCACGGCCCCGCTCCGGCTCGATGTCGATCTCCGCCATGCCGCGCTCGCCATGCAGATGCAGGAAAACCCGCTCGCTCGCGGCAAGCGCGCGCGGCGGCGGCGTGAAGCGCCAGGACGCAACCAGCGCCAGAATGACGCACGCGAGCGCAAGCTCGGCTCTGATCGAGGTTGCCAGCGGACGCCCGGCTGCAGCGCTGCCCGCCGCGGCAAACCGTGGCACCAGCGCAAAACGATTTGCCGCCGCCAAGCCGAGGAGGACCGCAACCAGTGCAAGCTTGCCGCTCAGCACCAGGCCATAGCGCGTCGTCCACAGCGCATCGACGCGGTCGAGCTGCACAAACATGAGCAGGCATCCGGTGGCGACGAGGACAGCGAGCGGAACCGGAATCAGGCGGGAAAATCGCATCAGTGCGTCGCGATCGCCGGCGCGGATCGCGACCACAAGAGGAATGAGCGCGCCAATCCAGAACGCGACCGTAACGCCATGCAAGAAAACCGCCGAGCGCGTGAGCCAGCGTGGCTCAACCGTGCCGGCATGCCCGCTCAGCAGCAGCGCGAGACCAATCCCTAAGAGACCAACGAGCGCCAGCGCGCGAGCGAGGCGCACGGGTGTCACCAATGCCAGCAGGCCGGCAACGATCGCGCATTCGGCCACGAGCGCGGTCAGTCCGTAGGCGGTCTCCCATCCAGCCCGCCAGACCTCTGCTTGCATCACCTGCGACACCGGCAGATCGAGCGCATCGAGCCCCTGCAAGCCGACCGATAGCGGAGTCACGATCAGGCCGCCGACGAGCAAGGCAACGTAAACAGACGTGGCCTGCGTGCGACCCGCTGTGCCGGCCCAGATCTCAAAAAAGGCCCCGCCAATGCCCAGGACCATTGCAACGTAAACCGCGAGCTTCGCCGCCCACAGCGACGCGCGCGCGACCGTATTGCTCGATGCTGCAACGCTGGTCCCGCTCGCGGCGCCAATCGAGAACACGAACGAGCCGCCGACCGGATGGCCGTCGGCCGAGACCACGCGCCAGCTCAGCACGTGGCTCCCTCGGCGCAGTTGCGGCGGCGTGACGGTAACGACGTTGTTCTCGGCCGCGGCGGCCGGCGCGATGACCTCGCCGCTGGGGCCGATCAGCCGCATCACCAGCACCGACACCGGCTCGTTGAAGGTCAGCTTCAGGGCCTTAGGCGCCTCCGCAAGCATGGCGCCGTCGGCCGGCTCAGCGCGCACCAGCGACGCATGCGCAAAGGCGCGCCGACGACGCGAGCCACGCCGTCAGCAGAACAGCGATGAAACAAGCGAGCACGCCAGCGCGAGACACGTCAGCGCTTCGGCAGAAGCCGCAGGCCTGGCGCCGGTTGCGGACCGCCTTCGCCCTGTGCGCCATGCTCGCCGTCCTTCGGAATCTCGATCCAGCGATGGATGCCCTTCTCGCATTCCTGCACGACCGGGAAATAGACAGTCTTGCCGGCCTCGAGCTCCTCGGCAAGCACGCTCGTGAACACGAACTCGTCGTAGTACGCATCGGGGAGCTTGCCGCCCGACCAGGAAAGCTCGGTTACGCCTTCGGTCATCTTGGCGCCACGCAGCGTGTAGGGCTTGGCGTATTTTCCGCTCACGACGTTGAGCTGCCAGCCCGGCTTCGGCATCGGCTTCACGCCGATGACGCCCTCGGGAATGCGGATGCGGATCGAGGTGGTGGCAGCGCCGTCGCAACCATGCGGCACGCGCATGACGGCCTTGTAGGAAGACGCGACCGGCGCCTGCTGCTGCTCCAAAGTGATGTGCGCAGATGCGCATGAGATAGAGGCCAGGACGCCGGCGGCGCCCGCGAGTAGAGGACGAAACATGGGGTTGATCTCCGACTTCGAGCAAGAACCCGGGCCGGCAGCCGCCGGCCCGCAACGAACAATCAGGTTCAGGCGAAGCTTGGAGGCGCTTGTGAGAGTCCCGCCCGCACGGCGCGACGGGTAATCAAAATATAATCACGAGCAGGCGGCGTGAGGCGACGGGTTCCGGCGCGCTCGACGTGGCCGACGACTGGAGGCGTGACCGTCAACAACGCCGGCGCGGCCGCCGCACAGAACGCGCAGCAGAGATCCCTCGCGAAGCCCAAGCCGGACGAATCGTCAGCGGGCAGCTCTGGCCCGCCCCCCGCTCCGTGGCAGATCACGCCGGCATCGAACGGGTTGGCCGACATCACGGCTGCCCGCGCGCTCGCTAGGCCCGAGACCAGGGCCTGCAGCACCACGAGCATGACCGCGACCGCGATCAGCGGGCGCCGACAGTGCCGCAGCTGGTGCAAGAAACCGGATGTGAAACCTGGTGTGAAGCCGGTGTCATGAGAACGCCGTCACGAGAACGCCGTTATGAGAATGCCGTTATGGAACCTCTCGCGTGCGAGCCTAGCATGCTATAGTGCCCGTTGCATCGGGTTCGAACAGCGCTTCGGAAGGTTAAGCGCGCGGCAGATACGGACACGACAGACACAAACATATGGCCAATCGCGAATCCGCCTTCATCGAGATCACCCCCGAAGTCCTGCTCAAGGCCTATGCCTGCGGAATCTTTCCGATGGCCGAGAGCGCGGACGATCCGGCGCTCTACTGGATCGAGCCCGAGATGCGCGGGATCATCCCGCTCGACCGTTTTCACTTGCCCGGCCGGCTCGCCCGTACGGTGCGATCGGACCGCTTTACCGTGATGGTCAACCGCGACTTCGACGGCGTGCTGGACGGCTGCGCCGAGCCGCAGCCCGGCCGCCAGCGCACCTGGATCAATGCCCGCATCCGCATGCTCTACCGCAAGCTCTACGAGCGCCGGCATTGCCACAGCATTGAGGTCTACGACGGCGACGCGCTGGTGGGTGGCCTCTACGGCGTCTCGCTCGGCCGCGCCTTCTTCGGCGAGAGCATGTTCCACCGCGCCCGCGACGCCTCCAAGGTCGCGCTCGTCCATCTGATCGCGCGTCTGCGCGCCGGCGGCTTCAAGCTGCTCGACACCCAGTTTGTCACCGACCACCTCAAAGGCTTTGGCGCGGTCGAGGTTCCGCGGCGCCAGTATCACAAGCTGTTGGAAGCGGCGCTCGGCAGTGATGGCGATTTCGGCGCGCTGCCGACCAGCCGGCCGGTGACCGGCAAAGAGGCGCTGGCACAGCTCACAGCTCCAGGCGCCTAGAGCATGATCCCGAAAAGTGGAAGCCGGTTTTCGGAAAAGATCATGCTCAAACAAAAGCTGCAAATCAGCGGAACGGCGGAAAGCCCTGTGTCTGCTGCTGGGGCTGCTGCTTTGGCGCCTGCTTCTGCTTGGGCTGCGCGGGCGGATTGCGCGGCGGCGGCGCGGCCGCCGGAGTTGGCGCTGGCGCTACAGGCTCTGCCACCACGACGGGGCTCTTACAGTCGGTGAGCCAGATGTCGTAGATCGGGTGCTCGACCGCGTGCAGCCCGGGGCTTGCGGCGAATACCCAGCCCGTAAAGATGCGGCGCACCTCACCCTGCAGCGTGACCTCCTCGACCTCGATGAAGGCGTCGGTGTTTTGCGTCTCGGTCGTCGGCCGCGTGAAGCAGGTGCGCGGCGTCACCTGCAGCGCACCGAACTGGACCGTTTCACCGATCGCCACGTCGAAGCTGATGATACGGCCGGTGATCTTGTCGAGGCCTGAGAACAGCGCCGATTTGTTGACGATGCGCTGCTGCGGCGGCTCGGTGATGACCTCGTCACCAGGCTGCGGCGATGTATCGGCCGGCCCGCGCGGTCCGCGTGGCGCAGGACCGGGGGCAGCTGCAGGACCGGGGGCAGCTGCAGGACCAAGGTTTGGGGCAAGATTGGTGGGCGCACCACCAGGCTGTGGCAATGGTGCGCGCGGCGCCGGGTCGAGCGCGGCTCCGGCGGTAGTGGCAGTGGTGCGCGCGGCGCCGGGTCGAGCGCCGCTCCAGAGGGCGGCGGCAGTGGCCGCGACTGAACGCCTGGCGGCTGACCACCGGGTTGGTAGTCCGGCGCAGGCGGATAGTTGGCGGGCGGATAGTTGGCAGGAGGATAGTTGTAGGCAGTTGGCGGCGGGTAATCGGGCTGCTGCGGCTGCTGCGGCCGGGCACCGGGAACGTTCGACGGCGGACGCGGCGGGTCGCCGAAGATCCAACCGAATTGCGCAGCCGCCGGAACGACCAAGCCAATCGCCACAGCGGCGGCAATAGCGGCAACTGTCGTACGTCGTCCCATCATCACTCTAGCCCGGGGGAATCAGTCAGGACGCAATCCTAATCCCGCACCCTGATCGGGCTGTTAACACGGGGAATACGGCGGGGAAAGGGCGGATAGGTCGCAGCGGTGGACAGTTCACCCCACCGAAGGCCTTCATATGCAAGGCATTTCGGCGTTCCAGCGCGGGGTCTGAGACTTATCGTCCGGGCGTCCAGGCCTTGTAATCGCCGGTCGCCTTCGGGCGCCGCCCCTGCGCCAATGTCGAGCCGGTGGGCCGATGCGCGCCCGGCGTGCCGGTCATATTGGGCCGATGCGGCTTCCACCAGGGGCGCGGCACCACCTTCTCCAGGGTCGGCGGAACGTCCACGGTGTGATGCAGCCAGCCATGCCACGACGGGGGAACGGTCGAGGCCTCGGCCACGCCATTGTAGATCACCCAGCGGCGCTCAAAGCCGAGGTTCGGGTCGATCTTGCCGCCCCGCGTGCGGAAATATCGATTGCCGAATTCGTCCTCGCCGACGAACTCGCCATAGAGGCTGGTCCAGACCTGCGTGCCGAAGGTCCAGCCGTTCCACCACGTGAAGAAGCGCAGCAGGAAATTCATCGCGCGCGTCATCGCACCTCGCGGGTGCGATGTCCAGGGCCGGCGGACACCCGGGCTCACTCTGTGGACTCCCAGCGAAAACGTCACAGGGAGACGGATTGCGCCACCCACCGGCACGCCTATGCTGGAGACTGCGAGCCGTCGCCAAGGGGGACGTCTCCAAGCGGGACATCGTTCGAAGCCCGCATGCACATGCATCCACGTGCAATATGGGAGGATCGCGCATGCCATCCATTCGCGCCTGCGGCGTCGCCAGCGTCTTGCTGGTCGCCCTCATCCAGCTTGCCACTGCACAGAGCAACTGGCCCGATCGCACGATCACGGCGGTCGTTCCATTCGCGGCGGGCGCCGCCAACGACATCGTCGGGCGCATCGTGTTCGAGCAGGTCTCGAAGCAGGTCAACCAGCCGATCGTGTTTGAGAACCGGCCGGGCGCGGGCGGCACGCTGGGCGCCAATCTGGTCGCGAAGTCGGCCCCGAACGGCAACACCGTGCTGGTGCACTCCTCCTCCTTCGCCTCCGCGCTGTCCCTCTACAAGACCCTGCCCTACGACACGTTCAACGACTTCGCGGCCGTGCTCCCGCTCGGCAATTCGCCGACGGTGCTGGTCGTCGCGCCGTCGAAGGGCTTCAAGACCGTCGCCGACCTGATCGCCGCCGCCAAGGCCAAGCCGGGCGCGATGAACTTCGCCTCCGCCGGCCTCGGCTCCACATCGCATCTTGCCGCCGAGCGCTTCCGACTGAGCGCCGGCATCGAGGCCCAGCACATTCCGTTCCGCGGCCCGAACGAAGCCTTCACCGAGGTCCTCGCCGGCCGGATCGATTTCTATTTCCTGCCGCTCGCGCCGGCGCTGCCGCTGGTGAAGGAAGGCCAGCTCATCGCGCTCGCGGTCAGCAGCGAGAAGCGCGCCACTGCGCTCCCCGATGTGCCGACGACAACCGAGCTCGGCCTCAAGGACTTCGACCTACCTGTTCTGGACCGCCGTGTTCTTGCCGGCCAAGACGCCGCGCGACATCGTCAACAAGCTGCACGAGGAATCGCGCAAGGCCCTGCTGGTGCCAGTCGTGCAGGAGCGCATCGCCAAGACCGGCAACGAGCCGATGCCGATGACGGTCGACGAGTTCGAGGCATTCTTCAAGGAGGACGTGCGGTCGACCGCGCAAGCTGATGCAGCAGATCGGCATCAAGCCGCAGGAGTGATTGCTGGCAAAACCGGTGATTGCCGGCAAAACGGTCCACCGCCCCGCCTGTCACACCGAAACGGCGGGACGCTGGCGCCCGGCTTGTTCAGATCTTGGCTTGTTCACATCACGCCAAAATGGTGCAGGATCTCGCTCGTTGCCCGCAAGGCAGCTGATCGGACCACGCCGTTGTTCATATAGTGGTCGTAGCCAGCCAGTATCGCCACAACCAGCACCGCAACACGTAGCATGGCCTGAACTCCCCTGTTCGAGCAAAGACCATGCCGGCATTTGACCTAATAGACGTTTAAACGCTGTGAAATTGACATTCCTAATTTTCAGCAATTTTTAGCCGGAAGCTCATGAGGTGATCGCATGTTCGAAGCCATCCGCACCAGCCTGACCGAGTTGCGCGACTATGTCGCCTGGGCGCCGGACGGGCTGGTCGGCACGGCCATGCTGGCGCTCGCGGCCCTGCTCGCGCTTGTGATCCACAGCGTGCTGATCCGGCTGCTGTTACGCCTGCTGAAGGATCGCCGTCCCTACCTGCACTCGTTCCTGTTGCGCACCATGGGGCTCACGCGCCTTGCGCTCGTCGTCCTTGCCCTCTTCGTTGTGCTACCGGCCGCCCCGTTCGATTTCGAGGTCGAGAGCGTCGTGGCCAAGGTTCTGCTGGTGGTCGCGATCGGGCTGTTGGGATGGGCCGCGGTGACCGTGGTCGACATGACCGCCGACCTCTACCTCAAGCGATTTGCGCGCGACGCCGACAATCTCTACGCCCGCAAGCACCTCACGCAGGCGCGCGTGCTCGCTCGCGCGATCGACACCATCGTCATCGTCGCCACCGTGGGCGCGGCGCTGATGACCTTCGACTCCGTGCGGCACTACGGCGTCAGCCTGTTTGCTTCCGCTGGCGTTGCAGGCCTGGTGGCCGGCCTGGCCGCCCGACCGCTGCTCAGCAACCTGTTCGCAGGCATTCAAATTGCGGTGGCGCAACCAATCCGCATCGACGACAGCGTGCAGGTCGAGAACGAGGTTGGCAGTGTCGAGGAGATCACATCCACCTATGTGGTGGTCAGGCTGTGGGACCTGCGTCGCCTGGTGGTGCCGCTCACCTATTTCATCGAGAAGCCGTTCCAGAATTGGACGCGGGAATCGACCCGCCGCATTGGCGCCATGTCCCTGCATGTCGACCATACGGCGCCGATCGAGCGCATCCGTGCGAAGGCTGTCGAGATCGTGCAGGCATCGCCACTTTGGGACGGTCAGGATGTCAAGCTGCAGGTGACCGAGGCGCATGAGCGCACGATCGAGCTGCGGGTGATCGCGAGCGCGCGCACCTCCGGCGACGCCTATGACCTTGCTTGCGAGCTGCGCGAGAAGCTCATCACTTACCTGCAGAGCGAGCTGCCAAGCGCTCTGCCGCGCGTGCGGCAGCAACCCCTGTCAGGACCGCCCTCCGCGCCGGGACCTGACCGCGTCCTTTAGGCTCGCCGAGCCGCATTGCGCAGGCCCTCCTCGCCTGCCTATGCTTGTGCCCAAGGCTTGTGCCTCTGCTTGGGTGAAGGCGGCCGCGCCGGCGCGTGCGCGTGTCGATGACAACAACGAAGTCCACGCGCGAACTCGCGGAGAGGATCAGGGAGAGTACCGATGTCGCCACTCCGCCTCATGCGCTGCGCCTTCGCCGCTGTCGTCGTCGCCGCCACGCCCGCGCTCGCACAGCCCCCCGCTCCGACGCCGGCCAATCCGTGGTTCACAGCTGCGGCGTTCCCGGAAGCATCCGAGGAGGTGCTGGGCGCGCCGCACAACGGCAAGCTCTATGCGTTCTCCGGTCTCGCGCCGGGGTTTCGAGCCGCGCGCGCTCGTGTTCGAATACGATCCGGCGAGCAATCAGTGGGCGAAGAAGAAGCCGATGCGGCTCAACTCCCACCACGTCGCCTTCGTCGGCCTCAACAACAAGATCTATGCGTTCGGCGGTTTCGTGCTGCCCGAGCAAGGCCCCGCCGGCCTGGAACCCGATCAACAACGCCTGGGAGTACGACCCCGCCAAGGACGAGTGGAAAGAGCTTGCGCCGATGCCGACCAGGCGCGGAGCCGCTGCCGCCGCGGTCGCCAACGGCAAGATCTATGTCACCGGCGGCGCCAATTCGCTCGACGGTGTCACCGAAAACGGCATCCATCCGACGCGCCCGCATAACGTGATGTCCACCGTCGAAGAATACGACCCCGCGACCAACAGCTGGCGCCAGGTGCGCAACATGCTGGTCGCCGCGCAATCATCACGTGACCGCGAGCGTCAGCGACAAGCTCTACACGATCGGCGGCCGCATCGGCTCCGCCTTCATCACCGGCGGCGCCACCAATATCGACCTCGTCGAGATGTACGACCCGATAACCAATCTATGGACTGCGCGCGAGAAAATGCCGACCCGCCGCAGCGCCATGGGTTGGGGCGTCTACAACAATTACGTCATCGTCGCCGGCGGCGAATACCAGGATCGGCAGCTGTTCGCCGCGTTCCGCGCGACCGAAGCCTACGACGCAACGCTCAATCGCTGGCAGGTACTGCCCTCGATGCCGCATCCGCGTCACGGCTTCACCGGCGGCGTCATCGGCAATCGCTTCTATGCGGTGAGCGGCGATGCGCAATCGGCGGCGAGCGGCATCGAGCATTCGGCCATCGCGCTTCAACGATGCGTTGGCGCTCGACCTCGTGCTCAAATAGGTCGAGGGGGAGAATTCCATGCGAACACGTTATCCGCTGCGTATCCTCGCAACGGCGCTCGCGACCGTCGCCGCGCTTGCTGCAGTCCCAGCGCTCGCACAGACCTATCCCGACCAAGCCGATCACCATTGTGGTGCCGCTCGCCGCCGGCACCGGCATGGACACGATCGCGCGCCTCTACGGCGACCAGCTCTGCGCACACGCTCGGCAAGCCGGTCGTCGTCGACAACCGGCCGGGCGCCGCCATGATGCTGGCGATGACCGCGGTCGCGCGCTGCGCCGCCCGACGGCTACACGCTCGGGATCGCGACCTCCGGTCCGCTCGCGACCAATCCGGTGCTCTACAAGAAGATCGACTACGATCCCGACAAGGACTTCGCGCCGATCGCGCTCTACGTGAAGTCGCCGTTCGTGCTGGTCGTCAATCCGGCGCTGCCGGTGCATTCGGTCGCCGACCTCATCAAGCTCGCCAAGGAGAGTGCGACGCCCCTCACCTATTCGACGCCCGGCGTCGGCCTGATGCAGCACCTGTCGGCTCGAATTCATGAAGCAGCGCTTCGGCTTCGAGGCGACGCACGTGCCCTATCGCAACACGCCGCAGTCGGTCACCGACATCGCCGCCGGCCATGTCGCGATGGGCTTCGCGGAGGCGGGCGCCGCCGTGCCGCTGATCAAGGAAGGCAAGCTGCGCGCGCTCGCGGTGTCGTCGAAGCAGCGCCTGCCGATCCTGCCCGAGGTGCCGCCGTTCGCGCGAAGCCGCGAACGCGAGCGACTACGAGGCGGTGTCCTGGCACGTGCTGCTCGCGCCGGCGGCAACGCCCGAGGCGGTCATCGACCGGCTGCATCCGGAGATGAAGCGCATCATGGCGGCGCCCGACATGGTCAAGCAGCGTGTCCGACCTCGGTCTCATTCCGTTCGACACGCAGCCGGTCGCCGAGACATCCGGGCCTACATCCGGTCCGAGCAGGAAAAATGGGGCGCGCTGGTGAAGCAAGCTCGGGCTTGAAGGCTCGCAGTGAGAATCGACGACCTGGGAAGCTGTTGACAACTCAGCCGTATCGCCTGACGAAACCACGATACGCAGCGCAGGAAATTGAACGGTCGGCAGCAGACTTTCACGAAATTGCAAATGATGACGCCCGCGCGATCCTGGGCGACAGGCCGATTTGGCACCCAATCTTTTGCGACGCGCTGGTATTGAACCTACCCGTTTTTCCGCTTGACACATTTTGTGACGCGGCACGCGACGGCGCGTTGTCCACAGAGGCGCTGTCGAATCCTGCTCCGATAATTCCGATACTTGGGCTCCCCCTCAATTCTCTCCCCGTTTTCACGGTCGCACAACATTTAGCGGTTGATTCAAATTCATCCGCTAGCTCTTGACGGCAACGGCGGAGGTCGGTCTTAGCCTCCAACCGTTCGGCGCGAGTGGTGTACTGCCGCCGGGCGCTCTCCAAAAAGGGTCCCGCGTTACCACTCCGACCGCCGCAACGGCGCCGGAGAAGGGAATTTTGTCGCCCTCAGGAAGGTGACCGGTCGCAGACGCGCCGCAACGATCCGGGCCGGAGGCCGGCCCGGACATAGCGACAGGGCGTTGAACAGAGACGTACCGGGCTAACCGGTGAGAAGCGCGGGTCGGGACAGGACCGCGGGCAGAACAGGTGTCGGCGGCTTATATCATGCGGGGGCATCCCCGCGGCCGTTCGAGCCGCAACATGAAGGGGCAAGAAAATGCGGATCGAGCGGCGATACACCAAGGCAGGACAGTCGGCCTATGCGGACATCGAGTTCCGGCTGACGACGAGCGAGATCCGCAATCCCGACGGCTCGGTCGTGTTCCACGCCGACAATGTCGAAGTGCCGCGAATCCTGGTCGCAGGTGGCCTCCGACGTCATCGCGCAGAAATACTTCCGCAAGGCCGGCGTCCCGGCGCGCCTGAAGAAGGTCGAGGAAGCAAACCGTCCCGTCCTGGCTGTGGCGCTCGGTGCCCGATACCGAGGCCGCTCGCGGCGCTGCCCGAGAAGGAGCGCTCGCATCGGCGAGCAATCCTCCAAGCAGGTGTTCGAGCGGCTGGCCGGCACCTGGACCTATTGGGGCTGGAAGGGCGGCCACTTCGAATAGCGAGGAGGACGCGCGCGCGTTCTTCGACGAGCTCGTCTACATGCTCGCGATGCAGATGGCGGCGCCGAACTCGCCGCAATGGTTCAACACCGGCCTGCACTGGGCCTACGGCATCGACGGCCCGGGCCAGGGCCACTTCTACGTCGACCCGTTCACCGGCAAGCTCACCAAGTCGAAATCGGCCTACGAGCACCCGCAGCCGCACGCCTGCTTCATCCAGTCGATCAAGGACGACCTCGTCAACGAAGGCGGGATCATGGACCTGTGGGTGCGCGAGGCGCGCCTGTTCAAGTACGGCTCCGGCACCGGCTCGAACTTCTCGCGCCTGCGCGGCCGAGAACGAGAAGCTCGCCGGCGGCGGCAAGTCGTCCGGCCTGATGAGCTTCCTCAAGATCGGCGACCGCGCCGCGGGCGCGATCAAGTCGGGCGGCACCACGCGCCGCGCCGCCAAGATGGTGATCGTCGACACCGACCATCCCGACATCGAGACGTTCATCGACTGGAAGGTGATCGAGGAACAGAAGGTCGCGGCGCTGGTCACCGGCTCCAAGATCAACCAGAAGCACCTGCGCAGCGTGCTCAAGGCCTGCGTCAATTGCGAAGGCTCGGGCGACGACTGCTTCGACCCGGACAAGAACCCGGTGCTGCGCCGCGAGATCAAGGCCGCGCGCAAGAACTTCGTGCCGGACAGCTACATCCAGCGCGTGATCCAGTTCGCCAAGCAGGGCTACACCGACATCCAGTTCCCGATCTACGACACCGACTGGGATTCGGAAGCCTATCTGACCGTGTCCGGCCAGAACTCCAACAACACGGTGCGCGTCACCGACGAGTTCCTCAAAGCCGTCGAATCCGACGCCGAGTGGGACCTCACCTATCGCACGAGCCCGGCAAGATCGCCAAGACCGTGAAGGCGCGGCACCTGTGGGAGAAGATCGGTCACGCCGCCTGGGCGTGCGCCGATCCGGGACTGCAGTTCCACTCCACCATCAACGACTGGCACACCTGCCCGGCGTCGGGTCCGATCATCGCGTCGAACCCGTGCTCGGAATACATGTTCCTCGACGACACCGCCTGCAATCTCGCGTCGATGAACCTGCTCGCGTTCCGCGACGAGACCACCCGCGTGTTCGACGTCGAAGGCTATGAGCACGCCATCCGGCTGTGGACCGTCGTGCTCGAGATCGCGGTGCTGATGGCGCAGTTCCCGTCGAAGGAGATCGCGGAACGCTCCTACGAATTCCGCACGCTCGGCCTGGGCTACGCCAATCTCGGCGGGCTGCTGATGTCGTCCGGCCTGTCCTACGATTCGGATTCGGGCCGCCAGATCGCGGGCTCGCTCACCGCCATCATGACCGGCATCAGCTACGCGACCTCCGCCGAGATGGCGAAGGGCTCGGGCACCTTCCCGGGCTACAAGAAGAACCGCGAGCACATGCTGCGCGTGATCCGCAACCACCGCCGCGCCGCCTATGGCGAACGGCACGGCTACGAGAAGGTCGCGACCCCGCCGGTGCCGCTCGACCACAAGCTGCTGCCCGACCCGAAGCATCGTCGAGCACGCCAAGAAGGCCTGGGACAAGGCGCTCGCGCTCGGCACCGAGCACGGCTTCCGCAACGCGCAGGTCTCCGTGATCGCGCCGACCGGCACCATCGGCCTGGTGATGGATTGCGACACCACCGGCATCGAGCCCGACTTCGCGCTGGTGAAGTTCAAGAAGCTCGCCGGCGGCGGCTACTTCAAGATCATCAACCGCGCGGTGCCGGAAGCGCTGCGCGTGCTCGGCTACTCGCGATCGCAGATCGCCGAGATCGAGGCCTATGCGGTCGGCCACGGCTCGCTCGGCCAGTCGCCCGGCATCAACCATTCGACGCTCAAGGCCAAGGGCTTCGACGACGAGACCATCGCCAAGATCGAGAAGTCGCTGCCGACCGCCTTCGACATCAAGTTCGTGTTCAACAAGTGGACGCTCGGCGAGGAGTTCCTGGTCAAGACGCTCGACATGGACGCCGCCGCGGTCAACGATCCGAAGTTCGACCTGCTCGCCACGCTCGGCTTCACCAAGCGCGAGATCGACGCCGCCAACATCCACGTCTGCGGCGCCATGACGGTCGAGGGCGCGCCGCACCTCAAGGCCGAGCACTATTCGGTGTTCGACTGCGCCAATCCGTGCGGCCGCACCGGCAAGCGCTATCTCTCGGTCGAGAGCCACATCCGCATGCTGGCGGCGGCGCAGCCGTTCATCACCGGCGCGATCTCCAAGACCATCAACATGCCCAACGACGCCACGGTCGAAGACTGCAAGGCGGCGTATCTGCTCTCCTGGAAGCTCGGCCTGAAGGCCAACGCGCTCTATCGCGACGGCTCCAAGCTCTGCCAGCCGCTGCAGAGCCAGCTCATCGAGGACGAGGAGGAAGAGGACGACGTGGTCGAGGCCTTCATCGACAAGCCGCAGGCTGCGCGCGTCTCGGCGCTCGCCGAGCAGGTGGTCGAGAAGGTGGTCGAGCGCATCGTCGTCATGCGCGAGCGCGAGCGCATGCCCGACCGCCGCAAGGGCTACACCCAGAAGGCGGTGGTCGGCGGCCACAAGGTCTACCTGCGCACCGGCGAATACGACGACGGCCGGCTCGGCGAGATCTTCATCGACATGCACAAGGAAGGCGCGGCGCTGCGCTCCTTCATCAACAACTTCGCGATCGCGGTGTCGCTCGGCCTGCAATACGGCGTGCCGCTCGACGAGTATGTCGATGCGTTCACGTTCACGCGCTTCGAGCCCGCCGGGCCGGTACAGGGCAACAACTCGATCAAGTACGCGACCTCGATCCTCGACTATGTCTTCCGCGAGCTCGCGGTGAGCTACCTGGAGCGGTTCGATCTCGCGCATGTCGATCCGAACGAAGTCGGGCTTCGACGCGCTCGGCAAGGGCGTCGACGAAGGCAAGCCGCGCCCGGATGCGAAAGTTGTGTCGAAGGGGCTGACGCGCTCGCGCACCGACCGTCTCGGCGTGATCGCGGGCGGCGGTCTTCTTCCTCCCCCCTTGTGGGCGAGGGTCGGGGTGCTGCGTCCAATGTCACCGCCCTCTCCTCGTCCAGCGCGCGGGCGAAATCTCCCCACCGCGCTCAAGATCGAGCCCGAGCAGAAGCTCTCGCCCGCCGAGCAGCTTGAAGCGAACATCCCGTTCGCCAAGCCGCGCACCGATGCGCCAAGGCCGTCGCCGCCATGCGCCGCGCCGAAGCGAAAGCCAAGGGCTACGAAGGCGAGATGTGCTCGAGCTGCCTCAACTTCACTTTGATTAGAAACGGCACGTGTCTGAAGTGCGACACGTGCGGGAGCACCACCGGCTGCTCGTAAGGAACATCCGCGATGCGCCGCGACTATAAAGTTCCCTTTCGCAGGGAAGAGAGCCTGATGGAGCTCGCTTTGACCTGCAGGAGAATTGCAGGGAGTGAAAATTCACCCCGATTTCAACATTATAGAGTTCGTGAATTGCGTTCTGCCGGCAATCCTGTCGGGAATGAGAAAAGGCACGCTTCGAATTGCGTTCCTTGATGCAATAGACCCCGACGGGCTACCTGCATACGTTACATACAGTCCGTTGACTTTGCACGTTGACAGGGAAATTTGGGATCTTGCCAATCTCGGCGATCCCGAATCCCGGTTCATAATTGCACACGAGATAGGGCACATACTCCTACACGATCATCACGCACAAGCCTTCTCGATTGACCCCGGTCGGCAGATCAAGTTCGTGCAAAAGGAAGAGCGTGCGGAGTGGCAGGCAAACACTTTCGCTTCATACTTTCTCATTACACCTCGCGTTCTAGATGCGTTTCCGAGCGCGGAAGAACTCGCCAGATCGAGTGACGTACCTCGATTCTGTAGCTGATGAGCGGATCGCTGCAGCGACCGAAGAAAAAAAAGCGGGCTGAAAGGTGCGTTCGCGCTAAAGGCTACTTGGGGGATGCTTGCACCCACTGTGGAGATTTCAAGCTAGTTCCAAATGGACTTTCCACCAAATGTGACACCTGCGGGTGTTTGGAAGATCTGTTTCCAATGAAATAAGCAAGTCAACTCAGATTGAGTACAGGGAAATCCGCAACTCCCAGCGCTCCATACAATCTATATGAAGTTTTTCCCCACTACCCCCAACATATTGTGCGAAACTTGTGGTTTAGGGAGGTTAAGCATCGTATCATCACTGCGAATCGAAACGATGCTTTTGGGGATACAACCCTATGAAGCGCAGAGGTGGCCCACGCGGTGACAGTGACACTGCTATAGATCTGCTTGAGATCGAAAGCATTGTCCGTCTCATCCGAAAGGTTGCGCGGATTGACAGCCGGGTGGTCGTCAACTTGGACGAACTATTCGGTGCGTTAGAGAACGTGCTTCCCAAAGTCAGGGTCCGAATCGTCTCGAGAAGCTGCACTGCCAGAGAAAGTGGACGCGCGCGCCCACCCCCGAAGTGGGACCATCAAAATACGTCAGGGCATCAAAGATGGATTGTTACGAGGCGACGGGGGCGCTCGTTGGACCTTGGCCCATGAACTTGGTCACATAGTTCTGCAACGTCCAAGACACCCGTTCCAGAACTAGAAGCGACAGCGCCAAGAGGCCGATCGATCGCGTCAGCGAGCGTGAAGCAGACATATTCGCTGCAGAATTGCTTTCGCCCCGACACCAAGCCCGGAAATATCGAACAGTCGACGAACTAAGAAGCGCGTTTCAAATTAGCACCGCAGCAGCTCACGTAAGGCTGCGTGAATTAGAAGACGAAGCGCGCCGTAACGCTTCTACAGTCCCAGTCGTGCGACAGGCCACTCACGACTACAACAAGAGGGCGCGTTATTTTTCCCAACTTGTCGGCACGGCTGAAAATATCTACTGCGCAATTTCATCTACCATTAGCGACTGGAACTCAAGAGGGTCAGGGATAGCAGTACGGCCGCTCAAAGGAAACCAGGTGGCCGCCTCGATTTAGTCTCGGTCGCGTCGCGACTACTGCTTGACGCTTATGAAAGCTTTCATCGAACCGCTACTTCGCAAGATTATTGGCATGCCGCGGCTCTGGCAGCAGCAACCCTGTTTGTGCGTCCGATACGAGAGATCGGAGCGCCAAAAACAATGTCAAAGGACGTTCAGAAGTTAAATCAACAATGTGCGCTCAAGATGGCTGCAGAGCGCACTAGGTGTTACGCTCGACAACGTTGGCGGCGCTTACTTACGAGGTGGCGACCACCTAACCGTGCGTGGCTACGAGTCCCAATATCTGGGCGCGATAATGAATATGGCGGAACAATACATAGAGGGTACATCAAGCATACCCAGAGTTTGGTGCATTCCCGACATACGAAGTTTATAATGCCGACATTTGATCTCTGTTGGGCCGAAATTCACGCACTTGAAGACATCATGGACATACTCTTGCTTCTAAAAGCAGCCAATCAGAGCCGTAAGGCGGACGATCAAGCATAGGACAGATGGCGTGCGAATGGGATCCCGGTCGTTGACGTGTCGCGAACGCTTCGATTTGCGACAAATCAGCAAGCGTGGCCCGGATTGAGCGCAGCGAAATCCGGGAGCTGTCTCCATAGCGCGTCGAAGACGCGCGTAACGCGCTAAAGGCTCTCTCCGGGCTACAAAACGCGCCCTACTCCTTCGCCTTCAGCTGCGCCTCGTTCGCTGCAATGAACGCGCGAATGTCGTCGGACATATCCAATAACTTCAACCACTGCTCCTTGTACAACGTCACCGGAAAGCGCCCCATGCCGTAGATCGAGACGGCGCCCTTTTCGCTCACCTTCATGCGAATACCGGTCGACGCGCCTTTCTTGAGGGCGGCATTTTCCTTGCGCAGGCGTTCCAGCTCGGCTTTCACATCGTCGTCGGACATTGCTTTTCCAGTGTTCTTGCGGTGAATGATGGTCAGTCTACCTTGATCGGAGCGCTTTTGGACCGGGTCGTACAAGCGCCCTGCCGACAGCAGTGCGAGCGGTCGCGCACACTAGTCTAGATGACGCTAGCGCGTCTTGCGGGTATAGTCCTCGCCGCCGCAACCGAAGGGCATACGCACTGATGCGCGCTCGCTTCGCCACGTTGGCTCGCCTCCTGTCCCTCGTCATCGCAATTGCCGCCTTGAGCGCACCGGCCGTGTCCCAGGGCGCGGGCGACATGGACGACCTGCTTGCGGTCATGGAGCGGCTCAAGCTCAAGCTGCCGACGAATGTCTACGGCAGCGATCCGGTCCGGCAGTTTCTCGGTCAGCTCAGCCGTGAACGCTGCGACCAGCAGGCGATCGCGGACCTCGGCAAGGCGCTGGAGAGTGCCGGCTACCGACGAGAGGCTTCCACCGCGCTCGTGAGCTATTCCGAGACTTGCGGCGGCCATGCGCAGTCGCTGCGCTCGGCGGTCGCCATCCTGGTGAGGCTGTCCGACTATGCAGACTGCGGCGACGGTCGCGTCGAAGGTCATCGAGCTCGAGCCGTTCGACGGCGGCGGCTATCTTGCAGCGTGCTGTGGCCCACGAATTCGGCGGCTTGCTGCAGAAGGCGATCGATGACTACACAACCGCCATCGAGCTGTATGGAGACAAACAGAAGATCCCGAGCGCCACCTATTTCGGCTTGGCCCGCAGCTACGAAAAGCTGGGCCAGTTCTGTGACGCCGTATTGCCGATCGAGACCTGGATCTCGCTCAATCCGGCGCGCAACGATACCAGTCAGACGCAGGCGATGATCGCGACCTATCGGAGCAAAGGCCAATGCGAGCTCGGCACCGCGACCGGCGAGGAGGTTTTCGCTGTTTCGCGGCCGAACGCGTCGTCAAGTTGCCGGTCTCGATCAATGGAACGCGCGGCGTCTTCCTCCTCGATACCGGCGCGACCTTCGTGAGCCTGAAGAACTCCTTCGCGCAGAAGGCCAAGGTGCAGGTCGACTGCCAACAGCATCGTTCGATTGAATACGGCCAACGGAGCCAACACAGCAAGACGGGGCCGTGCCGCTTCGATTCAGCTGCGCTCGCTACAGGCAAAGGATGTTCCGATCGTCGTTCACGATGATACTAAGGGCTCCTTTGGAGAAGGCGTCGATGGCCTGCTCGGCATGAGCTTCCTGTCCCGCTTCAAGCTCACCATCGATGCCCGCAATGTGAAAATCTCGGCACGGAAGTAAGCAGCGCTCACAGCTCGTAGGATGGGTTGAGCGGCAGCGAGAACCCACCACGCTTGTCGCCAATAAAGCGATGGGTTTCGCTGCCGCTCAACCCATCCTACTGCATCGGCATCTTCGCTCACCCCCTCGACTTCTCCTTCCCGCTGCGTCAAACTTTGGCAAAATCAATGCAAGCCAAAATCAACGCAAGGGAGGACGACCATGACACCAATCCGCATCGCCATTGCGGCTGCCGTGCTGGCATTCATCGCACTTCCGGCACACGCCGAGATGAAGAAGGAATGGGTCGAGTACAGCCACGACGGCACCAAGCTCAAAGGCTATCTGGCCTATGACGACAAGATCACCGGCAAGCGCCCGGCGATCCTGCTGATCCACGACCGCGCCGGCATGCAGCCCTATACGCTCGAGCACACCGAGACCTGGGCCAAGCTCGGCTATGTGGCGTTCGCGGCCGATTTCTTCGGCTACGCGCAGGGCATCCTGCCCAAGGACGTGCCGGAGGCGCAGGCGCAGATGGGCATCTACACCAAGGACCGCGCGCTGATGAAGGCGCGCGCCAAGGCGGGCTACGACACGCTCGTCAAGAACCCGATGGTCGATGCCGGCAAGGTGGCGCTGATCGGCTATTGCTTCGGCGGCATGGTCGGCGTCGAGTTCGGCTCGACCGGCGTGCCGCTCGCCGGCAATGTCTCGATCCACGGCTCGTTCTTCGATCATCCGGCCGGCTGGGCGCAGAACGCCAAGGGCAAGTTCCTGATCCTGCACGGCGCCGAGGACGTGCCCTATCCGCTCGAGAAAGTCGCGGAAGTCTACAACGAGCTGCGCAAGGCCAAGGTCGAATTCCAGATGGAGTTCTACAGCGGCGCCGGCCACGGCTTCTCGGTGCCGAAGAACAAGGACGAGGAGCGCGCCAACACGCAGTCGATCGCGACCACGTCGCGCTTCCTCAAGGAGATCTTCGGGATCTGAGCAAGCGCATCGCTCGCAACGAACCAGGACGTGTAGCCCGGATTGAGCATTAAGCGCGTTTACGCGCGTCCATAGCCCGTGGAAGACGGGCGTTGACGCCCTTTAGGACGCGCTAGCGAAATCCGGGATCAGGTCATGTCGCTTTGTACTGCTGTCCCGGATGTCGCTTCCGCTCCATCCGGGCTACACACCATGCGCCGAGCGGACGCCTACTCGACGACACCTTCAGTGACTGCGATCGTCGCCCGGATTGCAGCGACGATGTCGCGCGTGATGGCGACCCCATCACTCTGCAGCTGGCTGACCACTTCCAGGATCGTCTCCCGGTCGTGGCTTTTGTCGATCTCGCGGCGGATGTCCTCCGGCAGTTCCATGGGCACCTCCGATCAATGGCGCTGCTGCTTGTCCAGCCAGCAAAGGGCGCATAGAGCACGGAAGACGTTCATGCGCCCGCATGACGCGGAAGCACAATCTGCCAGGCGGTGAAGAGTTCCGTCCGATCGACGTCGATTGTTATCGATTTTTCCTGGGCCGCCGATCAGCGCCGTCTCAGCGAGGCCTGCCCGGGCGCCGAGTTCGAGAGCGAGTCATGTCCGCCAATGACTGGCAGGATCACGCCGGCCAGAAAGCACACCGCCACGACGGCTGGAATCCACATGCGGACGTGCCCAAAGATGCGCCCCGGCCACTTCGACTGGTTCATGCGCGCGGCCCAGTCGCGCATCATGTAGCCGATCGCCGCCAGCAGGACGCCAAGTGCAAAAGCAACGATGCCGTTGAGCACGCCTTTCTTGAGCGCAGTCGAGCCGCCATAGGGCCAGATCGCCGACAGAAACGCCAACAGCGCCATCGCGCCGACCGCATTGATGATGATGAAGGTCTTCTGGCCTTCGATCAGCATACGGTCCTTCAGAGGATCGTCCGCCATTGCCGCATTCTCCCTCGCTCGGTGGCCGAGTCGGAATCCGACCAGCTAGACGACATCGCGGGCTCGCGCGCAACGCGCGAGCCGGATTCTCCCCTGTTAAAAACTTTTTGTACTGCAAAGCGTTACGCGACACGCGCGGCTAATGCGGCGAAATCTGGGCGGCTTAATTCGTTGGCCTGTCCCGGGCGCAGCGGGTAGCCCGGATGGAGCGGATGCGACATCCGGGGACGGCATTGCGACTGGCACACTCAGACCCGGATGTCGCACGTAGCGCGTAGAAGACGCGCGTCAACGCGCTTATGGCTCCATCCGGGCTACAAGCCAGCGCGTGACTCTACGGCTCCTGCGAGGCCACGAAGGCCGAGATCGCCACGATGTCGTCGTTGGTGAGCTTCTCGACCACGCCCTTCATCAGCAGCGCCCAGGCGCCGGCACGCTCGCCGGTCGCCATCAGATAGAGCTGGCGCGCGATCGTTCACCGGCGACTGGCCGGCAATGCCCGGCACCTCACCGATGCCCTTGAGCGTCGGCCCGTGGCAGATCGTGCAGGCGATGGTCTTGCCGTCGCCGCCGGTCGCGACCAGGTCCAGGCCCTTGGCGAGGCTGCCGGGCGGCGCATAGGCGATGAAGCCGGACTTCGGATCGCGCAGCTCGACCCGCTCGGCGTCCTCCGGAACCTCGATGACGCGCATGCCGATCGGCTCGGTGCCGCCTTCCGGCAGCGGCATGCGCCGCGTGCCGGAGAAGTAGGTCTTCGGCACGGTGTCGGTCTCGACCACGCGGGTCCAGCGCTTGACCGGCAGCGACGCAAAGTATTCCGCCGCGGTCTTCATCTCCTCGTCGCTCATCGCCTTCGTGAAGGTCACCATATTGGCCGCGCCCTTGCGCACGCCGCTTCTGAACTCGGCGAGCTGGCGCGCGATGTAGCCGGCGCTCGCGCCCGGCAGCCGCGAATTCTCCGGATGGCCATGGCCGGTCGAGAGATGGCAGCTGATGCAGGCGCGCACCTCCCGTCCGCGCCCATGCGCCACGATCGAAGGCATCGGCGGATGCTCGTCCGGGAACCAGTCCGGCGGATCGTTGACGGAGTCGATCTGCGACTGGGTATAGGTCTTGCCGCTCCCCGGCACGTGCTTGAGTTCGCCGGTTTCGGGCTTGCGCGGCGCGCCGGTCACGCCGGGCGGCGGAAAGGCCCAGTCCGGCCGCTCGGCGGCGGCTGCGACAACCGGCAGCGCGGCCAGCATCAATGCACAGGCGATGGTCTTCATCGATCTCCTCCCACAAGACGTCGCGCTTCAGCGGCGCGGCTCGAAGCAACAATACAACAGCGCTGCAGGATGGAACAGCACGCTATAAGCGAGCCCGAATACTTCATAACCAAGACCGAAGCATTGCGGCGCCGTTGGCGACGGGATGCAGGAAACCCGCAATCGGCGGGTCTTTGTCGCAGTCGATCGCCGGCGCTTAGGCGCAAATCCCAGGACATCCAGCTGATTTACCGCGCCCTCCCATCACAACAGTATGGCCACAGCACCAATCGTGGTGTGGCCAACAAACAGGAGACCTCCCATGTTCAAGAATTCCGTGATCGCGCTCGGCGCCGCAGTCGTCCTCGTGACGGCGCTCGGCTCCGCGAGCTACGCCCAGCAGAACCCGCAGGAATGGTGGCGCGCCTACCACAATTCAAAGTCGGGCAAGCACTGCGTCGGTGGCGATGACAGCGCCGCGAGCGCCTATCCGTCCTGGATGCAGTGTAACAACCGATAACGTTGCGATTGATCACTCGACCGTTCGTTCCCGCACATGTGCTTCCGCGGGGACGAACGGACAGTGAGGCCGCGCCCTACTCCTCGGGCTCGGTGGTGAAGAACAAGGGATAGCCTTTCGACTTGCCGAGCTCGGTTGCTTCCTTGGCCTTGGTCTCGGCGACGTCCTTGGCATAGACCGCGATCACGCAGGCGCCGCGCCGGTGCGCCGTCATCATCACGCGGTAGGCCTCGTCCTCGTTCATGCGGAACACCGCCTTGAGCACCATCACGACGAACTCGCGCGGCGTGTAGTCGTCATTGAGCAGAATGACCTTGTAGAGCGGCGGCCGCTTGGTCTTGGGCCGGACCGCGGTGCGTGGCTTGACGATGCTCTTGGCCATGACAGTCCCGATCGGCATTGCAAGAATTAAGCATAGAGCATTGCCAAGCGTGGCGCAGCCCGTCAGCCATCTGGCGCTGCCTCAGGCCGCAATCCATCAGCCATCCGGCGCAGCTCATTCGGCTATTCTGTGATCGCCATCACATCGGCCCGTACCCATCCGCCTAGATTGGACCACGCGACGGCGAAGCCGTCCCACCTATTCAACGGCGCAGCGCGCCACGATCGACGGAGTATGCCGATGTCACCTCACCGCACGCTGATTACTGCTTCCATAGTCATGGCAGTTATGTGGACCATCGGCATGCTCTGGTGGCTGCCGCCACCCGCGACCGTGGGCTACGTGATCCAGACTGCCGCAGGCGCCATCGTCGGCATCGTCTGGTACAGCGGAATGCGCATCTGGATGGCCTGCTGCCCACAAGATCTGACGTCACAGTGATCTGACGTAAAAAGTGACCTGCCCGCACTGATCTAACCGCACTGATCAGACGGGGCAAAAGTTCCAAAGGGGCGCCGCCACATCATTGTGGCGCGCCCTTTTTGCGTTGTCAGACATTTGCCGGGCATCGCCAACACGAGCCCTGCACATCGTCACTGAGTGATGACGACAGTGTGATGATTTCGCTGGCCGCATTTGTGTCGAGATGCTGAACCGATCTTCAGCAAACTTTTCCAGCGCGCTCTGCAACCGCGGTTCTGCTGCTCCGTATCAATCAACGGATGTCGACAACGACATCCGTGATGAAAGGAGTGACCCCCATGATCCGCAAGCTCACCGTCGCACTCGCCGCCACCGCGGTGGTCGGCACTGCTGCGCTCGCTCCGAGTGCGGCCAATGCCACCTGGCGCGGCTACGGCTGGTATGGCCATCCCTACTACAGCTACCCGGGCTACGCTTATGCGCCGGGCTACTTCGTCTACAAGCCGCACTACGTTTACCCGCGCTACTTCCATCGCTGGAAGCACGCGGGCTGGTGGAACTACCGCTACTGATCGTCAGCGCTGCGGCTCTAGACTAGCGCCGCTGGCCCGGCGGCAACCCCGGTGTCTCGCGAGCCCGGGGTTGGCCCGATGTGATCAGCGCCTTTTGTTGACGTCACCCTTGCCGGTGTCCCCCCTGGGAGCCTCCTTCACCTGCGCGGTCCGATCGGCCGGCGATGGCGGCAGCGAGTCAAAGCCGCCCAGCACCGGCAGGATCACGCCGGCGAGAAAGCTCCCGACCACGAGCAGCGGGATCGCTCCGTTCACCAGGCTCACCACCGGCGCAATAAATCTGGGGCCGCTCCTGCGCAGCGACCAGAGCCGCAACGCATAGCCGAGCGTCGCGATGGCGACGCCCACACCGAAGGCGACGACCCCCCACAGCACGCCTTTCTTAAGCAACAGCGCGCCCGGGCTGGGCCAGATCGCTTGCAGAAATACCAGCAGCACGATAGCGCCGATCGCATTGATGACGATGTAAGCCTTCTGGCCTTCGAGCATCACACGCTCCTCCGCGCCGCTCAGGGATTCATCCGCCGCAGAGTCCCGCCGCGGACTCGGCTGCTGGCCGTTCTGGTTAAGCTGCGCCAACGCCATGTGTCATGCCTCCATGTCTGTCGCGAGCAAAGTCTGTCGTTCGCAGAGTCTGTCGTTCGTAGAAGGATCGTGTGCCTCACGCGACAACTCAGACATCCGCCCCATCATCCAACACACGCTCTTTCAGGAGCGTGCAAGAAATCGTCTCAAGCATCGTCTCCTGCCGCATTCTCCAGTTCCCGGTTTCCCTCCCCAGTTCCCTTTTCCCCTCGTGCGCGCCGCGGTGCCTGCACGACGCAAGGAAAATCAGCTGGAGATTCGTCAGCTAGACGTATTGCACAAAGCAAGGCAACGGCGTGTGCGTATGCGCACCGCATTCTCCCCTACAAAGAATAAGCGCTGTAGATTATTACCCGCTGAAGCTGATTCGCTCCGCACTATTTCCAGTGCGGTGGCCATGTTGCCTGCACGATCGGCAACATTTGCATACGGCGCATCCAGGCTGTGACCTTGGGGCCTGCGAGATCGGCGGGAATCAGCGTCGGATTGCGGCTCGCCATCCTGGCGACCAGTGCAGTCAAAGGATAGAGCGCATAGTCGGCAGCCGAGAGCGCGCCGGAGAGATAATCGCCCGCGATCAACGTCTCCCAAAGCGCATATTCCGACTTGAGACTTGGAACAAACCTTGGCGATGCGCGCAGGATCGCGCTCGGCTTCCGGCGTGAACAGCACCGCCTCCACCAGCCGTTCCATGCGCTCCGCGAAATAGGCATCCGCCTCGCGAACCAGACGGCGCTCAACGGCGCGCTGGCGCAGGTCCGCGGAAAACAACGAGGGCTGCGGCCAGCGCTCCTCGATGTACTCGACAATGGCCGCGCTTTCGTAGAGCGCAAAGTCGTCGTCGAGCAGCACCGGCACGCGCCGGCGCGGCGTGAGCTTGCGGAACTCCTCGCTTTTGAAATCGCCGGCGTCGTAGGACATCGTCCGGTGCGTGAACGCCACGCCCTTGTGGACAAGCGCCAGCCATGCGCGCCAAGCATAGGGCGAGCCTGACATGTAGTAGAGCGTCACAGGCATAGTTCCCTCCTTAACCATACGGGGGCCGTCAGGGGCTCGCAGCCTTGGTAAGCCGGGTTCCCAGCTATCCCCAAGCCGATCACAACACGCCGGCAGGCGCCCCTCGCCGTGTTATTGCCTTGTTCAGGCGCAAGGCAAGACACAGAAACCGCCATGATCTGGTGGAGATCTGGTGGTTCAATGGGCGTCACATGATCAGGCAGGGGTCGATCACACAGGGGTCAGCGCGGGTTTCGCGACGCGCACTCCTGCGCGCGCTCGGCGTGTCCGGCGGCGCGCTGGCGCTCGGCGGCTGCGCGAGCCTGGGCGCCAGCGAGACTGCGCAATTCTACAGCTCCAGGATCGCCGCGAACCCAACCGTGCTTGCGGCCACCACCCGCAAGCCTGTCAGCGGCGGCCGCGCCAAGCCCTGGTACGGCCCCGACCGTGGCACCCTCAGCCTTGCGCGCGTGCGGCTGACGCCGCCCAAAACCGAAGGCTTCTCGTTCGCCTCGATTGGACAGGGCGAATGGGCGATCCAACAAGTTGAGCCGATGCGTGGCCAACTCGGCGAGCTGATCGCGGAGGCGCAGGAGCGCAGCATTCTCCTCTACATCCACGGCTTCCGGTACACCTTCGAGGAGGCTGCGCTCGACGCCGCACAGATCTCCGACAGCGTCGGGTTCCATGGCGACACCATGATGTTCTCATGGCCGTCGAAGGCCGGGCTGTTCGACTATGTCTCCGACCGCGAGAGCGCGATGTGGTCGCGCGACGCCTTCGAGCGCGTGCTCGATGCGGTGATGCTGTCGCCGACCCGCAGCCGCGTGCACCTCGTCGCCCATAGCATGGGCACGATGATCACGCTTGAAGCGCTGCGCCAGATCTATGCCCGCTATGGCGACGCGGCCGCCGACAAGATCGGTGCCGTGGTGTTTGCCTCGCCCGATATCGACATCGACGTCTTCAGTTCCTCGATCGAGCGGCTCGGCCCGCTGGCGCGCAAGATCACCATCGTGACCGCCACCAACGATCGCGCGCTTGCGCTCTCGCGCAGGCTCGCCGGCGGTATCACCCGCGTCGGTGCCGCTGAGAAGGAACAGCTCGAGCGGCTTGGTCTCAACGTCATCGATGCCAGCGACAGCTGGGGCATCATCAATCACGACGCCTTCCTCACCAATGCCGGGGTGCGCAAGGTGGTCCGGCGCGCCATCGAGGCCGGCCTCTAAGGCTGCTCGTCATGGCCTTGGGGCGTGACCGATCCGGTCACATCCTGCTGTTTGCGCTGAAGTAGCGAAGCGCTGGTCTTCAGCCGAGCGGGCGGTAGCTGCCAGGCCGCACGCCGAACCGGCGCGTCACCTTGCGCTCGACGACGACGGCGCGCTCGGTATTGCCGCGCTCGGTGAAGGTCACGCGGTTGACGTCCTTGCGCTGGGACGCCTTGAGCACGGCCACCTTGACCTTGTCGACCGGCAGACCCATCAGGCTCGCGGCGATCTCGGCCTGCTCATTGGGATCGTCAGTCAGCCGCGTGCCGCAAAGACCGCCTCATCAAGCGTGGGAGGCTCAACGCGCACTTTGCGAGATCCATACTTAGTTTTCCAGACCTTGCTCATGGCTCTCCTCCCAGGGCACGCCGAATCCATACCGCGACGCACAATTATATTGGTGCGTCGCACCATGCGCAAGCGCGCTTGGCGGGTCTTTTAAGGCTAACGCCTAGCCCTGCCTAGCCGCGATTTGCCGCGCCTTGCCCAACTGCGTCCTTTTGGCAACACTGCTACCTGAAATCGCGGCATGATAAACTTAATTCTTCTCGCCGCGTTCTTTTCCTCGCCAACCCACCTTGTTCCCCGCGATTGATCCCATGACCGCGTCTGCTACCGCGCCTGCTGACGACCTCGCTGCTGCCGCCGCTCGCGATTTTGCGGGAACTCTGTGCGCACAGTGGCAATCACAACTAGCGGATGAAGTCATCGGCGTCTACCTCATCGGCAGCCTCGCCCATGGCGGTTTCAGCCGCCGCTACAGCGACATCGACCTCGCGCTGATCACCGAACGCGGGCTTGATCAGGCGGTGTTGCAGGGATTGTGCGCGCAAGCGCTAGCCCTTTCGAGCGAGCTCGGCCCCCAAGTGTCGGTGTTCTTTACCGACCGCGGCTTTAAGGGCGGCCGCTTCCCGCCACTCGACCGGGCCGACTATCTCGATTATGCGGTGCCGGTGATCGAGCGCGAGCGCATTACGCCATCGCGCCCATCGCTCGACGAGGTCCGCGGCTATCTCGCCGGCGCGCCATTCACCAATTGGATCCACAGCGCCGACGCATTTGCGGCGAGCGAGACACTCGCCCCACAAGACCGAAAATCGTACCTGCGGGCATTGCTCTATCCCGCCCGCTTCGTGGCGAGCTTCATGACCGGCAAGATGATGTCGAACGACGAGGCGGTCGCCCGGCTGAAGGAGTTCTGCGCCCGAGCTTGATGCCGGCCTGATCCGACGCGCGCTTGAGTGCCGGTGCGCCGCCGCCGATCCGGACGATTTGTTCCCTGCCCGCACGCTGTTACCCGGCCAGGTCGCGGCTCTGGAAAGATTTGTGATTTACACCGTGGCGGACTGGCGTTAGGCAGCACAACCCCCTTCCCCCCCGTCACGTCCGCGGAGTAGCCTATCCCAACGAGCTGCTCATTCCGGGATGTGCCAAAGTCCCGCCTCTTGGCAGCCAGCATGCCGTCGGGGCAACATCTGCTTCGCACCGCTAAAACAATAATGTCGCCCGGGAGGACAGCGATGCATCGCTGCATTTCGATCACGGCACAGGTGATCGCGCTCACAATCATGGTCGGGAGCGCGCATGCGTTCGACGGCTCGGTCTACCCCGACCTGAAGGGGCAATGGACGTGCGCCACTCCGGAAGATTTGTTCGATCCGACCAAGCCGGCCGGACCCGGGCAGCAAGCCCCGCTGACGCCGGAGTATCAGAAGATTCTGGCGGACAGCTTGGCCGCCCAGGCCGAAGGCAGGCTGGGCAATGATCCGACCGGGGAATGCCACGCGGCGGGTATGCCGCGCATGATGTCCTACCAGGCGCAGGAATACGTCGTCACGCCGGACGTCACCTATATTCTGCTCGGCGGCGACGATCACCTGCGCCGCATCATCACCGACGGCCGCGACTGGCCCGCCAAGCTCACCCCGACCTATCAGGGCTATTCGATCGGCCATTGGATCGATACCGACGGCGACGGCATCTACGATGTGCTCGAAGCCGAGACCCGCGGCCCGTTCAGGGGGCCGCGCGCCTACGATTCGACCGGGCTGCCGCTCGCCTCCGACAACCAATCGACCTTCCAGGAGCGCTTCTTCATCGACAAGGCCGAGCCGAACCTTCTCCATGACGTGATCACGGTGCTCGACCACGCCCTGACCCGCCCCTGGACGGCGGACAAGACCTTCCGCCGCAACGCCGATGCGCAGCCCGATTGGCCGGAAGATCTATTGCCGGGTGACCAACCGCCGGCTCGTCCTCGGCAAGGAGGTCTATCTCCTGAGCGACCAGGACGTACTCCTGCCCACCAGGCAGGATCAGCCGCCCCCCGATTTCAGATATTTCAAGCCGGTGCCGAAGTAGCGGGCGTCGATCGCGATCAAGCAAAGCGTGCAAGAACCGAGGAGAAGAATCATGTTGGACCGAAGCTCGACCGGTGCGGTTGCGGCTGCACTCCTCTCCGCCCTGGCCGCGATGATGCCGATCGGCGTGCGGGCGGCCGATGAGGGGCCCTACCCCACCAACTGGAAGGGCCAGTGGACCCGCGTCATCCACCGCGAGGTCGAGGTCCAGGGCGCCTTCGACCAGACCAAGCCGCTGGGGGCTCGGACAGGACGCCCCGCTGACGCCGGAGTACCGCAAGGTGTTGGCGGACAGCATGGCGGACCAGGCCAACGGCGGGCTCGGCAACTATCCCACCTCGCGCTGCCTCCCGAGCGGCATGCCGCGCATCATGACGTTCGGATCGCAGGAATACGTCATCACGCCGGAGACCACCTACATCCTGCTCAGCGGCTCGGATCATCTGCGTCGCATCTTCACCGACGGACGCGACTGGCCCAAGGATCCGCAGCCAACCTATGGAGGCTACTCCATCGGCAAATGGATCGACGAGGACGGCGACGGCCGCTACGACGTGCTCGAGGCCGAGACGCGCTACTTCAAAGGTCCGCGCGCGTTCGACGCCAGCGGCCTGCCGCTCGCCTTCGACAATCGGTCGATCTTCAAGGAGCGATTCTTCGTCGACAGGTCCAACCCGAACATCATTCACGACCTCACCACCGTGATCGACAATGCCCTGACACGGCCGTGGACCGTCACCAAGCAGCTACCGGCCGCGACCCGAAGGAGGAGGTCGACCGGGACGGAGGAGAACTGCGCCGAGGGCAACGGCCACGTCGAGATCCGCGGCCAGGGCTACTTCCTGAGCGCCGAAGGCCACCTGATGCCGAGCCGCAAGGGCCAGGAGCCGCCGGACCTGCGCTATTTCTCCGAAGCGCCAAGTGAGGCTGCGGCGCAGTTGCGGCTGACGCACGCGTCAGATTATGTCGACCACGAAATGAAGCGCGGGCTTTTCGCCCGCACTTTTCGTTTGCTCGGAAATTGCTCGCTCATGCCGGAACGGCCGGCCGCTCTGTTGAGGTTGTTCATCTGCGCAGAGGGATAGCGCGCGCCTGCGGCGGCGTCTTTCGGCACCGCCCGTTCAATGGCGGCAAGATCGCTGTGGCTCAGCGCGACGCTCAGCGCGCCGAGCGCCTCTCCAAGGCGCTCACGGCTGCGCGCGCCCACGAGTGGAACGATGTCACTGCCCTGTGCCGCCACCCATGCGATCGCAGCCTGTGCGACGCTGATCCCCTTTCGGCGGCGGCAACTCTGCGCAAGGCGTCGACCAGCGCGAGATTGGCGTCGACATTCGCGCCCTGGAAACGTGGGCTGTGGGTGCGAAAATCATTCGGCCCGGTCGAGCCCTTGCGCCAATGGCCACTGATCAGCCCGCCCGAGAGCACGCCGTAAGCCGACGACGCGCGATGCCGAGCTCGCGGCAGCGTCGGCAGGATGCCTCGTCGCTCGATGCCGCGGCTGAGACGAGCGAATATTCGATCTGCAGCGCCGCTGACCGGGTGCACCGCGTGCGGCGCGCCGCACCGTCTTGCGCACCGAGGCCTCCGAGACAAGCCGATGTGCCGCACATAGCCGGCCTTCACCATGTCGGCGATCGCACCGATTGTTCCTCCTCGATCGGAATGCCGCGGGATCGATGCGCGATGGCCGATAGATGTCGATATAATCGAAGCCCGAGCCGCTAGCAACGAATAGGCGAGATAGTTCTTCACCGCCTGCGGCCGCCCGTGTTGTAGCCCGACCAACCGCCAGCGGGATCGCGCAGCGCGCCGAACTTCACCGCTGACGACGACCTTGATCGCGCCCGAATGCCCTTGAGCGCCTCGCCGGATCAGCAGCTCGTTGTGGCCGCCATGCCGTAGAAAATCGCCCGTATCGAGGAACGTGATGCCGGCGTCGAGCGCGGCGTGGACGGCGGCGATCGCTTCGGTGCCCGATCCGCCGGGCCGTAACATTCCCGACATGCCCATGCAGCCGAGGCCGAGGGCGGGAAACGGTGGGACCTTTGGTCCCGAGCTCGCGATATTGCATGTCCAGTCCTCCATGACTTTCGGGTGCCGGCCCGATCGGTGACCTGGTTATGGGGACTGGCTGATCGTTCGATAATCTGTCATTATCTGAATAGGCTGTACGAAATAACGCACAATGGTTCCTGACCTTGCCGACCTCGATGCTTTCGCAGCGGTGGCTCGCACTCGCAGCTTTCGTGGCGCCGCGACGGTGCGCGGAGTTTCTGCTTCCGCGTTGAGCGAAGCGGTCCGCCGGTTAGAAGCGCGGCTTGGGCTGCGGCTCCTCAACCGCACCACGCGCAGCGTGACGCCAACGGAAGCCGGCACCCAGCTGCTCGAGCGACTTGCGCCCGCGCTCAGCGAGGTGTCGGCCGCGATCGACGCTGTGAACAAGGTCTTCGCAACAGCCCGACCGGCACGTTGCGGCTTAATGTGCCAGGTATCGTCGCTCAGCTTTCTTGGCCCCCGATTGTCGAGCGCTTCCTCAGAGCGCATCCCGGCATTGTGATCGAAGTCACGGCCGACGACAGAGCTTGATCCATGTGGTGGCGGCGGGTTTCGATGCCGGCGTGCGCTACGACGAACGGCTCGAGCAGGACATGATCGCGGTGCCGATCGGTCCGCGTGTGCAGCGCTTCGCTGTCGCGGCGGCACCGGCCTATCTTGCGGCGCACGGCAGGCCCAAGCACCCCCAGGACCTGCTTGCGCACGCCTGCATCCGCCACCGATTCCCAAGCGGAGCGACGCCACCCTGGGAGTTCGAGCGCAAGGGCAAAATCGTGCGCGTCACTCCGTCAGGTCCGCTGATCGCGAACACACTTGAGCTGAAGCTGAGCGCAGCGATCGCGGGGCTCGGCATCGTACACAGCTTCGAGGAACATCTCGCGGCGTCGATTGCGCGCGGCGCGCTCGAGTCAGACGAAGAAGAACTGGCGGGCAGAACTTCCGGCTCGATTCCTCGACTACGCCGGTCGGCGACACCTGCCTGCGCCGCTGCGCGCCTTCATCGACTTTGTGAAAGCGCAACCGCAGCATTAGTGCCGGAAGGTCTGAGAAGGCCAACAGTTGACATTGACCCGTTTCCGCAGTGAGCGAGCCGGTGTAGGCTAGCGCCCGAGCTGCCAATGGGTCGTGCCGAACCCCCAATGATTTCAGTGGCAGCGTCAATGCCAACGGCTGGCGCGCATTCGCAATTTAAATCCATTTAACCACAAGCGCACAGCGCTTGGCCTTCAATGTTTTTTGAGAGGAACCGCATGAAACTTCCGCGCCGACGATTTCTGCATCTCGCAGCCGGCGCTGCTGCGCTCCCGGCCGTCTCGCACTTCGCTTGGGCGCAAGCCTATCCGACGCGGCCGGTGCGCTTGATCGTCGCCGTTCCCGCGGGAGGCGGGATCGATATCCTCGCCCGCCTCTTGGGACAGTGGCTTTCGGAGCGGCTCGGTCAGCCATTTATCGTCGAGAACCGTCCGGGTGCTAGCGGCAATATTGGCGCTGAAGCGGTCGCGCGTGCATCACCCGACGGCTATACGCTCCTCCAAATCAATTCGTCGAACGCAATCAACGCGACACTCTACGATAAGCTCAATTTCAATTTTATCGCCGACATCGCCCCGGTTGCAGGCATTTCCGCCGGCCCCAGCGTCATGGTGCTCCATCCATCATTTCCGGCCAAGACCGTCCCCGAGTTCATCGCCTATGCCACAGCAAATCCGGGCAAAGTGAATTTTGCATCAACCGGCAACGGGTCGAATCTTCATTTGGCCGGCGAGCTGTTCAAGACAATGACTGGCGTCAACATGCAGCACGTGCCCTATCGCGGGTCTGCGACTCGCGCTGACCGACCTGCTCGGCGGGCAGGTGCAGGTTATGTTCACCTCCATACCCGCGTCGATTGAATACATCAAAGACGGCAAGCTGCGTGCGCTTGCAGTCACGACTGCGGCGCGTTCGGAGACGCTTCCAGACATACCGACTGTCGGCGATTTCGTGCCGGGCTACCAGGCGATCTCGGTGAATGGCATCGGCGCGCCTAAGAACACGCCTATCGCGATCATCGAACAACTTAACAAGGAGATCAACGCGGCTCTCGCCGATCCCAAGATGAAGGCGCGGCTTGCCGATTTGGGCGGTACCGTGCTTCCCGGCACGCCTGCCGACTTCGGCAAGCTCATCGCCGAGGAAACCGAGAAATGGGCTAAAGTAGTGAAGTTCTCCGGGGCCAAGCCCGACTGATCGCCCACGCTCGAGAGCGCGCTCTACTCGTAGAACGCGTTCTTCGATGAAGACTGGAGGCTTGGAGCCGGCCTGTTTGCCGCGGCCGGGGATCGGCTTGCCCTTCGGATCGAGGCGGCCGCCCTTCCAGTTCTTCTCCATCGCACCGAAGCGCAGCAATACCAGCGGCTCGTCGCCATCGTTGCTGAAGGAATAGAAGCAGCCCTTCGGCAACATCAGCGCCTGATGCTTCTTCAGCACCGGCAGCGCGCCGTTCATATCGTAGAATTGCGCCTCGCCCTGCAGCACCACGAAAACATGGTCCTCGTCGACATGGGCGTGCAATCCGTTCTCACCGCCCTTGGGGCCGTAGCAATGGATGCGGAAGGTCGAATCTGTCGGTCTCGGCGAGCAAGACCCGGGTATGACCCTGGCTGACCAGTTGCGTGCGCAGGGTCACGATCTCCGGCTCGATCTCAGACCCGGCGGCCGGGCGTGTCGGTGCGAGTGTGGTCTCAGGGTCATCGTGGTGTGCCTCCGTATCCCTCGTTTGTCGCATGATCTCGTCCGAAAAGTCTGCAACTTTCCGGGATCAGCTCCTGCCTATTGTAGATAATCCCGCGCCCGTTCGGCGACCGCCTTGGGCGTGTTCAACACGTTCACGATGCGCTTTTGCATGTCCGCGCCATTGACCGGATCGAGCTCCATGCGGGCGGCGGCGACCTCCGCCAGCAGGTCGGGATCCCGCGTCGCCGCCGCAAAGGCCTGGCGCAAGGCCTCGATCCGCTCGGGCGCCGTGCCGGGCGGCGCCGCGAACGGCCGGCCGAGATCGGCCCCAGCATCAAGAGTTGCACGACCTGCCGATCGTCGTCGTTCCGGGCCAGCTCGTCGACGGTCGGGACATGGCTCAGCTCCTCGGTCCGGCGTCCGCCGTGGGCGATAATGGTGATCTTGCCGCTGCGCAGCCATTTCGGGCCGGTTCACCTTCCAGCTCTGCCAGGAATTGGTGCGTGCCTCGACCTCGCCGCGCTCCATGGCGAGGTTGATGTCGTTGCCGCCGGTATAGCCAGTGACGATCCGGAAGCGGGTACCAAAGAACGTGTTCATGAAGGCCGGGTAGCTGTAGGTGATGGCGCCGCGGGCGCTGGCGCCGGCGACGATCTTCGCGCTGTCGCGCATCCGCGACGGATTTTACGCCGGTCGTGTGCCAGACCGCCATGGTCTGGGTCTCGCGCGTGAGCGAGCCGAGCCAATTGAAGCGGCCGGCGTCGAACGTCATGCCGCGCCCGCCGGATGCCTGCAGCGCCGGAAAATAGTTTCCGATGACGCCGATATAGGTGCCGTCCTTGGGCGCGATCTCATAGAGATAGTTGGCCATCTTGAGGCCGCCCGCCCCGGTCATGTTTTCCGGGATGACGGTCGGGTTGCCAGGGAGGTGCCGGCCGATGTAGCGCGCGATGAGCCGCGCATGCACGTCATAGTCGCCGCCCGCCGCCACGCCGACCAGCACATGCACCGTCCGGCCGCGATAGAAATCGGCGACCGGATCGGCGCGCGCTGGAAAAGCCATCGCGAGCAGCACCGCCAAGGCGCGAGTTATCGAAGCGATCCACATCATCAATTCCGACGATCCCCTCGCCTGTCCGCTTCGGCCACGCTGCTTCAAATATCATACAGGAGAGCGACGTGGCACGCGTGAAGATGATTTCGCAGGAGGACGCCGACGCGGCAACGCGGAAGGTCTACGACGGCGTGCTAGCAATGGGGGCGGATCAGCAATTTCTCGAAGGTGCTCGCCCATCAGCCGGCGGCGCTCCAGGGCTGGATGCTGCCCAACGAGAGCATCCGTCTCAAGAACGTCAAGGCGGACCCCGAATACGTGAAGATCCAGCAGCTCGTCATCATCAAGACGTCGGCGCTCAACAAGAGCGCCTACTGCATGTCGCACAACGTGCCGCTCGGCAGGAAGATCGGGCTCTCCGACGCTCAGATCAAGGCCGCGCAGGGAAATGACTACATGCGTTCGCGGGTGCTCGATGATCGCCAGAAGGCGGCGATCCGCTGGGCCGACGTGGTGACGCGCATGCGCGCCCGCGATGACGATGAGGCGTTCGCGGCGATGAGAAAGCACTTCTCTGAAAAGCAGATCGTCGAGCTGACGGTGTTCTGCGGCATGTGGAACTACTCGAACCGCCTATGCGAGGCGCTCCACGTCGACCTCGAGCACCCCGACAAGCGGATTGAATTCCAGCACTAGTGCATGATCAGCGCTTCATCTCGCTGAATAGCACGCCGCCTTTCGACTTGGATGGCGCTCGGTTTCGATGATCGTGACCATCACGGCGTCGGCGGTCGCGCGAAGTTCTTCACGACCGCATCCGTGATGTCCTTCACCAGCGCTTTCTTCTGCTCCTGAGTGCGGCCCTTGACGGCGTGGACGTAGACTTCCGGCATCGTGATCTCCCTTGTGCTGATGTTTGGGGCCGCACTATACCGGCGGAAGACCGGAGACCAACCATGTCGGACACCAAGAACTACGCGGGCGGCTGCCACTGCGGGCAGGTGCGTTACGACGTCACCCGACCTTGGCGACGTCGCCGCCTGCAACTGCTCGATCTGCGTGAAGCGCGGCGCGCTCTGGACCTTCGTCCGAGCCGGAGCATTTCGCCCTGCGGGCGGGCTCCGACGAGCTCATCGACTACCAGTTCAACAAGAAGGTCATCCACCACCTGTTCTGCGGGCGATGCGGGGTGGGGTCGTTCTCCCGGGGAACAGCCCCGACGGGAACGAAACCATCGCCATCAACGTGCGCTGCCTCGACGGGGTCGATCTGTGCTCTGACCCTCACCCCTACCCCGGTGGATGGAAAAAAGCTGTAGTGTTGCGAAATAGATACAGCGAAGAATTGCGGCTTTTGGCGGTTTTTGGCACCTTTTTGATCCTTTTTTCGGACTTTTCCCCTGAAAAGTAGTCGTATCGGGCCTTTTTTACCGCATAAACGGACACAAACCGTCATTAACAGGTCCTGGCCTAGACTTGCGGGCGAAGACCCCGGTGCGCATAATATATACAATTCCTGCGATAGGTCGGGGGCCGACGAGTGGGGGCTCAGCAGCGCCAGACCTGCAGAGGATGAGGCGATGAAGAAATTGTTTCTTGGAGGCGTTGCCGCGGTGGCGCTTTCAACGGCCGTAGGTGCGGTCGAGATGACACCGAGCGTTGAAGCTCCGCCTCCACCGGCTGAGGCAGCTCCGTTCAATTGGACGGGGGCCTACGGCCGTGCCAATCAGCTTGCGCCCTCCACCGATGCCCTGATGCTGGGCGTGCCGACTGGTGGCACCGACAGCTTCTTGGGCAGCACCCAGTTTGGCTACAACTCTCAGACCGGCCCGTTCGTCCTTGGCGTCGAGGCAGATGTCCGTCGCAAAAGCACGGATTTCATCGGCGCAAATGGGCTCGATCTCTCCAA
>CAWFMV010000002.1:0-15667 GCA_963817015.1 uncultured Alphaproteobacteria bacterium | reverse complement strand
GTCTTGTGGGACGCCCGGGCTAATGCCGCAGGCCCGGCCCGGGCTCCTTCTCGTACTCCGCCTCGAACTCGGTAATGTCGCGTATCAAGTCGTCCTTGACGCGCTGGCGCGCGGCGACGTCCGAGCCATAGGTGAGGTCGGCGATGGTCTTGGCGAGTGCGCTGATGGTTTCGTCGATGTCGATGACATCGGTCTCGCCGGTCGCCGTGCCATACTCGGCGTAATACTCGTCGATCAGATCGCCGATCAGGCAATGCAGACACGGCCGTTCGTTGGACGATTTTGGATTTTCGGACATGGCTGTTCCTTGCGAGATCAAGCGTTGACAGGCGGCCGTGGCCGCCCCTGAGAATTGTCGCCGGCCCCCGTGAAACGGAGCATCGGCGAGGCAATACCCAAGGCGGGAAGCCCAACCCATGATAGCAGTCGAGCGAGCCCGCGAGCAGGCCCGGTCAGCCCGTGGTTAACACGGCGCCCGGGCCATAATGGCAAGGCTCATCGGCTCCTGGCATGCGGCGAAACGGCTTACCTCATGACACCGAGATAGGTCGCATCCCGCCGCTTCACAAGCCGAACACGTAGAGCACCGTCGCGTTCGACTGGTCTCGCAGTTCCGGATTCCGCCGGACCCGGCCCAGCGAATTGCTGACCTGTCCGGACGGCCGCACGCAGCACACGCCCGACGCGATGGCGATGTATTGCTTGCCGTTCACCGCATAGGTCATGGGCGCCGCGTTGAAGCCGGTGCCGACGTTGAAGCGCCACAGCTCGTCGAGCGTCTGGTCGTCGAGCGCCACGATCGTGCCGTCGAGCATGCCGGTGAACACCAGGCCGCCGGCGGTGGTCAGCGTTCCGGACGAATTCGGATAGGGAAACTCGGCGCGCTTCTTGATCTCGCCGGTGACCGGATCGAGCATGGTGATCGAACTGGTGATCGGTCCGTCCGCGCCCGGAGCGCCGCCGTTGAACTTGCCCTTGACGTGCGCGCTGGTGTCGACCGTGACCTTGCCGCAGCCCTCGTAGCGCCGGGATGTAGAGGTAGCCGGTCTTGCGGCTGTAGGACACCGGCCAGAAATTGGTGCCGCCGGTGATGCTCGGGCAGATCTGGCGCGTCGCCTTGTCGGCGAGCAGCGCGGCGCCCTCGTTGTAGATCTGGACGTCCCGGTTGGGATCGTAGTCGACCGGCTTGCCGGTCTTGGGGTCGATGCCCTTGGTCCAGGTCACCTCCTTGACGTGCTGGGTGGCCTTGAGGAACTGGCCGTTGAGGCGGTCGAAGCTGTAGGTGAAGCCGTTGCGGCCCGGCATGGGAGACGATCTTGCGGTCCTCGCCGTTGATCTTGGTATCGATCAGGACGTGGGCGCCGGTCTCGTCGTAGTCGCGATTGTCGTTCGGCGTGTATTGGTGCCACCACGTGATCTTGCCGCTGGTCGCGTTGAACGCGATGGCGCTCGACGTGTAGAGATTGTCGCCCGGGCGGAACGACGAATCGTAGGCCGGGACCGGATTGCCCGATCCCCAATAGGTCAGATTGTTGGCCGGATCGTAGGCGCCGGTGCCGTAGAACGAGCCGCCGCCGGTCTGCCAGGCGTTGTTCTTGTCCTTCCAGGTCTCGCTGCCGGGCTCGCCCGGCGCCGGGATCGAATAGGTCTTCCACTTCATGTCGCCGGTCTTGGGATCGAGCGCCGCGAGCCAGCTGCGCAAGCCGCGGTCGCCGCCGGAGCCGCCGACCAGGATCTCGTCCTTGAGCGCGAGCGGCGCGGCGGTGAGCTCGAGGTCCGCCTGGTCGAGCAGGTTCTTGTCCCAGACCACCTGGCCGGTCTCCTTGTCGGTCGCGATCACGCGGCCCGCATAGCCGGTGACCGAAATCACCAGATTGCCCCACAGCGCGACGCCGCGGTTGCGGTCCTGCTTGTCGTGCTTGGGGTCCATCTTCCACACGATCTTGCCGGACGGTGCCGGAGCGCACGTCGATCTTGTAGACCACGCCCCAGCTGTCGACCATGTACATGAACCCGTCATCGACCAGCGGCGTCGCCTCGAGGCTCTCGCCCGCCGATCTTGCCGCCCAGCGGCACCGCGAACAGGAGCTTGAGGTTCTTGATGTTCGATTTGTTGATCGCCTCGAGCGGCGAATGGCGCTGCGCGCCGAAGTCGCGATGATGCGTCAGCCAGTTCTGCGGCTCGGGATTGAGCAGCCGCTCATAGGTGACGTCGGCAGCTTTGAGCGCGGCGGTGGATGCCAATAATGCGCTGACGGCTGCCGCCAACGTGATTGCGCTAGAGCGGCGCGAGGTGCCCTTCATTATACCCTCCCTTTTGCCGGCTTTATCGGATCAGCCTTGGAACCGATGCTAGGCGGTTTCCGATTGCGGGGAAACCGGCGAGCTACGCAAAAAATGCAACGGTCCCGGTCTGACAAGACCGGGACCGCAGCAAGATCACGATTGGGCGTGCTGCCCGACGCCTATCCCAGCGCCGCCTTGACGCGCTCGGGCGTGAACGGCGTATGACGCAGCCGCACGCCGGTGAGCCGCGCGATCGCGCTGCCGATCGCGGGCGCGACCAGCGGCGTCGCCATCTGGCCGGCCCCGGTCGGTGGATTGTCGGTCGGGATCACCTCGACGTGCATCATCGGCACCTCGTTCATGCGCGGCACTCGATAGTCATAGAAGTTCGACTGCTCGACCGCGCCGTCCTTGATCGAGATGCGCTCGGTGAGCGCCAGCCCGAGCCCGTAGACGATGCTGCTCTCGCTCTGCGCCGCGACGTTGTCCGGCTGCACGGCCACGCCGCAGTCGATCGCACACCAGAAGTTATGCACCCTGATCTGTCCGCTCGCGCGATCGAGCGACACTTCCGCGGCGCCCGCCGTGAGCGTGCCCGAATAGTCGATGAAGGCGAAGCCCATGCTGCGGCCGTCGCGCTTCCTGCCCCAGTCCGCCATGCGGGCGACCGTCTCCACCACCTTGCGTGCGCGCGGCGTGTTCTTGAGCAGCTCGAGCCGGAACGCCACCGGATCGATTCCGCGTTTCACCGCGATCTCGTCGATGAACGTTTCGGTCGCGAACTTGTTGGCGGTGAAGCCGATGGCGCGCAGCGGCGCCGTCCGCACGCCCGTGTCCTGATAGAGCTGCTCGACCAGTTGATGCGGGACATCGTAGCCGGGAAGGTCGGCGCCATTCATCAAGATGCCGTCCCGCTGACCGCCAGCCTGGTAGCGAACCGGGTCGAAGAACGGGGTCACCCGATCACCGGCCAGCCGATGCTGCCAGGCAACGAGCTTGCCCGTCGCGTCAAAGCCGGCCCGCAGATAGTGGGCCGACAGCGGACGGAAGCGCCCGTTGTGGACGTCGTCCTCGCGCGTCCACATCACCTTCACGGGCTTGCCGGCCTCCTTCGACATCAGCACCGCGTCGACGACGAAGTCGGCATCGCGCGGCCCGCGCCGCCCGAACCCGCCACCGAGCAGCATGTCGTTGAGTTTCACCTTGTCGCGCGCAATGCCAAGCGCGTTGGCGGCGCCGCCCTGCGCCATGCTCTGGCTCTGAGTGCCGCACCAGATCTCCGCCGTGTCGCCTGACGGCGAGACGGATGCGACCGCGTTCAGCGGCTCCATCTGGGCATGGTAGGCATAGTCGCAACGATACTCGGCCTCCATGGTGCTCGCTGCCTTCGGCAGCTCCGCCCGCGCATCGCCAGCCTTGAACCATTCCGAGGCCTGCGCATTCAGATCTCGCGCTGTGGCGCCCAGCGCTTGCAGCCCCTGCTCGCTGTCGAAGCCCCAGGCCTTGCCGGTCTTGCTCCAGGTCACGGCGCCGACGAGCATGGTCCGGGCGTCAAACGCGGCCCACGGAGTCTCGGCGAGCACGCCGACGCCGTAAGGAAGCTTCACGATCTTGATGACGCCTTTGACCGCCTTGGCCTTGGCATCGTCGATCCGCTCGGGTGCCGCACCCTCGACCGGCGCGCGCAGCACGGTAGCGTAGAGCATGTCCGGCAGCTGGACGTCGATGCCGTATTTGGTGCTGCCATCGACCTTGCCAGGCAGCTCCACCCGCATCACGTCCTTGCCGATCAGCCGGAACTGGCTCGGCTGCTTCAGCTCTTCCCGCTTGATCTCGGGCGCCTTCGCTGGAATCTCCGCGAAGGCAGCGATCTCGCCATAGCCGAGGCGACGGCCCGACTTGGCATGCACGACTGCGCTCGGCTCGGTGGTCAGCTCCGCGGCCGGGACACCCCAATGCTTGGCCGCATTGTCGATGAGCACGCGGCGCACCTGCGCGCCGAACATGCGCAACGGCGCATAGTAGCTGCGCACCGCATTCGAGCCGGCCGTGTACATCATGCCGCCGAAACCCGGGATTGCCATAGATCGCATCGATCGGCGGCGCCGGCACGACGCGAACCTTCGACCAGTCGGCGTCGAGCTCTTCCGCGATGATGAGCGGCAGCGACGTCATCGACCCCTGCCCCATCTCGGCCGCAGCCGACATGATGGTGACGGTGCCGTCGGGTGCGATGCTCACCCACGGCGAGAGCGTCTTGCCGGCGCGCTCATCGGCAAGCGTGGCGGCGCGAGCGAGCGGACCATCGAGCGCAAATGCGAACGAGAGGCCCAGGGCGCCAGTCATCACCTGACGGCGCGACAGCGGCGAATTCATTCTGATGTGCTTTGTCATGGCTCAGCCCTCCCGCGCGGCGCGCTCGATCGCGCGCACGATGCGCTGATAGGTTCCGCAGCGACAGATGTTGGTGCTCATGTGCTCGACGATCTCGTCGCGCGACGGCTTGGGTTTCTGCTTGAGCAGGTCGGCGGCGGCCATGATCTGGCCGGACTGGCAGTATCCGCATTGCGGCACGCTCTCGGCGAGCCAGGCTTTCTGCAGCGGATGGCTCGAGTCCGGCGACAGGCCCTCGATCGTGGTGATCGACTTGCCGGCGATCTGCGAGACCTGGGTCTGGCAGGAGAACGCGCGCTTGCCGTCGATGTGGATCGTGCAGGCGCCGCACAGACCGGTGCCGCAGCCGAACTTGGTGCCGGTGAGCTTGAGATCCTCCCGCAGCACCCACAACAGCGGAGTTGCCGCCGGCGCGTCGGTGGACGCCGGCTTGCCGTTTACGACGAAGCTTGTGGCCATTGCTTCCTCCTTTGTGCTTTATGGCGAGGAGCCAGGCGATCCCGGCTCCTCGCGCGGTGCGCCATCATAGCGCTTTTGGGGATGACCGGTAAGGCGGCTAGCCGACGGCGATCTGCCGGCGTGACGTTCACCACAATTCCTGTTCTCATAACCAGAGCTTGAACTGCTTCGGCCGATTTGGGAATTGTCCGAATGAATCAGACCACTAGCTCCTAGGCAGCATTAACCGGCAGTTCAAACTGAAAGATCGAGCCTTGGTTGATGGCCTGCGAAACCCAAATCCGGCCTCCGTGGCTCTGAATGATCGACTGGCAGATGGAAAGGCCCATGCCCATCCCCGTGCCTTTGGTCGTGAATAATGGCTTGAAAATCCGATCAAGGTTGGATGGATCAATTCCTGTTCCCGTATCCTCAATCGAGACACGCACCATACCGGCATCGGTTTGATCAGTTTGTACCTTCAGCACACGATGTCGGACCGAATGCATTGCCTCGATGCCATTTATGACGAGATTTAAGACGACCTGCTGCAATTGCACCTTGTCAGCATGCACGTTCCGAAGGTGGTCGTTGAGTTGTGTTTGAAGCTCCACGGCATGTTTCTGCAGCTCGACACGTACAATAGACAAAACTGTCAGGATGATCTGGTTGATGTCAGTCGACACCTTTTCGGGTGCCTTCTTTTTGAACATCGCGCGAACGCTGTTGATGATGTCGCCCGCGTGATGACTGGAGGACTCAATTTAAGTCAACGCTCCGCGAATCTTATCGATGTCAAGTGTCTCCGCCGAAAGCAAGCGCAAGGCTGCGCTAGCCGTCATAGCGATACCCGCCAGAGGTTGGTTGACCTCATGGGTGAGAGAGGCTGATAGCTGCCCCGCAGCCGCCCTACGATTTCATATAGGTCAGCTCAGCCATGGCATCACGCGCTTGGACCTCCGCAAGATGGCGCCGGCGCTGCTCATAAAACAGCCACCCGATCAACGTGGTCTGTAACAGAACTACCATAGAAATCGCGATGAACTCCTGGGGATGGCGCTCCCATATTCTCAGCTCTCGATAGCGGATATCACTTCCTTCAGGCAGTTGGCTCTCGCTAATTCCCCATCGCTGCAGTTGTCTCCAATCAAATGCAGGTCGGGTAAACTCGCTCACCGCAACCGGAATCGAACCTGCAGACTCCCCATCAAGGACGCGTAGCGCGAGCGAGGCCGCCTGCTTGCCGTACGCGACGTTGTCGAGAACGAATCCGCCGGTTGCGCCGATGCCCATTAAAGCTTCCACGTCGATCACAATTGGCCGGTTCGCAACCTTCACAATTTCCGCAAGCGCGTCCGAAGAGGAGTACTTTGTACCAAGACTATCGATGAAAAGAGACGTGTATAGGATAGCGGTGTTGCTGGTGAGCACGGCTGACTGTTTCACCTGCTCCTCGAGAGGAAGGCCGGTCATATTGGTGACTTTAAGCTCAGTCGCCAGACCGCGAAGCTCGGAAAGGAAATGCCGTCGATAGGGGTCTCGCTCAAGCACACCACCTAGCACGGCAATACCCTGAAGCTTTGGGACCAGATGACGCGCGGCAGTCACCATTGATTGAATTGACCGCCGCATGGTTAAACCAGTCGTATCTCCGTCGAGCTTAAGTTGGGCCGCGCTGGTCTCGTCAATTGCCGCGAAGACGACAGGGACTCCTGGCCAGAACTCTGAGTGCCAGCGATTAATGAACTCAAGAGAAGACAAACCAACAGCAATCACTAGTCCGAGGTCCACGTCCCTGTATTTTTCTTGAACATAGCTGCGCAGGATTGCTTCCTGCCTTGAGTCTGAAAATTGGCTCAAGTCCAAAGTTTCCCCGTAGACGGCGATGTGTGGGTGCACTCTGTTTAGAGAGTCCCGCAAGGTACTGGAAAACGTCGTTGGAGCACCGTTCGATGGGTCGGATTCGTCAATAATCAATATGGCCCGCGGCGAGGGTGTCGCGATTGCCGATTGAGGTGCCGCTGTGACAGCCAACAGCAGCCATGCAGCTAAAAGGTGAGATAGAATTGTTCTGCTTTGTAAGTTTGCAATGGGCATAGCGAACGCAGTGGTATGAGAGCGGCAAACGCGCGCGCGTTTCTGGCACGCCCGAGTGGCCAGTATCCGGGCAGATCATACCATCCGCCGAGCGCTTGCTAGCGGGAATCCTGGCCCCCGCCGATAGCTCAGTGATCGCCGGTGTGCCAGTTGTAGCGGTGATCCGGCGGTGTAGCGGCCACGCCGTGTTGGAAGCACGTGAGTGATTTCAGCAGGTTGGCGGTGCGAAAAGGAGGTATTGGCAAATCAGAAAGGGCGTCGCACTCTGAGTTCGTGGGCAGGACGCTCACTGGGGGGCAAGATGACTGGGGCAAGATGATGGAACAGCTTGCTGAAGTGTTCAGCGATCTACTCAAGCAATGCCAGGAGCGCCGGATGAAGTATCCGCTTGTGCTGGTTGCCGTTGGAGCGAACGGCAGCTTGCTTGCCTTGCGAACGAGTGGGGGCGAGGACGAACTCCAAGTGCTCGCCCGATATTCCGTCAGTCCTGGGTACCAGACGCCGATCAACTTCATGATTGTTGACTCGGCAGGGGAGGCAGCGAGCGTCCAGCTCGAAGCGGATGGTGTGACGGCCTTGAACTGACAACCGGTCGAATCGGCGGCACTAGCGCCCACCCGCGGCCTCGATCAGGCGCGCGACCTCGCCCTGACCTTTGCGCCTGGCATGCGCGAGCGGCGAGACGCCGTCCTTGTCCGCAATATTGGGATTGGCGCCGGCCCCGAGCACGAGCCTCGTGACCTCGACATGGCGCGGTCCGCCGTCGCCCAGGATCACGATCTCGAGCAGACAGGTCCAGCCGAGATTGTTGACGTGATTGACGTCGATCGCGCTCGTCAGAAGCACCCTCACCGCCTCCACATGGCCACGCTCGCAGGCGGGAATGAGCGCGTTGCCGCCGAAGCGATTGCGGATCGAGAAATCAGGCCCCTTCGGGATCATCAGCCGCAGCATCTCGGCCCGCCCGAGCGCGCCGGCGAGCAGCCAGGGCGTGTCCGCATTGGCCGCCTGCGCGTTGATGTTGGCGCCAGCCGCGATCAACAGCGCAGCCGCGCCGCCATGATTTCTCTCGACTGCGATCAGCAGCGGCGTTCGCTCCGCCGCGTCGACCGGATCGAGTGGCGCGCCAGCAGCGATCAGGCGCTGCAGCGCCACGCCATCATCTCGTTCCGCGGCCGCCAGCAATTCCCGGCTGGCTGCGCTCTCGGCGTTCGCATCGTGCGGCATGGCGGCGGTCACGAAGGCGGCCAGTACAAGGACCAGCCAGGATATTTTCTGCGACATGACCCTACGATCCGGCCTTGGCTCCCAAGCTTTTTACATTGTTACTGGTGTTGCGCGAGATCAGCTTAAGATAGGGATCGACTCCGACAAAAGCCGGCTTGCGGTCGACCACAAACTCGATGGTCTGGTCGCCGCTTTTGATCGGCCGCTTTTCGAGCGCGATCACGTCCTTGTCGCTGAACGCGCGGGCATCGGGATCGGCGGCGAACAGGCCGATATCGATCGGCTGATCGAGCGGCGCTTCGGTTTCCTCTCCATTGCCGGCGGAATAAAGCTTCTTGGCACGCACGTTCATGCGGACCTGCCACTTGCCGTCCGGCCGCTCGCTCGCCTCCAATTCGGTCACCCGCAGATCCCACAGCGTGATCTTCTCGATCAGATCGACGATCAGCTGCTCATATGCGGGGCCGGCTTCCGCCCGCAGCAGCGCGAGGAAATCGAGCGTGGTCGGATAGGGATCGGACTTGAAGCCATGCTGGCGCAGGAGCTGAGCCAGCACGCGGTTGACAGCGTCCGCGCCGATGACGTCCTTCAATGCATAGAGTGCGAGCGAGCCTTTCTGATAGCGGACATAGTCCTGGTCTATCATTGGCGTTACCGCTAACGGTCGCTCGTCGGACGTGCGCTGGCGCCCGCGCAGATAGGTGTCGAGGCTTTGCTTGAGGAACGGCCGCATCTTGTGTGGACCGTAGCGATGCTCAGTCACCATCAGCGCCGAATATTCGGCAAGCGATTCGGACAGGAACTGGGCGCCCTCAACGGCGGCGCCGACGATCTGATGGCCCCACCATTGATGCGCGGTCTCGTGCGCCGTGACGTAGAAGACGAAGTCGAACGCGGAGTCGCGCAGATCCATGATGAAGCCCATCGATTCCGAGAACGGAATGAGCGACGGGAACGACTGGGCGAAGGACTGATAGCGCGGGAACTCAGCGATCCGCAGCTGCTTGTGCGGGAACGGACCGAAATTCGTGGTGTAATATTCCAAGGCCTGCTTCATGCCCTCGATCATGCGCGGGGCGTTGGTGACATGCTTGGGGATGTGATAGACGGCAAGCTCGATGCCGTTCCAGGTGTCGCGCGTGACCGTGTAGCGGGCCGACACCACCGACCAGAAGTTCAGCGCCGGCTTGCTCAGACGATAGCGGAAGAACTTGCGGTCGCCTTCGGTCCATTCGCGCTCCAGGTCGCCCGGCGCAAGCGCGGTCTGGTCTGCGCTGGTCGACACCGTGATGGCAAACGGTACGAAATCCGTATCCCGGCTGATGAAATTGCGCCTGAGCTGCACCGGATCGTCGCGGCGGGCCAATCCCGGCAACGGCTCAAGGCCGAGCGCCTTGCGGCGGGCCGCCGACCGCAAGTAGTTGAGCGGCTGGATGCCAATGTTGGGAGCAAGCGCCCCGGAATGCGCAAAGCTGCCGTTGTAGACGATCGGCGTGTTGTCGTTGCCGGCCCGGAACCCAGGCGTCGTGTCGGTGGCTGCAAACGTCAGAATGCGCGTCTCGCCTGGAAGGAACGGCGTGCGCGGGCGGAACTGATAGACCTGAAAGTCCAAATCCCGCTCCGCCAGCTCGGCATCCTGCAGCTCGGCCCGCTCCACCTCGCGCGTACTGAACTCGACAACGACCCGCTCAATCGGCCGGTCGGTGCGATTGGCCAGCACATAGCGCCCGCGCGAATGATAGCCGCGCTCACTGGGAGTGAGATCAACCTCCATATCGATGTCGACGATCCTTGGCTGCGGAAGGGCCTCGACCGGACGATATCTTTTCTCGTACTCGACCTGAATCTGCTCGACATCGGTGCTGTAGGGAAATGCGTTGAGGACGTTCGTATTCCAGTAGATGTAGCCAGCAGCCCCAGCCGCACCAGCGAGCGCGACGCCGGCGACTGACGCGACCGCAGGCGTAATGGCGAGCGGCGCCTGCTTGATACGCGTCCACAGCGAGCCGGTGCCACGGACCCAGAGGAGATGCGCCGCCAAGGCGACCAGCACGGTCATGCAGCCCCAATAGATGCAGAACCACAACGTGCGCGCCAGGAAGTGTCCGTATCGGTTCATGTCGGACAAGACGAAGTCAGGAACCCGAAACGGGAGGAACAGCGGATTTTCGATGCCGATCAATCCAGCCGACGGGATGGCGACCAGCAACACGAGCATGATCAGAAGTCCGACGAACCGCTGGTTGGTCACAGTCTGCACCAGCATCGCCAGCACCCCGAGCATAAGCGCTGGCAGGCCGACGACCAATCCGAGCTTCACGAGATAGAAGCCGATCTCGATGTCGGTAATGCCCCTGATGAGCTGATAGGCAACGCCGACAGCCGTCAGCACCACCAGCAGGGTCAGAACCGTAAATGCGATCGCGATGATCTTGGAGGTCACAAAGACCCAATTCGAGGTGGGTGTAGCGTCAACGATGGCCGCGATCTTGGACTTGCGGTCGCGCCAGATGAGCTCGCCGCCATAGGCGATCGGCACCAGCAGCGCGACGAACCCGAAGGACGCCGCCACCGTGTCGATGATCACATAGGTGTAGGGCAGCACGGGGGTTTCGGCGACCGCCTCATCGGCGAGGAGCAATCCGACACAGGCCGCGATGCCAACGCCCAACAGGGCATAGAACGTCCAGGTGCGCAGGATCGTGCCGACCTCATGGCGGACGCGCGCCTTGAGCTGATCGAAGCCACCGGCGCCGCCGGGCAGCAACGCTGGCCGCTCACGCATGACCGGGGACTCGGCGATTTGCGCCAGATCAAGCCGCCGCCGCGGCTTGCGTTGCGTCTGAAGCGCACAGATCACGAATGAGATAGCCAGCAGGACGACGCTAATGCCGATCCAGAGGAGCCGGTTCCACATCAGCAGCCCGTCGAGCGGGATCAAGAGGCTTTTGACCTCGACATTGCTCCAGTAGGCCACATCGGCCAACAGCGCCATTACGCCAAATGTCTCCAGCATGGCACCGAGCGATCGAGAAGACCCGCTCATCATCAGAACCCGTAACACGACATAGAGCACGAACAGCACCGCAGCACTTAGATAGGTCGCGAGCAGGCTGCGCGTCGCCGTGGCGACAGCAAAGAAGATCGATCCAGTCGCAAACAGATTTGGGACTGCGATGACCAGGTACGCGATGAGATAGGCGGACAGGCGGAACGGCCCGGCCGCGCCTTCGGGCGCCCAGGGCATGTAGGCTGCAAGAGCGAACCCGATGACAGCGCCCATAAAGGTCATGCAGACAACTGCAAAGGCGCCGACGAGCCGCGCGCCGAGATAGGCGGCGGTAGGTATCGGCACCGTCCGCGTGATGGCATCCATGCAGAGTCTCGACGTCGCGCAGCGCAATATCGCCGAGCGTCGTGATCGACAGGAACATGGCCACAATGCTGAGATTGCAGAGCGAACCCGCGACGATCAATGGTGCGTTGTTGGGAAACGTCGAGTTCATCGCAATGGCGCTGCCCAGGGCAAAGCCGAGCAAGGCAAACACCAGAAATGAGATGAGCGCGATGGGTCGACGCAGCTGGTATCGCAGCTCAAACCACGTAATGTTGAGCAGCATAGTCCCCCCTTTCGGCTGCGGCCTACGCCGCGGCGCGAGTTTCGCTGGCAACTGTCGCGAAGTATACGTCCTGAAGATCGCCGCCGGCTTGGTCGAAATCCGGACCGGGGCGGCCGTCGCTGAGAACAAATGCAACCGTAGCGCCATCGAGGTAGCGGGTCGAGATGACGTTGTGGTCGCGACGCAGCTCGGCGAGCTGGGCACGGTCGACGGCCTTGCGCCAGAGCCGGCCGCTGAGCTGAGCCACCAGCGAGTCCGGGCTGCCTTCAACGACAACGCGTCCCGACGCGATGATCGCCATGCGCTTGCAGAGCTCGGCGACGTCCTCGAGGATGTGAGTGGACAGGATGACCACCGCTTTCTCGCCGATCTCGGCGAGAAGATCGTGGAAGCGGACGCGCTCGGCCGGATCCAGGCCGGCGGTCGGCTCGTCGACAATGATCAGGCGCGGATTGCCGAGCAGCGCCTGCGCGATGCCGAAGCGTTGGCGCATACCACCCGAGTAGCTGGCGACCGCGCGCTTGCGCGCCTCGTAGAGATTGGTGAGCTGGAGGAGCGCCATGACCTCCTCGCGCCGGGCGCTGGCCGGACCGATGCCCTTGAGCACCGCGATATGGTCGAGCAGATCCTCGGCATTGACGCGCGGGTAGACGCCGAAATCCTGCGGCAGATAGCCAAGCTTGGCACGCAGCCGCATTGGCTCGGCCAGCACGTCGATGCCTTCGAAGGTGATGCTCCCGGCCGTCGGCTTCTGCAGCGTCGCGATCGAGCGCATCAGCGTCGACTTGCCGGCCCCGTTGGGACCGAGCAGGCCGTACATGCCGCGCGGAATGTCGAGGCTGACGTCGGCGAGCGCCTTGACGCCATTGCCGTAGGTGTGGGTGAGGTTGCGAATCTGCAGCACGTCCTCGCTCAGCGCAGGCGCCGCACAGGGCGTTCCGATCGGAATGACGGTGGACATCGCGTTCATGGTTCCCTCGCGGCGGCAGGCTGCCCTTTGATCCCTCGCGATCCCGGCGCTGCGCGTCCCGTGGCACAAACACCGTTCGCATCCGGACCATGGCTGAGCCCGTTCCGTCAGAATGTGCCGGCCGTCACAGATCGGCGGTTTTGAAGTCGAGCTCCTCCTTCGGCCGCCAAATTCGCCCACGCGGCCGGCCCAAGCCCCCCATGCCGGGGCTTTTTCTGGCAAGTCTCACACCGCGCAAGGTAAATGAATTCGTAACCCTGGCCGTCACCCATCCGGTGGATGCGCCAGCAGTTGAGCCAAATTGCTGCGGAGCAATATACATCCCGCTAACGCGGGATTCATAAACTGGTCTTACCATTTGTTTAGCATCAACGGTCGATCGGCTGCCCGCATGGCGTCGGCCGGCCGATAATCCGCGTCACGTGACCGGCCATATCCGGAACAACAATGGCATCGTACCTGAGCAAACCGGTTCTTGTGGTCGATGACAGTCAGACGACCGTACGGGTCGTGCGCAGCCTTTTGGCGCGCATCGGCTTCAAGGACATCGACGACGCCCCCAACGGCATGGCAGCACTCAGCAAGATGATCGAGAAACCCTACGGCATCGTGATCGCCGATTGGAACATGGAGCCGATGAGCGGCTACGAGCTGCTCAAGCAGGTGCGCCGCGATCCACGGCTAACCGCGACCCACTACATCCTGATGACGGCCGAGCTCAATGCATCCAACGTGATCGCGGCCAAGAAGGCCGGTGCCAGCAACTATATTCTTAAGCCCTTTACCGACGAAGTCCTGCGATCGAAGATTGAAGAAGCGCTGCATGTGCCGAGCCACTGAACCAGAATGGCTTGATGGATGAGCACAGCGACCGAACTCCATCAAGGCAGAGGTGGCGAGGCCGGCAGACGCGCCCAAGACGGCCGTAATGCTGGGCGCTGCGCAAGAACGCCGCCGCATCATGATCGTGTGCGCGGGCCTGTTCGTCGTGCTCGGAGCCGCCATCCTGGTGGCCGTGACGACAAACCTGAAGTCCGCACTCCTTCAGCCTCTAGCCCCGCGCGATCTGTTCGGCATTGAGGAGCGCAACGGCAGCATTGTGTTGAAGGCCGAGAACAATCGGTGCCGTCAGATCGCATTCAATAACGACACCGGCGCCATGAAAGAAACCATCAAGCCGTGCTACGATAAGCCTGCCTTTGTTGAGAAAGGCGTGCCTGTTCCGGATGCGACGGTCCGCCGGCTCGATTCAATTCGCCAAGGATTCGGCAAGTAAGCGCCGCGCGTTACTTTGCGCCGGCCAACCGGCTGAACTCCGCAATCACCTCGGGCGTGGCGTTCGCCGCCAGCGCGGCGATCATCTGGGCGATGCGCGAGCCCTCGATCGGCTGTCCTACCGGCAAGTCGACCCGCTCGGCGTCAGCCTGGTAGTCCTTGTCCGCTGCCATGGCCAGAAAAGCCTGCCGCAGAACAGCAGTCGCCTCGGCCGGCATGCCCGCCGGACCAACCAGCGGCAGGCCGATGCTGTCAGGCGCCTGTACCAGATCGACGACCGGCTGATGGGGCGGCCGCACGACGTCGCGCAGGAGCGGCACGCCTGGGCGCGCCGGCGCCGTCTGCACCAGCACCGCCATCTTGGCCGCAAGATCGGAACGGGCGGCGAGCGCGTTGCCGACCGTGAACGTGCCATCGATCTCGCCCTGCTCCAACGCGAGCAGAACGCGCGCCGTCGAGACATAGCCAAGCACGACCTTGACTGGCGCACCATTGGCCGCCAGCAGCGCCGGCGCCATGGCGGTCGGCGTCGTAGCGCCAAGCGCCCCGAAGGTGACCGGCTTCGATGCGGCTTTCAAACCCGCATAGGTCGTGATCCCGGTGCGGGCATGGACAAAACCCGCCGCGCTCACCGCGCCCGGACTGCCGATATAAGTGAGCCGCGTCGGATCGATGCCGATGCTCGAGCGCCGCACGATCGCCTCGATGTACCAGGAGCGGCCGGGAATCGCGAGCGTGAGGCCGTCGGGCGCGACGCGCCGGTCGAGGTGATTGAGCGATACAATTCCAGCCGCGCCTTCCATGTTCTGCACCACGATATTCGGGTGCCCCGGAATGAAGCGGCCGAGGTGGCGCGTGATGGCGCGGGCGCTGGCATCGACCCCGCCCCCGGGCGCATAGCCGACGATCACGGTGACGGTCTTGCCCTGGTAGAGGTCGGCTGCAAGCGCGGGCGACGTGAGGGCGAGCGCAAGGCTGCCAAGGAGCCACTGCAGTGTACGAAGGATGTATTCAGGCATGCGGCAAGCCTAGCAAAAAGGCCCGCGGTTTGGGCAAGGGGCGTGGCGTCGCAGTCGGGAGGGGTACTCAAAAAGCGGCAGATCGAATGTCTGCTTTCGGGCGAACCGGAAGACATTTGCTCACCCTGAGTTCTTCACATTCTGACCACAGCGGACATTGATCAGCCGTGTTCAAGTCGCTGTCGCGTCCCATCGGGTGGCCCCGCAACAGCATCACGCTCCCCCTTGCCTTCGTGCAGCCCGATAGGCAGCTGGTTCAATCTGGTCGCGCCAGAACCTGCCTTGTTTAGACCTCGCCCATATTCAGCTGGAACAAGACTGGTGCCCTCTGAACAATGCAC
>CAWFMV010000001.1:0-301989 GCA_963817015.1 uncultured Alphaproteobacteria bacterium | reverse complement strand
GGGCGCGCAAGAACATCGGCGACGAAGCGGTCGACTACCTGAAGGAGCATATTCACCCGCTCGATCTCGCATTCCGATTGGCCGAAGATCACGGGATCGTGCTGCTCAACGGTGGTGGCTTCGAGGCCCCCAACTGGTCGCTGCGCGTGTCTTGGGCGAATCTGCCTGACGAAGCATACGAGGACATCGGACGCGGCGTTCGAACTGTCGCGCGCGGTTACCGGGACGCCTACGAAGCGTCCAAGACTGGGCATGTCAAGGAAGCGGCCGAGTAGGTTATGCGGAGCTTGACGGGCCATGGTTCGATTGGTCATGTTGCTCGACTACGCCGAGATTTTCATCTTCCTGGCGGTGGCCATTGGGACGGTGCTCGGGCGCGTTCGCATCCGCGGATTTTCTCTAGGCGTTCCCGCCTGCATTTTGGTCGTTGCCGTCATACTCGGACGGTTTGGTACAATCGTCATCCCATCGCTTCTGAAGTCGATCCTCTTCGGCCTGTTCGTATTCACGATCGGTTATCGTTCCGGCCCTGAGTTTTTTGCGTCGCTGAGCCTCCAGACGCTCTCGCAGGTCGCGCTGGCACTCGTGATGGGGGCATGTGGCCTCATTATTCTCATCTTTGCCTATACGCTGCATCTCGATACAGGCACCGCTGCCGGTGTTGGCGCCGGCAGTCTGACGCAAACAGCAATGATGGGCACCGCGTCGAGCGCATTGGAACAGCTCGGCCTGTCGGCCGACGTGCTGAAGCAGCAGCAGGCCAACATCGCAGCAGGCTATGCGGTCACTTATATCCTCGGATATATCCTGGTCCTGCTCTTTGTCCCCTTCGTCGCGCCGCTACTCATGGGCGTCAACCTTTCAAAGAGGAGGCGGCAAAGCTCGAGGCTGCGCTGTTCGGCGGCGAACCCTCCAAGTCCAGCAATCTTCTCTATAGAAAATTTCAGGTCCGGGCATATCAGGTGTCCAACGCGGCCGGCCGCACAGCGAGCGAGATCGAGTGCCAAATCGGCCGGCGCGCGGTCATCGAGCGCATTCTCCGCCATGGCGAAGACGTAGAGCTGCGCCCGGATGCAGAAGCTACAAGCAGGCGATGAGATCCTGCTCGCCGGGCCCTCGGCAGTGATCGTCGCGGCTGGGCCACTGATCGGGCCGGAGATCGAGGGTGAGCACGTCATGCGGTCGGTCCCGGGCGAGGTCGTCGACGTGCTTGTAACCGCCCGCGACCTGCACGGTCTGACATTGAGCGACATTGTCGATCGGGTCGGCGACACCGCCCGTGGCGTTTTCCTGCGTGCCTTGACACGCCGGGGTCAGGAGGTGCCGGTGACGCCGGGAACGCGGATCTATGTCGGTGACGTCATGAACGCTGGTCGCTCTCAACGAGGCGCTCAAGCGGGTCGTGCCGAAGTCGGGCAGGCGATCCGGTCCACTGACCGGACCGATATCGCATTTCTCGCTTCCGGCCTGGCGATAGGATTGCTGGTCGGACTGCTCGGCGTGACGATTGGCTCGGTTCCTCTGACCCTCGGCGGGGGTGGCGGCGCACTCATCGCCGGGCTCGTCTGCGGCTGGTTGCGCTCACGCCGACCGACGATGGGAGCGTTCCCGCCACAGGCACAGCAGACGCTGAGCGATCTCGGACTTGGAGGATTTATCGCCTCCATTGGACTCGCCAGTGGACCGGCCGCCTTGGCCGCGGTGCAAGCACATGGGCTGATGTTGCTGGGTGTGGGCGTGATCGTCACTTTGACGCCTCTGATTGTCGGCACGCTGTTTGCGCATCGCGTATTGCGCATGAACCCGGTTATCGTTTGCGGCGCCCTTGCTGGTGCAATGACTGTCGACGCCGCCGTCGCCGGCACGTGCGATGTCGCGGAGAGTCAGACGCCGGTTCTGGGCGTGGCTGTGCCCTATGCGGTCGCCAACGTCGTGTTGACGGTGCTTGGACCGATCATTGTGGGTCTGACGTTTGTCGGTTAACTCGATGAACGGCCCTGAGCGCGGCATTGATCCGGCAACCGGCCGCCCTCCGACCAATTGCTATTTTTCCGCCGTTTTCTCTATCGGGGGCCGGAACAGAACGGTGTAGTCGACGATGAAACGAAACTCTGGCTGCGTCGAGCGCACGTTGCCGTCCTGCCAGACATTGCCAAATTGCGTCTTCACGCGGAGGCCTTTCAGAGGTCCTTCCGAGGGACGATATTGGATCCAGAGGTCCAACTCACTGCGGTCGGGTATTGCAAAATTGGTGACGGGGTCGAGCGCGCCCCAGCCCTGGGTGTACCAGGCGCCCGCACTCAGCCCGGAAAGACCAAAGTCCTTGAAGGCATAGCCGAAATCATAGGCCACGCTGCCGCCAAAGGCCTTTTCGCCGGCGTTGTCGAACGATATCTGCTGCATGTCGGTATAGTTCGGCTTGGTGCCGAACGGTGAGAAGATCTTGAACTCATCGCCGGTGATCGAGCCTGCGACGAACAAGGTCCACCCGGCATAGGTCACCTGCATCTTTCCGGAAGCCTGATAGGTGTTGAACGAAGTTCCGGTGAGCAGCTCGTCGCCCACGCTTCGTTGGGTGATGATGTTCGCACCCATGCTCCACTTCGGAGCGTCCTTCGGGAGTTGAAAGACGTACTCTGCTTGCGAGAACCCCGTATTGACGAAGTCGCTCAGGTAGTAGTCCATGAATATGGTGGAAAAGCCGGCGAATGGCCGAATTTTGATCATCCCGAACGGAGTGCCGCGGTTGACGGTGTCTCCGCCCACGATCGCATCCGACATCGAAATGAAGTCGTTCGAATCCCGCTGCTTTATGTTCCAGAGATAACCGAACACAAAGTCATAGTTTCGATCCTTGTCCGGGAGCGTGACCAGCGTGGCGCCCTCGAACGTGTTGGGCACCATGCGATTGTCTTGTGGATTGATGAGAGGGGTATCGACCAGTTGGCGACCGCCGCGAATTTCCTGATCGATAATCTGGATGCGCCCGTAGATCTGACCAAGCATGCCGAGCGAGTTTTGGTTCGGGGTAAGCAGCCTGGTGCCGCCTTCGTCGAATGGAGCGAAGAGCGGTTGGGACGTATAGTAAGCGGCGTGAACCCCAAGCAGGTCGCCGATCAGACCTGATCGCCACGCGATCCAGCCCCCGCCTGCCCAAGCCTGCGACTTCGTGCCGTCAAAGTTGTCGCGTGTCAGATAATATGTGCGGGCAACGAACTGCAGCAGGGATTTGCGAAAGAAGGCTGGCGTATCGTTGGGCTCGCGCCAATAGAACTCGCTCATATAAGGCTGGGACGGAAATTTCTTGAGCGTCCAACTTAGGCGCTCCTCGTCTGCAATTTCCTCGCGCGAAGGCGGCAGAAGTTGCGAATAGGAGCTTTGTGCGTGGGATTGCGTGGCCGTTCCGACCGCTCCCACGCTAGCTCCGATCCAACCAGCAACGATGACCCTTTTCACGAGCTGGCTCTGTCGACGAGAATGAGCGGGCGCAGCTCGCCCCGACTCCAATGACCGCATGTTGTCGCCCTCCGCGTCCCCTGCAACACGCCACTGTCACGGATTCGCACCACTGGACGGCCGCCTGATGCCAAAGCAGGCTTGCCCACTCCGTTTGGCCTACTCCAACGCGTCATCCGTAGAATACGCTAGGAACTCAACTGTTCAGTCGGTACGAAAGCCCGTGGCCTGCTTCCAATTCCGCAACACATTCGGCAGCAATGCTTGATCGGAAAATAACCGGCAGCGGCTCGAGTCGATCGGCGCCAAAACTCAATCGGAGCCAAGACACGAGCCAGAGGCAGGCCTACCTGCAAATTTTAACGAATCAACTTGTGCTCGAGTCGAGTCGAGCACAGCGGACGATGGCCGAGGAGTACTGTGGTGCGGTGTGAACAAATTCGTTTGTTCGCAACCACGATGTCCGAGATCAGGTGGCTCCCGAGCACTCGAGGACTGGCTCAAGAGCGCGCACGTCAAGTCGCTCGCCGCCAAGACCCAGGACGGCTATCCCAAGCAGGTCAATGCCGTCATCTACCAGCCCTGCCCTGCCAGCACTCCGATCGAGCGGCGCAAGCCCGAACCGTTCGCGCACGCGCCGGTGTCGGCGATCGGCGCCCCTGAGCTCAACGATTTCTTCGACTATCAGAAGCGCGTGCGCGGCCTGCACATGGCGCGCGCTTCACTGGCGGTCATTTCGGCCGCGCTCTGTGGGGCCGCACCTCGACCTTCTGGCGGCTCGGCGCCAATCCGCGGCTCGGTCTTCGATTCGAGCGCGGGCCGGCGCGCATCGTGAAATCACAGCGGATGCCGAATACCGCGCCTGGTCGCGGCTGGCCGACCAATGAGGCGCGGCTCGATCGGCGACGCCATCACGCTCGGCCTGTTCACCGGCCAGCGCCAGGGCGACCGGCTCTCGCTGATCGACCAAGGCCTGGTCGACGGCCGCCGGCAGCTTAAGCAAGTAAGACCCGGCGCAATCGTCGCTATCCCCGAGACGCCGCAACTCAAGACGCGGCTCGAGACGGCGAAGAAGCGCGTTGCCGAGATCGCGATCGCGCTGCCGCTCGAGAAGCGGCCGGCGACCATCGTGGTCGACGAGACCACCGCGCGCGCCTTCAACGAGCACACCTTCCGCCACGTGTTCGCCGACGTGCGTCCACTCGCAGTCAAAAGATCAAATGAGTACGCGCTCGCGCCCTGCCCGACACTCGCCGGCAAGCGCGACCAGGACTTGCGCGACACCGCCGTGACCTGGTTGGCGCGCGCCGGCGCGACGCTGCCAGAAATCGCCTCGATCACCGGCCACTCGTTGCGCAGCATCCATCAGATCCTGCAGCACTACCTCGCGATCACGCCGACAGCGGCATCGCCAAGCTGGTCGCCTGGATGGAGAAGGAAAGGATTGTGGTGTGATTGCGGGGACTTGGAAAACAACCAAGCGCAAGCACGTGTTCAACGTGATGGTTGCCGTGGGCGCTGGGCGCGTAACTCCTGATCAAGTACGAGCGCATGTATATGCCAATACAGGGCCTCAATTCTTTTTGAAAGGTTTTTTTAAGCTGCTCTTGGGAAACGGTGGAGAACTTGTGCGGCTTTTGATTTTTCCAGCTTTTAAAGAGCGCGGTTGCGTTGGTGTGGCCTATTTCACCAACGACGAGGTTCGGACTCCATTGTGAATGAGCGACCTCATCTCTTTTGTTGCGCAGCGCTTCCAGCTTACTAAGAGTGCTTTCGACCTTTTTCCCCGTATTGACGGGGATGTCTAGTTCTTCGATCCGGTCTCTAAATGCGGCAAGTCTGTCTTTGAACCGATCTCCCATTAGCCCGACTTTGATCTGTGGATCAGACATTGACGCCGACGATCTGCCGCGCATAACCACCAGGGACAGGAACAGCATGTCGAATTGAAATTCGACATGTGACCACGCGACGACGACGCGCCCCAAATCTGCAAGATAGGGTTCGGAAAATTCTTTCGATGAAACTCGAGTGCAGTTTTGGCATGGCAAAGCCCGATCCGACGAAAGTCAAAGAAGGAGATTGGTCGATTTGGGTTTGCCAAGTTCGCCAGCAAGTGCCGAGAACACCGTGGCAACCAGAATTGCGATGTCGGCAAGCGCCGATCGCGTCACGGCGACCCTCCGTGTCTCACGTGAGACTTTTTTGGCCGTCCGACGTTCTCACTGCGTTCCCGTCGGATCACCGCTAACCCCTTGGCGGGATTGGTGGGCGCACCAGGACTTCGAACCTGGGACCCGCTGATTAAGAGTCAGCTGCTCTACCAACTGAGCTATGCGCCCCGCACAAGGGTGGGGTCCTGTAGCAAAGCGATCCCGGCGAGTCCAGGGAGGGGGCACTCCCCGTCCAAAGGCTCGGCGCCGCGGGCCTCCTGCCCCTCGGGAACTCTGCTCCGCGCTCACAAGCTGCGCTCACCGGGGGATGCCCTCGCCACACGCCCACCGCGCATGCCAGCGCGTCCACGGTAACACCGGGCCGCGCGATATCCGCGTAAGGCGCTAACAAGTGGCAGGAGGCCCGTCATGGAGCAACTGCCACGATTTCGCTATCACCCCGACCCGATCGCGACGCAGAGCATCCAGCCGCGGGAGGGCTTCACCTGCGGCGTCTGCGGCGAGGCTCGCAGCCACGCCTATATCGGGCCCTACTTCGCCGACAACTTTGGCTTCGAGAACGGCGACGAGATCTGCCCCTGGTGCATCGCCGATGGGAGAGCAGCGCGCGACTGGAACGCCACCTTCATCGCGCCCACCAACCTGACCGATGCGGCTCGCCGGGCGATGCCGCAGGAGGCGCTGGCGGAGCTCGAGCTCCGGACGCCGTCATTCCTTTGCGTCGAGCAGGAGCAATGGCTCGACCACCATGGCGAGGCCGCCGCGTATCTCGGACCGGTCGGGTACGACGAATATCAGCGGTTGCCGCCGCAGGCCCAGGCCGCCGTGCGCCAATGCGGCTACTCGGTCGAGCGCCTCAGGTACGACGGCGACGGGCCAACCGCCTATCTGTTTCGCTGCCTGCACTGCGATTGGCACGGGGCCTTCGTGGCCACCGGAGCGTGACGCAGCACGCTGACCACCATTGGCTTCGCCGGCCTTGCAAGTGGTCCCCATAAAAAGGGACAGCCGCCGGACCGTAAGGCCCGGCGGCTCCCATGCGTCGGCGATCGTGTCGGGGGGCTGGGAGTACGACCGCCGCGCTAGCTTTAGAGCTGCTCCTCGCCTCGGATCGGCGCCGACAGATACAGCGAGCGCTGCATCGGGCCGATCTGGCGATGCTGCTGCAACATCGGGTGATCCTGCATCGACGGACCCTCGAAACCTTCCGTGCGCCGCATCATGCCGCGCATCCCGGGGCGGCCGTCACGGCCGCGCAGCTCATCGCCACCCGGCCGCCCGAGCCGGCTGAGCATCGCAAAGCGACGCTTCTGGCTCTCATCAAGACTGTTGTAGAGCGGCCCAGTGGCCTCGCTCAGCTTCTTGAGCGCATTGCCGGTTTCCACCATCGCGGTGGCGCGGCGATTCAGCCGGTCGGCCGGATTGCTGTCGGCGGCAGGCGCCTGCGTGTTGGCGGCTGCATTCCTGCGCTCGATGCGCAGCTTGGTGAAATCGCGGGCGGCCTGCTCGAATGCCGGCCAAGTCTTCTCCTGCTCAGCCGTCAACGCGAGCCCGGCCTTGAGCCCGGCAAGACGCGCTTCGCCGAAAGCCCGCATGTCCTCAACGCTCGGGCGCCAGTTGCGCAGACCTTCGCGGCCCGGACGATTCTGATTTTGCGCATACACAATGGTGCTGCCTGCGATGAGAAGTGCGGCTGCGCCGGCTGCGATCGGTTTCCACATCGATTGTCCCTCCACCCTGTGCGCCCCGCTCAAGTGTTGGCAAGACTAACCCCGGGCCCTGTTGAAGCAAGTTAAAGTTTTGTTAGGTGCCGACCACTTGCAAGAGCCAGATTACAATCCCGTAATGTCGCATTGCAGGACAATCATTTGCCAAAAATTCTGCTGCTCATCTTGAATTGTTGCAGGACACCACCAAGCGGATGCGCAAAAAGAAAAAGCCGGCACAGCCAAGTGGCAGTGTGCCGGCCTTCAGGCAAGTGTCCTTCAAGCAAGTGCCGTTCAAGCAAGCGCCACGTCAAAACAGCGTCAGATCGCATCCGTCGAGTGGATGCGTTGTCCCGCCGCATCGAGCAGGACGGACTTGCCGCGCTGACGCGCCATCAACTTGTTGAGCGCGCCGAGATAGGCCTTGGCGGACGCAACCAGCGTATCGGGATCGGCGCCCTTGGCGGTGACTGCGCGGCCATCAGCCGCGAGCCGCACCGACACCTCCGCTTGCGCGTCGGTGCCCTTGGTCACGGCGTGCACCTGATAGAGCTCGAGCACGGTCTCGTTCGGCACCAGCGCCTTGATGGCGTTGAAGGTGGCGTCGACCGGGCCATTGCCGGTCGCCTGCACGGTGTGCTGCCTGCCCTCGATGTCGAGCGTGAGCGTCGCCGACTGCGGCCCCATGGTGCCGGCGATCACGGTCAGCGACACGAGCTTCACGCGATCCTGTGCGTGCGCGATCTCCTCGTCGACCAGCGCCTCGAGGTCCTCGTCGTAGACGTGCTTCTTGCGGTCGGCGAGCGCCTTGAAGCGCACGAAGGCATCTTCCAGCTGGTTGGCGGCGAGCTTGTAGCCCAATTCCTCGAGCTTGTGCACGAAGGCGTGGCGGCCCGAATGCTTGCCCATGACCAGCGAGGTCTGCTTCACGCCGACCGTCTCGGGCGTCATGATCTCGTAGGTCTGGGTATGCTTGAGCATGCCGTCCTGGTGGATGCCGCTCTCGTGCGCGAACGCGTTACGTCCGACGATCGCCTTGTTGTACTGCACCGGGAACGAGGTTGCGGCCGACACGAGCTTCGACACCCGCGTCAGCATGGTGGTGTCGATCTTGGTCCAGAACGGCAGCACGTCGTTGCGCACCTGCATCGCCATCACGACCTCTTCGAGCGCGGTGTTGCCGGCGCGCTCGCCGATGCCGTTGATGGTGCATTCGATCTGGCGGGCGCCCGCGCGTACGCCGGCGAGCGAATTGGCCACCGACATGCCGAGATCGTCGTGGCAGTGCACCGAGAACACCGCCTTGTCGGAGTTCGGCACCCGCTCGCGCACGGTCTTGAACAGGTTGTAGTACTCGTCCGGCACCGTGTAGCCGACGGTGTCGGGGATGTTGATCGTCGTCGCGCCCGCCTTGATCGCGGCCTCGACGCAGCGGCAGAGGAAGTCGAGCTCAGTGCGGGTGCCGTCCTCCGACGACCACTCGACGTCGTCGGTGTAGCTGCGCGCCCGGGTGACCTGCGCGATCACCATCTCGTAGACCTCGTGCGGCTCCTTCTGCAGCTTGTACTTCATGTGCACCGGCGAGGTGGACAGGAAGGTATGGATGCGCCGGCGCGGCGCCGGCTTGATCGCCTCCGCGCAGCGGTCGATGTCCTTGAACGCGGCGCGTGCAAGCCCGCATACGACCGAGTTCTTGGTGCGCTGGGCGATCTCGTGCACGGCGGCGAAATCGCCCTCTGAGGCGATCGGGAAGCCGGCCTCGATGATGTCGACGCCCATCTGGTCGAGCACCTCGGCGACCTCGAGCTTCTCCTCATGCGTCATGGTGGCGCCGGGGCTCTGCTCGCCGTCGCGCAACGTGGTGTCGAAGATGACGACGCGGTCCTTGTCGGACGGGGTGATAGACATTGGGATTGGGTCCTTCTCGCTCGCGCCCTTTTCCGTGGCGCTCATGGGTTCCGTCGGCTCGGCTCACCCCTGAGTGCCCAGGCGCACGCGCCCATAAGGCCCTCAGGGGACGCTAAGGAGCAGGAGCCCGCCAAGAGCGAGGCACGCCCGCGCACCGGACAGGGACAGAGCCCCCCGGGAACCAGCACAAATGCTGCGGCGCGTTGAAACCACTTCTGCCTCGTCCGGCCCGTGAGGGCCTTTGATACCTTTGGCCTTTGATACCTGTGAACGCGGTACCTAAAACTCGCGGATCACGATGAAGACCGCCTTAACGCGGGTGTTGTACCGGAAGATAGGCCGCCAAATCAAGGCCACAACCCTACCCCTCGGCAGCCGTTCGGGCGTCTTTCAGGAGGCATTTCATGCGTATGGTGCGGTATCTCGCCGGTTTGGTCCTTCTCGCCGTCGTCAGCTACAACTTCTTCAACAGCCCTTACGCCAGCGGGACCTTGATGGACAAAGCCAGGCGCGACGACGTCGCCCTGGTCGAAAAGAACGATCCGGACATGGCGGCCGCCTTCCGCAAAGCGCGGGAAACCCTGCCGGAATTCCTGGCGCTCGCCGGCGCCCCACGGCCGACCGCGAGCAAGCTGGCGGTCAAGATCGCGATCCCCGCAGGCGATGACGACGAATACTTCTGGGTGGCGCAGTTCGCGCCGCGCGGCGACAAATACGGTGGAAAGATCAACAATACGCCACGCGCGGCCAAGCAAGTGAAGCTGGGGCAGCTCGTCGAGTTTTCCGAGGCCGAGATCGTCGATTGGCTCTACATGGAAGGCGGCAAGATGCACGGCAACTTCACCGCCTGCGCGCTGCTCAAGCGCGAGCCGCCCGACCAACTCGAGGCCATGAAGAAGCAATTCGGGCTGAGCTGCGAGTCCTGATTGCGCAAACGGCTTCACAGCCCGCCGACAAAGCCCGTGATCGCGCCGACCACCTCGGGATCGAGGCCGTAGAAGCCATGCGGCGAGCGCGCCTCGCACGGCTCGCTCTCAGGCCGCGAGCCGCCTGAGAACGACTTCTCGGTGAGAGTGCGACCGCTGCCGCGATACCAGGTGCGGAACGCAGGCACAGTCGAGGCCGACGTGTGCGGACACGCGTCGGCGACGTGCCAGACCAGCATCGTGGGCACGTCGAGCGCCCGCGCATTGCCGTTCGCGATCTTGAACACGGTGAGGTCCGGCGCATGCGCGCCGAGCCGCAGGAAGGCCGAGGTCAGTACCGCCGCATCCGGGCGCTGGCTGCCCTCCCCTTTGAGCTTGGCAACCGCATTGGCGACCGACAAAGAGCCGCGGCTGGTGCCCACCGCGACGATCGGCTTCGGCACGATGCCACGCAGATACTTCACCATCGCGCCAATGTCCTGCGCAAAGGCGCGGCTCGCGCGATATTGCTCGACGACGCCGGACGCGCCGACCTTGAAGTCCGGTGCGATGTCGGGAACGAGCGTGACATAGCCTGCGCGCTCGTAGAGCGCGCGGGTTCGCACCAGCTGGTTGAAGCGCAGCTTGGTGACCTCGCCACCCGGCGTGATGTCGAGCCGGCCATCGCCGCCCGCGAGCAGGATGACGGCACCCTTCGGATTGGCGGGCTTGAGCAGAACCGCACGCACCTTCTGCCCGCGCGACTCAATCTCGACGATCGGATCCGCCCATGCAGGCGATCCGGCAAGAGCAACAGAGCAGAGCGACAAACAGAAATCGCATGGTGTTCACCGCGGCTTGCGTTACTTGGCAACGACGGCGGTCACATCGATCTCCAGCAGCATGCCCTGGATGGCAAGCCCGTTGATCACGAGGAATGTATTGGCTGGAATTGGCGCATTGCCGTAAGCCTCGCGCCGGCATTTTCCGACATCGTTCTGATAGCGGATGTCGGTGACGTAGACGACCTGCTTGACGATGTCGGCGAGCGTCGCGCCGTGCGCTGCAAGCAGCCGCTTGATCTTGTCATAGGCGTAGACGCACTGCTCGTAGGGCTTGCCCAGATGCAGGATCGGCGCGCTCTGGCCGGGCGGCCCGTGCTCGTCCTCGGCGCCCACTCCGGCGAGAAAGACCATCTTGCCAGGCCCTGTGACAGTGACGACCTCGGTGAAGCGTCCCTTGGTCCATTCCGACGGATTGTAACGCTTGATCTCGAGCGGCTGCGCCTGCGCGGCCTGCACAATCAGCATCGCCAGAACGATCAGTGTAACCCTGGCCATCATCACCCCCTCCCCTTGCCTTCCAAGCGCAGCTTATCATTCCTCCGCCTGGAGCGCCTTGCGGACCTTTTCCATTTCCTTGAGCGCGGCCGGATCGACCTTGGGAAATTTGAGATCGAGCCGATCGAGCGCCTCGACCATCGCCTTCGCCACCACCAGGCGAGCGAACGGCTTGTTGTCGGCCGGAACCACGTACCACGGGGCATGCGGGCGGCTCGTTGCACAAAGCATTTCCTCGTATGCGGCCATGTATTTGTCCCAGAGCTTGCGCTCAGCGACGTCGCCCATTGAGAACTTCCAGCGTTTCGCCGGCTGTTCCAGCCGAGCAAGGAAGCGATGCCGCTGCTCCTCCTTGGAGACGTGCAGGAAGAACTTCAGCATGATCGTGCCGTTGCGCGCGATATGGCGCTCGAACGCGCGGATGCCCTTGAAGCGCTCTTTCCAGATGTCCTTGCCGACGAGCTCTTTGGGGATGCGCTGACGCTCCAGCAACTCCGGATGCACGCGCACCACCAGGACCTCCTCATAGTGGGATCGGTTGAAAATGCCGATGTCGCCGCGCGCGGGCAGATACTGCGCCGCCCGCCAGAGGAAATCGTGGTCAAGCTCGCTTGGGCTCGGCGCCTTGAACGAATGCACCAAACAGCCTTGCGGATTGAGGCCGGTCATGACGTGCTTGATCACTCCGTCCTTGCCGGCCGCATCCATCGCCTGCAACACGATCAGGAGCGACCACCGATTGTCGGCATAGAGCCGTTCCTGCAAATCCGAGAGCCGATCCAGGTCTCCCGCGAGCACCGCCTTGGCCTCGTCCTTGTCGAGATCGAGACCACCTGTGTCGCTGGGATCGATCGACGCCAGCCGGAAATGGTCAGGGTCGTCGATGCGGAATCGCTTGACCAGCTTTTCAAGCTTCATGTGCCGTTGCTCCAGATATGGCGAAGGTAAGCAGTCACGAACGGACGCATGGCCGGATCGAGGTCGCCTTCCCCGCGCACGATGCGGATATCGGCAAGCTCGGGCACGTCCTCGCGCGCGAGATGGTCAAGGATGCGCGCGCGCAGCGCCGCCGCGGTCTCACGCGCACGCAACAGCTTCATATGGCCGACCAGCGCGCCGCCAAGCACCGTGTACCAGCCCGGTTCTGCCGTGAACTCGGCAACGTCGAGCCCGGTCTCCTCCTTGAGCTCGCGCGCGAGGCTGCCCTCGAAATCGACGCGGTCGACCGCCACGTCGTCGAGATCGGGCGTGCCGCAGGGGAAGTAGATCTGGCCCGCATGGAAGGTGTGGGAGCCCATCACGCCGAGCAGAAAGGCGCCGTCCGAGGACAGGATCGTTCCCATGGCAAAGCAATCGTGCACACTCTTGTCCGGAAAGCCCCAGTCCTGCCACGACGTGAAGCTCGCATAGTCCACATCGAAACAGGCGCCGCGAAAGATGCCGTCGTGGATCGCAAAATCGCCGAGCAGAAGGACGCGACCGTTCCACAGGGCCGGGTTGCGGCGCTGCATCTCGGCGAAATGGGCGTCGATCTCGCCTCTACGCTCGTCCGCGAAACGCCAGGGACGTGGCACAAAGCCGACGTCAAGGCGCTCAATCGGAAGCACCGAAAACGCGTCAACGGACGGACCTCCGGTTTGCATGCGCCGGTCCACTCGGATCGTTAGGAAGCGGCCGGGCATTAGCCGCGCGACCAGAGGACCACGCCGGTGGCGGGGAAGTCAAAGCCCCTTGATGAGGCCCGCCTCGATCAGCGCGCGGTTGAAACGCCGCGCCTCGGCGCCGTCGGCGCAGCCGTAGAACAGCCCGCACAGCGATCGAGGATCCGCTTCTGCTCGGCGAACGAGGAATCGAGCGGCACGCCGGCAGCCTCCTGCACGACGAGCGGCAGATAGGGCGCATCGAGCACATCGAGCGCCGAGCCGAGCGCCACCGGCGTGAAGTTGACGGCGTCGATCGCATAGTAGGTCGTGAAGTAGCGCGGATCGTGCCGCAGCAGACGCTCGCCAAGCTCCCACACGTCGATGGTCGGATCGACCAGGAGCTTGGCGAAGTCCGGCTGATGATCGCCATAGCGGACGATCAGGAATTCCTCGCCTGGGAAGTCGCGCTTGAGGCGCGCAAGGAAGCCCGCATAGTCGCGCTCGCTCATTGCCTGCCGGCGCAGATACTCGTTCACCTCCGGCATCGCGTTGCCGGGATCGCGCCAGCCCGCGGGCGTGAGCTCGGGACGGAACTGATAGTCCCAGGTGAAGTGGTTCGCGGTCAGGTAGACGTAGAGGAACATCGGCCCGCTGGCGGCGATCGCGCTCGATCATGCGCAGCGCGGCATCGAAGTAGAACCGGTCCGGCTCGAACACGTGGCTGCCCAACGCTTTGCCGTCGACGAAGTCTGCGATGCCGACGCCCTTGTAGTAGGCGCTGGCGCCCAGGAAACTGCCGTTGACCGGATAGATCGCATGGGTGCTGTAGCCACAGCGCTGCAGCGAGCGCGGCAGGCCGCGCTCGACCCGGCCGGCTGCGATGCGCGTCACGAAAAACTGGAAGCGGCCGTAGGAGCGCGATGAAAGGCCAGAAAGAACGTTGTATTCAGTATACCAGCTTGGACCGCCGGCGCCTTCGACCAGAAACTTGCGTGCCTTGCCGTCGAACGAGCGGAAGTGCTGCCCGTAGCCTGGAGGCACTTTGACGCCTTCGATCGAACGGATGTCGAAGCTTGATTCGTCGTGCACCAGGATGATGTGCGGACGCTTGCCGGCGCTCTCGCAGGGAGCCTCGGCTCGCAGCTCCGCAACAGTCATCGGATCGGACTCAAGAAACCCCTGCTCGACATAGGCCGCCACCGCGTCGACACCGGTACGCATGAAGTGCGACACGTAGTTCTCATCCCCGAAGGCCTCACCAGGCGACACCGGGTGAACGACTGAGAGACCGGCAATGCTGGCAAGACACGCGATGACGCCGACGGCGGCAGCGCGACGGCGAACGCGGAACGGGTCGATCCGCCAGAGCACGATCGCGATCGGAATGAACGCGAGCGCCGCGACCATCGCGGCCGTGCGCACGCTCGGAAACATCATCATCAGGAATGCGAACGTATCGGCATCGATGATCATGACATCGATGAAGCTCAGCGACATCCAGAGCACATCGTACTTGAAGCGCGACACCATGATCAGGATGACAAACAGCACGAGCGAGAGCGCGGCCGCGAGTGCGGGCCGACGCAGGAGCGCGAGCCACAGGAAATTCACCAGGCCCCAAGTTAATGCGAAAACCGTCATCGCCAGGAGGTGGATTTCGCTCCAGAGCATGATCGCGAGTGCCGAGAGGTGAAACAGCGCGAGCGGCGTGACGCGCATGGCCCAATGCCGCCCGAGTGCGTCCCGCAGCGGGACACGATCTGGACGCGTGGTCAGCAGGATCGTCATGATCGCTTCTTATCGCTTCTCTTGTCGCACCGGGCCTCTTAGAGCCCTTTGATCATTCCGGCATCGATCAGCATGCGATTGAAACGCCGCGCTTCGGCGCCGCCATTGCAGTTGAAGAAGAGCCCGTTGCAGCGCTGCATGATCCTCTTCTGCTCCTCGAACGAGGAGTTGAGCGGCAGGCCTGCATTCTCGAGCACGACCAGCGGCAGATACGGGCCCTCGATGGTTTTGAGGGCGGCGGCGATGGCGGCCGGTTTGAAATTGACGGCGTCGATCGCGTAGTAGGTCGTGAAATAGCGCGGATCGTGGACCGCAATCCGCTTGGCGATGGTCGCGTCGTCGATTCCGGGCTCGAGGAGGCGCGAGGAAAAGTCGGGCTGGTGATCGCCGTAGCGCACGACCAGGAACGACTCGTCGGGGAAGTCGCGCTTGAGGCGGGCCAGGAAACTGGCGTAGTCGCGCATGCCCATCGTCTGCCGCCGCAGATACTCGTCGACGATGGGCTCGTTGCCGAGGCCCTTCCACTCCGGCGTCAGCTCAGGGCGCCAGCGGTAGTCCCAGGGAAAATGGTTGGCGGCCAGATAGACGTAGACGAATGCGGGACTCTTGCCGCGCTCCTGCTCGATAATGCGGGCCGCCGCGTCATAGTAGTAGCGGTCGGGCTCGAGCAGGGTCGAGCCGATCGCCTTCGCGTCCATGAAATGCTGGATGCCGGTGCTCTTCTGGAAGCGGCCGGCGCTCATGAACGCGCCATGGGCCGGATAGAGCGAATAGGTCTCGTAGCCGCAGCGGCGCAGCGCCTGCGGCAGGCCGCGCTCGACCCGGCCCGCCGCAATGCGGGTGACGAAATAGGCAAACCGCCCGTAGGAGCGCGCCGAGAGGCCGGCGAGCACATTGTATTCGGTGTACCAGCTCGGGCCGCCGGTGCCTTCGGCGATGAACTGGCGCTGCATGCCGTCGAGCGAACGGAAGTGGGCGCCGTAGTTCTGCGGCACACGAATGCCAGGCACCTCCCGAATGTCGAAAGATGATTCGTCGTGCACCAGGATGATGTGGGGCGGCTTGGCAGTGGGCTCGCAGACACCGATCGGCGCCAGGTGCTCGCTCGCGACCGGATCGGACTCCATCAGGCCGTGCACGACCAGCGTCGAGATCGCTTCAACGCCTGAACGGGCGAAATGCGACACATAGTTGTTGCCGTAGAAGCCCTCGAACTCCTCCATGGGCGCGACGGTCTCGACCGCATAGAGGCCGGCGAGGCAGCCGAGCATGCCGGCGGCGGCGCCGAGGCGGCGCACCCGGAACGGATCAAAGCTCCAAATGATGACCAGCGCCGGAACGCTCACCCCGACTGCGATCAGCACCATCGGCATGAGTCGCGGGAAGATGGTCAGCAGGAAGGTGATCGTGTCGGGATCGATGATCATCAGGTCGACGAAGTTCGCCGTCGTCCAGATCACCCCGTACTTGAACTCCGAGACCTGGATCAGCGCGACCACCATGGCGAGCGACAGCGCGCCCGCAATGCCGGGCCGGCGCAGCAGCATCAGCCAGAAGGAGTTGAGCACGCCCCAGGTCAGGATGAACGCGCCTTTTTGCTCGGGCGCAAATTCGGTCGCCAGCATGATGACGAGCGCCGCCATGTGGAAAGAAGCAACCAGGGTGACGCGCAGGGCATCACGCCATGTCGTGGCCGCGCTCGCTGCGGCCCATCGACTGGTCAGATATGCAAGGGAGGGCGGCATGGCTCCGGGCCCGTGTCTGGCAATGACCCGAACGCCCAGCACACGGACAACTGTCATTCAAATGTAATATTTGTGTCATTGCAAGGTCACAGACGTGCCAGCCACCGTGGATTAAGAAAATATCATCTTCGCGCGATACACTTACCGTTAACGGTCATTCATCTTGCCCGCCACGATTTGGCAAACGTCGCATGCGATCAACATCGCCGCGTTGTGCGCTACATCGGCGGGAAGGTCAGTTACCCTCTTCGAGCTCGATCGCCCGCGCCGAGGTCAGGCGCAGCGCACACTGCCCGGCGTCCACGCGCGCAATGGTGCCGGCACGGCTGGCAAAATAGGCACAGTTTGCATCGCGGAATTGGAGCCAAATTCGTTGTGCACTGCGCAAACGATCGCGGCGTCGCACTGGAAGGTCGTCGATCAGCTTCTGGTAGGCGGTATTGAGCCGGCGCTCCCATACCGCCGTCTGAGTCGCGAGACATTCGACGATATCGGCGGTCGACTTGCGGTCCTCGCAATTCTCCTCCGTATTCGGCTCGGCCTGCAGCGGGTGTGTCCATAGCGCCGCCATGCACGCGACTGCGACCAGACAGGCGACGCCGCTGGCCCGACCACCTGTCTGGCTCACAGGCCGGCCGCCTTCTTCACGAACCGATCGTCGAAGGTCTTGGCGAGGTCGAGCTTGGCGTTCTTGAGCTCGTCGTCGAACGACACCAGCATGTCGCTCGCCGACTTCATCCCGGCCGCCGGGATGACACCGGTCACCGAATAGGCCGACTTGTTGGCCTTGACGGCGGCGGTGTAGAGCGCCCGGTCGCCCAGCCAATACTCTTCCGGTACAGTGGCGGTCACCTGCTCGGGCGTCGCGCTCTCCAGCCACTTGAGCGTCTTGTAGAAGGCGTTGACCAGCGCCTGCGCGGTGTTGGGATTGCGGGCGATGAAGTCCTGCTTGGCATAGAGCACCGCCGCCGGGTTGGAGCCGCCAAAAATTGCACGCGTCCCCTCCTCGGTGCGGGTGTCGGCTACAACCTTGATCTGGCCGTCGAGCTCGAGCTTGGTCATCATCGGCTCGAGATTGGACATGGCATCGATCTCGCCCTTGATAACGGCTGCGATCACCGAGGGGCCGATGCCAACGCCAATGTAGGACGCATCGGTCGGCTTGAGGCCGGCTTTCGCCAACAGAGTACATCACGAAGAAATTGGTCGAGGAGCCGGGCGCCGAGACCCCGATCTTCATTCCCTTCAGATCGGCCGGCGACTTGTAGACGTTCGCCCGCTCCTTGCGGATGCCGAGCACGATGCCCGGGAATCGCCCAAGCTCGATCAGCGCGCGCACGTCCTGGCCCTTGGCCTGCATGCGGATCGTATGCTCGTAGGCGCCGGTGACGACGTCGACCGAGCCGCCCGCAAGCGCCTGCAGCGACTGCGCGCCGCCGCGAAAATCGTTGATGGTGACGTCGAGCCCCTGCTCCTTGAAGTGGCCGAGCCGCTCCGCGATCGTGAGCGGCAGGTAATAGAGCGAAGTCTTGCCGCCGACGCCGAGCGTGATCTGCTTCTTTTCGAGTGCCTGGGCGTGTACCGGGGCATGCGCGGCACCCAAGAGCGCAAGCGCAGCTGACAGCGTCGCAAAGAATCAATTCTCATCGGTCGCGCATATCCGCTCCTCCCGCCAAAGTCGCTCCAGTGATCTTGCGGATAGCTGAGCTGTCAGGTCGTTATCACGGACGCGTTTCGACCGCGACCGGCCGCCAGGCGAGCAGCCGCCGCTCGACCAGCGTCACGCCCCAGTCGATCACGATGACGAAGGCCGCAAGCACGACGATGCCGGCAAACACGCCGGTGACGTCGAGCGAGCCCTCCGCCTGCAGGATCAGATAGCCGAGCCCCGCGGCCGAGCCGAGATATTCGCCCACCACCGCGCCCACCACCGCAAAGCCGACGGAGGTGTGCAGCGAGGAGAACATCCACGACAGCGCGGATGGCCAATAGACGTGGCTGCATCAGCTGCCGCTCGCTCATGCCGAGCATGCGCGCATTGGCGAGCACGGTGGGGCTCACCTCCTTGACGCCCTGGTAGACGTTGAAGAACACGACGAAGAACACGAGCGTCACGCCGAGCGCGACCTTCGACGCGATGCCGAGGCCGAGCCAGAGCGCGAAGATCGGCGCCAGCACGATGCGCGGCAGCGCGTTGACCATCTTGACGTAAGGGTCGAACACGGCGGCGACGCGCCGGCTTGCGGCCGAACCAGAAGCCGATCAGAACGCCGCGCGACCGACCCGATCACAAAGGCGAGCACGGACTCGATCAGCGTGATCCAGAGATGGAGCCAGATCGTGCCCTCAGAGAACCATCGTACAGATGCGCCGCGCGACGTTCTCGGGCGTCGCAAAGAAGAATGTGCGGCAGAATCGGCCGTCGAAGATCGGCACTGCCGTGAGCAGGTGCCAGAGCGCGATCGCACACGACCGCGACCAGAAGCTGCAAGAAAGAGGAGCTTGCCGCGGGACACGATCAAGCTTCCTCTGAGGTCATTCCGGGACCCGAGTAAGCCAGGGAGCCCGGAATTCATTTGCGAATCTGGATTCCGAGTCCCCAGTCACACGATCGGATTCCATCCGCCGGCTCATGCGCGCCGAAGTCGGCGTCACGCGCTGATGGGACAGCAGTGGCATTCAGTTCGGCTTCACGAACAGGCCGACGATGCCGGCCGAGCCCTTGGCGCGCGACGGCGGCGCCGGCGGGCACGATCTTGGCGGTGACCTCGTCCTTGGTCAGGCCGGGCGGCAGTTCCTTTGGCTCAAGATCGGTCGCGATCAGCACGAACGTGTAGTGGTGCGGCTGCACGGCGGCGGCGTGCACGGGCCGGAATAGAAGCCGACGCCCTGGGTGCTCTTGCCGCCGACGTACTTGTCGGTCCGTCCTTGCTGACCTCGCCTTCGGCGAAGCCGGTCACGTCCGCCGGAATGCCGTAGGCCACCCAGTGGTTCACGCCCGCGCCGCCGCGGCCTTCCGGATCGACCATCAGGAGCGCGAAGCTCTTGGTGCCGGCCGGCGGGTTGACCCACGACAGCTGCGGCGACACGTTCTCGCCGACGCAGTTCGGGTTGTTGCCGGAGCGTTTGCCTTGCTGTTGGCGGCCTTCACCGGCAAGCATGCCGCCGTCCTTGAAGGTGGTCGAGGAGATCTCGAATACTTTCGCCTGGGCGAACGCCGACTGTGCTGGCACACCAGGACGCGAGCACTATTCCGCTGGCGACCGCAAGTTTACTAAGTCACGCTACTCATGGGGGTTTCCTCCATTCGGCAGTTTTGCCGTGGCCGGGAGTGTAGCCATCCGCAAGCGCCAGATCAAGGCACCGCGGCCGATTAGCCGTTGCCGCCAGCCGCATAGGTCTTGAGCACCTCTGCCTTGAGCATCGTCCAGATCTCGCGGTGCAGCTTATGGAACAGCGGCTCAAGCCGTATGTCCGCAATGTCGCGCGGCCGCGGCAGCGGCACCGTCCACTCGCCCACGATGCGGGCAGCCGGCCCCGCCGACATGATGACCACGCGGTCCGACAGCGCGATCGCCTCCTCGAGCTCATGGGTGACGAACAGCACCGCCTTGCGGTCGGCGCTCCAGAGGTCGAGCAGCAGGTTGCCCATGATCTGCCGTGTCTGCGCATCGAGCGGGCCGAACGGCTCATCCATCAGGAGGATTTTCGGGTCGCGGATCAGCACCTGCGCGAGCCCGACGCGCTTGCGCTGGCCGCCCGAGAGCATGTGCGGGTAGCGCTCGCGAAGCCCGCAAGGCCCACGCGCGCGAGCCAGGCCTGCGCCCGCTCGCGCGCCTCGCCCCTCGACGTGCCGGCGGTCTCGAGCCCGATCGCCACGTTCTCGATCGCGGTCTTCCAGGGAAACAGCGCATCGGCCTGAAACAGATAGCCGGCGCTGCGATTGAGGCCCGTCAGCGTCGCGCCTAGGATCGACACGCTGCCGGCCGACAGGCGCGAGCAGCCCGGCCGCCACGTTGAGCAGCGTCGACTTCCCGCAGCCGGTCGGGCCGACGATCGACACGAACTCGCCGTCAGCAACGCTCAGCGATGTGCGCTCGACCGCCGTATAGGTCGTGCCATCGGCAAGACGGAACGCGACGGTGAGATCGCGCAGCGCGACAGCGGCGCGTCATGGCCGCCCCTTAGAGTCCGTTCGATCAGCCCGGCATCGATCAAGAGCCGGTTGAAGCGTCTCGCCTCGGCCCCTTCCTTGCACCCATAGAACGAGATTCTGGACCTCCGTAATCGGCCGGACAGATCCGCAATCCAATATTGTCCCAGCTCGGGAAAGGACCCACAGATCTGCAGCCGAACGTCCGATATCATCTGCTCCGCCGCCTCAGCCTCGCGCTGGTCGGGCAAAGCGTCAGGTATGTCGTGATGCTCCGCGGCAATCTCCTCAAGGACGCGTGACAACGGACGGCGTCGGCGCGAGGCATCTTGGCAGCGATCGTCAGTAGCCCTTTCAATCGCTCTTCAGCGGACAACAACGTATTGATTGGTGCACTGGCGTCAACGGTCAAGTCCAAGCACCGCCATCGTCATGCTGCTTGATCCCATAGGGCTCGCGCAGCGAGCCCGTCATGCAAGACGCGTGATCAGTTCCGGCTCTTGTCGACCAGCGCGCGCTGCTTGATCCACGGCATCATGGCGCGCAGCTTGGCGCCGACCTCCTCGATCGGATGCGCGGCGCATCTTCGCGCGCATGGCCTTGAACGAGGTCTGGTTGACGCGGTTCTCCAGCATCCAGTCCTTGACGAACTTGCCGGACTGGATGTCGTCGAGGATCCGCTTCATCTCGGCCTTGGTCTCCGGCGTCACCACGCGCGGGCCGGAGACATATTCGCCGTATTCGGCGGTGTTGGAGACCGAATAGTTCATGGTGGCGATGCCGCCCTCGTAGATCAGGTCGACGATCAGCTTCACCTCGTGCACGCACTCGAAATAGGCCATCTCGGGCGCATAGCCGGCTTCGACCAGGGTCTCGTAGCCGGCCTTCATCAGCTCGACCAGGCCGCCGCACAGCACCGACTGCTCGCCGAACAGGTCGGTCTCGCATTCCTCGCGGAACGTCGTCTCGATGATGCCGGCGCGGCCGCCGCCGATCGCCGAGCCATAGGAGAGCGTGAGATCGTGCGCATTGCCCGACACGTCGCGGTGCACCGCCATCAGCACCGGCACGCCGGCGCCGCGCTGGTATTCGGCGCGCACCGTATGGCCGGGGCCCTTGGGCGCGATCATCATCACGTCGAGATCGGCGCGCGGCTCGATCAGGTTGAAATGGATGTTGAGGCCGTGCGCGAACATCAGCGCGGCGCCCTTCTTCATGTTCGGCATGCAGGTGGTCGCGGTAGATCTCGGCCTGCAGCTCGTCGGGCGTGAGCATCATCATGACGTCGGCCCACTTGGCGGCCTCGGCGACCTCCATGACCTTGAGCTTCTCGCCCTCGGCCTTGGCGACGCCCTGGGAGCCCTTGCGCAGCGCCACCGCCACGTCCTTGACGCCGGAATCGCGCAGATTGAGCGCATGGGCATGGCCCTGGCTGCCGTAGCCGATGACGACGACCTTCTTGCCCTTGATCAGGTTCAGGTCGGCGTCGCGATCGTAGTAAACGCGCATGGGTATCCCCGGTCTGGTTATGTGTTGGAAGACTGCCTGCAGAAACGGCAACTCGCGGCGAAAATCAAGCGGGATAAGTCGAGGCATCACGGCCGCCTTACATCCCCTCCGGGCCGCGGCTGATCGCGACGACGCCGGTGCGCGAGACCTCGACCAGGCCGATCGGCAGCATCAGCGCGATGAAGCTCTCGATCTTGTCGCGACGCGCCGGTGATCTCGAACACGAAGCTCTCCGGGCCGGCGTCGATGACGCGGGCGCGGAAGGCGTCGGCCAGCCGCAGCGCCTCGACCCGGTTGTCGCCCTTGCCGCGCACCTTGACCATGGCGAGCTCGCGCTGGATCGCGGGCCCTGCGATCGTCATGTCGACCACGCGGTGCACCGGCACCAGCCGGTCGAGCTGGTTCTTGATCTGCTCGATCACCATCGGGGTGCCGCGCGTCACGATGGTGATGCGCGAGAGATGCTTCTCGTGCTCGGTCTCCGACACGGTGAGCGAGTCGATGTTGTAGCCGCGGCCGGAGAACAGCCCGATCACGCGCGCCAGCACGCCCGGCTCGTTGTCGACGATGACCGCGAGCGTGTGCGTCTCGATCTTCTCTTTCACCGGCGCGGCGGGATAGTGGTGGTGGTGGTCACGGGCTTGATCCTTGTTTGGCTCATCACTTGAGAAAGTCGCTCACTTGAGAAAGTCTCTTCGGCGCTGCGGCTGCACCTCGGCGCGGGCATCCGCCATGAAGGCGCGCTTCTCGAGCAGCAGGCGAAGCCGCGCCGACTCGATGGCGCGAGGCGTCCTGCGCCTCCAGCACCTTGATCAGATCGTAGATCCGCACCAGCTTGTTGAGGATGTCGCGATCATGGTCGTGCGGCTTCGGCTTTTCCGGCGCGACGACATCGAGCGTGAAGCTCGGGAAATAGAGCCGCCCCTTGTCGATCGCGGACGACAGATCGCGCCAGGAACTCATCGCGCTTCGAGCGCGAACTGCAGCTGCTGAGACGGTGCGGGTGCTGTCGCGCAGAAAGAACTCGATCCCGACCAGTACGTCGATCGTGTGGTTCAGCCACACGATGATGTCGTTGTCGCGATGGTTCCGCAGCGTCTCGATGCTGATCCGGCGCTGGTGTACGAAGGTGACGATCGAGAACAGGAGCGCGACCAGCGCCACCAGCGCCGCGGCCAGATCGAACTGCAGGCTCGCCGGCGACAGAAAGGTCGCAAGCCTGGTGATGAATTCGCTCACACCATCACCTTGCCTTCCTCGGTGATCGCCTCCTCGATCTTCACGGCGGCATCGCCAAGCAGCATCTCGTTATGGGCGCGGCCGGACGGAATCATCGGGAAGCAGTTCTCGTTCGGGATCGACCACGCAGTCGAAGATCACCGGCTTCTTCACGTTGATCATCTCCTTGATCGCGGCATCGAGCTCGCTCGGCTTCTCGCAGCGGATGCCGACCGCATGATAGGCCTCGGCGAGCTTCACGAAATCCGGCAGCGCTTCGCTGTAGGAATGCGCGTAGCGCCCGCCGTGCAGCAATTCCTGCCACTGCCGCACCATGCCCATGTACTGGTTGTTGAGGATGAAGATCTTGATCGGCAGGTCGTACTGCACCGCCGTCGACATTTCCTGCATGGTCATCTGCACCGAGGCTTCGCCGGCGATGTCGATGACCAGCGAGTCCGGATGCGCGAGCTGCACGCCGACCGCGGCCGGCAGGCCATAGCCCATGGTGCCGAGCCCGCCCGAGGTCATCCAGCGGTTCGGCTCCTCGAACTTGAAGAACTGCGCCGCCCACATCTGGTGCTGGCCGACCTCGGTGGTGATGTAGATGTCGCGGTCCTTGGTCAGCTCGTAGAGCCGCTCGATCGCGTATTGCGGCTTGATGACGTCCTTCGACGTTCCGATAGGCGAGCGACTTGCGCGCGCGCCATTTCTCGATCTGCTTCCACCAGTCGGCCAGCGCCTTCTTGTCGGCCGCCATCGCGCCGGTGCGCCACAGCCGCACCATGTCCTCGAGCACATAGCGCGCAATCGCCGACGATCGGGATGTCGACCTTGACGTTCTTGTTGATCGAGGACGGGTCGATGTCGACGTGGATCTTGCGCGAGCCCGGCGAGAAGGCGTCGAGCCGTCCGGTGATGCGGTCGTCGAAGCGCGCGCCGATGCAGATCATCAGATCGCAATCGTGCATCGCCCAGTTGGCTTCCCAGGTGCCGTGCATGCCGAGCATGCCGAGCCATTGCGGATCGGAGGCCGGGAAGGCGCCGAGCCCCATCAGCGTCGAGGTGATCGGAAAGCCGGTGAGCTTGACCAGCTCGCGCAGCAGGCGGCTCGCCGCGCGGGCCGGAATTGATGACGCCGCCGCCGGTGTAGAACAGCGGCCGCTTGGCGTGCGCGCATCAGCTCGATCGCGGCCTTGATCTGGTCGGGGTCGCCCTTGAGCTTCGGCTTGTAGCCCTTGTGCGCGATCTCCTTCGGGCTGCGAATAGATGCCCTTGGCGAACTGGATGTCCTTGGGGATGTCGACGACGACCGGACCGGGCCGCCCGCTCTTGGCGATGTGGAACGCCTCGTGCAGCACGCGCGGCAGGTCGGCGATGTTCTTCACCAGGTAATTGTACTTGGTGCAGGGCCGCGTGATGCCGACCGTGTCGCATTCCTGGAAGGCGTCGTTGCCGATCAGATGGGTCGGCACCTGCCCGGTGATGCAGACGATCGGGATCGAGTCGCAGAGCGCGTCGGTCAGGCCGGTCACCGCATTGGTCGCGCCCGGCCCCGAGGTCACCAGCACGCAGCCGACCTTGCCGGTCGAGCGCGCATAGCCCTCGGCGGCGTGCACCGCGCCCTGCTCGTGGCGCACCAGGACGTGCTGCAGCCGGTTCGACTGCTGGAACAGCGCATCGTAGATCGGCAGCACCGCGCCGCCCGGATAGCCGAAGATGTGCTCGACGCCCTGGTCGACGAGCGCCTCGATCACCATGTCGGCGCCGGTCATTTCCTTGTTCATCGCTCCGCTCCGCCTGCTCGTCGTTCCGTTCCTTAGAGATGTCCCGCTGGACATGCTCCGGGAATCAAAAAGGGCCGCAAGGGCCCTCTTACGCACCGCCGCATCGCGGATGGCCTCAGCCACCCCCGGCGGTGCGCCCCCCTACCGATACCAGTCGCGCAATAAAATTGCGCATTTCCTAGCCATTTGCCATTTCCTTGCGCGACCTTATATGCACGCGCGGCACCGCCGGTCAAGCGCAAAACGCGTGCTAAGGTGGCCAAAAGCCTCCCACAACCTCGTTCCCACCGCCTAGCAAAACCCCCAATGAACAACGCCGATCTGATCGTCGCCACCCTGAAAGCGGCCGGCATCCGCCGCGGCTTCGGCATCCCGAGCGGCAACGTGCTGCCGCTGATGGAGGCGATGCGCAAGGGCGGGGTCGATTTCGTGCTGACCGCCCATGAGGGCTCCGCCGGCTTCGCCGCCGACGTCACCGGCCGCCTGACCGGCGCGCCGGGGCTCTGCATCGCGACGCTCGGGCCGGGCGCCACCAATCTCGCGACCGGCGTCGGCTGCGCCTTCCTCGACCGCTCGCCGATGATCGCGCATCACCTGCAACCTCAACACCGACCAGCTCGGCCGCCGCATCCAGATGTGGATCGACCACCACGCGCTGTTCAAGCCGATCACCAAGGCGACGCTGCGGCTCGAGCGCGGGCGGATCGCCGAGACGCTGAGCGCAGGCGCATCGCGCTGGCGCTGAGCGAGCCGATGGGGCCGGTGCATCTCGACCTGCCGGAGGACGTGGCGCTCGCGCCGACCAACGAGGCGGTGCCGGCGCCCGCGCTCGCGCCGCGGTCGCGCCCGCGCCTGATGCCGCCATCGCGCGCGCCGGCGAGCTGATCGCGGCCGCCAAGCGGCCGATCGCGGTCATCGGCTCGTCGGCGATGCGCCTCGCCGATCCGTCGCTGCTGCGCAGGTGATCGAGCGCCACGGCCTGCCCTTCGCCACCACCACGATGGCCAAGGGCCTGATCGACGAGGACCACCCGCTTTCGCTCGGCTGATCGAGCGCGCCTGCCGCCAGATCCAGCGCCGCTTCCTGCGCTCGGCCGACCTGATCGTCGGGCTCGGCTACGACACCATCGAGGTCGAATACGAGGCCTGGATCGGCGACGTGCCGCTTGCTGCAGATCGACATCGAGCCGGTCGACATCGCGCCGTCCGTCAAGCTCGTGCATCAGGCGACCGGCGATCTCGACGCCTCGCTGTCGCGCCTCGCCGCCGCTGCCCGCAAGCCGCAACAGCTGGGCTGCGCAGGCGCTCGCCGAGCATCGCCAGCATTCCAGTCGATGCTGCGGCCGGCCTCGTCCTCGTTCACCGCGCATGCCGCGATCGACGCGGTGCGCCGCGCGCTGCCGCGCGACGGCATCCTGTCGTTCGACGTCGGCGCGCACACGCACCAGATCGCCAGCCAATGGACGGCGCACGCGCCGAAGAGCTTTCTCATCACCAACGGCTGGTCGTCGATGGGCTTCGGACTGCCGGGCGCGATCGCGGCCAAGCTCGCGCGCCCCGAACTGCCGGTGGTGTGCCTGATCGGCGACGGCTGCTTCCAGATGACCTGCGGCGAGGTCGCGACCGCCAAGCGGCTCGGGATCGCGCTGCCGATCGTGGTGCTCGACGACAAATGGCTCGCGCTCATCAAGGTGAAGCAGATCCGCCGGCAGTTCCCGCTCTACGGCACCGCGCTGCAGGAGGAAGAGTATCGCGAGCCGCCGGCGCATTATTTCGGCGTGCCGGCGGTCGGCGTGCGCGATGCCGACGCGCTCGAAGCCGCGGTGCGCAAGGCGCTCGCCGCCAAAGGCCCGACCGTGATCGAGGCGGTGGTCGATTCCGAGCACTACATCGATACGGTGTATGATTGAGGCGAGTAGCGAATTGGGAAGAAGAAGACTGCGGAGATCATTTAGGTAGGTGTTTACTCATGAAGAGAGATTTTGCTCTGGCTGATGTCCGCTTTGTCTTTAATGGCATGACATCCGCAGGGTTCTTTGCCGTCGTCCTGGCGACGATTGTGCTGGTCAGCGCTAGCGCGGTTGCGGAGCAAGGCTGGCCCAATGCCGTGAGTGGCTTCTCGTCCAGTCGCGACAAGCCGGTGAGGATTTAGGCTGCTTCGCTTGAGGTGCGCGAGAAGGAGAAGGTCGCAACCTTCAGCGGCAACGTCCATGTTGTGCAGGGCGACACCGACATGCGTTGCAACGTTCTGGTGGTCTACTACGAGGAAAGCGCCGGCAAGGGTGCTGGCCCCAAGACTGCGCAGCCCCGCCCTGCCGGCAGCAGCCAGATCGGCCGCATGGAGGCCCGTGGCAATGTAGTGATCATGCAGAAGGATCAGATCGCGACTGGCGACCGCGGTGATTTCGACGTGCACAACAATGCGGTAACGCTAAGCGGCAATGTGGTGGTGACCAAGGGACAGGACGTCATGCGCGGCGAGCGCCTCGTCGTCAATTTGACGGACGGAAATTACAAAATGGATTCGGGTGGCCGTCCCGTTGACGTCATCGTGATCCCGCGCTCACCAAACAAATCGGGCCAGGGTCAATCCCAAAACAGATTGTCCCCGCCGGCGCACAAGAAGTGAGGTGCGCCGCCGCTCCAAGAGAAGCGATCCATACTCAGGTTTTAAGCACCGGTTCCTTGTTGTAACGGATTCGCCGCAATTCATCGGATTACCGTGCTGCATCCGCATTGGATCACCACTTAAGCGGATGACTGCCACATTGATCAGACTGCTGCCACATAGATCAGATCATGGTGTCGGCTGGTGTCGAACGGTCCGCCTAGTAAAGGTAGTTTCATGCGACAACTGTTCAAAATATTGAAGCCATCGGTCTGGCTGCTCTTATGGGGTGGCTTGGTAGTCCAATCTGCCAGCGCTCAAAGCACAAGCTATCCCCCTGCCGATGAACCGTGGGACGGAACTTCCTACAGGGCCCTGGTTGAGCGGGTTGAGGCCAAGCGATTGCAGTTGCCAACGCTATCGAATGAAGCGACGAAGCTGGTCTTCGAGCGGATGGTCAATGTCGACAATATCCCCTTGCGTATGGGACTGAATTGGGAGCTCTCCACCACCATACGCTTTCAGAGGTTGGACAGCGCTCTGGACCCGATTCATAAGCTTGTAGTCCTTTATTTGAACGAGACGAAAAAGGGGAAACCCTATGCCACGGAGCTTGCCAGGCTGATGGTCTATGAGACCAAGGTCTGCGCGGCGTTGCTGGACCTTAGTGAGCCGTATCTCTCAACTCTTTCAACGGACAAGAGATATCAAGTCCATGTCGCTTATCATGATCAGGTGAAAAGCGCCGCCCGTCAGTTCTATTCCGATCTCGTGCAGGGCATGACTGAAACGCGCCGTTACTCCAAGTCTGACATTCTCAGGATGATCGGGGGCGCTCACGACGGACTGCCGTCCTTCCAACCGATCTTCACGGACCAGGATAGGCAGGATCATGTCCAGAGGCTTACGCAGCAGATTTCGACAACGACCGATCAGGAGCTAAAAAAAGCCCTTACCGAGCTGCGCGATGCGATCGTACATCGCCGGGCTCGAACGTAAGACGAGCAAGCGATCCAATGCAGGTTGTACGAGCGGGGCGCTGAGCGCATCGATAGAGACATCTAATTCAATCATGAGGCTGGCGCCGCGGCTAAGGCGCTCACCACACCTGCACCGCCGCGACCCATCGGCGGCACGTGCTTTCCGCAAGGTCCGCGTTACGTCCGCTCTTACTCCAAGAGCAGCGCCATAGCGGACATGTCCGCAGATCGCGTTTGGGCCACAACCAATCGCAAGTAGGTGCACGGATACTCCAGTTAAGGTTGTGTATTAGGCCACAATCGCTGTAGTCTTGCGGGAACTTCGGGGTGGTGGACGGCCGGGCCAAAGGTAACGTTCCCGTGCAATTGAAGTCGGCTCTCCTTAACATTCTGACGATATTTTCGAGCGTGGCGTTGGCGCTGCTCGCAGCCGAGATTGTTCTGCATTTCCTGCCAATAGCCGCAGCGCTGCCGTTCGAGCCGCCGAGCGTGGACAATCCTATTCAGCGGTATGTCCCCAATCGTCCATTCACGTGGTCTTTCGATTGGAACATGAATCATGTTGTGCGTGGCCGCTCGAACGCTCAAGGCTTCCTTGCGGACTACGATTACATTGACGTCGATGCACGCCCCCTCGTAGCTGTGGCGGGTGACAGCTTCATGGAGGCGTTGCGGGTGCCGTTCGCGCAAAGTCTAGCGGGCCGTCTCCAAAGCGCGCTCGGCGCTCGCGGTCGCGCTTATGTGTTCGCGCAATCGGGCTCTCCCCTGAGTCAATACGTTGCCTATGCGCAGCATGCCTGCGAACGCTATCGGCCGCAGCGGCTGGTCGTCAGCGTGGTTGGCAACGATTTCGACCAGAGCGTCTATGCGCACCGCCGCCGCAATGGAATATTTCATCTCTATCCGACGGCAGATGGCGGGTTCGATTACAAACTGACTCCCTTGTCGCCGCCGGGGCTCGCTGAACAGGTGCTGCGGCAAAGCGCGTTGGCGCTCTACCTGATGCGCAACGTGGGAATTACCAACGTCATCGCGCGGTTTGGCTTCAACATGGCACAGGCGCAAACCACGGTGGGTTACGTCGGACAAACCGATTCGGACGCCTCACCCGAACGCATCGAGGAAGGTTATCGGGTCATCGACTGGTTTCTTCGTACGCTTCCGCAGGCCGCGTGCCTCCAACCGCGCGATATTGTGCTTACCGTGGATACGCCCCGCCCGCACGTTTACGAAGCGGACGCGTTGGCATCAACCCGCACGAGCTATTTCGGGCTAATGCGCAATCGGATCATCGCGCAGGCGCTGGCTCAGGGCTTCAAAGTTGTCGACACCGAGCCTTATTTTCTAAAGGCCTACGCGGTCGACCGTCAGCCGTTCGAACTTCCGACTGACGGCCACTGGAATGCGCACGGCCATGAAGTGGTGGCGGCTGCCGTCATCGAAGCTCTTGCAGACTGGATGCCGCTGTCAGCCCATGGCTCCCGACAGGCGAGACCTGCGGGGCTTCAACCCTCCCAATAGCGTGGCCCGGAAAAGTAAAGCCCCCGCCACCAACGACTCAGTCATGACGTTCGCTGGCAAGGGCGGCGTGCGCGTCATGTGGTTGGGTCGGCGCGAATTTAAGTTGGGTCATTCACGTCATTTACGCGATGTGCGTGTTACGCAGCTCTTACCCTCCGAAAGCAGAAATTTCGATCCGCCGTCAAGTGTACGCGTCTTAGATGTTGGCTATTCGCTCGATGAACTCCTCCACTTCGTCCGGCGCCACCCACATCCAATCCGGCAGCTGATGCCGAAACCAGGTGCCCTGGCGCTTGGTGTAACGTCGCGTGTCGCGCTTGCCGCCTTCCGCCGCCTCGTCGAGTGAGATCTCGCCATTGAGGTGCCGGATGAGCCACGGCACACCATGCGCCTTCATGGCCGGCAGCGTTGGATCGAGGCCGCGCGCCGCAAGCGCCTGCACCTCCGCGAGCGCGCCTGCCGCCAGCATCGCATCGAAGCGCGCGTTGATCCGCCGATAGAGCTCCTCGCGCTCGACCTTGAGAAAGATCTTGATGGCACGCGTTGCATCGACCGCGGGCTTCATGCCGTCGCGATGCCAGTCGCTGAGCGAGCGCCCGGTCGCCAGCACGACCTCGAGCGCGCGCGTGATGCGCGAGCGGTCGGCGGGCATCAGCCGGCTGGCAGTGTCAGGATCGCGCCGGCGCAGCTCCTCATAGAGCGGCGCGATGCCCTCGTCCTTGAGCCGCGTGCGCACCACCGCGCGCACCTCAGCCGGCATCGGCGGCACCGCCGCAAGCCCCTGCGTAAGCGCCTTGAAATAAAGCCCGGTACCGCCCACCAAGATCGGCCGCGATCCCTCGCGCGCGGCGTCCGCAAGCGCCGCTGTTGCGTCGACGCACCAGCGCCCGACCGAGTAGTTCTCCGCCGCGTCGACATGGCCATAGAGCCGATGCGGCACCATCGCCTCCTCGGCTGGCGTGGGCCGCGCCGTGATGATGCGCAGGTCGCGATAGACCTGCATGGAATCGCCGTTGATGATGACGCCGCCATGCGCCTGCGCGAGCCGAAGCGCCAGTGCGGACTTGCCGCTCGAGGTTGGCCCTGCAAGAAGGATGGGGGTGTGCACCGTTTCAGGTAGACCGCGGCGCGAGTGGAAATCAACAATGAAATTTCACATCTTGTCGCTAGCGAGCCATCGTATTATATATGCGTATAATTTCAGGAGGCCCCAATCATGAACCACGCTGCGCGTCTTCGCAAGGTTGGCGGATCCATCATGCTCGCGATCCCAAAATCCGTGCTCGATGCTCTCGCGCTCCGTCCCGACGCCGCCGTAGGCCTTTCCGTCAAGGCAGGCCGCCTGGTGATTGATCCGAAGGGACGCCGCCGCTATACGCTCGATGAGCTGATCAGGCAGTCCAAGCGATCCGGAAAGCGTTCGCGTCCCGATCGCAGTTGGGTTGCAGGTAAGCCCACTGGCCGTGAGCTTATCTGATGGAGCGTGGCGATATCTATCTCGTCTCCCTCGACCCCACCGCCGGGCATGAGCAGCAGGGCAAGCGGCCGGTCCTTGTGATCTCGCCCGGAAAGTTCAACCGACTGACCGGCATACCCATCGTGCTGCCAATTGCGACTGTCGGCAGTTTTGCCCGGACCGCCGGCTTTGCGGTCTCCCTGATGGGCGCCGGCACGCAAACAACCGGCGTGGTGCGCTGCGACCAACCGCGGGCGCTCGATCTGCGGGCCCGACGAGGCCGGCGATTGGAGCGTGTCCCCAACGCCATCATTGATGAAGTCCTCGGCAGGGTTGCGCCGATCTTTGAATAGGATATGGCGGGTCCTGGTCCGCATCACCACCATTGCCCCCGCCTCCGCTGGCGACTAGAACCACCGCTCCAAAACGCCATCGGAGCCCTCGTGACGCTGATCAAGCCCTTTCGCGCGCTGCGCCCGGCACCCGGCCGTGCCGCCGAGATCCTGGCCCCGCCCTATGACGTGCTCTCAAGCGCGGAGGCGCGCGAGCGCGCCAAGGGCAAGCCGTGGAGCTTCCTGCACGTCTCCAAGCCCGAGATCGACCTCGATCCGGCGATCGATCCTTACGACAAGGCGGTCTACGCCAAGGCGGCCGAGAACTTCGACCGCATGAGCAAGACCGGTGCGCTCATCCGCGACCCCAAGCCCTGCTACTACGTCTACCGGCTCACCCGGCAGGGCCACACGCAGACCGGACTCGCCGCGATCGGCTCGCTCGCCGACTACGCCTCGAACCGCATCCGCAAGCACGAGCTGACCACGCCGGTGAAAGAGGACGACCGCGTCCGCCAGATCGAAGCGGTCAACGCCCAGACCGGCCCGGTGATGAACGGCTATCCGGCTGCGCCCGCGATCGACGCGCTGCTGGCGCAGGCCGCCACCGGCGCGCCCGCCGTCGACGTCACCGCCGATGACGGCGTGCGCCATCAGATGTGGGTGGTCGACGACGAGGTGGCGATCACCGCGCTGACGCGCGCCTTCGATGCGCTGCCGGCGATCTACATTGCAGACGGCCACCATCGCTCAGCGGCTGCCGCCCGCGTCGCTGCTGCCCGCGGTCCTGGCGGCTCACACAACTATTTTCTCACGGTCAACTTTCCGCACCATGAGATGACCATTCTCGACTACAACCGCGTGCTGCGCGATCTCAACGGCCGCACGCCCGAGGCGCTCATCGCGGCGCTGAAGGACGCATTCAGCGTCACGGCCTCAGACACGCCGGTGCGCCCCACGGCGGCGGGCGAGTTCGGCATGTACGTCGCGGGCCGCTGGTATCGCCTCGCGCTGCGACCGGATCTCATTCCGGCAAAGGATCCGATCGGCCGGCTGCCGATCACGCTGCTCACCCGCAACGTGATCGAGCCGTTGTTCGGAGTCACCGATCCGCGCACCGACAAGCGCATCGACTTCATCGGCGGCGGGCGCGGACTTGCCGGGCTCGAGCAGCGCGTGGCTTCAGGCGAAATGGCCGTCGCCTTTGCGCTCTACCCGACCCAGATGGCCGACCTGATGGCGGTCGCCGATGCAGGCGGCATCATGCCGCCCAAATCGACCTGGTTCGAGCCCAAGCTCGCCGACGGCATGGTCAACCACGTGCTCGATTGACGTCGGCGTTGCGCGCGGTGACGAGCCAGGTGCTTGAAGGCGCCCAGATGCCGTCAGGGCGCTGATAGCCGGCAAACGTCTCGCGCAGCGCCGCGATCGCCTGCCCGCGGCATTTCTCGCCGGCCTCGCCAGCGAGGCGGATGATCTCGCCAGCCGGTCCGATCTCCAAGGCGAACGCAACCGCATCGTCGAGGGTACGGCCGATGCAGATGTCGGCGTCAAAGCGCTCAAGCGCAATGCGATCATAACCGGCGTCACGCAAGAGGTCGCTGACCGTATCCGCGCTCGCCATGGAGAACGGCCCAGGACCGCAATGCACCTGGTTTGTGTCCTCGTGGGAGATCACCGGCACGATCTGCTTCACCCGCTGCTCGGCCTCGTAGAGCCAGAGATTGTCCTCGCGCCGGCGCCACACGACCATCGCGAGCTCGCCGCCGGGCATGAGCGCGCGCCGGATGTTGCGCATGGCGCGTCCCGGCAGATTGAAGAACATCGTGCCAAAGCGCGAAAAGACATAGTCATAGGGACCGCACAGATTGTCCGATTGCGCGTCAGCAACGAGAAACGACGCATTCTTGACCGACGCCTGGCGGGCTTCGCGTATGGCGATATCGATGAAGCCCTGGGCGCAATCGATCCCGACGACCTCGCCGCCTGGCGTCACATGCCTGGCGATCCGCTGCGCGGTATCGCCAAAGCCGCAGCCAATATCGAGCACACGCGAGCCAGCCGGAAAAGGCTTGCGCCGGAACAGCTCGTCGCTATGGACCGACAGGCCGTCGGTCAGGACGTAACGAAAGCGGCAGAACTTCTCGAACAGGACGGTGTTCCACGCTTCGATCGCAATGGTATTGCCGGTGTCACTATTGTGAACGTCACTCATGGCGCGCTCCTGAATTCTTGGTCAAAAGGGGCCAGGCTCGAACCGGTCGGTAAGCCTGGCCCCACGCTTGCGTTGCTCGGCGATCGCTACTCTGCGATCTGCTCGCCTGATCCGCCGAACTCGGCAGGAAAATCCTTGATCTTCGGAAGACCATCGCGCATCGGCAGCACGGTCTCGGCATAGTTGATGTGGATGCCGGGCTCGAATTTCAGCGTCGGCAAGCTCGCGGCAAACACGTCGACCAATCCGAGCGGCGGATGATTGACCATCAGATGCCCGCCGCACTTCTTGCAGTATTGCCGCTGGCTGACGGGCGACTTCTCGATCGTTGCGACGTGCTCGGCACCTTCCGTCACGCGCACCGCCACGGGCTTCCAGAGCGAAAACGCATTGACCGGGCCGCCGGACCACGACCGACAGGATCGGCAGTGGCAATAGCCCATGCCTTCGGGCTCGCCCGAAGCTTCGATTTTGACCGCTCCGCAGAAACATTCACCTTTGTAAGTCGCCATGGCTGGACCTCATTGATTTGCATGCGCCGCAGCACATTTGGGGGGTATCGCTGCGCTCGCTTCAGGGCGTGCGTCCTAGAACCAAAGGCGGCCCGCGCGAATGATCGCACGTCCGAATTGCTTGACACGCCGTCCAGAATTCGCGACGCCCAATTCCCGAGACCTTGGCAGATCGTCCCGATTTCATGCCCAAGCGTCCAAAACAGGCGTCCAGAAAGCGGACAGCGGAGACCCTATGGCTGCGGATGCACTCTCTGATGTGCTGAGAACGGTGCGCCTGACCGGCGCCGTGTTCTTCGAGGTCGCCGCCACGGAGCCGTGGGTCGCCGAGTCCGCGCCACGCGACATCATTCTGCCGAAAGTCCTGCCGGGCGCTGATCATCTGATCGCGTATCACGTCGTCACCAAGGGCCGCTGCTTTGGCATGCTCATCGGCGGGCAACCGATCGCGCTTGAAGCCGGCGAGGTGATCGTGTTTACCCATGGCGATCCCCATGTCATGACGAGCAGCCCTGGCATGCGCGCCGAGCCGCCTACGCCTGCCGCGCTCGATGCCGCGACCGCGGGTGGATTGCCGTTCGCCCTGAGCTATGGCAGCGACGGAGCGCCCTCGGCCAATCTCGTGTGCGGCTATCTCGCCTGCGATGCCCAGCCGTTCAATCCGCTGCTCGAGAACTTGCCGCGCGTGATCAAGGCCGGCGCTCCAAAGGCAGGCGAGGCCAGCTGGCTCGGCCAGTTCATCCGCCTGGCGGTGATGGAATCAGCGCAGAAGCGCACCGGCAGCGAAAGCGTGCTCGCCAAGCTGAGCGAGCTGATGTTCATCGAGGTCGTGCGGCAGCACCTGGAATCCCTTCCGCCCGACCAGGCTGGCTGGCTCGCCGGCCTGCGCGATCCCTTCGTCGGCAAGGCGTTGTCGCTGATGCACGCGAAGGCCGGCCCATGACTGGACCATCGAAGAGCTGGCCACCCAGGTTGGCCAGTCGCGCTCGCTGTTCGCGAAGCGCTTCACGGATCTGCTGGGCATGCCGCCGATGCACTACCTTGCCCAATGGCGAATGCAGATCGCATCCGAGCGCCTCGGCAGCGGCACGGCCAATGTGGCAACGATCGCGGCCGAGATCGGCTACGAATCCGAAGCCGCCTTCAGCCGCGCCTTCAAGAAGCTGATGGGCGTCCCGCCGTCCGACTGGCGGCGCGGCGCCCGCCCGAATTCACCGGATCGCAGCTGATCGCGCTCGGGCCCTTGGCGCCACGCGAGCATTGCGCAGTCGCAAAGTGAACGGTCAGTTGACGGGAGCGTCGGACAAGCGACGCTCCCACCTTCTCGCTCCGCATTGAAAGCAATCGCGAGCGAGTTAGCCCGCCTTGCGTTTCTGCCCTTGCGCGGGTTGGGGAATGCGCATGTCGGCACCGGTCACGCGCTTGACCTCGGTGATCGAGTCATAGGGAAAATTGATCGCCGCATGCGCCTTGCGGATAGCCTCCTCGTCCGGCCCGGACATGAAGCAGAACGCCTTGCCTTCCTCTCAAATTCACATGCGCGGCATGGCCGAAGGCGTGAAACTCTTCGGCCGCGACCTCGAGCGCATCGAATTGGGCGAAGAACTCTTCCTCTGTCAGTTCCTGGCCGGGAAAGCTGCCCTTGCTCTTGTCGTGGGTGTCGATGAAGTACTTCATGTGATGCTCCTTTCAGTTGGTTTGCGCAGTGAGTGACGATTGCTAAGTCGTGCATATGCACTACTTAGCGCATGACTTTTTCTGAGCAGTATCCCTCCTTTCAGTTGGTTCCTAATGAGCGATGATCATTGGCGCGCCAATCTCAGGCAGCACGAATGAGATCATCCAGATTCTTGCGGATAAGGTCCCAGCTACGATCGCCGAGCTTCTTTTGAAGAGTCTTTTGAGCCTTCTCCCACAGCGGGATGGCATCCCGCAGGCGTGCTCGACCTTTCGCTGTGACTTCCAACATGCGGCTTCGCCGCCAGCCTTCGTTCCCGAGCTTGATGAGCCCTTCGGTCTCGAGCGGGCGCAGATTCCGCGTGAGCGTGCTCCGATCCATCCCCATGAGCTTGGCAAGGGCGGTGATCGACAGTGCGTCGTCCGCCGCTATGGCGACCAGGACGGAAAGCTGCGTGGCGCGCAGCCCCACGGGACGCAAGGCCTCGTCGTAGGCGCGGGTCACCGCGCGTGCCGCCGTCCGCACCCGATGGCAGGCACAGCTGGCCAGGATATCCCGTTCGATCGTCATGACATGCCCTATGTAGTGCATATACACTACATAGGTGTCGCGGGCCTGTCAATCGACACAATCGAGCTCAGCAAGCAGACAAAATGCGGACCAACGCGGCTCGCCGAGTTGGCGGAGCTCGCCCCGGTGACGTACCGCGGCCTCACTCAATGTCCGCCGACAAGCCCGCGCAGCGATCGCCAGCCGTTCCCGGCGAGACGCGTCCAGTAATCGAACGACAGCGGCCCGCGCCGCAGACAGGGATTGCGCGCGATCGGATCGTTCTTGTCGATACCACGCAAGATCGGATCCTCGAGCTCGGCATCGGTGAACTCCTGCGCGGCGCCGATGAGCTTCTCGGTACAGACGCGTTCGCGCAGGTCATCGCCGCGTATCGCGCGCCGCCCAGGTAACGTCAAGATGCGAGCCAGTCTTGTCATTCGATGCCGTCACCACGGACCGACCATCCGGGCTGAACGTAGCCGACCAGACACCCCCACTGGGCACTTGAAGGCTGGCAATCTCCTTGCCGCTTGCCGCGTCCCAGATGCGCACGGTCCCTTCGAGCGATGCCGTCACCACGCGCCCCTCGTCGAAATCGAACGCCGCGCTTTGCAATCCCCGCCTCGTGGCGGTCATGCGCGTGAGCTCCTGTCCGGTCTTGGCGTCCCAGATGCGAGCGGTGCCGTCCGATGACGCCGTGACGACGCGTTTCCCCTCACGATCAAACTGCGCATGCAAGACCATGCTGGTGTGACCAACGAGAGCGACAATCAGCTTGAGGGTCGCCGGATCAAAGATGAATACCGTGCCTCCGCCAGTCGCCGTAACCACACTACGCCCGTCAGGTGAGAACTCGGCGCTTCGCACAAAGGTCCTACCCTCCTCGTGAGTCGCGGTAGCGAGAAGCGCACCGTTTTCGGCATCCCAGATGCGTGCTGTGGCATCAAACGATGCCGATGCCACGCGCCGACCCTCGCGGTCGAACGCCGCACTTTCCACCCGGTCGGTGTGGCCCTTGAGGATCAAAACCTCCTTGCCGCTTTGCGCATCCCAGATCCGGACCGTACCGTCCTGGGAGGCCGTCACAACTCGCTTGCCGAGGGGATCGAACCGCGCGCTCAGGACCGCTGCTTTGTGTCCATCGAGCTTCGTGATCTCGCGGCCGTTGCCGGCGTCCCAGATGCGCGCGCTGTTATCGAACGATGCGGTCGCCACCCGTTGGCCGTCCGGACTGAACGCCGCCCGGTAGAGCGTCTCGGTGTGCCCCGTGAACACGGCGCGCGCCGCACCGTCCTCGACGTCCCAGATGCGCGCCGTATGGTCTTCAGACGCACTGACGATCCGCTTTCCGTCCGGCGAGAATGCCGCAACGCGCACCGCATTCGTATGCCCCTTGAGAAGGGCGCTCAGCTTGCCGCTCTCGGCATCCCAGATGCGGACCGTGTCGTCGCCCCATGGAGTGAACACCCGCTTGCACGCGACGTCGAACGGCACCCTCCGCAGACCTTCGGCACACAGGAGCATGGCCTCGCGGCCGCTGTCAGCATCCCAGATGCGCGCATCGAGCGGGGCGAAGGGCGCACCTCCCAGCTCTGTCAGCTTTTTCAAAACAGAGATTTCCCGGCCGCTTCCGGCGTCCCAGATGCGCGCAGTGCCGTCCTGACCCTCCGTCAGCACCCGTGCGCCGGCGCGGTCGAACGTGGCATTGTCGACCCAGCCGCTATGCCCTTTCAGCACGGCAACCTCGCTGCCGTCACTGGCGTCCCATACACGGGCGGTGTTGTCCCATGATGAGGTCACCACGCGCCGGCCGGAGGCGCTGAAAACCGCGCTATTGACAGGATCGGTATGCCCCATCAGCACGGTGAGCTCCGTGCCGCTTTCGGCATCCCAGATGCGCGCAGTGCTATCAAGGGATGCGGTCACCACGCGTTTGCCTTCGGGGTCGAATGCGACGCTTCTCAACGATTGCTTATGGCCTTTCAGAATGACAGGGTCGCGGCCGCTGGAGCCATCCCAGATCCTGGCGGTGCCGTCCTCGGCTGCGACCGCAACACGCCCGCCATCCGGTGCAAAGACCGCGCTCACAATCTTGCCGGCATTCGGTCGAAATACAGCGACCTCAGCGCCGCTTGCGGCGTCCCAGATGCGCGCCGTGCCGTCGTCGGACGCTGTCAGGACACGCGTGCCATCCGGACTGTAAACCGCGACGTTGACTTGCCCGGAATGGCCCCTGAGCTGCCGATGCAGCCGCGTCGATTGCGCGCCGCCCGCAAGCTTGCCCTCGAGCTCGGTCGAGAACGGCGTCAGCCAAGGCAGGCTTCCGCGCGCCGGATAGGCCTGCAGCGCGTAGCGCATGGCGCGGTCGAAATGACCGTCGCTCATGGCCTGCGCGGCAAGACTGCTGAAGACGGAGACCTCGCGCCGGGATAAGTCATAGCCCTGCCAGATCACATAGCCGAACACGGCCAGCACCATCGTCGCCACGCCCCACAGAAGCCGCGCGGCGCGCTTCTGGTGTCGCGCCGTCGCAGCCTGCGCGAGCCGCATCTCCTCGAGCTGTGCGCGCTCCTTGCCAAGACGCGCGCTTTCCGCCTCCTCGCTCGCGAGCAGGAAGGCGCGCTGCGCCTCGGTGATCTCAGGCGCCGCAGCCTTGCGCCGCGCCATCCAAGCCTTGGCGGCATCGAGATCGTCGCCGCGCAGCAGCAGCGATTCAGGCTTCCCGCGCGCCTGCCAGCGCACCGCCAGCTCGCCCAATCGCGTGTGCTCGCGGATCCAGTCGAGATCGAGCCGCAGCGCGTCAGCAAGCTCTGCGAGCGGCCGCGTGACGCCGCGGCCGGTATCGAAACGGATGAACTGCAGGCGGCTCAATTGCGACGGGATGTCGGAGTCCGCCACCGGCTTGTGGATCACCGGCAGCAGCCGCTTCGACAGGCCAAGCGTGCGCTCGACCTCCCACACGCAGCGCTGCGACTTCACCGACTCCGGCGTGACCACGAACAAGACCGTGTCGGACTGCGCGATCAGGCCGCCGAGCCGCGCCTCCCAGTCCTCGCCCGCCGAAATGTCATGACGATCGAGAAATGGCGCAAAGCCTGCAAGCTCGAGCCCCGCCACCAGCTCGTCGGCGAACTCGGACGCATCGCGGCGCGAGTAGGAGACGAAGACCTTGAGCTTCTCGGGAGCGCCGGGATCAGACATAGGCTGCGCCTTGCATCTTCAACAATCGCTCAGATGGGCTGGGACATCCATCAATCCGCCCCTACCATCCGGCGCAGCGAACGCCAGGTATCGCCCGGCAGGCGGGTCCAATAGTCGAGCGAAAGTGGACCTCGGCGCAGGCAGGGATTGCGTGCGACGGGATCGCTCCAGTCGATGCGGCGCATGATCGGGTCTTGCAGCTCGGCTCCGCTGAATTCCTGCGCCGCATCGACGAGTTTCTCAGCGCACACGCGCCGGCGCAGCTCATCGCCACGCGCGAGCGTCGCCCAGCTAACGTCCCAGACCCGGACAGTGTTATCTGAGGATGCCGTCACCACGCGTGTTCCATCGTGGCTGAACGCCGCGCTCCACACATTGTCCTTGTGTCCCCTCAGCGCAACGACCTCCACGCCACTCCAGACATCCCAAATGCGGCCCATATTGCCGGTCGCCGTCACCACCCGCGTGCCATCCGGGCTGAAGGCCGCGCTCCACACCGTAGAGTTAACGAACACAATGCCGATCAATTGGCCACTATCCGCGTCCCAGATGCGAAGATTGCCATCCCATGACCCGGTCACAACTCGCTTGCCATCCTGGCTGAACGCTGCACTCCACACAGCGCGCGAGTGAGGCCTCAGGACAGCGATTTCCTTGCCGGTCTGCGCATCCCAAATGCGAGCCGTTGTGTCCGAAGAACCGGTCACCACCCGCTTGCCATCCGGGCTGAAGGCTGCGCTCTGCACGGGCCCGGTGTGGCCCTCGAGCGCAACGAGCTGCTGAGCGCTCTCAACATCCCAGATGCGAGCCGTGAGGTCGGCCGACGCCGTCACCGCGCGCCTTCCATCCGGGCTGAACCCCGCGCTCCACAAAATGCCAGTATGACCCTTGAGGACTGCGGTCTCCCCACCGTTCTCGGCGTCCCAGATGCGAGCGGTGTTGTCATGAGACGCCGTCACCGCTCGCTCGCCGCCTCGCGTGAGCGCCACACTCCGCACGACGCCCGTGTGCCCACGAAGGATGGCGATCTCCCGGCCCCTCTCCGCATCCCATATGCGCGCCGTGTTGTCGACGGACGCCGTTGCGATCCGACGGCCATTTCCGCTGAAAGCCGCGCTCGTGAACCCCGTCTGGCCCCTCAGTAGATGGACCTCCTTGCCCTTCCCCAAATCCCATATCCGTTCCGTGCCGTCGCTGGACGTCGTCAGCACCCGATCTTCATCGGGGTTGAACGCTGCGCTCGTGACGGAGTTGGCATGGCCCTTGAGGACGGCAATCTCTTCGCCGCTGTCAGCATTCCAGATGCGGGCAGTGTTGTCGTCAGACCCGGTAAGAACCTGCTTTCCATTTCGGTTGAAGATCGCGCTGCGGATTGAGCCGGCGTGGCCCCTCAGGGCGACAAGCTCTTCGCCGCTCTTGGCATCCCAGATTCGGGCGGTGCTCGTATTTTGCGGCGCCGTAATCACCCGCAGGCCATCCGGACTGAAGGCCACACTCGACAGCGACTCCGTATTGCCTTTCAGCGAGACGATTTCTGCTCCGGTCTCGGTATCAAAAATGCGAACCCCTACTTTGTCGCCGGGACACGTCACCACCCGCATTCCATCAGGGCTGAATCTCGGCGTACACAGACCATCATGGTCTGCGCTGGTAGCGAGCTCACTGCCGCTCTCCGCATCCCAGATGCGGGTGGTCCTGTCCAGCGACCAGGTCAACACCCGGCCGCCATTTGGGCTGAGGGCGGCGCCCCAGAGCGGTTGCTGGTGGCCGTTGAGGACCGACACTTGCTTGCCGGTCTGCGCATCCCACACGCGCGCAGTCTTGTCCCAGGACGCCGTCACCACGTGCTTGCCATCGTTGCTGAAAGCCGCGGTCCAGACCCTGTCCGAATGGCCTTCCAGGACGACAATTTCCCGACCGCTCTCTGCTTCCCAGATGCGCGCGGTCTTGTCCTCGGACGCCGTGACGACGCGCTGGCCATCGCCGCTGAAGAGTATGCTACGCAGCTCGCCCGTGTGGCCTTTGAGCAGGACGAGCTCGCGACCGGTCTGGGCATCCCGGACGCTCGCAACGCTTCCCGCGGCTGTCAGCACCCGTTTGCCATCCGGGCTGAAAATCGCCGCGACTTCGGAGTTCGCACCACGCCTGAGCACGCGGTGCAGCCTGTTGGCATTCGCCGCCCCAGCAAGCTTCGCTTCCAGCTCGCTCGAGAACGGCGTCAGCCATGGGAGATCTCCAGGTGCCGGGTAGGCCTGGAGCGCGTAGCGCATGGCGCGATCGAACTGCTCATCATTGAGCGCTGTGGCGGCGAGGCTGGTGAAGACCAGCATCTCGCGGCTTGACACATCGTAGCTCTTCCACGTCACGTATCCGAGCACGGCCAGCACGAGCGCCGCGACCGCCCGGAGGAGCCGCCCCGCCCGCCGCTGGTGCCGCGCCTTCGCGGCCTGCGCCAGCCGCATCTCTTCGAGCTGCGCGCGCTCCTTGCCAAGGCGCGCGCTTTGAGCTTCGTCGCTGGCGTGCAGAAGGGCGCGCTGCGCCTCGGTGATCTCCGGCGAGCCCGTCTTGCGCCGTGCCGTCCACCCCTTCGCAGCGTCGAGGTCGTCGCCGCGCAGCAGAAGTGACTCAGGTCTGCCGCGCGTCTGCCAGCGTGCCGCCAGCTCGCCCAGCCGCGTGTGCTCGCGGATCCAGCCGAGGTCGAGCCGCAATGCCTCGGCGAGCTCAGCTAGCGGACGATTGAGCCCGCGACCACTGTCAAAGCGCACGAACTGCAGGCGGCTCAGTTGTTGTGGAATATCGCTGTCAGGCACCGGCTTGTAGATCACCGGGATCAGCCGCTTGGACAGGCCCGCCGTTTGCTCGACCTCCCACACGCAGCGCTGCGACTTCACCGACTCCGGCGTGACCACGAACACAACCGTGTCGGACTGCGCGATCAGGCCGCCGAGCCGCGCCTCCCAGTCCTCGCCAGCCGAAATGTCATGGCGATCGAGAAACGGCGCAAAGCCCGCAAGCTCGAGCCCGGCCACCAGCTCGTCCGCAAACTCCGACGCGTCGCGACGCGAATAGGAGATGAAAACCTTGAGCTTCTCGGAGGCGCCAGGATCGGACATGCAATGCTACGACCAATACTGAGATCATAATGAGAGGCCAGTGACGTAGGGTAAAGCCGTCCCGACTACAAGCGCTCACGGGCGGCAGGCTGGCCAAGCCATAACCTGCATTGTCCCGTCTCTATTCGCGTCATCCGATCGGCTGATATCACGAACAGGCCGCGCGACCGCCGCGGCGCCGCCGCATTTCGGGAGTTTTTTCGCGCGCTCGCAGTCAAATCCGGAGGTGAACAGGCACGGCGCGCCGCGCCGACGATCGAGAAACCAGCTCATTCCGTTCCCGACTTCAGCATCACCAAGTCCATTGGACTTTCCCACGGGGGGCGAAATAGATGGAGACCAGCCATGACGGCATCGATTGTTGGCCCTGACCCGCTTGTCACGTTCCTCCAGGCCCACACTGCCGACAAGCACCCAGTCCCGCTCGTTGCGACCCGGATCGATGTGACGATCCTCGGCGCCCTTGCGCGCGTCACCACCGAGCGCACGTTCCGCAACGATGAGCAGCAGTCGATCGAAGCGACCATGACCTTTCCGGTGCCGGTCGATGCGGCGCTCTGCTCGCTGTCGGCCCGCATTGACGGGCGCACCCTCACCGCGGTCGCGCAGGCGCGCCAGGAAGCGCGCGAGACCTATGAGAGAGCCGTCGACGAGGGCAAGGCGGCCGTGCTGCACGAGGAGCTGCTCAAGGGCATTCACATGCTCAGCGTCGCGCATGTGCGGCCGGGCGCCACGATCGTGGTGACCGATACCTGGACGGCACCGCTCGCCTTCGTGGGCGGAACGCCGCAGCTGCGCATCCCGACCACCGTCGGCGACATCTATGGCCGCTCACCGCTCGCGCCGTCGGATGACCTCGTCACCGCTGACGTCGTGCACGAGGCCACGATCCACATCGTGTGCGAGGATGGGGTTGCGACCATCGCGCGGGCTGACGCCGCGCCCGACGGGAGCCATACAATCAGGCTCGATGCTCCGATCGACATCACGGTGTCGGGCTTCGTACCGCGCGCGCTCGAAGGCGTCGCCGCCGATGGCCGGCGGGTCACGCTCCACATCGAGCCAGCGCCGATAGCGGACGCAACTCTCAGCATCGATCTCCTGTTCGATCGCTCCGGCTCGATGAACGAGCGCGCCAGCAGCGACCGCGATCGTGGCGCAACAAAATACACGGTGGCAAAAGCCGGCCTCGTGACCGCGATCGGCGAGCACTTCAAGCCTGCCGACCGGATGCGGCTGTGGGAGTTCAATGATGGCGTACATTGCGTCGGCGACGGGTCCGGAACAGCCTGCAAAGGGCTCGTCCAGGCGCTGCGCGGCCCTGACGGCGGCACCGAGATCGGCGGCGCCATCGAGGCTGCAATCGCCGCGGAGAAGACCGGCAACATCGTGGTGGTGACGGACGGCAAGAGCTGGGCGCTCGACCCGCAGCGGCTCGCCCGGACCGGCATCCGCCTCACCGCGGTGCTGATCGGCGAGGATGCGCTCGATGCCGGCATCTCGCATCTTGCCGGCATGACCGGCGGCCAGTCGTTCGTGGCGACAAGCTCCGATGCCGGCATCGCGATCGCCGCCGCAATCGAGGCCGCCCGCGCGCCGCGCGTGATGCCGCAGCCGATCGAAGGCAAGCCCATGCAGGTCATGGCGCTGCGGCGTGGCGCCCGCGTGATTGCCACATGGGACGAACAGAGATGGGGCGAGCCCGGCGAGCAGGCAGTGACGGCCGAGGCTCGCCAGATCGGCGCGACCGCAGCCATGCTGGCGATCCCGCTGATGCAGGAGAGCGAAGCGAAAGCGCTTGCCGAGAGCGAAGGCGTGGTCTGCCACCTCACCAGCCTGGTGCTGGTCGACGAGGCGGGTGTCCGGCACGAGGGCCTGCCTGCCGTGCGCAAGGTCGCGTTGGCGGCCCCTGCCATGGCGCGGGCGATAGCGATGCCTGTTGGCATGCTCGACCGCTCCGCGGCACCTGCTGCGGCACCCGCCACCAGCCGCTCCACCGGTCGCGCCGGCGTCTTGAGGCGTTACCTCACGGGCGGGACCGGCGCCGGACTGCACGGCATGATCGCGCACATCGATTGGGACGAGGACCCCGACGCCTTGTGCCGTGGCGACCTTGCGAGCCTGCCACAGGGCGTGGTCGCGGCGATTGAGCGTGCTGCACGCCTGCCCGCGGTCGTGGCGCTCGCAACAAGCTTGGGCCGTACCGCTGTCGTGGTGGTGATCGCCCTGATGGCCAAGGCGGCCGGCACCACAAGCCGCTCGGCGCAACGCATCGCCCGGACGCTGCTTGCAGGAGCCGACCAGGGTGCCGTCGCAGCCGCGATGGCGGCAGCAGGGCTCTGATAGCGCGATCCTAAAAGCATTGTGGCGCCCCACACGGGGCGCCACAACACTAACTCCACTTCAGTCGAAGCGTTGCTCTGCGGATCGCTCTACTGCAGCGCCAGCGCCACGAAGCGCAGCTCGCCTTCCGCGCTCGCCACCAGCAGCAACGCGGAGCGGCGGCCGTCCTTCTTGAGCTTGTCGATCTTGGCCTGGAAGTCGTCGGCGCTCGCCACGGCTTCCTGCGCGATCTCGACGATGGTGTCGCCGGCATTGAGCCGCTTGTCGGCGGCCGAGGAGCCCGCGTCGATGCCGAGAATGACGATGCCCTTTACAGTGTCCTTGATCTTGTACTTCTTGCGCAGGTCGTCGCTCATGTTGGAGAGCTCGAGACCAAGCGTCTTCTTGATGACCGGCTTGACCTCGGGCGTGTTCTGCGGCGTCGTCAGAGCGGCCTGCTTCTCGCCGTCCTCGAGCCGCCCAAGCGTGACGTTCCTGGTCTCTTCCTTGCCCTTGCGGATGACCAGCACCGGCACTTCCTTGCCGACCGGCGTATCGGCGACGACGCGCGGCAGATCGCGCATTTCCTTGATGTCCTGGCCGTCGAACTTGACGATGACGTCGCCAGGCTCGATGCCGGCGGGCTTCGCCGGCCCTTTCTCGTCGACGCCGGCGACGAGCGCGCCGCGCGCCGGCTTGATGCCAAGGCTCTCGGCGATCTCGTCGGTCACCTGCTGAATGCGGACGCCGAGCCAGCCGCGCCGTGTCTCGCCGAAGTTCTTGAGCTGATCGATGACCGCCAGCGCGGTCTTCGACGGCACCGCGAAGCCGATGCCGATTGAGCCGCCTGAGGGCGAGATAATGGCAGTGTTGATGCCTACGACCTCGCCGTCGAGATTGAACAGCGGGCCGCCCGAATTGCCGCGGTTGATGGCAGCGTCAGTCTGAATGTAGTTGTCGTAGGGGCCCGAATTGATGTCGCGATTGCGCGCCGACACGATGCCGGCCGTGACCGTGCCACCGAGGCTGAACGGGTTGCCGATCGCGACCACCCATTCGCCGAGCCGCAGACCGTCGGAATTGCCGAACTTGACCGACTTGAGCTGCTTGTCGGTTTTGATGCGCAGCAGCGCGAGGTCGGTCTTCTGGTCCTTACCGATCAGCTCGGCCTTAATGCGCGAGCCGTCGTTGAGGATGACCGTGATCTCGTCGGCGTCGGCGATCACGTGATTGTTGGTGACCACGATGCCGGCGGAATCGATGATGAAGCCCGACCCGAGCGAATTGACTCGGCGCGGCGTGTTACCGCCGCGGTTCTGGTTGTCGCCCTGCTGACCGCGCCGATTGAAGAAGTCGCGGAACAGTTCGTCGAGCTGCGGATCGTTCGGCAGGTTCGGCATCGCGCCGCCACCACCGCCGCCGCCCTGATTGCGGGAGGCCACGTTCTGCGACGTCGAGATATTGACGACTGCGTCGATCACCCGTTCCGCGACGTCGGCGATGCCATCTGGCCCTCGCGCGCTCGCAGGCGCTGTCAGCGTCGGAAGCATCAGGGCAGACGCTGCAATGGCGGCCAAGGCGGGCCGGCGGACTTGTCGGGTATACCGGACGAGTGTGCCGAGCATGGATGTCTAAGCTCCTAAGGGAAGTCGATACCAGGAACAGTGCGCCTGTCCGGGCATGGACGCAAGGGTTCGACCCGACCTCAAGGAAATGCCCTTGGGAATAGGGCGGAATAGGGACCATCACATTGCGGTGAACAAATCCTATCCCCGCACCAGCCAGATCACCAGGACCCCGAGCAAGGCACTGACGATGCCAGCGATTCGCAGTTCCCCCTCGGGGGTCTCGAGTGCCGTAGCGGCAAGCCGCTTGGCCAGCCCCGGGAGCGCCGCGAAGATCAGCCCTTCGACCGCCAGCACCAAGCCGACGGCCATGAGAAAATCGCGCATCGCCCAACGCCTCGTCGCTAGTGCCCCGTTTCCGAAGTTCGCCTGACACTGCAGCACGCTCAATGCGAACTTCGGAAACAAGGGAGCACTAGCAACGCTATGATTCTAGTGTCGCGGCACTAACACGCAGCAGACTACTGTTTGGGCGCAGCTTGGGCGAGCCTTGCCGCTCGGATCAACGAAGAAGCGGAAGAAATCCGAGTTCGGGCCGCAGCAGCATGCGCGTGTCGGTCTTCTGCAATCCCTGCTCGTAAGCCTGCATGGCGCGGTAGAACGTGAAGAAATCCGCCGCGTCCTTACCGTAGGCCTCGGCGAAGATGCGATTGCGCTCGGCATCGCCCTCGCCACGGACGCGCTCCGCGGTCGAGGTCGCCTCGGCCACGAGCACGGTCACGTCGCGGTCAGCCTTGGCACGGATCTCCTGCGAGCGCCGGCTGCCCTCGGCGCGGAATTGCGCCGCTTCCTGCTGCCGCTCGGTTTGCATGCGCTGATAGATCGCCAGACTGTTCTGCTCGGGCAAGTCGGCACGCCGAATGCGCACGTCGACCACGCTGATGCCGAAGGCCTGCGCCTCGGCCTCGACCTGTGTGCGCACCTTTGCCATCAGCTCCTCGCGCTGGTCGCGCACGACCTGCATCAGCGTGACCTCGCCGAGCACACGCCGCAGCGACGAGTTCAACAGCGTCAGGAGGCGCGCATTGCCACCTTCGACCGAGCCGACCGTTTGATAGAACAGCAGCGGCTTGGTGATCTTGTAACGCGCGAACGCGTCGACCACGAGCCGCTTGTAGTCGGAGGCGATCACCTCCTGTGCCGGGCTCTCGATGTCGAGGATGCGCTTGTCGATGTGGATCACGGTGTCGATCAGCGGGATCTTGAAGTTCAGCCCCGGCTGGGTGATCTCCCGGATCGGCTCGCCGAGGCGCACCACCAGCGCCTGACGCGTCTGATAGACCGTGAACATGGTGCTGTAGGCGGCCACGAAGGCCACCAGCAGCAGGGCGATCATCGTGCCGCCGACGACATTGAGCCTCATCGTGCGCCTCCCGGCTGTGTCGTTTGTGCGGGCCGCTGCGCCGGTCGCGTCAGCTCCGGTAGCGGAAGATAAGGAACCGCGCCGGTTGCCGCGCCCGAGTCGATGATGATCTTGTCGGTGCCGCTGAACACCTTCTCCATGGTCTCGTAGTAGATGCGCTGGCGAGTGACCTCCGGCGCCTTCTTGTACTCCTCGTAGACCTTCACAAAACGCGCCGCCTGGCCCTTGGCCTCGGCAACCGTCTGCTCGCGATAGGCTTCCGAGTCCTGCTGAATCTTCGCGGCCTTGCCGCGCGCCTCCGGCACGATGCTGTTGGCGTAGCGCTGCGCCTCGTTTTGCGCCTTCTCGGCATCGGCGCGGGCGACCTGCACATCACGTTGCAAGTCGATCACCGTCTGCGGCGGGTCGACCTTCGCCATCTGCACCTGCGTGACCACGACACCAGCGCCATAGAAGTCGAGAATTTTCTGGGTCAACTCCTGCACCTCGAGCTCGATGCCGGCACGCGCGCCAGTCAAGATCGGCTGAATGCTGGTGCGGCCCACGACTTCGCGCATGGCGGCCTCGGCCACCGCCTTCACCGAGTTCTCGACTTGCTGGATGTTGAACAGGAAGTCGCTCACCTTGTCTTTCTTCACCTGCCAGAACACGGTGAAATCGACGTCGACGATGTTCTCGTCGCCGGTGAGCATCAGACTTTCCTCCGGCACGTCGCGGACGGTGGTGCCGCGGCGCAGATCGTCAACCTGGCGCATGCCGATATGGATCTGCCGCACCACCGTGATCTGCGGGGTCAAGGCCGTTTCGATCGGATATGGCAGGTGATAGTTGAGGCCCGGGCCGGCGTAGCGGTCGAACGCGCCGAACCTGAGCACGACGCCGTATTCGTTGGTGTCGACGCGATAGAAGCCGGAGATGCCCCAGACCAGGAGCCCAGCCAGTATCAGCAGCATCACCCCTTTGCCGCCCAGATTGCCGCCGGGCAGCACGGTGCGCAGCTTGTCCTGGCTGCGCCGCAGCAGTTCCTCCAGATCGGGAGGAGTCGATCCGCCACCCGACGGCTGCGGGCCCGAGCCCCACGGGCCCTTGCCGCCGCCGCCGCCCGATCCCCAAGGGCCACCGCCCTGATTGCTCCACGGCATTGTCGGTATCTCCTGGCTTGCCGCGCCAACAGCGGGCATTTGCTCGATTGGCTGCGGTTATAGGGGAGGCGTCTGCCCGTTACAACGCGGCGAGCCCGGTTGCGGCGCAGCGGCGCACCACCTTGCATTTATCGTTAGCGATCCTTAGTCGCCAGCGGAAATTCCCTCGGGCGCCGCTCCGCCCCTGATCCGGACATATTCAACCAGGGTAAAGCTGGCATCGTCGCCCGGTCCGGCCGCATGCTCGGTTTGCCCCGCCGCACGCCAGATCGCCGCGTCGATGGCCGGAAACCTGGTTTCACCGGTGGGACGCAAATGCACGTGGGTGATCAGGAGGCGGTCCGCAAGCCCCATGCACTGGGCATAAAGGTCCGCCCCACCGATCACCGCAATCGCATCGCTGCCGCGGCGCAGGGCATCGCCCCGCGCCACATCGAGCGCCGCCGCCAGACTGGCCGCCACCAGCACCTCTGGGACAGCAAAGGAGCGGTCGCGGCTGACCACAATGTTGGTGCGACCCTTCAGGGGTCCTCCGATCGACGTACAGGTCTTGCGGCCCATCACCACAGGCTTACCCATAGTGACGGCGCGAAAATGCGCCATGTCGGACTTGAGCCGCCACGGCAGCCCCCCCTCCTGCCCGATCACGCCGTTGTCGGCGACGGCGGCGACAAGGATGATGGGAATCCTAGACATGGGCCCAATTCCAGGACGATCGACCGGCGACATTCACTGCAACGAGATTCACGACAACGAGCCTTGGGGCAGATGCCATTTCCGCTCAAGCGCCCGCAGCAGATCGACATCAGATCTCTTGTCGCGCAGCAGCACGTCCATGGTCACACCGCCACCTGCGCCCTGATATGCGGATGCGGGTCATAGCCCGTAAGCGCGAAGTCCTCATAGCGAAACGCGAAGATGTCGGTGACCGCCGGATTGAGCTGCAGGCGCGGAAGCTGACGCGGCGCACGCGAGAGCTGCAGGCGCGTCTGCTCCACATGATTGAGATAAAGGTGCGCGTCGCCGAGCGTAAGGATGAACTCGTCCGCTTGATGGCCAGTCACCTGCGCCACCATCATGGTCAGCAGCGCATAGGAGGCGATATTGAACGGCACGCCGAGAAACACATCGGCTGAGCGCTGGTAGAGCTGGCAAGAGAGCCGCCCGTTGGCGACATAGAACTGGAATAGGCAATGGCAAGGCGGCAGCGCCATGCGGTCGACGTCCGCCGGATTCCAGGCGGTGACGATCAGTCGGCGCGAATCCGGGTTGCGGCGGATCATGTCGACCACATTGGAGATCTGGTCGATTGCGCCGCCGTCGGGCTTGGGCCATGAACGCCATTGATGGCCGTAAACCGGGCCAAGGTCGCCACGCTCGTCGGCCCATTCGTCCCAGATGCTGACGCCGTGATCGTTGAGATATTTGACGTTGGTGTCGCCGGCCAGGAACCAGAGCAGCTCGTAGATGATCGACTTCACGTGCAGCTTCTTGGTGGTGACCAGCGGAAAGCCCTGGGCAAGGTCGAAGCGCATCTGATGGCCGAACACCGACAGCGTGCCGGTGCCGGTACGGTCGCGCTTCTCCGCGCCGTCGGCCAGAATCCGCTCCATCAGGTCGTGATACTGATGCATGCTTGTCCGCTCGCGCGATTCCTTGAATCGGGGGAGTTTAGCGCCCTCCCGGCCGTTCATGAACCGAGCTTATGCCCACAGGCCGCGGGCGCGCGGCCGGGGATCAGAGTTCCCGTTTCGCCTCGGCCACCAGCGCGGCAACATCCTCGGCCGGAGCCGCAACTGTCTCTGACGGCTGCGCAATCTCGGGCGCGGCCAAGATCCGGTGCCGCCAGATCCCGATGAGCGTGAACGGCACCACCGCCGCGGCCACGAGCAACGCCACGGTCTGGCTCGGATGCAGCATCACCACAAAGGACAGCGCCGCCAGGGCGCAGCGCACGGCAATGTCGGAGACCGGCCGCGCCAGGAACCGGCCGAACATGGCGACCGTCACGCCGCTGGTGCCGATCAACACCAGAACGGTCGCCAGCACCTGCGCCCAGCCCGGGCTGATCACCATCTCGGAGCGGGCGAAGATCGCAAAGGTCATGAAGGTGATGGGCGCACAGATCTTGAGCGCCTCGTACATGGTGCGCAGGAACGACGCATTGGCGATGCGCGCCGACACCGCCGCGGTCAGCGACGTCGGCGGCGAAAGCTCGCCCCAGACTGAGAGCAGGAACACGAAGAAGTGGGCGACCCAGGGATTGATCCCGAGCTCCTGCAGCGGACGCACGATCACCACGGCGCCGATGATGTAGGTCGCGGTCGGCGGCAGACCAGCGCCGGCGAGCCAGCCGAAGATCCAGGCCATGAACACCATGGCGGTGACGTTCCAGGCGCCGAGATCGAGCAGCATCCCGCCCATGCGGTTGATGAAGCCGGTCACCGTGAACAGCCCGATCATGATTCCGAGCGTCGCGAGCAGCAGCGCGAGATAGGACGTCATCTCGGCATGCGTCTCGATCGCGATCCGCAGATTGCCTAGAAGCGTCTCGCTCTGCAGCGCCGGATCCTTGCGCACGTGCTTGAACACCAGAAAGGTCACAAGCAACAGCGCCAGCATGAGTGTCGCGGTATAGAGCGCCGCGAGCAGCTCGCCCATGCCGACAAAGCCCATGAGATAGACCAGGAACAGCACGCCGGCGAAAAAGATCCCGGTCTTGAGCCGGTCGTAGAGCGGCACCGCCGGCGCAGCGACCGCATCGCGCGGCAACAGCCGCACGCACAACAGATAGACCGCGAGTGCGATCGACAGATAGTAGACGATGGCCAGCGCGAGACCGCGGATGACGACCTCGAAATAGGGCACACCGAGAAAGTCCGCCATCAGAAAGGCGCCGACCCCCATCATCGGCGGCATGATGAGGCCGCCCATCGAGGCCGAGGTCTCGACCGCCGCCGCGAAGGTCGCCGGGACGCCGTAGCGCATCATCAGCGGAATCGTGATGCTGCCGACCACGGCCGCATTGGCGGAGCCGCTGCCGCTGACCATTCCGACCGCGAGCGAGCCGAGCACGGCCGTCTGCGGCACCATCTGGCGCGAGCGGCCGGCGAGAAGCCGCATCACGTTGATCATCGCGCTCTGCGCGCCAAAGCCCTGCGCCACCGCCGCCAGCAGCAGAAATGCCGCAATGAGCGTGAGCGCGAGCTGCCCGTAGAGACCGTAGACGCCGGTCGAGAGCTCGACGGTGCTCGAGGTGACGACGCGATAGAACGTCGTGCCCGGATGCCAGAAGAAATCGATCGGGCTGAGATAGCCCCAGAGCGTGTAGAAAACCAGAAAGAGATTGATCCAGAACAGGATCGGATGAGCAAGCCGCGACAGCTCCATCACCAGCAGGAACACGAGCAGGCCGACAACAAAGTCCTGCGTCGTGTACGAGCCTTGCCGCCAGATCGCGATGTCCTCGTATTCGCGTGCGAAATGCACGAAGGCGTAGAGGCAAATACCGATGTAGAGCACAATGATTGCGTCATTGGCGCGCGCCGGCAGACGCGGATACAAGTAGCCCTGCTGATACATGAACAGGATCTGCAGGATCAGCGCGATCGACATCACGCGCGCGACAAGCTCCTGCGGACCGCCGTAGCCCGTGTAGAAATACCAGACCAGCCAGGCGAACTGGATCAGCGAGACGACAAAGATGAGATTGCTGAGACTGACGACACGCTTGCGCTGATCGGTGCTCATGCCCGCCACCGATCGGTGTGGCGCCTCTTCTGGCGCCTCGTCTGAGACATCGAAATCTGAGACGCCGGATCAGTCGTGTGGCGCGCGATGATCGCCCGCGCGCAGGCTACCCCTGCCCCCTGCATGGCCGAGCCGCGTCAGCTGCCGGCGGCCGCCTTCCAGCGCTGATCCCAGGCGCCGCGCTCCTTGAGAAACTTGGCAAGTCCGGCATGCACCGCAATGTCCGGATTGGCATTGATGCCGTCGACTTGCAGCTTCACAAAGTTCTGCGCCAGCGGCGCAAAGCCGGCATCGGTCGATGCCAGCCGATCTTTGTTCTTCTCGAACGCGACCAGCATCTTGTAGACGACGTCCTCCGGCAGATCGGCACGCGCATTGTAGGCAAACAGGATCGGCACGCCTTGAATTTGCTGCACGCCGACTGCCTTGCTGAATGCGTTCTTCGGGTCGACGGTGGCGATCGAAAGGCCGCCGGCCTTGAGCTTCGTCACCTCGTCCGGGCACGGATTGACGACCGTGACGTCCATCCGGATCTCGGTTTCCTTCCAATACGGCACCAGCGACGCGCCCGAGGTCGTGTAGGCGACCGCGCCGACGATCGTGCCGCCCTGCAGCGCATCGGCTTGAGTCTTCGGGTCGATCTGCACGTGGCGGAAATCGTAGCCGAGGACCTTGTAGGCGCGCCTGAGATTAAGCCAGTTCATGAAGCCGGCCGGCGAGTAGAACACTGGCTTGCCGCTGAAATCCTTCCAGCACTTGAACTGCGTGGCCTTGGGCGCATGCACCGCGATGAAGGTCTCCATCGGGTAGGCGTACCAGGTGTGCACCAGCGTGCCCTTGGAGGGCTTGTAGTTCCGGAACGCACCGTCGCCGGTTGCGTATTCCGTCATCCCGATGTCGGCGGTGTAGCCGATCTCGCCATCGCCCTCCATGGTCGCCTTCATGGCCGCGGTCGTCGACGGATAGGGATTGACGGTGACGGCGTATTCGCCACCGAGCGCCTCCTCGATGATCTTGGTCACCGAGGCGGCAACCTTGTAGCCATAGGTGTCGACACTGGCGACGGCCCAGCGGATCGACTTGCGCTGCGCCTGCGCCGGCTGCGACGTTGCGACGATGACAAACGAACCGACAAGGGCAGTTGCGATCAGTGTGACAGTGGTAAGGGAACGGGTCCTGGGCATCTTCCATTCTCCCTTTCACGACAAGGCCCCGCACCGGCGGGTCATCCGTTTGGGGGACAGCCTATCACAGAGACCTGTGCGAGACACTGTGCAGGCGGAACAGTCCTGCCGCTCAAACTGCGACTGACAGGCGCAGCACGCGAATTCAGTTCGCCGGGCCGGCCGCCTGGATGATCGGCGTCCAGCGCGCGATCTCGCTCTTCACCAGACCCTGCAATGCCTGCTGTGTGCGCCCGGTCTTGTCGGGCAGCACGCTGCCAAGCTCGAGCAGCCGCTTGCGAGTACCCTCGTCATCGAGCGCCTTGTCGAGCGCGGCGCTCAGCTTGTCGAGGATCGGCCTGGGCGTATCCTTAGGCGCAAACAGCGCGTTCCAGGCCTGCGCCTCGAATTCCGGCAAGCCGGCTTCCTTGGCGGTGGGAACATCCGGCAGCGCCGGGCTGCGGGCGGGCGTGCCGATCGCATAGGCCTTGATCTGGCCGGCGTTAATCTGCTGCACCACGTTGACGATCTGGTCGCACATGTAGTCGACCTGTCCGGCGATCAGGGCAGTCAGAGCGGGCCCGGTCCCGTTGTACGGGATCGAGGTCGGCTTCACGTTGAGAATGTGATTGAGCAGCAGGCAGGTCGTGAACGACACCGAGCCGACGCCGGCATGCGCCATGTTCAGCTTGTCGACATTCGCCTTCACATAGGGAACAAATTCCTTGAGGCCTTTCGGCGGAAAATCCTTGCGCGCGAGGATCAGCACCGGCGTGCCGGCCACCATACCGATCGGAGCGAAGTCGACGTCCGGCTTGTAGGCGAGGTTCGGATAGAGCGCGACCGAGGCGGCGTGGGTGCCCATGTGCCCCATGATGATGGTGTAGCCATCCGGGTTGGCGCGCATGGCGCGGGTCGAGGCGGTCGTCCCGCCGGCGCCCAAGACGTTCTCGATGACGATCTGCTGACCAAGCGTCCGCGACATGTGCTCGGCGGCGATGCGAGCGATCACATCGGTCGGCCCGCCGGCAGCGAACGGCACGATCAGCGTAATCGGGCGGCTCGGGTAGTCGGACTGGGCCGAAGCGGACGTGCCAGCCAGCCCCAACGCAACGATCGCGGCAACCACAGATGACCGCGCGACTGACCGACTTCCCCCAAACCAACGTGCTGGCCAATTGCTTGAGCATGAGGCGCCTCCCTGATGGCCGGTTGTTCTCCGGTCCATTCACCGCAAGGGTGGAACTCTAACCCGGCTACCGGGTTCCATCCAGCCCAAGGAGAAGGGGCACGTCGCCGCGGCTAAGCCGCGGCGCTGCGCTACTCGACGAACACCTCCTCGCGCCGCTTGCGGATCATCGGCAGCACCGCAAGGACGAGCAGCAGGATCGCGACGGCGAGCAGCCCACCCGAGATCGGCCGCGTGAAGAACACGGTGGCATCTCCGCGCGCGATCAGCATGGCGCGGCGCAGGTTCTCCTCCATGAGCGGTCCCAGCACGAAGCCGAGCAGCATCGGTGCCGCCTCGAAGTCGTGCTTGATCAGCCAATAGCCGACTATGCCGTACATGGCCGAGATCATCACATCGGTCGGCGAGTTGTTGATCGAGTAGATGCCGATGCAGCAGAACACGATGATCGAGGGGAACAACAGCCGATAAGGCACGCGCAGCAGCGTGACCCACACGCCGACCAGCGGCAGATTGATGATGACCAGCATCAGGTTGCCGATCCACATCGACGCGATCATGCCCCAGAACAGCTCGGGCTGCTTGGTCATGACCTGCGGGCCCGGCACGATGCCGTGAATGGTCATGGCGCCGACCATCAGCGCCATCACGGCATTCGGCGGGATGCCGAGCGTGAGCAGCGGAATGAACGCGGTCTGGGCGGCGGCGTTGTTGGCGCTCTCGGGCGCGGCGACGCCTTGGATCGCGCCCTTGCCGAACCGCGACGGATCCTTCGCGATGCGCTTCTCGAAGGTGTAGGCGGCGAACGACGCGATCACCGCGCCGCCGCCCGGCAGGATGCCGAGCAGCGATCCGAGCAGCGTGCCGCGCGCGATCGCGCCCGATGAATCGATCAGGTCCTTGCGGGTCGGCATCAGGCCGGTGACCTTGGCGCTGACGATGTCGCGGCTTTCCTCCGGCAGCTCGAGATTGCGGATGATCTCGGCAAAGCCGAACACGCCCATGGCGATGTTGGTGAAGCCGATGCCGTCCGCGAGCTCCGCGATGTCGAAGGTCATGCGGCCGGCGCCGGTCTCGAGGTCGGAGCCCACCATCGACATCAGCAGGCCGGTCAGCACCATCGCGATCGCCTTGAGCACCGAGCCCTTGGCCAGCACGACCGCGAAGATGAGACCCAGCACCATCAGCGAGAAATATTCGGCCGGGCCGAACAGCAGCGCGAGGCTGGTGAGCGGCGCGCCCAGCGCCGCGACCAGCACCGTTGCGACGCAGCCGGCAAAGAACGAGCCGATCGCCGCGATCGCGAGCGCGGCGCCGGCGCGGCCCTGCCGCGCCATCTGGTGGCCGTCGAGGCAGGTGATGACCGAGGTCGCCTCGCCCGGGATGTTGACCAGCACCGACGTGGTCGAGCCGCCATACTGGGCGCCGTAGTAGATGCCGGCGAGCATGATCAGCGCGCCGACCGGCGGCAGGCCGAATGTAATCGGCAGCAGCATCGCGATCGTCGCGACAGTTCCGATACCGGGCAGCACCCCGACGAGCGTGCCGACCAGCGCGCCGAGCAGGCAGAACAGGACGTTCATCGGGGAAAAGCGCCACCCCGAAGCCCAGCGCCAGATTCGAGAGAAGTTCGGACATGGCAACCTCAACCGCGATGTATCAGTTCAGACCGGGAATGAGCTTCGCGATAATCGCGAAGACGCTCTTGAACAGATTCCGCGAACTGGTTGAACAACAGCTGCGGTGCGTTCGCCTGCGGCCAGAGCTGGAACGGCAGGTTCAAGAGGTAGACGAACAGCAGCACGCATCCCAAGGTCATCGCCGCCGCCGCGATCAGGCTCTCGACCCATCGCATTTCCTTCGATCCCATGATCGAGATCATGAAGGCAAGGTAGGTCGCAACGACCAGCCCGAACGGGCGGATGAGCGCGGCAAAGAGCGAGATGCCGATGATGACCAGCGCGGGTCCGTGGATCTTGTACTTCTCGATCCTGCGGGCCGTCGGAGAATGCGCCGATCAGCGCCACCGCCGCGCCAATGACGGCAAGTATGATCGCGAAGAGGCGCGGCGCCGTGCCCGGGCCGAACGCAAAGCCACGCTGGCCCGGCAACTCGGCCGACGCGATCAGAGCAAACGTGCCAAGCAGCACCAGCGCTAGCCCGCCGTAGAAATCCTGCGGCCCGCGTATCGGCACCAGACCCGCAATGACAGCAACACCGACCACGGCGGTCAGGATGGTCATCACGCGCGGCACGGTCGGACTTGATACGTAGAAAGTGGCCATGAACAAGAGGAGCGCAATCACCGTGACGATGAGTCCGCCCTTGAGCCTGTCAGTCAAAGGCTCACCCACGTGTGGTGTGTTCCGGGACGGTTGGACGTCCTCAGCCATATCTCAACTCCCCTCGGTTTCCCGCAGTAGCGTATCTCCGGCGCTCCCACACCGGCGTCTACACCATGCGTGGTTAGCACATTCCAATAGGGCACGGGAAGCAATTGCGACAACTTTCTGAAGCCCGCCGGCCGCTTCGGCGACTTTTTGCCGTTAGCCCCCGTGTAAACAAACCGTCTCCGCGGCGGCGCTAAACCGCCCCCGCCAGCCCAAGCAGAGCCGCGATGGCGAAGATCCAAAGCGGGTTGAACCGCAACCAGTAGGTGACCGCGGCGGTCACCAGCATCAGCGCCACGGTCTGCCAGGATTGCCCGGCCAGCCGCGCGATCACGAGGGTGCTGGCGCCGAGAAGACCGAGCGAGACCGGGACCAGGGCGGCCTGGATGATCAGCCGCCAGCGCGCCTCCTTGAAGCGGTCCCACACCTGCCCCACGAAAAAGGCGAACACGCAGGTCGGCCCGCACATCGCAAGCGTCGCAGCCAGCGCGCCGGCAAGCCCCGCCACATGGTAGCCGATCAACGTCACAACGATGACGTTTGGCCCGGGTGTGACCTGCGCAATGGCGTAGAGGTCGGCGAATTGCCGGTCGGTCATCCAGTGCATGACGTCGACCGCGAGCCGGTGCATCTCGGGAAGGGCCGCGTTCGCGCCCCCCATTGCGAACAGCGACATCAGCGCGAAGTTGCCGGAGAGCGTAAGGAGAATGCCGGGGCTGTGGTTCATCGTCGCACCCACCATGCCAAAGCGATGCTCAGCGGCAGCACCACACCCAGCACCCAGTAGAGCGGCCAGCGCATGATCCCCACCCCGGCCAGCGTCGCGAGCGCGATGAGATGCGGCACACCCAGCCGCTCGCGCAGGAGCGGCTGCCACATCCTCAGCGATGTGCTGATGGTGAGGCCCGCCGCCGCGGCAGCGACGCCAACGAACATGCGCTGCAGCAAGGCGATGTCGCCGTAGTGCGCATAGAGAAACCCGAACAAGGTGACGAGCGCGAACGGCGGCCCGAGCAATCCGAGCAGAGCCAGAAAGGCACCGACCGTGCCTCCGATCTGGCGCCCGAACACAACCGCGAAATTAACGATGTTAGGGCCAGGCAAAAAATTGCAGAGCGCATAGGCCTCGTTGAACTCCTCGGCCGTCATCCATTTGCGCTCGTCCACCATCATGCGGCGGGACCAGTACAGGACCCCACCAAAGCCGAAGATCGCGATCATGGTGAACGCGATGAGCAGTTGGAACAGCGTCGGCGTCGGGCGGGCAGGAGCAATGTCGGGCATGGCGCGAGACTTAACCGCGGGGCAATCCGCGGACCAGATGGATTATCGGAATGGCCGCCTGCTATCCCCGGCTAGTGGCCCGATTCCAAAGCTCGCATCATTCCGCGGCACCCTCGCTTGCGAGCTTCGGAATCGAAGGACACCGGCAACGTCTTGATCTCGTATGGCTTTGATTCAGAAGCTCGCATCCCCGGATCGCGGCAAGAATGCTGCGGACGTCTGTACCGCCACCTCGCCCGGTACCCCCAGCCTGGTCTTTCTTTGTCAACCTTGCGCCCCTATATTCGGGGAGCCGGCGCAAGCCGGCTATGGCGATAAATGGCTGTCGTAATAAACCTATCGGACCCGGGGGCAGTACCCGGCGCCTCCACCAATGTAGCGGCCCGCGGGCTCAAAAATCGGCAAGCGCTGCGGCTGCATCGGCGGGGGCGAAATAGGATCGACGAGGGCGTAAAGGGCGTGCTTTTGCTCGGCATGGTTCCGCCGTTATCGGGCCAAATCCATAGTTGCAAACGACAACTATGCTCCGGTTGCCCAGGCTGCGTAACGCAGTTTGGAATACCGATCTTAAAGCCCTGACGGGTTAAGCTCCGGCAGGCGGGGTTCGGAGGCACCTGGCAACAGAAGCCTCCACTTCCCTCCGCGGGTGCCCGGGCCGTGGCACCGGCCGGCCAGGCTGGTATCCACGGCGAGTTGGGCTACCATTTGGTGGCTCACTCACGAGTCGGGCCGGAGAAACCAGTTCATGGCCGTCGATCATATCCGCTACGACATTCTCGCCCAGGAAGCCCTGCGCGGCGTCGTGCAAACGGTCCTCAAGGATGCGGCCAAGAATGGCCTGCCGGGCGAGCATCATTTCTACATCACGTTCGATACGCATGCGGAGGGCGTGCGCCTGGCGTCACGTCTCCTGGCCCAGTTCCCCGAAGCGATGACGATCGTGCTGCAGCACCAGTTCTGGGATCTGGTTGTCGGCGACACGAGCTTCGAGGTCGGCATGTCGTTCGGCGGCATTCCGGAGCGGCTCACCGTGACCTTTGCCTCGATCAAGGAGTTCGTCGATCCATCGGTGCCGTTCGGCGTCAAGTTCGAGCAGATCGCTGAGCCCACAGCTGCGACGGCTGCGCCGACGGCGACAACCGCGTCGACTGCGCCAACTCCGGCCGGTGAGCCGCAGCCAACGGCCGAGCCGAAGCCGACACGCACGACGCCGGCGCTCGCCGCAGTGCCGCAGCCGGCAAGCGAAACGGCCAAGCCGGCATCCGACGACGATCCGCAAAAGCCAGCCGGCGGCGGCGAGGTCGTGAGCCTCGACCGATTCCGCAAGAAATGAAGCGCGCCTAGTGTGGCGGTTCAGAAGTCCGCACCATTCTCGCCGCGAGTCAGAGATGCGGACTTCTGAACCAAAGCCACACTAGCTCCATAAGTTGCTAGTGTCCTTCGATTCCGAAGTTCGCAAACGAGGGTGCCGCAGAGTGGTGCGAACTTCGGAATCGGGACACGAGGGGCGGCACTAGCAAGCCGCGACAAGCGAAGGCTACGCGCGCCCAAGCCGCGAGCACAAATCCATGGCCAAGACGCGTACAGAGACCGACACCTTCGGACCAATCGAGGTGCCGGCCGATCGGCTATGGGGCGCACAGACCGAGCGCGCCCGCCGCAACTTCAACATCGGCGAAGAGCGGATGCCGATTGCGATCATCCATGCGCTTGCCATCGTCAAGCGGGCGGCGGCCGAGGTCAATCGTGAGCTCGGATCGCTCGACGCGCAGCGTGCGAGCGCGATCGTGAGTGCGGCTCAGGAGGTGATCGACGGCAAGCTCGACGATCACTTCCCGCTTCCGGTGTGGCAGACCGGCTCCGGCACGCAGACCAACATGAACGTCAACGAAGTGATCGCGGCGCGCGCCAACATGCTGCTCGGCGGCGAGCCGGGCGCAAAGTCGCCCGTACATCCGAACGATGACGTGAACATGAGTCAGTCGTCGAACGATTGCGTTCCGACCGCGATGCATATTGCAGCGGTACAGGAGACCACGCATCGGCTGCTGCCCGCGCTCGAGGTCTTGCAGGCGGCGATCGAGACGAAGTCGCGCGAGTTCGGCCGCATCATCAAGATCGGCCGCACCCACACGCAGGACGCGACGCCTCTCACACTCGGCCAGGAATTTTCCGGCTACGCCGCCCAGGTCAAGCATGGATACGAGCGCGTGCGTGTTGCGCTCAAGGATCTCTATCCGCTGGCACAGGGCGGCACCGCCGTGGGCACCGGCCTCAACGCCGATCCGCGTTTCGGCGAGCTCATCGCCGCAAGGATTGCGACGCTCACCGGACTTCCCTTCACGAGTGCAGCGAACAAGTTCGAGGCGCTCGCCGCACACGACGCATTTGTGTTTCTCCACGGCGCCCTTACCTCGGTAGCGACAGCGCTGTTCAAGATCGCCAATGACATTCGTTTGCTTGGCTCGGGTCCGCGCTCCGGCATCGGCGAATTGATTCTGCCTGAGAATGAGCCGGGCTCTTCGATCATGCCGGGCAAGGTCAATCCAACGCAGAGCGAAGCCCTTACCATGGTATGTTGTCAGGTGTTCGGGAACCACACCACGCTGAGCATGGCCGGGAGTCAGGGCCACTTCGAGCTCAATGTCTACAAGCCAGTTATTGCCTACGCGACTTTGCAATCGATCAGACTGCTCGCCGATGCGTCGTCATCGTTCACCGAACACTGCGTTACCGGCATCCGCGCCGACGAGGCTCGGATTCGCGAGCTCATGGAACGCTCGTTGATGTTGGTGACCGCGCTTGCTCCCGCGATCGGATATGAGCGCGCGGCGGCGATCGCTAAAGCTGCGCACGCAAACGGTACGACGTTACGTGAGGAAGCGCTCCGGCTCGGGTACGTGTCCGCTGACGACTTCGATCGGCTCGTGCGTCCAGACAAAATGACGCGCCCAGGTCGCGACTGAGGGAGCTAAGCAGGCGACTCGACACCCGCTTCGCCAAGATTCTGCCTTTAACCGTGCGTCGTGACCGCGAATTCTCTCTTGTTCTTTCATCTATGGTTGCATCCGCCGGTAAAAATTTTTCAAATCCACAGTTGGTAAATTTGATCCCGACCCCATAACGCAACAATATGGCCAATTCATCTCACTCAACAAAATCGGGTATTTCAGTGACTATAATACCATACAACCGATCTTGAGCGGTATTAACCTCCTGCATTAGTGTTAAGGCACCGACCGTCTTGCCCTTCCCGCGGCGCCCAATCGCATTCGCATACCTGCCTGCCCGTCGCGAATTACTCCGTTGCCACGCTAAGGGCGCATTTACCGACGAAGCAATAAGGCATCGCGGGACCTGGAACTATCACAAACCCGGTACCGTCGAGTGTTAGGGGATGGGCGACATCGTCAACTTTCGAAGTGCGCGCAAGCGTCGCGAGCGTAAGCTCGCTACGCAGCGAGCAGCTGAAAACCGCATCCGCTATGGACGCGGCAAGGCTGAACGGGGACTCGTGTCCGCGCATGAGACGAAAGCCCGTCGGGAACTCGAGCAACACCGGATAACGGGAGACGATCGATGAAATCGCCGGTTGTCAAACGCTCCATAGTCATTGCGGGTCACAAGACCAGCGTGAGTTTGGAAGACGCTTTCTGGAAGGGACTAAAAGAGATCGCGGGTGGGCGAGACATGACATTGTCAGAGCTCGTTGCCACCATCGACTCGGATCGACGGCACGGCAACTTGTCGTCGGCAATTCGACTGTTTGTTCTCGATCATTATCGCAGCATGATCGGTGACGACCGGACGACCGATCGCGCGGCAACACGCGACATCATGGCTGCTCGGCCAGCCTCCTGAGGTTATCGGCCAAGCAGGTTATCCAAGAACGAGCCACTACCCGACGCCGGCGGTCGCAGATCAAGCGGCTGTTGGGGTCGGGTAGAGCCGGTGGCAGGAGCCCCGGCAGAAGGCTGGTTTGCCGAACGTGGCCGTGCAGCGGGTGGTGATGGTGGTGTAGTTGCCGTGGTCGCTGGCGCTGCACGTGAAGCGGCGGCGGGTTCCTTCGGCGCTTGATCTTTTGATCCCTGATCTTTTTGCGTCTCACGCGCAGCTTCCAACGCATCGATGCGTTTGCTCTGCTGATCGACTGCGCGCAATGCAAGCCAGTTGAAAAACGCGGTCACATCGGTTGCCCGCTTGGGAGCATCGGTCGCGCCTTTAAGCGTGATCGTCACTTCCGGGCGAGTGCCGGCGGGAGCATCGGGCCGCTCGGGTGCTGAGAGCGTCAGCTTGGCGTCAATGGTGTCGTCGGCCAACAGCGCGCTGCCACTTACTCCGAGATCAACACCTTGCGCATTGACCTTGACGTTGACGGCGCGCGCCTGTCCGCCGGCCAGCGTGAACTCGCCATCGGCCCGCGCCACTGTGAGCACGCCTGATGAGAGCGCCTGCTCCATGCGATCGCGAATGCGCGTCGCGTCGAGTTGCAGGCCTTGATCGACACCACGGATGACGGTCTCGAACGCCGCCGGATCGAGCCGCTGCACGCCGCCGTCCTGCAGCGAGAATGTACCGCCGCCCTTGAGCGAGCCGATCAAGGCGACCGGGCTGCGCCCCGTCCCTTCCAATTCGATCTCGCCGGTGAAGCGTCCGGCCAGCGGAGGCGGACCGCCGCGCACCAGCTCGGCGATGTCAGCACCCGTTGCCTGCAACCGGCTGCGCGTGCTGACGCCATCGGCGCCGCGCCAGAGCGCGAACTCGCCGGCGATGCGACCGCCCGCCAACGCGCCGTCGATTTCCTTGATCGCAAATCCAGTCTGATCGAGCTGGACAACGGCGCGCGCATTCTTGACCGCGAGACGCGGCGTCAGGGCGACGTGCGGCGATTTGACGACGACCCGGCCGCCGATTTGGCCAAGCAATCCACGCTCGAACGGCTCGGCCGGCCAAGCCGCGACCCCGCCAGACGGCGGGCTGCCAGTTGCAGCCGCCATTACGACCGGCAGATTGATCTCAGCGAGCTCGATCTCGCCGCTCGCGGTCAAGGGCTGCAGGCCGATCTTCAATCGACCCGCAATGGCAGCGCCCGCAGCGCGGCCGAGAATGTCGCTGAGGTCGATGGCGCCGCCCGCATAGGCGAGCTTGCCGGTGAGGCTGAGCGGAAGCGTCTCGGCCGGACGGCCGGATGCGACCGGACGCGGACTGCGCACATTGGCGTTGGCGATCTTGAGAGCGACAGTTCGCGGTCGGACCGTCCGCAAGGCGCAGCGAGCCCTTCGTGGTCACGTCGAGCGCGCCGGCAACCAGCTGGCCATCCATGGCCATCTCGCCATTGAGCGGCCCGCTCGCCGTCACGTCGAGCCGTCCGGCGCGCTTGTCGACCGCAATCAGCGTGTCGAGGCCGAGCAACTCGACCAGGGCGCTGCCATCACCAGCCTCGAGATGCGCGGTGAGCTTCGCGTTGCCAGCCGGCAGCTTTGACAACGCCTCGAGCGTAAAGCCCTCGGTGCTGTCCGTCTGCCCCTGCAGGCTGATCTTGTACGCGCCGGCGCTGCCGTCGATTTTCAAGGCCGCGGCGGCCGCTTGTTGGCGCGGCACGTCTGAGCCGACCGTCAGCGCGGCCTGCACCTTGGCCGGCACGAAACGCGCCGCGCGACGGCGGAGCTCGGCCGCCGCCTGCGGCGCAACCTTTTCGAGCAAGGTCGCGACGCCATCGAGCGCCTTCGCATCAAGATCCAGAGTGAGGCTGCCCCGGGGGGCCCGGGCACGGCTGTCGATGCGTCCCTTGATCGCGAGCGCCGCGCCACCGAAATCGCCGACCACGAGGCGCTTGATATCAAGTTCGCCGCGCTCGAACTGGACATCGACATCGGCCCGGCGGGCCTCAACGCCAGCAAACGCAGCCCGGCCGAGCTTGAGCGAGATCGAGCCCTCGCGCGGCAACTCGAAGGGAGTGTCTGCAAACACCCCCTGCGCCAGCGCATAGGCGCGGTCGAAATCGATATCGGGCGCAGTCAGGTTCGCCTCGATCCGGGGCGGCCGCTCACCGCGGCCCCATGAATAGGCGACGCGGCCCTCCATGGTCATGCGATCGATCTCGGCCGTGAGGCCATCGATGGCCAGTTGATCGCCGCCAAGCTTCACGTCGCCTTCGGCCCGCAGCGCACCCGCCGTGATGGTCGGCAGGTCCGTGCGATCCGTCAGCCAGGCCGCCAGCGCGCGCGGGTCGCGCGCTTCCACCTTGGCTCGACCGTCGAACGCGACGCCTTTGGGAGTAATGTTGAGCCGTCCGCTGAGCCCGACCTGGGTAGCACCCGGGGCGCGGAATTCGAGCACGTCGAGATTCCAGTTGTCGGCATCGGCCACGACCTCGCCGCTGACCCGCTGCAGGACCGAGCCCGCCAGCGTCACGTTCTCGATGCTGAGCCCGAGCCGCATCGGCATCGGAGGACGCTGGGCGGCGCCGAAATAGTCCGCGAATGTCTTGAACGCGAGCAGTGGCCGCTTGCGCACGTCCTCGGGCAGACCGATGAGCCGGTCGAGGTCGATCTGGCTCGAGGCCAGGTTCATCACCAGTTGCGCCTCCCGCCCGAAGGCCACATTGGCGTCACCGCGCAACTTGATGGCGCGCTCGTCCGGCCCGTATTGAAACTCGATCTGCTCGAGCACCGCCGCGATGCTGTCGCCGCGGACGCGGCTGCTCAGCCGCCAAGGCTGGACACGCCGTCCCCGCCCGTCCGACCGGGCGGTTGAGCTGGAGCGTGCCGTCGAAGCTCGGCACCCCGCGCTCGACCACGACCAGTGTGTCGACATCGACGCTCACTGGCCGGTCGACCGGATCAAGATTGAGCCGCACACGCATCCCGGCATCGCCGGCGCGGCTCGCGGCGATCCGGAACGGATAGCGGCGACCCGCCAATTCAAAGGTGCCATCGCCCTTGATCGGGCCTAATCGCGACCGCAGCTCGCCGCGGAAATCCAGCTTGTCGAGCACCAGCTGCGAGCCGCTCGCCGTGTCGGCAAACACCACGCGGCTGTCGACGATGTCGAGCCGGTCGATCGACAGGCTGTCCAGCTCATTTCCGAATGCAGGCGCCGGCCAATCGAGGCGTCCCGTGGCATCGAGCCCAGCGGTAAGCTCGGCGCCGTCGATCTTCACCTCGGTGGCGCGCCACTCGCCGCGCATCATGGCGGAGAGCGAGAACTCCAGGCTGACACTGCGGGCGCGCAACGCGCGTGAATCGCCGCGCCGTGCGATCTCGATCCGCCCGAATGTCAGAGTGGGAGACGGCAACAGCCGCGCTTCGACCGAGCCGTTCACCAGCACAGTGAGACCGGTCATGCGGCTCGCCTGAGTCTCAAACTCCGCGCGATAGCGACTCCAGTCGACAAAGTGCGGCCCTACCAACGCCGCCACCAATGCCAGGATCAACGCGATCGCAAGACCGAGCAGGGTTGTTTGCACGGGTCACCAAAGTCTGTTTTTCAGAACACGCTTCGTGACGGGCATGTTGCAAGCCCGGAAACACATCGCAGCTGATTTGAGCACAAATCGCGCCACCGGGCCAATGGAACCAGAGCCGCGTACGCTCACGCGCATCGTCACTCCACTCTCACCGACAAGGAGTGGTAAGTCCTTGTGTGGTCAGCGTTGACGGCGAATCTATGTCGAATTGAAAGGTGCTCGTTGCAGCGACCTTACGCACGCGATTGTGAAAAAACTCTAACCGCAAGCGGCACTTGGGAGGTCACCCTGCACCGTGAACCGCTCGTGACCACTCTCGAAGCGCACTCAAAGCGCTCTTGGCACAGCTCGCAAGCACAGGAGCACCACAATTCAATGATTCCAATGTGTTCTTGGTTTGAAAATCGGTCGAACGGCGCAGTGTTGCGACGCGGATGATGAGCTGATCTGCTGACCGCGGCGAACCGCCGCGCAGGCGAACCAACCGACCGCCTCAAGCTCAAAGCGCGACGATCTTGCCGGGATTCATGATGCCATCCGGATCGAGCGCGCGCTTGATGGCGCGCATCGCATCGAGCGCGGCCTCGCCGTGCTCGGCCGGAAGATAGGCCATCTTGCCCTGCCCGACCCCATGCTCACCGGTTGACGTCCCATCCATCGCGAGCGCCCGCGCCACCAGACGCTCGCTCAACGCCTTGGCGCGCGCGACCTCGCCGGCATCGGCGAGGTCGACCAGCAAGGTCAGGTGGAAATTGCCATCACCGACATGGCCGAGGATCGGCGCAACCAATCGGCTATCGGCGATGTCGCGCTGGGTCTCGATCACGCACTGCGCGAGCTTGGAGATCGGCACGCACACATCGGTCGCGACCGCGGCCGAGCCCGGGCGCAGCGCACGGCCCGCCCAATAGGCATCGTGGCGCGCCTGCCACAGCTTGCTGCGATCCTCCGGGCGGGTCGCCCACTCGAACGGACCACCACCGAGCTCCGCCGCAATCTCGCCGAAGCGCTGCGACTGCTCGGCCACGCTGGCGTCGCTGCCGTGAAATTCGAGGAACAGCATCGGCGTCTCCGGCAGCGCGAGCTTCGAATAGGCGTTGCAGGCCTTGACCTGCAGCGCATCGAGCAGCTCGATGCGAGCGATTGGAATGCCGGACTGGATGGTGAGGATCGTGGCCTCGCAGCAGGCCTCAACGCTCGGGAATGGGCACACGCCAGCCGCGATCGCCTCGGGGATGCCAGACAGCCGCAGCGTCAGCTCCGTGATGACGCCGAGCGTGCCCTCCGAGCCGACGATCAGCCGCGTGAGGTCATAGCCGGCCGATGACTTCCTGGCGCGCCGCGCGGTCGTCATCAGCTCGCCGTTGGCGAGCACGACCTTGAGCGACAGCACATTGTCTTTCATCGTGCCGTAGCGAACCGCGTTGGTGCCCGAGCATCGGGTGGCCGCCATGCCGCCGAGCGACGCATCGGCGCCCGGATCGATCGGAAAAAACAGGCCCTGGTCGCGCAGATGCTCATTGAGCGCCTTGCGGGTAACGCCCGGCTCGACCACGCAGTCGAGGTCCTCGGCGTGCACCGTAAGCACCCGGTTCATGTCGCGGAAATCGATCGAGACACCGCCCAACGGCGCATTGACGTGGCCTTCGAGCGAGGTGCCGGTGCCGAACGGGATCACCGGCACGCGGTGCGCCGCGCAGATGCGCACGATCTCCTGCACGTCGGCTGTCGCCTGCGGAAACACCACCGCGTCCGGTGGCTCATTGGCAACCCAGGTGGTGGTGTTGCCGTGCTGCTCGCGCACGGCCTGCGAGGTGACAAGGCGGTTGCCGAACCGCGCCGCGAGCGCTGCCAGGGCGGCAGCGACAGCTTTGGGATCACGGCTGACCGGCGCAACAGCCATTCGATAACATCGCCTTTTCTCGCGCGGAGCGTAGGTTAGCTGATCCCGGCTCGCGCTTCGAGCGGCTTGGAAATGGCTGCGTCCCTTCCACGCGCGGGCGAGAGCACAACAGCGGCCACGGCAAGTGCCGTGACAACAATCAGGCCCGCGGCCCGCAGCGACGTCCTCCGGAAGTTCCGCCGCATGGCCATCCTGCGCAGAGCCGTGGCCCTTCCACGATAGTAGTCGAAGTCGATCGAGCCGTCGTGGTGACGTCGGGGTGTTGACTGCTGCACGGCCTTCTCCCTGAGATCTGGACAGGCAGGACGTGCCTCAAATCCGGGCAAATGACCTTGGTGGGAGCTTGATTTGTGCGTGAGGCGGCCTTGATTATTCCCCGATCCGGCCGACGGAGGCCCAAGGAGACCCAGGTGCAATTCGTCTTCGGCGACTACTCACTCGACGTGAGCCGGCGCGAGCTGCGCCGCGGCTCCGGGCTGGTCGCCATCGAGCCGCAAGTCTTCGACCTCCTGGTCTATCTGCTGCAGAACCGCGACCGCGTCGTCAGCAAGGACGATCTCCTGGAAGCGGTCTGGGGCGGACGGATCGTATCGGAATCGACGCTGACCAGCCGCATCAATGCCGCACGCAGGGCGGTCGGTGACAGCGGCGAGCAGCAAGCCCTGATCCGGACGATCGCGCGCAAAGGCATCCGCTTTGTCGGCACAGTAAGCGAGGCGAAACCAACCGGCACAAGCGCGAACACCGCCCAGCAGGCTCCATCGTCCAGCCTGCGCCAGGACATCCATTTCTGCACCGCCCCCGACGGGACCCGCATCGCTTACGCCGAAGTCGGGCGCGGCTTGCCCCTGGTGAAGACCGCCAACTGGCTCAGTCACCTCGAAAACGATTGGCAGAGTCCGGTCTGGAAGCACCTGTTGCACGCCCTCGCCGCGAACCACCAGTTGATCCGCTACGACGCGCGCGGCAATGGGCTTTCGGATTGGGAGGTGGGCGACATCTCCCTTGACGCTTTCGTGCACGACCTCGAGAGCGTCGTGGAGGCGACCGGCCTGCAGCGCTTCGACCTCCTGGGCATGTCGCAGGGCTGCGCCGTGTCGATAGCCTACGCGGTCCGGCACCCTGAGCGAGTGCGCCGGCTTGTGCTCTACGGCGGTTTCGCGCGTGGAAAACGCCGGCGCGGGTCATCGCGGGACAAGGAGCAGTCGGACGCCCTGCTGACCCTCATGCGGCAAGGCTGGGGCCAGGAGAACCCGGCGTTCCGGCAGATTTTCACCTCGCTCTTCATTCCTGGTGGCACCGCCGAGCAGATGCAGTGGTTCAACGACCTGCAGCGCATCACCACGTCGCCAGAGAACGCAGTACGCATCCGCCAAGCGGTCGACGACATCGACGTGAGCGAGCTGTTGCCGCAGGTGAAGGCGCCAGCGCTGGTGCTGCATTGCCGCAACGATGCGGTGCATCCGTTCGACGAAGGACGGCGGCTCGCCGCTGGCATCCCGGGCGCGCGGTTCGTGGCGCTCGAAGGCAGCAATCACGTCATCCTGGAAAGCGATCCGGCCTGGCCCCGGCTTCATCGAGGAAATCAGCAACTTTTTGCGGTCATGATCGGACCTGGGAGAAGTACGCTTCCAGGGTTGGCGTGCCCTCGCCCCTGGTATAACGTATCCTGGTAGCGCCGTTACCGTTTGTGCGAGTTCGTGTGATGCTGGACCGTCGCGATCTGGAACCGCTGTTCTTCGCGCCCTTCGTGTCATCGGTGATGCGGGTCGAGCCCGATTGGATCGACTACAATGGCCATCTCAACATGGCCTATTACAACGTGCTGTTCGACCGCGCGGTTGACGAAGCCTTCGAGCTGATCGGCTGCGGCGCTGCCTACGTGAAGCACCGGCGTCATTCCTGCTTCACCGCCGAAGTGCATGTCCGCTACCTGCGCGAGCTCAACGCCGGCGATCCGGTGCGCGTCACCTTCCAGCTGCTCGACTTTGACGCCAAGCGAATGCACTATTTCGAGCAGCTGTTTCATGCGACCGAGGGCTGGGTGTCGGCCACCTCCGAAAATATGTCGCTGCATGTCGACATGCAGGCGAAGAAGACCGCAGCCTTCCCGCCTGAGGTCGCCGCCTGCCTCGCGCGCATGAAGGCGGCGCATTGCAAGCTGCCGCTACCGGAAGCGGCCGGTCGCCGCATCGAGATGCCTGCGAAATCCTGAGGCCAACGTGACGGACGTTCAGACCAGCCGCCAGACCAGCCACCGGTTGGGCGGCAAACCCGCGCCGACCATCCGCGAGCACAAGATCCCGGCCGCCAACAGCGGGCCATACATTTGCGTCGAAGGTCCCGACCGCGCGCTCTGGTTCTGCGAGAGCGGCACGGCGAAGATCGGCCGCTTCGATCCAGCCACGGCCCGTTTCACCGAATACGACCTGCCGACCGCGAAGGCGACGCCGATCGGCATCACGGTTGGCGGAGACGGTGCGCTCTGGTTTGCGCAGAAAGCTGCCAACAAGATCGGCCGCATCACGCTCAAGGGCGAGATCACCGAATTCCCGCTGCCGACGCCGAGCGCAGGCCCCGACGGCATGATCCTCGGCCCCGACGGCAATGTCTGGTTCTCCGAAACGGAAGTGAGCCAGATCGGCCGCATCACGCCACAGGGGCAGATCACCGAGTTTCGCGACGGCATCACGCCCGGCAGCAAGCCGCTCTCGATCGCGGTGCGCGACGGCGCGCTCTGGTTCAGCGAGGCGGCCGGCAACCGTGTCGGACGCATCACGGTCGACGGCATCGTGACCGAATTTCCGATCCCGAGCTACGACAGCCAGCCGCGCGCCATGGTCACGCATCCCGACGGCTCGATCTGGTTCGTGGAGACGAGCACCAATGCGCTCGGCCGCATCGACCGCAATGGCGCGATCAAGGAGTTCGTGATCCCGACCCCGAACGCGTCGCTGCGCGGCGTCACCGTCGGCCGCGATGGCGACCTCTGGTTCACCGAGAACTTCGCCAACAAGATCGGCCGCATGGCGCCTGACGGAACGCTGATCGGCGAATACGACATTCCGACGCAGAAGAGCGGCGCGCGCTGCATTGCGCCGCTGTCGGATGGCCGCCTACTATTCACGGCATATGACGCCGGGCTGATCGGCGAAGTCATTCCGGGATAGAGCACGCCACGACAGCGTGCGGGGAGGACACACACCATGGCACGCTTCTCGTTGGCACGCTTCTCGTTCTGCACGCGCATCACGCTCACTTTGCTGGCGGCCAGCTTGCGCGTCTTCGGCGAACGCGCAGACCTATCCCAACAAGCCGATCCGCGTGGTGGTCGCGATCGCGGCCGGCAGCGTCACCGACGTGATCATGCGCGCGGCCGCCAATGAGCTTTCGCCGCGGCTCGGCCAGCAGCTCGTGATCGAGAACCGCGGCGGCGCCGCCGGCATCCTGGGCGCGCAGACCTGCGCGCAAGCCGCGGGCGACGGCTACACGCTGTGCGTGATCTATCACTCGACCACGTCCTACAATCCGCTGCTGTTCGATAAGCTGCCCTATGACGCCGACAAGGACTTCGTACCAGTCACGCGGCTGTTCTTCCTCACCGAGGGCGTGTTTGCCTCGAACGCCATCAACGTCAAATCGATCGGCGAGCTCAAGACGCTCGCGACCGCGAAGCCCGACGGGCTCAACTACGCGACGCTGGGCGAAGGCTCGTTCCCCGACCTGTTCATGCGATGGCTCAACAACCAGTGGGGCACGCGCATCGTCGGCGTGCCCTATCGCGGCGGCGGCCCGGCCGCCCAGGCGCTCGCCGCCAACGAGGTGCAGGTGACGCGCTTCGGAGTCGGGAACTTCATGGGCCTCGTGCAAAGCGACAAGGTGAAGGCGCTGGCGGTCTCCGCCGACAAGCGCAGCCCGCTCCTTCCCGACGTGCCAACCTTGGCCGAGGCCGGGCTCGGCAGCTTCCCGGGCCAGGGCTGGTGGGGGCTGGCGATGCCGAAGGGCACGCCGGACGCGATCGTGACCAGGCTCAACGCCGAGTTTGTGAAGCTTTTCCGCGAGCCGAAGTTCGTGGAGTTCCTCGACAAGCAGGCGGTTGCCTCCGCCCCGACCACGCCGCAGGAGTTCACAGCTTTCCTGCGGGAGGACCGCAAGGCGGCTGAGACCCTGATTCGCATCGCGAATACGCCCCGCACGGAATACAAGCCCGAGCCATAATGCGGGCGCGATTGCTCGCAAAACGGACTCCCAAGTGCCATCTTATTCCGCGAGAGATTCGCGGAGGATCTTGAGAGCGTTGGCTGAGCCTTTACAGCAACGGCCCGGACAGCCGGGCGGGATAGCGGCGCGCGCGCAGGCAGGCATTGGCGCGCCCTATCTGCGCGACCTCAACCCAGAGCAGCGCGAGGCGGTCGTTACACTCGACGGCGCGGTGCTGGTGCTCGCCGGCGCCGGCACCGGCAAGACCCGCGTCCTGACCACCCGCATCGCCCACATCCTGGCGACCGGCCGCGCGCGGCCGGGCGAGATCCTCGCCGTCACCTTCACCAACAAGGCGGCGCGCGAGATGAAGGTGCGCGTCGGCTCGATGGTCGGCGGCGTAGTCGAGGGCATGCCCTGGCTCGGCACCTTCCACTCGATCGGCGTGAAGATCCTGCGCCGGCACGCCGAGATGGTGGGGCTCAAGCCCGACTTCACCATCCTCGACGTCGACGACCAGATCCGGCTGCTCAAGCAGCTCCTGCAGGCCGAGGGCATCGACGAGAAGCGCTGGCCGGCGCGCGTGCTCGCGCAGCTGATCGACGGCTGGAAGAACCGCGGCCTCTCGCCCGACCAGGTTCCCAACGGCGAGGCCGCGAGCTTCGCCGGCAACAAGGGCAAGAAGCTCTATACGGCCTATCAGGAGCGGCTCAAGACGCTCAACGCCGTCGACTTCGGCGACCTGCTGATCGAATGCATCCGCCTGTTTCGTGAGCAGCCCGACGTGCTGCGCGGCTTCCAGCAGCGCTTCAAGTACATCCTGGTCGACGAATATCAGGATACGAACGTGGCGCAGTATCTGTGGCTGCGGCTGTTGGCGCAGAGCACGAAAAGAGACACCGGCCTCATCCTTCGAGACGCCACGCTACGCGCGGCTCCTCAGGATGAGGAGCAAGCGTTGCCGCTGGCGGAAAGCCAAGACCCTCATCCTGAGGAGCGCGGCGGCACGCCGCGCGCCTCGAAGGATGAGGCCGAGGCAGCGTCACGCATCCCGAAAAACATCTGCTGCGTCGGCGACGACGACCAGTCGATCTACGGCTGGCGCGGCGCCGAGGTCGACAACATCCTGCGCTTCGAGCACGACTTCCCGGGCGCGACCGTGATCCGGCTCGAGCGCAACTATCGCAGCACTGCGCACATTCTCGCCGCCGCCTCGCACCTGATCGCGCACAACCAGGGCCGACTCGGCAAGACGCTGCGCACCGACGACGAGCCGGGCGAGAAGGTGAAAGTCACCGGCTCCTGGGATTCGGAGGAGGAAGCGCGCGCGATCGGCGAGGAGATCGAGGCGCTGCAGCGGCAAGGCCATTCGCTCGACGAGATCGCCATTCTGGTGCGCGCCTCGTTCCAGATGCGCGAGTTCGAGGATCGCTTCGTCACGCTCGGCCTGCCCTATCGGGTGATCGGCGGGCCGCGCTTCTACGAGCGCATGGAGATCCGCGACGCGCTCGCCTATCTGCGGCTCATCAATCAGCCGGCCGACGATCTCGCCTTCGAGCGCATCGTCAATGTGCCCAAGCGCGGGCTCGGCGACGCCACCGTCAAGCTTCTGCACGATTACGCACGCAAGCGCCGCATCCCCATGATGGAAGCGACGCGCGCCATCATCGCGACCGACGAGCTCAAGCCCAAGCCGCGCGGCGCGCTGCGCGATCTGGTCGCCTGCTTCGACCGCTGGCGCATCCAGAAGGACACGCTCCCGCATACCGAGCTGGCCGAGATCGTGCTCGACGAGTCCGGCTACACCGAGATGTGGCAGAAGGACCGCTCCGCCGACGCCGCTGGGCGGCTCGAGAACCTGAAAGAGCTCGTGCGCTCGATGGAGGAGTTCGAGAACCTGCAGGGCTTTCTCGAGCACATCTCGCTGGTGATGGACGCCGACGGCAGCCCCGAGGCCGAGGCGGTATCGATCATGACCTTGCACTCCGCCAAGGGGCTCGAGTTCGACACCGTGTTCCTGCCCGGCTGGGAGGAAGGCCTGTTCCCGCACCAGCGCGCGCTCGACGACCAGGGCCGCGCCGGGCTCGAGGAGGAGCGCCGCCTCGCCCATGTCGGGCTCACGCGCGCGCGCCGCCGTGCCTACATCTTTTTCGCGTCGAACCGCCGCACGCATGGGCTCTGGTCGAGCAACCTGCCCTCGCGCTTTCTCGACGAGCTGCCGGAGGCGAATGTCGAGGTGACGGAGGCCAAGGGCGGCTTCGGCAACATGGGCGGCAACTACGGCGGCTCGCGCTTCGACAACATGACGCATTTCGGCTCGACCTACTCGACGCCCGGCTGGCAGCGCGCACAGAAGCGCACCACCGGCCCGAGCGGATTTGAGGAGTACGAGAGCCAGGATTACGAGGACACGGCCGCGCGCGACGACGCGAATTCGACGCGCCCGCGCGCGACCGTCGAGCGCATGAGCGGCTTCGCCCGCACCCGCCGCTCCGGCCCGCTCACCATCGAGGGCGAGCTGGTCGCGAAGTCGACCGGCACGAGCTCCGACTTTTCGGTCGGCGACCGCGTGTTTCACCAGAAATTTGGCAACGGCAACGTGATCGTGGTCGACGGCAACAAGCTGACGATCGATTTCGACAAGGCCGGCGAGAAGAAGGTGGTGGATAGTTTTATAAGGAAGGTGTGAGTAGGATTCGGACTGACAAAATCTTTTGCTGACGCCAAGCCAGCCAAACTTGAATTCCCATATCCTCGTGACCAATGCTCACCAACAGCCGCGATATCAAACGTCGTCTCGAACAAGATGGCTGGATTGTCGACCGCGTCACCGGCTCGCATCACGTCTTTAAGCATCCGATGCGGCCGGCAACAATTGTCCTGCCACACCCCAAGAAGGACTTGGGTCGGGGACTGGTCCGTAATATCTATAAGCAGGCTGGATGGGAGCTCGATTGAGAGAAGACAATGCCACACTACGTTGCCATCGTTGAGGACGCCGGACCCGACAAAGCCGTGGGCATCTGGTTTCCCGATCTTCCCGGATGTTTCTCCGCCGGTGACGACGTAGACGAGGCCTTGCTTAACGCTGAGGAGGCATTGGTTCTCTACGCTGAGGCCATTGCGAAAGAAGGCCGCAACCTCCCCCCTCCTCGTCCGTTGTCGGAATTGAGAGACGACCCTGCGGCCGCCGCTGATTTGAAAGATCATATGGTGGCCCTGGTCGCATTGCGCGCGGCGACTGCGCAAGCCGCGGAGTGAGCTGAGAGGAATCTGGTCCTCTCCTGCCCAATGCCCTCCCCCATCCTCCTCTTCGTCGACGCCGATGCCTGTCCGGTGAAGCAGGAAATCTATCGCGTGGCCGAGCGGTTCGTGCGCCGCGGCACCGTGCTCAAGGTCATCGTGGTGTCGAACAGCCCGATCGCGGTGCCGCGCGATGACTTCATCGAGCGCGTGGTGGTGGGTGCCGGCATGGACGAAGCCGACAACTACATCGCCGAGCGCGCCGGGCCGGGCAGCGTCGTGGTCACGGCCGACGTGCCGCTCGCCGCGCGCGCCGTGAAGGCCGGCGCCGAGACGATCGCGCCCAACGGCAAGCCGTTCACCGAGGACGCCATCGGCATGACGCTCGCGACCCGCAACCTGATGAGCGACCTGCGCAGCGCCGGCGCCATCACGTCGGGGCCGAAGCCGTTCGCGGCCGCCGACCGCTCGCGCTTTCTCTCGGCGCTCGACGCGGCGCTGATGCGGCTCACGCGCGCGGGCTTCGGCCAGGCATGACCAGGTATGAATGGCATTGCATCCGGTGACGCGAGGCGGCTATGGGATCGGCCTCAACGCACAGTCCACACGGGGAGCAGCATGCCGATCAGCCAGAAGATCAAGGACCTCATCTACAATGCCTGGACCGACGGCGCGCCGTGCCTGCTGGCGACGCAGGGGCCGAACGGCCCGAACATCTCGCCCAAGGGCTCGATGCTGGTCTACGACGACGAGCACCTCGCCTACTGGGAGCGCTCCAAGCGCCAGGCGCTCGAGAACCTCGGCCATGACCGGCGCGTGGCGATGATCTACGCCAACTTCAAGGCGCAGCGCGACGGCGTGCTCGAGTCGGGCTTTCTGCGCTTCTACGGCACCGCCGAGCTTTATGAGTCAGGCCCGGTGCGGGAGGCAATCTTCAAGCGGCTCACCAAGCGCGAGCAGGAGCACGACGGCGCCGACAAGGGCATCGGCGTGCTGATCAAGATCGAGCGCGCGGCCGACGTGCGCGGCAAGCCATTGCCCTGAGCACATCACTCCGCGGGCGCGACCACGACCTCACGCCGCTCGACGATCACATGCCGGCGTGAGAACAGGCCGATCAGCACCGGCAAGGTGATCAGAATGACAATGGGCGCGAGCGTCATCCCGCCCACCACCACGATCGCGAGCGGCTTCTGCACCTGCGAGCCGATGCCGGTCGAGACCGCAGCGGGCAACAGGCCGATGCCGGCGATCACGCAGGTCATCAGCACCGGCCGCATCTGCAGCTCGCCCGTGCGCACCACTGCGACCGCCCGGCCGAGCCCGCTCTCGATCAGCTGATTGTACTGCGACAGGATGATGATCCCGTCCATGACCGAGATGCCGAACAGCGCGATGAAGCCGATCGCGGCCGAAACGCTGAACGGCACGCCGGTCACGATCAGCCCGAAGATGCCACCGATGACCGCCATCGGGATGACGCTCATCGCCAGCAGCGTATCCGGCACCGAGCCGAAATTGATCCAGAGCAGCAGCGCGATCAGGCCGAGGCTGATCGGCACGACGACTTGCAGACGCGCGATGGCGTCCTGCAGGTTGCCGAACTCGCCGACCCATTCGAGGCGTGAGCCCGCCGGCAGCGTCACCTGCTCGGCGATCTTCGCCTGCGCTTCCTGGATCGCGCTGCCAAGATCGCGGTCGCGCACGCTGAACTTGATCGGCAGATAGCGCTCCTGCTTTTCGCGATAGATGTAGGAAGCGCCCGACACGAGCTTGACGGTTGCGACCTCGCTGAGCGGAATCTGGGTGATGCCGTTCGGTCCCTGCACGCCAATTCGCAGGTTCTGGATCGCCTCGGCGCTCTGCCTGAAATCCGGCGCAAGCCGGACCACGATCGGAAAATGCCGGTCGCTGCCCGGCTCGAACAGATCGCCGGCCGCGTCACCGCCGATCGCCACCCGGATGGTCGCGTTGATGTCGCCCGGCGTCAGCCCGTAGCGGGCAGCGCGGGCGCGGTCGATGTCGATCTGGATCGTGGGCTGGCCGAGCGAGGTGAACACTGCAAGATCGGTAATGCCGCGCACGGTCGCGAGCACCGACTTGATCTTGTTGGCCGTATCCGAAAGCATCTGCAGATCATTGCCGAACAGCTTGATCGAGTTCTCGCCCTTCACGCCGGAGACCGCCTCAGCCACGTTGTCCTGCAGGTATTGGGAAAAATTGAACTCGACGCCGGGAAAATCGGCTTCGAGCTTGGCCAGGATTTCGCTCGTCAGATCGTCTTTGTCTAAGACCCGGCCGCCATTGCTCGATCGGCTTGGCCGGGCGCGAAGAATTCCGCGTTGAAGAATCCGGCCGCGTCGGTCCCGTCATCAGGACGCCCCTGTTGCGATACGACGGACTCGACCTCCGGAAAACTGGCGATGACCGCGCGCATGCGGTTGACGTAGCCATTGCCTTCCTCGAGCGAGATGGTCGAGGGCATGGTGGCGCGGATCCAGAGATTGCCCTCCTCGAGCTTGGGCAGGAATTCGAGGCCCATGGTCGGTACCATCAGGACCGCCGCCGTCAGGAGCGCGCCCGCCCCTCCGACGACCAGATATTTGTGCGCGACCGCAAAGCGCAGCGCCGGCGAATAGAGCCGATGCAGCTGGCGGACCACCCAGGTCTCGGTCTCGCTGCACATGCTCGGGCAACAGGACGGCGCTGAGCGCCGGCGTGACCGTGAAGGTCGCGATCAGGCCGCCCGCCAGCGCGTAGGCATAGGTCTGCGCCATCGGGCCGAAGATATGTCCTTCGACGCCGCTGAGCGTGAACAGCGGAATGAAACCCGCGATGATGATCCCGGCCGCAAAGAAGATCGACCGGTTCACGTCGATGCCGGCCTGGAAGATCGCGAGCGAGCTTGCCCTGCAGCGCACCTGATGACGGTCCGGATGGCGCGCCGCCGGACGCGTCCGGCGGCCCGGCAGCATGCGCAAGGCGGCGGAAGATGCTTTCGACCATGATCACGGTGGCATCGACAATCAGGCCAAAGTCGATGGCGCCGACCGACAGGAGATTTGCGGATTCGCCGCGCATCACCAGGATGCCGACGGCGAAAAACAGCGCGAACGGAATCGTCGTGCCGACGATGATGGCGCTGCGCAGATTGCCAAGAAACACCCACTGCAGCAGGAAGATCAGCCCGATCCCGAACACCATGTTGTGGAGGACCGTCCGGGTCGTGATGTCGATGAGCTCCTTGCGATCGTAGATGCGCTCGATCCGCACGCCGGGCGGAAGAATGTTGCCGTGGTTGATGCGCTCGACCTCCTGCTCGACGCGCCTGATGGTCGGCATGCTCTGCTCGCCGCGGCGCATCAGCACGATGCCCTGCACGATGTCGTCGTCATCATCCTTGCCGGCGATGCCGAGGCGCGGCTGGTGGCCGACGATGACCTTGGCGACGTCCTTCACCAGCACGGGGTTGCCGCCGACCTGGGTCAGCATCGTGTTGTTGAGATCGTCGAGCGAGCGGATGAGGCCAACGCCGCGCACCACCGCGGACTGGCGTTCCGATATTGAGCGTGTTGCCGCCGACATTGATGTTGCTGTTGTTGAGCGTCTGCAGGACCTGCGGCAAGCGTCAGGCCATAGGCCATCAGTTTGTTGAAGTCGACCTGCAGCTCGAAAATCTTGGTCTTGCCGCCCCAGCCGGTCACGTCGATGACGCCGGGCACCGCCCGGAAGCGCCGCTGCAGCACCCAATCCTGCAGCGTCTTGAGATCGAGCACGCTGTATCCCGGCGGCCCGACGAGCTTGTATCGATAGATCTCGCCGATCGGGCTGACCGGGGAGATCTGCGGCTGCACGTTGTTGGGCAGCGGCGGAAGCTGCGACAGGCGATTGAGGACCTGCTGCAGGGCCTCGTCGTAGGTGTAGTCGAAGCTGAATTGCAGCTTCACGTCCGAGAGGCCGTAGAGCGAGATCGTCCTGATCGAGGTGAGATTGCGCACCGCCGCGGTCTGCGTCTCGATCGGGATGGTGATGTAGCGCTCGATCTCCTCGGCCGAGAGGCCGGGGCTCTGCGTCACCACATCGACCATCGGCGGCGTCGGATCCGGATAGGCCTCGATGTTGAGCTGGCGGAAGGCCACGATGCCGCCCGCGAACATCATCACGAACAGCACCAGCATCAGCACACGATGCCGCAACGAAAACTCGATCAACGCATTCATCGGCGGATGCCCTTTACCGCGGGCGCTCAGGTGCCGGCCGCCGCCCGATCGATGAACAGGCTGCCTTTGGTGACCACCTTCTCACCCGGCTGCAGGCCTCGCATCACCTGGATCATCCCGCCGTCGATCAGTCCTGGCGTGATCGCGCGCCGCTCGACCGTCTTATCGTCATGCGCCACCCAGACGCGCGCGCCGTCGCCCTCGTAGATCACCGCGTCTCGCGGAATGGCGGGCCAGGAATCACCCTCGTCGGTGAAGATGGTCACGTTCGCATACATTTCCGGCTTCAGCGCGCCGTCCTCGTTGTGAACGGTTGTCCGGATCATCAGCCGGCGCGAGCTCGCGTCGAGCGTGGTCGAGACATATTGAATGTTGCCGCGATAGACTTCTCCGGGGCGGCTCAGCAGCGTGAAATTGATCTGCTGACCAATCCGGATTTTCGAAGCTTCGGTCTCCCGGACATAGGCGACCAACCACACGGTCGACAGATCGCCGATCACGTAGACCGGGTCGCCGCCGACGGCCGTGTTCTGGAATTGGCCGAGCACCGCCCTTGCGCTGCACCACGGTGCCGCCGATCGGCGAATAGATCGGCGTCTCGGGACTGATCTTGCCGGTCTGCTCGAATGTCGCAATCTCCTCGTCGGTCTTGCCCAGAATCCGGAGCCGGTTACGAACTGCCTCAAGAGCGGTCTCGGCGGAACGGAGATCGTTCTGTGCTGCAATGAGGGCCGTCTGCGCCTGCTCAAAATCCCGCTGCGGGACCGCTTTATCCTTGGACAGAGTTCGATAACGCCGCTCGTCGATCTCCGCAAAGGAGAGCTGCGAGTGCGCCTTGTTGCGCCCGGCGACCCCCGCAATGAAGTCGTTCTGCGCCTGCACCATGTCGGTCGCCTCGACGGTGAACAGTAGCTGGCCGCGCGTGACGACATCGCCGGCCTTGGCGAGGAGCCTGATGACTCGGCCCGAGTAAGGGGAAAACACGAGCGTCGCACGATCCTCGTCGACCGCGATCTTTCCCTCGGTCACCTGCTCGTAACGAAACACCCGCTTGCTGACGGGCTCGATGCCCAGGGTGGTCCATTGGGCCGCCGCTGGCGCGAACAAGTCCTCCGAAGACCGATGACGGTACGGCACCTCCACCTGTTGGCCGGCGGCGCGGCCGGACTCTTTGTCGATGAGCTCCCAACCGCCAGCTGCCAGTGCGCCAATGGCCCCCAGAAGGATCAGCTTCTGGACTTTGCCGGCCACTCGTGCACGCAAGCTACTGGCCACTGCTGGCTCCGTTCTTGCCTGGTTGCAACTGCCCCAGGAATAGATGCGGCTCGCCGCCACGCACGACCGCACTCTCCGACCCGGGCCTCGCAGAGTCGGACTCGCAGCGTCGGCGTTGGCCGCAATTCTCTGCCGATACGGCGGCTTGAGACTTCGGCGGTCGATACCGAGCCGGACCATCTTCTCGTTCAAGGTGCGCCGTGGAATCTTGAGACGCTTCAGCGCCGCCCCGATACTGCCGCCGGTCTCCAGCAAGCATTGCCGGATCGCGGCGCGCTCGAATTCTTTCATCTGGGACGCCAGTGAAAGCGCGCCGTTGTCCGCAGGATGGTCTTGAAACTCTTCCTGAGACTTTTCAGATTGAGTCTCACCAGAGTTTTCCTGAGCTCCGTTCTGAGATTCCTCCCGAGATTGACGTTGTCGAGAGTCGCCTTGGTCCAGCTCGCGCAGCACAAGCTTCGAAGTGAGCGGCAACGCTCGCAAGGTGAGGTCGAAGCCGCGACCGTCGGGATGCTGAGTGGCGTAGCCGATCTCGACCTGGAGGTCGTGCCCATCCTCATCAGAGACAATGGAATAGACGCCTAGCAGATGTTGACTGTCTTTGGTCATGTTACCCGCCCCGTGCAGATGAGCTCGGGCGAAACGGCTCGGAAGCTCATTGTCTTCGTTGCTTTACGCGCATCCCCCTTTGCGCGTTCCGTCCAGTTACGACATGCTGTTAGCATCGAGCGTGCCAACACCCGCCCCTTTTGAGAACTCTTTATGATTTAGCAACTTGTAAGAAGGTGGGACACAGGGAGGCGGGCGCGCTGGCGGTTCTTGGCCAATCAATTCCATCGCGATCGGCAAACTTCCGCTCCTTTCGCGACCGGCGTGCGCGTGGTCAGGCGGCCTGGAATACCGGTTTGAAAGACGTCTCACGACCCTTTAGATAGCGCCTTTCTGTACTCTCGCGGAGTATCGCGAACCCGGGTGTCGCTCTGGCTTGGCCCGTGTTTTACATCCAGTCAGTGGCATACGGATGCGGACGGTTTCCTGGGGTTTCGCGGCTGAGCGCGATTGACCTACCATGCGGCGAAGGGTGACTCATGGCGACACGCAGCAAAGACGCCAGCGGCTCAGCCGCCGACCATCAGCGGGATCTCTATTCCTGGCTGGTCGAGCAGGCGCGCCTGGTGCGCGATGGCCGTTGGCAGGCTGTCGATCAGGACAATCTCGCCCGCGAGATCGAGGGTCTCGCGCAGCAGCAGTTCGACAAGCTCGAGGGCGCGATGCACGCGCTGCTCACGCACCTGTTGAAGTGGGATCATCCCGCCATCCGGCGCTCGCGTGGCCGCGTGCAATCGGTGCAATCGCAGCGTCAGGCCGTCGCCGATGTGCTTGCGCAAAACCCGGGGCTCGCGCCGCGCATTCCGGAGGCGATCGCGCACTGCTATCGCAAGGCGCGCGCGGAAGCCGCCAACGATGCCGGGCTTGACGAAAACTCGTTCCCTGCGAAGTGTCCCTATGACTGGGACGAGATCATCGCGCGCGAATTCGCGGCCTGATTGCTGACGGCGCCTACGCGGCGCGCACGGCCGCAGCACGCGCGGCGTTCACCGCCTCGACGCTCTTCTCGACCGCGCTCCAGAGCTTGGTGATCTCGGCTGCGCCGAGCGAGCGTGCATCATCCTCGCCGGCGCCGGCGCCTTTCGACAACGACAGCATGAAGCCTGCGCGCTGGCTGACCTGGCCGGACCAGACCGGAATCTTGTTCTTCTCGAGCCAGGCGCGCGCATTCGCAACCGCAGGCGCTTCCTTCATGCCGCGCTTGACCGGACAGGCGTTGAGCACCACCGCATAGGGCTTGTCGCGCTCGCGCGCGCATTTGACCGTCTCGCGCACCGCCGAGAGATCGAGGAAGCCGGGGCGCGCCGGGATCAGCACCATGGTGGCGGCGCGCACCGCTTCCTGCACCACCACCCACATGGTCGGCGCGGTGTCGATGAACACCCATTCGATGCCGTCGACCATGGCGAGCGCGAGCGCGCGATCGATGCCGCGCTCGGCAGTCATGAGCTGCAGCGCATGCGAGCGCAGCGAGTTGCAGAGCGCCAGCGACCCTTGCGGATCGGCGTCAATAACGAGCGTGCGATGACCCAGCGTATGCGCATGGGCCGCAAGATGCGCGCAGATCGTGGTCTTGCCCGCGCCACCTTTGCGCGAAGCCACCGTGATGACGTTCATGGGAGCGCTCCTTGGTTGCGCTTGATTTCGAGCCTGGAGCCTCCGTGGTTAACGAATGGTTAGCAGGACCCGTCAGCGCCCCGCGCAACAGACAATAAAAGTGTTGCCCTCCCGCGAGGACGGGAGGGCAAGGTATTGAGATATAGAATTGTGCTAGGCGGCGGACTTGACCGAGATGGTCTTGACCTGGGCGGGCGCCGGCTTGGACACCACAACCTTGAGCACACCCTTGGCAATCGAAGCCCTGATCTTGTCGGGATCGACACCAGCGGGAAGTTCCAGAGTACGGTAGAATGAGCCGTAGCTGCGCTCCACCACACGCAGGTCCTTCGTCTTCTCGTCACGCTCCGTCTTCTTCTCACCGCGGATCGTGAGCACGTTGTCGGCCAGATTGATCTGCACGTCCTTCTCCTCGAGGCCGGGCAACTCCGCCGTCACCTCGATCTCGGTGTCGGTTTCCGTCACATCCATCGCGGGTAACAGCTCCTGCCCACCGGCAGCGGACGAAGCGGACGAGAAGCTCGGAAAACCGCGCGTGAAGTCGTCGAACAGGCGGTCGATCTCGCGTTGGAGCGACCAGAACGGTGTGTACTCGCGGCGCGCAACATCGCGGCTGCGGCCGATCGGAATGAGCGATCGCAGGTTCATGACAGCAACTCCTGTGCTGGGTTGTGGGGTTCGAGCAATGTTCAACACCCTCTTGGCCAAGCCACATTGATCCAAGTCAACGGCACGCGAGGCCCACCGTTTCCCAAATGGTGGCAACTGCCATTCAACTCATCGCGACTTTTTACAGGATCAACCAGATGGCGCGCCGCGCGCGATAACTTACGCGGCGCCGAGCCCGTGCTCGCGCTGCTAACGTTGTTCCACCCCCGATTTCGAAGCCGTCAGGCCTTACCGCGGCTTCTCGAAGCGCAGCACGAACTCGTCGACCGGCCCGGTCGGGCGATTGACGTTGAAGTCGCGCGGGTCCTCGGGATGGCGCAGAAAATCACCCTCAGCAGCGAGCTTGAAGCCTGCCGCCTCCACCTCGCGGCGCAGCACGGCCTCTTCGATACGATGCAGCGTACGCGCGACGGTGATGCCCTCGCCGGCTTTGGCGTGGTGGTCCGTGATCACCAGCGATGCGCCGGGCCGCAAGGCCGCGAACAGCTTGCGGTTCATGGCGGCGCGGTCGACCTCCATGTAGGCCGTGTCGTGGTAGTAGAAGAAGAACGTCACCAGATCGATGTCGCGCACCTCGGCCGGGAGCGGATCGTCGAACGGCCGCACCAGGCTGGTGACGGTTTTCATCGCAGGGGTCTGCATCCGCGCGTCGAAGCGCTCCTTGGCGCGCGCGCCGAGGTCGGCCGGGTTCTGACCATAGACTTTGCCGCTCGGGCCGGCGCTGCGCGCCATCAGCTCGGTGCTGTAGCCGCCGCCGGCGCCCATATCGAGCACCGTCATGCCGGTGCGCACGCCGGTGAATGCGAGAAGCTTGACCGGATCGCGCCGTTTGTCGATGTCGCGGTCGCTCGCGGCGCGGTCAGGTGCCGCGATGATGGCAGCGAAATCGGGAACGCCCTGCGCCAGGACCGAGCCGAGGCTCACGGCGAGGCTCAACGTGCCCGCGATCAGGGCGGCCGATAGAATGGTGCTCTTTTTTGCTGTCACGTGCATTCGTTTCCTCCATTTATACCGCCCTCCATAGCATGAACTCCTCGGGTCGCGCACCGGGTGGGGTCAAGGACGAGGCATGCGAAAAGGCCGGCCTCGGCAAGGTCGCCGGCCAGCTGAAATAATCGTTGACGTGATTGATACGCCGAAGCCGGATCGCCGGCTTCGGCGTTGCTAGACCAGGGCCGGAACTTACGCCGCGACCCGATGCATGGCGGCGCCCTCGTAGGCCCCGTGAATGGCCTTCACGGATTTCTCGATCGCCGCCCACAGGGTGGTGATCTCATGCGAGGCCTCCGACTGGCTGTCGTATTCGGAAGCGCCCTCGCCTTCCGCCAGTGCCAGCGAAAAGGCGTTGCGCTGCGTGATCTGGCCGGACCAGACCGGAACGTTGAGACTCCCGAGCACCGCGCGCGCCTCGCGCACGAACGGCGACTCCGTATTGTCGCGCCGCGGCGGCACGCCGTTGATCACGACCGCGTAAGGCTTGTTCAGCCGGCGGCAGAGCACCATGGTTTCCTTGATGGCGGCAAGATCGAACAGCGTGAGCCGCGCCGGAATGATGACCAGCGTCGCCGCCTGGATGGCCTCGGCGACGATCGCGGACACGTTCGGCGGCGTGTCGATGAAGACCCACTCGTAACCGGCGCGCTCGGCCTGCAACACCGCTGCCGGCAGGTTATTGGAGCCATCGGCAAGCGGCGGCTCACCATTGCTCCTGAGCTTGTGCCAGAGCGTGAGCGATCCCTGCGGATCGGCATCGAGCATCAGCACACGACAGGGCGGCTTATGCGCCTGCGCAGCAAGATGAGCGGCCAGCGTGCTCTTGCCCGAGCCGCCTTTGCGCGAGGCGAAGACGATGACGTTCATGAGCGACCTCTATTGATTCGTGCATTGAACCTAGCATGATTCTGCCGAGCCAACGGATGGACGTTAACGACTCCACTACCATCCGCTATTGTCGAATCAGATCAGACTCTTGGCGCCCATTGCCATACCATCATGGTGGCAGTCACCGGAGAAGAGATGCACGGCCACAATAACGTCACGCGAATCATCCTGCCGCTGTTTCTGTTTGGTTCCGTCTTCGGAATGGCCGCCGCGCAGCAAGGCCCGGCCGACTTTGCCGCACTGGCGCGGCAATCCGGCGAGCCTCGGATTCCCAATCTCACGATCGAGTATCTGCATCCGCTCGGCAATCCGGCCGACGCGCGTCATTGGAAGCACATCATCGCTCATCAGACCGAAGGGCCGCCGGGCACGGCCCGGGCGCTAGCGACCGCAACAATTCAAGGAGCCGACCAAACGCGGCGTGACTATCTGGGTGGAAACCGATGGAACCGTGCTCTGGTCGACCGCCGAGACGGCGATCCCAACGCATGGCGACGGCGCCAACCGCAATGACAACAAATATATCGACAACTCCAAGACCTATCACGTCGTGGTAAGGACGAGCTCGCTCGGGGTCGAGTTCGTCGGCAACTTTCCCGATGTGAGCAAGCCGGTGACGCCCGCGCAGATGAGCGCGTGGCTCACGCTGCTGCCGTTCCTGCAGGAGCGCTACAGTATCGCGGCTGAGCACATCTACGCGCACAACTGGATCGACTTCAAAGACCCCCGCTATTGCGAGGGCTGCGAGCTGGCGCTGGCTGGGCGCAGGCTCGGTTACGTTCCGAGCCGCGCCGCCTCCGGCAACGCGCGCTGATCATCCGTCCGCCACATCGCCGGTTCAACCCGCGTATTTTAGCGCCAAGCACTGCTATCTCTGGGTGTCTTTGCGCATCCGGGCCAGGCTAGTATCCTCAGCCACGCCATATTGAAGTTTCGGCCAAGGAGGAAACATGCTGCGCAAGCTCATTCTCGAATCCACCTCCCCGTTCCAGGGATTGCCGGAGCTTGTGGCCTTTGACGAAGGCCTGTTCGCCCACGAGGGCCTTGCGGTCGAATGGGCCGATCGCGACGAAGCCGGCGTCAAGACGGCCGACACCTCGTTGCGCGATGTGAAGGGCGCCGATCCGTTCACCAGCCATGGCAATCTGCTCGAGCAGGGCAAGGCCGACATGTACAACGCCTGCGAATGGGGCAACTACTGCCGTGCTGACGCCACCGGTGTCGGCAGCCGCCAGGTGGGGCGACGCGCCATTATCAGCTATGCGGCGATCGTGGTGCGGCCGGACTCGCCGGTCTACACGCCACAGCAGCTCGCCGGCCGCACCGTGGGCGTGCCGTTCTACGCCGGCACGCATTATCTCGCGCTGCATCTCCTCGAAGGCTTCCTGCCGCGCGACCAGATCAATGTCTGTCGCGCGCCGTCAGGGTCGCGCAATCGCTTCAACCTGATGATGAAGGGCGAACTCGAGGCCACCACCCTGACCGAGCCCTACATCACCTTGGCGGAGAAGAAGGGCTGCCGCACCATCTGCTCGGCGTTCTTCCACGGCACCGAGGTCGCCTCCGACCGGGTCGATGCGGAAACTTACGCGGCCTTCAACCGCGCGGTGCGCGAGGCCGTGCGCCGGATCAATGCAAACAAGAGCGCCTACATGCGCTACTTCATCGACTATCACAAAGCACGCGATCCGGAGATCGGCACGCTGAAGCCGCAAGATCTGCGCGAAGGGCGGCTGGTCGTGGTCGATCCGGCGCCGATCCCGGCCGACGAGCTCAAGCGCACCTACGAGTGGGTGAAGAGCTGGGGCATGCTGGACGAGACGGAATCGCCGCTCAATCTCGTGAACATGGATGTGCAGGACCGGGCACACGCCGCGGTTCAATAGCGGCTCGATCGCATTTGGCCCGCCTTTTGCTCGTCAATGCAAATGCGCCCAAATGCCAAACCACGACTTGAGGCGCAAGGAGCCCGACAATGCGCGTTCCCGGCTTGACCATCGTGAGCGGCCTTCTCCTCGCCGCGGCCCTGACGCTGCCCGCGCATGCCGATGCGGTCGAAGACTTCTACAAGGACCGCATGGTCACGCTCATCGCCGGCTATTCGTCGGGAGGCGGCTTCGATCTCTATGCCCGCGTGGTGGCGAACCATCTCGGCCGGCACATCCCGGGGCAGCCCCGGATCATCGTGCAGAACATGCCCGGAGCGGGCAGCATGCGGGCCGCCAATCACCTGTACAACGTCGCCCCCAAGGACGGCTCCGTGATCTCGCTGACGCGATCACCGGTGATCGAGCCGCTGGTGGGGGCGAGCGGCGCGGCCTTCGATGCCACGAAATTCACCTGGCTCGGCAGCGGCGCCAGCGATCTCACGGTCTGCGGTCTCCTCGGCAATCCCAAAGTCAGCAATATGGCCGATGCCAGACAGACCCAGTTCACCCTGGGCGGGCTCGGACCTGGCTCCGACGAGGACATGTATTCCAAGATCCTGCGGAAGCTTCTCGGTCTCAAGATCCATCTGGTGTCCGGATATCCGGGCGGCGCCGAGCTCATCCTTGCGGTGGAGCGCGGCGAATTGGACGGGCGCTGCGGCTGGGCCTATTCCAGCATCAAGATCTCGAAGCCGGACTGGATCGCGGAGAAGAAGATCAAGCTCCTCAACGTGCTCGCGCTCGAGCGCTCGCCCGAGCTGCCGGACGTGCCAGCCATCATGGAGTTCGCCACCAGTGAGCGGCAGAAGCAGATCTTCAAGTTCGTGCTCAACGCCCAGACGCTCGGTCGCCCGTTCGCGGCTCCGCCCGGCGTTCCGGCCGATCGCGCCGCAGCTTTACGCAAGGCATTCGACGCCACCATGGCCGACCCGGCTCTGCTGGCCGAGATGAAAGCCAAGAAGCTCGATGTCGAGCCCATCCGCTGGCAAAGCATCGAGGCGCTGCTGAAGGACCTCTATGCGACGCCCAAGGATGTCGTCGAGGAGACGCGGGCGATCATCGCCGGTGAGTAGGGATGGCGAGCGAGCTGCGCAATCCCCTGTGCTCACGCGGCTCGTATCGCCTTAATTCGCTTTGCATCCTCCGACTTCAAGTTTCGCCGCGCCATTTTCAGGTCGTAGTGAGTTTGCAGGTTCATCCAGAACTCTGGGCTATTCCCGAAGTACAGACCGAGCCGAAGCGCGGTGTCGGCCGTGATGCGGCGCCGATTGTTGACGATCTCGGCGATACGGTTGGGTGAGATGCCGATCGCCTTGGCGAGCTGGTTCTGCGACAAACCGTACGGAGCCAGGAACTCCTCCTTCAACATCTCGCCTGGAGTGACGGTCAATTCCTTCCCGGCCATTTGATATCCTCTAAACTGGTGCGCGAAAGCCGGGGGGCGCCGTCGCCAAAACCTACAGCCGATTCATATTTCTGTCACTTTCATGGCGAGCCCACTCCCTAGGCTGCGAAGCGCCTGAAAATGAGCAAAATTCGACCTTCCAGAATCAAGAATCACCCCCTACACTGCGGGGGTCGTTAACAACCGAAAGGAGGTGATCCAGTGTCTCATTGTCTATCGCCGCGGTCGCCGGCATCCGTGAGCTGGATCCTCGCCTCTCACGAGGTCCGCGTCGCCTAGTGCGACGGCACGGCGTCAGCCGGACCACGGTCTGACAATGGAAGGGCTGCCTCGAGAGGGGCGGCCCTTCTTCATTGGTGCGTAGGTGAAAGCCAGCCGTCAGCCCGTTAAACGTCACTTGGCGGCAAACGGCCCGACCTCCGGCTTTCCCTGGGTGTTGTAGAGGTCGCCGAGCTCGGCGCGGGCACCGCGCGCGATCTGCGCTGTCTCGCTGCCAGCCTGGAAGCAGGTGAAGTCCGGCCGGTCCTTCCAGGTCAGTGGCCCGCAAAGCCTGACGCGGGCCTTGATCGCGGCGTCGTGCACGATGTTGATGGCGCGCTCGTAGTCCGGATTGCCCTGCTGGTAGCCTGAGAAGTTGCCGAGGTCGCTGCTGGCAGCAAAGATTGCGGACACGCCCGGGACCTTGGCAATCTCGTCCGCATTTTTGAGGCCTTCGAGAGTCTCGATCATCAGTACCAAGACAAGGTTGTCATTGATGGTATTCCGATAGCCGCCCGGAACGTTGCCCCACATCTCCGGGGCGAAGGCGGCGCCGCCGCCGAGGCTGCGCTTGCCGAGCGGCGGGAAGAACGCCCAGTCTCGCGCCTGGATCGCTTCCGCCACCGTATCGACGGTCGGCACCACCAGAACCAGCGCGCCGCCGTCGAGCGCCTGCTGAATTTCCTTCTCGTCCGTGTAGGCGATGCGCGCGCCCGGCACCGCCTTGGCCCGCGGGCAGCTCGTCCAGGCCTTCACGGCGTTGTCCCAGGTCGTGGGCGAGTGCTGCATCTCGGTCCAGATGAAGTCGTAGCCCGCATTCGCCATCGCGCAATAGGTGCTCGGATCGGCGGCTGCGCGCACCGTGCCGCCGGTGACCTTGCCGCCCTGCATCATCTTGATCTTGACCGGGTTCCAGATCTTGGTGCCCTCCGGCGGATTGAACGCAGGCCCGTATTTCCAGGAGTTCATGTCATAGGGGCCCTGGTTCACGGCCCCGGGCGGCGCGGTCTCGCGCGCCTTGCTGTCGACGCCTGCCGGCGCCGCCAGCGGAAACTGGTTCTGCTGCGCGATGGCGGCAGCACCACACAGCGTCACGCAGATGGCCGAAACTCCGACGAGATATCGCATGTCACTCGAACGCATGGCACTCCTCCCATTGGGACCAGACTGCAGCCTTATCGGCTGGTCAGGCCCTTGAACGTGAACTTCTGGATCCGTTTGCCGTCCTGCACCTCGGTCACATAGAGATTGCCTTTCGCGTCCACATTCATGTGGTGCATGACGTAAAACTCGCCGGGCGCGACGCCGTTACGCCCGAACGAGTTCGAGCGGCTCGAGCGTCTTGCGGTCGAGCACCCACACCCGCGCCGGGCTGCGCGATGCGACATAGAGGAACCGCTGCTCGGGATCGTGCGAGAAGGCGGTGCTGGCGACGGTCTGGCCGTTGCCGCAATGCGGCACCTCGCAATAGCGATCGATGAAGACCTGGTTGACGTATTTGCCCTCGAGCGTGAACACCTGCACGCGCTTGCCGCCGCGATCGGACACGTAAACGAGCCCGTCTTTCGACACGCGGGCGGCGTGCACCGGCTGCACGAACTGATCGGGGCCACGTGCCGGTCGCCTCCTTGGCCGGGATGCGCTGATCCTCCGGCACCTTCGGCGGCTCCGGCACGTTGTCGAGCGGCTCGTTGCCGAACGCGCCCCACATGCGCTTGAACGCGCCGGTGTCGGCATCGAACACGATGATGCGGCGGTTGCCGTAGCCGTCGGCGACGAACAACTCGTTGGTCGGCGTGTGCACGAACGTGTCGGCCGCCTGCTTGACGTTCTGGGTATCCTTGTTGCCCTTGCTCTCGCCCTTGCGGCCGATCTGCATTACGAACTTGCCGTCACGGGTGAACTTCACGAGGTGATGGTCGGTGCGGCCGTTGCCGCCGAGCCAGATGAAGCCCTTGGGATCGGCGTAGATGCCGTGCTCGGTCTCGGGCCAGTCATAGCCCTGCCCCGGCCCACCCCAGGCCTGGATGAAATTGCCAGCCTCGTCGAACTCGAGCACCGGCGGCGCGGCCTTGTCGCGCTGGTCCGCGCGCACCGTGGTCGGGCGCTGCAGAATCCAGGCGTGGCCGCGGTCGTCGATCGAGACGCTCGACACCTGACCCCAAACCCATTTGCTCGGCAGCTTGGGCCAGGACGGATCGACCTCGAACTTCGGAATCTCGCGGGTCTGCGCGGCCGCGGGATGTGCTCCCTGGCCCGCGAGCATGACGATAGCCGGTATGGCAAGCAGGCAACGCGCAATCGCACGCATGGACGTCCTCCCTTGTTTCACGTTACTTATCTTTCACGTCTTGGATCGCGACTTTTGATCGCGACGCGACCTGACGTCGTGTTTTATCTCTTTTGTCGTCTAGACCGGTTCCATTCCCTTCTTCTTGATGATCGCAGCGGCTTCCGGCGAGCGTAGGAATTTTACAAACTCTTGCGCCGCCGCCCGCTGCGTGGAGCCCGGCAGCACAGTCACCGCGTAGGCGATGATCTTCTGCAGGTCGCCTGGGAACGGTCCGACGATGTCGACGCCGGGGACCGGCAGGAGTTGGCTGATCTGATGGATGCCAATCTCAGCGTCGCCGCGCGCCACCACGGCGGCGACGGGTTCGTCCCCCTTCGGCGCCACGTACTTCGCCTTGATCGCATCATTGATGCCGAGGCGCTCGAGCACGTTGACGACCTGCATGCCGCTCGCGCCCCCGCTGAAGGACACGGTCTTGGCGGCGAGCAGCGCACTCCTGAACTTCTCCGGCGTGCTGATGTCAGGCCGCGGTGCGCCGGCGCGCACTGCCACCCCGGTCAGGGAATGGCCGAAATCGACGCCGCTGCCGGCGACCAGCTTGCCCTCCTTGAGCAGCGGCTCGTTGTATTCGTCAGGTCCAATGAACAGATCGCCGGTGGCGCCGGTCCTGATCCGCTCGACCATTCTAGGTCCGCTCGCAAAGGTGATGTTGACCTTGTGGCCGCTCGCGCGCTCGAACAGCGGCACGATCTCGACCAGCGCCTCCTTGGCGGCGGTGGTGCCGAGCACGACGATCTCGGCCGCCTGCGCTGCAGCTGCCCCGAGCGCCATGCTCAGCACACTCGCCGCGACCACGAGTTTCGACAGCGGCATAAGGTACTCCCTTGCATATGATCGAAATCCACAATCGCAGCATAGCAGCGCGTGCTTGGCGCCGCGATACGGTCGCGAGGCCGCACCCGCCCTGGCGAAGGCCGCCCTCCTCCGTTAGCCTCACCGGCAACATCATAGCCGGGAGGAAACCGCCATGCGTCGGACGCTCGTCATCGCCACCATGATGTTCGCGCTCGGCGCGCTCGCCGGAACCATCGCGACCGCCCAAACCGACTTCGTGCTGCGGGGCAGCCGCTTCCGCCCCCTCTCCTATGCCGAGCTCAATCCGGCGCAGAAGGCCATGTTGGACGCGGAAATCGCGACCGGGCGGAAATCGCTCGACGGCCCGACCAACATCAACCTGCGCAGCCCGGAGATGGCGAAGGCATCGCGGCCGCTCAATCGCTATCTGCGCTTCGAGGCCCCGGTCGAGCACAAGCTCAAGGAGATCGTCATCCTGCTGACCGCGCGCTTCTGGGGCGGACAGTACGTCTGGTATTCGCATCGTGCCTACGCCATCGAGGCAGGATTGAGCCCCGCCTTCATCGATGCCATGGCGGTGGGCCGGCGGCCCGATCCGATGACGGCGGACGAGGCCGCAGTGTACGACTTCTTCACGCAGTTGCTTTCGGTTCGACAGGTGAGCGACGCGACCTTCAAGACGCTGGCCGATCGGGTCGGCGAGCGCGCGATCGTCGAGCTCGTCGCGCTGATGGGGCACTATCACGGCGCCACGGCCCTGTTCGCGGTCGACCGCTACCCGCTTCCCGACGGTGCCAGAGAAGAGATCGAGCGGCCGATGTGAGGCCCCTGTGGGCCCTGGATAGTGCCTCCATTTCCGAAGTGCGTGATACGTCTCCCGCGGCACAAACTTCGGAAACAAACGGGGCTCGGGGCGAGCACTCAAAAAACTGCGATGCGATTCAGTTACGCATCACGTCACAATACGTGCGGGCTGCCCGCAACGCTGCGCACAATTTTGCGGCGTCGGCCTGGGTGTCTGCTCCGATTCGGACCCGCGCAGCGCCCATGTCGCCTAAGACTCCCCGCATGACAACGTGCGGTTCGCGGGCGCCAACGATCGCCGCATACTTGGAGCGCCATTCACGGTAGCGAGCAAGCGCCAGCGCCGGGGTTGAGCTGCCGACCACTTCCACACCCCACGGCTTGATGGTTTCAGTTCTCGTGGATGCATCCTTCTTCGGATGAACCAAAGCAGCAACCGGCAGGTTGCAGGGCCCAACTTTCAGGGAGCGCGTCTCAAGGGGACTGGTTTGGCCTCCGGACCATTCTTCTACAGAGTGACCGGTCACGAGGCGAACATAGGTCTGCGTTTCGCCCGGAAGCGGTCGGCGGCGGACCATCCAGTCGCGCACACGACCGGACCCGGCATTGTACGCGGCTGCCGCAAGGCCAAGGTTACCAAATTCACGACGCAACTCACCCAATAGCTGAGCAGACTTGGCAATTGCTTCAAACGGATCGAATGGGTTTTCAAGTTGGCGCAATCTTGCCGTTGCGGGCATGAATTGGGCTACGCCCTGTGCACCTGCCGGGCTGACCGCATCCGCCTTAAAGCGACTTTCCTGCCAGATCAGACGAGCGAAGAAATCGGCCGGCAGATTATGGCTCGCTGCCGCCTTTGCGAGCACCTCACAAAGACTATCTGGTGCTGCCGGAGAAGCGCTGGGTTCCTGCTGCTGATCTTGTTCCGCTTCGCGGCTTTCGGCCGGGGCCTGTTGTTCCGCCGAGGTCGGCTCGTCGGCAAGGACCACTGACAGCGCAGGCGGGTAGATTGCGGCCACGGTCGGCGGCAGGAGAAGTGCGAGAAGGAATTTAGCTGCTCGCACGCCGCCGCCGGGCGATAGGATTTGATTTCGCACGAAGCTCATAACGATCGCCTGGAGACGGGCAGATGCTTTCAGAAATGCGACAACCATCGAGGAGGTTCCTCCAAATTGTTAGGCGCTTTCCGTGCAGTCGTCTTGAATTCGGAAGCGGGTCTTTCTGACAACCCACGCGCCTCCCAACCATCTTTAGGGCCTGGCCGGCATTGACGAGCCGTCGACACCGCTGCAAGGGCTTTCGAGACATTATGGGCGCGGTCGATCTAGAGCTGCGCCAACGGGCTCGGTGTGCAATTTTTACAAGCCGACGACGCCGATGGGGCGCGGCGAAACGGACAATTTAATGGAGAGGCCCTGATTCCAAAGCGCATCCCACTGAACCTCAAGTATAAGCCGGGAAGCATGTTCTGACACAAACTTCGGAAGCAAAGGGCACGGGGCGTTTACTAATTGAGATCACTCGACTGAGGGTCACCCAGCTGTTGTTCATTTGACGTGCAATCCGTGCAGCGGTCCGCATAACGGGTTTCAGTGTCGCAATAGATGGCAAGGAACGCGGACCAGTAGAGCGCTCGATCAGGCGCGCTTAACGGCCGGCGGGAAACCGGACCTTGCGCGAGGTCGCGTCAGGGTATTAGGCCGCGCAACAATCTCCCGCGCTCGGGCTTCTCTTGGCGTCTTGCCGGTCCAGCGTTTGAATGCGTGCGTGAATCCGCCAGCGTCCTGGTAGCCGAGCAGCCATGCGATCTTGGAAATCGGCATATCTTCTTCCCGCAAATAGCGTTTAGCGAGGTCGCATCTCAACTCGCTCAAGACGCCGCCAAAGGTAAGCCCTTCTGACCTGAGTCGGCGCTCGAGCGTACGGGAACTCATTCCAAGCTGGCAGGCAATCTCCACAACTCCCGCTTTTCCATGCGGCAGGAGCGGAGCAATGGCGTTCTCCACGGCGACCCGGCACGTGAGGCGTCCTTCCCGATGCGAGCGCGCCTCGTCGCAGTATTTGATCATTAGCTTATTGAGGTACGGATCGGCGCAGACGACGGGCAGCTGCTTGACCGTTTCGGGAAATGCCACGTCATCCGTAGCGGCTCCAAATTCGACATCACAGCCCAGGAACTTTTCCAGCTGGGTAGCACCGCCATTGCGGCGATGAACGAGCCTGACGCAGCTTGGCAGGAGGTGGCGATTGGTCAGCTGCCGGCAGATGCGGACCAGCGAGCTAACCCAAAACTCCATCTGGTGCCGATCCGAAAGCCGCTTAATGCCGACATAGGTGGAGGTCAACGCAAGCTCATTTCCATTGCTGCGCACGCGCAAGCAAACGCCTTCATTGACTATCGAGCTGTAGCGCTCCGCTCTACGAAAGGCGTCGCCAAGCAGCTTGGACGAATTCCACACATAATAGAGCAGCCCGATCTCGCGAAGATCATAGTCGCATCCAAGATGAAATCCGAGAAGATCATCGTGTAATGCGTCCGCGACCAGTTCGACAAATTTGATCTGACCTTTCACCGCGAGCCGAACGCTTTGATCTTCGACTTGCTTGCGCGTGACAGCGGCCTTCACCATCAAGGGCGCCACGTCGATGCCCGCAGACATGGCGCGTGCACAGGCGAGTCGCGATAGCAGGCCGCGCGGTGCTTGGGCGCATGCTGATCTCCTGAAGTCCCGCGTCCGCTCGTCGCTGGCGGCAATTCAGTGACTTGCTGCTTTCCCGCGGGCCGCTCCGCACCGCGGTGCTCGAAGCCATCCTGCTATCGAATAAGGGCGGGCGACATAATCCAAACGTATCGTCAAACTGTCCTTGAGTACGCTCCTGGTCCTAACCGACCGCTCAAAAACGACAGACAAACAGCAAGAATTTACCTTTTCGTCGTAGGCGCAAGCATGACGATCGCTGAAACCCGGCGGCAGGTGATGAATGATGACGAACGATGCGATGACAACGACCTTCAAGGTGGGACGCTTCAGGTGTCACTGACACGGGGAAAGACGCAGCGGCATGCCCAAAGAAAAGCCCCGGCGGGGGGGCATCGGGGGGGATGGGCGCCGGGGCTTTTCCAGGAGTGATGATTAATCTGCAATGACTACCAAGTATCGCTTCTCTGAGCCGCGGCCAATTCTCTGAAGGTCTACGGAACTATCAGAAGGTTTAGCTGGCAGACGTGAGCTAAACCAAAGGACATCGTGATCACCCTTTCAATCATCGCAGTTTCCTTCCGTATAATGGTCAACGCCATTGCGCCTGCCACCTTGACCTCTTCCGAACGCATCCTGACGGCGCGGAGCAATCGAGGACGCGCGGCATTCGGTGTGATCTGGCGTCACGGTGCGATGAAAAATGGGAGACAGCGATGCTCGAGATAGCCACACACCTATTCGCTGCTGGCCTTCTGTCCGGCTGTGCCTCTATGGGTTTCGATGCGTGCAACCTTCGGCCAGACCCAACGGCCCCTTCGCGCCTCCAATACGCTCTTGCGCACCAGCCTAAGCTTAGACCGAACGAATGCGTTGTTCTCGGTGCGGACTATGTTTGGCGGGCATGTCAGGAGGCGCGATTGGTCCCCGCATTGAGGTGATAAGTCACAAGCCCGAGTGATCGGACGAGCACCGAGTGCAGCTCCCAAGCCGATGTCCGCGCCGAGTCCGGTCTTCTCCCAACTCCGGAAGCGGTTGTTTTGGTATTGAACCTTCGGTGAGATCAACTGAACCAACGGGCAATTTACGTTCAGGACTAATAGACGCAATAAAACCGGTTACGGCGCATTCGTTCACAATAAACCATCGCCATTCTTAGAGGCTGCAAAGCTCCTCGTACTTGGGAGCGTCGGCGAGCGCACGAGCGCTCGTTCACGAGCCAACGTTCTTGCCATTCGTCAACCTCAAACACAGGAGGCAATGATGTCCAGCAAGCTAGTGTGCTCACCGCCGCGACTGCGCACCACTGGCCGAAAATTGCGGCCGCTCTTCGCTATCACGGTATCGTCACTGCTCCTCTTCGCCGTCGGCACCGCCTCGACGCAGCCCACCACGTCATCGGTCAAGTATGAGTTCGGGCGTCCGGTCCGTGCAGACGAACATACCTATGATTGGTACCGCCGCACGCACGCCGACGCCGCGGCCGCTCGCTACGGCGTGTCGGCGAGCGAGGTCGGGGACGGCATGGACACCTGGCACTGGTGGGTCGGTGTCGACAACCCCGGCTTTTGGCGCGAAATGGCCAAAGTGACCAGCAAATCACCGGGTAACCTGGTCGGAGCGAAGGCCGACTTCCTGCGGCTCCTGCACACCGTGCCGCGCAACAAGCGGTTCGAGCTGATGGGCCTCATCAACGACCCGGATACGGTGGCCGCGGAAAAACCCGACCAATACGGCCTGATGCTTGATCGCATGAAGGAAGGCACGCTCACCTGGGACCCGGACGTGTTCGGGTATTCCAGCGGCGTCATTGGTTTGCAGTTGTTCGTGAACAAACAGTTCGATCCCCAGAAGTGGTCGCTGGCAAAGTACCTCGCAGGATCCGGCCAGCGTCGAACCGCCCTACAACGTCGGCATGTCCTGCGGGTTCTGTCACGTCAGCTTCAGGCCGACTCGCCCGCCCGCTCAATGTCCACGAGCCGAAGTGGGAGAACATCAGCTCGAACATCGGCAACCAGTTCTTCCGAGAAGGAATGCTGTTCGGCAGTGATATGCCGCGTGACTCGTTTATCTACCAATACCTTTCGACGCAGGAGCCAGGGACGAGCGAAACGTCGCGGTTCTCGAACGACTTCATCAACGGGCCGATCATGATGCACTCGATTTACCGGCTACCGGAGCGGCTGAAACTCGCGCGCGCCGAGAAGATCACTCCGGCTCAGCGAGAGCTGCTGGAATCGATGTATCGGAACGCGGGTCTCAAGCCGGACACCCCGGTCGGGGCCATAGTCGGCACCGCCGCGGAGCCGATGGTCCGCACACCGCACGTGCTGGCGGACGGCTCCGACTCGATGGGCCTGGTCACGGCCAGCACCCGCGTCTACGTCAACGAAGGAATGATGTGGCAAACGTGGGTTCATACCATGGCTCTCAACCCACTCGATCTGAAAGAGAGTATCGCGCGGAACTTTACAACGAGGGAGTTCGACCTGATCGGCGAGGTCCGCAAGGACCCCAACAGTCCGTGGATGCAAACCGAGCGGCGCATGCCGAACATGGCGACCTTCCTAGGCACGTATGACTCCTACCCGCTGAAGGATGCACAAGAGGCGGCACCCGAGGCTGCTGCCGCGACGGTCGGGCAGGCAAGTGGAGCACAGGACGAGGCACGCGACAGCAAGACGTCCAAAAGCGGGCAAGATTACCTGACAAACGACCCTGCCGTGCTCCGCCGCGGCAAGATTGCGTTCGCCGATAACTGCGCGCAGTGCCATAGCAGCAAGCAGCCAGCCGCTCTGTCGGACGATCCAGCGAGGCGAAAGGAGGCGTGGCGACAACTCGTCCTCCGCGACGACTTCCTGACGGACAACTACATGTCGGACGACCAGCGTTACCCGGTCTCCGAGCTTGGCACCAACGCGGCCCGGGCTACGGGAACCAATGCGATGGCCGGCCATATGTGGGGCCAGATGTCCAGCCTCGGGTACAAGCAGATGAAGGAGGAGAGGGTCGCGCTGCGAGATTACGACTCCGACCTCAAACCGATCGATCTGTACAACCCGTTGACCGGCAAGCACGACATCAAGTTCGCCACAGCGAAGGCTTTCTACCGCACACCAACGCTCGTCAGCATCTGGGCGACCGCACCGTACCTGCACAACAACTCGGTCGGCGAGTACAACGGCGATCCGTCAGTTGCCGGCCGTATTGCCGCGTACGAGGACGGGATGAGCAAGCTGCTGTGGCCGGAGCGCCGCCGCGGCGTCGCCTCCGTGAAAGTGACGTCAGAGGACACCAAGCTTCCGGACCTTTTCCCGCTTCTGAAAGCGCTTGATCCTGAGCTCGCAGCATTCGACTTCAATCTCGATCTGCTGCGGGTACCCAAGGGGACGCCGATCAACCTCGTGATGAACCTCCACCCGAAGGATGTGAAGTCCGTTCTGGAGGCCTACATCCTTGGAGTTCTCGACGGCCAGCCAAAGGCGGAGTTCAACAAGCTGCGCATCATCAATCACCCGAAGGGGCAGGCGGCCATGGTGAAGCGGCTCCTGGAAGTCAACACCTGCCCGGACTTCATCGAGGACAAGGGTCACTACTACGGCCATGACCTGAGCGACGACGATAAGCGCGCGCTGATCGAGTACGTCAAATACTTCTGACGACGCGAGGGTCAACGTCTCGGTTGGGCTCCATGAGTGCAGACGCGCCGGGAGCCCGACCGAGGTTACGTGGGATCTCATCGCGGCCTGGGGCACCTCCACCATTACGAAAAGGAGAATGCCATGGCTAAGCAAGTTCGCCAGACTGAGAAATCAGGGTCGGTAAAGGCTGATAGCGTCGCCGATTACATCGTCGCGCGCCTTGCCGCAGAAGGGATCAACCACTGCTTTGGCGTTGCTGGGGACTATGTGTTTCCAATCTGCGATGCCGTCGACAACAGCGCGAAGGTGAAGTGGATCGGCTGTGCCAACGAGTTGAATGCATCTTACGCCGCGGACGGCTATGCGCGCATCAGGGGCGCAGCGATGTTGGCGACAACTTACGGCGTCGGTGAGCTATCGGCCATCAACGGCGTGATGGGCGCCAAGGCGGAACGAACACTGGTGTTTCACGTCGTCGGAATGCCCTCCTATCAGCATCAGCGCGTAGGCAAGATCGCCCATCACACGCTCGGCGACGGCGTCTTTGGCAATTTCGTCAACCTATCCGCCGGTGCCGCGTGCTGTCATGCGGTCATCAATCCAGAGAACTGCATTGTTGAAATGGAGCGTGTCATCGCGGAGGCGCGTCGCAACAATCAGCCGGCCTATATCGCGGTGCCGTCGGACCACGCTCTGTCGCCAGTCGTGTCTGCTGATGTGAAGCCAATCGTGCCTCGATCAAACGATGTGGCGTTGCAGAAGGCGATGGCGATCATCGCAGAGCGTATCAAAAATGCGAAGTCCATCGTCGCATTTCCGGCCTTCACAATTTCGCGGCTTGGCTTGCAGAAGCAGGCGCAGACAGCGATCGAAGCGCTGGGCTGTCCTTTCGTTACAACGCTCATGGAAAAATGCGTCATTGACGAGAGCCATCCGCAGTTTGCCGGCATGTATGCCGGCGCGGTGTCAGAGCCGAAGACGCGGCAAATCGTCGAAGGCGCCGATCTGGTCCTCGATCTGGGCGGCGTCAATCTGAACGACATCACCACGTCGGCCTATTCCGGCCAGCTCGATCTGTCACGTTTTATCACTGTCGGTCTCGATGACGTCAGGATCGGAGAGGAGGTCATTGCCGGTGTCCGGCTTGCGGACGTGCTGTCTGAATTGGCAAAACTCAAACCGTCATCGGCGCCATACAAGGGAAAACCGCAGGGTCTTGCACCGGTGAACGGCAGCCCAACCGACAAGATCACAATGGCCGCGCTTTATCCGCGCTATGCGTCATTCCTGCGCGAGGGAGACACGGTCGTTCTCGAGACCGGTAGCTCGAGCCTCGGCGTAACACCAACGATACTTCCGGACGGCGTCAGGGTCGAAGCGCAAGTTCTGTGGGGATCGATCGGTTGGGCGACGCCGGCCGCCTTTGGTGTTGCGCTTGCTGATCCGGGCAGGCGCACTGTTCTGATTACCGGCGAAGGCTCCCATCAACTGACTGCGAACGACATCGGCGCCATGGGACGGTTCGGAGCAAATGTTATCGCCTTCGTACTCAACAATAGCGGCTACCTCATCGAGCGGGCGCTGGAGCAGAATCCGAACTGGACCTACAACGACCTTGCGTCTTGGAACTACGCCGAATTGCCGAAGGCTCTTGGTTGCGCTGACTGGTTTACTGCGCGCGTCACCACGATTGGCGAGCTCGACGAGGCGATGAAGGCCGCACGCGCCAGCAAAACCGGGGCCTATATCGAGATCATCGGCGGCAAAATGGACATGCCGCCGGCCCTCGCCTTCGCCCATGGCCAGCTAAAGGCTATGTACGGCGACACGCCATAATACGTCACACAAGAAGGTGGCGAAAAAGTAGGCCCGGCGACCAGGGGGGCCTGTTCGCCGGGCTCGTGGGAAAGGGGCGCTTGGGGAGGCGCCCCTTTCCCGTCGGGGACAAAGGGAAAGCGTTATCGGTAACACTTCCCCGTTTTGGCCAAGTGAACTCGGGTATTTCCACTTGACCATGACACCCTTTGTTTTGTTTGTGGCGCATTGTGGGACGGCAACTCATTTGATTGTTAGCTACCGAACACAACGGAAAGATTGAAAGCGGGCGTGTGATATCGGCAACAAAAACAGAAAAGAAAGTTGTTGTAGCGACGCTCTGCGGCGCGTCTGGAGGCTGATGATGGCGAAACAATTTCCTCGTCAATTGAAAATGAGTGGTCAGGAGAAAGTCAGTCGGGGGGCGACGGCCCTTGGCCAGAAGTGGTTCGACGAACTCATCGAGATGCTTCGACAGACTGTCGTCGATCGATGCCAAGACGCCACAACGCTTTGCCACGGCGCAGCAGCCGGCAGACGCTGACTAAGGAACCTTCGAAACAATGTCCCGCTGCACTATGCGCCCGCGACCCATTCCTCGTAGCGCAGATAGAGCTCGCGCGTCGGAGCCGATCCGTCGTGGCGGACGGGCTCCGCCAGCGCGCGGCCGGCGGATATGGTAGATCGAACCCAGCGAGGTGATCGTATAGGTCAGCTTGCCCGGATCGGCTTTGGCACGCGACAGCAGATCGGGAAACGATTGGATCGGTGAGTCCGGCGCCACCGCCTCAACCAAAAGCAAACTAAAGAAGGGACAGAGCCGCCCACTCGCGATCAAAGGTGGACTCGGCGCCCGCAAAGCCATCTCGAATTTCCGCTGGCCGCTCAGAACCACCGAACCGTTTCATCTTGCGCCACAAGCCTGACTGCGGCATGTTTTAGGTGGCTACGACGCGTTGGTCGCGTCGCGAGACCGCGTACCCTCGAACAATGGCGGGGTAATCATGATCAACGATCATTTTCCGACTGTTTTCGGCGTTCTGGTTGTTCTCGCCGCGCTGGCCACACCGGCAAATGCCGCCGAGAGCGCCGCCCACCCTGCGGGACATATCCCTGAGAGGCCGGCGGTGGCCACAGCTGGAAATACCGCTGAGGCCGAGGCCATCCTCGGCGCCAAGCTCTTGGTTTGCAGCACATGCCATGGCACGGACGGCGTTCCCAAAAGTGCGGCCACCCCGATCATCTGGGGTTTGCAGGAAAATTACCTCCTGAAGCAGCTGCGTGACTTCCAGAAGAAAGACCGCGACAACGACGTCATGACGTGGATGGCGACAGCCCTCTCGCAAGCAGAGTTGGAACCCGCCGCCGCTTATTTCGCAAAGAAGAACTGGCCGGCGCGACCCACTAACGTCGCCTCCGCGTCGCCGCCCAGCGGAATTGCTGTCTGCCAGATTTGCCATCAGCAGAACTTTGCTGGTGGCCTGCCGGGACCACGGCTGGCGGGCCAGACTTACGACTATTTGATCGAGGCGATGAACCGCTTTGCCACGGGTAAGCGGACCAACAATGCCGACATGGCGAAAATCATGGAGGCGATTTCGCCCGCTGAGCGCGAGGCAATGGCGCGTTACATATCCGCGCTCTGATCGGCAGCGTGATCGCCGATTTGAGTCTAGCAACGTCAAATCGAAAAGCGGCACTAAAATCATAGTGTTGCGAGTGCGCTTTGCTGCTGAAGTTGGTGCCAGAGGAAGTCGTTCCATCTTGTTTCGATGCAGCGGATCGAATTGCTGAACGTCGATTGTTGCACTGCGTCGATGCTGCCTCTGGTTGACACACAACCGATTTCACTGGAAACTACAAAGTTAGTCGGCGAATTCGTTCGGGCCGAAGCAAATCTCAAAATTGAAAATTCGGCATCACGGGAGGCGTTCATGGATTCCAAGGAATCTAGCCGGAGGCGGTTCCTGAAGCACGCTGGTGGTACACTGGCTGGTGTGGCCGCTGGCGCTGGCGTTGGCACTGAGTTGGCGAGAGGCCAATCAGCCAAGCCCGAAGTACAAGCACGCTCACGATCACGGCGAACTGCCGCGAGGGATCCCTTCGCGCCGAGGCGTGAGAATGAGTGTTGATCACATCACGTTCTATACTCCGCTGCAGGATTATTCGGGAATCATCACCCCGGCCAACCTCCACTTTGTGCAATACCACGCGTCGCACTTCCCCGAGATCGATGCGCGGCAACATCGCCTCACGATCCACGGCCTGGTTGATCGTCCTTTGAGTTTCAGCATGGACGATCTGAAGAGCCTGCCTTCCGTATCCCGCGTTCATTTCCTCGAGTGCCACGCCAACAGCTCTCCCCTGATCCATCATCAGGGCAATCAGAACATGGGGCTGCCGGTCCAATTCATCCACGGGATGAGCAGTTGCAGCGAATGGACCGGCGTCCCGCTCTCCGCATTGTTGAACGAGTGCGGCCTGAAAAAAGAGGCGAGCTGGCTGGTCTCGGAAGGAGCGGACCCCGGCAAGTTTTCTCATACTCTGCCGCTGGCAAAAGCCCTGGACGATGTCTTCGTGGCCTACGGCCAGAATGGCGAGCCGTTGCGTGTCGAGCAGGGTTACCCGATCCGGCTGTTCGTCCCCGGCTGGGAAGCGCCCTTCAGCGTCAAGTACCTGAGACATATCAAGGTGGTGGACCAGCCTTACCACGCCTGGAATGAATCCATGAACCACTCCATCCCAAGAGACGATATAGGCGGCAAAGCGCGCTGGTACCATTTTGAGATGGGGCCGAAATCAGTGATTACGCGGCCGTCAGGCGGGCTGAGCATCCCCGGCCGTGGATATGTCCAGATCACCGGCTTGGCTTGGTCAGGTGGAGGCGTGATCAGCAAGGTCGAAGTATCCACCGACGGCGGCAAGAGCTGGAAGGAAGCAAAGCTTCAGACGCCGGTGCATTCGAAGGCGCATACCCGGTTTACATTTGACTGGGCCTGGAACGGTGAAGAGGCAATGCTCATGTCTCGTTGCACCGATGAAAAAGGTGAAGTTCAGCCCACGCGAGCGGAGTTGTATAGAAACTGGGGCATCAGCGAAGCGGATTTGCAAAAGCCCGCCCGCGCCATTCATACCAATATGATCCAGCCCTGGAAGGTGGCCCGCGATGGGAGCGTACACAATGCGATGTACTCTTAGCCTCCTCGCATCGGTGATGATCCTGGCAGCCCCTGCGGCGGGGCTGGCGCAGTCGCCGCGCTACAATGTGGGCACGCCGCTGAGCCAGGAAGAAATCAAGAGCTTTGACTTTCATGATCGGCCCGCAGGGACAGGAGCTTCCCGCGGGACGCGGTACCGCCAAGGAAGGCGCGGTGATCTTTGCGAATCGGTGCGAGGTCTGCCACGGGAAGAATGGTGAAAGCGGTGTCCTCCGACGTCTGGTGTTGGGCAAGCCCGGCCAACCTTTCCGCGGCCCTTTCAAAGCTGAGCACCGGGACAGTGTGGCCTACTACCCGTATGCGACGATCGCGTGGGACTATATCAACCGCGCGATGCCCGTCCCCAAGCCGGGATCGCTCACGCCTGACGAAGTCTACGCGCTGACCGCATTCCTGCTCTATCGGAACGGCATCATCGCGCGAGACCGACGTGATGGACGACAAGAGTCTGCCGAAGGTCGAAATGCCGAACCGGCACGGCTTCATTCCGGAAGTGCCGGTGTATCCGCCGGAAAAGAAACCCAGTTGGTGGTGAGCCGCGGGCGCCAGCTTATGAGGTGACCCGCTCTGGCTCGATGACGTCGCGCCGCTGCATCGGCTCGGCGGCGCACGAATTCGCGGCGAGGTGCGTAATCGAGCTCGAACGCCAACACAGACGGAAGAGCGATCATGATCAAGCGGATCGTAACGGTGGCCGCCGTCGTGCTCGTTGCCGGAATTGGCGGCACTGTGCTCTTCCGCGCCGCAACGCCGTCGGCCGATACGCATCGCGAGCCGGTCTGGAACGAGGCCGCATGGCCGTTCCCCATCGACCAGTGGGGACAGGGGTGGGCGTATCAATGCAGGGCGGCCGATTGCGGGATCGAGGTCAATCTCTATCTGCGGCCAAAAATCGGCTTCTGCAATTGTCAAACCGGAGTGGCCGACGACGAGGAACTCGATCGCGTCAGTGACGTCGACCTCGTCGGCAACGAAGGATCGGCGCTCGGCCCCGGCCGGGCCATTGCGGTGCACTGGATGAAGGGCCGCAGCCGCGGCTATCGGGTTGCGCGCGCCATCAGCGAAATCGGTGCTGTCGCTCGCCTTCAACGAACGTTGCGATGTGATCGTCGCCACGGTCCTCGCCGGCGATAACCCAGTCGCGCAAGAGCAGGCGGTGCTCGAGTTCCTCAACGGCAATCTGGTGCTGAACTGGGCCAAAGTGGTGCTCGGCCTTTAGTCGCCGGCTTGGGTCACTTTCAGACATTGCTGTTTCATGCGCTGGGGATTGGCTAAGTCCTTGCTATCCCAAAACCGCCTTCACGCGTCTCGGCGTCAGCGGCAGCTCCCGCAAGCGCTTTCCGGTCGCGGCCGCGAAGGCATTGGCGATCGCTGCGGCTGCCGGCCCCTGCGAGGCCTCGCCGGCGCCCAGCGATCTCTCGTCCGGCCGATCGATCAGCTCGATCTCGACGGAGGGGACCTCCGGCATGGTGAGTATCGGATAGGTGGCCCAGTCACGCGAGCTGATCTCGTTCGAATCGAATTTGACTTCCTCCTTCAGCGTCCAGCTCATGGACTGGACGATGCCGCCTTCGATCTGGTTTTCGAGACCGTCCGGATTGACAATCTGGCCGGCATCGACCGCAGCGTAGACGCGCGGCACCGCGATGCGTCCGCTCGCGCGGTCAACTTCGACATCGGCGATAACCGCCACATAGGTGGCGAGGTTCTTGTACCTGGCAAAGCCGATGCCGCGCCCTTTGCTGCCATCACCGCGCGCGCCCGGTTTCCAGCCCGCCTTCTTCGCCACCGCCTCGATCACGGAGCGCGCACGCGCATCCTTGAGATGCGCGAGGCGGAACGCGACCGGATCGGCGTTGGCGAGAAACGCCAGCTCGTCCATGAAGGATTCTGTCGCAAACACGTTGGCATAAGCGCCAAGCGTGCGTAGCGCTGACACACGCAGCGGCATATCCTTGATGAGGTGATTGGTGATGCGCTGGCGCGGAAAATCATAGAGCGGCACCGCGTTGCGATCGCCGCCACCGTTGGGTTGCGGCTGCATGCGAGGCGGGGACGGACGCTGCGGCTCGGCGAGATACCAGCTGGCGAGCAGATTGTTGCCGCCCGGCTCGCTCGGTCGCATCGAGTGGGTGTTGCTCCACAGCTCGTAATTCCAGTCGGCGATGCGGCCGTCGGGCGACAGCGCCGCCCGCACCTTCATCACCATGGCCGCCCCGAACGGCTCCCACAAAAACTCGTCGGCCCGCATCCACTGCACGCGCACCGGCCGTCCGGCTGCGGCCCGCGCCAGCAGAGCGGCGTCGAGCGCCACGTCGTCCGCCGCATTGTGGCCGTAACAGCCGGAACCTTCGGCGTGGATGCAGCGGATGTTCTCCGCCGGCATTTTCAGCGCCATGGCAAGATTGCCGCGCAGCGGGAAGACACCCTGGCTGTGGGTCCAAACCGTCATTTTGCCGTCGCTCAACTGCGCGACCGCGCAGGACGGCCCGATCGCCGCATGCGCCATGTAGGGCTTGCGATAGGTCGCTTCGACGACTTTCACGCCTTCGGGAACCGCCGCCTCCTTCTCATTCACGACCTTGTCCTCGGTCGGAAGTGTCAGCAGGTGATCGTAGATGCGTGCCTCAGCCGGGAGCGGCGGCCCCGCGGCCCATCGCGCGCTCTCGGCAAGCACCAAGCTCGCCTTGATCGCCTGTTCCTCGCGCTCGGCAATCACGCCCAGGAAGCTGCCGTCGCGCACCACCGACAGCGTCACCACGCCCGGCATTGTTGCCATGATCCGCGCTATCCCCGCTTCGTCGACTTCGAGCTTCGCTCCAGAGCTCGGCGGTCGCGCGATCCGGCTTTGCAGCATCTCGCGCTCCGCGATCCAACCGACCAAGGTGCCGTCACGCGCGGCCTTGATCCGCGCTGGGTCAAATCCCTCAAGCTTCGCTCCATAGCCTGGCGGTCGCACGACCCGGCCGTGGAGCATTCCGGGCAGCCGCAGATCCTGCACAAAGGCGACGCCACCCATGACCTTTGCCGGTATGTCACGCCGCGCGATCGGCTTGCCGACGATCCGGTGCTGAGACGCGGGTTTCGGCCGCGCTTGCGCCGTTGCCTCGCGATGCAGATCGGCTGCGGCGGCAAGCTCCGCATAGCTGAGCTTGCGCCCGTCCGGCGCGGCGACCACCCCTTCGGTCACGCTGAGCGCAGCGGTCTCGGTGCCAAGGCGTTTTGCGGCAAGCTCAAGAAGGATTGCGCGGACTTGCGCGCCCGCAAGCCGCAGCGCCGTGCCACTGTTCTCGATCGACTGGCTGCCCGCGGTCACGCCTTCGTTCGGCGTCTTCTCGGTGTCGCCCGAAATCATCTGCACCCGCTCAAGCGGCAAGTCGAGCTCCTCCGCCGCGATCTGCGCCAATGCAGTCACGATACCCTGGCCGAGCTCAACCTTGCCGGTGCAGACCGTGGCGTTGCCGTCGGTGCCGATGCGAATCCAGGCATCGAGCAGGCGGTTGTTGTCGAGGCTGCCGGGGAGCCTGCTGCTGCGCAGCGGGCTGCTGCGCGCAGGCGAACCGTGGAGCCAACGTGAAGGCGAGCATGATGCCGCCGAGCCCGGCGGCGAAGTCGCGCCGTGAGATCGCGTTCATCAGATCCTCCCGCCCGTTTGCGCCGCCTTCAAGACCGCGCGGACAATCCGATTGTGCGTCCCGCAGCGGCACAGATTGTCGGCAAGCCCCTGCTTCACATCTGCCTCGCTCGGCTGGGGATTGCGGTCGAGCAGCGCCTTCGCCGACATGATCATACCCGCAATGCAGTAGCCGCACTGGGCCGCTTGCTCTGTCATGAATGCAACCTGCAGCGGATGCGGCTGCTCAAGCGTGCCGAGGCCCTCAACGGTCGTGATTTCGGATTGGCCAAGCGTGTCGATCGGCGTCACACAGGAGCGCACGGGTTTGCCGTCGACCAGCACCGTGCAGGCGCCGCATTGCGCGAGCCCGCAGCCGAACTTTGCAGAGTTGAGACCTAAATCATTGCGCAGCACATAGAGAAGCGGCGTATCCGGCTCGGCCGGCACACTGTGCATCGCGCCATTCACTTTGATATTGATGGCCATCGCTGGAGACTCCTCCCGAGGCGCTGTGAGCGGACGGGGCCACATCTTGCTCCGTCTCTTCAGCAGCGTCGAGGGCCCAATTCGACCCGTCGCGCGTCAGTGGTTCACATCGAAATCAACGGGCGGCTAACGACTTCTGTGTCTGGTTCGGGTCATGACCGACAAAACTCAAAGTGAGAACGATAAGTCAGCTTTGCCTTGAAAGCTGACATGCGAGCGGACACGAGTTGACTTCGCCTTAGGGCCATAACCGCACCGGTATCAAGCCGAGCGCCTTGGCGGTATTGAAATTAATGGCAAGCTCAAACTTGCTAGATCGCATGACCCGGCAGGTCGGCGGGCCTTTCCCACCACTTCCCTCTGGCGGGGGAGAGGTGAAGGCGGCGCCTTATATGAAATCACCCTCCCCGTTCGGGGAGGGTGAAAACGGGCCGTGTTGTAAAATCAGCCCTTGGTCCAGCGCCGTACCGCCGTCTTGCCGGTCCAACTGCCATAGACATTGCCGGCATCGTCGAAACCCACTCCTTCGGGCGTCTCAATCTCGGCACTGGGTGTCGGAATGAAGGCTGTCACCTTGCCGTCCTTGGCGCTGCCGATGCGGATGCCGGTCTTGAAGCCAGGATTGCGGCTCTCGTTCGACTGATCGTCCGTCACGTAGATCACATCGTTCTTGTCGATGGCGACGTCGCTCGGCCGGCCGAACTGTTTCCATTCGGCGACGAACTTTCCGTTCGAATCGAAGACCTGGACGCGGCTGTTGCCACGGTCGGCCACAAAAATCCGGCCCTGGGAATCCATCGCGATTCCGTGCAGCTGGTCGAACTCGCCCTGACCCTTGCCGTGCTTGCCCCACGTTGCGATCTGCTTGCCGCTCTTGTCGAACTTGACGACGCGGTCATTGGTGTTGTTGCCATGGCCGTCGCCGACAACAATGTCACCATTGGGCGCAACTGCAACGCTGCTTGCGCCCCTGAAGTAACCCTCGGCGTTGCCCGGCATGCCGGGCTTGCCGAGCGTCATCAAGACCTGGCCATCGGGGCTGAACTTGACCACGATGGCGCCCTTGCCGTTCAAGACCCCATTGTCGGCCGCCCACACATTACCGTCATTGTCGACGTAGAGGCCGTGCGGCTGGACGAACATGTTGGCGCCGAAGGCCCGCACGAACTTGCCGTTCGAATCGAACTTCATGATCGGCGCGGTCGTGGAATTGGCGCAGGAGGTCCCGGAACAGCGGTCGAACACCCAGATGTTCTTGCCGTCGCTATGGTCGACCTGGACCTTGATGGCCTGGCCGAGTTTGCGGCCCTCAGGGAGCTGCAGCCAATTGTCCTGCATCTTGTATGGATTGGGAGCCGCATTGGGATCGGCGGCCTGGCCATAGCCGCGATCGCCGGAGACCGCCCACAGCGCGGCAACGGCGACACCGACCATCAATGCCATTCGCGTAACATGTCTCATCGTGCTTCCTCCCTTGTACAATTGAAACGTGGCTGGGGGCGTTCCCCCTTTGGCCGCACCTTTCTACCCTCCCTGGTTTGTAGGGAGAGCGGCGGCCCCGCTTGTCCAGTGTTGGCGTAAGCCGATTTGGCACTACAAGCCAACGCGAACTATATCGGCTGGCAGGGCGGCGGGGAAGCGGCGGTTGCTTCATCCAGCCCTTACTTCTGACGCCACTTGATTGCTTCAACGTTGCGTCGAGCTGCTGCGCTTTCTGGGGCTGGCCGGCCTGTCACGATCGATGGAATGAAGGATCGTGGTAATCTGGCTCGGGCTGCATTCCATTGATGTGAAGCGAAGCCTATATGTCAGACGTGACGAGACGGACACTTCAGTCGCTCAACCCAGCGAGGAGGCACCGGATGCGCAAGGTGATCCTAATCACGATCCTAACCGTCGGTGCGGTGGCGGCGATCTCGGCTGCACCCGCACAAGCACAGTACTCGCAATGTATCAAGGGCCGTGGTTGCGTCCCCACATCACAGGCAAGCTACAATGCCTGCTTCAATCTCGCCCTAGCACGGGGCGAGTTGTCAGCATGGGGCGAACGGCGCAGCCTCAACTGGTTCATCTATCAATGCCTCGCCGGCAAGATCCCGTTCGATGAGCCTAGACGCGCCCGACGCGATGCGCCGCTATACCGGTAGCCGACGGCGACAGCTAGCGCACGACCGTGGCGATCAAGGCCTTACATCAATGCATGTCCGCTTTGCCCAAAAGGGGACATGCATTCTTCGCACTATGAGTACGCGCCCAGCAACTCATGACTATTCTGATGTCGCTTTCTGATTTGAGGCCTTAACCGACTTGCGACAGGTCCAGTAACGTCAAATCGACTGCACTACGCGCCCGCGAACCACGCCTCGTAGCGCGCATAGAGCTCGCGCGTCGGAGCCGATCCGTCGTGATGCACCGGCTCGGCCAGCGCGCGGCCGGCTGACGCAAGCCGCAGCGCCATGTAGCGGTAGGGCTCGGGATAGTCGTCAGCGCTCGACGCCCGCATCACCATGCCGAATGCGGTGGACGGCTCGACCGGATCGAGCCGATCCTGCTCGTAGATCGCGGCGCGCTCCAGGATGCGCCACTCGCCGTCGCGCCGTTCCAGCCGGTCGAGGAAACGCGCCCGCGAGGTCATGTCCACCGCCAGGCCCTCGATGGCCTGGCGCACCAGAATCATGATGCTGGTCTCGGCCAGCGCGCGATCGCCGGCGACGCGCACCAGCGGCGCAAAGATCAGGTGCTTCGAGGGACCGCCGCGCTTGCAATGCTCGACGAACTCGTGGAACGGGCCGCGGAACCAGGACACCGCGATCTCGCCGTCGGCGTGGAAGGTCGACAACAGCTCATCCCAGCGGCGCTGGTCGCGATAGAGCCCCCACGATTGGATCAACTCGGCGCAGGCGAATTTGTCTTCCAGACTCATGGATCCTTCGTCTCTCCAGTGAACAGGCGGCTCTTTGGCGGTTCATTCCGCCTTGATTCCCGCCGCGACGATCACACGCCGCCAGCGGGTGATCTCCCGCTCGACGCGCTCGCGATATTCCTGAGGCGTCGACGGGATCGCAATATTGCCGCCTTCGATAAGGCGTGCCTGCACATCGGGCAAGGCCAATGCGCGCCTGACCTCGCTGTTGAGGCGCTCGATGATAGCGGCCGGCGTGCCGGGCGCCATCGCGAGCCCGAGCCACGACATGACCTCGATCCCCGGCACGCTTTCATCGACCGAAGGCGCCTCCGGCATCAGCGGGAAGCGTCCGGCCGACGATACGGCCAGCAGCCGGAGCTGACCGGCCTTGATGCGAGGAAACATGGAGGTCGCCGCATCGACCATCACATCGACGCGCCCGCCCAGGACGTCCTGCAGCGCCTGCGCGGAGCCGCGGTAGGGAATTGGCGTCATGCGCACGCCGGCCTCGAGCTCAATCCACGCGGTCAACATATGGTAGATCGAACCCAGGGAGGTGATCGTATAGGTCAGCTTGCCCGGATCGGCTTTGGCGCGCGCCAGCAGATCGGGAAACGATTGGATCGGCGAATCCGGCGCCACCGCATACACCATCGGATAGCCGCACACTGTGGTCACGAACGAGAAGCCGTCGAGCGGATGGAAGCCGAGATTACGCAGGACGGTCTGTGGCGGGTAGCCGCCGGTCATCATCAGCATGGTGTAGCCGTCGGGCGCGGAGCGGCTGACGATCTGCTGCGCAACGAGGCCGGCGCCCTGGGTATTGACCTCGATCACGAATGATTGGCCAAGCCGCTCGGCAAGCTTCTCGCCGAGCAGACGGCTCACGATGTCCGGACTACCGCCGGCAGCCGTGCCGACCAGGATACGCAACGGTCGTGACGGCCAGTCCTGCGCGGAAAGCGGCAGGATCGGCGCGGCAGCCGCGGATGTTGCAGCTGCAAGGAGCATGCGACGCGTAACCGCCATATCTCCTCCTCCTATTCCGGCTTGATGCCGGCCTTTTCCACGATCTCGGCAAACAGCGCCTTGTCCTCGGCGAGCCGTCGCATGACGACGTCGCCGGTCATGACATCGTCCTCGTTCCCGAGCTCGATCAGGCGCGCCATGATGGCAGGCTCGCGCATGCCAGGCACCAGCGTGGCGGTGAGCTTGTCGAGGGTGGCGGCTGGTGTGCCCGAAGGGGCGAACAGGCCGAGCCAGCCGTTGAGCTCCGCGCCAATAACGCCCGCCTCGGCGGCCGTCGGCAGCGATGGCAGCTGCGGGCTGCGTTTCTCGCGCAGCACTGCCAGCGCCCGCAGCTTCTCGGAACGGATGTTGTTGAGCGTGTTGCCGAGCGAGTCGAACATGACCTGCACATGACCCGCCATCAGGTCGGTCGTGCCGGCAAAACCGCCGCGATAGGGAACGTGCACCAGCTTCGCACCTGTGCGCGCCATGAACAGCTCGCCGGCAAGATGTTGCGTGGTGCCGTGCCCGGACGAGGCAAACGACAGCTTGCCCGGCTGCTCGCGCGCTGCGCGCACGAGATCGCCAAGCGTCTTGAGTCGGCAGGCCCGGGTTGATCACCACGACGAGGCCGCTGGCATTGATCGCCCAGATCGGCGCGAAGTCCTTCACCGCATCATAGGGCACCGACTTGTTCAGTGCGGGCGCAGCGGCGATCGGCGATGTCGAGGTGAGCAGCAGCGTGTAGCCATCGGGCGCCGACTTGGCGACCGCATTCGTTCCCACGATGCCGCCACCGCCGCCGCGGTTCTCCACCACGACCGGCTGTCCCCAGGCGCGCTCCAGACGATCGGCGATGAGACGCGCAACGGAATCGACTGGCGCGCCCGCCGGAAACGGCGCGACGATCTTGATCGTGCGGCTCGGGATAGGCCTCCTGCCCCGACGCTGGCGCCACCGCAACGAGCACGATCGCCCAGATCGCGGCGAAGAGGCGGAGCATCGCGCGCCTCATTCCGGCTTGATGCCGGCCTTTTCGACGAGCTCGCGCACCGACGGAATCTCCGCCTTAATGCGGGCCGCGAGCTGCTCCGGCGTTCCGGCCACGACTTCAAAGCCGGCCTTGCGCGCCTGCTCGCGTGCCTCAGGCTTCTCGAACGCGGCGCGGCTCTCGCGCACCAGCAACGCCAGAATATCGGGCGGTACGGCGGCAGGCGCCAACAGCGCATTGAAGGTGTCGGAGATGAAGCCCGGATAGCCGGCTTCGATCATGGTGGGAATATCCGGCAGCGAGAACCAGCGCTTCTCGCTGGTGACCGCAAGCGCGCGCAGCTGGCCATCCTTGATCAGCGACTCGGCTGCCGCCAGCGCGACCGAGCCGACCTGCACCGTATTGGAAAGCACCGCCTGCGCAGCAGGCCCGGCGCCGCGGAACGGCACGTGCACCATCTGGATGTCGGCGCGCAGCTTGAGCAGCTCACCCGTGAGATGCGACTTGGTGCCGGCGCCGGGGCTTGAATAGTTGAACTTCTGCGGATTGGCCTTCGCCTGCGCGACCAGATCGGCGATCGTATTGATCCCGGAGTCCGGACGCACCACCAACACGTTCGGTGCATTCACCAGCTCCGAGATCGGCGCGAAGTCCTTGATTGGATCGTAGGGCAGGCTCTTGAACAGCGCGGGGTTGACCGCAATCGCGGTCGAGCTGAGCAGGAGCGTGTAGCCGTCCGGCGTCGCGCGTGCCACTTGGCCCATGCCGATATTGCCGGCGGCGCCGCCACGATTGTCGACGATCACCTGCTGGCCGAGCGACTGTGAGAAGGCGATCGAGAGAATGCGCGCGATGATGTCGGTCGGCCCGCCCGGCGCGAACGGCACGACGAGGAAAATGGGCCGCTCCGGATAGGCCGCCTCAGCGGGCACAGACAGACATGCCAAGATGCCCACGCAGGCGGCGGCCAAGGCACTCGGCCGGATGTTTTCTCTTACTTTGTCAATCATGCTGTCCTCCCTGTCGCGCCCGAACCTATCCTTTTTTGTCCCGCTGGCGCTACTTCCCTTCGATCAGCTTGCTGGCGCGCGAGCGCACGTCGGCTGGCGCATTGATGGTCGCCTCCGCAATCTTCTGCGCCTCTTCGCCGGTCATCGGGCTGATGTCGGTTTTTGATTTCTCCGCCTCGGCGAGGAACTCGGGATCCTTCATCGCAGCATCGAAGGCACGCCGCAGAGCTTCGACCCGCTCGGGCGGCACGCCCGCGCTGGTGACCAGCGGGCGCGAGATCGCCGTGTCGGCCGAGATGAACGTCAGCACCTGCCGATCGGCTTCGTTCTTGGCGAGATCCTGGAGCGTCGGGATATCAGGCAGCTCCGGGCTGCGCTTCACGCCGACCTGGACCAGCACGATCACCTTCTTTTCCGCCAGCCACTGCGGACGGGTCGACTTCCACGATGCCCACGAGTTCGAGCCGCGGCCGCCGACCTCGCCGCGCTCCATGGCCAGATTGACATCATTGCCGCCCGGATAGCCGGTGACGATCTTGAACTTGGTGCCGACCAGCTGGTTGAGCGCGTAAGGATAAAGAAACGAGCCGCTGGCGGTTCCGGTCGCGCCGACCACCAGCTCGCGCTGCATCACATCCTGGATGGTGTGGATGCCGGTCGTGTGCCACGCATTGGTGACATTGGGCGTGTCGGTGGTGTTGCCGATCCAGTGGAACTGGCGCACGTCGTAGCGCACGCCGGCAGCACCAGTCGCCTGATGCACCGCCATGTTCTGCGACAGCGCCACGATCGCGGTGCCGTCCTTGGGCGCCACGTTGGCGAGCCAGTTGGCGACCAGCATCTGGCCGGCGCCCGGCATGTTGGTGGCGACGACGGTCGGGTTGCCCGGGATGTACTTGCCGAGATAGCGGCCGACCATGCGCATGCGCAGGTCGTAGTCGCCACCCGGCGACGTGCCGACCGCCATGGTGATGGTCTTGCCGCGATAGAAATCGGCGACCGACTGGGCCTTGGCCGGCATCGCCAGCGCAGCCAGCGGCAGCGCTGTGAACAGTGTGAGCATCATCCGCGCCATCAAGAACCTCCAGAATGCCTGCCCACGATAAGGCCCATCGAGGCGGACTCAAAGGCCCCGCGGTGCCGCAGCCAGCCTTGTGGAACACCGGTTCCAGTCCTTGTGACCATTACCGTGAATAAAGTGTTGACCAGGTGTGGAGGACCGGTGCGTTGCCGCGCTCACCCTTGTGTATAAGGACCGGTGAACCATGGGGATGACGGCGATGCCGCCCGATCTAGAGCAATCGACCACGGTGGCCCGGCTCGCCGCCGACGAGGCCACGGCACACCGTATCATCGACCTTGTCACCGAGAGCTACGATCCGCTGGCAGCCGTTGCGGGCGTCAGCGAGGACGGTCCCGGCCGCTGGGCGGTCGCCATCCATTTTCGCGATCCGCCGAACGAGACCGCCGTGCGCGCCCTGGTCGCGCTGTCGGCCGGTCCTGATGCGGCGAACAAGCTGTGGTTCGAAACGACGACGCCCCAGGACTGGGTAAAGGCCAGCCACGAAGGGCTGAAACCTATCGAGGCCGGGCGGTTCGTGGTGCATACCCCGCACTATCGCGGGCATGCGTCGCTCAATCGGATCGCCATCGAGATCGAGGCCTCGCTCGCCTTCGGCACCGGTCACCACGGCACCACGCGCGGCTGCCTGCTGGCGCTCGATCGGATCGTGAAGTCGCGCCGGCCCCTAACGGCAACGCCCCCTCCCCGGCCGGCGCAAGAAGGGCGCTGCTCGCCGCCACACCATCCTCGACATCGGCACCGGGACCGGCGTGCTCGCCATTGCGGCGGCCCGCGCGTTGCGGTGCCGTGTCATCGCAAGCGACATTGACCCGGTCGCGGTGCGGGTCGCACGCGCCAATGTGCGCCTCAACCGCGCGGCCGGAATGGTCGAGCTCATGCGGGCCGACGGCCTCGGCGTCAGGCGCCTCGCCGGACGCCATGACCTCATCCTCGCCAACATCCTGCTCGCACCGCTGCAGCGCCTGGCCACGCCGATCGCGCGCAATCTCGCGCCGGGTGGACGGGTCGTGCTCTCGGGCCTGCTGCGCGGCCAGGCGGTCGCGGCGCTTGCGCCCTACATTGCCCGCGGCCTCGTCCTCAAGGAGCGCATCCCGCTCGAAGGCTGGATGACGCTGGTGCTGGAGCGGAGACATAAGACCCGTCGCAACAAGGTTCGCCGGGGCGTTGCCGCGCGGCGTTCCGCTCAATAGATTGCCCTTATGTTCGAAGCCAAGTTCCAGACTTTCGACGATCCGCCCGAGCCCACTGCCAGCGCGCCACGCGTCGCAGCGCTGCGGACCGAGCTCGCGCGCCGCGGCCTTACTGGCTTCATCGTGCCGCGCGCCGACCGCCAGCAGAACGAATACGTGCCGGCCTCAGAGGAGCGGCTTCGGTGGCTCACCGGCTTTTCCGGTTCCGCCGGCACCGTGGTCGTGCTCATGGAGCGCGCCGCCCTGTTCGTCGACGGCCGTTACACTTTGCAGGCCCGCGACCAGGTCGACACCGCATTGTTCGAGATCGTGCCGTCGGCCGAGACGCCGGCGGATCAGTGGCTGGAGAAGACGCTCACCAGCGCCGACCGGCTCGGCTACGATCCATGGCTGCACACATCCGAAGGCGCCGAGAAGCTCGGCAAGGCCTGCACTGCGGCAGGCGCCACGCTGGTCGCGGTCGAGCCTGATCTGATCGATGCGCTCTGGAACGACCGCCCGGCAGCTGCCGCTCGGCCCGGTCACATTGCACGACGTACGCTTCGCGGGCGAGGAAGCGGTCACCAAGCTCTCGCGCATCCGCCCCGAGATCGCACGCCTGCGCGCCGATGCTCTGGTCGTCTCCGATCCGCACAACATCGCCTGGACCTTCAACATCCGCGGCAGCGACGTCACGCATACGCCGCTGCCGCTCGCCTTCGCGATCGTTCCCCGTGAAGGGAGGCCCACGCTCTATGTCGACGGCCGCAAACTCTCGAACGAGGTGCGCAGCCAGCTCGAGACGCTGACCGACGTGCGCGAGCCCGCCGAGTTCGTGCCCGACCTCGCCGCGCTGGGCAAAGCCAAGAAAACCGTACGGCTCGACCAGGCCACCGCGGCCGATGCGCTTGCGCGCATGATCGTGAGCCATGGCGGCAAGGCGCCGCGCGGGGCCGATCCGATCACGCTGATGAAGGCGGTGAAGAACTCGGTCGAGATCGAAGGCTCGCGTGCCGCGCACCGGCGCGACGGCGCCGCGGTCGCGCGCTTCCTCGCCTGGCTCGAGCGCGAGGCGCCCGCTGGCAAGCTCACCGAGATCGAGGCGGTCGAGGCGCTCGAAAGCTTCCGGCGCGAGGGTGGCCTGCTCAAGGATGTGTCGTTCCCGACTATCTCGGGCGCCGGCCCCAACGGCGCCATCGTGCATTATCGGGTGACGCGCAAGACCAATCGGGTAGTCAAGCCGGGCGAGCTGTTCCTGATCGATTCCGGCGCGCAGTACGAGGACGGCACAACCGACATCACGCGCACGGTCGCAATCGGAGCGCCCACGCCTGAAATGCGCGATCGCTTCACGCGCGTGCTCAAAGGACATATCGCGATCGCGCGCGCTATTTTTCCCGAAGGCAGCACCGGCGCTCAGCTCGATCCGTTTGCACGCCAGAGCCTGTGGGAGGTCGGCCTCGACTTCGAGCATGGCACCGGCCACGGCGTCGGCAGCTATCTCTCGGTGCACGAAGGCCCCGCCCGCCTGTCGAAGCTCGGCACCGTCGCGCTCAAGCGCGGAATGATTCTCTCGAACGAGCCCGGCTACTACAAGACGGGCGCCTACGGCATCCGGATCGAGAATCTGGTGCTGGTCACCGAAGGCCCCGCCATCCCAGGCGCCGAGAAGCCGCTCAACGCGTTCGAGACCTTGACGCTCGCGCCGATTGATCTGCGGCTCGTCGATGCCAGTTTGCTCACGGCGGCTGAGATGGCCTGGCTCGACGCCTACCACGCCCGTGTCGACGAGGCACTCCTGCCATTGGTCGATGAAAAGACGAGGGCCTGGCTGAAGGCGGCAACTCTACCGCTTCCGTGACCTGACTGGAGGCAGGCGCAATCCGCGCCTCTCGCCTCAGTTCAAATCTTTCGCCCGAGCCGGAAATGCACCAGCCGCGGCCACCGCCAACGCCGCCATGAGCAGCGTGAATAGATACAAGCTGTAGGTTATTAGCCCGAGAGCATTGGCCTTTTGGGCAATGCCGAAGATCGTGAACATGCAGCCGTAACGAGCAGAATCGTGACACAGCAAACAAGACCGAACGGACCGGCGGCCAGTTCCGGGGTTTGACAATTGCGACTTCGATCGCCGCGGCTACAAGGGCCACAACCCATACGACGACCAAAGTCTCGGTCAAGCCACTGAAGCCCAACGGGGTCATGATGATGTGCTCCGAGAGCGATTCAATGCAACGCGACGCGACGGAAGACGATTCGACGGAACCTGCGAGCGGCGCGTGACCGCCCGGCTCGTGGTTCACACGCTACGATCCCTCGCGGGAGCCCGCTGTGATCGTCATCACAATTGGGTCGAACGGTACGTCCTGCCGCCGCGTTCCAAATATCACAAGCAACCAAACGCTCAGTTGGTCGCGCCCGGCGGTCTCACCGAATCGCGCGCCTTGGCAATGATGTCGGCCGGCAGCGCATGGACATCGTTGATGATCTTCTGCATCTCGGGGCCTGACAGGGGGTCGATCTGACCCAGCGTCTTGGACGCTTCCGCGAGGAATTCCGGATCATTCATGGTCTTCATGAACGCGGTGCGGATGGCATCGACGCGATCCTTCGGCACGCCCGGCGCGACGAAATAGGGCCGCCCCATCGCCTTCATGCCCATAAGGACCTGGAACACCGAGTGCTGCTCGGTGTTGCGCGCGACATCCATCACCAGCGGCACGTCGCGCAATGCCGGGCTAGCGCCCTTGGTCAGCCCAAGCTGCAGCAGCAGACGGACTTTGTTTTCGGCGAGCCAGTCCGGATGCCCCTTCTCGATATCCGAGAACGACCAGTTGCCGCTGCCGTGAATCTCCTCGCGCTGCATCGCGAGCATCATCTGGGCCTGGCCCTTGTAGCCGCTCACGACCTTGAACTTGGTGCCGAGGATGCTGTTCATCGCGCGCGGAAACAGCTCGGGATCGGTGGTGGGACCAGTCCCGCCGACAATCATCTCGGTCTTGAGCACATCATCATATGTTTTATGCGGCGCGGTGTGCCACGCGACCACGACACCGAGCTCGCTGGTCGTGCTGCCAACCCACTGCATCTTGCGCACATCAAAGCGCACGCCGGTGTCACCGAACAGGATTTGGAACGGGATCGGCCGCTGCACGGCGCCGATGACAGTGCCGTCTTTGGGCGCAATCTCGTAGACATAGTTCGAGGCAATGATCGAGCCGGCGCCGGGCCTGTTCTGCACGATGATCGCCGGCTCACCCGGAATATGCCGAGACAGGTGACGAGCGACCGTACGCGCGGTGAGATCGTAACCGCCACCGACATCGGACCCTACTACGATATTGATCGTTTTTCCTTTGTAGAATTGAGCAACCGATTGCGCCTGTGCCATTTGCGTGCACGCGAGCGCGGCGACCGCACTCATCACCGCGCCGACGAACGCCTTCTTGATCATATGACTCGCCCCTCCCCCACACATTACACGCGCCGCTAGCGCAATGAATGGACCATACAGCGACATTGTGGCCTGTCAAACACGCGATGCCCATCGCTGATCGCTCATCATCGAAAGAAAAAATTCGCTTCACGAGAGACAATTCAAAGTCACGAAGAAAATTGCACGCGTCGCCTCTGTGTTGTGAGCCACAAAATTGTCGGATCGATGATCTTATGGTCCAGAAAAGCGAACGCAGGAATTCAATGCAGGAATTCTTTGCAGTCTCGCACTTCATAAACGGCTTAATCAGCGAGTCATGGGGGAGGTTGCTGATGATTGAAAATCTCAGTGCATCACGCTGGTTGTCGGGCATTTGCGGTATTGCATTGTCCCTGCTGTTTCCGCTCGCCTGCGTCGCTCAGATCTCCGACGCGCGTGGGCAAACTCCCGCGCAGAACAAAACCAACGCGCTTGTCGACAAAATCAACGCCAACACACTGACGGTGCTCACGGCGGGCTCAGGTCTCACCTACGGGGCCTTCGCGGCCGATCTTGCGACCGTCCTCAATGACGGAGACGAGTTCAGAATCCTGCCGGTGCAAGGCCACAGCGCGTTCCAGAATGTTCGCGATGTGCGCTATCTGCGCGGCATCGATATGGGCTTCGTGCAGAGCAATGTGCTCGGCTACTATCGCCGCAACGGCCTCATTCCCGACATCTCCGACAAAATCACCTACCTGTTCAAGGTCTGCAATCTCGAGATTCACATCATCACCCGCTCCGACATCACGTCTGTGGAGCAGCTGCGCGGCAAGAAGGTGAACGTCAATCAGGCGGGAAGCGGAACGCAGTTGACCGCTATGGACCTGTTCTCCTTCCTCGGGGTCAAGATCGAGGAAGTCAACATGCGCCAGAACGATGCCTTCGAGAAGCTGAAGACCGGCGAGATTGCCGCGACCGTAGCGTTGACCGGCAAGCCCTCGCGCGAAATCGCCAAGTTGAAGTCGAAAGAGGGCTTCCGCATCCTGCCGATCCCATTCGACAAGAAGATGCTCGGCGATTTCGCCCCCACCAGCCTCACTCACGAGGATTATCCTGACCTGATCCCGGACGGCCAGACCGTCGAGACGGTGGCGAGCGGAACGATCATGATCGCCTACAACTGGCCCAAGAACAGCGATCACTATCGGCGTATCGACAAGTTCGTCAAAACCTTCTTCCCGCGCTTGGAGGAGTTCCGCAAACCCCCACGGCACGAGAAGTGGAACGACACAGTCCTCTCGACGGTGCTGCCGGGCTGGAAGCGGTTCGAAGGCGCCGATGAATGGCTCAAGCAGTCGCGTGACCAGGCGGTGCACGCGCGACGCGACCAGTTCGAGCAGTTCCTGGCGTCCCGTAATGTCTCGCCCCGATCCTTGCCGGAGAACGAGCGCGACAGGCTGTTCGAAGAGTTCCTGAAGTGGAGCAGCACCCGCTATTAACCAGGCCTGACCGGTTGGAGTGGACGCGGAGCCGTGAGCGGTGCCGCGTCCTGTTGATTCCTGCGGTGTCCGCCGTTGCGTAGAGCATGCCCCCTCGCGAAAACCAGAGAAGGACAATCTTCTGCCTGGCTACTCACAGGAAGAATGATTTGGCTGCGCCGTAGAAATTGGTTGGAACGGAATTCCTGGTGGGCACCCCGCGCGCTTAAGCCTTTAGGTTGGGTTGACGATTGCTGGCGCAGGCTTACGTTGGCTTCAGGAGAACCATTCATGAGCTGTTGCGACGAAACCACGGCGCGCGTGCCGCCCACCGACGTCTCGCGTCGATCGATCCTCAAAGGTGCGGCGGTCATTACGGCCCTGGTGCCGGCGGCAAGCCGCTCGGAGGCGCAGGGCCGGAGCATCAAGCTTGCCTATTGCAGCCAGCTCTTGTGCGGCGTGCCCTACGAGGTTGCCCGCTCGGGCGGCCATTTCAAGAACCACGGGCTCAACGTCGAGCTGGTCTATACCCGCGGCGGCAGCGCCGCGATGCAGGCGCTGGTCGGCGGCGCGGTCGACTACGGCGCGACCTCGCTCGACGTCGCCGTCACCGCCTTCGGCAATGCCGGCGCAGACATCCGCCGCTTCGCAGTCACCGGCCGGCTCCCGTTGTTCGCGGTCGTCACCGCGCCCAAGACCGCAAGCACGATCACAAATGTCAAGGCACTGGAGGGCAAGACCGTCGGCATTTCGGCGCTCGGCAACGCAGATCATGCGCTGACGCTCTATCTGCTCAAGCAAGCTGGTGCCGACGCCACGAAGGTCAAGTTTGCGACGCTCGGCGTCAATCTGCTGGAAGCCTTGCGCCAGGGACAGGTCGATGTCGGCCTGGTGCAGGAGCCGGCGCTCACGCTGCTGCAACGTGCCGGCGGCCGCGTGCTGATGAACGGAATGGATCTCGAGGACGCCAAGAACTATCTCGGCGGCGCTTTCGAGTTCATGGGCGTCGCGGTGCGAACGAAGGAATTCGAGCAGCGCCGGCCCGAGATGGTCGCGCTGGCGAAGGCCTTGGGCGATGCGCTCAAGGCGCTCCAGACCATGAGCGGCGCCGACATCGTCGCAGCGTTCCCGAAGGAAATGACCACCGGCCTCGACCTCAAGGAATTCGCGCGACATCATCGCCCGCCACCGCGCCTCGCTCTATCCCGACACTGTTGCGATCGACATCGAGGCCGCCAAGCGGGTCGAGCAGAGTCTCCTCGCCGGCGGCATGCTCAAGCCCGGCGCCAGCATGACGGGGCTGCACGACACATCGATCGTTGGGAGCTGAGATCTGCGCGTCCGCGACCTGACGATTTCCTATGGCGGCGAGCCGGTTCTGGAAGGCGCGACCCTCGAGGTCGCGCGCGGCCAGTTCGTGAGCCTGGTCGGGCCGTCGGGCTCGGGCAAGTCGAGCCTGCTCCGCGCCGCGATCGGCCTGCAGCAGCCGCTGGCCGGCACCGTCGAGCCCGAAGTGGCGCCAGCCGAGATCGGCATGCTGTTCCAGGATGACGCGCTGCTGCCGTGGCGCACCGCGCGCGACAATGTCGCGCTCGGGCTGAGCTTCCGCAGCGTGCCGCGCAAGAGCGCGCTGGTGCAGGCCGACTATTGGCTCGACCGCGTCGGGCTCGCCGGCTTCGAGCATCGCTACCCGCGCCACCTCAGCGGCGGCCAGCGCAAGCGCGTTGCGCTGGCTCAGGTGCTCGCCCTGACGCCAAAGCTCCTCCTGATGGACGAGCCGTTCGCCTCGCTCGACGCCATCGTGCGGGCACGCGTCGTGCAGGACGTCGCCACGCTGGTGGAGGAAGAGCAGATCAGCGTTCTACTCGTCACGCACGATCTCGAGGAGGCGATCGGGCTGTCGGATTCGATCTATCTGCTCTCGCAAGGACCGCGCGCGCGCATCACGCAGCACTATCCGGTGCCGTTGCCGCGGCCGCGCGATCCGGTACGGGCGCGCATGCAGCCGGCGTTCGCGCCGCTCTACGATCGGCTCTGGAACGACCTGTCGAATGCGGTCGGACCCAAGCCGCGGGCGGAGGCGGCGGAATGAATCCTCGCTACATGAATCCTCGCTACGCCTGGCTGCGGCAACTCATCGCGTTCGGCATCCTGCTCCTGATCTGGGAGGCGGCCGGCCGCGCCGACATGCTCAATCCGCTGTTCATGCCGACCCCTGCTCGCATCGGCAGCGCACTCTACGAATTGTTCTCCGACGGTCGCATCTGGCCGCATCTCGAAGCGACCTTCACGGCCGCGCTCGGCGGTCTCGTGCTCGGCCTGGTGGCGGGGATAATGCTCGGCATCGTCGGCGCGATGGTCCCGCTGATCGCCGAATTGCTCGAGCCGGTGATGACGCTGCTCAACGCCATTCCGCGCGTGATCCTCGCGCCGCTGTTCGTCATCTGGCTCGGCATCGGGCTCGCCTCCAAGATCGCGCTCGCGTTCATTCTCGTGGCGGTGCTGATCTTCTTCACGGTGTTCACCGGCATCCGCCAGGTCGACCAGCGGCTGGTCGAGCGCATCGTCACGCTGGGCGGCGGACGCTGGGCGCTGGTGCGCCACGTCTATCTGCCCTCGGTCACCGCCTGGATCCTCGGCAACCTGAAAGTGGCGGTCGGCTTCGCCTTCACCGGCGCCGTGGTCGGCGAGTTCGTGGCGGCGACCAGCGGGCTCGGCTATCTGCTCTCGTTCGCGCAGAGCACCTACAACTCGGCGCTGATGCTCGCGCTGGTGCTGCTGATCATGGTGGTGGTCCTGCTGATCTTCGCTATAGCGGGCCGGCTCGAAAAGTATCTGTTGCGCTGGCACTGAGGAATGACCGCCCCCTGTCGTGAAGCCTGCTGCAGCGTGACGCCGCGCCTGACGGTAAGCGAGCTGTTCGAGCGCGGCTTTCGCCGTAGCCGCACTGCGCCGTTGCCGATCGAAGGCACAGCCTTCACCGATGCCGACGGCAACACCGCACGCTTCAGCGTCGACGTCACTGGCGAGACGATTGCCGGGGTCAGCTTCCGGGCATCGAGCTGCGCCACGCTGATCGCCTATTGCGAATATCTCGCCGAGGTCACGCCTGGCTTCCGCCTCGACATCGCGACCGCGTTGACGGCCGCGAGCCTCGTTGAAGCGCTGCCGGGCGTACCAACGCTCAAGCGCGCCCGCGCCGTGCTCGCCGTCGCGGCGTTCCGCGCGGCGCTGGCGCAGGCGAGCGACCGTCACCCATTGCAAACCGAGGACTCACTATGAAAGTCGCCTACATCTTCGCCACCCAGCGCCACAACGTCTCCTACGTGCTCGCCAAGATGATCCTGCCGCAGATCGAGGAAAACCGGCACGGCGCCGACGTGGTCGGCATGTTCTTCTTCGAGGACAACAACTATGTCCTGGTCGACGGCAACCCGATCGGGGCGCGGCTGCACAAGGTCGCCAAGGAGAAGGGCATCCTGCTGATGGGCTGCGACCAGTGCTGCTACGAGCGCGAGATCGCCGACAAGCTTTTCCAAGGCGTGCCGATCGGCTGCTTCCCGGACCTCTACAAGGCGCTCTCCGGCAACATGCCGGACCAGGTCATTACGCTCTGATACCCCTCCCCTCCGGGTAACGCGTCGTCTATGGTCGGCCATTCCGCACAAGGGAACGGCCGCCATGCTCACATTCAAATCTGTCCGACTGTTCGCTGCAGCCCTCGCCGCCGTCGCGGCATGCGCTACGACTGCACGCGCGCAAACGCTCGACGAGCTCTACGAGAAGGCCAAGCAGGAAAAATCCCTGGTCTTCTACGCCGGCGGGCCGGCCGCGCCGCATGAGGCGCGCGCCGCCGACTTCCAGCGCCGCTTCCCGGGCATTGCTGTGTCAGTCACCGGCGGCTTCAGCAATGTGCTGAACGAGAAAATCAACCAGCAGATCAAGGCCAAAAAGCTCGAGACCGACATGGCCTTCTTCCAGACCGTGCAGGACTTCGTGCAATGGAAGAAAGAGGGCGTGCTCGCCGGCCTACAAGCCCGACGGCTTCGACCAGGTTATGTCCAATCTGAAGGACCCGGACGGCAGCTATGTGGCGCTGTCCGCCAACGCGATCACCTATGCCTGGAACACACGCCTGGTGAAGCCGGAGGATGTTCCGAAGTCGGCGCTCGATTTCCTCAAGCCCGTGTTCGCCGGCAAGCTGATCAGCGTTTATCCGCACGACGATGACGCGGCGCTCTATCTGTTTCACCTGATCGTGCAGAAATACGGCTGGAGCTACATGGACCGCTACATGGCCAACAAGCCGAACTTCATCCAGGGCCATCTGCCGGTCTCACGCAGCGTCGCCGAAGGCACCAACGCCGCCACGCTCGATGCCACCTCCAGCGCCTGGCCGTTCAAGCGCGCCGGGCAGGTCGAGGTCGCGTTCTCGGAGGTCGACGAAACGCCGGTCTTCACGCTGACAGGCGGCATCTTCAAGGACGCGCCGCACCCGAACGCCGCCAGGCTCTATCTCAGCTGGTTCCTCGCCAAGGAGCAGCAGAGCCGGCTCGGCACGTTCTCGCCGCGCACCGACGTGCCGCCGCCCGAGGGCTTCCGGCCGCTGACGTCCTACAAGATCGCCAACGCATATCGCGAGTTCATGCTCGACGACAAATTGATCGCCGACCTGCGCAAGCGCATGGAGGGTTACATCGGCCCGATCGTCAATCAGGGCGGGGTGCGGTAGATGATGCTTCGCTGAATTCGAGCCACAATCTCTGAGGCCCCACTTTCGAATATGTGAAGCAATAAATCTCCCGCTGTCGTCCCCGCGAAGGCGGGGACCCATACGCCGTGTCGTTCCGATGTGGTGTGGCCGGCGAGAGATCGAAAGTTCAGTGGCTATGGGTCCCCGCCTTCGCGGGGACGACAGCGGATAGTCTCGTGCCAACGACAGTTGAACTTTCAAAAGCTAATTCGCGGGGACGAACGGAAATAATATCTGTCACCGCTTCTCGCCGATCAGCTCGAACCACTCGTCCTCGGTGAGGACGCTAACGCCCAACTTCGTGGCATCCTTGAGCTTGGAGCCCGCGCCCGGCCCCGCGACCACGTAGTCAGTCTTCTTCGACACCGAGCCCGCCGTCTTGGCGCCGAGGCGCTCAGCCATCGCCTTGGCCTCGTCGCGCGTCATCTTCTCGAGCGAGCCGGTGAACACCACGGTCTTGCCGGCGACCACTGAATCGGCGCGCGGCCGCTCGGCGTCGAGAATGCGCACTTGCTTGGTCAGCCGGTCGACAATGTCGCGATTGTGCTTCTCACCGAAATAGGCCGCGAGGCTGTCGATCACCGTGTCCCCGATCTGGTCAAGATTATCCATCTCCTCGCGCGTCTCCTGGTCGCCCTCGGCGAGCTTGAGCGCAGCGTCATGGAACGCCTTCCAGGAGCCATAGCCGCGTGCAAGCACACGCGCCGTGGTGTCGCCGACGTGGCGCATGCCGAGCGCATAGATGAAACGCTCGAGCGAGATCTCGCGTCGCGCCTCGATCGCACCGAACAGATTGCGCACCGAGACCTCGCCAAAGCCTTCGACCTCCTGCAGCTTGATCTTGGCGTTGCGCGCTTCGAGCGTGAAAATTTCAGCCGGCTCCTTCACCCAGCCCTGCTCGAAGAACAGCTGGATTTGCTTCTCGCCCAAACCCTCGATATCGAAGGCGCGGCGGGACACGAAATGCCGAAGGTGCTCGATCCTCTGATACGGACAGGCGAACTCGCCGGTGCAGCGTGAGCGGGCGCCCTCCTCGCCGCCCGCGATCGCCTCACGCACCACGTCGGTCTTGAGCGGGCACGGACACTTCTTTGGAAAGTGATAAGCGCTTGGGCCCGCGCGGCCGCTCCGCGACGACTCCGAGCACCTGCGGGATGACGTCACCCGCCCGCTGGATGGTCACGGTATCGCCGATGCGCACGTCGAGCCGCGCGATCTCATCCTCGTTGTGCAGCGTCGCGTTCTGCACCACGACGCCGCCGACGCTGACCGGCTCGAGCTTGGCAACCGGCGTGAGCGCACCGGTGCGTCCGACCTGGATCTCGATATCGCGCACCACGGTCATGGCCTTCTCGGCCGGGAACTTGTGCGCGATCGCCCAGCGCGGGCTGCGCGACACGAAGCCGAGCCGCCCTTGCCAGTCGAGCCGGTCGGCCTTGTAGACGACGCCATCGATATCGTAGTCGAGTGTCGCGCGCTTGAGCTCGATGTCGCGGTGGAACGCCAACAGCTCATCGGCCGACTTGCAGAGCTTCCACAGCGGATTGATCTTGAAGCCGCTCGCGGCCATCCATTTGAGCATGCCCGACTGCGTGTCAGCCGGCATCACGCTCATCTGGCCCCACGCATATGCGAAGAAGTGCAGCGATCGTGACGCCGTGATCGCAGCATCCTTCTGGCGCAGCGAGCCGGCAGCCGAATTGCGCGGATTGGCGAAGACCTGCTCGTCGGCCGCAGCCTGGCGCTTGTTGAGCTCGAGGAAGTCGGCCTTGGTCATGTAGACCTCGCCGCGGACCTCGCAGACCGCGGGCGGGCTCTTGCCCTTGAGCTGGTGCGGGACTTCCTTGAGCGTCTTGATATTGGCGGTGACGTCCTCGCCCTCCTCGCCGTCGCCGCGGGTGGCGGCACGCACCAGCGCGCCGTCCTCGTAACGCAGCGACATCGAGAGCCCGTCGATCTTGGGCTCGGCGGTGAAGGTGAGCGCCTCGTCCTCCTTGAGATTGAGGAAGCGGCGGATGCGGCCGACGAAATCCGCCACGTCCTCCTCGCTGAAGGCGTTCTGCAGCGACAGCATCGGCACCGCATGACGCACCTTGGCGAAGCCGCGCGCAGGCGCAGCGCCAACCTTGCGCGTCAGGCTCTCCAGCGTCCGCAACTCGGGAAAGCGCTCCTCGATCGCCTCGTAGCGGCGCCGCAGTGCATCATACTCCGCGTCCGATACGGTCGGGGCGTCCCTCTGGTGGTAAGCCTCGTCGTGCTTCTTGAGCTCGGCCTCGAGCCGCGCATGCTCGGCCTTGCCCTGCGCCGGCGTGAGCGCATCGACGTCGATCTTGCTGGAATCGCGAGCCATGGCGTGTTTTTACGTCATCGTCGCAGGGTCGCCAACACCATCGGAAGGCGATGTATTTCCCGTTGCGGCCCGGCTAGAATTGGACAGGGGCAGCCCGTCTCGGCGGGTCTGCCCGTACATTCACTCGGGGAGGATACCGCCATGTCGCCTGAAGACGATTAAGCTCGCCAGCCGCCGCAAGTTCCTGCAATTCCTGGCCGCGAGCCCACTCCTTGCCGCCTCCGACCTCGCCGCCTTTGCGGCCGAGCGGCCGGGCGCTCCTGCCCGACCCGATGCTCTGGTCGCCGCGCAATCTCGACAAGCTGATCTCCAATCCGAAAGAAGCGATCAACGTCTTCGACTTCGAGCCGGTGGCGTTCAAGAACGTGCCGCCGGCACACTTCGGCTACATGGCCTCCGGCATCGACGACGAAGTCGACGCTGCGCGCCAACCGCGAGGGCTTTCAGAAATTCGTGCTGCGGCAGCGCCGGCTGGTCGACGTCAGCAAGGTCGACACCAGCGTCGAGCTGTTCGGGCAGAAATACGACTGCCCGATCGTCATCTCGCCGACCGGCGGCCACAAGGGCTACCACCCCGACGGCGAATCCGGTGTCGCGCGCGCCGCCAAGGTCGGCAACCACCTGCAGATTCTCTCGACCCAGGCGACCACCTCGGTCGAGGACACCACCGCCGCGCGCGGGGCGCCGATCTGGTTCCAGCTCTATGCCACCAACAAGTTCGAAGTCGCGTCCCACCACGTCAAGCGCGCCGAGCGCGCCGGCTGCGTCGCGGTGGCGGTGACGGTCGACCGCAGCGGTGGCCGCAACCAGGAGACGCTGTTCCGTCTGCAGCGCACTGACACGCGCACCTGCCGCGATTGCCACGACAACAGCAACATCACGGCAGCTCAGAGAAGCAAGCCGGCCTATGAAGGCGTCGACCTGTCGGGCCTCAACAACATTCAGTCCTCGTCGATGAGCTGGGACTACATCAAGCGGCTGCGCGACCAGACCAAGATGAAGATGGTGCTCAAGGGCATCATGACGTGGGAGGATGCCAAGCTCGCCGCCGAGAGCCGGCATCGACGGCATCATCGTGTCGAACCACGGCGGCCGCAGCGAGGACGGCGGAGGCTCGACGATCGAGGCGCTGCCGGAGATCATCCAGGTCGCGGGCTCGATGCCGGTGCTGATCGATTCCGGTTTCCGCCGCGGCGCCGACGTGGTCAAGGCGCTGTGCATGGGCGCCAAGGGCGGTCTGCGTGGGCCGGCCCTATCTCTGGGGCCTCGGCGCCTTCGGCCAGCCGGGCGTCGAGCGCGTGCTCGAGCTCTTGCGCATCGAGACCCGCGCGTTGGTCCAGCAGATGGGCGCGCCGTCGCTCAAGCATCTGACGCCGACGATGATACGCAAGGCTTAAGTAAAGCGATCGTGTTCCGGGCCGCAGGCGTATTGGCCCGCGCCCGGAATGCAACGAGACTTTAGAAGCGGGCACGACCCGCTCGACATATCGCTCTCGGGAGGAGTTCTGTCATGCCGATCCATGATCAAGCCACCAGCCGCCGTCGGTTCCTGCAATTTCTGGCCGCGAGCCCGCTGCTCGCCGGCTCGGACCTCGCAGCCATCGCGGCCGAAAGGCCCTCGACTCCTGCCCGATCCGATGCTGTGGGGGCCGCGCACGCTCGAGAAGCTGATCTCCTCGCCGAAGGAAGCCATCAACGTGTTCGACTTCGAGCTGGTGGCGGCGAAGAACATCCCGCCGGCGCATTTCGCCTACATGGCCTCGGGCATCGACGACGAGGTCACCTTGCGCGCCAACCGCGAGGGTTTCCTGAAATTCCAGCTGCGTCCGCGGCGTCTCGTCGACGTCAGCAAGGTCGACATGTCGACCGACATCCTCGGCGTGAAATACGACAGCCCGATCATCATCGCTCCCTCGGGCGGCCACTACGCCTATCACGCCGAGGGCGAACCGGCCGTCGCACGCGCCGCCAAGGTCGGTGACCACCTGCAGATCCTCTCGACCAATTCGACCACATCGATCAAGGACGTGATCGCCAACCGCGGCAAGCCGATCTGGTACCAGCTCTACGCGACCAACAAGTTCGAGGTCGCCAAGCATCATGTCGAGAGCGCGGAGCAACAGGGCGCCATCGCGGTTGCAGTGACGATCGACAGCAGTGGCGGCCGCAATCAGGAGACCTTGCGCCGCCTGGCGAGGACCGACACTCGCGACTGCGCCGAGTGCCATGACCGCAGCAGCCTCACGGCCAATTTCAAACGCCGGCCGATGTACCAGGGCGCGGATCTGTCGGGGCTCACCGACATCTCGGCAACCGCCTTGACCTGGGAGAAGCTCAAGCGCATCCGCGACCTCACCAAGATGAAGATGGTGCTCAAGGGCATCCTCGCCTGGGAGGATGCCAAGCTCGCCGCCGAGAACGGCTACGACGGAATCATCGTCTCGAACCACGGTGGCCGCGCCGGCGATCTGGGCCGCTCGAGCATCGATGCGCTGCCTGAGATCATCGAGGCGGCCGGCTCGATGCCGGTCTTGATCGATTCCGGCTTCCGCCGCGGCACCGACATCGCCAAGGCGCTCTGCATGGGCGCCAAGGGTGTAGCGGTCGGGCGACCCTATCTGTGGGGGCTCGGCGCGTTCGGCCAGGCGGGCGTCGAAGGCGTGCTCGCAATCCTGCGCACCGAGCTGCGCGGCGCCATGCAGCAGGTCGGCGCGCCGACGATCAAGCACCTCGTGCCGGCCATGGTGCGCCGGGCGTGAGGTTGCGTGACATGAAAGGATTGCACTTGCGCGCAGTATCCTTGGTTGCTCTGGCGGCGACCATCCTGTTCGCCGGCAGCGCCGCTGCGCAAGTCACCGTGCTGCGCGGCGCAACGCTGATCGACGGCAGCGGCGCGGTGCCCCAGAGCAACGTCACGATCGTGATCGAGAACGGGCGGCTGCGTGACATCGGCACAGGCGTGACGGCACCCGCCGGCGCGAGCGTGATCGACGTCACCGGCAAGTTCGTGGTGCCGGGCATCATCAACGCCCACGGCCATGTCGGCCCCGCACCGCGCGATCGGCAGCTGCGCCGATATGCGCTCTATGGCGTCACCACCACGACCAGCATGGCGGCCGACCCCGACGACATCGTCGACTTCAAGGCAAAGCAAAAAGCCGGCGACCTGCGCGGCGCGCGTATCCTCACGGTCCGGTATCGCTTCACGACGCTTCCCGGCAATGGTTCCGACTACAAGACCCCCGAAGCAGCGCGCCAGCATGTCGACGAGATCGCCGCCCGCGGCGCCGACTTCATCAAGGTCTGGCTCGATGCCCAGGGCGGGCGGATACCCAAGCTTTCGCGCGAGTTCGTCGCGGCGGTGCTCGACCAGGCGCGCAAGCACGGCAAGCTCACCATGGCGCATATCGTCGAGCTCGCGGATGCCCGCATGGCGGTCGACGAAGGCGTCAACATCCTGGTGCACAATGTCCGCGACCAGGACATTCCGGCGGATTTTCTGGCGACGCTGAAGACCCGCAACGTCTCTGTGATCTCGACGCTCGCGCGCGAGGAAGGCATGTTCCGCGCCGGCGGCGGCGCGCCTGACGATCCGTTCTTTGCCAAGGGACTGACGCCGGAGCAGCGCGACGGTCTCACCAAGAAGCTCGACACGCTCGCCAAGGATCCCGAGCGCGCTGCCTCGATGCGCTCGTTCGAGCAGGACAAGGTCAACGTCAAACGGCTCTGGGACGCCGGCATCCGCTTCGGCTTCGGCACCGATTCCGGCGGCGCCTCCGAGCGCTATTTCATCCAGGGGTTCTACGAGCACCGTCAGATGGACCTTCTGGTGCAGGCCGGGTTGACCCCCATGCAGGTCATTCAATCGTTCTCGAAGAACAACTCCGAGATGCTCGGCATCGACAAGGATTTCGGCACGCTGGCCAAGGGCAAGGCGGCCGATCTGCTGGTGCTCACAAAGAACCCGCTCGATGATATCGCCAACATGCGTTCGTTCGAGGCGGTGTATCTTGGCGGCAAGAAGTTCGAATAGACGCGCGAGTTTTAAATAGACGCGCAATTAACGACGCGTCTTGAGCGTGCAACGGGAGGTGACGGTGGAACGGTTCGTAAAGGATCGATCATACGCCATTTTGGCGTGCGCATTTCTGGTGGTAGCGCTTCTCGGAACAGGCGTAACACCCGCCTTCTCACAAACAGGCAGTTCAGCCTCCCCCTCGTACGATCCCTCGCTGCGAGCGCTGCAATATTATCGCTACAAGCGCGTAGCCGAGAGCGGGCCCGAGCGCGGCCGCGAGCTCTACTATTTCAAATGCTGGCAGTGTCACAACGAGTTCCAGAAGACCGCGCCGCAGCTCAAGGGCCTGTACGAAGGCGGTCGGCAGGTCGCCGGCGAGACCGTCACCGATGCGGTCCTCGCCAACAAGATCCGCAGTGGCGGACCGGCCATGCCGGCGTTCCGCCACGAGCTCAACGATGCCGACGTCGCCGACATCGTCAGCTTCCTGCGCGAGAAATGCTGCTGGGATCCCGACAACCCGCCGCAGAATCCGAAATATGTCGCCGCGCCGGTGCCGACGCTCCTGCCCGAAAAGGGCAACGTGCGCGGCGGGCCGTGGGGCCTGGTGCGATCGGCGGCAACCACCGCGCAGGCGCTGCGCGGCGGCGTCGAAGGCGGCTCCGAAGGACGTCCGCTCGAAGGCATCATGGTGCAATTGCGCGGCACCCAATCCAACATCACCACCACCGTCTACACCGACGAGAGCGGACGATTTGAGTTTCCCAAGCTGCGGGCCGGCTCCTATACGTTGCGGATCGCCAGGGCGCTCGAGTTCAAGGCCTTACCAGAACGCAACGCAGTCGCGATCACGGACCGCGCCGCAAAGCTCGACGACATCGTGCTCGAGCGCGTCTCCACCGGCGAGTTCGTGCCGGCGACATTCGAGATCGAGGCACAGCTCGCGGGCGCCGAGCTCGTCTGGAATCTCGACGGCACCGCGCAGGAGAAGCGCACCTTCAGCTACGGCTGCGGCTCCGGCTGCCACACCTATGGTCAGATCCTGCGCAACCGCTTCGACGAGGACGGCTGGCGCGCCATGGTCACCAAGATGACGCACAACACCGGGTCGCTGCTGCTGCATCGAGGCGAGGCCGAACCGCATTCCGCCGGAAGAGCAGGACGTCATCGTCAAATGGCTCACCAAGGTGCGCGGGCCGAATGCCAAGGACATGGACTATCATCTCCTGCCCGGACCGCGCGGCCCCGCCACCAAAGTCGTGATCACGCAATACGAACTGCCGCGCCTGTTGACCGCGCCGCACGATCCGGTCTCGGACTCGCAAGGCAACATCTGGTTCAACAGTCACCGCACCTCGTACATCTCCAAGCTCGATCCGCGCACCGGCACCGTCGAGGATTTCAAGATCCCGTCGACGCCCGGCGCCAATCCGGGCCAGCACTGGATCACCGTCGACAAGAACGACATGGTCTGGTTCTCGGAGAACTGGTCGCACAAGCTCGGCCGGCTCGATCCCAAGACCGGCGACGTCAAGCACGTGCAGTTCCCGCACTTCGGCCGGCCGATCAATGCGCCGGGTCTCGGCAACCTCGCGCTCTCGCCGGATGGCTACATCTGGTACGCGCGCGGCAAGGCCGTGAACAAAGTCGATCCCAACACCGCGCAGGTGGTTGGCAAGTTCCTGCTCAAGAAGGTGACGTCGGCCTACGGCAACGAGCTCAGCGCCGACGGCCGCTACTTCGCGGGCGGCTCATGGCCGGAAGACTGGGTGACCTTTCTCGACATCGCCAGCGGCGAGACGGTGGAATTGCAGACCCGCACGCCGCGAGCGGCGCCCAAGCGCGGCGGCTTCGATCCCGACGGCAACGCCTGGTTCGGTGGCGCCGGCGGCTATCTGGTGAAATACGACGCCAAGACGAAACAACTGGTCGAATACCCGCCGCCGACCGCGGGCGTGTCGTTCTACGAATGCCTGCCCGACAAGAACGGTGAGATCTGGGCGGGCGAGATGTATGCGGGCCGCATCGTCCGCTTCAATCCCAAGGCCAATCGCTGGACCGAATATGTCCTGCCCGAGCCGATCTCGCACAACCGGCGCACCTGGATCGACAATTCGACCGATCCGGTCACGATCTGGTACGTCGACCACGACGGCATCATGGTTCGCATCCAGCCGTTGGAATAGGTCGCACGTGCGTCAGCGGTGCGAAAGCGCGGTAGGTCTAACGCCACAACCGGACTCGCCCTCATATTTAAACGTCGAAACGGAGAGGCTTGATGCTGCAGCCGGCCCACGTCCATCCCTCGCAATGATGGACTGTTGGAAGAGTCTCGGGGCTCAGGTCCCAATGAATGTCATGGGTATCTCTTTTTCCAATCGGCCATTTCACCGAGGAGCGCTGTGTTACAACTGCCACAGACCAAAGGAAAAAGTTTCAAATTTTCGTTTAACCTGTTTACAACCTGACGGAACAAGGCATCCTGGTCCCGCCATTAGTAAGGAAATGTTCTGAGTATTAAAGGTGGTTTATGCGTAGCTCATTTGGCATCGCGATTTTGTCGTCTCAGCAACTTTCACAACAGGTGCAGTAGCACCATCCAGATTTGCCTTCTGACTGCACGCCCGGGCGTCAGTCCGGGGAAGGCGCAATCGTTGAGTTGATACTGTCGGGCGAGAACCGCGCACGATCCAACGCGGCTCGTGGCTACACAATATTGGACTGTGCAAGGGGGGAACTATGCGTAGGGTCAAATGGCTCAGTTGTTTTTGGGCGGCGGGGCTCGCAGGATGCTCGCTTTATCCCATTCCTGACGACGTGACCTCAATTCCCACGGAGGACATTGTTCGTCATGCGCGTTGTGAGATCAGATCCGAGATCATTGGCTATCTGATCGAGCGTGGCTTATCGCTCCCTCGGCAACCGATAAAGACATTAGCGCATTCGCCAACCTACGTTGATAGCCTTGAAAAAAAGTTCAAGAAAGGGAAACTCAATCCGACCGAGAGCTACCTATTGGGGCTCATGTACGTTGCGGCCGTTTATTCGTTCGAATTCAACATTACAGAGCACAACAACGCCAATGGAGGCGCGGGGTTCTCGCTACCCTTCACAGGACCGAAAGTGCTTAGTGGTGACGGCTCGGCATCGCTCGACCTGATGCGCGTAGGGTCGCGAATTTTCGCCACCGGAGACCATTGGGGTGATCTGATTTCCAGATCTAACCTGTGCGCAGATGTCCGGCCGCGACCCGGAAACTTTGCTTATCCGCTTGACGGATCGATAGGAGTCGGTCGGGCCGTTCGAACCTTCATCGATATTGCCGACCAAGAGGGCGATCTTGGCGAACAAGGGGCCGCCAAGGACAGTTTCGTCGACACGCTGACTTTCACGACCACCGTCAACGCCAGCGCCAATGCTTCGATCAAGCTGGCGGCCGTGCCGCACTCGTTCCGGATCGTGTCGGCGTCGGCCGGCCTCAGCGGCTCGCGTATAGACATGCACAAGATGACCATAAGCCTCGCGTTTCCACACCCCCAGACTCCCCCTGCATACCGGCGATCACCGGGGTCAAGTTAGAGCCTGGGTATCTGAACGCGCCATTTGCGCGGCCACCGGTGTGGCGCGCGCGCTATAATCTTTGTGTTCAGGATGGCCGCCAACGGGAGGACGCAGTCAAGCTGTTGCGCCTTGAGGCGCCCGAGGTCTATTGCATCACTTTCGCAGATGCCTTTGAGCCAAAACCTGGCCTGGACGCGGCAGCAAAGCAAGCGCAGCAGCCTCCCTCAACGCCGATAACAAACCAGCCTCCTCAACCAGCGCCCAGACTTGCGCCGCCGAGCGGGCGTCCAAACCGGCTATGACGGCTTTCGTTGGGACAGGCACAATGCTGAAAGCCTGTCCCGATTGATTATGCCAAGTATCAGACATAGCGCTTAGACGGCTAGTCCGTGAACGATCAAATCATTGACCGAGCCCTCTACACGTTGACAGCCCTGACGCTGGCGCTCGGGTCGGATTCGCGATCCGCCTTTTGTTCGAATGAGGCCGCTTCCATTGGCAGCCTCGTCATCGCGACCGCATCCCATTTGTCCGGCGAAGAGGCGTCGCGCCGGCGCATCGCGGCCTTGCTCTCAAGCACGAGGCGGGTGTGGCTGTCGTATCTGTAGGTCGGAGCGCAGGCGTCGGCTTGCAGCGAGTCGCGGTCGGGCAGCGCGGCGCCGGCTTCGTCCTCGAGCCACTCCTTCGACTTCATCCACATCTCGGTGCGGCGGTTGAGCGGGCCGCCTGATGGCCGGCTTTGCTCGTCGAGCGGCGGCAGGGCGCCGCGGGTTCACGAGTAAGCTTGCCTACGGTCGTAGTGCCCGACCGATACAGGGGAAGGCGTCCGAACCGGTACTGACGTTGCTCACCCCGCCGCCTTGATCAGGCGCTCGGCGGCGGCGCGCGCCTCGGCGGTGATCTCGGCGCCCGCGAGCATGCGCGCGATCTCCTCACGCCGCCGCTCGGGCGCAAGCTGCGCCACGCGGGTCGCCACCCGCTTGCCCTTGTCGAGCGCATCCTTGGAGATGAGGAAGTGCCGGTCGGCGCGGGCCGCGACCTGCGGCGCGTGCGTCACCGCGATCACCTGCGCCTGCTTGGCAAGCCGCGCGAGCCGCACCCCGATCGCATCCGCAACCGCGCCGCCCACGCCGGTGTCGATCTCGTCGAAGATCAGCGTCGGCGCGGAGCCGCGATCGGCCAGCACCACCTTGAGCGCAAGCAGAAACCGCGACAGCTCGCCGCCGGATGCCACTTTCATTAGTGGGCCCGGCCGTGTCCCCGGATTGGTGCGCACCCAGAACTCAACCCTGTCGATGCCGTGCGGACCACCGGCTTCCGGCTCGGTTTCGATCTGGGTCGTGAACGTGGCACGCTCGAGCTTGAGCGGCTTGAGCTCGGCATTGACGGCCTTGTCGAGCTTCTGCGCGCATTTGCGCCGCGCCTCGGAGAGCGTCGCGGCCGCGGCGCGATAGAGCTCCAGCGCTTCGCGCGCGGCTTTCTCAAGCACCGCAAGCCGCTCAGCGCCGGCATCGATCAGCGCGAGGTCGGCCGTGTGGCGCGCCGCCAGCGCGTTGAGGTCATCAACCGATACGCCATACTTGCGGGAGGCCGCACGCAACGCAAACAGCCGCTCCTCGATCCGCTCGAGCTCGCGCGGATCATGATCAGCGGTGCGCAGCGCATGCTCGAGATGCGCGCGCGCCTCCTCCAGCGCATTGAGCGCCACGTCGATGGCGCGCACAGCCGGCTCGATCAAGCCTGGCACCTGCGCGGCGCGCCGCTCGAGCCGCCGTACCGCCGCCGACAGCGCCGGCACCGGCGACTGGCTGCCCGACACCGCGTCCTGCGCGTCGCGCAAGTCGCCGGCGACTTTCTCGACCTGCATCATGGTGGCGCGTTTCTCCGCCAACGTGGTCTCTTCCGAAGGCTCCGGCGAAAGCCGTGTGAGCTCCTCGACCGCATGCCGCAGCCAATCAGCCTCGCGCCGCGCGCGCTCGACCTCGGCGCGGTGCGCCTGCGCCTCCGCCTCCTTCGCGCGCCGATCTGCCCACAAGCGCTCGGCCTCGCGCGCCTGCGCTTCGAAACCGCCAAAGGCATCGAGCAGCCGCCGATGCGTCGCCGCATCGACCAGCGCGCGCTCATCATGCTGCCCGTGAATCTCGACCAGAGCTGCGCCGACGGCCTTCATGGCCTGTACGCTCACAGGCTGGTCATTGATGAAGGCGCGAGTGCGGCCATCTGCAAGCTGCACGCGGCGCAGAATCAGCTCGTCCTCGGATGGAATGCCGTGCTCATCGATCAGGGCGCGGACCGGATGGTCATCCGAGAGATCGAACGCCGCCGTCACCTGACCCTGCTCGGCACCATGACGAACCAGCGCGACGTCACCGCGGGCACCGAGCGCAAGCGCAAATGCATCGAGCAGGATCGACTTGCCGGCGCCGGTCTCGCCGGTGAGCGCAGCAAGACCCTTCGCGAAATCGATATCGAGTCGCTCGATCAGAACGATGTCACGAATGGACAGCCGGGTCAGCATGAGCAGATGTCAGGGGCCGAGACTGAGGACGGATGGCCCGAGACTATCGGTGATTCTGCCCCCTGTCGTCTGCCCCTAGTGCCGCCGATTTGAAGTTCCTACGCCACCTGCAGCAAACTTGATTAGGAATTTCAAATCGATAAGCAGCACTAGAATCATAGAGTTGCTAGTGCGCCTTTGTTTCCGCAGTTCGTGTCAGAGCATGCTGAGACGTATCACGAACTTCGGAAACGGGGCACTAGGTCAGCCGCCGCTCCGTCCCGTGAGCCCAGCAAAGGCCCGGCTGATCCAGGAGCCCTTGTTTTCCGACGGCTCAAGCCCGCGCTCATTCAAGAGCGCAAAGGCGTCCTTGTACCAGCGGCTATCGGGGAAATTATGCCCGAGCACGGCTGCCGAGGTCTGTGCCTCGGTCACCACCCCCAGCGCCAGATAGACCTCGGTCAGCCGCAGCAGCGCCTCCTCGACGTGCCGCGTGGTCTGATAGCGAGTGACCACTGCCTTGAAGCGGGTCGCCGCACCCGTGTAGTCGCGCCGCTCCATGTAATAGCGGCCGACCAGCATCATCTGGCCAGCCAACTGATCGCGCGCCTGCTCGATCTTGCGCTTGGCCGATACCGCGTACTCGGTCTTCGGATATTTGCGGACCACCTCGTCGAGCATCGAGATGGCCTTCTCGGTCCGCTCCTGGTCGCGCGAGACGTCGCGGATCTGATCGAAGTAGCTCGAGCCGATCAGGAATTGCGCATAGGCAGCGTCCGGACTGCCGGGATGAAGCTGGATATAGCGCCGGGCCGAGTTGATGGAATCATCGTAGGCGCCGGCCTCATAGTAGGCGTAGGACGACATGATCAGCGACTTGCGTGCCCACTCGGAATAAGGGTGCTGCCGATCGACCTCCTCGAAGCGCTTGGCCGCGCCCTTGGTGTCCTTCTTGACGTTGAGGAGGTAGAGGCCCTCGTTGTAGATGCGATCCGCCGGCTCATCGAGCACCGGATCATCCTTGGGACCCCAGAGACCACCGAGGCTCTCGCAGCCTGCGAGCGCGGGCGCAACCAGGGCAAACGCCAAAATCCGAGCCAGCCCCGGCACTCGTCGCATACCAAGAAAAGACTGATCCGCCGATCGCGAACGCCAACTCATGGATGCTGATCCCCTGCCCGCACGACCTGTCATCAGCCCGGGCCTATATCCCCGTTTAGCCGATAACCCCTGATAGGACCAAGGAAATATGTGGACAATCCGTCCGGAATGTGGCGAACCGCGAGCCCTGGTCGGCAGGAAGCTGTGGGTTAATCAGGATACATCCGGAGCGTAGGCGACGGCCACATGACCGGTCGCCACGTCCGCATGGCCACGCCCAGGCCGCACCGTATCGGCCTCCACCAGGGTCCAGGCGCTCTTGTCCGCCATCAGCGCAGACAGCACCGCATGGTTGAGCTTGTGACCGCCTCGAACCGAGCGATAGGCGCCCACGAGCGGCAAGCCGGCCAGCGACAGGTCGCCGATGGCGTCAAGCGCCTTGTGGCGGACAAACTCATCCGAGAAACGCGTACCCTCTGGGTTGAGCACGCGCGTATCGCTGATCACGACCGTGTTCTCAAGCGACGCGCCAAGCGCATAGCCCGCGCTCCAGAGCTTGCTGACGTCCCGCATGAAGCCGAACGTCCGCGCCCGCGCGATGTCGCGCCGGAATACGTCTGGCGTGCAGTCGAACGCCAGTTTTTGGCGCCCGATCAGAGGATGATCGAAAGCAATCTCGGTCTCGATCCGCAGGCCGCGCCCATAAGGACGCAACTCGCCAAACGATTCCCCGAAAGCAGCGCGGACCGGCTTGAGCACGCGGATGAAACGGCGGGGCTGATCAAGCGTCTTGATTCCCACCTGATCGATGGCCGCCACGAACGGCGCCGCGCTGCCATCCATGATCGGCATTTCCGGCCCGTCGATCTCAACCGCTGCGTTGTCCACGCCGAGGCCGCGCAAGGCAGCAAGCACGTGTTCGGCCGTGGAAACGAGCGGGCCCGACGCATCTCCCAGGACAGTCGCAAATTCCGTAGCGGTGACGGAGTGGATGTCAGCGCGGATTTCCCGCTCGCGCTGCCCTTTCAGCCCCGTCCGTACGAATGTGATTCCTGAGCCCGCATCAGCCGGTTGAAGCGTTACGGTGACGGGCTGTCCTGAGTGAACCCCTACCCCAGACAGCGCGGTCTGGTCGCGCAACGTCGTCTGTCGCCCCGCTCTCATAAACCCATCCCGCCTACTTGCGTGTCCTATAGCCCTAGGAACACACCCCCGACGACGCTCCTGCGTCGCCATCCGCAGCCAACTGGGGATTGAGCTCGTCATGCGGGTCTCAACCGACCCGCATAGTCCCCCGACACAACGAAACCCCTTCGACGCCAAAGCTTAGCCGCCTTCACCGCCAACTCAACTCACGCTTTCTTACCGACTGTTACCTAGAAGGTGCCGTAATCACGCCCTTTCACTGACGCAAATCATGCTTGAGGCGACTGTACAACTGCACCACCACGCCATCCCCATGATTTCGCCGCCTTTTCGTTAAAAACACGATAATGCAGGTAAATTCAACGCGTTATGCAGCCTTCTCTCGCCCTTATACGTCCGCCTGCAACGCAACCCCTTAATGTGAACTGGCACGTCCAGAACGGCCCTCAGATACCGTTTACGTCGCCTGCCGGCGCAGGAATGCCGGGATTTCAAGCTGGTCTTCCTCGGGCGAATTATTCACAGGAGCTTGTCGTCCGAGCGGGTCAAGCCCCTGATGACCATGCCTTTTACCGTATTCGGAGGCCGAATCCGACGCCGAACGCGAATCACTCTGGCGTCCGGCACCCGGCCGGGATGACGGGCGCGGTGGCTCGAGCTGAGCCGGACGATGGGCATCGGCAGGTGATTCGCTCTCGCCAGGCATGTCGCGACGGCCGAGCCCCACCGAGGCAAGTCGCTGCAACAGACCGATCCGGCGCTTTTCGGGAAGGTCAGAGGCCCCTGTCTCACCACGGACCGCCCGCAGCTCGTTCTGTCCAGGGATTGGCAGATCTTCCAGCCGTGGCATCGGCCGCCCGACCCGACCGCTGCGATCGGGCGCTCGGCGGAATGAAGGCGTCCTCGGGTGGCAGCTCCTCCTCCGAGTCTTGAGGGGCGGGCTCCAGCAGCATCGGCGGCTTGGGAGCCATTGGCCGGATCGTCACGTCATCAGTGCCGCCGAGCGGCAGCACGGCGGCTGCCACAGCGGCCCTGGCGGCCAACTCGATCGCATCGGTGCTCGGCGCGGACGCCCCCATCGAGGGTGGCGCCACTGGCGTGGCCATGGGGGCGCGAGTCTCCGCCCGCTCAACCCGCTCGGCCAGCCGCAGCTGATCCTGCCGCAGCTTCTGAGCGAGCTCCGCCAATCGCGAATCCGCGCCAGACTGATTCCGCGGTGCGGCGACGCTCTGATCGATGCCTGTTGCCACCACCGAGACGCGGATGATGCCTTCGAGATTCTCGTCGTAGGTCGCGCCGACGATGATGTTGGCGTCCTGGTCCACCTCCTCGCGAATGCGGGTGGCCGACTTGTCGACCTCGTAGAGGGTCAGATCGCGGCCGCCGGTGATCGAGATCAGGAGACCCTTGGCTCCCTTCATGGAGGCGTCATCGATCAGCGGATTCGAAATCGCGGCCTCGGCCGCCGCCAGCGCCCGCTTCTCGCCCGATGCCTCGCCAGTCCCCATCATCGCCTTGCCCATTTCGCGCATGACCGCTCGCACGTCGGCAAAGTCGAGATTGATGAGGCCCTCTTTGACCATCAGGTCGGTGATGCAGGCGACGCCCGAGTAAAGCACCTGGTCGGCCATCGCGAAGGCGTCGGCGAAGGTCGTCTTTTCGTTGGCAACCCGGAACAGATTTTGATTCGGGATGACCAGCAGGGTGTCGACCACCTTCTGCAGCTCGCTAATGCCCGATTCGGCCATGCGCATCCGGCGCGCACCCTCGAAGTGGAACGGCTTGGTGACCACCCCGACCGTGAGAATGCCCGCCTCCTTGGCGCAGCGCGCCACGACCGGGGCCGCGCCGGTGCCGGTGCCGCCGCCCATGCCGGCGGTGACGAACACCATGTGAGAGCCCTGCAGGTGGCCGCGGATCTCCTCGAGCACCTCGTCGGCGGCAGCGCGCCCGACCTCCGGCTGCGATCCGGCGCCAAGACCCTCGGTGACCTGAACGCCCATCTGGATGATGTGCTGGGCCTTCGAGGATGTGAGCGCCTGGGCGTCAGTGTTGGCGACAACGAATTCGCAACCCTCCAGCCCACTCGCGATCATGTTGTTGACCGCATTTCCACCAGCGCCACCAACCCCGATTACAGTGATCCGCGGCTTCAGCTCGCGGATATCAGGCACTTTCGTATTGGCTGTCATAATTGCCTCTTCCTTGCGCGGTGTTCCCCGCCGGGATTGGGCCGGTCCGCCACCGGCCGATGGTGGGTTGTGTTTGGTCATCAGAAGCTCTCCCGCAGCCACCGACCGACGCGCGCCATGTAGCCGCCAGTTCCGGTAGCTGCGTATTGCATTCGGTGTGGCTCGAAGTGCTCGAGATGCGCCGCCTGCGGGTAAACGAGCAGGCCCGCCGCCGCCGCAAAGGCAGGGCCCTTCGCTTCCTCGGGAAGTCCGGCGATGCCGAGTGGACGGCCAACGCGCACGGGCCGCCCGAGTATCTGCGTCGCAAGCTCGACGAGGCCGTTGAGCTGGCAGGCGCCACCGGTGAGAATCACGCGCCCGCGCGGCTCGGCCGCAAATGGCGACGCCTTGAGGCGATCGCGCACCATCTCCAGAATCTCCTCCACCCGCGGCCGCACGATCCGCACCAGCTGGGCACGCGACACCAGCTGCGGGCCCTCGTGCCCGCCGTCGTTGACCGGAGGAATGGCGATCATGTCACGCTCGTCCGACCCACCTGCGAGGACGCTGCCATACAGCGTCTTGATTCGCTCGGATTCGGCAATGCGCGTGTTCAATCCGCGCGCGATATCCATCGTCACGTGATGTCCGCCGACCGCGAATCCATCGCCGTGCACGAAGCGCCCGCCCGCGAACACCGCAATGGTGGTTGTTCCCGCTCCCATGTCGACCAGGGCAGCGCCGAGATCAGCCTCGTCGTCAGCTAGTACGGCCAGTCCCGCCGCATAGGCGCCCGCCACCAGGGCGCCGACTTCCAGGTGGCAGCGCTCGATCGCCAGGATGAGGTTCCGCACCACCGCGATGTCGGCCGTCATGGCATGCATATCGATGCCGAAGCGGCGCCCGACCATGCCGCGCGGATCACGGATGCCGGTCACTTCGTCGAGCGAATAGCCGATCGGCAGCGAATGGAGCACCGCCCGCCCAGGGCGCACCGAATGCTGGCTGCCGGCGGAGAGCACGCGCGTGATGTCGCCGTCGGAAACGGTCTTGCCCGCCACATTGACGGTCGCAGCCATGAGCTCGCTCGACGGCTTGCCGGCCGAGAGCGAAACCACGACCGACTTCAGCTGCAGCTGTGCGTCGCGCTCGGCGAGATCGAGCGCCTGGCGAAGCGCCTGCTCGGCCTCGACCAGATCGATCACCGCCCCCGCCTTCATGCCGCGCGCCAGCGTATGGCCAAAGCCCATCACCTCGATCGAGTGCGTGCGCCGGCGCAGCGAGTCCTGCGCTGTGTAAGGCCGCAACCGCGCTATCAGGCAGCCGACCTTGCTGGTTCCCACATCAAGCGCCGCAATCATGGCGGAGCGCTTGGGCGACAACGGCTTGGTCTTCGGGGTCAGGCCAAACTGCAACGCGATACTCATACTGGTCCCGCTTTCTTGGCCGCCGGCTTGCGGTCCTTGGCCGCGTCGAGGCGCGATTGGGCCGCCGCCGGCGAAAGCCTCACGGTAACGCGATCAGGCAACCGCAAATCGATCGCCGCGATGTCACGTGTGGTCAGCTTGCTGGCACGCTCAAGCGCGACCAGCCGATCAAGCGCGCCCGCCGCATCGGTTTCGGGCAGGCGAATATCGAGACCGTTGCGCAGCCGCAGGTTCCACCGCCGCTCGCCGACCAGAATCGACGCGCGCACCTGATCGCGAATCGCGGGATAGCGCTCGAGCAGCGCGAGAAACCCCTTGGCGCGCGTTTCGGCACCCTGGCCGACCACCAGCGGCAGCTGCACCAGCCCCGGCGCAACAAACGGCTCGAGCACAGTGCCGTCCTCCGCAATGACCGAGACGCGGCGATCTTTTTGCCAAAGCGCGAAGGCCTGCCGCTCCGTGATGCTGACCTGCAGCTCGCCCGGATAGAGCTTGAGCACCGTCGCATCGGCAATCCAGGGATTCGTGCGCAGCCGCTCGCGCACGGCCACCACGTCCAGGAAGAGGAGCGACGTGGTGCCGGTGACGCCCGCGATGGCGAGCACCTCCTCCCGGCTGACACGGACATTGCCCGAGAGCGCCAACGAAATAATCCGGAAGCCGGCCGCGTTCGCGGCCTGGTCACGCGCCTCCTGGAACGCGCTCACGATCGTGGGCACGTGACCGCCCTCGACCGTGCCGTAGACGATGCTCGACAGAATCATGAGCGCGGCAGCCGCCATGCCAACGCCGCGCGGCACATGCACGCGCAGCAACCCCAGGAACCACCCGCGCGCCCGAACCAGCATATGACGCGCAAGCGGCTGGCTTGCGCGCATCAGGTCGTCGAAAACAAAAGCGCGCGCGCCGACGGTTCGGCGGGCGCGCGCGCAGCCGTGCGATCCAGGTCAGCGATTGAGCGAGGCGTCCTCGACCATCCATCGCACTAGCTCATCGAACGTGACGCCCGCGTGTGCCGCGAGCTCAGGCACGAGCGAGGTTTCGGTCATCCCCGGCTGAGTATTGACCTCAAGACAGACCAGGCCTCCCGTCCCCTCGATCCGGTCGTCGTAACGGAAGTCCGCGCGGCTCACCCCTCGGCAGCCGAGCGCCCGATGCGCCGCCAACGCTAGTCTTCGGGTCAGTTGGTAAACAATTGGTGAAACAGGGGCCGGCAAAACGTGCTTTGATCCACCGGGAGCATATTTAGCCTCATAGTCGTAGAACCGTACCGTCGGCACGATCTCGATCACGCCGAGCGCATCGTCGCCCATCACCGCGCAGGTCAACTCCTTGCCGGGAATGAACTTTTCGACAATGACGCGATCTCCAAAAGCCCAATCCGGACGATTCAGCTCCTGCGGCGGATGGGCATGGTCCTCCTGCACGATGAAAACGCCGACGCTCGAGCCTTCGGCGACCGGCTTGATCACGTAGGGCGGCGGCAACAGGTGCGTCTTGGCGACCTCGAAGCGCGACGCAACGAGTCCCTCCGGAACCGGCACGTCCGCGGCGCGCAGGAGTTGCTTGGCGATGTCCTTCTGCATCGCCACCGCGGATGCCATCACGCCCGAGTGGCTGTAGGGAATGCCGAGAATCTCCAGCATGCCCTGCAGCGTGCCGTCCTCGCCGGGACGGCCGTGCAAGACATTCAGCGCCACATCCGGTTTGACCGTGCCGAGGACGGCCGCGATGTCGCGGCCCACATCGATGCGGGTGACCCGATAGCCGCGTCGCTCAAGCGCATCCGCGCAGGCCCGGCCGGAGCGCAGCGATACCTCGCGCTCGGCCGACCAGCCACCCATCAGAACAGAAACGTGTTTACTCATCTTCACTACAGCCGGTGATTCGCCCGCTCTGCCCACTACAATTGAGAATAGGCGCAGGGTCGAGAGTTGGATTGCAGTTGTGCCTACGGCATTGCGGGAAGCTTTGTCGCGGTCTAAAGACGCGATCCGCTTTGCACGCGCGGTCGGACTTCTTCGCCTTCGGCCGGCAGCGCGAAGCCGTCGTAGAGCCAGGCGAGGCAGCGAAACATGTGGTCTTCGGACCAATCCGCGGTGGTCGCGTTACGCACGTCCCGCGCAATGCCTTCCGCGTGGTAGAACGGCCACAGCGCGCGGGATTCAAGCTGCACTCGCGCGGTGCGCAGCAGGCGCGCGGATGTGTAGCGCCGAAACGCCGCGGCGAAATCGCCTTGGACCGCATGGACGAGCTCGGCTAGACAGACCGCGTCCTCGATCGCCATGCAGGCTCCCTGCGCCAGCGACTGTATCGTCGGATGCGCAGCATCGCCGAGCAGCACTGCGCGGCCATTGTGCCAATGACGGATCGGATCGCGATCGGAGATCGCCCAGCGCCGCTCAAGGTCCATCATCGCCAGCAACGATTTCATCGCCGGTTGAGAATCGCGGTAGGTCCTCTCGACCTCGGCGCGGTGCCCAGCGAGGTCGCCTTTCTCCGCATAGGTCGTGGTGCGGAACACCGCCACGATATTGAACAAGGTCTTCTGCCGCAGCGGATAATGCACGATGTGAAAGCCGGGCCCGCCCCACAGCACGACATCATCGCGCCGCACGCCCGCCGGCACACGCTCCATTGGAACGATGGTGCGATGGGCAACGTAGCCGATGAAATGCGGCGCGCCTTCCGCGAGCATCTGCGCGCGCATCGCCGAGCCGAGCCCGTCGGCGCCGATCACGGCGGCGGCCTCGAACGTGCGGCCGTCCTTGCTGCGCACCCGCACGCGCTCGCCCAGGTCCTCAATGCTCACCGCAGCCGTCGATGGTAAGAGCTCGATCGCGCCAAGCGCCTTGCAGGCATCGAGCAGCACGTGATGCAGATCGATGCGGTGAAGCACGATATAGGGATATTTGAAGCGGGCTTCGAAGCTTTCACCGGTCGGAACGCACGCGACCTCGTGGCCGTCGAGCGCGTCGAGCATTACCAGCGCGCGCGGAACGATCGACGCTCGCAGCACCGCCTCGCTCAGGCCGAGCCGCTCGAACATGTGAAACACATTGGGGCCGAGCTGGATGCCGTAGCCGATGGCGCCAAACTCAGACGCCGCTTCGAGAACGCGCACACGATAACCGCACCTTGCGAGCGCCAGCGCAGCCGTAAGCCCGCCAATGCCACCGCCAACGATCAGAATATCCTTGTCCACGCTGCCCTCCCGTCCGGCAGCTACTTTATCACGCCGATGCGCCTGATCTCCCAGTCAAGCTCGATGCCGGACGTCTCCTTCACACGCTTGCGCACGGTCTCGCCCAGGGTCTCGATATCGGCGGCGGTGGCAGCGCCGAGGTTGATCAGAAAGTTGCAATGCAGCTCTGACACCTGAGCGTCACCCACCTTCAGGCCACGGCAGCCGGCGGCATCGATCAGCTGCCAGGCCTTCTGCCCCGGTGGGTTCTTGAAGGTCGAGCCGCCGGTGCGGCTCTTGATCGGCTGCGTCGCCTCGCGCGACTGAGTGATCTTGTCCATCTCGGCCGCGATCGCAGCCGGCTCGCCGGGCGTGCCGGCAAACAGCGCCTCGGTGAAGATGATGTCGTCGGGCACGCCGCAATGGCGATAGGAATAGTGCATGTCGGCGTTCGTGAAGACGCGCACGTTGCCGCTGCGGTCGACGCCGCGTGCCTCGATCAACGCATCCTTGGTCTCGCGCCCATAGGCGCCGCCGTTCATGCGCAGTGCGCCACCGATCGCGCCCGGAATGCCACGCAGGAACGCGAGACCGGCAAGGCCGGCCTCTTGCGCAGCGCGCGCGACCCGCACATCCGGCACCGCAGTGCCGGCGCGGATGCGTGTACCCTCAACCGTAACCTCGCTGAAGCCACGGCCTAGTCGCACCACCACGCCTGCCACACCACCATCGCGTACGATCAGGTTCGAGCCAAGCCCGACGACGGTGAGGGGAATATCATCAGGTAGATGCGCGAGGAGATCGGCGAGATCCGCCTCATCCTCAGGCATGAAAAGCACCTGCGCCGGTCCACCGACGCGAAACCAGGTGAGCGGCGCGAGCGGCTCGTTCGGCAACAGCCGCCCGCGCAAGGCGGGCATCTTGGTTTTCAGGGCGGTGACGATGTCGGAGAAGGTCATGGGAACACCGCGCCACACCTTTGACCCGTAGGATGGGTTGAGCGAAGCGAAACCCATCGGCCAAGTCCGAGCAAGCAGTGCAGAAAGTGATGGGTTTCGCTTCGCTCAACCCATCCTACAACTATGCCCAGCCTCCCTATCATTTATATCGCGCCCAAAGACTCGCTCGCACCTCTTCCCAGGGAATTGCGCTTCCAGGGTCTTTCTCGTGTTCAGCCCGTCTTCGCTCCATTTCCTCAATCTGCTCAGGGGTCAGCGGCGGCATCTCTTCAGGAGCAATGCTGTCCCACAAATCCTGCGCAAGCTGGATGCGCTCTGCGGGACTCAATTTCATCAGCTCGTCCCATAAGGCCTTGTTCATTGCACGCACGACAACCTCACGCCACCTTCCCCAGCGCGGCAAGCTCGCCCGGCAGCGCGTAGGCCCATTGCGTGATGTTGCCGGCGCCGAGGCACACCACGATGTCGCCCGGGAATGCGAGCCGCCGTACGATGCGGGCCAGCTCCTGCGGGCCGTCGAGCGCGATCACCTGGCGATGGCCGCGCGCGCGCAAACCCTGCACCAGCGAGTCGCGATCGGCGCCCGCGATCGGCGCCTCGCCGGCGGCGTAGACCGGCGCCACGATCACGGTATCGGCGTCGTTGAAGCAGGTCGAGAACTGCTCGAACAGGGAATGCAGACGCGTATAGCGATGCGGCTGCATCACCGCGATCACCTGCCCCTTGGTCGACTCGCGCGCCGCCCGCAGCACCGCGGCGATCTCGACCGGATGATGCCCGTAGTCGTCGATGATCGAGACGCCGTTCCATTCACCGGTCTTGGTGAAACGGCGGCGCACGCCTCCGAACCGCGCGAGCGCCGCGCGGATCGTCTCATCGCCGATGCCAAGCTCGTGCGCGACCGCGATCGCAGCCGTCGCGTTGAGCGCATTGTGCCGGCCCGGCATCGGCAACGTGAGCGCCTTGATCTCGTGCACGTCGTCGCCGGCGCGGTCGCGGAACACGATCGAGAAGCGCGAAGCGCCGTTGGCATGGTCGAGATCGACGAGGCGCACGTCGGCCTGCGGGTTCTCGCCATAGGTGATGACGCGGCGATCCTCCAACCGGCCAACCAGCTGATGCACCACCGCGTGATCGGTGCACATCACCGCAAAACCATAGAACGGCAGGTTCTCGACAAAGCTGCGGAACGCTTCCTGCACCGCCTCGAAGGTCTTGAAATGATCGAGATGCTCGGGATCGACGTTGGTGACAATGGCGATATCGGCCGGCAGCTTGAGGAAGGTGCCATCGGATTCATCGGCCTCGACCACCATCCAGTTGCCGCCGCCAAGCCGGGCGTTGGTGCCGTAGGCCTCGATGATGCCGCCGTTGATCACGGTCGGGTCGAAGTCGCCGGCCTCGAACAGCGCCGCCACCAGCGAGGTCGTGGTGGTCTTGCCGTGCGTGCCCGCGATGGCGACGCAGCTCTTGAGCCGCATCAGCTCGGCCAGCATCTCGGCGCGCCGCACCACCGGCACGCGCTTGGCGCGCGCCGCCACCAGCTCCGGGTTGTCGCGCTTGATCGCCGTCGATACCACCAGCACTTCGGCATCGCCGAGATTGGTCGCCGAATGGCCGATCGAGATGCTCGCACCCTTCTCGCGCAGTCGCTTGACGTTGGCATTCTCGCTGGCGTCCGAGCCCTGCACCGCGTAGCCGAGATTGATCAGCACCTCGGCAATCCCGCTCATCCCGATCCCGCCGATGCCGACGAAATGGATCGGACCGATATCGCGCGGAAGCTTCATGCCTCAAGTCCTCATGATCGTTTGCACCAGATCGGCGAGCCGCTCAGCGGCGTCGAGCACGCCCTGCTGGCGCGCGGCCTGTGCCATTGCTACGAGCTTTTCCGGCGCGCTGGCAAGCCGCGTAATCTCGGCCGCAAGCCGCTCGGGCGTGAACTCGGTCTGCGGCAGCCGCAGCGCCCCGCCCGCGGCCGCGAGCACTCCCGCATTGGCAAACTGGTCCTGATCGAGCGCGCCCGGCAATGGAACAAGGATCGACGGCCGCCCGATCGCCGCCAGCTCGGCGACGGTTCCGGCGCCCGAGCGCGATACCACGAGATGCGCGGCCGCGATCCGCTCGGGCAGATCAGCAAAGAACGGCGCCACCTCGGCCGCGACCGAAAGCTTGGCGTAGGTTGCGCGCACGCGCGCCAGGTCCTCCTCGCGCGCCTGCTGAGCAAGCAGCAACCGCGCACGTAGCGCCATATCGAGCCGCTCGATCGCGAGCGGCACAATGTCCGACATGATTTTCGCGCCCTGGCTGCCGCCGAACACCAAAAGCCGCAGCAGCCCGCCCTGCTCCGGTGCTGCAAAGGCCGACGCAGCCGCCGCGACGACCGCTGGCCGCACCGGATTGCCGACGCGCGTCGCCTTTGCGGCGAGCTGTGGCTGCGCATCGAGCACGCCGGCAAAGCTCGTCGCGATCGCGCTCACGCGCGCCGCCAGCAGCTTGTTGGCGCGGCCCATGACGGCGTTCTGCTCGTGAATGAGCGTCGGGATCTTGCGCATCGACGCCGCCACAAGTGGCGGCAGCGTCGGATAGCCGCCGAAGCCGACCACAGCCGCGGGCTGGACTCGGCCGAGCACACGCATTGCCTTGGCGAAGCCTAAGCCAAGCATCACGCCGGTGCGGGCGAGCGCAATCGGATTGCGGCCGCGTACCGTCTCGCTTGGAATGATGTGGACCTGCCGCGCCGGGAATTTGCCGCCATAGCGCCCGCCGCGCGCATCGGTCGCAAGATCAACCGTGATGCCACGGCGCTTGAGCGCAGCCGCAAGCGCCTCTGCCGGAAACAGATGCCCCCCGGTCCCCCCGGCGGCGAGCAGGACCACCGGGCCGGCACCGCTCGTCATCAGGCCGCGCCCCCGGCCGGAGCCAGCAAGACTTGATGCGGCAGACTTTCAGTCTGCGGCCGCTCACGCGTCAGCGCGAGCAACATTCCCATGCCCCAGGCCAGCGAGATCATCGACGATCCCCCATACGAGATGAACGGCAGCGTCATGCCCTTGGCGGGCATCAGATGCACATTCACCGCCATGTTGATGGCGGATTGCAGGCCAAACAGGATCGCGAGCCCCGCCGCCCCAAAGCGCCGGAACGGGTCCTGGTTGCGCATCGCATGGGATAGCGCGCGCAGCACAATGAACGTGAACAACGCGACCAGCACCAGGCAGAGCACGATGCCGAACTCCTCGGCCGCCACCGCGAATACAAAATCGGCGTGGCTTTCGGGCAGGACACGCTTGACCGTCCCCTCGCCCGGACCGCGACCGAACCAGCCACCGCGCAGGAACGACTCCAGCGCCTGATCGACGTTGAACGTATCGCCGGAGGATGGATCGAGGAAGCGCTTGATACGCCGCGCCACATGCGGGATCGTCACATAGGCTAGGCTGAGCCCAACCGCGGCGGCACCACCAAGCCCAGCCACCCAGACCATGCGCATGCCGGCCAGGAAAAACAGAATGCACCAGACCAGCGCCACCAGCATGGTCTGGCCGAAGTCCGGCTGCAGCACCAGCGTGACCACCGAGACGAGAAGAAGACCGAGCGCGATGGTATTGGCCGGCATCTCCGGCCGCCGCGCCGACTCGCCGAACAGCCAGGCGATCAGAATGACGAAGGCCGGCTTGAGGAACTCCGAGGGCTGGATGTTGACCCCCAGGATCACCAGCCAGCGCCGCGCGCCCTTAACCTCCACGCCATAGACGAGTGTGAGCGCCATCAGCACAAGGCTTGCGACGAAGACAACGAGCGCGATGCGCCGGATGTGCCGCAATGGCAGAAACGAGGTGACCAGCAGAACCGCAATCGTCGGCACCAGATAGAGCACGTGGCGATTGACGAAATAGAACGGCTCGAGCCCGAGCCGCGCCGCCACCGGCGGGCTGGCCGCGAGCGAGAGCACGAGGCCGCCGAGCATCAGGGTGAACAGCGCCGCCAGCATGAGCCGGTCGACCGTCCACCACCACCTGGCAAAAGGCGTGCGTTCAACGCGCGAGACCATGGCACTCCCCCCGTCTCAAGCCACCAGTCCTGACTCGCGAGGGTTGAGGGAGTGTTAACGGAGGCATTCGCAGGCGCGACAAGGGAGGCACGGAACCTTGCTTCCGGGGCCACCCCCTTGTCTGGTATCGTTCCAATCGGTCCCGTGGTCATCCGGGAACCATCGGCCCAGGGGGCGCCCACGACGACGCTGACCTTTGTGGGGTCCAACGAGCCAATTCAACGGGGCGTGCACGCAGTGCGCCGCCAAGGGAGAAACGTTCATGGCAACCATCGAAAGGCGCACCTTCGTCAAGGGCGCCGCGTTGGGTGCGCTCGCCTTCACGGTGGGCGGCTCGACGGTCATGCTGACAACGAGACAGGCGCGCGCGCGCAATGTCCCGTTCCGTCTGCTCAAAGAGCCCGAGGCCGATATCATCGAGTCGATCGGCGACACGCTCGTCCAGGGCGCGCGCGCCGCCGGCGTCGCGCATTTCATCGACCAGCAGGTTTCGGTCCCGCCCGAGGAGGCGCTGCTGCAGGCGCGCATCCTCAACGTGCGCCCGCCGTTCGTGAACTTCTATCGCGCCGCGGTGACCGCCATCGACGATGGCAGCAAGCGCCTGTTCGGCTACAAGTTCACCGAGGCGACACCCGATCAGCAGATCGAGTTCGTGCACAACATGCGCCAGAACAAGGTCGAAGGCTGGCAGGGCCCGCCCGCGGCGTTCGTCTACACCATCCTGCGCAGCGACGCTGTCGATGTCGTGTACGGCACGATGGAGGGCTACGAGGCGCTCGGCATCCCCTATCAGGCCCATATTGCTCCAGAGCGGAGGTGGTGACATGGCGAACGAAAAAGTTGACGTCGTCATCGTCGGAGCTGGCGCATCGGGCGCGGCGTTCGCCTCCGTGCTGGCCAAAGGCGGCAAGAAGGTCGTGCTGCTTGAGGCGGGGCCTGATTGGCAGCTCACCGATCTGATCAGCTCGGAGATGTGGGGCCGGCGCATTCGTCCTGCTGGCGCTCCATTCCGGCTCGAAGGCAAGAATCCATTCGGCTACGCCGGCCAGGCCGGCTGGGGCGTAGGCGGCGCGGCGCTGCACTATTTCGCCAATCATCCGCGCCTCCTTGAAACCGACTACCGGATGAAGAGCGAGCACAATCGCGGGCTCGACTGGCCGATCGCCTACAAGGACGTTGCGCCCTTCTACGACCGCGTCGCGCGCGAGGTCGGCATGGCGGGCGACGCCAAGGCCGAGGAGAAGTGGCGTCCGGCGGGCGATCCCTATCCGATGCCGCCGATGAAAACCTTCCGCCAGGGCGAGATCCTGAAGAAGGGCTTCGAGTTCGATCGGCATCCGCATGGCGCCGGCGCCGGTCGCGATGAATTCGACCGACTTCAAGGGCCGGCCGGCCTGCATCTACGACGGCTGGTGCCATGTCGGCTGCCCGACCGGCGCACTTGCCAATCCGGTCGTGACCTATCTGGGCGAAGCTCGCAAAGCGAACGCCGAAGTGCGCGCGCTCTGCACGGTTACGCGCGTGCTCACCAATCAGCAGGGCACCCGCGTCACCGGCGTCGAGTACTACGACGACAAGAAGCAGAAGCAGGTGCAGGAGGCGAGCGTCGTCGTGCTCTCGGCATGGTCCGGGCAGAACCCGCGCATCCTGCTCAACTCGGCGACCGACAAGCACCCCAAGGGCCTCGCCAACGCCAACGATCTGGTCGGCAAATACATGATGGCGCACTCCGTCGCCGGCGTCTCCGCGATGTTCGACGAGGACATGGAGAACCATCTGGGCACGATCGGTGCGCAGTACATGTCCTACGATCGCTATCCGAAGACGAGCTACAAGTCAGGCTTCGGCAGCAGCTACATCACGGTCGGGGCCGCGCAGAAAACGCACGACTTCGCCAACTCACGCCCCGACCTGATCGGGTCGAAGCTGCACGACTACATGAAGCAGGCGGCCCGCGGCTTCAGCCGCGTCTCGCTGTTCGGCGAGGAATTGCCGAGCCTCGAAAATCGCATCGAGCTCATCAGCGACAAGGATGCCCACGGCATGCCGCTCGCGCGCCTGGTGCACAGCTTCGACGACGATGCGGTCGCGCTCTGGCGCGCCAATATCGAGGAGGGCCAGCGCGCCCTGAAGGCGGCCGGCGCCAAGGAGGCCTGGGCCGGAGCCGTAATGCCCACGAGCCACCTGCTCGGCGGCACCATCATGGGCACCGGTGCGGCGAACTCGGTGGTCAACAGCTACGGCCAGACCCACGAAATTCCCAATCTCTGGGTCTCGGGGCCGGGCATCTTCCCGACCGAAGGCGCCTCGAATCCGACCTACACGATCCTGGCGCTCTCGCTGCGCGGCGCCGACCAGCTCGCTTCGAGCTGGGGCTCGGTGACCAACTGAAGCAGACAAGGACTTCAGTCTTCCCTCCCCGCTTCGGCGGGGAGGTATTTTTGCCTAAAGAGAGGAACCGTTCGCTTCGTCACGCATGCGAAGCGACGCCATTGCCAAACGGCAGAGTCGCTATCGGCAGCAATTGAAGCTAAGCAGCATATTGTAAGACAAGGTGCACAACCGGCGCAATTATACAATCTGGCGATGCCGGCACACCTTTGCGCCCGCGCGCTGCGCAGGTTCTATGCTTTAGTCAGTACATCGCCAGGGAAGTCGCGATATGCTGGAACGTCCCCGCAAGCATGCTCGAAGTCGGCTCTTGCAGAAGTTCAGTCCCGGGCAGCGGTGGCTCGCATCGGTCCGGCTCACTGTCGTAATTTTCATCGCTTATTTTTTGGCTGGGCGGCTGGGCCTTTCTCTGCAAACCCGGCCTGACGGGGTGGCCGCATTCTGGCCCGCCGCGGGTATTTCCGCGGGCATCCTGATCGCTCTTGGACGCGATGTGCGATGGCCTGTTGTCGTCGGCGTCATGGCGGGAACCTTCGCGGCCAATCTCACCAGTGACCGCGCCGTCTGGAGTTCCAGCGCCTTCGCTCTTCGCAATGCGGGCGAAGCCCTGCTCATCGCCTGGTTGATCGAGCATTACGTCAGCCGAGATTTCACCCTCACCCGCCTCCGTCATGTGGCCGGATTTTTGGCCGTAGTGATCGTCGGGACTGCCATCACGGCAGTGGGCGGAGCCCTGACGATCAAGCTGCTCCACAGTCCGGATGTGCCCTTTCTGATCATGTGGCGGCATTGGCTTGCATCCGCCGCGATCGGCATCATCACGGTTGCGCCGATGATGTTCGCACTCGCCGCTTTGGCGCGCGTTCCGACGCCTCGTCTGGAGGTCATCGAAGGCAGCACGGTGCTCGCTGCTATTGCCGCGATGACCGGAATTATCATCTTCGTGCTGCCGGAGAACTGGTGGGACGTTGTTGTCCCTGTCGAGCTTTTATTCCCATTGCTGTTGTGGCTTTCAGCACGGTGCCGCCTCGCTTTCACATCAATAGCAATATTTGTGGTTTCGTTCATGATCATTTTTGCGGTCACCTTCGACCTCGGGCATTTTGGCAAAATTGGTCCCACTCCTGAGGCACGCATTTGGGGTGCCCAAGCAGGTATCGTCGGCGTCGCGTTCTGCGCACTCTTGCTTGGTGCAGCGTTCGCAGAGCGGCGCCAGCACGCGGCCGTGATGGCCGCTGTTCTCAACACCATCGAGGAGGCGATCATAACGATCGACGCCAAGGGAATGGTCAAGGACCTCAATCCGGCGGCGGCGCGTGTCTTTGGCTATAGCCCGGACGAAGTGATCGGGTGCAATGTCAAAGTGCTGATGCCGGAACCTTACAGCCGTGAACACGATGACTACGTCAGCAATTATCTGAAAACGGGCCAAGCCAAGCTGATCGGACGTGGCCGCGAGGTATCCGGACGGCGCAAGGACGGTTCGATTTTTCCAATGGAGCTTGCAGTCACTGAAATGACGGTGTCCGGGCGGCGGATGTTCACTGGCGTCGTACGCGACATTACCGAGCGCAAGCAGGTCGAGCAGCATCAGGAGCTCTTGGTCGCCGAGCTTGACCACCGGGTCAAGAACGTCCTTGCTCAGGTTGCCGTGGTCGCGATGTCCACGCGCCAAGGCAGCCGCTCAATTGACGAGTTCCTTCGGTCGCTCAACGGACGTATCCAATCCATGGCGGCTGCTCATACCCTGCTGAGCAAAAGCGGGTGGCAGAGCGTCGGGCTTGATGCACTCGTCCACAACCAGCTTGCGCCCTATGCGACAGACACGAACGTAACGATCAGCGGGACAGACGTCATGCTCATCGCTGCCGAGATCCAGGCGGTGGCGAGGGTACTGCACGAGCTCGTGACAAACGCTGCGAAACATGGCGCACTCTCGATCCCTGGCGGCCACGTATCGGTGAGCTGGAACCGTAAGCCGAACGGAGATGGGGCCAAACTGATGTTGGTCTGGCAGGAGCAGGGCGGCCCGCCGGTGAAATCCGAGATTCAATCCAGCTACGGGACCAATCTCATACGCAATCTCATTCCTCACGAGCTCGGCGGCAGGGTTGATCTCGCGTTTGCATCAGAGGGCGTGAGCTGCGGAATTGAAATTCCGATCCGCCAAGCATGAAACTGCTGACGCGAGTGCCGGCCATTCATCGCGAGCCAAGACGCCGAGCCCCCTACCGCGCCGTCACAGGGCGTATGCTCGCGAGCAGGACATCCTCTCGTAATGGTTTCTGCAGGATAGCGGCGACCTTCCCAGCCGCCGGAGAGACATCCGCATAGCCGGATATCACGACAACACGGATGCCCAGGTCATGCAGGTGATTGATCAGACAATAGGACTGCTCACCGTCTCGCAGATTGATGTCCACCAGAGCCACGTCGGGAATGCGCTCGGAAATCATACGCCTGGCGTCGGCCGTGGTTGCGGCTGGGCCGGCAACATCGGCTCCCCATGCCTCAAGCAGCAGCTTCAATCCCGTCCCGACGTCCCACGAATCCTCGACGACGAGGATGCATAAATCACTGAGTACCAAGGAGCTGGCTTCGGGATCACAAACGAGCGACGAGGTCATGAGATATCGCGCCGGTGTTTTGGGTCGACGCGACAGTCTTGCACTCCATATTTGGAAGCGCAACCCAAAGGAGCCGGCCGATGGCGAAGATATGGGTCATACATCATGACCCTATTCGAAGAGGCTGGCCATGCATCGGTATCGATCCGATGCTCTCGGCCCACTTCAAGATCGCAGGGACGTGGGCTACCGTGCGCTCAGGTACGCTAAAAGTACTTGGCAGTGTCGGTGTCGCAAGCCGCGCCGACGTTACACTGAGCCCGACAACAAGCCGAACATGGGAGGGTGGATCATGAAACCAAGGCGGGTTTTTGCCGCGACTGCTGTCAGCCTGGCTCTTGGCGCAATGTGCACGCTGACGAGCAGTGTCGTGTTCGGACAATCGCAGCCAGGTGTCCAGGTTCCGAAGTTTCAATATGATCCGACCTTCCCGCAGCCACTCCCGGAAAAATGGGCGATCGGCGCGATCGGCGGCATGGCTGTCGACAGCCGCGACAACGTCTGGGTACTGCACCGGCCAGGCCCGTTGCAGAAGAACGAACGTTTCGCAGGTGCGGGCATGACGCCGCCGCGCGCGGATTGTTGCATCCCGGCGCCGCCGGTGCTCGTGCTCGATCCGGACGGCAAGCTTATCGGATCGTGGGGCGGACCCGGCCAGGGCTACGAATGGCCGGCGATCGAGCACGGCATCTTTGTCGACGCGAAAGACAACGTGTGGCTCGCGGGCAGCGGCGAGAAGGACGACCAGGTCCTCAAGTTCACCACGCAGGGCAAGTTCCTGGCGCAGTTCGGCCGTGAGGGCAAGAGCGGCGGCAGCGCCGACACGGCGAACCTCGGCGGCCCCGCCAACCTGACGGTCGATTCCGCAAACAACGAGCTCTATGTCGCGGACGGCTACCGCAACCGCCGCGTCATCGTGATCGACACCGAGACGCTCACCTTCAAACGCATGTGGGGCGCCTACGGCAACAAGCCGGATGACAAGAACCTCGGTCCCTACAATCCGGACGCGCCGCTGGCGCAGCAGTTCCGCTTGCCGCACAACGTCGCGCTCTCGAAAGACGGACTGGTGTACGTCGCCGACCGCGTCAACGACCGCATCCAGGTCTTCAAGACCGATGGCACCTTCGTGCGGGAAGGTTTCGTCTCACGGAGAACGCTGCTCGCCGGCTCCGCCTCCGGGCTCGCATTCTCGCCGGATCAGCGCTTCCTCTATGTGATCGATGGCGCCAACCACCATGTCTGGATTCTGCTGCGCGAGACGCTCGAGGTTCTCGATCACTTCGGACAGCAGGGAATTTTCGGCGGATCGCTGAACGTGCCGCATGCGCTTACGGTCGACAGCAAAGGCAACATCTACGTCGGCGAGAACTTCGACGGTCGGCGCTTCCAGCGTTTCGTCTACAAGGGCATGGGCTCGCCGACCGGCAAGACACTGCCGCCACCGAAGCCGTAGCATTGTATCGGGACGCCGAAGCCCAAGCGCAGCAAGCGCTGACCGGTGCCCATGTCCCTTCGGGCCGTCGCTCGCGAAACCAACGTACTTCAGCGGCGACATAGACCAGCCCTGATCGCCCCGTCATACTGGGTAAGACAGAGGGGGCGAGCAATGTCGACTGCATTCGAAGAGATTATGGCGGTGCGTGGCCGGGGCATGCCGGAGCCCGGCGAGGTTACCATTGTGGGCACCGATCCGGTGCTCGCGACCCGCTTCAAGATTGCTGAGACCTGCGCTTCGGCGGTTGCCGCCGTCGGCGTTGCGGTGTCCGACATCTGGGAGCTCAAGACCGGCCGGCGCCAGAAGGTCACCGTCGACGCGCGCCTTGCTGCGGCCGGCCTGCGCAGTTCCGCCTACATCCAGCGGCCGGGGCCGGACGGCGTGTTCAGAAACGTCGTCAATGAGGATCATGAGGCGATGCGGCGGATCACGCAGCCGTGGCCGACCCGCGACGGGCGCTGGTTCCTGCCGCATTTCGGGCTGCCCAATCTCAAGGCCAAGGTCTTGAACGTGTTGCGCTGCGAGCCCAATCCGCCAGCGGTCGCCAAGGCGGTCTCCGGCTGGAATGCGCTCGACCTCGAAGCCGCGATCGACGAAGCGCGCGCCTGTGGCGCCATGGTGCGCACCAACACCGAATGGCTGGCGCATGCGCACGCCCAGGTGCTCCTCAAGAAGCCGGTGGTCGAGATCATCAAGCTCGCTGACAGCGATCCCATGCCGCTTCCTAACGGCCCTCGCCCCTTGAGCGGCATCCGCGTGCTCGACCTGACACGCATTCTCGCCGGGCCGATGTCCGCGCGCACGCTCGCCGAGCACGGCGCCGAGGTGCTGATGGTGACGGCGGAGCGCCTGCCGCAGATTCCGGAGCATGTCATCGACACTAACCATGGCAAGCGCAGCACCTTCCTTGATCTCGCGCGCGCCGACGACACCGCGCGGCTGAAAGTTCTCGTCAAGGACGCCGACGTGTTCTCGCAAGGCTATCGGCCCGGCGCGCTGGCGAAGCTTGGCTTCGGGCCGGAGGAGCTTGCGGAGCTGCGGCCGGGCCTCATCTACGTTTCCATCAGCTGCTTCGGCGCCGATGGCCCGTTCAGTCACCGCGCCGGCTGGGAGCAGGTGGCGCAGACCGTCACCGGCATCCTGCACGAAGGCAAGCCAGACCGCCCTGCGCTGCTTCCGGGCGCGGCCTGCGACTACACCACCGGCTATCTCGCCGCATACGGCACGCTGCTGGCGCTCGCGCGCCGCGCGCGCGAAGGCGGCAGCTATCATGTGCGCGTCTCGCTTTGCCGCTCGGGCATGATGATCTATCGCCAGGGCAAGCTGGATGATGTTGCGGCCGATCTCGACCTCTCGCCGGAGGAGCTCGATCGCATGCGCATCGAAAGCCACCCGAAGGGCGGACCGCTTCGCCATCTCGGCCCGGCCGTGCAGCTCTCGGAGACGCCTCCGCGCTGGGATCGCCCGACCCCGGTGCTGGGCGGTGATGCGGCGGCGTGGGTGTGAGAAGCGGCACGGTGGCGCCGACGTCCCTTTGGCCTGCTCATCAAACCTATTTGTTTCTTTCCGCATGCTGAGCGAGCAGCGCGTCGAGCAATCCCTGGCGATAGCGGAAGGTCGTCGCCCTAAGGCGCGTAAAAGTCTTGAGTAGATCGATCAGCCCACGTTGCGCAGCCAGATCGAGCACGCCCAACGTGCCCGTCACGGCGAACCCGTGCGCACGTGCAAAGGAGACCCCATCTCGGTCGTCCATCAGGATCAAATCGGCATCGATGACATCTGCGAGCTCAATCGTCGTGCGCTCGCCGACATCCAACGATGCTGGCATCGCATCATGACTCCAGTGACCGGGATTTGGCCTGATCTCGAACCACTGCGCACCTTGTGCCATCCAGGCACGAACGACCGACGGCGTTCCTCGATGCATCAATTCCGCCTGCACAGAAGCGGACACGGTAACCTTACCATCGATTTGAATCAGGTAGTTGATCGGGCTTGTATCAGCAACAACGACGGGCATGCAGATCAGGAGCCGAGCCGGCGAAGATCTCGCCGGTCCTGCTCCAAATCAGCTGCCGTGTAGGTACCGGGGATCTCGTGCGCCCTGAAGTAGGCGTCAAGCTCGACGCTCGTTTCAAGACCGAGGAGACGGCGCAACTCCGGCTTCGTCAAGCGACCGCGCTTGTATTCTTCGGCGGCGAACGCTTCAAGCGCCCGGCGCGACAGGTCACCTCCGTCAGCCACGAGGCGCTCGGCAACATCATCGGGAATTTCGACAATCACATTCATAGGCTCAATGTAACGAGATGTAGGCCCTGGAACAAGTTACATCACTCTGGCATCGCGCCTGCCTAAACCGTTGAGGTTATCTTGCGACGCCTCACCTCTTCACCACCAATCCCGGCAGCGCCAGCACCCCCTCGCGGAACGCATCGCCGCGCGCCTCGAAATTGCGGAACTGGTCGAACGACGCGCAGGCGGGCGAGAGCAGCACCACCGGCTCCTTGACGTCGGCGGCTTCCGCATCGCGCCCCGCAAGCTCGACCGCACGCTCGAGCGTGCCGGCGACGACGTGCGGCACGCGGCCTTCGAGCTCGGACGCAAAGCCCGCCGCCGCCTCGCCGATCAGATAGGCCTTGCGCATGCGCGGGAAGAAGCCCGTGAGCGTAGAGAGCCCGCCGGTCTTGGGCTTGCCGCCGGCGATCCAGAAAATATCAGTAAAGCAGGCGAGCGCCTGCGCGGCAGAATCCGCATTGGTCGCTTTGGAATCGTTGACGAAGAGCACGCGCCCCTTGCGGCCGATCTCCTCCATCCGATGCGCAAGGCCGGGAAACGTGCGCAGGCCCTGCTGGATCACCGCCGGCGCGACACCGAGCGCGAGCGCCGCGCCGCTCGCACACGCGGCGTTCTGCGCATTGTGCGTGCCGCGCAGCGAGCCGATCTGCCCAAGTTGCGCGATCGAGCGCGCCGCGCCGCCGGACGCGCGCATGATCTGCTCGGCTTCGACATAGAGCCCGTCTGCGAGCGGGCGGCGCACCGAGACCCGCACCACGCTCTTGCCGGCACGATCGAGACGATCTGCGACGGCCTGGCACCAATTGTCGTCGACGCCGACGATCGCGGTGCCGCCCTCCTGCACGCCCGCCACCAGCCGCTCCTTGACCGCCGCATAGTGCGCGAGCGTGCCATGGCGATCGAGATGATCCTCGCTCACATTGATCAGGATGCCGACGGTCGGATCGAGCGAGGGCGCGAGATCGATCTGATAGGACGAGACCTCGATGACGTGCACCTGCCCGGTTTGCGGCGGCGCGAGCGACAGGATTGCGGTGCCGATATTGCCGCCGAGCTGCACCGTTTGGCCGCCGCAGGCCAGAAGATGAGCGGTGAGCGCGGTCGTGGTCGACTTGCCGTTGGTCCCGGTGATGGCGACGAACGGTGCCTTGGGCGAGTGATGCCGCCGCTCGCGGCAGAACAGCTCGATGTCGCCGATCACCGGCACGGCGGCCGCGCGCGCGAGCCCGACCGACCAATGCGGCGCCGGATGCGTGAGCGGCACGCCGGGCGCGAGCACCAGCGCCGCAATCGTCGACCAGTCGGCGTGACGCAAGTCAGCCGCTGTGAAGCCTGCAGCCTGTGCCTGTGCCATCCGTTTGGCGTCGTCATCGCAGGCGATGACCTCCGCGCCACCCGCCGCCAGCGCCTGGCAGCTTGCGAGGCCCGAGCCACCAAGACCAAAGACCGCAACGGTTTTGCCGGCAAAGGTGGTGATCGGGATCATGATCACCGCAGCTTCAAGGTCGAAAGCCCGATAAGCGCCAGCACCACCGAGATGATCCAGAAGCGGATCACGATCTGCGGCTCGGTCCAGCCGAGCTGCTCGAAATGATGGTGGATCGGCGCCATGCGGAACACGCGCTTGCCGGTGAGCTTGAACGAGACCACCTGCACGATCACCGATACCGCCTCGAGCACGAACAGGCCGCCAACGATCGCCAGCACGACCTCGTGCTTGGTCGCAACTGCGATCGATCCGAGCAATCCGCCGAGCGCGAGCGAGCCGGTGTCGCCCATGAAGATCGACGCCGGCGGCGCATTGAACCACAGGAAGCCGAGACCAGCGCCGATCACGGCGCCGCAGAGGATCGTCAGCTCGCCAGTGCCCGGCACATAGTGCAGCTGCAGGTATTCGGTGAAAAACGCGTTGCCAACGACGTAGGAGAAGACCCCGAAACAGCCGGCCGCGATCATCACCGGCCCGATGGCAAGCCCGTCGAGACCATCGGTGAGGTTCACCGCATTGCCAGCCCCGACGATGATGAAGGCGCCGAACCCTACGAAAGCCCATCCAAGCGGCAGCACCAGGTCCTTGAAGAACGGAAAGGTGAGCGAGCTCGCGAACGGCTCGCGGCCGAGCGAGCCGAGAAAGTAGCAGGCTGCCAGCGCGATCAGCAATTCGATGCCGAAGCGCAGCTTGCTGGAGAATCCCGCATGGGTCTGCTTGGTGACCTTGAGATAATCGTCGTAGAATCCGACCGCCCCGAAGGAGAGCGTTACCGCCAGCACGATCCAGACATAGGCATTGGCGGGATTCGCCCACAACAGCGTCGATACCAGGATCGCAAGCAGGATCATCAGCCCGCCCATGGTGGGCGTGCCCTTCTTGGTCACGAGGTGCGACTGCGGCCCGTCGGTGCGGATCGGCTGTCCCTTGCCCTGCTTCAGGCGCAGGTGATCGATGATCCAGGGCCCGCACAGAAACACGAACACGCCGGCCGTGACCATGGCGCCGCCGGTGCGCACTGTCAGGTATCGGAACAGATTGAGGACGTTGAATTGATCGGAGAAGAGGGAAAGCCAATAGAGCATGGATCAGCCTTTGGGCGATCAGCCTTGGACGCGTACCGCCGCCGCCGCCGGCGCGTCGCGACGCGAATACTGACGCTCCAGCGCCTTGACGATCGGCGCCATCCGCGACCCGAGCGAGCCCTTGATCATGACGGCATCACCCGGACGGATAGCGGCGATCACATCGGCCTCCAGTGCGCCCGCGCCCTCCGCATAGCCGCCCCGGCGCTCGGAGGGAAGAGCCTCCCACAGGGCACGCATGAGAGGCCCGCAGCAATAGACCAGGTCGATCCCATGCGCGCGGATCGGTTTTACAAGTCCGCGGTGCAGATCGGCGCCCGCAGTGCCGAGTTCCAGCATGTCGCCGAGCACCGCGATGCGCCGTCCGCGCGGCCCGATCTCGGCCTGCCCGAGGAGCGCGATCGCGGCCCGCATCGAGGCCGGATTGGCATTATAGCTCTCATCGATCAGCAAGGCGGGCTCGCCGTTGCCGAGCGACAGCGTGACGCGGGCGCCGCGCCCGGTCGGGGGCGCAAGCTCGGCCAGTGCAAGCGCGGAGAGCGCAAGATCGGCGCCAACCAGTGAGACGGCGGCAAGAACCGCGAGCGAGTTAAGCACCACATGCTTGCCGGGCGCTCCGAGCTTGTAGGCGACATCGGCGCCGAGGATGCGCGCTTGCACGGTCGAGCAATCCGGCTGCAGCGAGGATTTGATCAGCCGCGCATCGGCCCTGGCGTGCTCCCCGAAGGACACGATGCGCTCGACGCCGGCGGCGCGGGCCGCTGCCGCCAGACGCTCGTAATGTGGATTGTCGCGATTGATCACCGCGGCGCCGCCGGGCTCGAGCCCGCGGAAGATCTCGGCCTTGGCATCGGCGATGGCTTCGACCGAGGGAAAAAATTCCAGATGCACCGGCTCGACCGTGGTGATGATGGCGACATGCGGACGCGCCAGGCGCGACAGCGGCTCGATCTCGCCGGCATGGTTCATGCCCATCTCGAACACGGCGTAGCGCGCATCGGCGGGACAGCGCGCGAGCGAGAGCGGGACGCCCCAATGATTGTTGTAGGAGGCGACCGACGCGTGCGTCGCGCCATTGCTCCCGAGCGCCAGCCGGAGCGCCTCCTTGGTGCCGGTCTTGCCGACCGAGCCGGTGACCCCGATCACCTTGGCATCGAGGCGCGCACGCGCCGCGCGCGCGAGCGCCCGCAGGCCTTCGAGCACATCGGGCACGCGCAGCAGCGCCGCGCTATCGATGTCGCCGCTGTGCCAATCGGTGGCAACGACCGCAACGCCGGCGCCACCCCTGAGCGCGGCCGGCACGAATTCATGGCCGTCGCGATTATCGCCTTTGATGGCGAAGAAGGCGTCGCCCGCCCCGATGTTGCGGCTGTCAATCGAGATGCCGTTGATTGACGTCGGCAGCGCGCCCGCGCGCTCGGCACCCATCGCCTGCGCCATCGCGTCGAGCGTCCAGAGCGGCTGCGCGGTCATGCCCTGTTCTCCCCGAGCGCGGCTGCGACCGCGTCGTGATCGCTGAAAGGCAGCGTCTGTTTGCCGACGATTTGGCCGGTTTCATGGCCCTTGCCCGCGATCAGAAGCACATCGCCATGGCGTAGATCGTCGATCGCGGACGCAATCGCCTCGCGCCGGTCGCCGATCTCGATCGCGCCCGGTGACGCGTGCAGGATGGCGGCCCGGATCGCGGCCGGATCCTCGCTCCTTGGGTTGTCATCGGTGACGATGACGCGGTCAGCCTTGGCGGACGCGATCTCGCCCATCATCGGGCGCTTGCCGGCGTCGCGGTCGCCGCCACAGCCGAACACGACGACCAGGCGGCCGCTGGCATAGGGCCGCAGCGCATCGAGCGCCTTGGCGAGCGCGTCAGGCTTGTGGGCATAGTCGACAAAGATCGGCGCGCCATCCTTCTCGCCTGCAAGATCAAGCCGGCCCTTGGCGCCGCGCAGCAACGACAGCGCCTCGAACACGGCCTGCGGCGCGCTGCCGGTCGCGATCGCGAGCCCCGCAGCGACAAGCGCGTTTTCGACCTGGAACGCGCCCGGCAGCGGCAGGCGCACCGAGTAACTGTCGCCCGCATAAGAGACCGAGAGCTTCTGGGCGAAGCCGTCGACCGTAACGTCATTGAGCCGGATGCCCTCGCCCCTGCGGCCAACGGTGAGAAGCCGCAGCCGCCGCTGCTTGGCGGTCGCCACGACCACGTCGGCATGCTCGTGATCGACATCGATCACCGCGGCGCCGCGCGGCTGCACCAGCTCGAACAGCCGCAGCTTGGCTGCGAGATACGCCTCGAGCGAGGGATGATAGTCGAGATGGTCACGGCTGATATTGGTGAAGGCACCGGCCGCGATCCGCACTCCGTCGAGACGGCGCTGGTCGAGGCCGTGCGAGGAGGCCTCCATCGCGAGATGCGTGACGCCCTCGCGGTCAAGCTCCTCGAGCGAGCGATGCAGCGCGACCGGATCGGGCGTGGTGAGCGAGCCATAGACCTCGCGGCCCGGCGCGACGAGCCCGATCGTGCCGATGCTGGCCGCGGCCTCGCCGGTCGTTGCCCAGATCTGGCGCGTGAAGGCCGCGACTGATGTCTTGCCGCTCGTACCGGTGACGGCCGCGATCGTCTCCGGCTGCCACGGATAGAAGCGTGAGGCCGCGAGCGCGAGCGCCCGGCGAGCATCGCTCACGCGGACGAAGGCGACGTGCGACGGCAGCGGCGCCGGCGCCACCCGCTCCGCCATCACGGCGGCCGCGCCCGCTGCTACCGCCGGCGCCACGAAGCGCAAGCCGTCGTCCTTCGAGCCCGCCATCGCCACGAACAGGTCGCCGGGCTTGACGGTGCGGCTGTCGGCCGTGATGCCGCGCACCTCGACCGTGTCGAAGCGTGCGTCGCTGAGGGCGTCGACCGTGAGCAGGTCCTTGAGCTTGATCATCGCTAGTGCCGCCGATTTGAAGTTCCTACAGCAGTTACCGCAGAGTCGGTTAGGAACTTCAAATCGAAAGCGGCACTAGGACCATATTGAGTAGCTAGTGCCCCCTTGCTTCCGAAGTTCGTGTCAGAGGTTGTTGCTGTGTATCACGAACTTCGGAAACGGGACACTAGCGTTGCGGCTCAGAAGTCCGCTTGGCCGGCCACCCAATCCAGCTAAGATGGCGGCTTCACAGTACAATGGTGATTGGCATGTTTTTCGCCCGAACTGCTCCCGGCGTATTGCTGCTGGCCCTGTGGACCACCACAAGCCATGCTGACGAGGGCATGTGGACCTTCAACAATTTCCCGGCCGACAAGGTCCAGAAGGCCTATGGTTTTCGGCCCGACCAGGCCTGGCTCGATCACGTGCGCCTGTCGTCGGTCCGCCCCGGCGCGCTATCCCATTGCCCGTCGCGCCTGCCGCAGCGTCCTACCGCACGAGCGGTTTAGTCCTTTGACCCTAACCGGAAGAGGAGACCGGTGGTGCAACAGCTCGGATCACCGGCTGATAGTAGCCAGTTTCATCGGGTGCTAGAACACGGACATCATCGAAGCCAGCATGCATCGCCAATGCCGCGACATCGCTCGGGGTGATAGCCCGGTATTGTCCGACAAAATGCCGGGTGTGCCAGCCATCTGGCATCTGCATCGTTATGAACAGATGCACCACATAGTGGCGATCATCTTGCCAGTCCCAAACTTGGTGCACAAACCGGCGAAACTTGCCGTCGGAGTACAGTGAGGCAGGCGTGGATGACATACGTTGGGCCATCAACGGTCCGTAGTCGCGCAAGCTCATAAGAAGGATACCGCCGCTGCGCAGTCGGGCGCGGATCGTTGTTAGCGCCTTTTTAATGTCGTCGTCGCTTGGAAGGTGCGGAACCGCGTTATCCATCGCGATGACAATGTCATACGAATTAATCGGCGCTGTGGAAAGGCTCCGCATATCATCAACTCGGAACTCAGCTTTCAGGTCACGCACCGTTGCTTCGCGTCGCGCACGATTGATCGACGCGTGGGAGGGATCGGAGCCTTCGACGCTAAAGCCGAGCATTGCCAGACCAATTGCCTGCGTTCCTATCCCGCAAGCGCAATCAAGGACCCGCTTGGCATTGGCGGGCACTGGCAACAGGCGGGCGAGCACATCCCGCTGGCGCAGAATGGCAGCGTCCCAATTATCGAAGATGAGGTGATAACTCTCGGCCAGTTCATCGTAAAAGTTATTGTCCACAGCGCACACCCGGACTGAGGGGGTCATGGCATCGACGAAAACATGCCAGTGCGTGCGGATGAATACCAGTGTGCTTGGATGGCACGGCACGTCGGCTTCCTGGCCCGACTCGGAAGTGGCTGAGTGTGCCTACGACTTCCGCTTTCTGGGGTACTCCGGACTCGTTGTGCTCATTGCGAGCCTTTCCAGAGTCTGACCCAGAGCGGTCATTGCGCCCTGAAGGCGGCGCAGCTTGACCCCAGGTCACTCCGCGAAGCCTAGGCCATTGATCGGAACTCAGTCGACCAGCGAGCGACGTGCCTTGAGATGGCACGCCGAAACGGCGGTCTTATTCGAAACGCCGGGCGTCGCTTTCGAGAACGGTGAAACTGGGTCGGCAGCGCGCAGGAAATTGGAACCGTGACCAGCGTCTTGCGGCGTCAGTCTGACTGTTGCCGGTAACGATGCCGGGGGCGAACTGGGTGTAGTTCTGAATCGCTGACGGCAACGGGCCAGCGAGTTCGACGGTTGGTTGAGCCAATATTTCGCTGATTTGATTGAGTCCGAGTTCAACGTCGCCGCTGGCAACGCTTCCGTACAGCACGTCCGTTGGGGGCAAGCAGCGTGGTCTTGGGTTTCATTTCCCCAGCGATGCCCGATCGTTCGAGCAAGCTGGCCACGTGATGCCGCTGGCACCCCCACCGGCCGGATCAGGATAGGCAATCGATCTTGCGGCCAACATCGAGCGTTCGAAGGCGTCGGCCGAGCTGATATCGAGCTTCGCGGCACCCTTGCGCACAAAGGCAGCAACACCGACCTTCGCGATGATGACGCGGTCGCCAGCCAGACCTTGCCCTGCGCTTGAAGTCGGTCGATCATTGGCACAGAGCTTATTACGATATCGGCAGCCTCACCCTTTTGAACACGGTCCGCGCCGACCAGTTGACGAAGACGCCGACTGGTTCCACCAGATCGGCAGGCCAGACCGTGTACCTGAAACTATGAACTGTTCGCACGCAAGGATGGCAGCTTGCTCGACGTTTCACTGACAGTCTCTCCGGTCAAGGATGCCGAAGGCAACATTGCGCATCGGCAATTTACAGGATATCACTGCGAAAACGCAGCACGCGAAAAGCTGCTGATAGCCGAGCTAAACCACCCGTGAAAATGCTCGCTCGGGATATGGTCGCTGTGTCTTCTCGTAATGGAAGCGGCTCCATTGACGAGTTCACCCGATCACTGAAATGGCGCATCCAATCCATGGCAGCTGCCCACGATTTGCGCCAACAAGGTTGGAACGGGGTGGGACTTGGGCGCTCGTTCATAACCAGCTTGCCCCCTATCGGCGGCGGCAAACATTGCGGCTGTGGGCCGAGTTGACATTACCCCGAATTCAGGCAATGGGAATGGTTCTTCACGAACTGGTAAAACATGGCGCCTTGTCGCTGCCGACCGGCCGCGTGACGGTGGCTGGGACCTCAATTCGACCCCACATGCGACCTACCCATGCCGATTCCGGCTTCAGCCAAATCGATAGGAACTCGATTGATACGCGGGCTCGTGCCCACGAACTTAGGAACGTATCTGTTCACCCCAGAGGGTGTGAGCGCAGAATTGAGTTCCCCTTGAGCAGTGAGCCTCCTCTCTGAGGTGTATGACGCAAGCTGCGCCGACGCAGTGAACTAGGCGCGCGCCATGACTGCTTCTGGCCCTTCTCAGGCATTCCGCAAGATTCCGCTTTGCGTCGTTTTTGGGGGAAAAGCGGACGTTGAGTTGGCCGGATTTAGCGGCTTTCGCGCACGCTCGCCAGGATCAGCTTGTCGGAGGCGGGTAATTCGAACCGCGGCTGAAGGCCCAACAGGGGCGCAATCCGCGCAATCACGGCGCCTCCGACCGGCACGGCGTTCCAGCCCGAGGTGGCGAAACCCTTGGTCTCAGGGATCCCCTGCGGCTCATCGATCATGATCAGCAGCACATAGCGCGGCTGGTCGGCCGGCAGCACGGCAGTAAAGCTCGTGAGCACCTTGGTCTTGGAATAGCGCCCGGCCACGACCTTCTCAGCGGTGCCGGTCTTGCCGCCGACATAGAAGCCGTCCACGTCAGCCTTGGTGGCGGTGCCCTTCTCCACATTGAGGCGCATCAGATAGCGCATTTTCTCGCTGGTGTCGGGCTTGACCACGCGCGTCGCCAGCGCCATCGCCTCCTGCTCCGTGCGCTTCCTGAAGGTCGGCGGAATGAGGTAGCCGCCATTCATCAGCGCGCCGACACCCATCATGGCCTGCAGCGGCGCGACCGAAAGGCCATGGCCGAACGCGATGGTCACCGTGTTGAGCTCACCCCAGTTGCGCGGCACCAGCGGCTCGGCGCTTTCCGGCAGCTCGGTGCGCAGCCGGTCGAGCTGGCCGAGCTTGCGCAGGAACCATTTGTGATGCTCGACGCCGAGCTTGAGCGCCATGCGCGCGGTGCCGACGTTGGACGAATAGGTGAAGATCTCCGGCACCGTGAGCACGCGGTTCTGGGCGTGGAAATCATGAATGGTGAACTTGCCGTATTGCAGCGCGGTGCGCGCATCGAAGGAGTCGTTCAGGCCGATCTTGCCGGAGTCGAGCGCCATGGCGAGGGTCAGCGCCTTGAAGGTCGAGCCCATCTCGAACACGCCGGTGGTCAGGCGATTGATGCGGGTCGGGTCAAGCGCCTCGCGTGGATTGTTGGCGTCGTAGTCCGGCACCGACACCATCGAGATGATCTCACCGGTGCGCGGGTCCATGATCAGGCCGGCTGCCGCCTTTGCCTTGTATTTGTCGCGCGCCTTCACAAGCTCGTCACGCATCGCATGCTGCACGCGCAGATCGATCGAGATCTCCACCGGCTTCTGCAGCCGGTCAGTCGCAAGCCCCGCGAGATGAAGATCGGCAAGCCCGTTGCGGTCGAGCCACTTCTCGATGCCGGCGATGCCCTGGTTGTCGATGTTGACGTGACCGATGACGTGGGCAGCGGCAACGCCGTTCGGATAGACGCGTTTGTTCTCCGTCATGAACCCGATGCCGGGCAGCCCGAGGCGATGCACCGCTATCCGCTGTTCCGGAGTGATCTCGCGCTTGAGCCAGGCGAAACGGCGCTTCGACGAAAGCCGCTCACGCACCTCCGCCGTGTCGAGATCGGGCAGCACTGCGGTGAGCAGCTCCACCGCCTCGTCGACGTCGATGATCCGATGTGGCTCGGCATACAAGGACGGCGCCCGCACATCGGTCGCCAGGATCTCGCCGTTGCGGTCGAGGATATCGGGCCGCGCAGTCGCAACTGCATCCGCCGCATTTGAGCGCCTGACCAGCTGACTTTCGGGCGCCACCGCGAACATCACCAGGCGGCCCGCGATCACCGCATAGCCGAGCGCGAACACCACGATAGCCAGCCCAAGCCGCGCCTTCGCCTTGGCGGCGCGATCGACGTTCGGGCCATAGAGCAGCGCCTGCGAAAGCTTTCTGCGCCAAGAACCCGATTCCGCCCCAGGCTCGGTCGAATGCGCCGCCTCGGCCGCTGACGCTGAACGCATAACGCTTACCTTTCACTCTTTTTCGGCGCTGTGATGCTTGCGGTCGGCGTATCGCCCAGATCCGGCAATGCAATCAGGAAGCCGATCGGATCGGAGACGCCGGGCGGCACTAGCGGGGACGGCCGCTCCGGCAATTGATCGAGCCGATCGAACTGACGCTGGTCGATCGGCTTGAGCGCGAGATGACGCTTCGCCAGCTCCTGAATGCGCGCGGGGCTGTCGAGCCGCGACCACTCGGCGCGCAGCGCCGCAATGGCGTCGTGCTCGCGTCTGATCTCCGTACGCAGCTTGGCGACCTGCTCTACCCGCTGGGTCGATTTATATTTGATCTTGTAGACATAGGCGGCCGCCACAAAGAGCGCCGCGATCACGCAGATGTTGAGCAGGCGGATCATCTGCGCCTCCCGCCGACGACATCCTCAAGCGATGGCAGCCGCGGCAACATGTCATGAGCACTGCGCCGTGGTGGCGCATCGGTGCGCTCTGCCGCACGCAGCTTGGCCGAGCGAGCGCGCGGATTGGCGGCGATCTCGGCGTCGTCGGGCGTGACCGGGCGTCCGGTCAAGATGCGAAACGAGGGCGCGGGCTCGATCACCTCCGGCTGATGGCGCGAGCCGCCACTGCGCTTGCCGCGCTCGTTGAGGAACGTCTTGACCAGGCGATCCTCGAGCGAATGAAAGGTAACCACGACCAGCCGGCCGCCCGGCTGGAGCACTGTTTCGGCAGCCTTGAGCGCCTCGACAAGCTCGGCGAGCTCCTCGTTCACAAACATCCGCAGCGCCTGGAACGTGCGCGTCGCCGGGTGAATCGCACCCGGCCGCGCATGCACGACCCGCCCGATGATCTCGGCGAGCGCGCGCGTGGTGCGAATGGGCGCCTGCGTGCGCTCGCGCACGATCGCACGCGCCACCCCGCGTGCCATGCGTTCCTCGCCCAGCGTCGCGATAATGGCAGTGAGATCCTGCTCGCTTGCGTGCGCCACGACATCGGCCGCGCTCGCGCCGGCGCTTGCCATGCGCATGTCGAGCGGCCCGTCGGCGCGGAATGAGAAGCCGCGCGCGGCCTCATCGAGCTGCATCGACGACACGCCGAGATCGAACACCACGCCGTCGATCAGCTCGTGGCCGTGACGCGCGATGGCCGCCGCAAGGTTGGAGAACCGATCCTGCTCGAGCGCAAACCGGCCATCGCTGGCAGCAATGAGATCGGCAGCCTGCGCACGCGCACCCGGATCGCGATCGATCGCGATCACATTGCAGCGCGCGGCATCGAGCATCGCGCGGCTATAACCGCCAGCTCCGAATGTTGTATCGAGATAGATGCCGCCATCGCGCACGGCGAGATACTCGACCGCGCGGCGGCCGAGCACAGGAATGTGACGGGCCAGTCCGCCAGCGACAGCGGAACCGCTGCCGCTGCCCGCCATCATTCCCGTGCTCCGGGCGGACCCTCCGCCGCCATCCGGGAGCTCAGCTGCTGTTTGAGCGCGCGAACCTTCTCGGTGGCCTCCGCGAGTTCCGCGCGAAAGCGGTCGGGCTCCCAGATCTGAAACTTGTGGCCGAGACCCGCGAAGGTCACGGCGTCGGCAATTCCGGCATGCGTCTTGAGCGGCTCGGTCAGCGACACCCTGCCCTCGGCATCGAGCTTGAGCACCTCGCTCGTGCCGTAAAGCGCGGCCGCAAGCTGCTCGCGTTCGTCTGAATAAGGTGCAAAGCGCGTGATCAAGTTTTCGATCTCCGCCAGAAGCGCGTGACCACCAGCATCGAGCGCCGGCCGGCCAAGCGCCGGATAACAATAGATGCCTTCGTACCCATCGCGTGCGAGCACGGCGCGAAACGGTGCCGGAATCGACACCCGACCCTTGGCGTCGAGACGCAACGTGTAATGCGACACGAACCGGTCCATGGCGGCCCTTGTGCCCGACTGCCAGCCCCACCTTCGGGCGGACAGCCGCATCCGGGCGCACCAGCCCAACGCAGGGTGCCTCAGCGCCCGCATCTGGGATGTTATGGGCTATCATGGGATGACCTGGGCGTCAATGGAGTGCGGGCAACTCGCCGCAGCCTCCTCCAGCACTAATTAACGACTCGCAAACTTAAGAAATGGTTGAGGAAATCCGGTCAAACCCCCGCCCGCCCCGGTTCTTGCGCATGGGTGCCCTGAAACCAGCCCGAAACTACGCACATATCCACACTAATCGGGACACTGTCGCTTGTTGCGGCGCAGTCATTCCTGCACTACTGCCGCTACGTCCACAGCCGACGTTTTCCCCTCCGTATTGCGTACCGTCAGGCCGGTCACACTAAAAACGCCCGGTGCGCGTATGGTCCTGTTCGTGTCTGAATTCCGACCCGATTCCTGTGTCGTCGCTGAGGTTCGCGCGTCGCCGAACCATGGTGAGCGCAAGGACAATATGAAGCCCGACATGCTGGTGTTGCACTACACCGGCATGTCTGATGCTCAAGACGCGGTCCGGCGTCTCACCTCGGAGTCGAGCAAGGTCTCCTCGCATTACATCGTGCTCGAGGATGGCCACATCATTCAGTGCGTGGCCGAGTTGCGCCGCGCCTGGCACGCTGGCGAGTTGTCATGGGCGGGCGCGACCGATCTCAACTCGCACTCGATCGGCATCGAGATCGCCAATCCTGGACACGACTACGGCTACCCGGAATTTCCACGTCGTCAGATCGCGGCGGTGACCGCGCTCTGCCGCAGCATCTTTACGCGTCACCGCATTCCGGCCGACCGGGTAGTGGCGCACTCCGACATCGCGCCCTCGCGCAAGAAGGATCCGGGCGAGAAGTTTCCCTGGAAATCCCTGCACGATTCCGGGATCGGGCTCTGGGTGAAGCCTGTGCCGATCGTTAAGGATGGCGCCATCTTCGTGCTGGGCGACAGCAATTCGGCCATCAAGGAGCTGCAGGAGCTGTTCGCGCGTTACGGCTTTGGGGTGCAGCCAACTGGCCAGTTTGACAGCGTCACCCACGACGTCATCACCGCGTTCCAGCGCCACTTCCGTCCGGCCCGCGTCGATGGCATCGCCGATGTCTCGACCATCGAGACGCTGCGGACGCTTCTGCGCGCGCGCGACGGCACGACAAGCGCGTAGCGCAGGCAAAGAAGGCGACGGAACAACCTTCACAAGACAATTCCTCGCGCGCAGCGCCAGCCTCTATTTGATTTGCATGACGTGCTCTTATTGCGCGATAGTTTTGCAATAGATGACTCTGTAAGAGGTGGGCGCAGCGCACGATCCGATTGTGCTAGAGAGGCGTTGCCAACGCTTCTTCGCGACCATTCAGACGGCTTTTGCCCACTTTGCGTGCGTAGCTGACAGATGTCCTCACCCCTTGTCACGATTCCGGCTCCCGTTCTGACGCCTCATGGTTCGCTGATGCTTGCGGACATGAAGGAACCGTTGGCGCTGGACGCCGAACGGGGCGCTCGGCTGCAGCGGGCCTTTGCACGGGGCCCGGGGCACGGACTGCTCAGTCTGGGCATTGACGAGATCGGAGCACCGCTACCTCCAGTACTGTCGTATTGGCGGGAGATCGGAACGCATTACGCGACCACATTGTGCGCGCTTCCGAACATTGGCGAGAACGGCGCCAAACCGCCGGTCCCCCTTCCGGTCGACAATACATTGGACAGGATGGCAGCGGCCGTCCCGCCCATGACCGGCGCGGAGTACCTGACGGCGGCTGTGCTCGCCGATCTCTGGCAAAGCGTGGATGCGGCGTTCGATGCCGAATTGGGCGAAGCCAGGCTGTCGGTCCAGGAGTTTTTCAAGCAGCGTCAGCCCGCCTGGAACCTGGTCGGTCGTGTGCATTTCAATCTGGCGGAAAACCGGAAGGATGAGGAAGCACCATTCGCGTTTCTGGCGACCTACACGACAAGGCTTTCGGCGGCGGCCAAGGCGCAGCATCTGCCGCTCGGCAAGGCCCTGCAGGAATACTCGGGTGCGAAGAACCGCGAGCGCCTGCTTTCGCTGCTGATGCCAGTGCAGCGCGCGGCCGAGCATTCCCCGTGGTTGAAACGGATGGTCGATGCCGGCGAGATCTTTCACCCGCTGCGCTGGACGCCGCAACAAGCACTGCAATTCCTCCGGGACGTTCCCGCGCTCGAAAGCGCGGGCGTCGTCGTGCGGATGCCGGCGAGTTGGCGCATGAACCGGCCTGCCCGCCCGCAGGTGAAGGCGACCGTCGGCGGCAAGCAGCCATCTCAGCTGGGGATGGATGCTCTGCTGGACTTCGCGATGGAGGTGACGCTCGACGGCGAAAGCCTCTCCAAGACGGAGATCAAACAGCTCCTGGCGCAATCCGACGGGCTCGTCCTCATTCGCGGGAAATGGGTCGAGGTTGACCATGAGCGGCTGACCCGGACGCTCGAGCAATTCGAAGCTGTCGAGCGCCGCGCCGCCACGGACGGATTGTCGTTCGGCGAAGCCATGCGCATGCTGGCCGGAGCCGGCATTGCGGAGGACAGCGCAGCCGGTCAAGCCAACATCGATTGGAGCCAAACCGTCGCCGGGCCCTGGCTGGCGCAAACGCTGGCAGGCTTGCGTGGCCCCGAAGGATTGACCCGCGTCGATCCTGGCCAGGCGCTTCGGGGCACGCTTCGGCCCTACCAGCAAGCGGGCGTGCAATGGCTCTACCTGCTTGCAAAGCTGAAGCTCGGAGCCTGCCTCGCGGACGATATGGGGCTCGGCAAGACCATTCAGGTCCTGTCGCTGCTGCTGGCCTTGAAGAAAGAGAAGGGCGACAAGGGCAAGCCCTGTCTGCTGGTGGCGCCGGCCTCGCTGCTGGCCAACTGGGCGGCGGAGATCGAGCGGTTTGCGCCAAGCCTGCGGGCGCTCATCGCGCATCCGTCGGTAGCGCCTCCGTCCGAAAAGCGGAAGGCTGAAGAACCGGCCGACCTCGGCGATGTTGACCTCGTCATTACCAGCTACGGATATCTCGGGCGCACGCCCTGGCTCACCGCCGCGTCCTGGCGCATCGTCATTCTCGACGAAGCCCAGGCCATCAAGAATCCGACCGCCAAACAAACCAAGCTGGTGAAGGGCCTGAAAGCCGAGGCGCGCATTGCCCTCACCGGCACCCCGATCGAGAACCGGCTCGGCGACCTCTGGTCGATCTTCGATTTCGTCAATCCCGGACTTCTGGGCTCCTCAAAACAGTTCTCAACCTTCGTCAAGGCTCTCGCCGAGCGACCTCACAATCCTTACGGACCGCTGCGCGAGCTCGTGCGTCCCTACATTCTGCGGCGGCTGAAGACCGACAAGAGCATCATCGCGGACCTGCCGGACAAGACCGAAGTGAACGTGTTCTGCCCGTTGAGCCGCAAGCAAGCGGCGCTCTATCAGCAGGCAGTGGAAGACCTCGCGGGCACGCTCGAGGACGTCGATGGCATGCAGCGCAGAGGGATCGTGCTGGCCTTCCTCATGCGCTTCAAGCAGATCTGCAACCATCCCTCGCAGTGGCTCGGCGACGATGGCTGGGCCGAGGAGGACAGCGGCAAGCTCGCGCGTCTGCGCGACATCGCGGAGGTCGTGGCCGCTCGCCAGGAGAAGGCGCTGATCTTCACCCAGTTCAGGGAGACGACCGCCCCATTGGCTGCGTTCCTGGCTACTGTGTTCGGGCGGCCGGGCGTCGTCCTCACCGGCGAGACTGAGGTCAAGAAGCGCAAGGATCTCGTGCGTCAGTTCCAGGAGGACGAGAACGTTCCCTTCTTCGTGCTGTCGGTCAAGGCGGGCGGCGCCGGACTCAATCTTACCGCCGCCTCCCATGTCGTGCATTTCGATCGATGGTGGAATCCGGCGGTGGAAAACCAGGCTACAGACCGTGCATTCCGAATCGGGCAGAATAAGAATGTGCTGGTACACAAGTTCATTTGCCGCGGCACGGTCGAGGACAAGATCGACCAGATGATCGAGTCGAAGAAGCAGTTGGCGGGCGATTTTCTAAGTGGCGGCGCGGACATGCTGCTGACCGAGATGAAGGACGCCGAGTTGCTCAACCTCGTGGCGCTCGATCTTTCGGCGGCGATGCGGGAGGCGTGACCGATGAGCTGGTACGAATGGCGTCCCTATGTTTCGGTGGCGGAGCGGCGTCGCCAGGCCCAACAAGAGCTGAAGAAGCTCAAGAAGAAGAAGGGACAGTCCGTTGCGCCGGTAACGATCGAGGGGCGCACCATCGCCAAGAGCTTCTGGGGCAAATCCTGGTGCGACAACCTCGAACGCTACAGCGACTATGAGAGCCGGCTGCCGCGCGGCCGGACCTATGTCCGCAACGGCTCCGTCGTCGACCTGCAGATCACGAAAGGCGAGGTCTCGGCATTCGTCGCCGGCTCCGAGCTCTACAAGATCAAGATCGGCATCGCGCCGGTCAAAGCGAGCCGTTGGAAATCCGTCTGCCGGGATTGTGCGGGAAGCATCGATTCCTTGGTCGAGCTCCTGCAGGGTCGTCTCGCGAAAAGCGTGATGGACCGGGTCTGTCGGGAGGGCGACGGCCTGTTTCCATCTCCCGATGAAATCAAGCTTTCCTGCAGCTGTCCGGACTGGGCAGACATGTGCAAGCACGTCGCGGCGGCGCTCTATGGCGTCGGCGCCAGGCTCGACGAAGAGCCTCAGCTCCTCTTTGTGCTCCGCGGTGTGGACGAAAGCGACTTGTTTGCCAGGTCCGGAGAGGACATGTCGCTCTCGAAAGCTGCGCCCTCCGCAGCGAATGTGCTCGATGACAGCGATGTCGCCGCCCTGTTCGGGCTGGAAATGGCTGACACGGTTGGTTCCAAAGCACCAGCCGGCCCAAGGCACACCGGCAAAGCATCAAAGAGCGCCAGGGCGGCGAAGAAGAAGGCCAAGGGAAAGAGCGCAGCAGCCTCACCTCGTGCCAAGCCACACAATTCTAACACGCGAACGAATACAACGGCTCGAAACCGGCCTTCGCGCACCTCCAATGTAGATCGTCCCGCAACCTGAGCCAGGTCACGATGCTCGGATTGCGCAGATTCTGATCGCAGGACTCCTTCCGAGACCATGCGCGGCGTCGCGGCTTCGGAGCCGCAGCCCGAAAATTCTGGCGTTCAAAAAATATTTCACCAATGTATCGACCATCGTCGAATGAATGCGCGCTGACCGGTTAATTATAATACGCGACCAGACCGGTTCGAGATTGTGTGCAATGCGAAATCAATGAACCTCGGCCGCAATACACATAAAGCGCAGCAACACACATAAAGCGCAAAAGTTCCATCGCAGCGGCAATCTGCGCGACGGAACAGGTAAACGGATTCGCGAGTTGTTGGAACACGACCGCCTTGCACGAGGCGGCGATCGAAGATTTCTCAGTCGAGGAGACAAGGAAAATGCTGAAGAAACTCATGATCACGACGGCGTCGCTGGCGCTGCTGACCAGCGCGACGTTTGCCCAGACGCCCGATCAAACACAGCCGGCACCTCCTGCGGTCACCGCGGCGAAGGGTCAGGTGATCACCGAGCAGAAGCCCGATCAGCTGTTGGCATCGAAGCTCAAGGGCACCGACGTGATCGGCAGCAACAACGAGAAGATCGGCGACGTCAACGATATGCTGTTCGACAAGGACGGCAAGATTCTCGCATACGTGGTTGGCGTCGGCGGCTTCCTCGGCATTGGTTCAAAGGACGTGGCGTTGAGCTCCGGCGTCGTTCCAGATCATGCCCGCGAACGAACGCGAGAGCATGAAGCTCAAGCTCTCAATGACCAAGGACGAGCTGAAGACCGCGGCCGACTTCAAGCCGTACAAGGAACCGACCTCAACGACGGGCCAGGCGCCGTCGCGCGACCGCGCGCCGATGACGCCCCCGAGCCAACGCTAGGCGAGGATTGGTAGCATTTGGAGGTGGTTGGCTCGTGCGCCGTTCCGCCTGGGTACGGCGCACGATGCTTTTTTCTACTGCGCCACAAACTCCGTTCATTCCCGCGGAAGCGGGAATCCAGGGATGCCTGTTTGCTCTAGCTGTGTGGCCCCTGGGTCCCCGCTTCCGCGGGGACGAACGGAGGATGACGACAACGCTCTCTATGATCAAATCACGATGCTCGGATTGCGCAGGTTCTGATCGCAGTCGATCAGGTTGACCTGCCGCACCGCCGATCAGCCAGCGCCCATCCTGCTCGACAAACCGGTGGGCGCAGAAGCCGGACAGAAAACGGACCCCGTCGGGGCGAAACTCGCTGATCAGCAGGTTCGAGCGCACCATGCGCGCTGCGCCGGCGGCAAACACCTCGACATTCGAGACCATCCGCACCGTGCGTGACTTCGGCGCCTGCGACCAGGCGTAGCCGGTGCGCAACCGATAGATACGATCCTCCATGCGCCGGCGATCATCGAACAGGATCGCAACCTCGCGGCGCGGGTCGCCGCCTTGCGGCGTCGCCGGCACCCAGTAGATGCATTCGGGCGCATACATGGCGAGCCATTCGTCGAACTTGAGCTGATCGAGCAGGCGCGCCTCGCGCTCGATCAGCATGCGGAAGCGGTCACGCTCCGCGAGATCGGCGATGGCCAGATCGTCGCGCTGCCAATCGGCGAACTGCGCGATCAGCTCGCGATAGAACGCGTCGGTGACGTAGTAGGAAGCTTGAAGAGGGATCGTGTGCGAGCTGCATGTTCACGGCTCGCGCTTGATCGCAATGTTCGGCTCCGCCTTCATCAGGCGCTTCCACTCTTTGATGTATTCGCGCATGAAGGCCTCGTCGGTCGCGGGCGCCGTAATCACACCATTGGTGTCGGTCTTCACGCGGCCCGGAATGCCAAGCCCGCGGTGCATGTAGACCCACTCGTCCTCGAGACAGCCGAGCCCGCGCTGGATCTCCTCGAAATTGGCGAGATCATCGACCTCGCCAAAGTTGGGGAACTGCTCCATCGTGCGCATGCGCAGCGCGTTGATCTCATCGACCGCGCCGCCGAGCACGCCCTCCTCGTCAACCACCGCGGTGCCATACCACGTCACGTCGGTCTCATCGACCGCCACCGGGTCGAACACCTGGATGTGGTTGCCAAGCAGCGAGAAGTTCGGAAACACATTGATATTCACCGGCTCGGATGACGCCAGATCGAGAATCTCCTCAGCCCTGGCGCCATAGCGGCGGCGCAGCTCCTCCTGATAGTGCTCGGTGCCGGGCGCCGCTCCCTCCACCGCCCACAGGCCGCCGGCGCGTTTCTCAATCGCCGGCCGCTTGTCCTTGAAGTGATGCCCGTTGCCCATATAGGCCATATACATCGGGGCGGTGTCGGGCGAGTTGCGATAATAGGACATGCCCTTGTTGGCGACGTCGGCCTGCCGGTTCTCCATCTCGAGCAGCGAGCGGTGCGAGAACACGACGTGATAGCCGTCGCCCGAGTTGTCGTAGGCGAGCTTCCAGTTGCCCTTGTATTTAAGCCGGTTGGCCTCGCACACCGCGATCTTGCCGCCGGGCTGGCGATCAAGCCATTCGTCGATCGGCTTGGTGATGCCGCCGAGATAGTCGAGTAGCGGCGGCGCGTCGAGATTGAGCGTGCCAAAGATGAAGCCGCGATAGCTGTCGACCCGCGGCACCTGCGCAACGTTGTACTTCGCGTCCTTGAAGTCGCAGGCATAGCCATCCGGCCAGGGCACCGCGCGCAGCTTGCCCGAATTGAGGTAGCTCCAGCCGTGATACGGGCACGTGAAGGTGCGCGCCGTGCCCTTGTCCTTGCGGCACAGCGTCGTCCCACGATGGGTACAGCGGTTGAACAGCGCGCGGATCACGCCCTGCGAATCGCGCAGCAGGATGACCGGCCGCAGGCCGAGCCGCGTGGTGATGAAATCGTCGTTCTTGGCGATCTGGCTTTCGTGCCCGAGATAGACCCAGACCGCGCCAAAGACCTGCGTCATCTCGGCCTGGAAGATCGCCTGATCGGTATAGATCAGCCGATGGACCCGGTCCTCCTGGACCAACTCGTCGAAATCGAAGCGGTCGGACGCGCCTGTCAGTCGCCCGACATTGACTTTCTCAAGCATGGCCAAATCCCTGGTGCACAAAATCCCTGGTGCACAATCGTCATCTTAGTCCTGTGCTCCTCGATGGATAGTGGGCCTGGGCGCTTTTGTCAGCCATCTCGCACAGCCTGTGACGGCCATCACATCGCGGCACGCCGGCAGGCCTTAAGAACCTCCACAAATCGGTGGCCATGACGGCCTTATCAGGAGGAATACCATGCTCAATCGTCGTTTCTTTCTGTCGAGCGCAGCGGCAGCGTGTGGCATGGCCGGCGCCGGCACGGCGCTGGCACGATCACCGCTCGGGCTTGTGGCGGGCGCCGCATCGTCCGATTCCGCGAAGCTCATCCCGCTGCGCGACTTCTTCAAGAACCCCGAGAAGGCCGGGTTCCAAGTCTCGCCCGACGGCAAAAGCATCTCGTTCATGCAGTCCTACCAGCGCCGGCTGAACGTGTTCGTGCAGCCACGCAAGGGCGGCGCCGCGGTGCGCGTCAGCAACGAGACCGAGCGCAGCGTCGCCGGCTATTTCTGGAAGGGCTCAAGCCGCATCGTCTACCTCAAGGATTTCAAGGGCGACGAGAACTATCATCTGGTCAGCGTCAACGCCGACGGCAGCAATCTGGTTGACCTGACGCCGTTCGACAATGTCCGCGCTATGATCATCGATGATCGTCCGGACCATGACGACGAGATGCTCATCGCGCTGAACAAGCGCAACCCGGAAGTGTTTGACGTCTATCGGCTGAACCTCAAGACCAAAGAGCTGGCGCTGATTGCCGAAAACCCCGGCCACATCACCGAGTGGATTCCCGATCACGATGGGCGCATCCGCGTCGCCACCAGCACTGATGGCGTGAATGCCAGCCTGCTCTACCGCGCCGATGACAAGAGCCCCTTCAAGACGGTGATCACGACCAGCTTCAAGGAGAGCATCTCGCCGCACTTCTTTAGCTTCGACAACACCAAGCTCTACGCGTCCTCCAACATCAACCGCGACAAACTGGCGATTGTGCTGATCGATCCGGCGACCGCCACAGAGGAGCGCGTCATCTTCGAGCATCCCGATGTCGACGTCGAGTCCCTCGCCCGGTCGCGCAAGCGCCAGGTGATCACCCACGCCACCTTCACGACCTGGAAGCGCCAGCGGGCCTATTTCGACCTGCGGACCGAGGCGATCTTCCGGGATCTCGAACGACAGCTCCCGGGCTACCAGATCGGACTGCAGAGCCATGACAAGAACGAAAGCGTCTATGTCATCTCGACCTCGAACGATCGCACGATGGGATCTGAGTATCTCTACGACGTGGCGGCCAAAGAGTTGACCAAGCTTGCCGACCGGACGCCCTGGCTCGACGAGAAGGATCTCGTCAAGATGCTGCCGATCACGTACACGACGCGCGACGGCTTCACCATCAACGGCTATCTCACGCTGCCGCGCGGCGGCGAGAAGAAGCTGCCGCTCGTGGTCCACCCGCACGGCGGGCCGTGGGCGCGCGACGAATGGGGCTACAATCCCGAGGTTCAGTTCCTGGCGAGCCGCGGCTACGCCGTGCTGCAGATGAACTTCCGCGGCTCGACCGGCTATGGCCGCAAGTTCTGGGAGATGAGCTTCAAGCAATGGGGCAAGGCGATGCAGGACGACATCACCGATGGCGTTCAGCATCTGATCCGCGAAGGTGTGGTCGACCGCAAGCGCGTCGCCATCTACGGCGCCAGCTACGGTGGTTATGCCACGCTCGCCGGACTCGCCTTCACGCCCGATGTCTATGCCTGCGGCATCGACTATGTCGGCGTGTCGAACCTGTTCACCTTCCTCAACACGATCCCGCCCTATTGGAAGCCGCAACTCGACATGTGGCACGAGATGGTCGGGCATCCCGAGCGTGACAAGGCGCTGCTCGAGGCGGCTTCGCCGGTGCTCCACGTCGACAAGATCCGTGCGCCGCTCCTGATTGCGCAAGGCGCCAAGGACCCGCGCGTCAATGTCGACGAGTCCGACCAGATGGTGGCGGCATTGAAGAAGCGTGGAGTCGCGGTCGAGTACATCCTCAAAGACAACGAGGGACACGGCTTCCACAACGAGGAGAACCGCTTCGAGTTCTATGAAGCGATGGAACGCTTCCTCGCCAAGCACATCGGCAACGCGGCCTGACCGGCTACCGGGAAAGGGCTGCTGTTTTCGGTAACTTATTACCTAAAACGAGGTTGCCGAGAAAGAGCAGCCAGAGAAAATTCCGCCAAATGGGGAGGCATGTTGCCTCCCCATTTCATTTTCGTTTCTTCACTGTTTCGTTCTTCGAACCTGCGTTTGCGTATCTGCGACTAAGTTCAGGGGGCGCTTGATGGAGCGGGCTATGTTGCCGCAACTCGAGACGCCTCGCCTCGTCCTGCGCGAGCTTTGCATGGACGATGCGGTGGCGCTGCAGGCTTTTCAAACGCGCCCGTCCTATATCCGCTGCCAGGCGATGGAGCCCGCGGACTTCAAGGACGGCGTCGAGCGCGTCACGCGCTACATGCAACATCGCGGCGAAGGCGAGCGTCGCCGGCTCTACGACTTCGTCGCGCGGCTGCGCACTGACGGGCAGGTCGTAGGCCACGGCAGCCTGTCGCGATCCGCGTCCGGGATTGCAAGCCTCGGCCTTGGCATCGACGAGGTCTACGCGGGACGCGGGCTCGCCACCGAGATTGCGCTGCGTCTCCTGGCCTTCGGCTTCAACGAGCTGAAGCTGCATCGCATCGAGGCGGACGTGGCGCTGGAGAATGCCGCCTGCATCAGGGTCCTGGAAAAGGTCGGCATGTTCCGCGAAGGCGTGGCGCACGATTGCATCTTCGCGCAAGGGCGCTGGTGGACCGAAGCCAGATACGCGATGCTCGCGCGCGACCATACCGGCTTTGTCGTCACGGCTAGAAGAAATCAAAATATTCCCGCTGCTCCCATTCGGTCGTTTCGTCGCCTGCATTCTTGACGCCGGTCTCCTCCAGCCAGCGCTCAAAGCGGCCGAGCTCGTTGCGCTTGAGCTTGAGGAAATAATCGAGAAAGATATCGCCTAGCTCCTGGCGAAACAAAGGCTCGCGCTCGAGCGCATCAAGCGCAGCCGAGAGACTCGTCGGCAACAGTGGCCGGTCGCTCACATAGGGCTCGTCGCACTGCGGACCCGGATCGAGTGTGTTGGCGACGCCGTCGAGGCCCGCGACAATCTGCGACATGATGAAGAGATAGGGATTGGCAGCGGGCTCGCCGACGCGGTTCTCGAGCCGCGTCGCCGGATCGTCGACGCCGCCGAGCGCACGGATCATCACGCCGCGATGGTCGTAGCACCAGGTGGCGCGATCGGGTGCGAGGGAATTGGGCCGGAAGCGGCGATAGCCGTTGACGGTCGGCGTGGTGAACGCGGTGCATGGCGCGGCGTGCTTCAGCAGGCCCGCGACGAACATGCGTCCGAGCGGCGAGAGCACGTCACCCGCGCGCTCCGGCATAAACAGGTTGCGTCCGTTCTTGAGATCGATCACCGACTGGTGCAGGTGCCAGCCGCTCGAATAGTAGCCTTTCAATCCCGGCCGGCACATGAAGGTCGCGAAGTGGCCGTGCCGGCGGCAGACCTGGCGCGTCGCCGTGCGAAACAGCAGCATCGTGTCGGCGGCTGTCAGCGCGTCGGTCGCCGCAAAGGTGCATTCGACCTGGCCCGGGCCCCACTCGTTCTCGACCGAGCGCAGCGGCAGACGCAGCTTCGCGTAGGCCTGGGCAAGCTCCGACAGCATGCCCTGCATCAGATCCATGTTGGATTCGGAGTGATAGGAATAGCCGGGCTCGGGCGGACAGGTTCGCACCGGCAAGCCGCGCACGCCGGGTGCGCCGATGTTCTCGTCGCCAAGCTGATCCTGCACGACGCGGAAGAGATACCATTCGACCTCGAGCCCGACCACGAGGCCCATGCCCCGCTCGCGCAGCCGCTCCAGCTGGCGACGCAGGACGTGGCGCGGCGAGAAATGAAACGGCGTGCCGTCGTTGAAATATTCATCGCACAGCACCCAGGCGACCCCCGGCGCCCAGGGCAGCAGCCGGAAGGTCGACGGATCGGGCACGATGGTGAGGTTGGGCGAGCCGGTCATCTCGGCCAGCCCCATGCCGCCGCCGCGCGTGAACGAGGAGAAGGTGCGGGCGTTGGCCGAATCGAGCGTCGTGGTGGCGACGTTGATGTTGTAGCCCTTGCTCAGCGCAGTGACGAAATCCGGCACCGCCACTGCCTTGGCGCGCGAGGCGCCGTGCGGGTCGGCCCAGGCCATGCGCACGAAATGGATGTCATTCTTGTCGAGGCGCAGCTTGATCTCCTGCGCCTGCCGCTTCTGGTCGTCGCCGTAGAGGCCGTGTTTTTCGATGAAGGAAGATGTCGACATGAATCGCCGGATCGGATGGGAGCTTCATTGTGAGCGAAGCGGTAACCCTTAATCAATTGATTTGTCGTGCGAAGTCTTGACGGCGGGCGGTTTCGTCCCCACCCTCTTGGCGTCAGTCGGCCGGACGGCCGCTCCGGCAGGGACCGAAAGGTCGCCGGGGAGGAAAGTCCGGGCTCCATGGATGTACGGTGCCGGATAACGTCCGGCGGGACTTGTCCCCGCGAAAGCTGGGATCCAGTCTCAGGGACAGTGCCACAGAAAACAAACCGCCGCGGCGCGTTGCGTATAGCCGCGGTAAGGGTGAAAAGGTGCGGTAAGAGCGCACCGCGTCGGCGGCAACGTCGGCGGCATGGCAAACCCCACCGGGAGCAAGACCGAATAGGGACGGCGCGGGATCGCGCAAGCGGTTTCGGGATCGATGTCCGGATCCGGCCGTCCGGGTAGGTTGCTTGAGGCGCCGGGCAACCGGCGTCCCAGAGGAATGGCCGTCACGTGTGACACCCGATGCGAAAGCGGCGAGTGTTGCGCCATACAAAACCCGGCTTACAGGCCGGCTGATCAGTGAGAGGGCCCGGTGGGACAACCGCCGGGCCCTCGCCAGTTTTGGTGCAACATGCAATGTATAGGAACCGTAGCGATGCCCTGCGTTCGTCCCCGCGAAAGCGGCGAAAGCGTGGATCCAGGTGCCAAGTCTTCTGATGCTCTCAAGAGCTAGATCGCCGCTTTCTCGAGGATGACCGGAGAGTGTCGCTCCGCCGTCGCTGCATATTCGACGATCAAATTTCTCCAAGTCAAATGGACCGTGCCCTCACCTCGGGAGTCAGCACTGACTGCTCGTCATCCGGACGGCGTAGGGAGGGCGTCCATCGCCTGGAGCCCCGACGGGCGGGTCGTTGCAGTCCATCAATCTGGACCATCGTACGGCTTTCGACTGCTGTCTGTCGCTGATGCCTACGAGATCGGGCGATGGGAAGTCACACAACAACAGTCGGATGACGGTCGTTGTTCGTCAGCCGCCATGCCGATGGCGTTCACCGACGACGGAAAAGCGCTTTGGGTGACCTGCCGCGTTTCGCTAAGAAACGTTCCGGTGACATTCCCCGTCGCTGTCAAACATCGGCTACCTGACCTTGTCGCCGAAGACCGCATTGAGTTGAAAACGCCGATTGCAGATGCAAAAGCAAGTGACACCCATTATTTGCTCACTCGGATTGGTGCCAAACAATCCCTTTCCGCGCTCATTGGATATTTTGTTCCAGGAAAGACTCGTTACTTCTCATATGCTTTTGATCTCGAGCACAAGACAGAAATATTCCCACATTTCGAGACTGCCGGTGACACGAGGTCGGGGACCTTTCAGCTCCTGGGTTCCCGCTTGCGCGGGGATGACCGGAGAATGTTGCCCTGTTCATCGCTCAACATTCGATTGTCGCACAGAAGGTGCGACGAGCTATTTCCACGAGTCAGACGATCGCCCGCCTCGTCGCAAATCTGTCGCGGGCATCACGAACGCGTGAGCCCGGAAATATCCAGAGCGGTCCCTCGCTCTCCATGGTCGGCAGCAACGCGATTGTTGCCGGGGCGGCGTTACTTGCACTGGAGACCACCATGACGAACGAAAAAGACCAAGAAGCCGATACATTGACCGTTGACCGGCGCGGCGCGCTTGAATGCATGCTGTGGGCCGGAACCGGCGTGTTGTGGACGATAGCCGGCGGCGTGCCGTCATCGGCTCTGCTCGGCAGCGCGCGTGCGCAGGACGCCGGGCTGAGTTTCCTGCAGATTTCTGACAGCCATATCGGCTTCGACCGGCCCGCCAATCCCAATCCACTGGCGACGCTCGAAGAGGCCATCACGAAGGCCCAGGCCATGCCGGTGAAGCCCGCCTTCATGATTCATACCGGCGATATCACGCATCTGTCGAAGCCGAAGGAATTCGATGATGCGGCGCAGGCCCTGACCAAGCTGAAGCTCGATGGGCACTATGTGCCGGGCGAGCACGACGTCATCGACGAGGGAACCGGCAAGGCCTATCTCGAGCGTTACGGCAAAGGCGCGCGCGGCGCGGGCTGGTACTCGTTCGATCAGAGCGGCGTGCATTTCATCGGTCTTGTCAACGTCGTCAACCTCAAGGCCGGCGGCATGGGCAATCTCGGCGACGAGCAGCTCGCCTGGCTTGCCGATGATCTCAAGGGCAAGAGCACCTCCACGCCGATCGTCGTCTTTGCGCACATCCCGTTGTGGACCGTGGCGCCGGAATGGGGCTGGGGCACCGAGGATTCCGCCAAGGCGCTCGCGCTGCTCGCGCGCTTCGGCTCGGTGACCGTGCTCAACGGCCACATCCATCAGCTGATGCAGAAGGTCGAAGGCAACGTCACCTTCCACACCGCGCGCTCGACTGCATTCCCGCAGCCGGCGCCCGGCACCGCGCCCTCGCCCGGTCCGAAGCTGGTGCCAGCCAACGAGCTGCGCGGCCTGCTCGGCGTGACCAACGTCAGCTACCGCGTCGGCAACGCCAAGCTCGCCATCACCGACACGGCGCTCGCCGGCTAAAGGAGCTTGTTGCAATGAAAAGTCTGATGTCGCGCCGCGACTGCGGCGCGGGGGTCCTCGTGTTCGCCGCCGCCTGCCTGTTCGGCAATGCACAAAGCAGCTGTCCCAGAGGCGACGGTGAGCATCGACAACTTCACCTTCAAACCGAATGTCCTGACCATCAAGCCGGGAACAACCGTCACCTTCGTCAATCACGACGATATTCCTCACTCCATCGTTGAGAATGGCGGGAAGTTCAAATCCAAGGTGCTCGACACGGAGGAGAGCTTCAAAATGACGTTCGATACAGCCGGCGACGTCAGCTATTTCTGCGGCTTGCATCCGCACATGACGGGCCGCATCGTCGTCGCGGCATAAGCGATCACAGCCGACGCTGCAATTGCGGCGGAGCGCATTGGCAGCGGGCCACTCCGGTTTGTCCGGCGGTGGCCCTGCTGTCATCCTCGCCAAGGCTTCTCAGTTCGAGAAATGCTCCTAACCCGCCGCGACCTGCGATGCCTTCCATGCACCAACCGGCGGACGCGGCAGACCGAGGTTCTCGCGCAGCGTCACCCCCGCATAGTCTTTGTGATAAATACCCCGCCGCTGCAGCTCCGGGACCACGTGGGTGACGAAATCCGCATAGGCGCCCGGCACGTGGGTCGCGGCCACAACGAAGCCGTCGCACGCGCGGCTTGCGAACATGTCCTCCATCGCGTCGGCGATCTCCTTTGGACCGCCGACAAGTGCGCCCTCGACCTGCCCGCGCCCGCTGTAGGTGACGAAGTCGCGCGTGCTCGGGTTGGCCTTGCCGCTGCGCTTCAGCACGCTGTCGCGGATACCGATCATCCCTTGCATCCCGTTGAGCTCCTCCGTCGTGAAAGGCTCGTCGATGCCCTTGGAGGCGAAATCAAAATTCAGCGCTTCGGCCAGCAGCGACAGCGCATCAATCTCCAGAGGGAGCTTGGAGATGGTTGCCATCTTGTCCTCAGCCTCGGCCCTGCTCGCGCCGGCGACGGGCGTGAGGATGTTGCAGATGGAGATCTGCTCAGGGTCGCGGCCCAACAGCGCCGCCTCGCCCTTGATCGCCTGGTAGCCCTCCTTGGCCAGCTCGGTGCTGCGGGCTGCGGCGAAGATCACCTCGCCCCAGCGTCCCGCAAAGCGCCGCCCGCGCCCGCTGGCGCCGGCCTGAATGATCACCGGGTGCCCTTGCGGCGAGCGCGGGACGGTGAACGGCCCGCGCGAGGTGAAGAACTTGCCGCGATGGTCGAGCCGCTTGACCTTGTCTGGATCAGCGTAGCGGCCGGCCTTCTTGTCGATGATGATGGCACCGTCGTCCCAAGTATCCCAGTGTCCGAGCACGACCTCCATGAACTCGTCGGCCCTGTCGTAGCGCAGATCGTGCGCCAGATGCTCCTCACGGCCCATATTGAGCGCCTCGCCGTCGTTGACTGACGTGACGACATTCCATGCCGCGCGCCCGTTCGTCATCAGATCGAGCGTCGCGAAGCGGCGGGCGACATCGAACGGCTCGTAGTAGGTGGTGGAGCAGGTCGAGGCGAGCCCCAGCCTGTTCGTCACGGCGCTCATCGTCATCAGCACGATCAGTGGGTCCAGCTTCGTGGCGCGGATGCCGTATTCGATCGTGGACGCATGATCGTTGCCATAGCGATCGGGCATGGCCAGGCGATCGTCAAAGAACGCGATGTGAAACTTGCCGGCTTCGAGGACGCGGGCGATCTCCTGGTAGTAAGTCGGCCGAATGGGTGTCATCGCGCGACTCCGGATGACGCCAGGAGCACGGCAGGTTCGTGCAGTTCTGCGCCTGCAGAAAGCCGATCATCACCATCTGCCGCGTCATATCCCGTCTCCTGGAAACTCGAGCGACCCGTCCTGGGAGGACAAACTAATCCTTGAGCGCCGACGGCGCACAAGCGGCCCGTCTTCCACGCGGATGCTGGGGAACTCCACTTTCGTCGGGCGAGCAAAACCTGTGGTTTCGTTGGCCGAGAAAAATCTGTGGAAAGTTTTGATGGCGGCCAGGCGATACCGCCGAATCACAGCGCGTCGCTTGCGCGGCGACCTGAAGAGGGCGTGATAATAAGGTGCAAGATGGCGCCGTACTCATTGGAGTTGAGTTCATTGGAGTTGAATCATGAGTGCAGAGGGCGTGCGTGAGACGGCTACGGCCGATTTTGACCACCACGAGCGAAAGTTCGAGCAGTTGAAAGCAAGCATCGCTGCGACCGACTTGCGGATCGCGCAGTTCAGAGAGGCGATCCGCGGCGTGGGATACAAAAGCGTTGCTGAGGCGCTCGAGGAGACGCCCGCGCGTGACGAACTCCATCGCACCTAACCCTTCTGACACTCCGACAGCTGGCGCAGCAAGCCTGCTCCCGTGGGTGTTGGTTGTTGCCGTCGTTACCGCCCCTATTCTCTACATTTTAATGGATAGTCCAAAACCGCGAGCGACCGACAACCGTTCGCCTGACATTCGCTCGATAAGTTTGCAGCCTATGACAGCCGCGATCGCACCGCGCGAGAACGAGCGGGCGCTCCCCACTGTGCCTGACACGGGTAGCGGTCTGCGCCAGCCGGAGCGATCGACCGTTGCACCACCGCCAGCACAAGAAGCAACGACGGGGATAGCCATACGCTCAACCTTGCCGCCCAGCGAGAATGATCTGGTCCCTGAAGCACCCCTCGCTGCGCTGTCGCCGCCCCCGATCGCAACGCCAGACACGGTCGACACCACCACGACGTTTCCGGCACCGCTCCTCGATCTTGGTCAGGTCGAGGATGCCAAGCGTGTGCAACGACGGCTGATTGACCTGGGCTTTCTATTCGCGACAGCAAATGGAAATTGGGGACCACGATCGCGAAGAGCGCTGCGGGACTTCCGAGACGCACAGGGTCTTGGAAACAGCGACATCTGGGACGAGAAGACCCAGCAGAATTTGTTTTCGGCAGCCACCGCACGCGCTCATGCGACAGGGACCTTTGTTGGCGGATGGGGGACCAATAGCGATCACTGTCGGCAAGCACAGGACAATCGCTCGCCTCTGAGAATCAATACCCGCCGTGCGGAGGCGCTCAATACGACATGCCAGTTCAATTCGACACAGCGTGAGAGCGCAAATGAGTGGCGAATACGAGCCAGCTGCGCTGATGAGCACGACCGGTGGGATGCCAATATTCGCCTCACGCTTGCCGGAAGCAGATTAACGTGGACGAGCGAGCGTGGCACCGCCACCTATTTGCGGTGTCCGGTGAGCTCGAATTAACACCCGCACCGGCTAAATCCTGGTGCAGGCCGCGGGCGGCGCGGGGTGCTGGTACGGAGCCAGCTCGTAGCCCGCATTGAGCGTTAGCGAAATGCGGGAGTGACCGAGCGATCCGCACCATCATTCCCGGATGTCGCTCACGCTCCATCCGGGCTACTGGCTGATCCCGCCATGTGGGACGAGTTGTTCACCCAACCCGCCCTTCCCGGTCGCGCCGCAGGACCTTGCCGGGTAGCGCGCCGGTGTGGGTCGCATTCTCCACGACCAGTGTGCCGTTGACGATGACGCTCGTGCGCGCGCCGGTCGGGTACTGGTGCGGGTCCTCGTACGTCGCGCGATCGCGGAAATCGGCCGGATCGAAGATCGCAATGTCGGCGCGGAAGCCCTCCCGCAGCAGCCCGCGGTCCGCGAGCTTGAGCGCGCGCGCGGTCGCGCCCGTCATCTTGTGGATCGCGGCGGCGAGCGGCAGCACGGCCTGCTCGCGCACGTAACGGTCGATGATGCGCGGGAACGTGCCGTAGAAGCGCGGGTGCGGCATGCCCTGGCTCACGGTGCCGGTGGTCGCGACGCAATTGCCGTCGGAACCGACCAGCGCGGTGGGCGAGCGCACGATGTCGGCAATGTCGTCCTCGGAGATCGATCGCACCAGCACGCGGGTCGCGCCTTTGTCATCGACCAGATATTGGCAGAGCGTATCGATCGGATCTGCGCCCTGCTCCTGCGCAAGCGCGCCGATGGTGCGGCCTTGATACTTGGGCAGGTTCGGCGAGATCGAGATCTGCACGCAATCCCAGGACGGGATGCGGCCCCAGTTGTTGAGCCCGTCGCGCGCGATGTCGGAGCGGATGCGTTCGCGCGTTTCGCGCTGTCCCAATCGATCGAGCATAGCCTCCACTCCACCCGCCTGCACCCAGGCCGGCAGGATGTTCTTCAGCGGATTGGAGCCTGCGGCGTAAGGATAGGAATCGCAATCGACGTCGAGCCCGCGCGCCTTGGCGGCTGCGATCATCTGCAGAGCCTGTGCGGCCTTGCCCCAATTGTCCGTGCCAGAGCACTTGAAATGGACAATCTCGACATGCACGCCGCATTGCTCGGCCACATCGACCGCCTCGGCAAGTGCTTCCAGAACGTGATTCGATTCATCGCGCAGGTGGGTGAAATAGCCGGCGTTGTAGCGCTTGAGCACGTGGCCGAGCGCGATCATCTCGTCCGGCTGCGCGTACGAGCCGGGCGGCGTGAACAGGCCGGATGACATCCCGAGCGCGCCTGCCTGCAAGGCATCTTCCAGGAGCGCAATCATCGCCGCCATCTCGGCAGTGGTCGGAGGGCGGTTCGACATGCCCATCACCATCAGGCGCAGCGTGTTGTGCCCAACCAGCATGCCGGCATTCACGGAGGTCGCGGGGAACGTGTCGAGATAATCCGGAAACGTCGTTTCCTTGAATGGAAGCCAGGGCGCGCTCGGGCTCAAGTAATCCTTGAGGAGATCGACCTTGCCGGGCAGCGCCGGCGCGACCGAGAAGCCGCAGTGCCCGATGATCTCGGTGGTGACGCCCTGACGGACCTTGCTTTCGGCCTTGGGGTTGATCGGCAGCGTAAAGTCGGAGTGCGTCTTGATGTCGATGAAGCCCGGCGCCACGGCGAGACCCTGCGCGTCGATGGTCTTGCGCGCCCTGCCCGCGAGATTTGGCCCGATGGCGGCGATGCGTCCGTCCGCAATGGAAATGTCGCCCGGCACGCCCGGACTGCCGCTGCCGTCGAATAACGTGCCGCCACGGATCAGGATATCACGCATGGCGCCGACCCGTGCGTCACAAGCCTTGCGTCAGCCCCTACACGCTGATGAGCGCATCAAACCGAAGGATCCGGCGCAACACCGGAACTCAATCCCGCAGCCAGACCTGCGGCGGTGAGCTCGTACGTGTAGCGATCACGCGAGCTGATCTTGAGCCATTGATTGCCAACGGCCTTATTCAATCCTCTTTGGAAATCGGCATCCCGCACATCGATGAAATGGTTCCGCCGCAGCACGCCGCCGGCAACAACCTTACGCTTGATGAAAATGCTGAGTATCTGGCGTCCTACGTCTTCATCGGATGTCATTCGGTGGGCCTCCCTATGAGACCCGACAATCACATAGGATGAGTGCTCTCGCAACCGCCTCGGGCCCCTAGCCCGCCTTGAGCCGCAAGCGCGTTCACGTGCATCCATAGCCCATCGAAGCCGTTCAGGCTGCCGCGGCGACAGAGGTTCGCTGTATGCGGCTGGTTGGCCGGGAGGCAAACGCCGTGGTCAGTTTCGCTGGAGAAGACACTGACCGCCCGCGGCCTTGAGGTTGCCGCAGAATTGACCGGCCTCACCGGTCGACGCGAACGGCCCCACCATGGCGCGATAATAAATCCCCTTCGCGCCAAGATCGGCGCGTTGAACGATGGCGGTCCGGCCGCTGAGTTGGCGAGGGAACTTCGCCTGCAGCGAACGAAACGACGCCTCCGCGTCAGCTTTGCTCCGACGCATAGAAACCTGCACGACATAGCCACGCGCAGCCGGCTGTGCTGGCTCGGCCTGAGATGGCGCCGCCGAAGTCTGCGTGGAGCGCAGCGCGACATGGTAGGTCCGATAGGCATAGGCGATCCCGATTGTCACGCAACCGATCAGAACAAGCGCGGTGACAAGGCCACGGCGCCGCTTCTTGCGCGGCGGATCGTCATACATCTCCTCATTGCTTGGGCGCATGACGGCGCCAAGGTCAAAATTGTCAGCGCGGTCGTGCTCGATCCACGCAGCGCTCGCGGACTCCGCATGGTCTTCTTGATACTGATCGAATTTTTTCGCAGCGACTTGTGAATCGTGACGATCGCGGCCATGCGAATGTTGTTCGTACGGATCGTCCCGCGCGCCCGCATGATAGGCATCGAGCCTCGGCAAGTCCGCGCTAGGCGGGACATAAAGCTGATTGAGCGCCGCGCGCAGGCTACCGGTTGTCTTTCCGGTCGTCGCGGGAGATCTCCTGCCCGTGCGCTGCTCGATCTCGGTGGCGACGGCGTGCCAGTGACGCGCGCGCTCACCGCTTGATCGTCGCTCGCCGAGGCACGCGAGCCAATACGCATCCTTGCCGTACTCGTTCAGGAGTTTGTCCGCGTCGCGCGCCGCCTGTTCCTGCGGCGCACGACGCCGCCCCCACCACCCGGCAGGTTGAATCGACTGACCAAGGTCCGACAAAACGTCGCTCTCGATTTTGTCAACGCGCACTGACACTGGCCAAACTCGCGACACTTACGACCAATGAACCTCGACAGATTGCGTCTGCCGATTTCAGGTCGACGACGGTATTTTGCGGCCGTTAGGATGAACGGTTTGGATCATTAATCCGCGCGACTGGGTCGTAACAATGGCAGCAATCGACGCTACTTATGACCGAGGTTGCCGAAGTGATGGCGCTGCTCTCGAAGCCCGCATTGAGCCACAAGCGCGTTCACGCGCGTCTTTCGGCACGCTATGCGAAATGCGGGAACAATATAGCAATCAGCATCGTCGTTCCCGGATGTCGCTAACGCTCCATCCGGGCTACAAGCTGCGCCTTCTCTCAATTCTCGATCGTGGCGCCCGACATCTTCACCAGCTCGGCCCACACCGGCGACTGCTCGGCGATGAACTTGGCGAACTCCGCCGGCGTGCCCGGCTGCGTGATCGCGCTGAATTTCAGCAAATTCGCCTTCGCCTCGGGTGACGTGAGCCCCTCGTTGATCGCCGCGTTGAGCTTCGCAACAATCGCGGCCGGCGTGCGCGGCGGCACCAGCACGCCCGCCCAGGCGTTCTGCGGAAACGCCGGAAAGCCGCTCTCCATCATGGTCGGCACGTCGGGCAGTGGCGCCCAGCGCTGCGCACTCGTGACCGCGAGCGCGCGGAGTTTCCCTTCCTGGATCAACGGATAGAGCACGGTGAGCGCGTCGAACTGCATGTGGGTCTGCCCTCCCAGCATGTCAGTGATCGAGGGCGCCGCGCCCTTGTACGGGATATAGACGATGTCGATGCCGGTGAGATGCTTGAACAGCCAGCCCATAAGATGCGGCGGCGTGCCGAGGGAAGCGCCAAAATTGAGCTTGCCCGGATTGGCCTTCGCGTAGGCGATGAACTCCGGCACGGTCTTCGCCGGCACTGCGGTCGGCACCACCATCACATGTGGCAGCAGCGAGACGAGCGAGACTGGCACGAACGCTTTCGGATCGTAATCGAGATTGGGATTGAGCGCCGGCAGGATCGAGAGCGTGCCTGACGAGCCCCACAGCAGAGTGTAGCCATCGGGCTCGGCGGTCGCGACCGTCTTCGAGCCGAGCGCGCCGCCGGCGCCGGCGCGGTTCTCCACGATCACCGGCTGCTTGAGCGCGGCATTGAGCTGCTGGCCGACCATGCGCGCCATGACGTCCATCGGACCGCCGGGCGGGAACGGCACGATCAGTTTGATCGGGCGGTCCGGATAGGATTGCGCCAACGCGGGCGTGGCAATGGGCGCAAGCCCGGTGGCGGCAAGAGCCGAAAGCAATTGTCGTCTGCTGAGCATGGGTTATCCTCTCGCGATATCCTCTCGGCGATCGCGATATCATGGCGCCAATTGCGCCCTCGAGATAGCGCTATCGCAAGAAGAATGATTTCAGCGAGTAGCCGAGGATGAGCAGTCCGCCGATCGGCATGATCAGCAGCCAACTGGTGAACACCCGTTGCGCGAGCTGCAACGGAACGAAGTAGCTGATGACCAGAGCGCCCACCAATCCGGGAATAGCCGACCACCAGCCCATGGACTTGACGAGATCGGTGTCGAAGCTGGTGCGGCCATCGGTGAGAACCAGGATCGCAAAGATCGCCGACCAGAGGATGGCAAGGACGCAGCAGAAGATCGTCGCCCGGTAGAGCCATTTGCTGGAAACGAGCGTTGACACCCAACCGACCAGGGCGGCGCACGGGAAGGCGAGCGCCAGCCAGCCGTACCAGTACATGCCCGGGCCTTCCCCGCTGCGGGCTCGCTGCATCCAGAAGTCGAGCTTGCCGACCGCTGGATGGTAGGTGAACAGCGGCCAGTTCATCTGCTCGAACAGCGTGTACAGGATCGCGAACGAGATGCCGAACGCGAATACGAAGCGTGCGGCCTTGCTCGCTGTCACGTCGGCTGTCACGGATTGGCTTGCTGCGCGGGCGCCGCCGAGCTCGGCAGATTCGCTCATGCACGTCCAAGGTCTGTGTCATGTTCCGACCCCTCGGAAATCGTTGGCGACGTGGCCGACAAGGAACGAGTACCAAACGGCGACCGCCAGGAAGACGGTCAGCCACTTGCGCAGGCTCGCAAAGCTCTCGGAGCGAGGCTCGCGCCAGACGTACCAATAGGCGGGCAACATGGCCATGCCCATCGAAACGATATGCTCCTTGAACTCGAACGCGCCGACCGTCCACCATTGGCCGGTCTGCTCCATCGGGATTCGCACATAGGTGCGATACTTGATGTAGACCCACGCGCCCAGCAGGAAGGTCGGCACATAGAGAATGACGATCGCGGCGACGTACCAGCGCGGTGGCGCCGCACGAATGCGTTCGACAAAATTGCCTGCCGATTGGGTGACCGGCGCCGGTGCAAGGACCGTCACCAGCTGCAGAGTGACAGCCGCAAGCAGGGCGACCGCCATGACGAAGTGAAGGAAAAGAAGAAATCCTCCAGAACGTCGTGACCGAGATGAAGTCGAAGTCCATGGCGTCCCTCCGCGTCTGCTGGCTATGGGGCTGAGAGCATCAGGGATAGGCACAATTATCGAATGAGTTGCCGCGAATGACAATCGCGAAACTGCCGCATACCGCAATGCGGCAGGGTTGCTGACCCTGTACTAGGTACCGATGGCAACTGAAATTCCAGGCCCTTGCACGACCAGGCTTTGCGATTGAGCAGGTGAAGTTGCGACCCGGGCGTGCTAGCTCTTGACTTCAGGGAGCGCCACTCCCGGCATGACCCACAGCCAAGCAACCGACACGGATGCCCAGCCAGGGAGGTCGACGTGCAATTTCTCACCCAGCTCTTGGAATGGCTGCAGTCCACATCGTTGGCCGTCACCATCAATCAAACCAAGTGGCTCTTCACGACCATCGAAGTCATTCATGTCATCGCAATCTTATCGGTGATCGGAACGATCGCGACGGTGGACCTGCGCCTGCTCGGGCTCGCGTCGACCAGACGTCCGTTCACTGAAATTGCCCGGCCGGTCCTGCCCCTGACCTGGGCCGCCTTCGTGCTCGCTGCGATCACGGGGTCACTGCTGTTCATGAGCAAGGCCAGCGACTATTTCATGACCACCACGTTCCGGATCAAGCTCATCATCATGGTGCTGGCCGCAATCAACATGTTGGTCTTCGAATTCATTACGGTGAAAGACGTGAAGGAGTGGGACGGCAAGCCGACCCCTCCGATGGCGGCGAGGCTTGCGGGTTTGATCTCGCTTACCTGCTGGCTCCTGGTATTCATCTTCGGTCGCTGGACCGGATTCACCGTACAGCCGGCGTGATCGCAGCCATCTGGCGCGCCGATCATTTGTTGTCGGAATTTCCGCGCACGGTGGCTACCGGCGTTGGCGCATCCAACGCCGTCGGCGTAGCCGGGGCGCGAATCCGCCAGCGCATGCCCAAGCTGGTGGCGCCCTGCAGATAGGCGAGACAGTCGTCGCTGTAAGGAAGATCGTCCCGTTCAGGACATGGTGGGGAAGCAGCTGGCAGACCGGCCTGAGCCGGCCGAGCCGACTGCGAATCCGCTGTTGTGCCCACGGTCGATATCGCGTGCCAGCTTGTGCCTGACATGAACCGGATGCAGTCCATGCTGTAGGGCATGCCGTCACTGTCGGGGCATGCCGCTGCTGCGACTGCAGCGGCAGTAGCCAATTCCGATTGCGTCGGCGCGTCAATGACCACGCGTTGCCCCCGCTCGATCCAGAAGGCACAGCCAGCGACGAGCGCAACGACGATCGCAAGGTCAAGTTTCGACAACGCAGCTCCTTCGACAGAACTACCGCAGCCAAAATTCCCTAAGCGAATAGGCCAGCAGGACAACCGCCAAGACCGGCAGCACCCAGACCAGGTAGAGCGGAATCCTCCGGGTCACACGTTCCGGAAGCATCGCCGCCACAAAGCTGACGAGTGCCCCGCCGACGATAACCGACAGGATCCAGCCATACCAATACATGGCCGGGCCCTCGCCGCTCCTCGGCGGCGACCACAAGACATCAATCCGATTGACCGCTGGGTGATAGGTGAACAGCGGCAGATTCAAGGATACGCAGGCCAGGTATAGAACGGGACTCGCAATCGCAAAGGTGACCGCGAATGTCCTGAACTTGGATAACGCAGCCAGTGACGATGCCGATCGCACGGCCGGAGTTGGCTTGGTCACGGGAGTATCAGTCATGATCCAGATCCCCGGACACTATTGCGATACGGCCGACAGGAAAAGGACCCAGCACATCGCGGCGAGAACCCTTCCGCGCGTCGGATGCGTGCTACTCTACACCATTGAGGGCGGCGCGCCTACTGCTCGGAACGGCAGCGGGCGGTGTAACAGTGAGGAGGTGTCGTGAGTGTCCACCCGAGATTGCACCTTACAAGACTGCTGGGCGTTCTGGCCGCGATATCGTGCCTCACACTATCCGGGGCATCCGCGGCGAACGGCACCTGGAAGTACGATACCGAAGACCAGGGGCACCCTCGCCTGGCGAATTGGGAGAACGACAAGACCGTCGTCATGATCGGCTGTGGTCATGCCTTCGCGGTCCATGCGGTCTATCCGGGCGCGCCGAAGCCGGACAACGAGAAGGCGACGATTACGATTGCCAACGGCAAGACCGAGATGAAGCTTGACGGTGTCATCGACGGCCACTTTGCCGAGATGAGCCCGTCCAACACGACGCATTTCGTGCAATTTGACCTCGGCTTTACGCGCCAGGACCCCGAGCTCTATGGCCGCCGGTGGAAGCGGCTGGAGGCTCGGCTGTTGAATTTCCTCGAACTTGGGGCGCCCGCTCACCGTGTCGGCCGAGGGCAAGAGCTATGAGCTTCCACCCATCAGGATCCGCGGCTGGAAGGAGCGCTTCCGAAAGATTTGCTAAACTCGCCGCCGGAGAACGCGCTCTCCCCTGTACCACGATTGACAAGACGGGAAGCGCCGCAAGCGGCTAAAGCTCTGCAATGACGCAACCTTTGACACAGGCTTGGGAATTCTGGATCGACCGCGGCGGCACCTTCACCGACATCGTCGGGCGGCGGCCGGACGGCATCGCTCGTCGCGCACAAGCTCCTCTCCGAGAATCCGGAGGCCTATCGCGACGCCGCCGTGCAGGGGATCCGCGAGCTGCTCGGGCTCGGGCGCGGCGAGCCGATCCCCGACGGGGCGATCGGCGCGGTGAAGATGGGTACGACGGTCGCGACCAATGCGCTGCTCGAGCGCAAGGGCGAGCGCACGCTCCTCGTCATTACCAAAGGTTTCCGTGACGCGCTGCGGATCGGCTACCAGGCGCGGCCCAAGATCTTCGCGCGCCATATCGTCAAGCCGGAGATGGTCTACGAGCGCGCGCTCGAGGTGGACGAGCGCGTGCGCGCCGACGGCACGGTTGAGCAGGAGCCTGATCTCGCTGCCGCGCGGCGGGATCTCGAGCGGGCACGCTCAGAAGGCTTCAACGCGGCTGCGATCGTGTTCATGCACGCCTATCGCTATCCCGAGCACGAGCGGCGTGTCGCCGCGCTCGCGCGCGAATTGGGTTTTGCGCAGGTTTCGGTCAGCCACGAGGTGTCGCCGCTGATCAAGCTGGTGTCGCGCGGCGACACCACCGTGGTTGACGCTTATCTCTCACCGATCCTGCGCCGCTATGTGGCGCAGGTCGCGGAGGAACTAGGGACGAACCGCGGCTCGACCCGCCTCATGTTCATGATGTCGTCGGGCGGGCTCACCGCCGCCGAGCTGTTCCAGGGCAAGGACGCGATCCTTTCCGGGCCCGCCGGCGGCGTGGTCGGCATGGCGCAGACCGGGCGGGCAGCGGGCTTCGATCGCCTGATCGGCTTCGACATGGGCGGCACCTCGACCGACGTCTCGCATTTCGACGGCGAGCTCGAGCGCACGTTCGAGACTGAAGTGGCGGGCGTGCGCATGCGCGCCCCGATGATGCTCATTCACACGGTCGCGGCGGGCGGCGGCTCGATCCTGCATTACGATGGCGCGCGCTTCCGCGTCGGTCCCGACTCGGCCGGCGCCAATCCGGGCCCCAAGAGCTACCGCCGCGGCGGGCCGCTCACCGTTACCGACGCCAATGTGATGGTCGGTAAGCTCGTGCCGGAGTTCTTTCCAAAGATCTTCGGGCCGACACAGCAGGAGCCGCTCGACGACCGGGCGGTGGGCGAAGCCTTCGCCGAGCTGGCAAAGCAGGTCGGCCGCGTGCGCGAGGAAATCGCGGACGGCTTCATCAAGATCGCGGTCGAGAACATGGCGAACGCGATCAAGAAAATATCGGTGCAGCGCGGCTATGACGTCACCGGCTATGCGCTCAACTGCTTCGGCGGCGCAGGCGGTCAGCACGCCTGCCTGGTCGCCGACGCGCTCGGCATGACGACCGTGTTGATTCATCCGTTTTCATCGCTCCTCTCGGCCTACGGCATGGGGCTCGCCGACATCCGCGCCACCCGCCAGCAGGCGATCGAGCAGCCGATGGGCGACGACGCGTTGACCTCACTCACACGCATCGGAGAAGCGCTGGCACAGGGTGCCGCGCACGAGGTGGCGGGCCAGGGTGTTCCGCAGGACAAGATCAAGGTGTTCGTGCGCGCGCATGTGCGCTACGCCGGAACGGACACGGCGTTGGTCGTGCCGGCGTTTACGCTCTCCAGCACTTCCGGTGAGGCAGCAGCGAAGGCAAGTGCCACAGGGTTCCCTCCCCCCTTGCGGGGGAGGGACAGGGAGGGGGGTAACAACGGACGCCGAACTCGGAAGCACCCCTCTCCCCACCCCTCCCCCGCAAGGGGGGAGGGAGCAGGCCGTGCTCGCGGCGATCTCGTGCTCAACATCGGAAGTCAGAAAGAAACGACCGAGGCGCTCATCCGCAAGCTCACCTCCGCCTTCGAGCACGAGCACAAATCGCGCTTCGGCTTTGTCGACCGCAGCAAGGCGCTCGTGATCGAAGCCGTGTCGGTCGAGGCGGTCGGGGGCGGCGCGCGCTTTCGCGAGCGCACGCACAAAACCACACGCGCGCACTTGCCCGCGCCCGTACGCCGCGCGCGTTTCTTTTCCGATGGCCGCTGGCACCGCGCCAGTGTGTTCACACGTGATCAGCTCAAGCCGGGCCAGATCGTGCCCGGCCCCGCGATCGTGATCGAGCCGCATCAGACGATTGTCGTGGAGCCCGGCTGGCAGGCCGCGCTCACCGCGCACGATCATCTCTTGCTCACGCGCGTCAAGGCACTCAAGCGCAAGCGCGCGATCGGGACGCACGCCGATCCTATCATGCTCGAAGTGTTCAACAATCTGTTCATGTCGATCGCGGAGCAGATGGGAGTCGCGCTGCAGAACACGGCATATTCGGTCAACATCAAGGAGCGGCTCGACTTCTCCTGCGCGGTGTTCGACGGCGACGGCTCGCTTGTCGCCAACGCACCGCACATGCCGGTGCATCTCGGCTCGATGGACCGCGCGGTCGAGACCATCATTCGCGAGAACAAGGGCACGATCGCGCCGGGCGACGTCTACGCCATCAACGCGCCCTATAACGGCGGCACGCACCTGCCCGACATCACCGTCTGCACGCCGGTGTTCGATGCGCGCCGCAAATCGATCCTGTTCTGGGTCGCCTCGCGTGGACACCATGCGGATGTGGGCGGCATTTCGCCTGGCTCGATGTCGCCCAACGCGACAAATATCGAGCAGGAAGGCGTCTACATCGATAACTTCAAACTGGTCGGCCGCGGCCGTTTCCGCGAGCGCGACCTCAACGACCTCCTCACCAAGACGAAATATCCGGCGCGCAATCCGGTGCAGAACATCAACGACCTCAAGGCGCAGATCGCCGCCAACGAGAAGGGTGTGCAGGAGCTGCGCAAGATGGTCGCGCATTTCGGCCTGCCGGTCGTCAAAGCCTATATGGGGCACGTGCAGGACAACGCCGCCGAAAGCGTGCGCCGCGTACTCGACCGCCTGCACACGTCCGCGTTCGACTACGAGATGGACCAGGGCACGCACATCAAGGTGAAGATCACGGTCGACAAGAAGAAGCGCGAGGCAACGGTCAACTTCACCGGCACCTCGCCGCAACAGGACTCGAACTTCAACGCGCCCGAGCCGGTGACGCGTGCGGCCGTGCTTTATGTGTTCCGCGTCATGGTCGACGACGACATCCCGATGAATGCCGGCTGCCTGCGACCGATCCGGATCGTGATCCCGCCGCGCTCGATGCTGTCGCCGGAATATCCGGCGGCGGTAGTCGCCGGCAATGTCGAGACCTCGCAGGCGGTGACCGACACGCTGTTCGGCGCGCTCGAAGCGCTCGCGGCCGCGCAGGGCACCATGAACAATCTCAACTTCGGTAACGCGCGCTATCAGTACTACGAGACGATCTGCTCAGGCTCGCCGGCGGGCCCCGGCTTTCCGGGCACCGACGCGGTGCACACCCACATGACCAACACGCGGCTCACCGATCCCGAGGTGCTGGAGTTCCGCTATCCGGTGCTGCTCGAAGATTTCCACATCCGCACGGGCTCGGGCGGGCGCGGCCAGTGGAACGCGGGCGATGGCGTCCTGCGCACGATCAGGTTTCTCGAGCGGATGGAATGCACCATTCTCTCGGGCCATCGCCGCGTGCGTCCGTTCGGACTTAACGGCGGCGAAGCGGGTCAGGTGGGTGAGAATTCCGTGCGGCGTCAGGATGGACGCGTGGAGAAACTACAAGGCTGCGACGCAACCGTGCTGGAGGCCGGCGAAGCCATCATCATCAGGACGCCGACCGCCGGCGGCTACGGCTCCGCTTAGGCGCCGGCACCATCACGAAGCCTTCCGAGCGCGGCCGATCGTGCGACAGCTCTTCCGACACCGTGGCGGCTTGCGCAGCCATGGCTGCCGCCACCGCCCTGACCTGCTCGGCCCAGCGCTCGTGCAGCACACGCGTGCGCTTGAGCTCGGCGCGCGCCGCCTCGACCTGCATCAAGCCGGCCGCGACCTCGCGGCGAATTTGCGCGATGATCGGCTTGGCAATTTCGATCGGCGACTCTTGTGTCGGCGACTTTTGGCTCGGCGACTCATCGGCCATCGCACAACAACGCCAGTGCGGCGGCTCCCTGTTGCGGCAGGCTCACAATTCCGCGCCGCACGAGGATTATATATCACCGAAGGAGCAAATTGATACCGGCTACAGGCCTTTGTGGGCCAGGGTTAACCGCACAAAAAAGCGTCAGAAAGTGATCAACGCGAGGCGGACACGACCGGAGCCAGCATCTTTGCGCAGGCGCGGGTGTCGCGCAGCACCGCGCCGTAATAGGCAACGTCGCTTTCATAGAGCGGGTTCTGCTCAGCCAGCACGCGCGCCTTGGCGGCTGCCGCCTCCAGGTGGCGCACCGCTTCGGCATATTCGGCAGGCGTGTGCTTGCACTCGAGCGCAGCGGCGGAGGCTGGGATGACCGCGCAGATCATCAGGATTGTTGCGATGGCTATACCGAGCTTTGCCATAATCCCCTCCACCACTGGTGGCTTCCGGAGCCCTTCTGGACTCCCATGCCGCTTAGACGCGCGAGCGCCAAAAAGGTTCAATGGCTCTGGCTGGATCGACGTTAAGCCTTGACCGGACGCCCGATTGTCGGACCTGTAAGCTTGAGCCAACCCGGCGGCGTTTTCGAGGATCGTGGTCATGGCGTACTCCTGCTCAACCGTCGTTCGGTCCAAGGACGGCCGAACAGCCCTTGAGCCGACATGGCGGAGGGAAACAATGTTGATCCGGCGCAAGTTCCGACCGGGCACACATGGCAGCCTTTCGCCCCCAGCTTTCGGCCATGCCTCATAAGCGGTCGCTATTTGCAGCAACCTGTTGGCGTTAATGGCTCGCTGTTGCCGCATCACGAACAAACAAGGCGCAAATTGATCGTGGAAACACCGTCATAGCCGAGGCGCGATTGTAGACTCTATGATGCTCAGACATGAAAATGCGAAGGCCATGACCATTCGCTTCATGGACACGCCTGCTGGCGGTCAAACCGACTTGGAACCCGAGCGCTGCGTCGGCACGGTCCGTCGCCGGCACGTCCTTTACGTTGAGGGCTACGATCCGCGTGGCGCCGAGGCCTATTACCAGCTGTTCCAGCGCTCCTGCGATCGCTTTGGCAAGGCGTGGCCGGTTGAAGTCGCGCTTGATCCGTTTGCAATCGATTCGGATGATTTCGCGCATTGGTCGCTCTCGACCAAGTCGGCGAACTGGCAGGTCGCCACGCGCTACGACTTTCTCCGGCTCGAGCGCCATATCCGCGCCGACATGAACAGACCTACGGCCCAGGAGATCATCCGTGGCCTTGGATGGCTTTTCGATGATCTCGTGAGCGGCACGCAGTGGCGCATCTTCCGCTCATCCTGGCGGTTCGGTGTCCACCTTCTGTCGATTCAGGTGCTGCTCCTGATCTGGCTTGCGCTAGCGGCCGCGATCGGGATTGCCGGCGCTTTTGTCGTGAGCAGCTTTGGGCAACCGCTGATCCTCGATATCGCGGCCGGGCTGGCGGCAGCAACAGCGGCGCTCTTTGCGCTCAAGCCGCTCGCGCACCGATGGTTCGTCGGCCAGATCACCAGCTGCTGGGCAACGCTGCGGCGCTTCGGCCGCGGCCAACCGACCTGGCTCGATCACGCTATCGAAGCTGGCGCGCGCCGTCTCGTCGCCGCGGGCGCAGCAAATGATACCGACGAGATCGTGCTGGTGGGACACTCGACCGGTAGCGTGATCGCCGCAGCGATCATGGCGCGTGCGCTCGCCCTCGATCCCGATCTGGGTCGGCGCGGGGCACGCCTGGTGCTGCTGACGCTCGGTGCGGTCATGCCGGCGGTTGCGCTCCATCCGGCTGCAAACCGCATGCGCGACATCATCGGGCGGCTCGCGAGCGAGCCGACAGTTGCGTGGATCGAATGCCAGTCCCGCAAGGACGTCATGAATTTCGAGGGCTTCGATCCTGTTGGTGGCGTCGGTATCCATGTCGAGAAACGACACAATCCGCTGCTCTGGTCGGTGCGATTCAAGGAGATGGTGTCACCAGCATACTACCAACATTTGCGCTGGAACTTTTTCAGCATGCATTTTCAGTATATCAATGCTGGCGATCGGCGGACCGCACATGATTATATGCTGCTCATCGCTGGGCCGGTTGCGCTTGCCGACTGGGCGAGGCATCACGAGCAGCTGACGCTTTCATTTATTCTTGATGACATGACGCCGAGCATATGCCCGCCGATGGACGCCGGAGCATCCAAACGCCAATGAGCCTCCCGCGCCGTCTAGAACCTGAGTGGCTCGACCACCTGCCGGCTGATGATCCTCGCGCGATGCGCTCGCGCCGCGATCTCACGCGGGTGAACAGCTTCATGGGCAACGCAGCCCGCATGGCCGACGCGTTGCTCCAGCATGCAGCAGGCGAGACACCGCGCACGATGGTGGATCTGGGCTCGGGCGACGGCCAGTTCATGCTGCAGGTTGCGCGCCGCCTCGCGCCGCGCTGGCGAAACGTTTCGGTCGTTCTTCTGGATCAGCAGAATATCGTCAGTCAGGCGACGCGGGCGGGCTTCGCCGAGATCGGATGGCGCGTCGAGCCCACCTCGGCCGATGTGGCCGACTTTCTGACGCGGGTGAGCCCCGTCGACATCATCACCGCCAATCTGTTCCTGCATCATTTTGTCGACGAGCAACTGACGCACCTGCTCGCGCAGATCGCCAGAGCCACCTCGCTGATGGTGGCGTGCGAGCCGCGGCGCAGCAAGTTCGTGGTCGAGGCGAGCCGCCTCCTCTGGGTCGTCGGCTGCAACGACGTGAGTGTCCACGACGCGGTGGTCAGCGCGCGCGCAGGCTTCAACGACAAGGAGCTGTCAGCGCTCTGGCCGCGCGATCCGCAATGGCAACTGCATGAACACACCGCAGGGCTCTTCAGCCACCGCTTTATCGCCCGCCGCAAACGTTAAGATGGCCGGCAGGGCTGAGCGTACCGACGATGCGACGCCTGTCCGGCTGACCGGTCCGGCTGCGTTGCGCTGGGGCGTGCGCTTTGCGCGCGATCCGCTTGTCGCCACGCGTCAGTGCTTCGAGCAATTCGGCAGCTTCGTGATGCTCTCCAACGTGCTGCCGTTTGTGCGGCCGCGCGGCGTCGCCATGCTGAGCGTGCCACTTGTGCTCACTGCCGGCGCCGCGTTTCATCGCGAGCTTCTGTCCAATCCAGCCACCTGGCGCGGCGTCAGCCTGCTCCCGGGTGGACCACGCCATTCGTCGGCTCGGCGGCTCGGCGCAGGCCTGACGCGCATGACCGGCCGCCGGCACGCCTATTACCGCGGCCTCATTGCTCCGCCGCTGCGCAAGTCCGGTATCGACGCGCTGACCGGGCGCATGGCCGCCCTTGCGCAGGCGGAGGTGGCCACCTGGCCGGCTGGCGAGCCGCTGGAGCTCTGGGAGATCGCACGCCGCTTGATGCGCCGATTGGCGGTCGAGCTTCTGTTTGGCGGCGACCCGGAAGGCTACCAGATCGCCGATCTGGCGGGCGAGCTGATGGAAGCCAAATGGAGCCGCGGCGGGTTCATTCCGCTCAATCTGCCGTTCACGCCTTATGGCCGCATGGTGCGCACGGCCGAGCGGCTGGAACGCCGCCTGCTCGACTGGATTGCAAGCAAGCGCGGGCAGCGAGACGAGCACGATCTCGGCTCGATCATCGTCAACAGCCCCGATGCCGACGGCACGCTGCCGAGCGATGAAGCGATCGCGGGCCAGATGCCGTCGCTGTTTGCCGCCGCCTCCGAGGCGGGCCAAAGCGCGCTCGCCTTCACGCTGCTGCTGGTCGCGCTGCACCCGCGCGTCGCCGGCGAGCTGTTCGATGAGCTGCGCGGGCGCCAGGGCGGCGCTACGCCTTCGCTCGAGGAGGCAAGCGCCCTCTCCTCGCTCGATGGCATCGTCAAGGAATTCGATGCGCATCCTGCCGCCGGTCCCGCTGCAGATCCGCGTCGCCCAGGCTGATGCTGCGATTGCCGGCCATCCGGTGCCGAAGGGCACACGTGTCATGCTCAACACTTTCCTGGTCAACCGCACGCCGGAGCTCTATCCCGATGGCGATTCCTTCCGGCCGGAGCGCTGGCGCACGATCACGCCCAACGCCTACGAGTATCCGGTCTTCAGCGCCGGCCCGCACGCCTGCCCTGGCTATTGGTTCGGCCTCGCAGGCGTGAAAGTCGCGCTGGCCGCAGTCCTGTCGCGCTACCGCATCGTGCTCAAGCCGGACACGCGAATTGACTACAGCGTGCAGCCCACCATGCGGCCGCTCAATCGCCTGCGCGTGATGCTCGATCCAGAGCCGGATACTGGGGCCGCACCGCAAGTGAGTGGCAGCTTGCTCAATCTCCTGAAGCTGCCGCAGTAGCGCGTAGGCCGCAGCAAGGCGTCAGCTGCGCCGCGTCTGGGTCAGCGAGATCGCGAACATGGCGAGGAGCCCGGCCATCGAGGGCGTCAACGCGAGCCCGAGGGCACGCAGCCGCGATATGTCGCCCGGCGCGGGTTTGAATGCTCCGGCTGACAGCCAAGCCAAAATCTCGGCTGCAGTCGTCGCCTGCGGATCGGCCAGCGCAATCGCGGGCAGCGTTGCTAGCTTGCCTTCCGATGCCCGCAACTCGACGTCGAGCCCGTCGCGACGTTCAGCGGTCGCGAGCGCCTCCCGCAACTCAAGCACTTTCTCGCAGGCGCGCCCCGACGTGAGGCGGGTCACGTCGCGGCAGCCGTTCGTGGCCCGCCAGACCGCCTGCGCCTCCGGCTGCGCCCGCTGCAGCTCCACTTCAATCGCCGCGATCGAACGCGTCTCGGAGATGCCGACGCGCTCGAGGCGCAAGCGTCCAATTCGATCGGTGAGCGCCGCGCTTTCGCCCGCGACCTTGGCGCGGCCAGCAACCGCGTCGCCGATGTTGGTCGAAGCAAAGCCGGTGGCGGCAAGCAGCGTCATCCCCAGCGCGGCCACCCAGATGGTCCACGCCGCGCCGGCAGCAAGGAATGCGCGCCGTTGCAACAGCTGGACTCCCACGGTCGGCAGGATCACCGCAAGCAGGTCGACCGCGAGTCCGATGGTGGCGAGCAGCACCGCGGCCTCGACGGTCTGGCCGAAGGAGGAAGCAAAACGCGCGTTCATGACGAGACCGACGCCCGTCAATCCGACCGCGGTCGAGAACAAGATGATCGAGGTTAACATGGAGATGATCGAGCGCACTGGCTTCGGAGGAGCCGATTGGTTTGGTATCTCCATACGGAAGGCGCAATTGACCAGTTGCGCGGCCACCTGCTGCGACGTGCGCAAGGAGGTCACGACCACCTTGCCCCTGCCGCCGGAGGCCTGGGAAATGTGCCCGGCCTTCACCCAGCCCGAGAGGCTGCGGCGCAGCTTCGTCAACGTCCATCCGAATTGCTGAGCGAGATCGCTCAGAGTTCATTTCGACGCGCCCCACATCGCTCAGATACATGAGCGCTTCGTCGTCGTCGAAAGAATGCAGCGCAATAACCTTTGCCGCCCGAGCCACGTCCGAACCCCTAAAGTCCCCTGATGGCGACCGCCCCTGGCCGCCATTGCTTTCATTTTACGCGTTAACGAGATTCGACACGTATTCGCCAAGAACATTTTGACCCAGAGTCTATTTGACTTGACCCAGAGTCGAGAAGGACGCGAGCCTTTCGGCACGCTGGCACTCTCGGCACGATTTACTGGAAGCTACTTGGCGCAACCTTTGGCGCGACTTGGTGTCACTCGTCGTGTCACTCGCCGCCTGGTGCGCCATCTGGCGAACCGCACAATTCCGGATGACACACGCAGCTACCGAAGCGCACTTAAGCGAAGGCGCACCAGCAACAAAGCAACCATCTCGGAAGTACGAACGACTGCCCGCACGGGTTTTTCACCCATCCGCTTCAGCGCTCCAGGATCTGGCCTTGCAGGATCTGGCCTTGGATGCGCGAGCGGCGCTCAGACACTCAGTCGGAACCCCCATCCCGGCCTTTGACATAACACGGAGTTTGATTCGTAAACATCGTCACTACGCTCGGCGAAAAAAAGATGACCGGCTGCGGCGATCACGCAACACCCTGTCTGCCGCGCAATAATAAAATCCAAAGCGACCTGATCTTGAATCAATCTTGCGTGCGAGATTTCGCACCTTGAGTCAATATTGCTTCGGCTCGTGCTCGCGTCCGAAAACTAGACCTGCTGAACCGCGGAAAGGAGCCAAGCACCGCCACGTGTGCGCATGAAGGTCCAGACCTCGGTGGCTTCGTCCGTCCCGCCCTCGATGACGCGGCCGCTCGCTCGATCGACGGTCTCGTCATTGAGCGAATAGCGCATGGCGACGGTAGCGTATTCGGCATTGCCTTCTTGCCAGGCCTCCGAGAGGTCGCCCTGCAGAAGCTTCACATCAGAGATTCGGTTGAGCACACCGCGGCTCGTGTTGGCGGCCAACTCCTCCGCGTAGTAGGACAGCACCTCCGGGGTAACGCGCTGGCGTAGCCGGCTGAGATCCTCGGCCCCATAGGCAGTCTGGACCTCGCCCAGCAGCCTCTCAAATTGCTCAAAGTCGGACGCTGTCGGCGCGAACGGGGGGCTCGCGGCATTGCCACCCCCCAACCCAGCCAAACCACCAAGCCCCATCGGTTGCGAGGGGCCGGCATCGCGCAACGACGGCCCACCCGCGAGGGCCGGCTGGCTGCGGCGCTGCCACCACGACCACAGCATGTAGCCAATCGCGACAACGAGGCCGATCTGCAGCAGAAGGCCAAAGATCGAGGCAAACCCGCCCAGCCCACCGGTCAGGCCGTGGCCGAGCAGAAGCCCGATCAGCCCGGCGCCGAGGAAGCCCGCCGCAAAGCCGCCGAGGAGACCCGGTCGGTTCAACAAGCCGCCCGTGGGCGCGGTCGTGTTCGGACGCGCCGCAGTTCCAGCAGTGGCCGGAGTAGCCGGTTGCGAGGGCTGCGCCATGGTGCGCTCGACCGGCCGCGCCTGATTGGGCGCGGTCTGGGTCGTCGGCGGCGCGGTAAAGGTCTTGCTGCCGCGGCTGCCGAAGCTCACGCGAGAACGCGCGTCGGCGTCGACCACCGCCACGGCCACAACCGCCAACAAGGCGCAGAACGCGATCAGCGGACGAAAGCTGAGACCGAACCGCATGAAACCCTCCCGAAAGCCCCAGGGGGCGGGACGAGGTGAAGAATACGAAGATGGGTGACCCTCTATATTGGTACACTGATGGGTGCTTTGAAGAGGTGTTGCATCATGTCACAGGGTCAGAGGCCCAGGTCGTCATGCGGCCAGAGGCCGATTTCGGCTGGTCTTCAGTCCTATTTGCAGCCTTGTTTGCAGTCTTGCGCGGTACTCGCCGTCGCGCTGGCGCTCGGCCCAGCACCGGCAGCCGCACAGGACACATTGGCCGGCAAGACGGTCACGATCTCCGTCGGCTTCGGACCAGGCGGCGGCTACGACCTCTACGCCCGGGTGCTGGCGCGCCACCTCGGCCGGCATCTGCCGGGCCACCCGACGGTCGTCGTCTCCAACATGCCGGGCGCCGCCTCGATCCGCGCCGCCAACTATATTGCCAATGTGGCCCCCAAGGACGGCACCGCCCTCGGCATCGTGGCGCAGTCGATCGCGGAGGAGCAGCTCCTCGGCGTCGCCGGCGTGAGCTACGACGTCGCCAAGCTTGGCTGGATCGGCCGCATCGCGGCAAACGTCGAGGTCACCTATGTGTGGCACGCCGCGGCGGTGAAGACACTCGACGACCTGCGCAGCACGGAAGCGACCTTGGCAGGCACCGGCCCATCGTCGTCGATCTATCCGCGGCTGATGAACACGATCGCCGGCATGAAGTGGAAAGTGATCGCGGGCTACAACACGACCAGCGCAGCCCACCTTGCCATGCAGCGTCGAGAGGTCGACGGCGCAACCAGCTCGCTCAACACACTCAAGACCACGCAACGCGACTGGCTCGAGAACGGCCTGATCCGGATCCTGGTCCAGCTAGCACCGAAGCGCAGCGCCGAGCTCGCGAATGTTCCGGCTGTCGTCGAGCTCGCCACCGCGCCCGAGGATCGCGACGTGCTCGCGTTCTATGCCAACAGCGGCACGGTCGGCCGCGCCGTGATCGCGCCGCCCGGCCTGCCGGCGGAGCGGATCGCGATGTTGCGCTCCGCCTTCGACGCCACCATGAAGGACGCCGAGTTTCGCGCCGAGATCGAGGCGACCAAGCTCGAGCTCGAGCCGATGGCAGGCGCCGAGCTGCAAGCGCTGGTGGAAGCCTCAACCCGCGTGTCGAGCGCTGTTCTGGCGCGAGCGCGTGCCGCACGGGCGGAGTAGATGCCGCACCTCATCCAGCTCCTATCTCACGTCTTTTCCGAGCCCTCTGCCTTCATCGCCCATAACAGTGCCAGAATAACTCCCTTGCATCGCGGCAACACAGCCAATGTCAGCAGCGTGATGAGCGGCAAATAGATGGCGAGCTCAACCCACAGGGCAAGGTCAAGAGTTTGCTCAAGCGCCAGAATGATAGGGATCGTAATATGCCCGACAACAAGAATGGTCAGCCAAGGTGGCGCATCATCGGCGCGAAAATGCCCATAGGCCTCGCCGCACCCGGAGCATTTGTCTACGACTTTAAGATAGCGATGCAATATGCGGCCTTGGCCGCAACGCGGGCATCGTCCCAGCGCGCCTCGCAAGACGGCGATCGCGGTCGATGAAGGCTTCTGGTCGGTGACTGTCATCCGGTAAGTCTTGTTTGCCAAATAGAGGCGAGTTTTGCAACGCCATCCGGCGGCTCTCGAAGACGAGCTCGGCAGTATCTGTATCCCATACATTTTTCGCGTGCACCGCAGCGCCTGCTGCGAGTTGCAGGACCCTCCGACGGGGGATTCGTGGATGCCCCTTGAGGGTTGCGGCTCGCGCCCGTTGTCGGCGCAAGCCTTCGCTGCGAGTCCTGGAGTGAACTTAGATCCCGGGTGTATTCACCCTGATCTTGTAGATGCCGGTGCGCGCCGCGATGAACAGCGTCTTGCGGTCGGCCTCGCCAAAGCCAACATTCGTCGCCTGCTCGGGCGCGCGGATCGTGCCGAGGTGCTTGCCTTCGGGCGAGATCACCCAGACGCCGCCGGGGCCGGTCTCGTAGAGATTGCCTTTGGTGTCGACCCGCAGGCCATCCGTGATGCCACGCTCGGTGCGGCCGCGCATGTCGATGAACAGCTTGCCGTTGGTGAGCGAACCGTCGCCCTGCACGTCATAGCGGTTGACGTAGTTGTCGCGGCTGCCGTTGACGTAGAGATATTTCTCATCCGGCGAAAACGCGAGCCCATTGGTGGCCGGCATGTCCTTGACCACAAGCGAGAGCTTGCCGTCCTTCCAACGGTACACCGCATTGAAATCAAGCTCGCGGCGGGGATCCTTCTCGCGCAGCCGGAACGCGCCATATGTATCGGTGAAGTAGATCGCGCCGTCGCGCTTGACCACCACGTCGTTTGGGCCGCCGAAGCGCTTGCCCTCATAGCGGTCCGCCAGCACGGTGCGCCGGCCGTTCTGCTCGATGCGCATCAGCGAGCGCCCCGCGAAGGTGGCGACGATCAGCCGGCCCTGCCGATCGAGCGTCAGGCCGTCGGCGCCGATCATGGCGAATTCCTCGAACTGCGGGTCGTTGCGCTCGCGGCCGTTGTTCTGGAGTCCGCCCCAGCGCCACACGTCGGGGCCGGTATAGCCAACCTGGCTCTGATAGACCGACGCCGTGCCGTCGAGCGTCAGCTTCCAGATCACGTTGCCGGGAATGTCAGTGAACAGGAGATAGCCCTCCCGTCCCCGCTGCACCCACACCGGGCCTTCCGTGAAGCCGAAGCCGCCCTTGACCAGCTCGACTTTGGCATTGGCCGACACCAACGCATCGAGCGCGGGATCGAGCCGCTCAACCGCCGCCTCATTCGTCTGTGCCACCGCAGCGCTCGACAGCGCGCTCACGATCGCGAGCACCAGTGCTCTGGTCATCCTGCCCTCCCCTTGGTTCATTATTCACCGCATGTCGTTGCATGCGGGACGAAGTCTATCCGGGGAGCGGTCGCGACAAAAGCGCTTGTCGGCAGGGCCGCCCCTACGAGATCCCCCGCAGGTATGCTACTCCTTTTTCAGCCGCAGACGTCTCGGCGTCTGCCAAAACGAGAGCCAAATCGGCCACGGGAGGACTTGATGCTCAATCGACAAAATAATCGACATGTCATTGCTGCGCTCGCGCTGGCGGCAACGCTCGGCATGACCTGCGAGATGGCCCGCGCGCACGACGAGTCCAAATATCCCGACTTCTCGGGCCAGTGGTTTCGGACCTATGGCGGCAATCCGCGCTATGACCCGACGAAGCCGCTCCGCAAGCAGGAGGCGCCGCTCACGCCGGAATATCAAGCGCGGTTCGAAGCGAGCATGAAGGACCAGGACGAGGGCGGCCAAGGGCTCGACCGGGGCTATACCTGCCTGCCGCAGGGCATGCCGCGGCAGATGTCGGGTGTATCGCCGTTCGAATTCCTGTTCACCCCGAATATCACCTTTATGCTGTTCCAGCGGACCGAGTTTCCGCCGCGGCGCGTCTACACCGACGGACGCAACTGGCCGCAGACCGAGGAGACCTGGTTCACCGGCTACTCGATCGGCAAATGGCTCGATACCGACAACGACGGCCGCTACGACACGCTCGAGATCGAGACCCGTCATCTGCGCGGGCCGCGCGTGTGGGACCAGTCCGGCATGCCGATGGGTGACGACAATACCACCGTCATCAAGGAGCGGATCTATATCGACAAGAATGATCCCGGCACGCTGCGCGTCGAGATGACGACGACCGACAGTTCGCTGACGCGGCCGTGGACCGTGATGAAGAGCTTCAAGCGCCAGGAGCCCGTGTGGTGGACCGAGGACAATTGCCCGGAGGGGCAAGCCTGGGTCACCATCGGCGACGAGGTCTATTACCTCAGCGGTGACGGCACCATCATGCCGAGCAAGAAGGGACAGCAGCCGCCGGACCTGAAATATTTCAAGCGCGACTAGGGCAACTTATCTCCGCCCCGCCATTCTGGAGGCTGTGATCGTTCCACCACTCCGACCTCATCCTGAGGAGCCCGAGCCATAAGCGCGATCACGCGCGTCTTCGACGCGCTATGGCGAGGGCGTCTCGAAGGATGGCCGCGAGTCCGAACCAACTGCCATGGTTCGAGACGGCGCGCATCGCAGTCAAGTGTACGCAGGCTGCGCCTGCTATGGCGCGCCTCGTCACCATGAGGTCGGGCGTACGTGGGCATCGAAGGATGACGGCCGATGAATTGCGTCGCCCTCAACGCTTTGACGTCGTGAAATAACGCAGGTCCGGCGGGACGCAGCGACGCTTGTTACGACACTCGCCCGCGCTTCAAGGAACTGACTCGGGGGGCGTCGTGCGTCAGCAACGACATGATCTTCCCGGCGATCAGCGCCACAACCACAAAGAACCCAAGCTCCGCGATGTGCAGCGGATTGGCGATATAGAGTGAGAGTTTTGGCGGGAACAGAAAATAGGTGGCCGTAATGGCACTCACACAGGACGTCAGGAACGCAAAGTTGCTGCCGTAAAGGACCGCGATGAGCGCCGTAGGAAACAGATAGGCGATCTCCAGGTGCTCCAATTCGACGCCGCTATCTACCGCAACCAGGATTGCCGTCGTCAGGGAGACCGCAGCGAGAGACAACGCGATCGGTTTCCAGGAGCTCATAAAAGAAGTATATGTTGTCTACCTTCGGCTGCATAGCGACCACAAGGGTCCCTTGGACAGGGCATATTGAGACCGACTGCCAGGCCGAGATTTGATCCTTATCGAAAGGGCTCAGGCGCTGCGAACTCAAACGACCACAAGGGGTTGTCTTGGTGCTATTCTTGAGCGGATTTTTGCCGAAAGCCACGTCTCCAACGCGGGTGTAGAGATCGATGGTCCAGTCACCCACCGGCACGCTCACCGAGCGTTACAAGCAAGGCACGCGGCTGCGCAAGAAGACGCCGCGTGAGAAGCACGCTGAGTTGCGCGGCCCGGCTGATCGCGACGCGGTCGCGATCCTGGCTCAAACCGACCGCACGCGGCTGCCCGAGCTGGTGCCGGAACGCTACAAGCGCATGCTGGTCAGCCCGTTCACCTTCCTGCGCGGCGCCGCCGCGGTGATGGCGGAGGATCTCCGGCATCAACCGAGCGCCGGGATCGCGGTCCAGTCCTGCGGCGACTGCCATCTGATGAACTTCGGGGCATTCGCCACCCCGGAGCAGAACATCCTGTTCGACATCAATGATTTCGACGAGACCCTGCCGGGCGTGGATTTCACCGTCGATATCAAGCGGCTCTCCGCGAGCGTTGCAGTCGCCGCACTGGCGGCGGGCCTCTCCAACAAGCGCGCAGAAGCGATCGCAGCCATCACGGTCGCGGCGTATCGCAGCCGGACGCACGCGCTTGCCAGGCGTACGCCGCTTGAAATCTGGTACAGCCGGATCGAGCTCGCGCGCGAGATCGATCGCATCGACCATCGCCCGCTGCGGCGCGAGCTGCGCGACATCATCGCCAAGGCCCGCGATCATCTCGCGCAAGACGACAACTTTCCTCATCTGGTCAACGACAAGGGCAATGGCAAGCAGGTGCGCATCGCCGATCGGCCGCCGCTGATCTATCATTTCACGGCCAAGGGTGACGCGCGCCACCACGTCGATGCCCGCCGCGCCTTTGACGCCTATGTCAGCCGGCTGTCGCCCGACCGTCGCTGTTTGCTCGATCGCTACGCGCTCAAGGACATTGCCTTCAAGGTTGTGGGCGTCGGCAGCGTCGGCACGTTCTGCGCCATCGGGCTATATCTGTGCGGTGACGGCACGCCGCTGTTCCTGCAGATCAAGGAAGCGGGCAAGTCCGTGCTCGAGCGGCTGGCCACGAAGTTCGATGGCCATCAGGGCCAGCGCGTGGTCGAGGGCCAGCGCGTCATGCAGGCGGCGAGCGACGTGTTCCTCGGCTGGACCGAGGACGCTGGATCCCATCGTCAGTTCTATGTGCGCCAACTGAAGAACAGACGGCTCGGCTCGGTCGGCGAGCTGGTCGAGGAGCAGGCGCTTGCAAGCTATGCACAGCTGTGCGGGCGTACGCTCGCGCGCGCCCATGCGCGCTCGGCGGACCCGGCCGTTTTGGCAGGCTACATGGGCAAGAGCGACGCTCTCGATCGCGCGCTGGCGTCATTTGCGATGGCCTATGCGGCGCGCACGCGCGACGACTATGCCCAGCTCGTCAAGGCAAAGGGCAGCGCCAAGGAAGGCGCGAAGCGCAAGACTGCTTGAGCGCTACTTCTGCGCCGCAACGTAGGCGACGATGTCGTCCTTGTCCCGGTCGGAGACGCCGGGAAAAACGCCCATGGCGGTGCCGGGCACCATGACGGCGGGCAGCGCGATCCAGGGACCAAGCAGGCCTTCGGTCCATTCAAAGGTCGCAGTGTTACGAAACGCATTGGTGTACTTGAACCCCGGTGCGGTGCCGGCGCGCTTGCCTACGATGCCGAACAGGTTAGGGCCAAGCCGGTTCTCGCCGCCATTGTCGATGGTGTGGCAGATCGCACACTGGCGCACGAACGCAGCCTGGCCCTTGGCAACATCTCCCGCCTGGCCTGCGCTCGCACTCAACGCCAACACGGCCAACGCACAGACCGATCGGCGGACTGTGGCATCGATCAGGTGTTGCTGGCTCATATGTGTCTCCCCTGTCTTGGTCTTGTGAGCCGCTTGTTTCGCTCGGCTTCCACGCTGAACTTGTAGTAGGATAGCTGACAAAAGGTCAAAGGGTGAACCGGGCCGTCGCCGGCCGGGTTGACCGTAAAGCTTCAGGGAGGAGATGACACCCATGCGTATCAAAGCCGCACTCTACACAACAGTAGCCTTGGGCCTTCTGCTCGCGGCGGGCTTTCCAGTCGCGATCATAGCGCAGCAGGCGCCGGCTCAGCCCGCCACGGTGGCGATCGACGGCGACGACATCGGCGGTGTGGTAACGAGCCGGTTTGGGCCGGAAGCAGGCGTATGGGTGATCGCCGAGACGACCGAGCTCGGCATGCGCTTTGCCAAGATGGTAGTGACTGACGATGCCGGACGCTACGTGATCCCCGACCTGCCCAAGGCCAAATACCGCGTATGGGTGCGCGGGTACGGCCTCGTCAACTCGCCCAAGGTCGATGCCGAGCCCGGCAAGCTCCTCAACCTGACTGCCGTGATCGCACCAAGCCTCAAGGACGCCGCGCAGTATTATCCGGCGATCTATTGGGCCGCGATGATCAAGATCCCGGACCGCAGCAAGTTCCCCGGCACCGGGCCGAACGGCAACGGCATCCCGACCACCTTCAAGACCTTCGATCAATATCTCAACTTCGTGAAGACCAACGGCTGCGGCAATTGCCACCAGATCGGCAATTACGCGACCCGCACGATCCCCGAAGCGCTGGGCAAATTCGATTCATCGATGGCTGCCTGGGCGCGGCGCCTGCAGTCGGGCCCGGCCGGCACGCACGATGATCAACAACATCGCGCAGGTGATGACGCCCGATGGCGGCCACCTCGCGGCACTCGCCGATTGGACCGACCGCATCAAGGCCGGCGAATTGCCGAGCGCAACGCCGGCGCGGCCGATGGGCGTCGAGCGCAATCTGGTCGTCACCGTGCGCGACTGGTCCGATCCCAAGCATTACCTGCACGACCTGATCGCCACCGACCGGCGCGACCCGACCGTCAACGGCTACGGCCCAATGTATGGCGCAGCCGAGCTGAGCACCAGCAAGCTGCCGGTGCTCGATCCGGTCAAGAACACCAAGAGCGTGCTCGACGTGCCGGTGGCCGATCCCAAATACGCGCCGTCGTCGGCCCTCGCCAATCCGGTGATCGCCGCCGTCGCCCTATTTCGGCACCGAGCAGATCTGGGACACCCAGGTCAACGCTCACAATCCGATGATGGACCAGGACGGGCGCGTCTATTGGACCGCGCAGACGCGCTCGCCCAAGATGCCGCCGGAATACTGCAAGCGCGGCTCGCCGCTGCGCTCGGCGCAGCTTTATCCGCTCGCCGGAACGCCCGATGGGTTTGTGCAGAACGCGCGTCAGATCACGATCTACGACCCGAAGCTGAAGAAATATTATCACGTCGACACTTGTTTCGGCACGCATCACCTCAACTTTGCCGAGGATGCCAACAATACGCTGTGGCTGAGCAACAACTCGCAAGGCACCCTCGCCGTGGTCGGCTGGCTCAATACCAAGATGTATTTCGAGACCGGTGACGCCATGAAGTCGCAAGGCTGGACCGCGCTGATCGTCGACACCAACGGCAACGGCAAGCGCGACGAGGGCTACAACGAGCCCGGCCGCGCACCCGACTACAGCAAAGACACCCGCATCCCGTTCGGCTTCTACGGCATCGCCTGGTCGCCGCGCGACGGCTCGCTGTGGGGCTCGAACCTCGCGCATCCAGGCTACATCCTGCGCATGGCACCGGGCGAGAATCCGCCCGACACCGCGCTTGCGGAAATCTACAAGATCCCGCTGCCCGGCTTCGGCATCCGCGGCATGGACGTCGACCGCAAGGGCGTGGTGTGGGTGCCGCTCGATTCGGGCCACATCGGCAGCTTCGATCGCACGCTGTGCAAGGGACCGCTCAACGGCCCGGGCGCCGAGCTCGGCAACAAATGTCCGGAGGGCTGGAAGTTCTATCCGCTGCAGGGCCCAGGCTTTGCGGGCGATTCCGGTGCGGCCGAGAACCCCTATTACACCTGGGTCGACCAGCACAACATTCTGGGCCTCGGCGCCGACGTGCCGATCGCGACCGGCAACCAGTCGGACTCGCTGCACGCGCTCGTCGGCGGCGCAATGATCCAGCTGCGCGTGCCCTACCCGATGGGCTTCTTCGCCAAGGGCCTCGACGGGCGCATCGACGATCCCAAGGTGGGCTGGAAGGGCCGCGGCCTCTGGGTGACGTCAGGCAATCGCACGCCGATCCACATCGAAGGCATCGATGCGCCACACCCGGGCGCCCCCGGCACATCGGAGAAGACGCAGTCGAGCCCGCTGGTGGTGCACTTCCAGCTCCGCCCGGATGCGCTGGCGCATTGAATGGCGTAAGCCTGCGGCATGACACGATACGTTGCGCTGCTGCGGGCCGTGAATGTCGGGGGAACCGGCAAGCTCCCGATGGCCGATGTGAGAGCCATCTGTCTCGACGCGGGCTTCACCCGCGTCGAGACCTACATCGCGAGCGGCAATGTCGTCTTCGAGAGCAAGGGCGCGGCATCGAGAGTGAAGGCCGAGCTCGAGGCTCGCCTCTTGGCCTATGCCAAGAAGCCCATTGGAGTCGTGCTGCGAACGGCGGCGGAGATGGCGGCCGTTCTCAAGGCCAACCCTTTCCCGAAGAGCGAACCCAAATTCACCTATGCGATCTTCCTCGATCAGCGCCCGCCACGCGACGCCCTGGATCACGCGGTCGGGCAAAACGACGAAGAGATGCGGCTCGGTGATCGGGAGATCTTCGTCCACTATCCAAGCGGCATGGGCCGCTCCAAGCTTCGAATTCCAGCCGCGAAGATCGGCACCGCGCGCAACATGAACACCATTGCGAAGCTTGCCGGGATGGCAGCGAAGCCCTGAGGCGCTGCACTCTTTCTTTCTGCCCAGCGTTCACGCATGGCAGAGCCGCAAGGCGGCGAGCTGTTTTCGGTTGGCCGCGATGCGGGCGTGATCTATCCCGGCACGACGTCAACGGAGACAGTCATGGCCGCCTTCGACTTCCCGCCCGATTTCCGCACACAGCAGATCGCGACCAACGGCACCTCGATCCATGTGCGCTCGGGCGGAACCGGGCCCGCCGTGCTGTCTGCTTCACGGCTACGGCGAGACCGGCGACATGTGGGCGCCCATGGCAGCCGATCTCGCGCGCGACCACACCGTCGTGGTGCCCGATCTGCGCGGCATGGGGCTGTCCGCCAAGCCCGCAGGAGGCTTTGACAAGAAGACACAAGGCGTCGACATGGCTGGCGTGCTCGATGCGCTGAGCATCGATAAGGTCGACCTTGTTACGCACGATATCGGCATCATGGTCGGCTATGCCTTTGCGGCGCAATATCCGAGCCGCGTGACGCGCTACGTCCTGATCGATGCACCGCTGCCCGGCGTCGGGCCATGGGAGGAAATCCTCAAGAATCCGCTGCTCTGGCACTTCCGATTTGGCGGGCCCGACATGGAAAGACTGGTCGAGGGTCGCGAGCGCATCTATCTCGACCGGTTCTGGAACGAGTTCTCGGCGACACCGTCGCGTTTCAGCGAAGCGGCGCGCGAGCACTACGCCAAGCTCTACGCGCTGCCGGGCGCGATGCATTCCGGTTTCATGCAGTTCGCCGCATTCGACCAGGATGCGATCGACAACAAGACGTTCATGGCCAAGGGCAAGCTGTCGATGCCGGTTCTTGCCATTGGCGGTGAAAAGTCATTCGGCGCCGGGGTGGCCGCGATCATGCAATTTGCCGCCAGCAACGTGCGCGAGGGCGTCATTCCGGACTCCGGCCATTGGATCATGGAGGAAAACCCGCGCGCCACCATCGCCACGGTGCGGGCATTTCTGGAATCCAAGGCCTAGCGCCCGGCGGCACGCCACGTGTCAGAAGAGCGACATCGTTCTGACACGGCTGCATTACACGACGCAGCTAAGCGCGGTGGTCAGGACAATCGGGGGACATTGCCCTCTATGGACAGCGCCGTCGCCGCCCTGATCGAGCCGAGCTGGACGCTCGTGTTCTGCAAGAAGCCGGGCCGCTGGTGGGTGCGGCTCCTCGCCTGCGGGCGCTACAATCACGTCAAGGCCATCGCCTATCTGCCCAGCCTGCGCGCCTGGCTGTTCTATGACGTGAAATTCAACGGCACCAAGATCCTGCTTGCGCCCGAGGACGACCCCTGCACCCCCGCCTTCCTGCGCGACTATCTCGATCACTGCGACATGATCGCCATGCCGCACTTGCCGGTGCCGAAGCGCAGCGCGCCGCAGCTCGGTTTCTGGTGCACGATCGCGATGAAGCACCTCATCGGGATCCGCTCGCGCGCCTTTCGCCCCGATCGGCTTTGGCGAGACTGCATTGCGGTTGGCGGAAAGCCGTATCAGACGCTGGGCGCTTTCCGCGGTGCGCTGATCAACACGCTTGGAAGCCGGATCAGGATTCTCCGGGAACGGACCCGCACACGCCGCCGGCTCGTGCGCGCTTGTCCGGCCTGATGTTGGAACGGAGCCAGAGACACGGCCACCGCCCGCAGTATCCGTCAGGTTTTGCTGTAGCGCTCGCCAGGATAAATTCGCCAACGGCGCGGAAGCACAGCGATCCGGCCTGACACGTTGCGTAAATCGGCAGCCGGCAGCGCAATCTCGAGACGGTGATTGGCGCCCCCGATCGCGAGATCGAACCGCCGCAGGCCGGCGTTGCGATGCGTCGCCGTCACGACACCCGCAATGGCGCCGGCCGAGTCGTCGACGACCTCGACATCCTGCGGCCGCAGGAACAGTCGCGCGGGACCGTCCGGCACGCCGTCGGCTGGAATCGAGAGCGGCCGATCATCGAGCCAGACCTTGCCCCGGCAGACCGTGACCGGAAGCTCGCTTGATTCCCCAATGAAGGCAAACACGAACGGCGAGCTCGGCTGATCATAGACTTCGTCGGGCGTACCGACCTGCTCGATCCTGCCCTGGCTCATCACCACGACACGGTCGGCCAGCTCCAGTGCCTCCTCCTGATCGTGGGTGACGAACACCGTGGTCTGTCCGATCTTGTCATGCAGCTCGCGCAGCCAGCGGCGCAGGTCCCTGCGCACCTGGGCGTCAAGCGCACCGAACGGCTCATCGAGAAGAAGAACACGCGGCTCGATGGCAAGCGCGCGGGCGAGCGCGACACGCTGGCGCTGGCCGCCGGAGAGCTGCGCCGGGAAGCGGCGCTCGAGGCCGGAGAGTTGAACCAGATCGAGCAGCTCACTCGAGCGGCGGCGAATCTCGGCACGGCTCGGACGGTCCTTGCGCGGCCGCACCTTCAAGCCGAACCCGATGTTGCCTTCAACGGTCAAGTGCTTGAACAGCGCATAGTGCTGGAACACGAAGCCGACGTTGCGCTCCTGCACGCTCTTGTGCGAGGCGTCCTCGTTGCCAAAATAGATCGTGCCCGCGCTCGGGTGCTCGAGTCCGGCGATCAGCCGCAAGAGCGTCGTCTTGCCCGAGCCGGACGGACCGAGCAAGGCGATCAGCTCGCCCGAGCGGATATCCAGCGACACGTCATAGAGCGCCGGATAGCGCTCGAACTCCTTGCGGACGTTGGCAATGCGAATTTCCATTTGAGATTTAGTGTCCGTTGGTCGCGGCGATCTCGTCGCCGAAGCGCCATTCGAGCAAAGTCTTCAAGGCGAGCGTCACGAGCGCGAGCAGCGCCAGCAGCGATGCCACCGCAAACGCTGCCGTGAAAGCGTATTCATTGTAGAGGATCTCCACCTGCAGCGGCATGGTGTTGGTCTGGCCCCGGATCTTGCCGGAGACCACGGCGACCGCGCCGAACTCGCCCATGGCGCGGGCGTTGCAGAGCAGGACACCATAGAGCAGCGCCCATTTCACGTTCGGCAGCGTGACGAACAGAAACGTCTTGAAGCCGCTCGCTCCGAGCGAGAGCGCGGCCTCCTCGTCGCCGGTTCCCTGCTCCTCCATCAGCGGTATCAGCTCGCGTGCCACGAACGGGAACGTGACGAAAATGGTCGCCAGCACAATGCCGGGCAGCGCAAAGATGATCGCGATGCCGTTGTCCTTCAGCCAGGGCCCGAAATATCCCTGGGCACCGAACAGCAGCACATAGACGAGGCCAGCAATCACCGGGAGACACAGAGAACGGCAGGTCGACCAGCGTGACCAGAAAGCTCTTGCCCCTGAATTCGAACTTCGCGATCGCCCAGGCCGCCGCAACACCGAACACCAGGTTGGCCGACACCGAGATCGCGGCAACGATCAGCGTCAGGCGAATGGCCGAAAGTGCGTCCGGATTGGTGATGGCCGCGATGAAGCCCTGCAGCCCGGTCTGGAAGGCCTCGAGAAAGACCACGAGCAGCGGCAGGAAAACGAACAAGCCGAAGAACATGAGCGCCACGGCGATGAGCGCAATGCGAACCCCGACCGTCTCGCCAGTGGCGGCACGGGCGTGAGAGCCAGGACCTTGGGAGGCAGGACCTTGGGCTGTCGCAGGCTGCAGCGCGTCAACCGCCATAGCCAAATCTCCTGCGGCTCCATGCCTGGATCACATTGATAAGCAGCAGCATCGCGAAGGATATCGCCAGCATCACCGTGGCGATCACCGTTGCGCCCGCATAGTTGAACTCCTCCAGCCGGATCACGATCAGGAGCGGCGCGATCTCGGACACGAACGGGATATTGCCCGCAATGAAGATCACCGAGCCGTATTCGCCGATGGCACGCGCGAGCGCGAGCGCAAATCCGGTCAGGAGTGCAGGCACGAGCGGCGGCAGGATCACCCGCAGCGTGGTCTGCAGGCGGCTCGCGCCCAGCGTGGCAGCCGCTTCCTCGAGCTCGCGATCGAGATCGGCCAGCACCGGCTGCACCGTCCGCACCACGAACGGCAGCCCGATGAAGACGAGCGCGACAATGATGCCGAGCGGCGCAAAAGCGACCTGCAATCCGACGAGCTCCAGATAGGGCCCCAACCATTCCTGTGGCGCGTAAAGCGTGCTCAAGGCAATTCCCGCCACCGCCGTCGGCAGGGCAAACGGCAGGTCGACCATTGCGTCGACAAGCCTGCGGCCCGGGAAGCGATAGCGCACCAGAACCCAGGCGAGGAGCAGGCCGAACACCGCGTTGATCAACGCCGCAATCGCGGCGCTGCCGAAGCTGATACGCAGCGCCGAGATGGTTCGCTCGTCAAGCGTGAGGCGCAGGAACTCCGCGGAGCCAAGCGAAGAGCTGCGCACAATCAGCGCGGCCAGCGGAATCAGCACAATCAGGCTGAGATAGGTCAGCGTAAAGCCGAGCGCCAACCCGAATCCCGGGATGACGCTCGGCCGCTTGAACAGAAAGGTGTCGCCCGCTGCCATGGACGCCTATTTTGGCCCAGGCTTGTAGATCGTGTCGAAGATGCCGCCGTCACCGAAGAACCGCGGTTGCACGGTTTTCCAGCCGTCGAAGTCCTCGATCGTTGCGAGCCGGAGCTCGGGAAAGCGCTTGCGGTCCTCCGCGCTCGCGAACTCGGGCTTGGACGGCCGATAGTGGTGCTTCGCCCCGATCCGCTGCCCGACATCACTGTAAAGATATTCGAGATAGGCGCTGGCTGCCTCGGTCGTGCCGCGCGCCGCCGCGTTCTTGTCAACGAGCGCAACGGACGGCTCGGCCTTGATGGAGATGGACGGCACAACAATCTCGAACTTGCCCGGGCCGAGCTCATCGAGCGCCAGGAACGCCTCGTTCTCCCACGCCAGCAGAACGTCGCCGATGCCGCGCCGCACGAAGGTGGTGGTCGAGGCGCGCGCGCCCGTGTCGAGCACTGGCACATTGCGATAGAGCTGGCCGACGAAGTCTTTGACCTTGGCCTCGTCGCCGTTGAAACGATCCTTCGCCCAGGCCCAGGCCGCAAGCAAATTCCATCGTGCCCCGCCCGACGTCTTCGGATTGGGCGTCAGCACCTTCACGTCTGACCTGACGGTGTCGCCCCAGTCCTTGATGTTCTTGGGATTGCCCTTGCGCACCAGAAAGACGATCGTGGACGTGTACGGCGCGCTGTTGTTGGGCAGTCGTCCGCGCCAGTTGCTCGCAATCTTGCCGGAGTGCTCGACAATCGCGTCGATGTCCGCCTCGAGCGCCAGCGTCACGACGTCGGCCTCGAGCCCGTCGATCACGGCCCGCGCCTGCGCACCGGAGCCGCCATGCGATTGCTGGACCGCGACCGTCGCACCTGTCCGCTCCTTCCAGTACGCCACGAACGCGTTGTTGTAGTCGCGATAAAGCTCGCGCGTCGGATCGTAGGAGACATTGAGCAGACGCGTCTGGGCGACCGCAGGCGTCACAACAGCCGTAGCCGTCACAACGCATGATAGGATCAGAGCCCCGGCCGCGATCGTTAATGTCTGATGGCGCATGAAGACCTCCAAGTCCGAACCCGTGTCCAGAATGAACCTGAAAAGCCTACTGAATCAGTCGGGTATTGCAAGGCGAAGGCCCACCCTTTTGTGACCGCAACAGGAAACGCAATCATCGAAGTTTTGCTGCTTACGGCAAAATCATTTTCTCGCGATGGACGCCCTGTCTGAGCGCGCGCTTCTGACGCGGATTGCATGTGGGCGACGAGTTCCATTCGCTGTGTTACCGGCAACCGCGTCCGCAATCGTCATCTGATCGAGCACGAGCCTTGCTGATTCCGCCACGTCGGAAAAGACCCGCCGCACCTCGCACGATTTTTCGCTGTGACAATCTGCGCAGCGGCGGTAGGCGGTACGGCTGAGGCATGGCAGCGGCGCGATCGGACCATCAACGATCCGTAAAACCGCACCAAAGGTAATTTGATCGGCGGGCCGCAATAGCGCATAGCCGCCCGACCGCCCCCGGCGGCTTTGCACAAGCCCCTCACGCTTGAGGTCAAGCAGGATTTGTTCCAGGAACTTGTGCGGAATGCGATGCTGCTTGGCGATGTCCCCGATCATGGCGGAGGTCTCGACGCGCGCGAGCGCAAGGAGGGCTTTGAGCGCGTACTTTGCCCGCTGCGAGATCATGGCTTCCTCCGGCGTCGCATACTCGATCTCCTGACTAGAGTTTTCTAGCAGCATGAGCTGCGCCCGCCAATAACGCACGCCGTTCGAACCGAAGAGGGAAATCCTTAGGCGGCGAAAACTCTGTGACGACGCCGCGCTCGTGCGTCACGCAGCAATATATCCCCCGCCTCCTGCCGGCTGAGGGAACTTGCGTTCAGGGCGCGCCTGCGCGAAGCTGCGGTGAGATCGCTCGCAAGCGATCCAAACAAAAAGCTGCAGTTCGGGAGAAACGCCATGGGGAATGCCACCATCCGCATTAGTGCCCTTGTTGGTGCGGCGCTTGCGGTTTCATCGCCCGCTTTCGCTCAGTCGAGCCCACCGATGTCGGTCTGCAATACCCAGCCGCAGGCCGCGGCCTGCACGGCCGTGCGCGGCGATCGCGCCGACGGCTGGGCGGCGCAAAGCCGCGCGGAGGTCATGGCCTCGCATGGCATCGTCACCACCAGCCAGCCGCTCGCCGCGCAGGCCGGCCTGCAGATCCTGATGAAGGGCGGCAACGCCATCGACGCGGCGGTGGCATCGGCCGCCGTGCTCAATCTGGTCGAGCCGATGAACACCGGGGTCGGCGGCGACCTGTTCGCGATCATCTACATCGCCAAGGAAAAGAAGCTCTACGCCCTGAACGCCAGCGGCATGGCGCCGAGCGGCGCGACGCTCGAACGTTTCAACGCGCTCGGCTATCAGGCCGATCCGGAGAATTGGGGACCCGGCTCCGGCATGCCGCGCTACGGCATCCTCACGGTCACGGTGCCGGGCACGGTCTGGGGCTGGGACGAAGTGCTGCGTCGCTTCGGCACGCAAGACCTTCAAGGAGGTGCTGGCAGCCTGCCATCGACTATGCCGAGAACGGCTTCCCGATCTCGCAGCGCATCGGCAACGACTGGCGTCTGCCCAACGCGTTGCCGCTGCAGCGGTGCTGCACCGAGCTCGATCCGGATTCGGTCAAGACCTGGTACATCGACGGCAAGCGCCCGGTCGCGGGACAGATCTACCGCAATCCCGATCTCGCGCGGACCTTCCGGCTCCTGCAGGAGGGTGGCCGCGACGCCTTCTACAAAGGCGAGATCGCGCGCGCCATCGTCGCCAAGTCGCAGGCGCTCGGCGGCACCATGACGCATGGACGATCTCGCGAACTACAAGGGCGAGTGGGTCGAAGCGGCCGCGAGCAACTATCACGGCTATGACGTGTTCGAGCTGCCGCCGCCGTCGCAAGCCTGGGCGGCCAACGAGATGCTCAACATCCTGGAAGCCTGCGTGCCGAAATGGGCGCCGGGCCAGACGCTCGCTAGCCTCGGGCCGCGCGACCCGAAATACTGGCACCTCCTGGTCGAAGCCAAGAAGCTCGCCTACCGGGATCTCTATGCATTCAACGCCGATCCGAATTTCGTGAAGGTGCCGATCGAGCGGCTGCTTGTCGAAATCCTACGCGGCTTCGCTCTGCGGCAAAGTCGATCCCGACAAGGCATCGCCGACCGGGCCGCGCAGCAGCACCGATCTCGCGCTGGGCGACACGATCGTGCTGTCCGACCGGCGACAGCGAAGGCAACATGGTGTCCTGGGTCAACAGCAACTTTGCCGGTTTCGGCTCCGGTCGTCACCGTGCCGGGCTACGGCTTCATGCTGCACAATCGCGGCGGGCTGTTCTCGCTCGATCCCAAGAGCCCGAATGTCATCGCGCCGCACAAGCGGCCGTTCAACACTCTGGCGGCGGGCTTTGTCATGAAGGACAAAGCGCCGCTGATGACGATCACGCTGATGGGCGGCGACATGCAGGCGCAGGGCCACGCGCAGGTGCTGGTCAACATGCTCGACCTCGGCGCCAACCTGCAGGCGGCAACCGACATGGCGCGCTTCCGCCATGACCAGGTGCCCAACAAGCTCGAACTGGAATCCGAGCTCTACAAGCTCGTCGGTGCGCGCCTGCAGGCGATGGGCCACGCCGTCGAGTCGGTCAACGGCTCGCGCGTCGGCGGTTATCAATCGATCATGTTCGTGCCGACCACACCGCCTGCAAGTACGGGACCTGCTGCGGGTCGCTGCAGGTCTTGGCGGCTACTATCGAGCCGGCTCCGACCATCGCAAGGACGGCCAAGCGGTTGGGTGGTGACCAGTCAGCCAGCGACGAGGAGGCGTCGCGTGTTTACCGCCCGCCCCCACCCGCTTTCACCTGCTCGGCGACCGAGCGCGCAAGCGGCGTCCAGCGCGCCGCTTCCGCCTTGAAATAGGCCGTGAAGGCGTCCGCATCCAAGCTCTTGGTGTCGATCGCCTCGCGCGCGAAACGCGCCTGCAGATCGCTCGCATGCAAGATCTTCACCACCTCGGCATTGAGGCGGTCAACGATCTCGCGCGGCAGGTTCGCCGGTCCCGACAATGCAAACCAGGTCGAGCCGATCAGTCCCGCATAGCCCTGCTCCACATAGGTTGGCAGGTCCGGATAAGCCGGCAGCCGCTTTTCACTCGCGATCGCAAGCCCACGCACTGCGCCCGACGACACCTGACCACCCACAGCCGCAAGCGCCGTGATGCCGATCGCGATATGCCCGCCCAGCACGTCGGTGACGATCTGTCCGGCGCCACGATAAGGCACATGCGTCATCTTGATTCCGGCCTGGGCCTGGAACTGCTCGTTGAGCAATTGCGTTTGTGATCCGATCGAGATGGTCGCGTAGGTGACCGCGCCGGGGCGCGCTTTCGCATAGGTCACAAGGTCGGAAAGCGTGCGGTAGGGCAGATCCTTGTTGGCGAACAGAGCGACCGGCTGGCCGCCGAGATAGGCGATGTGAGTGAAGTCCCTGAACGGATCGAAGGGCACCGGCGTGAACACCGGACTGATGATGAAGCTGCCGAGGCTCGACACCACAAACGTGTATCCGTCCGGCACTGCACGCGCGACTTGCTCCTGTCCGACGATCCCGCCTGCGCCCGGCCGATGCTCGACCACGACCGGCTGGCCCAACACGGACCCGAGCCGGTCAGCGACCAGACGCGCAAGCAGATCGGCGGTGCCCGCTGCCGAGAACGGCACCACGAGCTTGATCGGCCGGGTCGGCCAAGCCTCGGCGGCAGCCGCGGACGCCGACACCATACCGGCGCTCAACACCAATGCCATGCGAAGTATTCGCATGTTGCTTCGTCTCCTCCAGCCGCCCGCACGGCTTCTCTCTGACGTTTGGGCCTTAATGATAATGCAACGGGCGACACGATGCGACATTGACCGCGCGCCTGCCGCATGTCGTTGTTCCTCCGGATCCGACGAGGTGTTGGCGGTTAATGCGTAAGACGATCCTGTTCCTCGCGGTTTTGGCGCTTGCCTGTATCGCCTACATGGCTTGGCCGGCCTATGACCTTACCCAGTTCGTGCGGGCGGTCGAGCGCGGCGACACGACGACCGCGGCTCACTATGTCAATCTGGCGCGCGTGCGAGTCTCGCTGACCGAGCAGATCACCGAGGCCTATCTGCAGCGCACCGGCGCCCGTTCCGGCCCGCTGGTTCAAGGTGCGGTGGGCGCGCTCGCCGATCCCATCGTGTACAAGCTCATTTCGCCGGAAGCGCTGACCGAGCTTCTCCGCATCGGCTGGCCGCGCGCGGTCCTCCCCGAGGCGCCGTCCAACACAACCGGCATTTCGCTCGCTGGTCTCGGCACGGTCTGGCAGTTGTTCGTGGCGGCCGAATACGGCATCGGCCGCTATGAAGTGACGGTGCCGGTGGGCGCGCCACCCGAGCGCGCTTTCATGCTGCAGTTCCGCTTGGCGCAGTGGCGCTGGCAACTCGCTGGCGTCCGTGTGCCCGTGCCGATCCGCCTGCTGCTCGCCGATGAGATCATCAAGTCGACGAAGTCACTGCAGCCGCCACAACGGCAGTAATCAATCATCCTCGCCATCGGCGCCCGGCACCGCCACCGGCAGGCGCGCGCCATTGTCGGCATTAGGCACGCCCCGCGATCCCGCTTGGCGCCGCGGCGACACCGAGCCGGTAACCGATAGATCGCCGCGCTTGCCGGCATGACGGCCGCGCACGCGCGCTGCCACCTCCTCACCCGAAACCGGATTCGGATTGCAGGCGCGCCGCCCGCTCGCACGCCGCATCAGGTCGACGTGCATATGATCATAGTGATAGGCGTCCGAACCCGGCGCCAACACGGTTGTAAAGCGATCGCAGGCCGCGCCCTGCACGTCGCGCAGAAAGCCCTGCTCCTCCGGCGCGCCGTGCCAACCGGTCTTGACCGCGATCTTGCGACCGTCAGCAAGCGTGAAGACAGCAATGTCGAGCGCATTGCCGAAGGCGTGCTCGGAAATGCGCGCGTTCGAATTGCCGTTCATGCCGCGGCACGAATAGGCGGAGATCTGCTTGATCTCGACGACGGGCTGACCGAACCAGCGCAGCGCGGCGGGCTGTACCGCAGTGTCGATCCATTGATCGAGCACCGAGACCAATGGACAGGCAAGCGTCGCCGCCGGCGTGACCGATACCGGGCCGGCCGGCCGCGTCCGCACTGGTCCCAAGGAAGGAATACGCTCAGGAGCACGCTCGCGCGCGAGCGGATAGGAGCTCGCAGGCGGACGCGCGTCGGGCGGGCGGGCTCCATAGGCTGCGCCAGGCTGCATGCGAGGATCGAGCGACAGCGGCTCGCCATAACGCGGTGGTTGATCGTATGGATCGACAGGTCGATCGAGCGGGCGCGGCTCGACAGTCGTCGCCGGATAACGCGGCGGCGGGCGATCATAGGGCGAAGGCGCGGCGGGCCAGCGCGGCGGCAACGAACCGTTCGGGATATTCGATGATGGACGCAGCTCGTCCCCAAACGCGAGCGGCCTGCCAGCTCCGAGCGCCGACACTTTCAACGGGAAGTCGGCGCCGCAGGCGCCGGGGCCGTTGATAGGCTCGATGCGGACCTTGCCGGCACCCTCGCCGACGGCGCCCGCGTTGAGGCACGCAATCTCGGCGTCGTGCCGCCAAGCCTCGCGCGGCTCGGACAAGAACCGACCGCTGCAGGCTGCCAGCACAGCGAGCAAACCAACAACAATAAAGCCGACCAGAGCCCCACGGATGCCACATACCATGGTACGGAGAATGCGTGGCGGCCGTTAATGCCCCATCAACGTTGGAATGCACAGGTTGCCGCTGGCCTCGCTCACGGCGATATGGTTAGAACATTGTTAAGAGCAGATCCCGGGGGTTGTTATTTATCGAGATGGTCTTTGAGGCGCTGCCTAATTTCAACGCTCGGAGCGCCAAAGAACACATCGTCGGCATTCAGCGCTTTGGACCGCAGCATCCCGTAGCCTTCGGACCCGTCCTGCGCAATCAAGAACACGGCGCGATTTCCCACGCAGTCGTGCGGCCAACAGACCCAGCCCAGATAAAATTTCTTGTAGGAAATCACCAGACCGTCGACCGGCGGATACATTCCGTCGAGCGACCTGATCCAGTCATTCGTGGAGAAGGGGCCTGGTACAGTCGACTGCCATTTAGCGATAAATCTGGGGTTCTTCGCTTTGATGTCGACAAGATAGTAGGTATCCAAAGCGAGAGCAGCGTTGGTGGCAATCGCGCAGGCGATCGCCAGCGTCGGCAATATTGTTGCAAGCAGGCGAACCGGTGACATACAGCGCATTTGAATTTGCTCGAGCACAACGATCGTTTGTGCAAATGCACTATCTCGCGCGGGCATCATTGCAATACGACGGCACATGTCTCGCTGCCACCCAATCAAAGACGATGGACGCACCGCGTGTTCCAGATCAAGGCCTATCGCAAGCTCGCGCCTCTGGTTTGCGCCGGGCACATCGCTGCGTGAAGTTTCTCAATCGCATCGAGTGATTTCCGCGCGGACTCGATAGTTTCCGAAAGATCTGAAGAAGTTTGCCGTTCGTCGGCAACGTTTTTCATATCTCCATCGATGGCTTCCATCATGGACTTGACGATATCAGCACCATTGGCCATGGTTGAGAGATTGAGCTCCTTGATCGTACGTCCCATGGTGACCGCGCAGTTGGCCTGTCGGTCGAAAGCTGATTTGACTGCTCTAAATCGCGGAAAAAAATCGGCGACCAGCTTGATGTCGGTCGCAACGCTCTCAGTCGACAGCTTGCAGACGGGATCAATGGTCTTGAAGCTTGGATAATTCATCTGGACGATCTTCTCGTATTCCGACCTGAGTTTTTGCGATTCGGCGATAATTGCATTCACGCTGCAAATGAAATGCTCCCGGCCTCGATAGCAGCTGTCCAACTTGATGGCGCCCTTCGGACCCGGCAGAACAAGATCAGTTCTTTGGAATTGCTGGTCGCACGACGTTGTCGGAGAGCCGGATTCGACGGGTGTGGCCGTCGTTGGGCGGACGGTTGGAATTTGTCGCGTCCGCTGAGGTTGCTGCGCTTGGACTTGCTGCACCTGCTGGACTTGTCGGACTTGCCGGACCTGCTGGGCCCCAGCAGTTTGAACAAACGAAAGCTGATCTGAAAAACCCACTCCCATGATCACCAAGCCGGCGTAGGTGGCGGCGCGCATTGCGATGAATTTCTTTCCAGTTGATCTCATGATTGCCAAGGTCTCCCACGTGCCCGCTGAATCAGGACTTAATGTTTCGATACTACGGGTGACACGACTGACGATGCGCCCACCGATCGGACGACGAGATGATTTGTCCACAGTGTGCATCGGAAAATCCGGTGACGAGCTTGGTGTGTTAGCGTTGCCTTGGGCGCGAGCAGTGCAGCAATCTATTGGCGGATTTGATGTAGTATTTTACCCGATCCGTCGAAGTCACAACTTTTTTGTGGTGTCATACGGCGGGCACGACAGCTCATCGATGGATGTTATGGAAGGAGATTACCAGAAGGTATGATTAAACTAGCCGCATCGCGAGTGAGCTCTCGATAGCCCGTGGCATTGCGCCCACCGCTGCTCACTCAGACACGGGACCGCCTCCTCTCGATCGGTACAGCGGGCATCGAAGAAGCAACGGCACAAGCGCGACGCCGCTGGCCTCGCCCACGGAGGTATGATTAAGAATGTCAGAAGGGCTCGGGGATGAAGCACGATGGACAGCAAGTCGAGACTGATCCTGTCGCTGGTGATGTCCAGCGTCATGGTATTGATGGTCACGCTGCTCGTGACCTTCCTCAATCTCGGCCTGCGCCCGGACTTCCTGTTCCAATGGATCAAGGCCTATGCGATCGCTTGGCCGGTCGCGGCCACGACTGCATTCGTGATCATGCCTGGCGCCCGTCGCTTGACCGATCGCATCATTGCGCGGCTTGACGGGAAGTCGTGATGCTGTCCGCGCTCGAGCTCATTCGGCAGATCGAGACTGGCGCACTCACTCCGCGCGCAGTCATTGATCGTTGTGCCGATGCCATCGCCAAGCGCGACGCCGAGATCGGCGCGTTCGTGGCGCTCGATATCGAGGCCGCGCGCGAGCGTGCTGAGCGGCTGGCGACCTTGCCGCTGCGTGGCCTGCCGATCGGCGTCAAGGACATCTACGATACGGCCGATTTCCCAACCCAATATGGCTCTTCGATCTACGCCGGACATCGTCCGAGAGCGGATGCCGCCATGGTGGCGCTCATTCGCCGCGCCGGCGGCGTGGTCATCGGCAAGACCGTGACCACGGAGTTCGCGAGCCTTCAGCCAGCCCGCACGCGCAATCCGCACAATCTTGCGCACACGCCTGGCGGCTCATCGTCCGGATCGGCTGCTGCGGTCGCCGCCGGCATGGTGCCGATCGCGCTCGGCAGCCAGACCGGCGGATCAGTGATCCGGCCCGCCGCCTATTGCGGCGTCGTGGGCTTCAAGCCTTCGTTCCGGCTGCTGCCGACCATCGGCATGAAATGCTTCTCCTGGTCGCTCGACACGGTGGGGCTGTTCGCGGCGGGTATCGCGGATGCCGCCTTTGCGGCGGCGCTCATCAGTGGCCGCGACCTGCGGATTGATGACCGCGAGCCGGCGACGCCGCGGATCGCGCTGGTGCGGACGCAGTCGTGGCCGGAGGCCAGCGCCAGCATGCAGGACGCCATCGCGCGCGCCGCACGCGCCGCCGAGGCCGCCGGCGCAAAAGTCACGGAAGTGGAGCTTCCGCCCATCTTCGAAACCGCCACGCAGGCGCATGGCACGATCCAGGATCACGAAGCCTATCGAGCCCTCGCCGACGAGATCGATCGCCATCGCGACCAGCTCGGCCCGATCCTGCGCGAGCAGCTCGACAAGGCGGCGGCGATCACGCCCGCGGCCTATGATGATGCGCGCCGTCTTGCCCGGCAGGCGCGGCGCGCGCTCATCGACTTCATGGAAGGCATCGACGTCCTGCTCACGCCGTCAGCTCCGGGTGCCGCACCACATGGATTGAGCTCGACTGGAAGGCCGACCTTCAATCGGCTCTGGACCCTTTTGGGTGCACCCTGCGTCAACGTCCCGGGTCTTTTTGATTCGGCGGGCTTGCCGCTGGGGGTGCAGATCGTGGGCCGCTTCGCCCGCGACCGGCTGGCGCTCGAGGCCGCGGCGTTCCTCCAGCGCGCGCTCGCAACACTCTGATTTTGAATGAATTCCAGTCTGTAGGCGCGTGCTCCACAACTTCCAATCCGCCCCCGACCGCACGACAACGCCTATCCGGACCCGCCCACATCTCTGCTAAGCCCATGTTCCATCTTGTATTCTTCTGTATAGGTGCAGTGCATCAAGGTCTAGATACCGGCCTCTACGAATAATCTGGTAGAGTTTCCAGTGCTATTTCGAATACTTATGGGACCTAACCACAAGTATTTTGACTAGCGATTTCATGATGTTGGTAAGTCGGTGGGAACGGTTCTTCGGCTCCGTGGTTTCATTTTGCCGAAGCTACAGAAATGCTGTTTCGGACCGAGCCTACTTCTTGATATGCTTCGGCCATACCAACAAGGATGGAGCTCTGAGTGGATCTTTCCTTGAACTTGAACGTGCTCGCTATCTTTGCGGTCTTCGCCTTCGTGGCGGCGCTGTTGTTAGGTGCGTTCTAGGTTCCAAGATTAACGATTGTCTGCAGCGACTTCGAGCACCGGAGAGGAGCACCTCTCCGGTGCTCGCATTTTTGGAGGCCGCGCGAGTGACCTTTGGTGTGATATGAACAAGTAATCGTCCAGGAACGAACGCGGCTCGCGAATGAACCGGAAAGAGCGACGTGCCGCCCGCAAGACCGGTCAAGCCGGCGGACTGCCCCAGAGCTTCTCGAGCCAGCTACGGGACATGGGCGACCGGCACGCCCAAGCCGGCGACCTCGCACAAGCCGAGAGCCTTTACCACCAGGCGCTGGCCAGCGACCCCAACGATATCGTCACGCTTCATCGTCTCGGTCACCTGGCGACCCGCGCTGGCCGCATCGACGAAGCGCTCGCCTTGTTCAACCGAGCGATCGGCATCAACCGTCATGTGCCCGAGCTGTACATGGGCATGGCAGCGGCTTGCCACGCCGCCGGTCGGCTTGAGGATGCAGCGTCGCATTGCGCCGAGGCCGCTCGCGTGCGCCCGGACTATGCGGAGGCGCACCTCGAGCAGGGCAACGTGCTGATGGAGCTCAACCGGTCGGCGGATGCGGTTCTCTGCTATCGCCACGCGGCCGCCAGCAGGCCCGGCTACACGCAGGCTCTGGTCAATCTCGGGCGAGCGCTTTACGGCCTCGGCAAGCCCGACGAGGCCATCGAGGCATGGCAGCGGGCGCAAGCGGCCGACCCGCGGCACCCCCTCCCCGCCATGAACCTCGGCATTGCGCTCGTCCGCCAGGGCCGGCACGCGCAAGCGATCGAGCAATTGCAGCGCGCGCTCGCCATTGCACCCGGCTCGGTCGACGTGCTCACCAATCTCGCCAAGGCCTATGTGGCCGCGGAAGATATCCTGCAGGCGCTGCAGACGACCTGGCGCGCGCTCTCCATCAGCGAGACGCAGGATGCCAAGGCGGTGTTTGTCGAATGCCTGCGCCGCTTCCGCTTCACCGCCGACATGCCGGAGCTGCGTGGCGCGGTAGCGCGCGCGGTGAGCGACGCCTGGGCGCGGCTTGATGACTTCAACGCGGCGGCAACCGATCTCGCCAAGCATGACGCCGCACTCGCGCAATGCGTGGCGCGGGTGGCGCACGCGTGGCCGCGACGGCTCGCCGGCGATGATCTGTGGTCCCCTTCGGAGCGAGCGGCGATCTGCGCCGATCCGCTGCTGCGGGCGCTGATGGAATCGGCGCCCGTCTGCGATCTCGACCTCGAGCGCTTCCTCACCTGTGCGCGACAGGAGATGCTCGACCAGGCGCTGGCGACGGCGCCAGGCGGCACAGTCGAGCCGGCCCTGCTGGCGTTCCAATGCGCGCTGGCGCGCCAGTCCTTCCTCAATGAATACGTACATCCCTTCGATGACGAGGAAGCCGGCAAGGTCGCGCAGCTGCGACAGCGGCTCTCGGACACGCTCGCCGCGCAGGCCGAGCCGCCGGCGCTCTGGCTTGCGGCGCTCGGCGCCTATGAGCCGCTCCACACACTCCCGCTCGCGCAGACGCTGAACGCAAACACGGAGCCCCTCAAAGGGCTGATCGACCAGCAGGTCGTCGAGCCGCTCGAAGAGATGCGCTTACGCGTGACAATCAGGGCGCTCACGCCGATCGATGACGCCATCTCGCTCGCCGTGCGCGATCAGTACGAGCACAACCCCTATCCACGCTGGGCCAAGCTGCCGCTGCCGGCCGAGCCCGACACGGTCGAGGGCGCGTTGCGGACGCTGTTTCCGTCACTGCCCGCGGGCAGCGCGACGCGAGACGGCTGCGAGGTGCTGATCGCGGGCTGCGGCACCGGCCATTGCGCGATCGAGGCGGCCCGCCGCTATCGCGGCGCGCGCGTGCTCGCGGTCGACTTGAGCCTCACCAGCCTTGGCTATGCCATGCGCAAGACCCGCGAGCTTGCGATCACAAACATCGACTATGCGCAGGCCGACATCCTCCAGCTCGGCGCGCTTGGGCAAACGTTCGATGTCATCGAGGCCGGCGGCGTGCTGCATCATCTCGACGATCCGTTCGCAGGCTGGCGCGTTCTCGTCGACCTGCTGCGGCCGGGCGGCTTCATGTATCTCGGGCTCTACAGCGCGCTTGGCCGCACGCACATCGTCAACGTGCGTGGCCTGATTGCCGAGCGCGGCTATCGATCGAGCCCCGAGGACATCCGCCGCTTCCGTGAGCAACTTGTTGCCGAAGGCGAGCGCCCCGATATCGGCCGGCTCTGGCAATCGCCGGATTTCTACAACATGAGCGGTTGCCGCGACCTGTGCTTCCATGTGCAGGAGCACCGGCTGACCATCCCGCAGATCAAGACCTTCCTGGACGACAATGGCCTCAGATTCATCGGCTTCGTGGTCGATCCGCGCAGCCAGACCGAGGTCGAGAGCCAGTTTCCAAACGAGAGCGAGCTCGACCGCTGGCACCGCTACGAGACCGAGCACCAGAACATGTTCTCCGGCCAGTACCATTTCTGGCTGCAGAAGCCCCGATGATTGACGCAGAACGAACGATTTGGGGTAAGCTCGGGGAGTAATCGGCGCAGCATCGAACGCCGATTCAAGAACAACGGAACTGGGGAACGCGAATGAGGCCGCCGGCCCAAGGCTGGTTGCCTGGAGGGGATTGTCCATGGACTTGCTGCTCAAGCTCAGCCAGGGCATCGATGCGGTCAATCGCCGGATTGGTCAATTCTTCGCCCTGATGGTGCTGCTCGCCATCCTGGTGTCAGCCGCCAACGCGACCGTGCGCAAGGTCTTCGATCTCTCGTCGAACGCCTGGCTGGAATTGCAGTGGGTGCTGTTCAGCATGGTGTTTCTGTTCTGCGCGCCCTGGACACTCCAGTTGAACGAGCATGTGCGCATCGACATCGTGAACAGCATGATGCCACGGCCCGTGCGCAGCATAATCGAGCTCGTCGGGCACGCCCTCTTCCTGCTGCCCTTGACGATCATCATGATCGTCACCTCGGTGCCATTCTTCCTCGAGTCGTTTCGTCTCAACGAGCAGTCGTTCAGCGCCGGCGGACTGCCGCAGTGGCCGGCAAAGTCGCTCGTCATGATCGGCTTTGCCTTGCTGGCGATGCAGGGCGTCTCAGAGCTCATCAAGCGGATCGCCATCATGCGCGGAATCATTCCCGACCCGCGGGAGACACAACGTTCCGCGCTCGAGGCGGAAGTCGAGCACCTCGTCCAAGGCACCGAAAAACGCTAAGCCCCGTTCCTGGGAAACCGCCATGACCGCCTTTCTGATCCACAACATGGCGCCGATCATGTTCGCGGCGCTCGTGCTGCTTCTGCTGCTCGGCTATCCGGTGGCGTTCTCGCTCGCCGCGACTGGGTTGATCTTCGCTCTCGTCGGCATCGAGCTCGGCCTGTTCCGGCCGGACTTCCTGCAGGCCTTGCCGGAACGCGTTTATGGCGTCATGGCCAATGATACGCTGCTCGCAATTCCGTTCTTCACGTTCATGGGGCTTGTGCTCGAACGCTCCGGCATGGCGGAGGACCTGCTCGACACCATCGGCCAGCTGTTCGGCACCATCCGCGGTGGCCTTGCCTACGCGGTGGTCTTCGTCGGCGCGCTGCTGGCGGCGACCACCGGCGTGGTCGCGGCCTCCGTCATCTCGATGGGGCTGATCTCGCTGCCGATCATGCTGCGCTATGGCTACGACCGGCGCGTGGCCTCAGGCGTCATCGCAGCCTCCGGCACGCTGGCGCAGATCATCCCGCCTTCGCTCGTCCTCATCATCATGGCGGACCAGCTCGGGAAGTCGGTCGGCGACATGTATGAAGGCGCCTTCCTCCCCGGCATCCTGCTCGCCGGGCTCTATGCCCTCTACACCTTCATCGTGACCCGGCTCTACCCGAAGGCGGCGCCCGGTCTGCCGGACGAGGCGCTCAAGCACAAGGAACCCGATGGAACGCGCGGAGTCCTGTCCTTGTTCGTCGTGACGCTCATCACTGCGATCGCGGCATACCTCTACATGCGAACCACCACGGTGAAGGCAGGCGCCGACTTCGTCGTTCTCACCATGTCGGTTGCAATCACGCTCGCCTTCATTTTCGCAGTCCTCAACAAGCTGCTGCGGATGGGGCTGTTGTCGGTGCTCGCCGAGCAGGTCATTTTCGTCATGGTGCCGCCGCTGGCGCTGATCTTTCTGGTGCTTGGGACGATCTTCATCGGGGTCGCGACGCCTACCGAAGGCGGCGCCATGGGCGCGGTCGGGGCGCTCGCCCTCGCGATGCTCAAGCGGCGGCTGACCTGGACTTCTGACCCGGCAAGCAGCCGAGGCGACCGCGAAGCTGTCGGCATTCGTGGTCTTCATCCTGATCGGCGCGCGCGTCTTCTCGCTGACGTTCTATGGCGTCGACGGACACAAATGGGTGGAGGATCTGCTGCTCAACCTGCCCGGCGGGCAGATCGGCTTCCTGGTCTTCGTCAATATTTTCGTGTTCGTGCTCGCTTTCTTCCTCGATTTCTTCGAGATCGCGTTCATTGCCATTCCGCTATTGGCGCTGCCGGCACAGAAGCTCGGCATCGATCTGATCTGGTTCGGCGTCATGCTGGGCGTGAATATGCAGACCTCGTTCCTGCATCCGCCGTTCGGCTTCGCGCTGTTCTATCTGCGCTCGGTGGCGCCCACCGAGCCCTATGTCGATCGCGTGTCGGGCAAGCGCATGGAGCCGGTGACGACCGCGCAAATCTACTGGGGCGCCATTCCCTTCGTGGTGATCCAATGCATCATGGTCGGCCTCGTCATCGCCTTCCCGGCCCTGGTCATGCACTACAAGTCGACGGGCCCCACGGTCGATCCCTCCAAGATCCAAATTCAGATCGACCTGCCCGAAGCGCCCCCACCGCTCGAGCTGCGATAGCGGCCCAAGGATGCCGATATGTCAAAGCCCCGGCGCTTGCGCCGGGGCTGTCACACATCTCCGCAGCGTGGCCCGATCAGGACTTGACGCCGTTGCGGATCATAAAATTGTCGTAGTTGTATTCCGCGACCTGCCACCATTCGTATTCGAGATTGCGGAACGCCTTGATGTTCTCCCAGATCTTCTTGAAGTCCGCATTGGTGGCGGAAATCTCCGCATAGACCTCGTTCGCAGCCTTGAGGGAAGCTTCCATCACCGGCTGCGGGAATATGCGCAGCAGCGCGCCCTCGCTGACGAGCTTCTTCAACGCCGGCGGATTGACCGCATCGTACTTGGACGTCATCCACATATTGGTCGCGTCGGCCGCGGAGCGTAGGATCGCTTTGTAGCTCGGCGGAAGCGAGTTCCACTTTTCGAGATTCGTAAACACGTGAATCTGAGTGCCGCCTTCCCACCAGCCGGGGGCATAATAGTATTTTGCCACCTTGTGCAGACCGAGCTTCTCGTCGTCGTAAGGTCCGACCCACTCAGCCGCATCGATGGTGCCCTTCTCCAGCGCCGGATAGATCTCGCCACCCGGGATTTGCTGCGACACCACGCCGAGCTTGGCGAGCACGCGGCCACCGAAGCCGCCGATGCGGAACTTCAGCCCGTTGAGGTCGGCGACAGTCCTGATCTCGCGACGGAACCAGCCACCCATCTGACAGCCGGTGTTGCCGGCCGGCAGCGCGTGGATATTGAACTTCTTGTAGAACTCGTTCATCAGCTCGATGCCGCCGTGGTGATATTCCCAGGCGTTCTGCATGCGGGTATTGGGCCCGAACGGCGACGAGCACGGCAACGCGAACGTCATGTCCTTGCCGATGAAATAGTACGACGCGGTGAAGCACTGCTCGACCGTGCCGTTCTGCACCACGTCGGCGGCCGAGAACGGCGGCGCGATCTCGCCGGCCGCAAAGACCGAGATCTGGAACTTGTTGTCGGTCGCCTCCGCGACCGCCTTGGCCAGGACCTCGGCGCCGCCATGCAGCGTATCGAGTGACTTCGGGAAGCTCGTCGTGAGGCGCCACTTGATTTCGGGCATCGACTGGGCAACTGCCGGGGCCGCAATTGCGGTCGCGGCCGCACTGATACCGGCCGTTTTCAACATCCTGCGACGACTGAGCTTGGTCATGACGGCGATCCTCCAGTTGATCCGTTCGGGCTGGTGTTAGCGGCGCCCCGCTTTTCTATCGGCGATAAGACATTGAGGCGTAGAGCGCCTCAGTCACAGCTTCCCGCCTGCGAACTTTAGCGCACGGGAGCCGCGATGTCTCGGCTCCCGACTAACCCAATCTCCGCCGCGCCAGTTCAGCGCCGCGGCCGAGCGACGCAAGCTTGGCGTAGGCCACCTCCCAACGCATCGGCGCCATCCCGCAATTGGTCGAAGCCACGATCTTGTCTTTGGCCACATATTTCATTGCTTCGCCGATGACGGCAGCCACGTCCTCGGGTGTCTCCACCTCGTCGCTTGCAACATCGATCACTCCGACGAGAACATCCTTGCCCTCGAGCAACTTGAGCAGATGCATCGGCACACGAGCGTTGCGGCATTCGACCGAGACCTGATCGATCCGGCTCTGCGCCAGCGCCGGAAAGATCGCCTCGTATTGCCGCCACTCGGATCCGAGTGTGGCCTTCCAGTCGACGTTCGCCTTGATGCCGTAGCCGTAGCAGATGTGCACCGCGGTGGTGCAGGTGACACCTTCAATGGCGCGATGCAGCGCCGCGATCCCCCACTCCTTCACGTCGTCCATGTAGACGTTGAAGGCCGGCTCGTCGAACTGGATGACGTCGACGCCGTCGGCGACCAGCGCACGCGCCTCCTCGTTGAGAACATCGGCAAACGCCATCGCCATCTTGACCCGGTCGCCGTAGTGCTGGTCCGCAATGGTGTCGACGATGGTCATCGGCCCCGGCAGCGTGAGCTTCAGCTTACGAGTTGTGTGGGCGCGCGCAGTCCGCGCCTCGATCGCATGCACGCGCCCCTTGAGCCGCAGCGCGCCGGTGACGACCGGCACCATCGCCTTGTAGCGATCGGCCCTGATGCCCATCTCGATCTTATGCGTGAAGTCGATGCCGTCGACGGCCTCCAGGAAACCATGCACGAAATGCTGGCGCGACTGCTCGCCTTCGGTCACGATGTCGATGCCGCTGTCCTCCTGCAGCTTCAGCGCCAGGATGGTGGCATCACGCTTGGCCGCCGCAAGCTCCTCGCCCGACAGCCGCCAAGGCGCCCACAGCTTGTTTGGCTCGGCAAGCCACGCAGGCTTCGGCAGGCTTCCCGCAATCGTGGTCGCAAACATTGGTCGCCCCGCATCCAAGGTGGGCGCGAACCATAGCGGCAATCAGGGCACTTGAGCAGTCCCTCAGAAGCCGCTTCCCAGAACAGCCCACCCCGTTGGGCCGAGTGAAGCACGGTTAATAGTCTATAAATCGATCACGCCTAGGATTCCCCTATCTGGGGCAACCGATTGGCGTTCTTCCGATGTTTGAACAGGACTGGCGCCTTGCAGTCGTTGTTGTCTGCGGTCTGCTGGGCGGCGCATATGGCCTGTGGCGATGTGTTTATGTGCTGTGGCGATTTACATGGGGCCGCGGCAGGCGCGCTCGCGGCCGCCTGATCGCCATCGCGATCGATAACATGACGCAGGGCGTCGTCATGTTCGATGCGGCTGAGCGGCTGGTTGTCTGTAACGACCGGTTTCTCGACATGTACGGGCTGTCGCGCGAGGTCGTGAAGCCTGGCTGCACATTTCTCGACGTCATCAACAATCGAAAGACCACCGGCAGCCTCGACATCGACGTGGAGAAGTACCGCGCCGAGGTCATCGCCGAGATGACGCAGGGAAGGACCTTGAGCCGGGTGGTGGAAACCCCGGACGGGCGCGCGATTTCCGTCGTCAACCGGCCGATTGCCGGCCAGCCATTCTGGCTCGGCACGCACGACGACATTTCCGAGCGTATTCAGGCCGAACGACAAAGCACGTTTCTGCTGGAGCACGAACGACGCCGTGAGTTCATCGAGGCTGAAATCAAGACTTTTCGCAATGGCGTCGAGGCAGTGCTGCACACGGTCAGCGAGAGCGCAGCCGCCATGAAGACATCGGCGGCGGCGCTGTCGACATCCTCCAGCCAAACCTCGCAGCGCGCGGCAAGTGCCGTCAGCACGTCCAACGAAGCGTCCGCCAATGTGACCACCGCAGCGAGCGCGGCCGACGAGTTGATGTCCTCGATCGCGGAGATCGGTCGGCAGGTCGGCGAGAGCGCGAAGCTGATCGCCCTTGCCGCGAAGGAAGCAGACACGACCAATGAGCAGATCACCCGCCTCACCAAGTCGGTCCAGGAGATCGGCGACGTCGTGAATCTGATCCGGCACATCGCCGGCCAAACCAATCTGCTCGCGCTCAACGCCACCATCGAGGCGGCTCGCGCCGGCGAATCCGGCCGCGGCTTCGCGGTGGTCGCATCCGAGGTGAAATCGCTCGCGGTGCAGACCGCGAAGGCAACGGAACAGATCGCGGTTCTCATTACGGCAGTCCAGACCTCGACCGGCGACGCGGTCGATGCCATTCGACGCAACAGCGGGCGCATGCAGGACATCGACCAACGCACATCGGCGGTGGCGACTGCGCTCGTGCAGCAGGACAAGGCGACCACCGAGATCTCGCACAACGTCTCGAGTGCCGCCGACGTGACGAAGACTGTCGTCGCGGTGCTCGACGAGGTCACCCACGCCGCCAATGCGACCCGCGGCGTGGCCGATACCGTGCTGGCGGCCTCCGATGCGGTCGACGCTGCGGCGATCGATCTGCGGAAACGAATCGAAGGCTTTTTGCAGAGCGTGGCGGTGTAAGGTCAGTTCCCGGGTAATCAGCGCTCTCAATCGTCCCGCGTAGGAATATGTGAAGCAAAGAATCTCCCGCTGTCGTCCCCGCGAAGGCGGGGACCCATACGCCGTGTCATTGCGATGTGGTGTGGTGTGGCCGGCGAGAGATCGAAAGTTTTGTGGCTATGGGTCCCCGCCTTCGCGGGGACGACAGCGGATAGTTCCGTGCCAACGACAATTGAAGAAGTTTCACAAGTCCGTACGCGCGGACCACGACCGAGAGCTATGCGTTGAGATAAGTCCGACGGCCACTCACTCCGCCGCCGTTCTCGCTGCCGCCAGCGGATCGTAGTTGAGGATTGGCGCGAGCCACTTCTCGGCTTCCGCGATGCTCCAGCCTTTGCGCTTGGCGTAATCCTCGACCTGGTCGCGCTCGATCTTGCCGACACCAAAATAATGGCTTTCGGGGTGGCTGAAATAGAGGCCGCACACTGACGCGCCCGGCCACATCGCAAAGCTCTCGGTGAGCTTGACCCCGATGCGGCGATCGACGTCGAGCAGGCGGAACAGCGCCTCCTTCTCGGTGTGGTCGGGCTGCGCCGGATAGCCCGGTGCCGGGCGGATGCCGCGATATTTCTCGGCAATCATCTCGACGTTGCTCAGCTTCTCATCGGGCACATAGGCCCAGAATTCCCTGCGCACACGCTGGTGCAGCCGTTCCGCGAACGCCTCCGCCAAACGGTCGGCAAGCGCCTTGACCAAGATCGACGAATAGTCGTCGTTCGCCCGCTTGAAGCGCTCGGCGATCTCGTCCTCGCCAATGCCGGCGGTTACTGCGAAAGCGCCGACGTAATCGGCAAGCTTGCTCTGGCGCGGCGCGACGAAATCCGCGAGCGCCAGGTTGGCGCGGCCCTCGCGCCGCGTGAGCTGTTGACGAAGCGTGTGCAGCACCGCGATCGGCTTCGCGCGCGCCTCGTCGCCGAACACCAGAATGTCATCGCCTTCTGAATTCGCCGGCCAGAAGCCGACAACGGCCGCGGCGCGGAACCAGCGCTCCTCCGCGATTTTGCGCAACATCGCCTGCGCGTCGTCGAACAGCGAGCGCGCCGCCTCTCCGACCGTTGCGTCGTCGAGGATCGCCGGATATTTGCCGACAAGCTCCCAAGTCGAAAAGAAGGGCGTCCAGTCGATATAGGGCACGAGCTCGGCGATCGAATAGTCGGCGAGCACCTTGGTGCCAATGAACGCCGGCCGCTGCGGCACGTCGTTGCCGGACCAATTGAGCTTGAGCGCATTGGCGCGCGCGACCTGCAGCGACAGACGCTGCTTGTTCTCCTCGCCGCGCGCATGCGCGGCCGCGATGCGGGCGTATTCGCTGCGGATGTCGGCATAGTAGCCTGGCCGCGCCTCCTTCGACATCAGGTTCTGGGCAACACCAACCGCGCGGCTGGCATCGGTGACATAGACCGCCTGGCCACGCCGATAGTTTGGATGGATTTTCACCGCGGTGTGGACGCGGCTCGTGGTGGCGCCGCCGATCATCAGCGGCAGGTCGAATCCCTGGCGCTCCATCTCGCCCGCCACGTGACACATCTCGTCGAGCGAGGGCGTGATCAGGCCGGAGAGCCCGATGATATCGGCGTCCTCGGCCTTCGCAGTCTCCAGGATCTTCGCGGCCGGCACCATGACGCCAAGATCGACGACCTCGTAGTTGTTGCACTGAAGGACGACGCCGACGATGTTCTTGCCGATGTCGTGCACGTCGCCCTTGACGGTCGCCATCACGATCTTGCCGTTCGAGCTTCGCCGATCGATCCCCTTTTCCTTCTTCTCCTGCTCCATGAACGGCATCAGATAGGCGACCGCCTGCTTCATCACGCGCGCCGACTTCACCACCTGCGGCAGGAACATCTTGCCGGAGCCGAACAGGTCGCCGACCACGTTCATGCCATCCATCAGCGGACCTTCGATAACGTGCAGCGGGCGCTCGGCCTTGAGCCGCGCCTCCTCGGTGTCGGTCTCGATGAATTCGGTGATGCCGTGCACCAGCGCATGCGACAGCCGCTTTTCCACCGGCCATTCGCGCCAGGCGAGATCGGCCTCTTTCTTTTCGACGCCATGGCCGTGGAAACGCTGGGCGAGCGCCAGGAGCCGCTCGGCGGCATCCGGCCGGCGGTTGAGCACCACGTCCTCGCAGGCCTCGCGCAACTCGGAATCGAGATCGTCATAGACCGCCATCTGGCCGGCATTGACGATCCCCATATCCATGCCGGCCTTGATGGCGTGATACAGAAACACCGAGTGCATCGCCTCGCGCACCGGCTCGTTGCCGCGGAACGAGAACGAGAGGTTCGAGACGCCGCCAGAGACGTGCGCGTGCGGCAGGTTCTGCCTGATCCATTGCACCGCCTCGATGAAGGCGACGCCATAGCCGTTGTGCTCCTCCATGCCGGTCGCGATCGCGAAGATGTTCGGATCGAAGATGATGTCCTCGGGCGGAAAGCCGACCTGATTGACCAGAATGTCGTAGGCGCGCTTCGTGATCGCACACTTGCGCTCGATCGTGTCGGCCTGGCCCTGCTCGTCGAACGCCATCACCACGACGGCGGCGCCATAGCGGCGCACGGTCCTGGCGTGCTCGATGAAGGCAGCCTCGCCTTCCTTGAGCGAGATCGAGTTCACCACCGGCTTGCCCTGCACGCACTTGAGCCCGGCCTCGATCACCGAGAACTTCGAGGAATCGACCATCACCGGCACGCGCGCGATATCGGGCTCGGCCGCCACCAGATTCAGGAAGGTGACCATCGCCTGCTCGGAATCGAGCAGGCCCTCATCCATGTTGACGTCGATGATCTGGGCGCCGTTCTCGACCTGGTCGCGCGCGACATCGAGCGCGGCCGTGTAGTCGCCGGTCTTGATGAGCTTGCGGAAGCGCGCCGAGCCGGTGACATTGGTGCGCTCGCCCACATTCACGAACGGGATCTCGGGCGTGAGCGCAAAGGCCTCGAGGCCGGAGAGGCGGAGCAGCCGCGGCACTTCTGGCACCTGCCGTGGTGCCTTGCCTTCGACCGCGCGGGCAATCGCGCTGATATGATCGGGCGTGGTGCCGCAGCAGCCGCCGACCACATTGACGAGGCCGGAGGCCGCGAACTCGCCCAGGAGCTCGCCCATATATTCGGGGCTCTCGTCGTAGCGGCCGAACTCGTTCGGGAGCCCAGCGTTCGGATAAGCGCAGACCAGCGTGTCGGCGACGCGCCCGATCTCCGCAATGTGCGCGCGCATCTCCTGGGCGCCGAGCGCGCAATTGAGCCCGATCGAGAACGGCGCCGCGTGCCGCATCGAGTTCCAGAACGCGGCCGGCGTCTGGCCCGAAAGGAGCCGCCCCGAGCGGTCGGTGATGGTGCCGGAGATCATCACCGGCAGCCGCACGCCGCGCGCCTCGCTGGCGTCCATGATGGCGCAGATCGCCGCCTTGGCGTTGAGCGTATCGAAGATCGTCTCGATCAGCAGGAGATCGGCGCCGCCGTCGATCAGCCCCTTCACCTGCTCGCCATAGGCCGTGCGCAGCTGGTCGAACGTGATGGCGCGAAAGCCGGGGTTCGACACGTCGGGCGAGATCGAGGCGGTGCGGTTGGTCGGCCCGATCGCGCCGGCGACGAAGCGCGGGCGGTTGTCCTCGGACTGCGCGAGATCGGCAGCCGCGCGCGCGAGCCGCGCGCCCTCGAGGTTGAGCTCATAGGCGATGTCCTGCATGCCGTAGTCGGCCTGCGCGATCGCGGTCGAGGAGAAGGTGTTGGTCGAGACGATGTCGGCGCCGGCGCGATAATAGGCGAGATGAATGTTCCGGATCGCGTCGGGCTGCGTGAGGATCAGCAGATCGTTGTTGCCGCGCACCTCGCGGTTCCAGGCGTCGAAGCGCGCGCCGCGATAGCCCTCCTCGTCGAGCTTGAGCTCCTGGATCATGGTGCCCATGGCGCCGTCGAGCACCAGGATGCGCTCGCGCGCGACGCGGCGCAGTGTTTGCTCGGTCGGGGACACCACAGACTTCGGCTTTGCTTCAGACATGCGATTGCTCACGCTGCCACATCCGTTGCGCTATCGGCTCTAGCGTTCCCTCCCCCCTTGCGGGGGAGGGACAGGGAGAGGGGTAGCGACAAATTCAGAATTCGGAACCACCCCTCTCCCCACCCCTCCCCCACAAGGGGGGAGGGAGCCGGCCGTGCCGGCGGCACCGCCGTGCCCCACTTCTTGGCCCGGTCGCAGGCCCAACAAATGGCACACCGCGTAGACCAGATCGGCGCGGTTCATGGTGTAGAAATGGAAATCGGTGACGCCGCGGTCGACGAGGTCGATCACCTGCTCGGCCGCGACCGCGGCGGCGATCAGCTTTCTGGTCGCGGCATCGTCATCGAGGCCATCGAAACGCTCGGCCAGCCAGTCCGGCACCGAAGCGCCGCAGCGCGCCGCAAAGCTCTTGGTCTGCTTGAAGTTCTGCACCGGCAGGATGCCGGGCACGACCGGCACCGTGATGCCACGCGCGCGCACGCGATCGAGATAGCGGAAGTAGAGATCGTTCTCGAAGAAGAACTGCGTGATCGCACGCGTTGCGCCGGCGTCGACCTTGGCCTCGAGCATGTCGATGTCGGCCTCGACGGTCGGGCTGTCGGGATGCTTCTCCGGATAGGCCGAGACCGACACTTCGACATCGGCGATGCGCTTGATGCCGGCGACGAGATCGGCCGCGTTCTGATAGCCGCCCGGATGCGGCGCATATTTGTCGCCGATGCCGCCGACCGGATCGCCGCGCAACGCCACGATGTGGCGCACGCCGGCGGCGCAATAGCTGCGGATCACCTCGTCGATCTCGGCGCGGGTCGCGGCAACGCAGGTGAGATGCGCGGCCGGCGTGAGCGCGGTCTCGCCCAGAATGCGCTTGACGGTCGCGTGCGTGCGCTCGCGGGTCGAGCCGCCGGCGCCGTATGTCACGGATACGAAGCGCGGGGCGAGCGGCGCCAGCCGTGTGATCGATTCCCACAGCGTCTTGTCCATCTCCTCGGTCTTCGGCGGGAAGAACTCGAAGGAGGCGTTGATGCGGCAATCGCCTGACTGGATAAAGCGGCTTGCGCGGATCGCGTCCATCAGACGGCCTCCAGTGCGCTCGTTTCAGCAAGCGCCATGCGCCGGTCGCGGCCGAGCCAGAGCGACACCGCGATCCTGGCCTGTGGACCGCCGCCGGGCGCCAGCGTTCGCTGCGCCACCACATCAAGGCCCGACGGCATTGATCCATTGCGCAACAGTGTCGGGCGCGAAGCCGAGCTTGCGATGCGCGTGCTGATCGCGCAGGAACTCAAGCTCGTGCGGCGCGAAATCAATGACCAGCAGCCGCCCGGACGGGCGCAGCACGCGCGCTGCCTCCGCGATCGCGCGCGCACCGTCGTCGAGGAAGTGCAGCACCTGATGGATGATGACGACGTCGAAAGAATCCTTCGGCAGCGCGAGATCGTAGAGGTCGCCCTGGCGCACGCTGCAGTGGCGCAAGCCGGCGCGATCGAGCCGCGAGCGCGCGAGCGCGAGCATGTCGAGCGAGAGATCGAGGCCGAGCCCGCGCTCGATCTCGCGGTCCGAACAGCTCCAGCATGCGGCCGGTGCCGGTGCCGAGATCGAGCAGCGAGCGGAACGGACGGTCGGCGAGCGCGGCGACGATTGCCTGCTCGACCTCTTCATCGGCGACATGCAGCTTGCGGATGCGATCCCACTCGGCGGCGTGGCGGCGGAAATAAGCCTGCGCGGCGGAAGCCCGCGCGGCGCGCACCGACGCAAGCCGCTCGCGATCGCGCGCGATGACAGTGTCGAGAGGATCGAGCCGCGCGACCAGCGCGCGCGCCAGCTCGCGCAGCCGGTCCGCGCTCGCCCAGCCGGAAGAACGCCCAGGAGCCTTCGCGGAAGCGCTCCACCAGCCCGGCTTCGGCCAGAAGCTTGAGATGGCGCGAGATGCGCGGCTGCGACTGGCGCAGGATGTCGGTCAGCTCGGAGACCGTGAGCTCGGCCTCGGCGAGCAGCGCCAGCACGCGCAGCCGCGTCTCCTCGCCCGCCGCCTTGAGGGCGCCGTTGAGGTCGGCAAATCGCAGATGGGCAGGTGCCGAAGGCATTGGGACGCTTCCCACAGTTAAACGTGATATAAAGATATCTTTATACGTTTAAAGGGGTCTTAGCAAGCTCCGACCTTCCGCAGACGCGGTTGATGCCCACTTAAGCCGCCGTCAGGCCGGAAATACGCGTAAAATCAATTCGGTAGATAGACCCTTGGCGGCGCCGCCGAATTTGCGCGACACTCCGTCCATGAACGACAACAAACCCGACGCCAACGCATTCGGAATTTGGGACGGTGAGGTGGCGGTTGAGCTCCCCAAGGAGTTCGACGCCTCGCTCTACTATATCGGCCGCATCCGCACGCCCTGGAAACAGCGCAAGGATTGCCCGAAGAACGCCCGCGAGTCGGACGCGGTCTGCACAGTCGAGCTCGATCCGCGCTGGGCGCAGGCGCTCAAGGACGTCGAGAGCTGCAGTCATCTCGTGCTGCTCTACTGGATGGACCGGTCCCGCCGCGACATCGTGCTGCAAATGCCCCGGCACTATGGGGTGCAGCGCGGCACCTTCTCGCTTCGCTCACCGGCCCGGCCCAACCCGATCGCCATGAGCGTAGTGCGGCTCGTCAAGGTCGACGGCAACAAGCTCGACGTGATCGGCCTCGACTGTCTCGACGGCACGCCGCTCATCGACATCAAGCCCTATTTCGCCTCCACCGACGCAGTCCGTGATGCAGTGGTGGGCTGGCATAAGGCGCGCAAGGGCGACGCCTAGACGCCCACTACGCCCACACCATTTAGCCCGAAGCCAAATGGTTCCGGGGGGTTAACCAATTAATTCTGCGAAACTTTTGAACCTTATCCCGACTTGTCGGGACGAAGAGACAACATCGGGGTGCGTCATGAATATTTCCCGCTTGATCAGAACTGCCGCTGCGATCGCAACTGTCGCCGCCGTCACGTTCTCCACCACCGCATCAGCCAATCCTTTCCTCCTGTTTGCACCGCTGCAGCCGCTGCCGCAGGCGCCAGTCGAGCGCGCGGTGCCAGAGGATCACTCCGAGGCTCCCGCGAATTTCCGCCGCCAGGTCGTCGACTACCGCACGCACGAGGCGCCCGGCACCATCATCATCGACACGTCCGAACACCTATCTCTATCTCGTGCTCGGCAACGGCAAGGCGTCCGCTACGGCATCGGCGTCGGCCGCGAGGGCTTCACCTGGTCGGGCACGCAGACGATCACCCGCAAGGCCGAGTGGCCGGACTGGACGCCGCCTGCAGAGATGATCGCGCGCCAGCCCTACCTGCCGCGCTACATGGCCGGTGGCCCGGGCAATCCGCTCGGCGCGCGCGCCATGTATCTCGGCAACACCATCTATCGCATTCACGGCACCAACGATCCGCTCGACCATCGGCGGGCGCGTGTCGTCGGGCTGCATCCGCCTGACCAACGACGACGTGATCGACCTCTACAGCCGCGTGAACATCGGCACCAAGGTCATCGTGCTGCCGATGCAGGCGCGCAACGCCGCGATGCGTTGAAGTGGTTGAGTGAGTTTGCCTCTGGCCTGAGTGAGTTTGTTTCTGGCGATGCGTATCAGTTGCGTTGTGTAGAGCCGGCCCCGCCGACACACGGGGCCGGTTTTTGTTTTTGCGCTTGTGCGCTACGCCGCAACGTCTACGTCGAGCGGCGCGATCAGCTTGACGCCGTCGAGGTGCACGCCGCGGCCGGAGCGGCCTTCGCGCTGCTCTTGCGGGATCGGACGCCCGTCCGGATCGGAAAGCCAGAGCCGCAGCAGATGACGCTTGCGTGATGCTTCCGGCCAGTCCTCGTATTCGCGCCGCGTGTGCAGCGTCACGAAATTGTTGAGGAACTGGATGTCGCCGGGCTCGAAGCCGATGTCGATCGCGCATTCGTCGACCATCTGCCGATAGAGCGCGACCGCCTCCGTCTGCGCCGGCGTGAACGGCGGCACGCCCGGCAGCTTCTGCGCCTTGTCGATGGCGGCGCCGGCGCCGGTGGCGCTGAAATATCCGTCGATGAACGAGAAGATCGGCTGCTTGAACCACGGCGTCGCGCCCGGATTCACCTCGCCGGCATGCGAGCGATAGAAGTCCTCGCACAGCACCTTCGCGAGATCGGGACGCCGCTCGAGGATCCGGTTGTAGACCGTGACCGAGCTTGCGACCCGGCTCTCGCCGCCGCTCTTTGCGCCCTGCAGGCACAGCAGCCCGACATAGTCGCAGGCATCGGCGTGGAACAGCATCTCGGCGCGGGTCATGTAGCCGCGGGTGTTGGGATCGGCGTAGTCGCCGCCGAGATCCTTCACGTGGCCGAGAATGTGCCCTTGCCGGTTCTGCGACATGGTCTGGCCGAGGTAGCTTCCCATGCCGAGATAGGCGATCGCCTGCGCCTGCCGGTCGAAGCGATCGATCGGAAAGTCCTGCAGCATGACGATGCCGCGACCGTCCAGCAGCTCGCGGCGAACATCGGCCAGGACATCCGCAAGAGCCTTGAGCGGAAAATTGTCGCGGCTGACGCGCCTCGACCGGGATGCCGCTTGCGACGCACGGACGCGACCGCCGCGCTCAGCTCGTCGATGTCGCGCATCCGTGAACCGGTAGCTCCAGGTCGCGACCTCGCCGAGATCGTCTGAGCGACCAGCCGGCCGGATCGACCACCGGCTGCAGAGGGACGGCCGGCACGCGCCGTGCCTTGTGGAAGGTGCGGAAATTTCCGGCGGCATCTGCACTGTGCGTCGTAGCCACTGCGATTGCTCCCTGCTGAGCGCCGATCTTCGACGCATCGCGCCAACTCTAGCAGCTTTTGTCCTGCGCAGCGTTGCAATTCCGGCAGATCGGCTTGCACTGCAGCATATTGCAACGCAACACTGCTCACCTCTAGAATCATTGCGCCGGGCGTTGAACCACAGCAGTCTCGAACCGAGACTGCTCGACACCAAAGGTCGTTGCCATGAACGCTACGCGCATCCTGACGCTCGTACTCGCGGCGGTCGCATCGCAAGCTTCTGCCGCCCGTGCCGACGACTTCTATCAGGGCAAGACGCTGAGCCTCGTGGTCGGCTATTCGGTCGGCGGCGGCTACGACATCAACGCGCGGCTGATTTCGCGCCACATCGGCCGGCACATCCCCGGCACGCCGACTGTCGTGGTCGTGAACATGCCGGGCGCCGGCAGCCTGCGCGTCGCTCGAGCATCTCGAACGACACGCGCCGAAGGACGGCACCGTCATCGACATGTTCGACTACACCCAGATCACCAATTCGCTGCTGACGCCCGACAAGGTCCCGATCGACTTCCGCAAGTTCAAATGGATCGGCAGCGTCGCGCAGGACCTGGCGGTCTGCTACGTCTGGCACACGGTCAACGCGAAGACGATCGCGGACCTGCAGCGCCTGCCGAAGATCCATATGGGCCGCACCAATCCCGGCACCTCCTCCGACACGCAGCAGCGGATCCTGCGCAAGCTGTTCAAGGTCAACGTCCAGTCGGTCGCCGGCTATCGCCGGTAGCGCGGAGGCGTTCATCGCGGTCGAGCGCGGCGAGCTCGAAGGCGGCTGCATGACCTGGGCAAGCCTGCCGCCCGCACTGGATCGCGGACAACAAGATCACTCCGATCATGCGCGTGACCTCCGCGACCGCTCCCGATCTGCCGGCCAGCGTGCCGAGCGCCTTCGATCTCCTCGACGAGCGATCGGGACCGCAAGATCCTGCGCGTCCTGTCGGCCGCGGGCGAGGTCGGCAAGCCGCTGGTCGTGCAGCTATCGGTACCGGACGAGCGCGTACAGATCCTGCGCAACGCCTTCGCCGCGATGATGAAGGACCCGGCTTTCATCGCGGACGCCGAGAAGACACGCCAGGTCGTAAGTCCCGACCATCGGCAATGACGCCGTCAAGATCCTCGACGAGATCTATTCGAGCCCAAAGGACGTCATCGAAGCGGCGCGCGCGATCGCAAACGACTGAGCAAGACGGCTCCATCGCGGCACCGCGAAACCAATCAGTCCTCGGAGCAGCGACTAAAGGTCGCTCAGGCTGCTCCAGACGGGAAAGCAAGAGCACTCACCCATAGCGATGATTGCCCGATGGGCTCACAGCTCTGTATACTTTTGCTGCAATGGTCGCGTTGTCGAGCATCCAGGTGTGATTGGCTCGGGACCATTGGACCCTATCCGGGTCGAGCATAATGGTCGTTTGCTTGGTCGATAGGGTTTCTGCATGCTGCACGGGCTCGTGGACGCGGGGGCATTTCCATCGACCACCCTATTGCCGACCTTGCGATCAAAAGTGCTTCTTGGATTTCTCTCTTTTGCGGTTCTTGTTACCGCGATCGTAACGCGGCTTCCCAAAACCCTTAGCGACTTTGATCAATCGTTCTATCTCACGATCGCCTATGACATGGATCGTCATGGCGTCTTCAGCAACGGTGTCTTTGACGACGTGGACAGCACGCGCGAGGTGCCCTCACCCGGCATGTTCTTCGTCCCCGGCTATCCGCTCGTCGTCCTTGCCGCGATGAAGCTCGATGCGCGCTTTGCCAAAGCGGCTGAATGCACTGTCATTGCAGTCAACCAACAAAAAGAAGGAGTGGGCTGCGAGCCATATGCGACACCCGTTCGCGTCATTCACGCAGCTTTGCTTGCGCTCGGCGTCGTTGCCATCGCGCTGGCTGGCTGCCTGATATTTGCCAGCACACGTGTGTTCTGGATCGCTGGCGCGCTGGCGACAGCAGCCCTCGCAGCTGAAGCCGACATATTTTCGTTCGTCATGACGGAGAGCCTGACGTTCTCCCTTTATTCCGTCACCATGTCGCTCGCGGTGCTGGCTTGGAAGCGCCGCAACCTGACATGGTGGGGGCTGACGGGCCTGTTGCTTGGTCTCTTGTGTCTCACGCGCCCATCCTTTGTCGTCCTTGTTCCAGGTCTGCTGCTTCTCATTGCCGTCGGCAGCCGCCTGCTCGAAGCGAAGACAAGACCATCTGCATGGAAGAGCGCCGCAGTATTCGTCACAGTTGTTGCCTTGACGATTGGGCCCTGGGTCCTCCGCAACCACGTTTCGGTCGGAAAGTGGGGCCTGACAGAGGAGTACGGTTCCGCCGTCTTGATCGAGCGGTTCGCGTACAACGACATGAACCCGATGGAATTCGTCACGGCCTTTCCGTATTGCACGCCGGGGCTCGGCGACCTCCTGTTTGATCAGGTGTACGGCCGCGATTCGATGCACCGGTTCGTCTACCACACCCGCGACAGCTTCTTTCACGTCGGCCGCGGCCGACGTGACATGCTGGTCAAAGAGCATGGCCGCCTCGATCCCCTGATCGGAGATATCGTCCGCGAGGAAATGCGGACGAACTGGTGGCGGCACCTTCTGGTCAGCATTCCGCTTGCCTGGTGCGGACTATGGGTCGGTTGGATCGTCGGCCTTGCGCTCGTGCCGCTATTCGCTTGCGCCTGCGTGCGGGCGATCCGGAAGCGCGAGCCTGTGCTCCTGCTCTATGCCGCACCCGCGATCATGATGCTTGGCCTGCATGGAGCCGTGGCGAACCATTACACACGCTACAATCTTATTCTGATTGGACCGTTGGCGGTGGGCGCAGCCTGGATGATCTCGCAATGGCTGCAGCACGTGCGTGCGCCATCGCAGGCGCGCGCAACAGAATCGTGATCATTCCTTCTGCACGCTCGAGCAAGCTGCGCCGTCATCCCTTGCGCAACATGGCCCAAAGCGGACCGAGCGAGGGCTGCGCCGGCAACGTATCGAGAAACGCGTAGACCTGGCGCGCCGCATCGGCGCTCATGATCTGCGTCGCGCAATCGAGGAATTTCTCCTCAATCTGCGCCGGCGTCATCGGATTGCGGGTCGAGCCGCTGGCGACGTCCTTACGTTGCTCGAGCACCTCTCCGCTCGCAAGCGTGATCCTGATGATCGCCGGACTGCCGTCGGTGCCGGCGCCTAGCGCCGGGTCGACACTGGCAGTGACGGTCTTCGCCAACGCCTTCACCCGCTCATCCTGCAGAGCCTTCTCGGTGAAGGCAGCGATCTTCGGCGCGCCGTGAATCAGCGAATAAGGCACGAGATAGGCCACGCTGAATTTCGCGTTCTCGACCGTCGCCGGATATTGAGTGCCGGCGCGCTGACCGGCATTGCGGGTCACGGAGCAATGAATGCTCTTGATGTCGGAGAGCCGCCCGGCGAGCTTGCCGCGCAGATCGAGCGACGCCTCGATCGACGTGTGGGTGAGCCCGCCGCACGGGAAGGCCTTGAGATCGAAGCGCGCGCTGACGAGATCGTAGCGAGCCCCCAGGTCCTTGAACGGTTCAAGCGACACATCGAGGCCGCGCCCGAAGGTGTTGAAGTAGCCTGACGGTGCCTCGAACGCGATCGGGCTTGCGGTGAAGCCGCGGCGGCCAAGCAGTGCGGCCGCAATGCCGTTGCGCGCCGCATGGCCGCAGTGCAGCGGCTTGGTCATGGTGGCGAAGTTGCCGCTGATGCCGCTCGCCAGCGATGCGCTGATGCCGAGCACGTCAGGAATGGCTGCGACCGGCACCTTCAGCAGGCGCGCGGCTGCGGCGGCAGCCGCAACCGCTCCCACGGTTCCAGTCGTATGCCAGCCGCCGACGCTCGAAGCGCGAAAGTTTGCGCGCGCAAGGCGCCCGGCGACCTCTGCACCCACGATATAGGCCGCGATCGCCTCGGCCGGCGTCGCACCCAGAGTTTCCGCGAGCGGCAGGATAGCGGGAACGATCGCGGCGGCCGCCTGACCGCTGATATAAGTGAGATCGTAGTCCATCGCGTGCGAGGCGACCCCATTGGCGAGCGCGGCAAGCTGCGGCGACGCGCGCAACGACTGCCCGACAATCGTCGCCTGCGGCGCGCTAGCCTCGTCCTTCACCATCTCGACGGCGAGATGCGACACCTCCTCGTGGCTGCCGGCGAGCATGACGCCGATCGTATCGATGAAAGCGATGCGGGCGCGGTCGATCGCCGCCGGTGGCGCGCTTTTGAGATCGAAGCCCGCGATATAGTCCGCCATAACCTGGCTGATCGTCTTGGCATCGGCCATGGCCGCCCCCGTTGCGGCTCTGCTGCGCAAGCGCCCTGCTCGACAGACTGGCGAGCGTGAGCGCACCCGCGCCAACGAACAGCCGCCGGTCCAACCCGCCCCCGTTGCCACTCATATCACTCTCCCCGTCACGCGCGCCGGATCAGCGTCCAGAAGTCGTCGAACGAGCGCCGGTCCGCGATCGTATTGAGCGTCGCGAGAATCTTGCGCGCGACCTCGGCGTTGATCGTCTGGGCGGCGCAGTCGTTGAACTTCGCTTCGACCTGCGCCTGCGTCATCGGCACCTGCTTCGATCCGGTCGCATAGTCGCGCCGATGCTCGAAGGTTTCTCCGCTCTTGAGCGTGATCTTGAGCTTGGCCGGGCTCTCACCGAAAGCGTCGCTGAGCTCGGGATCAACGCCCGCAGTGACGAGGCGGGCGAGCGCGCGGACGCGCTCGTCCTTGAGTGCCTCCTCGGTGAATGCCGGGATGCGCGGCGCGCCATTCACCAGCGAATAGGCGATGACATAGGCCGCGCTGAATTTCGCCGCCTCGACCGATTCCGGCCAAAGCGTGTTGATGCGGTCGGCGCTCGACTTAGAGACCAGGCAGTGGATGTTGGCGATGTCGGCGAGCCGCAATCCAACCTTCTCGCGCAGCGCCAGCGCCGCCTCGATCGCGGTGTGGCCACGGCCGCCGCACGGATAGGCCTTGAGACTGTAGCCGAGCGTCACCAGGTCGTAGCGGCTGCCGAGATCCTTGAACGGATCGAGCGAGACCGAAAGCCCGCGGCGTGAACGTCTTGAAGAAGCCCGCCGTGCCCTCGAACGCTGAGGCATGCGCGGTGAAGCCGCGGCTGCCGAGCTGCGCGGCCAGAATGCCATTTCTCGCCGCGTTGCCGGAATGGAGCGGCTTCGTCATGGTGCCGTAGTTGACCGCCACGCCGCTCGCGAGCGACACGCTGATGCCGAGCACGTCGGGGATCTTCTCGGCCGGCAGCTTCATGAGCTTGGCGCAAGCCGCCGCGGCCGCGATCGCGCCAACCGTACCGGTCGAGTGCCAACCGCCGTCGTTCGACAGCCGCGGGCTTGCGCGCAAGAGCCTGGCCGCGACCTCGGCGCCAACGATGAAGGCGGCGACGCAGTCGGCAGGCGACGCACCCGTACTTTCAGCAAGCGGCAGCAGCGCGGGAATGACCGGCGAGACCGACTGCCCGCTCAGGAACGTGAAGTCGTAGTCCATCGCGTGGGCGGCAACGCCGTTGGCGAGCGCAGCCAGCTGCGGCGAGGTGCGCAGCGATTGTCCGACGATCGAAGCGGTTTGAGTGGCGCCCTCGAGTTTCACCATCTCGACGGCGAGATGCGCGACCTCCTCGCGGCTGCCGGCCAGCATGACCCCCATGGTGTCGATGAAGGCGACGCGGGCGCGGTCGATCACCTCCGGCGGTGCGTTCTTGAGATCGAAGCCGGCGATGAATTCCGCCAGCAGCCGGCTGATCTGCTTGGCGCCCGCCTCGCCGGCGCTCGGCGCCTGCGCCCATGCGAGATCGGGCAGGCTTGTCAGAGCGCCGAGCGTCAGCGCGCCGGCGCCGAGAAACAGTCTGCGATCGATTGCGTCCGTCCGCTGTATATTTTTCATGGCTCGTTTCCTCCGTCACCGTCCATTCTCTTGGGGTGGGACGAAGGACGCAAGGCCCTCGGACAGCGGCTCGGCACAATTATCGTCAGCCTTCCAGGAAGCGCCGCCGCTCCTCAAATTCAGCCTGATTGATCTCGCCGCGCGCGAACCGCTCCTTGAGAATCTCGATGGCGTAGCCGCCGCGGCGGCGATGCATTCCTCCACGCATCATGAAGAACATCATCGCCATGCAGACAATCAGAAAGAAGATCATGATGAACGGCCCGAACCCCATCCAGGGCATCGGCCAATAGTCGCTCCACCACCACATTACATCCTCCTCATCACGCCCCTATCAGGAAAGATGAAAGAATTTGCGTTGCACGTGTTGATATGAATCAACACGGGGGATGCCGGGCACTCCATTGTGATTTTTCAAAAATTCATTGAAGCAGGAGCGCCACATGAGTGAGCGAGCAAACGTGGCAGCGGTTTACGTTTGCCCCATGCATTCCATCGTTCGCCAGCCTGGTCCCGGTAAGTGTCCCGAATGCGGGATGGACTTGGTGCCGGAGGGAACGCAGTTCGCCATCCTTCGCCACATGATCAGTAGCCCGCTCCATCTTGCCGCAATGGTGGGACTGATGCTGGCGCTGATGGTGGTGGCAATGATGCTGATGCGTTGAGCGCCCGTTGTCATGGCAAACGCTGCGGGGGCAGCTTCCTCTGCCGCCCCCAAGTCACTCGGACTCGGCGCTTACTTCGCCAGATAGAAATAGCCGACGCGGTCGTTCGCCGGCGAGCCGAACCACATGCGGCCTTTGTCGTCGAGGAAGAAGTCGCGCATGGTGTTCTCCGCGCGCGGCATCGGATATTCGATCACCTTGCCGGTGTCCGGATCGAGCCGCCCGATCACGTCCATCTACTCCGACGAGTACCAGACCTTCTTCTCGGCATCGATGCCGAGCGCATAGGGCGTGGCCTTCGGCCCCGGCAGCGGCCACTCCTTGAAGCGTCTCGGTCTTGGGATCGAACGGCCGATCTTGCCGGCTTCGAACTCGGCGAACCAGACGATGCCGTCACCATCGACCACGATGCGGCGCGGCCAGCGCGCCCTGCGGTCGGCGATCGTGTACTTCGTCACCTTCAGCGTCTTGGCGTCGACCTTGCCGATCTTGCCGTTGGGCAGCAGCTCGGTGAACCAGGCATTGCCTTCGGCGTCGAGGTCGATGCCGTAGCTGGTCGGCACATCCGGAATGTGGTCGAACTTCTCGGTCTTGGGATCGAAGCGCGTGAGCGAGCCGGTCGACCAGACCGTGCCGGTCTTGGGATCGATCCTGATCGTGTGCTTGCGCCCGTCGTCCTGATACTCGGTGATCTTCTCGGTCTTGGGATCCCAGCGGCCGAGCTTGTCGGAGCCCTGCTCCGTCAGCCACACCGAGCCGTCCGGATGCGGGCACTGCCGAATGGATCGCGGCCGTGCCGAGATGCGGCACCGGATATTCCTTCATCTCGCCGGTCTCGGGATCGAGCCGCGCGATCTTGTTGGCGCGCCCGTAATAGGGAACCCAGAAGCTGCCGTCCTTGTCGGGATGCGCGCTCCAGGGCATGCGGTTGGGGCCCGGCGTCTCGTATTCGACGTAGACGATCTTGAGCGCCTCATCGGAGAAATTGCGCACCGTGTCCTTGTATTGCCGGCAGATCGGCCGGCGAGCGCGGCAGCACCGACTCCTCGCCGAACACCTGGTTGATGATAGTGAACGATATCCTCGGCCTTCTGTCGGTGAAGTTCGACTGCGGCCGCCCGATGAAGAAGCGCCATCGCCTCGCGCATGTAGTTGACGCGAGCGCGCCAGCCGTCCTCGTTGCGCTTCGACCGTCGCCATGCGGGTCTCGAAGCCGTGGCAGGCGATGCAGTGGATGAAGAACAGGTCCTTGCCGCGCTCCTCCGGCAGGAGCTTGATGGCCCTGGTAGAGCGAAATGTCGGTCCAGCGCACGTAGCTCGCCTTCTGCAGCGCGAAGTCCTGCGTGAGCGTTCTGATCGGCCGTGAGCGCCATGCCGCATTGGCCGGTCGGCCTGATAGCCCGGCGCCCTGATCTGCACCCGATAGTCGCCGGCCGGCAGATTCTCGACCCGGTAGCGGCCCTGATTATCCGAGAGCACGTTGACCGTGATCTTGGTCTTGGCATTGCGCGCCTGCACGAAGGCGCCGCGGAACGGCTGCGCCGTCCGGGCCGTTGACCGTGCCGGTGATGGTCGCGGCGTCAGCGGTCGAGACCGCGAGCGCGACGAGACTGATCATTCCAAGGGAGAGCTGATAGACGCATGGCGTTTCCTCACGTTGTTGTTGTCTGAGCCGCGTGTCCCGGACGCATGCGCAGCCCGGAGTGCTCGCGCTGCGACTTCGGGGATCGAAGCTAGGCATGCACGCGCGAATTCGTTACGGTGCCCGAGACGCGGCGACGCTCCGCATGAGCTGCGCGCTGCACTGCGATCCGACACGCCGGGATTCTCGCGAATCCCGGCGCGTATTCATCGCATCCAGCTCAGCGCGCCTCGGCGCTGCGCTGCCTGTTGGAGACATAGAAGTAGCCGACCTTGTTGTTGGGCGGCGTCGCCGAACCACATCTTGCCGTCCTTGTCGACGAAGAAGTCGCGCATGCCGTTGTCGGTATAGGGCATCGGATATTCGACGCACCTTGCCGGTGTCCGGATCGAGCTTGCCCATCACGTCGCGGTAGTAGGACGAGTACCAGACCTGACTGTCGGTCGCGATGCCGAGCGCATAGGGCTTGGTCTGCTTGTGCGGCAGCGCGTAGTCCTTGAAGGTCTCGGTCTTCGGATCGAACTTGCCGATGCGGCTGTCGTCATAGACCGCGAACCAGATGCGTGCCGTCGTCGGCGATCTGCATGCGGCGCGTGCGGTCGCGGAACGGCGGGATGTACTTGGTCACCTTGAGCGTCTTGGGATCGACCTTGCCGATGGTGCCGTCCTTGTTCATCTCGGCTGAACCAGACGGTGCCTTCCTTGTCGACGCCGATGCCGTAGGCGGTCGGCACTTCCGGAATCTTGGTGTAGGTCTTGGTCTTCGGATCGAAGCGGGTGAGCCCGCCGGTCGACCAGATCGAGCCGTCCGGATGCGCCACGATGGTGTGCTTGCGCCAGTCGTGCTCGATACTCCTCCCAGGTCTCCGTCTTGGGATCGAAGCGCCCGAGCTTCTTGGAGCCCGCCTGCGCCACCCAGATCGAGCCGTCGGCCGCCGGCACCGCCGAGTGGATCAGCGCCGGGCTCAGGTTCGGCACCCGGAACTCCTTCATCTCGCCGGTCTGCGGATTGAAGTGCGCGACGCGATTGGAAGCGCCGTATTGCGGAATCCAGAACGTGCCGTCCTTGTCGGGATGCGCGGTCCAGGGCGAAGCGGTCCGGCCCCGGCATGTCATAGTCGACGTAGACGATCTTGAGCGCCTCGTCGGAGAACTCGGTCACCGTGTCTCTTGTAGTCCGGCAGCTCGGCCGGCGACTTCGGCAGCACCGAGTCATAGCCGAACATCTCGTTCATGTAGATAGGCGATGTCCTCGGCCTGCTGATCGGAGAAGCCGCGACGGTCGGCGAGCGAGGAGCGCATCGCCTCGCGCATGTACTCGACGCGGCTGCGACAGCCATCGAGGTCGCGCGTACGGCGGCCATCTTGGACTGGAAGCCGTGACAGCTCATGCAGTCTTCCACCAGCATGTTCTTGCCGCGATCGTTGGGGAGAAGCTCGATGCCCTGCAGGATCGACAGGTCGGTCCACTTCACCGAGCCGGTCGCGAGCGCGAAGTCCTGCGACGGCAGGTTCTGGTCGGCCGTGAGCTTGAGGCCGCTCTTCGCCCCGGCGCTGTAGCCGACCGCCCGGATGCCGACGCGATAGTCGCCGGCCGGCAGATTCTCGACCACATAGCGGCCCTCCTTGTCGGTGAGCACGCTGACCGTCATCTTCAACTGGGCATTGCGGGCCTGCACGAAGGCACCGCGGAACGGCTGGCCATCGGGCCCCTTCACGGTGCCCGTGATGGTGGCGGCATCCGCCGATGAAACGGCAAGAATAAAACCCAATACTCCAAGGGGAGTGAGTGATCGCATGGCGCTTCCTCTTTTGTTCCGTCCCGCAGGACGGCACGCTCATTTTCATTCTGTCGCGTTTTTGCTGTCGCGGCGAAAAAACCCCGCCGGACCGCGATTTGGCCACCTTACCATGGCCCCGGCCGCGCCGCCACGCTCCACACCGACGCAGCCGCTGATTGCGTTGACAGCCTCCTGCCGGCCCCTAGAGTTGAGGAACGCCGGCCAACGGGGGAGCCTTGCCATGAAACTTAAAACCGCGACCGCGCTCTTGGCGCTGATACTGGCCTCGAGCGCCCCGCTCGCGCAGCAAGGACCGGGCAGCGACAACGCCCGCATCGAAGCCTTCAAAACGAGCGTGACCAGCGGCGTCGAAGCGCGGCGCAAGCTCGCGCAGGTGATGACCGACACCGTGTTCTCGTTCGGCGAGCTCGCCTACCAGGAGTTCGAGACCTCCAAATATCTGACCGACCTGCTGGAGAAGAACGGCTTCGCGGTCGAGCGTGACATCGCCGGCATGCCGACCGCCTGGGTGGCGCGCTGGGGCTCGGGCCATCCGATCATCGCGCTCGGCTCCGACATCGACTGCCTGCCGAAGGCCAACCAGAAGCCCGGCGTCGCCTATCGTGACGAGATCGTCCCCGGCGCGCCCGGCCACGGCGAGGGCCACAATTCCGGACAGGCGGTCAACATCGTCGCAGCGCTTGCGGTCAAGGAGCTGATGGAGCGCGAGAAGCTCTCAGGCACGCTGGTGATCTGGCCGGGCGTCGCCGAGGAGCTTCTCGGCGGCAAGGCCTACATGGTGCGCGCCGGCATCTTCAAGGACGTCGACGTCGTGCTCTACACGCATGTGGGCGACAATTTCTCGACCTCCTGGGGCAAGGCCAACGGCACCGGCATGGTGTCGGTCGAATACACGTTCGAGGGTGAATCCGCGCACGCGGCCGGTAGACCCTGGCGCGGCCGCAACGCGTTGCGCGCGGTCGAGCTCATGAACATCGGCTGGGACCTCAACCGCGAGCAGCTTCGCCCCGACCAGCGCTCGCACTACGTGATCACCAATGGCGGCGACCAGCCCAACGTGATCCCGTCGCTCGCCTCGGTCTGGTACTTCTTCCGCGAGATGGACTTCGAGAACATCAAGAAGAACTACGAGACCGGCAACCGCATCGCACAAGCGGCCGCGATGATGACCAACACGACGGTCACCCGCAAGCTTGTCGGCACCGCGGCGCCGCGCCACTTCAACAAGACGATCGCGGAAGTGATGCAAAGCAATATCGATCGCGTCGGCCTGCCCACCTGGACCGAGGAGGAGCAGACCTTCGCCAAGGCGGTGCAGAAGGTCGCGAACGGCAACCAGGACGGCCTCGCCACCAAGATGCGGGGCCTGCGGCCGCCCGCCGGGAACCCGGAAAGCGGCGGCTCCGACGACATCGGCAATGTCTCCTGGGTAGCGCCGACCGCGCCGCTGTTCTATCCCGCCAACATCCCGAACCTCCCCGGCCACAACTGGGCGAACGCCATCGCGATGGCGACGCCGATCGCCCACAAGGGCGTGGTCGCGGGCTCGAAGGTGATGGCGCTGTCGATGGTCGATTTCCTCACCCGGCCCGAGCTGGTGCAGGCGGCGAAGACCTATTTCACCGACGTGCAGCTCAAGACCGACAAGCCGGAGGAGTTCCTGGCCGAGAGCGACGTGCCGCAGGTCCAGATCAATCACGACACCATGGCGCGCTTCCGCCCGGAGATGCGCAAGTTCTACTACGACGCGAGCAAATACGAGACCTATCTCGACCAGCTCGGCGTCAAGTTTCCGACGCTGGCGAAGAGGCAGTAGGTCGCATTGGGCACCAGCCGTAGCCCGCATTGAGCGCCAGCGAAATGTGGGAGCGATCGCGCACTTTACACTATCGCCCCCGGATGTCGCTTCGCTCCATCCGGGCTACGGATTCGCCCCGATCAAGTCGGGGGTCGATCGGGACGAATGCTTGTCAGCGTTTGAGCCATCAAGCCTGATAGTTCATCACAAGGGCCGAGATCGACACACTGCCGGTGTCACCGCTTGCGTCGTAGGTCGAACTCTTGGACAGCGATTGCTGTATAGACTTCAGGAAGTCGCTGAGGATCTGGTTGAGCTGATCCGACGAGTTGGACGACGCGCTCGCATCACCTGTTCCCCCCGGCGCACCCGGTCCGCCTGTGCCGCCCGGACCGCCGTGCGGCCCACCCGCACCGCCGGGTCCGTGTGAGAACGCCTTGTCGAAGACGTTCTTCAGCTCGTCCGCCTGATCGCTGGTGAGCTTGCCGTTCTGCACCTCGCTCGCGATCAAGTCGTCAATCTTTGATTTCATCTCGGAGTGTGACGGACGCGCGCTGCCGGCCTGCGGCCGTTGGCTGCGCAGTGTCGAGTCAATGTCGTCGAGCGCGGCGCTCAAGGCATCTTGGTCGTTGGCGCTGACCGCGCCGGACGACACTTCCGACTGCAACTCGTTTTGCAACAACTCGCGCGGAGATGTGAACGAGTGTGGCGCAAGGCCGGCTGACGATATCGAAGTCATGGGGTTCTCCCCTCCGAATTGTGCTGGCCCATTGGGTGCCAAGCGTAGGGAGTAGAAAGCCGGATTCAACTTAACGACACCTTGCCGGCAGAGGACCACTTTGTTTCCCCGCGTTGCGTCGCCGTCCCCAGAAACATTCAGAAACAAATTTCCTGCCACGGAATCACCTATACTTACCCAACTACCGCACGAGAATTCGCAACGAGGCTCCGCATGACCGTATCGCCTCACATCCTGGTCGTGGACGATGACCGCGAGATCGGCCGCCTGGCGGCCCGCTTTCTCGGCACGCATGGGTGCCGGGTCTCGGTCGCGGGCAGCGGACGCGAGATGGACCGCGCATTGGAAGCGAGCCGGCTCGACCTGGTCGTGCTCGATCTCATGCTCCCGGGCGAGGACGGTTTGAGCATATGCCGGCGGCTGCGACTGAGCTCGCAGGTGCCGATCATCATGCTCACCGCAAAGGGAGAGGACGTCGACCGCATCATCGGGCTGGAGATGGGCGCCGACGACTATCTCACGAAGCCGTTCAATCCGCGCGAGTTGCTCGCCCGCATCAAGGCCGTGCTGCGCCGCGCGGCGCGCTCAATGATTGCGCCAAGCGCCTCGGATGCACGCGTTCTGACCTTCCTGGGCTGGCGTATCGATCGCGCGCTACGCAATCTCGAAAGTCCTGACGGCGCGCGCATTGTGGTCACCGGTGCGGAGTTCGACCTGCTGCAGGCCTTCTGCGAATGGCCCGGCCGCATTCTCTCGCGCGATCAATTGCTCGATCTCACCCAGGGGCGCAGCGCGGGCTCGTTCGAGCGCAGCATTGACGTCCTGGTGAGCCGGCTGCGACGCAAGCTCGAGAGCGACCCGCACAGTCCCGAGATCATCAAGACGGTGCGCTCCGGAGGTTACCTGTTCACGCCGGCGGTTGTCGCGGCATGACGGTCAGCTCTCTCCTGCCAAGCCGGATCAGCAGCCAGATTGCAGTGCTCATCGTCGTCTCGCTGCTCGCGATTCATCTCATCGTGACGGCGGCCTTTGTGCTCGCCCGTTCGAACGATCACAGGCCCGATGGCCCGCCGGGCCAGTTCGTTCCGCTCGTTCAGCTCATCGATTCGACGGCGGCGCAGGATCGCGTCCGTGTCATGGCGAATATCGCCCGGACCTTTCCCTACCTCGACATGGCCTTGGTGCCGCCGAATTCGGCCAACCTGGCTCTGGAAGAAGACGCCCCCCACCTCGGCGGCTTGCGCCGCCACCTCGGCCCCGGATTCCGCGTGGCCGTCATCGATTCTGCGCCAGGCCGGGACGGCAGGCTGCTCCTGGCCGTCCGCCTGCAGGATGGCGAGATCATCACGACGCGCATGCTTGCCGGCCCGCCCTCGCCGCGCTTCGGGCCGGTGACGCTGACGCTGCTGTTCATCGCCATTAGCATGACGCTGCTTGGGCTGTGGGCGGCGCGGGCTCTGACCTCGCCGCTGCGCGCATTCGCCAAGGCGGCGGAGGGCTTCAACCTCGACGGCGCCTTCGCGCCGCTCCCCGAGCGCGGCCCGGACGAGATTCGCAGCGCAGCGCGCGCCTTCAATCAGATGCGCGAGCGCATCAAGCACCTGATTGAGGACCGCGTGCGCACGCTCGCCGCGGTCGGACACGACTTGCGCACGCCGATCACACGCCTTCGCCTGCGCAGCGAGTTCGTCGAGGACGAAGCGCTGCGCAGCCGCATGCTGGGCGACCTCGATCAGATGAAAGCCATGGTCGAAGCCGTGCTGGTCTATCTGCGTGATGGCCGCTCGCAGGAGAGCGTGACCAAGATCGATCTGGCGACGAGCCTGCAGACGATCGCGGACCAGTTTGCCGACCTTGGCCACGACGTGCGCTATGCTGGCCCTGACCATGCCGCGATTCTGGCGCGCCCGGATGCGCTGCATCGCGCCATCGCCAACCTGGTGGACAACGCCGTGCGCTACGGCGGCAAGGCCATCCTCCGGCTCGCCGTGGCGCCGGCCGCGGTCATGATCACGGTCGAGGATGACGGCCCGGGCATCCCGGACGCCGACAGGGCCACCATGCTGGAGCCTTTCATGCGCGGCGAGGTGGCGCGAACCATGGACTCCGCAACCGGCTTCGGTCTCGGCCTGTCGATCGCGCGTGCGGTCGTCGAGGCGCATGGCGGCACCCTGACGCTCGTCAATCGTCAGCCTCGCGGGCTCACGGCCACGATCACGCTGCCGTGCGGCAAGGCGTCCTGCGACCCCGCGGAAGGCGATCCCCAACCGCGTTGACACCCCCGCACAGGGGCCTACATTAGGTGTTCGTTCCGAGGGGAGCTCCGGCAGGGAGCTGAGAAACCCACCCCGACCCGAAAGCGTAAAGACGGGCAGCGTGGGAACCCTTTGAACCTGATCCGGGTCATGCCGGCGAAGGGACAGGACATTCCGTGTCGATCTCGATTCGCTTCGCTCAATCATCCGCGCAGCCGGCCGTCGACTCGGCCGCCGCGCGCTCGCATCGCTACGTCCTTGAAACGGGAGCAAACCAATGAACAAGCATATCTCCGGCTCCGAGCTCGAGACCCCGAAGGTCACCACCGGTCCGCTGCCGGCCTCGCGCAAGGTCTACGCCAAGCCCGACGCCGCGCCCGACCTGCGCGTGCCGGTGCGCGAGATCATGCTCGACGCCTCCTCGGGCGAGCCGCCGCTCCCGGTCTACGACACCACCGGCCCCTATACCGACCCCGATGTCGCGATCGACGTCGAGAAGGGCCTCTCGCGCCAGCGCACCGAATGGGTGAAGGAGCGCGGCGGCGTCGAGGAATACGACGGCCGCGAGATCAAGGCCGAGGACAACGGCAACGTCTCCGGCAAGCACGCGGCGCGCGTCTTCCCGATCGTCAACCGCCCGCTGCGCGGGCTCGACGGCCACAAGGTGACGCAGCTCGAATTCGCGCGCGCCGGCATCATCACCAAGGAGATGATCTACGTCGCCGAGCGCGAGAACCTCGGCCGCAAGCAGCAGCTCGAGCGCGCCGAATGGGCGCGCACCGACGGCGAGAGCTTCGGCGCTTCCGTGCCGCTGTTCGTGACGCCGGAATTCGTGCGCTCCGAGATCGCGCGCGGCCGCGCCATCATCCCCTGCAACATCAACCACGCCGAGCTGGAGCCGATGGCGATCGGCCGCAACTTCCTCACCAAGATCAACGCCAATATCGGCAACTCGGCGGTGACCTCGTCGGTCGAGGAGGAAGTCGACAAGATGGTGTGGGCGATCCGCTGGGGCGCCGACACCGTGATGGACCTCTCCACCGGCCGCAACATCCACACCACGCGCGAATGGATCATCCGCAATTCGCCGGTGCCGATCGGCACCGTGCCGATCTATCAGGCGCTGGAGAAGTGCAACGGCGACCCGGTGCAGCTCACCTGGGAGCTCTATCGCGACACGCTGATCGAGCAGTGCGAGCAGGGCGTCGACTATTTCACCATCCACGCCGGCGTGCGGCTCGGCTACGTGCACCTCACCGCCAAGCGCGTCACCGGCATCGTGTCGCGCGGCGGCTCGATCATGGCCAAGTGGTGCCTCGCGCATCACAAGGAGAGCTTCCTCTACACGCACTTCGACGAGATCTGCGACCTGATGCGCAAGTACGACGTGTCGTTCTCGCTCGGCGACGGCCTGCGCCCGGGCTCGATCGCGGACGCCAACGACCGCGCGCAGTTCGCCGAGCTCGAGACGCTGGGCGAGCTCACGCAGATCGCCTGGAAGAAGGGCTGCCAGGTGATGATCGAGGGCCCCGGCCACGTGCCGCTGCACAAGATCAAGATCAACATGGACAAGCAGCTCAAGGAGTGCGGCGAGGCGCCGTTCTATACGCTTGGGCCCGCTCACGACCGACATCGCGCCGGGCTACGACCACATCACGAGCGGCATCGGCGCCGCCATGATCGGCTGGTTCGGCTGCGCCATGCTCTGCTACGTGACGCCGAAGGAGCATCTCGGCCTGCCCGACCGCGACGACGTGAAGGAAGGCGTCATCACCTACAAGATCGCGGCGCACGCGTCCGACGTCGCCAAGGGCCACCCGGCCGCGCAGCTGCGCGACGACGCGCTCTCGCGCGCGCGCTTCGAGTTCCGCTGGGAGGACCAGTTCAACCTCGGCCTCGATCCCGACACCGCGCGCGAATATCACGACGAGACGCTGCCGAAGGAGGCGCACAAGGTGGCGCACTTCTGCTCCATGTGCGGCCCGAAGTTCTGCTCGATGAAGATCACGCAGGACGTGCGCGACTACGCCGCCACGCTCAATGACAAGGAGCAAGGCATGGCGCAGATGAGCGAGAAGTTCAAACAGATGGGCAGCGAGGTGTATGTCGCGGCGGAGGCGGTGAAGGAGAGTAATAAGGCGTTGTAGAAGCCTGCACGTTGACATCCTGATCGTAGGGCGGGTTAGCCGAAGGCGTAACCCGCCTTTCTTTTTGCATTGGCGGATTACGCTGCGCTCTGCATCAAGCAAAATCCGCTCAGTTTGGGCGTCGCTTGGCTATCCGCGCACGATAGTCGCGCATTTTGCATGCCGCCGAACAAAATTGGCGGTCTCGCCGCATCTGATCGGACCCAATGCGAAACCATGAGCCACACACCGCGCACTGTCGCGCCTCAAAATGTCCAGCCATAAATTCTAGTGCTTCTGCGACGAGAGCTGCACCCAAAGACCCGTACTGGAGCGATGACGAAAATTCTAATGTCTTTGGATCGAAGGAGGCTTGAAGAGAGATAGATTTCTCAAGATACCGATTGATATCGTCTCTGAGCACGAATGCTGCCGGCGTGAACAGATCTGGACGTTTCATATACTTGAAGTAATGTGCATTGCTGTCATACTTTCCGCGCATCGCAATCGCCATTTGAACTCCGCCCCGATCTTCTCGCACAACATCGTCCGACTCCCATTGGATGAATTTTGACAGATGTTTCGAATCTCGTTTCTTGATTGCGGGATAATAATTGTAGATTTTGGATAGAACTCTTCTCACCCGATGCCATTCGCCTTCGTGCTCCGCCTCAAATATACGCAAGCGCTTATCTTTTCCGTTTCCCCTCCCCCCAAGGTGGCAATCGTCGAGCGGCGACTGATGACCGATCATCCCGTATCTATTCGTGAAATCTAGCCAACCTTTGGGAGTATAGGGCGCTCTCAGAAGATTGAGCGAAACAAGCTCGTTTGATTCGAACGGACGCACCAAATCAAAATGAGCGAGTTCATCCGACTTTCCTCGATTGATCGTTTGTAGGTGTCCGGCAACATATATCCCCCGGCCCACAAAAGACTTTTCGCTATGGTATTCGAGTCTCCCTGATCGATCGACTATTTGTCGTTCGGACCATCCCTTACTCGGCTCGTCAATCCAAAATGCCTTTTTACCTCGCGGCGGCATCCAGGCCAGGTGATAGCCCGTCGCATTTCGACGCCATTCGAAGTCTTTCAGCAATTCCATGCGTTACCGATCTGTTACCTTGACTGGTAACGATAAGTTCGCATACTCGTTACGCTTAAATCAAGCTAAACCGTCACGTGGAACACATCGCGATGGAGGGTCTAAACAAGAACCGCTTGGCAGTACTTCTTGCACTGATCGCAATGTTGTTGATTGCAGCTGGATTTGGATATCGGCTTCACATCGGCATGACAGGGCTCACGTTTGAGCGGTCCTCGTCACAGCCATGATCTGTCGCGGCTGCGCTCTCCATCGGCGGATTACGCTACGCTAATCCGCCCTACGCGCTCCGTGCTCACACCGCCTTGCGCTCCAACAGCTCGATCGAAATCCCCTGCGGGCCGCGGATGAAGCATATGCGCACGCCCGGGCGCACCGTGGTCGGCTCCGTGGTGAACTCGACGCCCTTCCCTTTGAGCTCGGCGGCGATCGCGTCGATCCCTGAAACCGTCAGCCCGAAATGATCGAGGCCCTGATAGGGCGTGGTGGGCGCGGGATTGACGCCGTCGCCGGCCGCGACCGGGGCGATGAAGATGTTGGCGCCGCCGAGCTTGAGATCGATGCGCGGCTTGCCCTGCTGCATGGTGCGGATGATCTCGGCGCCGAGAATGCGCTCGAACCACAGCGCGGTCGCCTCCGGGTCCGGGCTGCGCAGGTGGATATGGTCCCAGGTGTAGGTCGGCATTTGCTTCCTCATGTCTCGTGGCAAGCGTTGGAAACAACAGCATATCGCATTGCGCCACTGCGCGCGATCAGCTGTCGGTATTCCGGTCTCGTAGCGACAAGCCTAGACGCTGCGCTTAAGAGGCATCGAGATGTATCCGAAGTCCGTCAAGGAGAGTAGTGTAGCAATGCATTGCAACACACCACGATCATTTGGGAGGCAACATGAAGATGTCTGTTCTGGCTGCAGCCGTCTCGATGCTCAGCGTCACGCTCATCCCAACCACGGTCACCACCGTGCAGGCCGCTGAGCTCAAGGTGCTGGCGGGCGGCTCGATCGCCGGCCCGCTCAACGAGCTCAAAGCTCAGTTCGAGCGCGACAGCGGCCACAAGCTCACCATTCATTTCGACTCCACGCCCAACCTGATCAAGGCTGTCACCTCCGATGCGCCGTTCGACCTCGGCGTCGTCCCGGTCGATGTGTTCAAGGATGCCGCCGCGAAGGCCAGGTTCGTGCCGGGTCCGACCATCGACATCGCGCGCGTCGGCTATGGCGTCGCGGTGCGCGCCGGCGCTGCCAAGCCCGATATCAGCACTCCCGACGCGTTGAAGCAGACGCTCATCAAGGCGCAATCGATCGCTACGCTCCCGGCGAGCGCCGCCGGCGCTTATGTGCTGAGCGTGTTCGCGCGTCTCGGCATTGGCGAAGAGATAAAAGCCAAGATCAAGGCGCAGGCCACGCCGGCTGAGATCCCGCAGGCGGTCGCCAAGGGCGATGCTGAGCTCGGGGTGTTTCTCACCAATGTGCTGATCGCGCCCGGCGTCGAGCTCTTAGGCTCATTCCCGGCGGAGCTGCAGCAGGAGCTTCTGTTCACGGCCGCGGTCGCACAAGCGAGCAAGGAAGCCGATGCCGCCAAGGCGCTCATCGCCTTTCTAAGGTCACCCGTCGCTACCTCCGTGATCAAGGCCAAGGGCATGAATCCGGGCTAGCCGGATTGAGCAGCGCAGATGCGCTTGCGCAATCTGCGCGCGCGCCGAAACGAGTCAGGTCGTCGTCAGCAAGCGACCGCTTGGTGTGAGCAAACAATTGCGATTTCACAGAGCCCGCCTCAAAATGGTAGTGCCCACTGCCTCAGCACCGTCTTCTCTTGTGACGAATTGGCCGCACTCGCCGCAAAAGTAATCGTCACGCCCCTCTACAAATCTTTTATCTTCTAGTCGCCACGCGAATGTCACTGAATGGCCAACGTTGGCTGGCGTCTGGCGCTGTCCGAACAAAAGTAGGGGGATAGTATGGTGAAAGCGTCAGTATTGTATGCAAGCGTGATCGTTGCGGCCTTGGCGGCACCTGTCGCGGCTCAGGCTGAGGGTGGGTTTCCGGGCGGCTTCGCACAAGGCGCCAATGAAGGCTATCGCGTCGCAGGCCCGATCGGTGCTGTAGTCGCCGCTCCGGTCGGCGGCGTCATTGGGGGCGTCAAAGGATTCTTCGGCGTTGACAACCCGCCACCCCCGCGCGCGAGGCGCGTGCATGTTGTCCGCAAGCGCTACTAATGTCGTGTGATTGCCGGGCAGTATCGTCGGTTGCGTTGGGATGGGCCTTGCCCATCCCACCCGGTCTGGCTGACTAGCTGAGCTTAGAACAGCCCACCAAACCGCCACCCGAACAGCGAGGGCGGTGCCTCACGCTGAGCGACGCGTGGCGGAGCTTGGCCTGGCGTCATGACGCTTCTGGACCCGCGCGACGGTCTGTTTAGGTGTCGCAGGTCCCTCGACCGCTCGGCCATCGGCCGACTTCGGCGCAGCCGAGGCGTTGGCGGCAAGCCCGAGCTTGCGGTTTTCCTTGTCCGCCGCCGCAGTCGCTGCCCGCTCGGCAGCCACAAGCTTGGCTTCGGAGTTGCCGTCGAGCATCTTTGCGGCCGCCGGCGCGTGATAGGCCGCAACGCCGGGGTTCTTGAGCACGGTCGGCTTCATCAACCAGTATCCCCCTACCGCAAACAGGGACACCAGGCCCAGGATAATGACGAGCGCTGGCGCCAGCGCCATTTCGGAATTGGGAAGCGAACGACCAGACCGCATTGGAACGCACCAGACACGAACGCACGAGGACAAACTTTGCTTCGTCCCCTTTGTCGGCTCGAGGCGTTAAAAGGTTCAAAGCAGGACGAAAATACCCGCTAATTGTCGTTAATGGAAATACCTCCTACAAAGTTCCATTAGTCGCTGCCGATAATGGGTTTCGCCGCGCTTAATCGGTTTACGGGCCTCGACGATCCTCTCAAGGCAGCAGCAATTGAGTTCTGCCCACATGACGCGATCCAGCACGGAATCGTTTCGCCTCAGGTCGCGGTCATAGGGGAATTCCTGCAGCTTGATGAAAGCCTCATTGAGCGCCACCGCAAGCTCCCCATCCGCCTCGAAGACGAGTTCCTCGAGCTCTGCTGGCAAGACCTCGCCGCCGTCGAGCACGCGCATCAAGATCCCAACGATGTCCTTGATGTCCCGCATCACAAGCTCGCGTCATTCGATCGAAAGAGAAGCGCTACACGGTCCCTTGGTCACGTCGTCCCTTGTTATATCGCAGCTATCGCGATAGCTTTTGCAGAACCACTATTTTGACGTGCGCCATTGAATACTCGGGGGGACCATTCCAATGCTCGCCAACGGAGCCAAACTCGTACTCGTCACCGCGGCCTTCACTGCGTTTACAACCACAGTCCACGCACAGAAGCAGAAGATGCAGATTCATCCAAGATGCGCGAAGGTCGAGGATAAGGTGAGATGCACCTGTCTTTTTGTGGCCGGCGGGGTCGCCGAATACAGTCCCAGTGGACAGCCCAGAGTGGCGATCTATACGGCCGGGCAAGGCGACGTCTTTGTCGCCTGCATGAAGCGAAACGGGCGCGCATAGATGAGGACCGACCCGGCAGTTAGAGCTTCCGGGCCACACGCCCTCACCCCCGCTTCTTGGCGAGCCGCGCATCGAGCCGGGCGCGGTCGATCACCGCGCGCTCGTGCGTCCCTGAGCCGATCTCTTCCGTCTCGTCGCGCGCCGTGACGTTGAACGTGACGTGGCGACCCTCGACCTTGGTCACCTCGGCTTCCGCGGTCACGTCTTGGCCCGCCGGTGTCGCCGCGAGATGCCGAATATTGACCGCGGTGCCGACCGCGCTCTCGCCGGGATCGAGATAGCCCCGGATGGCGTTGAGCGCCGCGTTCTCCATCGCGGTGATCATCATCGGGGTTGCAAACACTTCCGGCAGGATCGCGTCCTTGAACTGGTTGGCGAGGTGCGCGGGCATCACCCGCAGCACGAAGGTTCCCTTCGCTCCCACCGGTATCGGACGCATGGCAGTCTCCAAATGTCTGCTCGTCGCGGTCGTGCAACGGCCAGCACTTTGCGCTAGGGTTACGCCAGGGCTGGCGGCTCGAACCGCAAAGGTGCATCAATGTCTCACGTGACGTATCAAATCGTCCAGCATGACGGCGGCTGGGCCTACAAGGTCGACGGCGTGTTCTCGGAGCCTTTCCCGACGCATGCGGAAGCGCTGGCGGCCGCCCGGGCCGCGGCGGAGGAACAGCGCGTGCCGGGCTACACCGAGGTGATCCAATACGAGGACGAGAAGGGCAAGTGGCACACCGAGACCGCCTCCGGCAGCGATCGCCCTGACACCGATGTGAAGGACAAAGCGTAGTCTGGCGGTTCAGAAAGTCCGCAATATCTCGCGGCGAGCCGCGCGACTCCGCATGCCCCGCTCACGGCTCAGGAAACGTATCGGCCGAAAGATCCTGGTTTCCGATCCACTCGCTACTTGCGGGAAGCTCGCCGTCGGACACGATGAATTCCTCGACGGCGCTCCGCGCGCGCTCGAAGGGAATGCAATGGACCGACCAGCACGCTCCCAGCGCGGCTCGCTACGCTTCTTCCAAGTCCCGCTCGATGGCGTGTGTCATATCGGCAGCCTTGTCGGGCGTCAGGACCTCGCCTCCCTCGCCCTCGAACACAACGCCGCCAGTGGCGCGCGCGTAGGCTGTCGCCGCCGCCAATGCAGCCCACAATGCCAGAAAGTCGCCCCCGATACGGAACGCCAGCGTCTGCGTCCAGCGGCGGCCGAAGTCGATATCGGCAAGGTCGTCATCATCCAGGAGATCGACCGGATCCCAATGATCGCACTCAAAGCCCGCAGGCGTAGTCCCGCGCCATGCCGGCAAATGGCCGTGCAACGCCTCGAGCGGTCGCGATGCATCGAGCCGCAGATCGAAGCCCTCCTGCTCGATCGCCCTTTGCCATTCGGCCATCGAATTGAGCCGCCGGTCGGACATGACAAAAATCTCAATCGACATGACACCACTCTCCGCATCTCAGAGCCCATAGAACAAATCAAGAACAACAGGGCACGGCGCTTGTCAACGGCAAAAGTTGCGACACGCATTGCGCCACACGCAAAGAGCGCAACAAGAACACCGCGTTCCTCTGTAAGATTGCGCCGTCCAGGCTTCGCATGTTCGACGCCTGGGGCCGGCATTCTCAATTGGGGCTCTTATGACCTTCCCGAAATTGTGCTGCGCGCTCGCTTTGTCGCTGGCGGTCTCGCTGATTGGTGCCGACAACGCTCTGGCGCAGGAGCTTTCGCTGCTCGAAGGCTTCGGCGACGGCTTTCTGTTTCATTGGGTGTTCGCGTCGGGACGCAAGCCCAACCTGGACGGCTCGATCACCTATTGGCAGGAGGACAATGCCGGCGCGGTGACGATGCGGCAGAGCCCCGGCGATCCGTGCGTCTTTCATGTCAACGTCCTCAATCTGCGGCCCACGAGGAACGGCGCGACGCTGGTCGAGACGATCTATGATCTGCGGGGCATCAGTTTCGAGCTTGTGCCGAAGCACACGCAGGCGCCGCCCGGCGGATCGTTCTTCCGCATGAAGGGGCAGCGCGTGATGTGCGAGGTGCGCACCGGCGGCGACCGCGACGGTGTCAAGCAGTCGGTCGAATGCAAGAACGAGATCGAATCTCCGGTCGAGCCGCAGATGCTGCCGATCCTGGAGCAGACCGCACCGCGGTTGCGCGAACAGTGCCGCTGGCAGGCAGTGAGTGCACCAGGCCGCCCGTTGTGAGCGGTGCATTATGGCGACGTGCACGGCCCCAAGAGTCGGTTCACCAATGTGCAGCGCGGAAGCGGAGCCGGACGAATCCTATAATTGATCGGCAGAGTAAGCTGCGGCTCTGCCAGCGATGGTGGGGGCGGCGGGAACGGTTGCGCTTGGCGAACCAATGCGAGGCCCGCATTGTCGAGCGTCGGGCTGCCGGAGCCTCGGGCAATTCGGATACCAACGAGCCGTCCCTGGCGATCGAGGCGGAACAGGATCAGCACGGTGCCTTGCTCGCGCTGCATCCGCGCAGCGGCTGGGTATTTCTTCTTGCTCTCGAGTTGCCTGCCAATTTTCAGCTTCCACGCCTCGACAACGGCGACCTGCTCTGGCGTGGGCTGTGGCTGCGCCGCAGCAGCGAACGCCTCCGCGCCATGTGTCATGCTGGCCGCCAGCGGCAGCACGCAGAGCAGCATCACGGCTCGAACCAATCGCGTCATGGTCATTCCGCCTCGAGCCTCTTCGTCTTGGCGAGCTCCGCCAATGCTTCCGCCTGAGGCACGGGCTCGAAGCCAATGTTGGCGGTCGCGTGCACGATGACGACGCCGGGAAGAACAATGGGAACGAAGGACTTGTATGTTTCGCTATAGCGAAAGTACGCGGTCGAGCCTGCCGACACGCTGAAGGTCGTCTCACCGCGAATTGTGCCGGTGTCCTCTCCGAGCATTGACTCTGTCGTGGTCAGCCGGTGCTTGCCAGGCGTTACCGGGAACGCAATGTGACCGCCGATCCGTATGCGCGTGATACGCCGGCCATCCAAGTGCATGATCGAAACGTCGGCATTGCCGATGCCGATCAACGTGTCGGGCCGATACACATAAACCAGCGCGCGCCCAGGCGTCGGCTTGACGAGGTCCGGTGCGAATTGCGGACCCGAAGCACCGCATCCGCTCAGACAAAGCAACATCAGCACGCAACTGCTGAATGCAGCGGCACGCCCCAACGCCGCCATTGCAACCCCCATCCTGGCCCGCTTTGACTCGCGCCAGTTGCTCGACCGGCTATTGCTTCAGACGTTGCAGCAGCTCAACGCCCGCGGCCTGATCCATAAGCGTGAGCTTGAAGCGTCCGGAATTCTCCGGCGCATTCGCCTGCTCGATCAGGGTTCCGACGAACCCTATGGTCACATTGACGGCGAGAAACTCAGGGCGTTGCTCCACTTCCACATAATGGGTGGTCGCCCGCACGGAGCTGAAAGGTTGTCGAGAAGCGGCCGGCCTCGAGCGGATTCTCGACCGAGATGGCGTATTTGCCAGGGGGGCGATCGACGAAGAAATAGGAGCTGTTTGCCAGCGCGCCGACCTTCTGACCATTGACCTTGATCTCGGCCCCGACGCCACCGATCGTCATGGTGTTGCGTAGAAAGTAGACCCGCGCCTGCCGCGCATCCAACGTCTTGGTCTGAGATTCAATGGCTGTGGTGCCACATGCAGCAACCAACACCAACGCGCCAATAACGGCTGCGCACCGCAATACACGCAACATGCCACTCGCCCCCTTGACGGGCGGATGATGGCAAACTCGACCATTACGTGCAATACAAACCAGACGATGTCCGCCTACGAAAACTACGCATGCGCGTTGCGTAATTGGCTGTGACACCCGAGCACGCGCGGGTCCACGGCCACGTCACCGGTTGTTATTTCACCCGCTTGTACAAATTGAACGCAGAGCCGCGCCCGCCCGCGACATCGGGATTGGAATTCACGAACTCGTCGTCGGTGAGCTTGTCGATGGTGCGCAGCTGCGACTGGCCTTGAGCGTTCGGGTAGGTGCTCGACACGATCTCGAAGGTCACCGTTTTCTTGGCCTCGTCGACCTTGTAGGTGCCGAACATCGACAGGCTGCGCCGCATGATCGCGGCATATTCCTCCGCCGTGCCGTTGAGGCGGTTGTTGGACGCGATCTTTGGAACGTCGCTGGCGATGTGGATCTGCGAGAAGTGGCCGTCGGGCGTGAAGACGAGAAGGCCCTTCGGAGTTTCGCCGAACGGAAACGACTTCTTGCCATCGGCTGCAGTGATCTCGGCGACGACGAAAGTCCAGGTGCCGACCAGCTGGTCGCGCAGGCTCCTGCCTTGCTGCGCAGCGGCGTTGCCGACCGACAGAGCAAGCGCGAGCGCGCCAGCGGCGATTTGCAAGAGCTTAATGGCGAGCTTCATAGCGTCCTCCCGAAGGCGTGGCCACCCGCATGCTACCCGGCACGCAGGCATTGGCAAGAACCAGCAAGCCGCACGCCCGCTCGCGATCGATTACTGCGCGCTCTGCGCGGTGAGCCGTGCGCGAGCACCGCGACCCAGCGCTTTGCTCATTTCCCATATCAGCGCGAGCGCGAGCATGAGACACGCCACGACGAGATGACGCGCCACCCCGAGCGACCGCAAGACGAGCTCGAGCCGACCCTGCGGATCAATCGCCATGGCAACGCGGGCGATCAGGTTTCTGCTGGCATCGAACAAGGCGTTGATCAAGGGCGCGTCGTACCACCAGACGACCGCAAGAGCGGCATATGCGAGCACCAACAATACCAACACATGCGCAACGGCCCTGATCACCGTCATGCGGCGCTCGCCGGATCCGAGCGCCAGATTTCTCGCGGCCGTGAGCAGCAAGGTCACCACCAGCATGATGGCGCCGATCACGACCAGGTCATCCAGGTGGAGAATATGCAAGACCACCGTTTCGGTCTTGCCGGTCTCGTCCACCCTGGTGAGGCTCCTGACGAAGGCTTCGCTCGCGCCGTAGCCGCCGTTCACGAGCTTCGTGTGAAAGAACCATCCGTACACGAGGATGGAGACGGACAGCCAGAATACGACTATCCGGCTCATGACGTAGCGCATCACATGCATGTTGAGACCGCACCCCTGAGCTAAATCCCTGAGCTGATTGGCGAGATGCGCCGGTGGCGCGCGCATCGCCTCCCGCGCTCCACCCTAAATCGGGCGCATGACGATCTTTCAACTCCGGCGCATTGAATGCGCCGTTCGCTACGCACGCGGCGGCAGCACCGCGATCACCTCCACCTCGAGCAGATAGCCCGGGCTGGCGAGCCGCGGCACCTGTAGCAGCGTGGAAGCCGGCAGCGCGGAACGGTTCGGGAAATAGGACGCGCGCACCTCGCGGAACTCGGCTCCGTTCGCCTCGATATTGGTCAAGTAGCTGTTGAGCTTGACCACATGCTCGAAGTTGCCGCCGACGGACGCAAGCGCGGTCTTGATGTTCTCGAACACCTGGACGGCCTGGGCGCGGAAGCCTTCGGCCACCTTGCCGGCTGCGTCGGCGCCGGTCTGGCCGGCGAGATAGACCGTGCGGTGCGGACCATTGACCTCGACCACATGGCTGTAGGCCGGCGGCGACGACATGCCGGGCGGGTTCGAATAGCGCACATCGGCCTTGCCCTGCGCTTGGGCGCCGCTGGCAGCGCCCGCAGCCGCTGCAACGGTCACGGCGGCAGCCACCAGATCGCGGCGCGAGGGCTCTTCAGTTGTTGGCAAGGGGGATTCGGTTGTCATCGAGCGGCTCCTTGTCCGGTGTGAGCACATTGGCGCCAGCCAGCGTACCCCTGACAATGTGAAGCGCAAATGCAAAGCTGCTCGCGGAACCTCGCTCATGCGATAAACTTGAATTAAGTCGCTGATTGAGAGGACGTTTGAGGACATGGCGCGGACGCCGATCATGGGAGCAGGCGGTATCGTGGTGCGAGGCGGGCCGCGCCCGCTGATCGCGCTGGTTCAGCGCAGCAAAGACGATGCCTGGGTGCTTCCGAAAGGCAAGCTCAAGCGCAAGGAAGCGCCGATCGCGGCGGCCGAGCGCGAGGTCGTCGAGGAGACCGGCTACAAGGTCGAGATCCACGACTACCTCGGCGCGATCTCCTACAAGGTTGGGCGCAAGCTCAAGCTGGTCGAGTTCTGGCGCATGCAGGCGCTCGGAAAGACCGGACAAAGGCCGACCGACGACATCAAGGCGGTGCAATGGCTGCCGCTTGAAGCAGCGATCAAGCTGCTCGAGCTGCCGCTCGAGCAGGTGTTCCTGCGCAATGTCGGCCCGCGTGCGCTCGGCACGACTGCACCTGTCGCCGCGCCGTCCGTCGCCCGGCCACCAGTGGGGGCACCACCGGCTGTGGCGCCCTCCCCTGCGCCGGACGTTGCCCGCTTGCCTGCCATCGTGGTGCCACCGGAAGGCCGCCGGAGCTTCCTTCAGTTCCTCCTTGACGCCTTTACGTTCCGGCGTCGCTCGCGCGCCTGATCCGGCGCGGACGGCAGAGCCCCCATAAGTGGAGCAATGAGTGGAGCAACATGAGTGGAGCAAGATGAGGCCGCCATGACCGATGACGAACGCGCCATTCGCGAGCTGGTCGCAACCTGGATGACGGCAAGCCAGGCCGGCGACATCGACACGGTGCTCGGCCTGATGACCGACGACGTCGTGTTCATGGTCCCCGGTCGCGAGCCGTTCGGCAAGGAGGCGTTCGCGGCCGCCTCACAGAGCATGGCGGGCGTACGCATGGAGGGTAGCAGCGACATCCGGGAGCTGATCGTGCTCGGCGACATCGCTTACCTGCGCAACCACATCGCAATTACGATCACACCGCCGGGTGGCGCGCCGATGCGGCGCGCCGGCTACACGCTCACCATCCTGCGCAAGGACCAGGATGGCAACTGGCGGCTCACCCGCGATGCCAATCTGTTGAGCAAGGTCGAATGAGCTCTCCGGCTAGTGTGGTGGTTTAGAAGTCCGCATCATTTGTGCCGCGAATCCGAGATGCGGAGTTCTGAACCAAAGCCAGACTAGATCAACAAGTTGCTAGGGCGTACTCATTAATTTGGCGCACGGCGTGCGGCACGTGCAAGATCCGCTCTCACCCCGATAGCGACCGAAAAGCGTACACCCCGAAATCGATGCTCAAGACCGACAGTGGACGTTCACCTATAATCGACATCCCCACTTTACAAAGCCCCGGAAGCGGTCGATCCAGGCGCGTCGTCCGTGTCATTGTCTAGGTGCACACCGGATTATGATGACGTTGCTGCGTCGGCCGCCTCGGCGGCGCGCCGCATCAGTAGATCATGTTCGCGTCTGTTACCCGCTAGCACCGCGGCCGCCTCGAACGCGGCGCGAGCCTCTTCGTAGCGACCAAGCTTTTGAAGTAGATCACCTCGAACGCTCGGCAGCAGGTGATAGCTTTTTAGCGTGGGCTCCAGCATAAGGCCGTCCACGATCGACAGCCCCGCTTCTGGGCCCTCGGCCATGCCGACGGCAACCGCGCGGTTGAGTTCGATGATTGGCGAATGCACGACCGCCGCCAATTCCACATAGAATTTGGCGATGCGCGGCCAGTCAGTATCGCCCGCCGTCCTCGCCTGGGCGTGGCAGGCGATAATGGCCGCCTGGAGGGCGTAGAAGCCGCCCGCTCCGCCAAGCTCGTGTGCTCGCCCGAGCGCCTGCATCCCCCGCCGGATCTGGAACTGGTCCCACAGTGCGCGGTTCTGGTCCAGCATGAGTATTGGCTCGCCTGCTGCGTCGGTACGTGCCGCCGTGCGCGAGGCGTTCAGCTCCATCAAGGCAAGCAGTCCATGGGCTTCGGGCTCGTGCGGCGCGATAGAGGTGAGCACGCGACCCATGCGAAGCGCCTCATCACAGAGCTGAGGGCGCAGCCAATCGTCGCCGCGCGCTGCAGCGTAGCCTTCGTTGAAAACGAGGTAGACGACTTCCAGCACCGAGGAGAGCCGTTCGGAGAGCTCCTCGCCGCCTGGGGTCTCATAGGCCAGCCCCAATTCCGAGAGGGTCCGCTTCGCGCGCACGATGCGCTGAGCGACCGTTGCAGCTGGCAGCAGAAAGGCTCTGGCTATCTCCTCCGTCGTCAAGCCGCAGATCATCCGCAACGCCAGAGCCGCGCGAGCCTCACGCGACAGAAGCGGATGGCAGGCGGTGAAGATGAGGCGAAGCAGCTCATCGCCGATGTCGTCGTCCAGGGCGGAATCCAGGTCGGGCATGGCCTGCTGCTCGACCTCCATCTCTCGCGCGACCATCCCGTGCTTGCGCTCGAGCATCCGGTCGCGGCGCAAATGATCCAAGGCCCGACGCTTGGCGGTCGCCATCAGCCACGCGCCAGGGTTTTCTGGAACGCCTGTTGCGGGCCACCGCTCGAGGGCAGCCAACAGGGCGTCCTGCGTCAGCTCCTCGGCCAGCGGCACATCGCGCAGCATCCTCGCCAGGCTGGTGATCAGCCGGGGCTGCTCGACCCGCCAGACGGCCAGGATCGTGCGATGGGTGTCGGCGGCCGTCATGACCGCCGACCGCGTCTGCAAGTTCTCCGCCTCAAGGACCGGCGAACGCGCGAACCTCGCACGTGCCTTCCCATCCCGGCATGAAATCCTTGTGGAGCTGCATGAACTCGACCGCCGACGCCACGGCCTCTTCCTTGTTCCGGAACTCCATGATTGCGTAGCCGCCGATCACCTCCTTCGTCTCAACGAATGGGCCGTCGATGACGCTGACCTTCCCGTCGGCGATGCGCACCTGCGCACCCATCGCGACCGGCATGAGCCCGCCCATGTCGAGCATGCGGCCGGCCTTGATCTCCCGGTCGGCGAGTTTGTTCATCGCCTCAATGAGTTCCGGCGTGGGCGGTCCAGAATGGGTGGATTTGACGAACGACATGAAGCGCATTTGAGAAAATCCTCCTGAGGCGAGCCGCGGGCGCCATCGCCGCGGAACTGTCTCGCTCATTAAGTCGACGAACCAGCCCGCGGCGGATCGACATCCATTTTACATAAATTCGCGCTCGTTCTAAAGAACGATGCCCGAGTGTATAGGGTCGTTTAACCAACCCCGTGACGGACCAGCATGGACGAGGTTGCGGTGCTCGCAATCGTTGCAACCATCATGCGACATGGCCTCCGGACATGGAGCCCCCTTCCGCATCCACCGGGCGCTGAGGTAGCCTTTTAGTCAAGCTGCCTTGGGGACCCGCCGAAATGCCCCTCGTCTAGTGGCAGCATTGGTGCCATCGGCAGGCTTCAACTCAGCACCTTTGATCAATCGTTTTCTTGCGGGAGAGAAACATGCGCGCATTTGCGTCGGCAGTGGCTTTACTTTTCGTGCTTTCATCGGCCTCGATCGCCGGGCCAAAAGAGGAGACGCTACAAGTCTTAGAGAAATGGGCAAAGGCGTTTACGGAGTCGGACGTTGACGCCATCGTGAGGCTTCATGCGCCTGATGCTTTGTTCATGGGAACCGCGAGCAAAAACGTGGTGACGCAAACGGCTGGAGTTCGCGCCTACTTTGAGAACGCACTTCTCAACAATCGGCCCAGAAGTGCAAAGCTCACCGACTACAAGTTGTTCGAACTGTCTGAGTCGGCTGTCGCTGTTTCTGGCCTAGACTTGCTGACAGGCGTCCGCGACGGGAGCACATTCAGCACTGCCGGACGTGTGACCTTTGTGATCGCCAAGCGCGGGGCGGATTGGCAAATCGTCCAGTTTCATCGCTCTCCTGTTCCCAACTGAGCGCTTAAATCCCAGGAGGCGTCGATGGAACTTTCTCGCCGCAAACTTCTACATCTGGCCGCGGGCACAGTCAGCGTGTTTGGCCATAATTCCTGACTGGGAGCATCATCATGAAGTTGTCGATGAAGGTTTTCATTGTTCTCATCGCTGTGGCTATGCACGGCTCACCTACCAACGCGCAGGGCCTGCTGACGGTACGTGAGGTTTCCCTGGGCATGGCCCTGGAGATTGCACAGGGAGCTCTTGAGGCCTGTCGAAAACTCGATGCTCATATTGGCGTGAGTGTAGTGGACCGGGGCGGGCATGTTCTGGTGACACTGCGCGACGACGGTGCGGCCCACCACACCGTCGAGCTCGCGCAGCGCAAGGCCTACACCGCCCGCATCTTTCGTCAGACTACACGCGAATTCGTCGAGCGCATCATTAGCAATCCGCGTGCGCAGGGTCTCAAAGATACGACTGGAGCATTAGCGTCCTTTGGTGGGGTTCCGATCAAGGTGGGCGAAGAAACGATCGGTGGTGTGGGTGTTAGCGGCGCACCTGGCGGCCCCAACGACGAAGCGTGCGCCGCGGCGGGGATTGCCAAGGTCTCGGATCGGCTTAAGTAACTTTGCGCCAGGAGTGTTGGTGGCTTCGGGTCAGGGCCGACAAGCTCAAGGCGAGCAGGACAAGTCAGGTCTAGCATTGAAACCTGACCTGCGAGTGGACATCGGCGGCTTCGCTTTCAGCGAGGCAAAAGCAGTCGTTCCGGCATGGGCCAACTCCGTTTCGCCTATGTCGGCGATCAGAATCAACGTAATAGTCCTGAACCTGGGCAAGGCCGTACCCGGCGCGTGCCGCAACCGACAGTGCATCACCGTCGCTGAAACTCACCGTAATAGCGGACATTCAAGGTCGGCAGCGATGTGCCAAAACCGATAAGTCTCGAAGTGAGCAAATGTCTTCCGGTTGGCCCCGAAAGCGGATGTCCAATCTGCGCGTAGTGGGTACACGCCCTGGTGCCGCGAAATGATGCGAAATTTGGAATCGGGACACTAGGACACTGGCATGTCTAGGACACTGGCATGTCTTCCCGATGTGCGGTGCAACAGCCGCGAATAGCGGCCCGTCCGCGTTGACCCTCGCACGCACTACGGGCATCGTGACGCTGTAGCCAGCGCTTAGAGACGCGACCAACGCGCATGCTGGCTGCGCGGGGAGGCCCATGATCGCGTTCATCCAATGGCTGCAGAGCTCGCCCCTGAGCCTGTCCGTCCGCCGGATCAGCTGGCTCATTCCCATGATGCAGACCCTGCACATCCTGGCGAACGGGCTCGTCCTGTCCGCGATCATCATGATCGACCTGCGGGTTTGGCGCCGCTCTGGAGCGGAGCCGCTCGCTGATCGCGTCCGCCGCCTGCTGCCGTGGCTGTGGGGCGCGCTCGGTGTTCTCACCGCGACCGGGCTGGTGCTGGTGATGGGAACGCCCCGGCGCACGCTGCTCGATCCGACCTTCCAGGTGAAAATGCTGATCATGGCGGTCGCGATCGTGGCGACGATCGCACTCGCCACGATGCTGCGGCGCTTGGCGCCGGAGCCCGTCTCGACCGGGCGCATGACCGGCATCTTGGCCAGCGTCGCGGGGGCCGCAACGCTCCTGCTCTGGCTCGGCGCCACGATCGCCGGGCGCGGGCGCTGGATCGCAAACGTGATCGGCTGACGCCGGCCGATAGGAGGAGCGCGCCATGCTGAGCATCACCGACGCCTTGCATTGGCTGGAGCATACGCCGGTTGCGGTGTTTGTCTCGCACTCGACCTGGGGCTTCTCGGCCCTCCTCTCGGTTCACATTCTGGCGGTGGCCGTCGTGTTCGGCATGATCGCGATGGTCGACCTTCGCCTCATCGGCATTGCTGGAAGGCAGTCCGCCGTCACCGCGCTCTGCCGCGAAGCACTGCCATGGACCTGGAGCGCATTCGCGCTGTCGGCGTTGACCGGAATGCTGTTGTTCACCGCGCAGCCCGTGAAGTACTGGGGCAACGAGGCCTTCCAAATGAAGTTCGCCATTTTGGCACTCGCCGGCCTCAACATGCTGGTGTTCCAGCTCATCACCTATCGCGGTGTGGCGCGCTGGGACCGCGACACCGCGGTGCCATGGGCCGGGAGGCTCGCCGGCTTGATCTCGCTCGCGTCATGGATTGCGATCGTCGCCTATGGCCGCTGGACTGCGTACCAGATGACCTGATCCGAGCTTCTCGCGCGCCGCGACAACAAGACCCGCGCGATAGCTTTCCCGCCTGTTCGCCGCGGGCTATGATCGAAGCGCTCGACAATGCGAGCGGCCAGCAGGCTGCCATCGGGCAAATGTTTGAAACATATCCGGAGGAAACACCATGACACGCCTGTCAGCGATCACGACCGCGCTTGCCCTCGCGGGCGTCGCCACTTTCAGCCATGGTGCCCTGGCTCAGACCGGCACCGGCTGGACGCAACTGTTCGACGGCAAGAGCCTCGATGGCTGGACCCAGGTCGGCACCGCCAACTGGCGGGTCGAGGACGGCGCGCTCGTCGCCGACAAGTCGACTGCTCGCCTGCAACCCGCGTGGCGGCCATCTGGTGACCAAGAACTCGTACAAGAACCACATGATCTACGCCGAGTTCTGGACCGACGAGACGGCCAACAGCGGCATCTTCGTGCGCTGCAAGGACCCGAAGAAGATCGGCGCGCGCGACTGCTACGAGTTCAACATCTTTGACACCCGCCCGGACCCGTCCTACGGCACCGGCGCGATTGTCTATTTCGCCGAGGCCAATCCCGCGCTCAAGGTCGCGGGCAAGTGGAACACGATGGAGATCACCGCCAACAAGCGGCACCTCACGCTCGCACTCAACGGCACCAAGACTGCCGACGTGAACAACGGCTTCTTCGAGGAAGGTCACTTCACGCTGCAGTGGGGTGCGGGCGTGGTGAAATTCCGCAAGGTCGCGGTCAAGCCGCTCTGAAGCGCGCGACGAGCTGAACGGTTGCGAAGTTGAACAGTGAGGCGACGGCGGCGATGTCCGCCGTCGTTTCTTTTCGTACGCCGCGTAGTGCGTTGCTCCGTCAGCTGCCCGGACCCGCGAACAGCACGAGATTGCCGTCCGGGTCCTTCACGATGAAGTTGCGTGCGCCCCAGGGCATGAGCTTGAGCGTCTGGAAGAACGTGACGCCGGCGGCCTGGAATTCGAGAAAGAGACTCTTGATCTCCTCGGCGGTGTTGACGCAGCACTCGGCCGACAAGAGCTCTTCGCGATCCCGAAACTCGGCATCAAAGACAGGACGATCGACATGGCGAAGAATGAGTGTCGCCCCGTCACGCGCGACGTGCGCATAGAACGGCGGCTCGCCATAAAGGATCGTGACCTTGAAGCCGAGCTTCCGAGTGTAGAAATCGCACGACGCCTTGATGTCGGCGACAAACAGCTGCGGATAGGCGGACGTGAGGACGGCTCTCGACGTGGCTCGTTCGGTTGGCCCTCTCTTGACATGGTTGCAAGTCCTGTCTTGAGCGCCTGCCAGCTCTCGAACCACCGTGTTTCAGCCCTGCTTCTCGGTCCTGGGAAGCGCGGAGATGCTTCCAAGCCATTGTTGCTCCGAGCGGCACCAGATCTGCCGCTTCGGCACCAGTTGATCGCGCTGGCGCACGGTGCCGACGCGAATGTTGTAGATCTTCGGCCCGTCGCCTGGAGCCGTCGCATAGATCGGCGATCCGCAGCGCGGACAGAATGCCTGCACGCGCTTCGCTCCGCTTTCCCCGGTCTTGATGTAGACGGTGGGTTCGCCAGTCAGGACGCGGAAGGCGTGATCAGGCGCCGGGATCGAAAGTCGAAACGCGGTGCCCGACAGCGTCTGGCAGTCGGTGCAGTGACAGATCGAGGTGCGCTCCGGATCGGCATCAGCCGAATAGGTGATGTAGCCGCAGTGACAACCGCCGTCGATTTTCATCTCCAACCTCTCCACAAAATTACCAAAATGTAATCTCCGCCAGTTGGCCACTGCGCGACAACAGAAACCCACGCCGCCACGCATGAATCCAGCGTCTTCAGACTTTTTTTACCTGGTTCCGGCCCTACTATGGGATGGGGTCCCCTGTGGAATCATCAAAATTCCGACCAAATTGTTGTGCCCTTGATATAAGTGAGATGGGGGCCTTAAGCGAAATTGCCGTCAGGTGGTGGAGCCTCAGGCAATTTGTTTCAGGTCGGTACTTCCGACAAGCTCTCAAGGAGATCTGCATGAAGAAGACACTCTCTGCGCTGATGGCTGCCGCGATGATCGCGGGCACGCTTGCTGCGACCGCAACTGACGCCAGTGCACAACGGCGCCATGGTTGGGGCTGGGGCCCTGGTGTCGCGGCGGGCATCATCGGCGGCGCCATCATCACGGGCGCGATCCTCGCGTCGCGGCCGCGCGGCTATGTGGTTTATGAAGGCTACGGCCAGCCGGTCTATGGCCCGGGCTGCTACTGGGCATCGCAGCCGGTCTACGATCGCTGGGGCAACGTGGTTGGCTACAGCGGCCAGCCCGTGCAGATCTGCCCAGGCTATCGTTACTGAGATATCGTTGCTGCTCGCGCCCCTCAGGCGCAGAGCCGATCAAGTTGACACCCGGCGGTGCGCAAGCGTCGCCGGGTTTCGTTTATGCTGCTCGCATCAATTCAGTTGCGGTACTTCTGCTGCATGTGATCGAGCACCGCGGTCGTCGGCCAGCAATCGACCTTGAGCCGATTGGCCTTCTGATAGGTGCCGAGCGCCGCGCGCGTGAGCATGCCGGCCTTGCCGTCGATCTTGTCCTTGTAGAGACCAAGGCGTGGTGAGCGTCTGCTGCATCGTCTCGACGTCGCGCGGTCTTGAGCTGAGTGTCCTTGCTCCAGGGCGTCTCGAACCCGCGCGGATCGCCGATGCGCTCGCTCAGATGGCCGACGAACAGCACATAGAGATCGGAGAAATTATAGTCCTTGATCACGTAGTAGTTCTTGAGCGTCAGGAACGCCGGGCCATAGGTGCCTTCCGGCAGCAGCAGCGACGCCGGCGTCGCTCATTTCGGTCGCCGATCGGCCGCCGTCCATGCGCCGGCACATAGCCGCGCTGCAGCCACTCGCTCACCGGCTGGGTGACTTCCGGCACGCCGATCGTGCAATCGACATCGCGCGGCGTGCGCACCTCGTAGGCCCAGCGCATGCCGCGCTGCCAGCCCTTGCCGACGAGTTGCGCCGCCGCCGACGCGAGCGCATCCGGCACCGAATTCCAGATGTCCTTCTTGCCGTCGCCGTCGAAATCGACGGCGTATTTGTAGAACTCCGACGGCAGGAACTGCGTGAGCCCCATGGCGCCGCCCCAGGAGCTGCGCATGTCGGCGAGCTTGACGTGGCCCTCCTCCAGCATCTTGAACGCGAACAGGAGCTCCTGGCGGAACATGTCCTTGCGCCGGCCGTAATAGGCCTGCGTCGCCAGCACCGTGATCGCGTTCTTGGGCAGCTTGTAGCCGCCGAAGGCGGTCTCGCGGCCCCAGATCGCCAGCAGCACATTGCCCGACACGCCGAACTTCTGCTCGATGGCGGCTAGCGTCGTGCGGTGGTCGGCCGCGAGCTTCTTGCCTTGCTCGGCAAGCCGCGCGATCGTCGTCTCGCGAACGTAGTCTGCCGGCGTCTGCACGAACTCGGCCTGCGCCGGCGGCGGCGTCTTTCGGCCCGGAATCTCGAGATCCGGCAGCGTCAGGTCGGGCTCGAGCTGGTGCGTTGCCGAGCGTGAAGGTCTTGCGCGAGACGCCTTGCTTCTGCGCCTCGGGCCACAGCCCCTCGAGCCATTTGGTGAAGGCCGGGTCGGGCGCAGCCGCAGCCGGCGCTGCCAGCCACAGCAGCAGCCAGCCCGCGATCGCGCAGGTCGTCAGCCGACGTCGCAGAATTGTCGAATCGATCCCATATCGGCGTCACCTTAGCGGTAAAGCCGGACGAAATTGAGACCCGGAAAGCAGCTGTCGGCGCGGCCTTACGGCGCAGGATTGTTCTGCGGCTTGCCCTTGTCCATGATCAGGAGCTCGATGGTCCGGGTCGGGGCATTGCTCTTGTTCTCGTTGCGATGGACCGTGCCACGCGGGATGTAGACGAACTCGCCGGCCTTGAGCACCTTCGGCTCCTGGCCGCGGACCGTGAAGGTGATCTCGCCCTCGACCACCACCTCCCACTGGTCACCGTTGTGGGTATGGAACGCATTGCCGGCGCGGCTTGGAAGATGCAGCTGCATCTGCATCCGGACATCGCGCGTCGGATCGTTCTCGAGCGCGGTGGTGAAGAACCGCCACGAGAAAGCGGGACCGGTCGGGGATGTCGACGTCTGCGCCGACGCGGTGGTCGCGAACGCTCCAGTCACCGCGATGACGGCCGACATGCAGCAGTGTTCTCAGCATGGAAACCTCCCTTTGTCTGTTTTGGTTGCCGCGATCCTATCGAGACGCGGCCGCAAAGCCTAGGGGACCGGCTACCGCACCGCCAGGATGAACAGGCGCGGAAACCGCAGCAGCACCTTGCCGTCGTAGCGGGCCGGATAGGCCTTGGCGATGCTGCGCCGTGTAGTCGGCAAGAAAAGCCTCGCGCGCGCTCGCCATCGAGCGCGTCAACGAACGGCCGCAGCGCCGAGCCCTTGAACCATTCGACGATCGCCTTCCGGCCCCGCCATCACGTGATTGTAGACGTGTGCCAGACGTCGAGATGGCTGCACAAGCGGCCGCAGCAGATCGTAATAGCCGCCCGGGCGTCGGCAGGTCGCCGCGCGCCGCATGCTCGAGCGCCGGATGCCCGGCATAGGGCCCGCGCTCGCGCCACCTCGCGCATCAGCGCAAGCGCCGGCTCGTTGGTGTTGTCCGGCATCTGCACCGCGAGCACGCCGCCCGTCGGGCAGCGCCTTCAGCAGCCGCGCCAGCACGTTGGGATGATCCGGCACCCACTGGAACACGGCATTGGCGAACAGGAGATCGGTGTCGCTCCGGCGGACTCCAGGTGGACAGATCGCCCTGCACGAAGGTGCGCCCCGGCAGCCGCTCGCGCGCCTGCCGCAGCATGTCGGGCGAGGAATCGAGCCCGATCACCTCGGCGTCGGGAAACCGCTCGATCAGCAGCTCGGTCGAATTGCCCGGCCCGCAGCCGAGATCGAACGACGCGCGTGGCGCGATCGAGCGGCACCTGCGCGAGCAGATCGCGCGGCGGCCGCGTGCGGTCGTCCTCGAACTTGAGGTATTGGCGGGCGGACCAGTCGGTCATCGGCGACTCAACGCGAGAACTTCTTGTACTTGATCCGGTGCGGAATGGCCGAATCCGTGCCCAGCCGCCGCATCTTGTCGGCCTCGTAGTCCTGGAAGTTGCCCTCGAACCATTCGACGTGGCTCTCGCCCTCGAAGGCGAGGATGTGGGTCGCGATGCGGTCGAGGAACCAGCGATCGTGGCTGATGATGACGGCGCAGCCGGCGAAATCCTCCAGCGCCTCCTCGAGCGCCCGCAACGTGTCGACGTCGAGATCGTTGGTGGGCTCGTCGAGCAGCAGCACGTTGGCGCCCGACTTGAGCATCTTGGCGAGATGCACGCGATTGCGCTCGCCGCCCGAGAGCGAGCCGACCTTCTTCTGCTGGTCGGCGCCCTTGAAGTTGAAGGCCGAGCAATAGGCGCGCGAGTTCATCTCGCGCTTGCCGAGCAGGATGATGTCGTTGCCGCCGGAGATTTCCTCCCAGACGTTCTTCTTGCCGTCGAGCGCGTCGCGCGACTGGTCGACATAGCCGAGATGCACGGACTCGCCGACCGTGATCGTGCCCTTGTCGGGCTTCTCCTGGCCGGTGATCATCCGGAACAGCGTGGTCTTGCCGGCGCCGTTCGGCCCGATCACGCCGACGATGCCGCCGGGCGGCAGCTTGAAGGTGAGATCGTCGATCAGGAGATTGTCGCCGAAAGCCCTTGGTCAGCCCCTCGAAGTCGACGACGTTCTGGCCCAGCCGCTCGGCCACCGGGATGACGATCTGGGCGGTCTGGGTCTGCTTTTCGGCCGCCTGCTTCACCAGATCCTCGTAGCGCTGGTAGCGCGCCTTCGACTTGGCCTGGCGGGCGCGTGGCGACGCCGCGATCCACTCCTGCTCGCGCGCGAGCGTGCGCTGGCGCGCCTCCTCCTCGCGGCCCTCCTGCTCGAGCCGCTTCTGCTTCTGCGCGAGCCAGGCGGTGTAGTTGCCCTCGTAGGGAATGCCGCGGCCGCGGTCGAGCTCCAGGATCCAGCCGGTGACGTTGTCGAGGAAGTAGCGGTCGTGGGTGACGATCAGGATCGCGCCCGGGTAGTTGCGCAGATGCCCTTCGAGCCAGTGCACCGACTCGGCGTCGAGATGGTTGGTCGGCTCGTCGAGCAGCAGCAGCTCCGGCTGCTCCAGCAGCAGCCGGCAGAGCGCGACGCGGCGCCGCTCGCCGCCCGAGAGCTTCTCACGTCGGCATCGTCGGGCGGGCAGCGCAGCGCGTCCATCGCCAGGTCGACCTTGGAATCGAGATCCCACAGCCCCTTGGCCTCGATCTCGTCCTGCAGCTTGGTCATCTCGTCGGCGGTCTCGTCCGAGTAGTTGACGGCGAGCTCGTTGTAGCGGTCGAGGATCGCCTTCTGCGGGGCGACGCCTTCCATGACGTTCTCGCGCACGGACTTGTCGGGATCGAGCTGCGGCTCCTGCTGCAGGTAGCCGACGCGGGCGCCTTCGGCGACCCAGGCCTCGCCGGTAAACTCGGTGTCGATGCCGGCCATGATGCGCAGCAAGCGTCGACTTGCCGGAGCCGTTGACGCCGAGCACGCCGATCTTGGCGTCCGGGTAGAACTGACAGGTGGACGTTCTCCAGGACCTTGCGGTTGCCCGGATAGACCTTGGTCAGGCCCTGCATGTGATAGATGAACTGACGGGCCATGAGCGCCCTGCCCTCGCGTGTTGGGCGCCGCAGCGCCGGGTTTGGGGAAGTTGGCGCTGATGTAGCGGTGCGGAACCCTGAGGGCAAGGCACCGGCGGGCGCACCCTGTGCATGCGAGCGAAGAAAAAGACGAAGATATGTGACGCGGGTCACATCCATTCGCGCCGCGGACCCGTAACTTCCTGGCAACGATGATCGCAATAGCAAGCAGGATCAGGCGAATTCCTACCAGTTTTTAATGAATTCGGACTGATGCTGCACTGAACCAAATCGCGTAATGCGACGACGAAAAAGCAGGCCGGTTGAACCGGCTACGGCTGACAGGGGCCGACAGGAGACGTGTCATGGCACAGCAAGAGGCGAAAAACTCCCAGGTCTTTCGCCGCGACGTCGCGGAACTCGTCGGCGCGCTGCGGTCCCTGGTTGACCCCTACCGCCCCGAGCTGCACTACATGCGCGGCCCCGGCCCGAAGTGGCACGCCAAGCACGCCCCGGCCACCCCCGCCGATACCGTTTCGGTGCCGGCCCTGGCCCACGTCAAGAGCTAGACGAGAGCTAAACGATACGCTGAAGCCAGAGTTAACCGTTAACCGGCCCGCTCCCAGCGAATATCATCCACGCCGCCGCGCCTTGAGCGCGGCGCGTTGATTCTGTGCCCCCAGCTGAAGTTCCCTGAGACGTCCGCGCCCCATTGCGGCGCCGCCCGGTTTCGCGTTTCTATGGCCGCCGCTGGAGGGGCCTCCCTCCGGACACCCGCCCTCCGTCAGCCTGCCGCCCGACCCTAAAGGACCCCCAAAGGACGCCCCATGGCAAAATACCGCTGCGCAATCCTCGACGATTTCCAGAACGTCGCCCTCGAAGTGGCCGACTGGTCGAGCGTCTCGAGCGACCTCGACATCAAGGTGTTCAACGAGCATCTCGGCGGGCCCGACAACGTGGTCAAGGCGCTGCAGGACTTCGAGATCGTCTGCGCCATGCGCGAGCGCACCGGCTTTCCCCGCGCCGTCATCGAGAAGCTGCCCAACCTCAAGCTCCTGATCACCACCGGCATGCGCAACGCCTCGATCGACGTGGCGGCCGCCACCGAGCGCGGCATCACCGTCTGCGGCACCGGCTCGTTCGGCAGCCCGACCTCCGGCATCGCCATCGGGCTGATGCTCGAGCTCACCCGCCACATCGGCTACGAGAATGCGCGGCTCAAGGCCGGCGAGACCTGGCAGCGTACGATCGGCCCGGAGCTCGAAGGCTTGACCCTTGGCATCCTCGGCCTCGGCAAGCTCGGCACCCGCACCGCCATGATCGGCAAGGCCTTCGGCATGAAGGTCATCGCCTGGAGCCAGAACCTCACGCCCGAGAAGTGCAAGGAAGCGGGCGTCGACTATGTGAGCAAGGAGGACCTGTTCCGGCAGGCGGACTTCATCAGCATCCACGTGGTGCTGTCGCAGCGCTCGCGCGGCCTCGTCGGCGCCAAGGAATTCGCGCTGATGAAGCCGACGGCCTATCTCATCAACACGTCGCGCGGCCCGATCGTCGACGAAGCCCGCCATGCTGGCGGCTTTGCGCGACAAGAAGATCGCCGGCGCCGGCCTCGACGTGTTCGACGTCGAGCCGCTGCCGAAGGACCATCCGCTGCGCAAGATGGACAATGTCGTGCTCACGCCGCATCTCGGCTATGTGGCACTCAAGAATTATCAGAACTACTTCGCCGGCGTGGTCGAGGACATCCGCGGCTTCATCGACGGCAAGCCGGTGCGGGTGATGACGAGCTGATCGTGATGCCGTAATCCGCAGCACGAATATAGCTCGCTTGGGGTGAGCATGATGTCAGCGCCAGACGATCAGCGATCTGCAACCTCGTGTCCCGGGCGAGCGCAGCGAGACCCGGGATCCAGAGCCATATTTGCGAAGCTCACGATCAATCGCCCTGGGTCCCGGCTCTCGGCCTTTGGCCTCGGCCGGGACACGGATACTGAACGCGATGCGACAAGTGGCCTCTTGTGGTAGCCCTCAGGGATGCCGGACACTTGGCCCGACCTGGCTCGAAAAGCCTGAATTAACGATAGGAAGGAGAACGCCCATGCGACAGACCTGGATCTTCGGCGCCATTATTGGCGCCGCGACTATCTCGCTGGCGCTGACGTCGTCACGGGCGCAGACCGATTTCTATAAAGGCAAGACCGTCTCGATCGTGATCGGCGCCAAGACCGGCAGCCTGGCGGTTGCCGCGCAGCTCGTCTCCCATCACATCTACAAACATATCCCGGGCAACCCGACGGTGATTTTCCGGCAGCAGCCTGGCGCCGCGCACATGAACGCGACCAACCAAATCTACAACGTCGCGGACGCCGACGGCCTGACCATCCTGGCCGCCAATCCGAACGTCGCCATGTCGCAGCTCGCCAAGGTCTCGCAGGTACGCTTCGACGTGCGCAAGTTCGAGTGGCTCGGCTCATCCGGTCCGGACGGCGCGATGTTCTCGATCCGCGCCGATCTTCCCTACAAGACCTTCAAGGAGCTCAAGGACTCCGGCAAGGAGCTGATCGTCGGCACCACCGGCCCCGGCTCGAACGCCTACGACATGCCGCTGCTGCTTGAAGGAATTCGCCGGCGCCAACCTGCGGCTGGTGAAGGGCTATGCCGCCAACAGCGACATCCTGCTCGCGGTCGAGCGCAAGGAGGTCGATGCCTGGGCCGCGCTCGCCAACACGATCAAGTCCGGCATCGACCGCGGGGCGGTGCGCGCCCTCATACGCACGCGCGCGCCGGTGCCTGGCTTCAACGATCTGCCGATCGACGAGTCGCTCACCACCGATCCGATCGGAAAATCGCTGATGGCGATGCGCGGCATTCCGCTGTCGATCGGACGCGCCTTCGCGGTGCGGCCCGGAACACCGGCCGACCGGGTCGCCATTCTGCGCGAGGCGCTCGCCAAGACCATCGCGGATCCGCAATTCCAGGCCGAAGCCAAGAAGGCGCAAATCGACATGGAGTACATTTCGGCGCAGGACGTGATCAAAGGCTTCGACGAGATGATGAACCAGTCGCCGCAGGTCCTCGAGGCGATGAACAAGTATCTGCAGCCTGAGCAGTGACCTTTACGCGCTAAGATTCCGTAAGGTGGGTTGAGCGACAGCGAAACCCACCACCTCTGTGCGACGTGATGGGGCGCTCAACCCATCCTACAAATAAACAAACAACAGGCGATCAGGCATCGCCGACACGCGAGGGAGGAATCCGTGGCACGGCTGCTGACCGCAAGCATTCTCGTCGGCTCGCTGATCCTCGCCTTCGTGCAATCGGCGCAGGCGCAGGCCGATTTCTACAAGGGCAAGACCGTCACGCTCGTGGTCGGTTCACGCGTGACCGGCAGTCTGTCGATCGGCGCGCAGATCGTCGCCCGGCATATCGGGCGTTTCATCCCCGGCAACCCGATCGGCATCCTGCGGCAGATGCCGGGCGGCGCTCACCTCAACGCGACCAACTATGTCTACAACGTCGCGGATGCCGATGGCCTCACCATCCTGGCCGCCAATCCGCAGGTCGCAACCGCGCAACTTCTCCAGGTTCCCGCTGTTCGCTTCGATATCCGGAAGTTCGAATGGCTGGGCTCGTCGGGCGCGGAGGGCGCGATCTTCTCCATCCGTCCTGACCTGCCTTACAAGACATTTCAGGAGCTTCGCGACTCGCAGAGGGAAATCATCGCGGGCACGACCGGCCCGGGATCGAACTCCCACGATGTTCCGCTCCTGCTCAAGGAGTTCGCGGGCCTCAAGATCAAGCTCGTATCGGGCTATGCGGCAAACGCCGACATTCGGCTCGCGCTCGAGCGCAAGGAGGTCGACGCCTGGACCTCGATGTCGACCACAATTCGGCTCGCTGGCGAGCGCGGCATCGTGCGCCCGCTGGTGCGCAGCAGCCGCGCCCCGGTGCGCACGCTCAACGATCTGCCGGTCGACGAGGACCTGGCGATGAGCGATCTTGGGCGCTCGCTGATGCTGATCCGCGGCACGCCGCTGGCGATCGGGCGCCCCTACGCGGTGCGTCCCGGTACGCCGCCGGATCGCGTCGCCATGTTGCGCGACGCGATCGCCAAGCTCGTCGTTGATCCGCAGTTTCTCGCCGAGTCAAATGCGGCGCAGATCGAGATGGAGCACATCGCGCCGGACGAAGTCGCCAAGCGCTTCGACGCGATGATCAACCAGCCGCCGGACGTGCTCGAGGCGATGCACAAGTACATCAAGGTCGCGGACTGACTGCGGCAGCGTCTTCCAGTCGTCGCCGCCTCGCGACATGGGCGGATCGTCCTGCACACGAACCCCGTCACTCCCCGTCAAAAGACAGAGACGGACGCTAACTTGAGGCCCACGGCCTGATCGCTCTGGTGAGTATTTATGCATTTTCTATCTATTTTACCTCGATCAATACGCTGAAGTTCACACATATCATATTCTATAAACACTATATAGTTGTATAATAGCAACATGTTATAAAAATCGTATAACTACCCTGTATATCATTTCTGTCCCGCCGGAGAGGCGTCACACCTCAAGTAACGCTTGCCAACCCCAGAACGGACGCTAACGGAGGCCCACGGCCGACGCTCTGGTAGTATTTGTGATTTGGTCTATCAATTTTACCTCTACGCAAGACGCTGAAGTATCAAATGTAATATTCTATCCCACACTAGATAGTTGTATGTTAGCAACATAGTTATATAAATCGTATAAACACCGTCGTAAATGTCATATTCCTTCTTGCTCGCCTGAGTCGAAGGACTAAGCTTTTATGGCGATGTGGACATCTCGGTCGCGATGTCCGGTTATATAAAATTTACGTTTAAAATACGAACCTGCAACCGGACCCACATCAGATCTTGAATGGAATGGGGGAACGATCCAGTTGGGTGATACCCGCTCCGGGCGGATGCGGACCCTCCAATTCAAATTGGAGGTGCGAAATGAAGATAGCGAAAAGGCTTCTTCTCGGCTCCACGGCAGGACTTGTCGCGGTTTCGGGAGCACAGGCAGCCGATCTTCCTGTTAAGGCCAAGCCGGTCCAATACGTAAAAATCTGCAGCCTCTATGGGGAGGGCTTCTACTACATCCCTGGCAGCGAGATTTGCCTCAAGATCGGCGGCTATGTCCAAGCCGACTATGGCTGGAACCGCGCCGGCAGCGGGCAACAGCATTACACTGGCGCGAACGGTGCACAGGACCGCTCGGTGAGCCCGTACTCATCGCGGCATCGTGCGCACTTCAACTTCGACAGCCGCACGCAGACTGCCTATGGCACCCTGCGCACCTTCGTAACGGTGCATATCGAGAACCGGGACCAGAACACGGTCACGGTCAGCCCGGCCCGCGCCTTCATCCAGTGGGCAGGCTTCACCTTCGGTCACACGAAGTCGTACACCGATGTGCCCGGCACGCCGGGTGCAGACAGCTTCAGGTCGCTGTTCCAGAACCAGAACATCAGCGATACCGGCGCCAACGGCACCAACCAGATCGCCTATACCTGGGAGCTCGGCAGTGGCATGACGCTCAGCGTCGGTGCCGACGAGCGGCGCACCAAGGGAATCGGCAACCTGTCGAACAACGTGACCACGGTCGGCTCCCAGCCGAACACGGCGTTCGGCCCGTATCAGCATCCGACCCCGTGGCTGAACTTCGCAGTCAACCAGGCCTGGGGCCGGTTTGGTGCGTCGGCGATCTTCAACAAGGTCAACGCGACCTACTACAACGGGACTCCCGGCGCTGTGGACTCGGGATGTCCCGCTGGAGCGCAAACCGGCACCTGTCATGCGGCTATCCGGATGACAAATGGGGCTGGGCGGTGCTCTCGGGCATCGACATCAAGGCGCCCTGCGCTGGCCCCGGCGATCACTTCGGCGGGTTCTTCAACTACGGCGTCGGCGCGGCCGCCTATTCGGGCGGCTGCAACCTGGGCAGCCCTGGCCTGTTCGGCGGTGGCAACACGGTCGCGCTCGGCGTGCTCTCGGATGGCGTCTTCGTCAATGGCGGTCAATTCGAGCTGACCACCGCCTGGACGACGGGCTTTGGCTACGAGCACTTCTGGCTGCCCAATGTCTCGACCACGGTGTACGGGACTTACACGCAGGTCCGCTACGACGACACGGTCATCAACAGTCGCCTGTTCTGCGGCGGCGGTGCGCGCTACGAACCAGAACATCATCCTGGTCGGGGTGGCGTCGATGCGACCCCGGCTTCAACTTCTGGCTCCTCGGCACACACACCGATTGGTACCCCGTGCCTGACTTCCGGCTGGCGGTTGAGGTGCTCTATACCCGCATTGAAACCGCGTTCGACGGGCAGACGGTGGCGCTCGGCAAGACGCAGGGCTTGCGTCCGACCGGCCTCTACACGGCCAAGGACCAGGGCATCCTGTCCGTCGGGTTCCGCGCCGTCCGCAGCTTCGCAAGCGGCAACTGACGCCTGCAAGGGATTGGAACGGGGTTCCCCCACTTGCCGGCGGCGCACTCCGCCGGCCCTTTTCGCGTGTCGTTGCCCAGTTTGCCGACATCAC